>NZ_CM172480.1:0-3563926 GCF_057586615.1 Aeromicrobium changchenzhani | reverse complement strand
TAGCAGGCAAAAGGTCCTCGCTACAAGTACAATTGCACAGCATTGGTCGCTCGACGGCGTGTCGTGTGGACGTGGTGAGGCCCGTTGCCGTATGTGTATCAGTTTGACCGGCGGTAGGGGTGCCCGTACCGTTGTGTAGTCCGACCTCTGCCGCGTGTCCGCAATGTTCCAAGTTGGAAAATGCAACTGCCTTGCGGGCGAGCGGTGGCCGTCGAAAGACTGGCTCATTTTCTAGAACAGGATCTACTCGTGTCCAAGCGCACTTTCCAGCCGAATAACCGTCGTCGTGCCAAGAAGCATGGCTTCCGCCTCCGTATGCGTACCCGCGCCGGCCGCTCAATCCTCGCAGCGCGCCGTCAAAAGGGCCGCGCCAAGCTTTCTGCCTGAATCGTGCTCGCGCGCGAGAATCGGATGCGGTCCAGCGATGACTTTCGCCGGACGATTCGAGGCGGAATGCGTGCGGCCCGACCGACTCTCGTTGCTCATGTTGTGGTCGGCGGGGTCGGAGCGAGCTCAGTTGGTTTCGTTGTGAGCAAGGCAGTGGGTCCGGCGGTCGTACGCAATCGGGTTAAACGCCGACTGCGGCACCTGATGCGTGAGCGTATGGAGCAATTGCCCCCGGGTTCACGCCTGGTGATCAGGGCTTTGCCGCATGCGGCCGCTGGGTCCTATTCAAACCTCGCGACCGATCTCGACAAGGCGTTGATCCGGTCGGGTGTGCACTGATGCCCAATCCGGTGAAATGGGCCCTAGTCTCGCTGCTGAAGGCATACCGTTTTGCCATTAGCCCCCTGTATGGCCAAGTGTGTCGCTATCATCCGACCTGCTCGGCCTACGCGCTCCAAGCCGTGGAAACTCACGGTGCCATTCGAGGAAGCTGGCTTGCCGCCAGACGTCTCGTACGCTGTCACCCTTGGAGTCCGGGCGGATACGATCCAGTCCCTGCCACTCCGCCACTTAGAGGAGAATAATGTTCGGCTTCCTAGGCGACATCGGATCGGCAATCATGACGCCGCTCTACTACGCCGTCTCCGCCGTCCTGATCGGTTGGCATTGGCTCGTCTCGTTGATTCTGCCCGAGGACAGCGGCTGGACCTGGGCGCTTGCGATCGTTGGCTTAACGGTGACGATTCGTACATTGCTGATTCCGCTGTTCGTCAAGCAGATCAATTCCAGCCGCAATATGCAGCTTTTGCAGCCCAAAATCAAGGAACTACAGAAGAAGTATGCGCACGACCGTGAGCGCCTGACGCAGGAGCAGATGAAGCTCTGGAAGGAAACGGGCACCAACCCATTTGCATCCTGCATGCCGCTGATCTTGCAGATGCCGATCTTCTTCGCGCTGTTCCGAACGATTGACCACGCGGCAAAGGGCGATGCAAAGGGCTTCTTAACGACTCCTATGGCCACTTCTCTGAAGGAAGCCTCCCTGCTTGGTGCTCAGATCGCCGATACGTTCATCAGGAGCAACGCGATCGAGACGAAAATCATCACGATGGCGCTCGTGCTAATCATGGTCGCCACGCAGTTCCTGACGCAACGACAACTGATGAGCAAGAACATGCCCGCCGATGCCATGAGTGGCCAGTATGCACAACAGCAGAAGATGTTGCTGTATGTCTTGCCGGTAGTCTTCGCCGTCGGCGGTGTGGCATTCCCGCTGGGCGTCTTGTTCTATTGGACGACGTCGAACTTCTGGACGATGGGCCAGCAGTTCTACGTGATCCGAAGCAACCCAGCGCCCGGCACACCGGCCTTCAAGGCTAAGCAGGAGCGCGATCTTAAGAACGGAAAGACCGTTGCGGTCGAGCCGACCACACAGGTCGCGGATGAAGAAGCGCCGAAGGCCCCGGTTCGTCAGCAGCCCAAGAATCAGCCGCGCAGCCAGCGGAAGAAGAGTCCGGGAAATGCGCCGAAGAAGGCCCCGTCGGACAATTCGGCTGACAAACCAGCACAAAAGAAGCCAGCACCAAAGAAGCCAACACCAACGAATCCGGCCGAAAAGCATCCAGCACCGGATAATTCGGTACAGCGCAATCAAGTACAGCGCAATCGGGGCAAAGGTAAACCCGGCTCGAACCCTTCCAAGAAAGGCGGCTCCAAGTGAGCGCGGATGCAGACAAGCTTGAACGCGAAGGCGATATTGCGGCAGATTTCCTGGAGGGACTCCTAGATATTGCCGATATCGATGGGGATATCGACATGGATGTCGACGGCGATCGTGCGGCGGTGTCAATTGTCGGCGGTGAGTTGCAGGACCTGGTTGGTCGTAGCGGCGAGATTCTCGATGCGTTGCAGGAACTCACCCGGCTGGCCGTTTATCGCGAGACCGGTGAGCGTAGCCGTCTGATGCTCGACGTTGCTGGCTATCGCGCTGGTCGCCGTGCCGAGCTCGTCGAGCATGCCGGAACGGCCATCGCGAAGGTCAACGATGACGGTGAGCCGGTCAAGCTTGCACCCATGTCTCCATTTGAGCGCAAGGTCGTTCATGATGCGATCGCCGCTGCCGGCCTGACGAGTGAATCTGAGGGCGCGGAGCCCCGCCGCTACGTTGTGGTACTTCCCGCCTCGTGACTGTTTCACGTGAAACGCCCGCACTGCCCAGTTCCCCACCAAGTGGCGCAGTGGAAGCGTTTCCTGAATCACTTCCCAGTATTCGTCGCTATGTTGAACTGCTGGCAACGGCGGGCGTCGAACGTGGTTTGATTGGACCGCGCGAGGTGCCGCGGCTGTGGGACCGGCACATCATGAACTCGGTTGTTGTTACCCCGCGAATCCCCCAAGGCGCCTCGGTGGCCGATGTTGGTAGCGGCGCAGGCCTGCCAGGGATTGTCTGGGCTATTGCTCGTCCCGATCTGAACATCACCTTAATCGAGCCTCTGTTGCGGCGGACGGTGTTCCTCAACGAGGTCAAAGATGAACTCCAACTAGATAACCTGTACGTCATGCGCAGCCGCGCCGAAGATGTCGATGAGCAGTATGACGTCGTCACGGCCCGCGCAGTGGCTGCCCTTGAGAAACTTGCCAGCTGGTGTCTTCCGCTCGTGCAGACTGGCGGTGTGCTCTTGGCCTTGAAGGGTCAGACGGCACCCCAGGAAGTCGACGCTGCAGCAAAGACACTTCATCGACTCGGAGCACGCACTATCGTGGTCAACACGTATGGGGATCTCGATGTCCCCACAACTGTTGTGGAGGTCACGAAATGAGCGTCGTTCCAGGTCTTGGCTGGCCCATTGCCCCAATTCCTTCACCGGAGCCCGTGGGTTGGCAGGGTGACGTTTCACGTGAAACCGATGACGGGATTGACGATTGAGTGACTTCGGAGCGACGCCGGCGGCTGCTTACAGCGAAACCCGAAACCTCGGCTATGGCGGCGATGACGAAACACCTCTGGCCAAGGAAGCACGCGAACATGTGAATCTCAGCCAGCGTGTTCGTGATGCTGCAGAGTTCACTCGGCCCGATCACACGCGTGTCTTCGTGGTCGCGAATCAGAAGGGTGGTGTCGGCAAGACCACCACGACGGTAAACCTTGCGGCCGCTTTGGCTCTGGGTGGCCTTGAAGTCTTGGTCGTAGATCTTGATCCGCAGGGCAATGCCTCGACCGCGCTCGACATTGACCACACCGAAGGCACCCCGGGCGTGTACGAGGCGATTGTCGAAGGCGCTCCGCTGGAAGAATTGGTCCGCCCAAGTCCTGAAATCCCTGGTTTGTCTGTGCTGCCGGCCTCGATTGACCTTGCCGGTGCAGAGATCGAACTCGTGTCGCTTGTCGCCCGTGAGACCCGACTCGATCGGGCGCTGCAGGCGTATATCCAGTTGCGCGCCGACACTGGCCGACCACTCGATTACGTGTTGATTGACTGTCCGCCCTCACTCGGGCTGCTGACCATCAATGCCATGGTCGCCGGGCGCGAGGTGCTTATTCCGATTCAGTGCGAGTACTACGCACTGGAAGGTCTCGGCCAGCTAATCCGCTCAATCGAGCTCATCAAAGCACATCTCAATCCAGCGCTGTCGATCACCACGATTTTATTAACGATGTTCGATGCGCGTACGAAATTATCGTCTGCCGTCGCCGATGACGTGCGCGAGCACTTCTCCGAACAGGTGCTCAGGACCGCGATCCCGCGCTCCGTACGCATCTCCGAGGCACCCAGTTATCGGCAAACGGTCATCACGTATGACCGCGCGTCATCAGGCGCGCTCTCCTATCTCGAAGCGGCGCGTGAAATCGCCGAAGCAGTAGTTACGACGACGAAGGAATCACAGGCATGAGCGGACGACGTGGATTGGGACGCGGACTAGAGGCACTCATTCCCTCGACGCCGGCCGAGGCGCGAAAGTCCGGTCTCAAAGAGATCACTGGTGCGCGTTATGCCGATCTTCCGATTGAACAGATCGTGCCGAATTCACGCCAACCGCGCCAAGCTTTTGATGAGGACGAGATGGCCGAATTGGTCCACTCGATCAAAGAGGTTGGGCTATTGCAGCCGATCGTCGTGCGCGAGGTCGGTCGGCAGAAGTTTGAACTCATCATGGGCGAACGCCGCTGGCGGGCTCATCAAAAGGCCGGGCTGGCCTCAATTGGCGCGATCGTCCGCGATACCGATGACGGGGATCTCCTCCGCGACGCGCTGCTAGAGAATTTGCATCGGTCACAGCTCAACCCGCTCGAAGAGGCGGCCGCCTATCAGGCGTTGCTCGAGGACTTCGGCTGTACGCATGAGGAGCTCGCCGAACGTATTGGACGTTCACGCCCGCAGATCAGCAATACGCTGCGGTTGCTCAAACTGACGCCGGCGGTCCAGCGCAGGGTTGCTGCTGGCGTGCTGTCGGCCGGCCATGCCCGTGCCCTTGTTTCGGTGTCCAATTCGGAGATCCAGGAGCGACTGGCAACTCGGGTCATCGCCGAGGGACTCTCCGTACGCGCCCTCGAAGAGATCGTGACCGTTGGACCATCGAAGACCTCGACCAGCGGGCGACGGACCTCGCAGTCGCTGTCGGCTCCCCGACTCGCCGATCTGGCGGCCCGCCTGTCGGAGCGCTTTGAGACCCGAGCGAAGGTCGACCTCGGCCGCTCCAAGGGCAAGATCACAGTTGAATTCGCAACCCTTGAAGACCTTGAGCGCATCATCGAATTGATGGACCCGAAAGGGTCAGCGAACAGCTGAGGCCCGCTGACCAGCAGCTACTCGGAACATAAAAAATAAGTCGACAAGTTAACTTGTCGACTTATTTCTTTTGAAGAGGTTGTTCAGGCGTGATCAGCCAGATCAGCCAAGATGGCCGCCTTTGGCTTGGCACCGACGATCGACTTGACGACCTCGCCGCCGACATACAGGTTCAGCGTCGGTAGGCCGGTAACGCGATACTGCGCGGGAGTCACCGGATTGGCGTCGGCATCCATCTTGAGGATCGTGAGCTTCTCGCCCTTCTCAAGCGCGATCTCCTCGAGAATCGGTGCCAGCTGGCGGCACGGACCACACCAGCTCGCCCAGAAGTCGACGAGCACGGGCCCTTTGGCACCGAGCACCTTCGCGGCGAAGTCAGCGTCTGTTACTGCTGCAATGTTTCCCATTTTTTTGCTCCTTGAGGTCTGTGTTTGAGTCAACAACCGGGTGGTGAATTTGATTCCAAATCAGTGTGTGGCGACGGCCGCGACCGCATGTTCGAGATCGGACAGGTAACGCTCAGCGTCGAGGGATGCCGCACAACCGGTGCCAGCTGCAGTCACGGCTTGGCGGTAGGTGTGGTCGACGAGGTCGCCGCTGGCAAATACGCCCGGAATATTGGTCGCGGTTGATCCGGACTGCACGAGCACATAGCCCTCGTCATCCAGATCGACCTGACCCTTGAGGAGTTCGGACCGCGGGTCGTGACCGATCGCAATGAACAGTCCGGTCGCGTCGATA
This sequence comes from Aeromicrobium changchenzhani, assembly GCF_057586615.1. Lineage (NCBI taxonomy): Bacteria > Bacillati > Actinomycetota > Actinomycetes > Propionibacteriales > Nocardioidaceae > Aeromicrobium > Aeromicrobium changchenzhani. The sequence continues at coordinate 3,558,011 of NZ_CM172480.1, read as the reverse complement.
CGGCGAAGCTCGCCGTTGACGGTGTCCCGGAGGGTGATGCCCGCCAACTTGCTCTCACCATGGAGTTCCGCGACCTCGGAGTTCCAGGCGAACTCGATCTTGTCGTTGGCCAGTGCACGATCCTGCATGATCTTGCTGGCGCGCAACTCGTCACGCCGATGAACCAAGGTGACCTTGTCGGCGAACCGGGTGAGGAAGGTCGCTTCCTCGACCGCGGAATCGCCGCCGCCGATGACGGCGATGTTTTGGCCGCGGAAGAAGAAGCCGTCACACGTCGCACACCAACTGACGCCGTGACCGGACAGGCGGTCCTCGCCATCAATCTCGAGCTTGCGATAACCGGACCCCATCGCCAAGATCACCGCATGCGCGGAATAGCTGCTGCCGTCGCCGAGGGTCACGGTTTTGATTGAGCCGGTGAGGTCGACGGCAGTCACATCGTCGGCAATCATTTCGGCACCGAATCGTTCGGCCTGGGCGCGCAGTTTGTCCATCAGATCCGGACCCATGACACCGTCAGGGAAGCCCGGGAAGTTCTCGACATCGGTGGTGTTCATCAACGCACCACCGGCAGTCACCGATCCTTCGAACACCAGCGGGTTGAGATTAGCCCGTGCGGCATAGACCGCGGCGGTATAACCCGAGGGGCCGGAACCAATGATGATGACATTGCGGACGTCGTTACTCATATAGCTGATCTCTTTCATCGTGGATCTAGTTCAACAAATCCTAGGCGGCAGGTATTTCCCGATGGTCGTCGGCGCTCACGATTTGCCGCGGATGGTGACATCATTGATCTCGCCGCGGAACGTACTGTCAGAGATTTGCGGCAGTTTTGTCAGCCAAATCACCAGATGGCGCGTGAGCACCCCCGACTGCAACGTGATCGTCGAATCTTCGCCAGCGTCGGATAGAACCGCGATCCGACGCAGCCCAGTAAGTGATGTCGGCGCCTTGTCGGTCTCCGGTGCCGACGCATAAACCGCAAGACTCGTTCCGGTCCCCGTCAGATGTATCCGTAAGGTTTCCACCTCACGCGGTCCGCCCAGATCCAGGCTCAGACCAACGCCGTCCTTGAGCCCGCCAAGACGAGCGTTGCCGAAATACTGGGACGAACGCCAACCAGTCGACCGATCCCCGTCAATCGCGAACTTCACCTCGGCGGGGTTCTCGGCCTTGTCCTGACTTTGTGGATCGAAGTCGTGCGCCGAACGAATCGGCAGCATGCGTAACGGCGAGGACTGCTTGATCGGATCGGGACTCGCATTCGTTGTTCGACCGACCATGAAACCGATAATGGTGAGAAGGACGAGCGCGCCGATGATGCCGCCGACAATAAAGCCACGATCGCCGCGGGTTGCACTCCTGGCACGTTCGATGTTGCGTTCGAAAATCGTCGGCGGCGCTGGCTCGTATGCCTTGGGCCTGCGGCGGGGCGGATTGATCCCCGGCGGTGGGCCGGCGGGCACGATCACTGGGTCAAGTCTGAGCAGGTCGGGGGATGACAGGCTAGCGAGGCTGGGCTGATCGTCAAGCAAGAAACTTTCATCGTCGCCGGCCAGTCGGAGCGCGGCGCCGACTTCCTGAGCGGTGCGGAGCGGGACGTGATGATTGCGCGGCGGATTGCCCAGGATCCGATCACAGACCGTGTCGGCGTCCCGAGACACTCCGGCGCGCACTTGACGCGGGCGCAGCAGCCGACCGTGCTCGGTCGGGGCGGCGCGTAGGCCATCGGTATGGGCGCCGGGCCAGCGACTCGTCAGGCAGGCGTACAAGAGTTTCCCGAGCGCCTCGACGTCGGCGCGCTCGTACGCTTGCAGATCTTGGATCGACTCCCGAGCGCCGCCCGGTGAGAGCGCGGACGCCACACCGAGCCCGACCACTCGTACGGCGCCGGACTGTTTCAATACGACTTGATGCGGTGTGAGTCGGCGATGGAAGATGCCCATCTCATGTGCGTGCGCGAGCGCTTCGGCCACCTCAGCCACCACGGTTGCGGCGCGCCGGTTGGGAAGTGGTGACTGCAGGAGTAGTTGATCGAGCGGAAAGGCCTTGGCCCACTCCCGAATGATCAGGTTGTGACCTTTTTCGTTCTCGATTACGTCGAGGACCCGCAGGAAGCGCGGATCGGTCACGATTGTGGATTGGCGGGCCGCGTCAAGAAAGCGTTCAGCGCGCGGATCGGCACTGGCTAGGATTTCCAGCCCGACATTGCGGTTGAGGACTCTGTCGTGGGCTCGCCACATGCTGGAGCCGAGCTTCTCCGAGACGAGATCCTGAAGTTCGTAGCGGTCGGCAAGGATGTTACCGGAGGCCAAGAGCCGCCTGTCGCCCATCAAAGCCCTCCAACGTAAGACCGTCGTTCCATCGTAGCCACGCGCACGGCTTATTGCGGTGCGGCGCGTCGGCGCAGGAGCGCACTGACCAAATAGGTGAGCTCATTGATTCGCATGGCCTTAGCCGAGCCGATGAACGCCAGCGCGCCGAGCCCGCCGCCGACCAGGACGATGAGCAAGGAACCAGCATAAGTCGATTTGTCGATAAGTAGACTATCGCTGCCGACTGCGAAGCCAAGCATAACTGCTGCCGTGATGCTACAGGCAAGCATCATTCGCAGTGCAAATCGCCACATCTCGGCGTCGAAGACGGTCCCGATCCGGCGGGACAGAAGGCTCACTGAGAACACTGAACCCACCAGATAAGCCGCGCCGAACGCCAAGGCAAGCATCGTGGATACCGCATTGGGGCCGACCAGCGCGGTGAACCCAAACGCCGCAGCGATGTTGGTCGCAGCGATGATCGTTTGGATGAAGAACGGCGTCTTGGTGTTCTCAATCGAATAGAAGCCGCGCAACATCACATACTGAATCGTGAAGAACACCATCGCTGGGGCGAAAGCTTGAATCGTATGGCCGAGGATTGCCGTGTGCCCCTTGTTTGCGCCGAATGATGTGGCCACCAGCGCCAACTCCTGACCGAGACAGGCCACGGCGATTGCCAGCGGAGTCACAACGATGAGTGACAGGCGAAGGGTGCGGCCCAACTCGAGTCGGACCCGGCCGAGACGATTGTCAGCGGCAAGCGCCGACAAGGTCGGCATCATGGCAGTGGCTAGCGACACCGTGATGATGCCGTGCGGAACCTGGCTAATAAGGAAGCCGAAGTTGTAGGCCGAGGAGCCACCACCGCCAGTCCCGTCCGCCGCCGCCTTGATGTTTGCGGCGTTGCCGATTCGGGTGATCGTGAAGAACGCGATTTGGTTGACCACGATGAAGAACAGCGTCCACATCCCGAGTCGGAGGGTATGCCCGAGTCCGACGTTGCGAAAGTCGAAGCGCGGACGGAACGTGAAGCCGGTCTGTTTCAGATAGGGCATCAGAATCACTGCCTGCAGCGCTATCCCAAGGGTTGAGCCTAGACCCAACAACAGTGACTCATTGGTGCTGAAACCGCCGCTCTCGCGTGAGGCGCCGAAGATCACGATGTAGATCACGACGACACCGCAGGACACGATGTTGTTCGCGATCGGCGCCCACATCATCGGTCCAAAACGGCCGCGCGCATTCAGGATCTGCCCCACGAGCACGAAGGCGCCGTAGAAGAACACCTGTGGCATACATAGCGCCATGAGCAAGAAGGCCGACGCCTTCAGGTCGGCGTTTTCCGGCGTGAAGAACGATGCCCCGAAAAGGCCGCGCACGAGGATGGGGATAAACAAAATCAGGACAACGGTCGCGATCGACAGGACCAGCAGCCCCAATGTCATGACGCGGTTGGCGTAGGCGTCGCCGCCGTCCTTGTCGTTCTTCATGGCACGGACGAGTTGTGGCACGAGGACCACATTGAAGATCCCGCCCGCCACCAGGATGTAGAGCGCATTCGGGATCGAGTTGGACGTGTCGAAGATGTCGCCGTTGACCTTCTGGCCGATCGCCGAAACAATCAGGAATGCCCGCAAGAATCCGGTGATCCGTGAAAAGACGGTCCCGAGTGCCATCCATTTGCTGGCCGCGGCGATGTCGTGCTGGCCGCTCATGTGCGGAATCCATTTGGATGCCGACGGGTGAACCGGCGCAGCATCGCGACCACCACGAACAAGCCGGCGGCGCCGATCGCGACCCACAGGACGGTGCCAACGGCGCTCGACCTCACGTTGAACACAACCGGCGTACCGACGGTCTTGCCGCTCGGCGTGAGGAGTTGAGCAGCGATCGAGGTCGAGCCCTGATCACGTACGTCGACCTTGACGTTGACTGTGTGGCTCTCGCCAGACTCGATCAACGTCGTCTTGAGGTCAGGAATCGTCAATGCCGGGTTGGACGAGTCCATCCGGACCGCCACCTTGATGGCGTGTTTGGTGTCATTGCTGATGGTCAGGGGGAACTTGCCGTTCGAGCCCGAAAGCGTCACCGACTTTGGGCCTTCGATTCGTATCTTCGACAACTCTTTGACCGCGCGCGCTGCGGTCTTACGGGTGATTGCCAAACCCTCCTTGCGATGTGACCGCCACTGCAGACTTACTGCTTCGGCGACATCCTGATCGAAATCGCGCGAGGTTTGATCGTCGCCTGAATACAGGGAACGCAACAGCGCTGATTGGCTCGTGATCTCGGTTGCTGCGGTCAACTGATTGCGATTGACCGGAGACGCTGACGCGGTTGAGGGCAGTGATCCTGGAAGGGTGCCGATCGGCTGGGTCAGCAATTCATCGAAGTTGATGCCCTTGACCCATGGATTTGTGAACGCATCGCCGAGCTGGCCGCCGGCCCAATCAAGTCCGGGGTTCCAGTTTGGGGGTAGCACCGCGATTGTGTTGGCCCGCGATTCGGGATCGATCCCCTGAGCCATGATGGCCAATGCCGCGCCGCTGACGAGACGCTGACGTAGTGCGATGGTCGAGGTGACACCGGGGACACCGTCGGTCAGAGCATCATCGACGAGAATCGGCATCGGGCCGTCTGGCGTCGAGTACTGAACCAATGACCCATTGCGATTGCTCCATCCTTCGACGTCGTCAGAATCGACAATGACCGGGTCATCGCCAGGTCCACGCACATACCCGAGCAGCTTGTTGGTGACACCGTGCCGAGTCGGCCACGTCACGTGACGGCCAATGATCTGGTAGTTGTCGAGGGTCGCCCGCGTTGATCGCTCGACCGCCTTCTTGAGTCCGGCGGACAGGTCATCATTTTGTTGAAGTGCCAGGGCGTCAGGACGGTCATATCCGAGCACCCAACTGCTCCCTGTGCGAGCAAGACGCAACAGTCGGGCCAAGAATGATTTTGCGTTGGCGACCTGGGCCTCGTTCAGTCGAGCCTTCTTCGACAGGTTCCGATTATGGGCGAGGTCGTCGACACCGACGAGAAGCGCGGGATCGATGATCGCGGTCGAATGGGCTGCTCCGATTGATTCGGCGAGTCCCAGCAGATTGCTGAGTTGTCCGCCCGGGCTCACCGAACTCATCAATGCCTTGGGATCGATCAGGGTCCGATCGGCCGCGCGCCGCGCCGGCATGATGAATGGCCAACCGATCGACGTTGCAACTTTGGCTGAGGAGCGCTTCGTCATCTTCGGTAGGAATGTGGTTGCCCGCGCGATCGCGTCGTTCGACCGCTGCCCCGTTGGATCAGTGCCGAGAATCTGGACCCCAACCGGGTAGACGCCGTCGCTGCCATTCAGCGCGAGCTGGCTGCTGCGTACCTTGATGGTGAACGGGACGCTGGCGCCGGGCGCGATGTCGCCCATGATCGCGATCGACTTCAACTCGACGATCCGCTGCCCGGTGTATGCCAGGGAGTTGCTGATCGCGTCGTCAAGTTGGCTGCGTGAGGTGTAGGGAGCTTGGGAGATGACGAGATAGGCCTGCGTGTTCTTCCACACGTACGAATTGCGGTTCGTGACCGTGCCGGTCATCGTGATGTCCGATTTGTCGCTCAGTTGGAGTGGGCTCAGCGAGTTGATCCGAACCGCCAGATCAGGTTTGGCCGAGGCTGCGAACGCCGGCGGCCAGATCAGGCAGCTGAGGGCAAGTGCGATCGCTACGATCACCAGGCGCAGTTGACGTCGGTGTGTGCTCACGCGTCAATCCTAGGGGTGCTGCGCACAAGAGTCCGGCAGGTCTGAGCGAGTAGAGTATGTGCCCGTGCCCACGACTACTCTGTCCGCCTCGCAGCGCGTCCTGATCGACGCGCTATTTGACGATGTTCCAGAACTTGATGAGCTCGGCCAGCGCTTCGCTGCCGCGGGGCACGAACTTGCGCTTGTTGGCGGACCCGTCCGCGATGCGCTCCTTGGACGGATTGGCAATGATTGGGATTTCACCACCTCGGCCGACCCCGATCGTATCGACTCGATTCTGAAAGGTTGGCCCGATGCGACGTGGGATATGGGTCGCGAGTTTGGCACGATCGGAATGCGCAAGGGCAATGCCCAGTTTGAAATCACCACCTATCGCAGCGATGAGTATGACCACGATTCGCGCAAACCAGCGGTCCGGTTCGGTACGGCGCTCGAGGGTGATCTGGCGAGGCGAGATTTTGCTGTCAATGCGATGGCCATACGGATCCCCGATCGTGAATTCATCGATCATTTCGGTGGGCTGGGCGATCTGAGCGCGCGCCTCCTGCGTACGCCCGTGACGCCCGAGCAGTCCTTCGGTGATGACCCGCTGCGGATGATGCGCGCGGCGCGGTTTGCGGCCCAACTCGATTTCCGTGCCGCCGATGATGTTGTCGCAGCAATGACACAGATGGCCGAGCGCATCGATATCGTTTCGGCGGAGCGGATTCGCGATGAGTTCAACAAACTAATCCTCAGTGAACGGCCAACAATCGGATTGCGGTTGTTGGTCAGCACCGGGCTCGCGACGAAGATGCTGCCGGAGTTGCCGGCGCTGATCCTCGAGCGCGATGAGCATCACCGGCATAAGGACGTCTACGAGCACTCGTTGATCGTCCTGCAGCAATCGATGGAACAAGAGGGCCGGCTGGGCGGCAAGCCGGATCTGATTCTCCGGCTCGCAGCGCTGCTGCACGACATCGGCAAACCACGAACGCGTCGCTTCCAGGCCGGCGGCGTCGTCACGTTCCATCATCACGATGTCGTGGGCGCCAAGCTGGTCCGCAAACGGATGAAGGCGCTGCGCTACAGCAAGGATGAGATCGAACAGGTCTCGAAGCTGGTCGAGTTGCACCTGCGCTTCCACGGCTATGGCAGTGGTGAATGGACCGATTCAGCCGTACGCCGGTATGTCCGCGACGCTGGCGATCAACTTGAGCGACTGCATATTCTGACCCGCGCCGACAGCACGACGCGCAATCAGAAGAAGGCCGAGCGGCTTCAGCGGACCTATGATGCGCTCGAATCGCGCATCGCGGTGCTCGCCGAGAACGAAGAACTTCAATCGATCCGCCCCGATCTCGACGGCACGCAGATCATGGCGATCCTCGACATTGATCCGGGTCCGGAAGTCGGGCAGGCCTACAAATACCTTCTTGAACTGCGTATGGACAACGGCCCAATGAGCGAAGAGGAGGCCACCGTGGCCTTACAAGCTTGGTACAAAACGCGCTGAGTTGGGGTCCCCCACGTTCAAAGCGCGCTGAATCCGACGTTTCGGCCCCCAAACGAGTGTTTTTGGGGCCGAAACGTCGGACTCAGCGGGTTGGTGAGGTTTAACGCTCGACTTCACCGCGGCAAGCCGCTTTGAAGCTTGCGTGATCTTTAACGCTCGACTTCACCGCGGATGTAGGCTTCGAGCTGCTCGCGACCTTCATGGTCTTCGCGCTGCTCCGGCGGGGACTTCATCAGGTATGCAGCTGCCGACAGCAGGGCGCCGCCGATGCCACGATCCTTGGCGATCTTCGCCGCACGGATGGCGTCGATGATGATGCCGGCCGAGTTGGGCGAATCCCAAACCTCGAGCTTGTACTCGAGGTTGAGCGGGACGTTGCCGAATGCGCGGCCTTCGAGACGTACGTACGCCCACTTGCGGTCATCGAGCCACTGAACATAGTCCGACGGGCCGATGTGGACGTTTTTAGTGCCGAGATCGTGATCGATGTTCGACGTCACGGCCTGCGTCTTGGAGACCTTCTTGGACTCGAGACGGTCGCGCTCCAACATGTTCTTGAAGTCCATGTTGCCGCCGACGTTGAGCTGGTAGGTGCGATCCAGAACGACGCCTCGCTCCTGGAACAGGCGCGCCATGACGCGGTGCGTGATGGTGGCACCGACCTGGCTCTTGATGTCGTCACCGATGATCGGGACGCCGGCATCTTCGAACTTCTTCGCCCAGGCGGGATCGGAAGCGATGAACACGGGCAGCGCGTTGACGAAGGCAACCTTCGCGTCGATTGCACACTGGGCATAGAACTTGTCGGCGTGCTCCGAACCCACCGGGAGGTACGAGACGAGCACATCGGCCTTGGTGTCCTTGAGGACCTGAACGATGTCAACACCTTCGCCGTCAGCCTCTTCGATGGTCTCGCGGTAGTACTTGCCGAGACCGTCATAGGTATGACCGCGCTGGACGATGATGCCCGTCGGCGGGACATCGGCGATCTTGATGGTGTTGTTCTCGCTGGCCTGCGTCGCTTCGGACAGATCGAAGCCGACCTTCTTGGCGTCGACGTCGAAAGCGGCGACAAATTCCACGTCTTTGACGTGGTAGTCACCGAACTGAACGTGCATGAGCCCAGGTACGGAGCCGTTCGGATCCGCGTCCTTATAGAACTCAACACCCTGGATCAGCGACGTGGCGCAGTTTCCTACACCAATTATTGCTACGCGTACCGAACCCATTGGTTCTCCTCCACTTGTGTGTTCTTCATCAGTTGGTTGTTGTTGTGTCTTCATTGCTGTCGGGCAGATCTTCATAACCACCGGAACGCTCGCGCTCGATCAGATCGTTGAGCCAGCGAACTTCGCGTTCGACTGACTCCAGACCGTGACGTTGGAGCTCCAGAGTGTAGGAATCTGCTCGTTTTCTGCGGCTCTGCGCCGATTGGCGCACGCTTTCGAGGCGATCCTCGAGCCGGCTACGTCGGCCTTCGAGGATCCTGACCCGTGTCGGCGAATCTGTCCGCGCGAAGAACGCGAACCGAATGCCGAAGTTGTCGTCATCCCAAGCGGCGGGTCCCGAGTCCCCGAGTGCTTGAGTGAAATGTTCTTTGCCCTCTGCGGTCAATTTGTAGACGATGCGGGCGCGTCGTCCGCGGCCGTGCGGATCCTCGGTGTCGTCGGCCACGATGTAGCCGGCTCGCCCGAGGGTCTTGAGACAGGGATAGAGCGTTCCGTAGGAGAGAACGCGACCCCAGCCCAGCAGGGAGTTGAGTTGCTTGCGCAATTCATACCCGTGCATGGGCGCGTCGTGCAGCAGTCCGAGGACTGCGAGCTCGAGCGCTGCGCCGCGTTTCGACATGGGTTTCCTGCCAGAGGGTTGATTCGATATATCGATACGATACATCGATCCGTCACATGCTGCACGATTGGCCCCGCCGTGAGTTGCAACACTTGTGCAGCCGGATTAACGAATTGTGGGCATCATTGGGCACACTTAACCGGTGGCAGGAGGATCTGCCGCTATCGAATCCGGGTGCGCCATTCGGGTTCAACCATGTTGTCGACAGTGAGAGAGACTGCGCGTGAGCGTGATTTCAAGAGTTGCCCGCAAGATCAGCGGCCAAGACAATCCGTGGTGGAAGGCTGGCATTCGCTGGATTGTCTTCCTCGGTGTCGCTGGTGTCGTGGCCGGTGCCATCACATTCTTCGCGCTCTATCGTTTGATCGGCATACCCGATGCGAATGCAGACTTCAAGACTCAGACAACCAATGTTTACTACTCCGACGGCACCCATAAGATCGGCAGTTTTGCGACGCAGGACCGCAAGTCGATCCCGCTGAGCAAGGTCCCCGCCTCGATGCAGGCTGCCGCGGTCGCCGCCGAGGACCGCTCGTTCTACACCAATCGCGGGATTGACATCAAAGGCATCCTGCGGGCGGTACGCAGCAATGCCACCAGCGGCCAGATCCAAGCCGGCGGCTCGACGATAACCCAGCAATACGTCAAGATTTTGTACCTGACGCAGGAGCGGACGATCACTCGTAAGGTCAAAGAGGCAATCCTCTCGATCAAGATCCACAACCAGTTATCCAAGTCGGACATCCTTGAGGGCTATCTCAACACGATCTACTTCGGCAACGGCTCCTACGGAGTCGAAGTTGCTGCCCAGACCTATTTCGGTCATCCGGCCTCGAAATTGACCATTCCTGAGTCCGCTACGCTCGCCGCGATCATCAACAGCCCGGGCTATTACGATCCCTACGTCGAGGGCGGACCGGCACGAATCGTCAACCGTTACAACTACGTCCTCAACGGCATGGCCAAAGACGGCACGGTCGATGCGAGCCAGCTGGCGAAGTACCGTGACAAACTGCCGAAATTTGCCAAGAAGAAGGACGGCAATCGTTATGCGGGCAGCAAGGGCTTCTTGCTGAAGCAGGTTCAGATTGAACTGGACAAGAGAGCGTTCACACCTTCGCAGATCAGCGGCGGTGGCTACAAGATCGTCACGACCTTCGACCATAAGGCCCAAAAGGCCGCAGTGGCCGCGGTCAAGGTGATCCGCCCGCCTGGTTTCAAGGATGTTCATACCGCGCTCGTCTCGATCCAGCCGGGGACCGGCGCGGTCCGCGCGATGTACGGCGGCCCTGATTATCTGAAGAGTCAGCTCAACTGGGCCACGATTGGCAGCCAGCCCGGCTCGGCCTTCAAACCCTTTGCCGTCGTGGCGGCGCTCGAGGACGGTTACAGCCTCAAAACGATCCTGCACGGAAACTCACCGATCCGGCTTCCCAATGGTGATGAGGTCGAGAACGAAGGCGAGAATGCCGGTGTCTCATATGGCCGGGTTCCGCTGTCCAAGGCAACCGCGTTGTCGATCAACACCGCATTTGTGGATTTGACCGAGCAGATGTCCGATGGGCCGGCGAAGATCAAGGCCGCTGCGGCTGACGCCGGAATCTCCGAAAATGTCCTCAAGAACTATCCCGAAGTGCCGGTGACGTCGCTCGGTATTGAGCGCGTGCCGACCGTTGACATGGCCAATGCCTATGCGACCTTGGCCGCCAAGGGCAAGCGCTCGCAGTGGTATGTCGTGCAGAGCGTCAAGGATGCGCAGGGCTCGGTCCTCTACAAGCACAAGAGCACGAGCGAGCAGACGATCCCTAAGGATGTCACGGCTGACACAACGTCGGCTCTGCAAGACGTCGTGCGCGGTGGTACCGGAACCAATGCACGTACGATCTGCCCGACCGCGGGCAAGACCGGCACCGCAACTGCCGGCGAAGGCCAGTCCCAGCACGTGTCATCGTCATGGTTTGTCGGCTATACGCCGAAGTTGGCTACCGCTGTTATGTACAACCGCGGCGCCGGTCTTGGTCGACTTGACGGCTATCTGCCGACCTTCTTCGGTGGTCAGTATCCGGCCAAGACCTTCAGCGCCTACATGAATGCCGCGCTGGCTGGCACCGATTGCGGCACCTTCCCGCCGGCGGCAAATATCAAGTCGACCAAGGGTCAGACCTACACACCGCCGCCGCCGAAACCAAAGCCCAAGCCGAAGCCGACGCCAACCAAGACGACTCCCCCTCCGACGCAGCAGCCCTGTGATCCGGCGACGGAAGTCCCCGATGGGAATCTGGGCTGTAAGCCGAGTCCGGCGCCATCTGTTCCGCCGGACGGGCCGCCGCTGCCGCTGCCCTAGTCGGGGCAGTAGCGAAAGTTAGATTAACTCGACCGCATCGAAGGTTGCGGTCGTGAAGCGCACTGCCACCTGGACCCAGTCGCCAACCGCCGGTGCGGTTGCGGCGGCGGGTAGGAAGATCATGCTGGCCTGCATATGTGGTGGTTCGGCAAACCAGCGCTGTTTGCCCGCGATCGTGAATGGTGACAGCGAGAAACCGGCCGCCTCGAGTCCACCCTTGGCGACGGATTTGCCCCGTCCGATCAGGCCGGCCACCGCTTTCGGGGCCTCAAGTCCGATCCCGTGACTGGTGCCGCCAGCAATGATCAACAGGTAGCCGTCGCGCGGCATGGGCTTCTGCCGATAGCCGATGCGCTCGCCGCGGCCGACCTCATGCACATCGAGGACGGTGGCCTGTGGTCGGAGCGCCGCCAGGTCGCCGAGCCACAACGAGGTGCCGAGGCGCGGTCGTATCTCAAGGTTGGGGCGGCGCTCGCGCAGCGTGGCGAATTCGGCATCGCTCAGGTGCGATAGATAAAGGGTGGTGGTCTCCAACTGGGAGGTTTCGAGCACCGCGGCCCAGGATTCGGCCTCGGCCAGATTGTCTCCGGCCATCGGCAGATGCACGGCGAAGCCAGCGATCTCGAGTTGGCCCTTGACCTGTTTGGCGGCCGCCAGTTGATGCCGGTCGAAGCCGTGCCGCGACATTGAGGATTGACCCTCGTAGATGATCCGGGTGCCGGCGGGTGCGGTCTGCGCGAGCGCTTCGACGTCTTCTACTCGCCCGACGGTGTGGATGACGCGGGCGTCATACGAAACATTGGTGAAGAATGGCCGCCAAGGGGTGAGCACCATGATGTCGCCGGGGAAGGTTTCGAGGGCGCCGGCAACTTCTTCATACATTCCGACCGCGATCTGGTCGGCGCCCATTGCCGCGGCTTCGGTGGCGAGCAGATCGCGACCGAAACCATAACCATTGCCCTTGATGACCGGCACGATTCCGGCATTCGCGTCGATGATCCTGCGCGTGTGTTGGCGCCAACGCTGCGCGTCGACCTGAAGTGTGAATGGCATTGGTCACCGCCTCTTCATATATGTAGTAAAGCCGCGATAGAGGACTCGATTGAGTGGAAGATCCCATTCGCCGAGATATTCGACCGCATCGCCGCCGGTGCCGACCTTGAACTGGATCAGACCGACGTGTGGGTCAGCTGGATCGAGCGTGTCGGTGATGCCACGCATGTCGTAGATCTCAGCGCCGGCCGCAAGAGCATCACGGAGCATTTGCCATTGGATCGCATTCGAGCCGCGAACCTCGCGTTTGTTGGTGGTCGAGGCGCCATAGGAATACCAGGCGTGGTTGCCGACCGTGACCATCGTGGTCGCGGCAATCAGATCGCCCTCATGCCGGGCGAGGTAGAGCCGCATCCGGTTGGGATCCTCGGCATTCAGCGCGTCATACATGCGCTCGAAGTAGGACAGCGGTCGCGGCGTGAAGCGATCGCGTTCGGCAGTCTCGACATAGAGCCGATGGAAATCGGGGAGCTGATCGCGCCCACCAACGGTGACCTCGACGCCGAGTTTGGCGGCCTTCTTGATGTTGCGCCGCCACAGTTGATTCATGCCGGCTAGGACCTGTTCTTCGGTCTTGCCGGCCAGCGAAACCCAGAAGTTGTATTTGGGTTGGCCGGCCGCGAAGCCACCTTCGGTCGGAATTTCCTTCCAACCAAGTTGCTCAAGCTGAGTCCGCAGTGAACCGGCAGCAGCATCGCTGACATCGGCCGGAACATCGGCAAGGGCCGGCAGCGCGGGATCCGCGATCGCCTGTTTAACCGTTGCGGCGTGCCAGTAACGGGTGGCAACCGGCGGCCCCATACGTATGCCGAACGCGCCCTGGTTTTTGAGGTGGGTGGTCATCGGCGTGAGCCAGTCGTCGAGCCGGTCGTTGTGCCAATCGATCACTGGGCCCTCAGGGAGGTAGGCCAGGAACCGCTTGAGTTTTGGCAGTTTTCGATAGAGGACAAGGCCGACCCCAACCAGTTCACGGCCATCGAACCAGCCGATCGACTCGCCGCGCCATTCGTTCTTCACCGTGGCCCAAGCAGGGGTTTGTAGGAAACTCACCGATGATCGGGTACGAATGTAGTCGAGGTGTTCGGCAGTGCCGATGGTCCTGACAGTCAGTACGGAAGTCACCCCCCGAGGCTACCGGGTGCGGGTGATTGGGCGAGACGCGTTGGCATCCGACAGTTGTTAGGGTAGCCTAATTAATTGCTATGTGTTCCACCGATGGGAAATCATGATCCGTACTTTTCGTGCAACCGTATGCGGCAAGCGGCAGTTGTCGAAGCATTTGATCAGCGTGACGTTCAGCGGTCTTGGCGATTTCGCGTCGACCGGGATCCCCGATGAGTATGTGCGGCTGTTGATCCCACCGGCCGGCGCGCCACTCGTACTTCCCGAGATCTCCGATACCTGGGTCGTCACCCATCCCGACGGCGCAGCCGAACCTGCCTCCCGGGTCTACACCGTCTCCGATCACCGGATTGTTGACGGTGTCGCGGAGATCGACGTCGACATCGTTCGTCACGACGGTGGCGTCGGCTCGGACTGGGCGCAGAGCTGCGCGCCCGGTGATGAAGTTGGTCTGATCGAGCCATACGGCCTTTATGCCGCTCCGCCTAATGTCGGCTGGCAGTTGCTCGTCAGCGATCTGACCGGAGTGCCGGCGCTGGCTCGTATCCTGCGCGGCCTCGAACCGGATCAGCAAGCGCAGGTCGTGGTGGTTGTCACCGATCCGGACGATCAGATTCCGTTGCCGAGTGCCGGTGCCGTCTCAGTAGAGTGGCGGGTCGTCGCCGATGACAACGCGCTGTCCGTTGAGCTGGTGAATGCGGTGACCGAGTGCCCGTTGCCCGCGACCGACCGTTATGTCTGGCTCGCCGGCGAAGCACGTGCCAACCGGGCCGTGCGCAAGCATTTGCGGCGGGTCTTGGGCTGGCCGCAAACGGACTTCTACACCTGTGGCTATTGGCAGATCGATGCGGCGAAGTGGGCACAGCGCTATGAAGTTGTCGCCACCGAAATCCAGGACATGGCACAAGCCGCGCAGATTGCAGCCGGTGACGACGAGGGTGCCTACCTCGATTCGCTTGAGGACATCTATGAATCAGTTGGGCTCTAACCCACCGCCACCGCATATTTTGGCATGCTCGGCTCGAGCATGAGTTTCATGCCGGCCTCGCCCGGCGTCCGGTTGGCTTTGCGGTGATTGCACTTCAAACAGGCGGCCACGGCGTTCTCCCAGGTCAGCGCGCCGCCGCGACTGCGCGGGATGATGTGATCGACGGTCTCGGCATGGCCACCGCAGTAGGCACACATTTTGTCGCGCGCCTTGATTGCCGACTTGGTGCACAGATGACGGCGGCGGTGGGCCCACTTCATGACGACATAGCGAACGAGTCGCAGCACCTTGGGCATCGGAAAAGGGCCGAAATTGCCTTCGTGGGCCTCTTCGATCACGGCGACTTCGCGGACCAACATTTTGATTGCATGCTGCATTGAGACGCGTTGGAGTGGCTCATAACTCGCGTTGAGGACAAGCACATAGGTGTCCACGACGCCGCCTCTCATAGAACCGACGAGCCAAGAGTATCTGGGTTCAACCAATTTTGGTTCGCGATCGCGCGATGTCATCGGCAAGCGTTAGCGTTGAGCCCATGAGTGAGTCCTTCGCCGCGCCTGTTCCCGAAACCCATCGTCCCTATGTCGCTGCCGCCGACCGCTACACGCATTGGGACTATCGCCGCATTGGCCGCTCGGGCCTGTTCCTCCCGCCGCTGTCGATGGGCCTGTGGTGGAATTTCGGCGACAACCGGCCCTTCGACCGGCAGCGTGAGGTCCTGCGCCATGCCTTCGACAACGGAATCACCCATTTTGATCTGGCCAACAATTACGGCCCGCCTTATGGTTCGGCCGAGGAAAATTTTGGCCGGATGATGCGTAGCGACTTCAAGGCCTACCGCGACGAGTTGATCTTGTCGACGAAGGCTGGTTGGGACATGTGGCCCGGACCCTCTGGCAATGCGGGCTCGCGCAAATACCTGCTCGCCTCCCTGGATGCCTCATTGCAGCGGATGAGCGTCGATCACGTCGACATCTTCTATTCGCACCGCTTCGACCCTGACACCCCGCTCGAGGAGACGATCGGCGCACTTGACACCGCAGTCCGCCAGGGCAAGGCGTTGTATGCGGGCATCTCGTCCTACTCACCCGAACGCACGGTTGAGGCGGCCAGGATTGCGCATGAACTCGGCACCCCGATCGTGATCCATCAACCGTCCTACTCGATGCTCAACCGATGGGTCGAGCAAGGACTATTGGAAACCCTTCAGCAGGAGGGGATCGGCTCGATTGGGTTCACCGTCCTCGCGCAGGGTCTGCTGTCCGATCGGTATGTCGAGAGCGCCCATCCCGAACGTTCGCAGGACCGGGGCTCTTTCGATGAGTCGATGGCCAGTGATGACAACCGTGATCGACTTCGTGGCCTCGCCCAAATTGCAAAGGAGCGCGGACAGACCCTCGCCCAGATGGCGCTGTCGTGGGTGCTTCGTCCCGGCGGCGTCACCTCTGCGCTGATCGGCGTCTCGTCGGTTGCGCAGCTCGATGAAAATCTCGCGGCGGCCGCGCATACCGAGTTCAGCGCCGATGAGTTGGCGCGGATCGACACCTTTGCTGGCGAGGCTGGCGTCAATCTGTGGGCCGCATCAGCGGAGCTGAATTGACCTGCGGCGAACCCTGCGGGCGGTGACCTAGCTGCTCGGTAGGGTCGCATCTGTTGCCGGTATCGGTCAGAGTCGGACCACATAAGGAACTTTTATGAGTACTCGCCTCGCGCCTTGTTACTCCAGAATGTTCCAAGCTAGGCGCGGCGTCGCGATGTTGGCTGCTATCGCTGCGGGTCTGCTGCTGTCCGCGTGCGGATCGGACTCCGTTTCGACTATTCGGCCAGCAGCGTCGACCTCGGCCGAGCAGCCCATACGCGCGGTCGATGAGGCCGCTGGTGAACAGGCCGCGCCGGTCAATGTTTCGGTTGACGGCGGCAAAGCTGGGGTCGGCGTGATGTTCCGGAAAATCACGATCGCACCGGGCGCGAGCACTGGCGAACATTGCCATTACGGGCAACTCGTCGCGGTCGTCGCTGCCGGTGAGCTCACGCATTATGCGGCCATCTACCCCGGCGGTGTGCATGTCTACAAGTTGGGCGACTCGATCATCGAGGGCAAGGGCTACCGCCATGAAGGGCGCAATGAGGGCAAAGTCGACACGGTGCTCTGGGTGACGTACATAACGCCGGAAGGCAAGCCGCTGGCCGAGACCGACCTCAAAAACTGCGACGCGTGACGCCGCGGTGGCGGACTCGGTAGTTTGGACCCAGTAGCCGGCTGATCTTTGGAGAATCGATGACCCATCTGGACCTGACCGCCCGTCCTGTCGCCGCACGTGCGGAGCAGCTCAGCAAGATCTATGGCAAGGGCGATGCAACCGTACGAGCACTCGATGGCGTCACGATCGAGATGTATGAGGGCGAGTTCACCGCAATCATGGGGCCGTCCGGATCGGGCAAGTCGACGCTGATGCATTGCCTCGCCGCGCTCGACACTGCCACCGACGGCCACGTGTCGATCGGCGACATCGAACTCTCCTCGCTGAAGGACAAGGCACTGACCCAATTGCGGCGTGACCGGATTGGCTTCGTGTTCCAGTCCTTCAACCTCGTCCCCACTCTCAGCGCCGAGGAGAACATCCTGCTGCCGCTGGCAATCGCTGGCCGCAAACCCGATCAGGAGTGGTTCGACACCGTGATCGACACTGTCGGTTTGCGCGACCGGCTCAAGCACCGCCCCAATGAGATGTCCGGCGGGCAACAGCAACGTGTTGCCTGCGCCCGAGCCCTGGTCAGTCGCCCGTCGATCGTTTTCGCCGACGAACCGACCGGCAACCTTGATTCGACGTCGGGCGCCGAGGTATTGGGCTTCCTGCGCCGCAGCGTCTCCGAGTTCGGTCAAACGATTGTGATGGTGACGCATGATTCGATCGCTGCGGCCTACACCGATCGAGTTGTCTTCTTGGCCGACGGCAAGGTCGTTGACGAGCTCCGCAATCCGACGGTCGAGACGATTCTCGAACACATGACCGCGCTCCAGACACGCCCGGGAGCCTGAGCAGATGCTGCGCGTAACCCTACGCAACCTCCTGGCCCGCAAGGTTCGGCTTCTACTCAGTGCGTTCGCGATCGTTTTGGGCGTCGCATTTGTCGCCGGATCGCTGGTCTTCACCGACACGATGTCGGCGAGTTTCGACAGCATCGTCAGCGGCTCAGTATCGGACTCGACCGTACGACCCAAGGGCATGGATCCGAACTCGGTTGGATCGTCGTTCAACATCGACGACCGTACGATTTCGGCGGCCACGGTCGCCGAACTCCGCAAGACGCCGGGCGCCGCGCGGGTGGATCCATCAGTCCAGGGCGCCGGGCTGTTCGTCGTGCGCAAAGATGGCAAATTATTGGGCGGAACCGGCGCACCAACGCTGACCTTCAACTATTCCGACGCGCCCAACGCAGCCGGTCAGCAGATGGTCACGGTCAAGACCGGACATCCGCCGACGAACTTCGGCGAGGTCGCACTAGATCGCCGGTCGGCCGACACTGCGGGCTACAAAATTGGCGACAGCGTCACGATGGTCACGGCGGGCTCGACCGCCCGGTTCACCGCCAAACTCGTCGGCTATGCCGACTTTGTGGGCGGCGGGATTGCCGGCGCGACGCTCGTATTCCTTGACACCAAGACGACGCAGAAGCTGTTTGTCGGCGGCAAGGATGCCTACACAAGTGTCGGGATCACGGCGGCGCCTGGCGTTTCGCAACAGCAACTCACCGCAGCAGTTGCCAAGGAACTACCGCCGGGGTTCGAGGCCATCACCGGACAGAAGGCGGCTGATGAGGCCAAGGGACTCATCGACACGGTGCTTGGCTTCCTCAATACGTTCCTGCTGGTTTTTGCTGGCATCGCGCTCGTGGTCGGGACGTTCTTGATCATCAACACCTTCTCGATCCTCGTCGCACAACGAAGTCGAGAGTTGGCGCTGCTTCGCGCGCTCGGCGCCTCCCGGCGACAGGTCATGCGATCAGTGCGCTTCGAAGCGCTCATCGTGGGGTTGATTGGTTCGACGCTCGGATTGTTGCTGGGATTTGGGTTGGCCGCGGGGCTTAAATTGATCTTTGCTCAAGTCGGGCTTGATCTGTCCGGTTCACCGTTGGTGTTCAAGCCGCGTACCGCGATCGTCGCCTATGCCGTTGGCATCGTGGTGACGGTATTCGCCGCGTGGTTGCCGGCGCGTCGAGCGGCTCGGATCGCCCCGGTGGCCGCAATGCGCGACGACGTGGCGATGCCGGAAAGTTCGATCCGGCGCCGATCGATCATCGGGTCACTGCTGTGTTTAGTCGGAGCCGGGTTCTTGGTCAGTGGACTGTTCGGAAGCTTCGACGGGAACCGTACGACGGCGATGGTCGGGGCGGGTGCCCTCGGAATCTTGATCGGCGTCGCGCTGCTCAGCCCGATCCTCGGCCGGCCGGTCCTGAATGTGCTTGGCTTCGGCTACCGCAAGACATACGGGATGGTCGGCAATCTCGCCACCGAGAACTCATTGCGCAACCCACGGCGTACGGCCGCAACTGCGTCCGCGCTGATGATCGGGCTGACTCTTGTCACGATGATGTCGATCCTGGGGGCATCGATCAACAAGTCGATTGATGTTGGCGTCACCAAGGAATTCACCTCGGACTATCTCGTCTCGAATGCGGTCGGCGAGCCGTTCTCGGCCACGATTGGGCAGAAGATAGCAAAGATTGACGGCGTCGGCGCTACCGCAGCGGTGCAGTCGACCGTGTTCAAAATCAAGGGCTCGACGGTATTTGCGACCGCGGTTGATGCGACCGAGATCAACCGGATTTACCAGCTGAAGTATCGCGACGGGGTCAAAACCCTGGCAGCCGGTCAGATCGCACTGACCGAGGACACAGCGAGCAAGTACGGCGTTAAGGTCGGTGACTCGCTCACCCTCAAGTTCGCTTCGGGACCGCTCAAAGCGACGGTCGCCGGAATCTACGCCAAAACCTATGTCGTTGGCCCGGTCATGGTGCCGTTCTCGACCGTGACTGCGGCGAAGCTCAAACGGGTCGACTCCAATATCAGTGTCAATGCTGCCCCGGGCGTCGACAAGGTTGCGCTGGGCAAGAAGATCGAGCGGGTCACGAAGAACTTCCCGACCGTGACAGTCCAGAACAAGAAGGACTTCGCCGACGCGCAACGCTCCCAAGTTAATCAGCTGCTCTACCTGATCTATGCGCTGCTGGGGCTCGCGATCATCATCGCGGCGCTTGGCATCGTCAACACGCTCGCGCTGAGCGTCATCGAGCGGACCCGGGAGGTTGGCCTGTTGCGGGCGGTCGGGATGAGTCGGCGGCAGTTGCGGCGCATGGTCCGACTCGAAGCAGTCGCGATTGCGGTCCTCGGTGCGGTTCTTGGTATCGGTCTCGGACTGATCTTCGGCGTCGTGCTGCAGCGGGCGGTGGCCGATCAAGGCATCACCAATCTGGCCGTTCCGTGGGTCCGACTGATCGCGTTCGTCATCGTCTCGGCTCTGGTCGGCATACTCGCCGCCGTGTTACCGGCTCGTCGGGCGGCAAAACTCAACGTGCTCAACGCCATCGGAACCGAGTAACCCCCAACCCCGCGAGTGGCGCAGATTCGGGGTTTTTCGTGGTCACACCCCCCCCCCCCCCCCGCCACTCGACGTCAGATTTGCGCCACTCGCGGGGCTGTGGATAGCTGAGTTTGTCCACAGGCTCTGATTTGGTGATTGTCGGGCGTACGCGGCGGGGACCAAAGTCGGCCTATGCGACCGATTCGACACCGGGATGCAGCGATGGCCGGATTCACTCCCGATCAACTGCGTCGACCAATGTTTGACCATCCAACCGATGGCGTTGCCGTGCACCGCGACGATTCCAGCGATCTCATCGTGGTTTGTGAAGCAGTGATGATGATGCTCGCGGGCAACGCCGTGTTCACGCACCTGACCAGCGCTCAACTGCGTGAATGGTGGTTGCCGTACGTTCCGGATTCGCCGATCATCGCTGGCACAGACGGTGAAGCGCCGCACCACGATCGGCGGGGTGTGTATGTGCGCCGCTGCGATATCCCGCGGGGGCACCGGTCGGAGATCCGCAAGCTACCGGTCGCATCGGCGGAGTGGACGATTATCGAACTTGCCGAGCATCTGTCGCTCATCGATTTAGTCATTGTGATCGACTGCGCTCTGCATCGCAGCGAAGTCACGGTCGCTTCAATTCGGGCCACGATGTGCAAGGGGCGACGTGGCGTACGTGTACTCCGACGAGCGCTTGATCACTGCGATGGGCGTAGCGAATCTCCCTGGGAGACTGTTCTTCGATTGTTGTTCGAACTCTCCGGCATCCGTGTCGAGCCGCAAGTGGTCCTTCGAGATAGGGATGGACAGTTCGTGGCGAGAGCTGACCTACTCATCCGTGGCACGAATCGGCTTGCCGAATACGACGGCGCAGTTCACCGTGATCGGGCTCAACATCGAACTGACCTCAGCCGCGAGAAGGCCTGTGTCCGATTAGGCTTCGAGCGCTTTGGCTACACCGCGATCGAGATTGATCGTAATCCGGGCTTGATCATCGCTGATGCAGAGGCGGCGCTTGGTCTGCGCCACGATGCGCGTCGGCTCAAGGCTTGGCAGCATGAATTTGAGGCATCTTCGCTCAGCGCCAATGGTCGACGGGCGCTCATACGCAGGCTTGCACGTTTCGCACGAACCACGACTCCCAGACCGGCAAACTCGGCGAGTGGCGCAGATCTGTGAACGAGTGGCGCAGATTCGGGGTTTTTCGCAGTTCAAATCCCCGAATCTGCGCCACTCGGCGGAACTGTGGGGTGGGGGTGGGGTGGATTCGCTTCGATGGGGCCAATACGGGTAGGCTGATGCAGTTGTCTTGTTGACAACGTTGACCGGTTTCGGCCGGTTGATGCAGCGCCCTCCTGCTACGGACCGTCCGTAGCCGCCTAGACCGAAGGAGGTGGAGTCGCCTTGCGTCAGTACGAATTGATGATCATCCTCGATCCCGACCTCGAGGAACGCACCGTAGCCCCCAGCCTTGACACCTATTTGAATGTGGTTCGTCAAGATGGTGGATCCGTTGACAATGTTGATGTGTGGGGTAAGCGTCGTCTTGCCTACGAGATCAACAAGAAGTCCGAAGGCATCTACGCCGTCGTGGATCTCAAAGCAGAGCCCGCGACTGTCAAGGAACTTGACCGTCAGTTGACGCTCAATGAGTCCGTGATGCGTACGAAGGTCACCCGCCCGGACGTCAAGTAGTCCGTTCGGTCCCAAGGACTGGCCCGGAACATTTCAAGCTGTGGATACTCACCTCGAAAATGTCACCGGGTTGTTGTTCACTTGAGTCAGACACCACCCACCTGAAAGGCCATCTCTCATGGCAGGCGAAACAATCATCACCGTTGTGGGCAACCTCACCGATGACCCGGAGCTGAAATTCACTCCTTCGGGCGCGGCCGTTGCCAACTTCACCGTTGCTTCCACCCCCCGTACGTTTGATAAGCAGACGAACGAATGGAAAGACGGCGATGCACTGTTCCTGCGGTGTGCAGCATGGCGCCAGCTCGCCGAAAATGTCGCTGAGTCCCTCCAGAAGGGGCAGCGCGTCATCGTGACCGGAGCCCTGAAAGTTCGCAATTTTGAACGCCAGGATGGCTCGAAGGGCACGAGCGTCGAGATGAATGTCGACGAAGTCGGCCCCGCGTTGCGCTACGCCACTGCCAAGGTGACGAAAGCCAACCGGTCCAATAGCGACTTCGGCGGCAATCAAGGCAATCAGGGCAATCAGGGTGGCGGCCAGGCACGTCCGGCAGCGGATAACAATCCGTGGTCGACGGCTCCTGCCGCTCCGCAAGGTGGTGCTGGCGCATGGGGCGGTGGCGCTTCAGCCGAAGAGCCCCCGTTCTAATCACACGTCAGAAGGATCAAAAGGAATTTCATGGCAAAGCCAGTTATCCGCGTCCCTAAGAAAAAGAGCAATCCGCTCAAGGCCGCAAAAGTCACAGAAATCAATTACAAGGACACCGCGCTCCTGCGCAAATTCATCTCGGACCGCGGGAAGATCCGCGCCCGTCGTGTCACTGGTGTCTCGGTCCAGGAGCAGCGTCTCATCGCCAAGGCAATCAAGAACGCCCGCGAAATGGCTCTGTTGCCTTACACGTCGAACAGCCGCTGAGGGGATTGACGATGAAACTTATCCTCACGCACGAGGTCTCGAACCTCGGAACGCCTGGCGACATTGTCGACGTCAAGGACGGCTACGGCCGCAACTTCCTGCTGCCGCGCAACTTCGCCATCCGTTGGTCGAAGGGTGCTGCCAAGCAGGTTGAGTCGATCAAGGCTGCGCGCGACTCGCGCGCTGTCCACGATCTCGATGAAGCGAAGGCCATCAAGGCGACGCTCGAGAACGGTACGACCAACCTCGCGGTCCGCGCCGGCGATTCGGGTCGCCTGTTCGGGGCCGTGACCGTTGCCGATATCGCCGATGCGCTCGAGGCGGCCGGCGCTTCGGTCGACAAGCGACGCGTCGAGATCGGCAATCCGATCAAGGCGCTCGGTGTCCACACGGTTCGCGTTCGGGTTCATCTCGAGGTCAGCGCAGAGGTCAAACTCAACGTGGTTGCCGCGAACTAGTTGTAACTCGCGCGACGAAAGGTCAGGATCGGCTGTCGGCCGATCCTGACCTTTCCCATTGGCCGACCCCGCCGAGCCCGATTTGACGGTCAGCCGTATCCTCATCAGTGAACCGCTCCATACCTCGCCGTGTGGGGCGGTTCACTTATTCCCGGGCGTACTTGATGACAGTCACCGGCACCACAGGTCAGAAACTTTTCTGGTTAAAGGTCTAGATCCAATCCAATAGTTGGGTTAGCATCAACCAACTTCTTCGAGAATTGGTGGACCGAACATGGCAGATCCCAATAACCTTTCTGAGGATGAGCGACTGCTCGCGAGCCTCGGCTATAAACAAGAACTGAATCGGAACTGGTCGGGCTTTTCGAACTTTGCAATTTCGTTCTCGATCATTTCGATCCTCGCCGGCTGTTTCACGACCTTTGGCCAGGCGTGGAACAACGGCGGCCCAGTCGCTATTTCCTGGGGCTGGCCAATCATTTCGTTGTTCATTCTTGTCATCGGTTTCACGATGTCAGAACTGGTGTCGGCCTATCCGACGTCAGGTGGCATCTACTGGTGGGCGTCCAAGATGGGCGGTCCGGCTACCGGTTTCTATACCGGCTGGCTCAACCTCATCGGCCTCCTCGCGGTCACGGCCTCGGTCGCCTACGGCTGTGCGACCTTCTTAGACCTGACGCTGCAGACCGTGAGTGACAGCTATCTCCACAGCTACAGTCTTGGTCGTGTGTATGTGATCTTCGTGATCATTCTGGCGGTCGCCGCAGCGCTGAACATCTTCAGCGGTCATTTGCTCGCCGTGCTCAATAACATTTCGGTGTGGTGGCACGTGGCGGGCGCAGCAGCGGTGATTCTCATCCTGGTGATCATCCCCGAAACCCACCAAAGCATGGACTTCGTGTTCACCGAGCGGATCAACAACTCTGGCTTCGCCGATGGTAAGTACTGGTTCCTGGTGCTTCCGTTGGGCTTCCTGCTGACGCAATACACGATCACCGGCTTCGATGCCTCGGCTCACATGTCGGAAGAAACGCAGGGTGCCGCCGAAGGCGCAGCGAAGGGAATTTGGCGCTCGATCGCGTACTCCGCGATTGGCGGCTGGGTCCTCTTGCTCTCGTTCCTGTTCGCGGTTCAAGACCCCCAAGGCGTCACCGACGGCGGCGGTGCGGTCGATGCAATCTTCAGTCAGGCACTCGGCGAGGGTTGGCATTTCATTATTTTGGCCATTGCGACGGCCGGCCAGTTCTTCTGCACGATCGCGTGCCTGACGAGTTCATCACGTATGACGTTCGCGTTCTCGCGTGACGGTGCGATCCCGGGTTCGAAGTTGTGGTCAAAGGTTAATCCGAAGACCAAAGTCCCCGGAAACGCCGTTATTTTCGTTGCCGTGATCGGTGCCATCATCACATTGCCGGCACTCAAAGGTATTGGTGGAATCCCGATTGCGTTCTACGCGGTGACATCGGTCGCGGTGATCGGGCTGTATCTGGCCTTCCTCATCCCGATCTTCCTCCGCTGGCGGATGGGTGACGCATTTGCGCCAGGCAGTTGGACAAATGGCAAGAAGTACAAGTGGATGAATCTGATCGCGTGCACTGAGATCGTCATCATCTGCATTTATTTCATCCTGCCGTTCACTCCCTCGGGAAACCCGTTTGATTCCTCCTTCACGTGGAGCGATGTGAACTACGCACCGATCCTGACGATCGGCACCTTGATCGTGTTGACCTTGTGGTGGTTCATCTCGGCACGCAAGTGGTTCACGGGTCCGAAGAACACCTTCGATCCCGATGTCGTCCAGGCATTTGATGACTAATCGGGGAGTGTCTCTGCAATATCGGTAAGGTTTCGCATGTGAGGGTTCTGGACGTCAATCATCGGGCACTGGGCAATAAGCCCACGTTCGGTACCAAGACGGCAGAACCCTCACATGTTTTGATTGAACGATGGCTGCTTCGCGCAATCAAATCAGGGAAGCTTCGGCCCGACGACAAACTGCCGCGGGAGGATGACCTAGCCGATTCCCTCGGGGTCAGTCGTATGACGTTGCGACAAGCGTTGGGAACCCTAGAGGCCAGGGGCCTGATCGAATCGCACCGCGGCCGAGCTGGCGGCAATTTCATTCGTGAGATTCAGATCGAGTGCGACCTGACCGGACTTCCCGGCTTCACCGAACAAATGCGTCGCGCCGATGTGCGTGCCGGCGCTCGTGTGATCAGCCTCCGACTGATGACGGCCGCTACGCCGGTGGCCGCGGCGTTGAACCTGGCGCGAAATGCCCAAGTCTGCGAACTCATCCGCGTTCGCTCGGCAAATCGCGTACCGCTGGCATTGGAGCAGACCTACCTTCCGGCCAACCTGTTCCCCGGACTGGTTGAACGCCCGCTCACCGGATCGCTCTATTCGGTGATGCGCAAGGATTATGATCTGGCTCCCCATCACGCGCAGGAATGGCTGGAGCCGACGCTCGCAACGCAGGAACAGGCTGAGCTGTTGTCAATTGAGGCCGGTGCTGCGCTGATGCTGGTGACGCGCACGTCATTCACCGCGACGGGACAACCGGTCGAGCATGCCTTCGACCGCTATCGTGCCGATCGCACGCGGATCGGCCTGCGCACGGGAATCTCCAGCCCCGTGGCTGCGGAACTCACAATAAGTCAAGAACCGAAGGGCTGAGCGCAGCCACAACGAGCGCACATTCGGCCCGCAGCGTCGCTTCATCGTGGGTGCCACAAACGGCGATACATCTCATTCGGGCGGCGCGCGCGGCCCGAATACCGGCGAGTGAGTCCTCGAAAACGACGATGTCGGGCGGGTCGACGTCGAGCGCAGCCGCGGCGAGCAGGAATCCCTGCGGGTCGGGCTTGCCGCGATCGACGTCCTCCTGAGCGATCACGCGGGCGAACGCATTAGGGATCGAACTGTGGGCCAGTACGTGTTGGACATCGGCGCGTTGCGCGCCGGTCACGATCGCCAGCGCACTACCTTGGGCGGCCAACATCCGTACGAGCTCAACGGTGGCGGGCAAGATTGGGCTGTTCTGGGCCACGATTTCCCGATAGCGAACCTGCCGCTTGGCGAGCAGATCGTCGACGATGCGATCGCGTTCAGCCCTGGTGCTGCCGGCCATGCACTGGTTGACGACCGTTTGGATGATCTCGCGGTCGCTGTGGCCGGCAAGCTGGTCGAAATATTCTGCGCGTCCCAGTTGATAGCCCCATTGCTGAGCAAACAGTTCACCAAAGATTCTGAACAACACCGGCTCGTCGTCGGACAGCGTGCCGTTGAAATCGAAAATTGCCGCCGGTATTCCACGTGCGCCCATCACGCGCAATAGTCTAGACCTTTAAGGCGAGCGCGGGGTAGGCTGCTCACACTTCATGGAAGGTGGTTCCCGGATGCTTGATTCAGCTGATCGGCAGCGGCTTGAGATTCTGTTTGACCAAATTCCCAGCCTGAGTGATCGGCCCCGAACTTTTGAGGAACTCCCCGGCGGGCTCACCAATCTCAACATCAAAATTAATGCCGGACAAAACGTGCTCGTCGCTCGCTGCAGCCGCAGCGATATTAAGCTGTTGGGGATTGATCGCAATGCTGAGCAGCTCAACACCCGCGCCGCCGAGCAGGCGGGCATCGGCGCGCCGTTCGTTGAATATTGCCCGCAGCTTGAAGTCCTAGTCATTGCCTACATCGACGGTCCCGGCTTGGTGAATGAGGACTTGCGTCAACCTGGAATGCTGCCGCGTGCGGCGCAGGCATGCCGGACCCTGCATGCCGGGCCGCGATTTGCCAATGACTTCGATATGTTCGCTCGTCAGGCGCGCTATCTGCGGATAATTCTCGAGCAGGGCTTTTGGTTGCCCGCGGGTTATACGGATTTCGACGATAAGTTCCAGCAGATCAAGGCCGCTCTCGCGGTGCAGGCGGGGCCGACCGTACCGTGCAACAACGATCTTCTGGCTGGCAACTTTGTCGATGACGGGTCAAAGTTGTGGATCATTGACTACGAATATTCCGGTAATAACGATCCCTACTTCGAGCTTGGCAACACCTGGACCGAATGCGGGCTCGATTTGGAACATTTAGACGAATTCGTTACGGCGTATGTGGGACGCCATTCACCGGTCCTGATCGCACGGACACGATTGCAGTCGATCGTGTCCCAATACGGGTGGTCGCTGTGGGGCTATATCCAGGCCGCAACCAATGATTTCGATTTCGACTTCCACAACTGGGGCATGGAGCGGTTCGAAGGAGCGGTCAAGGAGTTCGAGTCCGCTGATTTTGTCCGATTGCTCGAACTTGCCGTGCAGGACGACAAGGAGATCGTCCGATGAGCAGCGTCGAATGGCCATCGCGGGCGCGGATCGTGATCATTGGTGGCGGTGTGATCGGCACCAGCGTGGCTTACCACCTCACGAAGGCCGGACAGACCGATGTGGTTCTCCTCGAACAGGGTGAGTTGTCGTGCGGAACAACGTGGCATGCCGCTGGCTTGGTTGGCCAGCTTCGTGCCACCCAGGCAGGAACGAGACTGGTTCAATATTCGACCGAGCTATATGCGCAGCTCGAGGCCGAGACCGGATTGAGCGCGGGCTACAAGCAATGCGGTGGCGTGATCGTGGCCCGCACCGAGGACCGGATGATGCAACTGCGGCGTACCGCGGCGACCGCGGCGGCCTTCGAGCTTGACTGCGAGCTGCTTACGCCCGCAGGAGCACTGGAACACTTCCCCCTAATTGCGACCGATGATCTCGTCGGCGCCATCTGGCTGCCGGGTGACGGAAAGGCCAATCCGACTGATCTGACCAACGCTCTGGCCAAGGGTGCCCGGCTGCGCGGAGCAACGGTCATCGAGCACGTACGCGTCGATGAGGTATTGCTCAGCGACGGAGCGGTCACCGGCGTTCGAACCGACCGCGGCGACATTGAGGCCGAAATCGTGGTGAATTGCGCCGGTCAATGGGCAAATCAGCTCGCGGCGAAAATCGGTGTCACGGTGCCACTGCACTCCGCAGAGCACTTCTACGTTGTCACCGATCAGATCGAGGGCATGCACACCGATATGCCAATTCTGCGCGATCCCGATGGCTACACCTACTTCAAGGAAGAGGTCGGCGGGCTTGTCGTGGGTGGCTTCGAGCCGGTCGCCAAACCGTGGGTGTCCCCCGACAAGATCCCCTATCCCTTCGAGTTCCAGTTGCTCGAGGAGGACTGGGACCACTTCCAGGTGCTGATGGACAACGCGGTAGTGCGAATCCCGGTTCTCAATGACACGGGAATTCGCAAGTTCTACAACGGTCCGGAGAGTTTCACCCCGGACAATCAGTTCATCCTCGGTGAGGCACCAGAGGTCAAGAACTTTTTCGTCGGCGCGGGCTTCAACTCTGTCGGAATTGCTTCGGCCGGTGGCGCCGGGCGCGCGCTGGCCGAATGGATCATTGCTGGCGAGCCGACCTCCGATCTCGTTGCGGTCGACATCCGTCGCTTTGCGGCCTTCAACGGCAATAGCCAGTGGTTGCGCGCGCGGGTCGGTGAAGTCTTGGGATTGCACTACTCGATTCCGTGGCCCAACCGTGAGTATGAGACAGCGCGACCGTTTCGTCGCTCTCCGGCGTACGAGCGACTCGTCGCAGCCAATGCGTGTTTCGGCAGTCGTATGGGCTGGGAGCGGGCCAACTACTTTGCGCCGGCAGACGTTGATCCGGCGATCGAGTATGCATGGGGCAAACAGAACTGGTTGCCGTGGTCCGCGGCCGAGCAGCGGGCGACCCGTAGCGCGGTTGCGGTCTTCGACCAGACATCGTTTTCCAAATATTTAATGATTGGGGTAGATGCTGAAAAGGCGCTGCAATGGATCTGCAGCAATGATGTCGCTGTCGAAATTGGGCGAACTGTCTACACAGCGCTGCTTAATAAGCGCGGCACCTACGAGTCCGATCTCACGGTCACGCGGACCGGCGTCGAGGAGTTCATGCTGGTCAGTAGCTCGGCGACCACCGAGCGCGACCAAGATTGGATTCGGCGCAATATCGCTGCTGGGCTCGACGCGCGGATTGTGGATGTCACCTCGGCCTATGCGGTCTATGGCGTCATGGGACCGAAGTCACGTGAACTACTCAGCCGACTGACGAGTGCCGACATGAGCGATGAAGCGTTCCCGTTCGGGACTAGCCGCGAGATTGATCTGGGTTATGCGACCGTGCGGGCCACACGCATCACGTATGTCGGTGAGTTGGGCTGGGAGCTGTATGTTCCGACCGAGTTTGCGGTCGGCGTCTATGACGATCTGATGGCAGCCGGCAAGGATCTTGGCGTGGCCAATGCGGGCTATTATGCGATCGAATCGATGCGACTCGAAATGGGCTACCGAGCCTTCGGCCGTGAATTAACGCCGGATTACAACCCGGTTGAGGCCGGACTTCTGTTCGCCTGCAAGCTCAAAGGCGATATCGACTTTCTCGGTCGGAGCGCCGTGGAGCAGGCGCGGGTCGACGGCCCGAGGACACGGCTCATCTCGTTCGTCTGCGATGACTCCGTGCTCATGCTGTGGGGCGGTGAACTCGTGCTTCGTGATGGTGAAGTCGCCGGTCAGGTGATGTCGGCGGCCTGGGGGGAGGCCGTTGGAGCGAGTGTGGGGTTGGCGTACATCACGGCGGCGCTGGACCAAAAGGCGTCCGCTGAATACGTCAGAGCAGGTAGCTATCAGGTCAATGTCGGGGGGAAGCTCGCCACGATCGCGGTCTCGCTGAAGGCCCCGTATGATCCGAAACGACTAGAGGTATGAAGTCAGGCCATTGACTCATGCTTAGCGTTCGCCATAGCATCACTTCAGGAACTTGATCGAAGGTGTCGTGATGACGGACAACATAAGCGGTTTGGGCGATGCAGTGTTGCGTCCCATCCGTGGAAACCATGCCTTCGAGTCCTGCGTCGAACAGCTGGCAACGGCTATCAGACTTGGTGTTTTCGAGGATGGCCGGATGCTGCCACCGGAGCGCGAACTCGCTGAACGACTGGGCGTCTCGCGAGCAACTCTGCGTGAAGCCATCGCTGCACTCCGCGCTGCCGGGCTAGTGCTGACCCGTCGTGGCCGTGGTGGCGGAACTATCGTGGATTTTCGTCCCGAAGCCCCCGGCACCACGGGGTCATTGAATCGTCCACCCGAAGAACTCATCGACGCACTCAACTTCCGCCGGATCGTTGAGCCCGGAGCGGCTCATGCTGCCGCCAGAAAAACGTTGACGCCCGATCAACAGGACATGCTTGCCCATGCCCTCGAGGAGGTCGGCAACGCTTCGGACCCGGGTCGACACCGGCAGGCCGATTCGCTGTTCCACCTCGCGATTGCGTCGCTCTCGGAATCGCAATTACTGATCGAAGCGGTCACCAATGTTCAAAAAAGCCTGCACGACATGTTGAACGCCATACCGGTGCTCGACCGCAACATCGATCACTCCCGCCAGCAACATACCGATATCGCCAAAGCCATCCTCGCCGGCGATGCTCCGAAGGCGAGACGGGTTATGGAGAGCCACTGCGATGACACGGCAGCTCTCCTACGAGGGCTTTTATGAGAAAAGGATCACGATGATTAAGAGTAATCCCCGCCTGCTGCAACTCGATCGGCTCAAAGAGCTGATCGCCGACGGAACGATCGACACGGTCGTGTTGGCATTCACTGACATGCAGGGCCGCCTCCAAGGCAAACGCCTACATGCCCAGTTCTTTGTTGACTTCGCACTCGAGCATGGCACCGAGGGCTGCAACTATCTGCTGAGCGTCGACGTCGACATGAACACGATCGACGGCTATGAGATGACGTCGTGGGAAAAGGGCTACGGCGACATGGAGTTCGCGCTCGATCTCAACACCATTCGGTTGCTCACGCACCTCCCGGCAACCGCGATGATTCAATGCGACCTCGTGTGGCTCGATCACACTCCGGTCGTACAGTCGCCGCGCAGCATCCTGAAGGCACAGCTGGCGCGCGCCGCTGAGCTCGGTTTCGACGTCCTAGCCGGCACCGAGCTCGAGTTCATCGTGTTCGACACAACGTATGAGGAGGCCTGGAAGTCGGGATATCGCGATATGACGCCTTCCAATCAGTACAACGTTGACTACTCGATCCTTGGCAGCACCCGGGTAGAGCCGCTACTGCGTGACATTCGTAATCACATGTATGCCGGCGGTATGAATGTCGAAGGCGCCAAGGGCGAATGCAATTACGGCCAACACGAGATCGGCTTCCTCTTCGACGAGGCGCTCGTGTCGGCCGATAACCACAGCGTCTACAAGACTGCCGCCAAGGAGATCGCTGCGCAGCACGGCAAGTCGATCACCTTTATGGCCAAATACAATGAGCTTGAGGGCAGTTCCTGTCACATCCACCTGTCGTTGCGCGGCCAGAACGGCGAAACGGTGTTCTGGGACAAGTCGCTTAATCAGGGCGCGGGCGGTCGGACTCCGATCTACGATCACTTCATCGCCGGAGTGCTGGCAACGATGCACGACTTCACCGTCCTGTATGCGCCTAACATCAACTCATACAAGCGCTTCGCGGACGGCTCGTTTGCGCCCACTGCGGTGGCTTGGGGCTTGGACAATCGCACCTGCGCGGTGCGTCTGGTCGGCTCCGGCGGCAGCGCGCGCATGGAGAACCGGTTGCCCGGCGGCGACGTCAATCCCTATTTGGCGCTAGCCGCAATGCTGGCTGGTGGGCTGTATGGCATCGAGAATGAGCTTCCCCTCGAAGCTGAGTTGTCGGGCAATGCTTACACCTCGGATAAGCCGCATGTACCGTTCACATTGCGTGAGGCGCGCGAGGCTTTCAGCAGCTCGCAGGTCGCCCGTCAGGTGCTCGGCGACACGGTTGTCGACCACTACGCGCACATGGCTGACGTCGAGGTCAAAGCCTTCGACGCCGCCGTCACGGACTGGGAACTCCGCCGTACCTTCGAGAGAATGTGAGCACTGTGAGCAACACGTACGTCGTCATCAATCCCGCCACCGAGGCTGAGGTAACCGAGATCGCATTGGCGTCGGTCGAGCAGACCGATGTCGCGATCGAAAGGGCCGCCGAAGCATTCCCGGCTTGGCGCGACCTTGCTCCGGGCGAGCGCGCGCGGGTCCTGCGCCGCTTCGCTGCTGTCGTCGATGACCACATTGATGAGTTGGCGGAACTCGAGGTCCGCAACGCCGGCCACACCTGGGGCAACGCGACCTGGGAGGCGGCCAACGTACGCGATGTCCTCAACTATTATTCGGCTGCTCCGGAGCGGATGACCGGACATCAGATCCCGGTGCCCGGCGGCATCAACGTCACATTTCACGAACCACTCGGGGTTGTCGGCATCATCGTGCCGTGGAACTTCCCGATGCCGATCGCGGGCTGGGGCTTCGGCCCCGCACTGGCCGCCGGCAACACGGTAGTCCTCAAACCGGCCGAACTCACTCCGATGACCGCGATGCGACTTGCCGAACTCGGTCGCGAAGCCGGCCTTCCGGAAGGCGTTTTCACCGTCATCCCCGGCAAAGGCTCAGTGGTCGGTGACCGCTTCGTGACCCACCCACTGGTCCGCAAGGTGTGCTTCACCGGCTCGACCGAAGTCGGCAAGAAGATCATGGCCGGCTGCTCTGATCAGCTCAAACGCGTGACCCTCGAGCTCGGCGGCAAGAATGCCAATATTGTGTTCGCCGATTCCGACCTGGCCAAGGCTGCGGCCTCGGCACCTAGTTCGGCATTCGACAATGCCGGCCAGGATTGCTGTGCTCGGTCACGAATTTTGGTCGAACAGTCCGCCTACGAAGAGTTCGTCTCGCTGCTTGAGCCCGCGGTACGCAGCATCAAGGTTGCCGATCCGATCGATAAGACCAGCGAGATGGGACCGCTCATCTCGGCCGCCCAGCATGCGACGGTCAAAGGCTTTGTCGACGAGGTCGAAGTCGCGTTTAGCGGCAGTGCACCGAGCGGCAGCGGTTTTTGGTTTCCACCGACCGTCGTACTCGCCGATTCACCCGATCAGCGGATCTGGCGCGAAGAGGTCTTCGGGCCAGTCGTCGCGGTCATGCCGTTCAAGGACGAGGCCGATGCCATCCGGCTGGCCAATGACACGGAGTTCGGGTTGTCCGGATCGATCTTCACCCGTGACATCGGGCGGGCATTACGCGTTTCGCGCGCGGTCGAAGCGGGCAATCTGAGCGTTAATTCGCACGCGTCGGTCCGCTACTGGACCCCGTTCGGCGGCTTCAAACAGTCCGGCATCGGCCGTGAGCTCGGTCCCGACGCGCCACATTCTTTCACCGACGTTAAAAACATCTTCATTTCAAATGAATAGACATTTCAAATGATTAGCCCGGACACTCGCTGTTGAGTAGCCGCGAGGAACGAACGGCGTATCGAAACCAAGAGTCAGCGGATCGAAATCAGCTCCCACACAGACAGGAAGAATCATGACAGGACGCCTTGCGGGCAAGACCGCAGTTATCACCGGTGGCTGCTCCGGAATTGGCCTGGCGACCGTTCGCAGGTTCGCCGAGGAAGGCGCCAAAGTCGTCATCGGCGATCTTGATGACGCGCGCGGTCCGGGCATTGCCGACGAGGTCGGCGGTATGTATGTGCATGCCGATGTGACCAACAAAGAACAGGTCGATGCGCTGTTCAAGGCCGCCAAAGATACCTACGGTTCGGTCGACATCGCGTTCAACAATGCCGGCATTTCGCCGCCGGAGGATGATTCGATCCTGACCACCGAACTCGAGGCGTGGCGCAAGGTCCAAGAGGTCAATTTGACCAGCGTTTACCTGTGCTGCAAGGCCGCGCTGCCGTACATGCTGGAGCAGAAAAAGGGCTCAATCATCAACACGGCATCATTCGTCGCGGTCATGGGTGCGGCGACGTCACAGATCTCCTACTCAGCTTCCAAGGGTGGAGTCCTGTCGATGTCACGTGAGCTCGGCGTGCAGTTTGCACGCGAAGGCGTACGCGTCAACGCGCTCTGCCCGGGGCCGGTCAACACGCCGCTGCTGCGCGAGTTGTTCGCGAGTGACCCCGAGCGTGCCGCCCGTCGACTCGTCCACGTACCGGTCGGACGTTTCGCCGAGCCGGAGGAGATGGCCAATGCGGTGCTCTTCCTGGCCTCCGATGAGTCTAGTTTTATGACCGCGTCGACGTTCCTTGTCGATGGCGGCATCTCCGGGGCCTATGTGACCCCGCAGTGACCAGCCAACCCACCCGGCCGCTGATCGGCGTCACGACCTACCGCGAGCAGACGCGGTGGGGTGTGTGGGATGAGCCGGCCGATGTTCTGCACGCGGCCTACGCACGCTCGATTGAGGCGGCCGGTGGCGTTGCAGTGCTGTTGCCGCCGTCAGATTCGGCCGCAGCCGAATCGGTCGTGGCCAGACTTGATGGACTCATCATCGCCGGCGGGGCAGACGTCGATCCGGCCCGTTATGGCGAAGCGCCGAATCCGCATACGTCGGGATGGCGGGACGATCGCGACGGCTGGGAGTTGGCGCTGCTCGCCGCGGCTGAGCAGTCCGATCTTCCCGTGCTCGGCATCTGTCGCGGTATGCAGGTTATGGCCGTACAGGCCGGTGGTCGGCTCGACCAGCATATGCCTGACTCGTTGGGCAACGAGGAGCATTCGCCTGGCGGTGATGTCTTCGGTGAGGTCGCGGTGACGCTCGTCGACGGCACCCAGTTGGCCAAGATTTTGACGACCGCCCCCTCGGTCCGTTGTCATCACCACCAATCGGTCGCCACTCATCCAGGGCTCATCGCCTCGGCGCACTCGACTGATGGCGGTCTGGAAGGGATCGAGAATCCCGATCGGCCGTTCTGGCTCGGCGTCCAGTGGCATCCTGAAACTCAGCCGGATGCGGGATTGTTTAGGGCGCTGATTGCGGCTGCCGCCCTTACGTCATAACGAACGAGGGCTATGGGCCTCAGTTGCTATGACGTAAGCATCGGTGGACTAGATATGTTGGGCGGCTTCGACAACGATTGCCGCGGCCGCACGGGCAGCTGAATCATCCTCGATCGGAGCACACGTGTCCGTCGTCCGATCGTGGGCAAGTCCGACGATCCCGAAGTGATCGGTGTCAAGGTCGGTGATCTCGGTCCGCCAGCCAGCAGCCACCAGGCGTTCGTAAAAGTCGGGCGTATCGGTGGGCGGAACGACAGCATCGTGGATAGCTCGAACCAGTGCTATTGAGCCCTGATTGCGCTCGGGGAGCGTCGATTCGTCGAAGCGTTCACCCGACAATGGGTCCTCCTTGGAGAAGCCACCGGCAAGGCATACGACGGGGACCTCGCCGAGGCCGAGACGGCGTGCGTTGAGGGCAAGGCTTGCCGCGGCTGCACCCCCAAGGGACCAGCCCGCGATGATGAACGGTTGGGCGAGTTCGCGGACGAACTTGACCGACTGCAGCAGGTCGTTGCGGCCACCGTTGGGAGCGCTGGCATCCCAGTCGGGTACGACGACGCGGACGCCGCCTTTGGCGATTCGTTCGGCAAACGGCCGTAGGACCTCGCGTTCATCGGGTCCACGGCCGTGCCACAACAGCACCGTCGGTGCCGGCGGCTCACCGTGCACGTCGAGCAGGCGGCCGGGCGCATATTCGAGTGTCTCGATCATGCTGCCAGCCTAGGCACCCAACACCAACCAGTGGTCGCCCCGCTGACGCGCATACAACGTGACGAGCCGCGCCGCGATGAATGCGCCATAGGCCATCCACAACCAGGTCAGGCCAGCGTCATATCGCCATACGAAATAGGCCAGTGGTGCATAAACGATGAGAACCACGAGCCCAGCCTTGGCCAGGTAGGTGCCGTCGCCGGCACCGATCAGTACGCCATCGAGTACGAATACGAGTCCGGACAGCGGCTGGATGATGGCCACGACAACGAGTACGGGTAGCAGCGCCGAGCGCACATCCGGGTCTGGGCTGAACAGTTGCGGCACGAAAGAATGGACGATCAACAAGATCGCAGCCGCGAGGAAACCACTGGCTAATCCCCACGCCATCATGCGGTTCGTGAGGTGCCGCGTTCGGGACGCATCGCCGGCACCCAGCGATTGTCCGGTCAGAGCCTGCCCGGCGATGGCTATCGCGTCGAGGGCAAAGGCGAACAATGTGACGATCGTGAGCGCGACCTGATGGGCGGCCAGGGGTGCGTCGCCCTGGGTTGCCGCGACCGCCGTGGCGATCAAAAGAGCGGCGCGCAAGGTCGCGGTACGGATGATGAGCGGGAACCCCTGGCGTGCCGACCAAATGATTTCGGCCGGTTTAGGTCGGACCGGTGCATCGACGCGGCGGGCGCGGCGAAGGACGCTGACGGTCAGCCATACGGCGGCTGACCATTGAGCGACTGCCGTGCCGATCGCGGCTCCGCCGATGCCAAGATCGAATCCGTAGACCAGTGTCAGGTTGAGAATCACGTTGAGGATGTTGGCCGCAATCATGACGATCAACGGTGTGCGCATGTCGAGGACGCCGCGTAGCGCGCCGGTCGCCGCGAGCACCACCAACATCGCCGGTATCGCGAGGCATGAGATG
The DNA here is from genome assembly GCF_057586615.1 of Aeromicrobium changchenzhani. Classification (NCBI taxonomy): domain Bacteria; kingdom Bacillati; phylum Actinomycetota; class Actinomycetes; order Propionibacteriales; family Nocardioidaceae; genus Aeromicrobium; species Aeromicrobium changchenzhani. The sequence goes on along the minus strand of NZ_CM172480.1, from coordinate 3,520,863 downwards.
AGCAGATAGGTCCGGGCTTCGCTAGCCACTGGACTGGAGCTGGACAGCGCTGCGGTGATCGGTTTTGCGGTGATTGCGGTGAGGGTTGCGAGCGCGACGCCGAGACCCGCCGCGAGCCATACGCCGCTGAGACCGAGACTGAGCGCTCCGGAGTCGTCGCCGGCACCGTGATGGCGGGCAACGGCGGCAGTGCTGCCGTAGGCCAAGAAGATGCACAGGCCGACGATCGTCGCGAGAATCGTTGACGCGACCGCGAGCCCGGCGAGTTGGGTCGTGCCCAGATGGCCAATGATCGCGGTGTCGGCCAGCAGCATCAGCGGCTCGGAGACGAGCGCGGCAAAGGCGGGAATCGCAAGGGCAAAAATATCGCGGTCATCGCGTGTCCACAGCGCCATTCAGACCCCATTCCGACCAATTATGTCGACAAGTCTATGAACAGGCTGACCCACATCAAGATTGTCACGAACTATTTTGTCTCCACACCTTGCATATTGCATCTATGCAGTTCAGAGCCCTTTGTTGAGGATGTCTCATTTTGTTGTCCACAGGGCTGTACACAGACTGTGCACATGTATTTCGGCGTTTTTCCACAACTATCACCGAGTTGTACACACCCCCTGTGCGCGCTGCGCTTTCAGGTGATCCCTCCCGAAGCCTAGTGTGAGGGCATCGGTCTGTCAGACCCTGCATCTATGGTTGGTTCCAGATTCGAATTAAGGATTTTTGTTGAGCGTCACGGACCTGTACGAAGCGCAGACCGAGCCTGATGACGGCCACGGTCCTGGGCGAGTTCCGCCACAGGACCTTCCGGCCGAGCAGAGCGTGCTCGGTGCGATGTTGCTCAGCCGACAGGCGATCGACCCCGCCACCGATGTTCTGACCGGCCGCGATTTCTACCGGCCTGCGCACGAATTGATCTTCGAGACGATCGGCTCGTTGAGTCAGCGTGGTGAGCCCGCTGATGCGATCACGGTTGCTGCCGAGTTGCAGCGTCGCGGCGAGCTCGCCCGCATTGGCGGCGCACCCTATCTCCACACTCTCGTCGCGGGCGTCCCCATCGCCGCCAACGTCGACTTCTACGCTGAGATCGTCCGCGAAAAAGCGATCCTTCGGCGCTTGGTCGAAGTCGGCGGCAAGATCGCTCAACTTGGCTATGCGGAGCAGGGCGAAGTGTCCGAACTCGTCGACCGCGCCCAGGCCGAAGTGCTCGATGTCGACGGCTCCAATAACAAACTCGACTACCGCTCGGTCAGCGAGTTGATGCCGCTCACGATCGACGAGATCGACGCAATCCAGAACCGCGACGGCCAGATGTATGGCGTTCCGTCCGGCTTCCCGGAGTTGGACAAATACACGACCGGGTTCCGGCCCGGCCAGATGATCGTCGTCGCGGCTCGACCCGGTGTCGGCAAGTCGACACTCGGACTCGACTTCTGCCGGGCCGCGTCGATCCGCAACAACCTGTGCAGTGCGATTTTCTCGCTCGAAATGACCGGCGCCGAGATCGCGATGCGATTGCTGTCCGCCGAGGCCAAAGTCGGCATCGGCAATATGCGTGGCGGCGGCATGTCCAAACGTGACTGGGATGCGATCACCAAGGTCATGCCCAAGGTTCAGGCGGCGCCGATCATCATCGATGACAGCCCCAACATGACGATGCCGGAAATTCGCTCAAAGGCGCGGCGGATCAAGAAGTCCAATGGGCTCGACTTCATCGTGATCGACTACCTCCAGTTGATGACCTCAGGCAAACGGGTCGAGAACCGTCAGGTCGAGGTCTCGGAGTTCTCTCGTCAGATCAAACTGCTGGCCAAGGAGCTCGAAGTTCCGATCGTCGCGATCAGCCAGCTCAACCGTGGCTCGGAGCAGCGCACCGATAAGACGCCGATGTTGTCGGACCTGCGTGAGTCTGGCTCGATCGAGCAGGATGCTGACATCGTCATGCTGCTCAACCGGCCCGATGCGCACAGCCCGGCCGGTGACTCCGAGCGACCCGGTGAGGCGGACATCATTATCGCCAAAAACCGCTCAGGACCAACCAACAAGGTTGCGGTCAGCTTCCAGGGCCACTACTCGCGGTTCACCCCAATGTCGCCGGAGGTCGAGGCAGCAGGAGGCAGCGCCGCCGGCGACTTTTACTAGGCGGCCGCGGGCGTCAGCCAAAGATTATTGGTCTTCGTCCGAATGCTTAGTGGTGCGAGATCGGGTCTTCTTAGACCCGGCTGGTCGCTCGCGGCGCGGTGGAATCAGGCTCACACCGTCAGTGACGTCCTCAATGACATCTTCGATCGCTTCACGCAGATCGGTCCGGCTGCGGTCGGTGTCGCGCGGCCGTTTGAGCGACCATGGTTCGAGATGTTCGTAGCCTTTTACTGAGGTGCGACGCATCGCTCGGACTCGAAGGCTCTCTTCGTCCCGCAAGACCTCGGCCATCGCGTTGTCCATGACGGCGCGACCGGGCCGCGCGACCGACGTCAACCGTGAAGCCACGTTGACGACTGGACCGAACACATCCCCGAGCCGGCTGAGCACGTGTCCGTAGGCCATACCGACCCGCACCTCGGGGAAATCATCGTCGGCAAGATGTTGCTCAAGGAGTTCCAGCGCAAGCAGTGCACATTCATAGGGTGAATCGACAACGAACAGGACTTCGTCGCCAATCGTCTTGATGACCTGACCGCCATGATCGGTGATGAGCCGGGTGGTTACCTCTTCGAATCGCTCAACCATGGTGGCGAGCTCGCTGGTACTCAGCTGGCGGCTGCGCGAGGTGTAACCGACGATGTCGGCAAAACCGGCGCACATTTTGAACCCCTCGGAAGAATTGGTCTCGCGAAGCAGCAGTCGGTTGGCAGCGCTGAGCAGGTGCCGGCGCCATACATAGGACTGCACTCGCTCGGCTATCGGGACGATCTCGTCGATCATGTCCAACGGGACCCGATCGTCGTCGTTGGCGAGCAGGGGGCCGAGAATCGCTTGGGCATGCCATTCGGCCAGACGCGCAAAGGTGTGCCCGGTCGATCGGATGAAGGCCTGCTCGGTCTCAGCGGTCAGAACACCGATGTCGATCAGGGTTTGGGTTAATCGGAGCGCCTCAACGTCGGCGGCTGTGAACGCCACGTCATCGTCGTCGACTGCTGGGAAACCGAGCGTCCGCCACCGCTCTCGGGCGACGTCGATAGGAATTCCCGAGCGCTCGGCCACATCTTGCCGGGTCAAGTTGGGCTGCTCACCGAGCAGGAAGACCGACATCGCCGAAATTAACGCGGACGGGTCGAAGTCTGCCTCGCCCGATTCGCTCATTTGCTGCGGTTGGCCTCGAAGCGCTGAGCGGCGGTGGCGCGGAGAACTTCACCGATACGCGGAATCTTCTCCACCAACGCTGAGATGTTCTCGGTGGCAAAGTTGATCGCCTTGACCGGACTGGAGGTCAGCACCGAAGCCGAACGAAGGCCGTGCCTGACAATCGCCATCTCGCCGATGAAGTCACCGGCGGTCAGGGTCGCGATTTCGGCGCCGTCGCGTCGGATCGATACGGTGCCTTCGAGGATGAAATAGGCATTGTCGGCGGGGGTTTTCTCCCAGATCAGCGACCAGGCTGCGGGCACGTTGACGACGCGCCCTGCGGCCGCGACGTCGTTGGCCTCGCTGTCGTTAAGGGCGACGAGCTCCTTGATACGGCTCACGACTGCTGGATCGGCTGCATGACGCATGAATATTGTCCTTGTCTTGGAGTCCCGAGATGATTCTCCATTGTTCCCTCTTGGGTCGAATCTTGTCATCGCGATCAGGGCGTGTCTAGCAGTTGGGGTATGTGACGCCGCTGACATGCCGATCATTGGTAGCTGATGAACTCCGGCCGTGGTTTGACATTCCGCCAGGTCTTCGCGATCGATAGGGTCGGTTTGTCCTCGTCGTAGAAGTTCTTCCAGCCCCAGAAGGCGCCGTGCGGGGCATCATTGCGGATGGCTTTCCAGGTCGCACGCTTTTCCGGTTGTGATCCCTGACCGTCGACGTGAATCAAGATCGACAGCTCGGGATGATGCATCGACAGGTGCTTGCGGCCGTGGATCATCCGTCGTTGGAACTGGTGCAGAATCAGCAGCTTCTGCGGGAGTGAATGCTTGCGGGTGAGCGCTGCCAGCCAATCGGCGGTTCGATTGATCTCGCCGATGTCGACCGAGCCGAGCTGTTGCAACGGCACTTGGTGTCGAGTGAGTCGCCATTCGGGATCGAGTGCGAGACCCACGTGTGGCAACACGAGCAATGACTCATATCGTCTGGCCTGACTCAGGAAGTCGCTGCGACCGGGCTGCAGATCGAGTACGACATACATGCCAGCCTTGGTGGCCGCTTTCACCCACGGTTTGAGCACCGAGAGCGGCGTTTCGCTCGAATAGTTCTTGTCTTTGCCTTTCCCGGCGCTGGCAACAGTCGCGATGATCTCGAAGGCGGGCACAACCGGCTTCTTACTCAGGCGCTGGTATGCCCGCGCGGTGCGTTTAGCCCGGGCGATGCTCGTGCTGAGTCGCTTCTCGCCTAGGACGCCGAGCGCGCCGCTGCTCGGATGGCCATACAGTGCGACCATAGTTCGGCCCGGGAAGACGAAGTAGCCGCCGCCGGGCTGCGCCGGAGCGTGGCGCACGACATCGAGGGTGTAGCTGAACGCGGCCTTGAAACTGCTGCCGAGTGCGATGACGGGACTGTCGGGTCGGGCCTTGAGCAGTTTGGCCGCGCGGGCGTCGCGCCGGGGATCGCCACCGGGTAGCTCGAGAATAGTCGCGCCGACGTTGCGCGCGTTGACCAGCGCGGCCGAATCTTTGCGGGTCGAGCGAGTGACGACAATCGTGTCGATTGCCGGTGCGGTGGGGGCGGCTGTGAGATCGGTGGCGGACACGCGTTTGACTCCGCTGAGAGCGCTTACGGTGACGTCGCCGAAGACAATTGCGCGATCGGTATGCAGTTGTTTGAGCTCTCCGGGCAATTCTGAGCCGGCCGGTAAAAGTGGCAGCCGGAGTCGGGCTGCCGTCCTAGCGGCGAGGCGACTCGCGGGAGGATCGGGGCTGGCGACAACCACGACTGGCGCACGACGATAAAACTCGCGCGCGGTGCCGAGCGTCAATTCGTCCGGGGTTGTGCCCGGAACGATTGTCAGAGCTCTAGTCGGCATACGCGTTTGAACGTGTTGTTCGGGGCTTGCGGTCCGTCCGGCGAGGAGCGACAGCAGGACGAAGATCACTGTGAGCAGCACGGGAATCAGTACGCGTGGTTTTCGGCGACTGGATATGCTCACGCCTGTGACCCTACTTGCCTTGATCGCCCAGGAAACGGCGAACGTCCCGACCAGCGGACTGGCCGGTTGGACAGTCGCACTGATGGACCGGCTCGGCTTGTTTGGCGCGGCGCTCGCGGTTGGCTTGGATAATATTTTCCCGCCCATTCCCAGCGAAATTATTCTGCCGTTGGCCGGGTTTGCGGCGAGCCAGGGCACATTCAGCCTCACTGGGGCACTGATCGCGACGACCGTGGGATCTGTCGCCGGCGCGCTCCTGCTGTATTGGTTCGGCCGAGTCTTCGGCCGCGAACGTGCAGTTCTCGTGTTCGACAAAGTTCCGCTCCTCAAGGTCAGCGATCTCGAACGCACCGAGGCTTGGTTCGCTCGGCACGGTGGCAAGGCGGTCTTCTTCGGCCGCATGGTGCCGATCTTCCGGAGCCTCATATCACTGCCAGCCGGAGTGGAGAAGATGCACTTCGCCCATTTCTTTGTCCTCACTACTGTCGGCAGCCTGATCTGGAACTCAGTGTTTGTCATCGCCGGCTACCGGTTGGGCGAGAACTGGGGCGCCGTCGAGCCGTATTCATCGGTCTTCCAGAAGGTTGTGATCGGCGCGGTCCTGGTTGTGATCGGCAGCTTCGTGTTCATACGAGTGCGCGAGCTGTTGCGCACCCGCCGTGGCGAAGTCTGAGGGAGCCGAATGCACGCTCAAGCACCGCGAGTTAGCATCGGGGTATGAGCGAAGAAACCGTCATCGCAAACGTCAGCAAAGAACTGTTCATCGCCGGATCTTGGCGCGCTGCCGAGGGCGGCAAGACGCTCGATGTCGAAGATCCGTCGACTGGGCGCGTGTTGGCCAGTGTTGCCGATGCGAGTGTTGCTGACGGCAAAGCCGCGCTCGACGCTGCCGTTGCCGCACAGGAATCGTGGGCGGCCACCGCGCCGCGCGACCGGGGCGAAATCCTCCGCAGGGCGTTCGAGTTGATTACCGAGCGTACCGACGAACTAGCGCTATTGATGACCCTTGAGATGGGCAAGACGATCGCCGAGTCGAAGGCTGAGATCGGCTATGGTGCGGAGTTCTTCCGCTGGTTCGCAGAAGAGGCAGTGCGCATTTCCGGTCGCTATTCCACTGCGCCGAACGGTGCGACGCGACTGTTGACCATGCAGCAGCCGGTCGGCCCGTGTCTCATGATCACGCCGTGGAACTTTCCGCTCGCGATGGGCACCCGCAAGATCGGCCCCGCGATTGCAGCCGGCTGCACGATGGTGGTCAAACCAGCTTCACTCACGCCATTGTCGATGCTGGCGCTTGGCGACATTCTCACCGAAGCCGGGTTGCCAGCGGGCGTACTCAACATCATCACGACGTCCTCATCGGGTTCGGTTATGGAGCCGATCATCACTGATCCGCGGCTGCGCAAACTCACTTTTACTGGCTCCACCGAGGTCGGTCGCAGCTTAATCGAGCAGAGCGCGCAGGGTGTCCTGCGAGTGTCGATGGAGCTGGGCGGCAATGCGCCCTTCCTGGTGTTTGCCGATGCGGATCTCGACAAGGCCGTCGAGGGCGCGATGCTCGCCAAGATGCGCAACATCGGTGAGGCCTGCACCGCCGCGAACCGTTTTATCGTGCACAGCTCCGTGGCGGCGAAATTTACCGCAAAGCTGGCCGAGCGTATGGCCGCGCTGTCGATCGGCCGTGGGTCGGCTGACGGGGTTGATGTCGGTCCGCTCGTTGAAGCCAAGCAGCGTGACAAAGTCGCCGAACTTGTTGATGATGCGGTCGCGCAGGGAGCAACCGTTGTCACCGGTGGGTCCACGGTCGAGAGCGATGGCTACTTCTATCAACCGACAGTGCTGGCCGATGTGCCGCAAGCGGCACGAATGTTTCGCGAGGAGATCTTCGGGCCGGTCGCGCCGATCTACACCTTCGATGAGGACGACGAGGGCATTGCGATGGCCAATGACACTGAGTTCGGGTTGGTCGCTTACGCGTTCACGCAGAACTTCGCTCGTGCGATCACGGTTTCGGAGCGGCTGCAGACCGGGATGGTCGGCATCAATCAGGGCGTTGTGTCGAATCCGGCGGCACCCTTCGGCGGGGTCAAGGCCAGCGGCTTCGGTCGAGAAGGCGGCGCCGAAGGCATCCACGAATACCTCGAAACGAAGTACGTAGGCCTAGCCCTCTAACCATTGTAGTTTCCCACGATAACCCCGAAAGTTGGCACTCTTAACACGTCACAACCTGTTAGGAGTGCCAGATAAGTGTTAGAAGTATGGGCGATACCGACCGACATACGAATCGCCCCGGAGTGTCATGTTTCGAAGGCAGCGCGCCGAAGTTATAACAGAAACCTAACGCTTATGACAGGTTACAACCTGTTATAAGCGTATGGATCGAGGGTTATCGTGGGAAACCGTCGAGGGTTAGTTGTTCTGGAGATAGTCCAGCAGAACGGGGAGCTGGCTGTGTTCGACATCTTTGGTCGCGGTCAACAGGGTGACAGTGTCGCCGGCTGAGCGAAGTTCTTCGACGGCGGACGTATGTGCGTCGAGTTCGATCCGGTAGCGCTTGGAGAACTCCGCAAAACTGTCGGGGTTCTGGTGGTACCACTTACGCAGATCAGTTGATGGAGTCACCTCTTTGGGCCATTGATCGAGCTTGGCCTTCTCCTTGGACAATCCGCGTGGCCACAGTCGATCGGCCAGCACGCGTACCCCGTCATCGGCGGCGGGTTCGTCATACACACGCTTCATCCGGAACTCCATAACTTCACGATACTCCCGGCTCTGCAGGCTCAGCGTCCCTCGCACGCTCGCGGAGAGCTGCCAACCAGCCGGTGGCGATGCCGATAACCAATATGGTCGCCGCACCGCGAAACCAAAAAATGTGGCTCGTGAAGAACGAGATCGTTGCCATGGTCAACAGGAGCGCCGGGATCGTGGCCGCATGACCGTATCGAACAACCGCGTCGACCGCGACCGTGACGCCGGCGACGAACAGGCCGCCGGCTCCAATGAACTCAAGCGGCGCGCCGAGCTCGAAGAGATAGCGGACTTCTGGCGGACGCGGGACGCCCGGACCGAGCCGGTGGGTGATGTGCCCCGCACCGGCGCCATTGATGACATCGAGGGCCGTGTAGCTGGTGGCGTAGACGTAAGCGGCAACGAAGACCAGGAGGGCGGCGGGATCGCGGCGGCCGCGAACCAGTGCCATCAGCGCGACACCGACCAACGGAAAGATGAAGATCGCGACGATATGCATCGAAGTCCAGTGCCCGGACGTGGCATACGTCAGGTGCCGCGGGTGTGTGGCGCCGGCGATCGCGAGAAGCACGCCCGGCAGTGCGAACAAAATGGCCAACGCAGCCATTCGTCGCCGAGATCGTGGCGAGGAAGAAACCATAGTTCGACGCTACCGTCGATGTGCGGCGTCCGCGCGGCGACAATCAGGCGGCGACAATCAGGTGGTGACCATCAGAATGGGATGTCAGCCCTTCGTTCGTCACGAGATTTGCGGTCGCACGTGCCGTCGGCAAACTTCACGCCGTCCTGGAAGTGTGCCTCAATCTGGCCGGAGCCGAACTGTTCCACGTACAGTCGCGAATAGAGGCCACCTAGCGCGAGCAGTTCGTCGTGCGTGCCTTCCTCGACTAGAACGCCGTCCTCGAGCCCGAAGATGATATCGGCCGAGCGGATCGTCGAGAGTCGGTGCGCGATCGCGATCGTCGTACGGTTCTGGGTCGCGCGTTCAAGTGCTTCCTGCACGAGTCGCTCGGTCTCGGTGTCAAGCGCTGACGTGGCTTCGTCGAGGATCAGGATGCGCGGGTTCATGAGCAGTACGCGGGCGATCGCGAGGCGCTGTTTCTCGCCGCCGGACAGGCGATAGCCACGCTCACCGGTCACCGTTTCATAACCCTCGGCGAAACTCATTATTCGATCGTGGATGTTGGCATCACGGGCGGCTTGCTCAATCTCTGCGGCGCTTGCATCCGGTTTTGCGTAGGCAATGTTGTCGCGAATCGTGCCGTGGAAAAGGTACGGCTCCTGGGTCACCATGCCAACCGCATCGGCCAGTGATCCCATCGTGAGATCGCGGACGTCGTGATCGTCGATCAGGAGTGCACCTTCGGTCACGTCATAGAAGCGGGGCACCAGATAGGTCATCGTGGTCTTTCCGGCGCCGGACGGCCCGACGATCGCGGCCAACTGGCCGGGCTCGACGCGCAGCGACAAATCGTGCAGTGTCCACGCAGGCCCGTCGACGGGATCGGTGTCGTCGCGCTCGATCCGGACTCCGGTTGCGCCGAAACGGTCTTCGGTATCTGGACCGTTCAAACTGCGCGACTCCGGATAGCGGAATGAGACGTTGCGGAACTCGATCCGGCCCTTCAACTCGTCGCCGGTCAGGTCGTAGGCACCGGGACGCTCGGTGATAGCCGGTTCGAGGTCAATGTATTCAAAGATTCGGCGAAACAGCGCGAGCGAGGTTTGCACGTCAAGAGTCACGCGCATCAACTGCATGAGTGGCATTTGCAGGCGTGCCTGCAGCGTCGTGAACGCGACCAGCGTGCCAGCGGTCAGCGTGGTCCCGGCCCCGAGCATGTGGCCCGCAACGAGATAGATCAGTGCCGGTGTGATTGCGAAAAAAGTTTGGACGATCGCGAAGAAGGCGCGACCGGTCATTGCCTGCTCGACCTGAAGCCGGGTCTGGTTGTTATTGGCGCGTCGATAGCGCTGGGACTCAGACTCGGCACGGTTAAAAACCTTCGACAGCAAGATCCCCGACACGGAGAGCGCTTCCTCGGTGATTGCGGTCATGTCCGAGAGCGACTCCTGCATCCGCCGGGCCAAGCGTTGCCGCCGCTTGCCGACCTGCAATTGGATCCACACAAACAGTGGCATCACGATCAGGGTCAGGATCGTCAACTGCCACGACAGCAGGACCATCGCGATAAACGCGGCAATCACGGTCACCGTGTTCTGCAGGATCGTGGTGGCGGTGTCGGTCAGCACCGTGCGCACGCCGCTCACGTCATTGGCCAAGCGGGACTGGATTGCACCGGTCTTGGTGGCGGTAAAAAACGCGAGTTCCATCTTCTGTAAATGTGCGAACAGATCGCTGCGCAGATCGGCCATCGCCGAGTTGCCGACCCTGCTGGTCAGGAAGTTCTGGCCGATACCGATCAGCGCGGCGACGACAGGGATCGCGATCATACCGACGACAAGTAAAGTCAGCAGGTGGAGATCGGGTTGCTTGGACGCTGGGAACAGCGCGTTGTCGAAGACAGCTTTGGTAAGGAATGGGGTGATCGAGTTGAGTGCTGCCGCGATGACAACCGCGACTCCAACCAAGGCGATCTGGACTCGATAGGGCCGCAACAACCGCGCGACCCGTGGAATCACCTGGGCTTCGTCGGCGTCAAGCGCCGCGGCAGCTGGGGTCATTCGATGTCGATCTTGCGCAGGTGGATCGTCACGGGCAGCTCAGCGGCCGAGACGAAATCGGGAGTGCCCCAGACCCCCGCATCGGAGCGCAACACCGCCCAGACCGACAGCTTGGTCGGGTCGGGGGCGTCGGCGCGGTCGACGGTCAAGGTGAACTCGTGGGGGACTTGGAAGACCTCGAAGGCGGTCGCAGCGAGGACTTCGGCCTTGCGGTTGACGACTTTTACTGAGGCGATCGAGCCGCGCGGAAGCTCGATCTTCTCGCGGAAGGTGACCGAGCCGGTGATCTCGTGCAGGAATTTCGACATATGGAGATGGTATCTGCCTCAGCCCACGGCGATTGCCTGCGCAAACCCCAGTGGTGGCCGACCGATAAGGCGGCCGATATCGGTGCTGACCGCATTCAGTTCGCCGTCACGGATCGCGGTGTAGGTGCTGATCCAAGCCTCGAGTTGCCACGCATCCGCGCCGTAATGGGCGCGACTGGCGTGGGCCTCGGCTATCGTCTCGTTGACGAACGTATGGCTGCGGCCCGTCACGCGGGTGAGATCGGCGGCGATCTCGGTCAAGGTCAGCGCTTCGGGGCCGGTCAGATCGTAGGTGCTGTGGGCGTGCGTTTGCGCATCGCGGAGCACCTGGGCGGCGACGTCCGCGACGTCGATCTGCGAGACCGGGGCGACTCGACCGCGTCCCGCGGGTCCACGGATGACACCCTTGGCGTCGGCGAACTGCTCAAAGACCTCTGCATAGAAGTTGTCCCGCAGGAATGTCCACACCATTCCCGAGCTGCGGATGTAGTCCTCGGTGGCACCGTGATCACGAGCGAGGCTGAATTTTGAGCGAGCGCTGGCACCGATGAAGGACAGATAGACGATGTGTTCGACACCGGCCGCAGCGGCCGCGGCGATGAACGCCTTGTGCTGGTCGAGCCGGTCTGCTGACTCGTGCGCCGACACCATGAACAGCACGGTCACGCCCTCAAGCGCTGCGCGGGCCGCGGCGTCATCAGCGTACGAGCAGACCCGAACCTTGGTGCGCCGCAACTTGGGTGCGCGCCGGGCTTCGCGTACGAGCAGCCGTGAAGTCAGGCCAGCTTCGCTGATGTGGCGGGCAACGCGGCCGCCAACCGCGCCGGTCGCGCCGGTGATGCCGATCAGAGTCATGTCAGCGACAACCATACGCATAGCAATTGGATTCCCAACCAGATTGCACGGTGTGCCCAAGTGGATCAGGGGTGTCATGATGGAGAAGTTAGGCCGGGGTGCTCAATTCGGATGCGCCCGGCGGCCCGGAGGGGGCAATCACGCATGAGCACTGCCACGAAGGATCCCGATAAACCGGTATCCAGGCCAAGTGAGAGTTACACGAGCCTCTTCACCGACCTGCTCGCAGATGTGCGCGATCGCGGTCTTCTCCGCCGGCGCTATGGCTATTACTGGACGCAGATCGCGATGCTTATCGCCGCTTTCGTTGCCGTATGGGTGGGCTTCTTCGCGCTCGGAAACTCATGGTTCCAGCTCATCATTGCCGCGCTGCTCGGCATCGTCACAACCCAGTTCGGCTTCTTGGGACACGACTGCGCGCATCGCCAGGTGTTCGCAACCGCACGCTGGAACGACTGGACCTCGAGGGTGCTTTCGGGGGCGTTCGCTGGCCTGAGTTTCGGCTGGTGGCGGACCAAGCACAATCGGCATCACGCTGCGCCGAACCAGGAGGGCGCTGATCCCGACATCGGCGCTGGCGCACTTGCCTTCACCAAGACCATCGCCGACAGCCGGACCGGCTTTGCCGGCTGGTTCGCGCACCACCAGGGCTGGTTCTTCTTCCCGCTGCTGACGCTCGAGGGGCTCAATTTGCATGCCGCGAGCGTGCGTGTGGTTCTGGGTCGACGCACGATCGCGTTCCAGCGCACCGAGGCCTTCCTCGTGCTCACCCGACTGGTCGGTTATGTCGTTGTGTTGCTGATGTTCTTGCCATTGGGCAAGGCCATCGCGTTCTTCTTCCTCCAGATGGCGGTCTTCGGGCTGTGCCTCGGTGCCACGTTCGCGCCCAATCACAAAGGTATGCCGATCGTCCCGGCGACGATGAAGATCGACTTCTTGCGACGCCAGGTGCTGATGTCGCGCAATGTTCGCGGCGGATTGCTTACTGACTTCATGATGGGCGGGCTCAACTATCAAATCGAGCATCATCTGTTCCCGAGTATGGCCCGCTGCAATTTGAAGAAGGCGCAGCCCATCGTGCGCGCCTACTGTGCCGAGCGCGACGTCGCCTACAGCGAGGTCGGGCTATTCGCTTCGTACGCGATTGTGGTCGGCTACCTCAACAATGTGGGGTTGCGCGCCCGCGATCCATTCAGCTGCCCGTTGTCCGCAGAATTGAGAGGTTGAGCTGGTCGAGCTAGGCCGCAGTTGAGTCGGTGATCGGCGCTGACAAATGACCACCCTCGTTGTCCCAGCGTTCTTCGGAACTGACCTGTAACTCGGCGTAACTGGCTGTGCTCTTGGTGATCATGACTGATCCCCTTTCGATACGGCAAGCCTACGCCCCGGGGGTCGTGCAATTCCGTGAGAATTGAGTCGATTGCCGTTCGTCAACGGGAAACCGGCCGTAGACTTCGGTGCCGGCTTTTGCACCACCTCTAGGAGAACCAATGAATCGACTTGCTGCGCTGCTCGACGGCCGTACGACGGTCATGCTCGACGGCGGTATGGGCACGCTCCTGCAGGACGAGGGTCTTGAGGGCGGCGCAGCCGGCGAACTCTGGAATGTCGAACGGCCCGAGGTCATTCGCTCCTGCCATGAACGTTATGCCCTTGCCGGCGCCACCATCCTGACGACGAATACCTTCGGTGGCACACGCCCGCGGCTCGAGATGCACGGTCTCGCCGACCGACTCCACGAACTCAACCAGGCAGCCGCCGAAATCGCGCACTCGGTAGCCCAGGAACACGGCATACTCGCTGCCGGCGGCCTCGGTCCGACCGGCGAGTTGATGGCACCGCTTGGCGTGGTTGATCACGATGCAGCGAAGGCGTTTTTCGAAGCTCAGTTGCGTGGCCTACGTGATGGGGGCATTGATTTGGTTCTGATCGAGACGATCAGCGATCTGGCCGAGATGGTCGCCGCGATCGACGCTGCTCGCTCGATCGTCCCTGATCTGCCGATCATTGCGTTGATGAGTTTCGATACCAACTTGCGCACGATGATGGGCGTACGCCCGGCCGATGCGGTCATCGCCCTCGCTGACGCGGGAGCTGATGCGGTCGGTGCCAACTGTGGCCGCGGTCCGGCCGAAATGGAGACCATCGCGACCCAGATGGCAGCGGCGCGTCCCGACGGATTGCTTTTGGTCGCGGAGTCGAATGCCGGTCTGCCGCAGGTTGTCGGTGATCACTTTGAGTACGACGCCGGGCCCGATGTCATGGCCGAACACGCTCTGGTCCTCAGGGATCTCGGCATCGACATCATCGGTTCCTGTTGTGGATCGACGCCAGCTCATACTGCCGCGATGCATGCGGCGTTGGAGTCAGCGCTGTCGGTCTGAGGGACGCTCAGACACGGGTCAGTGGAGGCGACTCGTTGCTCTGTCGGGATCGTTGTCGGGCGCTGTGTATAGCGTGGACGAATACCCCAATGAGCACGAGCAAGATGGCCGAATACACGCCGACAGAGAATCCCGACGACCACAGGATCGACCAGTCGCCGTTGCTGATCTGTAGGGATTGCCGCAACTTCGTTTCGGCCAAAGGCCCGAGAATTACTCCTATGATGGTCGGCACCACCGGTAGGCCGAACCGGCGCATGATGAACCCGAGTATTCCCACGCCGAGCAGAACCATGATGTCGACGGTGCTGGTGTTAACGCTGTAACTGCCGAGGACGGCAAAGAACAAGATCCCAGAATACAAATACGGACGCGGCAGTTGCAGAAGCTTTGCCCAGATGGGCGCGAGCGGCAGGTTGAGCACTAGGAGCAGAGTGTTGCCGATGAAGAGACTTGCCAACAGCCCCCATACGAGATCGGGACTCTTTTCGAACAATAGTGGGCCGGGCTGGAGATCGTAGCGTTGGAATGCGGCCAACATAATCGCTGCCGTCGCTGTGGTCGGCAGACCGAGAGTCAACAAAGGCACGAGTGTTCCGGCCACTGAGGCGTTGTTGGCTGCTTCGGGACCGGCCACACCTTCGATGGCACCATGGCCGAATTCCTCGGGGTGACGGGACAACTTCTTTTCGGTTGCGTACGAGAGAAATGTTGGAATCTCGGCCCCGCCGGCGGGCAGCGCACCGAATGGAAATCCTAGCGCTGTTCCTCGGAGCCATGGCTTCCACGAACGGCGCCAATCCTCGCGGTTCATCCAAGCCTGACCCACCGGGATCACTTCAGGAACTCCGTGCCGAAGATGCGCCGCGATCCACAGTGCTTCACCGACGGCGAACAGTCCGACTGCGACCACGACCACGTCGATCCCGGTCGACAGCTCTGGAACGCCGAAGGTCAAGCGTTGTTGCCCGGTGATTGAGTCGATGCCGACCAGCCCTAGCGTCAAACCCAGTGCGAGCGAAGCGAATCCACGGATGACGGAACTGCCCAGAACGGTGCTCACCGCGATGAACGCGAAGACCATGATCGCGAAGTAGTCTTGCTGGCCGAAGCCGATCGCGAACTTGACCACGAGCGGTGCGGTGAACACCAGCAGCATTGTCGCGATCGTGCCAGCAACGAAGGATCCGATAGCCGCGGTGGCCAGAGCCGGCGCGGCCCGTCCGGCCTTGGCCATCTTGTTGCCTTCGATTGCGGTCATCACCGATGAACTCTCACCCGGAGTGTTCAGCAGGATCGACGTTGTGGAGCCGCCGTACATGCCGCCGTAGTAGATACCGGCGAACATGATGAGCGCAGATGCCGGATCCAGCGTGAACGTCACCGGTAGTAACAACGCCAACGTCATGGCTGGGCCGATGCCAGGTAATACACCGATAAAGGTGCCGAGGATGACCCCGATCAGTGCGTACATCAGATTTTCGGGCTGAGCGGCTATTGCGAGTCCGTCGAGCAAACTATTGAGTGAATCCATGGGATACCTCGGGATTAGTGGGGGCCGGCGGGGAGATACACGCCAAGGAGTTGGGTAAAGAGAAGGAATGCGATCAACGGAAGTGCGACGCTGACGATGAGATCGAGCCACAGTCGACGGCTTCCCAGCAGTCGTGCGGTGCAGAAGAAGAGGATCATGCCTGCTGCGGGGAAACCAAGGATCGGGATGAGTTGGCCAGCGGCGGCGATCACCGCGATCAGTCCAAGCAACGTCGGCCAGTCCGAACCTTGGCTCAGATCGACATCCTCGCTGATCTCGGCTTCGCCGCGGCCGCCGCGGGCAATATCGAGGGCCAGCAGTACGGAGGTCACCAAGAGCAGCCCACCAACGAGGAACGGAACGAATCGCGGGCCGATCGGATTCGAGCCAGCAAGGGTCTCGCTGATGTGGGTCGCTTCGAACAGGACAAGGCAGCCGAGCACGGCCAGGAGGCCGGCCACTCCGAACTCGGAGCGGCCGGTCCCTGACGCGGTGTCAGGGGTGTCGACTTCCGGCTGGGTCACTTGACTAGGCCAAGATCGGTCAGGACCTTCTCGACCCTAGCGTTCTCGGCGGTGATGAAATCGCCGAACTCATCACCGGTGATGAAGGCATCGGTCCAGCCGTTCTTCTTCTCGGCTTCTTCCCATGCCTTGGTCGCGTGCATCTTGTCCACGAGGGCGATCAGATTCTTCTTGTCCTTCGCGCTGATACCCGGAGGGGCCATCAGTCCGCGCCAGTTGGTGAACTCAAGATCGACGCCCTGCTCCTTGAGCGTCGGTGCGTCGAAACCGGGGACCCGCTCGGCGCTCGTTATTGCAAGCACGCGCAACTGACCTGCTTCAATCTGGTCGGCATACTCACTGACTCCGGCGGCTCCGACTTTGATCTCACCGTTCAGCAGGCCGGCCAGTAGTGGGCCACCGCCATCATACGAGACGTAATTCACCGATTTTGGTTGAATCCCGACTTCGGCGGCAACGAGGTGTGGGGCGAGATGATCGGGTCCGCCGGGCGCCGAACCACCGCCGACGGGGAACTCGCCGGGATCGGCCTTCCACGCCGCGACGAGATCGTCGAGCGTCTTGTACGGCGACTTGCTCGGAACCACGAGAACGTCGGGTTCACTGATCAGCCGGGCAATTGGTGTCGCGTCGGCCAGGGTTGCCTTCGAATGATTGGTGAACACGGCCCCGACAACGCCGAGACCCATGAGCATAAGTTCGTTGCCGTCGCCTTTGGACTGCACCATGCGCGCGAGGCCGACTGTGCCGCCGGCACCTTCGAGGTTGTAGACCTGAGCGCTCGAGGCGACGCCTTCATCCTCCATGACCTTTGCTGCCACCCGGGCAGTTGTGTCATATCCGCCACCGGGTGAGTTGGGCACCATGATGCGCACCTTTGATGCGTTCCCGCCGTCACCTGAACTCGTGCCACACGCGCTGGCTGCCACCATCGCAACTGATGCGAGGCCGACCGCGGCGATCGATTTCCATGTGTTCATGACACTCCTTGACATCGGTACTGGCCGCACTGAACGGCTTCGGTGTCATCGTGGCCGGGGTCACGCTCCGTTGTCGTCATTTCGACCTTATTGGTCCTTTCGGTCTTTGTGGTCGGCGCGAAGCTGTGCTGGCGTTGGCTGGATGGGCCATACTCATCGCGTGCGTCGACTCAGCCTTTCGGGACAGTTGCTGCTCTGGCAGATGGGCATCGTCGTCCTCGTTGTGTTTGCAGTCGCCGGGGTGTCTACGGCGCAGACCGATTCGTCCCTGCGCCGCGAGACTGAACGGCGCATGTTGTCCAGCGCGGAGACATTGTCGGGCAACGAGGTGGTCAAGCAGCACCTGCAACACCACGATCAGCCCGAAGCCGCCAAGGTCGAGGCTGAAATCCGCCGCTCGTATGCCGATGCCACCTATGTGATTGTCATGGATGCCAGCGGCGAGCTCAGCAGCGCCACTGTCCCGCTACCGGATGGTTTGGGGCTTCCGGTCGGTGTCGGCACGACATTGTCGGGACAGATCTGGACCGGAACGGTCGAACGGTATGGCCGTCGAACCGTTGAGGCTCACGTTCCGGTGCTCTCGGCGGATCCGCAGCATCTGGGTGAGCGGATCGGATATGTTTTGGTCGGCCGGAACTATCCATCATGGTGGCAAGTGTTGGGCACAGCAGCACCCAGTGTGCTCCTGTATCTGCTCCTCGCCGGTGTGCTGGGTGTTGCCGGATCACTGATCCTTGCGCGCCGGGTCAAGCGACAGACCCTTGGCCTGGAGCCACGTGAGATCAGCGCATTGGTAGAGCAACGCGAGGCGATGCTCCATGGTGTCCGGGAAGGAGTTGTGGGGGTTGACCTGCGCGGCCGGATCTCCTTCGCGAACGACGAAGCGATCCGATTGCTGGGTTTGACCGGTTCGCCGGTGGGGATGTGGGTCGCCGACGTCAGCCCGTCACCGGAACTGTCGCGCATCCTCGGCAGCGAGGACAGTCTGTCCGACGTTGTGGCGGCGGCTTCGCATCGGATCCTCGTACTGAACAGCATGCCGGTGCAGGTACGCGGGCACCGTACCGGCGCGGTCATCTCGATGCGCGATCGTACGGAGTTGCTTGATGTTCAGCGCCAGCTCGCGGACTCCCAAGACCACACCGACACGCTTCGGGCACAGGTTCATGAGTTCCAGAATCGTCTGCACGTCATTGCTGGGATGGTTGAGTTGGGCGAGCGCGCCGAATTGCTCGACTTCGTCGGCGCGCTGTCGCATGCGCTCGACAAACGGGTGGATCGAATTGCGCAGCAGATCCATGACCCTGCCGTCGCGGCGCTGCTCGTCGCCAAGGCGGTCCGAGCAGATGAACTGACCATCGACCTCGTGCTCACCGAGAACGCTGGCTTGGAATCGCATTCGGCCCGCCTTTCGGCCGATCTGGTCACTGTTATCGGCAATCTTGTCGACAACGCCTTTGATGCACTTGGCTCATCTGACGGGTCGGTGGTCATTGATATTCGTGATGACGGCCGCAGGGTGAGGGTGGAGGTGGCTGACACCGGTGCCGGCATTGAGTCCGAGGCAATTCCCCGGGTATTCGAGCCAGGCTGGACGAGCAAGACCAGCCGCTCGGGGCGAGAGCACGGTTGGGGGCTGGCGCTGACCCGCATGGCTTGTCAGCGCCACGGTGGCGACGTGACGATCAGCAGCGATGGAAACACGCGGTTGATCGCGGTCTTGCAGATCGGGAATGCCGGGTCCGACCATGATTCGGCTACGGGTGGAAGTGCGGCGGTGGAATATGAGTCATGATCGAGATTGCCGCGTATTGATCGTCGACGACGACTTCATGGTCGCCCGGATTCATCGGGGGTTCGTCGAGCGTATGGGTGGGTTCGTTGTGGCCGGCGAGGCACATACCGCCGAAGCAGCGTTGAGCGCAGCACGCCGACTGCTTCCCGACGTCATCTTGTTGGACGTCTACCTGCCCGATATGACCGGGCTCGAAGCGTTAGCGCAGCTTCGCCGTGACACGGCCGCCCAGATCGATGTCATCGTCGTGACCGCCGCACGCGATGCGGAGACGGTTTCGGCAAGTCTTCGTCTGGGCGCGCGGCACTATCTAATAAAACCGTTCGGTTACAACGACCTGTACGAGCGGCTCAAACAGGTGCGTGATGTGCGACTGCATCTGGACTCGGTTCCGTCGCGTGACCTGGGGCAGGTCGATATTGATCGGGTCTTTGGCGCTCTGCCCGGTGCCAAATTGGATCGGCGAAGCCTTCCCAAGGGTCTGTCGAATGTCACGATGTCATCGGTTGTTGCGATGCTGAAGGAATCCGAGGTTGACTATTCAGCGACATCGTTGGCTGCGGCCATTGGCATGTCGCGCGTCAGCGTTCGGCGCTATCTAGATTTCCTCGTACGAATCGGTTGGGTGCGACTCGATCCAAAGTACGGCGAAGTAGGAAGGCCAGAGAACCGTTATCGCTGGGTGCATGGGTGAGAGTGGGCCTTGTTCGGCTAACAACAATCAGGCCTGGAATCTCCGCAACCGGAGACTGTTGGTCACGACAAATACCGAGCTGAATGCCATGGCGGCCCCGGCGATCAGTGGGTTGAGGAAGCCGGAAGCCGCCAGCGGAATCGCTGCAATGTTGTAGGCAAACGCCCAGAACAGGTTGCCTTGGATGGTCTTTAGTGTGGACCGGGAGAGCCGGACTGCGTCGACGGCGGTCGCGAGGTCGCCCTTGACCAGCGTCAGATCGGAGGCTTCGATTGCGACATCGGTGCCGGTTCCCATCGCGATGCCTAGATCGGCGGCTGCGAGCGCTGCGGCGTCGTTGATGCCGTCGCCGACCATTGCGACGACCTTGCCTTCGGCACGAAGCTTGATGATCATGGCGAGTTTGTCGGCTGGCGTCACCTCGGCGAACACCTGCTCGATGCCAACTTCGGCCGCCACCGCGTGAGCGACGGTCGAGTTGTCGCCAGTGAGCAGGATCGGCTCGAGGCCGAGTCCGCGCAGATCCATGACCGCTTTCGCTGAGGTTGGCTTGACCGTGTCGGTAATCGCAATAGTGCCGGCGGATACCCCGTCGATCGTGACCGCGACGGTGGTTCCGTCCTCGGCGGTGGTCACCGCTTCGGCGGCCGCTCGACCGACTGTGACGGTGTGGCTATCGACGATCCCCTGCACACCACTGCCGGTCGTACTGCTGAAATCAGACACCGGGGCCACCGAGCCGAGTAGGTCCCGTGCGTGGGTGGTGATGGCCCGTGCGATCGGATGTTCAGAGGCGTTCTCGACCGCCGCCGCAGCGGCCAGAAGCTGGTCGGCGGTGAATCCTTCGTGTGCTGTGACAGCGCTGACGGTCATGTGACCGGATGTGATCGTGCCGGTCTTGTCGAGCACGATCGTGTCGATCTTCTTGGTTGATTCGAGTACCTGCGGACCCTTGATCAGGATTCCCAGCTGCGCGCCGCGGCCAGTGCCAACCATCAGCGCAGTCGGTGTCGCCAGACCCAAGGCACACGGGCAGGCGATGATGAGTACGGCGACTGCGGCGGTGAACGCATCCACGACCGGATTGCCCAGCACGATCCAGGTGCCGAGTGTTGCGGCCGCTATCACAATGACGGCGGGCACGAACCACGTCGAGATACGGTCGGCGAGACGCTGAACGTCCGCCTTACCTTCCTGGGCCTGTGCGACGAGACGCGCCATTTGTGCCAGCTGGGTGTCGGCGCCAACGGCGGTCGCACGTACGAGCAACCGTCCCGTCTGGTTGACGGTCGCGCCGGTCACGGTGTCGCCCGGTATCGCCTCGACTGGCATGGATTCGCCGGTCAGCATCGACTCATTGATCGAGGAATGGCCCGAGATGACAAGCCCATCGGTCGCGATCGTCTCGCCGGGTCGGACAACGAATTCGTCGTCGACAACCAGGCTTTCGACGGGGATCGCCTGCTCGGTTCCATCGCGTACGACGGTCACCTGCTTCGCGCCCAGATCCATCAGTGCGCGAAGGGCTGCGCCGGATTGATGTTTGGCTCTGGCCTCGAGGTAATTTCCGGTGAGGATGAACACCGTTACGACGGCTGCCGTCTCGAGGTAGATTTCGTGCGCTCCGGAGCCTTGCGCGAACCATTCGAATTGCATCGTCATGCCGATCATTCCGGCATCGCCGATGAACAGCGCCCACAGCGACCAAAGGTAGGCCGCACTGACGCCGATACTGATTAGCGTGTCCATCGTGACTGCGCCGTGCCGTGCATTGACCCAGGTAGAAGCGTGGAATGGCCATGCGCCCCATGTCACGACTGGGGTCGCGAGCAGGAGCGCAATCCACTGCCAATAGTCGAACTGGAGTGCCGGAACCATCGATAGAACCGCAACGGGGAGCGCCAGCGCGGCGGAGATCACCACGCGGCGCAACAGCGCGGTGGCATCAGTCGGCGCACCTTCGGTGCTTTCTCGTGTGGCTGAATAGCCAGTCTTTTCGACCGTTGCGATCAGGTCGTCGACATCCACACCTTCGGTGGTGTGGACGGTGGCCTTCTCGGTCGCATAGTTGACGCTCGCGGAGACCCCATCCATTTTGTTGAGTTTCTTCTCAACGCGCATGGCACACGATGCGCAGGTCATGCCACCGACGTCGAGTTTGATCGTTTGGGTGGTCTGGCCATCGTGCAGCTGCGTGGTCATACGACCGGCAGCTCGCCCGGCCGGGCCAGCGCATAGCCAGCCTCGTCGATTGCCTCGGCGATCTGATCATCGGTGGCATTGCCGGTCACGGTGACGGTCGAGATGCCACCGGCGACGAGCAAGATGTCGACGGTCTCGATGCCCTCGAGTTCGCTGAGTTCGGACCGAACTGCTCCGACGCAGTGCTCACAGGTCATTCCGGAAACGTTGTAGGTGGTCATAAGTTGTCCTTTCAGGAACGTACTAGTCGGGCGATCGCGGCGGATGCTTCAGCAACCTTTTCGGCGGCCTCGGGACCACCCTTGCGAGCCGCGTCCACGACGCAATGGGAGAGATGTTCATCGAGTAATTTGAGCGCAACCGCTTCGAGCGCCTTGGTGGTCGCGGCAACCTGGGTCAGCACGTCGATGCAGTACACATCGCCCTCGACCATGCGCTCAATGCCACGGACCTGTCCTTCGATCCGTTTGAGTCGCTTGAGCACTGCGACCTTGTCGTCGCTGTAGCCCGGAGTTCCAGTCATACGTTATGTGTACCCCCTAGGGGTATGAAAAGCAATCCCCCGCATACAGTCGACCCATGAGTGAGATTTCGGGCTTAGATGGCGTCCTCGAAGTTAATTATGTGGAGACGACGGCCGATCGCGTCGTCGTGTCCTGGCCGGTCACCGAGAAACATTTGCAACCATTCGGGCTGCCGCACGGTGGCGCCTACTGTGCGGTGCACGAATCAACCGCCAGCATTGCTGCCTTCCTCTGGTTAGCCGGCAAAGGTGTCGCGGTTGGGTCGAACAATTCAACTGACTTCCTGCGCCAGGGTGCGCTCGGCGATGTCATGACGACGACCGCGACCCCGATCCATCGCGGTCGTTCGCAGCAACTATGGCACGTCGATACCGTTAATCAGGACGGCAAGTTGATGGCACAGGGTCAGGTGCGGCTCGCCAACCTTGAGCAGGAGGTTCCGCCGGAGGCTCTGGCGCGTTTCGCCACGCGGTAGGCTGGAGGCAAATCGGTACGCGACTGGCGTTGAGGTGGGTGACCACCAGGGAGCGACCGACCAATGACAGCGGGACCGTACGCCTGGGCCCTCACGTTGCACTGTTCACAACAGCCGACGAGAGGTATGACCGCGTGACCACGATGACGACTATGACCAACAATGCCCCTGCCCCCACGAACAAAATTGCCGATCACGATATGAAGGTGCTCCTACTGGAGAACATTCACGTCGATGGCACTGATTTCTTGCGCAGCAAGGGATATCAGGTTGAGACTGCCGATCGTGCGCTTACCGAGGACGACTTGATCGCGGCGCTCGAGGGCGTCCATGTTCTTGGCGTACGTTCGGGCACGAATGTCACCGACCGGGTGCTTGAGAACGCTCCCGACCTGCTCGCCGTCGGCGCGTTCTGCATCGGAACCAACCAGATCGATCTGGCCTCGGCCGCCAAGCGCGGCGTCGCGGTCTTCAATGCGCCGTTCTCCAACACGCGCAGTGTCGTCGAACTCGCGATCGCCGAGATCATCTCGTTGGCGCGCCGTCTGCACGAGAAGAACACCGACATGCATGCCGGCATCTGGAACAAGTCGGCCTCCGGCAGCCACGAGATCCGCGGCCGCAATATCGGCATCGTCGGTTACGGCAATATTGGCAGCCAACTCTCGGTTATCGCGGAGGCGCTCGGCCTCAAGGTCTACTTCTTCGACATTGACGATAAATTGGCGCTCGGCAACGCGACCCGTTGCTCGACCCTTGAAGCGTTGCTCGAGGTTTCCGATGTGGTCACGTTGCACGTCGACGGTCGACCGGGCAATGCGGGCCTGTTCGGTGACGCCGAGATGTGTCGTATGCGGCCGCGTTCACTGTTCATCAACCTGTCGCGTGGCATCGCCGTTGATACTGCCGCACTCCGTAAGCACATCGAATCGGGCCACATTGCCGGTGCCGCGCTCGACGTTTTCCCGATTGAGCCCAAGAAGCAGGGCGAGGCATTCGACTCCGAGGTCCGCGGGCTGCCCAACGTCATCCTGACACCGCATGTCGGTGGTTCGACCGAGGAAGCCCAAGAGGATATCGGCCGCTTCGTGGCGTCGAAGCTCTACAACTACGTCGCCAATGGCGGCACGTCGTTAAGCGTTAACCTGCCCGAGATCAACCTGCCCGCAGATGCGACTAGGCATCGCCTCGTGCACGTTCACCGCAATGCACCGGGCGTCCTTGCGACGATCAATGGCATCCTCGGTGAGCACAAGGTCAATATCGAGGCGCAGTCGTTGTCGACCAAGGGCGAGAATGGTTATGTCATCACCGACCTCGGTGAGCCCGTGGCGATCGAGGTGCTGACCGCGCTCAACGATCTGCCTGAGACGGTCAGGTTGCGCCAGCTCTCCTGACCAACCCCGTGAGTCCGACGTTTCGGCCCTATTTTCAGCGACTTTGGGGCCGAAACGTCGGACCCAGCGGGTTTTAAAGACAAGCTCTCCTGATTGTTGCGGTTCTTACCGTTATTAATCATCTTTTTTTAGTCGGTAAGAGCGGGCCGCATACGGTCACTAACTGGGCACCCTACGAAAGGTGCTCATCATGAATACAGCAATGAAGACCGGAACCTCGCCGAGGCTCAAGGCGGTCGCACTGATTGCTTCCGCGCTGATCGCTACTACCGGACTGGCCGCGTGCGGGTCCGACGATTCCTCAGCTGCCGGACAAAACTCCTCGACCGCACAATCGCACGACAATGCGGTGACACCCGCAGGTGTGCGCAATACTTCGCAAGTGGCTCTGTACGACGCGATGCGCTCGCTGTGGTCGCAACACATGGAGTGGACCTACGCCGCGATCGCGGCTGCCGCAGCAGGCTCGAAGGGTTTTGACGCGACCGCAGCACGCCTCATGAAGAATCAAGACGACATCGGCAATGCGATCAAGACCTACTACGGCGACGACGCTGGTGCGGCGCTGACGAAACTGCTCAAGGAGCACATCGCCGATGCAGTCGCGGTTGTGACCGCAGCCAAGGCCGGCGACGATGCTGCCTTCAAGGCGGCCGCAACGAAGACCTACGCCAACGCTGACGCGATCGCAGACTTCCTCGCTAAGGCGAACCCGGACAACTGGAAGCAGGCCGAGATGCGCTCGATGATGAAGGGCCACATCGACCAGACCGTTGTCTATGCCAGCGATCAGATCAAAGGAAAGTACGCCGACAGCATCACGGCCTATGAAATCGCCGAGAAGCACATGATCGACATGGCCGACATGCTCAGTGCCGGCATCATTGCGGCCTTCCCGAAGAAGTTCGCGGCCTGAAGAGTAGCGCCTGAGTTGTGGGGTGCTCCTGACCAATCGTCGGGTAAGCACCCCGCAACTAAAGTTTATTTGCAAAACGGCGTAAGACTGGCGCAAACGGTGATACTAACTAAACATGAGGATTGATCTCGCCGTTTATCGACCGAAGCAAGATTCTCGTGTTCACGGCGAGACGTTTGGGCGCGAGTCGTGATGATGTCGCCGCTTGAACGGGTCCAAGAAATAGATTCGGCGGGGCTCGATGCGCATCAGGTGCCGATGCTTGAAGCGGCCAACATCGAATGGATCGGGCCGCTGTCAGGGTCTGGTGCTGAGCATGATGCGGCGGTGCAACGGCTGCACGAATTGATGCTGCGCGCCGCTCGACACCAGATATCGCGAATGTATATGACATTGCCGGAGATCGGCGCGGTCCGTTGGGACGAAATCATTCACCAGGCTGCTGACGAGGCGACCGTTGCCGCGTTAGGCAAGCTGGCGACGTTCGAGGGCCGAAGCCGCTTCACGACCTGGGCTTACAAATTTGGAGTTTTGCATGCAACTGTCGAAGTGCGACGCAATATGTGGCGGCATCGTGAGGTGCCACTTGAACAGCTCCCGGACCCGCCGTCGTCGGGCAGTTCGCCGGAGCAGTATGTCGAGGGCACTGAGTTTGTGACTGCAGTGTCGGAGGCTCTTGACGACGTGTTGACCCCGCATCAACGGCGCGTCGTGGTCGCGTTGCTGGTGGACAACGTTCCGGTCGATGTGCTCGCGGATCGTCTGAATTCGACACGAAACGCGCTGTACAAGACGCTCCATGATGCGCGACGACGGCTGCGCGTCCATCTGAGCTCGAGCGGATTACTCGCTACAACGACTTCACAGGAGGTGAAATGATGAAAACATCTTCGCGACCTTTGACCGAAGCGACAGCACGGCTGTTGATTTTGGACACCGATCCGTGGTTGTCATGCGATGACTGTTTTCGGTTGATCGACCAGTATGTCGAACTTCTTGCGGCCGGGGCGTCGGTTTCGATGCCGACGATGCAAGCTCATCTGCTTGGCTGCTCGGCCTGTCTCGAAGAAGCACAGACCTTGGCTGTCCTAGTGTCCGTCGATAGTGGAATCGAGCCCGAACCGATCTTGGCTCGTTTGACCGCCGGGTGACGCTTAACGTCATTATTTGGGTGGTCACTCGTGGCGATGCATCGAGAGGAATGCCTCCGGATGCGGTCGATCGAGTCCGCCCTCATCGATCCAGGCTGCAGAGGAAGCATGCGCGCGGTTGATCAGCTCGTCGGCGTGACCGAAGTCGATCGCTGACACCGCAAGCGGGCAGATCGGCGGCAGAACATTGAGATCGATGCGAGTGGCGTAGTAGGCAACATCGGTGATCAGCCGCTGTTGAATGAGCAGCGTCACCGCGTGCATGGCAACGCCTAACGCACTTTTTGGTGGCTCAGCGAGTGCACAGGAGTATCCGGTCGGGAGGACGAATACCCGATCGGCGCCGGCGTCGACGGCCACCGAGATCGCAGCGTTGTCGGCAAGACCGCCGTCCACGAGCGACATGTCGTCTCGCTGGACGGGTGACAACAAGCCCGGTATCGCGGTGCTGCCGAGAATCGCATCGGTGGCATCGCCCTTCGATAGCACCACTTCTTTCCCTGACAGCAGATCGGTTGTGACGACGTGAAACTCAATCGGAGCATCTTGGAGATCAGAAAAATCAAGATTGTGCTCAATCATCTTGCGCAGTCCGCGGCTGGAGAACAGAGAGCGCTGGCGGCCGAGGAGCGCCAAGGTATGCCGGATCGGATCCACCGGAAACAGATCAGTCCGCCGCGCCGAGCGCCAGGTGGCGGCGAGTCCGGACAAACTCTCATCGGACATGCCGTGACTAGCGATATAGGCCGCGTTGAGGGCTCCGGCCGAGGTGCCGACCAATAGGTCAGCGACGATGCCGCGTTCCTGCAGCGCCTGCAACATGCCGACTTGGACGGCGCCCAGACTTCCGCCACCAGAGAGCACGAATGCGGTTCGTTGTTTCATCAGAACACCGGACTTAGTTCTAAAAAATAGATATCTACATGATAGTAGCGCGCTCCAAGGCCGTCAACGTTTCGGCGCACCCAGCCTCAAGTTTCAGGTCGGCAAGATCATCGCCGCGCGTCGCACCACGGTTGACGATCACAATGGGGATGGCGCGTTTGCGCGCCTGTCGTACGAATCGCAATCCCGACATGACCTGCAGTGACGAGCCGAGAACAACGAGCGACTCCGCCATGTCGACGAGATCGACGCAGCGGGCGACCCGATCCTTTGGCACGTTTTCACCGAAGAACACGACATCGGGCTTGAGTATCCCGCCGCAACGGTCGCAGTCAGCGACGTGAAAGTCGGCGGTGTCCTCCAACTCAGCATCGCCATCGGGCGCGAAACTGACGGCGCGTTCGGTATGGCCGGGATTCAGTCGACTCAAACGGTCTTGCAGCGCCGAACGCGTGGTGCTTGCCCCGCAGTCGAGACAGGTGACCTGGTCAAGGCGGCCGTGCAGGTCGATCACGCCACGATGGCCGGCGTAGCCATGCAGGCCATCGACGTTCTGCGTGATCAGGCCGCTCAGCCGACCTGCCGACTGCAGCCGTACGAGGGCACGATGGGCGGCATTGGGTTGAGCGGAGGTCATTCGTTGCCAGCCGATGTGGGCGCGTGCCCAATAGCGTTGCCGAGCCGCCGGGCCGGAGCGGAAATCCTGAAATGTCATCGGCAGCCGGGCTGGCGAGTTGGGTCCGCGGTAGTCGGGAATGCCCGAGTCGGTCGAGATGCCGGCGCCGGTCAGCACCAGCATCGTGTGGTCGGCGAGGAGCGACCTGAACGGGCCGGGGCCATTGTCAATTGTCGGCAAGAGCGATCACCGCCCCGATCGTCGCCAGGTTGCGGGCCGTCGCCGGAACCTCGAGTGCGCGCAGCACCGAGGCAGTCTTCATTGCGGGTTTGCCGGCACCGCCAGCATGGAAGATGTGGAGTTCACGGCCGATGACCTGCCAAGCGTCGCGGCCGGTAGCAAAGGTCTGTGCCTTGGTGACTGCATCGGCCGTCGGTGGCGTGAGCAGGAACGATATATAGGCGCGTTTGGGTTGGCCGGCGACATCATTGGCGTCAAAGGGGTAGGTAGCGAGCGCGTCGCGCACCTCCGTTGGCGTGCGCGAGATCGACTCGCGGAAGAATCCGTAGCGCGCCTCGATCGCATGCTCCAGCGCCCGATCGAAATCAGTCGGATCGCCCGGCGGTACGCATACAGCATTGCCCGACTGTATGTAGGTCTGGACATCGGTCGCGCCGAGGCTCGTCATGAGCTCACGGAGTTCGGCCATCGGCAGTTTCGCGCCGCCGACATTGACTGCCCGCAACCAGATGATTCGCTTCGTCCCCATACGTCACTGGTTTACCACGGTCCCCCGGAGAGTTGGATCTGCGCACGGCATACTTGCTGCGTCCAGATGAGGTTTGCCGGGGGACCGTGGTAAACCCGTCATTCGTCGATCGGCGTGATCGTGCTCGGGATGATCATGATCGCCGCGAGCAGGAAGACCCCGGCGATGGCACCCGCGACATACACACTGTGGATCGCCGGTTCGAGGATCATGCGCGACACGTGCTGGAGATCGTCGGCCTTTGCGCCGAGCCGGCGCGTGACGACACCGTTGGCAATCGCACCGAAAGCCGCGACGCCGACTGCGCTGCCCACCGAACGGGCGAACTGATTGGCCCCGGTTACAACGCCGCGCTGCCGCCAACTTACCGCCGATTGGGCCGCGACGAGGGTCGGTGCGGCAATGAAGCCGAGGCCGGTGCCGATCACGAAACAGGCGCCAGACAGGTGATAGACCGTGCTGTCGCCGTCCACAGTCAGCAAGATCGCCAGCCCCATAATGACTCCGGCGGCCCCCATGTAGGCGGTGTTGCGGAAGCCGATACGAAGATAGAAGTAACCAGATATGGCGGACGCTATCGGCCAGCCAATCGATAAGGTTGCGACTGCTAAGCCAGCGACGAGTTTGCCCCGGCCGAGCACAACCTGCACGTACAACGGGACGTATGATGTCAGGCCGATTACCAGCACACCCACAATGAGACTCGCCGCCGAACTGCCATTGAGAATACGGTGCCGGAACACCCATGGCGGCAAGATTGGCTCTTTCGCATGGCGCTCAACTAGGGCGAACAGGACCAAGAGCACGGCACCGCCGGCCAAAGTAGTGATGCTGAGCCCGGAGTTCCACGCCCACTGGACTCCACCCTCGAGCAGGCCGAGGATCAACAAGGAGCAGCCGGTTGTCAGCAACACCGCACCGAGGTAGTCGATGCTGTGCTTCCTACGGGTGACCTTTTCGTCGAATTTGCGGATCAACATATATGCCGCAGCGGCGCCGATCGGAACGTTGACGAAGAAGATCCAGCGCCAAGACAGGTAGTCGGAGAACACCCCGCCGAGGGTTGGGCCGATCACCGAGGCCATACCCCACACGCTGGCGACATAGCCTTGGACGCGAGCGCGCTCGGCCACCGAGTAGATGTCGCCGATGATCGTCATCGCAATGGGGTTGACCGCTCCGGCACCAAGGCCCTGCAACGCGCGGAAAGCGATCAATGAGCCCATGCTCCAGGCCGCGCCGCACAGAATCGAGCCGGTCAGGAACAGCGCGACGCCAAGCAACATCATCGGTTTGCGCCCGACCATATCGGCG
The DNA here is from genome assembly GCF_057586615.1 of Aeromicrobium changchenzhani. Taxonomy (NCBI): domain Bacteria; kingdom Bacillati; phylum Actinomycetota; class Actinomycetes; order Propionibacteriales; family Nocardioidaceae; genus Aeromicrobium; species Aeromicrobium changchenzhani. The sequence goes on along the minus strand of NZ_CM172480.1, from coordinate 3,490,814 downwards.
AACTTGCCGTAGATCGGTACCGAGACGGCCTGCGCGAGCAAGTAGATCGAGAACAGCCAGGGGAACTGCGAGAAGCCGCCGAGATCCTTGACCACCGACGGCACTGCGGTGGCGAGGATTGTCGCGTCGATCGCAACAAGGCCCACGCACAGCATCACGGCGACCAGAATCGGGCCGCGCTCCGAGCGGAAACCCACGGCCGATTGCGGTGAGCTCTCGGTGGTCATTGTTCAGTCACAACCGGTTTTATCCCGCAACCATTCCCACCCGTTGCCAGTTTCCCACGATAACCCCGGTTCCTGTCACTCCTAACAGGTTGCAACCTGTCATAAGCGTCAGCTTTCGGGGTTATCGTGGGAAACCTCAATCAGAGGCGGGCGGCAAGCTCGGTCGCTTGTTTGATCGCGCGTTTGGCGTCGAGTTCGGCGGCAACGTCGGCACCACCGATGACGTGTATGGATTTGCCCGCGGCCTCGAGCGGATCGATCAGCTCACGCATTGATTCCTGCCCCGTGCACAGCACGATCGTGTCGACCGCCAGGACCTCGACCGATTCGTTGTCCTGCCCGGCATTGCGAGTGATGTGCAGACCCTCGTCGTCAATCCGGTTGTAGGAAACACCGGGAACCATGACGACGCCCGAATCCTTGAGCGTTGCGCGATGGACCCACCCGGTGGTCTTGCCGAGCCCCTTGCCGAGCGACGTCGTCTTGCGCTGCAGCAGCGTGACCTCACGACGCGGGGGTGCCTTGACCTTGGTGCCAAGTCCACCTCGTTCAACCGACGGATCGACGATGCCCCAACGCTCCATCCAGTCCTCGACCGACTCATTCGAATCGTGCAGCAGGAACTCGCTGACATCGAAGCCGATACCGCCAGCGCCCAGCACGGCGACGCGCTTGCCGACCGCTGCCTTGCCCTTGATGACGTCGGCATACGACACCACTGATGGGTGCTCGACGCCTTCGATTGACGGTATGCGCGGAGTGACGCCGGTCGCGATGACGATCTCGTCGAAGCCATCGAGATCGGCCGCGGCGGCGCGGCGACCGAGGTGCAACTTGACGCCCGTCGTCTCGATTCGCCGGCTGTAATAACGCAGCGTTTCAGCAAACTCTTCCTTGCCAGGAATCTTCATCGCGAGGCGAAATTGTCCGCCGATCTCCTGGTCGCCCTCGAACAACTCGACGTTGTGACCACGCCCGGCGAGCTCAGTGGCCGCCGCGAGTCCGGCTGGCCCAGCCCCGACGACAGCGATCTTCTTGGCCGCGCGGGTCGGCAGCAGTACGAGAGTGGTCTCGTGCCCGGCCCGCGGGTTGACCAGGCAGGAAGCGCGCTTGTTTTGGAAGGTGTGATCGAGGCAGGCCTGATTGCAGGCGATGCACGTGTTGATCAGATCGGCTTCGCCAGCAGCGGCCTTGTTGACCCATTCGGGGTCGGCGAGCAGCGGGCGCGCCATCGAGATCAGATCGGCTTCGCCGCGTGCGAGGATGCCCTCGGCAACATCTGGCATGTTGATTCGGTTGGATGCCATGACCGGGATGTTGACCTCGGGCCGCAGCTTGCCGGTGACCCAGCTGAACGCGGCACGCGGCACCGAGGTGACGATCGTGGGTATGCGCGCCTCGTGCCAACCGATGCCAGTGTTGATGATCGAGGCACCGGCCGACTCGACCTGTTTGGCCAGTTGGACGGTTTCATCCCAGCTCTGTGCATCGTCGACGAGATCGAGCAGACTCAACCGATAGAGGATCAAGAAATCGTCGCCGACCGCGACGCGAACGCGGTCGACGATTTCGGTCGGGAAGCGCATCCGGTTATCGGCATTGCCGCCCCATCGGTCGGTGCGGTCATTCGTGCGGGCGGTGACGAACTGGTTGATCAAATAGCCCTCGGAGCCCATGATCTCAACACCGTCGTAGCCAGCCCGTTGGGCAAGTTTGGCGGCACGGGCAAAATCATCAATGCAACGGTCAACTTCTTTCGTCGACATAGCCTTGGGTTTGCCGAGCGGGGTGATCGGACTCGGGATCGTGGAAGCGCCGCGCTTGAAGGGGTGATAGCCATAACGGCCGGCGTGCAGGATCTGCATCGCAATCTTGCCGTCGTGTTCGTGGACCGCATCGGTGATCTCACGGTGTTTGTCGGCGACCCGCTTGGAGGCCATCAACGAGCCCGCCGGCAATAGCCAGCCGTGCCAATTGGGGGCGAATCCGCCGGTGATCGATAGTGCAACGCCGCCCTTGGCCCGCTCGGCGAAGTAGGCAGCCAGCTCACTGATGTGTTTGCTTCGGTCCTCCATGCCGGTATGCATCGAGCCCATGATCACGCGATTGCGCAGGGTTTGGCTGCCGACCTGGAGCGGGGAGAGTAGGCGTGGGTATTCGGTCATGTCATTCACCCTCTGTCATGGCCGCGGCGGCCTCGGCTTGAATCTGTTCGAACTGGGCGCCCATGGCCTGGGCAAGGGCATTTGCAGCCGACAACGGGCGCACCATCACGGTGAATTCGCTGATCTTGCCGGCTGCGTTTACCCTGATGAAATCGCAGCCGTTGAGGCTTATCCCGTTGACCATCGTGTCGAAGATCAGCGCCGAGTTGTCACCATCTGCGATGTCGTACGTATAACGAAAATCGGTGAACACGCGACCGACGCCGCGCAGGATCGCGTGGACGATGGGTCGGCCGACATACGGCTTGAACGCCACCGGACTGCGGAAGATGACGTCGTCGGCGAGTAGATCGCCGATCGACTCGAAATCGCCAGCCTCGACGGCTGCACGGAACTCTTTCATGCTTACTCCTGGACGGATGATGTGATGGGGCGTGTGGTGGGATGGTCGGGTGATCTCGAAAAATGCGGCCCGGTTTTTGGTCCTTGCGGGCATCTTCAATGTGGTGATCTGGCCGCGCTTCGCGAAGGCTGTCGTCGATGACGATCGAGCTTGGGCGGGCCGGCACTGGCACAGTGACCCGACCGCGTTCTTCTGGGTGCATGCGGTGTTGATCACGGTTGCGGTGCTGATCGGTCTCGGCGTGCTGGTGGTGGGCGTCACAGCTCATCGGTCCACCGCCGCGCTCAAGTAGGCAAGAATTTCATCGCACCAATCGATGCCACCCTGCTCGGCGCGAATTCCGCCACGCAGCACGAGATAGGCACCGGTGTGCTGATCGGGGATGGCGGTCGGATCGGGGAAATTCTTGGCGGTGTCCGCGAGGTAGAAGTCGAGTTGCGCCTGGTGGTTGGCACGCCGGCGGCGCACGTCCTCGAGCACGGCATCGTGGTCACCGAACTGCATACCGCGCACCTTGACCGCGAATTCGCTACGCAACGCTTCGGGCGGTGTTGGCTCGGTGGTCCAGCGGTGCAGCTCTTCGCGGCCCTGGCCGGTGATTGAGTAGAGCTTCTTATCTGGGCGCCCGATCTGCTCGACGAGATTGGACTCGACCCATTTATCGCCCTCCATGCGTGCAAGGACTTTATAGATCTGCTGATGACTGGCATTCCAGAAGTGCCCGATCGACAGATCAAATCGACGTGCCAAGTCATATCCCGACGCCGACTTCTCGGCGAGGGACACCAAGATCGCATGTTCGAGGGCCACGGAAGGTGACTTTACTATGCAATTAGTTGCACAGCAAGGAGTTGCATTATGGACTCTGATGGGCGTGGTCATAACCGCCGCTCATGCTCGCTTAGGATTACGCCATGACGTCACGCCTTTTTCGACTGAGCAGCATCGCTGCCGTCGCCATTTTTGCTCTTGCCGCAGGTTGCTCCCCGCAGCCGACTGACAATAGCGCCGCCACCGCCGACGCTTCGCTGACTCTTGCTCAGTGCGCGCCGGACAAGTTGCCCCTGCTGACCAAGAACGTCCTGACTGCAGCGACCGACGACCCCGCCTACGATCCGTGGTTCAAGGACGGCAAGCCGAGCAATGGCCAGGGCTTCGAAAGCGCCGTGACGTATGCGATTGCCAACCGGTTGGGCTTCGCCAAGACCGATGTGAAGTGGGTCAAGGCTGGCTTTAACCAGGCGATCCAGCCGGGCAAGAAAAAATTCGATTTTGACGTGAACCAGTTCTCGATTACCGCTGCCCGTAAGAAGGCGGTCGACTTCTCGAGTCCCTATTACTCCGCCGCGCAGGCAGTCATCACGTTGAAGGGCTCGAAATACGCCTCGGCCGGAAGCCTGGCCGAACTTAAGGGTGCACGCTTAGGGGCTCAGATTGCGACGACGTCGTTGGAGGCGATCACGCAGATCGATCCCAGCACTAAGCCGCTCATCTATGACGACACGACCAAGGCTGCTCAGTCCTTACAGAACAAGCAGGTCGACGCGATCGTGGCCGATCTGCCGACCGCCTATTATCTCACCGGAGCCGAGATCACCGGCGGCACAATTGTCGGTCAGTTCCAGCCCGAGACCGGGGAGTCCGAACAGTTCGGCCTGTTGCTGTCCAAGGGCAGCAAACTCACCCCATGCCTCGATCTCGCGATCAAGTCGCTGACCAAGGACGGCAGTCTTGCCGCGCTCCAGAAGCAATGGCTTTCCGAGGCGACGAGTGTGCCTGAGCTGAAGTGAGTCACATTCCGAGCGAGCTGGCGAAATCGCGAGCTCGTTATCGTCGTCGACGCGCGCAGATGCGCGGATCCATCGCCGCGATCTCAACGATCGTCGTGCTGGGACTACTCGTCTTCGCGATGATGCAATCCCCGGGCTGGCCGCGGGTGCGTCAAACCTACTTCAACTGGGACGACGTCAAGCGGACCTTCCCAAGCATTTGGGATGCGTTCGGCCTCAATATCCGGCTGTTCATGGTGGCTGAGGTCTTCATCCTCGTGATTGCGGTAGCTGTGGCGATCATTCGCGTCGTACCGTCGCCGGCGCTCGCGCCAATCAAACTCTTGGTGACCATTTATACCGATGCGTTCCGCGGAACGCCGACGCTGTTGGTGGTACTTCTCGTGGGTTTTGGGGTGCCCGCCCTTGAACTCACTGGGACTCCCACCAGCCTGTTCTGGCTGGGCACAATCGCACTCACGCTCAGCTATGGAGCGTATGTTTCCGAGGTCATCCGTGCCGGCATCATGTCGGTTCATCCGACCCAGTGGGCTAGCGGACGGGCCTTGGGCCTGACCTACGGGCAGACGATGCGCACGATTGTCTTGCCGCAGGCGATCCGGCGGGTGGCGCCACCGCTCCTTAACGACTTCGTGTCTTTGCAGAAAGACACCGCGCTCGTGTCGACGATCGGATTGGTCGAGGCATTACGACAAGCTCAGGTCTATTCGGGCCGGGATTTCATCTTCACGCCGATCGTCGTCGCTGCGGTGTTCTTCATCGTCGTGACGATTCCGCTCGCACGATTGACCGATTGGCTGACGATCAGATCGCTTCGCCGCGAGAACGGGGTGTGATCCCATGTTGACAATCACCGGACTGCATAAGTCTTTCGGCCGCCATCATGTCCTCAGAGGTATTGATCTAACCGTCGTCCCGGGCGAGGTCGTATGCCTGATCGGTGCGTCTGGCTCAGGCAAGTCAACGTTGCTCAAATGCATTAATTTGCTCGAACCAGTCGATGACGGCGTGATTTACCTCGACGACCGAGACATCACTGATCCTAAGGTCGACAGCGATGTGGTTCGGCGCGAGATCGGCATCGTGTTCCAGGCCTACAACTTGTTCCCGCATCTGTCGGTGCTGCACAACATCACGCTGGCGCCGACGCGGGTGGGTGGGCTATCGCGCAAGGCGGCCACGGCCAGTGCGCATGAGCTGCTTGTTCGGGTTGGCCTAGATGAGAAAGCAAAGGCTTATCCCGATTCCCTGTCCGGTGGTCAACAGCAACGGGTCGCAATCGTTCGGGCGCTTGCGCTCAAGCCACGGTTGTTGCTGCTCGATGAGGTGACGTCGGCACTCGACCCCATGTTGGTTGGCGAGGTGCTCGATGTCATTCGTGAGGTGAAATCCGATGGCGTCGCGGTAATGATGGCAACGCATGAGATGGCTTTTGCTCGTGAAGTAGCTGATCGGGTGGCATTCATGGCGGATGGTCAGATTGTTGAGATCGGCACCCCGGAGGCCATTCTCGGGTCGCCCGCCGACCCACGTACACAAAAGTTCCTCAGTCGCTGGCTCCGCTGAGTAACCTACGTGGCATGGATGATCCCCAGATCGGGCTCGAAGCGGCTGCGTTCGATTATTTCGCCGGCGGTGCGGGCGATGAGATCACCCTGCGAGACAACGCTGCCGCTTGGGACCGGTATGCGCTGCGGCCGCGTGTTCTTGTCGACGTCAGCAAACGTGATCCGGCCGTACGGCTGCTTGGGGTCGACCGGCCGCATCCGATCATCGTTGCGCCGATGGCATATCAGCGGCACGCACATGCAGGTGGTGAAATCGCGATGGCACGTGCGGCTGCTGCGACCGATTCGATTATGGTGCTGTCCTCGCAATCCACGACGAGCCCGGCCGATATTGTTGCCGCGGCGCCTGGCGGCAACCGCTGGTTCCAGTTGTATGTGTACAAGGACCGCCAGATCTCATATGACCTCGTTGCAGCAGCGAAGGACAACGGCTACGAAGCGCTCGTCATCACCGTCGATTTTCCGGTCGCGGGCTGGCGTGAACGTGGAACAGATTTCATGGTCACGTATCCGGTCGCAGCCGGCATGGGGCGTGATTCGGTTGAGATCAGCAACCTCTTCGCCCAGCACGACGCCTCGCTGACCTGGGATGACATCGCCGGATTCGCTTCCTTGAGTGGGCTACCGGTGATCCTCAAGGGCATCCTGCGGCCGGGCGATGCCGCTCGTGCGATCGATGTTGGCGCGGCGGGAATCATTGTTTCGAATCACGGTGGCCGTCAACTTGATACGGTCCTGGCCGGTGCCGATGCGCTGGGCCCGATTGTCGAAACGGTCGCGGGGCGGATCGATGTGCTCGTCGACGGTGGCATCAGCCGTGGCTGGCAGGTTGCGAAAGCTTTGGCGCTCGGCGCCGATGCCGTTCTTGTTGGCCGCCATCTGCTGTGGGGCTTGGTCGACGACGGCCAGGCCGGTGCCGAAACAGCGTTGCGTCAAGTGCTCGACGAATTCGACAACACCCTGGCATTGCTCGGCTGCCCCGACGCCCGAGCACTCGATGCGTCGTATGTGCAGCCGGCGCCGTGGCGCTGAGTCAGACCGTCTTGACGATGTAGACGTCGCACGGTGCATTGTGCGACACCGAGTTCGCCACACTGCCGAGCAGCCGCGTCATCCCCTGCATCCGCTTATTGCCGACGACGATCAGGCGCGCATTGAGTCGCTTAGCCTCCTCGATCAAGGCTTCGGCCGGCTTGCCGTACAGCGGACTGCTCTCGATATTGGGCGTGATTTCGCGCAACTCATCGGCAGCACGGTTGGCGACCGCCTCGGCGCCGTCAGCTGAGGTGATGACCCAAACGTCGTGGCCAACCTGGACGCGATCGACCTCAGATTTGTCGAATGCTGTCAGGATGTGCAGCCTCGCGCCGGTGCTGGCCGCGAGTTCGGCTGCCCTGCGGGCTGCGACGAGTGAGGTATCGGTACCGTCGACGCCGACGAGAATGACATTTGCCATGGTGATCTCCCTACCTACATGAACACTTTCATGCAGCCTAACGGCAAATCGCGGGTCAGCGGTGAGTCAGGGACTGGTCGTCGCTGATTATGCGGGATTGGGATCGAAGGTCGGATCCCACAGGCTGCGATGTACGAACTCCTGGTAGCCGCCGACGCGCTCGACTACAGCGGTCAGATCACGGGTCTGTGCCGCCCATTCGGCCGGCCACCGATCGGCGTCCTGCCAGAACTCCTCGGCAGCTGAATCGATCGCGCGCTTGAGCCGGCCACCAAAGATCAACAGCACGATCCTGCCAAGCCCGCGCGCGCTGATCTTGAGGCGCCCGGTCGCCTTCCACTCACTGGCGGAGTTCTTCGTCGTGGCAATCGCCGTGCCGCAGAATCGGTTGGCTCGTCCATTAGCCTCAAGCAGCCGGCCACCGCGACGCTCCAATGTGGTGAAGTCAACCATCGCCTGACCGCTACCAGTCCCGCCGATCAGCCAGGCGAGACAACCGGGAACGCCCTGCTTGCGAATCAGCTCGGTGAGATCGATAGTCCCATCGACGTTGATCGTCGGCAGTCGTCCATGCTGCAGGTCGGCGTCGACGCTCCAGATCTCGGTTTCATCGGTCACGCTCAGTTTGATCTGTTGCCCGTCATCGGCGTGCGTGGTCAGGACCAGTCGTTGCGGCGGACGGTCTGGTTCGTGGCTGTCGATCAGAACCGCATAGCGAGCGCCTGGACTACGGTGTTCACCGCCGAGGAGCCGCAATTTGGGAACGACCTCGTGCGACAAAGGATTGATCAGCGCACCGGCTGGATCGAAATTAAGGTGCTCCCATTCGGCACGAAAGGCCGGAATGAGTTCGATGACCTGCCGCAGATCGAGGCGTCGGAGTCGCCCGGAAGTCTTTGCTCTCATGCCGATTCGTCGAGCTCCGTGACGGTCGACTGGGGCTGTACCGATTGGGGCTGTACCGATTGGGTCCGTGCGATGGTCTGCTTGATGACACGGATTATGAGTTCGGGATCATCGACCATTGGGACGTGGCCACAGTCAGGGAGCGTGACGTGATTGGCTTCGGGCAGTCGAGTACGTGCAGTGTTGGCTTGCTTCGGATTGAGGATCCGGTCCTTGTCGCCCCAGGCAATCGTCGTAGGTATGGTCGACTGGCCGTGAAACGCGTACGTCGGGATGTTGATCATCGTCCGCTCGAAGGCCTTGGAATTGTGCAAGGCCTTCGCATCGCCGAAGTAGTCTTCTCGCCCAAATCGATCCGGGTTGGCGTAGAGCGACCAGCCAGTCAGCCTGCGTGCGATCGAGAAGCCAAGCAGCCGATGCAGGATTGACAGCGATAGTAGGGCACCCGCACGGATCGGAATCAGTGCGAAGGCGGCTCGGATTCGGCCAGGCCAACCGAAGAATCCCGCGGGGCTGAGTGCAGTGACGGACGCGACGAGATCTCGTGCGGCGAGTTCGAGTGCGATGGCGCCGCCGAGCGAATTGCCGACGACATGGGGTCGTTCGATGCCCCAGCGGGCAAAGTTGGCGGTTATGTCGGCACAGGCGTTGTCCATGTCATACGCGACGCCTTTGGGATAAGCCGGAGATTCACCGAAGCCAGCAAGATCGACGGCGATCACGTCGTATGACTCGGCGAGCCGTTCGAATACCGGGTTCCAAGCCTGTCGTCGGTGGCCAATGCCATGGAGAAGGACGACGGTCTCGCCGGCGCCTTTGCGCGTGATGACCAGTTCGGACAATGGCATGGTTAAGCACCTTCAGATACGGGGCAGTGATAATCTCGCAATGAGCGTACCGGCGGTATGTGGCACGCATCATAGAGGGATCGTTACAGTAACACTGTTACGATCACCGTGTGTCAAATGAACCCACGAAGAAATCCACCGGACCATTAAGCGGCGTGCGCGTCGTCGAGCTTGTCGGCATCGGCCCTGGGCCGTTCGCCGCGATGATGCTCGCCGATCTTGGCGCGGACGTCATCCGCGTTGATCGGCCCGGCGGCAATGCCCTCCAAACGGCGCAGTCCGACAAAGACATCCTGAGCCGCGGGCGCCCGTCGACTGCGATCAATATCAAAGATCCGCGCGGCGTCGAACTGGTTCTTGAGCTCGTTGAGCAGGCCGATGTGCTGATCGAGGGCTTCCGTCCCGGTGTGACTGAACGCCTTGGTTTGGGACCGGATGTCTGTTTCGCGCGCAATCCGCGACTCGTATACGGCCGGATGACCGGCTGGGGTCAGGATGGGCCGCTCGCCAAGAGCGCGGGCCACGACATCAATTACATCTCTATTGCCGGTGCTTTGGGCGCGATCGGTCGCGCCGGGGGGCCGCCACAGATTCCACTCAACCTCGTCGGTGATTTCGGCGGCGGGTCGCTTTATCTGATTGCTGGTGTCTTGGCCGCAGTGATTGAGGCGCGGACCTCGGGTAAGGGCCAGGTCGTCGATGCGGCGATTGTCGATGGCGCCGCACATCTGATGTCGATGATGGTTTCGATGCAACAGACCGGCTCATGGAACGACGACCGCGGCACCAATCTGCTCGACTCCGGTGCCCCGTTCTACGACGTGTATGCCACGTCCGATGGCAAGTACATGTCGGTCGGCGGACTCGAACCGCAGTTCTATGCGGCCATGGAAGCCGGGCTCGGTATTGCCGACCTTCCGGACCGCTATGACTTCGCCGAGTGGCCGGTGTTGCGTGCTCGATTGGCTGAAGCATTCGCGCAGAAGACACAGGCTGAATGGACTGAAATCTTCACTGGCACCGACGCCTGCGTTGCGCCGATCTTGTCGATCTCGGAAGCGCCGACCCATCCACACAATGTCGCGCGCGGAACGTTCGTCGAGAAGGACGGTCTCGTCCAGCCGGCACCCGCACCGAGGTTCTCGCGCACTACCGCAAATCTGACCACCCCGCCGGAGGCCGCCGGCGCAAGCACAATCGACGCGCTCACGGCCTGGGGCATCACCGATATTGACCAGCTAATAACCGACGGCGTCGCCGTCCAAAAAGACTGAGGATCACCATGCAGCGCAACATTTTTGACGCCGATCACGAGTCCTTCCGCGATACCGTACGTACGTTCTGCGAGAAGGAAATCGCGCCCAATCACAAGGAGTGGGAAGCAGCGGGGATAGTTCCGCGTGAGCTTTGGAAGAAGGCCGGCGACCTTGGCTTGCTCGGTTTCATGATGCCCGAGGAATTTGGCGGTGGCGGAGTCGATGACTACCGTTACAACACGGTGCTCCAAGAGGAAATCACCCGGATCGGCGCGAGCGGCGTCGGTTTTGTGATCCACACTGATCTCGTATCGGCCTATCTGCTGTCGTATGCCAACGACGAGCAGAAGGCGCGTTGGTTCCCCCGTTTCTGCACCGGCGAGATGATTTCAGCGATCGCGATGACCGAGCCTGGCACCGGGTCGGATCTGCAGTCGATCCAGACCTCGGCGGTCCGCGAAGGCGATGAATGGGTCATCAACGGGGGCAAGACGTTCATCACCAATGGCGTCAACGCCGACTTCGTCATTGTTGTGTGTAAGACCGATCCCGATGCGGGTGCGATGGGATTCTCGCTGATCGTGATCGAGCGTGGCGCCGAAGGCTTCGAACGCGGCCGAAATCTCGACAAGATCGGGCTCAAGGCACAGGACACCGCCGAGTTGTCCTTCGATAACGTCCGCGTGCCGGCGAGCAACCTGCTTGGCGAGCAAGGCCAAGGTTTCATCTACCTGATGGAGAAGTTGCCGCAGGAGCGACTCGCTATCTCCGTTGTTGCTGCGGCTGCGTGCCGCCGGGTTATCGATCTGACACTTGAATACGTCAAGGAACGCAAGGCCTTCGGTAGGCCGATCGGGTCATTCCAGAACTCGCGCTTCGTGCTCGCCGAACTCGAGACCGAGCAACAGATCGCTCAGGTGTTCGTCGATCGCTCGATCACCGAACTCAACGCCAAGACCTTGTCGGTCTCCGATGCGGCGATGGGCAAATGGTGGACCACCGAATTGCAGAAGAAGACCGTCGATAAGTGTCTTCAGCTCCATGGTGGGTATGGCTACATGAGCGAATATCCGATCGCGCAGGCGTACATCGACACCCGGATCCAGACGATCTATGGCGGCACGACCGAGATCATGAAGGAGATCATCGGTCGTTCGATGGGCCTGTGATCTAGCCGATTGGGGTCCAACCGGATGGTCCGCTCGAGCCGGCCGGATAATCCTCGAGCGGAACCGTTCCGGCCCGCCAAGATTTGAGCACCGGCGCCACGATGCGCCAGCACTGCACGGCGACATCGCCGCGCACCGATAGGCTCGGATCGGCTTCGAGGATTCCCTCGAGGACTTCGCCGTAGGCCAAGAACTGACCGGGGCCGAAATCTGCGTCGAGGCTAACTCGATTGATGTCGTGCGGATCGCCGGGGCCGTTGATGTTGAGTTCGAGCGACATCTCGTCGGGCGCGAGCATGATGCGTAGGACGGTCGGCTGCTCAACACCGGTCAGCCCGTGCGGGATGTGAGGGACATGCTTGAAGGTCACGACGATCTCGCGGCGACGAGCCCCCAGCGCCTTACCAGAGCGCAACGTAAATGGAACGCCTTGCCACCGCCAGTTGTCGATCTCGAAGGTGACCTCGGCAAGGGTTTCGGCGCCATGCGTGGCAACGACCCCCGGCTCATCGAGATAATCAGGCAATTTGCGGCCGTCGATCGACCCAGCGGTGTAGCGACCACGGCGGCTTGATCGTTTCGATGACCCACCGCGTACGCGGGTCGCGCGCAGCACGATTGCCTTCGCATCGCGCAGATCGGCCGCATTGAGTGTCGCCGGGGGATCCATCGCCAACGTCGCCATGACCTGCAGGAGGTGGCTCTGGATCATGTCGACGAGGGCCCCAGCTCGGTCGTAGTAGCCGGCCCGACCTTCCAGCCCGAGTTGCTCGTCATAGACGATGTCGACCTTCTCGATGTGCTCGCAATTCCACATTGGTTCGAAAATCCGATTGGCAAAACGCAGGCCGAACAGGTTGAGCACGGTCGAGCGCCCGAGGAAGTGATCGACGCGATGGATCTGATCTTCGTCGACGAGCTGGGTCAATTGGGTGTTGAGTGCCGCAGCGGAGGCTTCGTCGGTGCCGAATGGTTTTTCCAGGGCCAGCTGGGTTCCGGCGGGCAATTCCAACCCGGTCAGCGCAGCACATACCTTGGTGGTGACCGAGGGCGGCAGCGCGAAATAGATCGCCGGTGTGCCCTCGCATTCGGCCAGTAGCCGCTCCATCTCGTCGGTTTTGGTCACATCGGCGCGGTGGTAAACCGTCGAGGCGAGTAGCCGTTTGATGGCGGGGCCCTTGGCCTCAGCGGTCGAGAACGACGACTTGACCTTGGCAATCCACTCGCTCGGCGAGACTTCCTCGGCGCCAGCGCCGATGAGCTGCAATTCACGCTCGGGCTGTGCGGTGAGGAGTTGCCCCACAGCCGGGAGCAGGAGCCTTGCGGCCATATCACCACTCGCGCCGAGCACGAGGAGCGTCGAAATCGAAGAACTCATATTTTCACCGTAACGGGCAGTATGAAAGGTATGCCGCTCAATATCGAAGATTATGCACTCATCAGTGACAGCCATACCGGCGCGCTCGTCGGCCGCGACGGCAGCATCGACTGGCTGTGTATGCCGCGCTACGACTCGGCCTCGATGTTTGGTGCATTGCTCGGCGATGCGGAGCATGGTCGTTGGAAACTGGCGCCCGAGGACGAGAGCGCGACCTGCAGCCGCGCTTACGTCGATGACACCTTCATTCTTCGGACTGTCTGGACCTGTGCAGCAGGTGAGGTCGAAGTCCGCGATGTGATGCCGCGCCGCGATGATCGTGCCGACGTTGTCCGAGTCGTACGGGGTATCTCCGGCGCTGTCCCGATGCGGCAGCAACTACGAATCAGATTTGGTTATGCCGAGGCGATGCCGTGGGTACGGCAGGTCGGTGATGATTCTGCGCCGGTGCTTGTCGCGATCGCCGGTCCCGACGCAATCGCCATGCGTGGGCCAAAACTTGAAGCCAACGACCACGGCCACGAATCGCACTTCACCGTCGCCGCCGGCGACACGGTCCATGTCCAGCTGACGTGGTTCAAGTCGTTCACCGACGTTCCCGAGCCAAATGACGTCGATGCTGCGTGCGAAGCCTCGGCAGCGTGGTGGAACGATTGGGCGGAGTGCTGTGAGCACGACGGCCCGTACGAACGCGAAGTTGTGCGCTCGATGCTGGTGCTGCGCGCCTTGAGTAATGAAACGACTGGTGGAATTGTCGCCGCCGCGACGACGTCGTTGCCTGAACATTTCGGTGGCGACCGCAACTGGGACTACCGATACGTATGGCTGCGTGATGCCGCCCTGACGTTGTCCTCGCTGCTCGGCCACGGGTATGTCGAGGAGGCGCAGGCCTGGCGCAACTGGCTGTTGCGTGCCGTGGCGGGGGACCCGGAGGACGTGCAGATTATGTACGGCATCGCCGGCGAGCGCGATCTGTTCGAGCGGGAGATTGGCTCGTTGCCCGGCTATCGTGGCGCGGCCCCGGTCCGGATTGGCAATGGTGCGGTTGGCCAGTTTCAGGCCGATGTGATCGGTGAAGTGATGGTGGCGCTGCACGAGGCGCGCCGCGCTGGTGTCGTTGAGACCGGCGATTCGTGGTCGTTGCAATGCCTCCTGCTTGCCTATCTCGAGGCGCATTGGGATACGCCGGACCAGGGCCTGTGGGAGATGCGTGGCGATCCGCGCGAGTTCACCCATTCGCGTGCGATGGTGTGGGCTGCATTCGACCGAGGAGTCCGGGCGATTGATGAGTTTGAGCTCGACGGCCCGCGCGAGCGGTGGGCCGACCTGCGCGACCGGGTCGCCGCGACGATCGAACAGAACGGCTTCAATGCGAAGCGAAACACGTACACGCAGTCTTTTGGCAGCTCCGAGGTCGATGCGTCGCTTCTCGTGCTCGCGCAGGTTGGCTACTGTGCGTACGACGACCCCCGCATGCTCGGTACGGTCGCGGTCCTTGAGTCCGACCTGCTCGAGCATGGCCTGCTGCTTCGTTATCGCACCGGGGGCGCTGCGGACGGGCTGGCGCCGGGTGAGAATGCCTTCCTTGCTTGCTCATTCTGGCTCGTCGAGCAGTATGCGAACAGCGGCCGAATGACCGACGCAACCGCGCTCATGGACCGGCTGGTCGGCTTTGCCAATGACGTGGGCCTGTTGTCGGAGGAGTACGACGTCGTTGGCGATCGTCAGGCGGGCAACACTCCGCAGGCGTTCTCACACCTGGCGCTCGTGAAGGCTGCGGACGCGATCCGCGCTAACAGGTGAACGGCTCAGAAACCGCCGACCGATAGGGTCGCGGGCATGAAGCTCCGGGGCCGACTTGCGAAATTTCTGATCACGGTGGGCATCGCATTCGCGGTGCTGGTCGGTGCGTTTGTCGTGTCGCCGTGGCCGAGCGCGCTCGTCGTGCGTGCATTCTTCGAGCATGGTGGCAAAGCCATGGCCGCCGAAATGCAGAAGCGGGTGCCGAGCAATGTTGCTGGCATTACCGACGAGTCTTATGGCTCGAACGACGACGAAACTCTCGATGTCTGGTTCCCCACCGGGACACAGGATCAACAGACGACCGTGCTGTGGGTGCATGGCGGTGGCTGGGTCGCTGGCGACAAAGCCGATGTCACGCCCTATCTGAAGATCCTCGCGGCCCGCGGCTTCACTGTCATCGGCATCAACTACTCGACCGCACCCGGCGCGAAGTATCCGACGCCGGTCCGCCAAACCAACGCCGCGCTGGCGCACGTGCTGAGCCAAGCCGAGCGCTATCACGTCGATCCCAAAAAAATCGTCCTCGCCGGTGACTCGGCCGGATCGCAAATCGCCGGGCAGGTGGCGATTGCCACGTCCGTTCCCGCATACGCCAAGCGACTTGGCCTGGATCCCGCAACGACTCAGCTGGCCGGGATGGTGCTCAACTGCGGAGCTTATGAGCCAGCGAAGCTCACGACGGCAAGCTCAGGAATTATCGGCTTCTTCGTACGCAAGGTGGTTGACTCCTACTTCCGCGCGGACGATTTGAGCGCGGCGTCGGTCACCGAGAACGCAACGGCGGCGTTCCCGCCGACCTGGATCTCCGGCGGCAACGATGATCCGCTGACGCCGCAGGGCCGAGCATTCGCCAAACGCCTCGATGAACTCGGCGTCCCAGTCCAGTCGCTGTTCTTCCCGGCCAATTACCGGCCAAAGCTCAAGCACGAATATCAATTCGTCCTCAAGGATGCGGCTGCTCAGCAGGCCCTCGAGGGGACAGTCGCGTTCCTCAAGGGGCTTTAGCCGAGCGGCTTTGAGCCGTTGATTCAGCTCTTCCGGTGCAGCACCGTGTCGCGTTTGGCTTCATCGACAGCAGTTTCGTATGCCGTAACAAGTCCTTGAATCGATAATGGTTTGAACCGTTCAATCATCGACTGAATGACTTCAGGCGGCTCGGTCGACTCACGCAAATGTGGCCATACCTGTTTGCGAAACACTTCGGTTAGTTCATTTGCGGCCGCGCGGCCATGCTCGGTGAAGATCTTCTGGGTGGCCAAGATAACGTCCATCGGTAGGCCGAGATCGACCAACTGCATACCGACCGCCAAATGGGCGCCGGCGACATTGAAGGTGTCGTCGGTCGGCGTCGGTTCGACGACACCAATTCCCACGAGGACTTCGATGTCGTCATCGCTGAGTTCGCGACCGGCACGGACTGCCAGCTCAGCGCGGTTGAGTGTCTCGGGCAAGTTCGGCATCCACGGCGCGAGGAGTGTCCGGTGGACCGCGACATCTTCGGGGCTGGCGTTCGCTGGGATGCGCTCGAGATATCCCTCGATCGCCGAGAGGGTGAAACCGTGTGCCTGGAGCTCGCGGACGAGTTCGAGGCGGGCGAGGTGGTCTGGCCCGTAATAGCCGTTGCGGCCTTCGCGGCGCGGCGCAGGTATGAGTCCGCGGCCCGCATAGAAGCGAACTGTGCGCACCGTCATGCCGACGCGCGCAGCCAACTGCTCCACGCTCATCGTTGCGGTCGGTGCGTCATTCATAGCGGAATCCTTTGATTTTTGCGTATCGTGGTGAGCAGCACCACATCCTGAGGCCTATTATGCTGACAGTACTAGTGTCACAATCAAGTTAGTGGCTCCATTTCCCAATCTCAGAGGACTATTGCAATGAGTGAGGCTTTCGTTTACGACGCCATCCGCACCCCCCGCGGCCGTGGCAAGAAGACCGGATCGCTCCACGAGGTCAAGCCGATCTCGTTGGTGACCGGATTGATCGATGAAATCCAGAAGCGCAATCCGACGCTTGATCCCAATGGGATTGACGATCTCATTCTTGGCTGTGTGACTCCGGTCGGTGATCAGGGCATGGACATCGCGAAGACCGCTGCCATCGCCGCTGGGCTGCCCGACACGGTTCCCGGTGTTCAGCTCAACCGTTTCTGCGCCTCAGGCCTCGACGCCGTCAATCAGGCAGCCAGCCGCGTGCGTTCGGGCTGGGAAGATCTCATCCTCGCCGGCGGCGTTGAGTCAATGAGCCGTGCCCCGATGGGCAGCGATGGTGGCGCCTGGGCAATGGATCCACAAACTGCATTCGATACCTCCTTTGTCCCGCAGGGAATCGGCGCCGACTTGGTCGCCACGATTGAGGGCTACAGCCGTACCGACGTTGACACCTTTGCCGCCGAGTCACAGGCTCGTGCCGCCAAGGCGATCGCCAATGGCTATTTCTCCAAGTCAGTCATCCCGGTCAAAGATGCCAGCGGACTGACGATCCTCGATCATGACGAGTTCGTTCGCGAGGGCACCACCGCAGAGAGCCTTTCGGGGTTGACGCCATCATTTGCGATGATCGGCGAGATGGGCGGATTCGACTCGGTAGCGCTGGAGAAGTACTACAGCGTCGAACGCATCAACCACGTTCACCATGCTGGCAACTCTTCAGGCATCGTCGACGGCGCAGCACTCGTCGCAATTGGCAATGCCGCAGCCGGCGAACGTCACGGTCTCACCCCACGCGCACGCATCGTCTCCGCAGCAGTTTCCGGTGCTGACCCGACGATCATGCTGACTGGCCCCGGTCCCGCCTGCTTCAAGGCACTCGACAAGGCCGGGCTCACCGTTGGCGACATCGACCTGCTTGAGATCAACGAGGCATTCGCCGCCGTGGCGATGCGTTTGATGAAGGATCTTGGCGGCTTCCCGCACGACCAGACCAACGTCAACGGTGGCTCGATTGCGATGGGCCACCCGCTGGGTGCGACCGGCGCGATGATCCTCGGCACCGTGATCGACGAGCTCGAACGGCGCGATCAGCGCTACGGCCTCGTCACGCTTTGCGTCGGCGGCGGTATGGGCATCGCCACCATCGTCGAACGCATCTGACCTCCCGTCGACCCACATCACAAGGACACACACATATGACAAGCACCACCGAAGCCGTGCGCTATGCGGCCGCCGACGGGATCGTCAACCTGATCCTCGACGACCCGAACCAGAGCGCCAACACGATGAATCAGGCATATGCCGACTCGATGGCCAAGGCCGTCAATCGGTTGGCCAACGAGGTGAAGGACAACCCCGACAGCATCAAGGGTGTCGTCATCACCTCAACCAAGAAGACCTTCTTCGCCGGTGGCGATCTGAAGCTCATGACTCAGGCCAAGCCTGAGGATGCTGAGCGGCTCTTCGCCGAGGTTGAAGGAATTAAGGCCACTCTGCGTCAGCTCGAGACGCTCGGCAAGCCCGTCGTTGCCGCTATCAATGGCGCTGCCCTCGGCGGCGGACTTGAGATCGCGCTCGCGACCCATCACCGGATCGCGGTGGACGGCCGTTATGAAATTGGCCTGCCCGAAGCAACCCTTGGCCTCCTGCCCGGCGGCGGTGGCGTCACCCGCACCGTCCGCATGTTCGGTATCGCCGATGCACTCATGAAGATCCTTCTGCAAGGGCAGCGGATGAAGCCGGCGCAGGCCAAAGAGCTCGGCCTCGTCGACGAACTCGTCGCCACTCAGGACGACCTTATGCCGGCGGCAAAAGCCTGGATCGAAGCCAATGCCGACAATGAAGAAGCGTGCACCAAGCCTTGGGATCGCAAGGGTTACCGGATCCCCGGTGGCTCGCCGTCGACGCCGGCGTTCGCGGCGAACTTGCCCGCGTTCCCAGCCAATCTGCGCAAGCAGGTCAAGGGCGCTGACTACAAGGCGCCGCGCAGCATCATGAGCGCTGCCGTCGAGGGTGCCCAGGTCGACTT
Organism: Aeromicrobium changchenzhani; assembly: GCF_057586615.1. Lineage (NCBI taxonomy): Bacteria > Bacillati > Actinomycetota > Actinomycetes > Propionibacteriales > Nocardioidaceae > Aeromicrobium > Aeromicrobium changchenzhani. Next base: position 3,471,888 of record NZ_CM172480.1, on the reverse strand, counting down.
CGACACCGCCTCGCGGATCGAATCGCGCTACCTCATCGCGCTGATCATTGGTCAGCAGTTCAAGAACATGACGCAGGCGTTCTTCTTCGATCTCGGTGCCATCAACGCTGGCGGATCACGCCCGGCCGGTATCGAGAAGAAGAAGTTCACCAAGGTTGCTGTTCTCGGCGCGGGCATGATGGGCGCAGGTATCGCCTACGTCTCGGCCAAGGCAGGTATGGATGTCGTCCTCAAGGACATCAGTCTTGAAGCTGCCGAAAAGGGCAAGGCTTACAGCGAGAAGCTGCTCGACAAGCAACTTGCCAAAGGCCGCCTCACCGAAGATGCCAAGGCCGCATTCCTCGCGAAGATCAAGCCGACCGACGACTACGCCGATCTGGCGGGCTGCGACATCGTCGTTGAGGCCGTCTTTGAATCGGTCGAGCTCAAGCACTCGGTGTTCGCTGAGCTCGAGCCGCACGTCAACGCGGATGCGCTGTTGGGCTCCAACACGTCGACGCTGCCGATCACCGAATTGGCCGAAGGCGTCAGCCGCCCGGACGACTTCATCGGTATCCACTTCTTCTCGCCGGTCGACAAGATGCCGCTGGTCGAGATCATCGCTGGTAAGAAGACGAACGACACGACGATCGCGCATGCGCTCGACTATGTCCAGGCCATCAAGAAGACCCCGATCGTCGTTAATGACAGTCGCGGTTTCTTCACCAGCCGAGTCATCGGAAAGTTCATCAACGAGGGTCTTGGCATGCTGGCCGAGGGCGTCGATCCAATGGCGATCGATCGCGCTGCGACTCAGTCGGGTTATCCGACCGGCCCGATCCAAATAAGTGACGAGCTGAACCTCGAACTGATGAAGAAGATCCGGATCGCGTCGCAGGCTGGCGTTGAGGCTGAGGGCGGCACCTGGACGCCGGATCCCTCTGAGCAGGTCGTCAACACGATGACCGAGTTGGGCCGTTCCGGCCGTCTCGTCGGTAAGGGCTTTTTCGATTATGACGAAGCGGGCAAGCGGACTGGCCTGTGGCCGGGTCTGGCTGAGAAGTTCCCCGCTGCGGACGAGCAGCCCGAATTCCAGGATCTCAAGGACCGGCAGGTCTTCGTGATGTCGCTGGATACGGTTCGCTGCTTGGAAGAAAATGTCCTGCGTACGGTTGCTGATGCCAACATCGGCTCCATCTTCGGCATCGGCTTCCCGCCCTTGCTCGGTGGTGCGTTGCAGTACATCAACGGCTACGAAGCACCCGACGGCCGCATCGGTGTCGAGGCTTTCGTCGAGCGGACTCAGGAGCTCGCTGCCAAGTATGGCGAGCGTTTCGAACCGCCCGCGCTGCTCCTCGACAAAGCAAAGAACGGCGAACTGTTTGTCTGAATAGTTCGATAGTCAACTGAACATGAGTGGGGCCACGGTCAATGACCGTGGCCCCACTCATTGTCTTGGCATGAGCAAAATTGACCCTGGTCGCCCTTGTGGACTAGAAATAAGGGGACGCCAGAAGCCGACTATTACCTGGTACGGCATGTAGGCGTGCAACTTTTCTTCAAGGAGCCCCATGCATCGCAAACTCATTTCCGCCGGTATCGGTACTTCGGCATTGCTTCTCGTTCTGGCGGCCTGCGGCGGCTCGGGCGGCTCCGGCGACAGCGACGCGCTCGTCGGAACAGGTAGCGGTGCAGATTGCAAGATCAGCGAACCCGTTCCTGTCGCGGCAGCGTTCAGCCTTACCGGCGCTGCGGCTCAATATGGCGCTGGTCAAAAGAATGCGCTCAAGCTCGCGGTCGACCAGATCAATGCGGACGGCGGCGTCACTTATAAACTCAAGGTCGAGGACGACCAGACCGATCCCAAGCAGGGCATCCAGCTGTTCGAGAAATTCGTCAACGACAAGTCGAGTGTCATCATCGGCCCTACCCTGTCGAATGCTGCAATGCAGACCGATCCGGTTGCCCAGGACGGTAAGACTCCGGTTGTTGGCGTATCGAACACGGCCGAGGGTGTCACCGCGCTCGGTGACTATGTCTTCCGTGTGTCGCTCACCGAAGGTGCGGTAATCCCGCAGACGATCAAGGCCGCAAAAGACAAGCTCGGTCTAAAGCACGTCGTTGTGATGTACAGCAACGACGATGCATTTACCGAATCGGGCTACAAGGCTATGGCCGCCGCGCTGAAGAAGGATGGTGTCAAGGTTGATCAGACGCTGACCTTCTCCAAATCTGACACGGACTTCCACGCAATCTTAGACAAGGTCAAGAAGCAACAGCCAGATGCGATCGTCGTTTCGGCCCTGATTGACGCGGCGGTTCCGCTGGTCACTCAGGCTCGCGAACTAGGCATCACCGTTCCGATCGTGGGTGGCAATGGCTTCAACTCGCCCGCGCTGATCAAGGGCGCCAGCAAGGCCGCCGACGGTGTGATCGTCGGTGCAGCGTGGAACTCCGCTTCGGACAACCCGCAGAACCAGAAGTTCCTGACTGACTACAAGGCGAAGTACAACGCCGAGCCCGATCAGTTTGCCGCCCAGGCATATGCCGGGATGCAGGCGGTCAACGATGCTGTCCGCAAGGATTGCGACGGCAGTCGTGAAGCGATCAAGAAGAACTTGTCGAACGTTAAAGATCTGCCCACCGTGCTCGGTGACCTGAGCATTGATTCGAATCGTGATGCTGTGCAGCAGGCACTGGTTCAAGTCATCAAGAACGGCAAGTTCGCCATCTTGAAATAATTCGAATGACCATGTTGTGCGCCGTCGCTCCCCGAGAGCGCGGCGCACAACGCATGACAGGGGACCGGAATGCAGCAACTGTTGGATGGCGTATTTCTGGGCTCGATCTATGCCCTGTTCGCGGTCGGTTACACCTTGGTCTTCGGGGTGCTTGATCGGCTCAACCTCGCGCACGCGGCGGTTTTTTCCGCCGGCGCACTGATCGGCATCGAGGTCGTGACCCGGTTGGGTATCTCGATCTGGTTGGCAGTGCCGATCGTCATGGTGGTCGGCGCAATATTAGGACTGATCATCGAACGGGTGGCGTTCCGGCCGCTCAATTCGCGGCCTGACGCACATTTCGCTGGCCTGATCTCCTCGATTGCCCTTGGTGCGATCTTCGTGGCATTGCTTCAGGCGCGCTACGGCCCGGACACGACCCGATTCCCGCCCGACGCGTTCCCGAAGAAACGGTTCGAGTTCAACGGCGCCACCATCTCTTTGTTGCAGTTGCTGATTTTGATCATCAGTGTCGGCCTGGTCGTCCTACTGACCTGGCTCGTGGCCCATTCCAAGCTCGGACTTGGTATGCGTACGATCGCCGAAAATCCGCATGCCGCAGCGGTCCTAGGCATCAACGTCAACCGGGTTACCGCGGTAACGTTCGCGATCTCGTCGGCTTTGGGCGCCGCGGCCGGCGTGCTTTTCACCCTTAACGTCAACTCCGCCCAACTTGGCACTGGGCACGCGGTCGAATTGAAAGGGCTGGCGATCATCATCGTCGGTGGATTGGGTTCGTTGCCGGGTGCTTTGGTCGGTGGCCTAGCGCTCGGCTTAGCCGAGGTCTACGCCGTCAACTACGTCGGCAGTTCTTGGCGCGACATGGTGGCGTTCGGATTGCTGTTCGCTGTGCTGGTGATCCGTCCGCAGGGACTCTTTGGCGCGAAGAAAACACGAGAGGTCTGACATGACTCAGTACTCCTCGCTCATCACCTTGATCGCTTTGGCCGCGATCCTCGCGTTCAGCTTTTACGCGGTCCTGCTCGCTGGCCAACTGAGTCTCGCGCAACTGGGCATTGCCTCGTTGGCGGCATTCACCTCGACGCTCGTTGTCCCCGATGAACCGTTGTGGGGATTCGTGCCGCCGCTGCTCGTTGCCATCATTTTTGGCATGATCGTTGGGATGGTTGCGGCCTATATTCTCGGTTTGCCACTGACTCGATTGCGTGGCGTATTCCTTGCCATCGCAACGCTCGCCTTCGCCGAGATGGTGCGTATCTTCTTGATCAATCAATCGTGGACGCACGGCGCGCAAGGATTGTCCTTTCCCAAACTTGTCGGACCCGGGATCGCCTGGATTGTGCTGGCAGTTGTCACGTTCTGGTTTTGGCGTCTTGCCGGCTCACGGTTGGGCCGCGCCTTCGATGCGATCCGCGAGGATGAACTTGCGGCAACTTCGATGGGAATCAATGTCGAGCGGCATCGGATGTATTCCTTCGTCATCGCTGGCGCACTGGCGGGTCTGTATGGCGTACTGCTCGCCTACTTCAGTCGTTTCGCAGACCCCAATGAATTTTCCTTCACCGCCGCAGTCGACGGACTCGTGAGCGCTGTCGTCGGTGGCATCGCACTGTTCATTGGACCGGTTCTGGGTGCCGCTTTCCTCACGGTCTTGCCCGAACTGCAACGCTCATTGGGCATCGATGCGAGCTGGGTGCGACCATTTATCTCCGGAGTGCTGCTGCTTGGAGTGATCCTTTTTGTGCCAGGTGGCCTTGCCGGGTTGATCCCGCGGCGACGGTCAGCAAAGCGCACTGTCGGCGTCGGTGAATTGCCTTCACTCGACGACTTACCGGCGCGTGGCACTCAGCTGGTGACGGTACGCGGATTCAGCAAGTCATACGGTGGCGTAGCTGCCGTCCGCTCAGTTGACCTCGAATTGGAAGCCGGTCAGATTGTCGGCCTGATCGGCCCGAACGGCGCCGGTAAGACGACGCTAATCAACATGATCACGGGTGTGACCAAGCCGAGCTCGGGGACCGCCGAAGTCCTTGGTCATAGGCTGCCAAGCAGAACCAAGGCACATGTACTTGCCGCTGCCGGCGTCGCCCGAACCTTCCAACAAATCAAACTGTTCGGCCAATTATCGGCGCTTGAAAACGTCCTCGTGGGTGCCTATCGCGTGTCCCGAGGCACACTGTTGCGGCGACTCCTGTTCCTCCCCTCGGCACGCCACCAGGAACGCCAGACAATTGCGCTGGCATCCGCGCAGTTGGCGCGCGTGGGACTCGACGACAAAGCCGGCACGCCAGCTGGGGAATTGTCCTATGGGGACCAGCGACGGCTTGAAATCGCTCGCGCCCTGGCCGCTCATCCAAGCGTGCTTGTGCTGGATGAGCCGGCCGCAGGAATGAACCGGGTCGAGGCCGCCAAACTGGCCGAGCTCATCCGCTCCCTTGCACGCGATGGTCTGGGGGTCTTGGTCATCGAACACAACGTCCGAATGATGCTGGAAACCTGCGACCGTATCATCGTTCTGAACTTCGGTGAAGTTATCGCCGATGGTGTCCCGGCCGAAATCGCCAGAGACCCTGCAGTGCTGGAGGCCTATTTGGGATCAAGCGGTTCGGATGACTCGACAACTGCTCTGGCGGTCGAGGAATTGACTGCCGCGGCCGATCATTCGACCACGGCCGGAACGGAGGACCAGCGATGAGCGAACCGTGTCTGATGATCGACGGACTTCAAGTCAATTACGGCCACGTCGACGCGGTGCGCAATGTGTCCTTCGAGGTGCCGACGGGTTCCGTTGTCACACTTGTGGGGGCAAACGGTGCCGGCAAGACCTCGATCCTGAACGCTGTGTCAGGGCTGCTTCGCCCGCGCCGTGGCCGCATTGTCTTCAACGGCAAGGATGTTACGAAGTGGCCCGCGCACCGTATGGTCGAGGCCGGACTCGTGCAGGTTCCCGAAGGACGAGAGATTCTTGGGACACTCAGCGTCGCCGACAACCTTGAACTGGGGGGATGGCATCGGCACAAGTCCCGTCGGGCCAGCATCGAGCGAATGTACGAGCGCTTTCCAGTGTTGGCCGAGCGACGAAAATTGCAGGCCGGTTCGCTGTCCGGTGGAGAACAGCAAATGCTCGCGATTGCTCGTGCGTTGATTGCCGAGCCGACCGTCTTGCTTCTGGACGAACCATCAATGGGGCTTGCGCCAAAAATTGTCGATGAGGTGTTCGAGGTCATTTCGCAGATCCGAACGACCGGTACGACCGTTGTCCTCGTTGAGCAGAATGCACGCCGGGCACTAGCTGCCGCCGATTTCGGCTATGTGCTGGAGACCGGTGAGATCACCCACTCGGGTCCTGCGCAGGAGTTGCTGCTCGACGAACGAGTTATCGAGGCTTACCTCGGCCTCGAATAGGAGATCAACCAGGCTCAGGGCCGGGCCCAGCCGAGGCGGCTTCGCTGCTCCTTGTTGAGCGTCGAGACGACCAGATCGTAGGAGTCCTCGACCAGCTCAAGGAGTAGCTGCTCGGGCAGATCGCCGTCGAGTCGTACGCCGTTCCAATGCCGCTTGTTGAAGTGATAGGCGGTGGTGATCTCAGGGTGCTCAAGGCGCAACTGGATCGCAATGTCCGGCTCGCATTTGAGACTCATCGACAGCGGCGTGTTCGCCTGACTGCACAGCGCAAATATCTTGGCCGGGTGGCGTGCCCCGGAGACGTCAGCGCCGACCTTGAAGACGCTTGATTCGGGCCCGAACGGGAAGCCCTCGAAACTGCCGGGGAACTCCAGACAGTGCGTGCGGAGCGCATTGAAATCCATGACGTCAGCCTAAACGGTTGTTGCGACGTGTCCTGAGCGTGGAACAAAGGTAAGCCTAAGTTAGGCTAACCTTTGTTCCGTCAATCATACGACGAATGAGCAAGCGCAGGAGGCGAATCCGAACGTTGACTCTTGACCTCGCGGCGCCGGCGATTCCAGCCGAACAGCAACCTCAAAGTCGACGTGGCCGCACGCTCGTCGCTGGCCTAGTTGCGCTGACGGCCCTCCTCTTCATCACCGCGATTGCCAGCATCATGCTCGGATCGCGCGGCGTCACCCCCGCAACGATCGTCGACGCATTCGGACATTACGATCCGAATTCCACCGCGCAAGCCGTCATTCGCGACATGCGCGTTCCGCGTACGCTGCTTGGCATCTTCGTCGGTGCTGCGTTGGGTTTGAGCGGGGCGCTGTTGCAGGGAGTGACCCGCAATCCGCTCGCCGATCCGGGCATCATGGGGATCAACTCTGGCGCGGCGGCATTTGTCGTATTGGGTATTTCGGTCTTCGGTATCCGCAGTGCTGGCGGCTATGTCTGGCTGGCGCTGCTGGGCGCTGCTTGCGCGACCGTCGTGGTCTATTCGATTGCTTCGCTGGGCCGAGAGGGCGCCACTCCGGTCAAACTCGCACTCGCCGGAGCCGCAATCACGGCCGCGTTTTCGTCGATTACAGCGGGCATCCTGATGACCAATCTCGAGGCGCTCAACGAGATGCGGTTCTGGCAGGTGGGATCGCTCGCCGGTCGGTATCTGCCGATATTCTGGCAAGTCCTGCCGTTCCTCGTCATCGGTGGCGTGTTGGCGCTGGCCTGTGGTCGTTCGCTCAATGGTCTGGCACTCGGCGAGGACACGGCCCGGGCGCTCGGACAACGTGTCGGCCTGACCCGGGCGATGGTCTTCATCGCGGTTGCAATCTTGTGTGGCGCGGCCACTGCGGCCTGTGGCCCGATCGTGTTCATTGGCCTGATCGTGCCGCATCTGGCACGGATGATCTGCGGCCCCGACTACCACTGGATTCTGCCCTATTCATTGCTGCTGACGCCGATCCTGTTCCTCGCTGCCGACATCGCTGGCCGATTGCTGCTGTGCCCCGGCGAGCTGGAAGTCGGCGTTGTCCTCGGCATCATCGGTGCGCCGGCGTTTGTCGCTCTTGTCCGCTATCGCAATCTCGCGGAGTTGTGATGGTGTCGCCCGATCTACGCTCCCGGCGGCTGCGACGTCGCCATCGGACCATACGCGTCTGGCTGACGCTCGCAACGATTGCTGCGGCACTATTCGTCTTGGCCATGATGGTCGGCAATTACTTCGTCTCGGCGCTCGATGTCGTCGGTTCCATCACGCAGCTGGGCAATAACTCAGCGGTCGACTTCATCGTCCAGGACCTGCGTCTGCCGCGCGCGCTCGCGGCCGTGAGCGTGGGTCTTGCGCTCGGCGTCTCCGGCACGATCTTTCAACAATTGCTTGCCAATCCGTTGGCTTCGCCGGACTTCATTGGCATTTCCTCGGGCGCGAGTCTTGCCGCAGTGGTCGGGATCGTGGTGCTCCACGCCGGTGGCCTGACCATCTCGATGCTGGCGCTGGTCGGGGCATTCGTCAGCGCCCTAGTCATCTATCTCGCTGCTTGGCGGGACGGGATCAGCGGTTACCGACTGATCTTGGTCGGCATCGGCGTTTCTCAGTTTATGCTTTCGATTGTCACCTATCTGCTCGCGCGTGCTGATCTGTATGACGCCCGTGAGGCGATGCGTTGGCTGGTCGGATCAATCGGCCAGTCTGGTGCGGTTGAACTGCGTATGTTGATCGGCGCCCTCATCGTCCTGCTGCCGGTTGCACTCCTGTTGAGCCGGCCACTCGGCGTACTTGAACTGGGCGATGACACGGCGCGAGCGCTGGGTTCGCGCGTCGAGTTGTCTCGGCTGGGACTCATCGCGGTCTCGGTCGCGTTGTTGGCATTTGCCACCGCAGTCGCCGGCCCAATCGTGTTCGTGGCGCTGGTGGCGGGACCGATCGCGCGGCGCTTGCTCGGGCCAGCCGGCGGTGGGATCTTGGCGGCAGCGCTCGTCGGCGCAATCGTCGTACTCGGCGCTGATTTCATCGCGCAGCACGTGCTGCCGGCCAGCCTGCCGACCGGTGTCGTCACTGGCGCGGTCGGCGCGCCATACCTGATGTGGATTCTTGCCACCGTCAACCGGGAAGGACGCGGCGGATGACCGCTTCAACAACAACCAGACTCAGTACCAAGGATTTAGCCCTCGGCTACGCGGACGCTGACATCGTGACTGGGCTTGACGTTGGAATTCCCGATGGGAAGATCACCGTGATCGTGGGTGCCAATGCCTGCGGCAAATCCACCCTGCTGCGCGGGCTGGCACGCCTGCTCAAACCGCGCCGCGGTGCGGTCTATCTCGACGGCCGCGCGATCCACACGATGAAAACCCATGACGTGGCGACCGTGCTTGGATTGTTGCCGCAGTCACCGGTTGCGCCGGACGGAATTACGGTCGCCGACCTGGTCGGGCGCGGTCGCTATCCGCATCAGGGCTGGTTCCGCCAGTGGAGTGATGCGGACGATCAGGCGGTGGCCCAGGCGTTGGCGCTGACCGGGACCTCGGACCTTGTCGACCGGCGGATCAACGAACTCTCGGGAGGTCAACGGCAGCGGGTCTGGGTCGCGATGGCGCTCGCGCAGGACACGGATTTGTTGTTGCTCGATGAGCCGACGACGTTCCTCGACATCAATTATCAAGTCGAGTTGCTGGACCTGCTGACTGACCTCAATCGGGTGTCGGGCAAGACGATCGTTATCGTGCTGCACGATCTCAATCTCGCCTGTCGCTATGCCGATCACATCATCGCGATGAAGCGCGGCTCGATCATCGTTGAAGGCTCACCGACCGACGTTATCGATGCCGCAGTCATCACCGAGGTGTTCGGCTTGTCCTGCAATGTCTGTCCCGATCCGATCAGCGGCACGCCGATGGTCGTGCCGCGTGGGCGGCATCATTGCGCCGTGTCGGTTTGAGATTCAGCCCAGCGCCTGGGTCACGGCTTGGGCAATCGGCGCGTTCCATACTGGTCCGTGCCCCGGGAGCAGCGTGTCTGCGGAATACCCCGACAGCAGACGAAGCGAGTCGATGTTCTCCGATAGGGCGTGATGGAACATCTCCTCGAGCAGTTGCGGCCCGGTCCACCGCGAAATGGCATGGCCGGTGACGAGCGCGTCGCTGGTCGCTATCGCACCAACTGTGGGCACGTAATAACAGGTATGGCCGCCAGCAACGCAGCGCCACATCCTTACGCGAGGCCTGTTCGAGGTAGTCGCGTTGCGCATGCTCGGCCTCCTGGGTGGAGGTGAGCACCGGTGCATCAACGACATTCAGGAGTTTTGGCAGCACGCCGATGTGGTCGACGTGCGCATGGGTAATCAGGATCGCCGCGATTTGTTCAGGCCGGAAGTTGATCGCATTGATCGACGTCAGCACGTCGTCGAAATCGCCCGGGTAGCCGGCGTCGATCAGCGTGAGTTGGTCGTCCTCGGTGAGGAGTACCCAGTTGGCGGCATGACCGCTGACGAGAAACGTGCCGTCGGTGACCTGACTGACAAGCGGTGGCATGACTCAATGATAAAGATTGGGCCGGATTCGAGCCAGACCCAAGGATGCCCCGACAGCCATCAACAGTTGTCCACATTTCTGGGAAGTGTCTTGTTCTTGTCAGATGTTATCTCTCAGGACATGGGTGACAGTTCTGCATCAGGACATCGGTGACGGTTGATGTGTCAGGACTTCGGTGACACTCCCGGGTTCTTCGGGCGGGTTCCGGGGCGTCTGCCGTTGCCGACGTAGGTCACTCCGGGGGCGGGGCGGGTGCGCTCGGCCAAGATCTCGCCTTGCAGGTTGGTGATGGTGATCTTGTCGCCGGCCTGATTACCGTCGCTGATGACGAGGACCTGCTCGAACCTGTGGCTCACGTCGACTTTGTAGAACACCCTGTCAACGTGGACGGTGCCCGACGTGTTCACCGTTCGGATACGCGTGTCGGCGGGAAGATCGGCTGGCGGCTTCGGTCGGGGACGTAAGGCAGGGGTCGAGGGCTCGTAGACGGGCCGGTCCTGCTTCGGACGGGGCGGCTCGGCTTTGGGAGTCGCCTCCCACGCAGTCAACGGCGTGACACGTCCAGGCAGCCCCTGGTGAGGACGCTCGATGTTGTAGATGTGGTCGAAGGCGTCGACCTGGGCTTGCAGTTCGGTCAGCGACTCGGCGATCGGCTGCTTGTCCAGGTAACGGAACAGGGTCTGATGGAAGCGCTCGTTCTTGCCCTGAGTAGTCGGTTTGTAGGGCTTGCCGGTGATCGCCTCAGTGCCCAGCGCGGCAACATGCGCGACGAGCTGACCGACAACCCCTCGGCGCGACGGGTTCAGTGCGAGCCCGTTGTCAGACAGCAGTCGTTGCGGCACACCGTGGGCAGCGATGGCCTTGTCGACCACGATGATCGCGTCCTTGGCGGTCTCACCGGCCGCGACGTGGGACGCGACCGCATAGCGGGAGTGGCCGTCGATGAGTTGGAAGATCACACACTTACGTCCGCCGCTCAGCACATACTCGGTGGCGTCGAGCTGCCAGCACGCGTTCGGTGCCGGATAGACGAAACGCCGCCATGCCGAGCGGGGTTTCTTCTTCGGCTCAAGACGCGCTACACCTACTTCGCGGAAGATCCGTGCCAGTGATGCCGTGGAGGGGACCGGGTCCAGGCCCATCGTGTGCATCTTGTCGTGCACGCTGATCGGCCCATGATCCAGACCCGAGGCCTCCAGAGCCGCGCGCACTGCCACAGCCTGTTCCTTGACCTCATCGGTCAGCTTCGAGGGGCTCGCCCGCGGACGCCTGGACTTGGGCTCGAGCACCGCGGCCGGCCCCTCGGCCTTCGCGCGCTTGCGCAGTTCGTAGAACGACTTGCGCGAGATGCCGTGCTCGGCACAGAACGTCGACACTGCCCCGCGCGGCGCGTCATCGGGCCACTGCGCGATTGCGAGACGGACACGAGGATCGATGGGTTCACTAGTAGCCATCTCCCAACCCTCAAGGCTGAAGTGTCACCACCAAGACCAACCAAACCGTCACCGATGTCCTGAGAGATAACACTTGTTCTTGTCAGACCTGACAAGTAGTATCGAACATATGTTCGATAGAATGTTTTAGTGGCGGATTCGGGGTGAATCAGTGATGGCGGATGCAGTGTTGATCGACCGGTTGGTCGCACGCCAGAGCACAGCGTTCGTCGCTGAGTGTGCCCAGGTTATGGACATGCTGGTCTTCGTTGCTGACGCCCGCAGCCACGGCGAGATGATCGGTGGCCATGGCCGCACGGTTGGCCAGAAAGTTGGCCAGTTGGAGGCCGAGGCCGCGGTACACGAGTTGTCGCTCGCGCTACTGATCCCGGTCGGCGTCCTGCAGCGGCTGCTCGCGGCCGCCCGCTACGCCCGCGCCCGGCTGCCGCACGTCTGGGACGGGTGGGCCCGTGGCCATCTTGGTGCCGGCCATGTCGGGCTGATCGTGGCCACCGCTGGCCGGCTCGAACGCCCCGACTCAATCACTCGTTTGGACGTCATGGTTGTGGACATCGCCAGCAGCCGGACGTTGGAGCAGTTGCGTCGCTGGCTGGCCCGTTTCGTCGACCGGATCGAACCAGATCTCGCCGAACAGCGACACCGCCAAGCCCGCCGCGAACGCCGTGTCCACCTGGAAGTCGGCGACGACGGCATGAGTTGGCTAATGGCCCTGCTGCCCTCAACCGAAGCCGCAGCGATCGACCACCGCATCGAACAAACCGCCCGCACACAACCAACTGCCGGACGGACACACTCCCAACAGCGCGCGGACGCGCTCAGCAGCCTGCTCCTCGGCGACACAACCGCCACGGGCACCACCAGCCCAACCAATCGGGCACGAATCGATATCGGTGTCGTTGTCCCGATCCAATCAGTCATGGGCTTATCCGATGCGCCCGGTGAACTGATCGACCGGTCCGCATCCGTCCCCGCCAGCTACATCCGCGATCTTGCCATCCAGCCCGGCACCCTGTTCTGGCGACTCCTCACCGACAAGACCGGCAAACTACTCGACGTAACCCGTGTTGGCAGGTTCGCCACCGGCGACCTGGGCATGGCGATCCGGTTCCGCGACGGCACCAGCGTCTTCCCCACCTCAACCGTTCCGGCCAGCGACTGCGACACCGACCACACCACCGCGCATCCGGCCCCGACCACCGCATCGAACCTCGGTGCCCTACATCGACGAGCCCACCGACTCAAAACCGCCGGAACATTATCGGTCACCCAAACCGAACCCGGCACCTTCGACTGGACCACCAGCACCGGCCACCACTACCAACGATCCCCCGACCCACTCCCCGTCCAACCCTGGCACCCCGACCCCTGGTTCACCCCAGAATTCATCACCCACACCGAACACGACATCACCCACGGCATCACCGCCTAAACCCGCAGGACCTGCTGATTCGCACGGTCAGTCCGTCGGTTTGTCGCGTTTGGCCGGTTCGCCGGTGGAATCGGTGGCAGCTGCTGGAACCCGTTTGAGCCCGAGCGCAAGACGCGAGTGGCGGACCCCGTAGGTGAAGTAGATGACGAAGCCGATCACGAGCCAGATCCCGAAGCGAATCCACGTTTCGACCGAAAGATTCACCAGCAGCCAAGCGCACGCGAGGATCGCGAGGACCGGGACCCACGGCACGGCCGGAACGCGGAAGGACCGCTCGAGTTCAGGGCGTGTGCGGCGCAAGATGATGACGCCGGCAGACACGAGAACGAACGCGAAGAGTGTGCCGATGCTGACCAGTTTGGACAGCTCGGCAAGCGGCACGATGCCCGCCAGTATGGCGCCGAACGCACCGGTCATGATGGTGATGATGTAGGGCGTACCAAAACGTGGATGGACGCGGGCCAAACCGCGTGGCAACAAGCCGTCACGCGACATCGCGAACAACACGCGGGCTTGCCCGAGCATCAGTACCAAGATGACTGTTGTCAGCCCGCAGACTGCACCTAGGGAAATGAGTTTGCTCGCCCAGTGGGCGCCGTTTGCATCGAATGCGGCCGACAGCGGTGCGCCGGTGCTCATCCGCTTGTCGCTGTATTTGAGCATGCCATTGATCACCAGTGACACCGCCATGTAGAGCACGGTGCAGATGACGAGTGAGCCGATAATGACACGCGGGATGTCGCGTTTGGGGTCCTTGGTCTCCTCGGCGGCAGTCGCGACAATCTCGAAACCGATATAGGCGAAAACACCATCGAGGCGGCCGCAACGATTCCGTAGACCCCGAAATGAGTCGGTTGGATGCCGAAGATGGCCTGCAGCAGCGTGTCGTCGGCCAACGGTGTGCCACCGCTGCTGCTGGGCTTCGAGGCGGGGATGAATAGATGGAAGTTGGCGGCCTTGATGAAAAACAGGCCGGCAACGATGACGAACAACACGACGGCAGCCCCGAGCGCCAACGCCAACACCAGGTCCCAACCGATGATCCAGGCGATCAGTTCGCCGAGGGTTGCATACGAGAAAATGTGTAGGCACTGCCGGCAACCGGGACCGTCGACGCGAATTCGGCGTAACAGCGGGCGGCCAAACCACAGGCGACGCCGGCAAGAACGAACGACAGAACGATTGCGGGCCCGGCGTCTATGTGCGCTTGCTGGCCGGTGAGGACGAAGATCCCGGTGCCGATGATGACGCCGACACCGAAAAACGTCAGATCCCAAGCGGTCAGCTCCTTCTTGAGCGTCTCACCTGGCTCATTGGTGTCCTTGATGGATTGCTCGACACTTTTGATACGAAATACGCCCATGCGGTTCTCCCCAAACTCGTTCTTTCGTAGTCGACCTGTGGGGCCGCGATTGGCAATGAAAAGCCTTGCGTGTCGAACCAGAAAAATACGACTGGATTAGGTTGGACTAAAACCAGAACGAGAGGATTCCCGATGAGCGATGATGGCGAACTGAGATCAGTGCGACTGGCACGTCTGGAGAAGGCGAAGTACTCCCTGACCAACATCCGCGGCGGCTCGATCTCGATCGGGGAAGGCAGCGACAGCGATTTCACCCCGGTCGAATTGTTGCTGGCCGGGATTGCCGGCTGTAGCGCGATCGACGTCGACTACATCACTGGCAAGCGAGTTGAGCCGGTCTCATTCGATGTGGACTCTGAGGGCACCAAGGTCCGTGACGAAAATGGCAATCACTTGACCAACATCAAGGTCACTTTCGATCTTCGTTTCCCCGAGGGTGAAGCCGGCGACAGGGCGCGTGAGTCGATCCCACGCTCGATCGCCCAGTCGCACGATCGGCTCTGCACGGTGAGCCGGACCGTACAATTGGGTACACCGGTCGAGATGGTGCAAACCGACCGCTCCACGTCGTAAGCGGCCGTCGCTGCCCCGAACGAAAGATCTGTATAAGGTCGATGTATGACGGCCATCGATGATGCCCACTGGCAACTCGCCGCGCACTGGGGGGCGGCCGGCTACATGGCTGCGCTCGACGGGCCGATCCACTGGATCGACTTCGGCGGCCCGGATTACGCGACTCCGATGGTGTTTGTTCACGGCTTGGGTGGCTCGCACCTCAACTGGACGCTGATCGGTCCGGCGCTCGCCCAGGGCCGACATGTTTATGCGCTCGACCTGCACGGCTTCGGGCTCACCCCCGGCGATCGGTCGAATTCATCGATCCACGCCAATGCGAAGCTCGTCGACACCTTCCTGCGCCAGCAGATTGGGCGACCAGTGGTTCTGGTCGGCAACTCGATGGGTGGACTCATCTCGATCCTTCAAACGGCAGCCCATCCGGACACCGTTGAACGGCTGATCCTGATTGATCCGGCGCTGCCACTGCCGCGACGGCTACCTGATCCGGGTGTCGCCGCGACCTTCATCGTCTATGCGGTTCCGGGCGTCGGCGAGGTCTCGATGAAGACGATGCAAGCCCGCCTCAGCGCGGATGAACTTGTCACGCGAATCGCCAAGCTGTGCTTTGCCGATACGTCCCGTGCAGACAAGGACATGTTTCCTATCAGTGTTGAGTTGATCCGCATACGCCGGGAGATCCCTGATCAAGAGACGGCCTTCCTCGCCGCCGCGCGCTCGCTCATGCGCTGTCTACTGCTGCCGCGCAGCCTTGAGAAGAAGATGGCGTCGATCGCCGCACCCGTGCTATTGATCCACGGTGAGGCCGACCGGTTGGTGCCGATCGCTGCCGCACGCCGGGCCGCTAAAGTGCACCCGACGTGGACGACGAAATTCCTGCCGAGCGTCGGTCACACGCCCCAATTGGAGGTTCCGCAAGACACGGTCAAGATCATCGACAATTGGCTCAACGCAAATTAATTTTAGTGCAGTCTGAGTGACGGGTCGTGTGGGCCCTTCGGTTCAACCCAGAAATCCAGCGCCAACCCTTCCTCGGTGCCACCCTCGTTGAGATAGATCGAGAAGTCGGTGACGCCCGCGTCGGCGAGGATATCGTCGTCGATGACGAATTGGCCGGTGAACTCCTTGGCCGATTTGATCAAGATCTCGTAGGCGGCATCGGCCATGATCTGCGGCGTACGCGAATGCGACACGAGGTCCGAACCCACGACATTGCGGACCGCAGCGGTGTCGATCGCAGTGCGCGGCCACAACGAGTTGGCGGCGATGCCGTCAGCACGCAGCTCTTCGGAGAGGCCGAGCGTCACGAGACTCATCCCAAATTTCGCGATCGTGTAGGCGGTGCTGCTGGTAAACCACTTGGGATCGAGGGTGATTGGCGGCGACAACGTCAGGATGTGCGGATTGGCTGAGCGGCGCAGGTAGGCGATTGCCAGCTTCGAGAGTAGGAATGACCCACGTGAATTGATGTCATTCATGAGGTCGTACTTCTTCATCGAGACGTCATCAATACCACTCAGGTCGATCGCGCTCGCGTTGTTGACGACGATGTCGATGCCGCCGAATGCCTCGGCCGTCTGCGCGACCGCAGACTCGACGAAGGCGTCATCGCGGATGTCGCCGACCAGCGGGAGCGCCTTGCCGCCGGCGGCCTCGATGGCCTTCGCCGCGGTGTAAATTGTGCCTGGCAGTTTGGGATGGGGCTCCGTCGTTTTGGCCAGCAGCGCAACATTGGCGCCATCCTGAGCGGCCCGAACCGCAATCGCCTCGCCAATGCCGCGGCTTCCGCCGGACATGATCATGGTGGTGCCTTCGAGCGACATGAACTCTCCCTATATCGTTGTCATGATAAAAACAGTCAAGAGTGACTGTAACTGATCTGGAGGATTTGGTGAAGACTCACGAGCTGATTCTGGGCGTCGACACCCGCGTGACGTTGGTTGCCACCGGACTCATCTTCGTGGCCGCACTTTTGTTGGGTGTGTGGAAATACCGACAGATGTCGACTTCCGCCAATGGACTCGCGCATCCATACGTTGACATCGCGCATCGCGCCGCGCTGATGTATTCCTTCGCGACTCTTCTGCTCGCGGTGTTTGTCGAGTTGAGTGTCTGGCCGACCGCGGTCGATCTCACCGCCGCGCTCGTTGTGATTGCCTTCTTCGTCGGCGCGATTTGCAGTTATGTTTGGCATGGCTTTCGGCGCGACACCGATAATCAATTCGTGCATCCGGTCCGGGCATTGAAGCCGGCCATGATTGCGCTCATTTTCGGCGAGGTTGGTGGCTTTCTCGTGGTCTTCGCCGGCTTCATCAAAGGACAACTCTTGTGACGATCCAGCCTATGAAAACAGAGCTCCCTGCCTGGTTTACCGACGCGCTCGCTCAATCACATGATGATGGCGCGACGACAGTTGATGGCGCTCGCATCAGCTATCGGGCTTGGGGCAAAAGTGGCGATCCGGCGGTCGTGCTCGTTCACGGCGGGGCGGCCCACGCGGGCTGGTGGGATCACATCGCACCGTTCCTTGCCGCCGAGCATCGCGTCATCGCGCTCGACCTCTCCGGCCACGGCGACAGCGATCGACGCGACAGTTACAACCTCGAAAATTGGGCCGATGAGGTGCTGGCAGTCGCAGCAGCCGAAGGCTCGGCCCGGCCGATCGTTTTCGGTCACAGCATGGGCGGCTTTGTCGCGCTGACCGCGGCCAAGGTGCACGGGAAGAGTTTGGCCGGGGTCGTTGCGATCGACTCGCCGGTCCAAGACATCTCCGCCGAAACGCGTGCCTGGATGGAAGAGAGCCGCGAGGCGCCGAGCAATAAGATTTACCCGACACGCCAAGCCATCGAGGCGCGTTTTCGTACGCTGCCGTCCGATGAATCGACTGCCGAATACATTCGCGCGCACATCGCTGCGGGCTCCGTCGTCGAGGTCGAGGGCGGGTGGACCTGGAAATTCGATCCGCGAGTCTTCTTCCGCGCACTGATGGAACCCGAGGACTTGACCGAGGCTGAATGCAAGGTCGCGCTGATCCGCGGAGAACGGGGCATGGCGACGACTGACATCACCGCGCTCGTCGCGGCGCGACTGGGCGGCCATGTGCCGGTCACGCTCATCCCGGACAGTGGACACCACATCATGCTTGATCAGCCGATTGCGTTGATTTCCGCATTGCAAACGTTGGCCGGACAGTGGAGGAACGCATGAGTGATCTCGAGGCCTTAGAGCGATTGCTCGACGAGCGCTGGAGTTGCCGCGGCTTCACCGACGAACAGGTCCCGCTCGAGACGATCGAGCGATTGTTGGCGATCGCTGCACGTACGCCCTCGTGGTGCAACACTCAGCCTTGGCATGTCACGCTAACTTCGGGCGCTGCCACGACTCGATTGAGTGAAGCGTTGCTGGCTTCCTTCGATGGATACGGCTCGGATTTCGACTTCCCGGCGCGGTATGCAGGCGCATTCCAAGAACGCCGTCGCGAAAGTGGTTGGCAACTCTACGATGCGGTCGGCGTCAAGAAGGGCGATCGCGATGCGTCGATGCAGCAGGGGTTGAGGAACTTTGAGTTCTTCGGCGCACCGCATACCGCCATCATCACGACTGAGGCCGATCTTGGTGTCTACGGTGCGATCGACTGTGGGCTGTATGTCGAGACCTTCCTGTTGGCCGCGCAAGCGCTCGGACTCGGTGCGATTGCGCAGGCCGCGTTGGCTGCTCGTGCGCCGTTCCTACGCGAATGGTTCTCGCTGCCCGAGACTCGCCTTGTCGTATGCGCCATCTCGTTCGGCTATGCCGATCCAGAGCATCCGACTGCCACGTATCGGACCAGCCGTGTCCCAATCGTCGAGTCGGCCACGTTCGTCGACTGACGCCGCCCAGTCAGTTGCCCGGTCAGCTACGTAACGCGCCAATTCCCAGCACCGCAGCCAGGCCGAGCGCGCTGCGTGGATGATAGGCGGCCGTCCACAATCCACCATGCGCGGCGTTATTGGCTTCGTCCTGCCACGGCTCGTTCATCGGCGCCGCGCCAGCACGCAGGTCGTGTACGAGCAGGGCCGCCATCATCGTGTTGCTCGTCGACGGATCGAAAACTTCGACGCCGAAACGGTGCGCGCCGGCATACGCTGCCGCTAATGCCTTGTTCTTGAGCACGGATTGGGTCCGAGTGGCTGGTGCGACATTCATCGAGACGGTCTGGCCAGCATGGCGGGCGGTCGTTGCCCGCCAACGCTGGACGCGTTTGGCCAGCGCGTAATTGGGGCCCTGTTGCGGAACGAGCGCGTCACAAATGCCGGGATTGGCGCCGGGCGGATAGTTGCGCTGCAACAGTCGGCCACCGCTGGCGAGCCGCAGCGGTTGGCGGATCACCTTGGAGATCGATCGGCGCGCATACGCATCGTTGGAACGGTTGACGTCGTCGCCGGGCACAGCAAATACATCGGTTGGCGTCGCCAAGAACGCGAGCGCGGTGTCTGGGCGCACCGAGGACATGTGCTGGCCGAGTGCGTCGGCTGCCATCGACAGACGTACGTGCATCGGTCCGTCGGCGTAGGAGTAGTTGCCCAACACAATCCGACCGTCGAGAGTGTCGAGCCAATGTGCGACCGCGGGGAGTTCATTGACCAGATCGGCACCATTGCCCGACTCGGCGTCGGTGACGATGCGGGCCGGCAGGTGGAGGCGACCGGCGCCATCTGCGGCAATCGCCTCGAGCCGATGCTGGAGATTTTTGCGCGGCAGATCGACCGCGGCAACATCGGCACCCCACCGCAACAGTGCTCGCAGGGGCCCCATCTCGGCGCCAGCGCCGAGCGCCACGACGGTGTCGCCCTCGAGCCGGAGCCACTCCGGGTTGTCCGCGACTGTTGTCAGCGCCTGCGCGCAACTCTGGGTGATGACGCCGCGCTCGACCCAGGCCTCGAGTTGGTCGAGTAGCGCTTTGCCGCTGAGTTGCTCGCCTTTGTAAGGGATCGTCAGCGTGGTTTCGGGTTCATTTGTCCCAATTGCAGTCTGGGTATTGAATGCCTGCGCCAGCGCGAGTGTGTCGATCGCCGCGTCGAGTGGGGTATCGCCGTAGCGCATCTCGGCATGGATCGACTTCAGCCCGTCCTCAGCGATCGAGTGAGCTGCCGGCGGCTCACCGATGCCAGCCTCGACCGCACGGCGGAAATGCGTCAGATAGTTGCGACGCCAATTTGTCTCGCGTTCGACCGCTCGAGCGCCAATCGGATCGGTCTTACGCAGCGCATCGGCGAGTACCTTGCGGCCGGTTGCTGATGTGCTGTCGGTCGGAAAAGTGACGCCGTCGAGTGAACCCATGGCGCCAGAATAGGAGGCAATTCTGGTTACTGACGAGTTTCCGCGCGAGTAACTTTCCCGTGCTCAATCGTTGGCGCCGTGCTAGATATTCAGATACCGATAGTATCCGAGTATGGAAATCGCATCGAACTCCCGAGTCCTGATCACCGGCGCCGCCTCGGGCCTCGGTCTGGCGTTGGTCAAACAATTCGTTCAGCGTGGCTGCCGGATTCTCGCGACCGACGTTCACAATGAGCTGCCCGATTCCTTGTCCCATCTCGACGGGGTTTCCTATCGCCGCCTCGATGTCACTCAGGATGTCGATTGGGCGAAGGCATACGACTGGGTCGTTGAGCACTGGGACGGTCTCGACTATTTGTTCAATAACGCTGGGGTTGCGGCTGGCGGACGGCTGGAGCTCTCCGAGTTGGATCAGTGGCAGTGGATCGTCGACATCAATCTGCTCGGTGTCGTACGCGGCTGCCGTACGTTCACGCCCATGCTGAAGGCGCAGAAGAGTGGCCACATCGTTAACACCGCCTCCGCGGCTGGGCTCATCCATCCGCCGCGTATGAGTGAATACAACGCGGTCAAGGCCGGCGTGGTCGCGCTGAGCGAGACGCTGTTGCACGAGTTCAAGCCGTTTGACGTCAAGGTCTCAGTGATCTGTCCGACGTTCTTCCGGACCAATCTGACTGAATCCTTCCGCGGTAAAGATGAGCAGGCTAGGAAGTCGGCAGCTAAGTTGATCGACGGGTCCAAACGGAGCGCGGATGACATCGCGGCGGTTGTGATTCGCGGCGTCGAGAAGGGCAAACACATTATTTTGACCGACCGGGATGGCCGGATCGCATACGCTGCCAAGCGCTTCGCTCGACCCCTCTACTATCGGATGATGGCTAAGGCATCGGCGCAGATGGCGCGTAAAGACTAGTGGGCGCAATTTATCTAGTCCGCCATGGACAGGCTTCCTTCGGCGCGGCCAATTATGATGTGCTTTCCGAGACCGGCATCGAACAATCCCGCCAACTTGGCTACGCGTGGGAGGCGACTGGTTGGCTGCCGACGAAGGCCTACTCGGGGGCGATGCAGCGCCATCATGACACCGCACTCAACGCGCTCGCGATGGCCGGTCAGGACGACGGCTACGAGGTCGACAATGGCTGGAACGAGTTCGACCATGAGGCAATCCTCAAGGGTTTGAAACCCGGCTTCAGCTCGACCGATCCGCGTGAGTTCCAAGCCGCCTTCGTCGAAGCGACGACTGCGTGGTCCGCGGGCAGCACAGGTGAATTCGAGTCGTTCGCAGAATTTCGCGCCCGGGTCATCGGCGCATTCGATCGGCTTGCAGATTCGACCGGTAGCGGTGAAACGGCGGTCGTGTTCAGCTCGGGCGGCCCGATTAGCCTCATCGCCGCGCAGCTGCTCACCGGCGACAGCACGCTCTGGTCCAAGCTCAACAGCGTCATCATCAACACCGGCGTCATGAAGATCGTGACCGGGCGTGCCGGTCGTACGCTGCTGTCATTCAACGAGCACGGCCACCTGCCGGCCGAACTGGTCACCTACCGTTAAACCCCTTGAATCCCACATTAACGAAGGACGGCTCCATGCGTACCAACATCCTGATCACCGGCGCGAGTGCGGGACTTGGCGCCGGGATGGCGCGAATCTTCGCCGCCAAGGGTCACAATCTGGCGCTCACCGCGCGGCGCCTCGACCGGCTCGAAGCGCTTCGTGCCGAACTTATGGCCGCGAATCCGAACATCACGGTCGTGGTGCATCAGCTTGATGTCAATGATCACGACCAGGTGTTCGCGGTGTTCAGCGCGGCGGCCGAGGAATTGGGCGGACTCGACCGGGTTATCGTCAATGCTGGTCTGGGCAAGGGCGGACGCATTGGCACCGGCGCATTCCAAGCCAATCTCGAGACCGTACAGACCAATTTCGTGGCCGCCTTGGCGCAGTGCGAAGCTGCGATGGAACACTTCTATGAGCGCAAGGCGGGGCACCTGGTCGTTATCTCCTCGATGTCGGCAATGCGTGGAATGCCGTCGACAATGACGACCTATGCCGCAACGAAAGCGGGCATCGCGCACCTCGCCGAAGGTATTCGGATGGACCAGGTCGGGCGCAAAGGGCAAGACATCAAGATCACGACGCTCTTCCCCGGTTACATCGCGTCAGAAATGAATGACCAGGTTGTCGCGGAACAAAAATTGATGGTCGACACCGAGACTGGCTGCCGGGCGTTGGTCAAGGCCATCGACAAGGAAGTCGCCGAAGCCGAGGTGCCGACTTGGCCCTGGCTTCCGCTCGGCAAGGTCATGAAACATGCCCCGTTGAGCCTGGTGCGCAAACTTGTCTAAGCAATTGGTCTAGACCTTGACCCCATGAACGGTTAGTGTCCTCAGTCTCGGGACAAGCCTGTTCGATCAAGGAGCCCAAATGAAAAGAACATTCGTTGCCGCCGTGGGCGCGCTGGCTTTGGGCGGCATGTGCCTCGCCGCCGGAAGCCCGAGCGTCGCGCAGCCTCAGAGTATGTCGTCCAAAGCCGCCGTTCAACCGCCCAAACGGGTAGTGGTGTTGATGGTGGATGCGCTGTCCAGTGAGATCGTTTCCAAATACAAGATGCGCAATGCGCAGGCGCTGATGAAGTCGGGCGCAAATTACCCCAATGCGATGGTGGGGTATGACCCCTCAATCACGGTCGTGACCCACAACGTCGTCACCACCGGAGCGCTTCCCCGGAACATGGGCTGGGCTGGCGAGGGCTACCGGGACACCGAGGGCGTCCTAACCGGTCTTTCCTCCGAGCCGGAGAATCCAATGTGGATCACGAGCGACCTGTCGAAAGAGCAGATGTTCGCGCTGCAGGCGCACGCGGGCTACCCCAAACTGGCCGAATATTTGCACGCGAAAAGGCCCGGTTCCAAAGTCGCGACCATCAGCCCGAAGGGCTACGCGGCCTGGGGTCTCGGTGGCGCCGACTCGGACATGGTCGTCACCTTCTCGGGTGCCAAGTATGACTGTGACGGCGATACTGTGAAGAACTGGCGTGGCCCGGACGGTGTCAATGTGCCGTCCTACCTGAGCGATCCCGAGTGCGGTCGCTGGTATGTCGATGCTGACAAAGCGAAGACCTACGACACGAATGAGTCGCCGGCGCGGTTGTATCCGCTCGACGGAAATCGCTACACAACCGGCTTTGATCCGGCGCACCAGGGCGGCGACGTATGGGCGGCAGATGCTGCGCTATCGGTCATGGAGCACGAGTCCAACTGGAGCGGCGTGTTCCTGACGCTTCCCGGTGTCGACAAGGCCGCGCACATGTGGGGCAGCATCGATGACCGTGGTGGTGCGGTGCCAATGACTCACCTGAAGCGTGCGGCCCAGGTCGCCGATGCTCAGATCGGTCGCGTGATGGACTATCTGCGCGACAAGGGTCAACTGGACGACACGTTGGTTGTTCTGACTGCCGATCACGGCTCAGTTCCCGGGCGTCATTTCCACGGCGTTGACGATGGAACCAAGGATCGTGGTTACTACAACTGGTACTACGGCAACACCGCCAACGGCGACTATGAGAAGCCTGCGCCGGTCATGTCGAAACTGATCGCGACTGGCAACATCGATTTGAGCTACTCCGACTCCGGTTTGCATGTATATCTCAAGGACCAGAGCCCAGCGAAGGTCAAGGAGGCGGCCGCAATCATGGCGAAGATGCCAGATGTCGTTGCCGTCTATTCTCGTGATGGTTCGAAGTTCAAGCGCGTCACGACGGCCAAAACACGTGGAATGACGAAGGCCTCGGTGAAGTGGTTCAACAAATATGCCAACAAGCTGATCAACGGGTCGGCGGCGCCGTATGGCCCAGACTTGGTTGCCGCATTGCGTGACAACACCACATACAGCGTGGCCGGTGACCACGGTGGTATTCAACGCCGAGCGCAGCAGATTCCGATTGCCTTTGCTGGTGGTGGCTTGCGCCCGACCACGTCAAAGTCAGTGATCAAGTCGGTCGACATCATGCCCACGATTCTTGCGGCAATGAAGATCACACCGACGCATAAGTTGGACGGGAAGGCTTACAAGCTGCGCCTCCGCTGAGTACGCGCAGCAACAAGCGGCAACTCGCCCTGAGCCACCTCAGTTGAGGAGGCTCAGGGCGAGTTTGCCTACCTGGTCGGTCTCGATGAGGAAGCCGTCGTGGCCAGCCCTCGAGCGTACGATTTCGAGCGGTCCGCTGGTCGGTATCCCATCGGCGAGCAATTGCTGTTGCGAGAGTGGGTAGAGCCGGTCGGAGTCAATGCCAGCGACAACTGTGCGGGCGGTGATCTTGGCGAGGGCGGCATTGGTGCCACCTCGGCCGCGGCCCACATCGTGGTCGTTCATGGCCTGGCTGATGACGATGTAAGAATTGGCGTCGAAGCGGTTGAGCAACTTCGCGCCGTGATGGTGGAGGTAAGACTCAACCGCATACCGGCCGTCGGTTTGTTCCTTCCGGCTGAAGCGCTCGGCCAATTCCTGTTCGCTGCGATAACTGATGTGCGCGATGCGGCGGGCGATGTCGAGTCCATCGACTGGGCCGGCTGGCTGGTCGTAGTAGTCGCCGCCGTGGAAGTTGGGATCCATCCGGATTGCATCGATCTGAGTGCCGGACAGGGCGATCTGCTCGGCCGATGCTGCCGCCGAAGCAGCCAGCAGGAACATTCGTTCGACGCGTTCGGGATATTCGATCGCCCATTCGAGTGCACGCATCCCGCCAGCCGATCCGCCGATGACGCCATGCCAGCGCTCGATGCCGAGGTGATCGGTCAAGGCGGCTTCGGCGTGGACCTGGTCCCGAATTGTGACCGCAGGGAAAGAACTGCCCCACGGTTTGCCATCGGGACTGATTGATGACGGTCCGGTCGTTCCTTGACAGCCACCGAGGATGTTGGCCGCGACGACGAAGAACTGATTGGTGTCGATCGCCTTGCCGGGGCCAACAATATCGCCCCACCAGCCTGGCGAGGCATGTCCAGGACCGTCGTCGCCAACGACATGGCTGTCGCCGGTAAGTGCGTGCAAAATGAGGACCGCGTTATTGCCGTCGAATTGGCCCCAGGTCTCATATGCCATGCGTATGGCAGGCAGTTCGGCACCGGACTCGAGGGCCATGGGACCTAGATCGGCGAACTGCCGGGACCCGACGAAATCCCCCTCTTGCCACGCGCCGGTGACAAGAGAGGGATTGACGTCAGGGTTGATAGTCACGACTTGGCAGCAGCGAATCCGACTTCGAGATCGGCGAGGATGTCCTCGATGCCTTCGAGTCCGACTGAGAGGCGCACCATTCCGGGTGTGACGCCGCCGCCGAGTTGCTCTTCTTCGGTGAGCTGGGAGTGCGTCGTGCTCGCTGGATGGATCGCGAGGCTGCGGACGTCACCGAGGTTGGCGACATGGGAGTGGAGTTCGAGCGCGTCGATGAAGCGACGGCCGGCATCGACGCCGCCGGGCAGTTCAAAGGTCAGGATCGCGCTTGCCCCCTTGGGCAGATATTTCTTGGCGAGCGCGTTGTAGGGGCTGCTGGCCAGGCCGGGGTAGTTGACCGATGCGACGTCATCGCGGGCTTCGAGCCAGTTTGCGACTTTGACTGCATTCTCGACGTGCCGCTCAACGCGGAGGCTGAGTGTGTGGATTCCTTGGGCGAGCAGGAAGGCATTGAACGGGCTGATCGCCTGACCGAGGTTGCGCAGGATCTGGACCCGTGCCTTGGCGATGAATGCCGCCGGGCCGAGCGCTTCGGCGTACTTGAGCCCGTGGTAACTCGTATCCGGTTCGGTGAAACCGGGGAACTTGTCGCCATGGGCGGCGTAATCGAAAGTGCCAGCATCGATGATGACACCAGCGATGACGGTGCCGTGTCCGCCGAGGTATTTGGTCGCCGAGTGCACGACGGTGTTGGCGCCATGAGCGATCGGGTTGAGTAACCAGGGAGTTGCAATGGTGTTGTCGACGATCAACGGGACGCCGACTTCCTGGGCGACCGCTGCGACGGCTTCGATGTCGAGAACATCGCCGCGCGGATTGCCGATGGTCTCGGCGAAGAATGCCTTGGTGTTGTCCTTGACCGCAGCGCGCCACTGCTCGGGGTCATTCGGATCATCGACGAAGCTGACCTCAATGCCCTGCTTGGGGAGGCTGTGGCGTAGCAGGCTGTCCGTGCCGCCGTACAGGCTGGAGCCGGCCACGATGTGATCGCCGACTTCGGCAACATTCGTCAGCGCCGTGTGGGTTGCCGCCATGCCGGAGGAGACCAGCAGCGCGCCGACGCCGCCTTCGAGGGCGGCCAGGCGCTGCTCGACGGCATCCTGCGTCGGGTTCATGATGCGCGTATAGATATTGCCCGGCTTCGCAAGGCCGAAGAGGTCGGCAGCGTGCTGGGTGTCGTCGAACTGGAATGCGGTGGTCTGGTAGATCGGTAGCGCGATTGCGCCAGTCGTGGGGTCAGGCGTTTGACCCGAATGGATCTGCTTGGTTTCGAATGACCAGTTCTCGCTCATCGGTTCTCCGTCTCGTCGTGCACGTCTCGGGTGTCCTTCGAGAATGACATGAAGGTGCCGACACTTTGCCATGTCTCACATATTGGACAGCCTGACCATATGATGACATTGGCTATTAGACCACGAAACCGATGTGTGATGCCAGTGTATCTTCGCGGGCAATCACGTGGATGTGCCGAGCGTCACTCGCAGGCGGACCAGGGGCGCGCTGGCTGCGGCGGCTCAATACTTTGCGAAGTCTTGGACAAAATAGGTGTGGTAGCGATTCGGGCCAGTGAAGTAGCCGATGCCGATATGGGTGAAGTTGCCGAGCATATTGGCGCGGTGGCCGGGCGAGTTGATCCAGGCCTGCACGACGGTGCTGTAGGTCTGACCTGCGGCGATATTTTCGCCAGCCCGAGTCCATCCCTTCGGAATCTGCTTGGAGTAGTTCGGGTTGTGTTCGAAGATGCGTTTGTCGTGCAGGTGCTTCGCCCAGCTGCGAGCAACGGTGCTTATCCCGCAGCTGAGTCTGACCGCAGGTTTTCCGTTGGCGCGTGACCTTCGCGCCTTTCCCAAAAAAGGGTCTAGATAGCAGTGAATTGAAGTGGCGGCTTAGCTCGGCGATGTCGCTATTGGCTGGGACCATGCGGGAGGATGACGATATGGCGTTGGAAATCACAGTTCGCGGCTTTGCAGAAAAGCGTTATGCCGCTGAACGGGCGACGGTGACTTTGTCCGCGGCGGTCGAGGGACTCGACAAACAAAAGGTCTATGCCGATGCGGTCGCGATCCAGGATCCGATCCTCGATCAGTTGACCGAATTGGTCGGCCGGGATGCCGTTACGTCCCACGACAGCGACCAAGTCCGTGTCCACAGTCAGCGGCCGTGGGGCCCCGACGACGCCCGGCTGCCGCTGACGCATAGTGCGACGGTCGTGGTGAATGCGGAATTCATTGACTTCGAGCGGCTCAGCGGCTTCATCGACTACTGGGCCGGCCGGGAGGGCGTTGATATCGGTGGGATTGTCTGGGACGTGGCGCTTAAGAACCGACGCATGTACGAAGCCGAGATGCGCCGTGCCGCGGTCGAGGACGCAGTGCTCAAGGCGCAGGCCTACTCCGATGCCTTGCGGGGTGGTCGCGTACACGCGGTCCGCCTCGCCGATCCGGGCATGCTGAACGAACCGTCTGCATCGGTCGATATACCGATGGCCAGGATGGCGACGGCGGTCTCCGGCGATGCCGGGGGACTCGTATTGGCACCGCGCGAACTCGTGATTCGCGTCGAAGTTGATGCAAAATTCATTACGGATTGAGCGTCAATAACGGCCTGACCTGCGTAGATGTGCCGAGGCACACACGTTGAGAAGTTGGCGCACGAACATACCGGCGGTACGGTTGGCGAATGAACTGGACACAATTTCTTGCGCGGATCAGCGGGTTGACCCGACGCGGTCGCCGCTCTGCCCGAGCCGGCAGCAAGCTCCTCGTCCCTGGTCGACAGGGGCCGATGGCGAGCGCGTACGACCGTGCCATCCTGCATGAGACTTATAGTCATCGCGCCCGAATCATCTCGCGTTCGGCGCGGTTGGTGTTGCAACCGATGCTGCGCGTCGTCCCCCTCACGAACTCCTCAATCCGCGCTATTCGGCGATTGGACGGCTTGCATTCCGATAGTCCGCACTCGAAATA
This sequence comes from Aeromicrobium changchenzhani, assembly GCF_057586615.1. Classification (NCBI taxonomy): domain Bacteria; kingdom Bacillati; phylum Actinomycetota; class Actinomycetes; order Propionibacteriales; family Nocardioidaceae; genus Aeromicrobium; species Aeromicrobium changchenzhani. The sequence goes on along the minus strand of NZ_CM172480.1, from coordinate 3,443,404 downwards.
TGTTGAACCGGTCAGGTTTGAACTGAACGGTATTCCCGCGGAGTCGATGACCCATCGCTACAGCCCCGAGAGCGCGATGACAATCCTTTACCTGCATGGTGGCGGTTTCTTCTCCTGCGGTATCGAATCGCACCGGCGGATCTGCGAAACACTGGCGAAATTGACCGGCGCCACTGTGGTTTCGGTCGACTACATTCAACTGCCGGACGGCACGATTGCCGACTCGGTTCAGGACGCGATCACGGCGTATGAAGTGCTGCTCCAATCGGCGCCCGATCCAACCAAGATTGTTGTCGCCGGAGACTCTGCGGGCGGCTACCTCGCCATGAAGGTTGCCGAGCTTGCCACGCGGCGCGGCCTTTGCACGCCGGCAGCTGTTCTGGGCTTCTCGCCAATGCTGAGTTTGGACCCCGAACGCGAAGACAAGGCCGTAGAGCGCATCGTCCGGGTTAGCGATGCCTACCTCCCGCGCTCTCGATTTCGTAAGATACGCAAACTCTGGACCGCGAATGGTGCGGTCATCGAGGGCTTCGCAGCTCCGCTCCATGCGAGTGCCTACATCGCCTCACCGGTGTTCCTGACCGTGGTCGAGGACGAAATCTTGCGCCCTGAGGTCGAGGCAATGTCGATGCTTCTTACCGGCAAGGGGGTCGAGGTCGAGACCCATATCTGGCGGCGCGGGGTTCATGCCTTCCCAGTTATCGCTGATCTCCTGCCCGAGGGTCGCGAGGCGCTCCGACTTGCCGCCCGGTTCGCACGCCGTGCCGCCGGCGAGCTCGGTGTTGAGCGCGAGGAAGTTGTGATCGGCGAATTGCTACCTGACGAGGCCCCGGTCGACAGGATCCTTGGTGGCGTTGTTGAGGACGACATGCGGCGATCGCAAAGTTACGCTGCGTTGTAAATCGCGCTGTGGTAGATCCAGATAAACAATCAGGCTTGACTGTTTGTACAAATCGGGTCATCCTTGACAGGTGAGCACCCAAGCACGAACCCCACAAGGCGAACGCACGCGAACGATGCGGCTGCGTCTAATGGTCGCGACGATCGACAGCCTCGCCGAACTCGGCTGGGCCGGCACGACCACGACCGAGGTCTCCCAGCGCGCCGGCGTCTCGCGCGGTGCCCAGTTACATCACTTTCCGTCGAAGCAGGACCTCGTGGTCGCTGCGGTCGAGCACCTCACCCAGATCCGCCACGAAGAGCTCGAACGTACGGCCGAGGAACTTCCGGCCCATGGTCATGGTCGTACGCGCGCCGTGCTCGACGCCCTCAGCGGACAGTTCACGGGTCCGCTGTTTTTTGCCGCATTGGAGCTGTGGGTCGCTGCTCGTACGGACCCGGTGTTGCTCGAAGCGGTGGGACCGCTCGAACGGCGGGTCGGCCGCGAGACGCACAAATATGCGGTCGAACTCCTGAACGTCGATGAATCGATCGGCGACAACCGTGCGCTGGTTCAGTCGACCCTCGACCTGTTGCGCGGGCTTGGCCTCGCCGCTGCGCTCTCCGATGACGCCGCCCGCCGTCAACAGCTGCTTGATACCTGGGCCCACGTACTTGATGCTCAACTCCAGATCCCCGATACGACGCCGGTAAAGGACAACGTATGAACGACAGACTCAATGCGGTTCTCAACGACCTGATCGCCGAAGGCGCACAACTTGAAACCTGGGTGAGCCCGCTCATCGCTGATCAGTGGGCCACCCCCACACCGGCCGCAGGCTGGACGATCGGGCACCAGATCGGTCACCTTGCCTGGACCGACGAGACTTCGATCAAAGCCGCAACGGATGCGGAAGCCTTCGCTGCAACGGTCACTGCGGCGATGGCCAATCCCGAGGGATTCGTCGATGCCGCTGCCGCCGAGTTTGCCGCGCTGGCTCCGGCTGACTTGTTGGTCCGGTGGCAGCACTCACGTACCGTCCTCGTTGAAGCACTGCGCGCGGTGCCGGAGGGAACCAAGCTGCCCTGGTACGGCCCGCCGATGAGCCCGACCTCGATGGCAACAGCCCGGCTGATGGAGACCTGGGCACATGCCCACGATGTCGCCGAAGCACTTGGTATCGAGGTCCCGCGCACCGATCGCGCCAAACACGTCGCACATCTGGGCGTACGTACCCGGGACTTTGCTCACCACATGCGCGAGCAACAGCCACCGACTGATGAGTTCCGCGTTGAACTCACTGCACCGAGCGGCGCGGTGTGGGTTTGGGGTCCTGAGGATGCAGTCCAACGGGTGACCGGAGATGGCTGGGACTTCGCCCTCTTGGCGACCCGCCGCCTTCACCTGGACGACGCCGATGTCACTGCGGTCGGCGAACAAGCCCAACATTGGCTCACAATCGTGCAGGCTTTCGCCGGCTTACCGGGCGCAGATCCAGTGCGGCGGGCGGACCGATGAGCGCCGTGGAGACCAGCTCGATACGCACTGGGCCTGTGCGCATCGGAAACATGTCCGGTTTCTATGGCGACCGACTGTCGGCGATGCGCGAAATGCTCGAAGACGGGGAGCTTGACTACTTGACCGGCGACTATCTCGCCGAGCTCACGATGCTCATCCTCGGCCGCGACCGGATGAAGGATGCCAATCTTGGCTACGCTAAGACATTCGTCCGGCAGATGCAGGACTGCATGGCATTGGCCAAGGACAAGGGCGTCAAGATCGTCACGAACGCTGGTGGGCTCAACCCGGCAGCGTGCGCGGACAAACTCCGCGAGATTGCCGCCGAGCAAGATCTGGACGTCTCGATCGCCCATGTCGAGGGCGATGATCTGATCGCCCGCGCCAAAGAATTTGGCTTTAATGAGGGGCACAGCGGTTCACCCTTGACGGCTAATGCCTACCTCGGTGCCTTCGGCATCGCTGCAGCGCTGGAAGCGGGCGCCGATATCGTCGTCACCGGTCGAGTCACCGATGCCTCGGTGATCGTTGGTCCGGCGATCGCACACTTCGAGTGGGCGCGGGAGTCATACGACCAGTTGGCCTCAGCGGTCATCGCCGGCCACATCATCGAGTGCGGAACTCAGGCCACCGGCGGCAACTTTGCCGGCTTCGCCACGATCAACCGGTCGAAGCCGCTGGGCTTTCCGATTGCCGAGATCTCTGCTGATGGCACTGTCGCCATCACCAAGCACGCTGGCACTGGTGGGGCCGTCACGGTCGACACGGTTACGGCGCAGCTCGTCTATGAGATCCAGAGCCAGCGCTATCTCAATCCCGATGTCACCGCGCATCTTGACTCGATGACGCTTAGTCAGGATGGCGCCGATCGCGTCGAGATTTCCGGCATCGCCGGTTCGGCCCCGCCGGCCACGACGAAGGTGTGTCTTAATCTGCTCGGCGGATTCCGTAACAGCGTTGAATTCATTCTCACCGGATTGGATATAGAGGAGAAGGCAGCGTGGATTCGCGGCCAGCTTGACGTGGCTCTTGCGGCGACCCGGCCCGACGTCGTTGAGTGGCAGCTCGACCGCACCGATGTGGCTGATCCGGCGACCCAGGCCGCAGCCACGACGCTGCTTCGCTGTCACGTCAAAAGTTCAGCCCCTGAGCCGGTTGGTCGTGCCTTCACCAGCGCTGCGATCGAGCTGGCCTTGGCGTCATACCCGGGCTTTGCCGTAACCCGTCCGCCTGGACCGGGGACGCCCTATGGGATCTATCGGGCCGCATATGTGCCGCAAGCCGAGGTCCCACACGCTGTGGTGCTGGCTGACGGCACCCGCCTGAACATCGCACCCCCCACCGCCACCACACCGCCGAGTGGCGCAACGATGACTTCGAGTGGCGCAAGGATGACGGAAAATCAGGCAGAATCTGTCATCCCTGCGCCAGTCGCGGGGAGTGGGGAGACTGTGCGGCAGCCGCTGGGCAATCTGGCGTATGCACGCTCCGGCGACAAGGGCGGCAACGCGAATGTCGGCGTATGGATTCCAGCTGAACACCCGGATCGCGCGGCGGCCTTCAAATGGTTGCAGGGTCTGCTGACCGTCGCTAAAATCCGGCAGCTGTTGCCTGAAGCCGCAGAGCTCGAGATCGACATCTATCCGCTGCCCAATCTATTTGCGGTCAACATCATCGTGCACGGGCTGCTCGGCGAAGGCGTTGCCTCGTCGACCAGATTCGACCCACAGGCCAAGGCTCTTGGCGAATGGATCCGAGCACGGCATGTGGACATTCCCGCCGAACTGACGCCGAAGGAACTGATCGCATGAGTACGAATATTTGGGACACTCCCGAACGCAAGGCGCTGCGCGCGATGGTCAGAGCGTTCACAGAGAACGAAATCGCCCCGAACATGCCGACCTGGGAAGACGCTGGCTTGTTGCCACGTGAACTCCACAAGACCGCAGCTGATGCGGGCCTGCTGGGCATTGCGTTCGCCGAGGAAGTTGGCGGTCAAGGCGGCTCGATCATCGACGCCTCAATTATGACCGAAGCGGTGCTCAGCGCCGGGGGTTCGAGCGGTCTGCTCGCGAGCCTATTCACGCACGGCATTGCGCTGCCTCATATTGTCGCTGCCGCGACGGGGCAGCACATCATCGCCGGCGGCAGCGTCGAGTTGATTGACCGTTATGTGCGCCCGACGCTTGCCGGCGAAATGATCGGCTCGCTCGGCGTTACTGAACCCGGCGGCGGCTCTAACGTCGCTGGTCTCACGACGAAAGCGGTTCGCGATGGCGATGAATTCGTCGTCAATGGCGCCAAGACATTCATCACGTCAGGCGTCCGCGCAGACTTCGTAACAACGGCGGTCCGCACCGGCGGCGAAGGCTTCGGTGGCATCTCCTTGCTCGTGATCGATAAGGGGCTGCCTGGCTTCACGGTCTCAAAGCCGCTCAAGAAGATGGGCTGGCACTGCTCCGACACGGCCGAACTCACCTTCGACAACGTTCGCGTCCCGGCAAGCAACATCGTCGGTGAGGTCGATGGTGGCTTCGTGCTGATCATGCAGCAGTTCGTCAACGAACGCGTCAGTCTTGCGGTCCAGGGGTATGCGACGGCTCAGCGTGCAGTTGATCTCGCAGTTGCTTACGCCCGCGAACGTGAGACGTTCGGTCGTCCGCTGATCCAGCGTCAGGTCATCCGACACAAACTCGTCGAGATGCAGCGCCGTACGTGGGCTGCCCGGGCAATTACTCGCGAAGCCGCCGAGCGGGCCGCCGCTGGCGAAGAACCAATTTTGCAGGCGGTGCTCGCCAAGAACACCGCCGTCGAAGCGTGCGAGTGGGTCGTCAGCGAAGCCGTTCAGATCTTCGGTGGAATGGGCTACATGCGTGAGTCCGAAATAGACCGCCACTACCGCGATGCCCGCATCCTCGGCATCGGCGGCGGCGGAACCGAAGTGCTCAATGATCTAGCCGCCAAACTCCTGGGGTACTGAATGAAAACAACAATCGATACGACGTCACCGGCCTACGCCGAGAATCGTGAAGTCAACCTTGCCAAGGTCGCTGGGCTGGCAGAAGAACACGCCAAGGCATTGGCTGGCGGCGGTGAAAAATATATTGACCGGCACCACAAGCGTGGCAAATTGACCGCGCGGGAGCGGATCGAACTATTGCTCGATCCGGACGCGCCCTTCTTGGAGCTGTCGCCGCTGGCTGCTTGGGGCACCAACTTCGCGGTCGGCGCCTCGATCGTCACCGGCATCGGCGTCGTTGAGGGCGTCGAGTGCATGATCGTCGCGAACGACCCGACGGTGAAGGGCGGCTCATCCAATCCGAGCACCCTCAAGAAGGGTGCGCGGGCCGCGCAGATTGCCCGCGAAAATCGGCTTCCGACAATCAACCTCGTCGAGTCCGGTGGCGCGGATCTGCCCACCCAGAAAGACATCTTCATCCCCGGCGGCGGCTCATTCCGGAGCATCACGCGAGCCAGCGCGGCACGCGTGCCGACCGTGGCACTTGTCTTCGGCAACTCGACCGCAGGAGGTGCCTACATCCCGGGCATGAGCGATTACGTCGTGATGGTCAAGGAGGGCGCGAAGGTGTTCCTCGGTGGCCCACCGCTGGTCAAAATGGCAACCGGCGAGGAGTCCGATGACGAGTCGCTCGGCGGCGCCGAGATGCATGCACGTACGTCGGGTCTCGCCGACTATTTGGCGGTCGACGAATATGATGCGATTCGGCTCGGGCGCACGATTATCAAGCACCTCAATTGGCGCAAGACGGGGATCGAGCCAGCGCCGGGTTACGCCGAGCCGGTGTATGACCCGGAAGAGCTGCTCGGCGTTATTCCGACCGATCTCAAGATTCCGTTTGACCCGCACGAGGTCATCAACCGGCTGGTTGACGGGTCGGACTTCGATGAGTTCAAGCCGCTCTACGGGACGTCGCTGGTGACCGGATTCGCTCAGTTGCATGGCCACCCGATTGGCATCCTCGCCAACGCTCAGGGGGTCCTGTTCAGCGAGGAAGCGCAGAAGGCGACCCAGTTCATCCAACTGGCGAATCAGGTTGACACGCCATTGCTGTTCTTGCACAACACAACCGGCTACATGGTCGGCGCCGAGTATGAGCAGGGCGGCATCATCAAACATGGCGCGATGATGATCAACGCGGTCTCCAACTCGACCGTCCCGCACATCTCGATCGTCATCGGCGCGTCATATGGAGCGGGCCATTACGGCATGAGCGGACGTGCCTACGATCCGCGTTTCATGTTCTCTTGGCCGAATGCGAAGTCCGCGGTGATGGGGCCGGCACAACTCGCAGGTGTCATCTCGATCGTCGCTCGCGGTGCGGCCGAACAGAAGGGCCTGCCGTATGACGAGGAGGCTGACGTTCAGATGCGGGCCTTCATCGAGAAGCAGATCGAGGAGGAGTCGCTCGCCTACTTCACCTCCGGCATGTTGTACGACGACGGTGTTATCGACCCGCGAGACACTCGCACGATTCTTGGCATCTGCCTCAGTGCCATCAACACCACACCGATCAAGGGCGCCGAGGCCTACGGCGTCTTCAGGATGTAATGATGATTTCTTCAATTCTTGTCGCCAACCGAGGCGAGATCGCCCGACGCGTCTTCCGTACCTGCCGCGAGTTGGGCATTGACACGGTCGCGGTCTTCTCCGACGCAGACGCCGGTGCACCATTTGTTGCTGAGGCTGATCGTGCTGTGCGATTGCCGGGCAACGCGCCGACTGATACCTACCTACGTGGTGATTTGGTGATCGCGGCCGCACTCAAGACCGGCGCTGATGCGATTCATCCGGGCTACGGCTTCCTGTCCGAGAACGCCGACTTCGCGCGTGCGGTCTCTGCCGCTGGGTTGACCTGGATCGGGCCCACGCCCGCGACGATCGACGCGATGGGCTCAAAGATTCGGGCCAAGGAAATTATGGGCAACGGCGGCGTACCGATCCTCTCGGTTGATCTCGCCACGGTCACAGCAGAAGCCGGAAAGAATTGGAATGGCCCGCTGCTGGTCAAAGCCTCGGCCGGTGGTGGCGGACGCGGTATGCGCGTCGTCGAGCGCGCCGAGGATCTGCCGAATGAATTGGTCAAAGCCGAGGCCGAAGCAGCATCCGCCTTCGGCGATGGCACTGTTTTTGTCGAGCCTTACCTCCCGACCGCACGGCACATCGAAGTCCAGGTCATGGCCGACACCCACGGCACGTGTTGGGTCGTCGGTGACCGTGACTGCTCGATCCAGCGCCGACACCAAAAGGTTGTCGAGGAAGCACCGGCGCCGCGAGTGTCCAACACGGTTCGCACGATCCTCCACGATGCGGCTCGGGCAGCGGTCAAGGCAGTTGATTACGTCGGCGCCGGAACGGTCGAATTCCTGGTCGCGGACGCCGACCTTGACACCGGCAAGGTGTTCTTTCTGGAGATGAACACGCGTCTTCAGGTTGAACACCCCGTGTCGGAGGCAGTTTTCTCGGTCGACCTAGTTGCCGCCCAGATCAGCGTTGCCGAAGGTGAGCAGCTTGGGCGCGAGCCCGATGGCCCCAACGGTCACGCGATGGAAGTTCGCCTATACGCCGAGGATCCGTCCGATGACTGGCAGCCGCAGACCGGCACGGTTCGCACCTTCGACGTTCCGACTGGCGATGGCTTGCGGGTCGACACCGGCTTCGAGTCGGGTTCGGTCGTTGGCATCCATTACGACGCCATGCTCGCGAAAGTCGTCGCGCACGCCGCCGATCGCCGCCAGGCCATCCGAAAGTTGTCGAGCGCGCTGCGTCGGACCCGCCTGCATGGTGTGAAGACCAACCTTGACCTGTTGCTGGGCATCCTTGCCGACGAGGAGTTCGCCGCCGGGCGGGTCCATACGGCACTGCTAGATGAGCGGCTCGAGGACTGGGTCGCGACGGCGATCGACACCGAGACCTTACGTCGGTACGCGCTGGCGGCAGCTCTGGCCGAAGCTAAGAATGCGACCGCTGGCGCCAAGGTTCTTGGCCGGATTCCGACCGCTTTCCGCAACGTCCCATCGCAACCGCGTACTCGGACGTATGCGTTCGGCGCTGAGGAAATCACCGTTGCTTACTCCGCCGACCACGATCGGCTGGTGCAGCATGATCTTGAGGGCGTGGCGGTACTCGCCGCTGACCCGACCACCATTTCGCTCGACAATAACGGCGTCGTCGAGACCTACACGGTCGCCGTCGGCGACGGCTGGGTTGATGTTGATGGCCCGCGTGGCTCGATCGATCTTGTCCCGGTGCCGACGTTCGTCGACCCGGCCGAACAGGTCGCAGAGGGCTCGCTGTTGGCACCGATGCCGGCCGCGGTCGTCAGCGTCAACGTCGAAAACGGTCAACAGGTCTCGAAGGGCGATGTTGTCGTCGTCCTTGAAGCCATGAAGATGCAACACACGATCACCGCTCCCAGCGACGGTATTGTCGCCGAGCTTTCCATCACTGCGGGCAGCCAAGTTGAGTCCGGTGCGGTCCTAGCGGTCATAGAATCCAGCACCAGCCAAGGAGAAACCGAATGAATAATTTCCGTGAGTCCGATGAGCGCCTCGCGCTGCGCAAGGCGGTTGCCGATCTCGGCAAAAAGTATGGCCGGGACTACTTCGAAAAGGCTGCCAAGGAAGGTCGCAAGACCACTGAACTCTGGTCTGAAGCCGGCAAACTCGGCTACCTCGGCGTTGCCGTGCCCGAGGAATTCGGCGGCGGTGGCGGCGACATTGGCGACCTCGCCGCGGTTTGCGAAGAACTCGCCGCAGCCGGCAGCCCGCTGCTGCTGATGGTCGTATCGCCTGCGATTGTGGGCACAATCATCGCCCAATACGGCGCGCAGGAACAGAAAGAACGCTGGTTGCCGGGCCTAGCCGATGGCACCTCGACATTCGCGTTCTCGATCACCGAACCCGATGCCGGCTCCAACTCGCACAAGATCATCACAACGGCTTATCGTGACGGCGACGGCTGGCGGCTCAAGGGCACCAAGACCTACATCTCGGGTGTTGACGAGGCCAGCCATGTGCTGGTTGTCGCGCGTACGGAAGACGCGCGGACTGGCAATCTCAAGCCTGCATTGTTCTTGATCCCGACCGACTCCGAAGGCTTCACCTATCAGGAGATCGACATGGGCATCGTGTCGCCGGAGAAGCAGTTCACGCTGTTCTTCGACGACGTACGCCTGCCCGCCGACGCCTTGGTCGGCAGCGAGGATGCCGGTATCGAGCAGCTGTTCGCAGGGCTCAACCCCGAGCGCATCATGGGCGCTTCGTTCGCAACCGGCACGGCGCGCCTCGCGCTTGAAAAGGCCTGCGAATACGCCAAGGTCCGTCAAGTGTGGAAGGCGCCGATCGGCTCACACCAGGCCATCGCACACCCGCTGGCTCAGTCATATATCGAGATCGAAATGGCTCGGCTCATGACGCAGAAAGCGGCCGCGCTCTACGTCACCGGTGATTTCATGGCCGCGGGCGAAGCTGCCAACATGGCCAAGTACGCCGCCGGTGAAGCAGTGTGCACGGCAGTCGACCGGGCAATTCAGACCCATGGCGGCAACGGTTTGGCCAATGAATATGGACTCGTGCAGATGCTGGCCGGTTCGCGGCTTTCGCGCATTGCGCCGGTGAGTAAGGAAATGGTGCTCAACTTCATTGCCCAATTCAGCCTCGGCCTACCCAAGTCTTACTGACCGCTCGTGCTCGTTCCTCGCACTGCATCCATGGCTCGCTGGCGCTCGCCTTGGGCGGTCACTGGCCGCGGGCCAGTTATGGTCACTACTCATCCAAGGAGATCCTCAAATGACTGAACTCGTGCATCTTGAGACTGCGAACCAAGTCGCCGTCATCACGCTCGACAGCGAGCACAATCGCAATGCGCTGAGCCGTCAACTGCTCACCGAATTGTCGGCTCATCTGGCGACCGCGGATGCGGACGCTGCCGTGCGCGCGATCCACGTGCGTTCGGCTGGCACGGTGTTCTGCTCCGGCGCGGACCTGTCCGAAGCGTCTAGCGGCGGTATGGAGGAGGGCGCCAAAGCGCTCGTTGCGCTGCAGCGTCAGATTGCGGTGGGCGACAAGCCAGTTGTGGTTGAGCTCGCCGGTCCAGTACGTGCCGGAGGACTCGGCATTGTGGGGGCGGCTGACATCGTGATCGCCGATGAGGCGGTGACCTTTCAGCTCACTGAAGTGCGCCTTGGCCTTGCCGCGGCTGTCATTTCGTTGAGCTTGTTGCCACGCTTCACCGACCGAGCGGCTGCGGAGCTGTTCCTGACCGCGCGCAAATTCGACGCCATCGAGGCTGCCTCGATCGGCCTGATCACCCGGGCGGTACCCACTGCTGACCTTGGCACGGTGGTCACTGGCGTACTCGGCGATCTGGTCAAGGGCTACCCGCAAGGGCTTCGTGAAACCAAGAAGTTGCTCAACTACGATATCGTCGCGCGGATCGACGAACGCGGCGACCAGATCGCGGCACAATCGGCGACGCTGTTTGGTTCCGACGAAGCACGCGAAGCGATGCTGGCGTTCTTGAGTCGGAAGAAGTAGACGGTCGGCGCAAGGTATCCCGTGCGCCCCTGCAGAAACGCGGATTGCTGGAATACTTAGTGTTTGACTCGCCGCCAAGGAGGCAACTATGAGTGATGAGCGCCGGCACAGCATGGGCAGTGCCCTGGAGATTCGAACGAAGATCGCCCGGGTGGTCGGGCTTGTAGCCACGGTCTGCGCCGTTTTCCTCGTTCTCGGAGCGCTTCTGATCGCGTTGAAGGCCAACCCAGACAGCAGCATCCGCAATTTCGTCATCGGTGTCGCTGATGCGATCGACGGGCCCCTCACCCGCGCTAACGGACTCTTCACCTTCGATGGCAAGAACGCCGTAATCAAGGCGGCGTTGGTCAACTGGGGCATTGCAGCAGCCGCCTACCTAGTGATCGGAAAAATGTTGCAGCGCCTCATTCGGCCGTAGCGCCGACGCTGCCCCATTTGGGGGTTTGGCTCACCACAGGTTCCATCGCGGTCGCGTCACGACGGTCGTGGTTGGTGGGCAACGCCAGCAGGCGTGACGTAGGCCCATCAGCGGCCGAGACAGGACGAAAGCCGAAAACATTGTTCGGTAATGGGACTTTTTCTTGGATTCTTCTGCGCGCAGGTCGCGGAACCCACTATCTTCTTCTCATCTGTCGCTTCCCCGCACCGATCCGAAGGCTCCCTGATGAGTACTCGCCCCTCTCGTGCGCATGCGCGCTGGTTCACCGTCATCGCCACCACCACATTTATGATCGCCGGGCTGCTTGGCGCAACCGTGTCCTCGGCCTCCGCCGCGGACGACGGACACATCACCGGCGTAGTGACGAGCAACGGCACCACGGGCATCGGTGGTGTGACCGCCATGGTCTACCAAGAAGTCGACAATGGTGATGGGGACATGTATTGGGACTCAGTCGTCGGCGTCGATACGAATGAGGACGGCACCTACGATGTGGGTTATCTGACGGCCGGAACCTATCGGGTTGGCTTTTCTGACGACAGCGGTAACTATCTCGGTGAGTTCTACAACGATAAGGCCGCTGTCGAAGATGCGCAGGATGTCGTTGTTGGTGCCTCAGCTACCAAGTCGGGTATTAATGCGACGCTCGCGGCGGCGAGCCATATCACCGGCACGGTGACGAGCGACGGCACCGCGGGTATCGACGATGTGAACGTCACGGTGTACCAGTTGACCGACGATGGTGACGACTCGTATTGGGATTCCGTCAACAGTTCTTACACGGATGAGGATGGCAATTACGATGTGGGTGATCTGAAGGCAGGGACGTATCGGGTCGGCTTCAACGATTACAGCGTCAATTATGTCGAGGAGTTCTACAACGACAAACCGACCGTTGAGACGGCGAATGATGTTGTGGTTGGCGGCGGGGCGACCAAGCCCAACATCAATGCGACGCTCGCGGCGGCGAGTCATATCACTGGCAAGGTGACGAGTAACGGCACCGCGGGTATCAACGATGTGACCGTCACGCTTTACCGATTGGAAGACGATGGTGATGGTGGAACGTACTGGGACAGTTTCGACAATGCCAACACCGATGCTGACGGTAATTACGATGTGGACGGGCTGAGGGCCGGAACGTATCGGGTCGGTTTCGAAGACAATCGTGGTAACTACCTCGATGAGTACTACGACAACAAGGCGACTGTCGAAGATGCGACTGATGTTGTTGTGGGTGCTTCGGCGACCAAGTCCAACATCAATGCGACGCTCTCCAAAGCGAGCCACATCATCGGCAAAGTGACCAGTGATGGCACCGCAGGTATCGACGGTGCGCACGTTGACGTGTATCAGTTGACCGACGATGGTGATGGCGGGACGTACTGGGATTCGTTCGACTCAGTCCATGCGGATGCAGTTGGTGCCTATGACCTGGGCGGGCTAGCGGCTGGGACGTATCGGGTCGGTTTCGAGGACCACAACGGTAACTACCTTGATGAGTTTTATAACGACAAGGCGACCGTTGAGGTTGCGAATGATGTCGTGGTTGGTGTTTCCGCGACCAGGGCCAACATCAATGCGACGCTCGCGAAGGCGGGCCACATTACCGGCAAGGTGACGAAGGCTGGGGGTGCGGGTGTGCCGAACATCGACGTTATGGCTTATAAAGGAGAGACCGTCGGTGGCAAGACAACCTGGGATATTGAGTCCAGCTTTTACACGGACAGTTCGGGAAGCTATGACGTCGCCGGATTGCCTCCCGGCACCTACCGTGTCAAATTCGTCGACTACGGCGAAGATGACGCTGCGGTCTATGAGACGCAATACTGGAACAACAAGGCCACGTTCAGTGACGCGACGGACATTGTCCTCACGACTAGTGAAGTGACCACCGGTAAAAACGCACTCTTGGCGCTCGGCGCATCAATCTCGGGCAAGGTGACACAACCTGCAGGGACTGATCCGGAAGACTACGACGACACTTCACACGTGGTGGCAGCGATCGATACGACAACCGGTGAGGAAATCCGTCGGAGCTATGCCGACGATGAGGATGGAACCTATTCCATCGGCGGCCTGGCTGCCGGCTCCTACCGCGTCGAGTTTGCCCGTGCTAGTGGGATGTCGACGACGGCCGCGCAGTTCTACAACAGCGTGCCGGAGAGCAGTGGCGTTGGCGCTGCAACACCGGTGTCTCTGACCACGAGCCAGGCCAAACCGGGTGTCAACGCGACGATGGCCACGGGTGGCACGATCAAGGCCGCGATCGTCAACAGCGCCGGCGAGTCCATCACCGAGGATTGCGACGGGGGCCTGTCCGCCTACACGAGCGACGACAAACTCGTGACACGGACGGGTTATACCGTTGGTAGCAGTAACGACGTCACAATCGGTGGCCTGTCGACTGGAATCTACAAGATTGCAGTGGGCGGCAATTGTGGGCCGGTCCGTTACCTGACGAACAAGGCAACGGGTGCAACGTCGGCTAATGCGAATGAGGCTGTCGGTATCGCGACGACTCTTGGTGGTTCTGTAACTTTGCCGCACGACATCGTCTACGGCGAGGCCACCGTGACTGCGGTGACGAATTCAGTTGCGCCGACGGTTACGGGTACCGCCCAGGTCGGCAAGGTGTTGACCGTATCCGAGGGGACGTGGGCGCCGTCGGGTGTCGCGTTTGCCCGTCAGTGGTTGGCTAACGGGGCCGTCATTAGTGGCGCGAATGGTGCTACCTATTCGCCGGCTGTGGGTGATGTGGGTAAGAAGATAACGGTCGAAGTGACCGGCTCGAAGGCTGGCTATACGTCGTTGACCAAGACGACGACGCAGACAGCGGGCGTGGTCCAAGGTGACATTACGAATTCAGTTGCGCCGACGGTTACGGGGACCGCCCAGGTCGGCAAGGTGTTGACCGTATCCGAGGGGACGTGGGCGCCGTCGGGTGTCGCGTTTACTCGTCAGTGGTTGGCTAACGGGGCCGTCATTAGTGGCGCGAATGGTGCTACCTATTCGCCGGCTGTGGGTGATGTGGGTAAGAAGATAACGGTCGAAGTGACCGGCTCGAAGGCTGGCTATACGTCGTTGACCAAGACGACGACGCAGACAGCGGGCGTGGCACAGGGAGCCTTCACGAACTCGGCCGCCCCCGCGATCACTGGTACCTCTAACGCCGGCAAGACGTTGGCGGTCAAACTTGGAAGTTGGTCAACACCGGGCGTAAAGGTGTACTACCAGTGGCTGAGGGACGGAAAGTCCGTTGCTAAAGCAACGAGTTCAACGTACAAGCTTTCAAAGTCAGATATTAAGCACAAGATTTCGGTCAAGGTCACTGCCAGCAAAACTGGTTATGTCCAGTATGTGAAGTCGAGCGCGTCAACTAGTGCGGTGAAATATCTGCCGAAGGTGTCGACGTCAGCAAAGCCAGGTAAGAAGAAGGCTCAGTTCAAAATTTCGGTGAGTGTGTCGGGCGTCAAGTACGTATCTGGAACCGTCACGATCAAGCTTGGCAACAAGACACTGAAGCAGGCCAAACTTTCAAAGGGCAAGGCGACGTTGAAATTAACGAAGCTTAAGAAGGGAGCCCAAACGTTCACGATCACGTATGGAGGTAGTTCCTCTACGTCCGAGGTCGTGTCAACCAAGAAAGTGAAGATTAAGTAGGTCAGCAGTCTGACGCCCTGGAACCGGTGCGACATGACGGCGGCCCCGGGCGTGAATATCGCTCCGGGGCCGCCGTCATGTGCTCAGCCGCGCACGCGCTGTTCGATCGCGTTGAGCACCTGCTGAGCAGTCGTGTCCTTGGGGTCCAACTCGATCGCGGTATGCAGATCGGACCGGGCGCCGGTAATATCGCGCTGGCCGAATCGTGCGATGCCGCGTTGAACGAAGGCGGTCGCACCGGTCGGGAAGAGTTCGATTACCGGGTCGAGCGTTGCCTGCGCCGCGCGCGAATCGTTGGCTGCTAACTGGGCAACCGCGAGGGCGACATTGGCCTCATACGATTCGGGTGTGCGCTGCAGGCTTCGCCGGGCCCATATTTCGGCGAGCGGGCCGGCCTGCTCGTTGCCGAGGCTGGCAGCGCCGGCCAATGATTGCGCTGCGATCATCGCAACATCGCCGTCGCCCAATCGGAGCCGGTAGGCGTGGCCGAAGGAATTATCGGCGGCAGTTGTGTCCCCAGCGGACGATGTTTGAACACCATTCTCGAGCGAGACTTCGGCGAGCGATGAGAGAAGCATCAGAACGGTCGCGATACCGGCCAGCACCGAGCCGATGGGTCGTAACAAGCGGTGGTCGACCGTTGAGCCCGCGTTGTCGGCAATCAGACCACCGATCAGGAATGCCGCGAGACATGTTGTGCCAGCAATTGTGAAATGTGTCAGCAGCACGAGTCCGAAGCCGATCAGGGCACTGAATGCGCCAAGAGTGAACAGATCGGTGGGGTCCTGACGAATCGTCAACCAACCGCGATACACGACCCAGCCGGCAAGCGCGAGCGCGACGATCAAGAGCGGAATGCCACCCACGGTGAGTGCCTGCAGCGGCCAACTGTGCGGGGAGTCCGGGGGATTTGCGATGCCTACCTTTGAAACCCATTCCTGGTCGTGATAGCGCCCGATTGCATCGACATACCGACTAGGTCCGATCCCCAACGCCAGGTGATCCCAGTCCAATCGGACGGTTTCCTTCCAGAGCACGGATCGGCCAGTAAAGGTGGCCGTGTTGAACAGCCGTTCGCGTGCCTGCGGAATGGCCAGAACGAAGAGCGCCAAGGTCGCCAGGCCTCCGTAAAGGTACTTCGCCGAACGCCCGGTCATGACCAAAAGATGGATCAGCATGATGATGGCGGTTGCTGCCAACACAGCACGTGAGGCAGACAGCGCGACGGTCACCAGCGCTGCCATCAGCCCGGAGCTGAGCAACCAATGACGATCTTCAATGGCTGGACGCAGCAGAATCGCGACCGCGAACATGGCGACGAGGCCTTCGTCGGTCGCATTGCCGAGCAATGCGCCGGATCGGTAGGCATCCGACCGGCCGAGTGGTGATAAGCCAACGGCGTCGAGGACTGCGAACACAGCAAGGATGAGCGCCATCACCGCGATGGCGCGGCCAAGCGTGGTGTTGTTGTGGCCGCGGTTCTCTCCACCAAGGAGCCTGGCGCCCAACCAGCCCGAACCGACATAGAGGCCGAGCACCAGCACACCTTCATAGCGTGGCCAACGTCCCATCAATGCCGCGACCGGACTCTCAGAGCTGACGGCAGCGGCGAGAATGAGGAGGGTGCCGAGGGACAGCCCGATCGTGACGGTGCGAGGGAGCCGTCCAGAGCGGTTGGCGAACATACCGATTCCGATAGCGAGGGCGACCAGCAACAGCTTAGGAAAGACGAAGCGGATAAACCCGCCAGGTATGAAGGCGATAGGGGCGCAGGCCATCAGCCAAATCGCCACGGTCCCGGAACGGGGGACGGCAAGCGGATTGAGGGACACGGCTGAAGTTTTGCAGAATTCAGAACGAATTGGCACCAAACTCCCCGTTTTGCATAGCGCAGTCTCCCGTGTGACAGCGAGGAACCAGAGGTTGGCGTGCTCCTGAGATTCGAACGCCGATCACCCAGACAGTCCGGGTGATGGCCGCGTAGCGCCGACGCAAAAATCCCGCAACACTCAGCGTGTTGCAGAAGTGAATTATAGATACGTATGTTATTGGTGGGGTTTTGCCGCTAGAGTGTGCCGGTGCATCGTTTCCGGTTCTGGCTCACCACAATGGTCGCCTCAGTCGCCTTGGTTGGTCTTGGTCTCACCGTCGCGCCAGTCAGCGCCACGATCCAAGTTGTATGCAAAGGCGTCTCGAAGGCAGAAGTGGCGAAGTGCAATCCCGCCTATGCCAAGGACATGTCGAAGATGCACTGGCGCATGTATGGCGGACACAACTGTGTCAACTATGTGGCTTGGCAGTTGGGACAGAACGGCGTGCCCACACCCAAACGGTTGATGGGCAATGCACGTGACTGGTCCGCCAATGCCAAAAAAGAGGGCTACACGGTCAACAAGACGCCAGCAGTCGGATCGGTCGGTGCCTGGGGCAAGGACAAGAACGGCAAGACCAAGAACCACGTCACGTATGTCGTCGAGGTCGGTTCCAACTACATCATCACCCAGGAAGATAACTACCCCGGTTATTACCCCAAGGGAATCTACCAAAAGCTCAAGATTTACAAGGGCGACCGCAGCTATCCAACCGAGTTCATCCATTTCAAGGACCTGATCTCTAGCGCGACGCCGGTCGTCAGCGGAACTGCGGCAGTCGGTTCACGGGTTACCGCATCAGCTGGATCGTGGCGGCCAACGGGCGTCGCGTTCACCTATAAGTGGCTCCGCAATGACACGGTGATCCGCGGTGCGAACGCGAAAACCTACACACCCGATGCGAGCGACCTAGGCAAAAAACTTGCGGTGCAAGTCAGCGGCAAGCGCACTGGTTACGCAACGGCAGCCGAGACATCGGCACCGACTGACGCGGTCCGCGCCGGTACTTTGGCCAACACCGCAGGTCCAACGATCGCCGGGACCCCGAAGGTTGGCGCGAAGCTCAGTGTCCTGCCTGGTGGCTGGGCGCCGGCGGCTGCTGGATACTCCTATCGTTGGCTGCGCAATGGCGTTGCGATTGCCGGAGCCACCGAATCGACCTACACGCCGATCGCCACAGACGCGGCCACAAAGATCTCCGCGACGGTCAGGGCGTCATTG
Organism: Aeromicrobium changchenzhani; assembly: GCF_057586615.1. NCBI lineage: Bacteria > Bacillati > Actinomycetota > Actinomycetes > Propionibacteriales > Nocardioidaceae > Aeromicrobium > Aeromicrobium changchenzhani. The sequence continues at coordinate 3,425,256 of NZ_CM172480.1, read as the reverse complement.
GCTGGCTATTCGAGCAAGTCTGTGACGACGGGGAAGACGGCGGCAGTCGCTGCGGCGTATGCCTTCGCAGTGCCGGATCAATTGCGATCGACCGAACAAGCTGACACTGCTCTGACACTCGCCTGGAATGCGGTTCCGAAGGCTGCCAAATATCAGCTCCAGATATCAGCCACAAGCGACATGGCCGAGTCAAAATATCACTCGTTCACCGGCACGACCGGTACCGTTACCGGGCTTACAGCCAGTACAAAGTATTACTTCCGGATCTTTGTCGTGGATGCGGCGGTCAAGAATCGGTTGAGTGAAATATCGGCCAATGCAGAAGCCGTGACAAGGCCAGCCGGCGAGAGCCTGCCGACGCCAACCGCGCTCAGCGCCACCGCAAAGGGGACCGACGCGTTGAGCCTTAGTTGGGCCGCCGTGCCGCGTGCGCAGAAGTATCAGGTCCAACTGTCGACCTCAACGAATATGACGTCGGCGAAGACATCCACGTTCGATGGAACGTCCGGGACGATCAAGGACCTGAAGTCCGCAACAAAATATTACCTCCGGATTTGGGTCACAGATGCGACCGGCAAGAAGCGGATGAGCGGCATCTCCGCCACCGCGAGCGCAACGACAGCGACGAAGAAAGCCGATGCCGCGACATATTCGGCGCCACAAAAGCTGAAATCGACCAGCCAGACGAAGAGCGCGTTGAACTTGGACTGGAAGTCGGTTTCGGGTGCCCCGATGTATCGCGTGCAGTTGTCGACGTCATCGAGTATGAAGGCGCCGAAGTACTACACGTTCACCAAGTCGTCGGGGACGATCAAGGGATTGAAGGCCAGCACGAAGTATTACTTCACGGTCTATGTCGTAGATGCACGGGTCAAGACACGTCTGAGCCCGGTCTCGCCGGTTTCCACCGCTAAAACGCGGGCGAAGTCGGGTTCTTTCACTGCGCCAGCCGGTCTGCGTGCGGCACACGTGACCAAATCGTCGATCGGCCTGGACTGGAAGTCGGTTTCGGGTGCGCCGAAATACCGCGTGCGGCTGTCGAGGTCGTCGAATATGAGTTCGCCGAAGTACTACACGTTCACTAAGTCGTCGGGGACGATCAAGGGGTTGAAGGCCAGCACGAAGTATTACTTCACGGTCTATGTCGTAGATGCACGGGTTACGAAGCTCTTGAGCAAGATCTCGAAAACCCGATCCGCTACAACATCGAAAAAATGATTGATGCGTCCGACGCTTGCGAATTCCGGGCAGGCGTAGGGAATAAGTCACCCACGGCATAGACTTATGAGTTCGGTAACGGGCCAAAGGAGTCGGGTGTCTTCCAGCAACGCTGAGTACGTCGCACAGCAGGAAATTGCCGCCGAGCAGGCCTATGTCGATGCGGTTTACGAACAACTCGACGAATCAACCAAAGTCGCCCAATCGTTGGTCACTGAGGGTTTCGCGCGCGGACATGTCGGCAACGAGGGTGGGCTCGTCGAGCGCGATGCGATGGTCTATCAAGCTACCAAACGGATCTCGGCGCTCAATGCGGCCCACGACGGCCTCGTCTTCGGCCGGCTCAACCTGCTTGACGGGGAGTCGCGTTATATCGGCCGCATCGGCGTGCGCGATGGCAATCGCGATGTCCTCGTCGTTGATTGGCGTGCACCGGTCGCATCGGTCTTCTATCAAGCCACGGCGCAGGATCCAGTCGGTGTCATACGGCGCCGGGTTCTGCGCTGCGCTGGCAACAAGGTCATCGGAGTTGAAGACGACCTGCTCGACGCCGCGAACGCGCCGGAAGATCTGGTTGTCGTCGGCGAAGGAGCGCTATTGGCGAGTCTCAGCCGAGCCCGCGACAGCACGATGCACTCGGTTGTCGCGACGATTCAGAAGGAGCAGGACGAGGCGATCCGCGCGCCCAGCCGTGGCGCCACGACTATCGGCGGCGGGCCGGGCACCGGCAAAACTGTTGTCGCGCTGCACCGTGCTGCCTACCTTCTCTATACCGAACGGCGTCGCTTCGAATCTGGCGGAGTGCTCGTCGTAGGCCCGTCCAACGTTTTCATGAACTACATCGAGCGAGTGCTCCCCAGCCTTGGCGAGACCAGTGTGACGCTGCGGTCGCTCGGCGAAGTGGTTGATGGCCTCAGGGCCGATCATCACAACGAGCCGGTTGCCGCGGCGGCCAAAGGCTCGGCTCGGATGGTCGACGTACTCGGGCAGGCAGTCGTCGCCGCCCAGTCGGGCGAGCCGACTGAGTTCCGCTTTTTCTACAAGGACGACGTGCTCCGCCTCGATGAGCGTGGCTTGACGCGCATACGCCGCAATCTGCTCGGCAGTGGCATGAAGCGCAATCGTGCGTATGCCAAAGCCCCTGAGCATCTGATCGACGCCCTGTGGAGCCAGGTCAATGGTGAACGTGCGCTCGAGAAGGGCAAAGAAGGCTTCATCGACGAGATTGTCGGCAACGACAGCTTCGTTGAATTCGTCGAGGCGTGGTGGCCACCGCTCGATGCTGTCGATGTCTGGGCAACGCTGGGCGACCGGATACAACAGTATGCTCGCGGTGCTTACTCGGCCGATGAACTCCGTGCCCTCCGAGCGTCTTGGCGTTCGGACATCATCGCGATTGAAGATGTGCCGCTGATCGACGAATTGCGTTATCTGCTCGGTGAGACGCCACTTGAGCGCGATGACGAGTTCGATACCCCCAAGCAACTCATGAGTTTCGAGCGGGCCGAACGTGAGGATCGGGAGCTTCGTGCCGGCGCTACACAGAGCATCGAGGACGACGGTTTCGCGCATGTGCTGGTCGACGAGGCCCAAGACCTGTCGCCGATGCAATGGCGCATGATCGGCCGCCGCGGACGATTCGCGAGCTGGACGATTGTCGGCGACGAGGCACAGTCGTCCTGGCCACACCCGCAGGAATCTGCTGCCGCTCGTGCCGAGGCACTCGACGGCAAACCGATCCATGCCTTCCGGCTCTCGACCAACTATCGCAACTCCGCCGAGATCTACGATTTCGCTGCCGGCGTCGCACGGATCGCGGTGCCGTATCCGGACCTGCCCGATGCGGTACGCCGCACCGGCGACGAACCGCAACACATCATCGTCAGTTCGGACGTGGTTGCTAGTGCCCTGAGCACGACGATTGGCGAGATTGCCGAACGCGTCGAAGGGACGATTGCGGTCGTGGCATCGGTTGTCGATCGCGAACGCCTTGCCGGCCCGCTCGGGCCAACGCTTGATTTGTATGCGGGGCGGATCAAACTACTCAACGGCCTCGATACCAAGGGACTTGAGTTCGACGCTGTCATCGTGGTCGAGCCGGACGCAATCACCGATGAGTCTGAGTCCGGCTGGCGGACCCTCTATGTCGTGCTCACTCGCGCCACCCAGCTGCTCGCCACGGTGGGCTCGACTGATCGATGGTTGCAGCGGCTCTGATGCGTTTTTTCGTCAAGAGCCTCATTCTCCTGCTCGTCGGCCTCGCCGTCGGGTTGCCCGTTGCTGCCTCCACATTTCGGCACAGCGAGCGCTCTGTGGTGATCGGCGCGCACAATGCGACGGTCGTTCCGCGGTTCGATGGCTATGCAACTCTTGATTTTGGTGCGGTTTTGCCGCGCGCCAGAATTCCAGTCAACCAGCCATTCAATATCGGCGCGCGGATCTACTTCGGCGACAGCGAGGTCACCAATCTTGACCAACTCGTGACTCAGGACGCCGTCATTGCGAGCCAGCCGCGCGGCGAGATTCAGCGGGTGGTTTCGACCGTCGTCGAGATGGGCAAGGAAGCTCTCCTGCGTGGTCTTGGCACCGGTGTTCTCACGGTGCTGATGGTGGGGTTCGGCTGGCGGGCGGTTGGTTCTGAGCGGCGGGCCATGATTTGGGCGCGCACACGCAAACCAGGCCGTCGTGAGATCGTCGCCGGGGTTGCGCTTGGCGCGACCACGGTCGTGGCGTTGGGACTGGTGACAGTGCCCGAACGCCCCAGAAGTACCGACGACGCCGTCGCCGCAAACTGGGTAAAATTGTCGGTGGCTTTGCCCAATGTTCCTACCGACAAGATCCTTGATCAGGTTGAGATCAAGCAGGGTGCGGCAAGTGCTGGCGGGACGGCGCTCATTGAGGGTGCGATAACGACCTACAAGAAGTCGGTCGAGTTCTACGGCAAGCTGGCTGACGACGCGAGCAAAACGGTCGTACGTAAGCCCGAGGACGGCGAGACGACAGCGCTGGTCGTCACTGACCGGCACGACAACATCGGCATGGACGCCGCGGTGCGCGCGATCGCCCATCAGGCTGGGGCACGGATGCTCTTCGATCTCGGCGATGACACGTCGGTCGGTGGCGACTGGGAGGCCTTCAGCATCAACTCGCTCGCGAAGGCGTTTAAGGGTTTCACCGTCGTCTCGGTCGCAGGAAACCATGACACCGGACCGTTCGTGCGTGGGCAGATGCGCAAGGAAGGCTTCAACCTGCTCGCTGGCAAGCCCAAAACCATCAACGGCATTCGTTTCCTTGGCTCCAGTGATCCGCGCAGCTCGGGGCTTACTGGCGGCTACGGCGGCAATGAGTCGGACTTGAGCGATGCGATCCACGGCCAAGATGAAGCTTTGACCAAGGCCGCATGTGACGATGGGGGGGTCCAGGTCATCATTGTGCACAGCCCGTCGGGCGCCAAAAATGCTGCAAAGTCAGGTTGCGTGGATCTAGTTCTCAGCGGTCATCTGCATCGGCAGGTCGGACCGACCACGTTGACGAGTCCGACGGGACGTGCAACAACGACGTTGAGCACCGGGACCACCGGCGGCGCGGTCTACGCCTTCGCACTTGGCAGCAAACTTCGGCGTCCGGCTCAGGTCACGATCGTGACGTTCAAGGGGAGCGCGCCGGTTGGCCTGCAGGTGATCGATTTCGGCACTGGCGGTGGCGTCACCGCGCAGCCCTATTTTGAAATCAAGGCGCAAACCCCGATCCCGAAATTGGCAGAGTAGCGCGCCTCAACTGCAGTGCGCGGTGATGAGGTTTGCGTAGGTTTGGGCGCAGATCACGACCTGCCCAAACTCCACCTGCTCCTCGACCGAGTGCGCGTGCCGGATCGTGCCGGGCCCATACTGCACGGTGGGTATGCCGAGTTGTGAATACTGTCGAAGGTCAGAGCCGTAGGCGCCGCCGAAGGCTTCGGGCCGGGGTGCGCCCGCTGCCTCCGCCGCCCCCTGCACCAGGCCCAACAATTCGTGTCCGACGGGCAGCTGCCCCGGTGAGAAATGGCCACCCGGCCAAGTGATCCGGACCGGATGATCGTGGAGCCAAGGGTCGCGTTGGGACGCTTTCGCGATTGCGCGCGCGAAGGAACGTTTTGCGTCGTTGAGAGTCTCGCCAGGCATGACGCCATAGCGGCCCTCAGCGATCAGGACGTCGGGGACGGTGCTGGGCCAGTCGCCAGCGCGGATCGTGCCGATCGAGAGCGGCCAGCCGAGGTCAAGATGGGCGAACTCCGGCGGCAACGACGTGTTGCGTTCGGCCTCGAAAGCGCGCAGCGCCGCATGGATGATCTCGAATTTGTCGATTGCGCTGACGCCCGCGGTTCGCGTCGAACCATGTGCCGCCGTGCCCGAAATCTCAAGCTCGAAGGTCAAGGCGCCAGCATTGGCCGAGATGATCTGCCCATCGGTGGGCTCGGCGATGAGACAGGCGTCACCGGTATGGCCACGCTGCAGGGTGGCGAAGGTCCCGAGGCCACCGTCCTCCTCGGCGATCACGGTGTGAATCGCAAATGGCTGTGCGAGTGACGTGCCCTCGAGCGCCCGCGCCGCGGCGATGATCGCGGCGACGCCGGACTTCATGTCGGAGGCACCGCGGCCATACCAGGTGTTGCCCGATTCTCGGGCAATGAATGGATTGCCATCAGGCCACAGTGCGAGGTCGCCCGGCGGAACGACGTCGACGTGGCCATTGAGGATCAGCGCCGGTGTGCCGGGGCCGGATGCACCGACGACGCCCCAGGCCTCGAGCCGCTCGACTTCTTCACCGGGGTAGCCATACGTGCTCCGAAGCGCAGCAAGGTCGAGCTGCCAGTGATCAACGGCAAGGCCAAGGTCGACCAATTTGTCGGCGCACCACTGTTGTACGTCGATTTCGCCTTGGCTCCCGCCGACGCTTGGAATCGCAATGAGTTCACGCAGATCGTCGGCGAGCGCTTCTTGGTCGATTGTCATGAGTCAGCCGTCCAGTTGCGGAGAATTGCTGCCGATTGGTGATAATCGATCTCGCCGGTTGCCACGCCGATCACGAGATCATAGGCAGCGTCGAGTGGTGCATCGAGCAAAACGTCATTTCGGGCGTAGAAGACGAATGTGGAAATCCAGCCGAGGCGTTTGTTGCCGTCGATGAGCGGGTGATTCCGAACGATTGATTCAAGGAGTACGGCGACCTTCTCATCCAGCGTCGGATAAGCATCGTCCCCGAACACCGAAGTTTGCGGGCGATGGGCGGCCGAATCGAGCAGCCCGATGTCGCGCACGGATTGAAGTCCGTACTCATCGACGATCGCGAGCAGTTCGGCCAGCGAAAGGTAGACCGTCATTGACCGAGGCGGTCGAGCAGCGGTCCGTACTTCGCGGCTGCCTCACGGGTCAGTCGGCGAACCTCGGCCACTCCGTCCAATCGTTCAGCACGCTCCAGAATTGCTCGCAGCGCTGCTTCGTTCTTGCTGACACCTTCCGCCGCGGCAAGCGCGGTGAGGACGCGATCCTGTTCGTCGTCGAGCCTCAGTGTCATACTCATAGATCTATGGTATCGCCGCGATACCATAGGAGCAAGAGGTCGACGACAACCGCCACCGATAGGATCAATTCCTGATGCTTGACGAACTACTTTCCCTCCCGGCTTTTGCGCTGATCCGTGTCCGCGACGACGACACGGTCACGCTGTTGGGCGGCACGCGTACGGATCTGGAATCGATTGGTGATGTGCCGCTGTCGGCTGGCGTCCAGCGCGCCTGGGACCACCTGGTGCTCGTGCCCTTTGCACAGGTGCGCGAGCGTGGCTTCGAAGCGCATCAGGACGGCACGCCGTTGTCAGCGATCGCGGTGGAATACGAACAGCATGTGCCGCTGGCCGAGTTGATTGCCGAGCTGCCGCAGGTGCCGGTCGAATTTGCCGATCGTGGCGGCTTTGAGACGTCCGATGAGGACTATGCGGCGATGGTCGGGACCATCATCGAGGACGAAATCGGCCGCGGCGAAGGTGCCAACCTGGTCGTCGGGCGCAACTACCGGGCGCAGCTCTCGGACTGGAATCACGGGCGTGCTCTGAGTGTCTATCGCCGGCTACTTGAACGCGAACGCGGAGCGTTTTGGACGTTTCTCATCTTCACTGGCGACCGTTATTTGATCGGCGCCAGTCCGGAACGGCATGTGAGTGTCGAGGCCGGACAGGTGCGGATGAATCCGATCAGCGGCACGTTCCGTCTGCACGGGCTTGAGACGACGGCCGAGCGAAAGCGTGAACTGCTCAATTTCTTACAGGACGAAAAAGAGATCTACGAGCTGTTCATGGTGGTTGATGAGGAGCTCAAGATGATGTGCGACATCTGCCATGAAGGCGGGCTCGTGCTCGGCCCGTACCTCAAACCGATGACGCATTTGGTGCACACCGAGTATCTGCTTGCCGGGCGCACCAATCGCGACGTGCGAGCGGTCCTGCGCGACTCGATGTTCGCCGCCACGGTCACTGGCAGCCCGGTGGAAAATGCTTGCCGACTGATCAAACAATATGAACCAGAAGGTCGCGGCTACTACGCCTCGATCGCCGCGCTGATCGGCCGCGATGACGATGGCGTGCCGATGGCCGATGCGCCGATCCTCATTCGCACCGCCGACATTGACCTTGACGGCAACCTCAAGATCACCGCTGGCGCAACGCTCGTACGCGACTCCGATCCCGCCTATGAAACGTCCGAAACGTGGGCAAAGGCCGCGGGAATTCTGAGCGCGTTCGGACTGGTGGAGGCCGCACCCGTGCCGGCCGAAGGCTTCGATGCCTTCACGCGCGATGACGAAGTACTGATCGCACTCGGCTCACGCAATCAACGGCTGAGCCAATTCTGGCTGTCCGATCAGTCCGGTGCCGCGCCGGTGCCCGCGCTTGCTGGCAAACGTGTCGTCATCGTCGACGGCGAGGACGACTTCGTCAACATGCTCAGTCACATCTTCGGCGTATTGGGCATGACCACGGACATCCTGCGGCACGATGCCGCCGTGCTCAATGCGGAAGGCGCCGACGCGCTCGAGGGCTACGACCTCGTTGTGGTCGGCCCTGGCCCGGGCGATCCGCGCGAACTAGACGATCCGAAGATGGCGGTGCTGCATTCGATCGTAGCGGTGCTGATTACGTCCGAGCGGCCATTCTTGGCTGTGTGCCTGGGCCATCAGGTGTTGTCGAGCCAGATCGGTCTTGACCTCGTGTTCAAGGACATCGTGTTCCAAGGCACGCAGAGTCGTCTCGAAGTGTTGGGTGCACAGCAGACTGTCGGCTTCTACAACACATTCGTCGCACGCGTACCCGCCACGGGGTTGCCGACGGGGGTTACCGTCGAGACCGAAGCCGCCACCGGCGACGTTCATCTTGTGGCCGGGCCGCGCTATCGCGGCATGCAATTCCATGCCGAATCGATCTTGACCCAGAACGGTTACGAGATCATCAAGGAACTCGTTCTTCAACTGCTTGGGTGATCGGCTTCCGGGCTAGGCAGCGGAACGCGCCGTCGACGCATTCGCGTGATGGCAACGCCGATCAGACACATTGCGCCGCCAATGAAGGCGAGCGTCGCCGGGACTTCGTCCAGCAGGATCCAGGCGATCAGGGTCGCGAGCACAGGTACGAGGTAAGTGGTCGCGGCCACGGTGCCGGCGTCGAGGCGTTTGAGTGCGTATGACCACGTACTGAAGCCGATTGCGGTCGGGAAAATGCCGAGGTAGGCCAGAACCAACAAATCCTTGGCCGAGGCGTCTTGAATCTGATTGACCAAGCTGGGCGCGTACGGCAGGCAAACGAGCATCCCGACGATGCAGCCGAGCCACACGGCTTGGACTGCGGGGACCGTGCGTAGAGCTGGCTTCTGGCAGAGCACTCCGATTGAATAAACAACCGCTGCGGCCACGCACAGAAGCACGCCGGTCGTGCTGGCGGTCGCGACTGCGGTCGAATCCTTGTCGGTGCTTACTGCGATCAGGGCGACGCCAGCGAACGCCACACCGGTGCCGATGATGAGTGGCTTCGGGAAACCTTCCTTGAGCAAGATGCCAGCGAACAGCGCGATCAAGATCGGCCCGATGTTGATGACCAGTGCAGACGTGCCAGCATCGAGATACCGCTCGCCCGCATTGAGCAGCACGTTGTAGGCGCCGAACCACAGAACGCCGTAAACGACGATAAGACCCAGTGGGCGACCGCGCGGCAGCACTTCATGTTTTGGCCACGCGATCACGGTCAGTGCTATCGCGCCGACGATCAGTCGTCCCAACGACAGTGCACCGGGGGAAAAAGTCGCTCCGAGATCACGAATGCCGACGAAGGCCGAAGCCCAGAGGACGACCGTGATCATGAGTGCCGCCAGTGATAGGTCGCGAGCAGCAGTTTCGTTCATGGTCCCAATGTTAGAAACGGCGCCCCGACCGAAGCGATCGGGGCACCGTCACTGGGTGTTAGCTGGCTTCAGCTACCGAGGTTTCCGCCATCCGAGGACAGCGTGACGTCGATCTTCTGGGACTTGCCGTCGCGCAAGACGGTCAACGTGACCTTCTCACCGGGCTCGTAGCCGCGGATACCGGCAACAAGGCCGTCGGCGCTTCCGACCGCGGTGCCGTTTAGCGCGGTGATGATGTCACCGGTTTTGATCCCTGCCTTCTCGCCTGCGCCCCCGTTGGTCACGCCCTTGACCGATGCACCGATCGTCGTGATGCCGTCCTTGTCGATCGAGTTTCCGACGGTGATGCCGATGCGGGCGTGTTGGACTTTCTCGCCCTTCACCAGATGCTTTGCGACATTTTTAGCTAGATCGATTGGGATTGCGAAGCCGAGGCCGATTGAGCCGGACTGCGCGGTCGGCGAGCCGCTCGTCGTGCGGATCGCGGAGTTGATCGCGATGACACGGCCGTCGAGGTCCACAAGCGGGCCACCGGAGTTGCCGGGGTTGATGGCCGCGTCGGTCTGAACCGCCGGGAACACAGTCGCTTGATCGCTGCCGCTTCCGTTAGAGGAGGACACCGGACGGTTGAGTGCGCTGATGATGCCGCTTGTCACTGTGGATTCCAGCCCATACGGCGAACCGATCGCGACAACCTCCTGACCGACCTGGAGGTCACTGGAATTGCCGAGCACCGCGGGCGTCAAACCCGTCTTGTCCTTCGCCTTGATCACGGCGAGGTCCGTGACGGGGTCGCGGCCGAGGATCGTGGCTGAGGTGATCGTTCCATCGTTGAATGACACCGTAATGCTGCCATTGTTTGCGGCTGCCTCGACGACGTGATTATTGGTCAAGATCTGGCCATCGTTGCTAATGATGATGCCGGTGCCCGAACCGGACTCGCTCGTGCCCTTCACATTGATCTGGGCGACGGACGGAAGGACCGTCTGCGCGACCTTCTCAACGGCGCCGGTTGCGGCCCGGTCCTTGGCGTTGCCTGAGTTGAGTGAGTTGACCGTGGGGCCTGAATCGTTGTTGAGGTAGTCATAACCGGCTGCACCGATGACGCCGCCAGCAAGGCCGAGGACTAGCGCCGAACTTGCGATCAGAGCAGTGCTGCGCCGTTTCTTCTGCTTAACCGGAGCTGCCGCAGGATAGGGCTGAGCGGACATGCCGTAGGCGGGCGCCCCCTGAGCGGTCGCTGCGAACGGTGGAAGCTCTTGAGTAGGTGTCGGCTCTGCGGCTGAACCCGCCGCATAGCCCCCGCCTTCGGGATAACGGTGGGTGAATTGTTCGGTGACTTCATCCCGAGGAGTCTGAACGGTCGGTTCTTCAGCAGTCGGCGGTGCGGGTGGCGCCGGTGGTGCCGCTGGCGGTACGGGCGGTGCCGCTGGCTCGGGTGCAACTGGTGTCGGCTGCGGTTCGCCGGGTGGAGGAGGCGGTTCAGCGGCTGGCGGAGGCGTCGGCTCGGCTGCCGGTGGCGGCGTCGACTCAGACTGGCCAGCGACCGGTTCCGCGGGAGTGGTTTCGCCAGCGCCGTCGCCAGCGTCATCGCTTGGGGGTGTCGGCGGGACGTACGGCTTGGCTGCGAATGGATCATTCATGTCACTCATAATATTTACATTCTCGCGTATCGCTGAGAGCCAACTGAGAGTGGCGTGTGAGCGTCCAAAGAAATCTTTTTCATTGTGACGATTCCGAAGCCTCGGCGCCGGGGATACGCAACGTGAATAGTGAGCCGCCGGATCCGGCTGATCGGGCCTCGACGCTTCCCCCGTGGCGTTCGGCAGCCCGGCGTACGATCGACAATCCGAGCCCGGATCCAGGCAACGTGCGTGCCTCGCTGGAGCGATAGAAGCGGTCGAAAATATGCGGCAGATCGTCCTCGGCGATGCCGGGGCCCTCATCGGAAACAGTCAACGTGCCGTCGCGGAGCCGAATCTGGACGGTTCCGCCCGGTGGGCTCCATTTCGCCGCATTATCGAGCAGATTGGTGACTGCGCGCTCCAGCAACTGAGGTTCGCCGAACACCATCCACGGCCAGATGTCGGTATCGAATTCGACACCCGGCGCGCGCAGACGAACCCGATCCACCGCGTGCGTCACGATCTCGGCGAAATCGCCCGGCTCGGGATCACGCCGCAACGGTTCATCGCGGGCGAGCTCAACAAGATCCCCCACGAGCGTTGAGAGCTCCTGTAGCTGCGCGCCTACGTCGTGCATGATCTCGGCGCGCTGCACATCGGGTAGGTGCCGCTGTGGATTGTTTGCGGCTTGCGTGAGGAGCTCGATATTCGTGCGCAAGCTGGTCAACGGCGTACGGAGTTCGTGGCCCGCATCGGCGACGAGCTGCCGTTGTCGGTCCTGAGAGGCGTCGAGCGCGATCAACATCGAATTGAATGACGTCGTGAGGCGCGCCAACGCGTCGTGACCCATCACCGCGATCGGGGTGAGTTCCTGGGTGCGGGCGACGCGTTCGACCGCATCGGTCAGACGGCGCACGGGGCGAAGGCCGTTGGTCGCGACGAGCCAGCCGCTCAGTCCGGCCAGCGCGACACCGGTGATTGAAGTCAGCCACAGGATCACGGCGAGTCGCTCGAGGGTTCGATAGGCCGAATCCATCGATTGGGCCAGAACCAGTGCGGTGCCCTTACCGGCCTGGACCGCGACAATCCGATAGCGGACGCCGCCGACTGTGTCGGTGCGTTTGGAGTGGGTTCTTTCACCCAGTGAAACATCATTCTCCGCAGTGCTGATGAACGGCAGTGCTGACGTCTCATTGGAGTTGGAGAAGATATAGCCACCGCTGATGATCGCGATCTTTACTTGCGCGATATTACTCAGTGCACCGGCAGAATATTTGGCGATCGTGTCTTGACTGATGCCATCGCTGACCGCAGTTTCGGCGCGTTGTACGAGTGACTCATCCAGCGAGCTCTGCAACTCGGTCCGAACGGTGAAATAGACCATCGCGCTGACCGCCGCGAGCGTCATTGCCACCGCAATTGTCGTCAGCAGCGCGACTCGAGCAGCCAGTGACAGACGAGCCGTCAGTGGCGCAATGAGTTGATGTAGTCGGTCAATCACGGCGCGTTCTCGCGAAGGACATAGCCCACGCCTCGGACGGTGTGCAGCAACCGCGATTCGCCGCCTGCCTCGAGTTTGCGACGGACATAACCGACATACACCTCGAGTGAATTGGCCGTTGTCGGAAAGTCGAAGCCCCAGACTTCTTCGAGGATGAAGGAGCGTTCGAGGACGCGTTTGGGTCGGCGCATGAACAGCTCGAGCAGATCGAACTCGGTTCGAGTTAGGGTCAACGACCGCTCGCCGCGTCGGACCTCACGGGTCGCAATATCGAGCGACAGGTCCGTGAACTCCAGCGGTGGCTCGAATGGTTCGTCGCCGGGTGCGCGCGTGACGCGGCGCAGCAATGATCGGATTCGGGCCAACAACTCCTCGAGCGCGAACGGCTTCGGCAGATAATCATCGGCACCTGCATCGAGACCGTCGACTCGGTCGGAGATCGCATCGCGCGCGGTCAGGATGAGGATCGGCACGTCGTTGCCGGCATTGCGCAAGGCGCGCGTGGCCTCCAGACCGTCGAGTTTCGGCATCATGACATCCATGACGATTGCGTCGGGATTGACGTGTGGAACGCGGGCGAGCGCCTCGGCGCCATCTGAGGCGAGCTCGACGACATAGCCGTTGAACTCCAGCGAGCGCCGCAGCGAATCGCGTACGGCACGATCATCATCGACGACAAGAATGCGCATGGGAGAAGTGTGCCCGGCCATCCTGAACCTTTCGTAAGAGCCGCTGTTTTAGGAGCCGCTGGTAATCAGGTGTCCTGGCCGGTCGGGCCGTCCAGAATTGATTGAGCTGTCGAGGCTGCGCGAGCTCCGTAGCTGCCGCCGAACATGACCGCATGCACCAACAAGGGGTGGAGCTGATGCAGCGGCATGCGTTCGCGCCAGCCTTCGGCGAGCGGCGTGGCCTCGTCGTATGCGTCGATGACGCGTTGCAGATGGGGTGTGCCGAACAGGGCCAGCATCGCCAAGTCGCCCTCACGATGGCCGCCGTGCGCGGCCGGATCGATTAACCAGACATGCCCGTCCGATCCCCAGACCACATTCCCCGACCACAGATCGCCGTGCACGCGCGCGGGCGATTCGGCGGGGCCGGCGAAGTCGTGAATTTTACGCATGACAGCTTCGATCGTGTTGGCTTGCTCGATCGTGAGGAAGGTCCGGTCGACTGCGGCGCGGACATATGGCATGACGCGTCTGGATGCGAAGAATTCCGGCCACGTGGGGAGCGTCCGATTGGGCAGCGGCGCGAGTCCGATGAAACCGTCATGTTCGGCGCCAAACATCGCTGCGCCGGCCTGGTGGGTGACGCCCAGTGCGCGGCCGAATTCATCGGCGGCGTCGTTGGTCGGTTTTCCCGGTTCGATCCACTCGAGGATGAGGCAGTCGTCGGCGGCGGCCAGGAGCTCGGGAATACGAGCGCCGGCCGCTTCCCGCAGCCAGGTGAGGCCTTCGGCTTCGGCATGAAACATGCCCTCGGGCGCGTTGGAACGAGTCTTCATCAGCGCGTTTCGACCATCGGTCAGCCTCAACCGGGTCGCTGTGCAGACATCGCCGCCCGCGACCGGAGTCGTCGAGACAACCCCGCGACCGAGGAGTGCCTCGGCGCGCGATGCGATTCCTGCCATCCGTGCCATACGTCGAACGTACCGCCTCAGCCGTCGATCAGCGCCGGGAGTTGGTCGACAAGCTGGTCCGACGTCCGCTCGATCATCGTGAGTACGGCACGAAAACCTTCGGGTCCACCGAACCATGGGTCAGGAACATCGAGGTCGGATTCTTCAGCTCCAGGGTCGAAACTGCGGAACATTCGCAGCTTGCCGAGCGCGCCGGCGGTTGGCGCGAGTTCGGCCATGTCCGCGTGATTGGCCGCATCCATCGCGAGCAGAAGATCGTTCTCGGCGTACCAGTCGATGGTGAACTTCTCGGCGATCTGTCCGGTCGGATCGTAGCCAGCGTTGGCCAGGACTTGGGCGGAGCGAGCATCCATCGGATTGCCGGTATGCCAACCCCCGGTGCCCGCTGAGGAGATCGAGACTCGATCGGCCAATCCGGCTCGTTGGATGCGGTCATCGAGGATCACATGCGCTGTGGGTGAGCGGCAGATGTTCCCGAGGCAGACGACCGCGATGCGGAAAGTCACCGTTCTTGGTCGAAGAACACGCCGAGCACCGCATTGGTGACCGAGATGATGATCGAGCCAAGAACAGCCCACCAGAACCCATCGATCGTGAATGCCAAGTCAAATTTGCCCGTCACCCATTCGGTGAGTAGCAGGAGCAACGCGTTGATGACGAGCAGCGCGAACCCCAGCGTGATGATGATGAACGGCAATGACAGCGTTTTGATCACCGGTGCGACGAACATGTTGATCGCGGTGAAAACGGCAGCAACCAAGGCCAGCGTGATCAGCTGGCTTGAGGTCGAAGCGTCTGCTGCGGCAATATTCATATGCGTGCCGAGCAGTCCTGCGGCAACCGCGAGCGCGGCCGCGCTGAGAATCCATGAGGTTAAGAATCTGGGCATACCGACCATTGTGGCATCACCGCCGCCAGCCCCCAAGATTTGTTCGAAATATGGCCGTTTGAGGTTGGTGGATTCAATCGGTCGGCGCAACACCGGGTTGATTTGCGTGGTCCCAGACTAGTGTGGCGAGGACTTCTCTGGGGGTGCGCCATTGGTGGCGTTTGCGTGGCCGGTCATTGAGTTGGTTCGCGACGAACTCGAGATAGTCCGCGTGGTAGCCCGATAGATCGGTGCTTTTGGGGAAGTACTGACGCAGCAGCCCGTTGGTGTTCTCATTCGAGCCCCGCTGCCATGGTGAATGTGGGTCACAGAAGAAGATGTCGATGTCCAAAGCGGTGGAGATTGCCTTGTGGTTGGACATTTCGATGCCTTGGTCCCAGGTCACCGATCCGCGTAACTGTGTGG
Organism: Aeromicrobium changchenzhani; assembly: GCF_057586615.1. NCBI lineage: Bacteria > Bacillati > Actinomycetota > Actinomycetes > Propionibacteriales > Nocardioidaceae > Aeromicrobium > Aeromicrobium changchenzhani. The sequence goes on along the minus strand of NZ_CM172480.1, from coordinate 3,409,557 downwards.
ATAGTTTTCCCATCTGGATGATCATCTGGTCCTGAACTTCCTCAGCGCCGTGACGCTCGGGCAGATGAAGCAACATCACGAAACCTGTGCTGCGTTCGACCAACGTTCCGATCGCGGACTTGTTCAGCTCACCGGTGATCAGATCGCCTTCCCAATGACCCGGAACAGCCCGGTCTTCGACTGCGGCAGGTCGTTCGCTGATGTTGACCATGTCCTTGATCCGGGTCTGTCGCCGGCCTTCTTTGCGGTGGGGTTTGCGCACCGCTCGACCGGTTCGTAAGCAGGTAGTGAGCTCACGTTTGAGCGCACCTCGGCCCTGGACATAGAGCGACTGGTAGATCGTCTCGTGTGACACCCACATCTCCGCCTCATCGGGAAAATCCAACCGTAACCGGTTCGCAATCTGCGCGGGCGAGTGCTTCTTCTTCTCGAGCCGGAACTGGACCTCATCACGAAGCCGTTGGTTCGTCGCCAACTTCGCTGGCTTGGGACGCGCCCGTCTGGCAACACCACGCCGGTGGGCCTTCGACGGGGAATATTTCCAGCCCTTGGTTCTCGGACGACCCGCAACTGACGGGTTCAACGCAGCCAAGGACCGGTACTGCTGGTGATACATGTTCGCCCGCAATTCACGTAGCACCGTTGAGGGCGCCCGGCCGATCGACCGGGCAATCGATCGGATCGATTCATCAGCATGCAGGCCGGCGTGAATCCGCTCGCGATCGGCAACACTCAGATAACGACTCGTTGCGGGCAGGACCAGCGACATTGGCGGCATACCGCCACCTTTGCGCACCCACTTCTTGGCCGTTTCAACCGACACACCCGCAGCCCGAGCAGCCTCCGCGGTCGACAAGCCCTCACGAACCCGAATCCAAAACCCACGCTGACGATCAACATCAGGGAAACGGCCCATACAGCACTCCAAAATTCAGAGTGTTGCGTCGACTCCTTGAACTCAAGGTTGGCATAAGGGCGCGGAGTGAACAAATCTTGGCCGTTTGGCTTTCGGGGCTATTGCAGGGGAAGAGGTGGGACGGCTTGGCGGCGGGCAGATTGGGCGAGCCCGATGCCGCCAACGACACACGCTGCGCCGACAACCTGGATCGCGGTGAGCGATTCGGTGAACCACGCCCAGCCGAGGATAACTGCGATGACCGGCTCTAGCGTTGCAATGACGGTGACAACCGTGGCCGGTATGTGTTGGAGCGCGGCGAGTTGCAGGAAAAATGGTGCGACGGTCCCGGGGAGGATGATCCAGGCGATCAGCAGGATGAGCGGCAAGCGCAATGACTCAAGGTTGCCCAACAGCGAAGCGTTTTGATTGAGATCACTCACCTTCCAGATCGGCGAAATGATGTTCATCATGATCGCGGCGAACACGAAAGCCCACAACACCACGCGTAGCGGCTCGTCGAAACCGACGTGGTGCTCGCCGAGCAGGAAATAGGTCGCGAAGCTCACCGCCGCGGCGAGTGCCATGAGCAAACCTAGGGTGTCGAAATCGAGCCCTTGCCATACCTGCCCGACAGTCGCGATGCCGAAAACCGACAACGCAATCGCCGCCCACATTCGGTTGCGGACTTGTTCCTGGCGCACGAACCGCACCCACAGCACCACCAGCACCGGTGCCAGATATTCGATGAGCAGGGCGATGCCGAGCGGTAGCCGATTGATGGCGATGTTGTAGGTCAACTGCAATGACAGAACACCGACCAAGCCGAGGACCGCGATCAGCAGCAGGCTCGATCCGGTCGGCGGCTGCAGCGCCGAACGCCGCCAAAATGCCGCGGCCAATGCGAACGCGATGGCCGCCCCGGTGATGCGCACGGTGGTCAGTGATTCGGGGCTCAACCCGGCGCGCATCGCGACGCGTGAGACTGCCCCGTTGACACCGAACAGGATCGCCCCGGTGATGACCAAGATGTAGCCGAGGCGGGGATTGGATTGTGGCACTCGCTGATTGTGACAGCAATAGAGCGTCACCAGAGCGTGACGGCACCCGCTTCCTGCGGGGGATACGCTGCCGACATGTCTGCACCTCCCACTCGAGCGGCCCTCGACGGCATCCCGGTCTACCGACCGGGCAAGCCCGCGGCCAGCGATGCCTACAAACTGTCCAGCAATGAAAATCCCAATTCCCCGCTGCCTGGAGTCATTGAGCTCGCCAGCGCCGAACTCGAGCACATGAACCGCTATCCCGATGCCGGTTGCGTCGAACTGTATGCGGCGCTGTCGGCCCGCCTAGGCGTTCCGTCAGACTGTCTCGCCGCAGGGACGGGATCGGTTGCGGTGCTGTTTTCCTTGCTCAACGCGCTCTGCTCCGACGGCGATGAAGTCGTCTACGCCTGGCGGTCCTTCGAGGCTTACCCGATCGCCGTCGAACTCACCGGGGCCACCTCCGTCAAGGTCCCGTTGGCTGGCGATTGCAGCCATGACCTGGCTGCCATGGCCGCAGCGATCACCGATCGAACGAAGGCGGTTCTCGTCTGTACGCCGAACAATCCGACCGGTCCGATCGTGACGGCGGCCGCGCTGGATAAGTTCGTGGCGATGGTGCCGCCGAACGTCGTGGTCGTGGTTGATGAGGCGTATGTCGAATTTGTCAGTGACCCGACTGCGGCGAAGGGGCTCGAGGCGCTCACCGCGTATGACAATGTCGTCGTATTGCGAACCTTCTCCAAGGCATACGGGCTCGCCGGGCTCCGCGTCGGTTATGCCATCGCCCGGCCCTCGGTCGCCGAGGCGATCCGCAAGGCGACAGCACCCTTTAGCGTTTCTGATCTCGCGCAGCGCGCCGCGATCGCATCGCTGGACTCAATCGATGAACTTTCCGAACGGGTCCAGGTAATTGTTGCCGAACGCACCAGGATGGCCGAGGTGCTTCGAGACCAAGGTTGGGCCGTTCCTGCTGCCCAAGGAAATTTTGTATGGCTGCCGCTCGGCGCCGATTCGCTCGACTTCGCCGCGGCCTGTGATCCGGTTTCGGTGCGACCCTTCGCCGGTGATGGTGTGCGGGTCAGCGTCGGCGCACCGGCGGTCAATTCGGAGTTTCTTGAGGCTGCACAAAAATGGCAGTCCGAAAGGGTCTAGCCCCTGCCGCATGAGGTGTGTTCGACGAGACATCTCGGTTCGAGCCGATCTGAGCGTCGACGTTATGCTGTGCCTGCGGCATTGAGTGCTCGGGGTCATTGGGCGATGCCGCGTGCCGCCCGCTGGATCGCGGTCGTGCGGAGTCGTGTTCAGGAGTTGTTGGATCAGCGCCTGCCGTTGACGATTCTTGCCGCACCGCCCGGCTACGGCAAGGCCGTGGCACTAGTCCAATGGCTCACGACACCGCGAGGCCGATGACGTTTCTGATCTGGTCGGCACGGTCCTGCAACCGGCCACCGGACTGCTGCGGCTGCTGCTGAAATAGCTGGTCGAGCGGGCCAGTTGGAGAACCGGCTCAGGAGGCGTTATCGTGGAGATATCTGTGACAGCCGTCACATGCGAATTGACGTAGTTCTCACCACCCCCGAGCGGTGCGCCGATTCAGCTTCGACTTCCGGTGCGGACACCCCGATTACCGGCTGATTGAGGGGAAAACGCGATGAGCGCACCCGTTCCAGAGTCCCACGGCCCGTTAGGCAGTGGCGATGGTTTCGTCCAGCTGTTGACGCCGGAAGGCGAGCGGGTCAGCCATCCCGATTATTCCTACGACGGTGACGTTGACAGCATTCGCGAGTTGTTCCGCGACATGTTCTTGATGCGCCGCATCGATTTCGAGGCGCACGCGCTCCAGCGGCACGGCGAGCTCGGCCTATGGGCACCGGCCCAAGGCCAGGAAGCCGCCCAAATCGGTTCGGGTCGCGCAATGCGGCCGCAAGATTTTGCCTTTCCGACCTACCGCGAACACGGTGTCGCGCTCTGTCGCGGCGTCGACCCTGCTCTCCTGCTGGGCCTTTTTCGTGGTGTCGAACTTGGCGGCTGGGATCCGGCCGCCAACGGATTTGCGCTCTACAGCATCGTCATCGGTGCGCAGACCCTGCACGCGACCGGTTATGGCATGGGACTGACTCTGGATGGCCTCGTTGGTCAGAATGACCCCGAGCGCGACGCCGCTGTCATTGCCTACTTCGGCGATGGCGCAACCAGCCAGGGAAGCGTCAGCGAAGCATTCGATTGGGCCGCGGTATTCAACGCGCCGGTCGTGTTCTTCTGCCAAAACAACCAGTACGCGATCTCAGTGCCCTTTGATCGACAGAGCCGGGTGCCGATTGCCCAGCGTGGCGCTGGTTTCGGCTTCCCCGGTGTGCGGGTTGACGGCAACGATGTACTCGCCTGCCATGCCGTGACTACCGCCGCATTGCAGCGAGCCCGCGATGGTGAGGGACCGATGTTGATCGAGGCCTACACCTACCGCATGGGCGCACATACGACCTCCGACGATCCGAGCCGCTATCGCCCGAGCGCCGAGGTCGAGGAGTGGAAGCTCAAGGATCCGATCGAGCGGGTCAAGCGTCACCTACTGGTCAGTGGCACCCCGATGCAGTTCTTCGACGATTTGGAAGCCGAAGCAGAGGAGCTCGGCAAGCACCTGCGCGCCGCCTGCAAGGCACTCCCCGAGCCTGACCTCGAGTCGCTGTTCGATCTTGTCTACGTCGATGGAACGCCAGAACTCGAAGCGCAGAAGGCTGAATACCTCGCCTTCAGAGCAGGGTTCGCCGACGAGGGGAGCCCCGCATGACCAAGATTGCCACTGAAAAAATGCCACTGTCGAAGGGCGTCAACGCCGGCCTTCGGGCCGCGATGGAGCGCGATGACAAGGTGCTCATTATGGGCGAGGACGTCGGTCGTCTCGGCGGCGTCTTCCGTGTCACCGACGGACTGCAGAAGGACTTCGGCGAAAGCCGCGTCATCGACGCGTTGCTGTCTGAGAATGGAATCCTCGGCACCGCTGTCGGCCTGACCTTCCGTGGCTACCGCCCGGTCGTTGAGATTCAGTTCGATGGCTTCGTCTACCCCGCGTACGACCAGATCGTCAGCCAAGTTGCCAAACTGCACTTCCGCAGCAAGGGCAAGGTCAAGATGCCGATCGTGATCCGCATACCGTTCGGCGGTGGCATCGGTGCAGTTGAGCATCATTCGGAAAGCCCCGAGGGACAGTTCGCGTTGACCGCTGGGCTCAAGGTCGTGTCCTGCTCGAACGCCAATGACGCCTACTGGATGATCCAGCAGGCGATCGAGAGCGATGACCCGATTGTCTTCTTCGAACCCAAGCGACGCTATTGGGATCAGGGCGAGGTCGATCTCGAATCGACGCCCATGCCGCTGCACGCTTCGCGCATCGTTCGTGCCGGAACGGACGCGACGTTGATGGCATACGGACCGATGGTCAAGACCTGTTTGGAGTCCGCCGATGCGGCCGCCGAGGACGGCATTGAGCTCGAAGTCATCGACCTGCGCACACTGTCACCGCTCGATATGGCGCCGATCCATGAGTCGGTACGCAAGACCGGTCACGCAATTGTCGTCCACGAGGCGGCGCGGATGCTCGGCCTTGGTGCCGAGATTGCGGCGCGTGTTTCCGAGGAATGCTTCCATTCATTGGAGGCTCCGGTGTTGCGGGTGACGGGTTATGACATTCCCTATCCGCCGAGCCGGATCGAAGATGAATTCCTGCCCAGCCTCGACCGCATCCTCGATGCCGTCGACCGTTCGCTCGCATACTGAGGAGTGTCGATGAACCAGTTCAAACTCCCCGACGTCGGCGAAGGCCTCACCGAAGCTGAGATCATTGAGTGGAAGGTCAAGGTCGGGGATGTCATCAAGGTCAACGACATCATCGTTGACATCGAGACCGCCAAGTCGATCGTCGAACTCCCCAGCCCCTACGAGGGTGAGGTCAAAGCGCTCCTCGTGCAGGAGGGCCAGACCGTCGAGGTCGGCACCCCCATCATCCACATCGCCTCCGCTGACGAGTCACTCACTGACGCCGACGAGTCACTGACAGACGGTGCTGCCCCGGTTGAGGAGCGCAATCCGGTATTGGTTGGCTACGGTCCTCGCACGACCTCATTGAAGCGACGCGCGCGTAAGGCGTCGGTCGCATCGGTTGATGTGGAGAAAGTTGCTCAGCGTACGCCCCCGGCACCGGTCGAGCCGGTCGAGCCGACGCGTCCATTGCGCGTGCTGGCTAAGCCGCCCGTGCGTAAACTGGCCAAGGATCTCGGCGTCGACCTGAACATCGTACCGGCTGCCGGCGACATCATCACCAGGGCCGATGTGGAGGCATTTGCCACGAGACGTCATCCCGAACGGACCGCGGAGCCTACGAACGGGATGACGTTAGGCGGCGAAGACATCCGCATACCGATCAAGGGTGTGCGCAAGATGACCGCCGCCGCGATGGTGTCTTCGGCATTCAGCGCTCCACATGTCACCGAATGGGTCACGATCGACGTGACGCGGACGATGGATCTCGTGGCTCGGCTCAAGCAGGACAAGGCATTCGCCGGGGTTCGTGTCTCACCGCTGTTGATCGTCGCCAAAGCCATATGTGTGGCCATGCGTCGGACGCCTGAGCTCAATTCGACCTGGGACGATGCCGCACAGGAGATCATCCAGAAGGGCTCAATCAATCTCGGCATTGCTGCCGCGACACCACGTGGACTGGTCGTTCCCAACATCGTTGGAGCCGATCGTATGTCGATGGCCGACCTCGCGGTGGCACTCGGTGAACTGACCGCGACCGCACGCGAGGGCAAGACGCAACCAGCGCAGATGGCTGGCGGCTCGTTTACGATCACCAATATCGGCGTCTTCGGCATCGACGCTGGTACGCCTATCCTCAATCTAGGCGAGGCTGGCATTCTTGCGGTCGGCACGATCGCCAAACGTCCCTGGGTAGGGCCCAACGACGAGATCGTCGCACGCTGGGTCACAACGCTGGCGATGTCCTTCGACCACCGCGTGGTCGATGGCGAGCAGGGTTCGAAGTTCCTCGCCGATGTGGCCGCAATATTGACCGATCCGGCGGTCGCGTTGACGTTCTAGTCGACCTCTAGACTAGGCCGGTGAGCCAACTGTCCGAGGATCGTTTCAAGGGCGGCTTCGGCATCTGGTTGATTGCGCTCAGCGTCTACCTCTTGGCGGTGTTTCACCGTTCGTCGATGGCAGTTGCGGGGCTTGCTGCGACCGAGCGCTTCGGCATATCTGGTTCGCAACTGTCGACCTTCGTCATGCTGCAGTTGCTGGTCTATGCGGCCATGCAAATCCCCGTCGGGCTGATGTTGGACCGATTCGGCTCGCGGCGGGTCATGGTCACCGGCCTGACGACGCTGACCCTCGCACAGGCCGGTTTCGCGTTCGCCGAATCTTATCCGCTGGCATTGCTGGCGCGGCTGTTCGTCGGTGTCGGCGACGCCATGATCTTCGTATGCGTGCTTCGGCTCGTGAATATGTGGTTCCCGGCTCGACGCATACCGCTGGTAACCCAGATGACCGGTGTTCTTGGTCAACTCGGCGCGATCGCGGCGGCCGTGCCGATGACCATCGCACTACGCGATCTGGGTTGGACGAGGTCCTATCTATTGGCCGCCAGTCTCGGCATCGTCGTGGGCATTGGCCTGTTGCTCTTCGTCCACGATTCACCGGACGAACGATCATCGTCAGGGCCTCCGCTGTCGTTGACCCAAGTCCGCCGGAGCCTTGCCGAGTCATGGGCGCAACCGGGGACTCGACTCGGGCTGTGGACGCACTTCACGACCCAGTTCAGCGCGACGACGCTGGGGCTCTTGTGGGGCTACCCATTCTTTGTCCAGGGTGAAGGCCTATCCCAAGCGCAGGCTGGCGTCCTCCTCACCTTGTTGGTCGTGGCGGTCATGATAGCCGGGCCGATCCTGGCCTGGATCATCACGAATCATCCATGGCATCGTTCGACGCTGGTCATGAGCATCATTTTGTCGATTGTGGCGACCTGGACCGTCGTACTCACCTGGCGAGGCAACGCGCCGATTGTGCTGCTGGTGCTCTTGGTGATCGTCGTCGGAGTGGGTGGCCCCGCATCCATGATCGGCTTCGACTTCGGACGTACGTCCAATCCGCAGAGCCGACTGGGCAGTTCGACCGGCATCATCAATCAGGGCGGCTTCATCGCGAGCTTGATTCTGATCGTTGCGATCGGCTTGATCCTCGATTGGCGAACACCGGGTAGAAGCACCGATTACACACCGGACGCTTTCCGCTGGGCAATGTCTGCGCAGTATGTCCTGTGGACGCTGGGGCTCATTCAGATCTGGCGTTACCGGGTCAAGACTCGCGCACAACTGCTTGCTGAGGATGCCGAGGCCAAGGCCAAGATGACCAAGCTGGCCTAACTGGTCAGGGACGCTTCACGAACATCGCGGCGATCTTGCCGTTGGCTTGATCGAGGCGGCCGATCTCCTCATATCCGCGGCCAGCATGGAAGGCCAGTGACGCATCGTTGGGTGGGACTGCGTAGACCTCGAGGGTGACCGGCAGGGTCCGTTCGATTTCGTCATAGAGCAGCGCGGCAACACCGCGACGCCGGAAACCGGGTGCCACGACAATCCGATCGAGATAGCAGTGCTCCGCGAAGCGTTCTTCGAACCACCCGTAGTTGATCGAGTCGTATGTTGACTGCGGCGCGATCGTGATGACGAACCCGGCGATCTCGCCGTCGACCTCGACCACCAGCGCGTTATCGGCCAACCCGATGATCCACTCGAGCCGTTCGAGATCGAGCGCGCCGACGCCTTCGAGTGCACCCTGATTGAGGGCGAGCACCGTGTCGAGATCCTGGGCGCCGATCGGACGGATCGTCATATCGCGAAATCGATCCCGGTGGCATGCTCCGACGCGGTCCAAATCATGTCGGCCAGATCGGCATCGCGGGCGTATCGGCTCATCCCGACTAGCTTGGGCGCGCCGCGCATCTGCCGCAGCTGGGATGGACCGACGTATTCGCCACCGGTCAAGCTCTCATCGGTGGCGGCCATCAGCAACGGCCACGCACCCATTGCTGCCGGTTGAGCGATGATTTTGGTGATCTGATGCATGCCCATCGAACCGAGCCGGTTGCCGCCGAGCCTCGGGCCGGCCGCGGTCAGATTGGTCGCGGCGTAGCCCGGATGGGCGCCGACGCTCTCGACGTCGAGGCCCTTCGCTTTGACCCGGCGATCAAGTTCGAGCATGAAGAGCAGGTTGGCGAGTTTGGCTTCTCCGTACGATTTCCAGCGGCTGTAGCGACGCGGTGACCCCTCGGTCGTCAGCGAACGAATGTCGATCCCATGGACCCAGGTATGGGCAAATGAGGCGACCGTGACGACGCGGGTATTGCTCTTCAGGAGTAATGGCCAAAGGGTTGCGGTCCAGGCGAAGTGGCCGAGGTGGTTGGTACCCATTTGAAGCTCGAAGCCATCGACGGTCAACCGTTGTGGCGCGGCCATGACTCCGGCGTTATTGATCAGGATGTCGAGGTGGTCGATCGAGCTCAGAACCGACTGCGCGGCGGACTTGGTTGCCGTGAGGTCAGCAAGGTCGAGTTGGACGACGTCAATGTCGGTGCCGGGAGCTTCGCGCGCAATCTGCTCCAGAGCCTTCGCCGCCTTGGCATCGTCGCGTGCCGTCACGGTCAGCGCCGCACCCTGGCGGCCGAGTTGGATCGCCGCATTGACGCCCAGCCCGCCGGTCACCCCGGTGATGGCCGCACGTTTTCCACTCAGATCGGGTATGTCCTGCGTCGACCAACTCATGGTCCCAGCGTAGGTCGTCAGAACGTGAGGGTCATCGCTGCCAGCGCCGACGCAGCGAGTTCGCTGTCACCTTCGACCGCGACCTCGACTTGATCGGGGCTGCGGCGACCTGCGGCCAAGATGTTGAAAACCTCGGTGCTCATCGATAGGGACGCATCGGGCCGACCGGAAAACTCCTTGGCCGGCTTCGCCCGACCGTCGTCCCCGACGACAACCGTGCTGTCGAATGGCACCTCGCCAGTGACCCGCCACTGCACGGATGTACCTGCCGGCGGCCGGACTTTCTTGCCGACGATATAGGCCATGGCAGCGGCAAATGAGTGCGTCGTGACTTGGGCGCCGATCGAGTCGAGGCCACCGGGTCGTCCGACGGCACGGCGGATGTCCTGCTCGTGTACCCACATGTCGATGCATCGGTTCCGCAGCAATGTGTCCCATGTCCACTGCACACCGCCGGGGGTCATGCTCGGGTATGCGTTGGGGTCATCGGGCAGCGGGTCGAGCGCCGCCGAACGAATCGCCACGGCGGCGGCAAACTCGTCGATGAGTTCGTGTGTTGTCGCAGCGCGTCGCGCTTCAACGCCCGATTGGGTGTAATCGGCGCTGATCGACGACGTATTGGAATCAAGCTCGCCGGCCTCATTCGTGGTCAGGACATGCTCTAGATGGGCCAGATGGGCGGCGACGTCCTGGACGCTCCAGCCGGGACAGTCGCTCGGCTGGGACCAGTCAGCGCCGGTCAAGTCACGAAGCAGCGCCAGTGTCGAGTCGGCACTGTCACGCCAACCGCGTACGTAGATTTCGAGTGGATTCATGCCAAGCTCCTTGTGGTACGTCGTCCCCACCAAGTCCAAGCCGCGAGGAGGACGGCAATAAGTGTTGCGATGCTGCCGACGCCCTTGCCGACCACAGCATTGCGAAAGTCGGGCAGATCGGCATAGCCGTAAACCGCGGTGTCGAGGGCCTTGTCGCGCGGCGTGCACGCCACTGTGTATGTGCCTGGTTTGGCCTCGATTGTCGTGCTGATCATGTGCCACTGTCGATCGCCAGCATTGTTGAGCAGATCGAACTTGGCGGCCTGAATGTCGAGTGCCTTCTCTGGTTTGCTGTGGCAAGTCACGTCGCGCTCCTGGACGATGTCGGTGAAGAACGCGACACCATCCTTGGGCACATCAACCTTCATGCCGCTCTCGATCCGTGTTACCGGAGCCGCATGCAGTGGTTCCCAGGACGTCGAGCCGATCCACGCGGCGGCCACCCAGCCGAGCAATGCCAATAGGAACGCCGCGAGATACATCAGAGGATTCGTTCGCACCGGACCATCGTGCCATGGGGGTACTAAGTGAGCTGGCTGCTGGCGCTATGCGTCGCGTCGCATGTCGCCACGAATCGGGTTTTTGGCTCAGCGAGCCTGTCAGGTCGGCTCGGGCCAGTTCGCGAGGGTCTCGAGGTAGCGGCCTCTGACCTCGGCGATGTGCTCGTCGAGGTTGTCAGTCGTCCAATCACCGACGTCGATCGGGGGAAGCACCGCAATGTCGACGACGCCCGGTCGGATTGTCGCCGCGTCCCGCCACATGAGCTCACCGGCATTGCGGATCACGATCGGGATGATTGGCACGCCGGCCTGCATCGCCAGGTGAAATGCGCCCTTCTTGAACGAGTCGAGTGCCGGCGTCACCGATCGGGTCCCTTCCGGGGCGACGACGACGGAGATGCCCTCGCGAAGCTTGCGCACGGCCGGATCGAGCGCCGTGCGGGGATCGGCCGAGCCGGAACGGTCGACAAACGCCACGCCGGCGGCGCGAAACGCAGGCCCGAAGAACGGGTCGTTGGCGAGCTCCTGCTTGGCCACCGCGGTGAACCCGCCACGCAGCAGCTTGCACAGGACCGGCATGTCGAGTTGGCTCTGGTGGTTGAACAGGAACACCGCGGGCCGATGGCTCCAGACGTGTTCTTGGCCCTGGGTGTTGAGCCGCACGCCGACGAGCGGAAGGGCGAGGTCGCCGGTCAGCGAGAAGACGGTGTCGAGCCCGACCTGCTTGTTGCGGTTGAGCAGACCAAACGTGAGGCCCGTGCCCATCGCAGTCGCCATCGCTCCGTACGCCGCGGCGGTCCTTGCGATCTGCTTGACCGGCGGTCGGCCCCGCTCGGAGAAAGCGGAGATCGGCCACTGGACCTTCTGTGCGTGGGCGAGCAGCCGCTTGCCGGGATTGACCGCGCGCGGGTGGCCGACGGTGGCGAGGAACGGGACGTCTTCGTCGCCGTTGGAGTAGGCGAAGCTCTCGTCGAGCCGGATCTTGTGCTCGGTCGCGAAGTCGAGCACCGCCTCGGCTTTGCCCTCACGCCACATCGCCTGGCCGCGAGCTTGGCCCGTGAGCCGGCCCTCGGCGTCGACCTCGGCATCACTGCACAGGACGTTGTCGATCCCCAGTGCGCGTGCTGCGGGTTCGACCTGGAACCGCGAGGCGGAGGAGGCGAGTACGAGCGTGTGGTCCATGAACTCGTGGGCGCGGATCAGCTCCCAGGCCTCGGGGAAGACTCGACCGGCGATCTGCGTCTCGAAGATTTTCGCGCCAATCGTACTGAGCTCGTCGATCCGTCGGCCGGCCAGACTTTGAAAGACCGAGCCCAGGAACCGTTCGAAATCTGACTCCGTCGTGATGCCGCGGACTAGGTGACCGATTGTGCTGAACAACTCAACCGGCCCGATCTCGAAATTGCGGAGACGATGGGAGTAGAACGCGCTGGCCGAGAAACCGTGGATCACGGTCCCGTCGTAGTCGAAGAACGCGCCGATCGACGGCCCGCGAGGACCGGCGAGGACGTCGGCGACGGCGTCAGATGACGACACCGGCCACCTCCGCCCGCCGGGATGCGTCGAGGGACTCGACGTTACGAGTGCTGGCGACCAGCTGGCCGGCGCGACGGGCCGAGATGCGTCGGAGCTCGCCGAGCTCCTCGCCGCCGGTGTGCATCAGTCCGTAGTTGTCGGCGAGCTGGATCGCGGCGCTGAACAACTCTCGGGACAGGGATTCCGGACCGTGGAGCCGGCCCTGGAGCAGCATCTGCTTGCCGACCGCCTCGCAGTCGTTGAGGAGGATCTTGGCCTCGGGCTTCGCGTCGGGGTCCATCGCTGCGAGCCGCTCCAGCACGACGAGCTGGGCGTCGAGGAAGGAGCGCAGCACGCGGTGCGCCATCAGGAATCCGGCATCGCCGAGGAGGGCGCGGACTTCCTCGGGAGTTTCCGCTGGACGACGACCGCCGTCGGTGATCAGGGCCAGCTCCTCGGTCAACTCGGCCTCATAGGTGTCCCTGTCGGGGAAGAAGAACTCGAACTTGAGTTGGTCCCGCAGCCGCTTGGCTTCGGCCCAGCCCTCGGTCCGCAGATCGTCGGCGTGGCTGTCGGCTGCGTGCAGCATCGAGAGCTCGACGATGGCCCGGTTGATGAACCAGTGGATCGCGTTGTTGCGGTAGAACGCTGCGTCGAGGTGCTTGCCCGGGGCGATCGAGAAGACCGGCTCGACCCCCTTGCCATACGTCGTGACGACGCCGGCGCGATCCAGTTCGGTGAGGACATGGTTGATGCCGGCCGGATTGGTCAGCACCTCGAGGCCGATCGTTGGGATCTTGCGGGCTTCGACATAGTCGAGGATCGGCGCGAGCACGGTGCCGATCTGTTCGACGGTCAGTGCCTCGTCGCGAACACCCAGTAGGGCGAGGGCCATCAGGGCGTTGGCCGTCACCGGGGCTGCACGGTTGATCCCGACCGCGACGTCGAAGGCGATCTTCTGCAGGGCGATACGCTGCTCGCCCTCATCTGAGCCGGCAGGAGCCAATCGGTCGCGTACGGGGAACGGGTCGCCGAAGCGTACGTGCACGGATCCGGACCGGCCGCGCTGGGAGCGGGCGTATTTGGCCAGCCATGCCAGTCCTTCCTTCTTCTTGGTGCCGCCGGACTGCTCGTCCGACATGGCTGAGACCTCGGGCAGACGTTCATACGTGATGGAGACAGGGACAAGGTAGACGTCCTCGGTGCGGCCGCTCTGCAGGGCCGTCGCCACGTAGCGGAGCAGCCCGAACTTGGGTGGGCGGAGCTTGCCGGTCCGCGAGCGGCCACCTTCGAAGTACCACTCCAAGTTGAAGCGCGTTGACAGCAGGTGGCCGAAGTATTCCTGCACGACGGACTTGTAAACCTGGTCGTCGCCGAAGCTGCGGCGGATAAAGACTAGGCCCGCGCGACGGGCCAGGGGGCCGAACGGCCAGAAGTTGAGGTTGCTCCCGCCCATGACGTGGTTGCGAGGGAAATCGTGGGCCGCGAGGACGCCGGCGAGGACCAGAGGATCGGTGTAGGAGCGGTGCGATGGCAGGAAGATCAGGGGATGACACCGGTTGAGGTCCCGGAGGTGCTCAAGGCCGCTGTCGTCGACGTCAACGTGCCACGTCTTGGAGTGCAGCGGGCTCATGATGCCTGACCACAGGTCGGTGGCGATGCGGCTCTGGACCGCCACAAGCTCGTCGAGGCAGCCGGCCGCACGTTCGCGGATCTGCTCCTCGGTGAGGTCGAGCTCCTTGGCGAGAACTGCCAGCTCTTCGCGGTAGTCGGCCCGGTCGAGGATCTGCTCGGCAACGAGGCGCGGCACCTTGTAGCGCTCGCCGATGACCTGGCGCTCGGACCGGGCGAGGGTCACGACGGCGGCCCGGCGGACGTAGCGGGCGAACGCGACAGGTTCGGGTTGGCGCTGGGTCTCGACCTCGTAGCGTTGGCGTAGATCGACCAGCGTTGCTGGCTCGCCGACGATGACCCGATATCGATCGGGTTCACGGTCGGCGATGCGGCGCTGCCTTCGTTGTCCGGGCCGATGCGGGTTGGCGAGGGCTGCGAGGTCGGACCACCGCGTCTGGCGCGCGCCGTCGCGCTCCCGGGGGAGCCACACGACTTGCAGCGGCGTAACGATGCCCGCGCCTCGTTCGGGCAGCCCTTCGGCCAACTCGTCGAGCGTGCCTCGCAGCATCCGCACGCTGCTTGCGTCCTTGAGACCACCGCCGTCGACCCACCGCTGGATCAGGTCGTGTTCGACATCGGTTGTCGCCACGGCCAAGACAAAATGCACCGGATCGTCAGTCAGAGATACGGGATCCGGGGACATTTGTCGACCCTACCCCCGAACCGGCGAACGACACGGTGAACAGCAACGCAAACGACGAAACCCCTCACCGAACGATGAGGGGTTTCGGCAGACGCTGGGGTCAGAACGCTGCTTCGTCGAGATCCATGATCGAATCGTCGATGTTCTCAGCAATCAGACGCTCACCGGCGAGCTTCGGCAAGACGTTGCGGGCAAAGAACTGCGCGGCGGCAACTTTGCCGTCGTAGAAGTTCTTGTCCGCTGCCGAGACGTCGCCGCCGAGCTTTTCCAGTGCGACTTCAGCACCACGCAGCAGTAGCCACGCCACGACGAGGTCGCCGAGAACATATACGAGACGAGTCGTGTTCAGACCCACCTTGTAGATGTTCTTGATATCGCCCTTTTCATCGGCCGGGTTCGCGGTCATGAGGTCGGCGAAGGTTGCGCCAATGATCGCCTGAGCATCTTCGAGACCCTTGGCGAGCAGTTCGCGTTCGACCTTAAGCTGACCGTTGCCAGCCTCGCTCTCGGCGAAACCTTGGATCTCCTGGGCGAGATGGCCGAGCGCTTGACCCTTGTTCTTCACGATCTTGCGGAAGAACAAGTCCATACCCTGGATCGCCGTGGTGCCCTCATAGAGCGTGTCGATTTTGGCGTCACGCACATACTGCTCAATCGGGTAGTCCTGCAGGAAGCCCGAGCCGCCAAAAGTCTGCAGCGACTCGGTGCCCAGGATTACCCATGAACGTTCAGAGCCGTAGCCCTTGACCAGCGGCAGCAGCAGATCATTGATCGATTCGGGCAGTGAGGTGTCTTCGCCCGCAGCCTCGGCCAACATGATCTGGTCCTGCCAGGTCGCGGTGTAAAGCAGCAGTGAGCGCAAACCTTCAGCAAACGACTTTTGCATCATCAGCGAGCGGCGTACGTCGGGATGGTTGGTGATCGCGACGCGCGGCGCGGCTTTATTGGCCGATTCGGTGAGATCGGCACCTTGGACGCGCTCTTTGGCGTAGTCCAGCGCGTTGAGATAACCAGTCGACAACGTCGCGATGGCTTTGGCGCCGACGAACATACGGGCGTTCTCGATGACGCGGAACATCTGATTGATGCCGTCGTGGACCTCGCCGAGCAGCCAGCCCTGCGCCGGGGCCTCGTCTCCGAAGGTGACCTCGCAGGTCGTGGACACCTTGATGCCCATTTTGTGCTCGACATTGGTCACATACGCGCCATTGCGCTCGCCGGTGAGCTCGCCGGTCTCGTGATCGAAGTGGAACTTCGGCACGAGGAACAGGCTCAGTCCCTTGGTGCCGGGGCCGCCAACGCCCTCGACGCCGACCGGTCGGGCGAGGACGAGATGCATGATGTTCTCGCTCATGTCGTGCTCGGCCGAGGTGATGAAGCGCTTCACGCCCTCGATGTTCCAGGAGCCGTCCTCATTCGGGAATGCTTTGGTACGGCCGGCGCCGACGTCCGAGCCCGCATCGGGTTCGGTGAGGACCATTGTTGAGCCCCACTGCTTCTCGACCATGAACTGGGCGAACAACTTGTCGCGGTCATTGCCGTTCTCAAACACGATGCGCGCGAACGCGGGGCCGGCGGCGAACATCCAGATGGCCGGGTTGGCGCCGAGGACGAACTCGGCGGTCGACCACACGAGAGAAGCAGGCGCCGCCTGGCCGCCAAGGGCCTCCGGAACCTGCAGACGCCACCACTCGGCTTCCATCCAAGTCTTGTATGACTTGGCGAACGCGGGGTTCATGGTGACGGTCTTGGCGGCTGGATCATAAACCGGGGGATTGCGGTCGGCGTCGCTGAACGACTCTGCGAGCTCGTCTCGGGACAACCGATCGACTTCACTCAGAATGCTCTTTGCCGTCTCGACATCCAGATCTTCGAAGATTCCGGTGCCGAGCACGTGGCCGCGGTTGAAGAGTTCGAACAGGTTGAACTCGATGTCGCGGAGGTTGCTCTTGTAATGGCTCATGGTTGCCCATCCCTTTGGGAGATCAGTCTTTACGGATTGTGCGCTGCGGTCACAGTTTGCTACTGACAAGTAACTTAAGTATCCGCTCTTGTTGCAGCACAGGCAAGTCTGGAGACCAATTTCGAGTGTGGGCTATACAACACGGTTATGTCGCTCAGTGCACTGACGAAGGCGCTGTTCAGCGCGCGCTGAGCCAGGCGGGGAACTCGGTTAATGACGTAAGCACGGCGGCTGCACCCTCAGCACGCAGCTCTTTGGCAGAACTCGGTCCAGTCGAAACGCCGAGCCCGATGACGCCGGCAGATCGTGCGGCCTCCATGTCATGCACGTGATCGCCGACGTAGATCGTGGCCCCCTCGGCCCGAAGTACGTCTGCCTTACCTTCGCGCCACGCACCGCCGAACACATCAGCTGGGTCGAAGCCGAACCCAGCCACATGGGATCGGGCGTGGATGACGTTCTTGGCGGTGATGACAATGGCGCGGCCCGATTCGCGTACGGCCGTCAGGGCCTTGAGGGCGCCGGGTAGCGGCCCGATCAGCGGTAGGGCGTACTCGGCGTAGAGCGAACGGTAGAGCTGGACCATGTCGTCGATGCGCTCGGCAGGGAACCAGTTGGCCAACTCGATCTCCAGCGGCGGGCCGAGGCGAGTGACGACTAGATCGGCGTCGATGGGGACGCCGGTCCGGCGGGAGATTTCCTCATACGTCGCCCGGATACCTGGACGGGAGTCGATAAGCGTCATGTCGAGGTCGAATCCGACGAGGAGATCACTCATAAGTCGAGCCTATCGGTGCGGTCGACGGGCAGGAGTTTGTTGGTGACTATGTAATAACCGAACTGCTGATCGTTTCCTTATCGAACCGTGCGGCTGTCAGGTGCCTGGTTATGCTGGTGAGGCTTTTATGTTGGAATCTTCGGCGGAATCATTGTGAACCGGCAAGTTTTGGTGATGGGTGTCGCTGTTGTTGTGCTGGCGTGTGGGTTGTCCGCATGCGGCAGCGATAGCAAGGCTGCTCCCAAACCAACGGCGCGACCGCGACAATGCCGGCTGTTCCGGTTCAGCCGAAGGGCGCCAACGGAGTCACCTACGACATCCAGAACTGGGATGACTACGCCAACGCCCCGGTGATCCTGGCCATATGCGCCGCCGGCGTACTCATTGAGCTAATCCTGGAAAACTCGGCTGGGCGACCCGCATGGCATCGCCGGTGATTTCCGAAAAGTCGAACGGGTCACCTGTGCGCGCCAGCATGGTTAGTAACCTCCGTATTTCCGCATTGTCGTCAGCCAGTTTAGTGCGAACAGCAGGAGTCGGTGCAAGGGTACGCAGTTGCTAACCCCGGGTTTCAAACAAACCGGGGCAGACCCGGCGCCGACAGCGCACGGTCGACTCCGTTCTTCTTCGAGCGTGTACTCCTCGAGGAGTCAGCCAGCGTTCTTCTTGTCGTATGCGGTGATCTTCTCGTCGATCTCCTTGGCCCACTTCTGGACGTTCTCGGGAGTTGCCGCGTTGAGGCGCGCTTTATTGGTGACGATGATGCGGACCATGCGGCCTGGAAGTGCGACCGCGGCCTCAGCCTCGTCTTTGCGTATGCAGAGGAAGCCGCCGCGCGGTAGGTCGGTGAGGGACGTGCACTGGCGAGCCTTGGCCTTCTGGTCCGCGAGCAAAGACTGTGTGTCAGTGAGATTGGAATCGAAGGCGCGCAGCTGTGCGTATCGGTCGGTGACGCTCGAGTTGGAGATTTGGCAGCTCAGCCCGGTTCCGGCGCGGCTCTTGGCCGATGAGAGACCACCGGTTGAGAACACGTCTGTGGTCCCCGTGACGGCCTTGACGGTCGCGCTGCTCAACAGGCCGCAGGCGACAGGGGCCGAGGTCGAGTCGTCGGACTGGCAACCGGCCAGCGCCACCGCGCCGACGACGGCCGTCAGGAGCGCGGCCCCTGCGCTACGCGTCGCGCTACTTGTCATATGTCAAGGTCGGATCGGTGAAGTACTTCATGAACTCGGACTGACCGGTGATCGTCAACACTTGGCTGCTGGGGTCGCTCTCGTTGTATCTGGTCCACGCGTTCTGCATCTTCTCCACATCGTGCTTCTCGTTTGCAGTCATCTTCGATGTGTCGATGTTGT
This sequence comes from Aeromicrobium changchenzhani, assembly GCF_057586615.1. Classification (NCBI taxonomy): domain Bacteria; kingdom Bacillati; phylum Actinomycetota; class Actinomycetes; order Propionibacteriales; family Nocardioidaceae; genus Aeromicrobium; species Aeromicrobium changchenzhani. The sequence goes on along the minus strand of NZ_CM172480.1, from coordinate 3,390,556 downwards.
GGCCGTCCGCGTCGTAGAGACGAGGGTCGACGTGATCGCCGACGAGCACATCCTTCGGCATGCCCTCCCAGTGCCCGTACTTCTCGGTATTCTGCGGGTTGAGGTAGCCCTGCTGGACCAGTGAATCGATCGCGTTGGTCTGGATCTTTTGGTCGATCGACATGGCATTGGCGTCGACGTACGAATCGGTGTCGGGAGCTGCCGCGACGCCCGACTTCAGCGCGTCGATGGCCTCGCTCTTCATCGTGTCGACCGCCATCTTGGTGAACTCATGCGCTCCATCGCCCAGCAGGCCGCCAGCGCCCGGGATAAATCCCGCCGTGACATCGATCGCCTTCGAGAGAATGGCTGCGCGCTGCTCATCGGACTTGTCCTCGTCGGCCGCCAAGGACAGACCTTCGTTGAGTAGCAGGCCCATGACCTTGCCGTTGCGCTGCTGGGTGCCTTCGAGGCCCGCGTCCATCAGGTTATCGATCGTGTGGGGACCTTGAACGTGACTCAGCTGATCGGTGATCTCGGACTTGCCCTGGAGCATCATGGCCGCGGTCAAGGTCTCCAGATCACCCTTGTCGTCCAGACGCCCGAGCTCCCCGAGGACCCGTTTCAGCGTGTCGCCAGAATTTTCGCCGAGATCGAGGTGAGTCGACCCGTGCGTCGCCCCATAGCCGGCCAGTTCATGGTAGATGTCGCCCGTGTAGCCTGCCGCGATTGCGCCGAGGCTGTCAGTCATATTCGGGCCGATGTGCCATTCGCTGGTGGCCCAGCCATCGGCCTTGCCTCCATACTTCGCGATGTTCTCGAAGAGCTTGTTGGCGATCTCGGTGCCATCGGCGGTGCGCGAGTCTTGTCCTACGGTCGCTGCCTGCAGGGCCAAGCCCAACCCATCACCATCGTCGCTCTTGTCGGCGACGTCCCACGTGCGCGCGTCGCCGCCGCCGAGGAGGTAATCCATACGCTGGTCGAGGTTCTGCGACGAGCCCTCGTACCGCCCGTGGAAGAAGTCTTGGGCACCTACCGGAGAGTGTTCCATGCCGCCGAGCAGGTTGGCCAGGCCATCGGTTGCCCGCGTGCCATCCATCCACTGGCCGCGGTAGGTACCGGAGCGATCGTAGGTGCGTTGGTAATCGGGTGGATCGTTTGGGTCGTAGATGACATCGGAATCGCGCGGTCCCCACACCGCACCGTCCTGGCCCTTCTCCCACTCGTACACCCGACCAGTGAGCTCCGAGATGAAGTCAGGGTCGTAGGCCGACTGGTGGCCGCCGGCCTTGACGAGCAGTGTGAGCGCCGACGCGTCCTGCTTGTGGTCGCCGTCAGCGATGTTTTCGTTAATCGCGTCAAGTCGAGCGGTGGCGGCCTGAATCTGATCCAAAGTGACGCCGTTGCGATCTTCGCCATCAATCGCGGCATTGAGAGTTTTGGCGTCGAGACGTGACTGTGCGTTCACGAGGCTCGTCAGCGCGGGGTTCAGGTAGGGGGCGCCCATAAGAACGACGAGATCCGTAGAAATTTCTGGGTGATCCTCAATATACGTTTCGACCTGGTCGTCTGTCATGGTCGAAAAGTCGGGGAGTGTGCCGTTGTTGATGGCGTTCTCGTATGCCTTGCGCTTGTCGTCGTCGGTCAAGGTCATGTCCGGCCAGAGTGATTGCTTCTCCAGCGGGATCAGGCCGGCACGAAACAGCGCCCTCACACTTTCCGCTGTCGGCCCCTGGTCGAACTTCGTGGCGATCGTGTCGGAATCATCATCGACTTTCGCCACCGCATTCTTGTATGCACCGTTGAGTGCGGCCTTGGCATCTGCCCAGCCGTTTTCCCACGCATCCACGGGAGTTATTTCGTTGCTATTGGGGGTTGCCATCATCGGAGGACGCGGGCCCGCCTGCGCCCGCAGACGGTCATTGAGCTTCGTAACCGTGTCATCGAAGGTGTCGACATAGGTGGCATATAAGTTGAGCAGACCGACCGCGTAATAGCCCGCCCGTTGAAGATTCCGCGGGACCTTCGCGCGCTCCTGCGTATTGGTGCGAGTTCCCGCTTTGATGTCGCCCTCGACGGCATCAGCCACCTGCTGGTCGTCACCTTCAAGCTCACTGGACAAAGCCGCAATGACGTCAGCGTTCCTCTTTGGGTCCTCTGCTGCAGCACGAATTTTGTCTCCGTCGTCGCCCTCATGAACATCGATCTGGTTGTAATACCTGAAATACGTGATCATTGCTTACCCCCCGGGATGCAATGCAGTTATGGCGTGCGCTGAGCATTCTAACGTCTGCCATGCCGCGACGCTCCATCTGTCGGATCTCAATCTTCCTGGTGTGCACTGACGCCCCATGACTGGCAGCGCGGGTACTCGTCCCGTGGAGCCAGTCGGATCAGCGCCACCTTGCTCTTCCCGCCTTCATCGAGGACCGTGTATTGCACCGGTGGGCCGGGCTTGGCAGCTGAGCCCTTCTTTTGATTGCTCTGAGCATGGCGATCGAAGCAGGCGACGATCGTCGTGGACTGCTTGTTGTTTTCGGATGCATCGAGCCGGATCCACGAGGGGCCGGTCACCTGATTGCCCCGAAGTCCGCCGTTGGTGTCCGCAACAACCTGCTTGAGCTGCGCGCCCATGGCGAGGGGAAAATAGCTCTGAGCAACTGCTTCGGCCTGGGCCCCGTCGCGCTTCTTTTCCGGCAACGTCGTGACATAGGCGATGTAGCGCTGGATGGCCTGGATGCGCGGATCGGTTGAGTTGGCGTCACCGGCCAACTCCCAAGTGATCGGCGCGGATTTGGGCCCGTCGATGGGTACGGTCGGCGCTGCAGTTGGTGACGAGGATGCTGTCGTGCTCGGGCTCGGCTTCGGTTCCGACGACCCGCAACCACCCAGGGTGACAGCGACCGTGAGAACGGCAGCAGGCACCGCCTGCCGATAACGATGCGACATCAGTTGTTCGACCCGATCTTGTCTTGATTGTCGCCGGAGGCGTTCTTGACCAGTGCAGAGCCTGGGTGCGCCTCACCTGGGTTCGGCAAAGGCTTGAAGTAGATGGTCACTGCTTTTCCCGGTAAAGATGGCGGTCTGGATCCGTTGGCGCAATTGGAGTTCGGTCAGGAGCCCTCGATATCAGCCCTTTGTCGGTGCCTTGCGGGCCCATTCGTCGCACTCTCGCTCGGCTGCGGACCGGTACGGACGGATGACGCCTATGGAAGCAACGCTGTAGACCTTCCAGCGCCGTACCCCCTTATCGACGACTTTGGTGACGTAGTATTTCGACGCCGTGACGTCGTCCACGTGCAATTTCGGAGTCGAATCAGTGGACTTCGTGGAGGTCAGGTCTTGACACACGTTGATCTCACGGGCATCGCCCGGGTCGGGTCCGATGTTCGTCTTGAACGTGTGTGGTGTCGAGAGCCAGTACCTACGCGGACCGACGAAATGTTTAACACGATCGAGCCTGACGGCTTCGTAACGGGTGAGCCGTTGTCCGCCGGTCGTGACCGCCCCATACAGCGGCGCCAACGACATCCGATCGTTGGTCGATTCAACTGCCACGTTGAGTGCGAGGTTGTATCGAACGGCAGCGACCATCTCCCGTTCTGATGGCGTATGGGTCTTGTCTAATCGCCAGCTGATAGGTGAACCGTTCCGGCCATCGAGTGGAATCTTTGCGATGGAGTCCTGAAAGTCCACCGCTTGGGGAGAAATCGGAATCGTCGGCGTTGCCGCCACGCTCGGTGTCGATGGGTTGGCCTGATTGCCCTGCTTGTCACCGCACCCGGAGAGCACCAACGACACGGCCGAGACTGCCGCGAACCAGGTCAGCAGGGCTCTGGCTCTACTTGGCCGGGTGGAACGCATCATCAGTGACCTGCTCTCGTCCGGGTTGGTAGGGCTCGCGCGGATCGTCGGGATGGAACTTCAGGTGATTTTTGGCGTTCTCACGTGCCTGTGCATTGTCGCCATAGAGCCAATTGACCGACTTCTCATCTGAACGCCAGCCATTGCTGTCCTCACGGTCAGCGTCGACCGCAGCGCTGCCGTAATGGATCCTATGGCTCTCCCCGTAAGTCTCGTGAACCGAGATCTCGTCGCCATTGGGTCGGCCGCGGTTATAGTCGTTCTGAAAGGTGTTTGCCAGCGAGTTTAACTTTTCGGTGTTGTCGTCGGCCTTGATCTGCGCGAGGGACTTGAGCGCGCCGTCGTCGTACAAAACTCCGAGCCGAGGGTCATCCTTGTATGCCGGACCAACCAAGTTCGAAAAACGGTAATTACTTTCGTACTTCGTGTTCTCAAGACCGCTCTGGATCACCTCGGTTCGCTGCGCGGCGGTCAGGTGTTCGAAGTCGGGCACCGTTTGCTCCTCGAAGACGCTGTCCCAGATGGGCGCGGTGCCAGCACGGGCGATGCTGAGGAACGGAGCCGCGGCCGGGAATGCCGCCGAGGCGCCAGTCGTGATGACAGCCGTCGCGAAATTCGCCGCGGCCTTCGAGGAGGCGATCGAGCGGTTGGCGGCCAGTATCTTGGCCTCATCGCTCGCCGCGTCCGTTTCATACAGATCACAGGCATAGTCGACGTCAGCGGCATGGATACGTCCATCGGCATTTCCAGCCCATGACAGCGCACTGCGTAGGTCTTCGGAAGGACGGGGACCGCCACTGTTGCTGGCATGCTGAATTAGATCGTTGCCGTAGGCGCGGATGCTGGCCTGGAAACGGATCGGATCGGTGTCGTCGTTGGTGCCGCCAGTTCCAGCGATAAAGCGCAGGAACTGTTGTTGGTCGTCTGAGTTCATCGAGACCTTGAGGTCTAGCGGTCGCCCGATAACGTCGGTCGTATTTGCCGACGTGCCCTCGTTCGTTCCGTCGTCGCCGAAGGTGTCACGCCAGGTGATGGCAGTGTCGACGACCGCATCAGAGATGTCTTCATGCATGACCTTGTTGTAGACGTTGGGATCCTGGGACACCTCCTTCATGACGGCCAACGCAGCTTTGGCCTGGCGCTCGGTACCGCCACCTTCGGTGTTGCCATCGCCGCCGGCGCCCGGATCCCGATCGGTGGCTGCGTGAATCAGATCGCTCGCGCCGTCGGCATCGTTCCAGTTGAGTCCGAGGACAGCTTTGCGGTCGTTGTCGTCGAGCATGATGGTGGCTGAGGCGTCTTCGTTGCGAGAGGCCAGACTCAGAAGGTCACTGACTCCGTCGTCGGCAAGCTTGTCGTGAAGTGCCTGCAGCTCGGCCGGGGTGGAAAGACCATCGTTGTAGCTGCCCGTGGACATCTGCGAGTGGGAGAGTCCGCCGGCGCTGCCGAGAATCGCGTTGATGTCTTGCTTCGCTGTGATCGCCTGATGAGCGAGGTCCGTGCTGAACTGTTCGCCGCCCTCAACCTCATCGGAAGCACTCGTGATCAGCTCCGCCCAGCCATTGAACTTATCGAGGTTGTGAATGGTCGAGAACGATCCGAGCGATGCTCGATCTGTAGGAACTTCGCCCGAGCGATAGCCTTCGTGCTGTTCGCCGATCCGCATACCGACCAACTCGCGGATAGCCTCCGGGTATAACTGCCCCGACGGGTTATCCGGGGTGCATACCATTCCGGACGGCGTAGCGCCGTCTTCTTGAACCGCCTTGTTCGTGTAGTTGAAAATGGCATCGGCGACCGGTGACATCGCGGACCGGGCGATTGAATCTTTGGTCGATTGAGGCATGCCGCCGGGGGCGTATGTCTCGACGGCGGTATGGATGGTCTCTGGCAGTTTGGCAAGGTTGTCAGCGCCGACAGTATTCGTCCAAGTCGCGATGTAGTCAGCTTCGGCCTTGGTCATCTTGCCGCCGTCTGAGATCTTCTCGTTGATCGCATTCAGACGTTCGGTTGCCTGGTTGATCTCAGTGATCGTGTCGCTGTCGGGATCGCCATCGATCGCGTCATTGATCGTTTGGGCGTCGATGCGAGCTTGAGCCCGGACCAAAGAAGTTAAGGCGGGGCTCAATTGACTAGCGCCCATTATTGCTACGAGATTGGTAGAGAGTTCGGGATGGTCGCTGATGTAGGCCTCAACATCATCGTCGGTCATGGTCGAGAAGTCGGGGAGCGTGCCGTTTTTGACGGCGTTCTCGTAGGCTTGACGTTTGTCGTCGTCGCTCAACTTCAGGCTCGGCCACAATGATTGCTTATCGAGTGGGATGAGCCCGGCACGGAAGAGCGCTTTGACGTTCTCGGCGGTGGGGCCTTCATTGAACTTGACGGCAACCTCATCGGCCTGATTATCGACCAAGTTGACAGCATGGATGTACTCCGGACGAAGCGCGGCCTTTGCCTCGTTCCAAGACTGGGTCCAGAGATCCTCAGTTCCGATCAAGGCGTCGGCGTATGCCTGCATGGTCGGCTTGTTCCCGGCCTTCTCACGCAGTCGTACATTGAGTTTGTCGACGGTGCTGTCGAAGGCGTCGACATGGGAGGCATACTCGTTCAGCAGCCCGACCGCGTAGTAGCCCGCCTTTTGAAGATTCTCACTGACGGACTTGGCATCCCTGGCGTTCTTGCGTGTGCCTTGCTTGATGTCGCCCTCGATCGCGCCGGCGACTTCTTTGTCGTCGCCTTCGAGTTCGCTGGATAGCGCGGCGATGACATCGGTGTTCTTCTTTGGGTCCTCGGCCGCGCCGCGGATCGCATTGCCATCGACGCCTTCGTGACCGTCGATTTGGGCATAATGCTTGAAAGAAGTGACCATTGCTTTACCCCCGGTAGGCACGTCGTGCGGCCGTATTGCTCGTGTATGTGAGACGAATCTGCCGGGTCGCATGAGGACGCAACCCGGCAGCTTCGGATGAAACCAATTAGTCAGGAATCGGGACATTCCCGTGGATGCGTAAACCAACATCTGACGAGCCGGTCACGGGATGCTTCAGACTGGCAGCGGCATCTTCGTCGCCGTTGCGGGCGCTGGCAGCCACATTGGAGATGTTCGTTCCACCGTTTTCCAGCTGCTGTCCTAGCAGGATCGAGTCATCGAGGATGTGGTTGTCGAAGAACCGGTTGAGCGCAGGCCCGACAGAGCTGCCCTTGCCGATGGTCGCGTGCGCGGCGAGGATTCCGTCAGCGAGTTGCGATGCAGCTGGCTTGCCGACGTCAGCACGACCACGAACCGTCTTGCCTACGGCGTCGAGTCTTGGAACCTCGACTCCGATCAGATTTGCTGATTCTCCACCCATGATGATCGACAGCCTCAGACCGGGCGGATCGACTTGCTGGCCGCGCTACGAACGTTGGAGATGAATTCGTCTGCATTCTCCGACGTCTTATTGTTGACCTTGTTGACACTGGTATCAATGTCGGCACCGTGACGTCGTCCGGCACTGCGTACAGCCTCGGTCTGCTCCGAGCCGACACCGCCGTCGAGCTGGCGCGAAAGATGTGCCTGCTGGCGGTCAACTTCGTCTCCGGCGTTGCGGAGATTGCCAGCATTGGCGCGGGTGTCGTCGGTGTGCTGTTGGATGACGCCGCGGTCGACGCGTACTTGATCAGACATGATTTACCTTTCGAGTCGGAGTGGCCGTCAGGCCTTGTTGATCTTGCTGGCCAGGTCTTCACCGGCAGTCATGGCAGTGCGAGCTTCGGCACCCTGCGCATCGGCGGCCGAGTCTTCAGACTGGGCAGTACGACGGACAAATTCCTGGCCGCCTGCGGCAGTCGAGGAGTGGAGGAGGCCGCCAGCGTTCATGTTGTTGGCCGCGGCGGTCGAACCGTTGCCAGCCTGCTTGCCAAAGTTGCCCTTAGTCTGGCCCATCAGATCATTGGTCTGATTGTGCTGCTTCTTGGCAATCGTATTGGCGACGTCGCCTTGGTCAGCGATGCCACGGTTGGCCTTGGACGCGCCTTCGTAGCCGTCGCCCAGTGATACGCGATCGTTGGAACCCATAGTCTTCGATACCCCCTGTAGATGACTTTCAGTTCGTCCCACAGTATGCGATGCCACAAGTTGAGTCCAGCAGCAGGCGACTGGCGGACGTGAATTCGGCGTAAACAAAACAGCGGTCAGGATTCGTCGTCGGCCTCCAGACGAGCAGTCTGAATGAGCGAGCTCGCGCCGTCTCGGGTGACATACATGGCGCGTCCGCGAGGCAACCGTTGCGACGGATTGCCACCAATCAGGCGCCCCTCCATACGGTCGCCAGAGAACATGAAGCCGGGTGCGCTCAGATCGATCAGGCGCTGGATCAGTGGCTCGAATACGGCGCGTGACATGCCGCCAGTGCGGCGCGCGAGGACAAGGTGGAAGCCGAGGTCGCGGCCCTGCGGAAGAAGGTCGACGAGCGCCGACAGCGGGTCGCCCTGCGATGTGGCCACCAAGTCGTAGTCATCAACAATGACGAATACCTCGAGGCCACTCCACCAGGTGCGGTTGCGCAACTGGTTGGAGGTGACGTCGGGTCCAGGGACGCGTGCCTGGATCGCCCCAGCAATGTCTTGAGCCATGCCGAGCGTCTGATCCATGCTGGTCGCATACGTCAGCAGGTATTCCTCGGGAACAGCATCCAAGAGTGAACGACGGTAGTCGACCACCGCGATGCCGATCTCGTCCGAGGAATGTGTGCTGATCAGATTGTGGATCAGGACCTTCAGCAGGTTGGACTTGCCGGTCTCGCCATCGCCGTAGACCTGTAGGTGCGGATCGGGGCCGAACAGCTTGATTTCGGCCGGACCAAGATTGATCTCGGAGATACCGATGAGTGTGCCTTTGTCGCCGAATTCGATCGCAGGCATGTCGTCGAAAGTGACCAGACGCGGCAAGATTTCGACTTTGGTGACACCCCGGTCGCCCCATTTCTTAGAGATCATCTCGATGAGCTGGGACTGCCCTTCGGTGTCTGCGGCACCGCCGTCATCATCGTCATCGACGTCTTCATCGCCCGCCATCTCCAGCGTCGGCAGCGCGGCCTGAAAGAGCAACGAAGACTTACGTGTGCCTGTCACACCGCGTCCATTGACGTCCGCAGGGATTTGCTCCATTGTTTGACGCCCGAATTCGGAGTCGTAAGCATCGTTGAGGCGGAGCTCGAGTCGCCCGCCCATAGACCCCTGCATACGCATCCGAACCTGCATGTTTTGCGTGACCGTCACGATCACGTGGACACCGAAGTTGGTTCCCCGTGCGGAGATGTCGGCGATCATGTAGTCGAAGTCGTCGAACTCGTCGCGGAACGTTCCCCAACCGTCGACGATCAGGAAGATGTCGCCGGGTTCATCAGAATTGATCTCGCCAGCGGCTCGCGCGCGACGGAATGCACCCATGGAGTCGAGTCCGTGCTCGCGGAACATGGTCTCCCGACGGTTGAGCGCCGACCGGACATCGTTGACCGTTCGGCTGATCTTCTCGGGGTCGACGCGCGAGGCAACGCTCGCCACATGGGGGACCTTTTGCAGGCCGCCGAGCGAACCGCCGCCGTAGTCGATGCAGTAGAACACGACATCGCCTGGCGCGTAGGTCATCGACATCGACAAGATCATCGTTCGGATCAGGGTCGACTTGCCCGTTTGTGGTGAACCGGTGATGACGAGGTTGGCTCCGCCGCCGGTGAAGTCCCATTCCAGCGGGAACTGGGCCTGATGCGCCGGATCATCGACGGTGCCAATGATGGCCTTGCATGACGTCGATGAGGAGGTGCCATCGATCGACACAAGTGATCCGAGGGTGAGCCGCTTTGGCAGCGGGTCGAGCCAGACGGGACGAACGTGGGGTGCTCCCGAACCCGCGAACTGCTCGCACAGCACATCGAGCACACTCGGCGCGGCTTTTCGTTGGGAGCCGAGCGCTTCTTCGGCCCCCTGCTGCTCCACCGCTTCGGCGAGCGCGTTCTGCTGGGCGATCCAGGCGCCGAGGCCGTTGAGTGCGACGTAGGGGACGACCGGCACGGTCGTTTTGGGGCCGTCGCTGGGCGGCAGATAGGTCGAGGAGACCAGAGCCGCTTTGAACCGGTCGAACACGGTCGTGTCCACCTTCAGATAGCCCGAGCCGGGCTCTGGCGGCAGATGGAACGCATCGGGCACGCCGATCGCGTCACGGCTCTCTCCCTCGGAGAATGTGCGGAGGCTGATGCGATAGGACAGGTGGGATTCGAGCCCACGGATCTTACCCATTTCGAGTTTCTGCGAGGCGAGCAGCAGATGGACGCCGATGGATCGGCCAATACGGCCGATCGCGACGAACAACTCGGCGAAGTCGGGTTTTGCGGTCAACAGTTCGGAGAACTCGTCGACGATCACGAGGAGGTGCGGCAGCGGGTCGAGGTCTTCGCCAGCATCGATTCGATCTTGGTATGCGGTGACGTTGGGGAGGTTGCCGGCCTGCTTCAGGATCTCCTGCCGACGCTGCATCTCGCCGAAAAGCGCGTCACGCATTCGATCAACGAGGGTTAGATCGTCCTGGAGGTTGGTGATCATGCCCGCGATATGTGGGATGTTTTCCATTGCAGCGAAGGTCGCGCCACCCTTGAAGTCGACCAGCATGAGCGCGAGCCGATCGGGCCCGTGCCCGATCACCAACGAACTGACCAACGTACGCAGCATCTCCGATTTGCCCGAGCCGGTCGCCCCGACCACCAGTCCGTGTGGGCCCATACCGCCGTGCGCGGACTCCTTAATGTCGAGCATGACGGTCTTGCCATTGGCGCCAATGCCGATCGGTACCCGGAGCAGATCGCGGAGCGGTCTCGCCTGCCAGGACGCAGCGAGGTCGAGGTGTGCGGGATCTCGGACGCCGAGAATTTCGGCAAGCCCGACGGTGGTGGTGAGGCCGTCATCGCCGACATCCTCAAGGGTCAGGCGCAATGAGGAAAGGACACGAGCAATTGCGGACGCGACACCGTCGACAGGGATGTCCATCGTGAACGGCGCTGTGTGCGCCAAGGTTGTGACCGAACCGTCGTCACCGATCTCGACGCGCCCCTCGACCATTTCAGGCTCGTGCCGAGCCGAGTCCAAGAGTGACACGACGTGCACACCGAGGGCGGCCAACGGGACCTGCGGGTCCGGCGATTGCAAATGATGTCCGCGCTGGAGCCCTTCGCCGTCAACGATCACCAGGAGCTGGGAGCTGGGAGCGTAGGAACTTCCGCGGGTGCGCTGGAAACGGTCGAGACGGGCTTCGAGCTCGCCCGCGAGCGACTCGGTCATCGCAGCCACACTCGATTCGATCCGCCGGTAGGGCAGGTCCCCATCCAGCCGTTGGGGCTCTTGGGTGTGCGGAAGCCACTTCATCCAGTCCCAAGCCCGGGCGGTGTCATCGGAACGGACGAGCGCGATCGACACATCATTGGGACTGTGCAGGGTCGCCACCTGTAGCACCATGTTGGCGGCCATGGCTTGCCGCGCCTGAGTACGTCCGAGGATGCTCAGATTGCTGGTCAGCAGCAGCGGCAGCGTGATCGGCTGCTCACGGAGGGAGGCATACCGCTCCATCAGCTCTTGGGCCGCCTGAAGGCATACCGGGTCGAAATCATTGAGCGGTCCGGTGTCGGCCTCGAGCGTCAATCCGGAGGCGAGCGGAACCTCGCCGGTCCCGATGCGGACGGACATGAAGTCGACGTGGGAGGGTCGGCGCTCCCACCGGCGTGTGTCGTCGCGAGCGAGGTCGAGGATCTCGTCGGTACGTGGGTGGCGCCAGGCCTGCTCAGCACGTTGACCGGCGATCTGATCGCGAACGGTGTGACGCATTGCTTCGATGTAGTCGAGATAGCGCTCGCGCCCTTCGCGGACCTGCCGCTTCGTTCCGCTGCGCTGGCTGATCATCATCATGACGCCGATCGCGATTGAGCCAATCAGGGCAAGGAACGCAGCAACCGCGACGATGGGGCGGCCACGTTGGGTGATCGCCACGGTCACCGAGCCGGTGCCACTCATGATCGGCATCATCATCATGGAAGCGCCAGCCATCGCCGGAGCGGCCTGGCCACGCATTGGCGGAGCCTCAATCGCCATAGGTGCTGATTCGACGCTCGGCGGCTCGATTCGTGCCGGTCGTTTCACCAATGTGGTCGTCATGGTCCCCCGGGATCGTGAGGTGCAGCGCGGTTGCTCTGGTCAACGATATGCTCACAATCATCATCGATGGCCCACAAGGTGTGTCGATTCGGAGCAATTCAGGGGGTAAGCCGTTGCAGACCGCATACAGCCGGGTCACTGTGGTCACGGCCGAACGCACAATCGACCTTGCGCTTCCGAGCGGTCTGCCACTGGCTGACGTGCTTCCGCAGGTCCTGCGATTCGCTGCTCCGGAGTCCGCCGATGGGGCGACGACGAGTTGGGTTCTGGCGCATCTGGGCGGATCGCCGTTGATGCTCTCGCAGACTCTTGGTGATGCCGGGATCCGTGATGGAGACGTACTCGAGTTGCGGGCCGAGAACGATGACATCAGGCCGGCAACTGTCGAAGACGTCCGAGATGCGGTCGAGGACAGCGTTGATGCTTCCGGCGGTGTCTGGTCGACGCAGACCACGCGTTCGTTCGCGATAATTCTTGGTTCCGTCGGGTTGCTGGTGCTCGCGCTCGCTGTGTGGTCGGCAGGGCAGGGATTTGGTGGTGCCCGCTTGGTGGACATCAACTCGCCCGGAACGTCCGCTCTCGCTGTGGTTGTTTTGGTCTTTGCGACTTGGTGGGCGGCGACATTTGCGCGCGCCGTCGACGCCCAGATCGCTGGGGTCGCGGCCATGGTGTGGGCGGCATTATTTGCCGTCGGGGTCGGTGACCAAGTGACCGCCGACCGCTGGCAGGTCCTTCTCCTGACGGTGTTCTGTGTTGCCGCAGTTGCCGGTGTTGCGCGACTACTCACCGCGGATCTCACCGGACATTTGGCGGCCGCCGCCGTGTTGCTCGTGATCGGCTCGACCTACGGGATTGGTGGGCTGAGTGCGCTACCGGCTGACCAGATTCGTCGAGTGTTGCCGGTCCTTGCGCTGATGGTTGTCGGGGCCGTGCCGTTGATTTCACTGTCGGTCGGTGGACTTGCTAGTGCGGACTATCGCGTACGTCATGTCGGACGGCTTGACCTTGTCACTCTCCGGGCTCGCTACCGCGCAAGCAATGCGGTGCTGATCGGAACGCTGATCGGTATCGCCTTAGTGATCGTGTGGGGCGGGATTACGCTCGACCTCGCTGGCGATTCATGGGATCGCACGCTTGCCCTGAGCCTCGCCGCAGCGGCACTCTTGCGATCGCGGCTGTTCTCACGAACCCAGCACATGCTTCCGCTGCGGATCGCTGGGCTCGTCGTGGCCGGATTCGCGCTTACCCGGTTTGCGCTGGAGAAGCAGGCAACCACGCCGTTTCTGGTCGTCGCGGTCGCAGTGATCATGTTGGCGGCGATTGGCTTCGCATCGTTGCCGATGTCGGAGATCACCCGGGCACGGGTCAAACGGTGGCTCAACATTGTCGAATTCTTGGTGGTCGTGGACCTGCTTGCCGTGCTGTTTGGTGCGCTCGGCGTTTACGCGAAAATCGGAGGGGTGTTCTGATGACAGATGACAACGACAGCAATGACGCGCCCGATCAATCGCTACGTGAGCGCCGCCAGGCACAGGGCGCAGCCGATGATCTAGCGCGGATGGGGATCGATCCGACGAGTCTCGGTCTCGGTGTGCCGGAACGGACGCCTCGCCCGGTAGCTGAACCCGATCCCGACGACACCGAACCGCGCGCCGCGGTCGTGCCGCTACGGCCAGAGTTCGCGTCGATGCCGGACGCACCGGTCGAAGAGCCCGCTCAGCCTTACGTGCCATCAGGTGTCGAAACGGCGCTGTCCAAGGTCACCGCGCCGCCACCGGCATCGCGTCAGGCCACCCGCTTCCTACGGGCTGTTGCCCGTGGCATCAGCACCCCCGATGCTGCGGTCGCCATACAGAGCGAGCGCGACACAGTGGACGCGGTTCGACATCGGCAGACCGATCGCCGCATTATCGCCTTCCTCGCGGGCAAGGGTGGCGTGGGCTGCACGACAGTCGCAGTTGGTGTCGGCACGGCATTCATGGCCATGCGCGATGACCACAGTGTCGTCGTGGACGTACAACGTGGCAGCGCTTCGATCGGACGGATTTTTGGAGCCGCGGAGCCGCGCACGGTGGCGTCGCTGCTCGGCGAAGTTGAGGCGGCAACTCCGCCGGTCGCCGAGTCGGGATTGGGACTCGTTGACGGCTCGGGCTGGGATCAGGGCATGACGCGAAGCGACGTCGCCGGCGTGCTTGATCGGCTGCGGCCCACACATACCTTCAATCTTCTGGATGTCGGTGATGATGCTGGCGAAGCGGCCCATGCCGCATTGGCTCGAGCCGATCAGGTCGTCATTGTGACCGGCCCCGGCGCGCTCGGCCTAGAAGCGCTGAGCGGGGCAATGGAACGTATGCGCGCGGTCAACCCAATGGCCGCCGCCCGCGTGATCAGTGTCGTGGTCTGTCCACATGAGCACTCCTATCGAGATGCGCATCGCGAAGCTGTTGACGCGCTTCGGGTTGCTGCCGAAACGGTCGTCGTCGTCCCGCCAGATGACTTCCTCCAGGATGGCCGGCCATACGATCCGGCCGGCGTCACGGGGGCGACTCGTGAGGCGCTGCTTCGCATCGCCGGACTCATCGCAATCGGTGGCAAGCGGTCATGACTGAACCGTCGCGCGGCGAAACCAAACACCCTGTGTCGATGACCCCGGCGATGCGCAATACGCCGAATGCCGAACGGTATGTCCTTGAGGCTGACGCGATGCGTCGCCGCCAGTTGCGCTCCGCACTCCTGCACGGCAGCCGTCGTACGTGGCGTGAACACAAGCGGATCTGGCCGGCCGTCGTGGTCGGGCTGATCGTCGTGGCCGTCATCATCGCTGCCATGGCGGTCGGCCAAGCGTTCAAAAAAACGCAGGAGAACGAGAAGAAGCAACAGAAGCAGCAGGAGCGTCCGCCGGCGTCCGCGCCACGGACGCCGGGCCCGTCTGCGCCGGCCACGTCTAATTGAGTCGGTAGTACCAGTGTTTTCTGCTTAGGATCGGCACGTGTACCGTTTGGCCAGATCCACTTCGGGGGCGGATCCCCTCAGGTGGACAATTTCCACCATCCTCAAGGGGCACACCACATGGCAAAGCCGAACGCGAATCAAGCGTCGCGACTACCGTCTACACGTGAGTCGAGGCCGGCATTGATCGGACTTGCTGTTCTGCTCATCGTCGGCGGCGCATTGGCATCAGCGTTCTTGGCAATCCAATCGGGCAATCGCGCATACTTCGTTCAGATCGACCAGGAAGTCGCGCAGGGCGCGACCATTCAGGCGAGCGATCTTGGCAAGGTGAGCCTTCCCGAGGATTTCAAGAATGCCATTCCGGCAGACGACACCAAGGGCATTGTGGGCAAGCCGGCTGAGACGCGGCTGCTGCCCGGCACAGTCCTTATGCGCTCGATGGTCGCCAGTAAGGCGGGCATCGCTGCGGGCCAGACGCGGCTGACGATTGCGGTCGATTCATCGCCATTCATCCGCGGCCTCCAGTCGGGCGATCAGCTCGCGCTCGCGGTCGGCTCGTCCGATGGCACGTCCCGCCAGGCTGTGTATGCCGAGTTGGTGTCGGTCGGCGAGGAGAAGGCCGGTGGAATCAGTGGCTCGGGCGGCGACAAGGTGTCGATGGTCGTTGCGATTGACCTGTCCTGTCTCTCGGTGGTGTCGCAAGGCATTGACGATTCGGCTGTGACGCCAGCCTTGATCGGTAGTACCGATGGCGGCGTCGTGGCGAAGACCTGCAGGAGCTGACTCGTGGGACTACTTGCTATCGCTTCTGCGAAGGGTTCGCCTGGGGTCACCACCACAGCCCTGCTATTTGCTGCGTTATGGCCGCGACCCAGCATGCTGGCCGAATGCGATCCGTCCGGCGGTGATGTTGCGTTGCGTATGCCGGGCGCTGATGGCGCTCCGCTGGACCCGAACCGTGGTCTGTTGAGTCTCGTGGCCGCCGGTCGCAAATCCCTGTATGCCGAGCTGGTCTCGCAACATACCCAGCAGATCGTCGGTGGACTCGATGTCTTGACTGGCATGTCCGCACCCGAGCAGGCAGCGAGCCTGACGCAATGGAACCAATTGGGCGGGCTCTTCGCCCAACTCGAAGGTCGCGACGTGATCGTCGATCTCGGTCGGATTGGGGCAACCACTCCGCAGAATGCGCTCCTAACGTCGGCCTCTGCGGTCGTGCTGGTCGTCAATACCGTGCCGAGCGGCGTGATCCACCTGCGCGAACGACTGCGCCGGGTCAGCGATGGCCTCGGTGGTGCGGCCGGACCACCCCTATTCGTCGTCGTTGTCGCAGCGCCGAAACGCACGCGGGCAGTCGCCGAGATCCGCGGAGCCATCGAGCGGACGGAAACGCCGGTCGCTGGTGTTTTCCATCTTGCTGAGGACTCCGTTGGCGCAGGATTCTTCCTCGGCCAAGTGTCGGGAAGCCCGCTGCGGACCAAGCTCGTACGATCCGCGCAGCCGATCGTGCAAGAGCTGTCCGATCGTATGGATGGGGCCTTCCGGCCAGCAGAATCCAGCGCGGCAGAATCCAGTGCAGCAGAATCCAGCGCGGCAGAATCCAATGACGAGGCGGTGACTTCATGATTGACCATGACCTCGTTCGTACCTTGCGTTCGCAGGTCGCCGATCGCCTCAACGAACAACGGCGACGCGATCAGATCAGCGGCGTCGCCCCGATGGGCGCCGATGATGAGCGGGAGTACGCACGGTCGCTGATCATTCAAGTCCTTGAGGATCATGCTCGTTTCGAGGTTGCCGAGGGGCGCTCACCGATCCAGGCCGATGAGGAGGCCAAGGTCGCCACGGCGATTCACTCGGCACTCTTCGGCGTCGGCCGGCTGGAGCCGTTGCTCGCCGACCCCGAAGTCGAGAACATCGACATCAACGGTTGCGACAACGTCTTCGTTCAATATGGCGATGGCCGTGAAGAACGCCACTCGCCGGTCGCTGAATCCGATGAGGAATTGGTTGAACTTATCCAGGTGCTTGCCGCGCATACCGGTTTGTCGAGCCGGCCCTTCGACTCGGCGAATCCGCAACTCGATCTTCGACTGCCCGATGGCTCACGTCTGTCGGCGGTCATGAATGTGTGCGCGCGACCGTCGATCTCGGTCCGCAAGGCGCGCCTCGGTCGGGTCATGCTGGACGAACTCGTGGCCAACGGAACCATGTCTGAAGAGATTGGTTCTTTCCTGAAGGCCGCGGTCGCGGCGCGCAAGAACATCATGCTGGCGGGCGCCACCAACGCCGGCAAAACGACGATGCTCAGGGCGCTTGCCAATGTGATCGAGCCGTCTGAGCGACTGATCACGGTCGAACGCGCCCTAGAAGTCGGCCTTGGCGAGTATGCCGATCTGCACCCCAATGTCATTTCCTTTGAGGAGCGGCTGCCCAACTCTGAAGGCCTCGGCGGCGTTTCGATGGCTCAATTGGTGCGCCGATCGCTCCGTATGAATCCATCGCGCGTGATTGTTGGTGAGGTGCTCGGCGACGAAATCGTCACAATGCTCAACGCGATGAGCCAGGGCAATGACGGGTCGTTGTCGACGATTCACGCGAACTCGTCGCTGGAAGTGTTCAACCGCATCGGTACCTATGCGATCCAGAGCCGTGAACGACTCCCGTTAGAAGCAACAACGATGCTGATCGCCGGCGCACTCGACTTCGTGGTGTTCCTGCGCAAGCACAACGACCATTCGACCGGCGGCGGCCAGGAGCGCGTCGTCGAGAGCATTCGCGAGGTCGTGGGCTACGACAGCCAGGTCCTGTCGAGCGAAGTCTTTGCGCCTGACTCTGAAGGCCGCGCGGCAGCGCACGCACCCATTTCCTGCATCAACGAACTGCAGGAGTTCGGCTATCAGCCGCTTGTGCATGGCCGGTGGACCTGATGCTTGAGGAGTTTCGGGTTCCGCTGGCCACGACGACCGGAGCGTTGTTCGGCCTCGGTTGCTTGGTGCTGCTGTTCGCGCTCAATCGCGTGGAGCCCGATGCGATCGTGGGTGCGACCCCCGGTCGGCGCCGTACGCGCGATCGGACCTCGAAGCGTCGTATTCGCCAACTGTTCGCGGGCATTGCCGTCGCGATTATCGTTCTGGCGCTGAGCCGCTGGGTCGTTCTGGCGGTGGTTCTTGGCGCGCTTGTCGGTTTCTGGGACCGCCTCTTCGGCGGAGCGCGACACGAGCGCGCCGCGATCACTCGGATTGAAGGACTGGCCGGCTGGATCGAGGCGTTGCGTGACACGATCGCCGGTGCGGTAGGACTGGAGCAGGCCATCCCGGCAACTGCGGTTAATGCCGCCCCGTCGGTCCGGCCGGCACTCAATTTGCTCGTCGACCGGCTGCGGGTCCGCGAGCCGCTCCCCGATGCGCTGATGAAGTTCTCCGAAGACCTCGACGACCCGTCTGCGGACTTGGTCGTCGCGGCGCTCATCCTCAACGCGCGGCTTCGCGGTCCGGGTTTACGCGATGTGTTGACCGCGCTGTCGAAGTCGGCGCGTGACGAGCTCGACGTCCGACGCCGAGTCGAATCGAGCCGCCGCAGTACCCGTCGAAGCGTCCAAGTCGTGGTGGGTGTCATTGTCGGCGTCGCGGCGCTGCTGGTGCTGTTTAACCGTGAGTATGTGGCGCCCTATGGCACCGTGCAGGGCCAGGCGGTCCTCGCCGGCGTACTGGCGGTCTTCGGCTTCAGCGTCTTCTGGTTGCGGCGTCTTTCGGGTGTCGTCGAACCCGAACGTTTCCTCATCTCTTCAAAATCGGGCCGGGCCGACGCATGATCCTTGAACTCCTCGCAGGCGCGAGCGTCGGCATGGGCGTCATGGTGATTGTCTGGGTGCTGAGCCGGCCCACGCCCGGTGTGGCCGCCACCCTTGGCCGACTCGATCGCACCCGTCATACGCAGCGGGCACTCACCGAGAGCGCGGCCGAAGACGGGACCGGGGGACGCCTCGGACAGGTCCGCCAGAGTCTGGGGGAGCGGATCGAATCCGAAGCGGCCGCGCATGGTTGGCAACTGATGCGAACCCGTGCGGACCTAGCGGTCATGAATCGACCGATGACGGCGCACCTGGGCAGCAAAGCACTGCTCGCGCTCGCAGCGTTCATCTGGTTCCCTGCAGCCGTCGTCCTGCTCGGTTTCGGCAGCAATGTGGGGATCCCGGTGGTCGTAGCGCTGCTGGCGGCGCTCCTTGGCTTCATCCTTCCTGACCTGACTTTGCATCGCGAGGCCGAAGCGCGCCGCCGCGATTTCCGCCACGTCACGGGTGCCTTCCTCGACCTTGTGGCGATGAACCTTGCGGGCGGACGTGGCCTTCCTGAGGCACTCATGGCGGCATCTTCATTTGGCGACCATTGGGCGATGGTTCGTATGCGGCAGGCCTTGTCCAACGCCAGGATCATGGGCTGGACGCCGTGGGAGGGCATTGCGATGCTCGGTCGCGAGCTCGGAGTCGATGAGCTTCGCGATCTTGCCTCGGCGCTGGCCCTCGCCGGCGACGAGGGTGCACGGATCAGGATGTCGCTGATGGCTCGTGCTGAGAGCATGCGACGAAAAGAAATGGTCGATGTCGAGGGCGCTGCAGGTGAGAACTCTCAGTCGATGTTGATGGCGCAACTTCTCATGTGCGTTGCGTTCTTGGTATTCTTGGCCTATCCAGCGGTCAGCCAACTCGGGTAGGCGCTGAATCATGTATCGGGAGGGTCAACCGTGTTACCTGAAGTCTTCTATGCCAAGGCAATCATCACGTTGGTACGTGGCCGCGCCGAGCGCGCCCGCCGTGAGGGATTCAACGAACGTGGAGCGTCGGCCATCGAATGGGCCATCATCTCTGCCGTCGTCGTCGTGCTCGCACTCGTCGTCGCCCGTGTCATCCAAGGCGTTGTCGAGAGCAACGCAGCAAAAATCCAGCAAGGCGCCAACTAGCAACTCGCGTCACGCTCCGAAACCCTCGCCGCGACGGCGGGAGCGCGGCACCAGCGCGCTCGAATTTTCTGTCATCGCGCCGGTCTTCCTTCTGCTGATCTTCACGATTATCCAGGCTGGGCTTTATTTTTATGCCCGCAACACCGCTCAATCGGCGTCCCGCGAAGGGGTCTCCTATCTGCGGCTGGCGGGCAACAATTCTGATCCTCAGGCGTTCGTTGATGCTGCCGAACAGGTCACTGCCGGCTATGCGACGAAGCTTGGCCGGCTCACCAATGTGACTGCGGTGGGTTCGGTCGACACCAAAAGCGGGCGCGTCACGATGCTGGTGATCGGCGACGTCGTACTCCCGCTCGGCGGAACCGTCGAAGTTCAACAGACCTCTGAGGCAACACTTGAGCAGTTCCGTGGCGACACTCGGGACTCGCCATGAAGCGCCGCGACCGGGGGACAGCGAGCCTCGAACTGGTCATCACCGCGCCATTCCTCTTGGCGCTGATGATGTTGATCATTGCGTTCGGTCGCTACGCGCAGACCGAAAATCTTGTGGATCAAGCGGCGCGTGATGCTGCCCGCGCGGCGACGGCGCAGAATGTCCGCGCTGCCGTGCCCGACGTTGTCGCCGCAGTTGTGAAGGACTCGATGATCGACGCTCCGGCATCTTGTCGCCAGAGCGCGGTCGCGGACAAGGTCGCGTTGACCGCAACGGCCTTCCAGCTGCCGGACCCCAATGATCCCTCGGCGATCGACACAGTAACCGTGACCGTGCATTGCACCCTTGACCTGAGCGATCTTGCGGCGTTGCCGCTGAAGTCGGTCGACATTTCGCGTACGTTCACCAGCCCACTCGACCGCTATCGAGGCTATCGATGAAGCGTCATGACGAGACCGGATCGATCACGCCATTCGTGATCATTGTTTCGCTGGCACTCATCATGCTGGCGGCGCTGGTTGTCGATGGTGGCCGGCAACTCAATGCCAAAGGGCGCTCGATCGCCTACTCCCAAGAGGCTGCACGCGCCGGCGCACAAGCCATTGATGTGACTGATCCGCGGCTCGATCTGTTGCCGGGTCAGGCATTGAGATCGGCTGCTGAATATTGCCGCCAAGCAATGGCGGCGGACGCCCAATTGATCAAATGCCAGGCGGCGCTGACCACGGTTCAAGATCCGGCGGGGGACTTCAAGGCGGTCAAGGTCACCACTCGCGTGCAAATAAAGGCCATCTTGCTGGGCATCATCGGGCGTCATGTGCTTGACGCCAGCGGGACTGCGTTGGCCCGGCCGGTCAGTGGCATTTCCAAGGCGGACAGCGGCAAGGTCGCAACGCCGGGACCGCCGTCAGTTGCGCCGCCCGGCCAAGGTGGCCCGCCGTCGACGGCGCCTCCCAAGCCACCCGAGGTCGAGGTGACGCCGTGCACGCCGAAGCCAACGGCAACCCCGACGCCCAAGAAGGACAAGGACAAGAAAGACAAAGACAAGGACAAGCCGGATGAATGCAAGGAGCCGAAGTGAGTTTCGCGACGTGACTCCTTCGGCTCCACCGGCGTAGGCCGCGTACGGACTATCTATTTCACGCAACCACCGGAGCCACTGACCGCCGCGATTCCATCGTTCGCCCACACAGTGGCGCCCATTGTGGTGGCACCTTTGGCGAAATTGACCCCTTCGGGATCGATTTTGCGGTTGGCAGTCCAGCCTTTAGCTTCGAAGTTGTCGGCGATTTCTCCTCTGAGTCGGGTGAGGGTGCCCGGTGTGACCTTCACATGCACGATGTAGATGAGGTCCTTTCCGGAGTCGTCACGGCCCGGGATACACGCGCCAATGTCGTTTTGCCTGATTTCGGGATCGGTGCCGACCTGCGCGGCGAGCGCGTCGATGTCGGTTCGTGCCTGCGCGGCGACTTTCCTGACCGTGTCCATCTGGTCTTTCTCGGTGGCGCCGCAGCCGGCGGTGACGGCCAGAACGAGAAGCGCAGCGAAGGTGAGGGCGGTGGCGAGGAGTCGGGTGTTCATTTCACGCAGCCACCGGAGCCACCGACCGAGGCCAGCTTGGTGTCTTCCCACACATGCGTGCCCATCGTTGTTCTGCCTTTGGTGAAGTTGACGCCTTCGGGGCTGTAGGCGCGATTGACGGTCCAGCCTTTAGCTTCGAAGTTGTCGGCGATTTCTCCTCTGAGGCGGGCGAGGGTGCCGGGTGTGACCTTGACATGCACGATGTAGATGAGGTCTTTGCCGGAGTCATCACGGCCCGGGACACAGTCGGTGATCACGTTTTGTCTGATTTCGGGGTCGGTGCCGACCTGCGCGGCGAGCGCGTCGATGTCGGTTCGTGCCTGCGCGGCGACTTTCTTGACCGTGTCCATCTGGTCTTTCTCGGTGGCGCCGCAGCCGGCGGTGACGGCCAGAACGAGAAGCGCAGCGAAGGTGAGGGCGGTGGCGAGGAGTCTGGTGTTCATTTCACGCAGCCACCGGAGCCACTGACCGAAGCGATTCCGTCGTCTTCCCACACGCGGGCGCCCATCGTGGTGGTGCCTTTGGTGAAGCTGATTTCTTCGTCTCCGGGTCCTGGATGGGGGGTCCAGCCCTTAGCTTGGAGGTTGTCGGCGATTTCTCCTCTGAGTCGGGCGAGGGTGCCGGGAGTGACCTTGACATGCACGATGTAGACGAATTCTTTGCCGGAGTCATCACGGCCCGGGACACAGTCGGTGATCACGTCGTCTTTGACTACCGGGTCGGTGCCGACTTGCGCGGCGAGCGCGTCGATGTCGGTTCGTGCGTGTGCGGCGACTTCGTCGATCTTCTTCATCTGGTTCTCCTTGGTATTGCCACAGCCGGCGACGATGAGGGCGAATGCGATGACAAGGGCGACGAGAGCGGTGGAAGGTTTCATGGGATGTCGATCCTTTCACCTGGTGTTTCCCAACCGGTCTGTACCCGGTGTGGGAAGGTCAAGGTTCCCAGGTGGCCGGCCTCCCAGTCGTAGGCCGGTTCACGATAACCAGTCGCCGTACCACCGGTGAACACTTGAAACATGTCCTCCCATGCGTCAGAGCCTGGTTCGAACACTCCGCCGTGTGCGTCGGCAGGGACTGCCCAGACTTTGGTTGACACCTGACCTGTGAGGATTTCGGTCTTCGCTGGAAGGATGTCTGTTATGCCTAAGCCCTATCCCGTCGAGTTTCGTGATGATGTTGTTGCGGTTGCTCGCAAAGGTGAAGCCCCGCTGTCCCAGATCGCGAAGGACTTCGGTATTTCGGAGTCGTGTTTGTCGAACTGGTTGAAGAAGGCCGATGTTGAGGACGGCAACCGTCCTGGTGTCACTGAAAAGCAGTCGGTCGAGGTGCGTGAGTTGAAGAAACGTAACCGGCTGTTGGAGCAGGAGAACGAGGTCCTGCGGCGTGCGGCAGCGTATTTGTCGCAGGCGAACCTGCCGGGAAAATAGTCTTCCCGCTCGTCCGTGAAATGGCCGCGGCCGGCGCCCGAATCAGGGTGTCGGTCACGGTGGCGTGCAGGGTCTTGGGTTTGAGCACCAAGGGGTATTACAAGTGGCTCAAGGCACCGGTCAGTCAACGAGACTGGGACGATGCGCACCTGATCAACGCGGCCCTTGATCTGCATGCCGAGGACCCAGGTGATGGCTATCGGTTCATCGCTGACGAGCTCGCCGACCTGGGGTTCGCCGCGTCGGAGAACCGTGTGTGGCGATTGTGCTCCTTGCAGGGGATCTTCTCGATCCACTCCAAGAAGCGTGGCCTGAACCGCAAACCCGGCCCACCGGTCCATGACGACCTGTTGGCCACCAAAGATGAGAACGGGAAGCCTGGACGTGACTTCACCGCGGACGCGCCGAACACCAAGTGGCTCACCGACATCACCGAGCATCCCACTGCTGAGGGAAAGCTTTATCTGTGTGCGATCAAGGACTGCTATTCAGGTCGGATCGTGGGTTACTCGATCGACTCGCGGATGAAGGCATCGCTCGCGGTCTCAGCGTTGCGCAACGCGATCAGTCTCCGCTCGCCTGAGGGAACAATTGTGCACAGTGACAGAGGCAGCCAATTTCGCTCCAAGAAGTTCGTCCGCACCCTCAGGATCAACGGCCTCTTGGGGTCGATGGGGCGGGTCGGAGCGTGCGGAGACAACGCCGCCATGGAGTCGTTCTTCTCATTGCTGCAGAAGAACGTCCTCAACACCAGACGGTGGGACACCCGCGAGCAACTCCGCCTCGCGATCGTGACCTGGATCGAGACCAAGTACCACCGCAAGCGCCGCCAACGGGGCCTGGGCAAACTCACACCAGTCGAGTTTGAGACCATTTACATGGCCGCTAACGCGGCCTGAAAACCACCAACCCGAGGTGTCAACCAAATCGGGGGCAGTCCCACGGGCTGAGGCGACGAAGGTGCGGGTTGATCCGAATCAGGATGGTACCCTCTCTGTCAGGCTGAGGTGAGACACCGCTCGTGTTGTGGGGTGGTCTTTGAGAGGGCGGGGATCGGACGTAATTATGTTGAATCCAGAGGCCCAAATGCCGTTGTCGGGCGATGGTGTTGATCCGGCTGCGAAGCCGACTCGTCGGTCGTTCACGGCGGAGTATCGGGCCCGCGTGTTGGCCGAGTACGAGGCGGCACCGCATGGGGAGAAGTCCGCGGTGTTGCGTCGCGAAGGGATCTATCAGACACAGGTCGCTGAGTGGGCCAGAGCCCGCGATGCGAAGGCCGTCGGCATCACGTATCGGCGGGATCGTAAACCGCGGTCGAAAGAGTCATCGGCGGCGGTCCGGGCGGTGAAGTTGGAGGCCGAGAACAAACGATTGGCCCGCCAGTTGGAGACCACGCAGGCAGCTTTAGATGTGATGGGAAAAGCGCACAGGCTCTTGGAGTTGCTCTCGGCGAGCAACGACGAGAGCCAGCCGACAGCGACGAGGGACCGGTCGTGAGTGCCGACTCGATTCTGGGCGATGCGTTCACTGCGTTGATCGCCTTGAGCCTGACTGTGGTGGCAGCGTGCGCGTTGACCGGCCGGTCACGGGCGACGCACTACCGGCGCGTCAAACCGCCGGCGGGCAAGGTCGATTCGATGGCGCAGGCTGATCGGACCAAACCGCCGTCGACCCTGTCCCACACTGAGCGAGTCAACGTGCTGGAGGTGATCAATTCAGTCCAGTATGCCGATTTGTCGATCTGTCAGATTTGGGCTCGTGAACTCGACGAGGACCGGTATCACTGCTCGATGTCGAGCATGTATCGGATCGCTAGGACGGCCGGGCAAACCCGCGAACGCAGACGCCTGGCCACGCATCCGGCGAAGGTCAAACCCGAACTCCTAGCCACCGGGCCGTCACAAGTCTGGTCGTGGGATATAACGAAACTCCGTGGCCCGGCCAAGGGGATCTGGTTCCATCTTTATGCGTTGATCGACATCTATTCGCGTTACTCACCGGGCTATCTGGTTTGCGCTGCAGAGGACTCGGTCGTGGCAGCGGACTTCATCGACGGTGCCATCTGTCGTAACGGCACCGCACCACACACTGTTCATGCCGACAGGGGAACGTCGATGACGTCCAAACCGGTCTCCGCGCTGCTGGCCGATCTGGGCATCACCAGGTCACACTCAAGGCCCCGAGTCTCCAACGACAACCCGTTCTCCGAAGCACAGTTCAAGACGTTGAAGTATGTGCACGACTTCCCGCACCACTTCGATTCACTGGCCGAAGCGCGGGTCTTCTGCGACGGGTTCTTCGCCGAATATAATCACGTTCATCATCATTCGGGCATCGGTTGGCACACGCCAGCATCGGTCCATTACGGCACCTACGGAGCCATCGACGACGCCCGACAACAAACCCTGAACCGGGCCTGGCAGAACCATCCCGAACGCTTCGCCCGCCAGCCGGTCCCGCCCCAGATCCGGACCGAAGTCTGGATCAACGAACCACAGACGGAGGCGAATCTGGCGGCGATCCCAGCGACACAAACAGTCTAAAAAGAAACTGTCTCACTTGACTTGAAAAATACCGGTATGAGGGCGGTGGTGTGTGATCCGGACACGCCGTATCGGCAGGGTGTGTCGTCGCGGTATCAGCCGGCGAATGCGTGTTCGATTACGTTTGATCGGTCGTCGGCGTCGGCGCGTAGGTATGCGTCTGAGCCGATTCCGTTGAATGTGAAGGACGCGTTTTATGCCAGTGTTGAGGTGACGTGGAAGGTTACTTATGGGGATGGGACTGTGATGAATACGTTGGGTGATGGGTTCACGATGCGGATGAAGCAGGTCCTCCCGGTCCAAGAAGTCCAGGCCCCCAACCAGCCACCATCAGTCATCTACTAAGAAGCGGAAACAGCGGACTGCGCCCGTACGGTGTTTTGAGTCTGGTGGAGAGGTCAAGATTAGATGATCCGACGACTCGGGGTTTTTGTTGTGGTGGTTGTTGCGCTTGTTGGTGTGGCCGGGTGTGGGGGTGCGGGTGTGGATTCGGTAGATGAGTGGGCGAAGTCCCGGCAGGTGAATATTGATCGGGTGACAGGAGTGGCCGATCGGGTTTCGGCGCATGCATTCAGTGTGGAAGAGACCATCGGTGCGTGCGAGAGCGGCGACGATCTGGACCACTCGATCGGTCAGTCAGACTACACGGTGTTTGCGATGCCCAAGCCGGGTGCCATCGATTATGTGACGGGCGAGTTGAAAGCCAAAATGAAAAAGAACGGGTGGTCGTTACGCGACCGTTCCGACAGCCAGAATCCGCTGTATTTCATCTGGAACAAGGGCGTACTGCGCCTCAGCGTGAACTCATCGCCCAATGCGTCCGGCGAGGAAATTATCACTATTAGCGGTGGTACACCGTGCGGGAAGACGGACTTGACGCCGCACGGGGTAGTCGGTGAGACCGATGCCTGGTATCTCGCACCAACCGTCGAAGGCCCAACGCTCAAGGACAATAAGTGAACGCTATCCCTTGGGTGTAGTCCCCCCCCGCTTTGTCTTTTTGTCGGGCGGGAAATTGGCGAGGAGGCGCGTAACCGCGGATTTCGCTAGGATTGGTGGTGTTCGGTAGTTGATGCTTCGGGGGAATGTTTGTGAATCGGCAAGTTTTGGTGGCTGGTGTCGCTGTTGTTGCGTTGGCGTGTGGGTTGTCCGCGTGTGGTGGCAGCGATAAGAAAGCGACACCCAAACCGACGGCGACGACCGCGACGACGCCGGCTGTTCCGGTGCAGCCCAAGGGCGCCAACGGGGTCACCTACGACATCCAGAACTGGGACGACTACGCCAACGACCCCGCAGTTCTGGCGTGGAAGCGGACCTATGAGGCACTTGGTGCATCCCTAAACGCAGGGAAGGTGTTACCCGCATTGCGTGCTGGGGCGGTCAAGCCAGCGTTGAGAACATATTTGACCGCCGTCGTCCAGGCGAAGAAGAACCAGTGGCACGTCAAAGACGTTGGACAGGTGAAAGTTCAGTCCGCCGATATTTCGGGAGACAAGGCGAGTCTTACGATGTGTATGTGGGCTCCAACAACAGGCCTGTATGAAAAGAGCGGCAAATACTATGGCAAGACTGAAGTTTTCTGGTTCAAGCAGAATGCTCAGTTGAAGTTGGTCGAGGACCGCTGGGTCATTACCTCCTCCGTCTATGACGGCAAGTGCCTCGGAGGTGCTCCGGCATGACAATCTTTTCGCGCCGGGTGTCGGCACTTCTCCTAGCATTGGCAATGGTCTGCTTCGCATTGGTGGCGGTGTCTTCGCAGCCGGCATTTGCGTGTCCGCCGGATGGATGTACGAAGCCGCCGCCGAAGACTGATCCGCCGCCGGCGGATGGTCAGAGTGATGGGACGAAGACGGAGTCGTATGTGACGCCGGCGCGGTCGTGTTCGGTGTATGCCAATGGTGGCGGTATGGGGATGTATTGTTTGGCGCTTGGTGGTGGGAATGCGAAGTCGTTGCGGGAGCGGTTTGGTGAGCAGAAGTTGCAGAAGTGTCGCTATAGCAGCATCCCTGAGGGCATCAAGGAACCGTTTAATGCGTCTCCGGGTGATGGCCGGTACATGATGATGACGTGTTTGGGCAATATTGATTTTGATACGTTTAATGGTGGCCCGGATCGTACGTTGGATGTGTCGATGGTGTTCGTGCCTGATGGCACTGATGTTGCTGATCGCGATAATGGGATTACTAAGTTTTTGTTTGATCAGTTTGATTCGTCGACGCAGATGCCGGTGCCGTTTATGGTGACGCGGCCGAATGTGACTCCGTTGGTGGGGGTTCCTACGTTTTTCACGTTCCGGTGGGTTGATCCGGCCACGAATAAGACTGTTGCTGGTCCGGTTCGTCAGATTCGTACGAATGGTGTGGTGATGCGGGCTGAGGCGACGAAGGTGCGGGTTGATCCGAATCAGGATGGTATGAGGGCGGTGGTGTGTGATCCGGACACGCCGTATCGGCAGGGTGTGTCGTCGCGGTATCAGCCGGCGAATGCGTGTTCGATTACGTTTGATCGGTCGTCGGCGTCGGCGCGTAGGTATGCGTCTGAGCCGATTCCGTTGAATGTGAAGGACGCGTTTTATGCCAGTGTTGAGGTGACGTGGAAGGTTACTTATGGGGATGGGACTGTGATGAATACGTTGGGTGATGGGTTCACGATGCGGATGAAGCAGGTCCTCCCGGTCCAAGAAGTCCAGGCCCCCAACCAGCCACCATCAGTCATCTACTGAGATCCGAATACAGGGTGCAAATCATGTCGCCAGCAACGCTGAACAAATCACAAACGAACCGGCTGCCCGCCGCCGACCAAGAATCGAACCGGCGCGGACAAATCGCCAAAGGTGCCTTGGCACTGCTCGGCACCATCGTGATCGTTGTCGGCGTCCCGATCGCCTTGCTGGCAGCCTTTGGCGCGCCGTGGCCAGACACGATGCCGACGCGTGATTGGCTGAGCAGCCCGACGACCGGCGAGACCGTTCTTGCCGTTCTGGCCGTCATCGTATGGCTCGCATGGCTCCATTTTGTGATCTGCCTGGTCGTAGAAGCCGTCGCCGAACGCCGCAACCGTGGCCTCGCGCCGCATATCCCTGGCGGCGGTATGGGCACGCAAACCTTGGCCCGCCGGCTGGTAGCCACGATTGTGCTGCTCGCCGCTGCTACCTCGGTCGGTATGTCATCTGCATCCGCGGCAACGACCAGCGCATCACCGGTGTCCGATCAGGTCACCAGCGCATCGGTTGCGCCGCTTACGTCACAGGCCGGCGCACTCGACGGAGCGCTACCCGCAGCCGGCACACTCGAAAACGCAACATCGGAGGATATCGTCGAAGGCATCACGACCTACTACGACGTGAAGCCGCACAGCGGTCGCCACTACGACACCTTGTGGGACATGGCCGAACGATTTCTGGGCGACGGACTTCGTTATAAGGAGATCTGGGAACTCAACAAGGGCGTGGCTCAACCCGACGGGCAAGTCCTGAAGAACGCCGACCTCATCTACCCCGGTTGGGTTATGAAGCTGCCGAACGATGCCAAGGGTCCCGGACTCAAGGTGGTCGATCACGCGGCTGCAAGTGAATCTTCGCCGGCGGCGCCGGAATCAACGTCGACGACCCGTGC
Organism: Aeromicrobium changchenzhani; assembly: GCF_057586615.1. NCBI lineage: Bacteria > Bacillati > Actinomycetota > Actinomycetes > Propionibacteriales > Nocardioidaceae > Aeromicrobium > Aeromicrobium changchenzhani. The sequence continues at coordinate 3,361,024 of NZ_CM172480.1, read as the reverse complement.
CGCAGCGGACTCCGCAGCGGATTCGGCCGTAATCGCGAAGGCTGATTCGAATGAACAGGCTGGCGGCGGGCTCGGCATCAGCTCCAGTTGGTCGCCGTTCTTCGGCGTCGCCGGAGGCCTCGCTCTTGCCGGTGCATTGCTCGGATTGCGCCGCCGCCGTGCGTCCACGCCAACCGCCGCGCGCTGGCTGAAGCGTACGAGTGGCGGGCCAGATCCACGTGACCCGACGCCGACGCCGCCGACTCCCGGATCGCGACTGCGCGCTGAGGCCGACACCGAAACTGCCAGTTGGCTCAATCGAGCGCTGCGTTCGTTGAGCCCAAGCATGCCGGCACCGATACGCGTCTCGATCGGTGAAGGTGGACTCGCCATGGCATTCGAGGATGCCCCCGAAATCGAACCGCCACATGGCTGGACCGCGCGCGCCAAGGTATGGATGCTCGACCGTCAAACGTCAATTGACGGCACCGGCTCCGCTGCGCTTCCCGGGCTTGCCAGCATCGGCCGGCGTGATGACGGCAGCGTGCTGTTGATTGACCCCGAATCGATTCCTGGTGTCGTCGCGTTCGACGGCGACAGCGATACTGCGCGCGGACTTGGACTCAGCATGGCGGTCGACACCGCGACCCACTTGTGGGCCGACAACCGAGTCGTTACGTTGGTTGGCTTTGCTGGCGATGTGTCGAGCATCGGACAGGGCAGTATTCGCCGTACAGATGATCTTGAGCGCGTGTTTGAGAGCCTCGAGAATGTCGCTCGATTCCAGCGGGCTGGCTGCCGGCGAGTGGGCGCTCACAGCGTGCGCGAGGCGCGTGCAGCCGTCGATGCTGCAGGGGACTGGACCTATCATCTCGTCGTCTGTTCGGGAGTGCCGTCGGGCGATCAGCTGAGCCGGCTGTCGGCGCTCGCGGCCGATCCGCAGATTGCGCTCGGCGTCGTCATCATCGGCGACGTACCCGATGCCGCGCTGCGTCTGACGGCTCGACCCGATGGTCGGATCTCGTCGCCAATCCACGGCGTGGATGTCATCGCACAGGTACTCACGGTCGATGCGGCCAAATCCCTCGCGGCCCTGTATGAACCGTTGCCGAAGGCTCGCCGGGTTGGGATCAACGACTTGGTCGATTCCCTTGAGGCCGAGCAGGAAGCCGTTGTGTCCCCGGCAGCGTTGGCGCAGTTGCGCATTCTTGGTCCGGTTGCGCTCAGTGCTTCCGGTCACGTTGAGCCAGAGCGCACCGTCTTGCTTACCGAACTCGCGTGCTTCCTTGCCCTTCACCCGGCGGGCGCCCATGTCAACCGCATCAGTGCGGCGCTGTGGCCGCGTGGCGTCGACAACAGCGTTCGTGATGGCGCGCTTGGCCAGCTGGCCACCTGGGTGGGTGCCGCGGCCGATGGCACGTCGCTGCTGCAACAGGAATCGGGCGTATGGCGATTTGCGCCCGGTGCAGTCGATCTCGACTGGGATTCCTTCCGCACCGCTCTGAACCAGGCTGCCCACGACGGTGAACGGCGCGAAGCGCATTTCCGTCGAGCACTCGATTTGGTGTCCGGTCTGCCGTTCGCCGATGCACCTGTCGGTCGCTATGCCTGGCTTGAGGCCATGTCGATCGAGGGTGACATCGTGATGGCGGTGAGCTTGACGGTGCAAGCCTGCGCCGAGGCAGCGGTAGCGCACGACGACGAACCGGCGGCTCGGGCGGCGTTGATCCAAGGCCTCACCTTGTTGCCGGCGAATGAAGAGTTGTGGCGCTCCCGGCTACGTCTTACCCAACATTTTGGCGGCCGCGATGACGTCGAGGCAGTCGTTGAAGAGATGTATGCAGCGATCGCTGAGCATGGTTCGATCGTCGGCTCGGCGGCCGAAACTGATGCCTTGGTCGATGAGTTGCTGCCCGGTTATCGGAGCCACGTCGCCTGACGGTTCGCCCGCTTAATTGCTGGGACAAAGCAAAACCCCCACGGCATCGTCGTGGGGGTTTGTGGTCTATTCGGTTCAGATGTGGCGGGTGGGGATACGGCTCAAGCCGTCCCTCGTCACTACTGCGACCGAACCAGCGGCGCCAGCCGCGATGGCAATAATTGCGGTGATGGTAACGATCATGTGACTCTCCTTTGTTCGTGCTCGACTGAGTCAATTTTCACCCCTTTGACCATCAAGCACAAGCGATGTTAACTGCACGCTTCATGTAGTATTACTTCATGGACCTCAGAAGGCTTGAATTGCTGCGGGAATTGGCCCAGCGGGGCACCATCGGGGCGGTTGCCGATGCGACGGGAATCACACCGTCGGCCGTTTCGCAACAGCTCAAGGTGCTCAGTCATGAGGCCGGCGTGCCGCTTACCGAACCATTTGGTCGCGGAATCGCGTTGACGATCGCGGGCCAAGCGTTGGTCGAAACAGCGACCGAGATAGCGGTCGCGGTGGAGCGCGCCGAAGGCCGATTCCATGAGTTCATCAAGCAGCCAGCTGGTCGTGTGACGCTGACGACTTTTCCCACCGGCGGCCGGATGCTGTTGCCCCAGGTGTTGTCCCGGCTTGAGTCGGTCGAGGGGCTGCAACTCGTCTGCACCGACCAGGATCCGTTGCTCCCGGACTTCGCCGACTTGACCCCGGATTTCGACATCGTACTTGCCGATTCGCCGACGAATGCCCCGTCGTGGCGTGAACGCGGACTCGCGGTCGTCCCACTCCTGAGCGAGCCGCTCGACATCGCGATGGCGGAGGGACATCGGCTGGCAGGAATGAGCAAGGTAACACCGGCCGACGTCGCTGACGAAACCTGGATTGCCTCACCGCTGGACTTCCCATTCGACCGGATCTTGAAAGAGATCGATGCGGTCAATGGCACTCCGGCGAAGGTCGCCCAACGCTTCATGGACAACGGGATTGTGGAGGCCTTGGTCGCGGCTGGCCACGGCATTGCGATCCTGCCCCGCTACACGACTCGTGAGCGGGAGAACGGTCTAGTTACGCGCCCACTCGCGGGCGTACGAAGCCGGCGCGAGATCTCCGCACTCCTGCGTCCCGACCGCTTTGAGCGGCCATCCATCCGGCTGATCATCGAAGTTCTGAAGGATGAAGCTGCGGCGCTAGCGGCGTCACACGCCGCCCCTACCGGTTGAGTGAAACACTCAGGACATGAATACACCCGAACTCGCCGTGATCGGCGGCACCGGCTTCTACACATTCATTGACGATCCCGAGACCGTTGAGGTCGATACGCCCTACGGCAAACCAGCGGCACCGATCGCAATTGGCACTGTTGAGGGCGGCAAAACGGTGGCGTTCCTGCCGCGGCACGGCCGACATCATGAGTTCCCCGCACACCGGGTCAACTATCGGGCCAACCTCTGGGCTCTGCGTAGCCTGGGTGTGCGCCAGATCCTGGCACCGTGCGCGGTCGGCGGTCTCCAACCCGAGCGTGGCCCCGGATCGTTCGTCGTACCCGATCAGATCTTCGATCGCACCACCGACCGGATCCAGACGTTCTACGACGACGGCGCGGTGCACGTGTCGTTCGCCGATCCATACTGCCCGCGACTGCGCGGTGCATTGCTCGCCGGACTCGCCGCGGAGGAGCCAACCGACGGCGGCACTCTCGTTGTGATCGACGGTCCGCGGTTCTCGACCCGTGCCGAATCGCGTTGGTATGGCGACCAAGGCTGGTCAATTATCGGTATGACTGGTCATCCCGAAGCAGTGCTGGCGCGCGAGTTGGGGCTTTGCTACGCCACCGTCGCGCTCGTCACTGATCTGGACGCCGGGGTCGACGAGGTATCCGCGGTCAGCCATGCGGAGGTGGTTGAGGTGTTCGCCCGCTACACCGACACCCTGCGTGACCTCCTTCGCACGATTGCCGCAACGGTCGATCCCGATCCGAGCTGTTCATGCGCGCACTCACTCGACGGGCTCGACCTGCCGATCGAACTTCCTTAGCGTGCCTGAGTTGGGGAGCCGAACGAGCGGTCAGTTGACCTGTCGCTCGATGCCCCCCCAGTACGGCTTGCGTAACTTGAATTTCTGCAATTTGCCGGTCGCCGTACGTTCGAGCGACTCGCGGAACTCAACCTTCTTGGGGCACTTGTAGCCGGCGAGATACTGGCGGCAATGGTTGATGACATCCTCCTGCGTCACCGCCGGATCATCGGAGACTACCAGCGCCATGATCAGCTCGCCCCACTTCTCGTCGGGGATGCCGATCACGGCGACCTCGGTGACATTGGGGTGCGACATGATCGCATCTTCGACCTCAATCGAAGAGACATTCTCGCCACCGGTGATAATGACGTCCTTCTTGCGGTCGGCGATGATGATGCAGCCATCCTCGAATGTTCCACCGTCGCCGGTGTGGAACCAGCCATCTTTGAGGACTCGCGCGGTTTCGTCCGGGTTGTCCCAGTAGGACTCAAGGTTGTGGTTGGTCTGCGAGAGGACCTCGCCCAGATCGTCGACCATCATGCGCACGCCAACCGCCGGCGCTCCTGCGTGCCCGAGATTTCGGGCCTGCTGAGTGGGATCTAGCTCTTCCCACTCAGCGCGCATGCGACTCATCGTCAGCAACGGCGCGGTCTCGGTGAGCCCGTAGATCTGAATGAATTCCCAGCCAAGTTCCTCACGTACGCGCTGGATCGTGCTGGTCGGCGGCGGGGCGCCGGCGACGATGATGCGGACCCGATCGCGGCCGGGGATCTCACCGTCCCACGCCTTTGCCGCATCCAGTGCCATCGTGACGACCGCCGGGGCGGCGCACATGATCGTGACACCGTATTTCTCGATGCGTTTGAGTATCTCGGTGCCGTCGATTTGTCGTATGACGATGTGTTTGGCGCCCATGCCGGTCATGGCATAGGGCATCCCCCAGCCATTGGCATGAAACATCGGAAGCGTGTGCAGGTAGACGTCGCGGTCGTCGACCGAGGACTGCCAGCCGAACACCGTCGCATTGAGCCACAGCGTGCGGTGGGTCAGTTGGACGCCCTTGGGCCGTGCCGTCGTACCCGAGGTGTAGTTGATCGTTGCGGTCGCACCTTCATCGCCCGCCCAAGGCTCTGGCGTGCCGGTGCCGCCCCAGATCTTGTCATCGTCCTCGCCGATTACGAAGACATGTTTGGCGGTCACCGTGTCCAATAACGACCGCAATGATGGATCAACGATCAGAACTTCAGCGCCGGAGTGTTCAACGATGTACTTGACCTCGGCAGGTGCAAGACGAAAATTGACCGGTACGAGGATCCGACCCCAACCCGAGACGCCGAAGTATGACGTCAAGAGCCGCGCGGAGTTGTGCGAAATAATCGCGACACGACCGCCGACCGGTACGCCGAGCGCATCGAGATTAGCGGCCTGCGCGGCAGCGCGCCGCCCCATCTCCGCATAGGTCATCTCACCCCACGACGGAGCAGGTTGGTCAGACTCATCCACGACGGCAACACGGTCGGGATAAACCGTGACGGCACGGTCGAGAAAGTCATTGACGGTGAGTGGGCAAAACACGGTGCCTCCCGGGCAGAACTCAAATGTGGCTTACTCCACTTTATTCATACTCCGGTCACGGCTGCACCCGGGTTGCGGGTGCAACGGTGGAATATTCGCTGAATGGCTTCGAATCAGCGCCGAACGGCTTGGAGGATCGCATCCAACGCCACCGCCGGCTCGCCGTCCGGGTTGACCCAGTTGCGCGAAAACGTGGTCGCATCGATCGTCCAGTCCTCGGGGTCGAGCAGTGCCGCGACTTCCTCGGCGGTATAGCGAATGTCAGGAAAGCTGGTGCCCTCGGCCGAATGTCGCTCGTCGTTGGGGTGATGGCCCACGATCAACAGCGTGCCGCCCGGCGCGACGGATGCGGCGAGGCGTCGCTGTAACTCAAAGATTGCCGGTTTCGGTAAGTGCATGAACTGCGCGCTGACGAGGTCGTATGCCCGCGGCTCGGCCTGCCACTCGAACAGGTCAGCCTGTTGCCACGTGATGCGATCGGCGACGTCGTCGCCGAGGCTGCGCGCCAGAGCCGCCGCCTTGTCGAGTGCAACCTGGGACAGATCAAGGGCCTTGACCGTCCAGCCCTGACTGGCGAGCCAGATCACATCGGCACCCTCGCCGCTACCGATATCCAGCGCACGACCGACACGCAGGTCGCCGGCTACGGTCACGAGATGCGGATTGGGCTCGCCACTCCATACCCGGTCGGACGAGCCATAGCGTTCGTTCCAATATTCCTTGCTGAAGAACTCGGTGGCGTCCTGCGCGTGGTCGTGAGCCATTGGTCGCTATTCCGCGTAGCCGTAGAAGCCCTGGCCGGACTTCTTGCCCAGCAGGCCGGCCTCGACCATACGCTCGAGCAGTGGCGGCGGGCTGTAGAGCGGTTCTTTGAACTCGTCATACATGGACTCGCCGATTGCGCGGATTGTGTCGAGCCCGATCAGGTCGGACAGCGCGAGTGGCCCCATCGGGTGGCCGCAGCCGAGCACCATGCCGCGATCGATATCGGCCGCCGATGCATAGCCAGCCTCGTACATGCGGATTGCTGACAACAGGTAAGGGACGAGGAGGGAGTTGACGACGAAGCCGGCGCGGTCCGTGGCTGCGATCGGATCTTTGCCAAGCTGTTCGGTGACGAATGTCGCCATCCGTCCCTTCGTCTCTGGAGCGGTCGTCAACGAAGGGATGAGCTCGACCAGCTTCATAACGGGAGCCGGGTTGAAGAAGTGCACGCCCATGACGCGACTGGCGCGTCCCGACACCGCGCCGAGCTTGACGATCGGGATGGACGACGTGTTCGACGCGAGGATCGCATCGTCCTTCTCGAGGATGCCACCGATCGTGCGGAACAAGTCGAGTTTGACCTGCTCGTTCTCCGAGGCTGCCTCGATCACGAGATCGCATTGCGCGAGCTGTTTGAGGTCGGTCGTAAACGTGATCCGGCCCATGATGGCCTCGACTTCGGCCGCGTCGATCTTGCCGCGCTTCTCAGCCCGTCGTAGCGACCCCTCGATGCGCTCCTGTGCTGCCGTAGCGGCCGCAGCGCTGATCTCGATAAGCGTTACCGGTATCCCGGAACGGCTTGACACTTCAGCAATACCTGAGCCCATCAGGCCGCCACCGACGACGCCGACCGATTCGATCACACTCATACACTTACTCCTTTGAAGGCATGAGGCTTTCCTCATGTTCTGTCGTAGACTTTATCGAAATACGGTGTTGCTCCCTAATCGTGACGTTACCTCGTGATGTGATGAGGTATGCGCTTTGTCGGTATCGCCGTGGCCGTATGCCTATTGCTCTCCGGTTGTGGGGCCGGCAGTGAGCCGACCACAAAGGCGACGCCGAAGGCCGCACCGACAACAGCGACCACGAAAGCCGCCACGCCGACGCCATCAAGTACCCCTACCGTGGCTGCACCGACCGGCACCAGCAGGCTGCAAGATTTGAACGACTTTCAGTGCGCTGCTGACAAGGACGGGGTCTGGAATTCAACGGGAATTCTGCAAAATACCTCGAAGAAGACAGTGGCCTATCAGGTCACGGTGTTCGTCGGTGAGGCAAATGGTGAACGGTCGAAAGCGAAGACCAAGCAGTATGTGGTCGCACCTGAGGGCTCGGCGAGAATCGGTTTGACCAAGTTGCCGGCCCCGAAGGACGCCGCTCGATGCTACGTACAGGTGCTCGCAAAATAACTGCCGGTCGCACCCGATTTCAGGAACGGGAGACGTGCACCATGTCTTCGCGCGGGACAACCTTGACGCGTTCGCGGCGGTGGGTGTGTTGCTCGCCGAGCGCGATCTCGTGCGCGTCGAGCTTCTCCCAACCTTCCCACGTTGTGAACTGGATGCCGCGGCCTTCAAGGTAGGCATCCAAGGCGCCGGGCTCAGGCTGCTCAGGCGTCGGCAATTGATCGATGTCCTCCAGCAGCAGCCGGATGGTCTTGGTGGCATCGGACTTGGTTTGCCCGATTAGGCCCACCGGGCCACGTTTGATCCAGCCAGTTACATAGGCGCCGGGGACTGGCTCGCCGTTGATGTCGATGACTCGGCCACCGTCATTGGGAACGACACCCGATTTGAGGTCGAACGGCATACCGGCAAGCTCATCGGAGTAGTAGCCGATCGCACGGTAGACCGCCTGAACTGGCCAGTCGATGAACTCCCCGGTGCCCCGAGCGCCGCCATTGCCATCGAGTTCGGTGACTTCGGTACGCAGCGCGGTGACCTTGCCGTCCGCGCCGAGGATCTCGACTGGGTTCTGGCAGAAGTGGATGTGGATGCGATGTGATGCGCCTGACTCTTCCTTTGCCAAATAGTTTTGGAGTACGTCGACGACGAGTTTCTGACTTTTGTTGGTGCGCAGTGCCTCGAGTGAACCTTCGTCGAACTCGAAGCCCTCGGGATGGATCACGACATCGATGTTGGGCGATTTGGCGAGCTCGCGGAGTTCCATCGGCGTGAATTTCACCTGGGCGGGGCCACGACGCGCGAAGAGGTGGACGTCCTTTGCGACATTCTTGAGCAGGCCGGCGTGCACATTGTCAGCAATCTCGGTCACAAGGAGTTCGTCGGCGGTTTTGGCGAGGATGCGGGCAACGTCGAGACCGACATTGCCGACACCCAGCACAGCGATCTGCTCGGCATGCGGCTGGAAGTCCCAGTCGCGAGGCGCTTCGGGGTGGCCGTCGTACCAGTAGACGAAATCGGCCGCGCCGAAGGAGCCGTTGAGATCGATGCCGGGGATCTGCAGATCCCGGTCCTTGTTGGCGCCGGTTGCGAAAATCACTGCGTCATAGAAGTAGCGGATGTCGTCGAGCTTCAGATCCGTGCCGTAGTTGACGTTGCCGAGGAAGCGGATGTTGTCGTGGGTGAAGACGCGTTTGAGCGCCTTGACGATCTCCTTGATGCGCGGATGATCGGGCGCGACGCCATATCGGATGAGGCCGAATGGAGTCGGATCGCGCTCGATGATGTCGATCATCGCATTCGGATGTTCCTTCGAGAGGATGTCCGCTGCATAAATCCCCGCAGGTCCGGCGCCAATGACTGCGACCCTCAGTTGCCTATCCATTCGCTCTCCTCACCTACATCCCACCCTTAGGTAAGCCTAATAGGCAGAGCGCCGGAATTAATCAAGGGCGAGTATGCGATATATCACGCCGGTCTGGACTCTTCCGCGCAAAGTTGTAGAGTTGAGTGGAATGGACTCAACTTAATTGTTGTTGTGGTAGATAACGATCCCCTCAGGTGCTAGGAGTATTTCTATGGATCTTTCGAAGTTCACGACGCGCAGTCAGCAGGCCTTGGCCTCGGCAATTTCGACCGCCGCCGCTGCTGGCAATCCCGCCGTCGAGCCGGCGCATTTGCTGGCCGCCCTCTTAACGCAGGAAGGTGGCCCCGCCGCGCCCTTGCTGCAGGCGGTCGGCGCAGACCCGAATGCGGTTGCCGCCGGACTCAAAGCTGAGTTGGAGTCACTGCCCGCGGCCAGCGGCGCCAGTGTGAAAAATCCAGGTCTGTCGCGCGCCAGCCACGAGGTGTTGCAACGGGCGCAAGATCTGGCCGGCCAACTCGGCGATGAGTTCATCTCGACCGAGCATTTTGTCGTCGGGATCGCGACGGTCGACTCCGGCGCACGAACGGTTCTTGAGAATGCGGGTGCCTCGGCCGAAGCGCTGCAGGCGGCGTTTTCCTCTGTGCGTGGTGCGGCGCGCGTGACCAGCCAGGACGCCGAGGACAGTTATCAGTCCTTGGAGAAGTACGGCGTCGACCTGACCGCCATCGCACGTGAGGGCAAACTCGATCCGGTGATCGGCCGTGACAGTGAGATCCGCCGCGTGATCCAGGTACTGAGCCGTCGTACGAAAAACAACCCCGTGCTGATTGGTGAACCCGGCGTCGGCAAGACCGCGGTCGTCGAGGGCCTCGCGCAACGCATCGTGGCTGGCGACGTGCCCGAATCGCTCAAAGGTCGTCGACTTATTTCCCTTGACCTGAGCGCCATGATCGCAGGCGCCAAATATCGCGGCGAATTCGAGGAGCGGCTCAAGGCCGTGCTCGCCGAGATCAAGGCGTCCGACGGGCAGGTCATCACCTTCATCGACGAACTGCATACCGTCGTCGGTGCGGGCGCCGGGGGCGACAGCGCGATGGACGCTGGCAACATGCTCAAGCCGATGTTGGCCCGCGGCGAGTTGCGGATGATCGGTGCGACGACGCTTGATGAATATCGCGAGCGCATCGAGAAGGACCCGGCGCTCGAGCGACGCTTCCAACAGGTCTTCGTTGGCGAGCCCACCGTCGAGGACACGATCGCGATCCTGCGCGGCATCAAAGAGAAGTACGAGAGCCATCACAAGGTCGCAATCGCCGATGCCGCTCTGGTGGCTGCCGCAACGCTGTCCGACCGTTACATTCCCGGTCGCCAACTACCGGATAAAGCCATCGACTTGATCGATGAGTCGAGCAGCCGGCTGCGTATGGAGATCGACTCGAGTCCGATCGAGATCGACGAGCTGCGCCGCGCCGCCGACCGGCTCATGATGGAAGAGATGCATCTTGCCAAGGAAGACGATGAAGCTTCCAAGGAGCGGCTCTCCAAGCTGCGGGTCGAACTGGCCGATAAGCAGGAGCAGCTCCGTGGCCTTGAAGCGCGTTGGGCGACCGAGAAGCAGAGCCTCAACGCGGTTGGTGAGATCAAGGAGCGTATCGATGAGGTTCGCTCCGCGGCTGAGCGCGCACAGCGCGATGGCGACATGGAAACTGCTAGCCGGTTGCTCTACAGCGAATTACCGCAGATGGAGGCCGCTCTGATAGCGGCTCAGGCGGCCGAGCCGGTCGACAAAGCTGATCTCATGGTGCATGAGGAGGTCGGCGCCGACGACATCGCCGAAGTGGTGGCGGCCTGGACCGGCATACCGACCGGCCGGCTGCTCGAGGGTGAAACCGGCAAGTTGCTCCGGATGGAGGACGAACTCGGCAAGCGATTGATTGGTCAGAAGACCGCAGTCACGGCCGTCTCCGATGCCGTGCGCCGGTCGCGCGCTGGAATCTCCGACCCGGACCGTCCGACGGGATCATTCCTGTTCCTTGGCCCGACCGGTGTCGGCAAGACCGAGCTGGCCAAAACGTTGGCAGAATTCCTGTTCGACGACGAGCGCGCGATCATTCGAATCGACATGAGCGAATACTCCGAGAAGCACTCGGTCAGCCGGCTTGTCGGTGCACCTCCGGGTTATGTCGGCTACGAAGAGGGCGGGCAGCTCACCGAGGCCGTGCGCCGTAGGCCCTATTCAGTGGTCCTGCTCGACGAGGTCGAAAAGGCACATCCGGAAGTCTTCGACATTCTGCTGCAGGTGCTCGATGACGGGCGACTGACCGATGGACAGGGACGTACGGTCGACTTCCGCAATGTCATCTTGATCCTGACGTCGAACCTTGGTAGCACCTTCCTGGTCGATCCGGCATTGGACGATGCGGCTAAACGAGAGGCAGTCATGACGGTCGTACGGGCTTCGTTCAAGCCTGAGTTCCTCAACCGACTCGATGAGGTCGTGATCTTCGATGCGCTCGGCACTGAGGAGCTTGCGCACATCGTCGATCTCCAGGTCCTGGCGCTTGCCGCTCGACTCGCATCGCGGCGCATCACGCTCGATGTCACTGCCGCCGCGCGTGAGTGGTTGGCGGTCACCGGATGGGACCCGGCCTATGGTGCCCGGCCGCTGCGCCGACTCGTGCAACAGTCGATCGGTGATCGGTTGGCTCGCGCATTGCTGGCTGGCGAGATTCGCGATGGCGACACGGTTGTTGTCGATCGCGAAGGTGAAGCCGACGCGCTCACTGTCACCTCCGCGTGATGGGATAGGCGTATGACCGTCCCCGCCCTGGAACGACCGCCGCGCATACTCACCGCCTGTCTTTTTGCTGGCGCGCTGTGCCTGATGTTGTTCTTCCAGGTCGGTTGGGCGCTCAGCAATTGGGGCTCGATTGCAGTCCAAAAGGAGATCCGTAAGGCCCTCGATGGTGATGCCCTCAAGCGCGCCGGCCTCCAATTTGACGATGTCATCGGCTGGCTGCGCTGGGGGCTCATGGCGCTGGCGGTTATCGCCGCGGTCGGTGTCATCTTCGCGATCTACACCGCCCTTGGACATCAGGCGTCGCGGATTATCCTGACCGTCATCTGTGTTTTGGCCGCCGTGTCATTCCTGAGTCTGAGCATCCTCGGGTTAATCCCAGCAGCGTTCTCGATCTGGTGCGCGACGTTGCTCTGGACGCCCGAAGCGCGGCGTTGGTTCGCGTTCAAGAACGGCAAATATGTGCCGCCGGTCGCGGTGCCAGTCGCGGCAATCGCCGGTGATGGTCTCGATGCGCCTCGTTCCTCGGCTACTCAACCCGGCGACTCGGCTACTCAACCCGCGATCCCGGCCAAGATGCCCCGACCAGTCCTGATCGCCGGACTGATCGCTGGCCTCGGCTCGGCGCTTGTCGGCTTCATCTGCGCGATCAATGTGCTGTTCTATGCGGTCGCCAAGAGCGACTACATCACGCTGATGAACGACAACCGGTTGATCGCCGATGCGGTCAAGTCGAGCGGCAAGAGTGCCGAACAACTGGCGGGTTTCATGTTCGTGGCGTGCAGTGTTTGCGCTGTGCTCGCACTACTTGGCATCGTTTTTGCGACAGCGACATTGCTTCGTCAACGCTGGGGTCGCACCGGGTTATTGGTGCTTTCAGTGGTCACCGCGCTGATCTCGCTGTTTGTCCCGCCGCTCGGCTTTGTGATGACCGGCCTCGCGGTCGCGACCTTCATACTTTTGCGGAGACCTGAATCACACGCCTGGTTCGTCCGAGACAAATGAGGTGATTCGGTGTTTAACGGCATCGGATGCACCGATAACCTGTTGTTATGGCTGATAGTAAAAACACCATGACGAAGCGCCCGCACGTTGTCGTGATCGGCGGCGGATTCGGCGGCGTCGCGGTCGTCCGTAAGCTCAAGCGCGCCAATGTAGACGTGACCCTAATTGACCGTCATACCTACAACACGTTCCAGCCGCTGCTCTACCAAGTGGCCACCGCAAGCCTGAACCCGGGTGATGTCACCTGGTTCCTCCGCGCAATTCGCGCCAAGCAGGACAACGTCCGATTCCTCAAGGGAACGGTCGAGTCGATGGACCACTCCGTGAAGCAGATCCTGCTCGCCAGCGGTGTCCGTATCTCCTACGACTACGTGGTCATTGCGACTGGCGTCACGGCCAACTTCTTTGGAATTCCCGGTGCCGAGGAATTCTCGATGCCGCTGTATCGGCGTTCGCAGGCACTCGCGGTCCGTGATCGGATGTTCGCCGCGCTCGAAAATGCCGCCGTTAACCGACTTGATGATGATCTGCGCCTCGTTGTCGTCGGCGGTGGTGCGACCGGTGTAGAGACTGCAGGCGCGTTTGCCGAACTGCGCAACAACGACATGCCAACGACCTACCCCGAACTCGATCGCGACCACGTCCACATCACGCTCATCGAAATGGCGCCGCACGTTCTTGGGCCGTTCCACCCGAACCTCCGCGACTATGCGCGCAAAGCGCTCGAGAAGCGTGGCGTCGATATGCGCCTGGGCACGACCGTTAAGGAAGTTCGTGCCGATGGCGTCCTGATTGCCCGCGGCGACGCGGCCGAAGAGTTTCTGCCCGCCGGCATCGTGGTTTGGGCCAGCGGCGTCACAGTCCACTCGACGGTCAAGGACTGGGACGTCCCGCAAGGTCGCGGCGGTCGCATTATGGTCGACGAGCACTGGAAGGTTGAGGGGCTCGACAATGTCTATGCGATTGGTGACGTCTCGATCGGTCCGGCGGCGTTGCCGCAACTGGCGCAGCCAGCAATCCAAGGTGGTAAGCACGTCGCCAAAGTGATCCGCAAGGGCCTTCAGGGCGAAACGATTAAAGCGTTCAAATACGGCGACAAAGGCACTATGGCCACGATTGGTCGCGCCTCGGCGATCGCGCAGATCAAGGGTCTGCCGCGGCTCAAAGGGTTCCCGGCTTGGGCGATCTGGGTCGGTTTGCACGTTGCGACGCTGCTCGGCAATCGCAATCGTTTTGCCACCATGATCAACCTGACGGCCAAATACCTCGCGTGGGGTAGTCACAACGCGATCGTGGGTGAGACTCCGCCAGTCGTGGCAAGCAGCCCTGAGTCGGTGGCAATCCTCGAGGCCAAATACAACGGCAACGAGGACTGACCCGGCTAGGATTCGACGCCGGCGATATTCATCAGTTGGGCGAGTAATCGGTAGTAGCCCACGAGCGTGACGAGTTCGAGGATTTGTTCGGTGGTCAATCCGGACCGCGCCGTGTCGAAAGCGTCGGTGCTGGTGTGGGCATGCGCAGCGAGCGATGAGCACAATGCGGCCGCGCAATTTTCTTCGGGCCGCTCTGAGCTGAATGCCCCGTCCCGAAGCGCGGTGATCTCCTCGTCGCTGAGTCCGACTGAACGGCCGACCGCTTCGTGTGCGAAGGCCTCGAAGGAACTGCTGCAGTCACGAGCGACGGTCAGAATTGCGATCTCGCGGACGCGGTCGGAGATCTTCGTCGCATAACGGATCTGAGACCCCAATCGCTGGAGGGGAGCACCGAGTTCGGGGGTGTGCAGCATCAGCCCGAATGGCCCGTTAAGAGAGCCATCAGGCTTGGTTAATGGGAAGTGTTGCTGCCCTTGTCCGCGCTTTCCGCCGACCATGCTGTCGTACAACGCTCGTTGCGGCCCATCGAGTGCGTTTGGGCTGAGCCGCTTGACTCGTTCGTGGTTCACGGCAGCCTGATTTTTGCGAGCTCGCGGTGAGCTTCAAGCATCGCCGGCCCGTACCAGGTGAGTAGCCGGCCCGCGACGAGTTGGGTGGGCGTATGGGTGAAGGCCTCGGGACCATCGTCGGGGCCGAACGCATACGGCTCGTCGGGTAGTAGCACGAGATCGGTGTCGGGCCGGTCGATCTCGGCCAACTCAACATGCGGATAGCGTTCAGCCGAGCCATCGAAAGCATTAGCCCAGCCAAGTCGACGTGCGAGATCACCGGTGAACGTTGAGCTGCCGACCACCATCCACGGATCGCGCCAGATCGGGATCGCGACGGTCGCACTGACAGCTGGGACCGGTCCAAGCCAGAGTTGCTCGACCTCATCGAGCCATTGCGGCACCGGCCATTGCAGTCCGTCGGTGAACAGCCGCCGCATCGAAGCGCAGGCCTGCTCGACCGTCTCGATGACCGTGACCCAGACATCGATCCCGGCCGCCCGAAGCCGGGTTACGTCGAGTTCACGGTTCTCCTCCCGATTGGCCAGCACGAGATCCGGAGCCAGCTCGAGGATCGTCTGGAGATTCGGATTCTTCGTCCCGCGGACCCGGGTCACGTCGAGATCGGCAGGATGTGTGCACCAGTCGGTGGCGCCGACAAGTGCATCGGGACGGGTTGCCGCGATTGCCTCGGTCAGGGACGGAACCAACGAGACGATCCGCTGGGCCGGGCCGGTGCGGTCAATCAGCTGACCGAGATCGTCCTTCACTTGTGCCGAATGCCCATCACACCGCATAGCGGCGCAGACCAGGAATAGTCGTCGTCCTTGAGCGTGAGGTCGATTCGATCAGCAATATCGATGGGGAACGGTTCGGCCGTGCGGGTGTCCATACCGACATGAACGAGCGTCACTTCGAATGTGCAGGCAAGCGCGTTGGTCGACCGGTTGACCAGGAAAGCCATGGCGTGAAGCACCTTGTCTGAGCGGTCCAGCAGACGGGTGTGGACCGACAATTCCTGGCCGAGCCGAAGCTCCGCGAAGTAGCGGATATGGTGCTCGGCGGTGAACATTGTCAGGCGCCGGTGGTCGATATAGTCCTGACCGAGCCCCATCTCGTCACAGCGAGCACCGACGCCTCGCGCGCACAACGTGAGGTAGTGACCGATGTTCATGTGCGTGTTCTCGTCGAGGAATTCCGCAGGCACCAGCATTTCGGTGACCGCGGGAAGTTCGAAAACCTGCTCGACACTGGGAGAGGCGCTCATACGCTCCACCTTACGAGTCGCGCGTTGGGTTCAGTCCCGGGCCGTCGAATGGGCCCCGCCGTGGTCACCCCGGTCATCGCCTCGGTCGTCAACTCGATCGTCAACTCGATCGTCACGACTGCCGTGGCGGGTGTTGACATCGGGGTCGATCCGGTCGGCTTCGACCAACTGCTCGTTCACCTCGTCGTAGTTCGAGGCCGCCCGCTGCTCGTGCTCCTGAGCCTGACGGTCGAGCTGCTCGGCAGCCATTCTCGCCTCGTCGGCATCGGCGCGAGCCGCCGATGCATCGGCCTCGCTGCGGCGTGCCTCGATCTCCGAACCTCTTACGTGGTCACGGATCTCTGCGGCCTTGCTACGACGGGTCTCCTTACGTCGGCCCGATGTTGCGCTAGCGAATACCGCTGCGACGACCAATACCAGAACAACTGCGATGATCAGCCAGACCCACCAGTCGATGTTTCCCATGTTGAACCCTCCTTCTCACGGTGCCAGTGCACGTGTCCGGACGACCCGTGTCTGACGCACCATGCGGAGTGGTACCCCGTTGCCCACATTCCACACTCACCCGGGTGAAGAGCGGTCAGTCACACGTTCCGACGGTACTGGCCACCGACCTCGAAGAATGTCTCGGTGATCTGCTGGAGCGAGCAAACCCGCGCCGCATCCATCAGAACGGCGAAGACATTCTCGTGCGAGATGGCGGCTTCCTTGAGCCGCTGGATCGCCTGCTCGGCGTCTTGGCTGTGGCTCGATTGGAAGGCATGTACGCGATTGAGTTGTGATTCCTTCTCCGCGTCGGTCGCACGCATCAGCTCGATCGTCGGCTTCTCCTCTTCGGTCCCCTCGGGGTGCCGGAAGGTGTTGACGCCCACGATCGGGATCGAGCCGTCGTGCTTGCGATGCTCATAAAGCATTGACTCGTCCTGGATCCGGCCGCGTTGATAGCCGGTTTCCATCGCGCCAAGTACGCCGCCGCGCTCATTGATGCTGTCGAATTCGGCGAGCACCCGCTCCTCCACAAGATCGGTGAGTTCGTCGATGATGTAGGAGCCTTGGAGCTGGTTCTCGTTGAGTGAGAGGCCCCATTCGCGGTTGATGATGAGCTGGATCGCCAGCGCTCGGCGTACCGATTCGGGGCTGGGCGTCGTCACTGCTTCGTCGAAGGCATTCGTGTGCAGACTATTGGCGTTGTCATTGATCGCGATGAGCGCCTGCAGCGTCGTACGAATGTCGTTGAACTGCATTTCTTGCGCGTGCAGCGATCGACCCGATGTTTGCACGTGGTACTTCAGCTTCTGTGAGCGTTCATTGGCGCCATACTTGTCGCGCATGGCAACCGCCCAGATGCGCCGGGCCACCCTGCCAAGCACTGCGTACTCCGGGTCCATCCCGTTGGAAAAGAAAAACGAGAGATTGTGCGCGAAGTCGTCGATCGCCATACCGCGCGCCAGATAAGCCTCGACGTAGGTGAATGCGTTGGACAGGGTGAAGGCGAGCTGGCTGATCGGGTTGGCCCCGGCCTCGGCAATGTGATAGCCGGAGATCGATACCGAATAGAAGTTACGGACCTGCTGCTCGATGAACCATTCCTGGATGTCGGCCATCATGCGCAGGCTGAACTCGGTGGAGAACAGGCAGGTGTTCTGGCCCTGATCTTCCTTGAGGATATCGGCTTGCACGGTGCCGCGAACGGCCTCGAGCGCGGCGGCGCGGACATCTGCGGCTTCTTCGGCCGAGGGTGCTCGATCATTGTCGACGGCGAACTTGTCGAGTTGTTGGTCGATCACGGTGTTGAGGAAAAAGGCAAGGACGGTCGGCGCTGGCCCGTTGATCGTCATCGACACCGAGGTCGTCGGCTCGGTCAAATCGAAGCCGTCGAACAGTGCCTTCATGTCGTCGAGCGTTGCTACTGAGACGCCCGAGGTGCCGACTTTGCCGTAGACATCGGGGCTTAGACCGGGATCGCGGCCATACAGGGTCACCGAGTCGAAAGCCGTCGATAGGCGGGTTGCCGGAGCATCCTCGGACAAGAGTTTGAAACGGGCATTCGTCCGGAACGGGTCGCCCTCGCCGGCAAACATACGGGCCGGATCTTCGCCCTCGCGCTTGAACGGGAAGACCCCTGCGGTGAACGGGAAATAGCCGGGCAGATTTTCGCGCCGCCAAAATTTGATGAGCTCGCCGTGATCGGTTGTCCGCGGCAGCGCGACGCGGGAAACCTTGTTACCGGACAATGATTCGCGGGTTAACTGATTGTGGATCTGCTTGCCACGAATCGTGAAGATCTGTTCATCGCCGGAATAGGACTCAACAACCGCCGGCCAGCCCTCAAGCTGATCGGCAACCGTCGCCGGCAATGCCTTCGTCGCCTGAGTGAGGAGGCCGGTGACGTCGCTGTGATCGAGGCCCGCCTGCTCAAGCTCGGAGTTGACTGCCGTGAGCTGTTGGATGCGTACGGCCTTGGCCGCGAGTGCTTCGGTTTCGGCGTGATAAGCCCGGATGAGCTCGGTGATTTCGGCGAGATAGCGGCCGCGTTCGGGCGGAACGACATGGGCGAGGCCGCTGGAGTGCTTGACGGTGACCTGCGCTAGCAGCGGCTCGTCGAGGACCAGACCTTTCGCGCTGAGGAGCTCTTTGAGGAATTGGTATAGCGCGGTGACGCCATCGTCATTGAAGGTCGCCGCGGAGGTGCCGAAGACTGGCATGTCACCGGGTCCGGAGCCGAACGCCTCACGGTTGCGTACGAGTTGGCGGCCGACATCGCGCATGGCATCTTTTGCGCCGCGCCGCTCGAATTTGTTGATCGCGACGACATCGGCGAAGTCGAGCATGTCGATCTTCTCCAGTTGGGAGGCCGCACCGAATTCGGGCGTCATGACATACATGGACACATCGACCAACGAAACGATTGCGGCATCACCCTGGCCGATGCCGGGTGTCTCCACCAGGATCAGATCGAAGCCGGCTGCCTTGCAGAGTTCGATGACCTGCGGGAGGCATTCGGGCACCTCGCGGTTGCCGCGCGTCGCGAGCGAGCGGAAGAAGATGCGGTCGCCATCGAGCGAATTCATCCGGATGCGGTCGCCGAGCAGTGCGCCGCCGCCCTTACGCCTAGTGGGATCGACCGCGATGACGGCGATGCGGAGTTTGTCTTGTTGGTCGACGCGGAAACGACGGATGATCTCGTCGTCGAGTGAGGACTTGCCCGATCCGCCGGTACCGGTTACGCCCAGCACGGGCGCATGCGATGCGGCGGCGGCCGTCGTGATCTGGCGCACGTCATCGGCGGCGAGTTTGCCCGCCTCGGCGCAGGTGATGGCACGGGCCAAAGCGGCTCGCTCGCCAGCTAGGACGGCGCCGATGTCAGCTGGATCTTGGGTCAGATCGACGTCGCAATCCTTGACGACCGAGTTGATCATCCCGACCAAGCCCATTCGCTGGCCATCCTCGGGCGAGAAGATCGTGACGCCGGACTTGCGTAGCCGATCGATCTCTTCTGCGACGATCACGCCGCCGCCACCGCCGACGACCTTGATGTGGTCCGCGCCCATCTGATGCAGCAACTGCATGAGGTATTCGAAGTACTCGACGTGGCCGCCCTGATAGGAGGAGACAGCGATGCCTTGGACGTCTTCCTCGATCGCCGCATCGACGACTTCTTGCACCGAGCGGTTGTGGCCGAGGTGTACGACCTCTGCGCCTTGGCTCTGGAAGATGCGCCGCATGATGTTGATCGAGGCATCATGACCGTCGAATAACGCCGATGCGGTCACCAAACGGACCGGGTTGACGGGCTTGTGGAGTTCGGTTTTCATGGGATTCCTCGGTCGCGCGAGATATTACTAGGATGTCCTAGTAGTTTCCATGTTAAGCCATCGCACGGGTCAGGGCAATTTCGCCTCGTTGCCGCCATTACGTCATACCGGGTGAGGGCTATAGGCCACGATTCGTATGACGTAACGAGGTGTGGGGCGACGATTGTTCAGGAGCGAGGGATCCGGGGGCCGCCCTCGGTCCGCTGCATACGTGTTTGGGTCGGGTTTCGAAGGCAGCGATGCTTGAAGTCGGGGTCAACGTGAAGTCCCTGCCGGTAAACTGCGGCTCCGAGTTCGCGGTCGAGGAACCGGACGATGTCACGCATCGAGTCGCGTCGGAAGTCCACGATCAGGGGCGCGCCGTTTAGCATCGTGAAGTCTGAATCGGCCGGGAGATCTTTGGCATCGAGCTTGCCTTTGCGAATGAGTTCGCGGATTCCTTCGATCTCGCAATAGGTGACGGTGATCTCGGGGATACCGAAACACGTTCCGCCTGCGGTGGAGCACACCGACTTTTCCTTCGGCACCGGCTTGGGCGACTCCCCACAACCAGTGATCGACACCGCGAGCAAGGCCGCGACCAGCCAGCGGATTAGTCGGTGTCTCATTTGTGGACCTTCCAATCGGGGTTGGTCAGGAAACTGTTGGCCGAATCGGAGGAATTGCCGGTGTCAGGGAGCGTGTAGTAATTGCCGAGCGTGTTGTATTGATCGGTGAGGTCATTCTCGAACGTCGTGAAGAACGGCGCCTGGCCCGGCTTGGGAGAAGTCCCCGCCGGCGGGTACTTCTCGAAGTAGGGATCGAGAATGTTCGCTGCGTCGTCGCCAATCTGGTCCGATGGGGGAACTGATCCATCGCTGTTGACGTAAGGATAGGTCAGGCTCGGCGGCAGATCCGACTTGTCAAGCATCTTCGCGTCGAGCATCGATTGGATGAGTCCGATCGTGTTAGCAGTCGAAACGTGCGACCCCGTCGGCGAGTAGTTCTCCGGCAAGTCAGCCGGTGGGGCGGGAATGGCTGGCGCTTCGGTCAGGTTTGCGACGAGCGTGTTGCCGATGCCTGCGGCTGGCCCGATGAGTCCGGTGGGATCAGGAAGGCCTCCGGCAAGGCTGGCCACAATGCCCGAGGCGATCTTCATATTGCGGACCTGCTCCGCTTTCGCGTCTTGCAGGTTGGCGCCTCGCTCGACCGCCTCGTTGAAGGCGGCCGAGTCGAGCATCGCCGACAGGCGCGCGTTCCCGCCCGCAAGCGCACGTGGCCCGATTCCATCCTTGTCGCTCACATGGGCAATGAAGTCGTGGATCCGATCCTGCTCGTGCGCGGTCACGATGGTCGACAAACGGAATGCATTGCTCTGCCGGTCGCCGTCGTCGTTATCGCTCATCAGAAGTGTCATAAGTCGGACCTGGTCGGTTTTGGTCAAGCCATCCACGGGCAGGTCAGCGGCCTCCAGTGAGAACTCGTCGAGATGATCGGCCAGCGCATCGGTGAGGCCCAAGGCGATCGCGCGGTTGTACGCGGCGGCCGAATCGTCGCCACCGTCGCCACCTGAACCCATCAACTCCTTGAAGACACTGTTGTTGTCCTTCTCGTACCCGATCGGTTCGGCGTTCGTGATGGTCTTCACGAACCCATCGAATGCCCTGTCGGCCAGCTCTCGTTCGGCCGCATCGACCGGGAGACCGGTGTCACCGTTGTGGGCGTCATGCATCCAGTTGAGCATCGAGGCGATGTTCTCTTCGGGCGTGTTGCCATCGAAGTCAGCGTGCTTGTTGCTCCAGTGGTGTCCCAACAGCGTCTCGTTGAAACTCGTCCCATACATCGTGAGCATGCCACTGCTGCCATTGCCCATGTAGTTCGGCGGCACCTGGTCGCCACCTTCGAGCAGGTCGGCGGCCGCCTCGTGATTGCGGCTCACCAAGTTCATGACCTTGCCCGCGAGTTCGTCGTCCCACTCGCCCATCTTGTCGCCGCCGGCGACTCTGTCGGTGTAGGAATCCCACATGGCAACCGAGGTCATCGCCGTCGAGGCAACGTGTTTGCTCAGGTCATCGCCGCCCATTGCATCGCCATTGACCAAGAATCCGGCCAAGTCCATGAAATCCTTGTTTTTGTGCATGATGCTAGAAGATCCAGCGGCGGTGGTGGACGATTGTGTCGGCGGAAGCTGATCGGCATCGTCACGGAACGATTTGGGAAGATCATCCCAGCCGCCGGCAATGTCTTCATTCGACAGATGTAGGAAGTCATTGGCAAACGACGTCATGAGTCCCGGCTTTTGCGCATCGGTGAACCCTGGCGCTTCGTCGGCGGTGATATTGAAGTTTCCGCCATCGGTGTTGATAGCGAGATTCCAGACGTGTTCGTCGGCCTTGATGTAGTCCATGATCTCATTGTGTTTTGGCCAGGTTTCCTTGGCGAATTCCTTGAGATAGGCATTCATGTCCTTGGCCACGGGCACGTCAGAGACATCGAGTTGGTGTTGTTTCAGCCACGGGGCCAGAGTCGCCATTGCCGCGGAGATCTGCTGCGACCGTTCGAAACCGTGCAGGAAGACTGCGGGGCCTTTGCCGCCCTCGAGGGCGGATTTGATCTCACTGGCATCCGCCTTGGCGTCGACGCCGTCGACGTGTGGCAGAACGAGTGCCACGACATCGGCAATTTGCTGCTCGCTCGGATGGGGCAGATTCATCAGAAACGGGACCATGCCCGGCTCGTCCTTGACGAACTGTTGACGCTCATCCTCGGTCATCTTGGCGAAGTCCTCGTTGGCGCCGGTTTTGATACCGGCGCGATAGGCCTTGTAGCGCTCCTCGGGAGTCAGGCTGAGGCTGCGGTAGGCGGCAGCGGCCTCGAGCGGGATCATCCCGGACATCACGAGTTCTTTGACGTTGCTGGTCGTCGCGCCCTGATCGAGCATCGCTTGAACCGCATCGGCGTCTGATTCGACCTTGAAGAGCGCATCCTTGTATTCGGGTTACAGGTTGGACTCGGCGGTCTTGCGAAAATCGCTGAGCGAGAGATCGCCACCGTTCGAGTCGAAGTCGGGGTCGTGCCGTGCGCTGTTGACACTGGCGTTATATCTCGTGTTGAGCGAATTGACTGTGGTGTCGAAGTCATCGACATGGGTGGCAAACCGTCGAAGGCAACCGAGTGCATACTGCCCGTTCTGAACGAGTTTGAGAGCCGTCCCATGAGCCGATTCGGGATTGATGCCGACGCTCTTCGCGATGTTGCCCTCGGTAGCATTCATCGCGGCCTGTTTGTCGTCGGCCAAGTCGCCGGCGACAGTCGAGATCGACTTAACATTGTTGGCCGG
Source organism: Aeromicrobium changchenzhani (assembly GCF_057586615.1). Lineage (NCBI taxonomy): Bacteria > Bacillati > Actinomycetota > Actinomycetes > Propionibacteriales > Nocardioidaceae > Aeromicrobium > Aeromicrobium changchenzhani. The sequence goes on along the minus strand of NZ_CM172480.1, from coordinate 3,337,866 downwards.
ATGATCCAACGAACGGCGAATCGCGTCGCCGTTTGCGCCCCCGTAGATGTCCTGATAGTACCCAAACGGCCCGTAGACTCGTGCCACCATCGATCTTCCCCCGTGCTAGTTCGAAAGTTTCTGCCCGCAACAATCTAGTTGCCAGCGCCGTTTAATGCCAAGCCCGGCTCAGACTTCCAGCATCACGGTGCCAAGTGATTCCTCGGGGATGCCGAAACCTTCGATCAGCGTCAACGTATGTGGTCGCAACTCTTCAAGCACATTGTTGAGCTCACTTGTCACGGCCTTGGCGCGGGCGGCAGTCAACCGTTTGTGCTCCATGAACCAGGCCTTGTCCTCCTCAAGAATCGACAAGGCATATGCATCGCATACGAGGCGGAGGAGGTCTTGGGCCTCGGGATCTTCGCAACGGGCAATCGCGGCGGTGAAGGCCTCGAGCACGATCCGGTCGATGTGAACCCGACCTGCCTTGGCGACGTGGTCCTGCGCCGCATTAAAAGTATCGAACGCCTGGTTTTTGTCCTTCTTGTCGGCACGCTGGAGCCGGCGCGCCGCGGTTTCTAGGACATGCTGCTCACGATCCTCGAACAGATCGAGCTGAGTGCCCCGATCACGCAGGCTCGCTTCGGAGTCTTCCTTGCCGGGCCGGGCATCGATCAATCGTTGGATCAGTTGTGAGGCGGCGGTGCGCTCCTTCACAACATCGGCAACCGAACTAGCAACAAACTGCACCATGCCGAGTGGATCCAAGCCACCGACTTCTTCGGCGTATGACGTCAACAAACCCTTGGCGACAAGCTGGAGCAACACATGATTGTCACCCTCGAAGGTGGTGAACACATCGACATCGCCACGCAGAATAGTGAGTCGATTTTCGGCCATATAGCCGGCACCACCGCAGGCTTCGCGGCATTCCTGGATCGCGTGCGACGCATGCCAGGTGGCGACCGCTTTGATGCCAGCGGCGCGGGCTTCGAGCTCGCGCGCCGCCTGCGGATCAGGATCGTCGTCTACTTGGATCCGATGCATGCGCGCGACAAGTTGGTTTTGCGCGAACTGCATGGCGTACGAGCGGGCGATCAACGGAAGGAGTCGGCGCTGGTGCATGCGGTAGTCCATCAGGACGACCTCGGCACCATCCTTGCCCTCGAATTGCGTGCGCTGCAGCGCATACCGACCCGCGATGCTGAGCGCGGTCTGTGCCGCCGCATTGGCCGAGCCACCAACGCTGACACGGCCACGGATCAGGGTGCCGAGCATGGTGAAGAAGCGCTTGTTCTTACTGTCGATCGGCGAGGAGTAGGTGCCGTCCGCGGCGACGTGGCCGTAGCGGTCGAGCAGATTCTCGCGCGGCACCCGCACGTTGTCGAACATAATCCGCCCGTTGTCCACGCCAGCAAGGCCGCCCTTGTAGCCGCAGCTCGACGTCGTAACGCCGGGCAGATTCTTGCCCTTGGCCGTGCGCAGCGGCACGAGCAAACAGTGCACGCCGAAATCCTCGCCATGGCTGATCAGTTGTGCGAACACCGCTGCCATAGTCGCGTGTTTCGCGGCGCCGCCGATGTAGTCCTTGCGCGCGGATGGAGTGGGTGAATTGATCACGAACTCTTGCGTCGCGACGTCGTAGGTTGCGGTTGTTTCCAAGCTTTGCACATCACTACCGTGGCCAGTCTCGGTCATGGCGAAGCAGCCGAGGAGATCAAGATTGATCAGATCCTGCAGGTAGGCCTCGTGGTGCCGGTCGGTGCCGAGATTTTCGACCGCGCCACCGAACAGCCCCCATTGGACGCCGGCCTTGACCATCAGTGACAAATCGAACTGGGCGAGGGCTTCGATGCCGGTGACGGCCTTGCCGGGATCGCCTTCTCCGCCGTACGCCTCGGGGAATCCGGCGGCAGGTATTCCCGCCGACACCAGTTGCTGCATCTGATCGAGCGCACGGTCACAGGCATCATCGAGACTCAGTGATGGGTCGGCAAGCAGGTCAAGTTGGGACAGCTGTTCGCGGGATTGTTCGCGCACGCTGCGCCACTTGCCGTCAAGGATATGACGAAGCTCAACTGAAAGGCTCATGCATTGACGCTACCCGCCCGGGGTGGCGGCTGCACCGAAGGATTGCGCATAGGCTGACCTTCATGATTTCGGTGGCTTCCTATTTCCTGCCGCGAGATCTCCACCCGGGTGCCTGGTGGATCTGGGCGATAGGCCTTGCGACGGCGGCTAGCCGGACGACCAATCCGCTGTTGCTCGCAGTGATCCTGGCCGTCGTTATCTATGTAGTGGTGGCGCGTCGTTCTGATTCGCCTTGGGCCATGTCATTTCGGCTCTACCTCTATCTTGGGCTGTTCGTCGTGCTTTTTCGGGTGGCATTTCGGTTTGTGTTCAGTGGTGGGGGCGGTCAGACGGTCCTGTTCCACCTGCCCGAAATCCCGCTGCCCGATATTGCCCGCGGCATCCAACTCTTCGGCGACATTTCGGCCGAATCGCTGTTGGGCGGCTTCTATGACGGGCTCCGGCTCGCCACGATGCTGATCTGCCTGGGCGCCGCGAACTCCTTGGCCAATCCGAAACGGTTACTGCGGTCGATGCCGCCCGCCCTGTATGAAATTGGCACCGCCATCGTTGTTGCCGTAAGCGTGTTCCCGCAACTCGCCGAGAGCATCATTCGGGTCAATCGGGCGCGCAAGTTGCGCGGCATCAGTGGCAAGAGTTTCCGGGTGCTCAAGACAATCGTCATTCCCGTGATGGAAGATGCGTTGGATCGTTCACTGCACCTCGCCGCCTCGATGGATTCGCGCGGCTATGGACGCTTGGGCACCGCAGACCGGCGCGAACGTGCGATCACCGGAACGCTGATGATCGGTGGACTGATCGGCATCTGTGTGGGGACCTACGCATCGCTCGATGCGACCACACCCCGCTATCTCGCTGCGCCGGTCTTGGCCGCCGGCAGCGTCGTCGCGCTGATTGGCTTTGTGGTTGCTGGCAAGCGCGTGCAGCGGACCCGTTACCGGCCCGATCGCTGGCAGCTTGCCGAGGTTGTCACCGCCGTCTGTGGCCTCGGGGTGGCGACAACTTTGATTGCCATGGGGTCTTTCGATCCTGAGTCGATGTATACGGCGACCATGAAAATCGCGTGGCCGGAACTCGGGCTCGTACCCTTGATCGGTGTGGTCGTCGGCGTCTTGCCGGCATTCCTGACGCCGCCGCCGGCTTTCGCGGCAATTGGTTTGAGTGACAAGGTGGACGCATGATCGAGCTCGCCCACGTCTCCATGACGTATGACGGTGCTGATCAGCCGACCCTGCACGATCTGGATTTGACGATCGAGGAGGGCGAACTCGTCTTGGTGACCGGCCGCACAGGTGCCGGGAAATCGACGCTTCTTGGCTTGTTCAACGGACTTGTTCCACACTTCACCGGCGGTCATCTCGATGGCACCGTCACCGTCGCTGGGATCTCGACACAAGACCGCCCGCCCCGGGAATTTGCCCACCTGGTCGGCATGGTCGGCCAAGATCCGTTGGCCGGCTTCGTCACCGATGTGGTGGAGGAAGAGCTGGCCTACGGGATGGAACAGCTCGGTCTCGCACCCCAAGTCATGCGCCGTCGTGTCGAGGAAACGCTCGACCTGTTGGGTATTGCCGATCTACGCCGCCGCGCCCTTCGTACGTTGTCCGGTGGCCAGCAGCAGCGCGTGGCGATTGGTGCCGTTCTGACGATGAACCCGAAGGTTCTGGTGCTCGATGAACCGACTTCGGCACTCGATCCGACTGCGGCCGAGGAAGTTCTTGCGACGCTGTCGCGACTAGTTCACGACCTGGGTACGACCGTGATTCTGGCCGAGCATCGGATGGAGCGGGTCGTGCCGTTTGCTGACCGGATGCTCTATCTTCCAGGTGATGGGAAAGTGCTGGTCGGCGAACCGGCACACATTCTTGATCGCATGGAGATCGCACCGCCAATCATCGAACTCGGCAGACTGGTCGGCTGGTCGCCGCTCCCCCTGACGATCCGTGATGCTCGGCGTCGAGCCGGAGCCGTTCGAGCCAAACTCCCACCGGCAGTCGCACGGCCGGTCACCGACACCGCGACACTTTTGGCCGCCGATCGGGTTCTGGTCCGATATGGCTCAACCGTCGCGGTGCGCGATGTGTCGCTGAAGTTGCACAAGAACGAAGTCGTCGTCGTGATGGGCCGTAATGGCTCGGGCAAGTCGTCAATGCTGTGGGCACTGCAGGGTTCAGGATCTCGGCAAGGCGGTTCGGTGCTGGTCGATGACATCGATCCGCAAAGTGAATCCAGCGCACAAGCACGCCGGCTCGTCGGACTTGTGCCGCAAACGGCAAGCGATCTGCTCTATCTCGAATCGGTGGCCGCCGAATGCGCCGCAGCCGATCAGCAAGCTGAGACCACCGCAGGGTCCTGCCGCGAACTGCTCGACCGGATGGTTCCTGGCATCGACGCGGCTTCGCATCCGCGCGATCTTTCCGAGGGGCAGAAGCTTGGACTGGTTCTGGCCGTGCAACTCGTCGCCGCTCCACAAGTCATGCTGCTCGATGAGCCCACGCGCGGCCTGGACTATCGGGCCAAGGCCGAATTCGCCCGCATCGTGACCGATCTTGCGGCTGAGGACCGGGCCATCATGATCGCGACCCACGATGTCGAGTTCGCTGCGATCGTCGCCGATCGGGTCATCATCATGGCTGAGGGAGAAATCGTTTCCGAGGGGCCAGCGGTTGAGGTGCTCGGTGGTTCGCCGGCGTTCGCGCCGCAGGTCGCCAAGATCATCGGGCCTGAATGGCTCACCGTCGGCCAAGTTCGTAGTGCACTGGCGTCGGCCGCCTCATGATGACTCAGAACCGGATCGGCACCGGATTGCGTTCGGCGATCGTGTTGAGTGTCGCCTCGGTCGCCGGATTGATGATGTTTATCTGGCCACTGCTGGTCCGCGTCGATCCGTCTGCGACGAGTGAACGCACCGATGCGCCATTCATTTTCATCGTGATCTTGCCGGTCATCATCATCGTGGTCCTTGCGGAGTTGTCCGAGGGCGGCATGGATTCCAAAGCGTTGGCGATGCTCGGCGTCCTATCGGCCATCAACGCTGGACTTCGCCCAATTGGGGCAGGCACCGCCGGCGTCGAACTGGTGTTCTTCATGCTGATTCTGGCCGGTCGGGTGTTCGGTCCGGGCTTCGGCTTCGTGCTGGGATGTACATCGTTGTTCGCTTCGGCACTGTTGACCGCGGGCGTCGGTCCATGGCTGCCGTTCCAGATGATGTGTGCCGCCTGGATCGGTATGGGGGCGGGTTTTCTTCCCAAACGAGTCAGGGGCAAGCGCGAGATTTTGATGCTGATCGGCTATGCCGTGCTCATCTCGTATGCCTATGGCTTCCTCATGAACCTTACGACGTGGCCGTTTCTGCTCGGGGTTGAGAACACCGCCGGTAAAGCGAGCATCGCATTCGTTGCGGGCGCGCCTGTGCTCGACAACCTGCATCGCTTCATCATCTACACCGTCGTGAACACCTCGGCCGGATGGGATACCGGACGCGCGATCACGAACGCGATCGCCATCGGGCTTTTGGGTCCGGCGGTTCTTGCCACTCTGCGCCGGGCAGCGCGGCGCGCGTCGTACTCCTCACGGGCCGCAGATGTAGTTGCTGTGGCCGAGCCACGGGACGCCACACACTGATAGAATCGCCCCGCCCACTTGGGTAGATAACTACATCGCATGTTGCCAGGGGAAGTCGGTTCAATTCCGACGCTGTCGCGCAACCGTAAATCCACAGAATGATCAACGCTTCTGTGGGTGAGCCGGGAAACCTGAATTCATGCAGTACCTCATAACGCTGCCGCGAAAGCAGGGAACGAGAATCCTCGGACCTTTCCTGCAGCAGTAGGAAAGGCACCATGAAACTCCACACTCGCCTCGTCACGGCCCTCGCCGCCTCCACGTTGTGCGCCCTCACTCTTGTCGCGAGTCCCGCTCAAGCGACCAGCAGCGAGGCAGTGTCCACCGCTGGCTGGCTCGCACATGATCTTTCGAATGGATCGTTTGACAACGGGTTTGGTGGTTCCGATTACGGTCTGGCACTCGATGCGTACTTCGCATTCGAATATGCGCACGTATTTAAACCGGAACAAGGCGAAATTGTCGATGCCACCCGGACCGGGTTGAAGAGTTACATCACCGGAAACGCTTTTGGTGACGACGGCGAATCGGACACCGAGAGCACATATGCCGGTGCGACGGCGAAGGCTCTCGTCGCTGCGCAAACCGCTGGTAAGAACGACACGTCCTTCGGCGGGGTCGATCTGGTCAAACGGCTGGAGTCGGTCACCGGGTCGAACGGACAGATTAAAGACGACTCTGATTTCGGCGACTACGCAAATGTGTTGGGCCAGTCTTACGCAGTGCAAGGCTTAGCGACAGCTGATTCGTCAGAGGCCGACAATGCCAGAGATTTTCTGCTCGACCAGCAATGTGCAAACGGTTCGTTCCGCCTCGCGTTCTCTGGCGCTTGCACATCAGACACGGACGCCACTGCGACTGCGGTGTCTGCGCTCGTGTCCGCGCGAAGCCAAGGTCTGAGCGGCGTGGAAACGTCGATCAAAAAAGCTGTTGGCTGGTTGATCAACGAGCAGGCGTCGGATGGGTCTTTCGGCGGCGGTGATCCTTTGACGTCCAAGGCCAACTCCAACAGCACTGGGCTTGCTGCAAAAGCTTTGGGCATGACCGGTGAGCGCGAGGCTGCTGCCAAAGCCGGGCGATGGGTCGCGGGCGTCCAGGTTCGGAAGATCACCGGGGGTAAATTGCGGTCCGAAATTGGTGCGATTGCACTTAGTCCCACTGAGTTCGACGCGGCCAAAAAGTCTGGTATTGCGTCGGCTACTCGAAGCACGTGGCGGCGCGCTTCTGCACAGGCGATATACGGTCTGTTCTATCTCGCCCAAGGCACGATCATCGATCGCGAGACGGTTAAGATCATTCGGCTCAAGCCGATCGTTCGCACGGTCAAGGGTGCAACTGTTGTGACGCCGGCTGCCACCAACGAAACGCCTCAAGTTGCCGAGGCGACAACGCCAGCGGGCAAACTTGGACAATATTTGGGCGGCAAACTTACCAACGGCGATCACGTCGAGGTCAAGAAGGGCAGCGACACATTTGTCGACTATGACCTGACCGCACGGGCTGTTCTCGGCCTGCGTCAACTGAACCAGCAGGGTTCGTTGGCAAACCGTACGACGAAATTTCTGTTCGACAAGAAATCGATCGCGGCCTATGCCCACGGCGCACCCTATGAGAAAAAGGCCTCGTACGTGGGGCCGCTCGCCAAACTGATCATCGCGGGTTCGGTCGCCAAGAAGACTGATCAGAAGGTGTTGAAGTCGCTCGCCGATGAGCTGTCCGGACTGCAACAGGCCGACGGCTCGTTCAAGGACAAGGGTAAGTACGCCGACCGGATCGGCGACCCGCAGCGCCAGGTGCTTGCCACCCTCGCCTTGCGCATGGCTGGCGACGGTGCGGCCGCGGACAAAGCAGTCGGTTTCATTGAAAAGTCGCAATGTGATGATGGCGGCTTTGGTGCATCGCTCGGTGTGGTTTGCACGACCAGCGATCCGGCGGCGACCGGCTGGGCACTTCAAGCGCTTGGTGCTGTGAACGCAGCGGATTTGCCGGCTAGCGCCATGCTGGGCGACCTGCCCACCGGTTGGAACGCTGACCACGTGACCACGATGGAGTCCGCTGCGCGGACGCTGCGCACCGTCGTGCATGTCGATGGTTCGGTCGATGGGACCGACGGCGCACCAAACATCCCGATGACCGCCGCCGTTGCTGCTGGGCGTCAGACTGCCGGATTTGATACCCGGCCGGCCGCACGTTTTGTCGCGTCACACCAATTGAAGAATGGCGGCCTCGGCGGGAAGAAGAGCGATCTGGATATCTCGTTGGAAGCTGCACCCGCGATTGGTGCGAGTTCGCTGATGGCGATGTCCAGATCGAATCTGTCGGGTGGACTATCGTTCCCGCTCGCGCCTGCCACTGCTGCGAACGCGAAGACCCCCGTGGGGCTCAAGCAGGCGAGCGATGATTTCAGTATTTCTCGGCCAGCAGCGTATGCCGGCGGTGGCGCGCTCGGTGTTCTGATTTTGGCCTCGCTGGGATTCGGTATTGCGGGTCTGTCCCGTAAGCGTGGACCTGCATGAGGCGGCTTGTCGCGGCCGGCTTATTGATCGCGGCCATGATTCCGTTTCTGGGTGTGACGAGCCCGGCAGTTGCCGCCGGTGGCGCCTGTAAGACGGCGTCAGGCGTGACGGTTGTGGTGTCATTTGGCTCGCTCGGCGGTGGCACGGTTGTGCGCTGTGCTCAGACTCGTGGGTCGGGCGTTGCGGCGTTGCGTGCCGCAGGCTTCTCCACTGAGGGAACGCAGAAAGATGGACCGTCGTTCATTTGCCGAGTCAACGGAAAGCCGGGACTGAAAGCCGAAAAGTGCGGCTCCACGCCGCCGGCGGGCAAGTCATGGCGCTATTTTCATGCCAGCAACGGTGGTAACTGGGCTTTCAGCCAGTCGGGTGCGGGCAATCGAAATGTTGTCCAAGGCGGCTTCGAGGGCTGGAGTTTCGGTGCAGGAAGCACGCCAGGTTATTCGCCGCGGCGCGCGGGTGGATCGAATGCTGGGACTGGCAATGGTGCTGCGTCGGGGGCGAACGGTCAGGGCACCGTGGAAGGGCCATCGTCGACCGAGAACAAGGCGCTGCCCAAACCGAAACCACGGTCCGGCAGTTCGGCCGATTCGGCAGCACCGACGGCTTCGGCTTCTCCGTCGACCAACACTCCCTCGACTGACGCAACGTCGGCCGATACGGCTGCTGACGCACCGAAGGACAGCGGAACAAGCTGGGTGCCGTGGTTGGCGCTCGTCGTCGTGCTGGGGCTGGTCGCGGGAGCGGTCGTCACCCATCGTCGTCGAGCACAATGACCGTCACACGCGGAGCCCTTTTGGTCGCGGGCACAACCTCGGACGCGGGTAAGAGCATCGTCACAACGGGATTGTGTCGCGCATTCGCCCGGCGGGGATTTCGTGTGGCGCCATACAAGGCGCAGAACATGTCCAATAATTCGATGGTGTGCGCTGGTCTGGATGGGGTCGGCGGGGTCGAGATCGGCCGAGCGCAATGGATCCAGGCGCTCGCCGCCCGTGCGGAACCCGAAGCGGCCATGAATCCGGTGCTATTGAAGCCCGGTGGTGATCGGCTCAGTCACGTTGTGGTCATGGGCCAGCCCGCTGGTGAACTTTCCTCCCGCGACTTCATTTCGGGCCGAACCGCGCTTGCTGCGGCGGCCCACGCGGCTTACGACGACCTGGCCTCGCGCTTCGACCTGATCGTTTGTGAGGGCGCAGGCAGCCCCACCGAAATTAATTTGCGCGCCAGCGACTACGTCAACATGGGCCTTGCTCGCCACGCCGATATCCCCACCATCGTCGTTGGCGACATCGACCGCGGCGGAGTGTTCGCGGCTTTGTATGGCACGGTCGCCCTGCTGGAGGCGGCTGATCAACGGCTGATCGCGGGCTTTGTGCTCAATAAGTTCCGCGGCGATGTGTCGTTGCTGAAACCCGGACTCGATCAGCTTGAGAAGCTCACGGGGCGCACCGTCTTTGGCACACTGCCCTGGCATCCCGATCTCTGGCTCGACTCCGAGGACGCGCTTGATCTTGGCGGCCGGCAGGCGATCGACCGTGGACGGGCGCTGAAAGTTGCCGTCATACGACTACCGCGCATCAGCAACTTCACCGATGTCGATGCGCTTGGTATCGAGCCCGGTGTCGACGTTGTATTCAGTTCCGATGCGCGCGGACTTCGCGATGCGGATCTTATTGTTTTGCCCGGAACACGCGCGACGATTGCCGATCTGGCCTGGTTGCGACGGCTCGGTCTCGATCGAGTCGTGCTGGAACACGCGGCAGCTGGACGACCGGTGCTTGGTATTTGCGGTGGCTTTCAAATGCTCGGGCGATCGATTGCTGATCCAAACGGGATCGAAGACGAGCCTGCGGGCGCCGAAATCGAAGGGCTTGGCCTGCTCGATGTCAGTACGACGTTTCAGCGGGACAAAACGCTGCGGTTGCCCAGTGGTACGGCGTTGGGACAGCCAGCAACGGGATATGAGATCCATCATGGGCACATCGAACACGGTGGCGACGACGATTTCCTAGGCGGTGCTCGACGCGGCAATGTGTTCGGCACCATGTGGCACGGAAGTTTGGAATCGGACAACTTCCGACGTGCGTTTCTGGGCGAGGTCGCGGCCGCGGTCGGGCATAGCTACGAGTCGGCTGACGTCAGCTTCGCCGCATTGCGCGAAGCCCGACTCGACCTGCTTGGTGATCTGGTCGAACAGCATCTCGATGTTGACGCCCTACTCACCTTGATGGCCAAGGGTGCACCAGCAGATTTGGCGATCCTGCCGCCGGGCACCGGCGAATGACGGTCCTGATCCTCGGCGGAACAGCCGAGGCACGCACACTTGCAGCCGAGCTGGTGGCGGCCGACGTTTCTGTCGTGTCCTCGCTCGCGGGACGAGTTTTGCGGCCGCGGCTGCCAGTTGGGGCGTTGCGGGTCGGTGGCTTTGGCGGTGTCGAGGGCATGATCGACTACTACCGAACTGCTGAAATCTCGGCTGTCGTCGATGCCACCCATCCATTTGCCGAAGGCATCACCGCAAATGCGATCGCCTCCTGCGCGCGGGCCGCGCTACCGCTACTGCGGCTCGAACGACCCGGTTGGCACGGGTCGCCGCTCAGCAACACGTGGCATTGGGTCGACGACCATGATGCGGCCGCAGCGCTTGCTGCGCGGCTCGGTACACGACCATTTCTGACCACCGGACGGCAGGCATTGGGTCATTTCACCGGTCCGCTGGGCAGCTATGAGGCGCTGATTCGCGTCGTTGACGTCCCCGACATCGAGTTGCCGGACGCTTGGACGGTCCTGACAAGTCGAGGTCCATACCACCTCGAGGGCGAACGCAATCTGATGCGAGCCCACAGCACAGATGTGCTGATCACCAAGGACTCCGGTGGCGCCTACACCTGGTCCAAACTGGAAGCCGCCGCTGAACTTGGCGTCAAGGTGATCGTGGTCAGGCGGAAGCCGAGCGATCCGCAGGTGCTGACCGTCAACGACGTCGCGTCGGCATTCGACTGGTCCGCGCGATGGTGACAAGGAGTGCGCCGAGCCCGACCCTCTTCGCCAGCGCCACGGTCTGTTCGATCTCCGCCGCTGTCGGTGCCGGCCCGTCGCCCAGCGTATGTCGGTCTTCGATCCAGTTGCCATAACGGTTGATGCCGCCGAGAGTCACCCCCAGCGCGCCAGCAAATGCCGCCTCGACCGGCCCCGCATTCGGGCTCGGATGGTGTCGGGCGTCGCGTCGCCATACGGTCAACGCGGCGCGCGAACTGCCGCCGACAGTAGGCGCGAGGAGGGTCGTAAGCACTGCGGTCAGTCGTGCGCCGGGAAGATTGAGCAGGTCGTCCAGCCGGGCCGACGCCCAGCCAAAATTGCCATAACGCGCATTCCGATGCCCGACCATGGCGTCGAGTGTGTTGGCTGCGCGGTATGCCAGCAGCCCGCTGATCCCGCCAATTGCACCCGCCACGAGCGGCGCAACCACGGCGTCTGACGTGTTTTCAGCAATTGATTCGATCGTCGCCCTTGAGATCTCCGCAGCATCGAGTTCGGATGTGTCCCGACCGACCAGATGCGTCAGTTGTTGCCGTGTGGCAGGAAGGTCATCGGTGGCGAGCATTTGATGGACCGCGACGCCCTCCCGACCGAGCGAATTGCCGCCGATCACCGCCCAAGTTGCCAGCGCCGTGCACGCGGTATGGATGATCGGACGACGCCGGATCAGTCGATCCGCGACGCTGCCGACCAGCCCCACCGAACCCACGAGAACCAGCGAATGGAGCACTCCGCGCGCACGGCTATCGGCGTAAGTGCGTCGCTCGACCGCGGTTGCCAGTTGGCCGAACCCAGCGACCGGATGAAACCGGGTCGGATCGCCGAACACTCGATCGGCGGCATAGCCGAGCGCCAAACCTGCGGCACGAGATCGGCTCATTCATACACCGTCAATGGGCAATTTTGCCGATACGATGAAATCATCATGAGCGAGACAAAATGAAGGTTTTGGTTACCGGGGGAGTGCGCTCGGGCAAGTCGTTCCATGCCGAGTCGTTGCTGATCGCTGAGGCCAGCGTCACTTATATCGCACCCGGCCCATCGGTCGAGGACGATCTCGATCCGGACTGGGGGGCACGGATCGCCGCGCATCAGGCGCGTCGCCCGGCCCATTGGCATACCGTCGAGACCCATGACTTGAGTTCGGCGATCGAGCAGGCCGAGGGCGCAGTGCTGATCGACTGTCTGGGCACTTGGCTCACCGCGCTGCTCGACGAGTTTGACGTGTGGGATGCGATCCGCGAGGACTGGGAGCCGAAGGTCTTCGAACGTGTGGACGCAGCAGTTGAGGCGTGGCGCGCCAGCAGCGCGACCCTGGTTGCCGTCACCAACGAAGTCGGTATGGGTGTGGTTCCCGAGCACCGATCCGGCCGGCTGTTCCGCGACTTGCTCGGCACCGTCAACCAACGATTCGCCGCCGAGTGCGATGAAGTCCTGCTGGTCGTTGCCGGACGCACCTTGAAGCTTTGAAGCGTTACAGCACTTTGAATGGGGACAGTGCTTTGAAGCGATCAAGGAAGTATGTCGGCCAGTAGTGCGACATTGCTCAGCAACAGTGCGGCCGAACGGACGAGCGGCACCGCCGCCATCGCTCCGCTGCCTTCGCCGAGTCGCATTTCGAGGTCGAGAATCGGCAGGATGCCGAGCTTCTCCAACGCGAACGATTGGGCCGGCTCGGGTGATCGATGTCCGGCCGCAAACCAGGCAGCGGCGCCGGGAGCGAAGCGATCGGCCATGATCGCGCAAGCGACCGAGAGGACACCGTCGATGAGTACCGGGATTCCCGCCCGGGCAGCGGCCACCATATAGCCGGTCGATGCGGCCAAATCCGCGCTGCCGAGCGATTGCAACGTCGCAAATGGATCATCGGACCGATCGCCAGTGCGGTCGAGGGCTGCTTGAACGACTTCGATCTTGCGTGCCAACCCAGCTTCGTCCACGCCGGTGCCGAGCCCGGTGACCTCCGTCGCGGGCAGTCCGAGTGAAGCGGCGATCAGCGCGGCAGCGGGCGTGGTGTTGCCGATTCCCATGTCGCCGCTGATTAGCATTTGAGCGCCGGCCGCGATCTCCTGTGCGGCCACGGTTGCGCCCGCGTTGAGTGCTCGAGTCGTCTGCTCGGCAGTCAACGCATCTTCGAGATGGATCGCACCGCTCGAACGGCGGATTTTAAACTCACTGACCGCCGGATCAGCCCCGGCGAGATCGTCATCGACGCCGAGATCGAGTACTCGAACCGATACACCGTGCTGGGCAGCAAGGACCGAGGCACCGGCCTTACCTGCAAGGAACAGCCGCACCATTGCCGGCGTGATTTCTTTCGGATAGGCCGAGACCCCGTGCCCCGACACCCCATGATCACCGGCAAAGATGACGGCCCGGATATGGTCGACCGGCACGGGTGGGCATACCCCCTGGGTGGTCGCGACCCAGACTGCGAGGTCGCCGAGGCGACCGAGCGCTCCGGCGGGCGTGGCCAACCCGGCTAGCCGCTCGGTCGCCGCCACCCGGGTTGCCGCCGACGGAGCAGCAACCGGGGTGGCGCCGTCCCACGCAGTGTTCACAGTCGGGTTGTTCACAGGCTGGCAGCAAACTCTAGACGCGTATTGGAGAGGACGTCTCGCTCATACAGTTTGCCGACCAAGCCAGTCAGAATGATCCCGATCGAGCCCCACATCGTGGCCAGGGTGATGAGCGATGCGCGACGAAAATACCACAGCGTGTCGGCTGGGAAGTCGCCCACCTCGTTGACCGTTGGCATCAACTCGCCGGCGAGGACCACGGTCGCGAGGTAGACGGCGATGCCGGTCAGTACGGCCTGATAAACGCTCAACGTGGCCAGCAGCCGTCGGGTGAGGAGCACTGCAACGACAGCCGCTACGACGGAGATGACCAGGTAGGCGAAATACTCGCCGGTGCGGGCACCGATCGTGTCGGGCTCACCGACGGCTGGTGGTGTCGAGGGGTATTTGATGAATGGTACGAACGCGATTGCGATAAACCCGAGCAGTGCAATCAGTGCGGTCGATTGGCTTGGGCGCAGTCGACCAATGCGGCCGATGGCGGCGGCGGAAACGAGGGCGACAAGCCCGCCGAGGGCGACACCGACTGAGATCGTTCCGGTGGCCAAGCCCCAGGTGCGCTGATTGTGGCGGGTGACCACGGTTTCGCTCTCCTCGTGGTGATGCCCAGCAGTTTCGGCCGGATCCGCCGCTTCAGGCGCGGAGTGCGCTTCTTCGACCGCGATGGCGGCGTTTACGTGTGGTTCGCCGACCTGATGGGCGACGAGAAAAGTGAAGAAGCCGGCGAACAGTCCGGCAATGAGTCCACGGATGAGAATGTTGCGTACGGTCATGATGATTCCGATCAGGGATGACGAGTAGGCCGAACCCACAAGTGGGTTCGGTTGCTCAGGGAAGGGTCAGTGGCAGGGGAAGCCGAGCAGGTGGCGTCCGTCGTGGACCCACTCGTGGACGGCATTGCCAGCTGGGATCGAGATTGCGCCCTGATCGGCGCTGATGAAGAACAAAACGATGAGCGCGAGCATTCCGAAGAACAGCGCCCACGGGGCAATCTTTCCGATGGGTATCGAAGGAATCTCGAGTTCGGGGGTGATTGCGGGGGATGCCGATGACATGGAGACCTCCAGTAGGGGATAAAACGCGTCCCATTGAGTGAAAACTCAACCTGAGTGTCTGACTTGGCCTTGCGGCTTCACAGTAGCGCGACTGTGCCGGATTCTCACCGGCTTCCTCAGAGTAAGCAATCGCACTCTATCGCGCGCTGATTTAGTCGGTCAATGGCGTAGCAGTCACGACTTCGACGGCGCCACTTTCGGGGTTGATTGAGGTGATCGAGCAATTGGCTGGCAACTCGGGGCGAAGTCCTGCGAGCAGCCCTATTGCGAGTCCAATTGTGTCGCCATGGCTGACCACAACGATCCTCCCGGAAGTGTCGCCAGCCAAGAAAGTATGGATGCGGGTGAGCACGTCGGGGATCGATTCGGTGAGATCCTTCTCGGCTAACAATGGGGTGATGTCATAGCCGAGGCTGAGTCGCGCGGCGATTGCGTCGGCGGTCTGCGTCGCTCGTGCCGCCGGCGACGACACGATGCGCGTGACGCCACGATCGGCCAGAAGTTCGGCGACTGCGACAGCTTGTTGCTGCCCGAGTTCGGTTAGCGGCGGATGAACAGCCTGCCCCTGCATGCGGTCGAAGACATTCCAGGTCGACTGGCCATGACGGACCCAAAGGATCATGGCATCAAGCCGTCGATCGACGCGACTGAACCGATTACGGTCACTGCGGGAGGCTTGATCTCGGCGGCCGATCCGGCGGCAGCAATCTTTGTCAGTGACGCCCGTACGACCCGCTGGCTCGGCAGTGCACCGTCGGCGATTATTGCGGCCGGTATCTCGGGGTCCATACCGGCATCGATCAGCGCGGTAGTGATTGCCGGCAGATTCCGTACCGCCATCAGCAGGACGAGGGTTGCGCCGGAGTTGGCAAGCGCGGCGTAATCGAGGGTTGAATCGGGATGTCCGGGTGGCACATGGCCTGAAATGACAGTGAAGGCTTGGGTGAGGCTGCGGTGGGTGACCGGGATATTGGCGGCCGCGGGCGCGGCGATTGACGAGCTCACGCCCGGGATCACCTGGCTGTCGATGCCAGCGGCAAGGCAAGCGATGAGTTCTTCACCGCCGCGACCGAAGACGAAATTGTCGCCGCCCTTGAACCGGACCACCGTGCGGCCAGAGCGGGCATGGTCGATCAGGAGCTGGTTGATGTCCTCCTGGCGCGCTGACCGACCACCGGGGATTTTGGCAACATCGATGATCTCGGCGTCCGGTCGGGCCCATTTGAGGGCGGCCAGCGGCGCCAGTCGATCGGTGACGATGACGTCAGCGCGTTCGAGCGCCTCCCGCCCGGCGACGGTGAGCAGTCCGGGGTCGCCGGGACCGCCGCCAACGAGGATGACCTGACCGGCATTGCTTGCCGGTGTCGGAGCGAGCTGCGCCCGGGCCGCTCCAACGCCGAATTGGATCGCGGCCAGGTCGGCGAGCGTAGGTTCGCGTTGGTCCCAGGTGACTAGGCGACGGTCCACCAGATCAGTCACCGTCGCCGAAACGGTCGGTGCGACGACCAGGACGATTGCCCGCTGCTCAAGGAGGTCTGCGATGTGCCCGATTGCAGACCCCTCACCACCGAATACCGTAACCTGGCGACCCGCCAATGACTGTCGATTCACCCTCTTCACCGGACTTTCTCTGGAATCTTAAGCAACATGGGGGTGAGCGCTGCAAGCAACTGGCGGGTACGTTCGGCCCGGCGTACGGCGATCCGGATCCAGCTGTCGTCGAGACCTGGAAATGTGTCGGCCCGGCGTACGGCGAAACCAGCAGCGCGGAGTTGTTGGTGGATCGACGTGTCGACTTTGACCAGAACGAATGGTGCTGCGGCCGGGCCAACTGGCGCCAACCCAAGTTCGGTCAATCCGTCGACGAGGAGCTTTCTGCGCATCCCAATCGAGGCAACTCGCGCGGCGGCCTCGGGGACGGCCACGTCACTCATACCCGCGATCAGCGCCGCCGCAGCGGAGGTCGACACCGACCAAGGTGTCTGCCGATCGCGCAGCTCTTGGATGACGGAACGTTCGGCGAGAATATAGCCAGCGCGAATGCCGGGGATTGCCCACAACTTGGTGAGGCTTCGAACCACAATGAGGCCGGGCACGCGGTTGGCGGCTAGCGAATGTTGCTCGGCGGGCACTGAATCCATGAACGCCTCGTCGACCACCAAAATTCGGCCGGGGCGAACCAGCGCTCGGAGTCGGTCGGCTGGATGCAAAACGCTCGTCGGATTGGTGGGATTGCCAATGATGACGAGATCGGCATCGGCGGGAATAGCATCCGGGTCGAGGACGAATCCTGAAGCTTCGGTCAGCACGATGTGTTCGACCGTGTGGCCCGCGGCGGCGAGCGCGACGTCGGGCTCCGTGAACTGGGGATGGACCACGACGGGGCGTTGCCAGCTGCGGATACGGGCGATCAGGGTGAAGGCCTCCGCGGCCCCGGCGGTCGCCAGGACCTCATCGAATGATCGGCTGTGCCGCCGGGCGATTGCCGCCTCGGCCGTACCGGCTTCAGGATATTGATGGATGCGCGTCAGGCTGTCGCGCAGCGCCGTGTCGAACCAGCCCGGCAACGAGCCGTCGAATACATTGACGGCAAAATCGACCAGCCCATCGGCCGTTTCGGCGTCGCCATGATGTTTGAGATTCCCAGCCGTTTGCCGTGCGGCTTGTTTGACCACAGGTTCACTGCGTGCGAGTTGCCGAATACTGCGCTCAGCGTGGGGGCCGGGAACATAGGCGTGGACGGCGTTGGCGAAGCGTTGTGCGACCTGTGGATAGCCGGCCCAATGCGTATGCAGATAGGACGCGTGCAACGTCGGTGTGCTGAACCCGCTGGGGGTTCCATCGATGAGCCAAGCTGCGTCTGTCGAAGCCGCTGGCGTCACCGTGGTCCGGTGGAATTCGTGGCCAGCCATACGCCCACCGGCTGGCAACAGCAAGGTTTCCTGCGGCGCGATAGCCTGTCGATAGGTCAGCGTCAGCCGGGGAGTCATGGCCCCTTCGGCATCGATTGCACCGATCATGGGCGCGGCGTCAACGCTGCGGCAAAGGTAGAGCAATCCTGCGCATTCGGCGACGGTTGGGACACCAGCAGCGATGGCTGTCTGGATTGAATCACGTAACGCGTGGTTGGCTGCTAATGAGCTTGCATGTACCTCGGGGAAGCCGCCACCAAGATAGATGCCGGCGGTTCCGGGTGGCAGCGTGGAGTCGGTCAGCGGATCAAAGACCGCGACTTCACAGCCCGCCGCACGCAGGAGCTCCTCGGTCTCGGCGTAGCGGAAGGTGAATGCTCGTCCGCCGGCGACCGCAACGATCGGGCGCCGGCCTGTCGGTGGCGCGACTTCGGCGCTTGGATTCCACGGTCGCGCATCGAGCGGCGGCGCCGAGGCGGCAAGCGCCATGATCTGCTCGAGGTCGACCTTGGCCGCGATCTGCGTCGACAACCGGTCAAGCGCGTGCGCGGCGTCGTCACGTTCAGCCGCCGGTACGAGTCCGAGATGCCGTGACGGGGCGACGATTCCCTCATCGCGCTGCAACACACCGAGAACGGGGATTCCCGTCGACTCGAGCGCGCGGGTTACCTCGTCCGAATGACGTACGGAGCCAGCCTTGTTGAGGATCACTCCGACGATCCGGACCGACGGATCGAAGGCCACCATTCCGTGGACGATCGCCGCGATCGAACGGGAAGCGTGCGAGATGTCGACGACGAGTACGACTGGCGATTTGGTGACCGTCGCGACATGTGCGGTCGAGGCGAAACCATCGCCGCCGATCTGGCCGTCGTACAGGCCCATGACGCCCTCGATGATGGCAATATCTGCACCTGCAGCGCCGTGGAGCAGCAGCGGCACGAGGCGGCGTTCACCGACCAGATGTGGGTCGAGATTGCGACCTGGTTTGCCGGTGGCCAGCGCGTGATAGCCCGGATCGATGTAGTCCGGGCCGACCTTGTGCCCCGAAACGGTATGGCCGGCAGCCGCGAGCGCAGCCATTAAGCCGGTAGCGACCGTCGTCTTACCGTGTCCCGATGCAGGAGCCGCAATGACAAGACGAGGCAGCGAAGTCTGCCCGACCATATCGAGCCGCCCGGCATTCATGGGTTGCAGGACATCATCGCGATCGTTCGCCGGGCGACGAGCTGACGAAGTCACCACTCGATGCCCCGCTGGCCCTTCTGGCCGGCGTCCATCGGATGCTTGGTTTTGCCCATCTCAGTGACCAGATCAGCGACCTCGATCAACTTGGCATCGGCGCGCCGGCCAGTTGCGATGATGTGTTGGCGGCCTGGCCGGTTGGCCAACGTCTCGACGACATCGTCAATATCGATCCAGCCCCAATTGATTGGGTAGGTGAACTCATCGAGCAGATAGAGATCATGTTCCTCGGCATTGATACGACGCTTGATCTCAAGCCAGCCCTCTTTTGCGTCGGCGGCATGGTCGGCCTCGGATCCGCCCTTGCGCGACCACGACCAGCCCGAACCCATTTTGTGCCACTCGACCGGTCCACCCTCGCCGGTCTCGGTGTGTAATTCGTTCAGACGGGTGAAGACTGACTCCTCGCCGATACGCCATTTGGCCGACTTCACGAACTGGAAGACGCCGATATTCCAGCCCTGATTCCAGCCGCGTAGGGCCATTCCGAAAGCGGCGGTGGACTTACCTTTGCCGTCGCCGGTGTGAATCATCACGAGCGGCCGGTTGCGGCGCTGGCGAGTGGTGAGCCCGTCGTCGGGGATCGAAAGCGGTTTCCCTTCAGGCATCAGGCGACCTCACCTTCGCGCTGGGTCCGGCGTTTTGGTCCTGTTTCGGCGGTTTTTGGGGCCGAAACGTCGGTCTCACGGAGTTCGTGATGGATAGCCGTGGTCAGGGCCGAAGCGGTCACTTCGCCCAGTGGTACGTATTCGGCCAGCAGGTCGGTTGCGAGTTTCCGGGCAAGGCCCATCGTGAATGGCCCGGTTTCGCAGTCGATCACGAGGCTTGCGATTCCCGTTTGGCTGAGATGGCGGGCGGCCTGCTGGGAGCGTTCCAGCGCATCCTTGCCGTATGTCGCCCGGCCGTCGGTGATCACGACCAATAACGGCCGCCGCCGTGGGTCGCGAATGCGCTCGAGCTTGAGCGAATGGGCGGCCAACAACAACCCTTCGGCAAGTGGCGTGCGACCGCCGGCCGGGAGCTCTTGCATTCGGGCCGCCGCGATGTCGATCGATGAGGTTGGCGGCAGCGCGAGGTCAGCACGATCTTGACGGAAGGTGATGAGACCGACCTTGTCGCGGCGCTGGTAGGCATCCAACAGCAGCGAGATGATTGCGGTCTTGACCTGTTCCATGCGTTTGCGTGCCGCCATCGAGCCAGAAGCGTCAACGCAGAACAAGATCAGATTAGACTCGCGACCTTCTTTGATCGCGATTCGCAGGTCCTCGGTGCGGAACGTCAGGCCAGCGGTTGTGCGGCCGCGGGCGATCTGGTGCGGCGCGGCGGCCCGGATGGTCTCGGTCAGATGGATGGATCCGTTCTGGCCACTGGCTTTCTCCGCGCCCGTGCGGCGCCCAGATGAAGTGATTGCGCGTGAACGGCGTCCGGACTCACCGGCACCCATACCGCTGACACTGAACAACTTCGGTCGGTATGGCTGCTGGGACTCGACGACCGACGTGGGGGATTCGCCAGGCCCGCTTGTCTCCGTGTCGCTACCCTGCTCACCATCGCGTTGAGCCGAAACGTTCCCCCTACTCGCAGGGCTTGTGGGGGGACCCCCAGACTCAGCGGGTTCGTTCGTACCCTCGGAGGGTGAGTCGCTCGGCGGAAGGTCAGCGGGTTCGGGACTGTCGTCGGGTGGTGAGTCGCTCGGCGGAAGATCGTCGGGTTCGGGTGGCCCATCCGGCGGGAGCTCCGTGTCACCGAGGATCGCGTCGAGCAGGTCCTCGTCGATGCCGGGCGCATCGAAGGGATTGCGGCGGCAACGATGTGGGATCGACAGTCGAGCAGCGGCGCGAATATCCTCGCGGGCCACCGACAAACGATCGTTCCAGGCGGCATGCGCGACTGCGGTCCGAGCGGTCACGATGTCGGCGCGCATCCCGTCGACATCAAATGCGGCGCAGACTTCAGCGATCTTGAACAACGCCGCATCGGACAGTTCAACCTTGTCGATCAAAGTTTGGGCGGTGCGGATGCGCAATGTCAGTTCAGCCTCGGCCTCCGCATACTGCGCGACGAATCCGGCCGGATCACTCTCGTATGCGATGCGGCGCCGCACGACCTCGACGCGAACCTGCGGATCACGGGACGCAGCGACCTCGACGGTCAGGCCGAAACGATCGAGCAGTTGCGGGCGGAGTTCGCCTTCCTCGGGATTCATGGTGCCAACGAGGATGAAGCGTGCCGCGTGCTCGACCGAAATGCCGTCGCGCTCAACCGTTGACCGGCCCATAGCAGCGGCATCGAGCAGCAGGTCGACGAGGTGATCGTGCAGCAGGTTGACCTCATCGACATACAGAATGCCGCGGTTCGCTCGGGCGAGGAGCCCCGGTTCGTATTCGGTGACGCCAGCGGACAGCGCTTTTTCTAGATGCAGCGAGCCGACGACCCGGTCTTCGGTGGCGCCGACTGGCAATTCGACCAGGCGCACGGACCGTGTCTCGACCGCGACGTCAGCGGCAAATGGGCCGTCGGGAGAAAGCGGATTTGTCTCCCGCGGGTCGCTGGAGAATCGGTCGCCGGCAATAACGTCGATCGGCGGCAGAATGTCAGCGAGCGCGCGCACCATGGTCGACTTGGCGGTGCCCTTCTCGCCGCGAACGAGTACCCCGCCAACAGCTGGCGAGATCGTGGTTAATGCGAGGGCGAGCGCCATGTCATCGGATCCGACGATTGCGCTAAAAGGGTAGTGCGTTGGCATGTGAGGCTCCCGCTCCTAGTGCCGTGGATGAGCCCAAGGCCGGTCTTCGGACTTCCCCGGTTGATGCTCTTTCGAGCACTGCCGGAGTTACCGCAGCGGGCCTGTGCCGGACTCTCACCGGCTTCCCAGATTCTCCTCTTGCGAGGCACCTCGGACTCGTCTATCGCTGGTCACACTATCCCTTGGTCGCACCTGAGGTGAAGAGCATGTCCGATCGGGCCGCTCCAGCCCAGAACCGAAGGGCCAGATAACCTCAACCGTCATGAGCCCCGCGATCACCATCATCGGCATTGGTGCTGATGGCTGGGACGGCCTCGACGCCCCCACCAAAGCGTTGATCGAGACAGCCGACACTGTCATCGGCGGGGCACGGCATCTCGCGATGCTGCCGCTATCGGGTCGGCCGAGGGTGCCGTGGCCGAGCCCGCTTAAGCCACAACTGGAAGCCTTTATGGCCGCCCAGGTCGGCTCGATCGTCGTAGTGGCGTCGGGAGATCCACTTGTCTCGGGAATTGGCACGACCTTGATTGATCTGCTTGGCCCGGACCAGGTCGAAATCATTCCCGCCGTCTCCTCGGTGGCACTGGCCCGAGCTCGGATGAAGTGGTCGGCCGAATCAGCTGAGGTCATCAGCCTCGTCGGTCGCGATCCGCATACGATCCTGCGCGGGCTCGCCCCAAAACACCGGTTGCTGTTGCTCTCCGGTGACGGATCGACCCCCGGCCGAGTCGCCGAATTGCTCGTCGATGCCGGGTACGGAGCCAGCACATTGACCGTGTTGGCCGATCTCGGAACGACCGGTGAACGGCGCGATGAGCAGACTGCGGCCACCTGGGACGGGCCAGCTGCGGACCTCAATATTATTGCGATCGAATGCATCGGCGCGGAGGGGTGTGGTGCGGGCGGACTTGGTTGGGCCGTGGGGCTCCCTGATGATGCCTATGACAGCGCTGGCCAGGTCACTAAACGCGATTTGCGCGCGTCCGCGCTTGCCCGGCTCGTACCGCTGCCGGGGCAGTTGTTGTGGGATGTCGGGGCCGGCGCAGGAAGCATCGGAATCGAGTGGATGCGGGCCCATCCGACCTGCCGTGCGATTGCGATTGAAGCGCGCCACGACCGAGCTGAACGGATCGCGACCAACGCAGCGAAGCTTGGGGTTCCGGCATTGCGGATCGTCGAGGGACGTGCGCCCGAAACACTCCAAGGTCTCGAGCCCCCACACGCTGTCTTCGTCGGTGGCGGCGCATCGATTCCCGGCGTGCTCGAAGCCTGTTGGGCGGCTCTGTGTGACGGCGGCCGCCTAGTCGCCCATGGCGTCACGCTTGAGACCGAAGCGATTCTCGCCGACTGGTATGGCAGATCCGGTGGCGAACTCATTCGGATCGGCGTCGAGCGTGCCGCGCCGATTGGCGGCTTCACGGGCTGGACCCCAGCACGCACCGTGACCCAACTGTCGTTGACGAAGGAATCTTGATGACCGTCCATTTCATCGGCGCTGGTCCAGGTGCGGCTGATCTGCTCACGCTGCGCGCGGTCGCGCTACTCCAGCGGACCGACGTCTGCGTCTATGCGGGCACCTATCTCGACGATGCGGTCCTTTCACATTGTCGTGCCGACGTATTGCTGATCGACACCCAAGACCTTGACCTCGATCAGATCATCGGACATATCGTAGATGCTCACGAACAGGGCCTCGATGTGGTGCGACTATGTTCGGGCGATCCATCGATCTACTCCGCGCTCGCTGAACAATCCCGTCGCCTCGACCGACACGGTGTGCCGTGGGACGTGACGCCGGGGGTTCCGGCCTATGCGGCGGCGGCAGCGCTGCTCGGCAAGGAACTTACCGTTCCGTTGCTCACCCAGTCGGTCGTGCTCACCCGCACGCAGGCGCGGTCGACTGCGATGCCCGACCGTGAAGCATTGGCTAACTTTGCGCGCACGGGGGCGAGCCTCGTGCTGCATCTGGCCATCACGCGCATACGAGTACTTGCCGAGGAATTGGTCGGCGAATACGGGCCGGATTGTCCGGTTGCAGTCGTCGCGAATGCGAGCCAACCGACCGAACAGGTGTTCCGCGGCACCCTTGTCGACATTGCCGATCGAGTCGAGGCGGCCGGAGTTCGACAGGCGGCGGTGATTCTGGTCGGCCCGGCGCTGGACCCCGCCGTCGTTACGGAGTCGTACCTTTATGACACGAACCGCGACCGAACCACCAAACTCCGCTGACGAGTCACTCACGTACGCCGACGAGTCACTCACGTGAGTACGAAAGCGGCCGACAGAAACTCTGCCGGCCGCCTTCACACAACTGTCAGATTCAGTTGGCACCCTGTGATTGCCAGTAGTTGTTCAGCGCGCCGTTCGTCTTGACGAACCACACGATCGGGCCGACAAGAATGAACATCCCTGGGAAATACCAGAGTCCAGTCGTGCCGCTAACCGGTGCGGGCTGACCCTTCTTGGTATAAAGGCCGCCGACTTCACTCGACGTCAGATACGGCATAACGATTCCAACGAAGAGCGCCAGCAGCAAGGCCACGGCGCCGCCGATGCCGGCTCCGGTGTGGCGCTTCATTTCGCTGTGGGTCTTGAAAAACCAGACGAGTGAATAGATGCCGAGGGTGACGATGAGCAGCAGGATGCAGATGCCGGTGCTTCGAACTTTGCCCACTTCGCCCGTGCCAGCGAAACCAGCCGGGGTCGGCTGCTCCGTATAGATGTTGTCTGTTGTCATGGTGAGGTGGTTTACCTTCGTGTTAGTTGGTCGGTGCTGCATGCACCGACCTCGGCTCCGAAGACTAGTCGCTTCTGACGTCGCCCGTGCCGCTTTCGAAACAAACCGAGCAATCCATGGCGGGGTATGCAGATATTGGTGCACGGATCATGCTGGACGGTATGAAGACAATTGCATGGGGAAGCCAGGGACTCAACGCCTCGATCGAAGGGCTCGGCGCGATGGGGATGAGCGCGTTCTATGGCGGGCGTGATGATGCGGAATCGGCCGCGACGCTCAATCGCGCGCTCGATCTTGGCGTCAATCTCATCGATACCGCAGAGATCTACGGGCCGTTCCTCAACGAACAGCTCATCGGTCAGACGCTGGGTGGTCGGCGGGACGAGTTTTCGATCGCGACGAAGTTCGGCGGCGAGATCACTGATGATGGTGAACGCGGGGCTGTTAACGGCAGCCCTGAGTATGCGCGCAAGGCTCTTGAACGTTCGCTGCGACACCTCGGCACTGACCACATCGAGCTCTATTATCTGCACCGCGTTGACCCGACCCGGCCGATCGAGGAGACGGTTGGTGCGATGGCCGAGTTCGTACAGGAAGGCAAAGTGTGCTTCCTTGGCGTCTCCGAGGCTGCGCCCGAAACGATCCGTCGAGCGCATGCGGTTCATCCGCTGACGGCAGTGCAGACTGAATATTCGTTGTTCGAGCGGTCGCCGGAAACCAATGGCGTGTTGGACACTGTGCGGGAACTAGGCATCGCGTTCGTTGCATATTCACCGATCGGCCGCGGCCTGCTGTCAGGACAGATCGCGAGTGCCAACGATCTGGAAGATGCGGACAGCCGGCGGAACTCGCCACGCTTCAGCGATGACAACATCGCCGCCAACCTCAAGGTGGTTGACAAGGTTCGTGAGCTCGCCGATGCGAAGGGCATCAGCCCGGCCCAGTTGGCGCTGGCCTGGGTGCTCAACCAACCCGGCGTCGTCGCGATCCCGGGCACCAAACGGCGTACTTATCTCGAGCAGAACATCGCCGCGGCCGAGCTGGAATTGACCGCAGACGACTTGTCTGCGCTGGACGCGGTGGCACCGGTCGGCGTTGCTTCGGGTGCGCGCTATCACGAGGCGGGTATGCGTACGGTCAACATCTGATCGGTGACCTGAGGCTGAGCAAAGACCCACTTCTTGTAGGTCCAGAAGCGGAACGCTGTGCCCAATGCCAGCCCGATGACATTCGCCGAGATATTGTCGGCGAACCGGCTGGTCAAACCCATGAGATCGTGCGACACGGTCAAGGTGACGACGGAGAAGCCAAGCCCGATCGCGTTGAACAACACGAACAGTGCCACCTCACGAGCACGATTTGCACTGTCGCCGCGCCAGGTGAAGAGACGGTTGCCGATATAGGTCACCACCATGGCCAGGATGACAGCGAGGATCTTTGAGACCGACGGGTCCAGCGTGGCGAGCACCGGCAAGTTTCGAAGTTCGTTGAATGCCGCGACGTCGACGACATAGCCGGCGCCGCCGACCGTGAGGAAGGAGAAGACCTCGGGGGAGAGTTTCATCGCCCGGCCACCGCCGGCCTCGACTGCCGCAGCGCTCGACCGAGGATCTCATCCCAGCGCCAGAACAACACCCGGACAAGCGCCTCGCGGACGATTGAGCCGGTCATCTTCGAGCTGCCGTCGGTACGATCGGTGAACGTGATCGGCACCTCGGTGACCTGCAATCCAAGTCGGCAGGCGCGCCATGTGTTCTCGATCTGGAAGCAGTAGCCATTGGACGCGGCGTCGATCGCTCCAAGCCGCACGAGCGCTTCGAGCCGGAACGCTTTGAAGCCAGCCGTCGCATCTTTGACGGGAAGCCGCAGCATCAGCCGGACATACAGGTTGCCGCCGGCCGAAATCAACCGGCGATGCCACGGCCAGTTCTGAACGCCACCGCCAGCGACATAGCGCGAACCGATAGCGACATCGGCGGTGTCGAGCGCGTCGAGCAGCGCCGGAATTCGGTCGATCGGATGGGAGAAGTCGGCATCCATTTGGACGACACGATCGAAGCCCCGGATTTCGGCCCAGGCGAAGCCAGCGCGATAGGCCGCGCCGAGCCCGTCTTTCGTGCTGCGGCTGAGCAGGTTGATGTGGCGGCCGAAGTCGGGATGGCCGGTCACGAGCGCGGCGGTCCCATCTGGGCTGCTGTCGTCGACGATCAAAATCTGGGCCTCCGGTACGGTCGCGCGAACGTCGGTCAGCAGCCGGCTGATGTTGAGCGCCTCGTTGTAGGTCGGGATGACGATGAGTGTGGCCATGGCAGTTAGCCCTTCGTGGTGGGAGGTACGAGCGGGTGCTCAGAGCAATAAGTCGTTGTCGGTAGCGGTGGCCGGGTGATGCCGTTGTGGAGATAAATGGTTCGGCCGCAGATATGGCCAAACCGGTGGTAGTCGCTCCGGACGGTGGCCACTAAACCCGTGCTATCGACGCCCCAGGAATGGACGTGTTTCCAGGTCACAAACCACGTGGGGGCATTCGGGCCCGAGAGAACTCGGCCGAGGTCATGCAACTGTGGATCGAGGGTCTTGACCGGCAGGCTCCACAAATACGGATACGGCGAGGCAAGATTCGCCGCGAAGTTGACATTGGCATGGCCATAGACCGTAACGAGAGTGTCGCTCCTGTTGGCCGAGGACGCGATCGCCCTACCGACAGTGATAGCTCTGCTCGGCTGGCCAGCCGTCGGTAATGCTGTATGCCAACTCATCACCGTCGAGAGGACGACGAGCACTACGAGTGGTCGGACAAGCCATTGATGCCTAGCGATCAGTACGCCGGTGATGATCGCGACGGGTGCGATTAGTTGGATCAAATAGTGCGTCCAGTAGCTACCGCCGAACGCAATCGAAGCGGCATCGAATGCGATGACGGCGACGAGGCCCCAAGCTGCAGCACCATAAACCCGGCGGGTTTTGACACCCCATGCTGTCAAAACGACCAGCGCGACGAGCCCGCTTGTGACCGATGCTGTCAGCAGGGCGACAAGTCGACCAGAGGATGGCGGGCTGCCGGCTGCGGCCAGGACACGGCCGGCCTGAAGCCGAAATGGATACATTGCGTCGAAGACACCGCGAAATGGTGTGCCGTGCAACCACGTGTCGATACCGATCACAAAGGCGGTAATGAAAACGCCGATCAAAAAGTCGCCGATCAGCTGCAGTCCACGACGTGCCGTGACCTCGTTGCGGTGCCAGGCGACGATGATGGCGACCAGCAGAAACACGAAGACATCGGCAAAATTTTGTTTGATCAGGAGGGCACACAGAGCGGCGACACCCGCACTTGTGGCGAGCAACTGGGCGTGTCGTTTGTGATCGCTCCTGATCGCGGCGATCGTGGCGGTTATGCCGATGACCACAAACGGGGCAGCGATCATCTCGCCGTCTACCTCGACGGTGCCGAATAGCGGTGTCGTGCACAGTGCGGCTGCAGTCACGGCTGTCCAACGGGCGGCGTGGGGTCCGGCGATGAGGCTCGCGGACTTGGCACAGCCGGCAATGATGACGGCAATCGCCACACAACCAATCAACCGCAGCGTGATCAGACCGCCGAATGAGGAGGCGAACTGGGAGATCTGGATTAGAAGTGGTGGCCGGTCTACCCAGTAATTGCCGTAGAGCGCTGTGCCGTCGCGGTGCCACTGGCCGCCCACCGTAAGGAATCCCGCCTCGTCGGCGACAGCCGAATGATTGAGGAACGGCATGCGTGCCGCAACGGACAAAATAATGGCGATTGGCACGGTCCAGCGCGCCACGTTGCGCGAGCTGGCAACGGAGCGTGGTCGATCAAGGACGAGGGCCATATCGACAGCGTGATCCGTTGAACCTGACCACAACCTGAATGGAAGTCCTGATGTGACCTGATTAGAGCGCGCATGTTGTCCGAATCAGGCACGATGAAACCGTGACTAAAGTTGGCATCTGCGAGGACGATGAAGCGGTTCGTCATGTCTTGACCGATGCGCTGAAGATGAAGGGCTACGACATTGTCATCGCCCGCAACGGCCATGAAGCGGTTGCCAACTTTGCCCCGGTCAGTGGCGTTGAGCTCCTGATCATGGATATCGGCCTCCCAGACGCCGATGGCCGCGACGTGTGTCAGGCATTGCGCGCGGGTGGCCAGCACGCGCCGGTGCTGTTTCTCACCGCGCTCGACGGGGTGCACGATCGGGTTTCGGGATTTCATGCCGGCGGCGACGACTACGTCATCAAACCGTTTGCGATTGCCGAGATTTTGGTGCGGCTTGAGTCGCTGCTGCGACGCTCAAGCCCCCGCACCGTGCAGAACGCTGGGTTGCAGTTAGATCCCGAACGGTTCTCCATACGGGTGGATGACATGGAGGAGAAACTGACGCCGACGGAGTTCCGGTTATTGGCCGCACTCGCGGCTGATCGTGGCGTCATTGTGCGCCGGCATGCGGTCGTCGCGGCGGGTTGGCCCGATGGTGCAATCGTCAGCGAGAACACGATTGACTCTTATATTCGCCGCATTCGGGTCAAACTCGCTGCGGTCGGATCGCCAATGACATTGACGACGGTCCGCGGTGTCGGGTTCATCCTCGAATGAACATCCGCCCCCGGAGCCTGCGCGCTCGCATTGTGTGGTCGACCGCGATTGTGTCCTCGATTGCGATGATCGCGGTGGTCAGCACGATGGTGCTCGTGGTCATCAGCCTCACCAACGGCAGGGTGAAGGCCTCCGCTGATTATCGTTTCGACACCGGAGTCGCAACGATTTCGCAGGATAGGTCCGGCCACATCTCCTTGCTTGAAACACCATCGGATGTGATTGAAGACCGAGTTTGGGTGTTTGACTCGGACGGTAAACAGCTGGCCGGGCCATCGGCAGGATCGGATATTTCTGATGTCGTCCAGTCGCTTTCGGATGTGACCAAACGGACCGAGGCGCATCGCGGTCACTTCCGTTATACAGCCGGACCGGTCCGGAACGAGCGCACCGGCAAGACATTTGCCGTAGTGGTGGCCGCGGCGTCATCGGAGCCTTACGAAAATCAGCACACCGGAATCTTCATCGGCTTGGGCGTGCTTGGTCTGATAGTCATCGGGGGAACATCGGCACTGTCCGCATGGATCGTCGGCAGAACTCTCGGACCGGTTAAGTTGATGGCTGAAAATGCCGAGGAATGGAGCGAGTATGACCTCGATTCCCGTTTCGAGCCTGGTCTGGCTGATGATGAGATCGCCGATCTAGGCAGGACCCTCAACCTCCTACTCGACCGAGTCGCGATCACGATCCGTGGCGAGCAACTCCTGACCTCGGAGCTAGCGCACGAACTTCGTACCCCACTCACCGCTATCCGCGGCGAAGCCGAACTGGGGTTGATGGGAACTCTTGATCCGGCTGCGCGCGATCGGCTCGAGCGAGTTGTCGCGCTGTCGGACCGAATGACCTCGACAATCTCAACGTTGGTGGCGTTGGCACGCGGTCGCTCGATAAGCGGTCAGCGGTGTTTTGTGGCCATGGCGGTGTCGAATGTTATCGGGGGACTTCAGGTTCCGGCCGGGATCAGTATTGATGCTGCGCAGGTCGATGACTCGATTGAAGTGGGGGCGACGGTAGAGATGGTTGAACGTACGCTCGCCCCATTGATCGACAACGCGTTGCGCTTCGCGACCGCAAGACTGACCGTGTCGACATCGCTGGCTGGCCGGGTCGTCCAGGTGCGGATCAGTGATGACGGACCGGGTATGGATCCGGCTGCGGAGGTCTTCGGCGCGGGCCTTGGCTTGGCGCTCTCGCAACGCGTGGCGCGAACCCTCGGTGGCGATGTGCGGTTGACCTCAGCGGCCAAGCCAACGACCTTCACCGTCGAATTCCCGTCGTACTAGGACGGGTCTGCTGATTGCAGCAAAACTCAGCTAAGCACGGCGGCGATGACTATTGCGAGCGCGGTCCCGCACCAGCTCGCCGCATCGGCGCGTTGCAAGGGTTGCCCGAACGCGACCATTAACCACAGCGCTGCGATGATCACGCACGCAGACAGGATGGGCACCTGCAATAGCGTGCGCCGATAGCGAACCGGCTCGGGACTCCCGCCACTGTCCATCGCCATACCGTAGTACACGATTTGCAGTCAGGTCGTATGCAGGTTCAGTCCCCGACAGTGGCACTATGACCAATACTCATTTACCCGAGACCACGTGGACGCGAACGCTCCTCAACAAGGTCCCCGAAGTCACGATCCTGTTCTGGGTCGTCAAAATTCTGTCCACCACGGTCGGTGAAACGGCCGCCGATTTTCTCTCCGGCAACCTCGGATTAGGGCTGCCAGCGACGACCGCGGTGATGAGCCTGGGCTTGGCAGTCGTCCTTATCGCGCAGTTCTCGGTCCGCCGTTACATCCCTTTGATTTATTGGCTTGCTGTCGTTCTCATTAGTGTCGTCGGCACGTTGTTCTCCGACAATCTCGTCGATAACCTCGGCGTGAGTCTGTGGGTGACGACCGGGGTCTTCACCACATGTCTCGCCGCCTCATTTTTCGCCTGGTATCGCACCGAACGGACCCTGTCGATCCACACCATCATGACGCGCAAGCGCGAAGCATTCTATTGGCTCGCGATCCTGTTCACCTTTGCGCTGGGTACGTCAGCGGGCGACCTGATCGCGGAAAAGCTCGCCTTCGGCTATCTGCCCTCAGCGGCGGTGTTCGCCGGCGTCATCGCGCTCATCACGATCGCGCACTACCGTTTCAAGCTCAATGCGGTGCTCGCCTTCTGGCTCGCGTACATCGTGACCCGCCCGTTCGGTGCGTCGATGGGCGACTTCCTCACGGCCACACGTCATGACGGCGGGCTAGGACTCGGCACCAACGGGACGAGTGCCATCTTCCTTGCCGTGATCGTCGGTTGCGTCGTCTGGTTCACCAAGATGGATCGCCGCAGCGTGGCGATTCCCGCCAATCCTGAGCGCGCGGCTGTGCATTCCTAATGCTCGCCACCCTGACACCGCTGATGTATGCACTCGGTCCCGCTGCGCTGCTGCTAGTCATGGGCGTTGTGTTTGCCGAGACGGGACTCCTGGTGGGCTTCTTCTTGCCAGGCGACTCGCTGCTCTTCATCGCCGGCGCGCTCGTAGCCACCGGCGTCCTGCACCTGCCGATCTGGCTGGTCGCGGTTGGCGTGTTCATCGCCGCCGTGACCGGTGATCAGGTCGGCTATCTTCTCGGCCGCCGCTTTGGCCCGAAGATCTTCGCACGGGAGGAGTCGCGTCTTTTCGCGCCGACCCATGCCGCCCGAGCCAATGCCTTTTACGCGCGCTTCGGCCCGAAGGCGGTCATCCTCGGCCGCTTCATTCCGGTCGTCCGTACGTTTGTGCCGGTCACGGCAGGGGTTGGCCGGATGAAATACCGCCGCTTCGTGACCTACAACATCGTCGGCGGGCTGCTCTGGGCAGGTGGCATTGTGCTTGCCGGCTACTTCCTTGGCGGCATACCGATCATCGCGGCGCACGTTGAAATCATCGTTATCGGTGTTGTTCTGCTGTCGCTGATACCGGCAGTTGTTGCCGTATTTCGCGAGCGGCATACGCGGGTCGAGCCGCTGCTCAGAAAGATCGGCTAGCGTTCGCTCGTTCTGGCGATCTCGGTGCGGATCTGCTCGAACCGCTCAGGGCTGACGTCGTCGTCGACGCCGAGACACCAGTCCCAAGTGCCATCGGACCACCGCTGTGACTGGTCGTCGTTCGCGTCGACGTACTGGCCGAGCGGTCCGTACTTCAAACTCCGCTCACGTAGCGTCATGCCGTTCTGTGCATCGATCGTCACGAGCAAAGGCGAGGGCTTGTGGGATGGCGGGGCAAGCTCGATCTCCCAGGCTTCGCGGCCGAGCCATGTCGTCCTGACGGCAGGCGCAGTCGGTTTGCTGAAGTCATCGCCTTCCCAGCGGTCGAGAGTCGGTCGGCCAACCAAATAGTCGTAGCCGGGTGAATTTGCGAAAATCACACTCTCGTCCTCGTTCTCGATGAACAAGGGTGCGGCCGGGTCAGACCCGAAAGTCCAAGAGCAGTTCGGCCGTCTGATGCCGACCGGCGTGCCGTCCAGTTGTTCGACCCATACGTACGGCCCCCGCTTGAGGACCCGCAACTTGCCCGCGCGATCCTCGTCGTATTTTGGGTCGAGTTCAAGGATGCCGACGAAGGGCTCCTCCTCGCCGAAACACATGAGGGTTATCAGTTCGGGCCAAGTGGGCACGCGTTCGTCGGTCATCCAGTGAGTATCACAGCGTCGTACGCGGCGCGTTGGCTAAACCAGTCCTTTGACGTATGCCGCCTGCCCGATGTGCTGGAGGTCATCGCTCAGCACGCTGATCAACCGGGCGGCCAGTGTGACCGGCGGGTCCCAGTTGGTGTCGACGATTCGCTCAAGATCGCTATCGTTCAGCCCGGCGACATACGCCAGGGTTTGGGCGTGAGCGGCGTCATAATAGCTGATCAGCTGATCGGCCGTGATGTCCTTGACCGCGGCGACGTCCTCGCTGGAGTGTCCAAAACCGTGGGCGGCGGGGTCGAATGGGAGTCCGAAGTCCTCATAGAACCCGGCAGAGGTCCACACCTGGTCAAGGTCCGCGGCAGCAGCGATGTGGTCGTCCTGAACCCGCGCGAGGTGCCACACGAGCCAGCCGATTGTGTTGGCGTCTGGCCCAACACGCGCGGTCAACTGCTGTTCGGATAGGCCGTCGACGGTCGAATGGACCAGTTGCTTGATTCGGTCGAAAGCATCGGTCAGCAACGCATTGATTTGAGTCATGATTCCATCATGCGCGGTCGGTCAAAGGTTTCGAATGCTGGCCTGTTCGCGCCGATCTTGGCTGTCAGTGGGTACGGCTAGATTTGAGTTATGGAAGCAGTTCTCGACGACCGTGGCGCGGTGATTCTTGATGAGATCGCCGCGCTCGAGGTTGAGCGTGCGCGGATTGAGTCGAAGATTGCCCGGCGTGCGCTCGACTTCTGTGACCTTCGTCGTCGCGAATCTGAGTTTGCGCTCGATCCAAGGATCGGTGAGCTGGAGGCTTCTTTTGCGGCTGATGAACTCTCGTTGGTGTTGCGGCAGCCGACTATGACGGTGCAGCGTCGTGTTGCCGAGGCGCGGCGCGTACGCGGACTTCTCCCACTGACCTGGGCCGCCTGGGCCGATGGTCTGGTCGATCAGATTCGGATCCGGCTGATCGCTGAAGCGGCCGACAAACTGGACGGCAATCATCCGATTATTGAGCTCGACTACCGGGTCATTGGCTATGCCGCGAGCCATACGGTGGCGCAGCTCAAGTCTTGGCTTAAACGATTCGTTGCTCACAACGGGCCGGATAGGGATCGGGTTGCTTCGGCGTTTGAGCGGCGCAGCGTCTACCTCGATCCAGACGAAGACGGCATGACGTGGCTGCACGCATTGATCCACACCTCCGATGCGGTGCGAATCGACTCCTTGCTGACCGGCCTAGCTAAACAAACGCCAGCCGACGACTGTGCTCTTGGCCAGCGCCGGGCGGATCTGTTCGCCGACATTCTGTTAGGGCGGGTTGATCTGGCCGGATCGGCGACCGGCCGGACCCATGGTGGTGCAGTCATTGGGGTGACGGTGCCGGTCACCACATTGGCTGGCCTCGATGACACTCCCGGCGAGTCGTTCGATCAGCGATTCGTGTTGCCTGCGGGCATGGTTCGTGAATTGGCGGCAGAACCAGGCACCCTGTTTTATCGTTTGTTGACCGATCGACTCGGCCACATTCTCGATGTCACCGAAATCGGCCGCTTTCCGTCCGCGAAGCTGCATGTTGCACTCGACCTACGCGATGGGACGTGTGCCTTCCCGACCTGCAATGTGGCAGCGGCCAATTGCGACGCCGACCACGTCATACCTTCACCACGCGGGCCGACAGCGGCAGCTAATTTGCGCAATTTGTGCCGGCGGCACCATCGATTCAAGACCTTCGGCATCGTCGATACGACGATCGGACCGGATGGTCATCAATGGCATCTGCCGGCGGGCAAGACCGTCCGCTCAGGGGGTTCGGACTCCACGATTATGCGACGAATTGGCGGAGAATCGGCATTAGAGATCGATTTCGCCAACTCCATCATCGCGCAGCGCCACGCTGCCTGAATGCTGCTTCGGTTAGCCCAGAATCTCCACAAGCTTAAATTGCTCGAGAACAATCTGGGTCTCATCATCGACCCCGAAATCTGGGTCCTGAAGATAGTCGCGCATCTCGTCGCCGTGCCAGAAGCGTTCATGGCCGGAGTGCCATTCATCGACCGATGCGTAGCCCTCGCCCTCGCCAAAGGCATGTTCCTCATCAACGTCGGCAAGCCGGGTGATGCGGACGTTGGTTGTCTCGATCAGGGTCGAGGACGTTGTGGTTTTGGCGCCTTCGAGAATCGCGGCGACTAATCGGTCACGCAATGGCCCGGGGAAGGCAAACTCTGCGATCGGCAATTCTGGCGGGCCGTTCATGCCGTCGATCGCGGAGTCCAGGTCAGACCCGCCGCGGTCACTCTTGTGCCGCTGGCACCGATGATCAACAGGCATTTCATATCGATTGACGGTGCATCGAGTTCAGCCAACGTCGTGACAGTGAGCGACTCGTCTTCGCGGCCGACATCACGGCCGATGATCACGACGGTCTCCGGTGAACGATGCTCAAGCAGGATTGCCTGTGTTTCGGCGACCTGAGTGCTGCGTGATCGCGATGCCGGATTGTAGATGCCGAGCACGAGGTCGGCCTCGGACACCGCGCGGAGCCGCTTCTCGATCAATGCCCATGGTTTCAGCCGGTCCGACAAGCTCATCACGGCGAAATCGCCGCCGAGCGGAGCGCCCGCCCGTGCCGCAACCGCTTGTACTGCCGTCATACCGGGCAGAACGCGGATTGGGACCTCGGCGAATTCCAGATCCTCAGCAGCTTCGAATATTGCGGCGGCCATGCCGAAGACCCCGGCGTCGCCGCCGGAAACGACAGCAACCCTTTCACCAGCCTTGGCCAACTCCAGGGCATGGCGTGCGCGGTCGATCTCAACCGTGTTGCCACTCGCATGACGTTCGAGGCCAACTCGCTGCGGAACCCGGTTGACGTACGGGGCGTAGCCGATCACATGGTCAACCGTGGCGAGTGCGTCGCTGACCTCGGGCGTCAGCCATCGGTCTGGACCGGGGCCGAGGCCGACAACGAGGAGTTCAGCGGCGGCACCGCTGGCAGTTGGCTGCTCGGCAGGCTCATGGTCGACGGTGCGGGTGGGTACGACGATGATGGAGAAGTACGGTACTGAGGTCGGATCGACATCGCGGACCGGCAGCCAGCGTTCCTCGGCCATCGAGGCGCGCTCAACGTACAACGCATCGTCGAGCCGGCCAGCCTGGGTCAGAGCGGCATAAACGGTGGGGAACGTCCGGCCGAGTTTCATGATGATCGCGCCATCGGTGTCAGCCAGTCGCCGCGCCAGCTCGGGCTCGGGCAGCGTGCCGGGCAGGATCGTGAGCACATCGGTCTGGCGCACCAGCGGGGAGGCGACTGCTGCCGTAGCGGCCGCGATCGAGGTGACCCCAGGTATGACTTCGGTGTGGAATCGTGATGAGAGCCGGTCATGCATGTACATGTACGAGCCATAGAACAACGGGTCGCCCTCGGCGATAATCACAACGGTTCGGTCAGCCTCAAGATGTATGGCTAGTCGCGCCGCGCATTCCTCATAGAAGTCAGCCATCGCCCCGGCGTAGCCACCCGGATGGTCGGTCATTCCGGTCGTGACCGGATAGCGCAGATCTTCCTCGACAACGTTGGCGGGAAACAGATGCGCTGCGATCCTTCGCGCGATAGAGCTCTTACCGACGCCTGAGTGATAGGCGATGACATCGGCCGCCGCGATCAACCGAGCTGCTTTGATGGTGATGAGTTCGGGATCGCCGGGACCGAGCCCGGCGCCGTACAATTTGCCGGTCATTCCTTCTCCTGCGCGATCGCGTTGAGCGCCGAGGCGGCCATCGCCGAGCCGCCGCGTCGACCACGCACGGCCAAGAACGGAATATCCAGCTCGGGGTGATCGATATGCAAATTGATGAGCGCTTCTTTGGACTCGGCCGCACCGATGAAGCCGACTGGCACACCGATGATTGCTGCCGGTCGAGGTGCGCCATCGAGCAGCATCTCCAGCAGGTGGAACAGCGCGGTAGGGGCATTGCCGATCGCCACAACCGAACCTTCGAGATGGTCGGTCCAGAGCGAGGCCGCAGCCGCCGATCGGGTTGTGCCCCATTCGGCAGCGAGTGCCGGCACCCGAGGAGCACGCAGGAAGCACAACACGTCGTTGTCTTTGGGGAGGCGTGCACGAGTCACACCGGAAGCAACCATATTGGCGTCGGTCAGAATCGGAGCACCAGCGGCCAATGCCGCACGAGCTGCGGCGACGAGACCCGGATGAATGATCAGATCCTTCGCCAGGTCGGTCTGACCGGTGGCGTGGATCATGCGGACCGCGATCTTCTCGGCCGCAGCCGGTATCTGCGACAAATCCGACTCGGCCCGAATCGTCGCAAATGAGTCGACGTAAATGGCCGGGCCGTCATCGATGTAGTCGAAATGACGGTTCGGTCGTTCGAGTTTCATGCGGACTCCAAATCGGGAACAATGACGCTGCGCCAGGGAGTGACGATTACCTCAGGACTCGCGAGTTCGGCCACCTCATCGACGAAAGCGGGAGTCAGAACACCGTCAGGTACCTCGAGATGGCGAGCCACGAGGCCGTCAGCCTGGCTGATCCTGCCGTACGGCAGAGGCAACGAGGTGACCTGGGTGCGTAAGTGGCGGGCGTGCCGGTGGTTGAGGAGTTCGGCACCCTGGGCGGGCAACTCATCGATGTGCCACAACGCGGTGTCACCATCGCCATGAATCGAAAGAAACCGGCCCGCGCTGTCCAGCAGCAGTTCAGCCGCATCGGATGGCGGCACGATCGGACCCCAGATGTGTGAGCCGATCCGCAATTGGACCGTATCGCTGTCGACCGCCATGAGGCCGAGGTCGAGTTGCCGATCGACGAGATCACCGCGCCCGTCATCGAGCACGAACAGGAAACGACCGGCCAAACCTGCGAAGACAGGGTCGGCGCATAACAACGCGTCGAGTTCATCGGCGATCGGCCGAACATCGAGGCGGCCCTCGGAGCGCCCGGTAAGCGGCGAAATCATGATGTTGCGGACCAACTCGTGCGAGGGAACCGGCAACAGTCCGGTCGCTGAAATTGCGGCGATGAACTCGGCGGGTAGGCACCCATCGACGTGCTCGATTCCGCGCAACTGCAAGTTGGCGCGTTTGGTCATCAGGATGTTTCCGTCGGCCCAAACAGCCGAAACTTCGGCCAGCGCACACAGCGCCTTAACCGGCAGCGCGCCGCCGATGAGCCGAAGCCGGATGAGGGCCCCATCCTCGGCGATCCACGGCCGGAGAACACCTGGGCAGCGGTCGACATACGTGCGCGTCACCGGCTCATCGTGCCACATCGCACGGTGGGCCGGGCTGGCAGTTGACCGGTCCGCTCTGCTACGTTGCGGGTGCCCTGGTGCTCGGGAAGTCGGTGAAAATCCGACGCGGCCCTCGCCACTGTAAGCGCTGAGTCGTGCGACTCATGCCCATGATTCACGTCATGGGGACCACTGGACAGCAGTCTGGGAAGGTCAGCCGCACGATGTTGATGCGT
The DNA here is from genome assembly GCF_057586615.1 of Aeromicrobium changchenzhani. Lineage (NCBI taxonomy): Bacteria > Bacillati > Actinomycetota > Actinomycetes > Propionibacteriales > Nocardioidaceae > Aeromicrobium > Aeromicrobium changchenzhani. The sequence continues at coordinate 3,299,590 of NZ_CM172480.1, read as the reverse complement.
GAGTCAGGAGACCGGCCAAGGCGCGTCATATTTCCACGAGGGTTTGGAGTAAAAATGCGCAGACGACCCCTGCCAAAGATTGTCCTTGTCGCCATCGCGGGAGGGTTGGTGCTCACCGCTTGCGCGGGCGCACCTGCTGCCGAAAAAGCCGCTGTGAGTGGCGACAACTATCCTGTACAAGCCAAGAGTTGCGACCATACCTCCGCGGTTGATACCAAACCCAAACGCGCGGTGACACTGAATCAAGGCGCAACTGAGGTCGCGCTGGCGCTCGGTGTCGAGAGCCAACTAGCGGGGACCGCTTATCTCGACGACGCCGTGCCGGCGAAGTGGAAGAAGGCTTACGATTCGGTCAAGGTGTTGGCTAAGGAATACCCCGACCACGAATCGTTCCTTGCTGCCAAACCAGACTTTGCGTACGCGTCGTACGGGAGCGCCTTCGATGCCAAGGCGGTTGGAACCCAAGCAGAACTGGCCAAAAGTGGCGTTGCGACCTATATATCGCCATTCGGTTGCGGCAAAGATCATCCGAATGCCGATGCTTCATTTGATTCGGTATGGGCTGAGGTTCATGCCGTGGCCGACATCTTTGGTGTCTCGAAGCGCGCAACTGCGATCGAAACCGACCAGAAGAAGACATTGGCACAGCTAAAGGCGTCTGCTGATGGCAAAGGCCTGCGGGTTTTCTGGTTCGACTCGGGTGACAAGGCAGCATTCGCCGGCGCAGGTGAGGGCGGACCGCAGTTGATCCTCGACGCGGTGGGTGCCGAGAACGTCTTTGCGAAGCTCAGCGGCGGCTGGGCCGATGTCAGCTGGGAGAAGGTCATCAAGGCTGATCCCGATGTCATCGTGTTCGCTGACGCCAACTGGTCGACCGTTGCGGCCAAGCAGACCTACCTGGCCAAGGACCCGGTGTTGAGTCAACTGCGGGCGGTCAAGGCCAAGGCATATGTCGAGATCCCGTTCTCCGAGACCACCCCGGGGGTGCGGCTTGTGGACGGTGCCATCACGGTCGCCGATCAGATGGCGGCGCTGGAGAAGGGCAAATGAGACGCACGATCAGCGGTAAGTACGTCCTCGGGAATCTCGACGTGGGCTGATGTTCAATGCGATAGCCAGCCGCAGCCGCAGCCGTTCCACGTTGCCGCAGGCGGCATTGGCGGCCATAGTCTTGTCGATTCTGCTGATCGCCACGATCGGGATTGCGTTGACCTTCGGCTCGGTGTCGATGCCGTTGCACACGGTCGCCGAGGTGGTGGCTCGAAGATTGCAATTGGGCAGTTTCGACGTGACGCTGCTTGATGACCAGATTGTGTGGCAGTTGCGGATGCCGCGGGTGATTGGTGCAGCAGCGACGGGCGCCGGACTCGCGATTGCTGGCGCGGTACTTCAATCGTTGACGCGCAACGACCTGGCAGATCCTTATCTGTTGGGGATCAGCGGTGGCGCGACGGTCGGTGCCGTTAGCGTGATCGTCCTCGGCGTGTCATTCGGAACTCTGATCGGGTCGGCCGCGATCACTGCGTTCGCGTTCGCGGGCGCGATTCTGGCGCTGATTGCGGTCCTGGCGCTTGCCGCAGGACGATCAGGTGACCTACCTCCGGCGCGGACCATCCTTGCCGGAGTTGCGGTCGGTCAAGTGTGCGCCGCCTACACCGCTTTTTTGGTCATCTTCAGCGGCAATCGTGATGCTGCGCGCGAAGTGTTGAGCTGGACGCTCGGCTCGTTGGCGGGATTGCGCTGGGGGTCGGCCATATTCCTCCTGCTGGCGACCGCAGTGTCGATCATCGTGATCATGATGTTCGCGTCGAGTCTGGATGCATTTGCCTTCGGTGAGACGGCGGCGCGAACCTTGGGCGTCAACGTCAATACGGTCCGGTGGGTGCTGCTGATCGGCACCGCATTCCTTACCTCAAGTCTTGTTGCGTACACCGGTGCGATTGGCTTTGTCGGTTTGATCGTCCCGCACATGGTGCGGATGCTGTTCGGTCCGCGACACCACACGTTGCTCCCACTGAGTGCGCTGCTTGGGGCGGTCATGCTGGTCTGGGCCGACACCGCTGCACGCTCCTTGGTCAGCGGTCAGGAAATTCCGGTTGGCGTGGTGACCGCGGCAGTGGGTGCGCCGCTGTTCGGTTGGCTGTTGCGGCGGAAAGCGAGCGGCTCATGAAACTCACTGCCAAAGATGTGGCGTGGCGTGCGCCGTCGCGAACGATCATCGAGCACATTTCCCTAAGTGTTGAACCGGGAATGTTCCTGGGATTGCTCGGACCGAATGGCTCGGGCAAATCCACGCTACTCAATGTGCTGGCCGGAATTCACCGGCCGAGCCATGGCCAAGTGCTGATTGACGACGTCGATCTGCATCGCCTGAGTGGTCGCGATCGGGCACGCAAGATCGCGTTCGTTGAGCAACAGGCCGACACCGGTCTTGATCTCACGGTTCGCCAAGTTGTCGAATTGGGCCGCACGCCGCACCGCGGGCGGTGGCCAGGAGCGCAGTGCGATGATGCGTCGATCGTTGCCGAGGCAATGGCGGCAAGTCGAATCTCCCATTTGGCCGATCAAGTCTGGCCGACGCTATCGGGCGGCGAGCGTCAACGTACGCATTTGGCGCGCGCGATGGCTCAACAACCATCGCTCCTGTTGCTGGACGAGCCGACCAATCATCTCGATCTTGGCCATCAGATCGATTTGCTAAAAGCCGTCAAGGGCTTTGGCATTACCACTATCGCTGCGCTGCATGACTTGGAACTCGCCGCGGCGTTCTGCGATCGCCTGATTGTGCTCGATCAGGGCAACACAGTGGCCTACGGAACCGTTGACCAGGTCTTGAATCGCAGCCTTCTTGCTGCCGTTTATCAGGTGGACGGATCTGTGCAGGAGCATCCGCACGTGGCGCGACCTCACGTCACTTGGAGTGACGTCACTCCGCATCGGGATCGTGTATGACTGCGGTGATCTTGGTCGGTATGTCGGTCCGTGACGCCAGCGATAAGAAAATGCTCATAGAGCTGGCGGCCCGTCGCAGTGCCACGTCGGTGGCTTTCCTCCAACTGGGCGATCCGTCCCTTCGCAGCGAAGTGACCGGTCAGGAAGCGCCGCTTTGTTCGCCGGGCTGGGAAGATGTGCCGGGCTATCGGCATCAGGTTTTCGTATGTCGTGGCCCCCGCTGTAGTGCGCAGGGTGCTGATGCAACCGCCGCAGCGCTCGCCACTACTCTCACGGCGGCGGGGCTGACCGACACCGACGTTCTGGTGACCCAGACCGGGTGTCAATTCCCTTGCAATCCTGCGCCGATCGTCACGGTGCATCCCGATGACGCTTGGTACGGACTGGTCGACGCGGCTGCAGCTGCCGCGATCGTCAGCGAACACCTGATTGGCGGGCGCCCGGTCGAAGCTCACCTGTTGCCGCGCACACCCAAACGCCCGGATTTCGAAACGTACAACCCCGAAGGAACATCATGACCACAATTGCTTTGCTTTCCACCTCCGACACCGATTTGCTGTCGGCACGGGCTTCGGGGGCTGACTACCTGCTGGCCAATCCGAGCCGGCCGCCGCATCAAGCAATGAGCGATGCGCTCGAGGCTGCCGACATCATTGTGGCTCGGATCTTGGGCACCGTCGACGATCTGTGTGGCGGGTTTGAACGCATCCGTGCGACCGGTAAGCCGATGGTCGTACTCGGCGGCGAGCAGACGCCAAGTGCCGAGTTGATGGAACAATCCACCGTCCCGATCGGAGTTGCGGCCGAGGCGCATCGCTACCTCGCCGAAGGTGGACCAGCCAACATCGCGCAGCTGCATGCCTTTCTCTCTGACACGATCCTGCTCACCGGCGAAGGTTTCGAGCCGCCCAAGTCGCTCCCTGAATGGGGCTATTCAACTCGCGGCGCGACCGCGGGGGACCTACCACGCGTGGGCATCCTCTTTTATCGCGCCCACGAAAGCAGTGGCAACAACCAGTTCGTCCACGACCTCGCCGACTCGATCGATGCCACCGGGCAGGCAGTTGGCGTTCCGATCTTCTCGGCGTCACTACGCTCTGCTCCCGATGACCTCTATGCCGCGCTCGGCACGCTGGATGCTCTGATCGTTACGGTGCTCGCCGCCGGCGGTACGAAGCCCGGCACCGTCAGCGCGGGTGGCGATGACGAAGCCTGGGACGTCGAACGTATGAAGGCGCTGGACATCCCGGTCCTGCAGGGATTGTGTCTGACCTGGGGACGTGACGCATGGCTTCAGTCTGATGACGGAATGTCGCCGCTCGACTCGGCCAATCAAGTTGCGATCCCCGAATTCGACGGCCGCATCATCACCGCCCCGTTCTCGTTCAAAGAGATCGACAAGGACGGGCTGCCGCATTATGTTGCTGATCCCGAACGCTGTGCGCGGGTCGCTGGCATCGCCGTCGCCCATGCCCGGTTGCGTCACGTCGCGCCGGCCGATCGCAAAGTCGCGGTCATGCTATCGGCCTACCCGACCAAACACAGTCGCATCGGCAACGCCGTCGGCCTCGACACCCCAGTCTCGGCGATTCGGCTGCTCCGCGGAATGCGCGACGCCGGCTACGACGTTGGCGAGCCCGGACTCATCCCGGGATTGGATCCGTTGCCACCAATCGAGGGCGAGGAGCCCGACACAACATCGGGCAATGCTCTGATCCACGCCCTTATCGCCGCCGGTGGCCAGGACGAGGAATGGCTGACTTCGGCTCAGCTGACTGACAGCACAGTTCGCGTCCCGGCCGAGTCCTACAAGACGTGGATCGAACATCTCCCGGCCGAACTCACCGGTGCGATGGCCGAAACGTGGGGCGAGGCGCCAGGCAAACTCTTCGTCAACGATGCTGACGAGATCGTGCTCGCGACCCTTCAAGCCGGCAACATCGTGATTATGATCCAGCCGCCGCGTGGGTTCGGCGAGAATCCCGTCGCGATCTATCACGATCCGGACATGCCGCCGTCGCACCACTATCTGGCGGCCTACCGCTGGCTGGAAAATACCGTCGACGATGGCGGCTTCGGCGCTCATGCGGTCGTACATCTGGGCAAACATGGTTCGATGGAATGGCTACCGGGTAAGACCGCGGGTTTGTCGGCGGCCTGCGCGACGGATGCCGCGATCGGCAGCATGCCGCTGATCTATCCCTTCTTGATCAACGACCCGGGCGAAGGCGCACAGGCCAAGCGCCGCGCCCACGCCACCATCATTGATCACCTGATTCCGCCGATGGCACGGGCGGAGTCCTACGGCGACATTGCCAAACTTGAACAGTTATTGGACGAGTACGCCAATATCGCCGCAATGGATCCGGCCAAACTGCCGATGATCAGGGCAGAGATCTGGACGCTGTTGAAGGCCGCCGAAATGCACCGCGATCTCGGCCTAGACGATGCACCCGATGAAGAGGAGTTTGACGACTTCGTGCTCCACATCGACGGTTGGTTGTGCGAGATCAAAGATGCGCAGATTCGTGATGGCTTGCACATTCTTGGTCAAGCACCCGAGGGCGAGGTTCGGGTCAATCTGGTGTTGTCGATCCTGCGCGCGACCCAAATCTGGGGCGGTGACACGAACTCACTTCCCGGCTTGCGCGCCGCGCTCGGACTCAAGGAGGACACGGAGTCGACCGCTGCCGTCGATGCGATCGAGGAGCAGGCTCGTGCGCTCATCATCGCGATGGAAGCTGCCGACTGGAACGTCGCGGCGGCAGCAACGTTGCATGACGACCCCACTGTCATACGGGTGCTTGAATTCGCGGCCGAGCAGGTCGTCCCGCGCCTTGCTCAAACTACGGACGAACTTACTGCTGTCTTGCATGCTTTGGCCGGCGGCTTCATTCCGGCCGGCCCGTCGGGTTCGCCACTGCGCGGACTCGTCAATGTCCTGCCGACGGGCCGCAATTTCTACACCGTTGATCCCAAGGCAGTGCCCTCGAAACTCGCCTACGAAACCGGTCGGCGGATGGCCGAGTCGCTGATCGAGCGCTATCTCGCCGAGACCGGCGAATATCCCAAGTCGGTCGGTCTATCGGTATGGGGCACGTCGGCAATGCGAACATCCGGCGATGATATCGCCGAGGTCCTTGCACTGATTGGCGTCCAACTCGAATGGGATCCGGCCTCGCGCCGGGTGAATGGCATGTCAGTCGTATCGCTGGAGGAACTCGGTCGTCCCCGTATTGACGTGACAGTCCGTATCTCGGGCTTCTTCCGCGATGCGTTCCCGCACGTCATCGCCATCCTCGATGATGCGATTCGTATGGTGGCCGAACTCGAGGAGACCGACGAGCAGAATTATGTGCGTGCGCACGCGCAACGTGATCTAGCTGAGCACGGTGACGCCCGTCGTGCGACGACCCGAATTTTCGGCTCGAAGCCTGGCGCCTATGGCGCGGGCATCATGCAATTGATTGAGTCGGGCAGTTGGCGCGATGACAAGGATCTGGCCGAGGTCTACAGCGCTTGGAGCGGCTTCGCTTACGGCCGGAATCTCGATGGTGTTCCAGCTGCTGAGGACATGCGTGCCAACTACACGCGAATCGCTGTTGCGGCGAAGAACACCGACACACGCGAGCACGACATCGCCGATTCGGGCGACTACTTCCAGTTCCATGGTGGGATGGTGGCAACCGTACGGGCATTGAGCGGAGCAGCGCCGCGGGCATATATCGGCGACTCAACAACGCCCGATGCGGTGCGCACGCGGTCGCTCGCCGAGGAAACAGCGCGAGTCTTTCGTGCCCGAGTCGTGAACCCGCGCTGGATCAGCGCGATGCAGCGACACGGCTACAAGGGCGCCTTCGAACTTGCCGCGACGGTCGACTTCCTGTTCGGCTATGACGCCACGACCGGTGTCGTCGAGGACTGGATGTACGACACCCTGGCCAAGACGTATGTGCTTGATGAGGACAACCAAGAATTCATGCGGCGGGCCAACCCGTGGGCGCTGCGCGGCATCATCGAACGGCTCAACGAGGCGGCAGATCGCGAGCTCTGGGAAGAGCCCGATGCGGAGGTGTTGGCACAGATGCAACAGGTCTACCTCGACATCGAGGGTGACCTGGAGGACCGCCAATGACGCGTAAGGTGCGGATCATCGGGATTGGTGCGGGCCATCCCGATCAGGTCACTGCCGAAGCGGCGCGCGCGCTCAACGAGGTCGACTATTTCATCGTCCCGGACAAGGGCAACGCACTTGGCGGGGAAGACCCCGACGGTCTCGTGCGCGCCCGTGAAGAGATCTGCCGACAGCACATCGACGGCAGCTGGCGCATCATCGCGGTCCGCGATCCCGAACGTGATCGTTCGGTTTCATCGACCGATCAACAGGCATATGACCAGGCCGTCGCTGACTGGCACGAAGCTCGGGCGGTGGCCTACGAACAGGCGCTGCTCGACAATCTTGGTGATGCCGGGTTCTTGGTCTGGGGCGATCCTGCGTTCTACGACTCGAACATCCGTATCGTCGAGCGCATTCATGCGCGCGGAAACGTCGAATTCGACTATGACGTTATCCCCGGTATTTCGAGTCTGCAGGTGCTGGCCGCGCGGCACAAAATTGTGCTGAACGGCATCGGCGAACCGTTCACGGTCACCACCGGACGGCGGCTGGTGGAAGCGGTCGCGGCCGGCCACGACAACCTCGTGGTGATGCTCAACTCGAGCTTCGTCGCCACCGATCTGGACGGCGACTGGGACATCTGGTGGGGCACGAACCTTGGGACCCGAAACGAGGCGTTGGTCTCGGGCCGGCTTAGCGATGTCGCTGCTCAGATCATCGATGCGCGCGCTGCCGCAAAAGCGGCAGCCGGCTGGATCATGGACATCTATCTGCTTCGGCGCGTCAATTTGTAAGAATTTTGGCTGTCAGTGGGTACGGCTAGATTTGAGTTATGGAAGCAGTTCTCGACGACCGTGGCGCGGTGATTCTTGATGAGATCGCCGCGCTCGAGGTTGAGCGTGCGCGGATTGAGTCGAAGATTGCCCGGCGTGCGCTCGACTTCTGCGATCTTCGGCGTCGCGAATCCGAACTAGCGCTCGATCCAAGGATCGGTGAGCTGGAGGCTTCTTTTGCGGCTGATGAACTCTCGTTGGTGTTGCGGCAGCCGACTATGACGGTGCAGCGTCGTGTTGCCGAGGCGCGGCGCGTACGCGGACTTCTCCCACTGACCTGGGCCGCCTGGGCCGATGGTCTGGTCGATCAGATTCGGATCCGGCTGATCGCTGAAGCGGCCGACAAACTGGACGGCAATCATCCGATTATTGAGCTCGACTACCGGGTCATTGGCTATGCCGCGAGCCATACGGTGGCGCAGCTCAAGTCTTGGCTTAAACGATTCGTTGCTCACAACGGGCCGGATAGGGATCGGGTTGCTTCGGCGTTTGAGCGGCGCAGCGTCTACCTCGATCCAGACGAAGACGGCATGACGTGGCTGCACGCATTGATCCACACCTCCGATGCGGTGCGAATCGACTCCTTGCTGACCGGCCTAGCTAAACAAACGCCAGCCGACGACTGTGCTCTTGGCCAGCGCCGGGCGGATCTGTTCGCCGACATTCTGTTAGGGCGGGTTGATCTGGCCGGATCGGCGACCGGCCGGACCCATGGTGGTGCAGTCATTGGGGTGACGGTGCCGATCACCACATTGGCCGGCCTCGATGACACTCCCGGCGAGTCGTTCGATCAGCGATTCGTGTTGCCTGCGGGCATGGTTCGTGAATTGGCGGCAGAACCAGGCACCCTGTTTTATCGTTTGTTGACCGATCGACTCGGCCACATTCTCGATGTCACCGAAATCGGCCGCTTTCCGTCCGCGAAGCTGCATGTTGCACTCGACCTACGCGATGGCACGTGTGCCTTCCCGACCTGCAATGTGGCAGCGGCCAATTGCGACGCCGACCACGTCATACCTTCACCACGCGGGCCGACAGCGGCAGCTAATTTGCGCAATTTGTGCCGGCGGCACCATCGATTCAAGACCTTCGGCATCGTCGATACGACGATCGGACCGGATGGTCATCAATGGCATCTGCCGGCGGGCAAGACCGTTCGCTCAGGGGGTTCGGACTCCACGATTATGCGACGAATTGGCGGAGAATCGGCATTAGAGATCGATTTCGCCAACTCCATCATCGCGCAGCGCCACGCTGCCTAACTACTGATTGACCATATTCGGTTCGCCCTTGGCATTCTTGCCATTGCCGCTGCGTGTGCACGTACCGTTCTTGGGCACACCGCCGTTGTAGGCCTGGCGTACGCAGTTGCGGACCGCGAGCTGTCCCCAATAGTTCGGGTGCAGCGACTCCTGGATGTAGTAGGGACTGCTGCCGGCAGTCGTCACCGTACGGATCTGATTGACCCACTCGGTCCGGTCGACCGCACTTGGCTGCGTCCACGAGGTCAGGCCGACCTCTTCATACAGGCCGACACCGCTCTCGCACAGACGACGACCATTGAACGCCGACGCCAGGTTGAGGGTCTTGGCGTTCGAGACGCCGGCCTGACTGATCGCGCCGGTCACTGCGTTGTTGATCGTGGGCAATGCAGTCGAGTTGGCCCAGTTGGCGTCGTTGTTCCAGAATCCACAGCCGCCGACGTTTTGCCGAGAATAGCCGCTCTCGCTGTATCGAAAACTGCTGCTGTTGGGGATCGGCGATGGGTAGTTCTGGACCAACATCGTCCATGAAGTGTCGGCATAGCCGGCATTGCGCATCGCTGTGCGGACGTTGGCGTAGGCATTGGCGATTCTGGCTTTCACCGCAGCAACGTTGGCGCTGGTGAAGTTCGCTTTGACGCTCCGGTCGTCGTTGCAATAATCCTTGTTCCACGTCGGCGAGGTCAGCCAGTCGGTCACACACGACTGGATGATCTTGGCAAAGTTGAAGTCGTTGCCGCCGATCGAGACGGTGACCATTTTAACGTTGTGGCTTGCTGCGAAGGTTTGCAGCATCTTCGCCTGGCCTTGCTTGCCGGCGCCGTTGTCGTAGAAGTCGAGACCGGGCTTGAAATAGCTGCCGTCGGTATAGGTCGCGGCCTTGGCACCCGAGCAGGCCAGGTTCAAGCTGTTGGCATCGCCGATGCTGATCTCAGCACTCTTGCTGCGATGGCAGCGGTTGATCGTCTCGGCATTATTGGCTGAATTGTCAAAATATGCCGTGCTGCCGAGGGCGTCGGCTGAAGCGGAGTTGCTGTTGGACGCGCCGGCCCAACGACCGGCCTCTCCGGAGATGTAAGAGTCGCCAACCGACACGACCCAAGGCGATCCTGCGCCGGGCCCTTCGGCCTGCGCCGGCGTCGCGACGAGGGTAGCTCCGATGAACGCGAGACCGACGGCCCCGATGAGAGTTCGTGCACGGTTGGCGAGTGGCATACATGTACTCCTTGACGAACTGAGACCCGGCGGCCCGCATGGGCCCCCATCGAACGTAGTGACCCAGCGCACAAATGGGAAGGGCTGCGCTGTGTCTTTAGGAGAACTAGGCCGCTGGCGGGTAGCGCCAGCAACCCGATCGGTGCTTCGTCAGGATTTGGCGTGGGCGAGAACCCATTCGACGAATGGCGTTGCCTCGCGCCAATCGGCGCGAATGCGCTCAACCAGTTCAGCGGTATGAATTATCGGCTCGAAGCCGTAGTCCTTACCGAGCGTCATCGACTTGTGTCGAAGCAACTCAATCCGCGGATGGTCAACCGAGTAGCCGCGCGGCGCCGTCTTGAGTTGATCGCCGCCGAGCGTCCAGCCTTTGCCACGGAGGTCGTCGATGATCTGTTGGAGTTGTGCACCGTGCGCTGGATCGACGATTGCTTCGCGGATTGTTGCCAGCCGCAGTGCATCCGCGGCGTAAAAGCCAACTCCGACGCGTACCCCCGGTGCGCCAACCTGCAGATAGAAGCCGGTTGCTGGTCCGCGCGCAATGAAGGCGCCCTGATGGGTTTTGTAGGGCGTTTTGTCCTTGGCGAAGCGGACATCGCGGTAGGGACGAAAAGTCTTTGCATCGCCGAACTCATCAGCGAGGTCAGCGGTCAGTGCTCGCATCGGCGCGGCCACTGCGCTGTCATAGGTGCCACGGTGCTCGGCCCAGAATGCCTTGGTGTTGTCCAATTCGAGGTCGTCGTAGAAATCCAGTGCGGCTTCAGGAAATCCTTCGAATGTGACCATGGTCTGAGATTAGCCGGGCTCACATCTTTTTGGCGCCGACCTTGATGGCGTCACGGATGCGGGTATAGGTCCCGCATCGGCAAATGTTGCGAATTCCGTCAAGGTCATCGTCGGTGATTTCGCGCTTCTCGGCCTGAACCTTCCTGACCAGCGCCACCGCGGCCATGATCTGGCCCGGCTGGCAGTAGCCGCACTGGGCCACATCGCGTTCGATCCAGGCCTCCTGCATCGGATGCAGGTCCTTGTTCACCGTGTCGGGCAAGCCCTCGATTGTGGTGATTTCGTCGGTGGCTTTGATCTGCTCAATCGGCACGGCACAGGGATTGAATGCCTTGCCGTTGATGTGGCTCGTACACGCCTTGCAAACGTTGAGTCCGCAACCATACTTCGGGCCGGTGACGCCAAGGACGTCGCGGAGCACCCAGAGGAGCCGTACGCCATTGGCGACGTCGACGGTAGTTTTTTCGCCATTCAGTGTGAAAGTGTGTTTTGGCACGTCATGCTCCTCAGTACTGGTATTTCAGGCCGTCAGTGGGCGACTGCGGTATGGATGGGACGGTCGGAAGCGGCTCGCCGAACTCGAGCGCATCGTAATGATTGATCGGGAAGCTGGTCGGCATCTTGCCCACCGCCCTGGCATAGGCGGTGGCGACCGCGGCCTTGGCCGTGGCCACGCCGAACTCACCAGCGCCGCCGGGCTTACCTGTCGTGGGCGGCATAACGATGATCTGAACCTCCGGCGGCGTGTTCCACTCGCGGGTGTAGAAGTACTCGTCCCAACTGCCTTCGAGGAAGTGCCCGTCCTTGAGGTGCAGGCTCTCGGTGAATATTTGGCCGATCGCGTCGGTGATACCGCCCTCCATCTGGGCGGCGAGACCACGTGGATTGATCGCTAGACCGATGTCGATCGCGAGAATTACTTTCGTGACGCGGGGCCCGGTCACGCCGTCGCGAATCGGTCGATTGATCGTCTCAGGGCGCGCATCCACTTCGACGAGCGCCGCATTGACGCCCTTGTATTCTGAATGCAATGCAACGCCCTGCGCAGTGTTCTTGGGCATCTTCTTGCCCCAGTTGCCGGCTTTGGCGACCGCATCGAGGACCGCCACGGCCCGCTTGTCCTTGAGGAACTCGCGGCGGAACTTGTAGGGATCCTTGCCAAGCTTCGCGGCGAGCTGGTCGACCATCAGTTCGACCGCGGTCACGACGTCGGGATTGAAGAGGTTACGGGCGCTGCCGGTGTGGTAGGTATCGAATGCCTCGGTCTCGTTGAGCAGTTGGGTCACAACGCCGAAGTTGTAGGGGACGTTGACGGTCGTCTCAAAGATCGTCGTCGAATATTGGATGAAGTTTTGAGCGGGCAATTGCGCCAAACCGCCGGTGATCGCTTCGCCGAAGCCCTGGGTGTAGTCGGTCGAGACACCGGTATGACGTTGTTCGAAGGCCAGAACATTGCCAAGTAAGTAGCTTGCCCGGATGCGCGACGTGCAGATCGGATGTACCCGCCCAAACCTAAACTCATCGGTACGGTGCCACATCAGTTTGACTGGCTTGCCGATCTTCTGCGAGATTTCGGCCGCCTCAATGGGGGCATTGGCGAACATCCGCCGGCCGAAGGCGCCGCCAGCCTGGACGACGTGCGCCGTGACCTTGTTGATTGGCATCTTCAGCTTCGCGGCAATGCGTTCTTGAGCGAGGATCGGCGACTGCATCGCTGACCAGATTTCGGCACGGTCCTTGCGTACGTCGGCGATCGCGGTTTGCGGCTCGAGCGCACTGTTGCTCTTCCAGTGGAAGACAAACTCCGATTCGATGCTCTTGGCAAGTATGGGCAACTTCGGGACGACGAGCGGAAGCTGGGAGGCGCGGAGCTTTTTCAGCACGGTCGCGTCGGACTCGTTGTCCACGGTCCCGGGACCCCAGTCGACTTTGAGCGCACGTATCGCATCGATGCATTGCCCAAAGGTCGCACCGCGTACGGCGACCCCGGTATCGATCGTCACGACATCGGTGATGCCGGGCATCGCGGTGACTGCGGCGGCATTCTGGACGGACTTGACCTTGCCGTTAATTGTGGGTGCGCGACAAATCATGGTGGGCAGCGCGTTGGGCACATCGATGTCCATCGCATATTTCTTGCGGCCCGTGACGACTTCGAGCGCATCGGTGCGGCTTTGCGGCGTCCCGATGATCGAGAACTTCGCCCGTTGTTTGAGCGTCACCGATGCGCGGCTTGTCTTGGTGACGGCTGCCTTCTCAGCAAGCGAACCGTAAGACGCCCTGCCGCCGCTGGCGGAGATGATCATGCCTGCCTTGGCGGTCAGTTCGGTGACGGCGTCTCCGAGGACAATTGAAGCGGCGCCGAGGAGTTGCTTGCGGGCGAGCGCCGCGGCAACCCGGAACGGAGTGTAAGTAGAGATCGTGGTGTTGGAGCCGGCGGTGAACTGATTAAAGATGAGTTCGGGTCGTGCATCGGCAAGCGTGACGTGCACCTTGTCCAGCGGCAGGTCTAGCTCCTCGGCAATGATCATGGCGCTCGACGTCGCGATGCCTTGGCCCATCTCCAGGCGGGGCATCGCGAATGAGGCGCTGCCGTCCTTATTGATCACGATCTTGATCAGCCCAGATGTCGGCAACGTGGCGGCGGTCAACAGGTCGTTGAGATCGAATAAATCAGCGGGCTGTGGAAGTGACGGAATGGCGGCTGCGGCCGGGTCGAACACAGCGCCGCCGAATTGGGCGGCGACCGCCAGGGTCGGGGCGGCGACAAGGTAGCCAAGGAAGTGACGGCGGTCAGTGCCGTCTGCCGTTTCGGGCGTGGCCGGGTTGGCCATAGGGGTCGCGGAGTCGGATTTTTCTGGGGTTCGTGCCATGGTGATCCTCTCATCGGTGCCAGCCCGAAACCGTCTCCCGCCGGTTTACTTCGGGTCACTGGGTCACTCCCACCCATAACCACCGTGACACACATCACTGCTCTTCAACATGGTTCCGATGCCCAGCATTCGGCCCCTGCGGTTGTGCACCAGCGTCACTCAGTCACGGCTGCGAGTCAGCAGATGGGCGCGGATCGCCAAGCTAAACTCGATCGGCAGCGGTGCCGTGGAGAGCGGCTGACCGAGGACTTCCTCGAGGTGTCGTATCCGGTTAATGACAGTGTTGCGGTGGCAGTGCAGTTGTTCGGCACTGCGCGCCGTGGATCCACCCGTGCCGACCCAGACTTGGAGGGCGTCCCACAGTGGTTTGCGAGCGGCAGCGTCGAGATCGAGCAGCGGCCCGAGCCAAAGCCGGACAAGGCTCGCACTGAGCTCGGCCGAGTTCAGTAGCAGTGCCTCGGGCAGCCGATCATCGAGCGAGACTGCGCCGACGCCGCTGGCGAGACTGTGCAGTGCGAGTAGCGCCTGCCTATGAGCGACCTCGATGTCGGCCAACTCATGGATGACCGACGACATGCCAGCTGAACACAGCGGGTCAACCGACAAAACATGCAGGGCAGTCTGCGTGGATTGCTCGTCGAGTTGAAGGATGCCGACAGTGCTGTCGGCCCGCGGTTGCCAGGTCGATTCGATACCGCGACGCAGTAGTCCGTGCTGCACGCGACTCACAAGGTCAGCCGGCTCGAGTCCCGCACCAGCGGTGGCGTCGCCGATCACGACCACCACGAACCGCCCATTCAGTGGCAGATCGATGACCCGCGAAGTTTCCTGGAGAAAACGTGGGTCGGTAGCCCGCCCGCTCAGCAGCCCTTCCCAAACAGCGGCTCGTCGCTGGTCGTCCGCGCGGACAAGACGCATCTCGGTCGAATGGTATGCCGCTGCGACCTGGGCCGATGTCCTATCAACAGCAGACCAGAGCCTGGTGCCGACAATGCGCAGCGCATCGGGGCCGATCTGCTCATCGCCGCTGGCTTCGTCGTTGAATGCCTCCCAGATAATGCTGCCGCCGAATCTGAACGATCGCAGCACATCGTCCAACGGCAACCCCTGCTGGGCGCGACGTCCGCCGGTGGCTCGTGCTGCGTCGAAATAGTGTGCGTGCTCGTCGAGTCGGTCGGTCTCGAGAGTGTCCATGAGTTGCAGCACGCGCACGATGTTGTCATGGCAAGATCGCGTGAGGTCTTCGGTTGGGACCACATCGGCAGAGCCGTAGCCGGGGTTTTCGGCGAGAATTGTATCGACGAGTTTACCGGTTAGGAGCGGCACTCGCGCATGCACCTTGGCGACAAGATCGGGCCAAAAGGACGTGTTTAAGGCGTCGGGCATGCAGTCTCAGCCCTTCGGTTCGGTGGTCGCGGCATTCAACTAGCCTCCCACCGATTGCGCGGGATGCAAGATGAAATCCAACCCGAGGGATTGGCGGAAACGGGACCGGCCGGGTCCACCCGTCATGCGATGTCAGGGCGTCAGCAGGATCTTCCCGGTTGCTTTGCGATTGTCGATCAGGTTGAGTGCCTGTGCTGCGTCGGCCAGCGCGAAACTGCCGCCGATGACCGGCGACAGGGCACCGGACTCGATATGCGGAAGGATTGCTGCCCATTGCCGTCCGACATAACCGGGCCGCTTAAGTACGAACGCGCCCCAACCCACACCAACAACTGAAATGTTGTTGAGTAGCAACCGGTTGACCTGGACGGTCGGGATCGAGCCGCCAGTGAACCCGATAACCAGCAAGCGACCGTTTTCTTTGAGGCAACGAAGTGAGTCGGTGAATCGGTCGCCGCCGACTGGATCGACAACGAGATCCACGCCGCCTTGGGCCTTGACCGCATCCTTGAAACCGTCAACGAGGACGAACTCGTCGGCGCCAACTTCGAGCGCGATTGCGCCCTTCTCGGCCGTGGAAGTCACGGCGATGACTCGACCCGCGCCGTACGCTTTGGCGAGCTGAATTGCGGCGGTGCCGATGCCGCCAGCAGCGCCGTGCACGAGGACCGAGTCGCCCGCGAGCATCTGGCCGCGCTCGATCAATGCAAAATAAACCGTGAGGTAGTTGAACGGGATCGCTGCGGCCTGCTCGAACGGCACATTGTCGGGAAGCTTGAAGGTCAGGTCAGCCTGCGCGGCGACCTGCTCGGCGAAGCCGCCCAACAGCGGTAACGCGGCAACCCGGTCGCCGACCGTGAACCCGGTTGATTCGGCGGCAGCGAGTACGACGCCAGCGACTTCGGCGCCCGGCGTGAATGGCAAGTCGGGCTTGATTTGATACTTGCCGCGTGACTGCAGGACCTCGGGAAATGCGACGCCAGCGGCCTTCACGTCAATTAAGACCTGCCCTTCGGCGGCAACGGGCGCATCGACGTCGAGGAGTTCGATTGCTTCGGGACCATCGAGTGAGGTGATCTGAATTGCCTTCATATTGGCACCCTACCGCACGACTAAGCGCTTGCTTAGAAAACTGAAGAGTCAATCGACACCTGGACGGTTTTCAGGCCCGGCGCGCAGCCAATGTGAGTGGTGCCTTGTCTTCGGGCACATTCGTGATGTTCCGCAATCGGTTGGTCGTTGGTTTGACTGCGGTCACGTCATAGCGCTGCAAGATCTCCTTGAGCACTGTCGTCCCCTCCATCAACGAGAAGCCAGCGCCGATGCAACGTCGTACGCCTCCGCCGAACGGGATCCACGTGTTGGGAGCGATCGGGTCGTCAAGGAAGCGCCGCGGGCGGTAGCGGTGTTCAGCGGAGAAGTTTCGTCGGTGCGAGAGCATGATTGACGGTGCGACAGTGACCCCGCGTGGCAACGACCAACCGCCAATGACCTGCGGTGACTTGAGACTACGGGCGACGAAGTCGATGACCGGATGCAATCGCATGCCTTCCTTGAGGCAGGCCTCGAGAAAGGCGTCATCGCCCGCGTCAGCAGCCGTGATCGCGGTCTGTCGGAGCTCAGGATTGCGGCCGAGTTCGTGCAGCGTGAAGGACAGCGCCGACGCCGTCGTCTCGTGACCGGCCAGCATTAAAGTGACCAATTGATCGCGCAGTTCGGCGTCGGTCAGCGGCTCGTGGTCCTGATCCGTGCCGGTGCCGACCCGCAGCAGCCGGGATAGGACGTCGCCTCGATCATCCAGATCCGGGGCGGCGCGACGCTCGGCGATCTCGGCATACAAAAGAGCGTCGACCTTGGCCTGGTTCTGGAAATAGCCCTTCCACGGTGGCAGCGCGAAGAGTTTCGGATAGGACCAGGCGAGCAGCATTTTGGCGTCGATGTTGACCATCCGGTTGACTAGCGGGCGCAACACCTCCAGTCGGGACTCATCGGTCACACCGAACACAACTTGGAGGATGACCTCCAACGTCAACGCATTCATGCGATCCAACGTCACAAGGGTCTGGCCGTCGGTCCACGTGTCGATCTCGTGCTTCGCAATCGACTCAACGATCGAGCGGTAGCCGCGCAGTGAGGCTCCGTTGAAGGCTGGCATCAGCAATTTGCGTGCTCGCTGATGCTCGTCGTCGTCAGTGAGCAGCAGCGAGTGCGGACCCATGACCGGCTTGAGGATCGCGTTGCCTTCGCCCGCATGGAACTGAGTTGGGTCGCCGGCGAAGATTTCCTTGAAGTCTTCGGGTCTGCTGAAAATGATCAATCGTCGTGGTCCGGGCAGGATGCGCACCATGAAGGTGTCGCCATACTTCGCGTGGTACTTCTTCATGAATTTGGTGCGTTTGCGCATGAAGCGCCACGTCATTAAGAGTGCGGGCACGGACGGACCCGGCGGGAGTCCGTCGTGTGTCGCCAGCGCCGCGGGAGCGTCCGTGGCAGTCATGCCGCGGACTCCCAGACAAAGTCCGGGGCCTTGATCTTGCGCGTCTCCCACCAGTACTGGAAGGTGAACTTCGGCCAGATTGTGCGGTTCTTGCCGTGACTGTCCAGATACCAACTCGTGCAGCCGCCCTGAGTCCAGATGCCCTTCTCGACAAGCCGTTGAACTTCGGTGTTGAACGCGCTTTGCGCTGCGAGAGTTGGCTCGGCGGCAGCTGCGCCGCGTTGCTGCATCTCATCGAGCATCTTGATGATGTATTTGGTTTGCTGCTCGATCATGAAGACGACCGAGTTGTGGCCGAGCGCGGTGTTGGGCCCAAGCATGAAGTAGAGATTTGGGAAGTTGTGGATCGCCATACCCATATAGGTCTCGGTGCCACCCTCCTTGAACTGCGTTGCGAGATCGATCCCGTTGCGGCCTTTGACGCTGAGGTAGTCGAAGGCATCGATCACATGGAAGCCGGTGCCCCAAATGATGACGTCGGCATCGTGCTTGACGCCATTGCCGTCGATGACACCGTCCGCGACGATCGTGATGGCGCCATCGGTGTTGAGTTCGACATTGTCGCGAAGAAAGGTTGGGTAATAGGTGTTGGATTGCAGGACGCGCTTGCAGCCGAGGCGATAGTCCGGCGTGAGTTTGGCCCGCAGTTCGGCATCGGGGATCGCTTTCGCGAGATAGCGCTTAACCACCTGCTCGGCGATGGGCAGCACATTGAGGTGACCGTTGAAGGCGATTGCGCGCGACTCCAGCCCCCAATAGAGAACGTTGCGGTAGATGCGAGTGGCGCCGGGCACGTTGCTGAAGATGGTCTTTTTGACTGCAGAAGTCGGCTTGTCCTTCTTGGGCAGTACCCAGGCAGGAGTCCGCTGGAAGACCGTCAGGGTGTCGACTTCTTTGGCGATGATCGGGATGAACTGGATCGCACTGGCGCCAGTGC
Source organism: Aeromicrobium changchenzhani (assembly GCF_057586615.1). NCBI lineage: Bacteria > Bacillati > Actinomycetota > Actinomycetes > Propionibacteriales > Nocardioidaceae > Aeromicrobium > Aeromicrobium changchenzhani. Next base: position 3,280,732 of record NZ_CM172480.1, on the reverse strand, counting down.
CGATGACGACGACTTTTTTACCCTTGAGGTCGGCATCGTGGTTCCAGTTGGAGGAGTGGAACATTTCGCCGGTGAATGAGTCGGTTCCGTCGATCTCCGGGATGTTGGGGATGTGCAGTCCGCCGACGCCGGCGACCAGGACGCGAGCGACATACGTCTCGCCGTTGGTGTGGATCGTCCAACGCTTCGCGTCTTCATCCCAGGTGGCGCCTTTAACCTCGACACCGAAGTCAATCTTGCTGCGGATGCCTTTTTCGTCGGCCACCTTGCGTAGGTATGCCCAGATCTCCGGCTGGCCAGAAAAGCTCTTGCTCCAGTCGTTGTTCAGCTCGTAGGAGAAGGAGTACATGTGGCTGGGGATGTCGCACTCGCAGCCGGGGTAGGTATTGTCACGCCAGGTGCCACCGACATCGCCGGCCTTCTCAAGGACGACGAAGTCATCTCGTCCGGACTCGAGTAGCTTGATGGCCATTCCCATGCCGGAGAATCCGGTGCCGATGATGATGACGTCTTTGGAGATCATGTTTCAGATACTATCGGTATCTGGAATAGATGCCAATGGGTGTTCCAGTGATCGTGAACACGCATACACCGAAAGGGAGCCATGAGCCTCAACCAATCAGCTGGCACCAGCCGAGCCGAGCGTCAGGCGCGTACGCGTGACGCGCTGATCGCAACCGCGCGCGAGATGTTCTTGTCCGATGGCTATGCCGCGACCTCGCTTGACCGTGTCGCGTTGCAGGCGGGCTACTCCAAGGGCGCGGTCTATTCCAATTTCGCCGGCAAGGAGGAGCTCTGTATGGCGGTTCTCGATAGCATCCATGCCGAGCAGATCGAAGGGGTTCTTTCCGCGTTCACGAAGGACACCGACCTTGACGGTCGGATCGAAGCGTTTGTCGAGTGGGCGCGAGTTGGCTTGGGCAGACCTAGATGGACCGCGCTTGAAGTCGAGTTCGCCGGCTCGGCGCGGCAGAGCCCATACGTCGCCGCCGAACTTGCCAAGCGGCACCGCGAGATAATTGACGGCCTCGCGCAGTTGATCGCCGAAGTCACGAGTCAGGCCGGGGTCGAGATCGCCCTGACGCCGCAGCAGGCGGCAACCGCATTGCTGAGTCTCGGCATCGGACTCGGCGCTATGCGCTCGCTCGACGGCAGCCTGGATGTCGATGTCTTCGGCAACACCATCAGGGCCCTGCTCGCCAAGGCTTGAGGCCGCCGCGTGCCCACTCGGCGTCCGGCAGGACAGTCAGGACGGAATGCGGGCCGGCTCCTTGCTCATCCAGATCATGTCTTCGTCAAGGTCGGTATGACGGTGATCCCAGGCATCGAGGAAATAATTCTGGCGCACGGTCCAAGGCCGATTGGATCCCTGTTGGGGCAGGTCACCGACGACGCGCTGCACGTAACCCGAAGACAAATCCAAGATCGGGGCGGCGCCGTCGACACCGGCCGGATCTGGCATCCCGAAGGCATACCCGTTGTCATCCATATGCTTGATCAGCCGGACAACATACTGCGACGAAATATCGGCGCGCAGGGTCCAGGATGCATTTGTGTAGCCAACGCACCAGGCGAAATTGGGGAGCCCGCTGAACATGAGTCCCTTGTAGGTGAAGAGCTCGTGCGGATCGATCGCGCGGCCATCCACCTCGACCTCGATCTGGCCCATGGCGACGACTTTGAGACCGGTCGCCGAGATTATGATGTCCGCGTCGAGTCGGTCACCCGAAGCGAGGGCGATTCCCTTGGCGTCGAAGGCCACGATGCGATCGGTGACGATTGACGCGTCGCCGTGCCGCAAGGTGCGGAACAGGTCGCCATTCGGCACGATGCACAGGCGTTGATCCCATGGCTTGTAGCGCGGGGTCAGGTGTTTGGCGTCGAAATCTTTGGGCAATGCTGCCTTTGCGCGGGACAGCAGGACACGCCTCGCGGCCGTCGGAAATTGTCGGCAGAACAGGTAGAAGCCGACGGCAACCACCGCATTTTTCTGCCGGATCACCCGATGTGCGAGCTTCCCCGGCAGGACCTTACGCATACCGTCAGCGATCTTGTCACCCTCCGGTAGCGCGGTGATGTAAGTGGGGGAGCGCTGCAGCATCGTGATGTGGCCGGCCTGCTTGGCCATCGACGGGATCAGTGTCACGGCGGTCGCCCCGCTGCCGATGACGACGACCTCCTTGCCGGCGTAGTCGAGGTCTTCGGGCCAGAACTGCGGGTGGATCAGGGTTCCTTCGTACGATTCAAGGCCCGGAAAATCGGGGAGGTAGCCCTCGTCGTAGGAGTAGTAGCCACTGCACAGGTAGATGAAATTTGCCGTGATCTCGGTCGTGCCATCGGCTGTGCTCGACGTGATCGTCCAGCGGGCATCCTCCGATGACCACGCGGCGTTGGTGACACGGTGGCCAAAACGGATGTGTTGCTTGATGCCGTATTCGTCGGCGGCGTCGCGGATGTAATCGCGAATGTCGGCGCCATCGGCGATCGACTTGGAATTGGTCCAGGGGCGGAATGGATAGCTGAGCGTGTACATGTCGGAGTCCGACCGGATACCTGGGTAGCGAAAGAGGTCCCACGTTCCGCCGATTGCGTCGCGCGACTCCAACAGCGCATACGTTTTGTCCGGGCAGGTCTCCTGCAGCCGGTAGGCCGCGCCGATTCCCGACAGCCCTGCTCCGACGATGATGACGTTGACGTGATCGGTGATCATGAACATCCCTTCGGTATGTGACATTAAGAGTGTCACATACCGAAGTCGTCAGTGTGCCGTGATTTTGAGCACTTTGTCGTCGGACCCGTTCGAGGTCGTGACATAGAGGGCGCCGTCGGGGCCTTCTACTGCGGCGCGGAGACGACCGTACTTGCCACGGATCGACTTCGCGTCGCTCTGCTTCATGAGTTTGCCAGCATTATTGAACTGCAGCACGGTCAGCGATTTGTCCTTGAGCGCGGCCACAATCATCGCGCCACGCCACGCGCCCCACTGCTCGCCGCGCAAGAATGTTCCGCCGGACGTGGCGATCGTGGAATTGCCCGATGACCATGCCGCATCGCTCTGCTTGCCCGGCAGGCTGTGATCGGTCATTGGCCGCTTCTCGTTGAAACCAGGTAGCGGACTCCAGCCGAAGTCACCGCCACGCACGGAACGGTTGACCTCGTCGTCGCGGTACGACCCTTGCTCGATCGACCAGACCGTCCCGTCGGCGGGCCGATAACTCAGGCCCTGCACATTGCGATGGCCATAACTCCATACGCGTTGCTTCATTCTGTTGCTGCTGCTCGCGAACGGATTATCGGACAATCCCTTGCCGGTCGCGTCGTCGATCCGGAGGACCTTGCCGCCGCCCGATTTCAGGTTCTGGGGGTTGCGGCCATCGGCGGCATCACCGGTGCCGACATATAAATCGCCGTTCTTGCCGTGTTCGAGGGCGCAACCGCCGTGGCGTCCTGATGTTGAAGGCAGCCCGGTGACGAGATTGCGTACGAAGGTCAGCTTCTTCCCGAGGTGCCAGCGAACGACGCGCACATCTTGGGTATTTGAATCCTTGAAGCCGTGGCAGGTGATGATGTCGTGACTGGTGTTGTAGTCCGACGCCGGAAGCACCGACATGAGCCCGGTTTCGCCGTTGTGCCACATGCCGGTTGGTGAATCGAGTACGACGGTCGAGCTGCCATCAGGCTTGCGCAGCGTGATCCGCTCGCGATCGCGTTCGGTGTAAAGCATGTCGCCAGTTGGGAGAAAAGTGATGTCCCACGGGATCTGAAGACCCTTGACTAGGACTTTCGCTGTCAGTGTTGGGACCTTGGTCGGGTTCGGTGCGGCCGTTGTCGGTGCTGCGGTCGCAGTCTTCGAGGGCGCGGACGTCGCGTCGCCACCGGCGCAGGCTGAAACGGTCAGCCCGAGGGCGGCGATCAGAATTGGCCAAGACTTCATACCCGCCATTGTGCCTAAGACAGAAAACTGGCGCTTATAACAGTTTGTAACCTGTCATAAGCGCCAGTTTTCGGGGTTATCGTGGGAAACCTTTTGGGGTTAGTAGCCGCCGTTGTCTTTGTAGCGCTGGAAGCTTGCGGCGACTTCGGCTTCGGCTTCGGTGCGGCCGACCCAGTTGGCGCCTTCGACCGACTTGCCGGGCTCAAGATCCTTGTAGACCTCGAAGAAGTGCTGGATCTCAAGCCGGTCAAACTCGGGCACGTGGTGGATGTCGCGTAGGTGCTCCTGGCGTGGATCGGATGCTGGAACGCACAGAACCTTGTCATCGCCGCCAGCCTCATCGGTCATGCGGAACATGCCGATCGCGCGGCAAGCAATCAAACAACCGGGGAAGGTTGGCTCGGAGAGCAGCACGAGTGCGTCGAGCGGATCGCCGTCGAGACCGAGCGTGAGATCGATGAAACCGTAGTCGGCGGGGTACTGCGTCGACGTGAACAGCGTGCGGTCGAGCCGGATCCGATGCGATGCGTGGTCGACTTCGTACTTGTTGCGGACTCCCTTGGGGATCTCCACGGTGACGTCGAAAATCACAATTCCTCCGACTAGATTGGGTGCGCGCGCATGGCGCGTTCAAAGCATGGTTCAGGGACTTATAGTGTCACGCATATGGTCAACAGGCGCTCGAGCAGGGTAGCGCGATCTCGTGGTGTCATTGCCATCCCATTGGTTGTGACACTGCTGATTGCGCTGCTCGGTGTCGGTGCATACCGCAGCGGCAAACTCAATCCGCTGATTTGTGACGGTCCGTGTGCGGCGCAATATGTCGACCCGCCCGAGCAGCTGGGAACCGTCGGCGCGCGTATGACGATCCGGCCGGACGTGATCCCGGCAGGAACCCTCAGCGCAGCGAAGGTTGCTGCGGCGGTGAAGCCAGGACTCGCCCAATCCGGGCTCGGCACACAGTCCGGATTCGTCGCCTTGGATCTGGCCTCCGGCGCGGTGCTGGCGACCAAGGGATCGGGTACCTTCACCCCGGCCTCGACGACCAAGCTGCTCACCGCATACGCGGCGCTCGACACGATTGCCCCGCAGACGAGATTCGCGACTCGCGTGGTCAGTGACGGATCTGGTGCCATCGTGTTGGTCGGCGGCGGCGACCCCTATCTCGATGCGAAAAAACCCAAGCCGGCCAAATATGGCCACCATGCGACGCTGAGCAGTCTGGCTGCCCGAACGGTCGCCGCATTAAAGAACTCCGATACGAAGTCGGTGACGCTCGGTTTTGACGCGGCGCTGTTCAGCGGTCCCGCAGTTAATCCGCACTGGCCGAAGTCATATATCACCGAGAACATCACCACTCCGGTCAGCGCGTTGTGGGTTTCCCAGGGCGTGGACAGCAACGGCATCCGTTCGCGCGAACCGGCGCGTACCGCAGCCGAGCAGTTCGCCGGCCTGCTGACGCAGAAAGGTATCAAGGTCACCGGCAAGATCGCACCCATCACCGCGAGCGGCAGCGCTACCGAGCTCGCACGTGTTGAGAGTGGCACGGTCTTGCAGATCGTCGAATCACTGATCCAGCACAGCGACAATCAAGCTACCGAGGTCATGCTGCGGCACGTGGCAATTGCCGAACACAACGCCGGATCATTCGTTGCCGGTGTCGCCGCGGTCAAGGCCGTATTGACGCGCAACGGCATACCCGCGACCGGACTCACGCTGTATGACGGCAGTGGTCTATCGCGAGATAATCGCATCGCACCGACGACGCTGGTGCATCTGGTTCGTGCGGCAACGCGGGATGAGCCACCGGGGAGCCTCGTCAGCGATTTGCCCGTCGCCGGGTTCAGCGGCTCGCTACTGCGCCGCTTCAGCGACTCGTCCTCGGCGCCGGCCAAAGGTGTTGCCCGTGCCAAAACCGGCACGCTGACCGGCATCAGCAGCCTGGCGGGAATTGTTCAGGACGCCGACGGCCGGCCCATCGTGTTCGCGATCATGGCCGATCGGACGAAGGCCGTAGGAACTTTGACCGCCGAGGCAGCGATCGACCGGATCGTGGCCGACCTCGCGCGTTGTCACTGCGGTGGTTGACCGGCGCTTTCGCTTTGGCCGTACGGTTGGCTCATGATCGATTGGGAGTTCGCGCTGCAGACCGCCGAGCGATTGTCGCGCCCCGGCCCGCAGATTTCTGCCGCCGAGGTTTCCGAGGCGGTGGCCGAACTCCGCGCGGGTGCGGCCCGTTCTGAGGCACCGGTCCGCGAGTTCACTAACCTGTATGCGTCTTCTGCGACCGCCCCGATTCTCGTCGTCGATCGGCCGCGCTGGGTCGAGGCTAATCTCGAGAGTTTCAAGATTATGCTCGATCCGTTGATCGACAAACTTGAGCATTCGCCGAAGGCTCCGGGACCGCTCGGCAAGGCAGTCGGCCGCAAGATCAGCGGCGGCGAGATCGGCGCATTGATGGCATTCATGTCCTCGAAGGTGCTGGGCCAGTTTGATCCGTTCTATCGTGGCCCGAATGGCGATCAGGGGCGTTTGTTGTTGGTCGCGCCCAATATCGTCAAAGCCGAACGAGAACTCGACGTCGACCCACACGACTTCCGGCTTTGGGTCTGTCTGCACGAGGAGACTCACCGGGTTCAGTTCACCGCCGTCGACTGGATGAGCGATCATCTCAAATCATTGATGGAGGAGTTCGCCGATGCGACTGATCTAGACGGAAATGCCCTGAAAAAGTTCCTTAGCGACGGCGTCGGCGAGTTCGTTCGGATCGTCAAGGGCAGCTCCGAAGTATCGATTTCCGAGCTATTCCAGAACGACAAGCAGCGTGCGATCGTCGACCAGATGACCGGCATCATGTCCCTGCTCGAAGGGCACGCCGATGTTGTGATGGACGGTGTCGGCCCGGAGGTCATCCCGAGCGTCGAGAACATTCGTCGCAAGTTCACCCAGCGACGCAAAGGCGTTGGGCCGTTCGATCGGCTGCTGCGTCGACTGCTCGGCCTCGAGGGCAAGATGCGGCAATACCGTGACGGCGCCGTGTTTGTCCGCGAGGTCAACGATCGTCTCGGCCGCGACGGCTTCAATGCCGCCTGGGAAAAGCCAGCCAATTTGCCGACCAAGGCCGAAATCCTCGAACCCAGCACTTGGGTAACCCGCATCCACGGCTGATTCGGGGCACATGACGATGGGTGGTGCACTCGACCCGATGGTCGCACGGGCGCGCAACGCAGTCGCCGAGGTGCTGGCCGATCTTGACCGGAACGCCCGCGTCGTCGTCGCGGTCTCAGGCGGCGCCGACTCGCTGGCGCTGGCCGCAGCAACTGCTTTCGTGGCAGCGAAGCGGGACCTCGCAGTGAGCGCGGTCATCGTTGATCATCAATTGCAGACCGGCTCGGCTGACGTGGCCGCGACCGCAGCCAACCAGCTTGCTGGGCTAGGCATCCACGCCGAGATTGTTGCGGTGACAGTCGGCGTCGAAGGCGGGATGGAAGCGGCTGCACGGGCTTGTCGCCGCGAGGTGTTCGCGGCCCTCGACGCCGATGCAATTCTGCTTGGCCACACCCTGGACGATCAGGCCGAAACCGTGCTGCTCGGCCTCGGGCGCGGCTCGGGAGCACGTTCGCTGGCTGGCATGGCGGCGATCGACGGTCCCCTGCGACGGCCATTCCTCGGACTGACCCGACACGACACCGAGCAGGTTTGTCGGGCGAGCGGGCTCGATTGGTGGACCGATCCACACAACAGCGATCCGTCCTTCACCCGCGTACGCCTTCGACACGAAGCGCTGCCATTGCTCGAGGAGATCCTCGGTGGCGGAGTCGCAAAAGCGTTGGCACGAACGGCCGACCTCCTGCGCGACGACAACGCGGCCCTTGACCTTGCGGCGGCCCGCCATAGCGGCCAGCTTGAGGTACGAATGCTCACCGAACTCCCTGCTGCGATCCGGTCGCGGGTCCTGCGCACTGCTGCTCTGGCGGCGGGGGCGGACGGCTCGGAACTTGCGGCGCACCACATACGCGGCATGGATCGGCTGGTCACCGACTGGCACGGTCAGCAACGAATCGAACTTCCCGGCGGGGTTGCGGCGCAGCGCGCGGGGGACGCAGTGGTGTTCGTGCCCACCCCTGTGGGACGCTAGGCCAGTGGAGAAGACACATATTGAGGGCGACCTCGATCTAGACAAGACCCTATTCACTGAAGCGCAGATCCTCGACCGCCTCAAGGAAATGGCCGTCGAGATTGAGCGCGACTACGAGGGCAAAGAGATCCTTCTCGTCGGCGTACTCCGCGGCGCAGTCATGGTCATGGCCGATCTTGCACGTAGCCTCAACCGGCACGTCGAGATGGACTGGATGGCGGTGTCGTCATATGGATCAGGTACCAAGTCCTCCGGTGTCGTTCGCATTCTCAAGGACCTTGACTCGGACTTGACCGATCGGCACGTGTTGATCGTCGAGGACATCATCGACACGGGTCTGACTCTGTCGTGGCTTATCACCAACTTGCGCTCGCGCGGCCCGGCCTCGGTCGAGATCGCGACCCTATTGCGCAAGCCAGATGCGGTCCAGATGGACGTTGACGTCAAATATGTGGGCTTTGAGATCCCTAATGCCTTCGTCGTCGGCTATGGCCTTGACTACAACGAGAAATACCGAAACCTGCGCTGCGTCGGCACTCTCGCGCCGCATATTTACTCCTGATCCACCGCCCGCGGGAACCAAACCTGTGACCGTGCGCGTTCACTAGATGGGCGGGCCTCCGGTACCGTCTTACTCTCGGCATTTTCTCAAGGAGGAGTGGGCCCCGGTCCGCTGGCTATGAATTTCAAGCGCTTTCTCAAAGGTCCATGGATGTGGATCCTCGTCACCGTCATTCTGGTGCTCGCGGTGTTCAACTTCGCTTCCTCCTCAAAGGGCTACACCGAGATCAAGACCGCCACGATGGTCACGTACTTCAACTCGAACAAGTTAAAGGACGTCACGTTCGTCGAAGGCGATCAACAAATCCGTGCGACGCTCCAGAATGGCAAGAAAGTCCGTGCCACCTGGATCGGTGATCAGGGTTATGATCTGGCAAACCAAGCGGAAAAATCGGTGGCCAACAAAACGCTCAAGACGTGGACTGTCGACAAGCCGAAGCAAAGTTTCTTCTCGACGCTGATCTTCTCCTTCGGGCCGATCATTTTGCTCGTACTGCTGTTCCTGTTCCTCATGAACAACGTCCAGGGCGGCGGTGGCCGGGTTATGCAGTTCGCCAAATCCAAGGCCAAGCTGATCACCAAGGACACTCCTAAGACGACGTTTGCTGATGTCGCCGGTTGTGATGAAGCGATCGAGGAGCTCGGCGAGATCAAAGAGTTCTTGCAGGAGCCAGCAAAATTCCAGGCCGTCGGCGCGAAGATTCCCAAGGGTGTCCTTCTGTATGGTCCGCCCGGCACCGGCAAGACACTGCTGGCCCGTGCAGTCGCGGGTGAAGCTGGCGTGCCGTTCTACTCAATCTCGGGCTCCGATTTCGTCGAGATGTTCGTCGGCGTTGGCGCCAGTCGCGTGCGCGACTTGTTCGAACAGGCCAAGGAAAACGCCCCGGCAATCGTCTTCATCGACGAGATCGACGCGGTCGGACGGCATCGCGGCACCGGTATGGGCGGCGGCCACGACGAGCGCGAACAAACTCTTAACCAATTGCTGGTCGAGATGGATGGCTTCGACGTGCGCGGCGGCGTCATCTTGATTGCGGCTACCAACCGGCCTGATGTTCTCGACCCCGCACTGTTGCGGCCCGGCCGTTTTGATCGACAGATTGGCGTCGAAGCGCCCGATCTGGCTGGTCGTACCCAGATCCTCAAAGTGCATTCGCGCGGCAAACCGATGGCCGATGGTGTCGATCTCGAATCGATTGGTCGCCGTACGCCTGGCTTCAGCGGTGCTGATCTGGCCAATGTGCTCAATGAGGCGGCGCTGCTTACGGCCCGCAACGGCAAGAAGGTCATCGACAACTACGCCCTCGACGAGGCAATCGATCGCGTCATCTCCGGCCCGCAGAAGCGCAGCCGTCTGATGAACGATCACGAGAAGAAAATCACTGCCTATCACGAGGGCGGCCATGCGCTCGTCGCTGCGGCACTGCCAGGCAGCGATCCGGTGCATAAGATCACGATCCTGCCGCGCGGACGTGCACTCGGCTACACGATGGTGCTCCCCGACGAGGACAAGTACAGCCAGACTCGTGGCGAGTTGCTCGACAAGCTCGCTTACATGCTGGGCGGCCGAGCGGCCGAAGAACTCGTCTATCACGATCCGACGACCGGCGCCGGCAACGACATCGAAAAGGCCACCGGGCTCGCGCGTGCGATGGTCACCCAGTACGGCATGACTGAACGTCTTGGCGCGGTCAAACTTGGCGAAACTGAGGGGCAGCCGTTCCTCGGTCGCGACATTGGGCATACCCGCAATTACTCTGAGGCGGTCGCGGCGATTGTCGATGAGGAGATCAACAAGCTCATCGCGACCGCGCATCAGGAGGCCTTCGACATCCTCGAGGCCAATCGCGATGTTCTTGACAGCTTGGTCGTTGAGCTGCTTGAAAAGGAAACCCTAGACAAGGCTCAAATTGCCGCGATCTTTGAGCCGCTGCGACGTCGCGACGTGCGCCCGCCTTGGACCGGCTCGGACATGCGCCCGCCATCGAGTCTGCCGCCGGTGGCAACGCCAGATCGGGTGTTCGTCAACTCGAGTCTGCCTGGCATGGCGCCGGTCAACCAGCCGGTCCCGGAGGATGAAACCACGAAGGGTCAGGGCACGGTCATCGCACCCGATCAGGGCACGGATGCTCCGGAGCAGTCGTGACCGTCGATCACGAGCGTGCCGAGGCTGCCATCCGCGAGCTGCTGTTCGCGGTTGGTGAGGATCCCGACCGCGAGGGCCTGCGCGAGACGCCAGCACGGGTCGCCCGCAGCTATGAGGAGATGTTCGCGGGGCTCGGCCAAGATCCACTCGATGTTCTGTCGAAGACGTTCGACGTTGGCCACGATGAGCTCGTTCTGGTCAAGGACATCGAATTGTGGTCGATGTGCGAGCACCATCTGGTGCCGTTCACCGGCGTCGCCCACGTTGGGTACATCCCACAAGAGGGCGGCCGGGTTACCGGCTTGTCTAAGCTCGCCCGGCTCGTCGACGTGTTTGCCCGCCGGCCTCAGGTGCAGGAACGACTCACCACGCAAATTGCAGATGCGCTCACCGATGTCCTCCAACCACGCGGCGTGATTGTCGTCATCGAGGCCGAGCACCTGTGCATGACGATGCGTGGCGTACGTAAGGCCGGTGCCCGTACGATCACCAGTGCCGTACGCGGCCAGCTCCGCGATTCGGCGACTCGAGCCGAGGCCATGGGCCTCATCACCGCCTCCTAAGGGCTGAGAGCAGATGACCGCGCCCACTCCGCTCGACGGACTGGCCACCGACCGGTGCCTCGTCATGGGCGTTATCAACGTGACACCTGATTCGTTCTCCGACGGCGGCAAATGGCTCGATGCGGCCTCGGCGATCAAGCACGGCGTTGACATGCTCGTCGGGGGCGCCGACATCATTGACGTCGGCGGCGAATCGACCCGGCCCGGAGCGATTCGGATCGACGCTGAAGAAGAGTTACGCCGCGTCATTCCGGTGGTCAAAGCGCTGGCAGCCGAGGGCGCCATGGTGTCGGTCGACACGATGCGCGCCGCAGTGGCCCGCAAAGCGCTTGACGCCGGCGCGCAGATCATCAACGACGTATCCGGTGGTCGTGCCGATCAGGACATGCTGCCGGTAGCCGCTGCCGCCGGGCAACCGCTCGTCTTGATGCATTGGCGCGAACACTCCGCGACGATGCAGAACAACACCGACTATGACGATGTTGTCGCCGATGTGATCGTCGAGTTGCAAGTGCAGATCGCTGCGGCGCACGCGGCCGGAATCGACGATTCACAGATCATCATCGACCCGGGCCTCGGCTTCTCAAAGACCGGTGCGCAAAACTGGACCGTCCTCAACAACCTTGACGCCTTCACTGCCTTGGGCTATCCGCTTTTGGTCGCGGCGAGCCGCAAACGGTTTCTTGGCGAATTGCTTGCCGACGGCGACACGTTGCGTCCGACCGATCGTCGCGAGTCCGCGACTCTGGCGATAACCGCGATTTCAGCCGACCGTGGGGCCTGGTGTGTCCGGGTTCACGAACCTCGAGCCTCCGCCGATGCAGTGCGAGCGATTGGCCGGCTGAAGGCGGGCCAATGAACGATCCGCTGCAGGTTCATCGGTCGTTCTATGATGCGATCGAGTTTGGCGATATCGACCTGATGGCGTCGTTGTGGGCCGTCTCTGATCGGGTCAGCTGTGCGCACCCGGGCGCCGAGCTCGTACGTGGAACGCCAGCGGTGCTGCGGTCCTGGTCGATGCTGATGGCCAACGTCGGTTACATCCAATTCTTCCTAACCGACGTCGAGATCTTGCTCTGCCCGCCGGGCTCGGACGATCCGCAAACCGCGGTCATAACGTGCACGGAGAACATTCTGTCCGGTGACGGCCTCGAGTCGGTCGAGTCCTTCGCCGGGATTAAGGCAATAGCAAGCAGTATCTTGGTCAGGGATGGGCAGTCCTGGAAATTTTGGATGCGCCACGCATCGCCGGTCATGGTGACTGACGAGCACGGAGAGGATCAGCAATGAGTTGTCCCGTAGGCCTCGATCGCATCGATCTGCGTGGCATCACTGCACGTGGGCGGCATGGATTGTTCGCGTTTGAACGCGAAAATGGGCAACCGTTTATCGTCGATGTGCGCCTTGGTCTTGACCTCGGGCCAGCGGCCAACGACAAGGATCTGCGCAAAACGGTTGACTACGGTGAGCTTTCTCAGCGCATACACGATGCCATCACCCATGATCCGGTCGACCTGATTGAGACATTGGCGCTGCGTATGGTGGACTTATGCTTGGAATACGAGTCAGTGCAATGGGTTAGCGTGACAGTCCACAAACCCGAAGCGCCCATCGCGGTGACGTTTACTGATGTCGCCGTCACGATAGAGCGGAGCCGAACGTGACAGAATCACCTACGCCGTACGTCCTTGATGCGGACACGATGACCGGAGGCATGCGCCCAATCCGGCAAGCGGTTTTGGCTTTCGGCTCCAATTTGGGCGACCGACTCAATCGACTGCAGGGCGGCGTAGCGGCGCTTGAAGACACGCCAGAGGTCACGATGGTTGCGGTCTCCTCGGTCTACGAGACTGATCCGATCGGCACTCCCGACGGATCGGGCAAATTCCTCAATGCGGTCGTTCTGATCGACACGACTCTGACGGTCCACACCCTGCTCGACCGGGCGCTGGCGATTGAGGACGCCTTCGGTCGCGAGCGCGCCGAGACCAATGCGCCCCGCACCCTTGATGTCGATCTGCTCGTCGTTGGCGATCGTGTGTGCTCAGATGATTCACTCATTCTGCCGCATCCGCGTGCTCATGAGCGTGGCTTCGTGCTCACCCCGTGGCTTGAGATCGATCCCGAGGGCGAGATTCCCGGCAAAGGCTTTGTCGCCGATCTGATCGGTGCGGTCGACACGTCCGGCGTCACACGGCGCGAGGACCTTGAGCTCCTGTTATGAATGACACAGTATGAATGACGCAGTGTGAACAAACTGTCGTGAGACACATGCGCCGCATTTCCCCGGTAACCCTTGTCCTTCTGGGCGGCCTCGGTCTGATCGTTGGACGGCTTGTGCGGCCGATTGTCGAAGGAAATGGTGGCAATGCGCCGCGCGTCGGCTGGTCGGCGGCAGTTGCGCTTTTCGTTGTCGCCGCGATTATCGGGATGTCCGCGTGGAACACATGGCAGAGCCTGCACAAGCGCGACGAACGGATGACGTCGGACCACGGCATCAAGATGCTTTCACTGGCCAAGGCGAGCGCCTGGGTTGGTGCGCTGTGCGCCGGTGGCTATTTCGGTTTCGCGCTGGCCTTCGTTGATTCGATGGACACCGCGTTCGGCCACGAGCGGGTGACCCATGCGGGCCTTGCGGGGGCGGCTGGGCTGCTCATGGTGGTCGCGGGGTTGCTGCTTGAGCGCGCGCTGCGTCTACCCGGTGGCGAGGACCAAGCCGGCAACACCGAAGCTGATGCCGACCCGGCCTAGAGCCGAGTCAGCGGAGCAACGCCGTGCGCAATGTTTCGAGCCCGACGCTGCCGAGGGCAAGGGCATTGCTGTGGAACTGCTTCAAATCGGGTCCGTTTGCGGCCACGTAGTCGTCGCGCAATTCTTCCCAGATCCGTTGACCGACCTTGTATGACGGCGCCTGCCCGGGCCAACCGAGATAACGATTGGCCTCGAAGCGGATGAATGGTTCGTTCATGTTGACGTGCTGGGACAGGAACCCAAAGGCATCGTCGCCGGTCCACGGTCCGGTGCCATCGGGTTTGGGCTTGCCGAGGTGAACGCCGAGGTCGACGACTACGCGAGCGGCCCGCATACGCTGACCGTCGAGCATCCCGAGCCGGTCGGCCGGATCGTCTAGATAGCCCAGATCAGCCATCAGTCGCTCGGCATAGAGCGCCCAGCCCTCGCCGTGGCCTGAGTTCCAGTTCATCCGGCGCCAGCTGTTCAGTTGGGCGCTGTTGTAGGTCGCGAGGCCGCACTGGAGGTGGTGACCAGGGACGCCCTCGTGGTAGACCGTCGTGAGCTCGCGCCAGGTGTCGAATTCGGTGACTCCTTCGGGAACGCTCCACCACATACGGCCAGCGCGGGTGAAATCTTCGCTGGGCGGGGTGTAGTAGATGCCGCCTTCCTGAGTCGGCGCGATCATGCACTCGAGGCGGCGCATCTTCTCGGGGATGTCAAAATGGCTGTGACTGAGGTCAGTGACTGCGCGGTCGCTGGTCGACTGCATCCATTCCCGAAGCGCGTCGGTGCCATGTAATTTGCGGCTGGTGTCACCGTCGAGGAACTTGATCGCCTCGGCGACGCTCGCACCCGGCAAGATTAGCTTGGCGATCGCTTCTTGCTCGGCCACCATGCGGGCGAGCTCATCCAGACCCCATTCGTACGTTTCGTCGAGATCGATCGTGGTGCCGACGAAATATCGGGAGGCTAGGGCGTAGTGGTCGCGGCCAACCGCATCGGCCGTGGGTGCGTTCGGTGCGAGGTCATTGGCCAAAAATGCGATCAGATCGGCATATGCCTTCGAGGATTCGAGTGCACCCGAAACGAGATCGGATTGGAGCCCGTCGGACACCGTTTCGTCGGCGCGGGTCGCGAGCTGGAAGAAATAGCCGCTGTCGGCCACCAACTTTTCGGCCTGTTTGATGACTTCTCGGATCTGCCGGATCGCCGGAACGTTGCCAGCGGTGATGCCGCTGCGCAGGGCCTCGACATAACCGTGCATCGCATCGGGAAGATTGTGCAGACGCTTGGCAACATGTTCCCAATCCGGCTCATCCGCAGTTGGCATGAGATCGAAGATGTCGCGCAGATCCTGACCGGCCGAGGCGATCACATTGAGGTCACGTTGCCAGAAGCCGGCTTCGTACTGCTCAACGTCGAGTTCAAGTGTCCGGATAAGTTCGAGGCGGGTGATGACGTCGACTGAATCGGCGGGCTCGGAGGCGCGTACGCGCGTCAACATCGCGCGAGCGGCACCGGCGGCAGCGTTCGCGCCTTCGGGTGAATGATCCGAATAATCCGATTCGCGGCCCGGCCGACCAAGGTGAGTGTGCAGCTCCGGGTTGAGGTCGAGCAACGTGTCGAGCCACTCCTCGGCAAGAACGTCAACCACCGACGGGACACGCACAGGATTGTCAGTCATACGCCAACCCTTCACTGCTTAGGCCTATTTGTCGATGTCGCCGACGACGAAGAACATTGAGCCAAGGATGGCGACCATATCGGCGACGACATGCCCCTTGAGGATTTCGGGCAGCACTTGGACATTGTTGAACGATGCCGAGCGGAGTTTCAGCCGCCAGGGCGTTTTTTCGCCGCGAGAGACGAGGTAATAGCCGTTGATGCCGAGCGGATTCTCGGTCCAGCAGTAGATCGATCCTTCTGGGGCCTTGAGGATTTTGGGCAGCCGGACGTTGATCGCGCCTGGTGCCAGTGAGCGGAGCCGTTCGATGCAGGCATCGGCCAGGTCGAGCGAGATTTTGGCCTGCTCGAGCATGACCGCGAAGCGTGAATAGCAGTCACCGTCGGCGCGGACCGGGACACGGAGTATGTCGGCTAGCTCGGCATACGCGAGATATGGCTCGTCCCGACGCAGATCAAAATCGACACCAGAGGCACGTGCGATCGGCCCGGAGACGCCGTAGGCATGGACGAGGGCAGCGCTGAGCGTGCCGACGCCGATCGTTCGGGCGCGGAAGATCTCGTTGCCGAAAATGAGGTCTTCGATCTGTGGCAACCGTTCGCGCACTGCGGCGATGGCTGCCGACGCACGATCGAGCCAGCCAGCCGGAATGTCTTCTTTGAGGCCGCCGACACGGTTGAACATGTAATGCATACGGCCGCCGGAAAGCTCCTCCATGACTTCCTGAATCGTTTCGCGCTCGCGGAAGGCATAGAAGATCGGCGTTATCGCGCCGAGTTCGAGCGGATATGAACCGAGAAACATCAAGTGATTGAGGACCCGGTTGAGCTCGGCCAGCAGCATGCGCGTCCAGGTGGCACGCTCGGGTACCTCCATGCCGAGCATGTCTTCAACGGCGAGGACGACGCCCAGCTCTGAGGAGAAGGCGCTGAGCCAGTCATGGCGGTTAGCCAGCACAATGATCTGCCGATAGTCACGAACTTCGAATAATTTCTCGACGCCGCGATGCATGTAGCCGATGATCGGCTCAGTGTGCACGATGCGTTCACCGTCGAGGGTCAGGCGCAGGCGAAGAACGCCATGGGTCGCGGGGTGCTGCGGCCCGACGTTGAGCACCATGTCGGTTGTGGCGAAGCCGGTGCCGAGACCGACTGTGACCTGCCGCCCGCCGTCGCTCGGGTTCATGCGCTCATCCTTGCACGCCTGTACGAGTGTCCGTCCAGATCCACCAGAAGTCGCCCCAGCCGCCGCGGGCTTTGAGCTCGGCGGCCATCCCCGCCGCCGACAGCGCTTGTAGATAGCCGGCCGGATCGGTGTGTGCGAGTTCGAGCGGTGGTCGAGTTCCCCTCACTCCGAGAGCAGTCAATCGCTCGGATTGCCGGCTCACACTCGCGCTGACGGCCGCGGCAACGGAGTCCACGGCAACGTGCGCGGTCACATCGCGGGTTCCATCGGGGCGTATGTCGGTTTCATGACCGTCACGGTAGGAGCGCAGCGACCCAGTGCACGGGCGATCGTCACGGGTGTGGCCGTAGTCGATCGCGATCGCGATGCCGTCGACGCGTGCCACAGCATCGGCCCAGGCTTCATCGCGTGGCCGGCCAATCTCAGCACGCTGACCGGGGTGGTCGAGGGGCCACCAAGAGTCGAGCCAGGGGTCGGCGCACTCGTCGCCGAGCGTTTCGATTCCGGTCCGAGGATCGATCAGGACCGAGCGAACGTCGCCGTTCTCGTCGGCCTCGACGACATCACACGGGACGTTGTCAAGCCACTCGTTGGCGATCAGCAGGCCGTCGATGTGGTCGGGGAGTTCAGCGGACCAGCCGATTGCCCCAGCGAGTCCTTCCGGTCGGTCCGCGATCTCGATCCCACTGAGCTGAAGCGCGCCGCCGGAGCGGCTATGCAGATGTTCGAGCAACTCGCCGCGGCCGGCGCCGACGTCGACAACGGTGTCGAAGTTGTGGGCTTGAATTAATTGCCAGATCGCTTCGGCAAACTGCGGGCCGGAGTTGGCACTCGTACGGAAATGATTGGCGGGGTTCTGACGGCGGAAGAACCCCTCGGTGCCGTACAGCGCTGATTGCCACGCCTGTCGCCATGGTGTTGGCACGGCCGTCAGACTCATGGCGCCACGCTAGTCGGTGGTCTCCACACTGTGATGCAGCCCACGTGATCGAAGGGTGTGCAGCATCTGCGGATTCGACGTAAACTGAAGGTGTCAATTTGTCTGGTACCCGCTTTCGGGACTGGAACGAAAGGCAATACTCATGAAGAAGCATTCTGTTGGCGTTATCGGCGCCGGCCGCGTTGGTACTGTCCTCGCGGCGAAACTCCGGCTCGCCGGTCATCCGATCGTCGCGATCAGCGGACGCTCAGCTGCTAGCTATGAGCGGGTCGCAGCGTTGCTTCCTGGCGTCAAACTAGATGAACCTGCCGACGTTGCTCGGCGCAGCGACATACTCATTATTGCCGTGCCCGATGACAGCCTGATCCTTGTTGCTGAGGAGTTGGCCGCGGCCGGCGCAATCCGGC
Source organism: Aeromicrobium changchenzhani (assembly GCF_057586615.1). Lineage (NCBI taxonomy): Bacteria > Bacillati > Actinomycetota > Actinomycetes > Propionibacteriales > Nocardioidaceae > Aeromicrobium > Aeromicrobium changchenzhani. Next base: position 3,262,441 of record NZ_CM172480.1, on the reverse strand, counting down.
CCGGACAGATCGTTCTACACACCAGCGGACGCCACGGGCTTGATGCGCTTGCTGCGCTCACGCGTCAAGGTGCCCGGCCGGTCGCGTTCCACCCGGCGATGACCTTCACCGGGACTAGCGTGGATCTCGACCGCACATGCGTCTTCGGCCTGACCGCCGCTGATGCTGATAAAAGGGTTGCCGAGGAGCTCGTGGCCGAGCTTGGCGGCACCGCGATGTGGGTTCCGGAGGCTAACCGTGCGCTCTATCACGCGGCGCTCGCGCACGGCGCCAACCATCTGGTCACGCTGGTCGCACAGTCGATGGATCTATTGCGACAGGCCGGTGCCGATGATCCGGCCGCAGTGCTTCGCCCGTTGCTGGCTGCGGCACTCGACAACACGCTCGCTCAAGGCGACGCAGCTCTTACCGGGCCGGTCGTGCGCGGCGACGTCACCACGATCCGGGCTCATGCTGAAGCGTTTGCCAAGGTCAGTGCAGATGGTTCGACCGTTGAGGCATATCTCGCGATGGCACGAGCTACCGCCGATCGGGCCGAGGACGCCGGTCGGTTGACCGCGACCGGAGCCAGTCAGGTCCGGCAGGTGCTCAATGAGACGGATCTGGAAATCCGCGCCGAGGTCGTTGCGGGGCTTCGATGATGCAGCCGATTGTTGTGCGGACGCCCACCGAACTCCGACGATTGCTTCAAGGCGTGGGCACGGTTGCCTTCGTCCCGACGATGGGTGCGCTGCACGAGGGGCACGCCCAGCTCATGAAGCATGCGGCGCCGTTGGCCGATCTGCTTGTCGCCTCGATCTTCGTGAACCCGACACAGTTCGCGCCGGGTGAAGATTTTGCGGAGTATCCGCGCACGATGGACGGCGACCTCGAACGGTGCGCCGAATCGGGTGCCTCAATTGTCTTCGCGCCGAGCGTTGAGGTTATGTATCCGCACGGTGTCGGTGGCGGAACGATGATCGATCCCGGTCCGCTGGGGCAGATACTTGAAGGTGCGACCCGGCCGACGCATTTCCGTGGTGTCCTGACCGTTGTGGCGAAGTTCCTCAACCTCGTACGACCCGATGTCGCCGTCTTCGGCGAGAAGGACTACCAACAGCTGACGCTCATCCGGCTGATGGCGGGGGAGTTGTGCATGGGCACCGAAATCATTGGCTGTCCGACCGTACGCGAAGCCGATGGGCTCGCGATGAGTTCGCGCAACCGCTATCTCGACGCTGAGCAGCGTGGCCAAGCCACTGTTTTGTCGCGTGCGCTCGCGGCTGGTGTCGCTCACGGCAGCGAAGGCGCTGACGCTGTCCTCACTGCGGCCCAACGAGTCATCGATGAGTCCGCCGGATTCGAACTCGACTACCTCGCACTCACTGACCCCGACTTGGGCGCTCTATCAACTGAGCGGAATATTCCAGGTCAAGTGGCCCGCCTTCTTATTGAAGGCCGGGTCGGAACCACTCGATTGCTCGACAACACCGGATTGACGTTAGGTAACTGACCATGTTGCGAACCATGATGACCAGCAAGATTCACCGCGCCACCGTCACGCAGGCGGACCTGCACTATGTGGGATCGGTGACCATCGATGAGGATCTGCTCGACGCTGCTGACCTGCTCTCCGGCGAGCGCGTCGACATCGTCGATATCGACAACGGCAACCGTCTGTCGACCTACACGATCGCGGGCGAACGCGGCAGCGGTGTCATCGGCATCAATGGCGCGGCGGCCCGACTTGTACATCCCGGCGACCTCGTCATTCTCATTGCTTACGGGCAGATGCAGGATGCTGAAGCTCGCGAGTTTAAGCCGAACGTCGTCTTCGTCGACTCCGAGAACAAGATCATCGGCACCGGCAACGACCCGGCAGAGGCGTTGCCGGGAACCGGTCTGACGCGCGGCGACATTGCGTATAACCCGATGCTCGCGAAAGCCTGATGTCACTCCTCGCCCTTGATGTCGGCAACAGCCATACCGTCATCGGGGTCTTCGACGGTGATGATCTGTTCGCGCATTGGAAAGTTGAGTCCAACGAGCGACGCACGGCCGATGAATGGCAACTGATCATCGCGGGGCTGCTGCGCAACGCTGACGTTGATGACATTGACGCGGTTAGCGCGTGCTGCACGGTCCCGAACATCGCGGTCGAGATGCGTACGCTCGCCGATCGCTATTTCCGTGGCCTGCCGGTCTCGTTCGTTGGCCCGGGTATCAAGACCGGTGTCCCGATCCTTACCGACAATCCGCGCGAAGTCGGCGCCGATCGCATTGTCAACGCGCTTGCCGCCGCGACCGTGTATGGCGGGCCGAGCATCGTTGTGGATTTCGGTACTGCGACCACATTCGATGTGATTGACGCCGAGCACCGTTATCTCGGTGGCGCGATCGCTCCGGGTGTACAGCTCTCACTTGAGACGCTCGGTCGCCGCGGCGCTCAATTGCGAAGCGTCGAACTTGCGATGCCACGCGGCATCATCGGCAAGAACACCGTCGAAGCGATCCAGTCGGGGGTTATCTACGGTTTCGCTGGTCAGGTCGACGGCATCGTCACGCGGCTGATCGAAGCGCTTGGGGCGGATCGCGATCACGTGACCGTCGTGGCTACCGGTAGCTATCCCGATGTTGTCGTTGACAACTGTTCGACGATTTCGATCCTCGATCCGTGGCTGACACTCACTGGCCTGCGATTGGTTCACGAGAAGAACCATGGCTGAGCAGCTCGTGTCCCGGCGCCCGGTCACCTGCCCGTCAAGCGCTGCGGCCACCATCCCGGCGGCGAACCAGATCATGGTGACGCGGGGGATGGGTGCGATGCTGCACCGGCATGCACCTGACGCTGCGCTGCGGATCGCTTTGCGAATGGCGGTTGCCCCCGGTTTCGACATGGCAACGGACTTTGACGATCCGAATCAAGGCATCCGAGATGCCAGGATGCTGCCGCACGCGTGTTAACGGGAGATGCAGCTTGGGCTTCCGCGGTTCGTCGACGCCAAGCCACTTGATGCTCGATTGACCGATCTGGCATTGCCCGCATTGGTGGTCTTCGGCGATAAGGACAGTTTCCACGATCCCGAGCGATCCTGCGCCGATTTCAGCACCGTCCCGGGGGTTCGCATCGTGCGCATCCCGGCAGCCGGTCACACACCCATGGTGGAGACGCCGGAACGATTCTTGGAGTTGATTCGGTCCTTGCTGGCTTCGTAATCGACTGCCTGGACCGCGGCGGCGCAGCTGTTGAAGAGAGCGGCCGACCGACCACCGGGCCTCATAGCACTCCGTCGCCACTAGGCTGGGGCAATTATGAGCGAAGAGAATCTAGCGGCTGACGACCTTCCCGAGCAGATGCGCGTGCGCCGTGACAAACGGCAGCACCTGATCGACAAGGGCCGCGAGCCCTACCCGGTGATTGTCGACCGAACCCATACGCTCAAACAGATCGTTGCGTCCTACGATGCAGCCGCGCTGGGCCCCGACGTGCAGACCGGCACGATTGTCTCTGTCGCGGGCCGGGTTATTTTCCTGCGCAACACGGGCAAGTTGTGCTTTGCCCGGCTGCGTGAAGGCGATGGCACCGAGTTGCAGGCGATGCTCTCCCTCGATGCACTGGGTGAAGAAGCGCTCGCCGATTTCAAATCGCTCGTCGACATCGGCGACCACCTTGCGGTGACCGGCGAGATCATCACGAGCCGACGCGGCGAACTCTCCGTTGCTGCTACGTCCTGGCAGATGGCGGCGAAGACGATGCGTCCGCTGCCCAATGAACACAATCCGCTCAGCGATGAAGCGCGCAGTCGTATGCGGTATGTCGATCTGATCGTTCGGCCCGAGGCACGTGACAACGTACGCGTGAAGGCCAAGGTTTTGCAGTCGCTACGCGCGACGCTTGACGGCCAGGATTATGTTGAGGTCGAAACGCCAGTCCTGCAACACACCAACGGCGGCGCCGCTGCGCGCCCGTTCGGCACCCATGTCAACGCGTTCGACGAAGACATGCTGTTGCGCATCGCGATTGAGTTGCATCTCAAGCGGGCTCTCGTGGGCGGCATCGACCGGGTCTACGAGATCGGCAAGACGTTCCGCAACGAGGGCGTCGACAACACCCATAACCCCGAGTTCATGATGCTTGAGGTTTATGAGGCCTATGGCTCCTACGACACGATGGCCGACCTGATCAAGACGCTCGTCGTCAATGCCGCGCGCGCAGTTGGTCATACGGTCGTCCCGGGCCGTGATGGCAGCGAGATCGACCTTGAGGGTGAATGGCGCCGTGCCAGCATCCACGAACTCGTCGCCGAAGCGCTCGGCAAGGACATTGACAATGACACCAGCGCGGATGAACTCAGGGCGTTTGCGGTCAAGCATGAGGTCAAACTTCAGGACCACTGGAATGCCGGTGAGATCGTGCTCGAGTTATTTGAGAAGCTCGTCGAGCACACCCTCATCACGCCGACGTTCGTGTGTGACTACCCCGAAGCGGTCCGGCCGCTGGCCAAGAAACATCGGACGAAGCCAGGGCTTGTCGAGGCGTGGGATCTGATCATCAACGGTGTCGAACTTGCACCGGCATATTCCGAACTCAACGATCCGGTCATCCAGCGCGAGCGGCTGGTCGCCCAATCACAGTTGGCCGCCGCTGGCGATCCCGAGGCGATGGATGTGGACGAGGACTTCCTGCGGGCGCTCGAATTCGGCATGCCGCCAGCCGGCGGGATGGGCGTTGGCGTCGACCGTCTAGTCATGCTGCTGCAAGGTATCGGGATCCGCGAAGCGATCCTGTTCCCGTTGTCGCGCGCCGAATAACCCCCATCCGTCACAAACTTCCCGGGCGGCGGTTCTGCCCTGAGTGAACGCCGGAACATTGGGCCGCTGCGTGAGGTTAAATTGGTATGTGGACTTGATCTGCGGGTCTACCAATCGGCGACTAAGATGAAGAGATATACCCAGTTGAGGGGGACGTAATGTTTGAACGATTCACCGACAGAGCCCGTCGTGTGGTCGTGCTTGCCCAAGAAGAGGCACGCATGCTCAGCCACAACTACATCGGCACTGAGCACATCCTTCTCGGTCTGATTCACGAAGGTGAAGGAGTTGCCGCCAAGGCGCTCGAAAGCCTCGACATCTCGCTCGAAGCCGTACGCGGGCAGGTTGAGGACATCATCGGTCAGGGCCAGCAGGCGCCGAGCGGGCACATCCCGTTCACCCCGCGCGCCAAAAAGGTGCTTGAGTTGAGTCTGCGCGAGGCGCTGCAGCTCGGCCACAATTACATCGGCACTGAACACATTTTGCTTGGTTTGATCCGCGAGGGTGAGGGCGTTGCCGCCCAAGTCTTGGTCAAACTCGGCGCCGACCTCAACCGCGTCCGCCAGCAGGTCATCCAGTTGGTCAGTGGCTTCCAGGGCAAGGAATCAGAGTCCGCTGGCGCCCCGAGCGACAGCGGCCCGAGCACATCGGCTGTGCTCGACCAGTTCGGCCGCAACCTGACCCAGGCCGCCCGTGAGGGCAAGTTGGACCCGGTCATCGGTCGTGGCGATCAGATCGAGCGCGTCATGCAGGTGCTCAGCCGCCGTACCAAGAACAACCCGGTCCTGATCGGTGAACCCGGCGTTGGCAAGACGACAGTCGTTGAAGGCCTCGCCCAGGACATCGTCAAGGGCGATGTGCCCGAGACGCTCAAGGACAAGCAGATCTACACGCTTGATCTCGGCGCGCTCGTGGCCGGTTCGCGCTACCGCGGTGACTTCGAGGAACGGCTCAAGAAGGTCCTCAAGGAGATTAAGACCCGCGGCGACATCATCTTGTTCATCGACGAGATTCATACCCTCGTCGGTGCTGGTGCGGCCGAAGGCGCGATCGATGCAGCAAGCATCCTCAAGCCGATGCTTGCCCGTGGCGAGCTGCAAACCATCGGTGCGACAACGCTCGACGAATACCGCAAGCACTTCGAAAAGGATGCCGCGCTCGAACGCCGGTTCCAGCCAATCCAGGTCCCCGAGCCGTCGGTCGCGCATACGATCGAAATGCTCAAGGGGCTGCGCGACCGCTATGAGGCTCACCACCGGGTCACGATCACCGATGAGGCCCTCGTTGCGGCGGCTACGCTCGCAGACCGCTACGTGTCCGACCGTTTCCTTCCCGATAAGGCGATCGACCTCGTCGACGAGGCCGGTTCGCGCTTGCGAATCCGCCGTATGACGGTGCCGCCGGATCTGCGCGAGTTCGACGAGAAGATCGCTGACGTCCGCCGCAACAAGGAAGGCGCCATCGACGGGCAAGACTTCGAAGCGGCCGCATCATTGCGCGATGAGGAAAAGAAGCTCATTGCTGCACGCAATGAGCGGGAGAAGCAGTGGAAGGCGGGCGACATGGACGTCGTCGCGGTCGTCGATGAGGAACTCATCGCCGAGGTCCTCGCGCTTGCCACTGGCATTCCGATCGTCAAGCTCAGTGAAGAAGAATCCAGCCGCCTGCTCAACATGGAGGCGGAGCTGTCCAAGCGTGTCATCGGCCAGCACGAAGCCATCAAGGCCTTGTCGCGTGCCATCCGACGCACCCGCGCAGGTCTGAAGGATCCGCGCCGGCCTGGTGGATCGTTCATCTTCGCTGGCCCATCCGGTGTCGGCAAGACGTGGCTGTCAAAGACGCTCGCCAACTTCCTGTTCGGTGACGATGACGCCCTGATCCAGCTCGACATGAGCGAATACGCCGAGAAGCACACCGTTTCCCGGCTGTTCGGATCACCTCCGGGCTACGTCGGTTACGAAGAGGGCGGCCAGCTCACCGAGAAGGTGCGGCGTAAGCCGTTCTCAGTCGTCCTGTTCGATGAGGTTGAGAAGGCTCACCCTGACATCTTCAACTCGTTGTTGCAGATCCTCGAGGAAGGCCGGCTCACCGACTCCCAAGGCCGTGTCATTGACTTCAAAAACACGATCATCATTATGACGACCAACCTGGGCACGAGGGACATTTCCAAGGGCGTCAACCTCGGTTTCAGCCAGGCCAGCGATGTTGCTGGTTCCTACGACAAGATGAAGGCGAAGGTTACCGAAGAGCTCAAGCAGCACTTCCGACCTGAGTTCCTCAACCGCGTCGATGAGATCGTCGTGTTCCCGCCGTTGACTCAAGAAGAAATTGTGGCAATGGTCGACATGATGATCGATGGTCTTGAGCTTCGTCTTCAGGATAAGGATATGGGCCTCGAACTCACCGATAAGGCTAAGTCGCTGCTGGCCGTCCGTGGCTTCGATCCGGTGCTTGGTGCGCGCCCGTTGCGTCGCACCATCCAGCGTGAGATCGAAGACGCGATGGCGGAGAAGATGCTGTTCGGCGAGTTGCGTCCCGGTCAGATCGTGCTTGTCGATGTCGAGGGTGAAGGCCCGAGCGCGACGTTCACGTTCAGGGGGACGGCGAAGGCCGATCTCGAGTTGCCGGAGATCCCGCCGGCGATGGAGTCCGCCAAGTCGGAGTAATCCCAAATACAGAAGCCCCGCATCCAGTGGATGCGGGGCTTCTGTATTTGGTCATTGAACGCGCTGGAAGTTCAGCAGGACCACGCCACCGACGATGCACGCAATCGCGATGACTTTGAGCGGGTTGATCGACTCATTAAGGAATGCCACCCCGACGACCGCGATCGCTGCGGTTCCCAGCCCGGCCCACGTGGCGTAGGTGACTGATACCGGAATCGTCTTGACCACGATCGTCAATAGCCAAATTGAGAAGATGTAGCCGACCAGCACAATCGTGGTCCATGCGGGGTTGGTGAAACCCTGGGCGCGCGGCAGTGCCGTTGTCGCACCGACTTCCGCGCTGATGGCAACAAAGAGCAGGCCGAGGGCGACATACATGGTGAGATCCTTGCGTAAAATGTAGCGACTGCTACATAAATAAGTGTAGCACTTGCTACACTCGATTCATGAATCGTCGCGAAGAGCTGGTCGTCCAAGCTACTGACTATGTATTGGCGGCGGGACTAATCGGGCTCAGTTTGCGTCCGCTTGCAGCTGCATTGGGAACCAGCGACCGGATGCTCAACTATCATTTCGGCAGCAAAGCCGGGCTTGTTGCGGCGATCCTGCGTGAATCGACCGATCGTTCGGCGGCCCAGATCGGGGCGCTCCCGCCGGCCCGAACGCCGCAACAGGCCGTGATTGATCTCTGGCGGGTGCTCTCCGCCGATGACCTGCAGCGCTGTCAGCGAATGTATGTCGAGGCCGCCGCACTCGGCCTGTTCGGCAGCGAGCCATACGCAACGGTCGTCGCCGAGGCCAATACGGTTTGGTACGAGGCGCTACGCGCTTATGTATTGGCTTCGGGAGTGCCCGTTCGGCGCGCTACGCGAGTGGCCAATCTCGTCGATGCGACGTTCATGGGCCTACAACTGGACGAGGTGCTCAGCGACGCCGGAAGCGACACTCAACGCGCAATCGAAGACTTGGCGGCGGCCGTGGGCTTTCTCGCAAACCGTTGAGTCCACCCGTTTAGCCAGGTAGGGCGAATCGGTTGTCCGACATCAGTTCGACCAGTCCGTCGGCCATTAGTCCGTCCAGGGCGCGCTCGCGCTGATCGTCCTCTGGCCACACGAGATCGATTGAAGACTTGTGGAGCGGGCCATCGGCATCGCGAAGCGCCTGCAGGATGCGACCACGGCACTGCCGGTCGGTTCCATGCCATTTTTGGGTCGGGCGCTTTGGCCCGCCGTGGGCGGGATAATCGGCCGCACGCCAACGGCACAGTGCCGCCACTGGGCATTCCGCGCACTGTGGTGAGCGGGACGTGCAGACGATTGCGCCTAGTTCCATCGTTGCGGCGGCCCAGCGGCTCGCGGTTGGATCCGGCGGCATGAGAGTGCTGGCGATTTGCCGTTCTGCCGCAGTGATCGACGCGGCCGGTTGGGCGGTACCTTGATAGACGCGTGCGAACACCCGACGAATATTCGTGTCAAGGACGACGTGCGGCTGTCCATACGCGAAGGAAGCGATCGCGGCAGCCGTATAGGACCCAACGCCGGGCAGCGCCAGTAGCGCATCGTGATCGGCCGGCACCTCGCCGTGATGGACCGCAACGATCGTCGTCGCCGCTGCATGCAGGCGGAGTGCTCGACGCGGATACCCGAGCCGCCCCCACGCCCGTACGGCAGCGCCGGCAGGTTCGGCCGCGAGATCAGCGGGCGCCGGCCAGCGCTGCATCCATTCGGAGAACACCGGCAACACACGGGCCACCGGCGTCTGTTGCAACATGAACTCCGAGACCATTATTGCCCAAGGCGAAGCATTGCCGCGCCAGGGAAGGTCGCGGGCGTTGCCGGCATACCAATCGAGCAGCAGAACCTGGAATTGGGCGATTTGGGTGCGTGACAACGATCTCGGCGGCATGGTCATGGCGCGTCGATCTTCGCATGAGGGGTCGGCCCGGTTAGCGTTGGCCTGTGAGTCAACGCGGTATGTCCCGAGCGATTTTCTGGCGCCGACGGCTCGTGCTGCTGGCGGTTATCTTGCTGATCACGTGGATCGTGCTGCAAGTACTCGATCGCGGCAACGACACGACGTCGAAGGCTGCGCCAACCGCGACCGCGACGACTGAAGCACCAGCGGCAGCGCCAACCAGCGGGAAGGTCCAGGTCGATCTGACTGCGGGCAATGCGGCCTGTAATCCCGAAAAGGTTTTGGTCGCGCCCTCGATACGACCCGGCCAGTTCACCGGTGGCCCGGTCGACGTGACGATGAGTATCAGTACTACCGACGCCAAAGACTGCGTGCTGGATGCGAAGGCTGCCGACCTGCTGGTCGTCATCAGCGCAAACAAGAAGCCGGTCTGGGACTCAAGTGTCTGTAAGAGTGCGCTGTTGACCGGTCCGGTATCCATCTCGGCGAACTGGGCGACGGTCGTCGAAACTACGTGGACTGGCCGTGGTTCGGGCAAGACCTGCTCGCAAAAGGAAGGGTTCGCCGCGCAGGGCAGCTACGTGATCAAGTCGGCGACGCTTGGCGGCGAGATCGGTAAGGCGTCCTTCCGGATCGAGAACAAGCCGAAGCCGAAGCCTTCGAAAGCGACTCCGACGAAGAAGCCTTCGGCCAAGCCCAGTGCCAAGCCCAGCGCCAAAGCGACGGTCAAGCCTGGCGGCTGACGTTCAGCGTGGCTGATCGAAGACGTCGATGCCGGCCGCGATCGCGACTTCGCGGTAGGCCGCAGCGAGCGCATCGAGTGATGAATGGGCGTTGAGCCCGCTCGGATTTGGCACAACCCACAGTGCGGCCCCGCCGAGCTCCTCGAGTTGCTGCCCCGTGGTCGCTTTAGGCCGGTCGAACGCACTCCGATAGGCAGTGATGCCCAGAATCGCCACGACGGTCGGCTGGATCTGCTGAATGCGCTGGATGAGTGCACGGCCACCGTCAGTGAGTTCTTGTTTGCTGAGCTCGTCGGCTCGGGCGGTAGCAATCGGCACCACGTTGGTGATCCCGATACCGCGATCCAGCAGGTGGGCGAGGTCGGCCGGTTCATATCCGGCTGCCGCGTTAATCCTCCGGTCAAGCACGCCAGCACGGAACAGCGCTGGATAGAACCGGTTGCCGGGCGTGGCGAAATGGGTCCCCACGGCGGCCGACAGAAGCCCGGGATTGATCCCGACAAGAAGCAGCCGTACCTTCGACCCGACCAGATCGGGCACCGTCGCGCCCCTGAATCCCTGCAGCTCGGCACGACTGAATCCCACGACAACACTGTAGGCCGGGCCGATTTTTAACTCCCGAGCAGTGCGCGTATGCGGCTGGCTTACAGTTCCATCATGCGCGCAGTTGTGATCGACCAATTTGGTGAAATGCCACGGGTTACCTCCGTACCGGATCCGCGCTGTTCGGCCTCCGGCGTGCTGATCCAGGTCAAAGCGACGGGTCTGTGTCGGAGCGATTGGCACGCCTGGATGGGCCACGATTCGGACATCCAGCTCCCGCACGTGCCCGGTCATGAGCTCGCCGGAGTGATCCGAGGGATCGGCCGCGATGTCAGCGGTTGGTCGATTGGCGATCGGGTGACGACCCCTTTCGTGTGCGCTTGCGGCGTCTGCCCAACCTGCCTTCGCGGCGATCAACAAGTGTGCGACAACCAATTCCAACCCGGCTTCAGCGGCTGGGGTTCCTACGCCGAACTCGTCGCGATCGAGCACGCCGAAACCAATCTCATACGTATGCCCGATGCGATGGAGTTCGACGTCGCGGCCAGTTTGGGTTGCCGATTTGCCACGGCGTACCGTGCAGTGGCTCAGCTGGCTGGGCCGATCGCGGACGAGTGGGTCGTCGTGCACGGTTGCGGTGGGGTCGGCCTGTCCGCGGTCATGATCGCCGCCGCGCATGGTGCCCGTGTCATCGCCGTCGATCTGGCGCAGTCATCACTGAAGTTGGCCGCTTCGCTCGGCGCGGTGCAGACGATTGACGGCGCCGATCCCGCGCTGGTCGAGACGATCCGCCACCTGACCGACGGTGGCGCTGCGGTGTCAATCGACGCACTGGGCAGCGCCAGCATCGTGCAGAATTCGTTGGCGGTTCTGCGCAAACACGGACGCCACATCCAGATCGGCCTGCTCGCAGCGGAGTCGAAGATTTCGGTGCCGATGGATGTTGTGATCAGCTCGGAGTTGCAGCTCCTAGGCAGTCACGGCATGGCCGCGCATTCCTACCCGTCGATGCTTGCCGAGATCGATTCGGGGGCATTGCGCCCGCAACTACTGATCCGCGACACGATAACCCTCGACGAGACACCGGCACGGTTGGCCGCACTCGGTGGGTCGGGCGGCGGTGCCGGCGGCATCACCGTCATTCGGCCCTAAGCGACCAACTCAGACACTGTGTTCAATTTAGACATAGCGGTCGAGGATGCTCGACTCGGCGAGCCGCGACAACCCTTCGCGTACGCCGCGGGCGCGCAGATCACCGACGCCCTCGACCGTCTGCAATTCATCGTGGCTGGCGGCGAGAAGCTTCTGTAGCGAGCCGAAGTGCTCGATGAGGCGTTCAACCACGGTCTGTGGAAGCCGAGGCACGCGGGCGAGCAACCGGTAGCCACGCGGCGAAAGACCGTTGTCGAGCGATTCGTTGTCGCCGATCCGTAGTGCGGTGGCGACAACGCCGAGATCGACGAGGCCGCTTGATTCAATCGTGGAGAGTTGGGCCAGGACTGTCTCGACCGGCCGTTTGCGCCGGCCAGTGGGCATGTAGTCACGGATTACGAGCTCGCGCTCGGTGTCGACGCCGCTGATCAACTCATCCAACTGGAGCGAGAGCAACCGGCCGTCGGTGCCGAGCTCAAGGACATAGGTGTCGATCTCCGACGCGATGCGGCTGACCATCTCGAGTCGCTGCGCCACCGCTGCCACATCGCGGACCGTGACGAGGTCTTCGATCTCGAGTGCCGACAAGGCGTCGGAGACTTCATCGAGGCGGATCTTGTAGCGTTCTAGCGTCGCGAGGGCCTGGTTGCCACGCGCCAACACGGCGCCGCCTTCTTCGAGGACCCGACGGGTGTCGTCGAGATAGAGCGCGATGATGTGCATCGAGGCGGATACGGAAATGACGGGTATGCCAGTCTGGCGGGCCACCCGGTCAGCGGTGCGGTGGCGCGTGCCGGATTCATCGGTATGGATTGACGGATCGGGCATCAGATGGACCGCAGCGCGCAGAATGCGGGTCACATCCTTGTCGAGAATGATCGCGCCGTCCATCTTGGCGAGTTCACGGATCCCGGTTGCCGTGAACGGCACATCGAGAGCGAATCCGCCGGTCGAAATCGAATCGATCTGCCGGTCATGGCCGACCACGATCAGCGCGCCGGTGCGGCCCCGAAGGATGCGTTCGAGGCCCTCGCGCAAGTCGGTGCCGGGCGCGACGGTCGCCAAATGGGCGCGTATGCGTGCGGCAGTGTCCGCCTTGTCAGCGGCACGGTCCGAAGTGGCTGCCATAGTGCTCCATAATCCCAGAATGACTCAATGCGAACAGTCTAGGGCCGCCGGCCGGCAGTCTCGAACGCGATGACAGCTGAGCGGACGTCATGGGCCTCGTAGACCTGCATCGGAAGGTCCTTGGGATATTCAGAACCGACCGGCACTATGGCCTTGGTGAAGCCAATTCGAGCTGCCTCACGCAACCGGCCCGACATCGAACTGACCTTGCGAAGCTCGCCGGCCAGCCCCACCTCGCCGATCGCGACTAGACCGCTGGGCACTATTTTGTTGCTGAACGCCGACGACGTCGCGATCAAGATTGCGAGGTCGACCGCCGGCTCGGTCAATTTCGCCCCGCCGACCGTCGCGGTATAAACGTCGTGTTCGCCGATCTTGAGTTCGCAGTGCTTGGTGAGGACCGCCAGGATCATCGCCACACGGGATGAATCGAGGCCGCTCGAGGTGCGACGGGGCGACGGGGCTTTGGTCTCGACGGTCAACGCCTGGACCTCGGCCAACAGCGGCCGCCGGCCCTCCATTGTGACGGTCACACAGGTGCCCGAGACCGGAGTTGCGTGTTGGGAGACGAACAATCCGGTCGGATCGGGAACCTCGACGATGCCATCATCGACAAGGTCGAAACAGCCGATTTCATCGACGGGGCCGAACCGGTTCTTGACCGCCCGGAGCAGTCGCAGCCGTGAGTTGCGGTCGCCCTCGAACTGCAACACCACATCGACAAGATGCTCGAGAACGCGCGGGCCTGCGACCGACCCGTCCTTGGTGACGTGGCCGACTAGCAATGTTGCAATGTTTTCGCGTTTGGCCAGCTGGATGATCGATGAGGCCACTTCGCGTACCTGAGTCACCCCACCGGGCACGCCCTCGACGTCAGCCGAACCGATCGTCTGGACTGAGTCGATGATCAACAGCGTCGGCTTGACCTGAGCAATGTGGGTCAGCACGGAGCCGAGATCGGTCTCGGCGGCAAGGAACAACTCGTCGTGGAGCGCGCCGGTGCGTTCGGCACGCAGCCGAACCTGAGCGGCAGATTCTTCGCCGGAGACGTAGAGCGTGCGGGCGCCGGACTTGGCCCATTGCGAGGCGGCCTCCAGCAGTAGTGTCGACTTGCCGACGCCGGGCTCGCCGGCAAGCAGGAACACAGCACCCGGCACGACCCCGCCGCCGAGCACACGGTCGAATTCGGGGATGCCCGACGTTGTGGCCCGTGAATGAGTCACATCGATCGCGGTGATTGGCAGGGCCGGGGCTGAAACCGCTGCGGCTTTGGTGCGACCGGTGCTCTTGCCGCCGGCTACGTCAACTGTGCCCCACGCTTGGCATTCGCCGCACCGGCCAACCCATTTGGACGTGGTCCAACCACATTCGGCACAGGCATATGTCGGTCGAGCGGCCTTGGTGCTGTTCGCCATACCTGAACCGTATGCGTTCCCACCGACAGATTCGTCGGAGCCGGGATCAGATGCGGACGATGCCTTCGGCGGTTGCGAACTGGGCGGCAACGATTCCAGGCGATCCGTGTGGAGCGACCCACTCGACCTTGATTGTGTCGAGCGCGTCCAACGCGGGCGTGCCGAGCCATTCGGCTACGCGGGACGGATGGCCAGCGATCTCGAGTGCGACGAGTTCGATCTCAGCGCTGCCCGCGTTGGACGGATGTTCTTTCGGATCGCTGTCCCAGCAGATGACGAACGGGAGCTCGGGATCGGCTTGGAGACCGCGCACGCCAATCTGACGCCATTCCATGTTGATGCCGTCGGGACGCCGCCGGTTGCCGGGCACTGCGTGCCGCCCGATTCGGCGCTCGACTGCGGTGATGTCATCGACTGCGACGACCCAACCAAGCCAGCCGCCGCCAGCCTCGGAACGTTCACGCACGGCTTGGCCGAATGGGGCTTTGTCCGAGGCGGGGTGATCAAGAACTTCGACGACTTCGAAGTACATGCCATTTTTCAGCGGCATGATCATGTTGCGGGTTCCGAAGCGGGGGTGAATGCCGCCGTCATAGAACTTCGTATTGAGCAGGCCAGCCAATGTCACCGTGGTCCCGGCGAGCCCGTCAGGTCCGACGGCAAATGAGATGTGATCCAAGCGCATACCGCATTCTTGCCCGAGTGGCTTCGCAGTTAGTCAGCGGGGGTCGGCCGGGTGCGGCGCGAGCGGCGACCCGTCCAGATGCGCGTCGCAGTGACGGACCAGTTCGGCGTAGCCGTCCGGGCCCATGAGTTCGGTGAGTTCATCGCAGTTGGCGAGGTAGACCGGCTCGCTACCGACATGGGCCTCGGTGTTCGACGAGCAGTACCAATCCAGCTCAGCGCCGCCCGGTCCCCAACCGGCACGGGTGTATTCGCCGATCGACACTTCTGAGTAGGTGGTGCCGTCACCGCGGTCAACATCGCGGAACTGGCGGCGCAGCGGCAGTTGCCAGCAAACGTCTGGTTTGACGGTATGCGGCTTGACGCCGGTCGCCAGCGCCATACCGTGCAGCGCGCAACCGTAACCACCGGCAAAGTCGCGTGCGTTGTGGAAGATGCAGGCGCCCTCGAAGGTCCGGGTTTTAAGGTCACCTTCGTCGTCGGTTTCGGTCCACCCGTTCTGGCCTTCGTCGTATGCTTGCCAGTATTCGGGCGTCAACAATTCAACTGCGGCCGCGACGCGCTGGTGATCCTCATCCCCGGAGAAATGCGCGCCGAGCGTGCAACATCCAGTCGACGGGCTGTTGGCATAGATGCCCTGGCAACCGCTGCCGAAAATACAGGTCCAGCGCGAGGTGAGCCAAGTCAGATCACAACGGAACACCTCGTCGGGGTCCGCTGGATTGGTGAATTCAATGATCGCGCGGGGAAATTCGAGGTCGACTTCGGGCATCTGACCATCCTAATGTGCGCCGGTTACGTGGGTGGCGTCATTCGCCCGGCGAACGAAGGGTCTCCTTGACCTTCGCGATCGCGAAACCCCAGCCCTCTGCCAGCGTGGGTTTCGGTGGCAGTGCAATCTCATCGGGGTTGGTGACCACGTCGAGCAGCGCTGGACCGTCATGGGCGAGGATCGCTTTGACCGCGCTGTCCACCTCGTTCGGGTCCTCCACCCGGACCGCGTGAAGTCCGCAGGCACGGGCCACTGCCGAAAGATCGGGATTGGCCAGAATTGTGCCGAATTCAGGCAGGCCGCCTTGCTCTTGTTCGAGTTTCACCATGCCGAGTCGAGAATTATCGAACACGATCAACTTCACCGGGAGGTCATAACTCACTGCGGTTATCAGGTCGCCGAGCAGCATCGTGAGGCCGCCATCCCCGCAGAACGCGATGGTCTGACGCTTTCGGTCCAAGGCAGCGGCGCCGAGCGATTGGGGCATGGCATTGGCCATCGAGCCTAGGTTGAATGAACCGATCAGGCGACGCTGATCGCTCATCGTGACGAACCGGGCCAGCCACGCGGTCGACATGCCGGTGTCGGTGGCGAAGATCGCATCGCTGGTAGCGTGTCGATCCACCGCGGCCGCGAGTGCCTCGGGTCGGATCGCATGCGCACGGTTGTCGAAAGCCTGCCGGATGCGTCCGAGTCGCTCGTGATCGAAGTCTGGATCGATCAGCCGGGATTGGCCTTCGCGCCAAGACTGGTAGCGTCCGCGCGCGTCGTCGAGATGATCAGCATTGTTCTGTCGACTGAGCAGCGGCAGCAGAGCCTCGAGTGTCGATCTGCTGTGGCCGACGAGCCCCAGATCAACGTGGGTGCGCCGGCCGATGTGTTCGCCGCGCGAATCAATCTGGATGACGGTCTTTCCCGCGGGATACCACTCGCGGTAGGGGAAATCGGTGCCGACCATGAGCAGCACGTCACATTCGTCGAACGCCACCTGCGTGGCGGGATTGCCGATCAACCCGGACTGTCCGACCTGAAAAACGTTGTCGTGCTCGAGGCCTTCTTTGGCCTTGAGCGTCAGGACCATCGGGGCGGATAGCGCTTCGGCCGTCGACAGAACCGCCTCGCGGGCGTCGCGTGCGCCCATACCGACCAGCATCGTGACCTTGTGGGCACCATTGAGAAGTCCTGCGGCCTTGGCCAAAAGGTCCGCGTCGGGTGTCGTGGACGGGTGAAGATCGACGAATTTCGGTTCGGCGGCGTGCTTGTCCATCTCTAGACCGCCAATGTCCCCGGGCAGCGTGAGGACCGCGACTCCTTGGCGCTCAAGCGCGGTGTTGACGGCCTGTTCCAACATGTACGGCAACTGCGAAGGGCTTGTGATCGTCCGGGTAAATTCGGCGACGTCGGTGAAAAGCAGATCGTTGTTCACCTCTTGGAAGTAGTCGCTGCCCAACTCGGCAAGCGGAACCTGCCCGCAGATCGCGAGCACGGGGGCATGGGATTTTTTTGCGTCGTATAGGCCGTTGAGGAGATGAATTGAACCCGGCCCGACAGTGCCCATGCAGACGCCCAAAGTGCCGGACAACTGGGCCTGGGCGGACGCGGCGAAGGCGCCAGCCTCTTCGTGACGTACACCGATCCATTCGATTCGCTCTTCGCGTCGGATCGCATCGGTTACGGGATTGAGGGCGTCCCCAACGACTCCCCAAACGCTCTTGACTCCCAATTGGACGAGGGCTTGGACGAGGGTCTCTGCGACGGTGCTCATGGAGTGCCTTTCGATCGGATTTCAGGGACGGAAACGATCCGCGTCTGCGGCTTGCCAATCGGCAGCCCAGGAGGTCGGTGGCTCTTGAAGTAGTTGCTCAGGTTCGAGCCATTCGTGAAGCTCAGTGTAGGAACGAGTCTGGGTGTCGCCGATCATCCGTCGCAGCATGTGCGGCTTCAACTGATCAGGCGAATCGACGCCCATCGTCGCGATTATTTGGCAGGCCTCGGCAACAGTCGCATCGTGATAACGAAACACCCGCATACTTTTGTCTTCGACGTCGAGGGCCCGAGCTCGACGTGGGTCCTGGGTCGCGACACCGACTGGGCAGTGATTGGTGTGGCAGCGCAATGACTGGATACAACCAGTCGCCATCATCATGGGGCGCGCGGCATTCGTGTAGTCGGCACCCTGAGCGAGCCGCGCGACCAGATCAGCGCCGGTGGCGACCTTCCCGGAGGCGCCGAGCTTGATTCGATCACGAAGCCCAACGCCGACCAGTGCGTTGTGCATCATGATGAGGCCCTCGGTGAGTGGTGTTCCCACCACATTTTCATATTCCAATGGCGCTGCGCCGGTGCCGCCCTCGGACCCGTCCACGATGATGAAATCAGGAGTGACGCCTTCGGCCGCCATGGCCTTGCAGATCGCCAACAGATCGACTCGCGAGCCCACACAGAGTTTGAAGCCAACCGGTTTGCCTTTGCCCAACTCGCGCATACGTGCGATGAAGAGCACAAGTTCGCGCGGGGTCGAGAACACCTTGTGCGCGGCCGGACTGATGCATTTGACCCCGACCGGAACATTGCGAGCCGCAGCAATCTCAGCGGTGACCTTCCCCGCTGGAAGAACGCCGCCGATGCCGGGTTTCGCGCCTTGGCTCAGTTTGAGTGATAAGCATTTGACCGATTCGTGAGCGGCGTGATCGGCATACATCGCGGGATCAAAATCGCCGTCCGCGGTGCGTGCGCCGAAATAGCCGCTGCCGATCTCCCAGACCAGGTCGCCACCGTGTTCGAGGTGATATTTGCTGATGCCACCTTCACCCGTGTCATGGGCGAAACCGCCCAGTTTCGCGCCCTTGTTGAGTGCCATGATTGCATTTCCCGATAAAGCGCCGAAACTCATGGCAGACACGTTGAGCAGGGACATGGAGTACGGAAGCTTGCAGTCCGGGCCGCCGATCACCGTGCGATGAGGATGTTCGGGAATGTCCGCCGGCGCTGTCGAATGGACCAGATATTCATATCCCGATTCATACACGTCGTGTTGGGTTCCGTAGGCGGCATCGCCATGGATCCCTTTGGCGCGTTCGTAGATGATCGAGCGGGTTTCGCGTGGGAACGGCCGACCGTCGGTATCGCGTTCGATGAAATATTGCTGCATTTCGGGGCGGATGAACTCCATCAGGAAGCGCATGTGCCCGATAACTGGATAGTTGCGGAGGATCGAGTGCTTTTTCTGTACGACATCGAAGATTGCGGTGAGGAGCACGATGACGAGCAGCGCCGCCAAGACCCACCAAGCGGCCGAGCCGATTGCGGCGGTGACGCTGGCAAGGATGACGAGAACGCCCAAGCAGGCGAGTATCGAGAAACGAAGCATTAGTAATTAGTACTCCTCTTTTATCCATATTTCAGGTGCCTTCGGCCGGATCGGATCCGTGACGTGGGACGATGGGGTCATGCGCATGGGCGTTCTGGACATCGGTTCCAACACCGGCCACCTGCTGATTGTCGATGCGTTTCGCGGCGGTCCGCCGGTCCCGGCGCATTCCTACAAGGAGCCGTTACGGCTGGCGGAGCATCTCAGCGCCGACAATTCGGTGACCGATGATGGCATCGCCAGCCTGGTCAAATATGTGCGCGAGGCCAAGGCTCAGGCGGAGGACCTCGGCTGCACTACGGTCATTGCGTTCGCTACATCGGCGGTGCGGGATGCGGTCAATGCCGATGCTGTGCTCAATCAAGTCAACATCACGACTGGCATCGATCTTCAAGTTTTGCCCGGCGCTGACGAGGCTCGGTTGACCTTTCTTGCCGTACGTCGCTGGTTTGGCTGGTCGTCGGGCCGGCTCGGGGTATTCGACATCGGTGGCGGGTCGCTTGAGTTCGCCTGCGGTCGCGATGAGTCGCCCGCAATTGCCCAATCGCTTCCGCTTGGGGCCGGGCGCATTACGCGCGACTGGTTGTCCGCTGGGCGGTCGGCCGAAGAATTGCGGCTTCACATCCGTACTTCGATTGCCGAGGACGCCGGCGCGATCTTGCGCGGTGGCGCGTTCGATCATGCCGTCGGTACCAGCAAGACATTCCGTTCATTGGCCCGTATGTGTGGTGCTGCATCGTCGGCCGATGGCCCATACGTGCGCCGCCACTTGCGCCACCGTGACGTGTCCGCATTAGTCGATCAACTTGCGGTCATGGACATCGATGCGATTGCGGGACTACCAGGCGTTTCGCTCGACCGAGCGCATCAGATGTTCGCCGGCGCGATGGTTGCCGACGCCACGATGGACCTGTTCGGACTCGACGAACTGGAGATCTGTCCGTGGGCGTTACGCGAAGGCGTCCTTTTGCAACACCTTGACCACCTCTAGGCTGGGGTGGTGCCCATGCCTGCAAATATTTCGCTCTCCACGTCGTCGGTCTATCCCGGATCGACCGCGAGCGGCTTCGAGTTGGCCAAACGGCTGGGCTATGACGGCGTTGAGGTCATGGTCGGTATCGACGACGTCAGTGCTGACATCGAGGCGGTGCACAGCCTCAGCGAGCAGCATGAAATTCCGATCGTCTCAATTCATGCGCCCTGTCTATTAGTAACCCAGCGGGTCTGGGGCACCGATCCATGGGGCAAGTTGAAGAAGAGTGCCGAGATGGCACACACGGTTGGTGCGGACACCGTTGTTGTGCATCCGCCATTTCGCTGGCAGCGCGACTATGCCCGGCATTTCGTCGACGGGATCGACAAACTCGAAGCCGAGATGGACATGGTGTACGCGGTCGAGAACATGTACCCGTGGCGTACTGGCAAGCGCGAGTTCCAGGCCTATTCGCCCGGCTGGGATCCGCTCGAACAGAGTTACTCTCATGTGACGCTCGATCTCTCGCATTGTGCCACGGCCAGTCAGAGCGCACTTGATGTTGCCAAGGCACTCGGCGACCGGCTGACCCATATTCACATGAGCGACGGCGGCGGCTCAGCCAAGGACGAGCACCTCGTGCCGGGTCGCGGCACGCAGCCGTGCGAGGAGTTTCTGGCCTATGTGGCAGGCAGCGACTTCGCCGGCCACATCATTGTCGAAATTAACACTCGCAAGTCGGGCGATCATACGGCGAAGGAAGCCGATTTGCTCGAGGCTTTGGCATTCACGAAGCTGCATCTGAGCGCGTGACAGCCGTACCTCAAAAACTAAATTCCGAGCTCCGGTCAGGGGTCTTGAACCGATAGCCTGCGGGTATGCAATCAGATATCGGGGTGGGACCAGGTAAGCATCCGGGCGAGGTTTGGCTGAGTGGTGCGGCGGTTGCCGCGTTCGTTGCTGTGACGCTGGTGGCCTATTTTGCCCCAGTGATCGTGTACCCGCGATAGCCTCCATTTCATGGTTTCCACCGAGCATCTCCTCGGCTTCGCTGTTGCCGCCTTCATTCTGATTGTGATCCCCGGCCCAAGCGTCGTTTTCGTCATTGGCCGCGCGCTCGCATACGGGCGCGGGGTCGCGTTGGTGACCGTTCTTGGCAACTCAACGGGACTGTTGGTCATTCTCATTTTCGTAGCCTTCGGACTGGGGACGATCGTTCAGCAATCTGAAACCGTTTTTCTGCTGATCAAATTTGTCGGCGCGGCCTATCTGATCTGGCTGGGAATCCAGGCGATCGCCCACCGCAAGGAATTCTCGGTCGCCAAGATCGGCCAGGAGGGTGGGTCGATGTCGGCGTTCGCGGCCGCTCGACAGGGCTTCATTGTCGGATTTTCCAATCCGAAGGCATTCATCATCTTCGCCTCGGTCCTCCCACAATTTGTCGATCGTGGCGAAGGCCAGGTGCCGGCCCAAATGCTTATCCTCGGACTGCTGGCCTTCAGCATTGGCATCGTGTCCGATTCGGTTTGGGCGATCATTGCCAGCCAACTACGTGCGTGGTTTCTGGCCTCGACCAAACGGGGCGAACTCCTCGGCGCGATCGGTGGCTCGTCAATGATTGCGCTTGGCGTCGGCGTTGCGTTGACTGGCGAGCATCGCTGATCGGCAAGGCCACCTGGGCGTAACTCGGTGACCGCCTAGAGTTACGGCATGAGCATCAAGATCGCAATTATCGGTGCGGGAGTCATGGGCGAGACATTGCTGTCGACCTTCCTCTCGGCCGGCCATTCGCCCGACGATGTTGTCATCACCGAGAAGCGTGCCGAGCGGGCTGCCGAACTTCGTGCGAAGTATGGGGTTCAGGTCGTCGACAGCGCCAAGGCGGTTGCGTCGGCCGATGTGGTGTTGCTCGTTGTGAAGCCGCAGGACATCGGCGCGGTGTTGGCTGAGATCGGCGCTGCGGTGCGGCCGGGAACGACACTGCTTTCGATTGCCGCCGGCGTCAAGATCGAATCGATTGAAGCGGCCGTTGCCGCCGGGGTTGCGGTCATCCGCGTCATGCCGAACACCCCCGCACTCGTCGGTGAAGGCATGTTTGGCCTCTCGGCTGGCAAGGATTGCAGCCCCGAACAGCTTGCCGTTGCGAGCGACCTCCTTGCCGCCGGCGGCAAGGTCGTCGTCATTGAGGAAGCACAGCAGGATGCGTTGACTGGAGTTTCAGGATCGGGACCTGCGTACGTGTTCTATCTGGCCGAGGCGATGATTGCTGGTGGCGTGACAGCCGGTCTTGATCCGGACACTGCGCGGCTGCTGACCACCCAAACGATCGTCGGTGCGGCGAAATTGCTGGCCGAATCAGCGGACGGGCCTGAGCTGCTGCGCAAGCGAGTGACCTCGCCCAATGGAACAACCGCCGCTGGCATCGAGACGTTCGACGCACATGAGGTCAAGGATTCGATTGCGGCCGGTGTCGTTGCCGCGGCTCGCCGCTCTGCGGAATTGTCCGGATAGAAGTTAGTGTGAACGGTATGTCAACTCGTGCAAGCGTGGTATTCGATAAGCGTCTCATCGAATACAACTTCGGCCAGAGCCATCCGATGGCGCCGGTACGCATCGACCTGACAATGCAGCTGGCCGAAGAACTCGGCGTCTTGGAGTCGGTTGACATCGTCGGCGCAACTCCCGCGACCGACGACGACCTCGCGTTGATTCATTCGCCCGCTTACATCGAAGCGGTCAAGAAACTGAGCGCCCATCCGATTTACGGCGCTGGCAAGTTCGGGCTTGGCACCGAAGACAACCCGGTGTTTGAGCACATGCATGATGCGAGTGCCCTGATTGCCGGCGCCAGCGTTGAGGCGGCGCGCCGGGTGTGGACCGGGGTGAGCAAACACGCGATCAACATCAGCGGCGGACTCCACCACGCGATGCCCGATCATGCCAGCGGCTTCTGCATCTATAACGATGTCGCACTGGCGATCCGTTGGCTCCTCGACAACGGTGCCCAGCGGGTCGCCTACGTCGATGTCGACGCCCACCACGGGGATGGGGTCCAGACGATGTTTTACGACGACCCACGGGTGCTTACCCTGTCGATCCATGAGGGGCCTCAAACGCTGTTTCCCGGGACCGGTTATGCGACTGAGACGGGCGCCGAAGGTGCGGAAGGATCCGCGGTCAACATTGCGCTGCCGCCGGGCACCTCCGATGCCGGTTGGTTGCGAGCGTTCCATGCGGTCATCCCGCCGTTGCTACGCGAGTTCGCGCCCGAGATCATGGTGACTCAGCAGGGTTGCGATTCGCATATGGACGACCCGCTCACCAATCTCATGTTGAGCGTTGATGGACAGCGCGCTGCCTACCTTGCGTTAAGTGAACTTGCCGACGAACTCTGCGACGGCAAATGGGTGACCACCGGTGGTGGCGGTTATGCCGTTTTGCAGGTCGTGCCGCGCGCTTGGACCCATCTTCTGGCCGTCGTCTCGGGTACGCCGCTGGATCCGACGATCCTCACACCTGAGCGTTGGCGTGCGCGGGTCGCTGAGTTGCGTGGATCGCCCGCACCGATGCGGATGACTGACGGGCGGCATGTGCTGTATCGCCCCTGGGAGAGGGGCTATGACCCCGCCAGTTGGCTCGATCGCTCGATCATGGCAACCCGTACGGCGCTGTTCCCAACCCATGGGCTAGATCCGCAACCTTGAGCGGCCAATCGTGACTTTTCTGCGGTCTTTTTGGGGGCGTCCGTCCACAAAACGAAGTATTTTTGTCAACAACTACCGCAACAGCCCCATCAGGCACTACTCTCAACTTCAAGCACGCGCGCGTCATCTCCGGTGGGGAAGCCGGAGAGCGCGCGTGCCCCGAGCCAATTTGGCCTGTGCCAATAGGAGAGGTGTCATGCCGTCAAGCGTCAAGTTTTTGACCGTCGCCGAAGTCGCGACGCAGATGCGTGTCTCCAAGATGACTGTCTACCGTTTGGTGCACAACGGCGAGCTTGAGGCCGTGCGCGTCGGCCGCTCATTCCGGGTGCCCGAACACATTCTCGAGCAATACCTGAGCCGCTCGTTCTTCGAAGCAGGATGATCCTGCCAGTTTTACTGGCCCAGTGACAGCCCGTCGGGAGTCGCCCCGTACGCTGGAACAACGTAGTTTCAAGTTCTTTAGAGGGTGAACCGTGGGTTCTGTCATCAAGAAGCGTCGCAAGCGGATGTCGAAGAAGAAACACCGCAAGATGCTCAAGCGCACCCGAGTGCAGCGTCGTCGTTTAGGCAAGTAGTCCATGGGCCGAATCGTCCTAGTCACAGGTCTTTCACGGGACCTATCCTCGCGTTTTGCGCGACGGCTGGCGGTTATGGGCGAATCGGCCGGAATTGACAAGGTTGTCGGCATCGATGTGGTACCCCCCGAGGGCGATCTTGGTGGGGTCAAATATGTCCGCGCGGATATCCGCACTCCGGTCGTTGCCAAAGTCATTGCAGTCGAGGAAGTCGATACGGTCGTACACCTTGGGGTGGGGCCTGAGGAACGCGGCGGCGGCGGCAGCAAAGAAACCAATGTCATCGGCACGATGCAATTGTTGGCCGCGTGCCAGCGTGCTGCCACGGTGGAGAAGTTCATTCTTGGCTCGTCGACCGCGGTCTACGGGACCTCGCCGCGTGATCCGGCGATGTTCACTGAATCCTCGTCGGCACTTGGCGGTGCTCGGACTGGATTTCCCAAGGACATCGTTGAGGTTGAGGCGTATGTGCGTGGCTTTGCCCGCCGTCGTCCTGAAATTCTCATCACCACATTCCGTGCGGCCAACATTCTGCACGCGGAAGTCGAGTCGTCGTTCGGCTCCTATTTCGAGAATCCGGTGCTGCCGGCCGCGATTGGCTTTGACCCGCGGCTGCAATTCCTCCACGTCGACGACGCGATGAATGTCCTCGTCGAGGCCGTTCTTAACGACCGGCCCGGCACTTTCAACGTCGCCGGTGATGGCGTGGTCCTACTCAGCCAGGCCGCCCGCCGACTCGGCCGTCCAGTCCTGCCGTTGCCGCCGATCGGTTTCGGCGCAGCCGCTCGCCGGCTCGTACGACTGATGGGCTCGGAGATTTCACCAGATTTGCACCGACTGCTCACCTACGGCAGGGTCGTCGACACGTCAGCGCTTCGCGATATTTTCGGCTACCAATTACTGCATACGACCGAAGCCGTTCTTGACGAGTACCGTCGGGCCAGCAAGCCTGGTGTATTTGCCGGAATTGGAGGTCACCGATGAACGATGACGACCTACGCAACAAATCGATTCCGATCGGCACGCGCGGCAAAGCTGGGCGCGGCAATTCCCATGCGACCCCGTCGTCGGCGGCACGGTCGCTTGCCGGTGGCAACAAGCCAGCGGCCAAGAAGCCAGTGCCGAAGAAGGCCCCCGCCAACAAGGCCGCCGCCAAGAAGGTGGCACCGAAAGCATCGGCCGCAGCCGGTTCGGGTCCAACCGTCAAGCCAGCAGCGTCGAAGACTAATCCGCCGAAGCAGCCGTCGAGCAAGCCCAAGCTTCGCGCAGTGACCGATGAGGATGCCGCAACTGCAGCTGCGACTGCAGCCGCGGCAAAGGCCAAGGCCACACGCACCCAGACGTCGGCCGCATTGCCAGCCGGAATCCCACTCGACGAGATCATCGTCGCGCTCATCGGCGCATCGCAGCGGATCCTAGGTGCTGATTGGGAGGCTCGTATCGCGGGAATTCTGGCCGGTCTCCGCAAACGGCTAGCTGGCGACTATGAGGTCGACGCATTCGGCTTCGATCCGCAGATCACCGAAATTTTCACCGCAGCAGTTGAACCGATTGCCGAGAAGTGGTTCCGCCTTGAGGTGCGTGGCGTCGAGAACATTCCGGCTGTCGGCGGCGCGTTGTTGGTCGCCAATCACTCTGGAACGGTTCCCATCGATGGGTTGATCACCGGTTATGCGGTCCAAAAATATGCGGGCCGAAACCTTCGTCCACTTGGCGCCGATCTCGTGTTCTCGCTGCCGGTCATCGGGCAGATTGCCCGTAAGGTCGGCGCGACTCTGGCATGCGCAGAGGACGCCGAACGACTGCTGACAACTGGCGAGTTGGCTGGTGTCTGGCCCGAAGGATTCAAGGGCATTGGCAAGCCCTTCGCCGACCGTTACAAGCTGCAACGGTTCGGACGGGGTGGTTTCGTCTCTTCGGCGATGCGAGCGCAGGTGCCGATTGTTCCGGTCTCGATCGTCGGAGCTGAAGAGATCTACCCGTTGGTCGGCAATGTGCCTTCGTTGGCACGTTTCCTCGGCCTTCCGTACCTGCCCGTCACCCCGTTTTTCCCGCTGTTAGGGCCGCTGGGCATGATCCCGCTGCCCAGTAAATGGATCATCGAGTTCGGTGAGCCGATCCGTACTGATGCTTATCCACCAGATGCGGCTGATGACCCGATGTTACTGTTCAACGTGACCGATCAGGTACGCGAGACGATCCAGCAGACGCTCTATAAGCTTCTGGTCGACCGCGGCAACGCCTTCTTCTGAGCGCGGTGAGTCAGCGGACTAGCGGGCTGAGCCCGCTGAAGCCAGCAGCGAGCTATTTCTTCGGCGTTCTCAAAAGTCCGCCCAACAGCCCCGGGACAAGACCGGGCTTTTCATTGTCGCCAACAATCGTGCCAAGCAACGTCTTAGTGGTGTCCGTTAGTGGCGCCGCTACGGGAGGTACTGATGGCAGCGGCAGCCCAGCCTTGGGCGGCGTGTTCGTAGCAGTGCCGCCCGGTTGGGTGCTACCAACGGGAGCGGCGGGTTGCTGGGCTTGATTTGGCTTGGCCTTCGCCGTTGACGGCGCTGATTGCTTTGCCGGGCCTACCAAGTCAGTGATCCGCTTGGTTATCGAAGTGAGCGAGGCAGCGTCACAATCGGCACATAGTGATGATGCCTGGGTCGCGAGGTTGGAAATGGCGGCAGCGGCTGCGGCGAGCAGATCTGTCGATTGAGTCGCGGGCAACTCCTGTGACATATCGGCAAGCGTTGAACTCGACGACGCGGCGAATGTGCTCACGTTCTCGATTGAGGTCCGATCGCCACCATTTGAATAATCGGCAAACAGTGATTGCGAGCCAGATTCTGCCTTGGTAGTGAACGCGCTGAGCGAATCGGCCATTTGCTGTTTGCTCGTGTCATCCGACCGGCTCGCGAGTGTCTGTGCTTCGGCAAGCCGTTCGGTTGCCTGCGCTAGCTCGAATTTGCCGCGCGCGGCATCGCCGTGATGAAGCGTCAATTCGACGTTCTCGACGCCACGCTTGATCGGATAAAGCATGTCGCCGGGCAACGCTTGCGCGCTGGAGGCGACCAAACTGGCACTTGCCGCCATAGCGATGGTCGCGGTGGCAGCTGCAATGAGGCGCCGACGTGCGGGATGGGAGGTTCCCGTGGTGGACACTGCCGAACGAGGCGTCGACTTCACGAGGATGGAGTCGGCCTCGACCATGAGATCGGAACGAAGACTCCGTATGAACTCAGGATCTGGCTCGACGCCGAACTCACACAGACCTTCGGCAAAGCGGACCAGCTCTTGAACCTCAGTGTCGAGAGTTCCACGGCCGACAAGGCCGTTGGCAAAAGCCTCGACGTCGTTGGTCGAGCGGTGGCCGATCATGGCTGCATCCTTTGGGAGTCGTTCAATACATAAACATCAACGAGCAGCTGGGGGCCGGGGTTACGGTGGGTCTTTGTGACTTCGGCCAAGTTCATCGGGCGTCCTCCGAGATCAGCTTGGACAGCCCACGGATCGCACGGAGTTGCAGCTGTTTGATCGCGCCCTCGCTGCGATTCAATGCAGCCGCGGTCTGGGCAATCGAAAGCCCTTGGATGAAGCGCATCAGCACGCAGTCACGCTGTTCCTTCGGCAACTGGTTGACCGCTTCATACAGCAATTCATTCGAGATCAGTGACAGGACGTCCTGCTCGGGGCTTGACACGACCGTTGTGTTCTCCGGCAACGTATCCGAAACGATTTCGAGTCGTGACCGGCTGGATTTGAAGTGGTCGGCGATCAGATTTCGGGCGATCGTGGTCAGCCACGCACCGAAATCCTTGCCCTGCCAGTTGAACCGCTGGATTGAGCGCAGCCCACGGACGAAAGTCTCGCTGGTGAGGTCCTCGGCCAACTGACGTGAGCCGACCCGGTAGTAGACAAAACGGAAGATGCCGCGTGCATAGTGGTCATAGAGTTGACCGAATGCCTCGGCATCGCCTTCTTTGGCCAAGTCAACGAGCGCGCGGAGTCTCAGGCCTTCGGGGTTTTGATCATGATGCGAGTCACCGCTGCCACCACCGGGTAGGCGATTGGGTGCGGCGTCTGTGACCGACAGCGCTACGAGCAAGGATGCATCATTGGGGAGGGCATGGGCGAGCGTTAGCGCAACACGCAATTCTCCCCAAGGCAGATTCACAGACGACCCTCCCAAAGCCAATAGTGAGTCTAACGCCTAACTTTCTGTCTGTCACCGGAATTTACGTCGAAGAATTTGCAGGCCTTTCAGCGTGCCGCCGACAGCGCCGACCGTAAATGCGGTTTTGGCGCTCGCGAAGGCGACCTTGCGCCCGGTTCGGTAATCGCGGACTTGCCAGCCCTGTGCTTTGGCATGAGCGCGCAATTTGGTGTCCGGATTGACCGCGCAGGGGTGGCCGACAAGCGAAAGCATCGGTAGGTCATTGCTCGAGTCCGAGTAGGCGTAACAGCGCGCCAAGTCTAGGCCTTCGCGTTCGGCGATCGCGGCGATCGCGACTGCTTTTCCTTCGCCGTGAAGCATGTCCCCGACGAGCAGACCGGTGTAGACGCCGTCGATGTGCTCGGCGACGGTGCCCAAAGCGCCGGTGAGACCGAGCCGGCGCGCAATCGTGTTGGCGATCTCGATTGGGGCCGCGGTCACCAACCAGACTCGAAGCCCGTCGTCGAGATGGATCTGTGCCAGTGCTCGGGTGCCCGGCCAGATCTTGTGTGCCATGTTTTCATCGAAGATCTCCTCGCCGATCGATTCGAGCTCGGCCACCGTATGGCCGGCAATAAATGCGAGGGCTGAAGCGCGTGCCGTTGCGATGTGTTCGGGATCTTCGGCGCCGACGATGCGGAAATAAGCTTGTTGCCACGTGGCCTTGACGATGTCACGAGTCGTGAAGAAGTGTCGGCGATGCAATCCGCGCGCCAGATGGAAGATCGAGGCGCCCTGCATGATTGTGTTGTCGACGTCAAAAAATGCGGCCGCAATGCGATCGTCCTCCGGGCGGATCGCGTTCTCAACCTCGGCCGCTGCCGCGGCGGCCTGACCGGCCAGAACCGACCGCGATTTCAGATTGAGCGGCTGATCAGGCAGCGAATCGCGAGACATAGATCGAGCCTATCGGCATTGCCTGCACCGGTCCTGTGGTTGACTCCTGTTTGTGACGGTAAATGTCAGCGAGTACCTGCGTGAATCAGCCGAACGCGGTGGCGACCGCGTCGCGCTTGTCGAGCATCGTGGTGGTCGACGTGAGATGACCTGGCGAGAATTTGATGCTGCCGCCGATGCAGTCGCAGGTGGACTTTCCAGCCGCGGTCTCGTTGCCGGTCACCGGGTCGCGCTCATCATGTCGAACCGGATCGACCTAGTGGTTGCCTATTTTGGCATCCTGCGCGGTGGGATGGTGGCCGTGCCGATGAATCCGCGCTCCTCCGAACGCGAGCTCGAACGCATGCTTGTCGACTCGAAGGCACATGTGGTGATGTGTGATGAAGTCGGAATCACGCATCTGCGCAATATTCGCGGCGCGATTGACGGACTGACAGTTATCGTCGGAGGAGTCAAGGCGCGCTCGCAAGAAACGGCATTCGATGACTTCCTCGCAGCGGCAACGGGCGCCTGCCCGGTCGCACCTCAGGACCCAGAATCGCTCGCTGTGCTGCTTTATACCGCGGGTA
Source organism: Aeromicrobium changchenzhani (assembly GCF_057586615.1). Classification (NCBI taxonomy): domain Bacteria; kingdom Bacillati; phylum Actinomycetota; class Actinomycetes; order Propionibacteriales; family Nocardioidaceae; genus Aeromicrobium; species Aeromicrobium changchenzhani. The sequence goes on along the minus strand of NZ_CM172480.1, from coordinate 3,232,344 downwards.
CGAGCGGCAAGCCCAGGGCAGCGATGTTGCCGCACCGGGCGATCATCGCGAATCTGGAGCAGGTCGCGCTGATCGAGCCACCGCCGATGAACGCTGACGACATCGTGCTGGGGTTGTTGCCGTTTTTCCACATTTATGGGCTCAACGCGATCTTGGGCCAGGCGGTCAAACAGAGCGCCAAGGTCGTGCTCGTCGACGGCTTCGATCCTGACGGGTTGCTCGACCTGATTGAGCGGGAGGGCATCACCAACCTGCCCATCGCACCGCCGGTCATCGCAGCTTGGGCGGGCCGCGACAATCTGGCTACGAAACTCGCGGGGGTGGAACGAATCATGTCGGGGGCATCGACGCTGGATCCGGACCTTGCCCAGAGTTTCGAAGCATCTGCGGCCAAGCCGGTAGATCAGGGATATGGCCTCACCGAAACATCGCCGGTCATCTCAACGACTTGGGGTTCGGTACGCGCTCCGGGCGAAAGCCCCAAACCCGGTTCGGTTGGTCAACCGTTGCCCGGAATCGAGCTGCGAATTGTTGAGTCGGACCGAACCGATGCAGCGGCGGGCGATCCGGCCGAGATCTGGGTGCGCGGCGACAACGTATTCACTGGTTACTGGCCGGACGCGGCTGACGGACCGGATGCGGACGGTTGGTATGCCACCGGCGATATCGGTTTCCTCGACGACGACGGTGATCTGACCCTCGTCGACCGACTACGTGAACTCGTGATCGTTTCCGGCTTCAACGTTTATCCGTCCGAGGTCGAAGAGATCGTTGCCGAAATGCCGGCCGTCGCCCAGGTCGCGGTGGTCGGCATACCGGATGAGGAAACCGGGGAAGCCGTCCTGATGTTCGTGGTGCCGACGGCTGGGCCGCGCGATGATCTCGAAGCCATGATCCGTACGCATTGCGAAGATCGGCTCGCCCGGTTCAAATGGCCGCACAAAATTGTCATCGTGGAAGGCCTGCCGCATTCGGCGACTGGCAAAGTGGCCAAAGGGCGGCTGCGGGCCTTGGCGCGCGGCGAAGCGTTGGGCATCGATCAACAGTGACGGCCGAGCGTGTCGTCTTCTACACCAAGCCGGGCTGTCATCTGTGCGAAACCGCCGAGGCGATCGTTACCGAGGTGTGTGCCCAGCTGGAAGTTGGGTGGACCCGCATCAATATCCTCGATGATCCCGAGTTGGTTGATAAATACGGCGAACAGATTCCCGTGACTTTTGTCGACGGTAAACAGCATGATTTCTGGCGGGTTGATCCGGTTCGACTGCAAACTGCGCTCACTCGCTGAGGCGTGAATACGCAGAATCGTTGTGATTTAAGGCACTAAGCACCATGCTCGATTTTGTTCTCACGTTCACAAACTCTTAACATGGGTATGCGCGCGCATCCATTTCGCACTTTGAGATAATCCAAGGTCGTGCGTTGCAGGAGTACTGTGACACAACTTCGTAGCCCGCAGCCCCCTTCGGCTGTGCCCGAACGTGGTATCCCTGATGCCACGGTGGCAAGACTGCCGGTGTATTTGCGAGCCCTGACGTCCTTGGCCGATCAAGGCGTCGTGTCCTGCTCCTCCCATGAACTTTCGCTCGCGGCCGGGGTCAATCCCGCCAAGCTGCGCAAAGATCTGTCCTATCTAGGCTCCTACGGCACGCGGGGTGTCGGCTATGACGTCGAATACCTGCGCTATCAGATCGCACGCGAGATCGGCCAAACCCAGGACTGGGAAGTTGTCATCGTCGGTGTCGGCAATCTCGGCGCCGCGTTGTCCAATTATCAAGGGTTCACCACCCGAGGCATTCGCGTTGCCGCGCTCGTCGACGCCGATCCCGGCCGCATCGGTCAAGACATTGCCGGGATTCAGGTTTCGGCTCTGGCCGACCTTCCGATGATCGTTGAAGAGCGCCGGATCTCGATCGGCATCATCGCGACGCCGGCCGAGGCTGCCCAAGAGGTCGCCGACGCGCTTGTCGCCGCGGGCGTCACCAGCATCCTCAATTTTGCCCCGGCGATCGTCCAGGTTCCCGATGGCGTCGATGTCCGAAAGGTCGATCTCTCAATTGAATTGCAGATTTTGGCCTATCACGAGCAACGTAAATCGACGAGCCAAGAGACGGCGGTGAACTCGTGAGTTTTCTCGTTGTGGGTATGTCGCACAAATCGGCCCCGATCGACCTGCTCGAACAGGTCTCGCTCGACACGGATTCGGCCGTGAAACTCTCGCAGAACGTACTCGAAACCGAATTTGTCAGTGAAGCGGTCGTTGTCTCGACTTGCAACCGGGTCGAGATCTACGTCGAGGCGGATCGGTTCCACGGCAGCGTCGAAGAAGTGTCGGCATTGCTCGCCGATCAAGCCGGTGTCAATCGAGATGACTTCGTCGCCAATGTCTATGTCCACTACGACGAAGCTGTGGTTGCGCATTTGTTCGCAGTCGCCGCAGGGCTCGACTCGATGATCCCGGGCGAAAGCCAGATCCTAGGCCAAGTGCGTGACTCATTGCAGGTTGCGCAGGCCGAATCGACCGTTGGCTCGGCGCTCAACCTGCTTTTCCAGCAGGCTCTTCGCATTGGCAAGCGCGGTCACGCCGAGACCGGTATCGATCGGCTTGGACCGTCGATTGTCACAGCCAGTCTCGACGCTGCCGGTGACAAGATCACCGGAGATTCCACCCGGTTCCTCGTTGCAGGCGCCGGTACGATGGCCAGCCTCGCGGTCAAGACATTGGTTGAACGTGGCGTTGCGCCGAGTCACATCATGGTGGCCAACCGAACTTTCCAGCGGGCCTACGAATTGGTCGCGACGTTCGGGGTCAGCGCCGTACGCTGGCAGTCGCTCGACATCGAACTTGCCCACGCGGATGTGCTTGTCACGTGCACCGGTGCCAGCAGCCTTGTGTTCGATACGGAACGCATTGAAGCCGGGCGTGATGGTCGGGACATGGTCCTGATCGACCTGGCATTGCCGCGCGATATCGACACCGCCGCTGGCACCCTCGACGGCGTGACGCTGATCGATCTACAGATACTGTCCGAACGGACTGAGACTGCCGAGCTCACCGGTGAGATCCAGCGCGTACGCGAGATCGTTGCCGATGAGGTCAGCGCTTTTCTCGCCGCGCGAGCCGCTTCTACAGTCACGCCGACCGTGATTGCTCTGCGTACGATGGCCACCGATGTTGTCGCCGGCGAACTCGCCCGCCTCGAATCGCGTCGGCCAGATCTCGACGACTCGACATTGTCCGACATACGGCAGGCGCTCAAGCGGGTTGCGGACAAACTGATCCATTCGCCGACCGTTCGGATCCAGGAGCTGGCCGGCGGACCCAATGGAATGACCTATGCCGATGCGCTGGCCGATCTGTTCGCGCTTGATCCGGCGGCCATCGATGCTGTCTCGACCGTCAGCGGTGATCGCGGATGACACGATTTGAAACGACATTGCGTATCGGCACCCGCGCGAGCGCGTTGGCAGTGGCACAGTGCTCGCAGTTTGCGGTGCGTTTAACCGAGCTCACCGGCGTTGAAACTGAACTCGTGCGGATCAGCACCGAGGGCGACCGTAACCCCGGCCCGCTTAATCAGATCGGCGGACAGGGCGTTTTCGTTGCGGCACTGCGCGAAGCACTCGCCGAAAATCGTGTCGACATGGCGGTGCACTCGCTCAAAGACCTGCCGACCTACCCGGACAGCCGACTGACCGTTGCCGCAATTCCTATTCGTGAAGACCCTCGCGACATCGTCGTTGCGCGTGACGGACTGACCCTTGGCGAGCTGCCGCAGGGCGCTCGCGTGGGCACCGGCGCTCCGCGTCGGTTGGCGCAACTCAATGCACTTGGCCTCGGTCTTGAGATCGTGCCGCTCCGCGGCAATATCGATACCCGGATCGGCAAAGTCAGAAGCGGTGAGCTTGATGCGATCCTGTTGGCCCGCGCCGGCCTTGCCCGCCTTGGCCGCCTCGATGAGGCGACCGAAACCTTGGACCCCTTGCAAATGCTTCCTGCCCCTGGGCAGGGAGCGCTTGCTGGCGAATGCCGCGTTGATGATGACGTGACAATTCGTCTTCTGCAGATGATGGACGACATGGACACCCGCGTCGCCGTGACTGCAGAGCGCAGCCTTCTTGCCACGTTGGAGGCAGGCTGCACCGCTCCGGTCGGAGCTCTCGCGGAAGTCGCCATGGGCGATGACGGTGACGAGCTGTGGCTTCGAGCAATTGTCGGAGATGTTTCCGGCGCACCAACTATCCGTATGTCCGCAACGGGATCGCCTAGCGATGCCACCGCGGTCGGTGAACGTCTCGCTGCCGAGATGATCGCCGAAGGCGCTGCCGAATTGATGGCAAGTGTCTCGTGACAGCACCCACAGGCAGCTCAGGAAGAAGATCACTGTGACTACCTCTACAGCGACCCGAGTGGATTCAACCACCTCTGCTCCGGCGAAGCGCAAGGTCCCGATGGGCCATGTCAGTTTCGTCGGCGCCGGACCAGGTGATGCGAGTCTGCTGACCGTACGCGCGGCCGAGATCCTCGGTCAGGCCGACGTCGTCATCACGGAACTGCCCGAACACGCCGCGCTCGTCACGAACGACGCGGAAATCGTGGACGGCGGCACCGATGCGGACGGCCAAGCATTAACGCACACCGCACGCGCCAAACTTGTCGTCAAATACGCCAAGACTGGCGCTCACGTCGTACGTTTGATCGCCGGCGATCCGTTCACGTATTCCACGGGACCGGAAGAAGCTGCTGCCTGCAGCAAGGCTGGCATCGGCTTTGAGATCGTGCCGGGATTGTCCTCGGTCACCGCGGTTCCGGCCTACGCCGGTGTCCCGTTGACCACGCGCTCACACCGCAATGTGTCGGTCGTGAGCGTCGGCGACTCGAAGGTCGATTGGAGCGCTCACGGCGGCAATCACACGCTTGTTTTGTTGTCGGCAGTCGCGCGCATCGCCGAAGTGGCCACTGGGCTGATCGAGGCCGGACGCCCGGCCAAGACCCCGGTTGCGATGACCCGCGTTGGCACGACGACCGAACAGTCGACGGTTGTTTCGACGCTCGAGAACATCGCCGCGGACGTTAAGGCTGCCAAGATGGAAGCGCCGGCCATCACGGTCGTCGGCGACGTCGTCGACATGCGCGACACACTGTCGTGGTTCGAAACCAAGCCGCTTTATGGCTGGCGCGTGCTGGTGCCCCGCACCAAGGAGCAGTCCGCCGGACTGGCTGCTCGGCTGCGCGGCTACGGTGCAGTTTCCGAAGAGGTTCCGACCATCTCGGTCGAGCCACCGCGCAATCCGCAGCAGATGGACAAGGCCGTCCGCGGCCTCGTCGAGGGTCGCTACGAATGGATCGCCTTCACCAGCGTCAACGCGGTCAAGGCTGTGCGCGAGAAGTTCGAGGAGTACGGGCTAGACGCGCGTGCGTTCTCCGGGCTCAAGATTGCAGCGGTTGGTGAAAAGACCGCCGAGGCGATCGCGACCTGGGGCATACTCGCTGATCTGCTGCCCAGCGGTGAGCAGTCGGCTCGTGGCTTGCTCGAGGACTGGCCGCCCTATGACGACGTGCTCGATCCGATCAACCGAGTGTTCCTGCCGCGGGCGGATATCGCGACGGAAACGCTTGTCGCGGGCTTGATCGAGCTCGGCTGGGAGGTCGACGACGTCACCGCCTACCGCACCGTTCGGGCTGCTCCGCCGCCGGCGCCGACCCGCGAAGCGATCAAGACCGGCAAGTTCGACGCGGTGATGTTCACGTCGTCGTCCACGGTCCGCAATCTTGTCGGCATCGCTGGCAAGCCGCATGCGACGACCATCATCGCCTGCATTGGCCCGGCAACGGTCAAGACTGCCGAGGAGCATGGCCTGCGTGTCGACGTGATGGCCGAGAAGCCGTCCGTCGATGTCCTCGCTGATGCACTCGCGGCCTTCGGTGCAGCACGCCGGTTGGCGTTCATCGAGGCTGGCGAGGCGGTCACGAAGCCGTCGCAGCGCCGTCCCTCCACCCGCCGGAAATCCAGCGGGGCATGACTAGGCGTCGGCGAGTGACCATTAAGGCATTCATGCCGATGCGTCCTTACCGTCGTTTCTTCAAAGGCGCCTCGGCATGACTTTTCCGGCTGACCGTCCGCGCCGCCTGCGATCAACGCCGGCGGTGCGGCGGTTGGTCGCGGAAACCTCGTTCGAGCCGCGGCAGCTGATCCTGCCGATGTTCATTGCCGAAGGGCTGAGCGAGCCCCGACCAATCTCGAGCATGCCCGGGGTTGTGCAGCATTCTCGCGACAGCGCCCGCAAGGCCTGTGCCGAAGCGGCCGAGCTCGGGCTCGGTGGTGTCATGCTGTTCGGCGTCCCGGAGCACAAGGATGCGATGGGTTCGAGCTCGCTCGATCCGGCAGGTATCCTCAACGTCGCGATCGCCGACGCCCATAGCGAGGTCGGCGACGATCTGGTCATCATGTCCGATCTGTGTCTCGACGAGTTCACCGATCACGGCCATTGTGGCGTCCTCGACGCCCAGGGTCGTGTCGACAACGATGCGACGGTCGAGATCTATGCCCGTATGGGGGTTGCCCAGGCCGAGGCTGGAGCCCACATGGTCGGTCCGAGCGGAATGATGGATGGTCAGGTCGCGGCGATTCGTTCGGCGCTCGATTCAGCTGGCCACGCCGACGTGTCGATCTTGGCCTATGCAGCGAAGTATTCTTCGGCCTTTTACGGCCCGTTCCGCGAAGCTGTGGACTCCTCGCTTCAGGGCGATCGCAAGACGTACCAACAAGACCCCAGGAACGGGCGTGAAGCGATCCGCGAGGTGCTCCTCGATATCGAGGAGGGTGCTGACATCGTCATGGTCAAGCCGGCGTTGGCATATCTTGATCTGATTGCTGCGGTTCGCCAGCGGGTCGACGTCCCAGTTGCGGCCTACAACATCTCTGGTGAGTTGGCGATGGTCGAAGCGGCTGCTGCCAATGGCTGGATCGATCGAGAACGTGCGATCGATGAGGTCATCGTCTCAATCCGCCGCGCTGGCGCTGACATCGTGTTGACCTACTGGGCTGCCGAGTTAGCCGCGCGGCTGCGCTAGGAGCAGTCCCACTCCCCGAGCTTTGGCGGGTTTCATCCCGGTTCCGGGAGTGCTGCACTGTCGGAATGGCTCTTTATTCGCCAAATCTTGGTGACTAGTGCGTTAGGTCGTAGACGCAGGCGTCGTACTTGGCCTTCGGAAGACCGAGCGGGAACTTCAGGAAGCATGTCGTCCGCGCCTCAAGCGCGCTGAGGATACCGGTCACTGGCTTGGTGACCGTACCGAGCGGCGTCGAATCGAGCGTTCCGCCGAGTTGGCCGGTGAGCGTATGCGGCTTCGATCCGGTCGTTCCGCCCTTGACCGGCGGAATGGCTGTGCCACCACCGGGATTGGTCACTGTGCCCGAGCCGGGAGTAGCGCCCGGAGTCGTGCCAGAACCATTTGAACCCGAATTTTTCGAGCCCTTGGACTTGGCCTTCTTCTCGGACTTCGTGGCATTGCTGCGCTGACCTGGCGTCAGAGTCTGGTCATTGGCCCTATTGGTCAGGATCGCCGAAGGGCCGGTGCCATCGGGCGTCTGGGTGAAGTCGCCACGGGCATACGCAGCGGAGATCTTCAGCACGAGGTCGACATACGAACTCGAGTGGTTGTAGCGAAGGACTGCTGCTGAGGCACCCGAGGCGTTGGACAGATCGCCGGTGCCAGCGCAGAGATAAACGCCTGCTGCTGCGGCCGCATCGTTGATATTCTGGGGATCCTTCTTGCCGTCACCATCGGCATCGACTGCAACTGACTTCCAGGTGCCCGGCAGGAACTGCATCGGCCCGACTGCACGGTCGTAGACCGCGTCCTTGTCGAGGCGACCGCCGTCAGTATCGGTGATCTTGGCCGTGCCATTCTCACCCGTGAGCGGAATACCGTAGATGCCAGGCTTCGAAACGCCTGAAGCCGTGACGGTGTTGCCGTTGGTACGGCCGTGATTGGATTCGACGCGCCCGATTGCCGCGACCAAGTTCCACGGGAGATTGCAGCTGGAATCGGCCTTGGCCAAGAGTGCTTCGGTCTGGCGGTAGGCGAACAGCGACGCGGCGGGGATGCCGTTGGTTGAGAGCGTTGACAGCGTGCCGCCCGGACCTGCCTTGGCGTCAACGCCGGGGCCGGCTTGGACGCTGGCAGGCTGCTCGAATGCGGTTGTGGGGACATCGGGGATGCCGGGGCTGTTGACACCACTGGCGGCATTTGCGAGCCCAGTGTTGGTCAGCGCCGCGCCCCACGCGCCGACGAGAACTGCCATCGGAACGAGTGCACTGGCCTTCTGCCAGCGAGTGAGCTTGTGTGCTCCCATTGAGATGCCCCTCCACAATCAGCGATTTCTTCCATCGCCGTTAAGTAAACCGATGTTACAGCCGAATGCGGGTGCCCGCCAGTTCGAACGTCATGATGTCCAACGACCAAACGGCCACATCGTTACGGTGTGGCGACGCAAAGTTGGGTAGGACGGAGTCATCAGGGACAATGGTGGATGTGATCCATGACGATTCGGCCCTTCCATCCTCGCAGGCTCTGTTCGCCCGTGCTCGCGCAGTTTCGCCCGGTGGCGTCAACTCGCCGGTTCGTGCATTTCGAGCAGTCGGCGGCACTCCTCGGTTTATGGCCAGTGGGGCAGGGGCATTCCTGACCGACGTCGACGGCAATCGGTATGTCGACCTGGTCTGTTCATGGGGTCCGATGTTGCTCGGCCACGCACACCCCGAGATCATTGCGGCCGTTACTGAAGCAGCCTCGCGGGGCACGTCGTTTGGCACTCCGAGCGAGCCTGAAGTGCTCTTGGCCGAGGAGATCGTCGGGCGCGCCCCGGTCGACGAGGTGCGCCTCGTGTCCTCCGGCACCGAAGCAACGATGTCGGCAATCCGGTTGGCGCGCGGCTTCACCGGTCGTGACCTGATTATCAAATTCGCGGGCTGTTATCACGGCCATGTCGACGCATTGCTCGCCGAAGCGGGATCGGGACTGATCACCCTCGGCTTGCCTGGCACTCCGGGCGTTCCCGCGGAGGTCGCTGCTGCAACCCTCGTGCTTCCCTACAACGACCGAGCCGCAGTCACGGCTGCATTCGCCGAGTACGGCGACCAGATCGCGTGCCTAATCACTGAGGCCGCGGCCGGCAACATGGGCGCGGTTGCGCCGCTGCCGGGCTTCAATCAATTTCTGGCCGAAACCTGCACGGCGCACGGCGCGCTATTCATTAGCGATGAGGTCATGACTGGATTTCGGGTCAGCCGTTCGGGCCATTGGGGACTTGACGGCGCAGTCGAGGGCTGGCGGCCTGATCTGTTGACCTTCGGCAAAGTCATGGGTGGCGGCTTTCCCGCCGCCGCATTCGGTGGCCGTCGCGACATCATGGAACAGTTGGCTCCAGTTGGACCGGTCTATCAGGCCGGCACGCTGTCGGGCAATCCGATTGCAACAACCGCCGGTCTCACGACATTGCGGCTCGCGACTGATGAGGTCTACGCCAAACTAGATCACACGGCCGCGGAAATTGGCCGGCTCGCGAGTTCCGCCCTCAGCGCCGAGGGCGTTGAACACGTCGTGCAGAGCGCCGGCAACCTGTTCAGCATCTTCTGGGGCGTCTCAGACACAGTCACTGACTTCGCCGGTGCGCAAGCACAGGAAGCCTGGCGTTATCGACCGTTCTTCCACGCGATGCTTGAAGCGGGCGTCTATCTGCCGCCGAGCGCCTTCGAAGCGTGGTTCGTCTCGGCCGCCCACGACGACCAGGCACTTAATATCATTGCCGAAGCACTTCCGGCTGCGGCCAAAGCTGCGGCGCACGCAACACCCGAGCAGTAAGGAATTCATGTCCACCAGAACAATCGTGCATTTGATGCGGCACGGTGAGGTTTTCAATCCCTCCGGTGTCCTCTATGGACGGCTGCCCGACTATCATTTGTCGGAACTTGGCGTGCAGATGGCCGACAGGGTCGCTGCGACGATCAAGGACTGGGACATCACCCATGTGGTGGCCTCGCCGTTGGAGCGGGCTCAGGAGACGGCAACCCCGTCGGCTGCAGCATTGGGTCTTGAGATCCATACCGATCCGCGCGTTATCGAAGCGGGCAATCAGTTCGAGGGCAAGACTTTCGGGGTTGGTGACGGAGCACTCAAACGGCCACAGAACTGGTGGTTGCTGCGCAATCCGTTCAAACCATCGTGGGGCGAACCCTACGTTGAGATCGCCGCCCGTATGCAGGACGCAATCAGTGATGCGCGCGCGGCAGCACGTGGCCATGAGGCGCTCATCGTGTCGCACCAGTTGCCGGTTTGGACCGCCCGCCAGGCGATCGAAAGCAATCGGTTCGCGCACGATCCGCGCAAGCGTCAATGCTCATTGGCGAGCCTGACGTCGGTGACATTTGAGGACGACCGGTTCGTGTCCCTGTCCTACACCGAACCGGCAGGCGACCTGATCCCTGAAGCACTTCGAAAGAAGTTCGTCGGCGGAGCATGATCAGGTCATCGTGCATCGGGACAACCCGTAGGGGTCTGACGGTGCGTTTTATCTTTGCCGCGTGCCTCGTCCTGCCGCTGGTCGGCTGTGGCGCGCCGAAAACGGATGGCACGCAGGGCGGTTACATCAGTGGCGACGCCGATCATCGGATCGTCCAGATCGCGCCGGCCGAGCGCAAGCCTGCACCGGTCATTGCTGGTGAAGACCTCGATGGCAATCCGGTCTCAACAAAGAACTGGGCAGGCAAGACGATCGTGATCAACCTCTGGGGTTCGTGGTGTCCACCTTGTCGGGAAGAGTCGCCCGCCCTCGATGCAGTGGCGCGGTCACTCAAGACCAAGGATGTTGAGTTTCTCGGCATCGCCCAGCGTGAGGACGCCACGACTACCAAGGCGTTCACCCGCAAGCACGACATCTCCTATCCCAACATCAGCGACACGTCCGGCAGCCTGACCCTCGGTTTTGCCAAGAGTCTTCCGGCCGCGGCCATACCGACGACGTGGATCATCGACGCCAAGGGAAGGGTCGCCGTACGTGTTCTGGACGCCATCACCAAGGCGACGCTCGAGGGCCTGATCGAAGACGTTCAGAAGAGCACGTCGTGACCGACTGGCTGGGGGCGACGGTTACCTCGGGGACATTGGTTCTGGCAATCCCAATCGCGCTGCTCGCGGGGCTTGTCTCGTTCTTCTCGCCCTGCGTCATGCCGCTGCTGCCGGGCTACCTGTCCTACATCACGGGTTTGTCAGTGACCGATCTCGACGGGGGTCGGCGTGGCCGTATGCTCGCCGGCTCGGTGCTGTTCGTGCTCGGTTTCTCGGCGGTGTTTGTCAGCCTCGGCGTGGCCTTCGGCTCGATCGGTCTGCAGTTGGCCGCTCACGCCCGTACTCTCTCAATCGTCACTGGCGTCCTGGTGATCATCCTCGGCTTCGCTTTCATTGGCTGGATTCCATTCCTGCAACGTGAAGCCCGGATCCACGCGGTGCCGGCGGTCGGCCTTGCTGCGGCGCCGCTGTTGGGCATTTTCTTCGCGGTCGGTTGGACGCCCTGCCTCGGCCCCACCTTGAGCGCGGTGCTGGGGCTCAGCCTGACCCCGGGCGCCAATGCCGGACGTGGCGCCTTCCTGACGTTATTTTATTGTCTCGGCCTCGGCATCCCCTTCATCCTTGCGGCGCTCGGCTTCGGTCGGTTTATGCACGCGATCGCCTGGTTCAAGACCCACCAGCGTGTCGTCTCGATCGCCGGTGGTGGCATGCTAATCGCCGTCGGCATCCTCTTGGTGACGGGCGGCTGGGATTCGCTGGTCAATGAGATGCGTAGCTGGTTCCCCGGATATGAGACGGTTCTATGACTTCCAATGCTCCTGCCCTCAACCCGCGCCAGTTCGGCCGCTGGATCTGGCGACAGCTCACTTCGATGCGTACGGCGCTGTTCCTGCTCTTGCTGCTGGCGGTCGCCGCTGTGCCGGGGTCGCTCATTCCGCAGCGTGGCGTCGATCCACAAAAGGTCGAAGCCTACTTCCTCAACCACAGTTCGAGCGCCCCGATCATGGATCGCTTGGGACTGTTCTCGATCTACACGTCGCCGTGGTTCAGCGCGATCTATCTATTGCTGCTGGTGTCCCTTGTTGGTTGCATCATTCCTCGCTCGGGGGTCTATTACCGAGCGCTCAGGTCGCGTCCGCCCAAGGCGCCGCGCAACCTGACCCGGCTGCCGTCCTCGGCGAGTTTTGAGACGACTGCCTCGATCGACGAAGTGCTCGCTGCCGGGCGTACGACAATCGGTCGCGCGCGCATCGACGTTGTCGGCAATGAGGTTCGTGCGGAGCGCGGCTATCTGCGCGAGGCCGGCAACCTGGTCTTCCATGTCTGTCTTGTCATCGTGCTCCTCGGTGTGGCGTCGGGTGCGTTGTACGGCTACCGCGGTGGCGCGATCGTCACCGAGGGCAGTGGCTTCTCCAACTCGCTCACTCAATACGACGAGTTCAGCGCGGGTGCGCTCTTCAACCCCGACGATTTGGCTCCGTTCTCGCTCACGCTGGATGATTTCACCGCGAAATTCCAGCTCAGTGGTCCGCAACGTGGCGCTCCGCGGATGTTCGAGGCGACCGGAACGTACGCTCCCAAACCTGGCGACTCACCGCGCGATTTCGACATCACGGTCAACCATCCGCTGAACGTCAACGGGGCATCGGTTTTTCTGATCGGTCAAGGCTATGCGCCGGTCATCAAGGTCACCGATGCCGAAGACAACGTCGCGTTCGAAGGTGCGGTGCCGTTCCTGCCCGCCGATGCGACCTACACCTCGAATGGTGTTCTTAAGGTCCCCGATGCCAAGCCCAAACAGCTCGGCTTCCAAGGGTTCTTCCTGCCCACCGCGGTGTCGGTCGGCGATAGTGCCCCGATCTCGGCATTCCCTGCGGCCGCTGCACCCTTGCTCGGCTTGTTCGTCTATTCGGGGGACCTCGGGCTTGATGAAGGCGTGCCACAGTCGGTGTTCATCCTTGATAAGGACAAGCTTGTACAGGCCAAAAAGAAGGACGGCGCGCCAGTTCGATTGAGCCTTTCCGAAGGGCAGGTCGTCGACCTTCCCGACGGCGGGACGCTCCAATACGTCCGCACCGCCCAATTCGTGAAGTTCCAGATCAGTTCGTCGCCGTGGCTGCAGGTTCCGCTGTGGGGTATCTCGATCGGGATCCTGGGCCTCATGGCGTCGTTGACGATCAAGCCGCGACGCACCTGGATTCGTGCCGAAAGAAACGGGTCGCGTACCGTGGTGGAAGTCGCAGTGCTCGACCGCGTCTCCCGCGGAGGCGTTCCGGTCGAACTCGAAGATTTCGTCGAGCGTTTCAAGAAGACGCTTGCTGAGCAGAAAGACCGCACATGAGTCTCGCCGACTATGCCAACTTCTCCAATTACGCAGTGGCCTCGGCCACGGTCGTGCTCGGACTGTCCTGGCTGGCCTATCTCGCCGAATGGGGCTTTGCGCGCAAAGTTGTCACCAGCGCAGATCTGGTCACTGCCGGTTCGCCCGGGTTGCCAGCCGCCCCGGCAACTGCGGCAAGTGAACGAAGCGCCGTTGCTGGCGGCATCGGCACCTCGCTCGCGGGCCTGTCCTGGGCAATCCTGCTCGCCGCCGTTGTCACCCGCGGTCTGGCTGCCGAGCGGGTTCCGTGGGGCAATATGTATGAGTTTGCGTGCGCCGCGATTTTGGTTGCGCTGACCGCATACTTACTGCTGGTTCGGGTCTGGGGTATCGACTGGCTCGGCCCGATTGTCACTGGCTTCGGCGTCATCGTGCTTGGCTTGTCGATGCTCGTCTACGTCCCGGCCGGACCGCTTGTACCGGCATTGCATTCATACTGGCTCGTCATGCACGTCGCCGCCGCGATGATCGCCGGCAGCGCGTTCCTCGTCGGTGCGGCCACCTCAGTCATCTTCTTGGTCAAGGAGCGGGCCGAACGGCGCACACCCGAAGCCGACCGTGTCGGTTACATCTGGCGCCTGCCCTCGTCGGCGGCGATGGACCAGATTTCCTTCCGCGTCCATGCCTTCGCGTTCCCGATATGGACATTCGCGGCGCTCATCGCCGGGCCGATCTGGGCGCAGTATGCATGGGGCAAATACTGGGGCTGGGATCCCAAAGAAATCTGGGCGTTCGTGACCTGGGTCGTCTATGCCGGCTACCTCCACGCTCGCGTCACTGCCGGTTGGAAGGGACGTGCCGCGGCGATCATCGCCCTCATCGGCTTCGCGACTTTCATCTTCAACTTCGTCGGCGTCAACCTCTTCATCCCCGGATTACACTCCTACGCTAAATGACCGGTTGAGGTTTGGCGCCGAAATCGGGCAAAGGCCATGGCCTTGTGCCAATCCATTTCGGTAGGTTGGGTCCCATGGGGGCAGGAATCAAGGCCACGGGCCTGACAATGACGTACGGCAGCCTACGGGCGGTCGACGATGTGACATTCGAGGTCGAGCCGGGAGAATTCTTCGGTTTGCTCGGGCCGAATGGCGCCGGCAAGACCACGACACTCGAGATGATCGAGGGGCTGCGATCGGCAGAGTCTGGCACCGTCACGATTGACGGAATGGACCCGGCCCAGCGCAATCCGCAACTGCTCCGACGCATGGGTGTCCAACTGCAGGCATCAGCATTTTTCGAACGGCTCACCGCGCGCGAGCAACTCGACAGTTTTGGCGCGTTGTATGGCGTTGCTCGCGGTCGTGTGCAGGAGATGCTGGAACATGTTGGGCTGGTGGATAAGGCTGACACCAGGACCGAGGACCTTTCCGGTGGGCAGAAGCAGCGCCTGTCGATCGCATGCGCGCTGATTCACGATCCGGATATCGTGTTCTTGGACGAGCCGACGGCGGCCCTTGACCCGCAGGCCAGACGGAATCTCTGGGATTTGCTGCGTAGCCTCAATGATTCGGGACGGACCGTCATACTGACCACTCACCACATGGATGAGGCCGAAGCATTGTGCGATCGGGTTGCGATCATGGATGCTGGCCGAATTCTCGAACTTGACACACCGGCAGCACTCGTACGCGACCTGGATGCGCCGGTTCGGATCAGCGTTGCGCCCGGAACGCTCGATCTCGCGACAGCTCGACTAATTGCCGGTGAGGATCACGTCGACGATGAAGAAGCTGCGCTCACGATCACCACTCGTGATCCCGCACGCATCTTGGCTGATCTGGCCCAGCGGGATGCGCTTGACGGATTGTCGGTCCGGGGTGCGTCGCTGGAGGATGTGTTCCTTGAGCGCACCGGGCGGGAGTACCGCGCATGACCGGCGATAAGTGGGCTGCGCTCAAGAGCCTGTCGACCGCGATGGCCAAGGGTTTCTTCCGCGACAAGATGGCGTTATTTTTCTCGATCGTGTTTCCATTGATGTTTTTGGTGTTGTTTGGCGGCATCTTCACCAATCAGGGCGTCTCGAAGTCCGATGTGATCCAAGTCGGCCCCGTTGCAGTGCTCGACCAGGCCCCGGCCAAGGAGCGGGCAGTTCTCGACGACAGCCTCAAGATCACGAAATCCACGGACTTAAAGACCGCGATTGCGAAGGTGCGCAAGGGCGACGCCGATGCCGTGATCCAACAGGATGGTGACAAGGTCGTTGTCCATTTCTCCAAGGCCGATCAGGTCACATCGGCCGTCGTTCAAGGCACCTTTCAAGCAATCGTCCAATCGGCCAATATCGGCGCGAGCGGCCAGCCGCCCAAGTTCAGCCTCGACGGTCAGCCGGTCGAGGACGATTCCATGTCGACGATTCAATATGTCACCCCGGGCCTGCTGGGTTGGGCTATCGCGATGGGTGCAACTTTCGGTGCCGCAACCAATCTCGTCGCTTGGCGTAAGAATGGCTTGTTGCGACGCCTTCGGCTAGCGCCGGTCTCCACGAGTTCGATTGTCATGGCGCGCGTTGCTGTGAGCATTACGATCGCGGTGGTTCAGACGGTAATTTTCCTCGGCTTGGGCATGGCGGTGTTCGGTCTCAAGCTCACCGGATCATGGCCGATGATCCTGCCGCTGGTATTGGCCGGGACGTTGTCGTTCATGTCGATCGGGTTGTTAGCGGGGTCGGTTGCTAAGACGGAGGAGGGCGCTGTCGGACTCGCAAACTTCGTGGTGCTGCCGATGGCCTTCCTGTCCGGCTCGTTCTTCCCGCTCGACGGATCACCCGGCTGGGTCAGAGCGGTCGGCAACCTGTTGCCGCTCAAACACCTGAATGACGGGATGCTCGACACAATGGTGCGTGGTGAGGGACCGTCGTCGGCGGTTGTCCCGATCCTGATCCTATTGGGCTTTGCGGTCGTACTTACGGCGATCAGCGCCAAGATGTTCCGCTGGGATTCGAACTGACGGTGCAGCTTGCCTAGAGACCGCGCAGATAATCTGGGTCGTCGTCTGGGCCGCGCGTGCTGGGGTGGCGCGGGATATTGCCGGGGCCGGGCGGCCGGCCCGCGTTGCTCACACCCAGGAAGATCCACAGCAGTGGGCCGACGACGGGGATGAGGATCGCGACAAACCAGAGCAGCTTCGGGACGTATCGCGTGTTCTGTGAGGGCGTGGCGATTAGGTCGAATAGGGCATACACAAACAGCACGATGGCGATGACGATCGGAAGTGCTCTACCCATACATTTGAGTCTACCGGTCAAGGCGTGAAGCTGCCGATGATCGGGGCAAAGTAGGCTTCGCTCATGAAGGCTTTCTGGACTTATACGCTTGCCCGGCTGGGGCTGTTCTTTGGGGCGTTCGTCGTGATCAGCCTGATCGCATCGATCTGGCTGGACGTAAATCGAATCTCTGTGCTCTGGGTATTGCTGGTGTCGCTGGCCGTATCGGGAGTTGGATCCTTATTCCTGCTGAACGGCCTTCGCAACCGGCTCGCTGCCGATGTTCATGCGCGGGCCGCACGGATGAGCGAACGCATAGAGGAGTCGCGGAGTGCCGAAGACGTCGACTGAAGATCGAGCCTGGATCGCCGAGGCCATCCGCCGTGTCGATGCTGACGCCAATCGGAGTGCTGACACGCATCTTCATGCGCTGGAACTCCCGGTCGACGGGGTCGAGCTTTTCCTCAAGGACGAGTCAGTCCACCCCACTGGCAGCCTCAAACATCGTCTCGCGCGATCACTGTTTCTGTATGCATTGTGCAATGGCTGGGTCGGTCCAGGCACCACGGTCATCGAGGCTTCGAGCGGCTCGACAGCGGTCAGCGAGGCATACTTCGCGCGCTTGATCGGGTTGCCGTTCGTCGCGGTGATGGCCAAGTCAACGAGTACCGAGAAGATCGCGTTGATCGAGTTCTATGGCGGACGTACGCATCTGGTCGACGACGCCGGCGAGGTTTACGACGAGGCACGGCGGCTCGAGTCCGAGTGCGACGGGCACTACATGGATCAGTTCACCTACGCCGAACGCGCGACCGACTGGCGTGGCAATAACAACATCGCCGAGTCAATCTTCGAGCAAATGGCGGCCGAGCTGCATCCGATCCCATCGTGGGTCGTCGTCAGCGCTGGCACGGGCGGCACCTCGGCAACGATCGGTCGGTTCGTCCGTTACCGCCGCTTCCCGACTCGTATCGCTGTGGCGGATCCGGAGAATTCGGCTTTCTATGACGGCTGGGAGAGCGACAGTTCCGATGTCACGACCAGCACCGCGTCGCGGATCGAGGGCATCGGCCGTATGCGCGTCGAGCCGTCGTTCGTCGGTGGGGTCATCGACGAGATGGTGCGCGTTCCGGATGCGGCTTCGATTGCGGCGATGCGCTGGGTCTCGAAAAAGCTCGGGCGGGCTGTTGGCGGGTCGACCGGCACCAATATGTGGGCTGTGCTGCAAATAATTGAACAGATGCGAGCCGCCGGCGAGGCCGGAAGCGTTGTCACGTTGATCTGCGACGGCGGCGAACGCTACGGCGGCACCTATTACAACGATGGCTGGTTAGCCGCGCAGAACCTCGACATCACGCCGTATACGGCAGTTCTCGAAGAGTTCGCACGCACCGGAATTTTCACCCCCACCCGCTGACTCGTCAGCGGAGGTGGGAGATGACGAGGCCGGCGGTGAGGCCGATCGCGTAGAGCAGTTCGGTCAGGCCGGTGTGCTTGAGCACCGGGATGAGGTCAAGGCCATTCGCGCCGCGCGCGACGGTCACATAGGCCCTGATGGCCAAGGGCAATGCAATGAGGCCGAGCAACGCCCACGCCGTGAACGTTGCGGCCCAGATCAATGCGCCGAGTGCGAGCAGCAGCAACAGCAGGAAGAACACCCGCGAACGTTTGTCGCCGAGCACGACCGCAAGCGTACGTTTGCCGGTTTGGGTGTCACTGGGAATGTCTCGGAGATTATTGGCCACCAGGATTGAGCAGGCCAGTGAGCCGATACCCAACGCGGCGGCCACGCTCAACCAGGTGATCGACTCGGTCTGCACGTAGGTTGTCCCGATCACAGCAACGAGCCCGAAGAACACGAAGACGCTGACCTCGCCAAGCGCGCGATAGCCGTAGGGGTTGGCACCGCCGGTGTAGGTCCAAGCGGCGAAAATGGCGGCCACGCCAACGAGCAGGATCCACCACGATGACGTTGCAGCCAGGACGAACCCAAACACGCCGCCAAGCCCGAGAAAGGCGTATGCGGCACGCTTGACCGCGGCCGGGCTAGCGAGTTCCGATCCGACAAGGCGCAGCGGTCCGACCCGGTCGTCATCGGTACCTTTGACGCCGTCGGAGTAGTCGTTGGCGTAGTTGACACCAATCTGCAACGCGAGTGAGACGCCGAGTGCGAGCAACGCCTTCCACCAGATAAACGAGTCTGCATAGGCGGCCGCACCGCTGCCGGCGAGCACGGGGGCGACGGCAGCGGGGAGCGTACGAGGCCGTGCGCCTTCAAGCCAATGGGCGAATGTGGCGCGATCCGATGAAGTCACGAGAAGCAAGTGTGCCAGTCGTCTACATGTCAAGAAATAGTTGACAACGAACAGGTGTCAAGTAATAGTTGACGTATGGCCAATAAGGATCAGCGCACCGGGGTTTACTCGCTAGTCTTCATTGCTGCATTGTTCTTGGTTTTTACCTTGACCACGGACATTCCTTGGCTTAAGGCGTTGTGTGGCGTCGCGCTGGTGATCGTCTGCTGCGCTGCTGCCTGGCAATACCGGCTGAGCCGGAAAGATGACTGATCTTGCCGATGCGCTGGCTGCAGCAATCGCCAAGGTTGACCCGTCGATCGAGAAACGCATCGATGCCGACCCGCAAGCCGCACTTGATCTTGTTGTCATCACCGCTGACGCCTATTCGGCGACCGGGCAACTTCTGACCTCGGCGGTTTCGTCGGCCCGCGCTGCTGGGTGGAGCTGGGAAGCGGTCGGTAAGGCGCTTGGCATGTCCCGGCAGGCAGCGCAACAGCGCTTTGGGTTAAAGGGCGATCTACCCGATGAGGCAAATGACCGCCAGCGGATTGTCGGCCTTTCCGCGACGAATGAAATGTCGATTCTCAACGAGAAGGGCCGCCACGGCTGGCACTCGGTTGGCTTCGGCCCGATGTTCCACGAACTCGAGAAAAGCGATGGCCAGTGGGAACATCGCCGGGCGTTCGTCGGGAGTCGACGCGCCAAGAGTTTGGAAACCGAAGGCTGGGAGCGCATCGGGCACCTGTGGTTTCCCTGGGTCTACCTCAAGAAGCCGCTCGGGTTACCCGCTGAGCGCGAGGACTGAGCGTGCGGGCGTCGCTATCGCCGGTTTCGGGAGATCCGGCCGGGCTGGTCGAGTTGTTGCGCCTGTGGGTTACTGACGGCGGAGCGCCGCTTCTCGTACGTACGTCGGGTTCAAGTGGGCAGCCCAAAGATGTCGTCTTGTCGCACGCGGCCATGTTGGCTTCGGCCATGGCGACTCATTCGCGGCTGGGCGGTCCGGGTCAATGGCTGCTGGCTTTGCCGCCGACCGGGGTGGGCGGATTGCAGGTCCTCGTCCGATCGATCCTTGCCGGCGAGCGGCCACTGATCGCCGCCGAGCGCGACTCGCTGTCCGCCGCGATTACCGGGATGACCGGCCCCCGACGGTATGCCTCACTCGTCCCGACGCAACTTCATCGACTGGCCGCAGCCGGCGAACTCGACATCCTGACTGGCCTTGATGCGCTCTTGATCGGCGGTGCTGCGGTCGCCCCGGGCTTGCTGGCTACAGCGCGACGAGCGGGCATCAACATCGTGCGTACCTACGGCATGAGTGAGACCTGCGGCGGCTGTGTGTACGACGGAGTTCCGCTCGACGGGGTCCGCATACGAATCGACGACGATCGGCAGATTCACCTCGGCGGGCCCATGCTGTTCGATGGATACGCCGATCCGATAGCCACCGCGGCAGTGTTGCGCGACGGCTGGTTCGCCACGGCGGATCTCGGTGAATTCGATCCCGAGGGCCGGTTGCGTGTGCTTGGCCGTGCTGACGACGTCGTAATCAGTGGCGGGGTCAACATCGCGCTCCCGGCCGTCACGGCCGCGCTTCGCGGCAGCGCCGACGTCACCGATGCCATGGCGGTAGCAATCGATGACGCCGAGTGGGGGCAACGGGTTGTGGGTTGTGTCGTCGGATCGGTTCAACTCGATGCGATGCGTGATGCGGTTGAGGCGGCCGGTCTGCCGCGCACCTGGGCGCCTCGTCAGCTACTCATCGTCGACGCGTTGCCGCTTCTGCCCGGCGGCAAAGTCGACCGACTGGCGTTGCGGCGCCGCGCCGAAGCCGCAACCGCCTAGGCCGCGCGGACCAGTCGATCGATCGCGTGGGCGATAGCCTCGTCGCCGCCGGTGAGTTCCCACTGTCGACCGATCGTCCGGTCGTCGTCGAGGGCTGCAGCGAGCACTGCGGCGACATCGGCGCGGGGGACTGAATCGCGCGGCACCTCGATGTCGAGCCGCACTTGTCCGGTCGGGGCATCGTCGGTCAGCCCACCGGGCCGCAGGATCGTCCAGTCAAGACCGCTGCTGCGGAGCGCGATATCTGCATTGCGTTTTGCATCGGCATAGGCGGTCCAGACCTCGCCAGCGTCCTCGGCCACGGGGTTGTCAATGCCGATGACCGAGATCTGGACGAAGCGACTCACCCCGGCCGACTGTGCGCCGCCGATTGACTTCAGCGAACCTTCGAGATCGACAGTCCGTTTGCGCTCGATGTTGCCGTCCGCCCCGCCACCGGCGGCAAAGACGACGGCATCAGTGCCTGCGAAGGCAGCGGCGAATGCTTCGGCGTCGGCTGACTCGATGTCGAGGATGCCAACTGAAGCCCCCATCGCCTCGAGTTCGGCGGTGTAGTCAGCATTGCGCACAAGCGCGCGCGGTGTGTGACCGTTCGCGACAAGGATTGGTATGAGCTGCAGTGCGATCTTTCCGTGACCGCCAACGATTGCAATAGTTCCCATGAGTTCTCCCTTGCTCTGTCAGCCACGGTAACGACGCACGCAAGGTGGCGTTAGTGTCGAGGCGTGCAGGTGTACTCAATCCCCATGGTGACACGCTTCCGTGGCATCACGGTGCGCGAAGGAATAGTGTTCGAAGGCGCTGCGGGATGGAGCGAGTTCAGCCCGTTCAACGACTATGACGACACTGAGTCGGCGCCGTGGCTCGCCGCCGCACTATCCTCTGCGGAGCGGGTATGGCCAACCGCGCTGCGCGCCTCGATCCCGGTCAACTGCACCGTGCCGGCGGTTGGACCGGAGGCCGCCGCGGCCGTCGTGACCAGCAGCCATGGCTGTCGTACCGCCAAAATCAAGGTTGCCGACCCCGGTCAGAGCATTGCCGACGACATCGCTCGCGTCGAAGCGGTCCGCGATGCGCTCGGCCCGGGCGGCAAACTGCGCATCGACGTCAACGGCCTCTGGTCGGTTGACGCAGCAATTGCCAACATCGCACTTCTCGACCGTGCAGCCGGCGGGCTTGAGTATGTCGAACAGCCCTGTCGCAGCGTCGAAGAACTGGCTGCCGTCCGCCGCAAGGTTGACGTACCCATTGCCGCGGACGAATCGATCCGGCACGCGGCTGACCCATTGCGAGTCGTTCAGTTGGATGCTGCCGATGTCGCAGTCTTGAAGGTCCAGCCGCTCGGCGGCGTCGCGGCCTGCCTGCGAATCGCCGAAGAGATCGGTATTCCGGTGGTCGTGTCCAGCGCCCTCGAAACCTCGATCGGTCTGGCCGCTGGTCTTGCGCTCGCTGCGGCACTGCCGGAATTGCCGTATGCCTGTGGTCTAGCCACGACTGCGCTGCTGAGTGCAGATGTCGTGGGCCAATCGCTGATCCCGGTCGACGGTGCACTGCCGGTCGGCCGTACGGCCGTCGACCCCGCCCGACTGGCCGCAGTCGCTGCGGATGCCGAGACGACCGAACGTTGGCACGCTCGTATGGACGCGGTACGCGGAGTACTCGGACGGGGAGTGCTCGGATGAAGCTACTCGGACGGGGCGTGCGCCGGTGAGGATCCCGCATGGCGCAACCGCGATTGCGCGCAGCCTCGTGCACAATTTGATCGACTTTGGCGTCCGCGATGCGGTGCTGTGCCCCGGGTCGCGATCGGGGCCGCTCGCGATTGCGCTGGCTGCCGCCGACTCTGCCGGGGCACTGCGTCTCCACGTCCGGATCGACGAACGTGAAGCCGGTTTTCTGGCCCTGGGTCTGGCGAAGGGTTCGCACCGCGTTGTTCCGGTCATCACTACGTCGGGCACCGCGGTCGCCAATCTTCACCCAGCGCTGCTCGAGGCTAAGCACGCGCGTGTGCCGTTATTGGCGATCACTGCCGACCGCCCAGCACGGCTGCGCGAGACCGGAGCCAATCAGACGACAGAGCAACGAGCTATTTTTCCGGGCATCCCGTTTACCGATCGGGTCAGTGAGATTCTCGGCAGGCTTAGGACAGATGGTCCGCTGCACCTGAACGTCGAACTCGACCAGCCGCTGCTTGAACCGATCGATTGGGGGTTCACACCTAGCACCCAGCCCGCTTGGACGATGGCGATTCCCGCGTCTGACCGGGTTGATGTTCCACGTCTGACAATCGGCCCGCGCACGGTTGTTGTTGCCGGTGATGACGCAAAACAACCAGCTCGTCACGTGGCCCGCGACGCCCACTGGCCGCTGCTGGCCGAACCGAGCTCGGGTTCACGCAATGGCCATGATGCCCTCATCGCCTATCGGCTTCTCCTTGAGCATTCACCGCTTGCTAGCCGAATCGAGCGGGTCGTGAGTTTCGGTCACGCGACGCTCTCCCGTCCGATTTCGAGCCTGTTGGCGCGCACCGACATTGAGGTCATCCATGTTGGTGATCAGTCGACATTCCCGGTGCTCGCCGGCCCGAATGTCCGCTTCGTTGACGAGGTCGCGGTCGATCGGGCCGACGACGGCATCTGGCTCGACGCCTGGAAGGCAGCCGACGGCGCTGCGGTCGCCGCGATCGACAAAACCCTCGACGGCAGCACCCCGTATGACGTTGCCCGAACCGTGGCCGATGCCGTCCCCCCAAATGGTCTGCTGTTCGTCGGGTCGTCCAACCCAATCCGTGATCTTGATCTGGTGGCGCGGCCATACACGGTGGGGGAGCGCCGCTACGTCATGGCGAACCGCGGACTTGCCGGGATCGATGGCGTGCTGTCTAGCGCGATCGGGGCGGCGCTCGCTCGCAGTTCCAGCCGTGCGCTGCTCTATGTCGGTGATCTGACCTTCTTACACGGCAGCAATGGATTGCTGATCGGCCCGAACGAACCACGCCCCGATCTCACCATCGTGGTCGCCTCTGATGACGGTGGCAGTATCTTTGCGACGCTCGAACAGGGCGCTTCGGAGTATGCGGACAGCTTCGAACGAATCTATGCAACGCCGACGGGCGCCTCGATCGTCGACCTTTGCCGTGGGTATGGGGTTGAACACCAGCTCGTTGAACCGGCCGATCTGGCGGCGATGATCGATGTGCCAGCCGCCGGTATACGCGTTTTGGAAGTCCCGCTCGACCGGCACGGGCGGCGCGAACTCGTCGATCGAATTTCATCCGCCGTGCGAGATGCGGTCGCCGATATCTTGCCCTGACCTCATACCCGAAGTACGTTATGAGGAACCTAGGTTCGGAAAGAGTCGTTCATGCCCGAAGAGAAATTTGATTACATTGTCGTTGGTTCGGGCAGCGCGGGCGGCGTCATTGCTGCACGATTGAGCGAAAACCCATCGCATCGCGTCCTGCTGCTCGAAGCCGGCGGTGAAGATGATGCGGACGAGATCAAGATTCCGGCGGCCTTCCCCACGCTGTTCAAAACCAAATGGGACTGGAACTACTGGACTGCCGGTCAGAAGCAGCTACACGGCGCACGCAAGGATTGGCCGCGGATGAAAGCGCTCGGCGGCTGCTCCTCCATGAACGCCATGATCTACATTCGCGGAAATGCCGCCGACTACGACGAATGGCGCGACGCCTACGGAGCAACCGGCTGGGGTTATGACGATGTCCTTCCCTACTTCAAGAAGGCCGAGGGCAATACCCGCCTGGCTGGCCGCTTTCACGGCACCGACGGCCCATTGCACGTCGAGGATCGCCGCTACACGCATGAGCTGAGCGAAGCCTGGGTCGATTCCGCGGTTGCCACGGGGCATAAGCGCACCGATGATTTCAACGGCGCCGAACAGGATGGCGCTGGCCTCTATCAGGTGACCTGCAAGAAAGGCCGTCGTTGGTCGGTTGCGGATGCCTACATCCGCCCCGCGATGGGCCGACCGAACTTCACCGTGCGCACGAATGCGTTTACCACGAAGATCCTGCTCGAGGGCAATCGCGCGGTCGGAGTGACCTATTCGCAGGGCGGGCAGGAGCATACGGTTCACGCGGAGGCCGAGATCATCGTCAGCGCTGGCGCCATCAATACCCCGCAGCTGCTCATGCTGTCCGGTATCGGGCCGGGCGCACATCTGCGCGAGATGGGTATCGATGTCGCGGTTGAGTCGCCGGGTGTCGGCCAGAACCTACAGGATCATCCGGCCGCCGGATTCATTGTCTACACCAAGAACACCACCGATCTTGCTGAGTTCAGCAACGTCGGAAATCTGTTGAAGTGGAAGGCAACCGGCAAGGGCCCACTCGCATCAAATATTGGCGAGGCTGGCGCATTCCTTCGCAGTCGTGACGGCCTTGCCGCCCCCGACCTCCAGATCCATATGGCGCCGGCGGGCTTCTATGACAATGGCATGCATGAGCCGGTCCGCCGTGCAGTTACGGTCGCGCCGACCCTGGTCAACGTGCAGAGCAAAGGAACGCTTCGGCTGCGTTCGGCCGATCCAACGTGGCATCCACATATCGATCCGGCCTACTTTGAGGACCAGGCCGATCTTGATGCGTTGGTTGCCGGCTTCCATCGCGTGAGCGACACGCTTCGCGAGGGTCCGTTCGCCAAATTTATCGATGAACCATGGATGCCGGCTAGTTTGCGACCCAACGACGACGAAATTATCGAGACGATCCGAAGGCTTACGCAGACGCTCTATCACCCGACCAGCACCTGCGCGATGGGAACGTCCGCCGATTCTGTTGTCGATCCCGAACTGCGGGTCCGCGGTGTCGAAGGCCTCCGGGTCGCCGATGCCTCGGTCATGCCACGGGTGCCGCGCGGCAATACCAACGCGCCAACCATCATGATCGGCGAAAAGGCTGCCGATCTCATTAAAGGAGCATCATGACCGCGACCGTCGATACCGCAACTGATACGAGTGGTTCTGTCCCGACCTTCGAGTCGCTCAACCCGGCGACCGGCGATGTCGTCGGTGTCCATCCGATCACTAGCGCAGCCGAAGTCGATGCCGCTGTCGAACGTGCCCGGGTCGCAGCCACGTGGTGGGGTGCGCTGACATTCGCTGAGCGTGAGGAAATTCTGCTCAAGTGGAATGCGGTTATCACCAGGCGGATGGGGCAATTGGCCGATATTGCGCATCAGGAGACTGGCAAGCCGCATGGGGATGCGCAGCTAGAAATCGTGCTCGCGATTGATCACATTGCGTGGGCCGCCAAGCACGCCAAAAAGGTCCTCGGCCGACACCGAGTCAACCCGGGACTACTGATGGCCAATCAGGCCGCGACGGTCGAATATCATCCACTCGGTGTCGTCGGCGTCATCGGACCGTGGAACTATCCGGTCTTTACCCCGATCGGTTCGACTGCCTATGCGTTGGCGGCTGGCAATACGGTGGTGTTTAAGCCAAGTGAATACACGCCGGCAGTCGGCCAATGGCTAGCAAACACCTTCGCCGAAATCGTTCCCGATCATGACGTTTTCCAAGTCGTGACTGGGCTGGGTGAAACTGGCGCCGCGTTAGCTGGCGCGAAGGTCGACAAAGTTGCCTTCACCGGATCGGGCGCGACGGGCAAGAAGGTCATGATGGCGGCCGCCCAGAATCTGACACCGGTCATTATCGAGGCGGGCGGCAAAGACTCATTGATTGTTGACGAAGATGCCGATCTTGCCGCGGCAGCTGATGCTGCGGTATGGGGTGCGATGTCAAATGCGGGACAGACCTGTATCGGCGTCGAGCGGGTGTACGTCCACGAGCGTGTTTTCAATCCGTTCATGGCCGAGGTCATGAAGCAAGCCAAGTCATTGCGAGCCGGTGGCGATCCCGAAGCGCCGATTGGTCCGATCACGATGCCCTCGCAACTCGGCATCATCAAGCGGCACATCGATGACGCAATCGCCAAGGGCGCCAAGGTTGTTCTCGGTGGCGCGGACGCAGTTGGCGAGCGGTTCGTTCAGCCGACCATCCTGACCCATGTCCCCGAAGACTCGGTGGCAATCACCGAGGAGACCTTCGGTCCCACGATGACGGTCAATCCGGTTCAGGACATGGACGAGGCGATCCGGCTCACGAATGCGACTGATTACGGCCTAGCGGGGACGGTGTTCGCGAAGAAGAACGGCGTCGACATTGCGAGCCGCATCCGCTCGGGTATGACTTCGGTCAACTCGGTCGTGGCGTATGCCGGTGTGCCGGGTCTGCCGTTCGGTGGTGTCGGTCAATCCGGCTTCGGTCGTATCCACGGACCCGACGGCCTCAAGGAATTCACCTACGCCAAGTCGATCACCAGTCAGCGGATTAAACCGCCGATGCTATTGACCTCGTTCACACGCACCGGCAAGACGGACTCACGCGCCGCCACGCTGATCACGATGCTGCATGGCGGCAAAGCGACGTTGCCCAAGTTGCCCAAGAAAAGCAGCTGACCATCGCTCCCGGCTGCTTATTGGCGTAGGTGGCCGGGTGGTCGTGGTGGTTTTGGTGGTCGGGGTTGGTATTCGATGATCGGTTCTGGTTTTGAGGTGTAGTTGTGGCCGGTTGGGGTGCGCCAGATAATGTCGCCCGAGCCACTGCCGGTGATCTTCCAGCCGGGTAAATGTTTCAACGCGTGGGACCTGGTGCAGAGGCCTTGACCGTTGTCGAGGCTCGTGGGGCCGTTGTCGGCGTGGAACGGTCGGATGTGGTCGTATTGGCTGATCCGACAGCTGCAACCCGGTTGGCGACAGGTGCGGTCGCGGGTGGCGATCAGGTGCCTGAGTGGGCCGGTGAAGCGGCGTCGTTTGGGGTCGCAATCGACCAGCGATCCGGTGGCTGGGTCGGTAAACAGTCTGCGGATCCACGCTTGGTGGCCGGCGGCGACCAGGTCGTGGGCCAGGTCGGCGGGGATCGGGCCGTAGCCAGCGAGAATAGCGGGTAGTTGTTCGGTCCCAAACATGGTGCCCACGCTCATGGCGACACCGAGTTCGACGTTCACTCCTGTCACGGTCTTCTGGCCAGTAGTGCGCAGGATCAGCTCGTCAAATCCCCCGAGGACTTCGTCCAGGGAGGTGCCCCCAGACCGGGCCAGGCTTTGGGCTTTGCGGGCCGTCATCCCAGCGATGTGTGGAGCAAGACGCTCGTCGAGTATGCCGCATTGCAGCAGGGTCAGGCCGGTGGACTCTTTGACGACCAGTTTCGCGGCCTGCTCGCTAATCCCGCCAGCAGCAAACACGCCAGCGGTTTTGGGCAGCCGGGCAAGACCAACAGAAAAACCGTATTGGGTTGCGGCCGCTGATAGTGAGATGTTGCGTGCCATGCCGAGTTCGCCGATTCCCCCAAGGACTGCGTCCAGGGAGGTGCCCCCACCGACAGCGATGGGTCTTCACGCGCGATCTTGGCCGCCGCAGAACGCGAATCATGCAATGCCTCGACCTGCACAGCTTGCTCGGCCTGCGCCGCCCTAATCGCCCGATCGAGGGCGGTAATCGCATCGATTCGCTCAGCCCCCATCGGATCATCTGGGCTATCAAAATCATGGCTGCGCACGGACGAAAGCACGTCGTCGGCAGCCACAATTTCGAACATACCTACACGCTAGCCACCACCACTGACAGCCACCCACACCAACAATCCACCTCGGAAAATCAGTGGAAAATGGGGTTCATCCCGGTCGGTTTCAGTGATGCTCGAAAAGTGAGCAGATGTGATGCGGCGGGTTGCTCACTATTGGAGCATCACCGACAGCCGGTGGGACTGTCTCGTTAAGGGCGCCGCTCTGGTCAAGCGGCGTGGCTAGGCTGGTTTCGAGTATGTGCGTCCTATGCGACACGGCGAGGACAACTACCCGACCTTCGTGCCCGACTCGATGACTACGCCCTGATCTGTGAGTCGAACTTCCAATTGAGATCAGTAGCAGGCCAAGTCGTTCTGGTTTTGTCAGCGGTTTGAAAAGCCCCAAGGACCCATCCGAAAATGAAACTCCGGAGAGAGCACATGGCGCAGCGGGTTGTGATCGTCCGGATGGGATCTGGGGCGGCCTCAGTGTCAGCTGAACGTGAACCAGCTGGGGGCCTTGTTTCGGAACTCATCCCCGGACAGGACACCTGCACCTGCGGGGATGCGTCCTTCGATCGGTAGACCGGTGATCCGCGGCAGATCGTCCCGGTTGGCGCGCTCGACGAAACTGGGATCCTCGGCGTAGGAGCCGATGACGATGTGGGGCTCGTGCCTAAGGACTGGGCGGAGGCTTTCGAGTGTCAACTGGAAGTGGTTGAGCGTCCCGAGCGCCTCATGTCCAACGACGATGACTTCGGCGCGCAGCGTCTGGGCTAGGTCTTTGATCGTGCCGCCCTCGAGGTCGATCCGAACGAGCAGTCCGCCGACGCCCTCGATCAGGATCGCGTCGGCCTCGATCTTGCGAATACGGGTCGCCAGCTCGGCGATGGTAGGTAGCGTGACGAGTTCTATCATCGCTGCTGACTCGGGGGCGAGTGCGGCCTGGAGTCGGACGAACTCGTGGACGAATGTGTTGCAGCTGAGACGAACGACCTCATTGATGTCACCGGAGTCGTCGGCCTCGACACCGCTTTGGACAGGTTTGACGATCGCGACTTTGAAGTCGCGCTCTTCCAGGGACACGGCAAGCGCCGCGGTCGTGACAGTCTTGCCGACATCAGTGTCGGTGCCGGTAACGATGATGAAGCGGGAGTGCGGGAACTTCATCGGGTCACCTTGGTGATGACCGCGCAGGCCGTGGAGAGTTGTTCGTCGGTGAGGCCGGCGCTGGCGGTGATGCGCAGCCGGCTGATGCCGTCCGGAACCGAAGGCGGTCGAAAACAGCCCACGCGAAGGCCTCCGGAGGCGCACTCGGCCTGGGCGGCGAGAGCCTCGAGCGGCCCGGGCATCTCCACTGACATGACGGCGCCGGCCGGAGCGGTGATGCCCGCGGCCGCGGACACGGCAGTGGCAACGGCGTTGACCCGGTCGACGAGCGCCGGCGTCTCGGCGATAATGCGCAAAGCCTCCAACGCGGCGCCGGCGGCGGCGGGGGCGAGCCCGGTATCGAAGATGAACGGCCGTGCCCGGTTGATGAGGTGCTCGACGACGGCGCCGCTTCCGAGAACGGCTCCGCCTTGGCTACCGAGGGCCTTGGACAGTGTCATGGTCACGATGACGTTGTCCCGGCCAGCGAGACCGACGGCGTGGACGAGTCCGCGACCTCCCCCGGCGACACCGATGCCGTGAGCTTCGTCAACCAGCAGGATCGCCTCGTGGCGGTCGCACAGGGCAACGAGTTCAGTCAGTGGGGCTTGGTCGCCGAGGACCGAGTAGATCGACTCGGCCAAGACGATCGCCCGCGTCTGTGTCCGGAAGGCGAGTGCGTTTTCAACGGCGGTGAGATCGTTGTGGCCGACGACCTTGAGCGTCCCTTTCGCGAGCCGGCACGCATCGATGAGAGAAGCGTGGATATGCCCGTCGGAGACCAGCAACGTGTCGCGGTCGCTGAGCGCCGTGACGGCGCTGAGATTGGCGTGATAGCCCGTCGAGTGAACCAATGCGGCTTCTTGGCCGGTGAAGTCGGTGAGGGTGTCCTCGAGATCGGAATGGACCGGTAAGGTGCCGGTGACCAGCCGCGATGCGCCGGCTCCGGCTCCGTAGTGAAGGGCGGCGCGGGCCGCGGCGGCCATCACCCTTCGGTCTCGGCACAGTCCGAGGTAGTCGTTGCCGGCCAGGTCGATCAGCGAGTCATCGGTCCGGGGCACGAGGCGACGGACAAGGCCGTCGCGTTCGCGGATCTTCGCCTGGGCGGCCAGCCAATCGGGCAAGGTCATTGCGCTCCTGCTGCGGCGACCAGTGCAGTCGTGATCGTCGCGAGATCGTCATCGGTGCTGATGTAGGGCGGCATTGTGTAGATCAGGTCGCGGAACGGCCGGACCCACACGTCGTGGTCAAGGGCGATATTGGACACAATCGCCATGTCGACGGGTCGGTCCACTTGGATGACCCCGACCGCACCCATCGTGCGAACATCGGCGACGCCGGAAAGTGCGCGAGCGGGGGCGAGGCCTTCAGCGAGGCGTGTCTGGATGTTCCCGATCGTCGCGCGCCAGTCCGAACCAGCCAGCAGGTCGAGGTTGGCGAGCGCGACGGAGCAGGCCAGTGGGTTGGCCATGAACGTCGGACCATGCATGAGCGCGCCGGATTCCGAGGCGTCGATTCCTGAGGCGACCTCGTCCTGGCAGAGCACTGCGGCAAGGGTCAGGTAGCCGCCGGTCAGGGCCTTGCCGACGCACATGATGTCGGGAGAGACAGCCGCGTGATCGACTCCGAACATCTCTCCGGTGCGGCCGAAACCGGTTGCGATCTCGTCGGCGACGAATAGCCAGCCGCGGTCAGTTGACCGGTCACGCAGCCACGACAAGACTGCGGGTGGGTAGACGTGCATACCGCCAGCGCCCTGGAGGACCGGCTCGAGGATGATCGCGGCGACATCGTCCCGGTCGAGCAACGGTTCGGCCGCGGAGATCCATTCGGCGATGTCGGCGCCGAGGCCGGCGGGGGGTTGGGGCAGGAAGACCTGATCGGCGAGAACGTCGGTGAACATCGAGTGCATGCCGCCGACCGGATCGCACACGCTCATCGCGCCGAAAGTGTCACCGTGGTACCCACCACTGAGGGACACGAACTTTGTGCGGCCGGCGTGTCCACGGCCACGCTGGTATTGCAGCGCCATCTTGATCGCGACCTCGACCGAGACCGACCCCGAGTCCGCGAAGAACACTTTGTTGAGGCCTGCCGGCGAGAGGTCGACGAGGCGCCGGGCGAGCTCGATGGCCGGTTCGTGTGTCAACCCGCCGAACATGACATGAGACATCGTGTCAATCTGGGCGTGCGCGGCGGCATCGAGGACGGGATGCCGGTAACCGTGGATCGCGGCCCACCACGATGACATCGCATCCACGGGTCGCCGACCGTCGTCGAGCGTGAGCCGGACACCTGACGCAGATCGAACCAGTAACGCGTCCCGGCCAGAGTTCATCGGGGCATACGGATGCCAGAGGTGCTGGCGGTCGAAGTCGAGGAGGTCGGTCATAGCGAAATCAGGGTATCTTCCGTGGAGCGGGGGTATGACACCGCACCTGAACAGTGTTCAGGTAAGTTTTCCAGCATGACTGACGTACTGCAGATTGCCCGCGATAACGTGCTCGACCAGGGCCTCGGACTTTCCGAGGATCATCTGGTCGAGATCCTGCACCTATCTGACGAACAGATCCCCGAACTCCTCGAGCTGGCCCACGCGGTCCGTATGAAGTGGTGCGGCCCCGAGGTCGAGGTCGAGGGCATCGTCTCCCTCAAGACCGGCGGATGTCCTGAGGACTGCCACTTCTGCAGCCAGTCCGGCCAGTTCCAGTCACCCGTGCGTGCCGTCTGGCTCAACATCCCCGAGCTCGTCGAAGCCGCCAAGGAAACCGCCAAGACCGGCGCGACCGAGTTCTGCATCGTCGCGGCCGTCCGTGGCCCCGACCAGCGCCTCATGGACCAGGTCCGCGAAGGCATCAAGGCGATCCACACCGAGGTCGACATCAACATCGCCTGTTCGCTCGGCATGCTGACGAAAGGACAGGTCGATGAATTCGCCGAGATGGGCGTTCATCGTTACAACCACAACCTCGAAGCGGCCAAGTCGTACTTCCCGCAGGTCGTCTCGACCCATTCGTACGAAGAGCGCTGGGACACCTGCCTCATGGTGCGCGAAGCCGGTATGGAGTTGTGCTGCGGCGGACTTGTCGGCATGGGCGAATCGATCGAGCAGCGCGCCGAGTTGGCCGCCCAGCTTGCGGTCTTACGGCCCCACGAAGTGCCGCTCAACTTCCTCAACCCCCGTCCCGGCACTCCCTTCGGCGACCAAGAACTCATGAGCTCGCAGGATGCGCTGCGAACAATCGCTGCCTTCCGCCTGGCGATGCCCCACACGATTCTGCGCTACGCCGGCGGACGCGAACTCACCCTCGGCGACCTCGGTACCCGTGAGGGGCTCCTCGGTGGTGTCAACGCCGTCGTCGTCGGCAATTACCTCACGACCCTCGGCCGGGACGCCAACGAGGACATCGACTTGTTGGCAGAGCTTGGGATGCCGATCAAGGAACTTCAGAAGACGCTCTGATCGCCCCATGATGAAGACGTTCTGCAACCAATGTGGGGAGGCCTCGGACGCTCGCGACCACAGCCAGTGCGCGGACCTGCTGCGAATGGAACCCCCGCGCTTCTGCGCCCAATGCCGCCGCCGCATGGTCGTCCAGGTCGCTCCCACAGGCTGGCACGCGAAATGCGCAGTGCACGGCGAACAACACTCATCGCAACCCTGATCCGGCAAACGGCGAACTCGAGTCGCCAACTCAGCTCTACTACGAAGCAGCTGCGAACAAACCCGGACCAAGATGACGGTCCCCAT
The DNA here is from genome assembly GCF_057586615.1 of Aeromicrobium changchenzhani. NCBI lineage: Bacteria > Bacillati > Actinomycetota > Actinomycetes > Propionibacteriales > Nocardioidaceae > Aeromicrobium > Aeromicrobium changchenzhani. Next base: position 3,199,065 of record NZ_CM172480.1, on the reverse strand, counting down.
GACCGATAACAGGAGCACGCAGGATTTCATCAACGCCGCTTCCGCAACACTCGTTCGACATTGCGTGTCTCTTGCTTTCGCCCTCGACGCACAAGCGTTGGGCCGCATGGCTACATCTATGGCCAGGTCTAAGTTTGACCTTCCGGGGCTGGCCCAGGTTTGGACCACCGGACCTTGCAGCAGCCCACGTGTGGTCGTCACGAGCGCTGCTTCGCGGAGCGACTAACTGTGCGGCAAACGGTCGAGCGTTTCAACCGACCTTGATCCCAATACGGTCGGCGCGTTCACAGGCTCCGCTCCTAACGCGGCCTGACAACCGTCAAGCCTGTGACACCCCAAGGCGTCAACCAAATCGAGCCAGTCCCTAGCTGTCAGGCAAACGTGAGAGCCAGCCAGGCCACGAAGCCGACTAGGATCACCGCTTCGAGCACATGGGCCAAGTCCCGCGGGAGATCGACACAATCCACGCACCGAAGACACCAGTTGAAACAATCTGGCTTGCGTCCCTTTCGATCACGGCGCCGATGACCAGAACGACGAGGGCGAGAGCAACCGCCGACCGGATTGCGATGTCGATCTGGGGGCGACTAGTCATCGCGGTGAACTCCATGTGTCCATGTTCTCAGCCGGATAGGCACCTTGGGGGCGGGTGGCAGCCGGCTGACGTCTGCGGCAGCAGTTTGACTGCGACGTTTCGGTATCCAGATGCGTCGGAACCTATAGGTTTCGAGACACCTCAGTGCCGCAACTGTCGCTTCAGGTGCCCGGTATGACGCCGGCTTGCGGAACCGTCCGGTGAGGAAAGACGGGGACATGCTGATCCATATATCGTGCTGTCGATGCGTGATCTTCGACGGTGCCAGACTGACCGGCTTGAGCTAACGGCCATTGACGTCAGTGACATCGACGCCGTCTATGGATTGGAGTCCGATCCTCGGGTGTGGGCACATTTTCCATCCGGGGTGTACACCGACCGCGCGAAGATTTCTGAGTGGTTGGTTGAGCAAGTCGCAGCCTGGGAACGTGACGGGCTCGAACACAATCGTACTTCGAAAGCCGTGGCTGAGAAGTCAGGGCTGCATCTGGTGTGGCGTGGTGACGATGTGGGCAACCCGAATCGCGACGCCGTGCTGGAGCGGTTGACGCAGGGTGGCCGGGCGTTCCGTCCCACAGCGGCATAGAAGCACGCCAAGATAAGCGCCCCAAGGCAGTATCAGTCGATTGCCGCGATCGTCTCATACCCCGCATCGGTGATGACCTCAACTGCCAGGCTTGGCCAGCCGATCAAGCTTCTCAACTGCACCGCGCTCACTGGTGCTGCTCTACGCCGCACTTTGCTGGGAAGAAAGTGCACGGTTGTCCCGCTGGTCCCGTCGGCCTCAATCGGTGCCAGATCAGTCACAGGCATGCCATTTTCGTAGCGCTGGGTCCACGCCCCGCTGTGGCGTTGGTTGGTATGGATGAGCCACTCGCTCAGCGCCGCGACGACCGATATCCCCCGGCGAGGATGACTATCGGGAAGGATTTGAGCGTCGGGGAAGTCAAAGAACCGGAGGTCTCTGGTCGCCATGACCGGTTTCTTGATCGACTGGCCGTAATCGTCGTGACGGGTGTCGGTTCCTCGACCGTTGTCCGTCACAGAAACCGAGCCGTCGGCATGCAGCCTGACAGTACAGCGCCCTGACGTCGTACTTTCGGCTTCGTCAACCGGGTACGCAATGACCTCCAGGATCAAGTGCGGGATGCCGCCTGGCGCGAACTCAGTCGGGCGGTTGCGGATATTGGCGAGGTGTTCGGTGTCGACAGTGTTTGACCAGTGAAAACCATGACATGCACGTCGGGCTCGTCGTCGCTGGCGCCGGTACGCAACCAGTCGGGTCGGAGTCGATGCACGGTGCGCCATCCAGTCGCGGTGTAGAGAGATATCGCCGCTGGGTGGTTCGGGAGTACTTCCAGGCACGGGTACAACCCACAGCTCAGTGCGTCATCGACCACGACCCGCATCAGCTGGCTCCCGAGTCCGATGCCACGTGCCTCGACTGCGGTGAAAAGGCTGTTGACTCAGGCGAGCTTGCTCGTGCCGCACCCGTGGGCGCGTGCGCAAACCTCGTTGAGAAGTTTGGCTTCGGGGAATCCCCGCAACGGGCCGGTGTGGCACACATGCCCTACGGGCTGATTGGCCAATTCGGCGGTCCACGCCGCCAAGACATGACGCTGCTGCGGTGACCACCCGGGCGTGTTCGGTTTTCGTCCACCAGATCGCATATCGGACGAATTCGGACATAGGCCCACTTTAGATCAGCGGTGGTTTGTCATCGGGAGAGATTCAACTATCCAGGTGTATTGGGAGTTCGCGGGCTTGGTTACCGACCGCCCGCTGGCACGATAGGTGACCCCGCGTCGGCAGTGATCGCCTTGGCGTATGCGGCATGGCCGAACAGATCGTGGCTCATGACGATCTGTTCGGCAGCCTGCTGCCGCTCCCCAGCCGCGACGGCTCCACACCATCCTGCCCCTGACCCGCCGAGCCGGAGGTATCCAAGCCTACAAATTCGTGCTCCCCGCCGGAAGCGACGACGCCGAACCGGACCTTCGCACTCACGAAGGCTACGACTGGGCTTTTGTCCTTAACGGCAGACTCCGACTCGTCCTCGGTGAACACGACCTCATCCTCGAACCCGGCGAGGTTACCGAGTTCGACACGCGCACCCGCACTGGTTCGGAGCAACCAGTTCCGGACCCGTGGAGTTCCTCAGCCTGGTTGGTAAACGGGGTGAACGCGCGCACGTCCGAGCTGCCCGAATCAGCACGGTTCCGCGCCGGTGATTCTGAAGGCCAGTTATTCTAGGCTGGTGACTTTTCATCGGTATGTAGCGCTGGGCGACTCTTTCACTGAAGGCGTCGGCGACCCCGATCCCGATTTGCCCAATGGCGTGCGGGGCTGGGCCGACCGGATGGCCGCTGCCTTGGCGGCACACGAGAGTGATTTCGGCTACGCCAATCTCGCTATCAGAGGCCGCAAACTCTTGCCGATCCTTGCCGAGCAGATTGAGCCGGCGCTCGCGCTGAAGCCCGATCTGGTCAGCATCTATGCCGGAGCCAATGACGTACTTCGGCCGAAGGTCGACATTGATGACTTGGCGACGGCCTATTCGGAGTCGATCGGCCGGCTTGCCGCAAGCGGCGCGCAGGTGGTCATGTTCACTGCGTACGATCCGGGCGACTCAGCGATCTTCGGCGCGTTGCGCGGCCGATTCGCAATCTACAACGAACTCGTTCGTGAGATTGCCGAGCAGCATGGTGTGGTGGTCGTGGATTTCTGGCGACTTCGCGACTATCGCGATGATCGTATGTGGGCCGCCGACCGCATGCATATGTCGAGCGCTGGCCACCAACGTATGGCGATTGAGGTGCTCAACACCCTGGGCATCAGCCATGGATTTGAACCGCTGCCACTCGATGCACCGGTCAAATTCAGCCGGTTTCAGCAGACCGGGCACAATCTCGACTGGGCTAAATCACATGCTGCGCCGTGGATCAAACGGCGGCTGACTGGGGCGTCCTCGGGTGATTCACTGTCACCCAGACGACCGGGACTCGCGCCGGTCTGACATTCGCTATCGGCTCGAATCCTTGGTTTCGATACACCCTCGTACCTCGGACTACTCAACCTGCGGGGCGTGGTTTTACTGCTGAGGCGCCAATGCATCGCGCACGGGTATGAGTTTGGCGTTCGACTCGGCAAGCTCATCCTCGGGAACAGAGTCGGCGACAATGCCGCAACCGGCGAATAGGCGTACGAGCTGGCCGCCGTCCAAGATCTGGGCCGATCGCAGCCCGATGCCCCATTCGCCGTCGCCAGAGGCGTCGATCCAGCCGACCGGACCCGCATAGCGCGCTCGGTCCAGGTTTTCGAGCTGGTCGATCAACTCGACCGCGACTTTCGTGGGGGTTCCGCCAACCGCCGCCGAGGGATGTAGTGAAGCCGCGAGCGACAGTACCGACGCATCGTCCTTGATCACGCCGGTCACATCGGTGGCTAGGTGCATGACGTTCGGCAGATGCAGCACGAACGGTGATTCGGGCACGTTCATCGACGTGCAATGCGGTGCGAGCGCTTCGGCAACCGAACGGACCGCATACTCGTGCTCTTCGAGATCCTTCGATGAGCGGGCAAGCGTGCCGGCTAGTGCGCTGTCGTGATCGTCATCGCCGGTCCGCCGGATCGTGCCAGCTAACACGCGAGACGTGATGAGTCCGCGCTCGAGGCGTACCAGCATCTCCGGTGTCGAGCCGAAAAAGCCGTCGATGTGGAAAGTCCAACAGTTGGGATACTCACCCACCAGCTTGGCAAGCGGCCAGCGTACGTCCAAGGGTGCATCGAGCCGGGCTTCGACATCGCGGGCCAGCACGATTTTGTCGAGGCGTCCCGCGGCAATATTGGCGATGCCGGCGGCAACAATCTGCTGCCAAGCGGTGCTGTCGACAGAGCCGTCATTGAACCGGGTGCCAACCGGTGCGGCAGGGGCATCGGCCTCGGCGAGCATGGGCTGGGCGGTGATGCCGGTGCCGATCATGGTGAGCCAAGAGATCCCGTCGCGGCGGCCCACGATGACTTCGGGCACGACCAATGTGCTGGTGTTGGAATTGTCGCTGAAGGCAAACGATCCAAATGCCAGCAATCCGCTGCCAGGTCGTCCGACCTCATCACGGACGACCGAGATCTCAGCCAACTCGCGCCACCACGTGGCGGCGGCTTCGAACCGGTCGGGCCCAGAAGCGGTAAATGCCGCGCAATGACCCCAGCCGACGATGCCATCACCGCCGTGCACCCAAGCCAGTGGTTCGGTACGCGGGAGTAGGGCGATGAGCTCGCCCGGATCCTTGATCGGGACGGTGCGCACGAGGAGCGGGACGGGTGCATCCTCGATGGCAGGGTTGGTCACAACCCAGAAGCCTACTCGTGGGATGGTAAGCCGGTGAGCAGAGCCACTTTAGACAAGCAGCCGCATGAGGTCGCGTCGATGTTCGATGACGTCGCGAAGCGTTATGACATCACCAATGACGTCCTTTCGATGGGCCAGGACCGCCGCTGGCGCGACAAGGTCGTCGACCTCGTTGCACCCCGCCACGGGGAGCGCGTGCTGGATCTCGCCGCTGGCACCGGCACCTCGAGCGTGCCATTCGCGACAGCGGGCGCATTTGTTGTCCCCTGCGATTTCTCCCAGGGCATGCTCGACGTCGGGAAGCAGACCTATCCGGGGCTGTCGTTCGCCGCCGGCGATGGCACGAAGCTTCCGTTCGGTGATGACTCCTTCGATGCGGTGACGATCTCCTTCGGGCTGCGCAACTTTGTCGATCCGGTGGCCGGGCTCAAAGAGATGTTGCGAGTCACCCGACCGGGCGGGCGGCTGGTCGTATGCGAGTTCAGCCAGCCGACCTGGGCGCCGTTCCGCAGCGTCTACCGCAACTACTTGATGAAAGCGCTGCCCGCGATTGCGACGCGGGTGTCTTCCAATCCCGATAGTTATGTCTATCTTGCTGAGTCGATCCAGGATTGGCCCGATCAACGTGCTCTCGCCGAGACGATCAACGGTGCCGGCTGGGGCAAAGTTGACTGGCACAACCTTTCCGGCGGCGTGGTAGCGCTGCACCACTCGGTCAAACCCTGACCTGCTTGCACTTTTCCGCTGCCCGCGCTGTTGCGGTCGCCGCAGTGATCGCAGCACTCAATTTGGGCATGAAAATGTTGCGTAAATAGCCTGCACTGCAGATATGCAACTAGGCCCCCGTTAAGGGTTTTGCACGCCGTCACCCCCCTGATAGCGTGCCTCTAAGCGGGCCTAGACTAAATCAGTACTCACGCTCGTGAATCTTTTCACGAAGTCAGGAAGGAGGGATCGAGCAGTGAACGTTTACACGCCGATCCTCGTCCTCGGCGCCATCGCCGCAGCCTTTGCCGTCGGCAGCGTCGGCATCGCGCCGTTCATTGGCCCGCGTCGCTACAACCGAGCCAAGCTGGACCGCTACGAATCGGGCATTCAGCCGAGCCCATTGCCTGAGGGCGGCGGCAAGATTTCGGTCCGCTACTTCATCATCGCGATGCTGTTCATCGTCTTCGATATCGAAATTGTCTTCCTCTATCCGTTCGCGGTCGCTTTCGACTCGCTCGGTTGGTTTGCGCTCGCGGAGATGTTCGTCTTCATGCTCACGGTGTTCATTGCGTATGCGTACGTGTGGCGCCGCGGCGGATTGGAATGGGACTGAGCCCATGGGAATAGAAGAGAAGCTGCCGAGCGGTGTGCTCCTATCGACGGTCGAAGGACTCGCCGGCTACTTCCGCAAGGCCTCGTTCTGGCCCGCCACTTTCGGTCTGGCCTGCTGCGCGATCGAAATGATGACCTTCGGCGCCCCGCGCTATGACTCGGCTCGCTTTGGCATGGAGGTCTTCCGGCCATCGCCGCGCCAGGCCGATCTCATGATCGTCGCCGGCCGCGTGAGCCAGAAGATGGCCCCCGTCCTTCGCCAGATCTACGACCAGATGGCGGAGCCCAAATATGTCCTCGCGATGGGTGTTTGCGCGAGTTCGGGTGGCATGTTCAACAACTATGCGATCGTTCAGGGTGTTGACCACATCGTGCCGGTCGACATGTACCTGCCCGGTTGTCCGCCACGACCGGAGATGCTGATTGACGCCGTGCTCAAATTGCACGCCAATATCCAGCACGAGAAACTCGGCGTCAACCGGCTTGCCCAAATTGCCGAGCAGGAAAAAGTTGCACTGCTCGCAACTCCCACATCAGCGATGAAGGGACTCATGCGTTGAGCGAGGATAAGAAGTCCGACTACACCGGCGTCAAGAACGATACCCAGGACGCGAGCAAAGAAACCGTCGCCGGACTCGTGCGGAGCGAGGCTCGCGACTTAGAAATCGTCGAAGTCCGCGAAGGCATGTTTGGCGTTGCTGGCACGGGTGACACATCGGGCTACGGCGGGCTGACCCAACCGGTCGTTGCGCCGAGTGCCGCGAAAAAGCCTTATGGCGGCTGGTTCGACGAAGTCTCCGATCAACTGGACCGGCTTCTTGGCGGGCAACAAGCAATCGAAAAGGTTGTTATTTATCGCGGTGAGATCACCTTCCATATCCGGCGCGCGCACATTCTCGAGGTCGTGACGCATCTGCGTAACGACGAAGTGCTTCGTTTTGAGTTTTGCAGTGGCGTCTCTGGCGTTCACTACCTGCATGAAACCGGCCGCGAACTGCATGCGGTTTATCACCTGATGTCGATGACCCACAACCGTCGAATTCGGCTAGAGGTCGCCGCCCCCGATAGCGATCCGCACATACCGAGCGTCGTCAGTATCTACCCGACGGCCGATTGGCACGAGCGCGAAACCTACGACATGTTCGGGATCATCTTCGACGGGCATCCTGCCCTGACCCGGATCCTGATGCCTGATGACTGGCCCGGCCACCCCCAGCGCAAGGATTATCCGCTCGGCGGCATCCCGGTGGAGTACAAGGGTGCGACGATCCCGCCCCCGGATCAGCGAAGGGCGTACAACTAATGACCGATCCTTACGCAAGCTCAACGGACACCAGCGGCGGCAAGGTTTACACCGTTACCGGTCAGGACTGGGACCAGATCGGCGCCGGTGGCATCGGCGACCGCATCGTGATCAACATGGGTCCGCAACATCCGTCGACGCACGGCGTGCTCCGCCTCGTTCTCGAGATCGACGGCGAAATGGTGACCGAAGCCCGCTGCGGTATCGGCTACCTGCATACCGGCATCGAAAAAAACATGGAGTTTCGCACCTGGACGATAGGCGTCACGTTCTGCACCCGCATGGACTATGTCGCGCCGTTCTCCAACGAAGCGGTCTATGTTGCCGCGGTGGAGAAACTGCTCGGTATCGAGGACCAAATCCCCGAAAAAGCAAAGGTCTTACGCGTCCTTCTGCTCGAACTCAACCGCATCTCCTCGCACCTCGTCGCGGTCGCGACCGGCGGTATGGAGATCGGCGCGCTGACCGTCATGACCTGCGGATTCCGCGACCGCGAGATCATCCTTGACCTGTTTGAAGGCATCACCGGGTTGCGGATGAATCACGCCTATTTCCGTCCCGGCGGCGTCATTCAGGACCTACCGGACGGCATGCTTCAGAAGATTCGCGATGCGGTCAAACTGCTCAAGAAGCGGCTGCCCGAATATGCTGATTTGTGTAATCAGAACCCGATCTTTAAGGGCCGCCTGCAAGGGGTGGGTCACCTCGACCTTGCCGGTTGTCTGGCGTTGGGAATCACCGGTCCGGTGTTGCGTTCGACCGGCTATGACTGGGACCTGCGCAAGAAACAACCTTATTGGGACTACGAGACCTACGACTTCGAGGTCGCGACGCGCAATGAACCCGATGCCTACGGCCGTTTTCGTATCCGCCTTGACGAGATGTGGGAATCGCTTCGCATCGTCGAACAGGCCACCGGACGCCTCGCCAAACTTGAGGGTGCCCCGGTCATGATCGATGACAAGAAAATAGCCTGGCCAGCCCAACTGTCGGTCGGGTCAGACGGCCAAGGCAATTCACCCGAGCACATCAAGAAGATCATGGGCCAGTCGATGGAAGCGCTGATCCATCACTTCAAGATCGTGACCGAAGGTTTCCGGGTTCCGGCCGGTCAGGTCTATACCAGCATCGAGGCACCGCGTGGCGAGATTTCTTGTCACGCCGTGTCTGACGGTGGCACCCGGCCGTTCCGAGCGCATTTCCGCGATCCGTCCTTCACAAATTTGCAAGGAACGTCGGTCATGGCCGAAGGCGGCTATATCGCCGACATTGTGGTGGCGATCGCGAGCATCGATCCGGTTATGGGAGGAGTTGACCGTTGAACGCCAAGACTGTCGATGAGTTGCACGAGCTGGCCGGTCGCTATCCGCAGGCACGTTCGGCACTGCTGCCGATGCTGCATCTGATCCAATCCTCAGAAGGCTACGTGACCAATGAGGGCATCGAACTCTGTTCGACGATCCTCGACATCAGTGCCGCAGAAGTGTCCGGCGTTGCCACGTTCTACACGATGTACAAACGTCGTCCGGTTGGCGATTATCACGTGGGCGTTTGCACGAACACGCTGTGCGCGGTCATGGGCGGCGACGAAATCTTCAGCCGGCTGAAGGACCACCTCGACGTCGGCAACGACGAGACGACAGAGGACGGCAAGATCACCCTTGAGCACGTCGAATGCAACGCGGCCTGCGACTACGCGCCGGTCATGATGGTCAACTGGGAATTCTTCGACAACCAGACTCCCGAATCGGCCGTCGGCGTCGTCGACGATCTTCGTGCCGGCAAGCCGGTCTGCGCGAGCCGCGGCGCCAAAATCGGCAACTGGCGCGAGGCCGAGCGGGTTATTGCTGGCTTCGAAGACGGATTGGCCAATGAAGGTATTGGCGCCGGGACGGCTTCGCTGGCTGGCCTCAACATCGCCAAGGAACAAGGCTGGGCGGCTCCGGCAGTTGACGTCGACACACGCGAACCCGCACCGCAGGCCACCGAGTCGAAGGTCGAAGCGGTCGAAAACGCGGATACGTCCCGTGCCGAATCCGAGACCAAAGCGGAAGAGGACAAGGCATGACCGACACTCTTACCCCCGTTCTCTCGGCCGACTGGGGCAATGAAAAATCTTGGACGCTTGCCGCCTATGAGAAGGCCGGTGGCTATTCGGCGCTCAAGCAGGCGCTGGCAATGGCACCGGACGAAGTCATCACGGCGGTCAAGGATTCGGGCCTACGTGGCCGCGGTGGCGCAGGCTTCCCGACCGGAATGAAGTGGAGCTTCATTCCACAGGGTGACGACAAGCCCCACTATCTGGTCGTCAATGCCGATGAAGCCGAACCGGGCACCTGCAAAGACATCCCGCTCATGATGGCCACGCCGCATACCCTCATTGAGGGCGCCATCATCTCCTGTTACGCATTTCGCGCGGAAAAGGCTTTCATCTACGTACGCGGTGAAGTCCTCCATGTCATTCGCCGGCTGCGCGCCGCAGTGACCGAGGCATACGAAGCCGGTCATTTGGGCCAGAACATTCACGGCTCGGGCATCAACTGCGAACTGGTCATCCACGCTGGCGCGGGCGCCTACATCTGCGGCGAGGAGACGGCGCTGCTCGACTCGCTCGAAGGCCGCCGCGGTCAACCTCGCTTGCGCCCACCATTCCCGGCGGTCGAAGGCTTGTATGCCTGCCCGACCGTCATCAACAACGTCGAATCGATTGCGTCGGTCCCCAGTATCATCCGTGGCGGCAGTGGCTGGTTCAACGCGATGGGCACCGAAAAGTCCAAGGGCATGGTCCTCTATTCGCTGTCCGGTCACGTCAAGACGCCCGGCCAGTATGAAGCGCCGTTAGGCATCACATTGCGCCAACTGTTGGCGCTCGGTGGCGGTATGCGCGACGGCTCAGAGTTGAAGTTTTGGACGCCGGGCGGATCTTCGACCCCATTGTTGACCGCCGAACACCTCGATATGCCGCTCGACTACGAAAGCGTCGGCGCGGCGGGCTCGATGCTCGGCACCCGTGCGCTGCAAATCTTTGATCAGACGACCTCGGTTGTTCGTGCGGTATTGCGCTGGACCGAGTTCTACAAGCACGAGTCCTGCGGCAAATGCACACCATGTCGTGAAGGCACCTGGTGGCTGACCCAGACCATTACCCGCCTGGACAAGGGTGAGGGCAACGAGGGCGACATTGAGTTGTTGCTCGACATGTGCGAGAACATTTTGGGCCGCGCGTTCTGTGCGCTCGGTGACGGCGCGACCAGCCCGGTCATGTCGGCGATTCAATATTTCCGCGAAGAGTTCGAAGCCGGGATGCATACGCCGTCAGCGGAACTGTTCCCGCCGGCCGCTTCGACACTGTTCGAGAAGACACCGCTCGACAAGACCACCGTGGGGAGTGCGAAGTGACCGCCGCCGAGACCGAAGGTACCGACGATCTGATCACACTGACCGTCGATGATGTCGAGGTCAGCGTCCCCAAGGGCACCCTCGTGATCCGCGCCGCTGAGCTCATGGGTGTCGCGATTCCGCGTTTCTGTGATCACCCGCTGCTTGATCCGGTCGGTGCCTGCCGCCAGTGTCTGGTCGACATCCCCGATGCCGGCAATGGCCGCGGCTTCCCCAAGCCGCAGGCTTCCTGCACGATTCAAGTCGCCGCTGGCATGGTTGTGAAGACGCAAGTGACGTCGACGGTTGCCAGAAAGGCCCAGAACGGCAACCTCGAGTTCCTGCTCATCAACCACCCGCTCGACTGCCCGGTTTGCGACAAAGGCGGGGAGTGCCCGCTGCAGAACCAATCGATGAGCCACGGCTACGGGGAGTCCCGCTACGTTGAGACCAAGCGAACTTTCCGCAAGCCGACCAACGTGTCGGAGCAGATATTGCTCGATCGTGAGCGTTGCGTGTTGTGCGCCCGCTGCACACGCTTTTCCGAGCAGATTGCCGGTGACCCGTTCATTGACATGCTCGAACGTGGCGCCTACCAGCAGGTTGGTATCTACGAAAACGAGCCGTTTTCGTCCTACTTCTCGGGCAACACCATTCAGATCTGTCCAGTTGGTGCCCTGACCAGCGCGGACTATCGTTTCCGTGCCCGCCCATTCGACCTCGTATCTACGCCGTCGATTGCCGAGCACGACTCGACCTGCGCGGCGATCCGCGTTGACCACCGCCGTAACAAGGTCATGCGCCGCCTGTCTGGCAACGATCCCGAAGTCAATGAAGAGTGGATTACCGACAAAGATCGGTTCGCATTCACCTACGCGACTCAGGGCGATCAGTTGACTCGTCCGATGGTGCGCAACGGCGAGACCGGTGAACTCGAAGCAGTCTCCTGGCCAGCCGCGCTCGCCGCTGCCGCCGCCGGACTCAAACGCGCCGAGGGCAAGGTGGGCGTACTCACCGGTGGACGCCTGACCACCGAAGACGCCTATGCGTACTCAAAGTTTGCCCGCGTTGCGCTCAAGACGAATGACATCGATTTTCGTGCTCGTGCCCATTCGGCCGAAGAGGCTGACTTCTTGGCCGCGCATGTGGCGGCCACGTCGCTGACCGTCACATTCGATGATCTGGAAAAGGCCAAATCGATCGTCCTCGTCGGCTTCGAGCCCGAAGATGAGGGTGGCGTGGTGTTCCTGCGGTTGCGCAAAGCCTCACGCCACGGCGTCAAGATCACCGCGATCGCGACCCATGCCACCCGTGCTTTGCACAAGATGAACGGGCAACTGGTTCAGATCACCCCCGGTGGCGAAGCCGAAGCACTCAAGGCGCTCGAACTCGATGCCGACACGATCGTCCTTGCCGGCGAAAGGTTGGCGTCGGCCCCGGGTGCATTCAGCGCTGCGCTCGCCGCGACCTCGGCAGCCAAGGCGCGTCTCGCCTGGATACCGCGTCGTGCGGGTGACCGCGGCGCGGTCGAGGCAGGTTGCCTACCAGCTCTCTTGCCCGGTGCCCGCCCGCTTGCCGATGCATCGGCGCGTGCCGATCTGGCTGCTGCGTGGGGAATCAAAACGATTGCGGCCAAAAAGGGTCGGGACACGACGGGGATCATCGCGGCTACCGAGTCCGGTGCGCTTAAGGCATTGGTTGTCGGTGGCGTTGAGATCGACGATCTCCCAGATCCAGCCAAGGCGCGGGCGGCACTCGCAGTTGCCGATTTCGTCGTGAGCCTCGAGGTTCGTGAAAGCGATGTGACCGCTGTTGCCGATGTCGTGCTGCCGGTCGCGCCGATGGTCGAACGCCCCGGTTCATTCGTCAACTGGGAAGGTCGAGTGCGGCCATTCCCAGCCGTTCTCAGCTCGCCCAACTCGCTCACCGACATCCGCGTTCTCGCTGGCATCGCCGAAGAACTGGACACGCCGATCGGCTTCCGTACGGTCGAACAGGCCCGCGCCGATATGCAGCAGCTCGGACCATGGGATGGCGACCGTGCGGAGGCACCGACAGTCGAGCCCAAGCCAATCAAGGCCAAGGCGGGTGCGGTTGTTCTCGACACCTGGCGGCTGATGATTGACGACGCACGCGGCCAAGACGGTCAGGAGCAATACCTCGCCACCGCGCGACCTGCGGTCGTACGTGCCAGCAGCGCAACACTCGCCGCGGTGGGCGCCGAAGCCGGTGACACCGTCACAATATCGACGGCATCGGGCGAGGTCAGCTTCCCCGCCGAGATCGCCGATCTTCCTGATGGGGTTGTCTGGGCACCGACCAACTCGGCTGGCGCGTCGCTGCGACGAAACCTCGCTGCCGGCTACGCCGATGTCGTGTCGCTCGAAGGAGGCCGCAAATGAATCCGCTCTTTGGCAATGAAGCGTTCTGGGTCATCGCACTCAAAGCGGTTCTGATCTTCGTCATCCTCGTGGTCTACACGCTGTTCAACATTTGGTTCGAGCGCCGCGTCGTGGCCAAGATGCAGCACCGCATCGGCCCCAACGTTAACGGGCCGTTCGGGCTGTTGCAGAGCCTCGCCGATGGCGTCAAACTCGCCCTCAAGGAAGACATCGTCGTCAAGGCAGCCGACAAGGTTGTCTACGTTTTAGCCCCGATCCTGGCCACAGTTCCTGCGTTCCTGGCCTGGGCGGTCATCCCGTTCGGCCCCGACGCCAAAATTCCATTCACCGACACCGTCACGCCGCTGCAACTGACCGACACGCCGGTTGCGGTCCTCTACATCCTTGCGGTCACCTCAGTCGGCATCTACGGCATCGTGTTGGCCGGCTGGTCGTCCGGCTCGACTTACTCGCTGCTCGGCGGGATGCGCTCCAGCGCGCAGATGATCTCCTACGAAGTCGCAATGGGCTTGGCATTGGTCTCGGTGTTCATGTACGCCGGCACGATGTCGACCTCCGAGATCGTGGCCGCGCAGTCCGACACGTGGTATTTCCTGCCGCTGTTTCCGTCGTTCGTGATCTACATGATCGCGATGGTCGGCGAGACCAACCGTGCACCGTTCGACCTCCCCGAAGCCGAAGGCGAGCTCGTCGGCGGTTTCCATACCGAATATTCCTCGCTCAAGTTCGCCCTGTTCTTTCTCGCCGAATACGTCAACATGGTCACGGTTTCGGCCCTTGCCACGACGATGTTCCTCGGCGGTTGGCGAGCACCGTTCGGCATCGCCCAGATCTGGGAAGGCTCCAACACCGGCTACTGGCCGGTCCTATGGTTCCTGGGCAAGACTTTGTGCTTTATCTTCGTGTTCGTATGGCTGCGTGGAACGCTCCCGCGCCTGCGTTATGACCAGTTCATGACGTTCGGTTGGAAGGTTCTCATCCCGGCGGCACTGGCCTGGACCGTCGCGGTCGCCGCGATCCGCAAGGCGCGTAGCGAGGACGTGCTCAACATGCAGGTGCTCACCTGGGTTGCTGTCGCGGTCGGAATCATCCTGGTACTCAGTTTCTTCATTCCTGAGAAGAAGCCGGTGATCGAGCCCGAACCGGAGTTCGACGCCTTCGCCGGGGGCTACCCAGTCCCGCCGATGCCCGGTCAGGTCGCCAAAAAACCTACCTCAGAATTGGGGGAGTCTGTAGATGTCTGAACAGCCAGTCAGTGGGCCACTCAAGGAATCGCTGTGGGATCCGATCGCCGGTTTCGGCGTCACGTTCCGCACGATGTTCCGCAAGACGGTCACCGAGCAGTATCCATTTGTCAAGATGCCAACCGCGCCGCGGTACCACGGGCGTCACCAACTCAACCGTTGGCCCGATGGGCTGGAGAAGTGCATCGGCTGTGAGTTGTGCGCTTGGGCCTGCCCGGCTGACGCGATCTATGTCGAAGGTGCCTCCAATACCGAGGGCGAGCGGTTCAGCCCCGGTGAGCGTTATGGCCGTGTCTATCAAATCAATTACCTGCGCTGCATCCTGTGCGCAATGTGCATCGAGGCGTGCCCGACCCGCGCGCTCACGATGACGAATGAGTATGAATTGGCCGACACCAGTCGTGAAGCGCTCATTTATGAAAAGTCCGACCTGTTGGCGCCGTTGTTGCCCGGAATGGTCGAGCCGCCGCACGAGCAGATGATCAGCGACGACGAACACGACTACTACAAGGGTATGCAGTTGCCCATCGTGGAAACGACGAACGGGAAGACTGCGACTGAGGAGACAGAGTAGTGGTTGCCTTCTGGATACTCGCGCCGGTCATGGTGATCGCTGCCCTCGGGCTGATCTTCGCCCGCAAGGCGGTGCACGCTGCGCTTTCCCTCGCAGTTGTGATGATCAGTCTCGCGGTCCTGTATGCGGCGCAGAACGCCCCATTCCTCTTCGCGGTGCAGATCATCGTCTACACCGGTGCGATCATGATGTTGTTCCTGTTCGTGATGATGTTGGTTGGTGTCGAAAGCATCGACTCGCTCGTCGAGCCGATCAAAGGACAGCGCGCCGCAGCCACGGTCGTTGGCCTCCTATTCGGCATTACTGCGGTCACTGCGGTGGGGCAGACGATCACCGGATCGGTTGTTGGCCTAACCAAGGCCAATGCCGACGGCAACACTTTTGGTTTGGCCGAACTGCTATTCGGCAAGTACGTCCTCGCCTTCGAGTTCACCAGCGCGCTGCTGATAACGGCTGCGCTCGGCGCGATGGTTCTGGCGCACCGTGAACAGTTCGTCAAACGCCCCGGTCAGGCCGAACGCGCCGCCCAACGCATCCGTGATTATGCCGCGACCGGCAAACATCCCGGCCCGTTGCCGACGCCCGGCGTATTCGCCCGACACAATGCGGTCGATACCCCGGCTCTGCTGCCCGATGGGTCTCCCTCGGAGCTCTCGATCCCACCGTCGATCTCCTCACGAGGTCAGGTCCGCGATGAGTTCGACGGTGACGTCGAGAAGCTTCGCAGACAGCTCGAACCGGGAGTTGATGAGGAAAAATGAACGAATACATCACACTCTCACTGATCCTGTTCACGATCGGAGCGACCGGCGTCCTCGTACGTCGCAACGCCATCATCGTGTTCATGTGCATCGAGCTCATGCTCAATGCATCGAATCTCGCGCTGGTGAGCTTCTCCCGTCAGAATGGCAATCTCGACGGTCAGGTGGCGGCCTTCTTCGTCATGGTTGTTGCCGCCGCGGAAGTCGTCGTCGGCCTCGCCATCATCGTGTCCATCTATCGCACGCGTCGTTCGGCTTCGGTCGACGAGGCGAGCCTGTTGAAGTTCTGAGGGAGACATGCTCGAGCTGATGTGGCTCCCGATTGCCATTCCACTTGCCAGCGCAGCATTGCTGCTGGTGTGGGGCAATCCCCCAAGCTTTCCGCTGCGCTCCAAGCAGGGAGGCGCCCCCAAGTCCGACCGATTCGGCCACCTGATCGCGACGTTCGCTTCGGCGGCGGCGTTCGTGGTTGGCCTCATTATGTTTATCCAGTTGCTGGGTCGCGACAGCGGCGACCGGTCCGTGACCACAAATCTCTACACGTGGATCGACTCGGGTCGTTATCACGTGGAGATGGCGTTCACCTTCGACCAGTTATCGGCGTTATTCGTGCTGCTCATCACCGGTGTCGGCACGCTGATTCACATCTATTCGATCGGCTACATGGAGCACGACTACCGTCGTCGGCGCTTCTTCGCCTATCTCAATCTGTTCGTGGCCTCGATGCTCACGCTGGTTCTCGCGGCCGACTATCTGGTCCTGTTCCTTGGTTGGGAAGGTGTCGGCCTGGCGTCCTACCTGTTGATCGGCTTCTGGCAACACAAGAACACCGCCGCTGCCGCAGCCAAGAAGGCCTTCATCGTCAACCGTGTCGGCGATGTCGGTATGTCGCTCGCGATCATGCTGATGTTCGCGCAGTTCGGCACGACCGCGATCTCGGGTGTCAACACGGCCGCCGGCAATGCTTCCGGTGGTGTCGCCACTGCACTCGGGCTGTTGCTCTTGTGGGGCGCTTGCGCCAAATCCGCACAGGTTCCACTGCAGAGTTGGTTGCTTGATGCGATGGAGGGCCCCACTCCGGTGTCGGCCCTTATCCACGCCGCGACGATGGTCACTGCCGGTGTTTATCTCGTGGTTCGCTCCGCCGGCATCTACGACGCCTCCGAGGTCGCACGCAATGCGGTCATCGCGGTCGGTCTGGTCACGGTCCTGTTCGGTGCCTACATCGGTTGCGCCAAGGACGACATCAAGAAGTCGCTCGCCGGCTCCACGATGAGCCAGATCGGTTACATGATGCTCGGCGCAGGCCTCGGCCCGGCCGGCTATGCTTTCGCGATCTTCCACCTGATCACGCACGGCTTCTTCAAGGCCAATATGTTCCTTGGCGCTGGCTCAGTCATGCATGGCACGAATGACGACGTCAACATGCGTCATTACGGTGCCTTGCGCAAGGCCATGCCGATCACCTTCTTGACGTTCGCGTTCGGCTATCTCGCAATCATTGGATTCCCGGGCTTCTCTGGATTTTTCTCCAAGGACAAGATCATCGAGGCCGCGTTCGCGCATAACTTCTGGATCGGTCTGGGCGCACTGCTTGGCGCAGGAGTCACCGCGTTCTACATGACGCGCATGATGATCATGACGTTCCTTGGCGAACAGCGCTGGAAGAAAGACGTCGATCCGCATGAGTCGCCAAAGGTCATGACCTGGCCACTCATCGCGCTTGCCGCATTGTCGCTACTCGGTGGTGCGCTCGTGATCGGCGGATGGATCCAAAACTGGCTGGCGCCGGTTGTCGGGGAAGCCCCACACGAGGAACTCGCGGTTCCGGCGTTCGTTCTGACGCTCATCATTTTGGTGGTCGTCGTAGTCGGTGTGGCTGCTGCTTGGGCCATCTACCTGCGTGAACCTGTCGTGGGCGAGACCCCGGCCGACGCCGAAGTCTCGTTCTTCGCCCGTGCTGGTCGGCGGGACCTTTACGGTGACGCGTTCAACGACGCAGTCGTCGTACGTCCTGTGCGGCATCTGACGCGTGCGCTGGTCTATCTCGATACCACCTTCGTCGACGGGGCCGTCACCGGACTTGCCGACCGAATTGGTGATACTGCAACACAACTTCGCAAGACTCAGACCGGCTACGTGCGTTCGTACGCGCTCGGCATCTTCGGCGGGGCATTCCTCGTCGTACTCGCACTCCTGGCGGTGAACCTCGCATGATCCTGACGATCCTTGCCGCGGCCCCGATCGTCGGCGCACTCCTGCTCGCGGTAATGCCGCGCACAGATGCGTCGAAGTTCGTCGCGTTGGCGGCTTCTCTCATCACCCTCGTGCTCTCCTGCGTGATGTTGGCCCAGTACGACCTCAGCGGTTCGGGCTATCAGCTCGCCGAGAAACACGATTGGATCAAGCCATTCGGCGCCTACTATTCGCTGGGCGTCGACGGCATCGGCGTCACGCTGATCCTGCTCACAACGGTCCTCACCCCGATCGTGATCCTGGCGGCCTGGGGCGATCGGCTACCGCGCAAGACCGACTACAACGCCTACTTCGCATGGATGCTGCTGCTTGAGGGCCTTGCCATTGGCGTCTTTGCGGCGACCGACGTGTTCTTGTTCTACATCCTGTTCGAGGCGACGCTCGTCCCGCTCTACTTCCTGATCGGCTCGTTCGGTGGGCCGGGCCGGAGCTACGCCGCGGTCAAGTTCTTGATTTACAACCTGGTCGGCGGGCTTTTGATGCTCGCTGCACTGATCGGGCTGTATGTCGTCACATCGCGCGCCGGCAACCCGACCTATCTGTTGTCCGATCTGATGAATCTCGACATGGGCACCAACACCGAGCGGATGCTATTCCTCGGCTTCTTCATCGCCTTCGCGATCAAGGCGCCGCTGTGGCCACTGCACACCTGGCTGTCCGACGCCTGTGCGGCCGGTACGCCAGCGACTTCGGTCCTGATGGTCAGCGTGATCGACAAGATCGGCACGTTCGGGATGATCCGGTTCTGCCTGGGCATCTTCCCGAACGCTTCGGACTGGGCCAGCCCGGTCGTCATTGTTCTCGCCGTGATCAGCATCCTCTACGGGGCGCTGCTGGCGATGGGTCAGGACGACATCCGTCGACTCATCGCCTTCACCTCGGTCTCGCACTTCGGCTTCATCGTGCTCGGCATCTTCGTGTTTACGACGACGTCGATGGCCGGCTCGACGCTCTACATGTTCAACCATGGGCTCTCGACCGCATTGCTGTTCCTCGTCACCGGTATGTTCATCGCGCGCCGCGGGTCGGCCAAAATCTCCGACTTCGGCGGGGTTCAGAAGATCGCCCCGATCACGGCGGGCATCTTCCTGCTGGCCGGACTCTCGAGCTTGTCTCTGCCTGGCCTTGCGCCCTTCGTTTCTGAGTTCATGGTCCTGACCGGCACGTTGTCGCGTTCGGTCTGGGCGGGCTCGTTTGCGGTGATCGGCATCGTGCTCGCCGCGCTCTACATCCTGATCATGTACCAGAAGACCATGACCGGACCGCTGCGCGAAGACAATCAGGGCGTACATGACTTGAGCCCGCGTGAGATTGCGGCGTTGTCGCCCGCGGTTCTGCTGATCGTTGCACTTGGCTTCTTCCCGCAGCCGCTGCTCAATGTCATCAACCCCGCCATCCAGGACGTCGCCACGCATGTCGGGATCGGCGATCCACCACCGCGCACCGCCGTTGACCTCGGCATCGCTACTAATGAGGGGGCTGGCAAGTGATCGGCTACGACGTTCCCGTGATCGATGCGCCCACGATCGAGTACTCGCTGATTGCGCCGTTGCTGATCGTGGTCACTGCCGCGATGCTCGGTGTGTTGGTCGAGGCCTTCTGGCCGCGCCGCCACCGCTTCACTGTCCAGGTGATTATCGCCGTTGTCGGCCTCGGTGCTGCTCTCGCCGACACCATCTGGGTGGGACTTGACCTCAATGTCATCAAGGGCGGGCTTCCCGCTCGCGGCCAGTTGGCAATTGAAGGCGCGCTATCTGTCGATGGGCCCGCAGTTTTCGTTTGGGGCATGCTGCTGGTGTTCGCGATTTTGAGCATCCTGCTGTTCGCCGAGCGCAAACTCGACGGCGGCCTGAGCTCATTCACCGGCCGCGCCTCAGACCCGCCGGGATCGGCTGGCGAAGCCGAAGCCATCGCGTTGAATATCGAGCACTCGGAGATCTTCCCGCTGGCGTTGTTCTCGACCGCCGGCATGATGCTCTTCTCCTCTGCCAATGATCTGCTCACAATGTTCATTGCGCTCGAGGTCATCAGCCTGCCGCTATATCTCCTGTGCGGCCTGTCGCGTCGCCGTCGTCTGCTGAGTCAGGAAGCCGCGCTCAAATACTTCCTGCTCGGTGCGTTCTCGTCGGTGTTCTTCCTCTATGGCGCCGCACTTGCTTACGGCTATGCGGGCAGCTTCACCCTCGCGGACATCAACGTCGCGGTCACCAACCGAATCGGCGACAACAATCTGTTGCTGGTTTCGGTTGCGCTGCTCTGTGTTGGCCTGCTGTTCAAGGTCAGCGCTGCACCATTCCACTCCTGGACTCCAGACGTTTATCAAGGCGCGCCTTCACCGGTCACCGCCTTCATGGCTGCCGGCACCAAGACTGCGGCCTTCGTCGCGCTGATGCGTATCCTGTTTGTCGCCTTCGGCGGTTCTTCCTGGGATTGGCGTCCGACGATCTGGATCATCGCCGTCCTCACGATGCTGATCGGCTCGATCATCGCGATCCCGCAGACCGACGTCAAACGTATGCTGGCCTATTCTTCGGTCGCGCACGCCGGGTTCGTTCTGGTCGGCGTTGAAGGTGCCTACATCGGTGTCAAGGGTGTCGACACCGTCACGTCATTCTCCGGAGTGGTGTTCTACCTGATCGCTTACGGGCTCGCTTCGATTGGCGCATTTGCGATCGTGATGCTGGTCCGAGATGGTGGTGGGGAAGCCACTCACCTGTCACGTTGGGCTGGCCTCGGGCGACAGTCGCCCTACATTGCCGGTGCTTTTGCGCTGTTCATGCTGTCATTTGCTGGCATTCCGTTGACCGCGGGCTTCATCGGCAAGTGGGCAGTTTTCAGCGCCGCGTATGCCGGTGGCGCCTGGCCGTTGGTCGTCATTGGCGTCCTGAGCAGTGCTATCGCTGCATACTTCTACATCCGTGTCATCGTGCTGATGTTCTTCACCGATCCGATTGACGATGGGCCGACCGTTGTCGTTCACGCCCCACTGACTACGGTTGTCGTAGCCATAACGGCTGTGGCAACTCTGGCACTCGGCGTCATCCCCGGCCCGTTGTTAGAGCTCGCGCAACACGCAGGCGCATTCGTGCGCTGACCAGACCTGCAGGAGAAGATCGATCGTGACCGTGTTGAGCCTGGGTGTTTCATTTGACGACCCGGCACTTGAAGCGCGGGTGAATGCTGGCGTGGCGGCCACCGAGGAACAGTTGGCCGTCGCCGTCCAGAGCTCGGAGCAGTTCGTCGCCGAGGCCGCTGCCCACCTGATGAATGCTGGCGGCAAACGGTTCCGGCCCCTTGTTGCGCTGCTTGCTGCCGAGTTCGGCGATCCGCTCAACCCCGATGTCGTCCCATCGGCCGTTGCCGTCGAACTGACGCATCTGGCTACGCTCTATCACGATGACGTTATGGACGAGGCCGATATTCGCCGCGGGGCGCCCAGCGCCAATGCGCGGTGGGACAACTCCTTGGCAATCCTGGTCGGTGACTTCCTATTCGCCCAGGCGTCCTATGTCGTCTCCTCGCTCGGACCAGTCGCGGTCCGGATTCAAGCCGAGACATTTGCTCGGCTCGTACATGGACAGATCCGTGAGACACTCGGCCCCGGTGACGGCGATGCGCTTAAGCATTATCTGTCCGTTGTGGCCGACAAGACGGGCTCCCTGATCGCGACCTCGGCGCGTTATGGCGCCATGATGGCCGATGCTCCCGTGGCGGTTCAGGATGTGCTGGCCGAATTCGGCGAACGCATCGGGGCAGCGTTCCAATTGCGCGACGACATCATTGACATCAGCAGCGAGACCGATGATTCGGGCAAGACGCCAGGCACGGATCTGCGTGAAGGTGTTTTGACGTTGCCGACCCTGATCGCCATACGCTCAAGCGATCCGGCCGATGCCCGGCTGTTGTCGTTGCTCGCAAGGCCGTTGACCGATGACGACGAACACGCCGAGGCGCTTGCGCTCCTGCGCGTACATCCGGCGATGGATGAGGCGCGGGCCTACGTACAGGCAGAATCGGATGCGGCGCGGAAATTGCTCGTGACACTTCCCGACCAGCCCGCTCGCGCCGCGTTCGAGTTGCTCTGCGACGCCGTGGCAACCCGCCTCTCCTGACCCCATCGCCCCGCCCGCCCGTGGGAAACTGTCACGGCTAGAGGGCGAGGGCTTCGGCGGACTGGCGGAGCGTACGACGATGGGCCGCCACTGCGTCCGAGGTGAAGATGACCAGGGCAATCCAGACCAGGAAGAAGCCGATCCAACGCGCGGACGTCATGGTCTCGTGGAAGACGAGCAGGCCGAGGATGAACTGCACAATCGGGCCTAGGTATTGCAACAGGCCGATTGTAGTCAGCGACAATCTCGTTGCGGCGCCGCCGAACATCAGCAACGGTATTGCTGTGATGACGCCGGTCAGTGCGAGCAGCAACATATTCGAAACGCCGGCATGCCCGAACGCCAACGATCCATGCAGTTGTAGCCAGATCAAGAACAGCAGAGCCACCGGAGCCAACAGGGCAGTCTCCATTGAGAGCCCCTCGATCGCACCAAAGTTGGCCTTCTTTTTGAGGAAACCATAACCGGCAAAGGAGAACGCAACGGCGAGCGCAATGATCGGCAGGCGACCGTAGTCGACGGTTAGGATGACAACCGCGATAGCGCCAACTGAGACCGCGATCCACTGCATGCGATGCAATCTTTCACCCAGCACGAACACGCCAAGCAGAACCGTGACGAGTGGGTTGATGAAATAGCCGAGTGATGTCTCGATGACGTGATCATGCGTCACGGCATAGATGAAGACCCCCCAGTTGATTGCGACAAAGACGGATGCGAAACCGAGGATGACGAGCAGCCGAGGCTGTTTCCAGATCGTCCAGAACGTCTTCCACCGGGATGTGACCAGCAGTAACAACCCACAGAACAACAGCGACCACACCACTCGATGGGCGAGCACTTCGAGCGAGCTGGCCGGATCCAGGAGCGGCCAATAGAGCGGGAAGAAACCCCAACACAAGTACGCACCGGCGCCGAGGGCAATGCCCGCGCGAGACTGTTTCACATCAGGAGACTACGCTCACGGCCGTCCAATTATTCCCGCACGGTCTGAGCGGATTCGGTCCGCGCGGATGAGTGGCGTCATGGGGACATAATCACGGCTTCGCCGGTGCGAGATCATGGGTTTATGACAGACATCCCACGCTGGTTCAGCGAGACCGAGGAAGGCCACTCGCAGTGGTACATCGAACGCTTCCGCCAGATGGCCCGCGAGGGTGTGGATCTGGCCGGCGAGGCCCGACTGATTGACGCAGTCGTCGCGCCCGGATCGCGATTGCTCGACGCGGGATGTGGGCCCGGCCGGATCGGTGCGGAGCTCTTTGCCCGCGGCCACCGGGTGGTTGGTGTGGACGTCGATCCAGAACTTATCGCCGCGGCCACCGAGGATCATCCGGGGCCCGAATGGGTGGTCGGGGATCTTGCGACTCTGGATCTTGCGGCGGCGGGTCATGAAGAACCTTTCGACGCAGCGGTCATGGCCGGTAATGTGATCACCTTTGTTGCCGCCGGCACTGAATCGGCCATCCTGAGCGGCTTGGCCCGCCACGTACGAACCGGCGGACGAATCGTCGTCGGGTTCGGCCTCGACCGTGGCTATGCGCTCGAGGCATTCGACGCCGATCTCGCGGCGGCTGGCCTCGAGATCGAACAGCGTTTCGCGACCTGGGATCTGATGCCGTTCACACCGGACGCAGACTTCGCGGTCACATTTATCCGGGTTTCCTAACCGCCGCGCGAAAACCCACAGGAACAATCGGCTCGGAGGGCCGACAGCAGCCGCGGACATCCCTAGACTGCTTCCATGCGCCACTACTTGGATGACTATGCCGCCGTCGGCGTCATCATTGTGGTGGGCATCGGCCTCGCGGCGGCCATGATGGGCGCCAACCGGTTATTCCGGCCGAGCGTTCCGTCATACGAAAAATTGCTCACCTACGAATCGGGCGTCGATCCGGTCGGTGACGGCTGGGCGCAAATCAATGTGCGCTATTTCGTGTATGCGTTCCTGTACGTGATCTTCGCCGTCGATGCGGTGTTCCTCTTCCCCTGGGCCGTCGTCTATGCCGCGATCGGCTGGGCGGCAGTGGCCGAGATGGGCATTTTCATCGGGTTCATCGCGGTTGGCCTCGTGTATGCCTGGCGCAAAGGAGTGCTTGCATGGACCAAGTAGCGCTCAACATGCCGACCATCGGCCCGCCGATCCAGAGCCCGCCGACGCTGGGCGCGGGTGCGAGCCTTGCGCCCAAACCCGCCCGCTATCTGCTCAACTGGGGTCGGCGCTATTCACTCTGGGTGTTCAACTTCGGCCTCGCCTGTTGCGCGATCGAATTCATTGCCACGTCGATGTCACGCCACGATTTCATCCGCCTCGGCGTCATCCCATTTGCCCCGGGTCCGCGGCAGGCCGATCTGATGGTGGTGTCCGGCACCGTGACCGACAAGATGGCGCCCGCGATTAAGCGGCTTTATGATCAGATGCCTGAGCCCAAATACGTCATCAGCTTCGGCTCCTGCGCCAACTCCGGCGGGCCATATTGGGACTCCTACTGCGTGACGAAGGGCGTCGATCAGATCATCCCGGTCGATGTGTATGTGCCGGGCTGCCCGCCCCGGCCTGAAGCATTGCTCAACGGCATCGTGACGCTGCAGAACAAGATCGCGCAGGAAAACCTCGCCGAGCGTTATGCGCCCAAGCCGCGCTCAGTCACATCGCTGCTCGGTCCGACGTTGAAAGCACCGCGATGAGCCTCGACACGAACCCCTTCGGTCCGCCCCATCGCGTTGTCACATCCGCTGACTGGCGCTCGTCGATCCGAGCGCTGCGCGATCAGGGCTACACCTATTTTGACTGGCTGTCCGCAGTCGATGAATATCCCGAGGGCTTCCGACTCGTCATCCACCTCGCCCGACTGAAGCCCCTAGATCATCTGCTCGTCGCAACCTATATCGATCGAGAAAGTGCTGCGATCGAATCGGTCACTGATGTGTTCGCTGGGGCTGGGTGGCACGAGCGCGAGACCTATGAGATGTTCGGCATCAACTTCACTGGCACTGACGACACCCCGCTCGAGCCACTGCTGCTGCCCGACGGTTTCGAGGGCAATCCGCTGCGTAAAGAGTTCGTCCTTGCCGCGCGCGTCGCGAAGCAGTGGCCGGGTGCGAAGGAGCCGGGCGAGGGCGATGGGGCGTCGCCAAGCCGGCGCCGGATGAAGCCACCCGGAGTTCCTGAAGATTGGGCCGACGAGCGTGCTCCCGAAGGTGAGGATCCTGATGGGTGACTTCCTCGAGATCTTGTTGCGCTGTCTCATCGTCGTGGCGGCGTTCCTGACGCTTCCGCTGATGGTCGGCCAAATGGAACACAAAGCCATGGCACACATGCAGAGCCGAGTCGGGCCGATGTATGCCGGCGGCTTCCACGGCTGGGCGCAATTGCTTGCCGATGGGGTCAAATTCATCCAGAAGGAAGACACGATCCCCGCCGCTGCGGATCGACGGGTGTTCGCGCTCGCCCCGCAGATCGCGCTCGTTCCCTATCTCGTCGCGATGATCGCCATCCCGCTAGGCCCCGGACTCGTCGGCCAAGACCTCGATCTCGGCTTGTTCTTCGTCCTCGCCGCAATGAGTGTCGGCGTGCTCGGCTCACTGATGGGCGGCTGGGCGAGCGCCAACAAATACAGCCTGTTGGGTGGTATGCGCGTTGCCGCCCAACTCATGAGTTACGAACTGCCGTTCGTGCTGTCCGCCGCAAGCGTGGCAATGGCCGCCGGCACACTGTCGCTGACCGGGATCGTCGATGCTTGGCAGCCATGGTGGCTGCTGTGGCAACTGCCGGCACTGTTCGTGTTCTTCACTGCCGGACTTGCTGAGTTGCAACGCCCGCCATTCGACATGCCGGTCGCCGATTCGGAACTCGTCATGGGCCCGATGACCGAATACGGTGGAATGCGCTTCGCGATGTTTCTGCTCGCCGAATATGCCGGCATCGTCGTCCTGAGTGGACTGACGACGGTCCTGTTCCTCGGTGGCTGGGCCGGACCGTTCTCGGACACCTTCGGCTGGCTCTGGTCGCTGCTCAAGATCGCTGCGGTCGCCTTCGTCGTGATTTGGGTGCGGGTCGCATACCCGCGCCTGCGCGAAGACCAACTCAACGCATTTGCTTGGAAGGTTCTGGTCCCCGTGGCACTGGCACAACTTGTGTTGACGACTGTCGTGGCGGTGCTGATCGCATGAGCGACCAGACACCTACGCCGGCGAAGGAGCCCTGGGGCATTGGCCTGTTGAAGGGGCTCAAGGTCACCTGGCACAACCTGACCCACCGCAGCGTCACCGCGCACTATCCCGAAGTCCAGCCTGAGCTGCCACCACGCAGCCGCGGCGTCATCGCGCTGCAGGAGGAGAACTGCACGTCGTGCATGCTGTGCGCGCGCGAATGCCCGGCCTGGTGCATCTACATCGACTCACACAAAGAGACGATCCCAGCCGCCGCTGAAGGTGGCCGGGAGCGCAGCCAAAACGTTCTTGACCGCTTCGACATCGACTACTCACTGTGCATGTACTGCAGCATCTGCGTCGAGGTCTGTCCCTTCGATGCATTGCACTGGTCGCCGGAGTTCGCGTATGCCGAAACTGACATCACTGATCTGACCCATGACAAGGACCGGCTGCGTGAGTGGTTGTGGACCGTTCCGCCGCCGCAGGCACTTGACCCGCACGCCGCGCCAGCCAAGGAGTTAATTGCCGTCGAAAAACTCTTCATCCGGCCCGACGACGCCCCGGGGACGGCAGAGTGACCCTGCCCCAAATCGTCTTCATCCTGTTTGCGGCGCTGACGATCTTGTCAGCGCTCTTGTCGGTGTCGACCGATCAGATGGTGCATTCGGCGCTGTGGCTCATCGTGACGCTCGGTGGCATCGCCGGCTGTTACTTATTGCTCACCGCCGAGTTCGTCGCGTGGGTCCAGGTGCTCATCTATGTTGGTTCGATCGTTGTGCTGCTGATCTTCGCGCTGATGCTGACGCGCGCGCCCGTTGGCCCGGGTTCGGCGACCGAGACCGGCAACCGTTGGCTCGCGGTTGGCGTGGGCACCACCGCCTCGGCCGCGCTCGCGGCGACCATGATCGCCGGCTTCAAGGGCGAACGAATCGACGGCAATCGCATTGGCAGCGCGAACTCGATCGGCGACGCGCTCTTCCACGACTGGGTCCTCGGTTTTGAGCTGCTGTCGGTCGTGTTGCTTGCCGCTCTCGTCGGCGCGATCGTCCTGACCCGATCGGGGGATCGCCGCTGATGCCGCTCATGTATCCCCTGCTGCTGTCTTCCGCGTTGTTCGGTATCGGCCTGTATGCGGTCCTCGCCCGCCGCAACGCGGTCCTGATGCTGCTTGGCGTTGAAATCATGCTGAATGCCGCCAACCTCAATCTGGTCGCCTTCGATGCATGGTTCGCCGACCAGCTCCATACCGGCCAGGTGCTGACGTTGTTCTCAATCGCGCTGGCCGCAGCCGAGATCGGACTCGGATTGGCAATCGTTCTCGCGCTGTTCCGCAGCACCGGAACAGTCGATGTCGATGCATCGGGACCGGACGCATGAGCCGCCGCTGGCCGCAAGTAGCGTTCACCGCGGTCATTGCCTTGTTGACGGCGATCTGGGCGATCCCGCATCTGGGTGACGGGACCGGCAGCTCCAGTGGCGCGACACGGACTTGGGTCCAGGGCGGTGACCTCTTGGGTGTTTCGCTCGCAACCCACATCGACTCTATGGCCGCCGCGCTGCTGCTCCTAGCCGTCGGCATCGCGCTGCTTGTGCAGATCTATTCGACCGCCTATCTCGCGGGTGACAGGCGCTATCGCTCATACGCGACGATTATCAACCTGTTCATGCTCGCCATGATCACGGTCGTTGCCGCCGATGATCTGTTCGTGTTACTCATCGGCTGGGAAGTCATGGGCATCTGCTCCTACCTGCTGATCGGCCACCACTGGGAGCGTGAACCGGCGCGCGCCGGTGCGGTCAAAGCCTTCCTGATCACCCGGTTCGGCGATCTCGGCCTACTAATCGGTGTCATCTCGATCGGCCAGACCTACGGGACCTATCGGATCTCCGAGGTGCTCGCGGCACCGCCGCAAAACGCGACCGGCATAGGCTTCCTGCTGTTGCTCGCGGTCGTTGGCAAGTCGGCGCAGTTCCCGTTCCACACGTGGTTGCCCGATGCAATGCCTGGCCCGACGCCGATCAGTGCACTGATCCACGCCGCGACCATGGTGGCCGCTGGCGTCTATCTGGTGGCTCGCATGTTGCCGTTGATGGCGGCATCTGCGGCGGTCATGACGACGCTTGCGCTCATTGCCTGCTTCACAATGTTCATGGCAGCGCTGTTTGCCCTAACCGGCGCTGACGTCAAACGCATCTTGGCCTGGTCGACGGTCAGCCAGTTGGCTTACATGTTTGCCGGTCTGGCGATGGGTGACCGCAAAGCCGGGATCGATCACCTGCTGTCCCATGGTGCGTTCAAGGCGTTGTTGTTCCTGGCCGCTGGCTGTTTGATGCATGCGGTTGGCACCAGCGACCTCGCCGCGATGGGCGGGCTGCGCCGAGCCATGCCGCTGACCTTCGTTGCGACAACGGTAGGACTCGCAGCCCTCGCGGGCATCATTCCGACCTCGGGGTTCTTCACCAAGGATGCGATCATCGAGGCCGCGCGCCATGCCACCGACGGCTCGGGACCGGTCTCCGGCGGCATCGCCTGGCTGGTGCTGCTCGTCGCACTCGTCACGGCGCTGATCACTGCCGCCTATTCGATGCGGTTGTGGCTGAAGGTGTTCTTCGGACCCGAGCAGAAGGCACATGAGGCGCCAGCGGCGATGACGTGGCCAATCCTGTTGTTGGCCGTGGTGACGATCGCGCTGAGCATCGGCAAGCCGTTCCATTTGGGCGTCGGTGTGCTGACCACGGTGCTAGCCGCTGCGGGCATCGGACTGATCTGGTGGGTCCGCAAGCAACGGCTGCGGCTCCCGCTGACGGCGGTATGGGGACCGCTTCGCGCTGAGGCGCGCTTTGATCGGATCTATACCGCCTGGGTTCCGGCGGCGTTCGGGTTTGGGGCGCGCAGTGTTGTGGACTTCGATCGCGATGGGGTCGATGCCTATTCGCGTGCGGTGGCGTTGGTGTCGGACCGCGGGTCGGCCCTGCTGGCTCGGGCCCAGTCGCACAATGTCCAGCGCTATGCGACCGCGCTGGTGGTTGGCATCGCTGTCTTCGTACTGGTGGCGGTGATCCGCGGATGAATCTAATTGCCGCCGCGATCGCGGTGCCCATGTTCGTCGCGCTGCAATTGTTCTTCGCCCGCAACACCATCTCAACCCGAATCGCCGGTTGGATCGGCGCGGCCACGATGGGTGCGACGCTTCTTTTGCTGGTCTTCGCCTGGAACGTCGGGGCCGTGGGCGACTCCCGCTGGCGCGATGAATTCGATGCGAGCTGGATCGACTCGCTCGCGATCCACTTCCATGTCGGTCTCGACGGAGTGTCGTGGCCGCTCGCGTTGATGACGGCGCTGCTGGCGCTGCTCGCCTGCGTGTCGCTGACCGAGGGCGACATCGGCACGCCGCCGCTGATCGCGCTTATCCTCGTCATCGCGGCCGCGTCAATCGGCGTTTTCGTCTCGCTCGACCTGCTGCTTTTCTTTATTTTCTTCGAGTTGGCGCTGGTCCCAATGTGGTTCGTTATCGCCTGGTGGGGGAGCTCCACAGCCAGCCCGTCGGGTCACCACAGTGAGGGGTCGGGTTCCAAGAACGTTCCAGCAGATGAGACAGCGCGACACGCGGCCACGAGGTTCCTGCTGTTTACGGTGCTGGGCTCGGCGCTGATGCTGGTCGGCTTCGTGATCGTTGGCCTAGATGCCGGTTCGCTCCAAATCGATGACATCGTGGCCACCGGCCTTGGCGGCTCGACCGGGCTGCTCGCGGTGACGCTGATTGCTTTGGGCTTCGCGGTCAAGACGCCGATCGTTCCGCTGCATACGTGGCTACCCGATGCTCACGCCAAAGCGCCAACTGTCGGCTCGGTGCTGCTCGCGGGCGTATTCCTCAAACTCGGCACGTACGGCCTGATCCGGATGTGTGTCGACCTGCTGCCCGCCGAGACCGCCCGCATCGCGCCCGCGCTGGCGATCGCCGGTGTTGTCGGCATCATCTACTCGGCCCTAGCCTGTCTGGCGCAGGACGACCTCAAACGGTTGATTGCCTATTCGAGCATCGGCCACATGGGATTCGTCGTCCTCGGTCTGTCCACGATGAGCGCGGTTGGCCTGGCCGCGGCGGTGTTCGGCTCAGTCGCACACGGGCTGATCACCGGACTGCTGTTCTTCAACACCGGCTGGCTCAAAGAGCGCTACGGCACCGCTTCGCTCCGAGCCATCGGTCGCGGGCTGTATGCGCGTGCGCCGCAGTTGGGTGCATTGTTTGCGTTCGCGGCGATTGCGAGCCTCGGGCTGCCCGGGCTTGCCGGTTTCTGGGGCGAGATGTTGTCCCTGCGCGCCGCATATGGTCTGGGCGTCCTCGACCGGGCGCTGGCTTGGCCTTTAATGGCGATTGCCGCCATCGGGATCGTCATGGCCACGGCCTATTTTGCCCGTGCCATACGGGCTCTCAATCAAGGCGAACCTGAACCCCAGAGCGCCGATCGAGACCTGACCGTCACCGAAAAGTCGGTTGCCGGGGTTCTCGTGCTGGCGATCGTGGTCCTTGGCGTCGCACCGGGGCTGTTGATGGGTGTCATCGAACCGGCCGTTGCGGCAATTGTGGGGGCACGATGATCCCCGTCGATTGGGTCGCCATCGGCCCGGCGATGCTCATCGCAGTCGGCGCGATTGTCGCGCTGCTGTTGGAGGCGTTCTGGCCCAAGCGGACCTGGACAGCGCCGGCAGTTGCCGGGTTCGTCGCAGTTCTTGTTGCTGGTGCTGAGCTTTTCCATACCGGCGGTCCGGATCGCTATTCATTCGCGCTGTCACTAATCGTGCTGCTCGGCGCTTTGCTGGTCTTGTTGCTGTCGGCGGTCATGAACTATGAGGAATCGATCCCGCCAGGGGAGTATCACTTCTTATTGCTCGCCTCGGTTGCTGGCGCGCTCGCGATGGTGACGGCGCGGGATCTGGTGACATTGCTCGTTTCGCTCGAGCTGCTCGCATTGCCGTCGATCGCGCTCGTCGGGCTGAGATCTGGGGATCGCCGTGCAACGCGTGGCGCCTGGACGTTCTATCTGACCTCGGTCGTCTCGACCGCGATCATGCTGATGGGAGTTTCGCTGATTTATGGGATCACCGGCTCACTGAATTATCGCAAGATCGACTCAGCGCTCGCCGCCAGTACGATGCCCAAGGCTGTGATCGCGATGGCGGTCGTGCTGACGCTCGTTGGATTCCTATTCAAACTCGGCGCGGTCCCGCTGCACATGTGGATCCCCGACGCCTATGTGGGCGCGACGGTGCCGGTTGCAGGCTATCTCTCCGCGGTGTCCAAAGCAGCGGCGCTTGGTGCCTTGTTTGTGCTCTTGGCGGTGGCGTTCCCGCATGTGTTTGCTGCGTGGCTGCCGCTCATGGCGGTCGTCGCGACCCTGACCATGACAATCGGCAACATCGGCGCGATTCGTCAACGCGATGGCGTCGGGATGCTCGCGTGGTCGTCGATTGCGCAAGCGGGTTTCCTGATCACGCCGTCGGTCGGTTTGTTCACCAGTGACGGACTGAGCGCGCCGATCCAGTACCTGGCGGTCTATGCGCTGGCCAATCTTGTTGCCTTCGGCGTCCTTGCGATCGTGCTGCGGGTTCGCGGCGGAACCTCTTTTGACGATTTGCGTGGCCTCGGCCGCACCGACCTGCTGCTCGGCCTGGCGCTCGGCTTTTCGTTGCTGACGCTCGCGGGCTTCCCACCGGCGGTGATCGGGTTGCTGACCAAATACATCGTGCTCAAGCCAGTGGTCGAGGGCGACTACCTCATCCTCGCAGTCATCATGGCGGCCAATGTTGCGCTCGGTCTGGTCTACTACCTGCGGTTGTTCGTGATCGTGTTCGAGCCGCCGACCGAAGCCGCATACGTGAGTCCGTCCCCGCCGTATGCGGTCCGTATTGCCCGCACCGGCGTGCTGCTGGGTCTGGTCGGGCTCGTTGCGCTGAGCATCTGGCCAGACCTCCTGCTTGCCCATCTGCCCTGATTTCAACGGCCTAGTGCGCGACCGTACCGTATGGTATGGTAACTCGACCGAGCCGTGGTGCCGGTCACACGTCGCGACGGAAACACGTGCATGGCGTGACCGAATTGAACCCGCATCGTTGGCGGTGTGAGGGTTGACCGTGCAGGAGGACTATGACGGCGCTGGGCGTTCGCACGAAGAGTGCGCTTGATCCGATCGGTGAGTTCTTCGTGTTCGTCTTCGACGTTGTCTTGGCGATCGGCAAGCGGCCCTTTCATCTGCGCGAGGCGCTGCAGCAGGCCTGGTTCATCGCCAGCGTGGTGATCGTGCCGACCGCGCTGGTCTCGATACCGCTCGGCGCGGTCGTTGCGCTTCAGGTGGGCAGCCTGACTCAGCAGCTTGGGGCACAAAGTTTCGCTGGGGCCGCATCAGTAGTCGCGATCCTGCGCGAAGGTGCCCCAATCGCCACCGCCCTGTTGCTGGCTGGCGCTGGCGGCTCCGCGATTTGCGCAGATTTCGGCTCACGCAAGATCCGTGAAGAAATCGACGCCTTGGAAGTGCTGGGCATCAACGTCATCCATCGCCTCGTGCTGCCGCGTGTCGTTGCAGCGATGGTTGTCGCGACCTTGCTCACCGGCCTCGTCATGGGAGTCGGGATCGGCGGCGGCTACTTCTTCAACGTGGTCCTGCAACATGGGACGCCGGGTGTGTATGTCGAATCATTCCGCCAACTGGCGACGATGCCAGATCTGTACGCCAGCCTGTTCAAGGGCATGATCTTCGGCATGATCGCAGCGCTTGTCGGCTCGTTCAAGGGCCTACGTGCCAGTGGTGGCCCGAAAGGCGTCGGCCAGGCCGTCAACGAGGCGGTCGTTGTCTCATTCCTCCTGCTGTTCACCTGCAACTACATCCTGAGCGTCGCGTACTTCCAACTGTTTCCGCAGGGGTCCTGAGTGAGCATTCCGACGCCGGCCGCGATGTTGGAACAATTTGGCCATCAACTCCGGTTCTATGGGCGTTCGGTCGCCTGGACACCACGTGCCCTCCGGAACTATCGCCGTGAAGTTCTCAGCATCCTGTCCGATGTGGCCTTTGGCCGCGGCGGCCTCGCAATCGTTGGCGGGACTGTCGGTGTGATGGTGGCCCTGTCCTTCGCCGTCGGCGCGGAAGTCGGGCTGCAGAGCCATGCCTCGCTGGATCAGCTCGGCGCCACCAACTTCTCCGCCTTCCTGTCGGCCTACTTCAATACGCGCGAGGCCGCACCCCTGATCGCGGGGATCGCTCTTGCCGCGACCATCGGTTGTGGATTCACCGCCCAACTTGGCGCCATGCGGATCAACGAAGAAGTCGATGCACTCGAGGTCATGGGGTTGCCCTCGATTCCGTTCCTTGTCACCACACGGATGATCGCGGCGGTCCTCGCGGTTGTCCCGCTGTATGCGATCGGGCTCTTCTCGTCATATTTGGCGACCCGGACTGTCACGACCGGCTATTTCGGTCAGTCAACCGGAACGTACGACCACTACTTCCTCCAGTACCTCGCACCAGTTGACGTTTTGTGGTCATTTGCGAAGGTCATCGTCTTCGCGATCGCGATCATCTTGATTCACTGTTACTACGGCTATTTTGCGACTGGCGGTCCGGCTGGTGTCGGGGTTGCTGTGGGCCGAGCGATCCGTACGTCGATCGTCGCGCTCACGATGTCGGACTTCTTTATTAGCTTCGCCGTGTGGGGATCGACCACGACCGTACGGATAACTGGATGATCCGGGCCGAGTCACGTGCCGAATCGTTCCGGCTGCAAGGGCTGGGGATCGTCTATCTCGCGGTCTTGGCAGTGCTTATCTGGGCGTCGATCGCTTCGTATAACA
The DNA here is from genome assembly GCF_057586615.1 of Aeromicrobium changchenzhani. Taxonomy (NCBI): domain Bacteria; kingdom Bacillati; phylum Actinomycetota; class Actinomycetes; order Propionibacteriales; family Nocardioidaceae; genus Aeromicrobium; species Aeromicrobium changchenzhani. Next base: position 3,164,770 of record NZ_CM172480.1, on the reverse strand, counting down.
AGGTTTTCACTGATCACATCACCGTTCAGATCGACGCGGGTAATGCGGGCAGCCAACTCAATGTGGGTGGTGATGTCCGGATGAATGGCGCGATTGTCGGCCGTGTTTCGCGGGTATCGACTGGATCATCGGGTGCTCGGATCGCGATACAGATCGATCGATCCGATGCGCAGAAGATCCCACGGACGGCAGTAGCCAGCATCTTGCCGACCACTCTGTTCGGTCAGAAGTTCGTCGAATTGAATTCGAGCGCCGACCCGGCAACCGGCCATCTTGAGGATGGCGCGACGCTGCGCGAGGATCGGACGGCCAAGTCCGCGGAACTGACCGACGTGCTCAATCGGCTTGAACCGGTCCTGACGGCAGTCGAGCCGGCCGACTTGGCGAAGACGCTGTCCGCGCTTTCGACGGGGCTCGATGGCCGTGGCCAAAAGCTCGGGGGCCTGATCAACTCCGCGGGCCCCTATCTCGGCTCGCTCAACGGGCTCACGCCAGAATTCGAGCGCGATCTTTCGCTGCTGTCCACGGTCAGCGGGCAGTATGCCGATGTTGCGCCCGATCTGTTGGCGACGACCGGCAATCTGACCACTACCTTTCGGACCCTGAATCAGCGCAACGGAGACCTGGCCGGTTTCTTCAAAAATGTTACTGCTGTGTCGACCGTTGGCGAGCGCCTGCTGCGTGCCAACCAAGTCAATATCGCTGAGTCAGCACGTCTGGCCAGGCCCACAGTCGAACTTCTCGCGGAATACTCGCCGGAGCTGGTCTGCGTGCTTGAAGGCTTCAAAACCAATGGTGAGCTGGCCGCAGCACAGGTTGTCGATGGATCTATTCAGGGCGACTTCACGGTAGGAACTCAGAAGCCCGGCTATAGCCGTCAGGATGCGCTGAAGTTCGGCGACGTCGGCACGGGTCCGTCGTGCCGAGGGCTACCTGATCCACAGGTGCCGTATCCAGCAGTTCAGCTCAATGACGGCGTCGGTAAGTCGAGTGCCAATCTCATGGGGCTGATGCTCGGTGGCGAGTCGGTCGGAGCGAGGCCATGAATACGACTGACGTGCGCCGGCCCGGTCTTAAACTGATCATCTTCGCGCTGGTGTCGATCGCCGTCACGGTGACGATCGCGGCCACAATCCGGCCGTTGGGGACGTCGACTCCGACGCGTGATTATGTCGCGCTCTTCACCAATGCCAGTCGCTTGAAAGTCGGCGATGACATCCGTGTCGCCGGGGTGAAGGTCGGCAAGGTAGGCGCGGTTGAAGTCACTCGCGACGCCAAAGCCAGGGTGCGCTTCAGCGTCGAGCAGGATTTGGCGCTCAGCACCGTCACGAAGGTCGAAATCCGATATCTCAATTTGGTCGGCGACCGCTATGTCGAACTGATTGACGACGGCTCCGTTGACCGCCCCCAGCCCGTCGCCCAATCCATTCCGGTCACACGTACGAGCCCAGCGCTTGATCTCAACGTCCTGCTCAATGGTTTCAAACCGTTATTCGCCGCGCTCTCGCCCAATGATGTCAACGACTTGGCCCTCGACATTGTGAAGACCTTCCAAGGTGATGGGCCGACGGTCCGTGATCTGATCGCCCGAACCGCGTCGCTGACCTCAACACTGGCCGACAACGATCAGGTGATCGGCAGCGTGATCTCAAATCTCAACACGACGGTCGGTCTCGTGGCGACCAAACATCAACAGCTCGAGGGCCTGATTTCGCAGCTCGCCACATTTGCCACGAGTATGGCGCGGGACCGAGAGACCGTCGGCAAGGCATTGGGCCACATCGACACAATGACCGAACTCTCAGCCGGGCTATTGAAGGCCAATCGGCCGGCGGTCAAGGCTGACATCGCGCACCTGCGCGGCGTCGCCGAGACGCTGAACCGTCCGGCGAATACGAAGTTGGTCGAGCATGCGCTGAGCCATCTCCCGGACAAACTGAGTCGGCTGTCGCGCACAGCTTCCTACGGCTCTTGGTTCAACTATTACGTCTGCTCCGTTAAGGTGCGGACCGGCGTCGGCTCGAGCTACCTTGATGCGCAACTGAATAAGCTGCTCGATGGCATTGTCCTTGTCGATTCGGCGAAGCGGTGTGCGTCATGACCTCGACATTGCGGCGCAATCCTGCGGTCGCCGCGCTGATCGGACTGGCCTTGTTGGCGCTCATCGTGGTCGGCTCCTTCCGGGCCTCATCGCTGCCGTTCATCGGCGTCGGTGGGCACACCATGACTGCTGAGTTCTCTGATGCGAGTGGGTTGAAGGTTGGCGATCGCGTTGAGATAGCCGGTGTCGATGTTGGATCGGTGACTGATCTGAAAATGGGCCATCGTCGGGTGATCGCCACGTTCATCGTCGACTCAAAGGCACGGCTCGGCGTGCAGACTTCCGCAGCCATTGGCGCCGGCAACCTACTCGGCAAAAAGTACCTCGAAGTCCGCCCGCGCGGTTCAGGAAATATCGATAGGGATCGACCGATCCCGCTCGCTCGTACCCAGCCGGCATACGACGTCGTTGCCGCGTTCGGGGACTTGACCGAGACCGTTGAACCGATCGACTCCGGCGAGCTGGAGAAGGCACTCACCGCCGTGGCTGACACGTTCCGCGGATCATCGAGTGATGTCAGGGCCGCGGTGAGCGGGCTGTCCGCGGTATCCCGTTCAATCGCATCGCGTGATGCGGAGGTTCGCCAACTGCTGCAGCGCTCCCAAACACTGACCGCTTCGCTCGACGGCTCACGGAAGGACATCGCTGCGCTGATCACTGAGGCGTCGAAATTCCTCGCTGAAATTGATCACCGGCGCGAGACGTTGCGTGCGCTCATCAGCCATACCGATGACTTGGCCAAACAACTGCACGGCTTGGTGCGGGACAACAAAAAACAGATCGGTCCGGCGCTGCAGAATCTTGAGAAGGTCACGAAGTTGTTGTCCGATCGGCAGGAACAATTGGGCAAAACGCTGCACAATCTTGCGGCGTTCACCAAGGTCTTCGTCAACACGATTGGCAGCGGCCCGTGGTTCGACTCGTACATCGCCAACATTCCCGACAAGCCGATGCTTGGAAGGAAATGACATGAATCGAATGCGACAGTTGCGACCGATCACCATCATCGTCCCTCTCATCCTCATTGCCGCGATGCTGATCGGCGGCGGCAAACTCTTTGGCGGCGATGGCAGCAAACAGATCAGCGCGGTCTTCCCCAAGACCATCAGCCTTTTTGTCGGCTCGGATGTGCGCATCTTGGGCCTCTCGGTCGGCAAGGTCACGGCGATGACCCCGACCGGCACTGGGGTTCGCGTCGACATGGAATATGACGGGCAATACGATCTTCCGGCTGACGCCAAAGCGGTGATCATTTCGCCGTCGTTGATTGGCGACCGCTTCGTTCAATTGACCCCGGCATACGGCAGCGGAGCGGTGTTGCCGAGCGGATCGGTCATCGGCCCAGCTGACACTAGGGCTCCAGTTGAGTTGGATCGTACGTTCTCGGCGACTCAACAATTGCTCAGCGCGCTCGGCCCCGACGGCGCGAACCGACATGGCGCGCTGTCGGACCTGCTGGCGGTCGGAGCAAAGACTCTCGATGGACAGGGTACGTCGATCCGCGGCACGATTGGCGACCTTGCCGCGGTGACCGACACCCTGAGCAAAGGCAGTGATGATGCGTTCGGCACGATCGACCAGCTTAGCCGTGTGACGACGACGCTGTCGACATATGACAACGAAATTGGTGCGTTCAACGAGCGGCTGGGACGAGTCGCCGACAGCCTCGCGGCACAGAGCGGCGATATTTCCGAGCTGCTGAAGACCCTGGCGGGATCGCTCGGTGAAGTCGAGGGATTTGTTCGGGATAACCGTGAATCGGTGGGAGCCAATGTCGGATCCTTGACGACCGTCGCGGGCGCGCTCGAGGGCGAGCGTCAAGCACTTGCCGACATACTCGATCTGGCGCCGCTCGGCTTCACCAACTTGGTCCAAGCCTACGAGCCATCGTCGGCGGCAGTGCGGACGCGAGCGAATTTCGGTGAGATCCTGCGCGCATTGGATCTCACCGCATGCGAGGCGCTGCGGAAGCAGGGCGGCGACAATGTGCAGCCCGCCTGCGATCTGCTCAAGACCATTTTTGATCAATTGCCGCTGCGGAACGGACTTGGCGTGCCGGCACCGACCAAATCGGGTGCCACACCTGATCGTTCGGCCCCGTCACCGGAGTCGAATCCCACCGGGCTTCCTGATCTCTTGGGCGGTCTTACCGGCCTCCTCGGGGGTAGTTCGTGATGAAGCTACGCGCACTGCTGATTGCTTTGTTGGTCCTGCTGACCACCGGTTGCGGCTATTCGGGAATGCAGGATCTGCCGCTGCCCGGCGGTGCCAATCTTGGCGCCGACTCGTACACGGTCACTGCAGATTTCGATAACGTCCTCGACCTTGCGGAGCAGTCCACGGTGCGCGTCGATGGTGTCACGGTCGGCCGCGTTGAGAAAATCACTCGACATGGCTGGAAGGCGCGAGTCCGGCTGCGGCTACGTAAGAATGTTCCGGTCACGTCGACCACACAGGCGACTGTTGCCCAGACGAGCCTCCTCGGTGAGAAGTATGTGGATCTGTCGGCAAGCACCGGACCACGGCTGGCCGCAGGCGCCAATATTCCGATCGCCAACACCAGCCGGGGAAGTGAAGTCGAGGAAGTCCTGGGTGCGTTGTCGCTGCTGCTCAACGGGGGCGGCGTGGCACAACTCAAAACGATCTCCCAGGAGCTGCACGCCGCGCTGGATAGCGACTCGGTCGACACCCGGACTTTTCTGCGTGAACTCGATCATTTCGTCACGACCTTGGATCGCAATCGGTCGACGATCGTCAGCGCACTCAAAAATGTGGACCGGCTGAGTGCGACGATCAACGCCGATCACTCGACCGTCACCGCGGCACTTAAAGACATCGCACCGGGCGTCAAAACACTTAATTCGCAGCAGAAGCAGTTGGTGTCGATGTTCAAGCACCTGTCGTCGTTCGGCGATGTCAGCAGCGACGTTATACGGAAATCTGGGGCCGATCTGACCGCCGACCTCAAAGCACTGGAGCCAGTTCTGGCCGAGCTGGAGAAGGCCGGTGACACACTTCCGCAAACGCTTGAGGATGTGCTCAGCTTCCCCTTCCCCGATGAAGTCCTCAATGCAGTCAAGGGCGATTATGTGAACCTGGCCGTTGAGGTCGATCTGTCGACCAGCATCATCTCGAGCGTGACCGGAGGCGGGCTGACGTTGCCTGGGATTGATGAGGTTGTTCCCGGATTATTGCCGACCGGACCCGAGCTGTCGTGGAGTGCTGGGTCGTCCGGCGGCGCTGGGTCGCCGGCACCGTCGAATAAGCTGGATGCCAATCCGGCGCCGACGTTGCTGGAGCTGTTGTTGACGCCGTTGCAAGGACTGCCTCGATGAAGGCGGCGGTGCGGTTGAGGCTGCTGATCTTCCTAGTCATTGGCGCGATTGCGGTCGTCCAAGCCGGCGTGAAGTATGCGGGGCTGGCCGAAATTATTCGCCCGACGACATTTGCGGTCGACGTGCAGCTCGCCGCGAGCGGTGGGTTGTTTGATCGGGCCGAAGTGACGTTCCGAGGCGTGACCGTCGGGCGGGTTAAAGATCTTGAGTTCCAACGCCGCGGTGTCACGGCCCATTTGGCAATCGGCAAGCAATGGAAAATCCCCAATAATCTGATGGCCGAGGTCCATAACCGTTCTGCTGTCGGCGAGCAGTATCTGGATTTGGTGCCCAAACAAGATGGCGGGCCATACCTGGTCGCAGGTGATCAAATCAACGCCGATAAGACGGTGTTGCCGGTCAGCGATCAAGAACTCTTATTGACTCTTGACAGTTTCCTCAAGTCCATCGACAGCAAAGATTTGCAAACGGTCGTTCATGAGTTGGGTAATGCCTTCGACGATTCCGCTCTCGATCTGAGCACCTTGATCGACGGCGGATCCACGATCGTGGCGCGGGCGACGCAATCATTTGCAGAGACGCAGACATTGCTGCGGGCCGGTGAGGTGGTGCTGGCGCGGCAGGACCAGCAGGCATCGATCATTGCGAGTTATCTCGATAATTTGGCGGAGGTGTCCGGTGTGCTGAGTACTCAGGACGGGGACCTGCGGGTGATCCTGCGCGATGGTTCTCGTGCGGCTGGCCAGATCACCTTGCTGCTCAAGCAAATCGAGCCGCAGTTGAAACCGCTGCTCGCCGATCTCACGTCGCTCAGCGGAATCGCCTACCAGCGAACCGACGGGCTCGAAGAAACCCTCGTTGCCCTGCCGTATGCACTGGCGAGCGCCCAGACCCCCGGGCGGGATGGGCGTGCCCACTTCGCGCTCGATCTTTCACAAGATCCGGCGCCCTGCCGGGTCGGCTATGTCCCCGCTTCGCAATGGCGTTCGCCGAGTGATGAATCAGCCATTCCGCTGGACAACAAGATCGGTTGCAAAGAGCCATTGTCGGTCGTACCGCGGGGCTCGGCAAGCGTGCTGGGCGGTCAACAACAGCTGAATCGTTCGGCCATCATCGGGACTCCATCGGGCAGTCGCCCGTGGACCACCCTGCTGACACTCCCGCTCGTCGCCGAATAATTCGGCGACGAATGGCACCAGCTCAGCTTGGATCGAATCAGCTCAGTGCGACCATTTCATGGAGCGTCCGCCCCGAACGAGTGACAGTTTCGCCGTCGAGCGTGATGTCGAGTTTATAGGTTGAGTCGAAGCGGAAATAGCCGGGCCGGCCGATAAATTTGTTGATGAGGGGCTTGATCAGCCTGGTCCGCGCGATCGGGATCTCGTCGAGCAGATCCTGCTGATCGATGATGCGTTCGATCGTGAAGGTCAGATCGATTTGGCCGGGAACCTGGAGGCGCAGCCACGTCGGATAGCTGCGATTGGCCGCCGGACTGAACACTAGGGGGCCTTCGCTGACCTTGACTTCGCCGGTGCTCAGGATGATCTCGCCATCCTTCGCGAGCATCAACGGCCGCGACATGTGGGCGCCCATCCGCTTCTGGGTCAGGACACTTGCGAAGATCAAGGAAAAATCGTCGAGGTAGAGCCGGCCCCAGTGCCAGCGGTCGATAATGCGCTTCATATCGCCGACGCCCCAGTTGTGGTCGGCATACCCGATGCCTGTTACCTGGGTGGTCTGACCATCGAGGGTGATTGAGCCGGTCACGCGTTCGCGGGGTCCGCCAACGCACCAACCGAAATGGTCGACCTCGCCATAGAACGTGTCACCGCGGCCGGGCATCCAACTGGATAGTTCATTCTGGAATTCGAGATCGAATGCCATACCGTCCTCGGCCAGGTGGATTGTGAACGTCGGGAGGCCGTTGGCTCCGGTGCTCTGCAGGGCAGTGTTCGTTCCGATCGTCACATCGCACTGCTCGGTCGAGAACGATGCCTGCGATTTGGGGTAGGACTTGCGAATCTGCCGGCGTGACCCGTCTGGTCCATAGACCAGCATTTCGACCGACGGATCGCAGTTGGCGCGCTCCTCGGGACGGCGTTTCGTGAAAAAGCCGATCACGGTATGCCCGCTGTTCAGATGGGCATCGAAATACCAGTGTTCGAAGGCCTTCTTGCTGGTTGAGTCGTGCCAGCCATTGTGCGCCGGCGTCACGACGGTCAGCTCAGCATCTTTGCTGCCGGGTCCGTTCCAGCCTTCGACGATCGTGGGGGTCATATAGGTGCTCCGGGTCAATTGAAAGGGGGTGGGTCAGCGACGCAGCGCGCTGCTGGCGTCGAACTCGGCCTGGCGGCCGTCCATCTGTGCGGTGTGCCAGCTCAATCGATGCTTGACCATGACGCGTTCGTGTAGTTGTTTGAGGCCCGGCAGACGGCGCAGGAGTTCGACGACCGTGATCAGTGGAAAGCGCGCAATCGGGATCAGGATCCAGGGGAATGCGCGCGGCATGGCATACATTTTTCGGGTGCCGGGCGCCATCCAGATCGCGCAGTAGGCCGAGTAGATCCGGTAGTTGTAGGCCGCGCGCAGACGAGCCAGCCCTTTTTGGCCGGGCCGCGGAGCGAAGGCCTGCGGGAAAGACTCGATGAGTTCCTTGCCGTAGTCGCCGGAGTTGTAGGAGCGCGCTGCGGTCGCCAAAGCGAGGACCTGGAGGCATTCGCGGACCGTTGTTGGCATCCATTTCGGTTGGACGCCCAGGAGATAACCCATGTAGCGGTTGAAGTGCAGCAGAGCCCGCATTTCCTTGGCGGAGGTTTGATAGCCCAGCAGCCACAAGGCCATGGCAGGCGCCACGCTACCGCCGATCTGGGTCAGCATCATGTAGGTCTGGCAGATCGGCAGACCCCATTTTTCGTGGTCCCACTCGGGGTGTTCGCCGACCCGCTTGCGCACCGCCACGTGCATGACACGTACCTGCATCGCGGTCGAGCGGCCCTCGGAGCCGGGGTTGAACAGATCGTCTGCAGTTGAGACGTCGATCCAGAACTTCGCCGATTCAAGGAAGCGTCGCAGCGCGTTGTCGCCGGCGTAGCCGCCAGATAGCGACAGGGGAGTTGCGACACCGTTTTCGGTGTAGATCTCAAGCGTTATCGCGCCGGCGACGCTGAACAGCATCGTGCCCCAACGGCGCCAGATCTCGGCGCCCTTTTCCACCATGTCACGGTCGACCCAGTCGGGGACCGCATCGAACTCGGCAAACAGGTCTTTCATTGATTGGGGTGCGTCGGGCAGCGATTCAATGCCGTGATCGAGTGCCTGCAATAACTCCGCGCGGCCCTTTTGATGGCCCTTGTCGCCAAAGAACACCTCGGCAACGTAGGCCTCGGCCACCGGATCTCCGCCATAGAGGTCGTCGCACAGCGCATGCGCCTGTTCATCGGTGGGGAACAGGTCGTGGCGGAATAGTTTTTTGGCGAGCTTTTCGCGTTTTTTCCAGACGGGTTCTTCCTTTGCTTCCCAATAGCGGAAGTCGGTGGGACAGCGTGCGGCCGCAATTCCACGGTCAGTATCTTGGACAGTCATATTGTTCTCCTGAGCGGTGCGGATCATGCGGGTTATTGCGCGATCGACCGATATTTGAGCATCATTTCGTGGTCTTCGTGGTCCAGGATGTGGCAGTGCCACATGTAGCCTTGGAGCTTTTTATCCGGGTCCGGATGGCTGTGCATACGGTCCGTGCGGGAAGCGCCGTGATCCATTGGAACGCCTGCCGGGGGCAGGAAGGCGGCATCGGGATCGAAGCCGAGTTCATCGGCGGTGGGGAACCGGACGAGCATGCGGGTGATCGTGTTGCCGTCGGCCAGGACGGTGTCCTTCATGCCGGACTCCCAGCTCGCCGCGGGCATCATCGGACCGGTCGTAAAACGCTCGGCGGAGTTAGTCCAGCGCTGACCGAAAGCGGGCACTGGGTTCGCGCGCATGTAGCGGGAAACGTTATAGGCCTGGCGCCCCAACACGCGGAAGTGAACGAGGTGCAGGTGCATCGGGTGGGGGTCAGAGGTCGTATTGATGAAGTTCCATTGCTCAACGGTCCCCTGCCGGGGCATTTCGACGTCATCGCTGCTGAACGGCAGGTTATTGAGATTCATCATGGCCGGGGGGATGCGGAGTTGGAAGCCCTGATTCACGGTGACATCGCGAACTCGGTCTGGCTTACCGATTCTGGGAGTTGCGGGCGGTAGCCGGCGACGTCCGCGCAATACGGTGGGTACGGTTCCGCGGAAGCCGCGTGCCGTCGTCGCACGAAAGCGGCAGAAGAACGGCATGATCTTCTCGCCGAGGACGGCTGCCTGGCCTGGCACCGGGTCGTTGTTGCACAACGTTACGGTCTCACCAGGAGCGAGGCCATTGAAGTCGACGAGAATGTCGACCCGTTCGGCCGGAGCGAGCCGGAGCGACTTCGTTTGAACGGGCGCATCAAGAAGGCCGGCGTCATTGCCGATGACCCAGAATTTCATTGAGTTGCTGAAGAAGAGGTTCCACACACTGAAGGAGCCAGCATTGATGACTCGGAATCGGTAAAGACCGCGGGCAACTTTAAGCTCGGGCCAGACCGCACCGTTGACGACGCCGACGTCGCCGACAGCACCGCCTTCCCAGCCGCCCTGCGGGACGATCGGCGTTGAGCGGACGCTCTGTACACCGCCCTTGGTGAAGATTTTTTCTTGAAGAACCAGCGGAACTTCGAACTTGCCGTGCGGCAAGCCGAGGCGATTGCCGGATCGGCCGGTGTCCCAGTCATCCCTCAACAGATAGAACGAGGCCAAGCCGGCATACACGTTGAGCCGAGTGATGCCCATCGCGTGATCGTGGTACCAGAGGCTGCCGGCGTCCTGGTTGTTCGGGAAATGATGGGTGTAGTCCATGCCCGGCACGGTGGCGGTATCTGGATGTCCGTCAGAGATTGGCGGGGTTACTCCGCCGTGCAGGTGAAAAACGCTGTGCGGTGAGACTTTATCGCTGACCATGGCCCCATGAAGCGTCGTGTCAATGTCGGCTGCAAAGGGATGCGCGCCGAGCCGGTTGCGCACGGTCAGCTCCGTCGGTTCGCCACTTTGGGCCTCGATAACCGGGCCGAGGTAATTCATGCCGCCGTAACCGAACGCCGGTGACCGGCCATACGAAGAATGGAACTGGTGTGACGTGCTGTTGGCGTCGATCGTGAGCCGGCTGCCGCGCAGATAGGGCAGTACAGGCATCGCGTCGGTGAACGGTGCGACTTTGGGCGAATGGAAAATAAGTGGCGAGGGGAAGGGCAGATTCAGACCGAATGCGGACCCGGTCGCTCCCGCAGCAACGCCAGCAACGCCGATCGCGCTGGCCCGGAGAACGTTCCGGCGGCTGAGCTCAGGCACCATACGTGGGTCCTATCAAAAAACGGTGGTGGAATTCCATACCCTACGGTATGGTTCGGGATGTGACAAGCAAAACGGTGAAAGTTCGTGTCGGCACGGCTCTGCTGGCATTGCTGTTTGGGCTCGGCCCGGCGATCACGCTTACTTCGGCTGCTTCGGCCGCTGAGGCATGTGGATTGGCAGCCCAGCAGAATCCCGTCGTGCTGATTCATGACGTGGCCGCGAGCGGAGCGGTGTGGCGTCAAATGGCTGCGTCGCTGAGAGCTCAGGGGCGCTGCGTGCAGATTTTCGAGTACGGTCGAAATCCCGGACTTTTCGGCTTGCTTCCCGGTGGGCTGACATCGATTGCGGCGAGTAGCCAAGAGTTGGCCGATGACCTTACTCAACTCCGTGACAATGCTCCCGACGTGCGGATCGACCTGGTCGCGCATGGCACCGGTTCGCTCGTGGCCATGTCCTATCTGCAGGCACATCGCCGAGATCACGCCGTGCGGTCCTTGATTTCGCTTGGGCCGCTCTGGAACGGTACGAACGTGGGTGGACTGGGCACACTCGAGCAACTCAGTCGTGATGCCGGGACCTATCGACTCGTTCTGTCGATCGAGGCACCGCTCGAGGATCCCATCTGCACTGTCTGCCGCGAGATGATCATGGGTTCGGACTTTATCCGGGCGATGCGGGCTAGAGGCATAGTGATACCGGGCGTGCGGCAGACCAATATCATGACCGTCGATGATTGGTTCGTGGTCCCAGTGTCGAGTGGTTCGGCGGCAGGGATGGCGAACATCGTGCTCCAAGACCTGGACCCCTCGACGCGAGTTGGGCACGGCGGCATGCCGAGATCGGCTCCAGTGATTAGGCGAGTCGTCCAGTTGATTGGGAGCTGAGATTCCGTATGCTCGACGCGACAGCAGCCGACCAAAATGCGGAGACAACTGTGGGATCGAAATCGCCATCGAAACGGCTATCGCTGGATGACTGGACAGCTCGAGCGCTTGAACTCCTCATGAAGGAAGGCGTCAGCGCGGTCAAGATCAGCCGGCTGTGTGCCGAACTTGAGGTCACCAAAGGCAGTTTTTATTGGCATTTTGCTGATCTGGAAAGTCTCAAGGCAGCCGTTGCCGAGCGCTGGTGTTCGCTGACCCGCGAGGTTCTCGAACAGTTGTCCGTACTGGACGATTTGCCGCCGCTGGAGCGGCTACGTGCCATGACGCTCCGGCTTGTCGACGATGAATCGTGGAGCGTCGAACGGGCGCTGCGTGACTGGGCGCGAAGTGATGACAAGGTCGCAGCAGTCATCGTCGAGTCCGATCAGTTCGTGTTCGATCTGGTCCAGCGATCGCTGGAGGATTTGGGCCGTAGCCCCGCCAAGGCACGGCTTCGCGCTGGCCTGTTGGTTTATGCCGGGATCGGCTTCGCCCACGGCCAGCAGTCGCTGCCCAGGCCCACAGTCGATGACATTGACGACCTCTTGGAGTTCATCGCCGGCGACGACTCCTGACCGAACCGGCCGCTAGCGGAGCGGGGGTCAAGGTTTTGACGAAAGCGACTCTTCGAAGATCAGCAGTGTTCGGGTGTTGACCACACCGTCGATGCCTTGGATTTCTTCGAGAACAAGGCGGCGGAGGTCGGCGTTGTCCTTCGCGCGTACGAGCAGGACCACGTCGAACTCGCCGCCGACGAGAGCGATGTGTTCGATGCTTTTGAAAGTGCGGAGCCGAGCGTGGACATCGCGCCAATCGGTTTGGTGGACGTTGAGCGTGATGTACGCCGAGGTGCCGAATCCGCGGGCGACGGGATCAATGGATGCGGAGAACCCCGTGATCACACCGGTGTTCTGGAGCCGCTCGATCCGGCTGTAGGCGTTGGCGCGAGAAATGTGTACCGCTTCGGCGAGCTGGCGCATAGACAGTCGGCCATCGCGTTCGAGTGCTACGAGGATCAATTCGTCGATCTCGTCGAGTTGCGGTGCGGCCATGTGTCTCGTACTCCGTCGAATGTTTGACAATATTTGGATGTTTGGCCACATCTTTGCACAAATGATTAGACGTCTTCTCGGATTATTAGCAACCATTGCGATCAAGTGGCTGTTCAGGTGAAGATTTAGCGGACACAGTTCGGCGAAGGGCCAATCCATGTCCACTGCACAACTGCTCCCAGGTGATACGCCGGTACGGTTGATCGACGAGGCCGGAAGCCCAGTCAAGAACTCGAGACGGGCGCTGCCGTCGAACGCCGATATGGTCCGTGCGTATGAGGCGCTCGTCATCGGCCGTCGGATCAACGATCAGGCCTATGCGTTGGTGCGTCAAGGGCGACTAGCGGTGTATCCGTCCTCGCACGGTCAGGAAGCCTGCGAGGTTGCTGCCGCCCTCGTGCTTGAAGATCAAGACTGGCTGTTTCCAACCTACCGAGACACCGTTTCGGTAATCGCTCGTGGCGTGGACCCGGTCGAGGCGCTCGTGCTCTTACGTGGCGACTGGCACTCGGGCTATGACCCCACCGAGCGCCATGTCGCCCCGCAGTCGACCCCGCTAGCCACGCAGTTGATCCATGCCGTCGGCGTCGCTCATGCGGCAACGCTGCGAGGTGAGGACACGGTGGTGATGGCGATGTGCGGCGATGGCGCCACCAGCGAAGGCGACTTCCACGAGGCGCTCAACTTCGCCGCGGTCTTTAAAACTCCGGTCGTCTTCTTCGTGCAGAACAATGAGTATGCGATCTCGGTCCCACTCGCGCGCCAAAGCGCAGCGCCGTCGCTCGCCCATAAGGGCATTGGGTATGGCGTCCCCGGTGAGCGTGTTGACGGCAACGATGTTGCAGCATTGCTCTCGGTGTTGGGTGAGGCGATCGCTTCTGCCCGTGCCGGCGGCGGACCGCAGTTGGTCGAAGCCCACACGTATCGGATGCAGGCACATACCAATGCCGATGATGCCACCCGCTATCGCCCTGACGGCGAGGTTGAATCCTGGGCGGCGCGCGATCCGATCATCCGTGCCGAGGCTTATCTGTTGAGCAAGCGCCTGCTGACCAAAGCTCGCCAAGCCAAGATCACCGACGCGGCCGAAGCCGTTGCCGCGCAGATGCGTAGCGGTCTGATGGCCGAGGTGGAGGTTGATCCGCAGGAGTTGTTCAACCATGTTTATGCGACACCGACTCCGCAACTGGCCGAACAGGCGGCCTTCCTTGCCGAGGAATTAAGCCGAGAGGAACCCCGCTGATGACTAGCAAAATTACGATGGCGGCCGCCCTCAACCGAGCACTGCGTGACGCTATGGCCGAAGATGACTCGGTCCTAGTCTTCGGCGAGGACGTCGGACCGCTCGGCGGAGTCTTCCGCATCACCGAAGGCCTGACCGAGGAATTCGGCGAACAGCGCTGCTTCGACACCCCACTGGCCGAAGCGGGAATTATGGGCATGGCGATTGGGCTCGCGATGAATGGCATGCGCCCGGTCGTCGAGATGCAATTTGACGCCTTCGCCTATCCGGCCTTCGAACAGGTAGTCAGCCACGTCGCCAAAATGCGCAATCGGACCAAAGGCAAGCTGTCAATGCCGATCGTGATTCGCATCCCGTATGCCGGCGGAATCGGTGGCGTTGAACATCATTGCGACTCTTCTGAGGTCTACTACGTCCACACCCCGGGTCTCACCGTTGTGGCGCCGGCAACGGTTGCCGATGCCTACACGCTCATGCGCGAAGCCATCAAGTCGCCGGATCCGGTGGTTGTGCTTGAGCCCAAAAAGCTCTACTTCAGCAACGAAGAAGCCGATCTGGATCAAGCGCGGCCCGGCATTGGCAAAGCGGCTGTTCTGCGGGCGGGAACCGATGCGACTCTCATTGCCTACGGCACCTCGGTGCCGATCGCGTTGGAAGCCGCGGAGGCTGCCGCTGCCGAAGGCCGCAGCTTGCAGGTCGTCGACGTGCGATCGCTAGTCCCGTTTGATGATGAGACTGTGTGTGACGCCGTCAACTCGACCGGCCGCGCGGTGGTCATTGCTGAGGCGCCAGGATTCGCGAGCGTGTCTTCGGAGATCGTCGCCCGGGTCACCGAGCGTTGCTTCCATTCACTTGCCGCACCCATCCGCAGAGTCACGGGCTTCGACATCCCTTTCCCGCCACCGAAACTCGAACTGTTTCACCTGCCCAGTGTCGATCGCATCCTCGACGCCGTCGACACCCTTCAGTGGGAGGACTCATGAGTGAGCGCCAGCGAACGAACTATGAGGCGTGGATCATGCCGTCGTGTCCCTATTGTGGGCTTTTCAGGGAGGCTGCGGCATGAGTGAGCGCCAGCGAACGAACTATGAGGCGTGGATCATGCCGTCGTGTCCCTATTGTGGGCTTTTCAGGGAGGCTGCGGCATGAGCATGCAGACTTTCACGCTCCCCGACCTCGGCGAAGGCCTGACCGAGGCCGAAGTCGTCCGCTGGCTGGTGGCAGTCGGCGATGTCATTGTGGTCGACCAAGCGATTGTCGAGGTCGAGACGGCCAAGTCGATTGTCGAGGTTCCCTCGCCGTATGCGGGCCGTGTTGCCGAGCTCCATGGCACGGAAGGCGAAACCGTCGATGTCGGCAAGCCGCTTATCTCCGTCAGCGCTACCGAAGCGCCTCCAGCGACCAAACCTCAGGTAGAGCCTGCAGCAGAGGTCTACCGCGAAGAGGAACAGGCCGGCTCAGGAAATGTGCTGATCGGCTACGGAACCTCAGATGTCGGTGGAGCTTCACGCCGTCGTCGCCGCCCGCGTACGAACCCATTGTCCACGTCCACGCCGATCGCCAGCACTGTCGGGACGATTTCACGGGTGACCTCACCGCTGGTGCGCAACCTTGCACGATCGGCCGGCTTATCGATCCCGTCGATCCCGGGCAGCGGCATCGACGGGCTCATTACCCGCCGTGACGTGCAGACCGCGATCGGCGCCAGCTCCGCCCCGACTGCAGCGACCACGCGAACGGGGGTGACCGTTGCACACCGCACGCCGATGAACGGATTCCGCAAGGCGGTTTCAGCCGCGTTGACTCGCAGCCGCAGCGAGATCCCTGAAGCAACGGTTTGGGTCGATGTCGACTTCACCGAACTGTTCGCACTGCGCGAATCTGCCAAGGCCACGGGCGGCTCCGTTCCGAGCCTGCTGGCCTATCTCGCCCGATTTACCGTTGCTGCGCTGCGGGCATATCCAGCGCTCAACGGTGAAGTCGACAGCGTTCGCCAGGAGCTCATCCAGTATGCGGAGACTAATCTGGGGCTCGCCGTACAGACCGATCGGGGCCTCGTCGTGCCCGCAGTCATGGCTGCCCATGGCCTCACGACTATCGAGATCGACACTGAGATCCGACGCATTACTGACGCTGCTCGAGACGGCAAAGCAACGCAGGGCGAACTCACCGGCGGCACGTTCACGCTTAACAACTACGGATCATTCAACGTCGACGGCAGCGCCGCGATCATCAATCACCCGCAGGTCGCGATCCTCGGCTTCGGCCGCATCATCGACAAACCCTGGGTCGTCAACGGGGAGATCGTGATCCGCAAGATCGGCCAACTGTCCTTCGTATTCGATCATCGTGTCTGCGACGGCGGAACCGCCGCGGGCTTCATGCGACTCGTCGCTAATTCAATCGAACAGCCACTCACCGCCATCAGCCATCTCTAGCTAAGGAATTGCCATGCTCGAAGACGTCATCACCACTTGGGACGGATCTTTATGTTCGACCCGGTTCGACCAAGAGACCGGAACCTTCTTCGCGATCGCTGTGCATTCGCAACAGCGCGGGCCGGCGGGCGGTGGGACGAGGGCCGCGCACTACGGGTCGTATGCCGATGCTGTCGCCGATGCGATGCGGCTTGCGGGCGCCATGACCCTGAAGATGGCCGCCGCTGACCTCCCGATGGGCGGCGGCAAATCGGTCATCGCCCTTCCACTGCCACGCCATGAGATCCCCGATGATCAGTGGCGCCGCATCCTCGAGATCCACGCCGAGAACCTCTCCACCCTCAACGGCAGCTACTGGACCGGTCCTGACGTTGGTACGACTTCGGCCGATATGGATGTCCTGCACGCAGCATCGGGCTTTGCCTTCGGCCGATCTGAGGCTTCAGGCGGACCCGGTTCGAGTGCGCCGGAGACCGCGCATGGTGTTTATGTATCCATCAAGGCCGCGGCAGCCGAGGCGGGCATCCACGATCTTGCCGGCAAGCGCATTGCCATCCAGGGCCTTGGGGCAGTCGGCATGGACGTCTTCGACCTGGCCCGCAAGGACGGAGCGGATTTGATCGTTACCGATGTTGACGCCGAGCGGTGCCGCCGGGCCAGTGACCTCGGTGCGCTTGTCGTGTCGCCCGAGGAGATCCTCGAACGGGAGTCCGACATTTTCGTGCCGTGCGCGATGGGCGGCGTATTAGATCAGGAGATCGCACGTCGCATCCGGGCACGGGTTATCGCCGGGGCCGCCAACAACCTGCTTGTCGACGCGTCGGCCGGGGACGAGCTCGCCCGACGCGGCATCGTCTACGCGCCGGATTTCGTGGCGAACGGTGGGGGAGCCATCCACTTGGTTGGGCGCGAAGTTCTCGGCTGGACGCCCGATGATGTGTCTGAGCATGTCGAGGGAATTGCGTCGACGTTGAGGGATATCTTCAGCAAAGCACATGAAGGTCGGACCGGTACGGACAAGGCCGCCCGACAACTTGCTGAGTCGCGTCTTGCCCTGGTCTGAATCCTGAAGGCTGAGCCGCTGATCAGACCTCGACAGCACCCTGCCTGAGGATGATGCTCACTGAAGGGCGGTCATGAATCTTCCGAGTCGGGAGATTCCCTCGTGCAGGTCATCGATCGATGCGGCATAAGAAAGTCGTACGTATGAATCGGCAGTGTGGCGACCGAAGTCTTTGCCGGGGGTCAGAGCAACATGCTCCTCCAGCAGCGCACGTTCGCAGAACTCCCAGGACGTCAGACCCGTTTGGGACACGTCGAAATAGACGTAGAAAGCACCATCGGGTTGTACCGGTACTGGGAGGCCGATTGAAGTCAGGCCCTCGAGAACGACCGCGCGCCGCTGTAGGAAGATATCCCGGCGAGTCTCGCAGATTGCGAGCGATTCTGGGGTGAAGCAGGCGAGAGCAGCATTCTGGGCGGGCGTGGATGCACAAATGAGGTAATTCTGCGCGAGGCGTTCGATTACCGGCACGAGCACGTCGGGGACGATGCACCAGCCGAGTCGCCAGCCAGTCATGCCGAAGTATTTGGAAAAGCTGTTGATCACGATGGCGTCGGGATCGAAGGACAGCACGCTGCTGGGGGATTTGCCGCCTTCGACATGATCACTGAGATTGAGATAAATCTCATCGACGATGCGCCACGCGCCCTGTTCCCGCGCGAACTGACACATCGCGGCGAGTTCACCGGTGGGTACCGAGGTTCCAGTGGGGTTCGATGGCGTTGCGACCATGAGTGCGCGCGTGCGGTCTGTCCAGTTGGAACGAACCAGTTCCGCATCCAGTTGGAATCGTGTCTCGGGGAAGGTCGGGACAAGGGTGACCTGTGCGCCAAATGTTTCGACGAGTTGGCGGTTACAGGGGTAGGAAGGATCTCCCATGATGACCGTGTCGCCGGGATCGACGACTGCCGCCAAAACCAATAACAGGGCGGCAGAAGCTCCTGCGGTGATGACGACTCGGGCCGGATCCACCACGACATCGTGCTGTTCCAGATAGAACCTGGCGATCGCTGCCCGCAACTCTGGAATTCCGAGCGCGGGGGTGTATGGGAGTGGTCTGCCATCCATGATTTCCCGCATGGCATCCGCAACCGGGGAGGGAGCGCCGAAATCCGGCTCGCCAAGACTGAGCTTGATGACGTGATGCCCCTGTGCTTCAAGGACCGCGGCCTTCTTGCCGAATTCCATCGCATAAAACGGGGAGGTGTTGTTTGCGCGTTCGGAGATCTTCATGCAGTGGCTCTGGACTCTCTCATTGCAACAGCTAGCCGCTGTTAGCGGTAGTTGGTGAACTGCACCGCGAAGTCGAGGTCGGCACCCTTGACGAGCGCGATGATTGCCTGCAGGTCATCACGTTTCTTGCTGGACACGCGAAGTTCATCGCCCTGGATCTGTACCTTGACACCCTTGGGGCCTTCGTCGCGGATCAGTTTCGAGACCTTCTTGGCCTGTTCCTGGTTGATTCCCTCGGTGATCGTCGACGAGATCCGTACGTCTTTGCCGGACTGGCGGGGCTCACCGTCCTCAAGCGTCTTGAGTGAAATGCCGCGCTTGATCAACTTCTCCTTGAACACATCGAGGATCGCGAGCGCACGCTCATCGGCATTGGCTTTGACCTCGATCCCGAATTCACCGCTCCAGTCGATCGAAGCACCGGTGTTCTTGAAGTCGTAGCGCGTGGCGATCTCTTTCGCCGCCTGATTGAGTGCGTTGTCGACTTCTTGTCGATCAATCTTGTTGACGATGTCGAATGATGAGTCGGCCATGAGTCCTCCTGAGGTATATCCGTTTGCGTCCAACCTATGGTGCTGCGCTATTGTTGCTTGCTGTTGCCCCCGGAAACGGGGTGCAGCGTTTGGCGGGTTGCCCGAGTGGCCAAAGGGATCTGACTGTAAATCAGACGGCAACGCCTACGTAGGTTCGAACCCTACACCCGCCACAGCACAACAGAAGGGCCTCTGAACAGCGGAAACGCTGAGTGGGGGCCCTTTCTGCATACGTGTCGAGACATGCAAGTCAGTCTGCATTGTCGTAGGTTTTCACAGTTGTGGGTCTGTCAGTCTGGACAGTTGACTCGCGACTCGGGCGGCGCTCGCTAGGAACATGTTGATGGCGGGGCGGCCTTTGGCAGCGTCCGCGTGGGCGACCAGGATTTGGCGCCGCAAGCGACGGGAAAGATCGAGAACGTCAATGCCGGCATCGGGTACGAAAGCGCGGCTGAGGTCAGAAATGAGAGTGATCCCGAGTCCCGCCGCGACCATGACGAGGGCGGTGGCCTGTTCGTCAACCTCATGGACGATCCGGATGTCGAACCCTGCTTGCTGGCATGCGGATCGGACGGCGCGGCCGTAGTAAGTGCGGGGGCCAGACATCACCCAGTCATGGTCTGCGAGATCGGCGAGCCGTACCGTGGCGCCCGTGAACCAGCCTGTGGGCGCGGCGAGGTGGAGCTCATCGTGCATCGACGGGACAATTGTGATGCCGGGGGCCCAAGGTTCGGTGGCATACGGATAGTCGATCAAGAAGGCAAGGTCCAAGTGCCCATGCCGCAGTTCCATGCCGGCGTCGTCGGGGTCGATCTCGCGCGTCCGTAGACGGATCTCGGGATGATGCAGTGCGAGGTCCTTAACAATGCCAGGCATCAAGCCGGCTGCCACCGTGCTGAACACACCCACAGTCAACGCGCCCGCCAGTGTGTCGCGTACCCGTTCGACCGCTGTTTGTGCATCCTGTTCTGCGGCCAACAGGATTTCGGCATGTTCGAGGAGTACTCGACCGACCTCGGTGACGGCGAGGCCGCGGCCGCTCCGCTCGAACACCGAAGCGCCGACCTCATGCTCCAGCGCAGCAATCTGCTGGGAGATTCCCGATGTTGAATATTGCAGCTCGCGCGCCGCCACGCTCATCCCGCCGTGATGACTCACTTCGCGGAAAATTCGTAGCCGTCGCAGATTTAACTCCATCCACAAATTATAAACCCAGAATTCAATTTCTTCCGCTAGACCTGAACGGTGCGGAAGTCCAGACTGGGAGCATAAGCATGGGGTCAGTGGCTGATCGTGGTGTAGGGAGCGTGTGGTGTTATTCGGTCTGGATCTCTTCGGGTGGATGGGAGGCATGTTGTGCGCAGCGGCCTATGTGTTGGTTTCCGGACGGCGTATCGCGCCCGACAGAGCACTATTCCAAGGCTTGAATATCGTTGGCGCGACGCTGCTGTCGGTGTCGTGTTTTCATAGTGGTGCGTTGCCAAGCGCATGCGTCAATATCGTGTGGATATTGTTCGGGATTCAATCGCTTGTAGTGGCGGGCAATCGGCGGCGCCAGATCGTCAGGCCTCCGGTGGCGCCAGATCTCGATGATGTCCCGGTCAACGCCTTCTGAACATCGGCGCATGGTGTGTCCCGCCGCGGTTACGTTCGTGCTCTATTGGGGGCCTGACCCGGTGGGGTGGGTGGTAATTCGCTTTGGCAGGTTTGTCCGGTGTAGCCCCGCTGATATATTTACGGTCGTGACCGTGTTATTTGTTGGTGATTTTTGTGCCATCTGTTCTCGTTTGGAAGTTTCTTGACTATGCCACGCAACCCGCCGCGCCCCGGAGTTGTGCACTCCCGGTGGTTCAAACTCGTATGGATTGTCCCTGCCGTCGTCGTCGTGTTGGGTGCGGCGGTTTTGGCATCGCGCTGGTTTGTAGACAGCCCGACTGGGCAGCGCTTTTTGGATAATTATTCGGGGCACTCGCCAGCAACGGTCGCGGCGACGGGTTTCCCGGGCTGGTTGCAGTGGCAACATTTTCTGAATTTTTTCATGATTGTGTTGATTATCCGATCGGGTTGGCGAGTCAGGGCCGATCGGCGGCCCGAGGCCTTTTGGAAGCGGACAGTCGGGCCACGGCGTAAATCAGCGGTGAAGATCAGCCTCTACCTGTGGCTGCATTATGTGCTCGACATTTTTTGGGTCCTGAATGGGCTGATCTTCTATATCCTGTTGTTCGCTTCGGGGCATTGGCGGCGCATCCTGCCGACCAGTTGGGACATTTTCCCCAATGCGATGTCGGCGGCGTTGCAGTATTTATCGCTGGATTGGCCAGCGGAGAGCGCCTGGACGAACTACAACGCATTACAGGTCATCGCCTATTTCGTCACGGTGTTCGTGGCCGCTCCGCTAGCGATCATCACCGGCCTGCGCATGTCGGCCAGCTGGTCGCCAAAGTGGAAGATCAACCGGATTTATCCGATGGAGTTGGCTCGACTCCTTCATCTGCCAACGATGTTCTATTTCGCCGGATTCATCGTTGCGCATGTGACCCTTGTATTCGCTACGGGTATGCGCTCGAACCTCAATAACATGTACAGCTGGCAAAGCGAAGGCTCAACCAGCTGGCTCGGATTCATTATCTTCGTGATCGGGATACTTGTTCTCGTCGTCGGCTGGATCGCAGCACGCCCGCTATTCATGAGCTCGCTCGCACGACCCACCGGGAAAGTCACCAGCCGCTGATGTTCACAACCAATCGGCATGGTGCCGGTTAATGCAAGGAGAACCCTGCAACATGGAGACGGCTGAGGCAGACCTGGTCGACGAGTTGTGCAGCATTGTTGGTGAACAGCACGTCCTCATCGATGCTCAGGTTATGTTGGGCTACGTCCAGGATTGGACGGGTCGTTGGCAGGGCGGCGCGCTGGCGGTCGTGCGGCCAGCGTGTGTCGATGAGCTCACCAGGGTCGTGCAACTGTGCGTCGGAGCCAAAGTTCCACTTCGCGCACAGGGCGGAAACACTGGCCTCGTTGGCGGAGCGACGCCACAACCCGGTGAAATCCTCCTCAGCACTCAGCGGCTGAACGATGTGGGCCCGATCGATGTGGATGCGCAAACAATCTCGGTTGGTGCAGGCACGAGCCTGGCTACCGTGCAATCGCATGTTCGAGCGCATGGCTTTGATATTGCTATCGATTTCGCCGCGCGCGACAGCGCGACGATAGGGGGAATAGTAGCGACCAACGCAGGCGGCGAACGCGTCCTGCGTCACGGTATGACGCGCTTTCAAGTCCGGGGGCTCGAGGCTGTTCTTCCCGATGGTTCGCTGCTGACCCACATGTCCGGTCTACCTAAAAACAATGCCGGCTATGACCTGACCCAAATCCTGATCGGCAGTGAAGGCACTCTGGCGATCATCGCCCGAGTACTGCTGCAACTCATTCCGCTTCAACCCATGCGAACAGTTGCGCTTGTTGCGGTTGCTAACACCCAGGACGCCTGCCGCCTCGTCACCGGCGTGCGACACCTGCTGCCGGCATTAGAAGCTGCTGAAATGTTCCACCACAACGGGTTGCGCCTGGTCCTCGAACACACTGGCACGCCTGCGCCATTTCGCGATGACTATCCGACATACGTTTTGTTTGAGACCGCCGGTCAGGTGTCAACAACCGATGACCTAGTCGCTGCTCTGGAAGGCCAAGCCCAAGTGCTGGACGCGGTCGTGGCTGACGACCTCACAGGTCGCCGCAACCTGTGGAAATTGCGGGAATCGCATTCGGAGGCCATCAATGCCGCCGGCACGCCGATCAAGTTGGACGTTGCCGTCCCGTTGTCTCGGTTGCCCGAATTTGAGGCGCGCTTGCGCGACACAATCCAGAACATTGCACCTGAAACGGGGATTATCATCTTTGGCCACCTGGCCGAAGGCAACCTACACATAAACCTTCTTGGCGCGGCGAACGCCGACACCGATGGAAGCCTTTCGGACGCGGTCTTGCAGCTAACAAGCGCTTTTGGCGGGAGCGTAAGCGCCGAACACGGCGTAGGAAGGGCCAAAGCTCGCTGGCTCAATCTCAGCCGCAGCCAAAAAGATATTGACGTTATGCATGCGATCAAGATGACGCTTGATCCCGACAACCTATTTTCGCCGGGAACGATTTTTGCTGGATCTCGTCCCGCCGCATCTCACGGCGTGCGCGTGCAGCCAGCAGATATCATTTCAAGATCATGCCTAAAGTAAGTGCTGGTGAGTCCACGTTGTCCGTTGGGGCAGCGCTGGCTCTGATCGACCTCATTGTCGCCAAGGGCCGGCCCGCAAGATCGAATCTCCGGTCGGAGCTGGCTTCGGAATCGTTGACGGCGGATGAGATCGAATTGCTGTTGAAGCACGTCGACGAGTCTCGCGACGCGTTCGATCGCTGGCGGCGCCGTGAGCAAGAACTTGCATCGATCCTGGCTGGGCTTAGAGAGCTGTCCGAACTGCGCGATGTCGACACGCTGCTCGATCGTTTGGTTGACCGAGCGAGAGCGCTGCTGAATGCCGATGTCGCCTATCTAACTGAATATCGCGGCGATCATCTGAAAGTTCGGACCGCATCTGGCGTCGTGACGGTTGAACTGCGCGATCTGCTCGTTCCCGCCGGGACGGGTCTTGCGAGCAAAGTTGTTTCTTCCCATCGGCCGCAGTGGACGTCGTCTTATGAGCAGCTCAAGGACGTATCCCATGATGACGTTGTAGACGATGCCGTCACGGCCGAGGGGCTGGTGTCGCTGCTGGGTGTGCCGCTCCTGGCCGGCAACGAAATTCTCGGCGCGCTGTTCGCGGCGAATCGAACGGTCTATGAGTTTAGCCCCGATGAAGTCGCACTCCTGGGGTCGTTCGCAGATCATGCGGCCGTTGTGTTGCAGACCGCGCGCTTACTTGAGAATGCTCAGGAGCGGGCGAACGAGGCAAAGCAAGCCAATGAGGTCTTGAGAAGCAACCTGGAAGCAATGAAACGTGCAAGCGTCGTGCACGAAGACCTAACCGCGGTTGTTGTGCAAGGCGGCTCGGCACGCGGGATAGCAACAACTCTAAGTATCGCGCTCGACCGGCGGATTGTCATTGTCGATCGAGAGTGGTTCGTCGTCGCAGAGACAGCATCGGAGAGTGGAGACTCGCACGTTGGTCAACCTGCGCAGCTAGCTGCGGCGGTTGAAGCTGCGATTGCAACAAGCCGCCATACCGGCATGTGTGTTTCGGCAGCCGAAATCGACTTTGAATGCGCTGTCGCAGTAGGTTCTAAAGACATTTTTTTGGGCGGCTTGATTGTTGGTTCCGGCGCCACTGAGCTTGGTGAAGTCGAGCGCCGAACGGTCGAGCGAGCCGCGCAAATCATCACACTTGTTGCATTGAAACAGGACGCAATCGACAGCGCCGCGAACCGAATCGACGACGAACTTGTTTCGGATCTTCTGAATCCGCGAACTAATAGCCAAGACGCATTGCGGAAGCGTGCCCGCGGCCTCCGCTTCCAGCTTGACCAGATTCGAACGCTCGTAGTCGTACCTGTTGCACAGGCAGAACGACGAACGGCATTGAACGCATTGCGTCGAACTGGACCAGATTTTCTTGTGGGCGAAGAAGCCGGCGTACTTGTCATGCTGTCCGTTGACGCGGACTCGACGGAGATTGCAACCCGCATTGAACGGACCGTCGCTTCGGTGCTGACGGGGCCGGTATCGGTTGTCGTCGCGGCTCCGTTTCTTGGTTTCGAACAAGCCCCAATGGCATTTGAGGCGGCCGTACGTTGCACTGAATTACTCTCAAGTCTGAACAGTCCGTCTGGCGTCTTTGATGCGCGCGAATATGAGCCATATATGGCGATGTTCGGCTCAGGTAGTGCTGGACTGGCGGGCTTCATCGACTCCGTCATTGGCCCGATTCTGCGGTGGGATGAAAAGCACCCGGGGAACCTAGTCATCACCGTGAAGGCTTTCGTTGAATCTCAGTCAAGCCCGACTCGAACTGCGCGAGAGCTTCATCTGCACGTGAATACGGTGCTGCAACGGCTGGATCGCATTGCCAAACTGCTGGGATCAAATTGGCGGCAATCCGAAGCGATGTTTCGTATTGAAGTCGCGATTCGCATGCACACCATCGCTTCAGAGACGCCGAAATGGAGAAAACATCCATAAAATTACACGAATGATGGATTCTCAATCCATGTGTTCTACCTCACTGTCGCTTTAGGCTAGTTAGGCGCCGTCGCGGAATGGTCCCGGATCCGAATGGGAGTCCCGACTCCGAACTTTGCGGCGCAATGACAGGGAGATACTCAGTGCGAAGCAGCAGGATCAAAGATTTTCGACATCAAGGTCCGGTGGCACGCCGGTCGTTGGCTGCCGCGGAGTTCGCTTTCGACGCTACTGACTTGGATGTTTTGGACCCCACGTTGGGGTTAACAGTTGATCAAGCCGACTACATGATTGAGAACGCCATTGGCGTGTTCGGCATACCGATCGGGCTGGCAACCAACTTTGTCATTAACGGAGTTGACCGGCTCGTGCCAATGGCGACGGAAGAGCCATCGGTTATCGCTGCGGCGAGCAATGCGGCGCGGATTGCCCGAAATACGGGTGGATTCTTCACGTCGAGCTCGACCCCACTCATGCAGGCTCAAATACAGGTCGTGGATACGAGCGATCCCGATGCCGCCTTGTTCCGAGTTCTTGAGGCGCGTGCTGAGTTGGTCGATGCCGCCAACGCGGAAGACCCGATGCTGCTATCCCTCGGTGGCGGCGTTCGTGACATCACCGCTCGAGTTGTCGACACCAAGGTCGGCAGACAAGTCGTAATCCACCTCGTGGTTGACGTCCGCGATGCGATGGGCGCCAACATGGTGAACACCATGGCCGAGGCGTTGGCGACGAGAATCGGCGAATTGGCGCGCGGCCGGACTCTCCTTCGAATTTTGACGAACAAGGCTGACCACAGAATCGCACGTGCGCGCGCAACATTTCGTGCCGAGGATCTGGGTGGTTCCCAGGTTGTGTCAGACATGATTGCGTGCGCCGCGCTGGCGGAAGCAGATCCCTATCGAGCAGCAACCCACAACAAGGGCATCATGAATGGGATCACCGCAGTCGCACTTGCCACCGGCAACGACACCAGGGCCATTGAGGCCGGAGCGCATTCGCATGCAGTCAGCGCACTCGGCCGCTATACGTCCCTTTCCCACTTTGAGGCCGATGCCGATGGCAACCTCTCGGTGAGTCTTGAGCTGCCTATGGCCGTTGGGACTGTTGGCGGAGCCACCAAGGTCCACCCCGTCGCGCAGGCGAGTCTGCGTATTTTGGGCACGAATGACGCTTCGTCGTTGGCAGAGATCATCGTGGCTGCGGGCTTGGCGCAGAACGTTGCCGCTTTGCGGGCATTAGCCACCGAAGGCATCCAACGTGGCCACATGGCTCTTCATGCCCGAAACATTGCACGAACAGCGGGAGCCACCGACGACGAACTCAGCAATGTGGTTGGTCAGCTGGTAGAAAGCGGATCTATTCAGGATGCCACCGCGCGTTCGATTATCGCCCAACTGCGGTCAACAACTGCCAAGGACAACTAGGTCCGACGTCTTACCAAGACCAATTCGACCCTATCTAGGAGAATCAACATGCGATCGACCGATCGACTCGTGAACCTCCTGCTGGGACTTGTCTCAGTCATGCTCATCGGCATGCTCACAGGTTCCTGGCGGGTGGTGTTATATCCGTACCTCGCTGTGATTGGTGTCATCTTGCTGTTGGGTATTGGTTCTTCCCGGCACAAGGATCCAATATACTTCCGCTTCGCGATCGGTATATCAGCGATTTATTTCGCGCTATACATCTGGCTTGATGTTGTCATGGGCACCGATGTGACCGTCAATACTCCGCTGATCGGCGGCGTAATTCCGAGCACCGCAATCTACTTCTTCGTGATTTGGCCGATGGGTTTGGTTGTCGCTTGCATGTATGCGATCCTCCATCGTCGATTGATGGCCGATGACGGGCTTGCGGAACTAGCGTCACAAGGAATGGGTTCCGCTCAAATCGTCGATAAGGATTCCGAATGAATGCCACCGTAGTTTCCATTGTCGCCGTCTATCTGCTGGTAGTTCTGGCAATCGGAGTTTGGGCTACGACCCGCACCAAAACCAGCGGTGACTTCTATATTGCTGGACGTGGCCTGGGCGTCTTGGTTATGGCTATCGCTGTGTTCTCCTCGATCCAGAGTGGATTTGGGGTTGTCGGCGGAACCTCGACTGTGGCGGCGGGCGGTTATGGCTTTGTCTCCGGTGTCATGATCGCGACCCCCTTGGGGTTTGCCATCACGTGGTTCGTACTTGGAAAGCGAATGGTCAATGTCGGCGATATGGGTGAGATTTACACCGTTGGCGACATAGCTGAACTGCGATACAACAGCCGGGCCGCCCGCGGGACCGTGGCAGTTGTCGTTGTCCTTGGTGTTCTCGGTTATCTGGGCACACAGGTCCTCGCCATGGGGATCGTCGTCGCGGCCATCTTCGACGTTTCGACGACGACCGGCGCAATTATCGGGATGGGCGTATTGGGCATCTACGTCGTGGGTGGCGGGATCCTCGCTGGCGTCTACACCGACCTTTTTCAAGGTTTGCTCATGATCGCAGCGTCAATGGTTTCCTTCTTTTATGCGATAGATAGCGCCGGCGGGATTTCGGGCATCACCCATACGCTCGTTGAGAAGAGTCCGGATCTGGCTAGCCCATTTGGAATCTCCCCGCTGATTACGATCCCGTGCTGGATTTTCCTTTTCAGCCTCGGTGGATCTGCCCAACCGCACGGGCTCACCAAATTCTTGATGCTTCGTGAGAAGCGAAGCCTGAAATGGGGGCCGCTGATTGGCGGAACCGGGTATGCGATTACGACCATGATGGTCGTAGGCATCGGTTCTGCGGTCTCAGTTCTAACGATTCGGGGAGACTTTCCAAAATTGGATTCGCCTGACGAATCCTTCACGGCCTACCTCACCGAGTTCACCCCACCGGTCTTGGCCGGTGTCGTGATTGCCGGCCTTCTGGCAGCGATCATGTCTACTGGATCAAGCTTCTTGACCCTTGGTGCTTCGAGCATCGTCCGAGATCTTCCGCGGGCTTTCAGAATCGAAATCCGCCGCGAATTGTTCTGGAGCCGCATCGCGGTCGGCGTACTGCTTGTGCTCTCCACCGCATTTGCTCTGTACATCGGTAGCGTTGTCGCACTATTGGGCACGTTCGGGTGGGGAACGTTTGCGGCCAGCCTGTTTCCGGCGCTGGTTCTCGGAATGGTTTGGCGCGGCGGAACCAAAGAAGCAGCGATTTCAAGTGCCATTATCGGCATCATTTTGAACTTCGTTCTTGAGGTGGGCAACAAATACGGATTTACGCCGCTCCCTGATGGCGTCGTCGTGGGCGCATTTACTTTCGCCGTATGCCTGATCATCTACATCGTGGTCTCAAAGTTCACTGCGGGGCGTGACACAACGCCGTCGGCAAACGATGCCCGTATGGCCATTGTTATTGATGGCGGATAGATCGGACGAACGTGCGGCCGACCGCTATCCATAGAGCACACTCAGATCGAGCGAGGACCAGTTAATGATCATCAGAACCGCGGGAGCAACCTACGAGAGCCTCTACGATGGCTTCAATTGGGACATTCCGGCGAGCCTCAATATTGGAACAGCATGCTCTGATGAACAGAATGGTCCGGACCTTGCGCTGATAGTGGCAGCCGGCGACAACGTCGAAGAATATTCATTCGACCAATTGGCTGAATCTTCAAACCGTCTTGCGAACGGCTTGAGTGGCTTAGGCGTTGAATTCGGTGATCGAGTTGCGATACTGCTTCCGCAGGGCTTCGAATGTGGGGTCTCGCACCTGGCAACTTACAAACTGGGCGCTGTAGCGGTGCCGATGACCCAGCTTTTCGGCCCATCGGCGTTGCGGTATCGACTGGCCGATTGCAACCCAAAAATCGTCATCACCGACCAATCAACACGTGCAGTTGTCGCCGAAATCGCTGCCGAAATCGGCGGGATTACGATCGTCGTCACAGCGGGTGAAGGCTCAACGTGTGATCGGACTTGGGAACGGCTTGTGACGGATTCATCAGCACAGTTGGAGGCTGCAGCCACTGGCCCAGATGATCCAGCGCTACTCATCTACACGTCGGGAACAACCGGTGCGCCGAAGGGGGCGCTGCACGGCCACCGAGTTCTGCTCGGTCACCTCCCAGGCTTTGAGCTGATGTTTGACTTCTTTCCCGGACCCGACGAGCGAATCTGGACGCCGGCGGACTGGGCATGGATCGGTGGGTTATTGGATGCGCTCCTTCCGGCTTGGTATCACGGGCGGCCGATCGTCGCGACGCCCGGAGCGCGATTTGATCCCGATTGGGCTGTCGGACTGATCAAGGAGCATCAAATAACGTCAACATTCCTGCCGCCGACGGCGCTCAAAATGATGCGGCAAGCCGGTGTCGAGCTCGAAGATGGTCCATTGCGGACGATTATGAGCGGCGGGGAATCGTTGGGGTCTGAAACGCTTAGCTGGGCTCGTGAACACTTAGGTGCGCGGATCAATGAGATCTATGGCCAGACTGAGGCGAATTTGCTGGTTGGCAACAGTTCCGAAGTCTGGGACGTTCGGCCGGGATCAATGGGACGTCCTTTCCCGGGCCACCGGGTGTCAGTTTTGGACTCGGACGGACAACTAGACCAGATCGATGTCGACGGAGAGATTGTCGTAAGTGCGGATGATCCCGTGATGATGCTTCGCTACTGGAACAACGCCGAAGCGACCGAAGCGAAGTATGTCGAAGTTGTGGATTCCCGTGGCAACACGTCCCGATGGCTTCGAACCGGCGATCTGGGGCACAAGGATGATGCCGACTATCTGTGGTTCATCAGCCGGCAGGACGATGTCATCATGTCAGCGGGCTATCGGATTGGGCCAGCTGAAATTGAGGAGTGCGTGCTGACACATCCGGCGGTTGCGATGGTCGCGGCGGTAGGGGTTCCCGACGAAATTCGCGGAGAGGTGGTCAAAGTATTCGTGAAATTGCGCGACGGCTTCGATCCGTCGGACGAACTCGCCGACGAGATCCGGCAGCATGTGCGCTCGCACTTGGCCGCGTACGAATATCCACGCGAAGTCGAGTTCATGGATGAATTGCCGATGACGGCAACGGGCAAGGTTCGACGTCAGGACTTGCGCGCCATAAACCGGGACTAGAACGCCGGGCCTTGCCCGTTGGCGTCAGCCCGCCGAACAGACGCAGCCGCTGATTACTCCGCGACGCGTCGCCCGCCGTCATCGTCGAATTGGAGATTATCGAAGTTGACCGCACGGGAAGCATTTGCCAGCGACGTGATCATCGCTGTGCCCAAGGGACCGGCGCGGTCGAATACGTCAACGGTTCCGACGGCAATCCCGTCATGCTCGACTCGGGTGCTTGTCGACAGGCCGATCTCGCGTCCGACGGGCTGCCGCGCGAGGGTTAGGGTGATGTCCGCGTTGATGAATTGCACGCCCTGAGTGCCCCAGTTGACGAGCATGCTGGTCGAGTCGGCGATGCTCGCAACCGCTTGGAATGGTGTTGCCGCCTCGCCATCGACGATGGGAAGACCAGTTTGCCACGTCTGCTTGCGGCCGGCGTTCTGATGCTCCTGGAACGATTGAGACCAGGGCTCCGCACTGGTGAAGTAGGGGATTCCCGGCTCATCACTCGGCGGGGCCAGCTCAACCGGCGGTGGCTTGGGGCCGTCGGTCGGGGCCCAGACCACACCATTTGGTGATTCGGTCGGCAGGAGAAATGTGCAACCGGCGCGCGCGACGGGGATCCCGTCCTGCAGCAGGGTTGCGTCGATCAGGCAGATGCGCTTGCCCTCGCGCACCACCTCGGTGACGACGGTGCATGGAGACATTTTGGCGGGTCGGAAGAGGTCCACCGCATACC
This sequence comes from Aeromicrobium changchenzhani, assembly GCF_057586615.1. Lineage (NCBI taxonomy): Bacteria > Bacillati > Actinomycetota > Actinomycetes > Propionibacteriales > Nocardioidaceae > Aeromicrobium > Aeromicrobium changchenzhani. Next base: position 3,133,449 of record NZ_CM172480.1, on the reverse strand, counting down.
GCGTCGGTCGGAGCTCAGTCCGGCCGAGCGCAGCCAGTTGCTGTTCTAGAGCGCGTGCGAGTGCGCCACTCACCGCGATGCCGTGCATTTGGTCGTGGCTCCACATGCTGCGGGAGATCTCGGTGGGGACGAGTTGGTCACCCTCAAGGGTGAACATGGCAAGAGACATGTACGAAGCCTTTCAGGTGAACGTACGGGTCAGCCGCGCGGCTAGTCCTTGCGATCCCAAACCATCTCTTCGACGAGCTCCCTGCTGCGCCACCCATCTGGAGTTCGCACCAGTTGGTGCAGGTAATAGCCGCCCACCTCCATGCGCCAGGTGGTGCCATCTGGTTGGGCTATCGTCATGGGGTTCATCAGATACACCCGCGCCGTTGCGTTGTCGCCGTCAAGCACGACCTCTTTCTGGCATATGTAGTGCTGCATGGCCGAAAACATCGGCAGTGTCTCGGCCAGCCAGTCTCGTACCTCGTCGCGCGTGCCCTTGATGCCACCGCTTGCGGTGTAATCGATGGTCGCGTCCGGGGTGAATACAGCGCTGTAGCGCGGCCAGTCGAGGGTGTCGACCGCCCGCGTGTAAGACGTGATCAGATCATCGATTTCGATACGGTCGGAGACTGTTTGCAGGTCAACCATGCTGGTAAGACTAGAACGTGTTTCAGTTTTGCGCTACTGTCCCGTCATGGTGCTTGAGAAGTTTCGCTTGGATGGTCGGGTCGCCGTGGTCACGGGAGCAGGCCGTGGGATCGGAGCCGCCAGCGCCCTCGCGCTTGCCGAGGCAGGCGCCGATGTTGTCCTAGCCGCTCGCACCGAGGACGAGTTGCGAGTGGTCGCTTCGCAGGTTGAAGCGCTGGGTCGTAAGGCCGTCGTTGTTGTCGCTGACCTGTCGGATCTTGACCAGGTGGCGGCGCTCGCGAAGACCGCCGTTGACTCGCTCGGCCGCCTCGATGTGGTGGTGAATAACGTCGGGGGTGCCATGCCACGAGAATTCGCGAAGACCAACGTGGCTGCTCTTGAGAGCGCATTCCACTTCAATGTGTCGACTGCGCACGCGCTGACCAGGGCCGCCCTGCCGCACCTGTTGGTGAGCGACGCTGCAGCCGTCGTCAACATCTCCTCGGTCATGGGCAGGGTCAGCGGGCGTGGCTATTTGGCGTACGGCACGGCCAAGGCAGCACTTGCCCATTGGACGCGTCTCGCCGCCCGGGACCTGGCGCCCAAAGTCCGAGTGAACGCCATCGCTGTTGGATCGGTTGCAACGTCGGCACTCGAGATCGTCACCGGCGATGAGGGCCTCACAGCACAGATGGAAGCCGCCACGCCACTGCGCCGCATCGGCGACCCCGAAGAAATCGCCGCGACTGTTCTATTTCTTGCCAGCCCGGCTGGCGCCTACCTCACCGGCAAAGTGCTGGAGGTAGACGGCGGTATCGACCAGCCCAACCTCGACATGGGGTTGCCTGACCTAGGAGACAAATTATGAGTATCCGCGTAGTTGCATGGGGCACTGGCAACGTTGGGAAGCAGGCCCTCGCTGGCATTGCCGCCCGGCCTGATCTCGAGCTCGTCGGGCTTTGGGTATCTAGCCTTGACAAAGTGGGTAAGGACGCGGGCCGACTCGCCAACCTTGATCGCGATCTCGGCATCCTTGCCACGAATGACGTCGACGCGATCATCGCGCTCAAGCCCGACTGCGTCGTTCACGCCTCGATGTCCGACGACCGGCTCTTCGAAGCCATGGCCGATCTAGAGCGACTGCTGCGAGCTGGCATCAACGTCGTCTCGGCAGGCCCGGTCTTCCTTCAGTTCCCCTCCGGACCCGCGCTCGGCTTGGCCGATGGAGTGAAACAGGCGGCACTCGACGGTGGAGTTTCGCTCCACATCAATGGCATCGATCCTGGTTTCGCCAACGACTGGCTTCCCCTGTCGCTGACCAGCATCAGCGAACGCATCGATCAGGTGCGTTGCACCGAGTTGCTCAACTACAACACCTACAACCAACGGATGATCGTGTTCGACGTGCTGGGATTCGGCGGACCGATGGATCACATCCCGATGATTCTGCAACCGGGCGTACTCACGATGGCATGGGGCAGCGTCGTGCACCAGATCGCCGCCGGGCTTGGGGTTGAGCTTGATGAGATCGAAGAATTCCACGAACGGCTGCCGGCGACCGAAACGTTCGATATCGACTCTGGAACGATCGAAAAGGGCACGGTTGCGGGCCTTCACTTCGAGGTGCGCGGGAAGATCAGCGGTAAGACTGTCGTCGTACTTGAACATGTCACCCGTGTCCATGACGACATCGGTCCGGACTGGCCGCAACCGGCTGGGCTGGGTTGTTATCGCGTTGAGGTCAAGGGCGAACCGAACTACACCCTCGATCTGCAGCTGCTGGGCACCGATGGCGACCACAACACGGCAGGCCTCAAAGCCACGGCCATGCGGATCGTCAACTCGATCCCAGCGGTAGTGGCGGCAAAACCAGGCCTGATCTCGGCACTCGACATGCCGTTGGTCACCGGCCGCGGTCTACTTGCCGACGGCTGAGTGGTTAGCGCAGCAGCAAACGGACAGCGACATCGATCGACGTGTTGACGTCTTCGGCCGATGCCCGGCCGGTGACCCAGCCCATGAGCGCCGACAGCCACACATCGCCGATGACCCGCACAATGGCGGTGTCTTCCTCGGTCGGCTCGCGATTTTGTTCGGTGCCGTCGATGGCATGCGTGATCATCGCCGTGAGCTTCATTCCGACGTCGTGAATCTCTTCCGCGACCGATGCATCGGCGAACATGAACGCGCGCGTGAGCGCCTCGGTCAGTTGCGGCTGCTTCTGCAGGGCCTCTGTAGTCACGCCGAGCACGTGCATGACACGTTCGGGTGCCGTATCGCCAGGCACCGACCGGCCGAGCGATTGGGCCTGTGCCCGTTCGAACTGGCGCCCGAGGGCAGTGACCAGGAGATGGATCTTTGAGGGGAAGTAGCGATAGAGCGTTCCGAGAGCAACGTCGGCACGATCGGCGACTTCACGCATCTGCACCGCATCGAAGCCGCCTTCGTCGGCGAGTTCGATGGTGGCATCGAGGATGCGGCTGCGTCGTTCCCGCTGCGCGCTGGAACTCGGTGTGACAGTCGTACTGGTCATCGGCACAGTTTCCTTCCCCGTTTGCTGCTGACCTAACTCGGTCAGCCGACGCTACTATTGAAACACGTTCTAGAATTGAAGGCGGTACTGATGCCGGTCGGCGTGACTCGTGATCATCTTGAACTGAGCTCCACTTTACGTGCCTGGGCGGTTGATCTCGATGGTCCCACGGTGATTCGCGCGGCCGAGACCGATCCCGATGCATCGTTCGCGAAGACTTGGCAGTCCATCGCTGCGACTGGTTTGACCAGCATCGGTATCGACGAGCCACACGGTGGTGGCGGCGATCTGCTTGATCAGTTGATTGCGCTGGAAGCCGCGGCATACGCACTAGTCCCCGGCCCGCTGCTCGGGTCAACTCTGGTCGGTCTGTTGATCAACGGGACGGCGGTCGGTCTGGCGGGGGTGAACCGGGACGAGTTGCTCGCCGGGCTTGCTGGTGGCGACCGTGCCGCAGTCGCTCTGTCGGGAACGGTCACGGTCGATGCCGCCGGGGCAACCGGGCCACTCGCTGTCGTAATAGACGCCGTCGACGCGCGCTGGCTGCTGGCGCGAACCGCTGATGATTCATGGGTACTGATCAGCGCAGATGGCTGGAGCGCGGAGCGCGCCGTAGGCCTCGATCTTTCCCGCCGCGGAGGGCGCGTCCAGGTAACGGCAACGAGTGACCAGATATTGCTGTTGCCGGAGCTCGATCGGGCGACGGTGCGTCGTCTACTCGTCGCCGTGGCAGCCGCAGAAGCTGCTGGTGTCGCCCAATGGTGTCTCGACACCGCCGTCGCTTACGCCAAGGTGCGTGAGCAGTTCGGGGCGCCGATCGGCTCATTTCAAGCAATCAAGCAGCTATGTGCAGGGATGCTTGAAGTAACTGAGTCGGTGGCAGCGGTTGCTTGGGACGTCGGCGCTGCCGCGTCGACAGGTGCGCCGACCGAACAGGTCGATTATGCCGCCGAAGTTGCTGCCGTTGTTGCTTTCGACGGCGCAGTTTCCGTTGCTCAGGACTGCATCCAGGTCCTCGGTGGCATCGGCTTCACCTTTGAGCACGACGCGCACCTCTACCTCCGGCGCGCGGTTTCGCTGCGCGCCGCGGTGATCGCGTTGACCGGCGGTGCCGAGCCGTCCGCGGTTCGGCTGGCCCGCCGCGCCGCGAATGGCCAGCGCCGAGTATCCGAGATCGACTTCAGCGGCGCCGACGCAGCGTTTCGTCAGACGGTTCGACAAGTCTTGGCCAGCATCGTCGAACTCCCTGCCGATCAGCGTCGCGCCGCGCTCGCACGGGCTGGCTACCTGACGCCGCATTGGTCGCAGCCATTCGGTCTCGATGCCGGTCCGGTCGAGCAGTTGGTGGTTGACCAAGAACTGACTCGAGCTGGGCTTGAGCGGCCTAACTTGGCCATCGGCGCTTGGGCAGCGCCGACGGTCATTGAGCACGGCACGGACCAGCAACGTGAGCGGTTCATCCTGCCGACGCTGCTCGGCGAAATCGCCTGGTGCCAGCTGTTCAGCGAGCCAGAAGCAGGGTCCGATCTAGCGTCGCTCCGAACACGTGCGGTCCGAACCGATGGCGGTTGGTCGTTGACCGGTCAGAAAGTATGGACGTCCTTGGCCCATGAGGCGGATTGGGCGATCTGTTTGGCGCGCACTGATCCGGACGCCGCACGCCACCGCGGGATTACCTATTTCTTGGTCGATATGAAGACGAAGGGCATCGACATACGGCCGCTGCGGGAGATGACCGGCGATGCGATGTTCAACGAAGTGTTCCTTGACGATGTCGTCGTTCCCGATGAGTGTGTGATCGGAACGGTCAATGAAGGATGGAAACTCGCCCGCACCACATTGGCGAATGAGCGGGTGGCGATGGCCGGAACCAAGCTGGGGCTGAGCACGGAGCGTGCGGTTGAGTTGTTGGCTGCGGGGGAGTCGCAGACCGATGCTGCGCGGGTCGGCCATCAGGTGGCCCTGGCAACAATCTGTCAGTTGCTTGGGGCACGGTCGGTCCTCCGGTCGATCGCCGCGCGTGGGCCGGGGCCGGAATCGAGCGTCGCAAAATTATTGGGGGTGCGCAATCGGCAGGAGGCATCCGAGCTCGTCATCGATCTGCGCGGTCCGGCAGCGCTCTTCCCGCAAGATGATTCGGCGCTTACGGCCGATGTGCACGAGATGCTCCTGACCCGCTGTCTTTCGATCGCCGGTGGAACCACTCAGATTCTGCGCAATGTCGTCGCCGAACGGGTGCTTGGACTACCGCGCAGCTGAGCTCAGACTGGCCGCGCGATGCCATTGCAGCCAACGTTGCACGGCCGCAATCGTATGTTGGCTGCGAATCGAGGAGAACACATCGAAGGCATGTTGGGCTCCGGGCAACTCCGCGTAGGTCACTGTCGCAGTCGACTGCTCGCGTAGCGCGGCGACGAAGGCACGCGCTTGGCGCACTGAAACTAACGTGTCGTTCCGTCCGTGGAGCACGAAGAAATCGGGCGCGTTCGGATTTATATGGGCGAGCGGAGATGCGCGCACGAAGTCATCGAGGTCGGCCACTGGATCTTTCTGAAAGACCCGTGAGGCGAGGAAGCGGTCGCGCATGGCAATGGCTGAGGGCTCCTCGGTCAGGCCGGCCATGTCGTAGACGCCATAGAATGGGACACACGCGGAGACCGATGTGTCGGCGTCCTCGAAGCCGGGCTGATACTCCCGCAGCCCCGGGGTGAGCGCGGCTAGAGCGGCCAGATGACCACCGGCAGACCCACCGGTGACGACGACATACGACGGATCGCCGCCGTATTGCTCGATATTTTCTCGGACCCATGCGATCGCCCGTTTCACATCGACAATCTGGGTCGGGAACGGATGTTTAGGAGCGAGTCGATAATTGGCGGCAACGCAAATCCAACCCTGCTGTGCCATCCGGTTCATCAGGATCAGGCCCTGTTGTTCCTTGGTGCCGATCGTCCAGCCGCCGCCATGGATCTGGATCAGCACCGGCGCGTTACTCAGGTCGACGCCATGGGGTCGGTAGATATCCAGCTTTGCGCGACGTCCGCCTTCGGTGTAGGGCACATCGCGGAGCACCTCGACGTCGTGCTGCCGCAGATGGAACGGTCGAACGACAGCTCCGCGAGGAAGCCGCAGGTTGGCGGGTTCGGCACGGTCAAACCGCGTTAGGTAATCCTCGCCGAGGCTCTCGCGAAGCGCTTCTTCGAGCTCAGCGCCGGTGCGTCGTGCCTCAACAATGCTCCAGCCCAGCAGCCCGGCGGCCACCCCGGCTGCAATCAATCCGGTAGCGGCCGGAGCGGAATTGCGTCGCCGCACCGTGAGCTCGGCTGCGGTATCCAGGAGGTTCAGTCCCAACAATTGAGGAGCCAATTCGCTGACCGGCCAACCAAGCGCGAACGCCGGAATCCCAGCCCAATTGCCAGGTATCGGGCGCGCCGCGTTCATTGCCAGCGCGGCGAGAACGAGCTGGCGACGAGTGAAACTCGGCATGTGCACTCCTCCCAAAGGTAGAACATGTTCTAGATTACGGTCTAGAATACGGCCATGGATCGTCTTAGTGGACTCGACGCCAGTTTTCTCTATTTGGAGACTAGCGCGCAGTTGATGCACGTTTGTGGGTTGATTCTTGTCGACCCCGAGACAATTCCCGGGGGGTATGACTTCGATTCGTTCAAACGCGAGCTGTCCCGGCGAGTTTCGGATGTTCCGATGTTCAACCGAAAACTCAAGTTTGTCCCCGGCAGGATCGATTTCCCAGTGTGGGTGCTGGATGAAGAGTTCGACATCGATCGGCACGTTCATCGCCTTGCTGCGCCGGCACCAGGAACCGACCAGCAGTTGTCAGAGCTCGGCGGTCACCTTGCGGGCATTCCGCTCGATCGCACGCGCCCGCTCTGGGAAATGTTCGTGATCGAGGGGCTGGCCAACGGCCAGATCGCCATCTTCTCGAAGATGCATCACTCCTCCGTTGACGGCGTTTCGGGGTCGAACATGATCTCGTACCTGTGCAGCCTGGCGCCCGACTCGCCACCCCTCGACAGTGTGAGTGCTCCGGGCGCACATGACTATCAACGCAACCCGTCCGATCTCGAACTGGTCAGCCGGGGCGTGCTGGCGACTGCAGCTAAACCTTGGCACTTGGCCAAGCTCGTCGGGCCTACGGCACGCACGCTCGTCGAGAGTGCCAAGCGAGCGCGAAAGGGCACCGCAATGGCTGCGCCATTGACCGCTCCGCGTACGTCGTTCAATGGGACGATCACCGGCCACCGATCGATCGCGTTCATTGATGTTTCGTTGGATGAAATCAAGGAGATCAAAAACGCGATCCCCGGCTCAACGGTCAATGACGTCGTGCTCGCACTCAGCGGCGGTGCGCTCCGTCGCTACCTTGACGGTCGGGGCGAGCTGCCAGCGACGTCGCTGCTGGCGAGTGTCCCGGTCTCGGTGCACCAAGAGTCGAAGAAAGCCAGTGGACGGAACAAGATTTCGTCGATTTTTTGCCGACTCGGGACAGATGTCGAGGATCCGCGCGAACGGATCGTAGCGATGTCTGTTGCGAACACCAACGCCAAGGAACATCACAAGGCTGTCTCCGCCGACACACTGCAGGAGTGGGCAGAATTTGCTGCTCCGCGGACCTTTGGTCTGGCGGTCCGGACCGTGTCTAGTTTGCGGCTCGCCGAACGTGGCCCGGTTATTCACAACCTGGTTATTTCGAACGTTCCTGGGCCACCAGTCCCGTTGTTCTTCGTCGGGGCTCGGATCGTTGCGCTCTATCCGCTAGGCCCGGTATTCCACGGTGCGGGGCTGAACATCACGGTGATGAGCAATAACGGGCAGATGCACATCGGGATCATCGCATGCACCGAGCTGATGCCCCGGGTGTGGGATCTGGTCGAGCAGTTCCCGGTCGAACTTGCCGCGATGCATTCGGCGGTGCGCGACGGCAACTGAGGCGCTGTCCTAGGCGGTGGCCCGCAGCCAGTCGTACCGTCGGGCCGCCGTGACATTGACCGCTTCGAGCAAGGCTGGGACAAAGGTCTTGTATTCCAAGACGCACCCGGCATGTCCGCACGCGGCCTCGTGCACGGTGGCGCCAGGAATCAGCGCGGCCAAGTCGAGCTGGCGAGATGGCGGAATCACATGATCGTTGGTGGTGACAACTATTGCGGTTGGTACATCAACATGTGACAGCCAAGGGGTGGAATGGTGACGACCGAGCGACGCGACAGCCTGGCCGATCGTCCAAGGGCTGGTTGCACGCCACTGGCGCATCGCCCAGCGCGCGGAGTCGGACAGATCGTCATCGAGTGCATCGATGGCCGCCGAGCCGGCACGATTGACCATCCGGGATCGCGATAGTGCCGCGCTGACGCCCATTCCCAGTTCCAGTCCGGCGTGGAAGATCCGCTCGCGACCATTGGTGCGAAGGTGAGCAGCGCTGGCAGCGAGGATGAGGCCGCCAACCGTGTCGGGGTGCTGGCGCCACACGCGCTGCGCGATCATTGAGCCCATTGAGTAACCGGCTATGAGTGGACGATCGAGGCCGAGTTCGTCGATCACGGCAGCCACATCGTCGGCACAGTCTGAGATCAGGAAACGCTCAGAGGCGATGCCACGTCCGTGCCAGCGTTGGTCAAAAGTGATCACCCGATAGCGCTCGGCAAGTCGCGGGATGCTGGGAAACCACGTCAGCTGACCGGTGCAGCCGACGGCGTGCAGAAGCACGATCGTGGGTGCGTCCGGGGTCGGTCCGGGTACGTCGGTGAGCCACGTGCGACCGCGCCGGGGAAGTTCCAACCAGCGTCCTGCCGGCAGATCGACGGCGGGCAGATCGGGCAGTCGCTGGCGAAGGGCGTCGATCGAGCACTGAACCGGATCCATGGTGATGTTCTCCTCTGGGTTGGTGTCCACGAGATTAGAACACGTTATAGTTTTAAATGTACGCCCGCCACCCCCGGAAGAGGAACTTGTATGGACTCGGTTTTGGACGACGTGCACTCTGTCATCGCCGATGTGCTTGATCGCGATGATGGGTCTTGGCGGGCACTGCAGCAAGCTGGGTTGCTGTCCTTGGCCGTTCCAGAACAATACGGAGGCGAAGGCCTCGGTTTGACTGAAGTAGCGGCCCTGTTGCACGAGCTAGGCCGTCGCGCAGTTGAACTTCCGGTATGGGAGACGTTGGCGTGCGGCCTGTTGCCGCTGGTCGGATCGGGTTCGGAGGCGCTGCGGGCTGAGTTGATCCCGAAGCTGGCGGACGGCCAATTGCTGTTTGCGCCAGCGCTGGCAGAGCGCGGCGCGGCGATGCCACGCAAGCCAGCGACGACATACGACGGCGAGCACGTCAATGGGACCAAAGTTGGTGTGCCGGTCCTTGACGGGACCGCCGCTGGCGGCAAAACACTTTTGCTCGTTTCGGCCACGACGACCGATGGCAACGCGACGGTCGTCATCGTCGACCCTGCCAGCTCAGGGGTGAGCCGGGTTGACACACAAACCTCACGAGGGGCGACTCAAGCGACCTACACGCTCACCGCAGCATCGGTGCTCGGAACGCTTGACGCCGAAATGGTGCGTGGGAACGCAATTGCCGGCCTGGCCGCCCTCGGGGCGGGCCTCGTCGAGGGCGCTCGCGACCTTACGGCTGCATATATCCGGGACCGACGTCAGTTCGGGCGGATGCTGGCGGAGTTCCAGGCAGTCGCCCAGCAGATCGCGGACGTCTACATCGCATCGCGGACATTCACACTTACCGCCGGCGAGGCCACGCGTCGCCGCGATGCAGGTGATCCGGCCGATGAAGATTTGGCGATTGCGGCGTACTGGTTCGCCGCTCGAGCACCGGCTGTGATGCAGACCTGCCAACATCTGCACGGCGGCGTCGGCGTTGATATCACCTATCCGATGAATCGGTATTTTTCCTACGTACGAGACATCGTCCGTCAGCTCGGCGGCCCAGCCACGTTGATCGATGTTCCGGTATTGGAAACGGCCGGCAAGAATGCCGAGCTGAGCCCACAAGAGCGAGCGTTCAAAGACGAGGCGCGTACCTACCTCACCGGACTTGTGAACGATGCCGATCGTGACGAGATGCGCAACGACAGGCACGGGCCGGCCTACCACCGGATCATTAAGCAGATGGGTGCAGACGGCTGGATGGGCGTCGGTTGGCCCACGGAATATGGCGGCCAGGGCCGCGGCGTCATCGAGCAGCAGGTATTCGTCAACGAGGCATCCCGGGCTGATGTTCACCTGCCATCAGTGACCCTGCAGACCGTTGGTCCGACTCTCCAGACATACGGAACTGAGAAGCAAAAGAAGATGTTTCTTGCTGACATCGTGAGCGGCGATGTGCACTTCGCAATCGGCTACAGCGAGCCCGACGCGGGCACCGATTTGGCCTCGATGCGGACCTCCGCCCGTCGCGACGGTGATCACTACGTCGTGAACGGCCAGAAAATGTGGACCACCGGCGGCCACGCGGCTGACTATGTGTGGTTGGCGGTACGCACGGATCCCGATGCGTCGCCGCACCGCGGCATCTCGGTGCTGATCGTTGACACCCGCGACCCCGGCTACTCATGGACTCCGATCGTGACTAGCGACGGATCCCATCACACGAATGCGACGTATTACAACGACGTACGTGTGCCGGTCGACATGCTGGTCGGCGAGGAGAACCGCGGTTGGCAGCTGATCACGACCCAGCTCAACCATGAGCGCATCATGCTTGGACCTGCGGGCCGGATCGAGGGGCTTCGAGATCTAGTGGTTGATTGGGCCCAAGGTCAGATCGCTCCGGATGGCACGGCGCTGCTGGAGGTGCCGTGGGTGCGCGACACGTTGGCGCGCGCTACCGCGTCATTCCGGGTCAATGAATTGCTTAACTGGGCGGTTGCGAATGCCGCGTCTGGGGAGCGGTCCGCGGTGGCTGACGCCTCAACGTCCAAAGTGTTTGCCAGCGACGAAGTGCAACGGCTGGGGTTGGCGGTGGCGGACATCGTTGATGCTTACGGCGACCGATCTGATCCTGAGACCGATCGGCTGGCCGAATATCTCGATGCGACCGCCAAACGCAATCTGGTGCTGAGTTTCGGTGGTGGGGTCAACGAGGTGCAGCGCGAACTGATCGCCATGTTCGGGCTCGATCTCCCGCGGGTGCCGCGATGAGCCCGGGTATGAACGAGCGCCAGCGAGTCGCGCACGACGAAATCCTCGCGCAGATGGAGCAGATCAAGGCGCGCGGCAACAGCCCCGCCAGGGAAGCGCTGGACCCGGTGAACGTACCGATGATTCGGCATTGGGCAGAAGCGATCGGTGATACCAATCCGCGCTGGGCGGCAGGCTCTGACACCGAGGCGCCGCCGGCGATGGCGCAGGTGTGGACGATGTACGGGCTCGACCCCAACCGAATGCCCGGCGACCCGCTCCCCGAAGCGATGGCGGTGCTCGACGCTGCCGGCTTCACCGCTGTCCTCGGCACCAACTGCGACCAGACCTACGCTCGGACGTTGCGGCCCGGTGAGCGCGTCCAGATCAGCACCCGGTTGGAGGGCGTCGTCGGTCCGAAGTTGACCGGTGTGGGCGAGGGCTATTTCGTCACCACACACAGCACGTGGTCGGTTGGCACCGAAGTGGTTGCCGCGATGCTGTTCCGCGTTCTCAAGTTCAAGTCTGGCACTGGTCGTCCCACCGTTGACCGAGACAAAACGGTCCGACCCATGATCAACCGCGACACGTCCTATTTTTGGGACGGCACTGCCGCCGGTGAGCTTCGGATCCAACGGTGCAACGTATGTGGATTGCTCCGGCATCCGCCCGGCCCGGTATGCCCGTCCTGTCATGCGATGGACCGTGGCTATGTCGTGGCGTCTGGCCGGGGATTCGTGCATTCATTTTTGGTCCACCACGCGCCCGCCGTCCCGGGCAAGAAGTTGCCGCTCACATTGGCGCTGATCGAACTCGATGAGGGCGTCCGGATGGTGGGCGAGGTCAGCGGCCGGCCAGGAGGGGACAGCGTTGCGATCGGTGACCCGGTGGAAGTGTGGTTCGACCGGCTCGATGACGACATCACCTTGGCACAGTGGCGGACCCTCGACGCTCCGGTCACGACGCCAGAGCCGGAGCCTGCGTCGGATCTGCCGGTCTGGGACCTGCCAATCACCCCCACCCTGGTGGTTTCGACGGCGCTCGCTACCCGCGACTTCCAAGACGTCCACCACGACCGTGATCGCTCGATCGGGCATGGCAGTAAGGACATTTTTGTGAATATCCTGACCACCACCGGCCTCGTGCAGCGCTACGTCACCGACTGGGGCGGACCGCAAACCCGGGTGTTGTCATGTTCGCTTCGGCTCGGCGCGCCGGCATATCCGTACGACACCCTGCGTTTCACCGGGAACATTGTGTCCGAGTCCGACGGGATCACGACAATTGACGTCACCGGAACCGCCGCAACCGGCAGCCACGTCAACGCGCGACTTGAGGTAGTGAAATGACCAACTTCAGGGGCGCGGCCGCGATCGCTGGCATTGGGGCCACTGAGTTCTCCAAGGCATCGGGACGGTCAGAACTTCAACTGTCGGCAGAGGCGACGCTTTCGGCCCTCGCCGACGCCGGGCTCGCTGCCGCCGATGTCGATGGTCTGGTGACCTTCACAATGGACACCACCTCGGAGATTGCGCTGGCACGCGAGCTCGGAATGGGTGACCTGCGCTTCTTCAGTCGCATCAATTATGGCGGAGGAGCGGCCTGCGCGACGGTGCAGCAGGCCGCGATGGCCGTGGCAACCGGGATCGCCGATGTTGTTGTGGTCTATCGCGGCTTCAACGAACGCTCGGGTCAACGCTTCGGTCAGGTGCAGAATGCGGTCGCCGGACAGGCGAACACCAACGGGCTGGACAACGCCTGGACCTATCCGTATGGGCTGTCCACACCGGCGGCAACGGTGGCCATGCAGGCTCGTCGTTATATGCACGAGTACGGCGCCACCTCGGCGGACTTCGGCCGTGTCGCGGTGACTGATCGTAAGCATGCTGCCACCAACCCGGCGGCTTTCTTTTATCAGCGTCCGATCACACTCGAAGACCACCAAAACTCCAGAATGATTGCCGACCCGCTGCGGCTTCTCGATTGTTGTCAGGAAAGCGATGGGGCAGTGGCCATTGTCGTCACCTCCACCGAACGGGCACAGGACCTCAAGGCTGGCGCAGTCCCGATCCTGGCCGCGGCTCAGGGCAGTGCCCCTGACCAGTTCGTGATGACGTCCTATTACCGTGCCGATATCGGGGTCCCCGAGATGGGCGTCGTTGCGCGTGATCTGTGGCGGCAATCGGGGCTGCTTCCTGCCGACATTGACACCGCGGTGCTCTATGACCATTTCACGCCTTACGTCCTCATGCAGTTGGAGGAGCTCGGCTTTTGCGGCCGCGGTGAAGCAAAGGATTTCATTGCCGATGGGGCGATTGAGCTTGGCGGTCGACTTCCGCTCAACACCCACGGCGGACAGCTCGGTGAGGCCTACATCCATGGTATGAACGGGATCGCGGAGGGCGTACGCCAGATGCGCGGGAGCTCGGTGAACCAGGTGGACAACGCTCAACACGTCCTGGTCACGGCAGGCACAGGCGTGCCGACCTCCGGGCTGATCTTGGCGGCTAGCTGAGCCGAGCCAGTACGGTGAGCCAGTCGCTGGCCGCTAGGTTCGGGTCTTCGTCGTTGACCGTCTGGCCGGTCCATTCCGGCGTGAGCCCAACTCTCGCCAACGCGGCGATGAACTCGTCCGCAGACCGGCGGGCCAAGTAGTAGCGATTGCCGGACGCGCCGATCTCCCAACCAACGCCGTCGCCCAGGCGTACTGCGACGAGGAAACGACCGCCCGGTCGTAAGGCGGCGACAACCTTGCCCAGCACCTTCCGCAAGTCGCCGGGGGACACATGCTGAAGCACGGCTAGCGCAACGACGGCATCATAGGTACCACCGAAACCGTCGTTGATCGCGTCGAGCCGGTCGATAGCCTTGCCACGGTCGTGCTGCAGGTCGATGAATGCCTGCGTGATGTCGGTGCGTCGGACAGTGAGGCCAGCCGCCTCGAGGACATCGGCATCCCAACCTGGGCCGGACCCGATCTCGAGCACGTGCCCGGACGGGATCGTCTCCGCCAGCTGCGTTAATGCGCCGGACATGGCCCTGCTGCCAGCGGTCTCACGGGCATAGTCGACTGCGATTTTTTCGTATGACTCGACCGTGCGGATATTTGGATCGCTCTCCATACAACTGAGCCTAGGCCTGGATCAAGCCCTCGTCACGAAGCAGTCAGCGAGCGCGGGACGTGCGTTGTCGGCGACCGTCGCGGTCACCACGATGCCGGCCGGTTCATCCCAGGCGTTGATAGCGAGGGTCTCGCCGGGGAATACGACCCCCGCGAATCGGGCACTGAAGCCACTGACCGCGCTGGCATCGCCGTCAAGCAGGAGGTCGATGACTTCGCGCAGCACGATGCCGTAGGTGCACAGACCGTGCAGAATCGGCACCTCGAAGCCCGCTGCCTTGGCGAATGCCGGATCGGCGTGCAGCGGATTGCGGTCGCCACACAGTCGGTAAAGCAGCGCCTGCTGTGGGGTCACGACATAGGTCGTGGTGGCGTCCGGAGCTCGATCTGGGATGGCGACCTTAGTGCTCTCACCGCGGTTGCCGCCCCACCCGCCCTCGCCCTTGACGAAGATCGACGAGCGTACGCGCCAGAGTTCATTGTCGTCGGCATCAGTGGCCACGCCCTCTTGCCAGATGACAGCGGCTTTGCCTTTGTCCCAGATATCGGTGATTCGGGTGGTCAGCCGAGCCGAGCCGGCCGCTGGCACCGGCCCGCTGATCTCGACTTCTTGCGCACCATGGACGACCTGGGCCAGGTTGATGTCGCAGCCGGGCAGATCAAGCCGCGGCGCTTCGGTCGCGTGGAAGGATGGCGCCACCACGGCAAAACTCGGCAGCACTTGCAAGGCGTCATTGTCGAGCGTCCACCGCAGCGCAGCGGACGAGACGTTATCGCCAGGGCGCGATCCGGCGCCCACAGCAAGTTGGTAGAGCAAGACATCGCTGCGGGTCCAGGAAAACTCTTGGCTGCCGACCTCGGCACCAATGGCCACTTGGGGATCGATTGGCATCAGTGGCGACCGTTCTGCTGGGCGATGTCCTTGGCGGCCAGATAGCCGAAGGTGAGTGCAGGTCCGATAGTTGCGCCGGGGCCAGCGTAGGTATGTCCCATGACCGCGGCTGAACAGTTTCCGGCCGCGTACAGACCCTCGATCACCGAGCCATCTGGGCGCAACGCCCGGGCGTGCACATCGGTGACGATTCCGCCCTTGGTGCCAAGGTCGCCGGGGACGATCTTGACCGCATAGAACGGGCCCTTGTCGATGCGATGCAGCGATGGGTTCGGTTTGACCTTCGGGTCTGCGTAGTAGCGGTCGTAGGCGCTCTCGCCGCGATGAAAATCTTCGTCGACGCCGGCTTCAGCGAAGCCATTGAACCGTTGGACGGTCTGGGCTAGCGCCTCCACGGGCACAGCAATTTCAGCCGCGAGATCGGCGAGGGTGTCGGCCCGATGCACGGCGCCGTTCTTGTACCAGCGGCCAGGGATCGGCTGTCGTGGTGGCAACCCGGCAAACAGATACCGGTTGCGATAACGCTGATCAAACACCATCCAAGCCGGTACGTGTGAGACTCCGGTGGCTTCGCCCGCGTAGATCTCATGGGTCGCCTCCACATACGGGAGCGCCTCGTTCATGAAGCGTTGACCGACTGAGTTCACGATCATTGAGCCAGGCAGATTTCGCTCCGAGAGGCAAAACCACGGTCCGGACGGAAGCGGGATCGTTGGTCCCCACCAGGCGTCGTCCATCAGGTCAACGTCAGCCCCAACGGCAATACCGGCCTCGATACCGGCCCCGGTGTTGCTGGGGGCTGCGGTGCTCCAGTCGACATGTGTGGGAGCAGGAAGATGTTTCTCGCGCAGAACGGCGTTTTTCTCAAAGCCGCCGGAGCCGAGAATTACGCCCAAGCGCGCACGCATGACCAATTCGGTGCCGTCATGCTCAGCGCGAATTCCCACCACCCGGCCATCCTCGATGATGAGCTCGGTCAGGGGGGTGTCGTAGTGGACCGGAACCTTGGCATCGAGCAGGCCCTTGCGCAGGCTTATGGCCAGCGCGCTTCCCATGGCGTACATCTTGCGGCCGCGGAACGTGCTCAACATTTTGTTGACGATGATCCGCAGCATGGTTGTTGTGCCGCGCAGCGTACGCAGCGGGCCGAGACTGATCTTGCGGAAGTCGGCCTGCGTGACGATCATATTTGCCGGCGCCTTGGTGTATGCCGGATGCAACCGAGTGAGCTCTTCGCCGAGAATCCGGCCGTCCATTGGTACTGGCTCGACGCTACGTCCGCGCGGCCGGCCGCCGGGCTGTTCAGGAAGATAATCGGAGTATTCGGGAACCCAGCGGAAACGTACGGGAGTCTTGTCCAGCAGGAAGTCCACAACGTCGGGGCCGCGCTGAAGGAAGGTGTCGCGCCGCTCCTTGGGGACGACATCGCCGACTATGGCGTCGAGATAGCGTCGGGCGTTGTCTGCGTCGTCTGCGTCGACTTGACCGGCGTCACGGAGCGCCCGGTTTCCCGGGATCCATACGCCGCCGCCTGAACGTGCGGTCGAACCGCCGAAATAGGCACTTTTCTCGATCAGGACGGTGTCCAGGCCGAGCTGCGCGGAGGCGAGTGCGGCGGTCATTCCGGCGCCGCCGGCACCCACGACGATGACGTCGTATGTCTTTTCCATCGGTCCTCCAGTCGGGGCTGACTTCCGCAAAACTGTAACAGGTTCTACTATGCTGACATGCTCTCAAATGAGGATCGACGACGCGTCGCCCAGACGCTGGCGATCGCTGAACGTGACCGGATCGCGATTTCACCCCTGCGTGAGACGTGGCCCGAGCTTGACGTTGTCGACGCCTACACCATCCAGTTGCTGAATATCGCCGACCGGCGGCAGCGTGGCGCCACCGTCCGTGGTCACAAGGTCGGGCTCTCCTCCAAGGCCATGCAGGACATGATGGGCGTCGACGAGCCGGACTATGGACATCTGCTCTCCGACATGGAAGTCAGTTCTGCCGCGCCGATCAGCGTGAGCCGCTACTGCATGCCACGGGTCGAGGTTGAAGTCGGTTTTGTCCTCGGTCGGACATTGCCCGGTGAGAACTGCACCGAGGCCGATGTCCTCGCCTGCACCGATCACGTCACTGCGGCCATCGAACTGATCGATTCGCGGATTACCGACTGGAACATCACGATCGCCGACACGATCGCCGATAACGCGTCCAGCGCGGGTTTCGTACTCGGCGAGACAAAAGTCGATCCCCATGATGTTGACCTCACCGCGATTGAAGCTCGCCTGCTCTGCGGCGGCGTCGAGGTGGCAGCCGGGCGATCGGACGCCGTGCTCGGCAACCCGGTGACCGCAGTCGCTTGGCTTGCGCGGAAGGTCGCGTCCTTCGGCGTGACCCTTGAGGCCGGCCACGTAATTCTTCCCGGCAGCGTCCACCGAGCGATTGACGCTCACGCGGGCGACGACTTCGAAGCAATCTTCACCAATCTGGGCAGCGTGCGGCTGTCCTTCATCGAATAGGGGTGATGTGATGACTCGAAAAGTCACCGCAGCCATTGTTGGACCCGGCAATATCGGAACCGATCTGCTCTACAAGTTGCTACGCAGTGATGTGATCGAGCCACGTTGGATGATTGGTGTCGATCCGACCTCCGCAGGCCTCGAACTGGCCCGCCAGCGTGGTGTCGAAGCGTCGCACGAGGGGGTCGACTGGTTGCTCAAGCAGGATGAGTTGCCCGACTTGATCTTCGAGGCGACCTCGGCTTACGTCCACCGTGAATACGCACCCAGATATGCCGAGGCGGGCATCCGGGCCATCGACCTCACCCCCGCGGCGGTTGGGCCGGCAGTTATCCCGCCGGTCAACGGCGAGGAGCACCTGGCTGCAGTCAACGTCAACATGATTACCTGTGGCGGGCAGGCCACCATCCCCATGGTCTACGCGGTTTCGCGAGTCACCCCGGTGTCGTATGCGGAGATCGTTGCATCGGTATCCAGCGCATCCGCTGGACCCGGCACCCGTGCCAACATCGATGAGTTCACGCGCACGACCAGCGCCGGCGTTTCCGAGATTGGCGGGGCGGAACGCGGCAAAGCAATCATCATCCTCAATCCGGCCGAACCACCGATGATCATGCGCGACACGATCTTCTGTGCAGTCGATCCGGACGCAGACCGCGACGCCATTTCTGAGTCCGTGGTCCAGATGGTGCAGTCGATTCAGGAATATGTGCCGGGCTATCGCTTGCTCCAAGATCCACAGTTCGACGATGCGACGGCGGCCACCCAAGGCCGGACCAAGGTGAGCATCTTCGTCGAGGTCGAGGGCGCCGGCGACTTCCTGCCGCCATACGCCGGCAATTTGGACATCATGACCGCCGCCGCCACCCGGGTCGGCGAATCAATTGCGAAGGAACTGCTCTGATGACTGCCTTGGTGACCGGCCTAGTGCCGGCGGATCTGAACACACTTGCTCGTACGTGGTCGCAGACCGATCCGGCGAGTGGTCTCGACCTACGGCTGACCGACACGTGCTTACGCGACGGATCGCACCACAAGCGGCATCAGTTCGTGCCGCAAGAAGTACGCGACATCGTGGCCGCGCTCGACGACGCCGGCATGCCGGTGATCGAGGTGACCCACGGCGACGGCCTGGGCGGATCGTCGTTCAACTATGGCTTCTCCAAGACACCCGAACAAGACCTGATCAAGATCGCCGCCGAAACGGCAAAGCGTGCCCGCATCGCCTTCCTCATGCTCCCCGGCGTTGGCACCAAAGATGACATCCGGGCTGCGCAAGACAATGGCGGGCAGATTTGCCGCATCGCCACGCACTGCACCGAAGCTGATACCTCGGGACAACACTTCGGGCTGGCGCGTGAACTGGGACTCGAAACCGTCGGCTTCCTGATGATGAGCCACACCCAGGCACCGGAGGCATTGGCCAAGCAGGCGCGAATCATGGTCGACGCCGGTTGCCAATGTGTGTACGTCGTCGATTCCGCCGGTGCGCTGATCATGGAGGGCGTTGCCGATCGGGTGTCCGCGCTTGTCGCGGAGATCGGTAACGACGCGACCGTCGGCTTTCACGGCCACGAAAATCTCGGGCTCGGCGTTGCGAATACGGTGATCGCTGCACGGGCCGGAGCCACGCAGATCGACGGCTCGGTGCGTAGATTCGGCGCTGGCGCTGGCAACACCCCACTTGAAGCGTTCATCGGCGTAGCCGACAAACTCGGCTGGAACACCGGGGTCGACTTCCTGCAGATCGTCGATGCTGCTGAGGATGTCGTACGCCCGGCCATGCCCGAAGAATGCACGCTCGGTCGTAACGCCCTAATGATTGGCTACGCAGGTGTGTACTCATCGTTCCTGCGGCATGCTGACAACGCGGCGGAGCGCTATGGCGTCTCGGCCGCAAAGATCCTGCTTGAAGCCGGACAGCGCAAGCTAATCGGCGGCCAGGAGGACCAGCTGATCGACATCGCGCTGCAGCTCAAAGCGCAGAAGGTCTAGCCAGATCACGTCTTGCTTGGCCGTGGTACAAAGCGCGGCACTCGGTCGATGGTGTCCTGATAGGACGGTCGTCGTTCGAGGCTTCGTTGTTCCATCATCGGGATACTGACAACCTGAAACATTGCGTACATGGCGGCCACGCCGACGAAGATCCACCACCATGTCGTCGGTGCGGCAGCCAGGCCGAAGATTGCCAAAGACAGCCAGAAACCTACTTCTCCGAAGTAGTTGGGGTGCCGCGACCAAGCCCAAAGTCCACGGTCCATCACCTGGCCCGGCTGCCGTTCACGGAGAAACCGGATCATTTGTGCATCCGCGGAGTACTCGATGGCGGTCGCTCCGGCGCCAACGAGGATCGCAATGATGTCCAGCCAGCCGACGTGGCGTCCGGTACGGGTGATGACGATGTAGACCGGCAACGTGCCGAGAAAAACCTGGAGAGTTGGAAAGACATGGATGCCCATGAGGTCTGCGGCGGCTTCGGCCCGTCCAGCTCGACCGCGCACAATTGGGTAGCGCCAGTCCTCATGGTGCAGGCCTGGATACCCGCGAGCCCAGTGCACCGTAAGGCGAATTGCCCACAACGCGATGACTATCATCACGAGCCAAGACCGTAGATCGTCCGATGGCGTGTCGGACTTGATCCACCAGCCGAGCATCAGCAACGGCGGGAGAACGCTCCAGTAGGCGTCGTAGACACTTGAATTGCGCAGTGCCCGGCTACCGGCGAAAATCACCACGGTCGCGATGAGGTCGGCGATCAGGCCGTCGAGCCACAGCCATGCGGTCTCGGGGCCCCAAGCGAACCATGCAGCGCCGCCAGTGATTGAGAAAACGTACACAACCCCAATTCGAAGGTAGGACTCCGCGCGACTGATCGAATCGTGATTCATAAGCGAACCGTATCGAGAACGTGTTCTACTCGGCGAGCACTTGGGCGACTTTTGCTTCGAATGTGGGCACGATGGACTTCTTACTAGAACGTGTTCTAGTATTGAGCTTACGAACTCTAGGAGCTGTAATGACCCAGACTGTGTTGGACGGAATACGAGACCTTCTCCCGACCTTCCGCGAGCGCGCGGACGAGACGGAGCGGTTGCGTCAGGTCCCCGAAGCATCGGTCAAGGAGTTGGAGGAGACCGGCTTCTTCCGCATGCTCCAGCCCCGTCGCTTCGATGGGCTCGAGTCCGACCCGATTGACTTCTACACCGCGGTCAGCATGATCGCCTCCGCGTGTGGCGCGACCGGTTGGATCTCGTCGGTGCTCGGTGTCCACCCTTGGCAGGTGGCGATATTCCATGACACCGCGCAGCAGGCCGTATGGGGTGAAGACACCTCCACCAGACTGAGTTCGTCGTATGCACCCACGGGCAAGGCAGCCGTTGTCGACGGCGGCTACATGTTGCAGGGGCGTTGGAGTTTCTCCTCTGGGTCAGCGCATGCCACCTGGGTTTTGCTCGGTGGGTTGGTGTTCAACGAAGAGGGCCAGGTCGTCGACTTCAAGACCTTCCTAGTGCCGCGGGACAAGTACGAGATCGTCGATGTATGGAATGTGGTTGGCCTTTCGGGCACCGGGTCAAATGACATCGTGGTCGAAGAGACGTTTATCTCCGAGGAGTTCACGCTCTCGATGAGCGACACCGGCCGGTGCAAAGGCCCCGGCCAGGAACAGAACCCCAGCGAGCTCTACCGGCTGCCGTTCCATTCGTTGTTCACCACCACCATCACCGCTCCGATCGTCGGCATGGCGCGCGGGGCTTACACCGAACACGTCGAGATGCAGCAGGCGCGCGTACGTGCGGCGTATGCCGGCGAGAAAGCCTCGTCCGACCCCTTCGCAGCGGTACGTATCGCACGGGCGTCGAGCGCGATCGATGGAGCTTGGGCGCTGTGCATGGCCAATATCCGCGAGGAGCAGGCGCTGGTGGCCAAGGGAGAACGGATTCCGATCTCCTTGCGGTTGCGGGTGCGCCGTGACCAAGTGCTCGGCACCCAGCGTGCAATCGATGCCATCGATGAGCTTTTTGAGGCCTCCGGTGGTCGCGCGTTGGCCAACGGGACATACCTGCAGCGGGCATGGCGAGATGCTCACGCTGGCCGCGTGCACGCCGCCAATGACCCGGAACGTGCGCTGCTGATGTACGGCATGTCCGAGTTTGGGCACAAGGTCGACCCGGGAATGTACTGATGGCCGACCTCGATCGAGAGTCCGTGCGACGCTCGGGCAAGGCTGGCGACCTGACGTTGAACTACTACGAAGCCGGCGCGCCAACCCCCGTTGGTGGCGGGCTGCCGCTGGTGATGCTGCACGGCGGCGGGCCAGGTGCCTCCGCGTGGTCGAACTTCGGGCAGGCACTGCCGGGGTTCGCGCAAGACTTCCGGACAATTCTGGTGGACCAGCCTGGGTTTGGACAAAGCGACAAGCCCGCAATTGTCGGGAACTACTTTCGCTTCTCCGCAGAGGTGCTCAAGGACTTCCTCGACGAAATGGGAATTGAACGCATCCATCTGCTCGGCAATAGCCTTGGCGGCGGCACCGCGATGCGCTTTGCGCTGCTCTATCCCGAACGAGTCGGTCGGTTGGTGTTGATGGGCCCTGGCGGATTGTCCCTCAACCTCTTTCACGCCGATCCAACCGAGGGCGTCAAGCGGCTCATGGACTTCTCCGGCGCGCCCTCAAAAGAGGCCTTGAAGGCGTTCATCTCCACCATGGTGGTCAATCAGAAACTCGTCACTGACGAGTTGGTGGCAGAGCGGTTCGCTGACGCGACAGCACCGGGTTCGATGGCGGCGATGCGCTCAATGGGCATGTCTTTTTGGAATCCCGACAGCTATGAGGACGGCCTGATCTGGCGCGATGCGCACCGGATGAAGCGTCCGACTTTGCTCACGTGGGGGCGCGAAGACCGCGTGAATCCGTTCGACGGCGCCTTGGTGGCGCTGAAGATGATCCCCAAGGCGTCACTCCATGTCTTTCCCAATTGCGGGCACTGGGCCCAGATCGAGGCGGCAGATGAGTTCCGCCAGGTCTGCACTGCATACCTAGCGCGTCACATTGAGCGCCCGAAGGAGACGTCATGACCGGCCGAGATGCGATCGATATCCGATCGATGGGCTATGCCCGGGTCGCTTCGACCGATCTGGACAAGTGGCGACATTTTGGCAGCAAAGTACTCGGTCTGGCGGAGGGGCGCGGGCCGAATGCGGACAATCTGTACTTCCGGATCGACGAGGTCTCAAGCCGGCTTGTGGTCTTCCCATCAGACGTTGATCGGTTGGAATGTGTCGGCTGGGAACTCGCCGATCATGCGGCGTTGCAGGTGGCGCGTGAGCATCTGTCGAAGGCAGGTGTCGGCTTCGTCGAGGGAACGGCCGATGAGCTCGCCGACCGTCGGGTCCAAGAGCTGATCCGATTCACCGACCCGTTCGACAATGTCTTTGAACTCTTTCACGGCATCACCTACGAATCGCGACCGGTTGTGACGCCGTACGCCGCCACCTTTGTTACCGGAGAACAGGGAATGGGGCACGTCGTCATACCTGTTGACGACGATGTCGAGGCGCTGCGTTTCTATCGTGACGTGTTGGGCTTTAGGCTCCGAGACTCGATGTCGATGCCCGGGGAGTTCGTCGGTAAAGAACCCGGTAGCAAAGTCTGGCTCCGCTTCCTCGGCGTCAATCAGCGACACCATTCGCTGGCATTTCTGCCGATGCCCAATCCCAGCCGTTGCGTGCACATCATGCTTGAGGTCGAGAAACTTGATGACGTTGGTCGGGCGCTCGAACGGGTCCGTAAGCACAAGGCGCCGCTCTCAGCGACCCTTGGCCGGCACATGAATGACGAGATGGTTTCCTTTTATGTGCGGTCCCCAGCTGGCTTCGATATTGAGTTCGGTTGCGAGGGTTTGACCGTCGACGACCACCGGTGGGTGGCCCGGGAGTCCACTGCGGTGTCCTATTGGGGACACGCTTTCGGCCAGTCGGGCTGAGGGGGATGCGACAGTGGTTTCCATGACCGACCCAGATCTTCCCGATGGCATGAGTGCGGACGCGGCTACGTCCTGGCCGTCCCGTGAGCTGATTGATTCGTTCTTGGGCGGCAGCCGTGAGGAGTTCGCCTGGCGGCCCGGCGAGGTTGTCCACATCGATGGCGAGGCCGCGCAGTCTGCGGCGCGCGAGTTCCGTGACGTCCTCGGCCGATACGCCAGCGGCGTCACGGTGGTCACAACCGTTCATGGCGGCAGTCCGATCGGTATGACCTGTCAGTCGTTCACCAGTGTGTCGTTGGCCCCGCCGCTCGTTGCCTTTCTACCGATGAAAACGTCCAGGGCGTTCGCGGCGATCCGTCAGTCGCGCCGTTTCTGCGTTAACTTCCTCGCCGCCGAACAAATCGAAGTGTCAAATCGGTTCGCGTCGCTGGCCGAGGACAAGTTCGATGGCATCGCGTGGCAGCTGACCGATGCGGGGATGCCCCGGCTTGACGGCACGGCCGGTTGGGTCGACTGCACAGTCCATGCGGTCCATGAGGCGGGTGACCATTACCTCGTGATCGGTCGGGTCGAGGCGCTCGGCGCGGGCAATAGTTCTGAACCGCTGCTATTTCACCGCGGGCAGTACCGCACGACGGACTAGGCGGGCCACGTCCGGCCGCTGGCAGGCTCACGAGCATGAACCGAACCTTCGGAGCTGAGCGGATCGCCATTGCGGATGCCTATCTGCAAGCATTGCTGAGCCACGATGGTGCCTCAGTGCGATTTCATCCCAAGGCGGTTCGCTTCGAGGCGGGTATCAAGACGGGCTTCTCGGGACGCCACCTGACCAGAAGCCTGACCCGGGCACCACAGTTCCGCCTAGTCTCCGCGATTCGGGATGAGAACTGGACCATCGATGGTGACCGGGTTGTCGTCAACTACGTACTCGATGCAAAGCTCTTCGGTCGAACGCTGCCGCCGGTTGCCATCAATGAGGTATTCCTGATCCCGCCTAGCGATTTGCGCATCCATCGTATCGACGTACGGTTCCGGTGGTCAGGTGGCGGTTAGGTCCAGCTCGTGGGACCCGATGGCTCGCGACTAACGCTGACGGCGCCCGGCAATATGTGCATAGGTCTCGAGGAGCCCGCTGATGACGGCCGATGGGAGCCGCCCGGTACCGACGGCCTGAGGGCGATACTTGTTCTTGATAGCGTCCGTTCCGCCATCAACCATGATGGTTGTTCCGACGAGGAGGCTGGAAGCGTCGCTGAGGAGAAACGCGATGAGTTCGGCGACTTCCGTGGGACGGCCACCACGACCAATAGCATTCGGATAGGTGTCAGCGAATCGGCCGAAGGCCGGATCTTTGCGAACGGCGGCAGTCATAGGCGTTTCGATTAGGCCTGGAGCAACCGTATTCAGCCTGATGCCGGCTGGCGCCCACTTGATGCATTCGCGACGAACCCACCATGCGAGCGCCGCCTTGCTAGCGGGGTAGGCCACCACCGCAGAGACCTTTGCTGCGGCTCGTCGCCCGGCTTCCTCATTGCCTTTGAGCAGCGTCTTGGCCAGGTGGGCGGGCCAAGCAGGCTGGCAGACGATCGAGTTGGACGAAAGCAGCACGACCGAAGCGGCGTGGCTCAGGAGCGGTCGAAGCCCGACAACGACATCGACGGCGCCGAAATAGTTGACCGAGATCAGTGTTTGCGGATCGACACCCGATATGCCGGCGATTCCGGCACAAGGCACAACCCCATCAAGCGTCGAGACCTGTGTACGGACTGCAGCAATCACCTCGGTGCGTCCGTCGGCGGTTGATAGATCGGCGTTGATCTCGGCGCCCGCCCGGTCGACGGTGATGACGTGCGCACCACGGTCGCGGAGCAGCGTGGTGGTTGCCGCACCGATTCCCGACGCTGCGCCGGTGACTACATAGGTCTTGGCCGTGAACGGAAGCCGCGACGCAGTGCTGGTCACTGCTGCGTGTCCAAGACCGTGCAGCGGGTTTTGGTGTAGATCGTTGGCATGCACTGATTGCAGTGGATACAGATGCCCTGTGTAGCCTCGCCAGACTGCATACGGTTGATCAGATCCGGCTCGCGGAGCAGCGCCCGAGCCATTGCGACGAACTCGAAGCCTTCGGCCATTGCCTGATCCATCGTCGCCTTGTCGTTAATCCCGCCAAGCATGACCAACGGCATTGAGACCGCCGCGCGGAAGACGAGCGCCTTCTCCCGCAGGAAGCCCTCTTCGAAGGGGTAGGCGCGGAAAAAGCTTTTACCGATCGGTGTTTTGAGTCCGAGTCGGAGCGGGCCTGGCATGGTGGCGGCAAATTCCTTAAGCGGTACGTCGCCACGGAACAGATACATCGGATTGAGCAATGAACTGCCCGCGCTGAGTTCAAGCGCGTCGAGATAGCCATCGGCTTCCAGCAGCCGCGCGAACTCTACGCTCTCCGGCATCGAGAAGCCGCGGGGTGAACCTTCGGTCATTCCGATTTTCGCCGTGACCGCGACCGAGCTGCCAACCTCATCGCGTACTGCGCGAGCAACGTCGCGCGCAAACCGAGCACGGTTCTCCAAGGTGCCGCCCCAGTCATCTTTTCGACGGTTCTGCCCCGATGCCAGGAATGAACTGAGTAGATAGCCGTGTGCCATGTGGATCTCGAGTACATCGAAGCCGGTGTCGACCATGATTCGCGCCGTGCGCACGTAGTCTGCGGTAATCCTGGCAATATCGGCAGTCGTCGCCGCTCGGATCATCTGCATACTCAGCGGTGAAGGCAGTCGCGATGCGGCGAGTGCGTGTACGCCGTTGGAGCGGCCGTTAGCCACCGGCCCTGCGTGGCCCAGCTGGCCGGCAACTTTTGCTCCGGTTCGGTGGATCGCCTCAGTGAGTCGAGACAGGCCCGATGCCGACTTGTCGTTGACGACGATAACTTCCTTGTGAGTGCGCCCTTCGGGAGCCACCGCCAAGTAGGCAACCGTGGTCAGGCCAACACCGCCGCGAGCCGGTTCGAGGTGGTAGTCAATCAATTCATCGGTGACCAAACCGTGCGGCGTTCGGCCTTCGAACGTTGCGGCCTTGATCACCCGGTTACGTAGCTGGACCGGGCCGAGGCTAGCGGGCTCGAAGACGCTGTTCATTTCCATGAGAACCTAGTTCTTGGTGAGTCGCGGCGCATCATTTGTGGAACTCTTTGTCAGCTGCCCGCGCACTTCGCGCGGCTCGCGCTTCGTAGGTTTTGCGTCGTGGGTCGTCGAGCGCGGACGAAATGCGGGCCGCGACCTGCTCGACTGTAACGGACTCGGCTGAACCCTTGTTCACAGCGAACCCCATTGCGAGCTCGGTGTTGATGATCGCTGGGTGGACCGCAGTAATGTGGAGCGAGTTGGAGAATCCGCTGACCGCATGCTCGCTTGCAACGTACGTGGACGCGCCAGCAATGGGGATCCGGCCCGCCGCGCTGGAGATGTTGACGATGTGACCGCGTGCCCCGCGCGTCTTCATCTGCGCGACCACTTCCTTCGTGCCGTAGATAACCGCCATCCGCTTTAGCGCGACGATGCCGTGGGCCGAACGCCCTTCGATCGTCGGCTCCATCACGGCGGCATCGAGATCGCACACAGCCACGGTCGCAGCGACACTCTTGAGCAGTTTCGAAGTCGCGGTCCCGACGCCACGGCCACCGCCGGATATAACAACAATTTTGCCAGTCAGATCACGCTTCATCTGGATTTCACCGGTTCTCTTGATTGATCAGCAGTGACTCGAGGGACTGCCCACATCCACTAATAGTAGAACACGTTCTATCATCAGTCGTATGCGCAACGAAATCATGCCGCCGGCCTCGCCTGCCAGCCGCAAACCTGAAAGCCCCTTCGGATTTGCGGCCGGTTCATGACGCTATCGTCCCAGTCCTTTCTCCACTCGGATATGTCAACCGCCGAGGTTGAAGCCTCTGAACTACGTCATGGGGCGCTGGCTGGTGACATCCGTGGCCTTGTCGATGTCGCGATCAGGACACAGGTAGAACCCGAGCAGATCGCTGCCGCCCGCGATCTGATTCAACAGGCGGCGCTAGTGCTTGGCGAGGATGCCGCATCTTTCCCAGCTGGTATTCGCTTCAACACCGAAGGCAGGGTTTGGAACTGGGGCAACGCCGTCGTGGGCGTCCGCAATGCGATCGCACCTCCGGTGGTTCTGAAGTGTGGAAACGACGGCGCCATACGTTCGGAGGTTGATCTTGGTGTGGCTTACGAAGGTCCTCCGGGCTGTGTTCATGGGGGCGTTTCGGCGCTCCTGCTTGACCACCTCATGGGCGAGACCGCAAGCGACGCCCATACCCGACTCGTCGTGACCGGCACTCTGAACCTGCGCTATTTGCGCCCACTTCCATTGGGGCGAATCCACCTGTGGGCACAGATCACGAAGGTGAGTGGCCGGAAGGTCACCGTCACGGCACACATCGGGCCTGACGACCATGGCAACGAACCAGCAGTCGAGGCGAACGGGCTGTTCATCACGCCGCGGTGGGCACACGACGAGGCCAATTCGGCCGAGGTCGGTTCCCTAGACTGAACGGCTGCAATGAACGGACCAAACTGGGCGACATTGACCTCGCATCAGGCCGCGCGATCAACGTCTGACATCTGCTGCGCATAAAATCGTCACGACGTGGGCGTGCTCAAAGCTCCACCGATGAAGTCGTGAAGTTGTTTCTGGGTCAGGCGGCCCGCGCCGTCGGCTGCTCTGACGAACTCGTTGATAAGCACCTCATAAAGGTGCGCCAGAGCGTTAGCGTCACCCGAACGGATGGTGTCGACGTCTTGGCCGGCCCTGATGAAGCCAGCGATAATTCCTCGCGCTTCCAGGAACAGGTCCAGGCCACCTGGCTCGAACTCGCCTAACGGCGGGCTAGCGAGTTGGGCCATGCCACGCACGTGGTGGAGAAGTTGTCCAAAGTTCGGGTGCGCCTCAAAAAATGCAACCGTGACATCGATGATCCCGTGCAGTCCCTCGAGTGGTTCTGGCTGGTTCTCGCCGACTGCGCGCATGCCTTGCAGAAGTTCCTCGCCCCGACGAGTCAGTGTCTCGGTGAGTAGTTGCTGCTTGTTCTCGAAGAAGGTGTAGATCGCGGGAGCCGAAAAACCCGAATCAGCCCCGATCTTGCGGATAGATCCGCCGGCGATGCCAAACTCCGCAAAGATCCGTTCGGCCGCATCGAGGATGTCGTCTCGGTTGTCAGCACGACGCGCCTCTCGACGCTGAGCCGCGCGCGACGTAGCTGCACTGTTGGCGCCCAGATCTGATGTTGGCTGTGATATTGCTTTCGTCAAGAGGGCTGCCTTCCAGGCTGTGGTGGTCAAGATGTCCGAATGGTTCTAGGTGGCGGATGCTAACCAATTTTCTATTTTCGTAACTATTTTTGTGACTCGTCGTTTATTTGAGTGACCGTGTGTTAGATCACAACATCCTACTCATATCTTAAGGTTTCAGCCTTGCGACGCTCGAGCCCAAACTCCGACACCCTGTCCGGCAACTGGCAACGCGCCCGACGCGTCACAGTCGGTGGTCTGATTTCGTTCATGCTCGTCCTCCCGGCCGCTTGCGGTGGATCTCAACTCGACCCCGCTTATGTGCGGTCCGCGAATGACCCCGGCGCCGTAAGCGCAAATGGAACGAATGGCAGTGTCGCGGGGCCGAACGGAAGCGACTCCGGCACGGGCGACACAGGTACTGCGGGCGATCCCGATACCGCAGGTACCTCGGGAGGTACCTCGGGCACTTCGGGAGATGGCGGCAAAGGAGCCATTTCTGGTGTGACTGCCGCGTCGTGCAGTGGATTCAAGAACCAAAAGGGCATCACCGACAAAACGATCTCGATCGGCAACGCTTCAGATATCAGCGGCCCGGTCCCAGGGCTGTTCACATCTGCGCAGCAAGGCACTAAGGCGTATGTCGCCTATTTCAACGCAACGTCAAGCATCTGCGGCCGCAAACTTGCCTTGACGACCTTGGACTCCCGCACCGATGCCGGCGCCGACCAGCAAGCGTATGCGAAGCTCTGTGAGTCGACGTTTGCAGCGGTCGGCTCGATGTCTGCGTTTGACTCAGGCGGCGCCGGAGCCGCACAATCCTGTGGACTCCCAGACATTCGCACCGCCGCGACGACTGCGACCCGGAACAATTGCAGCACCTGCTTTGGCGTACGGGCGGTCGGTGCCAATGAGTTCGGCAATGTGGTCCCGGATTTCTTTGTCAAGAACTACAAGGCCGCAAGTCAGAAGGCAGCCTTCCTCTATCTGACTGCGGGTGCTGCTGCGGAGAACGCGGCAACCCAGCAAAAGGTCGAGACCAAGCGGGGGATGAAGTTCGTCTATTCCTCGGGCATCGATGTTGCCGAGTTCAATTACGGCCCCTACGTCCAGCAACTGAAGAGCAAGGGAGTTCGCTGGGTGCAATTTATCGGCGGTTACCAGCAAGGCGTCAGGCTCGCTAAGGCAATGCAGTCAGCAAATTACAAACCTGATGTCCTGTTCTTCGACCCGACGGTTTATGACGCGGGCTTCGTCAAGAGCGGCGGATCAGCTGTCGAAGGTGCCATCACCTTCACCGACTTCACCCCGTTTGAAGAGTCACAACCCGAGCTCAACCGCTACAAGCAGTGGCTCCAACAGGCCGCACCAGGCGCGACTCCAACGTTCTTCGGACTGTATGCGTGGTCGGCGGCCAAACTCTTCGTCGAAGAGTCGCTCAAGCTGGGCGGCAAGCTCACCCGAGCGTCGTTGGTCGCGAAGATCAAGGGAGTCCGCCAGTGGGCTGCCAGCGGATTGCACAGTCCCATGGACGTCGGCGGCAAACACGCGGCCGCATGCGCACGGTTCCTGCAACTGCGGAACGGAAAGTGGGTGCCATTGAAGGGCACGGCTTACGTTTGTCACGGCTACAGCTCGGCCCGGTGACCAAGTGAGTGCGCTCATTTCCTACACCATCATTGGGATCTTTACCGGTTCGGCCTACGCGATTGCTGCCAGTGGCTTAGTTCTGACCTACAGCACCACCCGGGTCTTCAACATCGCCCACGGTGCCGTTGGGATGGTCTTCGCCTTCGTTTATTGGGACTTCTCGGTGAAGCAGGGCATCCCAGTTTGGCTTTCGCTCATTCTCGTGCTTTTCGTGGCAGCACCTCTGTTCGGCGTATTCATCCAGCGAGTGCTCGCACGAGGCCTTGGTTCGGCGCCGGTCAGCGTTTCGCTCGTCGTTACGGTTGGCCTTCTGGTTGCCCTGATCGGCACCGCCACCCAGATCTGGCCACCGGCGGCGCGGACACTGCCGCAGTTCTTTGAGGGGCAATTGATCACCCTCGGTTCTATCGTGATCACCTGGCAAGAGCTCATCACGGTGACCCTCTCGGCTGTGGTTGCGATGGGTCTGTACGTCCTGCTCACTAGGACCCGGATCGGGACTGCGATGCGCGGCTCGGTTGACAACCCCGAACTGCTCCAGCTCTACGGCGGCCGGCCCCAAGTGGTAGCGGCGCTCGCCTGGGCGATCGGCAGCTCGCTGGCAGCGTTGGCCGGCATCCTGCTCGCGCCGGTGGTCGGTCTGCAGTATTACGACCTCACTCTGCTGGTGATTTCGGCATACGCCGCGGCAATGCTTGGCAAACTCACCAGCTTGCCGATGACCTATGTGGGGGCAATGGTGCTCGGAATCGCACAATCATATGTCGTGGGCTACCTCCAGAACATTCCGTTCAGCGACAAGGTTCCGGGCCTGCCCGCCGTTATCCCGACGCTTTTCTTGTTCGTGATTTTGGTGCTCCTTCCTCAGGCGCCGCTGCGGATCGGTCAGGTCAAAGGGATGCTTTCCGCGCCAGTGCCGACGCTGGGCCGGGCCGCGCGCTGGGGAGCCGTGCTCGTTTTCTTTGTCCTCATTCTCGCCGTCGGAATGCCCGACTCTAAGTTGCTTCTGGTTGGCACCGCGGCCACCTATGCGATCGTGATGCTCTCGCTGGTCTTGTTGACCGGGTACGGCGGCTACGTGTCGCTGGCTCAGTTCACCTTCGCTGGCGTCGGTGCAGTCGCCTACGCCAAGATCGACCAGCCGAACCTGTTGGGGCTTCTGTTCGCAGTGCTCATCGCGGCTGCTGTCGGCGCGCTGGTAGCTATCCCGGTATTGCGTCTGACTGGCCTCTACCTCGCGTTGGCGACGTTGGCGTTCGCACAACTCATGGACAAACTCGTTTTTCAGGCCTCGTTTGCGTTCAAGTTCGACAACCCGTTGCAGGCCGAACGGCTGTCCATCCTCGGCGTGAATATAGATGGCACTGGGGCGTACGCGGTGATGATGACGGTTTTCTTCGTGCTCATAGCTGTGGCTGTCCTTGCTATACGGCGTGGTCGGCTGGGCCGGATTCTGATCGCGGTGCGTGACAGTCCGGCCGCCGCCGGGACCCTCGGTGTTGATATGCGCTGGCTCCGAGTGAGTCTGTTCGCAGCGTCCGCGGGTATCGCGGGCCTTGCCGGGGCGCTCTTCGCTGGACTCCGAGGAACCATCGTGGCGTTCGACTTCCAATTCTTCGCGAGCCTGCTGCTCCTGCTGATGGCCGTTGTCTGGGGTGTTACGTCGGTGACGGGCGCCGCACTCGGCGGGATCTTCCTGATGTACCTCCCAGTGGCGCAGTCGAACAACCCATCGATCGCAGGGCTGTTGTTTCTGCTCCTTGGTGTCGGTGCGGTCTTGCTTGCTCGAGACCCGAACGGATTGGCGAACAAGCTCTTCCAGGTCCCGAAGTGGATCCAGGAGAAGATCTACCCAGCGCTCGCTGCTAGATATCCGGAGTTGGTGCTGAAGCTGCCTTCAAGGATGCGATCGGGCGAAGATGAGGCTAGCTGTGAGGAGGTGGACCCAGATGCCGTTGCTGCACATTGACGATGTGGTCGTCCAATTCGGCGGTGTGACCGCCGTCAACCACGCGAGTTTTCAGGTCGAGCCAGGCACAGTCACCGGACTGATCGGTCCGAATGGCGCCGGCAAGACCACCTGCTTCAACGTGATCACCGGACTGCAGGCCCCCACGTCGGGCCGGGTTCTCCTCGACGGCAAGAACATCACCAGAATGCCCGTTCACCGGCGTGCGCGACATGGCATGGGTCGCACTTTCCAGCGGCTGGAGGCTTTTGGCTCGCTGACCGTCGAGGACAACGTCCGCGTTGCACTCGACATCCACAATGGATTCCGCGGGGTGCTGCGAACGGCCAACGGCTCGGCCGATCTCGAGATCGCGGCATTACTCGAACGCGTCGGCATCGCGGATTACGCCGAAGAGCGCGCCGACTCCGTGCCGACCGGCACCGCCCGACTTCTTGAGGTCGCCAGAGCACTCGCATGTGACCCGCGGCTGCTGCTCCTTGACGAACCGTCCTCTGGCTTGGACGAGACCGAGACCGAGGCTTTCGGTGACCTTTTGCTCGAGTTGGCCGCCGCGGGTTGCACCATCCTCATGGTCGAACACGATATGGGCCTCGTGATGCGGGTCTGTGACAGCATCCATGTCCTCGACTTTGGCTCGATCATCGCAGCGGGTACGCCCGCGCAGACCCGCGCCAATCCGGTCGTTCAGAGGGCATATTTGGGATACAGCGGCGACAGCGTTGCAGCTGAGTTGGACGAGACGAAAGTCCTGCCGGTGACCAATGAGGTGGCACTGTGAGTGAGCGTCAGCGAGTGAACGATCGAAGGATTACGGTGTTGTCTGCCTATCGTGCCTTTTCTTGGCAGGTGGCACTGTGAGTGAGCGTCAGCGAGTGAACGATCGAAGGATTACGGTGTTGTCTGCCTATCGTGCCTTTTCTTGGCAGGTGGCACTGTGAGCGTACCGATCCTGGAGGTCGTTGACCTGCACGCCGCCTATGGCCGAATCGAAGTCCTGCGTGGGGTCAACCTCGCTGTGCCCCGCGGTGCCGTGGTCGCGCTGCTCGGCCCGAACGGCGCTGGCAAGTCCACTCTGCTCAAGGTCATTTCGGGCCAAATGGAGCAGACCTCGGGCGACATCCATTTGGCGGGAGTCCATGTCACCGGCGCCAAGCCTGACGACCTGGCCCGCCTGGGCCTGACTACCATCCCGGAGGGACGCAGCGTCTTCCCGAACTTGACCATCGAAGAGAACCTGCTGCTGATGTCGTACGCGGGCGTCAGCGCGAACCAGGTCTACGACACTGCCTACTCCTACTTCCCGCGACTGCACGAACGTCGGTACCAGCTCGCCGGGACATTGTCTGGTGGCGAACAACAGATGCTCGCGATGGCGCGAGCACTGAACTCGGACCCGGCACTGCTACTCCTTGATGAACTCTCGATGGGCCTGGCACCACTGATTGTCGACGATCTTTACGAGACCGTCGGGCAGATCGCCCAGTCTGGGGTGTCGATCCTGGTCGTCGAACAGTTCGCGCGAACCGCATTGAAAGTCGCTGATTATGCAGCAGTCATGACCGGAGGCCGCATCGTGGCCACCGGAGAACCGAGCGAGATCAGCGAGATCATGGCTGACGTCATTCTGGGAGGTGCCGCATGACCTGTGGCCAGCACAAGCACGAGAAGACGTTCTACGACAAGTCGGTCGTCGGGCGTGCCCAATCACTGGGCAGACGCGCGAAGCGCACCGCCACCGTTTTGCTGGCGTTTGGTCTGGTCGCCGGCGGGACAGCGGCGGGGGCAACACCTGCGCACGCTGCGGCGTACGGCGGGTTCACCACGACGGCCACCGCCACTCCGCTCAAGCTGGAGATTTTTGAACCGGCGATCCCGATTCCGACAGATCCGCAGGCGGAGTTCGACTTGTCGTACACGCGGGTACTCGGTAGCTCAGGTCCGGCGACGAGTGCGCGTGCCTCGGCGATGTGGCCAGGCGCGGCGCTCGGCGAGGGATTGAAGACCTTTGGTGAACAGCTTGGCCTCCCCGCAGCGATCACCGGCGGTGGCTACCCGGTCCAGGCGAACGCCGGATTCCCAGGTGACAGCCCTCAGCAGGTTCAGGAATTTTTTCCAGGAATGGTCGGCCGGGCTGACGCCGGCGCCAAACGAACGATTGCCAAGGTCAGCTACACGAGCTCAGATGTCTCCGATGGTGACACCGGCGGTGACAAGACGAAATCCGCCAACCCGCTGGATGCGTTGAGCCAGCTCATTGGCCCCAAATCGGCGCCCGCGACCCCGAACCCGCTGGGAGCGTTGGGCTTACTCATCGACTTCGACGGAATGACGAGCGTCTCCAGTACCGACTATGAAGGCGACGCCGTGACCGCGACCGCGACCAGCCGGATCGGTGAACTTCGGCTTCTCGGCGGCTTGATCAAGCTCAATGGCATAAACGTCGTCACCAAGGTCACGAGCACTCTGGCGGGTGGTGCGAAGACGAGTCAGACAGTCGACGTTGGCGGTATGAATATCGTCGGTCAGAAGTTCTCCTACGGTCCCGAAGGATTCACCGCTGCGGGCAAGACCACACCGATCCCGGGCATCCCGACCTCAGCGGCAGCCTTGCTCAAGCAACTAGGGGTCGCCATCGAGGTGCCCAAACCCGAGGTCACTAAGAAGGGTTCGGCCGGTTCGATCTCGGCCGAAGCAGTGCGGATCACCTTGGACACCAAACCACTGCGCTCTAAGTTGCCTCAACTGCCGATTGACGGCTTGGTGAACAAAATCCCACCACTCCCAGGTCAGGCTAACTTGCTCAAGGGTCTGCTCCTATCGCTCAACACGATCGCACCCAAGCTGGTCCTGCATCTGGGCACGGCCGAGGTCTCTGCGACTACCGTTTCGTCGCTGGGCCTAGGTGGCGGACCCGGCACCTCGACGCCTGGTTCTACAGGCGGGGGTGCGGGCGGGAGCGCGAGCGCGGGTACCTTGGGCACGGCTGGAACGCCTGGGCTCGACGCGAGTCCTCCGGCGGCCTCTGGCGGCGGCGATCTCAATACGAATCTGGCAACCGTTCCGGTCGCCAAGGGCCTGCCCCCACTGGGCAGCGTGCCGATGCTGCTCCTGTTCGGCGGGCTCGCACTCGCCGCTGGCGTCGGGTGGTATCTACGCTCCGCAGGGCTCTTGCTTTTCGGTGCCGCCTCCGCGTGTTCTTTCGGCCTCAGGGTCGGTATCCCAGATCTCAGAAAGGCCTGACATGACCATTCAACGGGCAGCCGTACAGCCCACCCAGACAACACCCCACATGATGCCCCGTGCAGGCTCGCGTAATGGTGTCGCTCCGCTGCGCAACGACCCTGCCCAGTTGCTGCATCTGGTGCTGTTCATCGCAGGTGCTGTGCTGCTACCGCTGGGCCTGATCGTGATCGGCCTCAGTTGGTACGGCAGCGCTCATACCCCTTATGTGTTCGACCAGAACGCCTATTTGGTCTCCGGCATCTTCGGACTTGGCCTAACCTTCGTCGGCGGTTTCCTCTATTTCGGATCCTGGCTTGCCCGGAT
The DNA here is from genome assembly GCF_057586615.1 of Aeromicrobium changchenzhani. Lineage (NCBI taxonomy): Bacteria > Bacillati > Actinomycetota > Actinomycetes > Propionibacteriales > Nocardioidaceae > Aeromicrobium > Aeromicrobium changchenzhani. The sequence continues at coordinate 3,097,172 of NZ_CM172480.1, read as the reverse complement.
CGCGTCGGATCAGAAGGCCGCGCAAGGCCAACTTTCCGACACGCTACTCCTGCTGTCCGACGCGGTGGCCCACAGCGCCGCGGCTGCCGCGCCGGTCGGTGCCCGTGACGCTGGGGCGGTCCTCGTGGTGGCTGGCGGCGGTACCAGCGTGCATCGTGCCGATTGCAGCTTGGTCGCCGGTCGTGATGATCTGCGAACCGCCGGTGCAGATGCCAGCGACCTCACGCCGTGCAGGCTCTGCAACCCCGGGGCACCTCGAGCCTGATCGAGATCTCTGGATCACGGAGAGTGGCCGTCAGACGGAGATCACAGCAGAGCAGCTCGCCGATGGTGGGGGAGCCCGAAGAGTTGGTTTAATGCCTGCGCACGTTTGAGGACCAGTTGGGCATCGTGTTCCCACGTGATCGCGATACCGCCGTGTAATTGGACGGTTTCGCCTGCGACCGCCATGGCGGCGTCGGCGCAGTATGACGCCGCGGCCGCTGCCAGCCGGTCCGCGTTGGGTGCGCCGTGGGCGTGCGCTTGGATTGCGGCCCAGGCCCCCGCGCGGGACATCTGCACCAGGACCAGTAGATCGGCCATGCGGTGCTTGAGCGCCTGGAACGAGCCGATCGGGCGACCGAATTGTTCACGCTCTTTCGTGTATGCGACGGTCATATCCAGACCACGTTGAGCGCAGCCGACCTGGAGTGCCGTGGTCGCGAGGGTGCCGACTCGGTGCGCTGTCGCGAGGGCAGAAACTGCGTCCATGTCGATTGGCGCCGCCTCGACGGCATCGAATTGGAGCTGGCCGAAACTAATGGTTGGGTCCATGCCAGTAAGCCGCGTGCGGGTTAGGCCCGAAGCCGTCGGATACACGCGGAAGAGGCCAACGCCAACGGCGTGTGTGGCGACGACGACGAGGATCTCGGCGACATCGCCGCAGAGCACTGGGGAAACCGATCCATGCAGGGTGCCGTCGGACCAGGTCACCCCCACGGGTGCGTCGACCGGGCCGGTGATGCCCGACCAAGCGATGGTTGCGACTGCTCCTTCGGCGATGCGGGCCAGCGGCTCAGGGTGCTCAGTTGCGACGAGGACGGCGGTTGTGACGATCGATGCGAGCAGCGGCGACGGGGTCAGTGTCCGGCCGAGTTCTTCTAATACGACAGCTGCCTCGGCGAGCGTGAAGCCAGCTCCACCGTGCTCTTCGGGGACGGTCAATGCGGCCACCCCGATCTGGTCGCATAGCGTCGCCCAGAGATCGGGGTCATAGCCGGTCGGCAACTCGATCGCACGCCGGACTGCCTGACTGTCGGAGCGCTTGCTCAGCAAATTTTGCACAGCGGCTGCCAGCTCGGTGTGTTCCTTGGTGGGCACCAAATCCGTCATGTCCAGTCCGTCATATCTGGTCCGCCAGCAAGTCGTTGAGTAATCGTCCGCGGTGGAACGTTGACGTGCCCCAGGTCGACCGCAGCGCGCGGATGCGGAGCAGCCAACGGCTCAGATCGTATTCTTCGGTGTAACCGATCGCACCATGGACCTGTAGGCCTGCACGAGCGGCGAGGTTAGCCGCTTCTGTGCACTGGATCTTCGCGGCCGAGATCGAGCGGGGGCTCGGATCCACGGCGGCGCCATAGACGAGGGGTCGGGCGAAGTCGAGCGCGATTCGTACATCGGCTAACTGATGTTTGATCGCTTGGTAGGAGCCGATCGTGCGGCCGAACTGCGTTCGCTGCTTCACGTACGTCACGGAGTCGGCGAGCACGCGTTCACCTGCGCCGAGTAATTCGGCGGCGGTCGCGAGGGCGGCCAGATCGAAGGCTGCGTCGAGATCACCGTGCTCCACTGGGTCGCCGGGCGTGACGTCCCAAAGCCCGCGACTGGGGTCAATTGACTCGACACGATTTCCCACAATTGCTTTGTGCAGCCCGGTATCGGTGGCGACATACGTGTCGTCGACAACGTCTGAATCGAGGGCAAAAGACACGTGCGGTGTTACGGCCACCGTCGCCCGCGACGCCGAAAGGTCGATGGCCGGCAGCGCCAACGGCAGATAGGCCGCCGATTCGATCCACGGTCCGGGTGCGGCGTAGCGGCCCAAGGCTTCGAATGCGATGCAGACCTCGACCGGTGTTGCTTCGGTAGCGAGCGACGTCACGCCGAGGTCGGCCAGCCGGGACCACAGCCGAATGCCGGGTTGGTGATCGCCAGCTGCCCAAGCGCGGTTCGCACCGATGCTGTCAGCGCGAGAAAGCAGGTCATCGAGGGAGCGGGCGAAGCCGGTCTGCTCTGTGGTCAACTCGAATCTCATGCTCGTGGCTCCCGCGGCAGGCCGAGGATTCGCTCGGCGACGATATTGCGCTGGATCTCATTGGTGCCGGCGTAGATCGGGCCGGAAAGCGCAAAGAGGTAGCCGTCGGTCCATGTCGATGCGACTTCTGCCTGTGAACCGAGCAGATCCAGTGCGGTCTCGTGGAGTGCTACGTCGAGTTCGCTCCACCAAATCTTGTTGGCTGAACCGGCTGCCCCGATGTCACCGCCCCCGGCGATCTTGGTGACCGTGCCCCAGGTGTAGAGCCGATAAGCCTCAGCTCGCATCCAGGCGTCGATGACTGCACCCGAAAGGGCTGGATTTGGGGCGTCGGAATACAGGTTGAGCAGACGGTCGGCCGCGGCGCAGAAGCGTCCCGGTGAGCGCAACGACAACCCGCGTTCGTTCCCAGCGGTACTCATCGCCACTCGCCAGCCGTCGCCGGGCTCCCCGAGCACATCGGCATCGGGTACGAAAACGTCGTCAAAGAACAATTCGGCAAAACCAGCCTCGCCATCGAGTTGCGCGATTGGTCGCACGGTCACCCCATCGGCAGCCAGGGGGAAGCAAAAATAGGTCAATCCGTGATGCCGTTCGGCGCTCGGGTCGGAACGGAACAGCCCAAATCCCCGGTGTGCGTACGCGGCCCGGGAGGACCAGGTCTTTTGGCCGTTTAACAACCAGCCGCCCTCGACCGGCTTCGCGCTCGAACGCAACGAGGCGAGGTCTGAGCCGGCTTCGGGTTCGGACCATGCCTGCGCCCAGATCGTTTCGCCGGTCGCCATTGATGGCAGCCAACGCTGCTGCTGGTCGGCGGTCCCATGATCGAAGACGATTGGTGCGAGCAAAAAGATGCCGTTCTGTGAAACGCGTCCCGGTGCTCCTGCGCGGTAGTACTCCTCCTCAAAGATGACCCACTCGACGAGAGAGGCGCCACGACCGCCGAATTCTTCGGGCCAAGAGACAACCGACCAGCTCGCATCGGCGAGTTGGCGTTCCCATTGTTGGTGGGCGATGAATCCCGCTGCGGTGTCCATCGACGGCAACTGCTCGCTCGGGACGTTCGCTGCCAGCCAGGCCCGAGCCTCATCTCGGAATGCGAACTCGTCGGCGGAAAGGTCGAGTTTCACCCGCGCTCCCCATCCTTTTGCTCGCGACCCTTCTTCGCCATCGATTTGGCATCGAGGCCGCCAAGTGAGTCTGTTGACGTCTCGGCGTTGTGCGCGTGTGCGAAGTGATGCAGTCCGAAAACTGAGTCCATTCCGGCCCGCAGGCCTTGCAGATCCTCGGCCTGGTTGACCGCTTTTTTGGTCAGCGCGAGGCCGAAGGATGGCATCTGTGCGATCCGGCCCGCGAGCGCCATCGTGGTTTGCTCCAGCTCATCGGCGGGCACGACCTGATTGACCATGCCGAGTGCCAAGGCGCGGTCAGCGGTGAATCGATCCCCGGAGTAGAGGAACTCCTTGGCGGCCCGTGGATTCATTACCCACGGGTGCGCGAAGTATTCGACGCCCGGGATGCCCATCCGCACCACCGGGTCGGAGAAGAACGCGTCATCGGAAGCGACGATGAAGTCACAGGACCAGGCCAGCATCAGCCCGCCGGCAATGCAGGCGCCATGGACCATCGCGATCACTGGTTTGGGCACCTCGCGCCAGCGTCGGCACATACCGAGATAGACCTCTGACTCGCGGGCAAACCGTTGGTCGCCGCCGGCTTTATCGGTGTGGTCCCACCAGATCACGGCTTTGCGTTCGAAGGATTGATCCACATCGCGGCCCGGCGTGCCGATGTCGTGGCCGGCACAAAAGTGCTTGCCGTTGCCAGCCAGAATGATGACCTTGACGTCATCGTCATCGGTCGCGCGTTGGAAGGCCGCATCGAGTGCGTAGGTCATCTTCGAATTCTGTGCGTTCCGGTATTCGGGCCGGTTCAGCGTGATGCGCGCGATCTGATCGACGACCTCGTAGGTCACCACTTCTTCACTCATGACGTGCTCCGTTCGGCTGCGGTACGCAGCTCGTTCTTTAGGACCTTGCCGGACAAATTTCGGGGGAGTGAGTCAATGAAAACGACCTCGCGCGGGACCTTGAAATTGGCTAGTCGTTCGCGGGCGAAACCGATGACCGCATCGGCGTCGGGTGCGTCTGTGTCGCGCCGAACGACGTAAGCCTTGCCGACTTCGCCCAGTCGGCGGTCGGGTATTCCGATCACTGCCGCGTCGAGCACGCCGTCGAGTCGGGTTAGAGCCTGCTCGATTTCGGCCGGATAGACGTTGAAGCCGCCACAGATGTACATGTCTTTGAGTCGATCGGTGATGCGGAGGTAGCCGGTCTCATCGAGCACGCCGACGTCGCCGGTGTGTAGCCACTTGTCCGAATCGATCGCTTCGGCGGTCGCGGCGGGATCGTCGAGATAGCCGAGCATCACCTGTGAGCCGCGGAGCAGTAGTTCGCCTTCTTGGCCAGCGGCAAGATGTTCACCGGTATCGGGATTGGCAATAGCTATCTCGATACCGTCGATGGCGCGGCCACAGGTATTGGCGACGGTCTCGTCGCTGTCGCCGCGGCGGCACATCGTGGCGACAACACATTCGGTCATACCGAACGCGGTGATCACCAGATCGAAGGTCAGCTCGCGCTGTAGCCGTTCGACTAGGGCCACCGGTACGTTCGCAGCGCCGGTGTTGGCGAACCGCAAGGACGATGTGTCAGTGTTTGCAAAGTCGGGCGACTCGAGCAAACCGAGGAAGATCGCGGGCGCGCCGGGGACCATGGTGATCCGTTCGGCCTCGATCAGCGCGAGCGCGGCCGAGGTGTCAAACATTGCCATCGGGTAGAGCGTGCACCCGTGCAGTAGGCCAACCAGGATGCCGACCTTGTAGCCGTATGAGTGGAAGAACGGGCTGATCACCAAGTAGCGATCGGCCGCGCTCACCTCGCCGATCGCGCTCCAGTTCGATGCTGCTGCAATGGTCTGTCGATGTGCGGTGAGTACGCCTTTCGGCCGACCGGTCGTTCCCGAGGAGAAGAGAATATCGGCGACGTCGTCGGGGCTAACAGCATCGGCTGCGGCTTCGGCTGCATCCAGATCGATCGTTTGGGCCGCTGCTGCGAGGCCATTTAGGTCGGCGAGGTCGAGGATTGTCACTCCGTCAACGAGCGTACGAAGATCGGCGATCTGCGTGCGCCCAAGGAAGCCGTCAGCGACGATCACCAACGCTGCCTGAGTGCGTTCGACCAGATCAGCGACCTCATGGGCGGTGTAGCGCGAGTTCGCTGGCACGAGGGTGCCGCCGGCGTATGTCGCCGCCAAACCGGCCACGACCCACTCGATGCTGTTGGGCGCCCAGAGCACCACTCGGTCGCCAGTGCCAACGCCGTGGTGTCGATAAACTGCTGCGGTGCGACGGATCAGCTCGTGTAGTTCGACGAAGGTCAGTGTGTGGCCAGCCATTGAATAGGCTGTCGCGTCGCCGTACTCCGTCGCAGCGCGGCGCACGAGATCCGGGACGGTGTCGACCATGGAGTCTCCTTTGCGCGCAAACCAAACAAGTGCTTGGTAGGCTACCTTAGTCGGATAGACCCCGACTGGGAAGGAGCAGACCGTGGATGCTGTCACCGACGAAGCCTTCCGTGAACAGGTGCGCGGCTGGCTCCGCGACAATTTGACCGGTGAATGGTCTGCATTGCGTGGGCTCGGCGGTCCGGGTCGCGATCACGAGGCGTTTGAGCAGCGACATGCGTGGAACCGTCACCTCGCCGAACACGGCTGGACCTGTCTGGGGTGGCCGCAGGAGTACGGCGGCCGTGGTCTTAGCTTGACGCAACAGGTGATCTTCCACGAGGAATACGCTCGCTCTGGTGCGCCAGCGACGGTGAATCATTTGGGTGAGCAGTTACTCGGCCCGACCTTGATCGAGTTCGGCACCGACGACCAACGAGCACGCTTCTTGCCGGCGATTCGGTCGGTCGATGAACTTTGGTGCCAGGGCTACTCCGAGCCCGGCGCCGGCTCCGATCTTGCCGCAGTGAGCACCCGTGCAGTGTTCGACGATGCTGCTGGCGACGGAACGGCCGGCGAGTGGGTCGTTGATGGCCAGAAGATCTGGACGTCGCTCGCTGTCGAGGCAGACTGGATTTTTGTGCTCGCACGGACCGAGCGCGGCTCAGTCGGTCACCGCGGACTTTCCTTCCTCCTGATGGAACTCGATCAGCCGGGCATCGAAATTCGACCGATCGAACAAATCACCGGCGGCTCGGAGTTCAATGAAGTCTTCTTTTCCAGTGCCCGAACTGCCGCGTCCATGCTCGTGGGTGAGGCCGGCGATGGTTGGCGGGTTGCAATGGCGCTGCTGGGCTTTGAACGCGGCGTGTCCGTACTTGGCCAGCAAGTGGGCTTTGAGCGTGAGCTGGACGATCTGATTGACCTTGCACGAAACAATGGCAGCCTTGCTGACCCAGTGCTTTGTGACCGGTTGGCGCGACAGAGTGCGGAATTCGAGATGATGCGGGCTAACGCCGTCCGTTCGCTGACGGCGGCGACACCGGGCGCCGACAGCATCGCAAAATTGGTCTGGGCGGGCTGGCACCGACGGCTGGGCGAACTTGCCATGGAGGTTGTTGGAGCAGCATCGCTGACCGCTTCATTAACATCGGGCGAGCTGGATCGCTGGCAACGACTCTTTCTCTTCTCGCGTGCGGACACGCTGTATGGCGGTAGCGACGAGATTCAACGCAATATTCTCGCCGAGCGTGTGCTCGGCCTTCCCAAGGAGCCCCGCGGATGACAACTATGCGACCCGAACAACCTACTCCTGATTATGTTCCGGGGCACGATCTGCTGGCCGGCAAGGTGGTGGTCGTGACTGCCGCGGCTGGCGCTGGGATCGGCGCCGCCGTTGCACGGCGCGCACTTGAAGAAGGCGCTGCTGTGCTGGTCATTAGCGACACCCACGAACGCCGCCTCGCGGAGGCGCAAGAATTGCTCGCCGCCGAGTTCGGGGCTGAGCGAGTTCGCGCTCTCCTCGTGGATGTGACCGACGAGGCTCAGGTGCAAGCACTGCTCGACGTTGCTGATGAGCACGGCGGTGTCGACGTGATGATCAACAATGCGGGCCTCGGTGGCACCGCCGACGTATTGGACATGACCGACGATGAATGGTCGCGCGTATTGGAGATCACGCTGACCGGCACATTCCGGTGCGTCCGTGCCGCGGGCAACCGAATGCGGGCGGCGGGCAAACGCGGGGTGATCGTGAATAACGCGTCAGTGATCGGCTGGCGTGCACAGGAGGGTCAGGCGCATTACGCCGCCGCGAAAGCGGGCGTAATGGCGCTGACTCGTTGCGCCGCCCTTGACGTGGCACCATACGGGATTCGGATTAACGCGGTGGCACCATCGCTCGCGATGCACCCATTCCTGGCGAAGGTCACGAGCGACGAACTGCTGGCCGAACTTAAGCAGCGAGAAGCCTTTGGTCGTGCTGCCGAGCCGTGGGAGGTCGCCAATGTGATGGTGTTCCTCGCCTCGGACTACTCCTCCTACCTCACCGGCGAGGTTGTTTCCGTGTCGAGCCAGCGGGCGTGATCGGATGACCGATCAGACCCATACCTCGACGCGGCGGGACGAACTCCTGCAGATTGCGGCCGAGCTGTTTGCGACGAAAGGCTTCAAGAACACGACAGTGCGCGACATTGCTGAGGCGGCCGGGATCCTGAGTGGCTCGCTCTATCACCACTTTGACTCCAAGGAGTCGATGGTCGATGAGATACTGTCCTCTTTCCAAGAAGAACTGTTTGGCAAATACACCGAGATTTTGGCCGACACGGCTGACCCGCGAGCCAAGCTCGAAGCGGCCGTTCGGGTGTCATTCGAAGCGATCGACAAGCGCCGCAATGAAGTCGCCATCTTCCAGAACGAGGCCGCTTTCCTCGGCACCTTCGACCGCTTCGACTACCTCGCTGATCGCAATCGCCAATCGCGTGACGTCTGGCTGACGCTGCTCGGCGAGGGAGTCCGCTCAGGTGCATTGCGCCAAGACCTCGATGTCGAGTTGGTGTACCGCTTCATCCGCGACACAGTCTGGGTCGCGGTGCGGTGGTATCGCCCCGGCGGCAAACTCAATCACCACGTTGTGGCCGACCAATACCTCACAATTCTCCTCGACGGGATCACCTCATGAATTCCCCAAATTCGAACACAGCTACCGCATACATCATCGACGCCGTAAGAACCCCGATCGGCAAACGCGGCGGCTCGCTCGCCAGCATGCACTCGGCCGATCTGGGCGCCCACGTCATGCGTGCGTTGGTCGATCGCACCGGCGTCGACCCGGGTGCAGTCGATGACGTGATCATGGGCTGTTGCGACACGATCGGCTCCCAGGCTGGCGACGTCGCCCGGACCGCCTGGCTAGTGGCCGGGTTGCCCGACCATGTCCCGGGCGTGACCATCGATCGGCAATGCGGCTCGTCCCAACAAGCGGTGCACTTTGCCGCGCAAGGGGTGATGTCCGGGACGCAGGATCTGGTGGTGGCAGGTGGGCTGCAAAACATGAGCGCGATCCCGATCTCCGCGGCGATGCTGGTGGCTGACCAGTACGGCTTCAGTACGCCGTTCGCGGAGTCTCCGGGTTGGCACGCACGTTATGGCGACCAAGAGGTCAGCCAGTTTCGCTCCGCCGAGATGATTGCCGAAAAATGGGGGTTCAGCCGCGAGCAGTTGGAGGAATTCGCACTGACATCACACGAGCGCGCATTGGCGGCGATCGCCGACGGACGGTTCGATGCTGAGGTCGTTCCGGTCGGTGATTTTGCTGTCGACGAGACGCCACGGCATACGTCGATGGAGAAGATGGCCGGATTGCAGCCGCTCTCACCTGGCAGCCGAATCACCGCCGCCGTCGCGTCGCAGATCAGTGACGCCGCCAGCGCATTGCTGATTGCGTCTGAGCAGGCCATGAAGGATCACCAGCTCACACCACGAGCCCGCGTGCACCACATCTCGGTGCGGGCCGATGATCCGATCTGGATGTTGACCGGTCCGATCGCGGCGACTCGTCATGCGTTGAAAAAGTCTGGAATGTCCATTGCCGACATTGACCTGTTCGAGTGCAACGAGGCCTTCGCGCCGGTCGTGCTGGCATGGATGCAGGAGTTCGACGTGCCGCATGAGCGGGTCAACGTCAACGGCGGCGGTATCGCGCTGGGGCATCCCATTGGCGCGACCGGGGCTCGACTCATGACGACGCTGCTGAACGAATTGGAGCGTACCGGCGGTCGCTATGGCTTGCAGACCATGTGTGAAGGTGGCGGTCAGGCAAACGTCACCATCATCGAAAGGCTCTGAGATGGCAGTTTCGGGAACCACGGAATTCGACGTCAAGGCAACGCCTGAGCAAGTCATGGACGCGGTCGCCGCGATCGAAGATCTGCCCCAACGGTCCGGCCCACATCAGTCCGCCGAGGTCGAGTCCCGACACAACGATGGCCGCCCGCAACGGGTTCGCGCCAAGGTGAGTGCGGCTGGGTTCAAGGACGAAGAGGTGACTGACTACACGTGGGATGGCCTGAATTCGGTGACTTGGACCCTCGCCGAGAGTTCGGTGCAGTCCAAGCAGATTGGCACCTACATACTCACGCCAACCGACACCGGCACGCATATCGTGCTGGATCTGGAGATCGGTGTGAAAGTGCCGATGCCCGGATTCGTACTCAAACGCGTACTGAAGACTGCGCTCGACACCGGCAGCAAGGATTTTAAGAAGTACCTAGAAAGCCGCTGATTTTCAATCAGCCCGTTGGACGTTCCAACCCTCGGGCGACTGCGGATGCAGGATCGCGTCGGTGCCGCCATCGGCGTAGACGACGGAGCCGACCATCAGGCTGCTTGCGCCGGACAGCATGAAGGCGATCAGCGCGGCGATCTCCTCGGGCTGTCCCACCCGGCCGATCGCCGACGGATAGGACTCGATCAGTGGTCCGATCTCCGGATCCGCCAGGAGCTGATCGGTCATCGGGCTAGCGATCATGCCCGGCGCCACCGCATTGAGTCGGATTCCCTGTCCGATCCAATTTTCGGTGACACCTTCGCGCCGCGCCCACCACGCCAAGGCGGCCTTCGTTGCGGGATAGACCAGCACCGAATCGGCTTTGGCCGCATCGGCGCGAGCCGCTTGTTCATCGCCGGCAAGACAACGGTCGGCGACCGATACGCGCCAACCGGGCATGCCGGTAATCGAGTTTGAAGCGATGAAGACGACGCTTGCGCCTCGCGCGGCAGCGAGCTGTGAGTGGAGCCCGCGGGCAAGGGCCACAGCGCCGAAGAAGTTCACCGAGACTACAAGTGCGGAGTCGATGCCAGTGGCGCCGGCGATGCCCGCGCAGGGCACCAACCCGTCCACTACGTTGGTCAACTGTTGGATTTCGGCGACGGCTTCGGCGCGACCGGCGGGTGTGGCGAGGTCGGCGACTATGTCGGCATCGTGCAGGTCGACGGTGATCACTCGGTCACCTTGCTCGCGCAGCAAGGTGGTGGTGGCAGCACCGATCCCGCTGGCTGCGCCACTGACGACATACGTCTTCATACGTGTTGGCCGATGATGGTGTGGAACATGCGGAAACTGTAGCCAATTTAGGGTTTCGAATTGATGGTTGCGGTCGGCGCGTACACCTGCGAAACTAGAACAGGTTCTAGTTACTCTCCGAACACAACATTGGTGAAAGGCCCTTCGCGCCATGATCAACACGTACGAGTTGACCGATCTGGACATGCTTGAAGCCGAAGCTGTGCACATCTTCCGCGAGGTGGCCGCGACGATCGAACGGCCAGCCATGTTGTTCTCTGGCGGCAAAGATTCGGTTGTGATGTTGCACCTGGCGACGAAGGCTTTCTGGCCAGCGCCCGTGCCATTCCCGCTGATGCACGTCGACACTGGCCAGAACTTCGACGCGGTCATCGAGTTCCGAGACCGCACGGTTGAACGGCATGGACTGAGGTTGATCGTCGCGAGTGTGCAGGACGACATTGACACCGGTCGCGCCGTCGAAATCGGCGGTCCACTGGGTCCGCGCAACAAACTCCAGACGGTGTCGCTGTTGCGTGGCATCAAGGAGAATCAGTTCGGTGCAGTGTTTGGCGGTGCGCGTCGCGACGAGGAGAAGGCGCGCGCCAAGGAGCGCGTCTTCAGTTTCCGCGATGAGTTCGGCCAATGGGATCCGAAGAACCAGCGCCCGGAGGTTTGGAGTCTCTACAACGGACGCCACCGCAACGGCGAAAACATGCGCGTTTTCCCATTGTCCAACTGGACCGAGCTCGACATCTGGAACTACATCCTCCAGGAGCAGATCGTCCTTCCGAGCCTGTACTACGCGCACAACCGCACCGTTGTCGAACGCGCCGGCATGTTGCTCGCGGTCAACCGGTTCATCCAACCGCTCACGGACGAAGAGCCGTTCGAGGCGAGCGTACGATTCCGTACGATCGGTGACGCCACCTGCACCGGCTGCGTCGAATCTGAGGCAACCACCCGTGAAGCAGTGGTCAACGAAGTGGCGGCTGCGCGCATCACCGAACGAGGAGCAACTCGAGCCGACGATCGGATTTCCGAGGCCGGCATGGAGGATCGCAAAAAAGAGGGGTACTTCTGATGTCACAACTGCTGCGCATCGCGACGGCCGGTAGCGTCGATGACGGAAAGTCCACCCTGATCGGGCGGCTGCTCTTCGACGGCAAGGCGATCTTCGAAGACCAACTCGGCGCCGTGGAGTCCGCTAGTGCTGCTCGTGGACATGAAGGTCCCGACCTGGCGCTGCTCACCGACGGTCTGCGGGCCGAGCGCGAACAGGGCATCACGATTGATGTGGCGTACCGTTATTTTGCGACCCCAAACCGCAAGTTCATCATCGCTGACACCCCCGGCCACATTCAGTACACCCGCAATATGGTCACCGGTTCATCCACCGCCGACGTCGCATTGATCCTGATCGACGCCAGGCACGGTGTACTTGAGCAGTCACGGCGGCATGCATTCCTGGCGACTCTTTTGGGCATCCCGCACCTCGTGCTATGTGTGAATAAAATGGACCTCGTCGACTATTCGCAGGAGCGCTTCAACGAGATCCGTGCAGAGTTCGCGGCGTTCGCATCAAAGCTCGATGTCGCCGACCTGTCCTTCATCCCGATCTCGGCACTGCTGGGTGACAACGTCGTCACCGCCAGCACCGCGATGCCTTGGTACGAAGGACCCGCGCTGCTCGGGCACCTCGAGGAGTTGCATGTTGCTTCCGACCGCAACCTCATCGATACACGGATGCCAATCCAGTATGTGATCAGGCCGCAACAAGACGACTTCCACGACTTCCGCGGTTATGCCGGGACGGTCGCTGGCGGTGTCTTCCGACCGGGCGACGAGATTGTCGTCTTGCCGTCGGGTTTCTCGACGACGGTGAGCAACGTATGGGGGCCAGGCGGAGCCAAGCTGAACCAGGCATTCACCGGCCAGGCCGTGACGATCGAGTTGACCGACAACCTCGACGTCAGCCGCGGCGACATGCTGTGCCGGCCGAATAATCGGCCGATCAGCAGTCAGGACGTTGACGCGATGATCTGCTGGATGGACAGTGACGCCACGCTGTCGACCGACGCGACCTATGCGATCTTGCACACCACACGAGACACCCGCGTCGCGGTGAAGGACCTTGAATACCGGCTGGACATCAACACGCTGCACCGCGATGAAGAAGCGGTCACCTTGGGACTGAATGAGATCGGTCGGGTGCGGCTGCGCACGCAGAAGCCGTTGCACTTCGACCCCTACCGCCGCAATCGAGACACCGGCAGTTTCATCTTGGTTGACGAGGCCACTAACAACACCGTTGCCGCTGGCATGATCCTCGGCGCGAGCCAGGACGAGCCCAATATCGTTTGGCATAGCGGTGCTGTGACCCGCGAGCAGCGCAAGACCAAAGGTATGACGCTCTGGATCACCGGATTGTCTGGCTCGGGCAAATCGAGCGTGGCCGTTGAGGTGGAGCGCCGCCTAGTCGCGGCCGGCCAGCCGGCGTACATTCTTGACGGTGACAACCTGCGCCACGGACTCAACGCCAACCTCGGGTTCAGTCCCGAGGACCGGGAGGAGAACGTACGTCGTGTGGCCGAGGTGGCCAAACTCTTGGCTGATGCTGGCGTCGTCGCGATCGTCTCGCTGGTCAGTCCCTATCGTGCGCATCGGGACGCGGCGCGCGTGATTCACGAGGACGACGACTTGCCGTTCCTCGAGATCTTCATGGACACGCCCTTGGAAGTTGCCGAGGGCCGTGATCCGAAAGGCTTGTATGCGAAGGCGCGCGCGGGCGAGCTTCCGGATTTCACCGGCATCAGCGCGCCGTATGAGGCGCCACTGCGACCTGATCTGCTTTTGCGGCCGAGTGATGGCGATGCCGCAGCGCTCGCGGGAATGGTCATCGATCGCATTGAGGAATTGTGAGCGATTCGGCGTTTGCGGCTGATCTGGCCGAGCGAGCTGGTGCACTGCTGCTCGACCTGCAGCGCACCTCGGGACTGAGCGGCAAGGAACTGGGCAAGGCGGGCGACGCGAAAGCCAATGATCTGTTGCTCGATCTCATCGCGGCGGAACGTCCCGGTGATGCGGTGCTTTCGGAGGAATCTGCGGACTCTGCTGCGCGTCTCTCGGCGGATCGGGTCTGGATCATCGACCCGCTTGATGGCACCCGCGAATACGGTATGGAAGACCGCGACGACTGGGCCGTTCACGTCGCATTGTGGGAGCGGGGCGCTTCCGGTTCGGCGATTACTGCTGCGGCGGTGGCGCAGCCAGCCTTGTCGACCGTCTATTCGACTGGCGTTTCGGCGGCCGAGTACGTCGGCCGATCGCGGCCGATCTTTCTGGTGAGTGCGAGCCGGCCACCGGAGTTCGCTGCTTCGGTGGCGATGACTCTGGGTGCGGACATACAACCGATGGGATCGGCCGGGGCGAAGGCGATGGCTGTGCTGCGCGGTGACGCCGATGCCTACCTGCATGCGGGTGGTCAATGGGAATGGGACTCGGCGGCGCCGGTCGGTGTGGCACTGGCCGCTGGTCTGCACGCGTCGCGGGTAGATGGCTCGACATTGACCTACAACGCGGCTAATCCATACCTGCCGGACTTACTTATCTGTCGCGCTGATCTGGCCGCTGATCTGCTTGCCGCGATCGCAACAGCTAGCTAAAGACCGCCGACGAATGGCAGGCTCAACGTGCACGTGATCGGTCGGGGGTGTGCCGGATCGAGAGCATTGAGTACGTAGAGCGACGCGTTGCGGTCAGCTGCGATCTCGAAGTGCTCGGTGTAATCGAGTTTGCAGCGCTCCTGCAGGACGATGTTCGTCATGCCTTTCTCGATACCGCTCGTGTACGGCCGCACCAGTTCGTCGTACTTAGTCACGATGTTCACGTAGTGCACGCCAGGCACTGCGACGCCGCCCGCGCGGATCTGCTGCATGAAGGTCGAGTTCGGATCAAACTCTCCACACGCCACGCACACCGGAATCGCGGTCGGATCGAACCCTAGTGCCTTCGCGACGGGGGCAGGGACGAACTCCGTACCGTGCCACAGCGGCGCCAATGAGATGTAGTTATTCACCTTTGTCGCTCCACCGAGATACTTCAGGTAATACGCTGGCATCAGAGTCCCTTGCGAATGCCCGACGAGGTCGACCTTCGTGCTACCTGTGGCAGTGCGCACTCGGTCGATGAACCCACTCAGTTGCACCGCGCTGGAGCGCATGCTGGTGAACCCACCGAGCGCATTGACCGGGTAAGGCGCAGGGAGGGCGCCGTACGTTAGCGAGTAAACGCAGTATCCGTTGTTCTTCAGTAATGGGCCGTACGTCTGCCAGTTCGTGCTCTGGTTGCCGAACGTGCCGTGCACGAGCACGACTGGGCGGGGGTGCGCCGCCGTTGGCTTGCACGTCCAGTCATTCGTACCGGGCGCATTGGAGCCGGGGGTCCCACCGAAAACTGCAGCGGGCAAGAAGTTGTAGGGCACCGGGAGCGGCTTAGCGGCTGCCGTCGCGGGCGACACTGCAAGGGTCAGTGCGACAAGCGTCAGTGCGATGAGGACCGTTGCGATGGTGGTGATTCGGCGCATGTGGACCCCCATGAGTAGAGCGCGTTCTGACCAATGCAACGAGCAAACGTACGGAAAGTGACGATCCGGCAATGTCTCAGAGGTAGCTGCTTACCCGCATCACGGTCGTAACCCCGCCAAGCGCGCGAACTCCCAATGCACTAACTGCGGCCGACCGCTGTCAGGCTTTTGAGCGTCTGGTTCACGGTCGGTAGGTGTCCGCGGATCGACACCACGACGAAGTCTCGTGAGAAGTGGGCCTCATCCCCGTTCCAGTAGCCTTGGCAAGATGGATAACAGCCTCACGACGATTCCGCTTCGGTCAGACCGTTGAGATTGGTCAGGGGCAGCCTGCTGAGGGCTTTCATTCCGCTGGCCATCATGTGGGGGATGGCGTTGGCCCAACAACTCACTGACCAACGCTCGGGCGCAAGGAGCACCTTCTTGGTTGGCGTGATCGTCGCCGCAGTGGCTGGTTTCTCTGTGATTTACGACATCGAGTCTTGGAGTGTGCTGAAGCAGAGCCTTGTGCACACTGGCTGCATGGCGGTCGTCGTGCTGCCGTGCCTTTTCCTCAGTGGTTGGTTCGCGACTGATGGACCCTTGGATGTACTCGTTATTTTGGGCTACTTCATCGTGACCGGCATCGTGATCTGGAGCATCGGCTATCTCGTTTTCGGGAAGATGCTCAACGGTTCCAGACGAGACCCTCGCGAAACGCATCGTGGCGCATAGACGTGCCAAGATTTGCGGCTCGTTGTGTCAGTCCATTGCCCGAACAAGCAAGGTAATCAAGTCTTACAGGTCAGATCCACAGCTTGGTCATGTAGCCAAGGCTGTTTGTGTTTTTCTACCGCTGGCTATTGGCGGAGGTGGCCGAGTAAGGGTGGTGGGTTTGAGTGGTATTGGTGGCCGGTTGGGGTGGTCCAGGTGGTGGTTTTGCCGTTGGCTTCGACTTTCCAGCCGGGTTGGTGCTTGATGGTGTGTGATCGTTTGCAGAGGCCTTGGCCGTTGTTTTCGGTTGTGGGTCCGCCTTGTTCGTGCGGCTGGACATGATCCAGGTCGCGAATCTTACAGTCCTCCACCGCCGCTACGCGCCTTTTTGCGGTGGCTCCATTGCCGGGTTGGCGGCAGCGGCGGTCTCGGCTGCGGATGTGGGCGGCGAGTGGGGCGTCGAAGCGGCGTCGGCGGGGGTCGCGGGCCAGCAGTGTGCCGTCGACGGGATCGGTTAGCAGTCGGCGGATGGAGGCGTGGTGGGCTTGGGCGATGAGTTCGTCGGCGATGTCGGGGCTGATGGGTCCGTAGCCGGTGAGGTCTGCGGGGTCGTTGCCGAACCCGATTAGGGTGGCGGCGTCCATGACGACGGCGGGGCAGAGGGTGATGCGGCAGTCGGCGCGGTTGGTGGCGGCCCTGGTGCGGGCGGCTTCGGCGTCGATACTGATCACTGCGTAGCGGGTGAGTTGGGCGGCTTTCACATGTGTCAGTCCGGGAAGCCGGGGCGCGATCTCGCCATCGAGGATGATGAAGTCGTCCAGCGCGAGTGATTCTGATTCGCGTACGACCGCATGTACGACGGCTTCACTGATGATCCCTGCGTGGAAGAGGTCGGACACGTGGGGAAGATTCGGCAGTGCCATCGCGAGTCCGAATTGGGTGCCGGCTGTGCTGGGGGAGATGTTGCGGGCCATCGCGACTTCCCCGATGACCGATAGTGCTGGGTCGGCGCCACCGAGGGGCATCAGTTCGCGGCGTTCGCGTCGTAGTGCACCGATGTGTGAAAGTTGTTCAGCTTGGGCCGAACAGATCAGCCGGTCGAGGGTTTTGATCGCCTCAATCCGGGAAGCGCCAGCTTCGTCGGCGGGGTCCGAGGTGTAGTCATGCGCGCGGATCTCCCAGAGGAGGTCAACGGCAGAAACGTTATCGAATACGTGTTCGAGTCTAGTCGAAAAACCCCCGCAAAACAAGAGAAAAACAAACCCGTGGACAAGGCGTGATATCTAGCCTAAGTAGGTGTGAGCTCGTTTCAGTGCGCCCGCAGCGTCAGTGACGATTCGGTCGATCAGCACCTCGCAACTGGGCAAGTCATCGATCACGCCGACCACCTGACCGGAGGCCAGCACCCCCGCCGTGGCGTCACCATCGACCAGTCCGGCTTTGAGCATCATTGGTGTGTTTGCAGCCAAGGCCAGCTGGCCGAGCGTCCGTCCCTGTTCCTTGCGCATGGAGCGGCCGTCGATCGCGAGCTGCTTCCACGTCATTCCGGCCATCCTCTTGAACTCAAGAGTGCGCCGAGCGGTAGGAATAAGGCGTCGTATGCCAGCGCTGCCCTCGACCTGCTCGACGAGGTCGGTGCGTAACATTCGGTGCGGCATTCCGTCGACCTTCTTGGTCACCACGGTGTCGTTCAGGCCAGCCGCCAAATAGCGTTGTTTGACCGCATCCGGAACTCGGCTGTCCGCGGTTAACAGGAACCTCGTGCCCATACCGACACCGGCAGCGCCATAGGAAAGTGCGGCGGCCAAGCCGCGACCGTCGAAGAAGCCGCCGGCCGCAATGACCGGGATATCGACCGCATCGAGCACGGTCGGCAGCAGCAGGGTGGTGGGGACTGAGCCGGTATGCCCGCCGCCTTCGCCGCCTTGGATCATCACGGCGTCGGCACCCCAGGAGGCCACTTTCACCGCATGTTTAGGCAGGCCGACGCTGGGAATGACGACAATGTCGTGTTCCTTGAGGCGGGCAATAAGTTCCGGTTTTGGCGCGAGCGCGAAGGAAGCCACTTTCACGCTGTATTCGATCAGTAGATCGCATCGGGCCGGAGCATCGGCAGCATCGGCGCGCAGGTTGACGCCAAAGGGTTTGTCGGTGCGTTCCTTGACCTCAATGATTGCCTGCTCAAGCTCCTGAAGCGTCATCGTGGCGGATGCGAGGATGCCAAGCCCACCGGCGTTGGCGGTGCCGCTGACCAGGCTGGGACCGGCCACCCAGCCCATGCCGGTCTGTACGACCGGGTGGCGGACCCCCGTGAGCTTGGTGAGCGGCGTCGACAGCAGTTGATCGATCACTGTGTCTGTTCTTTCTGGGCCGGCACTTCGCGATCGCGGAGACTTTTTGGGTCCAGCAATTCGCGGATCAGGATCAGCTCGGCGGCGGTCGGTTCACGAGTCTCAGGCACGTCGCCGTCGGCGTGGATCTCACACCCGCTGGCGGCACGAACGTCGTCGACGGTCACGCCAGGGTGGACCGAGACGAATCGCAGAGTATGTCCTGGACCGCCGAAATCGAAGACTCCGAGGTCGGTGACCAGACGGTGGACATCGTGGAATTTTGCGGCTGCCGGACCGGCGGCTTCGGCCCGGGTGCGACCGACACCAGAAACAATGTCGACCTCTTCCACCAAGACTCGAGGCGAGTGCTTCGGCACCCAATAAGACGTTCTGTTGTTGACCGTGTTTCCCGGCGCACCGCGCACGCCAAGAAGCTGGCGTTTTGGGCGGTCCCACGGACCGATCGCGGAGATGTTCTGGTTGCCGTGCCGGTCGACTTGAGTAGCGCCCATCATGACGTGCCGCTTGCCATACGGGACGACTGCTTCCAGCACGAGGCGGAACGGCATCCAGCCTTCGACAACATCAGCACTCTGGCCCAGCGGCGGCGTGCCCTGCAGGATCCGGGCCTCACCATCGGTCAGCAACAGATGGGGGTTCGAGGTGTTCTTGGCCAGCCTGGCGCCCAGCGTGGGGAGCAAACCCATCGGGCTGCCCATGATTTCGCCGTCGTCGGCGAAGCAGTCCGCGATGGCCACGGCGCAATATTCAGCGCGAGTCACGTCGGTCATTTGCTTTCATTCTCCTCATGGAACGCGGTCACCGCGGCCTGATAGGCAGCTTCGTCGCCGGCGAGGAATCGGTCAGCAAACTCAGGCCAGTCTTCGGCTGACTTCGCGGCGGCTGCGTATGCCTTCTGGAACTTCTCATCGCGCTCGTAGTTCGGGGCGCAACTGGTGAAATGGGCGCCGTTCGGCGTCTCGACCACACCAGAAACCATGGTGCGATTGAGCAGCAAGCTCTGCAACGGTGCGTCAACGGTCAGACCGGCGGTGTCGATGATCTGCTCGGTGGACACGTATGCCTCGCGGGCGGCCATGCAGAACAGGTCGTCGAAGTAAGGATCGGGGCCGAGATACTGCGCATTGCCCAGATTGTCCGCTCGGTTCATGTGCACCAAGGCCACGTCGAGCGTGAGCGCTGGTACGGCGACCAGTTCCTCATCGTCGTCATACGGTGAGGTGACCGTACGTAGATCGGTGTCGTTCTCAAGCACAGCGGAGCCGAGTCCGCCGCGCATCGGTAGGAATGAGATGCGTTGGGCGGCCGCGCGTAGACCGGTTTGAACCATACCTTCATCCCACTCGCGGAACTGCGCGGTGCCGTCTTGGCGAGCGCGGCAGAACAGTGGCTCCAACGCGATCGAGTCCAGCGTGGCGAAAGCGTACGTAACTCGCCGAACCTTCCCGGCAGCGAGCAGCAAGCCGACGTCTGCGCCCGCATACGAGACGATATCCAGGTCGGTGAGGTCACTACGCAGGATCGCGCGAACGAGCGCCATCGGCTTGCGTCGCGATCCCCAACCGCCGATACCGATCGTCATCCCGCTCTCGATGCGGGCGACCACCTCGTCGATCGTGAGTTCCTTGGACGGTGCTCTCATCGGCTGCCTCCATGGGCTTTGTCAGTTCCTGAGCTGCGCTCACTTTTCGCCGTCCCGGCACTCTGTTCACTTTTCGCCGTCCCGGCGAAGTCATCGCGAAGTTCGTCGCTCACGCCCATCAAGTTGAGCTCCATCGTGAAGCCCTGCTCGAAGCGGTAGCTTCGGTTGACGTCGATCGGATCGATGCCGTTGAGCGCTTCCTTGGCGGCACGGATGACCCTGCCGTCTTTGGCCGCGATCTCGGCCGCCAAACTCAGCGCCAGATCGTCCAGCTGATCGCGCGGGACGACGTCGTACACCGAGCCGTGCTGAACCAGATCGGCTGCCGAGATGGTCCGCGCGGTGAAGTAGAGCGTGCGCATTAGGTGTTGAGGAACGAGTCGGGCGAGGTGGGTGGCGGCCCCGAGCGCGCCCTGATTGACTTCGGGAACCCCGAAGTAGGCATCGTCACTGGCGACGACAATGTCGGCGTTGCCGACGAGGCCCACGCCACCGCCGAGGCAGAAGCCGTGTACGGCGGCGATTACCGGAACGGCGCACTCATAGACCGCCTTGAAGGCGGCGAAGCAGCCCTTGTTCGCGCCGATCAGAGCATCGAAGCCCGTCGTATTCTGCATCTCCTTGATGTCCACGCCGGCGTTGAAGCCCTTGCCCTCGGCACGGAGCACGACCACCTTGACGGCGGGATTGCTCGCGACGGTGTTCAGGACATCGGCCAGGTCGAACCAGCTCTGCACCGGGAGTGCATTGACTGGCGGGTGATTCATCGTGACGACGAGGATGCCATCGCCTCGGAGGTCGGAAGTGACACTCATTGTTACCTACCTGCCAATCTGTCTACCAATGTGCCCCAACCTAACATTTGCTTGGTAGCCTAGCAGTATGACTTTGGCACTGGACCTCTCTGGACGCGTCGCGCTAGTTACCGGCGGCGCTCGCGGGATCGGCCGGGGCATTGCCGCCGTGTTGGTCGAGGCGGGTGCCACCGTGGTGACCTGTGGACGTTCTGCCGTCGACGATCCGGTGGCAGGCACCGAGTACGTCGTCTGCGACGTCCGCGAAGTTGACGCTGTTGATTCGTTGATCGCCGGGATCGTCGCCGACCATAGCCGGCTCGATCTGCTGGTCAACAATGCCGGTGGCGCGCCGTATGCGCTGGCAGCCGACTCGAGCTCGCGACTCGATGAGAAGATTCTCGGCCTGAACCTCACTGCGGTGCTGACTGCGTCCAAGGCAGCAAATGCGGTTATGCAGCAACAGACCGCTGGTGGCACGATCGTGAATATCTCGTCAGTGTCTGCGCTGCGGCCCTCGCCCGGTACCGCGTCATACGGTGCGGCAAAGGCTGGCGTGGACTCGCTGACCAAGACATTGGCCGTCGAATGGGCCCCGCGTGTCCGGGTCAACAGCATCGATGTCGGCCTGTGCCGCACCGAGCAAACCGAGGATCACTACGGCGGCGACGACACCGTTGCCGCGATCGAGTCCACCATCCCGCTCGGGCGGATGGCCGAGCCGGGGGAGATCGGCAACGTCGTCGCATTCCTGGCCTCAGACCTTGCATCGTATGTTTCTGGCGCCAACCTCGCCTGCCACGGCGGCGGCGAGCCCCCGGTATTTCTACACGTCATCACCAAGGAGCAAAAGTGACTATTCTTGAAGGTCGGATCGCCATTGTTACGGGCGCAGGCCGCGGGATCGGTAGGGCGCACGCGCTCGAGCTGGCCAGGCAGGGCGCGAAGGTAGTGGTCAACGACTTCGGCGTCTCGTTGGCCGGCGAGAAGGAGGAATCTCCTGCCGACGCGGTCGTGGCAGAGATCAAGGCGTTGGGCGGTGAAGCGGTCACGAACGGTGCCGACGTCGCCGACTTCGCGCAGGCCGAAGCTATGGTCCAGCAGGCGATCGACACGTTCGGTGGGCTCGACATCTTGGTCAACAATGCCGGTTTCGTCCGCGACCGGATGCTGGTCAACACCTCAGAGGAGGAGTGGGACGCAGTTATTCGCGTGCACCTCAAGGGGCATTTTGCGCCGCTACGCCATGCGGGCGCGTACTGGCGTGCCGAGTCTAAAGAAGGTCGCCAGCGGGATGCTCGCGTCATTAACACGTCGTCCGGCGCCGGCCTGCAGGGCTCGATCGGTCAGACGACATACTCCTCCGCCAAGGCGGGCATCGCTGGTATGACGCTGGTCGCGGCCGCCGAGTTGGGACGCTATGGCGTCACAGTCAACGCGATCGCGCCGGTGGCCCGGACCCGGATGACCGAGGGTGCCTTCGACACATCCGCGATGGCGGTGCCCGAGGACAACTCACCGATCGTCGCGTGGCTGGCATCGGTCGAAGCCAGCGACATCACCGGCCGCGTGATCGAAATCGACGGCGGTCAGATCTGCGTGGAGCAGGGCTGGGCGCACGGCCCGAAGCGTGACATTGGGCAGCGCTGGGAGACCGCCGAGGTCGGTACGGCGCTGCGCGAGCTGATTGCCGACGGCGCAGCCCCCGAGCCGGTATACGGAGCCAACTGACGACTTACCGGACTGCTAAAGCTGCCCCGAACCAGCGGCGAAGGAAAGCCCGCATCTCGTCAGGGGAACGAGGTGTCGCGGGCGGGTTCTGCATGAACGACCCGATCAAACGCAACATCAGTTCGGCCAACCCGTCCAAGTCGTCATCAAGAATGCCACCGGACTTCCAGTCCACGGGCAGGCTCCGCAGGAACTGCGCGCCTAGGCCAAATCCGGTCACCGAGGTGATCCCGCGACCGAAGAGTGCCCGGTCGTCAACCTGGAGCAGGATCGCGATCCGCGGCTCGTTCGGCAGTTCTTCGGTGCAGAAGATGATCGCCTCGATCACCGCGTCGGCCGGTGCATTCTGGGGCTCTAGATGAGTCCGCATCCGCTCGATAAACGCGGCGGCACCGGTTTCGGCGACCGCATTGAACAGGTCGCCAAGGTTCGGGAAGTAGCGGTAGACCGTCTGTCGTGTCACTCCGGCAGTCGCGGCCACGTCCGAGAGAGTTGTCTTTTCGACGCCTGAGCGTTCTATGCATTGGTTCGCGGCGGTGATGATGCGTTCGCGGGCAAGCGCTTCGGTACGCGGTGGGTCGCCCTGCCAACCATGATTGCCCATCGTACGGCCACTCCCTCGAGCTAGCCGATCATACATTCATCCACATACTGTATGAATGTAACGATGACGTCTCGAGGCGTCAAACCCTTGTCCGGACACTCCGGATGAACCGAAGAGAGGCCAGCAGATGTTGGACACCTACCGGGTCAAGACTGCCTTCACCGGCGTCAAGCGTCTGGCGACGTTGTCGGCGGAGGACAAGCAGGCGTGCATCGACGCCTATCGGTTCTTCCAACGGATGCAGGCTGGCGAGCCCACCGAGACTGTCGATGAGACGAAGGCAGTCGCGGACTACTACAAGGTCCTCAACAACATGCTCTCGGTTTTCGATCTGGAGAAGCTCTACATTCCGCCGATGCTGGATGGATCCAAGGGCCTGTACGACAATCAGATCCTTACCGAAAAGGCGTTGCTCGCCGAATTGAATTTGCCGGATCCGGGCAACTCGCACCTGCTCGACATGGGCTGCGGCCGGGGACGGATTGCCCATCACCTCGCGACACTCACCGGCGGACAAGTGTCGGGCTACAACATCGATCCTGACCAGGTGACAAATGGGATCGACTGGGCAGCGCGTTGCGATATGAGCGACCGGCTGCACTTTAAGGTCGGCAATCACCACGATCCGCTTGAGTACGAATCCGAGTCGTTCGACGGTTGCTTTTCCATCCAAGCGGTGTGGCCGTTCTTCAAGAAGGAGGAGCTGGATCTCCATGCGGCCGAGATGTATCGGGTCCTCAAACCGGGCGCGCGCTATGCCTGCTCGGAATATCTGCTCACGCCGTACTTCGACTGGAATAACGAGGAGCACGCCGCATTGCACCGGCTGTTCCTGCCGACGCTCGCTGCGACCCAGTCGATGTACCCGGCCAATGTCTGTGCCGCCCTCGAACGCGCAGGCTTCCAGATCGTGCTGTCCGCGCCGTCGAAGAGTGAGGCGTGGCCGCTGTGTGATCAGAAGGCCGGTCTGATCCGCCGCGGCCGGCGCTTGGTGCGGGCGCTCGAAGCCATCCACGTCGCACCGGCGTGGGTCGAAGAATCGCTCGAACTGCTGCAGAAGGGCGGAGAGGCATGGACACAAGCGGAGCAGGCGAAGATCGCCGACCTCAATTGGCGGATCGTCGCCGAGAAACCCTAGGTCGTCAGACGGTGTAGCCGCCGTCGACGTCGAGCTTTTGGCCGGTGATGAAGCCGGCCCGGGCGGAGGCCAAGAAGCAGACTGCTTCGGCGATGTCGGCCGCCTTGCCGAACCGGCGCAATGGGATGTTCGCGCGGGTGATTGCGAGCGCCTCGTCGTTGAGCTCGCCTGAGGTGATCAGTCGCTCAGCCATTCCATCGGTGAGCATCCCCGGGCCGACGGCGTTGACCCGTACGCCGAAGCGGCCTTCCTCGGCGGCGAGAGCTCGTACGAGTGCCTCCACTGCCCCTTTCGGCCCCGACGACAGACCATCGCGCACGGGGTAGCGTGCGGTGGCGGCCGTCGTCACCGCGACGATCGAACCCTTGGTACACCGCAGCAATGGCAATGCTGGCTGCACGAGGTTAAAGAAGCCGGCCGCATCCTGCTTGAGCTGCTCGGCAAAGTCTGCCGGCGAGACCTGCGAGAGATGCACCATCGGGACGTGCGGCCCGGCTGCGTAGACCAGCGTGTGCAGTCCGCCGTATGTCGTGGTCAGCTCCGCTAGTAGCGATGCGCAGTCGTCGGCGGAGGTCACGTCGAGCTGATGGGCAGACGAACGTACGCCGGATTCAGCTGCCACCGTGGCGACGGAATGTGCGGCATTTTCGTTGCCGCAGAACGTCACCGCGACGTGGGCGCCGCGAGCGGCGAGCATGAGCGCGATCGCCGAACCCAGACCACCGCTGCCGCCGATCACTAGGGCGGCGCCGGTCGTGGCGGCGAAGTCTGTCGACAAGTCTTGGCTCATGAGGCTCCGAACTCTACCGAGTGGTTGTTCTCGGCCTGAGACTCTGGTAGAACGTGTTCTAGATTTCCCCATGGAGGTACCAGTGTCAGACCGCAGCGGTGATGGATCGGCGGAGGTAATCTCCGGGCAGGCGTGGACGGAGTTCTGCCGCGCATTAGAGCAGGCCGGCGAGGTCGTCCTGCGCGACAGTGCGCCCGACACTCCGCTCGATCGCGCGGAGGGTTATCGATATCTGACCCGGCTGCTGCGGGAGATGTTGTATTCCACGATTGAGAATGCCGATCCCGACTTTCCACGGCTGCACGAACTCGATCGAGTCAAGATCGGCGCCGACAATCCCGACAATGTTTATCTGTCGGCGAATATCCGTGGCGACCGTAGTTATCGGATCACCGGCACCCGCGGCACGATCGCTTACTTCAGCATTGGTTCCAAGGCCAATCGGTATGCCGTGGACGGCACAATGGCCTCCACCGGTGAACTCTCCGATCGTGATCTCATTGTCGAGTCTGACGGCAGCGTCGAGATCATCGTCAGCGCAACTCCGCAGTCAAAAAACTGGGTGCCGCTCGCGCCGGACTCCACCGGCCTCGTGGTCCGGCAGACCTACCTAGACCGTACGACCGAGAAGCCGGGTCAGTGGCAAATCGAACGGATCGGCGAACCAATCGAACGGGGCGATCTGGATCCGGCACGGCTGGTCAAGGGATTGCAGCGCGCTGCCCTAGCGATGCACGGCACCGCGGCCACCTTCGCGAATTGGACCGAGTTATTTATGACCCGGCCCAATGAGCTGCCTGATTTTGGGCAGGACATGTTCCAGAAGGCCGGCGGCGATCCGGAGATCTTCTACCTGCACGGCTACTGGACACTTGAGCCCGGTCAGGCCTTGGTCATCGAGACCAAGGTGCCCGATTGCCCGTACTGGAATTTTCAGCTCGACAACTGGTGGATGGAATCACTCGACCACGACCGACAGATGACGATCAACAAGCACACCGCACTGCTTAATCATGACGGGGTTGACGGCGACCGGCTTACGATCATCGTCGCTGAGCGAGATCCCGGCTCGGATGCTGTGCCGTCGGCAAACTGGATCGACACCTGTGGACATCGCTCCGGGACGGCACTGCTGCGCTGGCTCGGCGCCGCTGAACACCCGCTACCGAGCTGTCGCGTGATCGATCTGGAGGCACTATGACCACCGCTGGAGACAGCCTGGATGTCGACGGGCTGATGGCTGCGGCCCGTGCCAAAACGGGGCTTACCACCTACGGCGACGAGTGGTTCATCGAGCCGCTGCGCGTCCTCGTCGCCGCGCTCATTGACGAGGCCAAGTTGTCGGAGTTGGGACTGATGTTGACCCGGCAACGACTCGTGGCATTGCTCGCCGACCGGCTGCGGTTACGTCAGTTGCAGTCCGATCATCCGGAGATTCTTGACGAGGAAGTGCTGGTTGCCGCCGAGATCTGCGGGCTGCCGCGCACCGGATCCACGCTGCTGCACCGCCTACTGGCGTCATCGCCACAGGTGACCTCGACGCTCTCGTGGGAGACCTCCTACCCGCTGCCGTTCCCCGACGAGGGGCCCGACGCCGCGGTGCGCAAACAGAAGGCGCGCGACCGGGCCAAACTCTTCGAGGAGATGAGCCCGGACTTCGGCGACATCCACACGATTGAGTGGGATGGCCCAGAAGAGGACGTCATACTGCTCGATCGGACTTTCACTTCGATGAGCTTTGACTCGTTCTACTGGGTTCCGACATATGGTCTCTGGCTGCGCGAATTTGACCAGGCACCGGCCTACCGTGAGCTGCGCGAATGGCTGCAGGTGTTGCAGTGGCAGGACCCGTCGCGGCGTGGCCAGGCCTGGATGCTCAAGTCACCACACCACCTCACCGCGGTCGACACTGTTCTAGACACCTTCCCCGGCTGCAAGATCGTGATGACCCATCGGTCGCCGTCGAAGGCAGTGCCGTCGTATGCCTCGATGGTCTGCTCGATCAGCGCGCAATACAGCGACGAGGTCGATCCTTCGGCTGTTGGACCCTATTGGCGCGATCGTTTCGTGACGGCGCTGAGCCAGTATTTCGTTGCGCGATCCAAACGGCCCGACCGGTTCGTCGACGTGCGGTTCCAAGATCAGGTCGCGGACCCAGTCGGTGAAGCAACCCGGGTACTAACTGCGCTGGGACTGTTGGCCGATCAAAACGCCCTTGAGGCGTATATGGCCCGCAACCAAGCACAACGGCACGGATCGCACACCTATTCAGCCGAGGATTTCGGTTTGACTGAGGCCGGGCTGGAGCAGAGTTTCGCGTTCTATGCGGCACACCTAGAAGAAGGCGGAATTGCCAAATGATTCTCAACGATGAGGTTGTCATCATCTCGGGCGTCGGGGCGGGCCTCGGCGCAAAACTGGCGGCACGTGCGGCGACCGAAGGCGCAAAGGTCGTGCTGGCGGCTCGCTCCAGGGATGTGACCGATCAACTGGTCCAAGCGATCACGCAAGCTGGCGGCGAGGCTGTCGCGGTGCAGTGCGATGTCCGAAAGCCCGAGGATGTCGAGCGGGTCGCGGCGACGGCGGTGGAGCGGTTCGGCACGATCACCGGTCTGGTCAACACGGCATACTCGCACCCCGGTTTCACCGATCTGTTGGCGACGTCAGATAAGCAGCTTCGCCGGGCGATGGATGTCATCCTGTTTGGATCGTTGGAGATGACCCGCGCGGTGACCCCGCATATGGTTGGCGGCGGCTCGATCGTCAATGTCGGCACCATGTCGACGCGCAAACCAATGCGCGGTGAGGGCGGTTATGCGGTCGCGAAAGCAGCGATGGGTTGCGCGTCGCAATACTTAGCGCTGGAGCTCGGCGAACAAGGCATCCGGGTCAACCAAGCGATTCTGGGTTGGCTGGAGGGCCCGGGCGTACGTTTTTATCTGACGATGACGGCCGAAGAAAAGGGTATCACCGAACAAGAGGTTTACGCCGACATCGCATCGCGAAACCCGCTGAATCGAATCCCACCGGACGAGGCCTGTGCCGGCGCCATTCTCTACCTGTTGTCGAGCCTCGCTTCTGAGGTGACGGGTGCGGTGCTCGACGTCAATGGTGGGGAGTACATGCCCGCATGAGTGAGCGTCAGCGAACGAATCATGGGTTGGTCATGCCGTGACCTCCGTATTGTTGGTTTTCACGGAGGTTTCGGCATGACGCCCGCCGAGACCACGCATCAAGTGACATCGGTGACGGTGGAGATCGCAGCGCCAGCGTCCTTCGTCTGGGACGTGATGGTCGATTTTGAGCGCTACCGAGAATGGAACCCGTACACGATCGAGGCGACGACGACGTTGGAAGTTGGTGCGCCGATCGACCTCACGCTGCCGGCCTTCGACGGATCGGGCGGGCTGTTCCATACGCGTGAATTCATCCGGATCGTCGACCACCCACAGCACCTGCAATACGACAATCGAGATCAGATTCCCGGCGTCCTCGGAGTTAGGGACCAGTGGATCACCGAACTCGGGTCGGATCGCTGTTCGTACTACACGACCGACACCTTGAGTGGTGAGTACGCCGAACTGGCCATCGAGATGACCGGTGACTGGATGCAATCGGGTTTCGACTCAGTTGCCCACGCTTTGAAGGCCCGCGCCGAACAGTTGTTCGTATGAGGGCGCGACTCAAAGAACTCGGCTGGGCCACCGATTTGGTCATCGAAGCGGACAGTGAACAACCCGTCGCAGTCGACGACCAGATTGTGATCGAGGTCGAGGCTTGTGGAGTGTGCGGCCGCGACTGCATCGACCGCGCGGGCCGGTTTGGCTTCGTTCAGGTACCGATCACGCCGGGCCATGAAGCGGTCGGTCGAGTAGTCGCAGTCGGCCCAGACGTCACAGAATGGACTGTCGGCCAACGAGTCGCGTCCATGCATCGTGACGCGTGCGGCAGCTGCGAAGCATGTTTGGCCGGCGAGGAATCTCTGTGTGCGAACGCGTCGGCAGTGCTCGGTCTGTTGATCGATGGCGGTTACGCACGTTGGCTGGCAGCGCCACAGCATTGCTTCTACGCCATTCCAGCCGATATTGATGCGGCGTTGGCCGCGGTGTTTCACTGCACGCTCGGCACCGCGTGGCGTGGGCTGACACGTGCCGGTGTTCGCACCGGTTCGCGCGTGCTCGTCACGGGAGCCAACGGCGGCGTCGGCTCAGCGGCGCTCCAGATCGCCAGCGGCCTCGGGGCCACCGCAATCGCCGTGGTTCGGCACGAGGATCAGGTTGAGCTTGCCCACGCTATGGGCGCGGCGGCGGTACTGGTTGACGATGGGAGCAGCTTTCACAAGCGCCTCCCTGGTGGGCCGGTCGATGTGGCTATTGACTGCGTTGGTGCTCCGACCTTCAACTCTGCCCTGCGTTCGCTCGTGGTCGGTGGACGGATTGTCGCGGTTGGCAACATCACCGGCGAGCGCATCGATCTCAATATTGGCTACGTGATCACGTTCGGGCTGCAGGTCATTGGTTCATCGGGCGCAACCCGCGCCGATATGGAGGCGCTGCTGGCCCATCATGCTCAAAGCCCCTTGACCGTCCCGATCCATGCCCGGCTGCCGCTCGCCGACGCTGATCATGCGCAGCGGCTCGTTGCCGACGGCGGGCTGCAGGGGCGGGTCGTGCTGGTCCCCTAGGCGAAAGCCAGCCGAGATTAGGTTGCCTGCTTCGGCAGGGTGAGAATCTCGGCTTCGTCGTCGGTGATAGCGATCGTATGCTCACTGTGCGCTGTCCGGCAGCCGGTCGCACTTCGGAGCGTCCAGCCGTCGTCAGCTGTGACGAGTTCAGCGGTGTCCGCCATGACCCATGGCTCCAGTGCGAGCAGCAGACCAGGGCGCAGTTTGTAGCCGCGGCCCGGCCGTCCGTTGTTTGGGATGTGCGGGTCCTGGTGCATCGTCGAGCCGATGCCATGACCGCCGAAGTCGGTATTGATCGGATAGCCCGCCGCAGTGAGGACTAAGCCGATGGCATGAGAGATGTCACCAATGCGCGCTCCAGGTCGGGCAACGGCTATGCCTGCGCTCAATGCGCGTTCGGTTGCGCTGATCATCGCGATGCTCGCCGCGGGCCTTGCGTTGCCCACGATGAAACTGATGGCAGAGTCCGCAGCGACTCCTTCTTTGATGACGGCGAGGTCGAGCGACAGCAGGTCGCCGTCGGCAAGCGCGTAGTCGTAGGGCAGTCCGTGGAGCACCGCATCGTTGACGCCCGTGCAGATGTAGTGACCGAACGGACCGCGCCCAAAGGATGGCGCGTAGTCGACATAACAGGACAGAGCGCCAGCCTCGAGAATCATGGCCTTAGCCCACCGGTCGATGTCCAGAAGGTTGGTCCCGATCGTGCTGCGGCGCTTCAGCGTCTGCAGGATCTCAGCGACCAGAGCACCCGTCGTTTTTGCGCGGGCAATTTTGCTGGGGCTCAGGATCTCGATCATAGGGCGCCTTTCGTGGGAAACCTGTTCTCCCAACGATAGCGGCGATCACCGGTTTCCTCGGCTTGTCGCAGCTGGCAGCCGATCAGCGGAGCCGCGTTTTGCGCATCAACTTCAACGAGAGTTGTGTCTGCTTGGCGTAGGCGTCGTAGGTCTGATTGCCCTGCGGCTCCATGATCTGCTTCTTGAGCACCGCGATGTTCTGGGCGTCGGTGTACTTCAACAACCCTTGGTCGCCGTGGCGAGCACCCACGCCCGATTGCTTGAGCCCACCGGATGGTGTGCCCTTGGACGCGTACGCGGTGGCGAGGATGTCGTTGACATTCACATTTCCCGAATCGATCCGCCGGGCCACCGAAATCGCATGTTTCAGATCTGCGCCCCAAACGCTGGCGTTGAGGCCATATTCGGTGTCATTTGCCAGTTTGATGGCGTCGTCCTCGGTATGGAAACGGTAGAGGCCCACAACCGGACCGAACGTCTCGGTCGAACCGGCCAGCATCTCCGGGGTGACACCCTCGAGGATTGTGGGCTCGTAGAACGCCGGGCCCAGGTCGTCGCGCGACTGACCGCCGGTCAGCACGGTGGCGCCCTTCGCCCGGGCGTCGTCGACGTGAGCGGCGACACGGTCTCGGTGGTCGACCGAGACCAGCGAGCCGACGTCGGGTCCGAAGTCGTATGAGGCGCCGATCTTCATGGCCTTCGTCGCCGCGACGAACTTGTCCCGGAACTCGTCGTAGATCGAGTCATGGATGTACATCCGCTCGATGTGCATGCAGATCTGGCCGGAGTTGCCGAACGCGCCGAACTGGGCGGCATGAACAGCTTCGTCCACATTGGCGTCTGCGAGGACGAGCATGGGGTTTTTCCCGCCGAGTTCCAGGCAGCAGTCGATGAGGTTCTTGCCGGCGAGTTCGCCGATGATCCGTCCGGTGGCTGTCGAGCCGGTGAACATGACGTAGTCGGCGTTGGCGAGCATCGGGCCGCCGACGTCAGGGCCTTCGCCGCATACGACCTGCACCAAACCCCGCGGCATCCCCGCTTGCTCCAAGAGTTGTACCCCATACAGCGGGGACAAGGCAGTTTTGTTATCGGGTTTGAGGACAACACCATTGCCGGCGATCAGTGCCGGGATGGTGTCTGAGACGCCGGTCGCGAAGGGGAAATTCCACGGGGCGATGATGGCGACAACGCCCTTGGGGCGGCGCACCTCGGTCGAATGCGAGAGCACCGGTATCGGTCCGGCGTGGCGACGTTCCTTGAGCACGGACGGTGCGCGCTTGATGTAGTGACTCGTGCCCATCGGCACGTCGCAGGATTCCTCGAACGCCATCCGCCGGTTCTTGCCGCTCTCGGCTTGAATGACATCGGTGATCAGAAACTGGTTCTCGAGGACGAGGGCGTGGAACTTCTTAAGGACTTTGAGGCGCTTCTTGAGCGACCAGGAGCCCCACACCTGTTGCGCAGCGCGGGCGTCGTCGAACGCCTTGGCGATGTCGGCTTCGGAGGACTGTGGCAGTTCGACCAGTAGATCGCCGGTATAGACCTCGGTAAGTTTCCAAGTGTTGCCAGTCCCGCCGGGAACACGGCGGACTAGCCCCTCGAGGAAGCTGGTGTTGAGCGCTGTTGGCCGCGTGGCATTGGTGCTCATGCGAGCACCAACTCTGCACATTTTTCGCCGATCATAATGGATGGGGCATTCGTATTGCCGCCGATGATCGAGGGCATGATCGAGGCATCGGCGACGCGAAGCCCGTCGATGCCCTTCACTTTGAGGTCAGGTCCCACGACGGCTCGCTCATCGGTGCCCATCCGGCACGTCCCAACACCGTGATAGACGGTGGTGGCGCGATTGAGGAGGTCCGCTTTCATCGCGGTCGAGTCGACCGCCGCGCCGGGGTGCAATTCGGCGGTGACGTTGCCGCCGAAGGCCGCCGACTGCATGATCTCCCGGATGATTTCGATGCCCTCAAGTAGGACCTGCCGGTCGCCTTCCTCGGCGAGGTAATTCATGTCGATCAGTGGCGCCGCATTCGGATCATTTGATGCGAGCCGTAGCGTTCCGCGACTGCGGGGATAGATCAGTGTCGACATAACGGTCAGTGCGGGACGCCGGTCGACCTTGTGTCGGATCGGCGCGTCCTGGTTAGGCGACGGATACGCCCAGGGCAGCACATGGATCTGCAAATCAGGGGTGTCCGTGGCCTGCGACGTGCGCGCGAACGCCACCGTCTCAAAGACCGAGTTCTCCATGAATGAGTGTCCACGGGTGAGCTCCTTGGCCAAGCCACGGGCAAAGTACGTGGGTATGCCCCGATGTATGGCGTTGGGCATCAACCAGGTGGTCGGTACGAACAGATGGTCGTGCAGGTTGTCGCCGACCGGCAAGTCGGCTGCGACCTGGATTCCGTGCTCGGCGAGATGCGCCGCGGGACCGATGCCCGACAACATCAGCAGTTGGGGTGAGCCGAATACACCGGCCGAAAGAATGACTTCTTTGGCCGCGCGCACCGTGCGCCGGTTTCCACGTTTGTCGGTCAGTTCCACGCCAGTCGCTCGACCGTTCTCGATCACGATCCGCTCGACGTGAACTTCGGACTGGACTTGGAGCGTCGGTCGGTCAGCATTCGTGAGGTAGCCACGCGACGACGAGTAGCGCTTACCGTCGGATGCGCTTTGTTGGAAGGTGCTCACACCTTCCTGTTCCGCAGCGTTGTAGTCCTTGAGGATCTTGATACCCAGCGTGTCCGCGGCGGCCTGCTGGAATTGCATGGATGCTTCGGTCGGTTGGGTGTGCCGGGTTATCTTGATCGGACCGCCAGCGCCGCGATAGTCGTCGCCGCCGCCCTCGAAGTCTTCGATCCGCTGATACACGCTATTGACCGAATCGGCGTCCCAGCCCGAGTTGCCCTCGGCGGCCCAGGCGTCATAATTCGCGCGGTTGCCGCGTACCCAGAGCAAACCGTTGACCGAGCTGGAGCCGCCGACGACCTTGCCGCGGGTCTGCGGGATTCTACGGTCGAGCATGTGCGTCTGCGGCGTGGTCGCGTAACCCCAATCGAACATCTTTTTGATCTGCGGGACCGCGTGCATCGGGCCCATCATGCCTGGCTTGGTGACGAAGATTGAGCTGTCCTTCTTACCTGCCTCAAGCAGGATCACCGATGCGCCGGACTCGGCGAGACGGGACGCGACCGCAGCTCCGGCGCTACCGGCGCCGACGACGACATAGTCAGCTTCGCCGTGCTGAATGCTCTTGTTGGTCATGACGGTCCTTCGTTTAGATGCGTTCGATGATGGTGGCAGATGCTTGCGCGCCGCCAGCACACATTGCAATCAGCGCGGTGCTGGCGTCGCGCCGTTCGAGCTCGTGCAACATCGTGGTCAGCAAACGGGTGCCGGTTGAGCCCACGGGGTGCCCCAATGCGATGCCGCCGCCGTTCACATTGATTTTTTCCTCGGGGATGCCATGTACCTTCGTGCACGACATCACGACACCGGCAAAAGCCTCATTCACCTCAAATAGATCGATGTCACCGACTGACATACCGGTGTCTTTGAGAACCTTTTCGGTGGCCTGAACCGGACCATCGAGATGGTAGTGGGGATCGGCGCCGACCAAGCAAGAACCAATGATTCTGGCCCGCGGTTTGAGTCCTAATGCGGCAGCTAGGTCAGAATCCATGAGCAACAGCGCCGACGCGCCGTCGGAGATCTGAGAAGAAGTGCCGGCGGTATGGATGCCGCCGGGGAGCACTGCTTTGAGGCTGGCGAGCTTCTCCAACGAGGTGTCACGGATGCCTTGATCGGAGTCGACGAGCTGGGTGTCACCCGTGGGTTTGCCGTCAGCATCAAGAACCGGCGCTTTGATGGCGAAGGTCTCACGGTTGAAACGGCCCTCGTCGCGTGCGGTACGAGCCTTGTCTTGTGACCACAGGCCGAATGCATCGACATCGGCGCGAGAGAAGCCGCGGTCGCGCACGATCCGGTCGGCGCCCTCGAACTGGTTCGGCAGGTCGATCGTCCAGTCATCGGGGCGGGGCGAGCCCGTGCCGGGAGGGACGTTGGCGCCGAGCGGGACTCTGGACATCAACTCGACGCCACAGGCAATGCCGGCCTTGATCTGGCCGGCGCTGATCATGGCATGGATGAGATGAGTGGCCTGCTGAGCCGATGAGCACTGCGCATCGATCTGGGTCGAGGAGGTCGCGTTGGGGAGACCGGCATGCATCCACGCCCGGCGCACCATGTTGTTTGACTGTTCACCGGCTGCTGTCACGCAGCCGCCGATCACCTGATCGACCAGTTCCGGATCGATCCCGGCACGGGCGATCACTTCGGTTTGGATCATGCCGAGCAGCACCGCTGGGTGGATACCGGACAGCACTCCGTTCCTCTTGCCTTGAGGCGTGCGGACGGCGTCGACGATAACAGGAATGCCCATGGACTAAAACTAGAACACGTTCTTATTTAGCACAAGCCTCGCTTATGTATAAGCCTTCCGAAATTCCCGAAGACGTGGCAGGATAAACTAGAACGTGTTATAGAAACCTAGGAGTTCATGTGACCACCCAGCCCGCTGTTCCCGCCGGTTTCGACCCGACCGACCCCGATCTCAACCAGCGGGGTGTGCCACTGGAGCAGTTCGCCGAACTGCGGAAGACAGCGCCCGTCTGGTGGGTTGAGCAGGAGCCTGACGCTCGTGCCGGCTTTGACGGGACAGGATTCTGGGCCGTGACCAAGCACGCTGACGTTGCCGCAGTGTCTCGAAACAGCAAGGATTTCTCCAGCCAGGAGAACGGCGCGATCATCCGGTTCGCTCCGGATATGACACGGGATCAGGTCGATCTGCAGAAGGTGATGCTGATCAATCAGGATCCGCCGGAGCAGACGGCGCTTCGTTCAATCATCAGCCGCGGTTTCACTCCACGTTCAATTGGCGCCCAGCACGAGGGCTTGATCAAACGAGCTAACAACATCATCGACGACGCCATTGCCAAGGGCACGGGTAATTTTGTCGAGGACGTGGCCGCCGAGTTGCCGCTACAAGCGATCGCCGATTTGATGGGCGTTCCGCAGGAGGATCGCCGCAAGCTCTTTGACTGGTCCAACAAGATGATGTCCTACGACGACCCCGACTTCGACGGCAATCCAGACGAAGCTGCCGCGGAGATTCTCGTCTACGCGATGGGCCTAGCCGAAGAGCGGCGCAAGAATCCCCAGGACGACATCATCACCAAACTCATTAACGCAGATGTCGACGGTTACGGGCAGCTCGCCGAGGACGAATTCGGCTACTTTGTGATCATGCTTGCCGTGGCAGGTAACGAAACCACCCGCAATGCGATCACCCACGGTATGAAAGCCTTCTTCGATCACCCTGACCAGTGGGAACTGTGGAAGAACGAGCGTCCGTCGACCATGGTGGATGAGGTGATTAGGTGGGCGACACCTGTAACTGTCTTCCAGCGCACCGCGATCAACGACGTGATGGTCGGTGACGTTCAGGTTAAAAAGGGCGAACGGGTCGGTATTTACTACGCCAGCGGCAACTACGACGAAGATGTCTTTACTAATCCGGGGACGTTCGATATCACCCGCGATCCGAATCCCCACCTCTCCTTCGGCGGCCATGGCGCGCACTACTGCATCGGCGCTAACTTGGCGCGGCTCGAGGTTGAGGTCATGTTCAATGCGATCGCCGATCGGATTCCTGACATCAGCCAGCTCGGCGAAGAAGATCGTCTCCGTCACGGCTGGATCAACGGAATCAAAGCGATGCCGGTCAAGTACGCGTAGCGCCTCGCTCGGCTCTTGGTTACGAAATGGCCGGCCACCCGCAAGGGTGGCCGGCCATTTCGCTTCAGTGCGTCGGTTTGTCGGCGCCGACAACCCACATCGCGAAGAACTGTGAACCGCCACCGTATGCGTGTCCAAGCGCCTTGCGGGCACCGTCCACCTGGTGTTCGCCGGCCTCACCCATCACCTGGAGTGCGGCTTCGCCGAAGCGCAGCATGCCGCTGGCGCCGATCGGATTCGAGGAGAGGACACCACCGCTCATGTTGACCGGGATGCGTCCCTCGATTCGGGTCTCGCCCGCCTCGGTCAGTTTCCAGCCGTCACCCGGTTCGGCGAATCCGAGGTTCTCCAACCACATCGGCTCGAACCATGAGAACGGCACATAGATCTCGGCACAGTCGATCTCATCGATCGGCGACGTGATCCCGGTCTGCGCCCAGAGCGCGGCGGCGGCCTCGCGGCCAGCCTGGGGATTGACCTGATCGCGTTCGGCGGCGGTCGTGGGCTCGCTGCGCATCTGGGTGCCGTGGATCCAGGCTGGATTCTTGATGTCGGAGTGGTCGACGGCAGTTTCGGAGGCGATCACCATCGCGCAGGCGCCATCCGATGATGGGCAGGTCTCGTCATAGCGAATCGGGTCCCAGAGCATCTGGGATGCGAGCACCGATTCGACCGTCGTGTCGGCGTTGTGGAGATGCGCATACGGGTTCTTCAAGGCATTCTGCCGGTCTTTGGCTGCGACGATGGCGCCGATGTAGTTCGGGGCTCCGGAGCGTCGGATGTAGGAACGCACGTGCGGAGCGAAATAGCCTCCGGCCCCCGCGTGCACCGGCATGATGAAAGGCACTGCCAGCGACAGGGCCCACATCGCGTTGGACTCGGATTGCTTCTCGAAGGCCACTGTCAGCACGCGCTCGTGGATCCCGGCCTCGATCAAGGAGGTGGCAACAATAGCGGTCGAGCCGCCGACGGAGCCGGCCGTGTGGACTCGCAGCAGGGGCTTGCCGACCGCTCCAATCGCCTCGGCCAGATATAACTCTGGCATCATGACGCCCTCAAACAGATCGGGAGCCTTGCCGATCACGACCGCGTCGATGTCGGCAAAAGTCAGGTGCGCGTCGGCCAGCGCGCGGTCGACCGCCTCGCGCAGCAGCCCGGCGATCGAGACATCCTCGCGCTTGGCTCGGTGGTGGGTTTGGCCGAATCCGACGACAGCGGCGCGGATCTTGTGGTGGGTGGCGTTCGACATCAGCGGGCCTCCATCGTGCAGACGAGGTTCTGTTGCAGGGCCGGTCCGGACGTGGCGTGACCGAGCGCGCGCTGCGACTCACCGGACCAGACGCGCTTGGCAGCTTCGCCGATCCGCACGAGCCCACCAGCGAACAGCGGGTTGGCGGTCAACGCCCCGCCCGATGGGTTGATCGTGACATCGTCGTTGAGCCCAAGCTCGCGGCGGAGTATGAGCTCCTGATGCGCGAACGGAGCATGTAGTTCAGCCGTGTCGACGCTCGCTGAACCGGCTGCCTCGCCGGCAAGCCGAGCGCTTGGCGCGCTGGTCAGATCGCGGGCGTTGATCGCAATCGGGTCGATGCGGTGATCGAACCCGGTGATCCAAGCCGCGCCTCCGGCGGCGGACTCGGCCTTCCCAGTTGCCGCGATGACCATGGCGGCGGCGCCGTCGGAGACTGGTGCGCAATCCCAGCGGCGGAGAGGATCGGCGTATATCGGTTGGGCGAGCACGTCATCGACCGATTTCTCACCCTTGCGGATCGACCACTCGTTGCCGACCGCGTCGGTCATCGAGCGGGCCGTTACAGCCGCGATGGCTTCCTCGTCCCACGTGCCACGGTCGAGGCCAAGTCGAGCCTGCAAGCCGGCGATGGATACGGCGTCCGGCCACAACGGGGTCGAAGTGTAAGGATCGAGTTGAAGTGTCATCGTGCGCCGGAGGGTGCTGGCCGAGGACTTGCCGAACCCGTAGACGAGTGCCGAGTCGACCTCACCGGTCTGGATTTTGACCCAGGCTTCGTAGAGCGCCCAGGCGGCGTCCATCTCAACGTGTGATTCCATCACCGGCGGCAATGCACCGATTGCGTCCACGGCCGAGACGAAGGAGAACGATCGCCCGGCGAGGTAGTCGCTCGATCCGGAGCACCAGAATCCGATATCGGATTTGGTCCAGCCGGTTTGTTCGAAGAGCTCAGCGAAGATCGGGACGAGGAGTTCGACGCAGGTCGGAGAGCCGTCGAACTCCTTCATCTGGCGTTGGGCGAATCCGACAATGGCGACGTCTCTCATGCCGCCACCTCCGTGAAAAGGGCACGGTACGGAGGCGACGGCATGTGGGTCACATTGTTCGTTCGCTGACGCTCGCTCATGCCGCCAGCTCCGTGAAAAGGGCACGGTACGGAGGCGACGGCATGTGGGTCACATTGTTCGTTCGCTGACGCTCGCTCATGGTCGTCACAGGTGCACCTTGTAGGTCTCGTAGTCGGCGTCCGGCTCTCCAGACGGCTCGAAGTGACTGATGTTTTCGATGCTCGTGCCCCACTCGTCGCGGGGTTTCCATACGGCCTTGACTCGCATGCCCATCCGCACCTCGCTGGAGTCGACGCCCAGGATCAAGTGGAGGAAGGCGATGTCAGCGCCATCGAGCAAGATGTACGCGGAGACGTATGGTGCCTCGATCTTTTGGCCCACGAATGGAAAGTTCACGATGCAGAAGGTCGTGACCATGCCGGTGTCTGGCACCTCAACAACATCAGTTGTCGGAACTCCGTCGACCGGGCAGGCGCCGCGCGGAGGCACATAGACCTTGTGGCACGTGGGACACCGTTGACCAAGGATTCGCCCCTCAGCCAGACCGCGGAAAAAAGCCGATTCTTCTGTCGACGCGGCGTAGTCGTACGCGAGATTGACCGGAGAAATGATGCTGGTCACCTGCTCGCCGCCATCAGGTTCGGGTTTCGACGATGGCTCACCGTCAAACGGCTCGAACCAGCAAATGTCGGTGATCGCACCAATGGGCGCCTCGGCCCAGTGGGCGCGTACACGAAGGCCGGTCTTGATCTGCTCGGGACCATCGACGGCGACTGCGTGGAGCAGCGGCACGTCGGCGCCGTCAAGCACAATCAGCGCGAAGGCAAAAGGTCGATCCATGGGCTGGCCGGGAACGGGTTCGGGCACCCAAGTCCACGTCTGCACGACCCCGACGTCGCTGACGGGCACCAGTTCGGTGATCGGGTCGAGCGTGTGTGGGTCATACTCCGGCGGCGGCACGGACACGGTCTCATCCGACAGCACTCCGCCGAGAATCTGACGGTGTCTGAGGCCCGTCATGAACTGCGACAAGGTGGCACCGAGCGACCGGGTGTAGTCAAACTCGACGTTCAAAGGAGCATGCAGGGTTCCAAGTTCGGTCACGCCTCAAAGTGAAACACGTTCTAGTTATGGAGACAAGAGGGGGATTGGTTCGTGAACCCGAGGGCGACTTGTCGACTAAGCCGGAGTGAAGCTTGCCATTGCGCGCTCTGGCTCCCAGTAGGCCTTCATCGAACTGACTCGGCCGTCATCGTTGACGGTGTAGACCATGATCAGGTCCGTCGTGCTGTAGGACCCGTCGGCGAAGGTGGTCTTGATCTGGCCAATGTTGGCGCAGGTGTTGCTGCCCGGGTTGGCGAACGAGTCGTTGATGGTGAACTCAAATGTGGCGATCGGCGCTATCGCGAGGTGCCAGAACGCCGAGATGCCTTCATGGCCATGATGCCCCTTCCCCTCCTCATCGAACATCGACGGACCGACCGGATCTTGAATGATGGCGTCTTCGGCATAGACGGTCAGCCATTCGGCCAGATCGCCCTTGGCGACTGCGGAGTATGAGCGCTGCGACGCTGCGCGAGCAGGATGGGGATCGTCGGGGGCATTCCAGCTGATCGCGTCAGATGTGATCATGGGTTCTCCTTTGTGAGGTGCTGAACTGCAAGCGATGCGAAGACAAGTGCTTTGCCCAGTGGCGCGCCGGGTCCGGGATAAGCCGGGCCAAAGATCGATGCGGCGCTGTTGCTCGTGGCATACAGGCCTGGGATCGGGTGCCCGTTCGTATGGATCACGCGGCCATGCTCGTCGGTGACGAGTCCGCCTTTGGTGCCGAGATCGGAGAGTACGAAGCGTGCGGCGTAGAACGGGGCAATACCAATCTGGACTAGTGCCTTGTTGGGGCCGGAACCGGTCGCAAAGAACACGTCATACTCGTCAGAGCCGCGACCGAAGTCCTCATCCACGCCGCTCTCGGCGAACGTGTTGAACCGGCCGACGGTCGACTCAAGGTCGGTCAGATCGAGACGTTCTGCCAGTTCGGCGAGGGTGTCGGCGCGGATCCAGGTACCGGCAGCGAGGTGCTCCTGTGGATCTCCCTCGGGCATCGCGATGGCCGGCAGGCGGCCACCTTCTGCCGAGTCGAACACCAGATATGAGGGGGTGCGCTCAGGCGATGCCGCCATCTCGGTGCCGAACCTGTCATAGGGGAGGCATTCGTTGGCATACCGCCGACCGCGCGCATCGACCATGACGCCGCTGCGGAAACCGAGGGTGAAGGATCCGCCGCCTTCGGGCTGCTCCAAGCCGGGGCAGAGCCAGCCGTGTTGCATGTGGTTGATCTGCGCACCCAAGGCAATTCCCGCCTCGATGG
Organism: Aeromicrobium changchenzhani; assembly: GCF_057586615.1. NCBI lineage: Bacteria > Bacillati > Actinomycetota > Actinomycetes > Propionibacteriales > Nocardioidaceae > Aeromicrobium > Aeromicrobium changchenzhani. Next base: position 3,056,018 of record NZ_CM172480.1, on the reverse strand, counting down.
GCTCACCGGAGTTGGTGCCGGTCGGCGCCATGGTCCACGCAGCGTCCCCGGGCACGCCGTAGGTTTCGCGAAGTGCACGGTTGCCCTCGAAACCTCCGGCCGCTGCGATAACGCCGCGACGGGCCCGAACAGTTGTTGGACCGTCGGGAGTAGACACCTCGACGCCGACAACACGGCCACTCTCGACGACGTAGTCGGTCATGTGATGTTCGGTCAGAACCGTGCCGCCGTCGCGCAGGAAGGCATTCAACGCTCGGCCGATCAAGGCCTGGCCACCGGTGAGGGTGTTGCGCCCACCGACGCCGACACGGTCACGCTCGACCGGAGGCCTTACCAGTTTGGCCACTGTGTGGGGCAATTCGTCTCGGCGAATGTTGCAGGGCTGGATCGACCTCCCCATGGTTACGCGGCCAGGCGCGTCGAAGTACTCCGGGAACGGCAGCCACTCGAACTCGAATGCGTCGTCCAACTCGAGTTGAGCGACGAGGCGGGGGGCTTCTGCAAGAAACCTCTCGACCTCAGCGGTCAAGGGCTGGGGGAGCAGCGCTTCGAGGTAGGAGCGGGCGGATTCGGTCGAGTCGCTGAGGCCCGCTCGTTGTTGAACCGCGGAACCGGGCAGCCAGCAGGCGCCACCGGAATAGGCGGATGTGCCCCCCACGAGTCCAGTCCGTTCGAGTACGACGGTGTCGAATCCGGCATGTTGGGCCAGATATGCGCCAATCAGTGCGCCGCCGCCTGATCCGATCACCACTACGTCATACGTCATGCTGCACGATTCGTTTGCTGGCGCTCGCTCATGAGCCCATGCTAGGCCAAAATGGAACACGTTCTACCTTATTCGCTCTTGCACCACGCGCTTCTCTGTGGTTTCGTCTAATGCGAAACTAGAACGTGTTTCATTTTCGTTGCAAACGCATCGAATGACAGAAGGACATTGCATGACCGTCTTCGGCACGAACATCCTGGCCGGCAAAGTCGCATACGTCGCTGGTGGAACGCGAGGGTTCAACCTTGCCATCGCGAAGCGCTACGCGTCCCAAGGTGCGAAAGTTATCGTGATGAGCCGCAACGAAGAGCGTTGCGCTTCGGCGGCGCAGGAGATCCGCGACGCGGGTGGTGAGGCGCTCGGTCTCGCGGCTGATGCGCGGGACTACGACCGCGTCGCCGAGACGATGGAGGAAGCCGCCGATACGTTTGGCGGGATTGACATCGTCGTTGCGGGCCAGGCCGGCAACTTCTACGCGCCGGCTCTGGGCATGTCAGCGTCCGCCTTCAAGTCAGTCATCGATATCGACCTGCAGGGGACGTTCAATCTTTATCGGGCGAGCTTTGAGCACCTCCGTAAGCCGGGTGCCTCGCTGATTGCAATCACCGCCCCCGAAGCTGTCAAACCGCTGCCATTTCAGAGTCACGTTTGTGCCGCGAAGGCTGCGGTCAACATGCTGACCAAGTGTCTGGCTATCGAGTGGGGGCCTGCCGGGGTGCGCGTCAACGGCATCAGCCCCGGACCCATCGAGGACACCTTCGGGATGGATAACGTCATCGCGACGATGCCCGGCATCAAAGAGCGCATCACGGCATCGACCCCGCTGCGCCGGTGGGGTACGCACGAAGACATCGCGGATGCGGCACTTTTCCTCGCGACCGCCGCCGCGTCTTATGTCACCGGCACAATCCTCGATGTCGACGGTGGCATCACGATCAACTCCGCAGGTGCCGAGGGGCGTGATGCGGTCAATTTCAAGGACGATCCCAGAGTCAAAGGACCGGGGAAGGGCGAGCGGTAGGTCATGGCTGTGACAGTTGACGGCGACATTTACCGCGGGCCGCATTCGGGGCACATGCTGCTCCACTCACTCCGTCGCCATCGGGATGTCCCTGTGCTCCAGTTGGGCGACCGAAGCATCGCTGGGCAGGAGATGATTGATCAAATAAGCCGTTACGTGCAGGCGATGGAAGACCTTGGCGCCGGCACCGGGACGGCGGTCGGCCTGCTTGCGGCCAATCGGCCGGAAGTTTTGTTTCTGATCGGGGCGGGCCAGACGCAGGGTTACCGGCGCACGGCATTGCATCCACTCGGATCACTCGACGATCACGCCTACGTACTCGAGGACGCCGGCGTCACGGTGTTGATCGTCGACAACGTGTCCAAATATTTGGAGCGGGCCGAGGAGCTACGACTAAGAGTGCCCACCTTGCAGAGCGTGATCACGATCGACGATCTCGCCGCGAAAGCTGCGACGTACGAGGCCTTGCCACTAGTCGCCAAGGAACTCGCGGCCGATCACGTCGTCAGCGTTACTTATACCGGCGGCACGACCGGCAAACCCAAGGGCGTGCTGGGCACAGCGGCGAGCATCGCCGCGATGACGCAGGTGCAGTTGGCCGAATGGGAATGGCCCGAGGCGCCGACGTTCCTCATCTGCACCCCGCTGTCCCATGCCGGCGCCGCGTTCTTCGCACCGACGGTCGCCAAGGGCGGCCGACTTGTGGTGCTGCCCGGCTTCGATCCGGCGACCGTGCTGCGCACAATCGAGGAGGAACGCATTACCTCGACGATGTTGGTGCCCAGCATGTTGTACGCACTGATGGACCACCCAGACTCACGGACCCGTGACCTGTCCAGCCTTGAGACCGTCTACTACGGTGCGTCCGCGATCAACCCGACTCGACTGGCAGAAGCGATTGACCGGTTCGGGCCGATCTTCGCGCAATACTTCGGCCAATCGGAATGCCCGATGGTGATCTCCTACCTCGCCAAGGCCGACCATGTCTCGACAAGCTCGACGACAGGGATGTCGCGGCTCGCCAGCTGCGGACGGCCGAGCGCATTCCTGCGCACGGCGCTGCTCGGCGAGGACGGGGAGCACGTGGAGCAGGGAGAGCCGGGCGAGATCTGTGTTGCCGGGCCGGTGCTCGCGAGCGGCTACTGGAATCGGCCCGAAGAGACCGCGGAAGCTTTTCGCGATGGGTGGCTTCACACCGGGGACATCGCCCGCGAGGATGCCGATGGCTTTTGGTACATCGTCGACCGCATCAAGGACATGATTGTCACCGGCGGCTTCAACGTCTTCCCGCGGGAGGTCGAGGACGTGATCGCCGAGCACCCGGCGGTGGCTCAGGTCGGTGTGATCGGCACCCCACACGAGAAGTTTGGCGAGGCCGTCACGGCGGTCATCGTCCTGCGATCCGACGTGGACAGTGACGAGGAGTCAGTTGCCCGTATAACAGCGGAGATCCAAGCGTCGGTCAAGGACCGCAAGGGCTCGGTCCAGTCACCCAAACAGGTCATCGTCGTGGATTCGCTGCCGCTGACGGGGCTGGGTAAGCCGGATAAGAAGGCGCTTCGGGCGCAGTTCTGGACGAGCGACCGAAGCGTCGGCTAGGAGTAGGTCAGCGTCCTTGGAACTCGGGCTTCCGCTTTTCGGCGAAGGCACGGGGGCCTTCCTTGGCATCCTCCGAGGCGAAGACGGCGGCGCCGACCGCGGCGTCGGCCTGCCAGCAGTCATTCTCGTGCTTGCCCTCAGAGTCATGGATGGTCTTGAGCACCGCTTGGACCGCGAGCGGGCCGTTCGCTGCGATCAGATCGGCGAGTTCGTGTGCTTTGGCAAGCGCCTCACCATCGGGTACGACGTGACCGATCAGGCCGATCTCCTTCGCTTCGGGCGCTTTGATGTGACGTCCGGTGAGGAGTAGGTCGGCGGCGACCGTGTACGGCAGCTGGCGGGGAAGCCGTACTGCCGAACCACCCAATGGATACAGCCCCCACTTTGGCTCCGAGACGCCGAATCTGGCCGATTCGCCGGCGACCCGGATGTCGGTGGCCTGCAGAATTTCGGTGCCTCCGGCGATCGCGGGTCCTTCGACGGCGGCAATCAGCGGCTTGGTTAGCCGGAAGCCTTTGAGCAACGGTTTGATGACCGATGGGTCGAATTCACCGGACTCGAATTTGTCCGATGGTGCCGACGATGACATCGATTTGAGGTCAGCGCCAGCACAGAAGTAGCCACCAGCGCCGGTCAGAATCGCGACAAGGACCTCAGGATCGGAATTCACCCGGTCCCAAGCCTCACTCAGGATTGACAGCATTTCTGCCGACAAGGCATTGCGCCGTTCGGGGCGATTCATCGTGACAACCAGCGTGCGACCGTGGAGTTCGACAAGGCAGTGGGGAGCGTCCATGTTTTCTGACATGGGGAACAGCGTAGTCAAAAACGAGAACGTGTTCTAGTCTTGGCCTCATGCCATTGAATATCGCCGACCTATTCGAACACGCCGTTGACGTCGTACCCGATCGACCGATCATCCAGATTGACAGCCACAAAGTGACCTACGCCGAAGTGGAAGCGCAGGCCAATCAGTTGGCGCATTTCCTTGCCTCGCGGAGCATCGGCAAGGACGACCACGTTGGAATCTATGCGAAGAACAGCATCGAGCACGTTGTTGCGTTGCTCGCGATCTTCAAGATTCGTGCCGTCGCGATCAACGTCAACTACCGCTATGTCGAACGCGAACTCGACTACCTCATCGACAATTCCGACATGGTCGCACTGTTGCACGATCGGACGTATGCAGATCTCGTCGCCCGCATCGAGCCCAAGCACAAACTGCTCACGACGATCGTGGCGATGCCCGACCCGACGGCTCCCGACAACCAGGCCGACATCACCTCGTACGGGGGAGTCACGTGGGCCGAAGCACTTGACGGACAGAGCGCTGAGCGCGACTTCGAGGAGCGCAGCGGCGATGACCTGTACATCGTCTATACCGGTGGAACCACTGGCTTCCCCAAGGGCGTGATGTGGCGGCATGAGGACTTTTGGCGAGTCCTTTGCGGTGGCATCGACTTCATGACCGGCGAGCGGCTCGAAGAGTACAGCCAATCCCAACAGGCGGCGAACAATGAACCGATGGTCACCTTCCCACTCAGCCCGTTGATGCACGGCGGCGCGCAGGCCGCCCTCTTGATGCACCTCTTTGCCGGGCATCTGACGATTCTCGAGCCGGCATTCGATGCGGTGAAGACCTGGCAGATCATCGATCGTGAGAGGGTCCAGCTGGTGTTTATGACCGGTGACGCGATGGCGCGCCCGCTCATTGAAGCCTATGAAACTGGTCAGTTTGATGGCAGCTCGCTCGTGGCAGTCGCCAGCAGTGCAGCGATCTTCAGCCGGCCGGTGAAGGAGAGCTGGATGAAGGCATTCCCCAATGCCTTCTTCACCGACTCAGTCGGATCATCGGAAACCGGATTCTCCGGCACCGGGCTGCAGGACAGCGAGAACATTCAGGGGCAAGGGCCGGTCATCGCTCTCGGTGCGGAAACCGTCGTGCTGGACGATTTGAACCGAGTCATCGATGCTGCTGATGTTGGCGCTATCGGCAGACTGGCACGTTTCGGCAGCGTGCCGCTTGGTTACTACCGTGACGAGGAGAAGTCGGCACGCACTTTCGTCGACGTCGACGGTGTGCGCTATTCGGTACCCGGCGACATCGCGCGAATCGAAGGTGACGGCAAAGTCACGCTGCTTGGCCGCGGCTCCAACTGCATCAATACTGGTGGCGAAAAGGTCTACTCTGAAGAAGTTGAGATGGCACTCAAGGGCCACCCCGACGTATACGACGCGCTCGTCATCGGCCTCGTCGATGAGCGGTGGGGTCAGCGTGTGTCGGCGGTAATTCAGTCCAGATCGGCGGTGCCACCAACGTTGGAAGAACTTCGGGAGCACCTCCGCCCGCTGCTCTCCAGCTACAAATGGCCCCGCGTAGTTGCGTACGTCGACGAGATCCCACGCACTGTCACGGGCAAGGCGAACTATCCGCTCGCCAAGGAACTCGCCGTCGCGGCTCGTCAAGGCTCCGAGGCCGATGCGAACTGAACTCTGCGAGCGATTCGGGATTGACGTCCCGATCTTCGCATTCACGCCATCTGAGCACGTCGCAGCCGCAGTCTCCAGAGCCGGCGGACTGGGCGTGCTTGGCGCTGTGCGGTTCAATGACGCTGCCGAGCTAGACCGAACTCTGGACTGGCTCGACGAGAATACTGACGGCAAGCCCTATGGCGTCGATGTCGTCATGCCGATGAAGGTGCCGACCGAGGGCAAGGCCGTGGATCTGCAGGCGATGATCCCGCCGGAGCATCTCTCCTTCGTCGAGCGCACCCTGCAACAGCTCGGTGTACCGCCGTTGCCTGAAGGTGAAGGTCGAGATGGTGTGCTGGGTTGGTTGCACTCGGTGGCCCGATCCCACGTCGACGTGGCGCTTAACCACCGACCTGTCCTGATCGCCAACGCGCTGGGTTCGCCGCCGAAGGACGTCATCGACCAAGCCCACGCGGCCGGCGTGCAGGTGGCGGCGTTGGCCGGAGCGGCCAAGCACGCAATGACTCACGTGGCCAACGGTGTCGACATCATCATCGCTCAAGGCTACGAAGCCGGTGGCCACACCGGTGAGATCGCCAGCATGGTTTTGACGCCAGAAATCGTGGACGCGGTTGGTCCCGAGGTCGCGGTACTCGGTGCCGGCGGCATCGGACGCGGTCGTCAGGTGGCGGCATCGCTCGCTCTGGGCGCTCAGGGGGTCTGGACCGGATCGATCTGGTTGACCACCGAGGAGTATCAAAACCTCAGTCGCAATGCGGGTATGACTGAAGCCTTCTTGCGGGCATCCAGTTCCGATACGGTGCGCACCCGGATCTATACCGGCAAACCAGCGCGCTTGCTCAAGACCAAATGGACTCAGGCGTGGGACACCGAAGATGCGCCCGCGCCGCTGCCGATGCCGCTGCAAAATCTGCTCGTGGCCGATGCGCACAACCGGATGAACTCGGCCGGTAACCCAGATGTCATTTCGATGCCGGTCGGCCAGATTGTCGGTTCGATGAACAAGGTTCGCTCCGTCGCCGACGTGATGGCCGATTTGGTCCGTGAGTATGAGGAGACGGTCGCCCGTCTCGTCGGTCTCTAGGCCTGACGCGCCGCTGGACAGAGCACCCGATTCGAAGGCATACTAGAACGTGTTCTAGTTCTGGAGAGGTCGTGACCATCCCGTGTATGACTTCGAGCGCGAGATCCCGCCCAAGCACGGAGCAGCAGGCGTGGATACCCCGGCGCACAACCCGCCCTCACGTCTGCTGGCCGCGCTGGAGTTCCCACGGTTGATCGGCGAGTATGCCGCCTCGCGGACCATTGACACCGTGAGTTGCGAGACCACTGTCGGTGAGGGCCGGCCCGTGCTCGTACTCCCTGGTTTCGCCGCGAACGACTTTATGACCGGACGGTTGCGCACACACCTGCGTCAGCGAGGCTTCCACGTGCACGGGTGGGGACTGGGTCGCAATGTCGGGCTCACCGACGGTTTGGTCGACGGCCTGATCGACCGGTTCGTCGAGGTCGCCGACCGCTATGGCGAGCCAGTGTCAGTCGTGGGCTGGAGCTTCGGTGGGCTGCTGGCCCGCCGCATCGCGCACGAACACCCCGACCAGGTGCGACAGATCATCTGTCTGGGATCACCGTGGAAGGCCGAGGGTGAACGCACCCGCGCGACTGCCATGTTCGAACGCTCTCGAGTCCGCCACGGCCTGTCCGATCGGGCCCGTGACATCGTCGACCAGATCAGGAAGCCGGTGCCGGTCCCGACCACTGCCGTGTGGTCGCGCTCCGACGGAATCACCTCATGGTCCGGCTGTTCAGTGGACGAAGCCACAACCCCCGCGATCGCGGAAAATATCGCGGTCCCCAGCAGCCACGTGGGCATGGTCGCTAATCCGATTAGCCTTGCCGTTGTGGTCAATCGCCTACGGCAGGACCCGGAGGACTGGCACACTTTCAAGTGGCGCCAACTGTTCCCAGGCCTCGCGTCGGGCCGCCAGGACGCACACCGGAAAGCGACCGTATGAACGACATCGACAAGAGGGTTCCCGAATCGATCGGGAAGGTCATGCCGTTTCTGCGCCTCGCGATGAAGACCTATTTCCGCAGCGAGGTTCGCGACATGAGTCGTCTGCCTGACGGCGGTGTGCTCATCGTCTCGAATCACTCGGGCGGTCTGATGCCGATGGATGTGCCCATCATCGTGGTGGGCATCGCCGATGAGTTCGGTCCCGACCGCGCGCTCTACTGCCTGGCCCACGACGTCTTGTTCACGGGTCCGCTCGGCCCGATCATGAGCAAGTACGGGATGGTGCCGGCGACCCGGGAGAATGCCCATGAGTTGCTGACATCCGGAGGAGCCAGCATCGTTTTCCCCGGTGGCGACTACGACTGCCTCCGTCCTCAGAGCAAGGCCAACGTCATCGACTTCGACGGGCGTACGGGATATGTCCGGACGGCGATCGCCGCGGGCGTCCCGATCCTTCCGGTGGTCTCCATCGGTGGCCACGAGGATCAGTTCCACATCACGCGGGGCGACTGGCTGGCTCGCTTCAACCCACTGGGCAAAGCCCTACGGGTGCCCTATCTCCCGATCAGCTTTGGATTTCCGTTCGGGCTGCTCCCAGCCAATCTGCCGTTGCCGACGAAGATCACCACCCAGGTGCTCGAACCGATCGACATCATCGCCGAGTTCGGTCCGGATCCGGAGATCGAGATGGTCGATGCAGAGATCCGTCGCCGCATGCAGGACGCCCTTGACATCCTGGCCAGCGAGCGTCGCTTCCCGGTGCTGGGGTGAAAACGGTTGTGAACGCCTTTCAACGCGGCTGGGCGGCGCTTCTGAAGCAGCTCTGGGTCGCACGAGTTCTCATGGGCAGCCAGATGATCACGCTGCTGCGCCCGGACAAGTACCTCGGGATGGCCAAGGTCATCCGAGAGCAGGGGACGCACACAACCAGCGGATTCGCGTTGGCTGCTGTCCGCGACCCTCATGGCGTCGGTGTGATCGACGAGCGCGGCAGTTTGACCTGGGTCGAGATCCAGCAGCGCGCCGCGTCACTCGGCGCAGGACTCCTGGCCGTGTATGGCGGACCGGTCGAGTCGGTGGCGATCTTGGCTCGCAACCATCGTGGATTCGTCGATGCCCTGCTCGCGACCACCCGTATCGGCTCCCATGCTTTGCTCCTCAACACCGGATTTTCTGGCCAGCAGCTGGCCGATGTGATGGAGCGCGAGGGGGCGCGAGTCATCGTCTTCGACGAGGAGTTCGCTGGGATCGTCGCCGAGGCGTGCGAGCGGCTGGACGACCTCCTCGAGATCCGAGCTTGGACTGACACCGCCACGGACTCAGCAACCACCGATCGCTTGATCGCCGAGCACTGGGACGCTCCTGCTGCGCTGGGGCCGCGACCGGGTCGAGTCGTGCTGCTGACCTCAGGAACCACCGGCACACCCAAAGGGGCGCGTCGCTCGGGTGGCAACCCGAGCGAGCTCGCCGGAATGCTCGATGCCATTCCGTGGCGCGGGGGAGAGGTCGCCGTCGTCGCTGCGCCGATGTTCCATGCGTGGGGCTTCGGGCAGTTGGTGATTGCCGCGACGATGACGTGCACCGTGGTCATGCGCCGTGGATTCAACCCCGAGGCAACGCTGGCGCTGGTCGACGAGCACCGCGCGACTGGGCTCGCTGTTGTGCCCGTGATGCTCGAGCGGATCATGGACCTACCGAGCGAGGCTCTCGATCGCTATTCGCTGCGAAGCTTGCGGTTCGTCTCGGCGAGCGGCTCACGGATGCGACCTGACTCGGTGATCCAGTTCATGGACCGTTTCGGCGATGTGGTGCACAACAGCTACAACGCCACCGAGGCAGGCCAGATCAGCGTTGCTGGGCCAGCGGACCTGCGGCAGGCGCCCGACACCGCCGGTCGCGCCGTCCGGGGTTCTCTCGTCCGGATCATCGATGACGAAGGGCGAGACGTGGCAGCCGGTGAGGTCGGACGGATCGTCGTGTGCGGTTCCTCCCCCTTCGACGGCTACACCTCCGGTCCTGACAAGGAGTTCGTCCAGGATTTCATGGTGACCGGTGACGTCGGCCGGATGGACACCTCCGGACTCTTGTATGTCGTGGGCCGCGACGACGACATGATCGTCAGTGGTGGTGAGAACGTCTACCCGATCGAGGTTGAGAAGGTGCTCGGCGCACATGAGTCGGTGCGGGAGGTCGTCGTCGTGGGCGTCCTTGACGAGGCCTTCGGACAACGACTGGCAGCGTACGTCGTTCGGCGCGACGAGGTGGACTCTGACACCCTCAAGGCGTACGTGCGAGCGCAGCTGGCCAGCTACAAGGTACCTCGTGACGTGGTGTTCCTCGAGACGCTGCCGCGCAACGCGTCCGGCAAAGTGATGGTTCGCGATCTGCCCGGAGTGGACCGATGAGATCTCGCCGTATCCACCCCGCAGTCGAACGCATGGATGGCGGTGACGCAACCTTCCTGTATCTGGAGACGCCGACCGTGCACATGCACACGCTAAAGATCGCGCTATTCGAGTCATCCGAGCACCTCACGTTCGACTCGTTTGTCGCCGGAACACTGTCGCGACTGAAACGGTTGCCGCCGATGCGACGGAGGGTGGTAAAGGTCCCGTTCGGACTCAATCACCCGATGTGGGTGACACAGGAGCGGGTCGACCAGTCGCGGCACATGCACCGCCACCGGGTCCCCGGCGCTGGCACGATGCGCGATCTCGAGGTGCTGATCGGGCGGATCGCCAGCGCACAGCTCGATCGTCGATTCCCGCTGTGGGAGCTGCACTACTGCGAGGGTCTCGATGATGGTCGCGTGGCTGTTGTCGGCAAGATGCACCACGCACTCGCCGACGGGGCAGCGTTCAACGCGCTTCTGGGCAACATTACTGATGTCCGCAGTGTGGTGGGCGCACCAGCGCCCGTCGATGTGTATGAGTCGACCGACCGAATCCCCGGCCGTTTGTGGTTGGTGCGCCGGGCATTGTTTGACGCTTCCATGCAGGTCTTCTCGCTCCCGGCGCTGCTCAAGCGTACGTTCAGGGGCCTCTCGGCGGCTGGCCGCTACCGCCGCGGGCACAGCAACAAGGCTCCCATTCCGGTGCTCGATGCGCCGCGCACGTCCTTCAACGGGTCGCTGACCGCAGACCGTAGCTTCGCCACGGTCACCCTGCCTTTCAGCGAGTTCAAACGCATCCGTACGCAGCATCTGGGCGTCACGATCAATGACCTGGTGCTTGCCGTGGTTTCCGGGGCTCTGCGCCGCTGGCTTGCCGCTCATGATGAACACCCGTCCCAGTCCCTGACCGCGGGCGTTCCGCTCGGCACCGATCCGGTCGGGGCTGACCCACGGTTGGGCGGTAACCGGGTGTCCAACATGTTCACCACATTGGCCACGAACATCGATGATCCGGTCGAACGGCTCCGTCAGATATCTCGCACGGCCGCCACGGCCAAGCAGATCCAGCAGCACATGGGGCTTGACCTGATGAAGGACTGGGGCCAGTTCATCCCGCCCGCCATTTTCCCGAGCCTGGTGCGTGCGTACTCCCGCAGCAACGCTGCCTCATGGCACGCGTCGGCGTTCAATGCGATCGTCTCCAACGTCCCGGGACCGCGTGAGTCAGTCTCGGTCGGTGGGGCGCGCCTTAGCGACGTGTTCAGCGTCGGACCGCTGGCCGAGGGCATCGGCCTCAATGTGACGGTGTGGAGCTATGTAGCCAAGTTGAATTTCTCGCTGCTCGCCTGTACCGACCTACTCCCGGACGTCGAGGTCCTAGCGACGTACTTCCCGGCGGCGCTGGCAGAGCTGGATCTGGAGCCTGCGGCAGTGGACAGCCGAAATGAAGAGCCCGACATCGATGCGAACGGAGCAAGCGCATGAACATGAAACACGTCAGCGCCACCATCGGCACGACCACATTTGCGGCGGCGCGCGCCACGGGCGCCGTGCTGCGGGGGGGAGCGCGTCTCGCTGTGGCTCGGTCCCAGAATCTGCCCGAGACGAACCCGCTTCCCGCTGGGCGAATGGTTCACCTGGAAGATCGCGGGGATGTGTACGTCGTCGACACGGGCGAGCCCTACCCTGGTGCGCCCACCGTGCTCCTGCTGCACGGAATCGCAACGACCGCCTCGTTGTGCTGGTTCACCACAGTTGAGGATCTGGCCTCCGATTACCGCGTCATCCTGATGGACCAACGCTGGCATGGCCGGGGTGTGCGGTCCGACCGTTTCACGCTGTCGGAATGCGCTGACGACACCGCGGCGCTGTTGACGGCTCTGGAGATCGATCAGGCCGTGGTCGTCGGCTACTCGATGGGTGGGGCTTTGGCCCAGGTGCTGGCCCTGCAGCACCCCGATCGGATCGCCGGTCTCGTGCTCTGTTCGACCGCGACGGTCTGGAAGGGCAATGCCGGTGAGGCCATGTTCTATCCGGTGCTCGGCGCCGTCACCGCCATGGGCCGACAGCACGTGTCGTCCAAGGTCAGGATTCACGCCGACTCACTCCCACCGCTGGCAGACATCGAGGATGACGTGGTTCGGTGGGCCTGGTCGGAGTTTCGGGCGACCAGCTTCTGGTCGCTGCCCGAGGTGCTGGGCGAGCTGGGTCGCTTCGACGTGCGCGATCAGATCACCTCGATCACCGCTCCGACTGCGGTGATCGTGACCTGCAAGGACAAGGTGATCGCCCCAGTGCGCCAGTACGAGATGGCGGCGACGATCCCAGGCGCCAAGGCCTTCAGGGCGCCGGGCGGACACGCGTCGATCGTGCTGGATTCGGCCAACTGGCGTCCGGTGCTGCTCGAGGCGCTGGCCCACGTCACCGGCGTCAAGACTGCTGCCTGATGTCAACCACAGGCGAACAGTAGGTTCTGCGCATGCGAGTACTCATCACCGGCGGCACCGGGTTCGTCGGCGGCTGGACAGCCAAGGCAATCCAGGATGCCGGTCACCAGGTTCGATTCCTTGTTCGCGATTCGGGCCGCCTGCAGACGAGCGTGGCGACCTTGGGCGTCGATGTCTCTGATTATGTGGTCGGGGACATCACCGACAAGGAGTCGGTGACCAAAGCCCTGAGTGGCTGCGATGCGCTGGTCCACGCGGCCGCCGTCGTCACCACCGACCCGAGTTGGGCGGAGGAGATGATCGAGATCAACCTCACCGGCACGACCAACGTGCTGGGGCAGGCTGTCGAGATGGGGCTCGACCCGATCATCCACGTCTCGAGTATCACCGCGATCTTCAACCGAGGGCTGACCGAGTTCCGGGCTGACCTTGAGGTCGGGGGCGGCAGCGACGGTTACGGCCAATCGAAGGCCAAGGTCGAGCGCTATGCTCGCGATCTCCAGGAGTCGGGAGCGCCGGTCGTGATCACCTACCCGAGCATGGTCCTCGGGCCGCCCGTGGGCACGCAGTTCGGTGAGGCCGCTGACGGCATTGAATCCGTGCTGAAGATCAGGGTGATCCCTGGCCGAAGCGCCGCGTGGACCATCGTCGATGTGCGCGACCTCGCAGCCCTCCACGTTGCACTGCTTACGCCCGGGATGGGCCCCCGCCGCTACATGAGCGGAGGGGACCGACTGATGGTGCGACCGCTGGCTGCCATGCTCACCGAGATCTCCGGCACGCGACTTGTGTACATGCCAGTCCCGGACCGCGTCCTCCGTCTGGTGGGAAAGGTTGCTGACCGGCTCCGACCGGTGCTGCCTGCTGCGGCGAAGGACGTCACCGCTGCCGGGATGCAGTACTTCACGCAGATGCCGCCGTCGGACGACAGTCCCAGCGTTCGCGAGCTCGGCGTGATCTACCGTCCGGTTCGCGAGACTCTCGCCGCGACCGTCGAGGGTCTGCGTGGCGCAGGGCGCGCCTAGAGGTAGCGGGTACCGCGTTCCTCGCGCGTCCAGGTGACGTCGCTGATCCCGGCGGCGCTGAGTTCGCGGTGGAGCACTTTGTGAGTCGCGGTTCGGGGGAGCCCCTCAACCAGCCGGACGTAACGCGGTCGCGCCTTCGGCGACAGGTCTCGCTGCTGGTCGAGGAATCGCTCAAACTCGTCTGGCCAGTTGCCGAGGTGATGGTCGATCTGATCGACGAGTATGAGGCGACCATCGCACGGCCCGCCAGCCTTTAACGGTCGAGGTGCAGCCGATTTCCTCAGCTTTCCGCGAAGGAAAGCTGAGGAAGTGTGTCCGAGTTCCTTTCATGACACGGTCTTGCAGAACTGATCGAATCAATCGTCAGGACCAGGCACGCACGTAGTCGATCGACATGGTTGCCGGTATCGGCGTCTCGGCGGTTAGGTCGTTGTCCTGAGAACCGAGGGCTTGCGTGAAGGCCATGATGTAACGCTTGTTGAAAGCGGCGTTGCCCGATGTGTTGACCAAACAGGAGTTCCCATTGACGAAGATCTCGAGTCGATCCGGGCTCCACTCCATCGTGTAGGTGTTGTATTCCCCGCGATCGGCTCGGCAATTCCAAGTTGTGTTCATATTTGCTCCGGTGAGAATCGAACCGAGCGAGTCCAGGCTGGTGTGCAGGAATGGAACGACTAGATCGGCGTGATTCGAATAGGTCTCAGCGACGTCGATCTCACCATTCGTCGGCCACTCACCGTGGCCTTCGGGATAGCGGTCGTCGGGCCACAGCCAAAACGCCTCGTGGAGGCCTGGGGCTGTGGTCGCCGTGGTCTTGACCCGGGCCTCGAAACGACCGTGTTTCTGCGACCACTTGTGGAAGGTCGTCACCATGCCAGACGTGTAAGCGGTGACGACGTTGTCGTGTCCGGCGCATGGCTTCGGCTCGCCCTTGAGCAGGGTGAGGTGGAGACTGCCGTCCGAGACCGAGACGTTTTCGGGCGAGTCGACGTAGCAGGCCAGTTCGTTGGTGCCGGTGCCGAAAAGCTCTTGGGTGGCCCACTTGGTGCGGTCGAGAGTCGTGCCGGTGAAGTCGTCGGCGAAGGAACATGTCCAAGCTTGTCCGTTGGCCTTCAGCATCGTTGCGCCGCATGCCCTGGGGTCGGGTACGGCGGCCGTGTTGACTGACCAGATCTTGCTCGCTTGGCTTGCCAGGTCGGTCGCGCTGGGCCGGTAGCGGACAACTACGGGGACCTCGCCGCCCGGACGAGACCCGAGGTCGAAACTGGCTTTGCCGTCGGTCAGGCTGAAAAAACGACTGTGCTTGCCGTCGATCCACATGTCGACGAGATTGGTCGGAGTCTTGTTCTCAGCGGTGACCTGGATCGTGCCAGTGCCGTCAGGGAGAATCGTCAGCTTTGTGGTCGTGGGGACCTGGTCGGCGGTAATCACTGACCAGCTTTCGATGGCGTCGCTGGTTGTGGTGGTGCTGTTGGCTCGGTAGCGGACGTAGATCTGGTGGTCACCCCCTGGTAGAGAGCCCAGGTTGATGTCGGTTTTGCCGTCAACCAGGGTGTAGGCCTTCTGCCACACGCTGTCGATCCACATATCGACATAGTTGGTGGGGGTGGTGCCCTCGGCGGTGACTGTGACGGTGCCGGTGCCGTCGGGGTTCAGTTTCAGTGTGGTGGTGGTGGGCGCCGCGACGGTTCCGGGGGCGGTCCATGTGGTGATGGCGTCGCTGGTTGTGGTGGTGCTGTTGGCTCGGTAGCGGACGTAGATCTGGTGGTCGCCGTGTGGCTGGGTGCCCAGGTTGATGTCGGTTTTGCCGTCAACCAGGGTGTAGGCCTTCTGCCACACGCTGTCGATCCACATATCGACATAGTTGGTGGGGGTGGTGCCCTCGGCGGTGACTGTGACGGTGCCGGTGCCGTCGGGGTTCAGTTTCAGTGTGGTGGTGGTGGGCGCCGCGACGGTTCCGGGGGCGGTCCATGTGGTGATGGCGTCGCTGGTTGTGGTGGTGCTGTTGGCTCGGTAGCGGACGTAGATCTGGTGGTCGCCGTGTGGCTGGGTGCCCAGGTTGATGTCGGTTTTGCCGTCAACCAGGGTGTAGGCCTTCTGCCACACGCTGTCGATCCACATATCGACATAGTTGGTGGGGGTGGTGCCCTCGGCGGTGACTGTGACGGTGCCGGTGCCGTCGGGGTTCAGTTTCAGTGTGGTGGTGGTGGGCGCCGCGACGGTTCCGGGGGCGGTCCATGTGGTGATGGCGTCGCTGGTTGTGGTGGTGCTGTTGGCTCGGTAGCGGACGTAGATCTGGTGGTCGCCGTGTGGCTGGGTGCCCAGGTTGATGTCGGTTTTGCCGTCAACCAGGGTGTAGGCCTTCTGCCACACGCTGTCGATCCACATATCGACATAGTTGGTGGGGGTGGTGCCCTCGGCGGTGACTGTGACGGTGCCGGTGCCGTCGGGGTTCAGTTTCAGTGTGGTGGTGGTGGGCGCCGCGACGGTTCCGGGGGCGGTCCATGTGGTGATGGCGTCGCTGGTTGTGGTGGTGCTGTTGGCTCGGTAGCGGACGTAGATCTGGTGGTCGCCGTGTGGCTGGGTGCCCAGGTTGATGTCGGTTTTGCCGTCAACCAGGGTGTAGGCCTTCTGCCACACGCTGTCGATCCACATATCGACATAGTTGGTGGGGGTGGTGCCCTCGGCGGTGACTGTGACGGTGCCGGTGCCGTCGGGGTTCAGTTTCAGTGTGGTGGTGGTGGGCGCCGGATCGCCCGACGATGCCATACTCGGCGCGCTGGACGCTCCCAACATCGCGACAATGACCACCGACGCAGCCATAACACTAATAACCATACGGCCGACTCCCCGGCGCGCAGATCCATTCAACATGAACTTTCCCTCATCCCTGGGTACCCCGTGATGAGACGATAGCGGTCGACAGGGTCATCAAGCGACAAACGTGGGCGAGCGGATAGCTAAGCGCATATCGAGGCTCTAGAGGTAGCGGGTACCGCGTTCCTCGCGCGTCCAGGTGACGTCGCTGATCCCGGCGGCGCTGAGTTCGCGGTGGAGCACCTTGTGAGTCGCGGTTCGGGGGAGCCCCTCAACCAGCCGGACGTAACGCGGTCGCGCCTTCGACGACAGATCCTGCTGCTGGTCAAGGAAGCGCTCAAACTCGTCTGGCGCGAGGTCACCACGTAGGACCAGCGCGGCTGCTATCTGGTCGCCGGCGCGGTCGTCAGGTACCGCGTAGACAGCAACTTGCTCGATCGACGGGTGCCGCAGCAGTATCTGTTCGATTGGGGCGCACGCCAGATTCTCGCCGTCGACACGAAGCCAAGCGGCCGTTCGGCCGGCAAAGTAGGCCCAACCATCGGCGTCACGGTAGGCGAGGTCGCCGGACCAATACATGCCATCGCGCATCCGCTCAGCGGTTGCCTCGGGATCGTTGTAGTAGCCCGCAAACTGACCAGTCCCGGTGGTGTTCACCAATTCGCCTACGCATGCGTCGAGGTTGACCACCTGGCCGTTCGGGGCGAACTCCGCGCGCGGACATTCAAGACCGGTTGCCGGATCGTGCACGGCGACCCCCGCCGCCGGCTCACCGAGCGCGCCCGGCGGCGTTCCGGGCACCTTACTAACGATGACTGCGTTTTCGGTTGAACCAAATCCATCGACCACACGACAGCCGAAACGCTCGCTGAAGGCACGAATGTCGCGGTCTCCGGCCTCATTCCCGAAGACAAGACGCAGCGGGCTATCGGCGTCGTCGGGGCGCTCGGGAGTGGCCAAGATGTACGTCAGCGGCTTGCCGACGTAGGAGGCGTACGTTGCGCCGAACTGACGTACATCGGCAAGAAACGCGGAGGCAGAGAATTTCTCGCGCAACGCCACCGTCGCGCCGGTTGCGAGCGCGGGCGCCCAACCGGCCATGACGGCATTTGAGTGGAACAGTGGCATCGCAATGTAGTGGATGTCATCGGACGTGAGACCCAGTCGGTCGGTGAGGTACGCGCCGGGATAGGTCACCTTCTCGTGGGTGATCCGTACGGCTTTGGGACGGCCACCCGTGCCCGAGGTGAAGATCAACATAAACAGCGAATCATCGGTCGGCGCGGCTTCCGGTACGGCACCGGGAACCAGTCGCTCGCGCCATGCCGTGCTATCGGTGTCGATCAACTGGATGCCCTGCAGGTCGAGTCCATCAAGCAGGTGGCGTTGTGTCGCATCGGTCAGTAGGAGCTGGACGTCGGCGCGATGCAGATCGGCTACCAAGGCTTCACCCCGACGGGTGTTGTTGATACCGACCGCGACATGGCCGCCCAATCCGGCGGCGTTCAGCGCCAAGAACATCTCGGCAGTGTTATCCATCAAGAGGCCCACATGCGGCGGGCGTTGGGGGTCGAGCAATTCAGCGATCGCAGCAGCCCGCGCTGATGCATCGGCTACGAGTTCGCGCCACGTCCAGGAACGTTCGTGGGTCAGCAGCGCCGGTGTGTCCTGCGCGGCGCGGGCGAGGAGGAGATTGCGTATTGTCACACTGCCTCGGCTGCGAGCAGCCGGCCAAGACGCAACGCCTGCTCGGTCGCGCCGCCGTATTCGAAGTCGTATCTCGTGGCCGCAGTGAAGTAACGGTGGGCCTCCCCATCGAGGTCGATACCAACACCGCCGTGGATGTGTATCGCGGTGTGCGCGATTCGATGGCCGGTATCTGCGGCCCACAATTTGGCGGTGGCGATGGCCTCGGCGGCGGGTAGATTCTCGGCGAGCCGCCAGGCTGCCTGCCAGACCGTGAGCGCCAGGAACCGCGTGTCGATGTAGCCATCTGCCAGCCGCTGCGAAACGGCTTGGAATGTGCCGATTGGGCGACCAAACTGTTCACGAGTCTTCGCATACGCCGCGGTGAGCGCAACAGCGCCCTCGGTGACTCCAAGCTGAAGTGCGCAGGTAGCGACGGTCAGTAAATCCACCAACCGCCCGGCGTTGGCCTCGCCAATACGTCGGTCAGCCGCGACTCGGGCACCGTCGAAGTCGATGAGGCCAGCGACATCGCCGTCGCTCAGATTTTGCTCATGGATGACGACGCCATGCGTGTCAGCGTCCACGAGGAATACTGCGGCTCCGGAGGTTGTCATGGCGGTCACCAGGAATGCGGTCGCAATGGTCGCAGCCGGAACGAGGTACTTTCTCCCAGTCAGGACGAACTCATCGCCATCTTCGGCCGCTGTCGTCGTGGGATTCATCGGAGCGTGTTCGTGTTCTTCGGCAACCGCGCAGGACAACACAGTTGCGCCGTCATCGGACGCGAATGAGCGGCGTTGCTGATCACTGCTGCCATGCTCGGCGATGAAGAGACGAGCGACCGAGTCCGTGCCCAACGGGACCGGAGCGACGGTCCGGCCTACCTCGACGAGCACGCGACATAGCTCGAGAAATCCCAGCCCTGCGCCGTCGTATGCCTCGGGCGTGGTGAGGGTGAGCAGCCCTGCATCACTCAGGGCGCGCCACAGCACCGGATCGAATCGATTGCCGGCGGCTTCTACCTCGGCCAGCCGCGCGGGCACGGCGTGATCCTTGAGGATCGTTGCGGCTAGAGCCGCGGCATCGTCGGCCTCAGCAGAAAAAATGAAGTCCATGGGTTCGCTCCTCAGCAGTTCGGTGATTCAGCGCTTCGCGGCCGGCAAACCGAGGCCGACGTAGCCGATGATGTCCCGTTGGATCTCGTTCGTACCGCCGCCGAAGGTCATCACAAGTGACGACCGGAAGTAGCGCTCGAGTCGACCGGCGAGCACGGCGCCAGCCGATCCGGCCGCGACGCCAGCAGCGGGGCCGACGATCTCCTTCAGCACGCGGTAGACCTCGATAGCCAGTTCCGATCCGTAGACCTTGATGGCGGAGGCGTCGGCCGGCGAGAGCGTGTCGATTTCGGTGGCCAACTTCCAGCCCATCAAAGTCAGCGCCTCGGTGCGCGCCTGTGCGCGGCCGAGCAGGATTTGCACCCACTCCTGATCAATCACGCGGCTGCCGTTCACGCCCTTGGTCTGCCGCGCCCAGTCTGTGACGAGTTCGATCGAGTGCACCAGGGGCGCCGATGACGTAAGCGCCACGCGCTCTCGGTTGAGCTGGCTCGTCATTAAGGCCCAACCGCCGCCACGTCCGCCGATCAAATTCTCGGCTGGGACACGAACATCGTCGTAATAGGTGGCGCTCGTGCCGACGCTGGCAACAGTGTGCACAGGCGTGTAGGAGAAGCCCTTGGCCTCGGCCGGGACCAAGATCATTGACAAGCCCTTGTGGCGGGGCAGGTCCGGATCGGTGCGGCAAGCCATCCAAAGCCAGTCGGCGTATTGGATCAGGGAGGTCCACATCTTCTGACCGTTGATGACCCACTCGCCGGTGGATTCGTCGAGTTCGGCCCGGGTGCGCAATGACGCCAGATCGGTGCCCGAACTAGGTTCGGAGTAGCCGATTGAGAAGTGCAGCTCGCCGGCAACGATCCGCGGAAGGAAATATTCCTTCTGTGCTTCGGTGCCATAGCGCATGATCGTCGGGCCGACAGTGTTCAGCGTGAGGTACGGGATTGGCACCCCCGCGACGGCTGCGACGTTGGTGAAGATCAGCTCGTCAACCATCGAGCGATCTTGGCCGCCCCACTCCTTCGGCCAACCCATACCCAGCCAACCATCGGTGCCGAGTTGGCGGATGACGTCCTTGTAGACGGTCACGTCACCGAATTCGCCCGATGAGGCAGCAAGAGCAGCACGACGTTCGGGCGTGACCAGCTCGGAAAAATAGCCGCGCAACTCGTCCTGAAGGCGGAGTTGGTCGGGTGTCAATGCGACGTACATGTGATAAAACTATAACGTGTTCTCGTTTTGGTCTACCAAGGCCCGCACACTGGGAGGCAAAAGTGACTGAATTCTCTCGCGCATTGGATGCAGGTTCGGTTCCGGCGCGGTTCGCTAGGGGCTGGCATTGCCTCGGTCTTGAGCGTTTTCTCGCCGACGGAAAGCCACACGAGGTATACGCATTCGGCGGCAAACTGGTGGTGTGGAGTAACTCCCAAGGCGACCTCAACGTGCTCGACGGTTATTGCCGGCACATGGGTGGTGACCTGACTCAAGGCACGGTCAAGGGTGATGAGATCGCCTGCCCGTTCCATGACTGGCGCTGGGGCGGCGATGGCAAATGCAAGGCGATTCCGTATGCCCGACGCGTGCCACTACGAGCTCGGACCCAGCACTACGAAAGCGTCGTCCGCAACGGACAGTTGTTGATTTGGCACGACCCTGAGGGTGCGCCAGCCGATATGGATGCGCTGCCGCCCGAACTCGAAGGCGTGGGAACCGATCGTTACACCGAATGGACCTGGAACGTTATCGAAGTGGACAACGCGCACTGCCGAGAAATTATCGACAATGTCGTGGACATGGCCCACTTTTTCTACATTCATTTTGCCTTCCCCACGAACTTCCGCAACGTGTTCGAGGACGATAAAGCCACCCAGTTCATGGAATCGACCGGCCGACCGGACATGAAGGCGGAGGGTTACGGCGACGAGAACCTGATCCTCAAATCGGAAGCGACCTATTACGGACCGTCGTACATGGTGAACTGGCTTGACACCGACTACAAGGGCTTCGTCACGAAGATCATCTTGATCAACTGCCACGTGCCGACCGGACCGAACTCCTTTAATCTGCAGTTCGGGTTGTGTGTGGAGAAGCCAGCTGGTGTCGATGATGCGACCGCGAATTACATCGCCGAAAAGTATGTTGAGTCCTTCTCCGCCGGGTTCCAGCAGGACGTCGCCATTTGGCAGAACAAAGCGCCGGTGCAGAATCCGTTGCTCTGCGAGGAGGATGGCCCGGTTTACCAGCTCCGCCGCTGGTACGAGCAGTTCTATGTCGACAAGGCTGATATCACCGACGAGATGATCGAGCGTTTCGAATTTGAAGTGGACACCACCAAGGCGAACGAAAACTGGCGGGCCGAGGTCGCGGAGAATCTTGCCCGCAAGGCTGCCGAGGATCAGCAGGCCGAAGCGGTCGATGTCTGATGGCCTATATCGTTCCCTCCGATCCGGAAACACTGGCAGACCGGGTGCTCTACACCCGCGGCCAGTTGGCGGAGGTGACGTGCACGCAATGCCACGTACGAGTCGAAGTGCGTAAGAACAGCGAGCACCACACGTCGATCCAGTGGACCCGCGAGGCCGTTCAAGGCTGTGCAACATTTGCCGGCCTCGACCGGCTGGAGGGCGGGCGCCCGGTCCATTCAGGCTGTCCGTCGATTTCGAACTCGATCGACGAAGCGGTGCGCAGCGGAACCGTCCCGATCGGGTCGAGCGATGAGTGACGATTCGTTCGAGTTGACCGTGCTCGAGGTGATCGAGGAGACCAGCGATGCGCGGTCGGTCGTTCTTGACCCGGGTGAGCATCGCGAACATTTTAGTTATGTTCCCGGACAGTTCCTCACGGTGTCTATTCCCAGCGACCTGACCGGCCAAGTGGCACGAAGTTATTCGCTCTCCTCAACACCGATCGACGACGGCCCGCTCACGATCACGGTGAAGCGCACACTCGATGGCTATGCGTCCCGATGGATCTGCGACCAGCTCCGTCCGGGCGCCAGGCTCCGCGTGCTGCCGCCCAGCGGGATATTCACACCGAAGGATCTCAACGCCGATTTGCTGCTTTTCGCTGGCGGCAGCGGCATCACGCCAGTGATCTCGATCATCCGCACCTGCTTGGTTCGCGGTTCGGGCCGGATCGTCCTCTTTTATGCCAACCGCGACGAACAATCGGTGATCTTCCGCACCGCGTTGGCCGAGCTTGCGGCTGCCCACCCCGATCGGTTGCAGGTGGTGCATTGGCTTGAATCGGTTCAAGGTCTGCCCACCCAGGATCAACTTCTTGCCTTCGCTGCTGAATACTCAGAACGAGACGCCTTTGTTTGCGGACCGGGCCCGTTCATGGCAGCAACGATCGCCGCGCTTAAGCAGCTCGGGTTCCCACGGGAACGTCGCCATCAGGAGAAGTTTGTTTCCCTCGGCGGCAACCCATTCGACGTCGGCGCACCACTAATCGAGGCTGTGCCGGTCGACGGCGACGCCGCCGATGAAACGCCGTCCAGTGAGCCGGTTCAGTTGCAGGTCGAACTCGACGGCGTGGACTACGAATTCGACGACTGGAAGTCAGGCACGACTCTTCTTGAGCACCTTGAAAGTAAGGGTGTGAAAGCGCCGTATTCGTGCCGTGAGGGTGAGTGCTCTGCGTGCGCGGTACGTCTGCTGGAAGGCGAAGTGGCTATGCGTGTCAATGATGTGCTCGATGCGGAAGACTTGGCCGACGGCATCCGTCTCGCTTGCCAGAGTGACCCCGTGACCCAGAAGGTGCGGGTGACGTACTCGTGACGGCCAACGTCGGTGTCGAGGCCGTGAGTTCTTGGTCGGACGAGGTCGACGTGCTTGTCATCGGTGCCGGTATGGCCGGCGTTGCGGCCGCGATCGAGGCAGCGCGAGCCGGCGCGAGAGTGCTTGTTCTCGACCGTGGCGGGCGCCTGTCATGCACCAGTGCGATGGCTGGCGGCCATTTCTATCTCGGAGGCGGCACACCCGTTCAGCAGGCGGCCGGCTTCGATGACACCTCTGCCGAGATGGCGAAGTACCTCACGGCCGTGTCGCCGACCTGCGACTCGGAGAAGATTCGTCTCTATAGCGACGACAGCGTCGAGCACTTCGGTTGGCTCGAGGCGCTGGGATTTGAGTTTGAGCGGTCCTACTACGCAACGAAAGCGGTCATTCAGCCGGGCACCGAAGGTGTGATGTTCAGCGGCAACGAGAAGCTCTGGCCATTTTGCGAAATCGCCGTTCCTGCGCCGCGCGGACATAAGCCGCCGATGGCCGGCGACATTGGCGGCGCCTCGCTGGTGCTTGACCTTGCGCTGAAATGTTTGGACGAGTTGGGCGTCGAGGTTCGTTACGACACCGGTGCAACCGCGCTTGTGACCGAACAGACTGAGCAGGACGGTGTGGGGGTCGTCGGTGCGAGCTGGCGGCGGTTCAGTGAAACTGGCTTCGTGCGCGCGGACGCAGTGGTGATCGCCGCTGGTGGCTTCGTGATGAATCCCGACATGGTGCACGAGTTCGCGCCTGCGCTCGAAGCACTGCTGGCTCGGGGGATGGCACTTGGCAACACCTACGACGACGGCCTAGGCATTCGCCTTGGCGAATCAGTTGGCGGTTTTGCTGAGCACATGGACGGCGCTTTCCTGACCGCGCCATTTTATCCGCCGGGTGATTTGGTCAAGGGAATTTGCGTGAACAACCGCGGGGAACGCTTCGTCGCCGAGGACTCCTACCATTCGCGGACCTCGGCATTCGTTTTTGACCAGCCCGAACAAAAGGCTTGGTTGATCCTCGACTCGACACATATGGCCGAGCCGGCATACGGCCTGCAGCCACTTGTCGATGGCTGGGACACCATCGCCGAGATGGAAGTCGGGCTGGGATTGCCGGATGGCTCGCTGGCGCAGACTCTGGCTGACTACAACACGGCCGCGCGCGAGGATGTGGATCCCGTGTTCCGCAAGGCCTCGGAGTGGGTAGAACCGCTCGACCAACCACCGTACGGTGCCTACGACCTGACGCCTGGCAAATGCTTCTATTCAGGGTTCACCTGCGGCGGCCTGCGGGTCGATCACAACGGCCGGGTGCTGCGCGAGAATCAAGCGGTCGTCGACGGGCTCTATGCCGCCGGTGCGTGTGCCTCCAATATCGCCGTTGACGGCCGTGGCTATGCCTCAGGCACCCAATTGGGAGAGGCGTCGTACTTCGGTCGACGCGCTGGCCGCCACGCAGCGATGAAGACTTTCGAGAACGTAACGGAGCCTGCGCTGGGTCGTTACTCTACTGAGATCGGTCGGTAGGACGAATGGTCTGCGCGCTTTGTAATAGGTATTGCCATTTCGGAATCGACGGGTCACAGGAGGGGACATGGGCTTTAATGCACTCTCTGTGATTCGTGGCCCGGGCCACGTCGCTGCATTGGCGTGGGATGTGGTGCGGCTGACGTTCACCACCCGCTTCCAAACCCGTGAATTTCTGGAGCAGGCCTGGTTCATCACCAGCATCACGCTGATGCCGACGATTCTCGTGTCGATCCCCTTCGGCGCGGTCATTGCGTTGCAAGTAGGCAACCTCACCGGACAGCTCGGCGCCGAGTCATTCGCCGGTGCCACGGCAGTGCTCGCCACCGTACGCGAAGCGGCACCGATCGCCGCGGCGCTGATCATTGCCGGCGCGGCCGGTTCGGCGATCTGCTCGGACCTTGGTGCGCGGAAGATGCGCGAAGAGATCGATGCCCTTGAAACTCTGGGTATCGATCCGATCGAGCGGCTGGTCGTACCTAGAGCGCTGGCAACTCTGGTTGTAGCCCTCCTCATGAACGGGATTGTCATTACCGCCGGCATCGCAGGCGGCTACTACTTCACGGTGATCGCCCAAGGCGGGTCGGCGGGCGCGTTCCTGTCATCGTTCACCGCGCTTGCCACCTTGCCCGACATTTACGTCTCGATGGTCAAGGCCGCCATTTTCGGCTTCTTGGCAGCGATAGTGGGCTCATATAAGGGATTGACCGCAGGTGGCGGTCCGGCCGGCGTGGGCCGAGCGGTGAACGAGTCGGTAATCCTCGCGTTCATGTTGCTCTTCCTACTGAACTCGATCATCACCGCGTTGTACTTCCAACTCGTGCCACAAGCGGGTATGTGATGAGCCTTCTCAGCGACCTAGGGACCTCTTTCGTCAGGGGGCAACGGCTGCGCGTGGAGACGTGGGGCGATCAGCTGGTGTTCTATGTCAAGGCGCTGGCGTGGACCCCCAAAGTGTTGCGAATTTATCGCCAAGAGATCGCCAAAACGTTGGCCGAAGTGGTCTTCGGCGTCGGTGCGCTCTCGGTCATCGCCGGCACCGTGGGCGTGATTGCCTTCCTCGCATTCTTCGCCGGCACCGAGGTCGGACTTCAGGGCTATGCGTCACTGAGCCAGATCGGCGTCGCGAAGTTCACGGCATTCATCTCGGCATACTTCAACACCCGTGAAGTGGCGCCACTCGTCTCCTCGATCGCGTTGGCGGCCACAGTCGGCTGCGGCTATACCGCACGGCTTGGCTCGATGCGCATCTCCGAAGAGATCGATGCGCTCGAAGTGATGGGTATCCCGTCACTTCCGTTCTTGGTGACCACCCGGATGATTGCCGGTTTCATCGCCGTGATTCCGCTCTACACCGTCGCGCTCCTGGCGTCGTACCTCTCGCCGCGGTTGATCACCACAATGGTCTACGGCGAATCGGTGGGCACCTACGATCATTATTTCCTGCAATTTCTGCCACCGGTGGACATCCTGTGGTCCTTCGCAAAGTTGATGGTGCTGGCAGTCGCGATCATCCTGATCCACTGCTACTACGGCTACACCGCTTCGGGCGGACCTGCCGGCGTGGGGCTGGCGGTCGGGACGGCTATCCGTACGTCAATTGTGACCGTTGTCGTCGCGAACTTCTTCCTCAGTTACGCGATCTGGGGATCGACGACAACAGTGCGGATCACGGGGTAAACCGGTGCTGGTCAATCTCGTTCACGACTCCCCGGGAGAGCATCGTCGGCTGTTTCTTGCTGGCATCGTTTTCCTCGTCTCGATTGCAATGCTGATCGCCCTCTCGATCGCGGTCTACGACAAAAAGTTCACCGCCAAAACCACGGTCACCGTCTTGGCTGAGCGCTCGGGTCTGCAGCTCGCAAAGTTCGGCGATGTGCGGTTGCACGGTGCGCTGGTTGGTCGGGTCGGAAAGATCGACAGCGACGGAAAACAGGCCGTGATCACGATGGAGCTGCGCCCGGAGGTGGCGCGTGTGATCAGTAGTGACATCCGCGTGCAGATCCTGCCCACGACGCTGTTCGGGCGGAACTACATAGCACTCGTGCCACCCAAAACGGCAACATCGACCGGCCCATTGCGCAACGGTGCGGTGATTCCGGCAAGCCAAGTAACGACGAATGTCGATTTGCAGAAAATCCTGGCCGATCTCTTCCCGCTCTTGCGCTCGGTCAAGCCGGCCGATCTGAATGCCACGCTCTACGCCCTCGCGCATGCATTGCAGGGCAAGGGCAAACAATTCGGCGACACGTTGGTTGATTTGGACGACTACCTCATTCGGATGAACCCGGAACTACCGACGCTGCGCACGGACCTGAAACTGCTGGCGAAGGTGTCGAAGACCTATGACTTGGCAGCGCCGGACCTGATTGGCCTGCTGCGAAATGCAACGGTGACGGCGCGGACAGTGACCCAGAAGAAGGCCGATCTCAATCGCGCATTGAGCAGCCTTACCGGCTTGGCGGTCATCACCCGAAAAACGCTTTCTGAAAATGAGAAGCTGCTGATTGCGCAGACCAGTTCGGCACGCCCATTACTGGCGCTACTCGACACCTACTCACCTGAACTGCCATGTCTGTTGACTGGCCTAGACCGGCAAGTTGCCAACACGAAGAATGTCTTCCAAAACGGAGTGATTCATCAGACCCTCGAGTTGGGCGCGCCGCAGCGTACGGCATACACCGCCAAGGATGCGCCAGCATTCGGGGAAGTCGGTCACGGACCGTGGTGTCTCGGGCTGCCGGACAATTACGACAAGCCTGCGCCGTTCCTGCCGTTGAAGGATGGAACCAACAAGGATGAGCCGGATGGGGGTATTCGATGAATAGTCGCAATACCACCTTCTACTTGGCCGTGTTTCGATTCGGAATTTTTACCATGGTCTCCGTGCTCGTGACCGGCTTGTTGGTAGCCATCATGGGTGGCTTCGGACTTGGCTCCCAGACTGAATATAAAGCGGTATTCAGCAGCGCCTCGGAGCTGACGTCGGGCGATGATGTGCGCGTCGCTGGTGTAGTGGTCGGCAAGGTCAAAAAGGTCGAGATTTACCACCGCAACAACGCCCTGGTGACGTTCAAAGTGAAGGACGGGGTCCCGCTTAGCCGGCAGACACGGGCCAACGTGCGGTTTCTCAACTTGATCGGCGATCGTTATATGTCGCTGTCGAAGGGCAAAGCGGATGCGTCGCGGCTTCCGTCCGGCGCTACGATCCCGATGAATCAAACCACTCCGTCGCTCAACCTGACGGCACTGTTCAATGGTTTCCAACCGCTGTTCGCCGCATTACGCCCAGAAGATGTCAACAAGCTTTCACTCAACCTCGTGCGGGTTCTCCAAGGCGAAGGCGGGACGGTGCAGGAATTGCTTGCCAACACCGCGTCGCTCACCAACAACTTGGCCGATCGTGACCAACTCATTGGTGAGGTCATCACCAATCTGAACACGTTAATTGGGACGGTCGATGATCACCACCAAGAACTCGATGATTTGATCGTCAACCTGCGGTCCTGGTTCGGTGATCTTGCCAAGGATCGCAAGGTCATCGGCTCATCGCTCACCAATATTTCTCGGGTTACCGAGGCCGTCGCTGACCTCCTCACGGACAGCCGGCCGCTGCTGAAAGCGGACGTTGCCCAATTACGGAGATTGTTCACCGTGCTCGCAAAGCCGGAGAACAAGAAGTACCTCGCCCGTGCGCTTAAGGAGCTTCCGGAGATGCTCGCGAAGCAGACCAGAATCGGCGTCTACGGCTCCTGGTACAACTATTATCTCTGCGAGTTCCATGGTGGTGTGGTGCTGCCGAGTGTTCTCATGGACACGTTGCCAGCCGATGTGCAGGGCTATATCTCCGATTTCACGCTGCAAAGCAAAGCGAAGAGGTGTCAGTGATGACACGTAGAAGTGATGCAAAAATTTTGCGGCTCGGCTTCATCACGATTGCGCTGCTGCTGGTGGTGCTGACCGCATCATTCAATCTGCAAAAATTCCCCGGCTTTCGTGGCACGAACTACCACGCTGAGGTCAGCGATGCCAGCGGTATGCGGGTTGGCACTGCGGTACAGGTCGCTGGTATTGCCGTCGGGCGGGTGAGCAAGATGCACATCGGCCCGCAGAAAGTGATCGTCGACTTTGACGCCAAGGGCGTCAAATTGGGCAAGTCGACGCGCGCCAGCGTCGAAGTGAAAAGCTTGCTTGGTGAGAAATTCTTGAACGTCACTCCAGCAGGTAGCGGCGTCCTGCCTGCCGGTGCCACGATCCCGTTGTCCCGCACCGACGTCGCTTTTGACATCGTGGGGACGCTCGGTGAGCTCACCGAACAGACTGAGGACACCGACAAAGAGAACCTCACCAAAGCGCTCGACACACTGGCAGAGACCATGGATGCGGCTGGCCCTGAAGTCCGCTCCAGTTTCACCGGTTTGTCCCGCCTCTCCAAGACCATCGCATCACGAGATGCGGAGATCACGACCCTGCTGAAGCGGTCGAAAAATGTCACCTCGCTGCTCGATGAGCGGAAGGGTGACCTCGTCACTCTGATGAAACAGTCCAGCCTGGTATTCCAAGAACTGCAGCAACGTAAGCAGACGATCCACGAACTCCTGGTCAACGCCAACCAGTTGGCGAAAGAGTTGGACGGCGTCGTGCAGGACAACCAGAAGCAGCTCGCGCCCACGCTGGACCGGCTAAAGAATGTCTTGACGTTTTTGCACGCGCGTGAAGATCAGATCGAGACGCTCCTGCGTAACTACGGACCGTATGTCAGCATCCTCGGTAACGTCATCGGCACCGGCCCGTGGTTCGACGCTTACGTTCCCAACATCACCGGCGTATTCACCGGTGAGTTCACCCCAATAGCACCCGGGACTGGCCGATGAATATCACCAGCAGGCCGATCCGAGTGCTATTGACGGCAATCCCCATCGTGCTCCTGGCAGCCGCGTTGATCGTTTTCCCTGGTAGTGGCTCGCGCACCGTCACTGCTCACTTTGATCGTGCCATCGCGGTCTATCCGGGCACCGACCTTCGCGTGATGGGGGTGCGAATCGGCCAAGTGACCGCGGTCGTTCCCGAGGGGAACAGCGTCCGCGTTGAGATGACGTACGACTCGACCTACAAACTGCCGGCCGATGCCAAAGCTGCCGTTGTGACTCCCACACTTGTGGCCGACCGCTATGTGCAGGTGTTCCCGGCCTATGGCCAGGGGCGCGTACTTTCCGATCGGAGCGACATCCCGCTCAGTCGGACCCAGACGCCGGTTGAGCTTGATCGCATGTACAAGGCACTGGATGATCTCTCGGTGACTCTCGGTCCAAAAGCTGGATCGACGAAGGGGGCCTTGAACAACCTGCTCTCGGCAAGTGCGAAGGCGCTCGATGGCAATGGTGCGCTGGGGTCCAAGACAATCCGCAATCTGTCGGCGGCGGCCGACACGTTCGCCAGCAACCGTGGCCCGCTCTTCGACAACGTCCGCTCATTGGCCGGCCTAACCGACACGTTGGCGGCGAACGACACGGCGGTGCAAACCTTCCTCCGGGACCTCACTTCAGTGTCGGGCCAACTCAACGGCGAACGCGACGAGCTCAAGCAGGTGCTCGCGTCGCTGGCACAGGTGCTTGGTTCGGTCAAAGGATTCGTAGCCGACAACCGCAAGACCCTCGGCCAAGACGTTGACCTGCTGAGCAGCGTGGTCAACCGGGTGGACCGGCAGAAAGATTCCCTTGGCCTGGTGGTCCAAAAGGGCTCCGTGGCATTGAGCAACCTGGCTGTGGCCTATGAACCGACGACCGGCACATTCGGTTCACGTGTGCAGATTACTCCCGGCATACAGTTCCGACCCGACCAATTCTTGTGCCAGACCCTCGTCAATGCAGGTGCTCCGCAAGCGGTATGTACGTTGATCACGAGTCTGCTGGAACCACTGATTCCTGCGGCTAGTGGCGCGGCGGCAGCAGGAAGCACTCCCGGTGCTGCGACTCCGGCGCCCGCGGCCAAACCCGCAGACATACCTGCGATCCCGGGCTCACAGCCGAAGAACGGGCCGCCTTCGTTGTTGTCACTTCTCGGGGGTGTGCTGAAATGACTTCCTCTCGGTGGCGCGTAACTATCGTGCTGTTATTGGTTCTTACGGTGAGCGGGTGCTCCTTTAACGGTGTTTATGATCTCCCTCTTCCCGGTAACAAGGTCAGCAAGAATGACGGATTCGTGGTCAATGCAGACTTCGCCGATGCGCTCAACGTCGTGCCGCGTTCTTCGGTGATGTTGGGCAACGTTCCGGTGGGGCAGGTCGAATCGATCAGCAGGGTTGGCTGGCATGCTCGCGTGAAGATGCGTATCCGTAAGGATGTGGTGCTCCCCGCAAACGCCGAGGCACAGATCCAGCAGACGAGCCTATTGGGCGAAAAAGTCGTGCAGCTCTCCGAGCCCAAGGCGACCGGCGACTCGCAAGCGGCACCTGTTGGCAGCGGCCGACTTGGCCCCAACGACGTGATACCGATGAAGAATACCGGGCGCAATCCGGAGGTCGAGGAGGTTCTCGGCGCGCTTTCGTTCTTACTCAGTGGTGGCGGCATCGGACAGTTGCAGACCATCACTCACGAGCTGAACGAAATGATGGACGGGCGCACCGGAAAGATCCGAGACGTCCTCAACCAACTCAACATATTGGTTGGCACGCTGAATTCGCAGCGCGGTGACATCATCGATGCGCTGGATTCGCTCAACGGTTTGAGCCGAACCCTCGTTGCCGAGAAGGACACCATCGGTGACGCGATTGATGCGGCCGCGCCGGCAATCAAGGTGCTGAGTAATCAACACACACAGTTGGTCAAGATGCTTTCGGAACTAGACAAGCTTGGCGAGGTCGGGACGCGCGTCGTCAATGAGACCAAGGATGACCTAGTCGCCGAATTGCGTCACCTTGAGCCGGTGCTGCGCAAGCTCGCCGATACCGGCGACTCCCTCGTCCCAGGATTGGTTGCCGTCGCGAGCTATCCGTTCCCGCTTGAAGCCGCCGATACCATCCGCGGTGACTTTGCCAATGTTGTTTTCAAACTGCAGATCAAGCTCATTCCGGTCAGCGAGGGCGGGCTGTTGCCGACGACACTCAACGATCTCGTCACCTTGTGTCGCGGAACGCCGCTCGCCCCGATCTGCGCGCCAGCAAGTGGCGCCGTAGATCAGCTCTGCTCGCTGCTCGGCTCCTTGCCGTTGTGCGACCAAACGGCCGCAGCTGATGTCTCCGCCGCGCTTCGTCGCGTCGAGCAGGAAGCTCCGGGTGGAGCAACTGGCAACGCACCTAAGGCACAGCCGGGTGCATCGCCCGTACCAGGTATCCCGCAAGTCTCGCCCGATGTGCTCGGCGGGCTGGATCAGTCACTTGTCCAGAGACTTATCGGTGGCCTCCTAGGTGGAGGTTCGCGATGAGGCGCGGCATCAAGGTCAGGCTGATTGCTTTCGTGCTGCTGAGTGCAGTCGGCATGATGTACGTCAGCGCGTCCTATCTGGGATTCGTCGATCAAGTCCTCGGGCGTGGCTATACGGTGCATGTTCTGCTTCCCGATTCCGGTGGCCTTTTTAAGGGAAGTGAGGTGACCTATCGCGGCGTCAAGGTCGGCAAGGTGTCGAAGATGACGGTCAAGGCTGGGGGGCTTCGCGTCGATGCCAGCCTTAAGGAAGGCATCAAGGTGCCCGCGCATTCGCCGGTGTTCGTTCATAACCTCAGCGCTGTCGGTGAGCAATATCTGTCCTTCGAACCCCAGTCCAAGCAAGGACCGATGTTGAAGGATGGCGACACGGTGCGCGGCAATAAGGAAAGTCTCCCGCTGGGCGAAGATGAGCTGATGCGGGATCTGAGTGGTTTCATCTCCAGCGTGAGCGGGGCTGATTTGAACACCGTAGTCACCGAACTGGGCACGATGTTCAAAGACAACGCGACACCGCTGCGTTCCCTGATCGATGATGCTCAAGACTTCATCGCTGCGGCGCAGACCAACCAGTCAGCGACCATCGATTTGTTCAACCAAGCCAAGACTGTGTTGCAGACTCAACAGGACAACTCCGCAAACATTCGTTCATTCGCCCGTGACCTGAATTCACTCACCGGCGCTTTGGCTAAATCAGATGGCGACGTTCGACGCGTCCTTGATCGAGCGGGCCCTTCGGCCGACGAACTATCGCTCTTGGTCGGCGATTTGCGCACCAAGCTGCCGCCGCTTTTGACCCACTTGGTTAACGTGTCAGATGTGCTTGATGCTCGACTACCTGCGCTTGAACAGCTCCTGGTGACCTTCCCACGCCTAGCGGCGGCCGGTCCCAGCGCGCTCACCAAGGGAAAGCAGAAGTTTGGACGGGTTAATCTCAACCTGAATCAGACGCCAGCGGCATGTATGGGTGACGGCAGTGGATATCTCCCGCCAGGGCAATGGCGACCGACCTCGAACGAGTCGAAAACGAAGTCACCGCCGCTGTCATCCAAGAATAGCTTCGATCCGTACTATCCGGCCGAGTGCAAAACGGGTCCACCGGTGAACATGCGCGGCATGAACCACGTGCCCGCACCACGTCCCACCAAGCAACGATCCAGCGGAGGCAGCAAGTGACCCGAAGGACCCTTAGCAACACCGTGCTTGCCGTAGTCCTCGCGGTGTTGTGCGGATGGTTGGTGCTGTTTGCGGTCGGCGGTGCCGCTGCCGTGCCCGGTAACACGCCAACCGAACAGCGCGCGCAGGCCTATGCCGATATCAATCAGGCG
The DNA here is from genome assembly GCF_057586615.1 of Aeromicrobium changchenzhani. Classification (NCBI taxonomy): domain Bacteria; kingdom Bacillati; phylum Actinomycetota; class Actinomycetes; order Propionibacteriales; family Nocardioidaceae; genus Aeromicrobium; species Aeromicrobium changchenzhani. The sequence goes on along the minus strand of NZ_CM172480.1, from coordinate 3,022,595 downwards.
GCGCGGGCTGAAACGTTGGCTTTTTTGACGATCGACCACACCAAGATGGACGAGTTGGCAAAAGGGGTGCTTAGCGGCGCGACCGGGACCTTTAAGAAGCAGTATTCGTCATCATTGAAGTCTTTGAAAGAGGCGGCGATCAGTCAAGAATCGTTCTCCAAGGGAAGTATCGATGAGATCGGTTTAGGCGAGGTTGATGCCGATGCAGCGTCTGTCTTCGTGGCCGCGAGCAGCAAAGTGCGGAACAAAGGCACGAAGGGCAAGACTGAGGATCGGTCTTGGCGGATCAAGCTGTCGATGGTCAAACAAGACAGCCGCTGGCTGGTCGCCCAACTAGAGTTTGTGGGCTGAGCCGTGGCGAAACTAAAACGCGATGAACGCGTCTGCCCCTTGTGTGCAGAAACTATCAAGGCGGCAGCGAGCCGATGCCGGTTTTGCCATGCTGACGTGGAGCCCATCGCTAAGCCTGAGCAGGCAGAAACCCCTGCGCCAGAGTCTGCGACACAACCCGCGCTTACACCAAAGCCGGAGCCGGAGGTCGAAGCGATTGCGGATCCGTCGAGGCCGCAGGTCTCGCGAGTGCAGGCCGTATCGGACTTTCTGCGGCGCCGGCTGACGTTGGTGCTGGCCGTGCTCGTTGTTCTTGCTGCCTGCGGCGTTGGCGCGTCGTGGTGGCGCGCCGAACAAGGCTTTGCGGCGGCGGCCCCGAATGGCTCGCTGGTTGGTGAGGCGGCCCGAACCGAGGTGCTGGTGTCGGCGGCCGATCTGACTCAGCGCACGTTGTCCTATGACTACAAGACTCTGGCGAATGACATGGAGGTCGCCCGCGCGCGGATGACACCGTCGTTCCGCAAGGAATACGACGGCACCATGTCGCAGGTTAAGGACAACACCACCAAAAACAAGATCGTGCTGCAAGCGGTCGCCGTGTCCTCAGCAATTATCAATGCGACGAACCGCAAGGCCAAAGTGCTGGTGTTCACGAACCAGACGACCACCGCAGGTGGCAAGAACCAGCAGCTTAATCGCAACACCTTGGTTGTCAGTCTCACCAAGATCAAGGGCAACTGGGTGATTTCCAAACTCGCCGCGCTGGGCTAGACTAGAACACGTTCTATCTACTGGTCGAGGATATCGGCCTGAGGCCGGAGGTCAGCATGGCAAGGGTTGAGGTCGACTATGACGCGTGTGAGTCGAATGGTCTGTGTGAGGGGCTTGCGCCGGATGTCTTTGAACTTGACGATGATGACAACTTGCAGGTCAGTGACCCGACGGTGACTGCTGAAAACCGCCAGCGTGTCACGCGCGCGGTTGCTGCCTGCCCTAAGTCGGCATTGCGAATCATCGAGGATTCGGAGTGAACCAGGTCGAAAATGCACATGTTGGCCGATGTTCTTCCACGGTGCGGCTATGACGGGCATCGACCTTGACGGCAAAGTCGCTGTTGTCACGGGTGCCGGAGCGGGGCTCGGACGATCAGAGGCGCTTGCCCTCGCCCGCAGCGGTGCACGCTTGGTGTTGAATGACCTTCCCGGCGCCGCCGATGAGACAGCAGCCGAGATCAAATCGTTGGGTGTGGAGGCGGCGATTGCGCCAGGCGATGTCGGCGAGCGGTCAACTGCAGACCTGATCATGCGCACTGCTCTGGACACTTTTGGTTCGTTGGACATCGTGGTCAACAATGCCGGCGTCACGCGCGATCGGATGCTGTTCAACATGTCGGACGAAGAGTTCGATCTGGTCGTGCGGATCCATCTGCGCGGTCACTTCTTGCTCTCCCGGAACGCTGCGGCGCACTGGCGACAGCTCGCAAAACAGACCGGGGCCGCGGTCGATGCCAGCGTTATCAACACTGCCTCGGAGGCCTTTCTCACCGGCTCGCCTGGCCAGGCCAACTACGCGGCCGCAAAGGCGGGCATAACTGCGCTGACGCTGTCGACTGCACGCGGACTCGCTCGCATCGGTGTTCGGGCTAATGCCATCTGCCCGCGCGCCCGTACGGCAATGACTGCCGCCGTGTTCGGTGCTGATGAGTCCGGAAGTTCCATCGATCCGTACAGCCCGGACCATGTGGCACCACTAGTTGCCTACCTCGCGTCCCCCGCAGCTGAGCACATCAGCGGCCAAGTGTTTGTCGTCTACGGGGGAATGGTTGCGCTCATGGCCGCACCCGTCGTGGAGGAACGATTCGACACTGATGGCGAGATCTGGTCGACCGCAGAACTTGACCAAAAAGTCGGCAGTTTCTTTGCCGATCGTGACCCCTCCATCTCGTTCGCTGCGGACTCGCTTCTTTCGCTTTAGATCACCTCTACGCACACCGGCACGAAGGAGAACAATGTCCCGTCTCAAGGACAAATACGCCATCATCACGGGCGCCGCCAATGGTCAAGGCGCCGCCATCGCACGTGCCTTCGTGCGCGAGGGCGCCAAAGTGGTGCTCGCCGATGTGGCCGACGCCGCTGGCACGGCCCTCGCGGAGGAACTGGGTGACGCAGCGTGCTTCAGCCATCATGACGTGAGTGACCCGTCATCATGGGCAAGGCTTGTCACCGATTCGGAGGAGCACTTCGGAAGAGCGGCAAACGTCCTGGTCAACAACGCGGGCATCTTGCGATTCGGTGAGGTCGACACGATGCCGTTGGCGGACTTCGACTTGCTGGTCAGCGTCAACATGCGCGGCTGCTTCTTGGGGATGCAGGCCGTGGCGCCGGCAATGAAACGGAACCGTCAAGGTTCGATCATCAACTGCTCGTCGGTGGAGGGGCTCGCGGGGATGGCGTCGCTGACGGGCTACACCGGGACGAAGTTTGCGATCCGCGGAATGAGCAAGGCCGCAGCGGTCGAACTCGGCGCATATGGCGTCCGGGTCAATTCGGTGCATCCGGGAATGATTGATACTGGGATGACCCGGGAACACGGCGGCGATCTTGCCATGCAGTGGGGAGCGACCAGAGTTCCTTTGGAACGGGTCGGAACACCCGAAGACATTGCGCCGTTGTACGTTTACCTAGCCAGCGACGAGAGCGGATACACGACCGGCGGTGAGTTCGCGGTCGACGGTGGCGTGACCGCGACCCACGCTTTTTATCCGGGTAACAATGGCCAAGGCGGCGTTTCGTGAGGTGACGAAGACCTCAGCGAAAAATGGTGCAGGTAGCGCATTCTCCAAGGATGATAGAAATCAGGTCGACCAGCCCAATCGGAGGCAATACTTGCGCATCGCACTCATGTCCTACCGCAGCAAACCGCACTGTGGCGGTCAAGGCGTTTACGTCCGTCATCTCAGCCGCGAATTGGTTGCACTCGGCCACACCGTTGAGGTGTTTTCGGGCCAGCCCTATCCCGAGCTGGATCCGGGGGTCGAACTGACGAAGGTCCCATCGCTGGATCTGTATCGCGATCCGGACCCGTTTCGGACCCCAAAACTGTCGGAATACCGCGACCGCATCGATGTCGAGGAAGTCTTGACGATGTGGACCGCAGGATTTCCTGAGCCGAAAACCTTCTCGACGCGCGCGGCACGTTTGATGCGGAGCCGGCACGGCGACTTCGACATCGTTCATGACAACCAGACCCTCGGCTACGGCATGCTCGACATCGCTGAGCAAGGGTTCCCGCTGATCGCAACGATTCATCACCCGATCACCTTCGACCGGCGCATCGACATCGAGAGCGCGGTGACCCGACGCAAGAAACTCAGCCTTCGACGTTGGTACGGGTTCCTGCGGATGCAGAAGAAAGTGGCTCGGCAGTTGCCGAAAATTCTTACCGTCTCAAAGTCGAGCCAGCGCGACATCGTGAAAGACTTTGGGGTCGACGTGGAGCGGCTGGAGGTCATCACGCTCGGCGTTGACGACGTATTCGTCCCGCCTACTGCACCGCGTGTCCCAGGTCGGATCGTGGCAATGGCCAGCGCTGACGCGCCGATGAAGGGCATTGCCACATTGCTTGAAGCATTCGCCAAACTGCGCACCGAGCGTGACGTCGAATTGCTGCTCGTCACCACGCTGACGCCGGGCGGACGAACCGAGCATCTTATTGACGATCTTGGTATCGCCGACCATGTGACGTTTGTGAATGGCATCAGCGACGCGGAACTTGTCGCGGTGATGGGCTCGGCTGAGCTTGCCTGCGTGCCATCACTGTATGAAGGGTTCTCCCTCCCGACGGCGGAGTTGATGGCCTGTGCGACCCCGCTGGTGGTCAGCCGGGCCGGGGCGATTCCCGAAGTTGTTGGCCCCGATGGCGTCTGCGCGACGCTGGTGACGCCCGGCGATGTCGGCGAACTTGAAGCCGCCATCGGCGAGATGTTGGACGATCCTGAGCGCGCAGCGGAGATGGGTCGGGCGGGCCGTCAACGCGTGCTGGAGCTGTTCAGTTGGAGCTCGGTGGCCAAAGCCACGGCTGCTGCCTACGAAGAAGTGATTGCCGCCCATGCGGCGCTGACTGGTGTTGAAATGAAGAAGGAGAACGACCGTGCTGACAGTTGATTTTGACCGGCTTGGGCTGCAGCCCGGCGACCGAGTGATCGATATGGGATGCGGCGCCGGCCGGCATGCATTCGAGATGTACCGCCGTGGTGCCGATGTCATCGCATTCGACCAGGACGCCGATGAGTTGGCTGGGGTGCTGGACCTGTTCGGTGCGATGAAGGAAGCGGGGGAAGTTCCCGAGGGCGCCTATGCGGACATTAAGGAAGGTGACGCTCTGGCGCTTCCCTTCGCCGACGGCGAGTTCGACCGGGTGGTCGTGTCAGAGGTTCTCGAACACATCCCCGCTGACATCCAGGCAATCAACGAAATGGTCCGAGTGTTGCGTCCCGGCGGCACAATGGCCGTGACCGTACCGCGCTGGCTGCCGGAGATCATCTGCTGGAAACTTTCCGACGATTACCACAACACGCCGGGTGGCCATATTCGGATCTACTCCGATAAGGAGCTGATCGGCAAGCTTGAGAATGCCGGCATGGTGTTCGAAAAGATTGCTTATGCCCACGGCCTGCACGCGCCCTATTGGTGGCTCAAATGTGCCGTTGGTGTGAAGAATGACGACAACCCGTTGGTCAAGGCCTATCACCAGGTCTTGGTCTGGGACATCATGAAGCGGCCCGGTTATAGCACCGCCACGCGGCTGGCTGAGAAGGCCCTCAACCCGCTGATTGGCAAGAGCATGGTCCTGTATCTGCGCAAGCCGACGGTGCCGGTAGGCGATGGCGCTTCGTCTTGACCCCTGAACAGATAGCAGAGACAGCGGCCACAATTGCCGCGATGCAGGAGCCGGACGGCGCTATTCCGTGGACGACCGGCGAGCATGCCGATGCGTGGAACCACGTCGAGGGTGCGATGGCGCTGCTTGTGGGCGGCCAACTCGATGCGGCCGCTTCCGCCTTTGATTGGTGTTTTCGCAACCAGCGCTCGGACGGCTCATGGCCGATGAAAATTGTCGGCGGCGAGGTCGAGGACTCCAGCACCGAGTCGAACATGGCGGCATACATCGCCGTCGGTGTCCTGCACCACTGGAAGATTTCTAAGGACCGGACCTTTTTGGAATGCATGTGGCCGGTCGTACGACGCGCGCTGAATCTTGTGGTCGGCCTGCAACTTCCGTTCGGTGGGATTGCATGGTCGCGCGAATGGGATGAAAGCGGCCCGGCGAAGGTCAACCGCGAGGCATTGCTCGCGGGTAGCTCGAGCATCTATCAATCGCTTCGGTCCGGAGTCGCACTCGCCGAACTGATGGGAGAGCCGCAGCCGGAGTGGGAGCTTGCGGGTGCCAGGCTCGGGCATGCGCTTCGGGAGCACCGCGACCAGTTCCTCGACAAGTCGACCTTCTCGATGGATTGGTACTACCCGGTGCTCGGCGGTGCGGTGCGTGGACCAGCGGCCGACGCGATGCTTGCCTCGCAGTGGGACACCTTTGTCGTTGACGGGCTCGGAATCCGCTGTGTCAGCTCCAACCCTTGGATCACTGGAGCCGAGACCTGTGAGTTGGTGATGGCATTGGCGGCGATCGGCGATGACCGTGCCGCCACCCTGTTCGCGGACATTCAGCACCTTCGCACTGGTGAAGGCAAATATTGGACCGGATCCGTCTTCCCCGAAAATGTTAACTGGCCGCCGGAGCAGACGACCTACACTGCCGCTGCGGTGATCTTGGCTTGGGACGTCCTGACCGGAACAACCCCGGGTGCCGGCGTGATGACCGGAGCGACGATCGGGGTGGACTTCAACGAGATCGTGCTCGATTGTGGCTGCCAGTCAGCCGACCGGATCGCCAGCGTTACCGCGGGTCCGCGTTAATACGCGCATCGATCCAACCGTTTTGGTCGGCTCGAAGCTGCCGGAGCCGGCGGACCGCTGCCAGACGTGGAATGGCGCTTGACCACCATCTGCGGCGCGCTCAAAAACATCATGGATGATTAACATTCCGTCGGGCATCAGCCAGTGCGCGAAACCGGAGTAGTCGTTCTGCGCGTGTACCTCGGCATGGCCACCATCGATGAACAGCATGCTGATCGGCGTACGCCACCAGGTGGCCACGCTTGTCGAACGGCCGATCACGGCTGTCACCTGATCCTCGAGTCCGGCGCGAGCGATCGCTTTGCGGAACACCGGAAGGGTGTCCATGAGATTGAACTCGTCGTCAACAAGGGACGAGTCATGATGTTCCCAGCCAGATTGGTTCTCCTCCGAACCGCGATGGTGATCGATCGTGAGGACCTGCCCGCCGACCTCGCGTGCCGCCGCGCCGAGGTAGATCGCGGATTTTCCGCAATAGGTCCCAATCTCCAGGGCCGGACCGTGGGGGAGTCGCTCGCGAGCGATGTGGTGGAGGAAGGCACCCTCATCAGCTGGCATGAAGCCTTTGGCCGCATTGGCATGGATGAGCAGGTCAGCAGGCATCTCGGGGTTCATGAGAGCCATTCTGCCCCCTCAATATCGGTTGAGGAGTAGCGCCCAACGACGATCTACACAGAATCTTCACAAGGTTGCGACAATTCCCGACCGAGTCCGCATCTAGGGTCGAATCATGAACAAAAACCACGTTCGTCGCATCCTCGTCGTCGAGGACGATCCAGTCATCAATCAGGCGATCGCTGACCGACTACGAGCCGAAGAGTTCGACGTCGTACAGGCGTGGGATGGGCCCGGCGCAGTGGAGTTGTTCGCCACCTCAACACCAGATCTCGCGGTGCTTGACGTGATGCTCCCTGGATTTGACGGCCATGAGGTATGCCGTCGCATTCAGGCGCAACGGCCAGTACCAGTTCTGATGGTGACCGCTCGCGACGATGAATCGGACATCTTGGTCGGATTGGGTGTGGGCGCTGATGATTACCTAACCAAACCGTTTCGGATGCGCGAACTGGTTGCTCGTGTAAGCGCGCTGTTGCGCCGAGTCGATAGGGCCGTTGAACTGGTCGGGGCCGGTCTGCTCAAACTGGGTGAACTTTCGTTGGACACCGGCGCACGCCGGGTGTGGCTCGGTGCCGACGAAGTGCGACTCACCGCGACTGAATTCGACCTACTGGCATGCCTGGCGGCGACGCCGGGACGCGTGCTGACCAGAGACAAATTATTTGCTGAGGTGTGGGGCTGGCCGGACGCTTCGGGTACTCGAACGGTCGACAGCCACGTTAAAGCGCTACGCAGCAAGATCGGCGCGGAGCGGGTGCGGACAGTCCATGGGGTCGGCTACGCGTTGGAGACACTGTGAGTGCGCCCCGCGGTCCACTTGATTGGATCACCTCAATCAAGGTCAAACTGGGGGTGCTGGTCGTGGTCAGCGTCGCGGTGGCATCAGTGCTGGCCACCGTCGGTGCGGGAGTCGCACCATGGCTCAGCATCCCGGTCACGATTCTCATGGCGATGGCGGTAACGCAACTGCTCGCTACGGGTATGACGTCGCCGCTGCGACAAATGACCCTGGTGGCCCGGCGAATGGCGCGTGGTGACTATTCGGGGCGCGTCTATACCGTCTCTAGCGATGAGGTGGGTGATCTCGCTCGTGCGTTCAACCGCATGGCCGAGGATCTTGCCACGGTCGATCAGCAACGACGCGACTTGGTTGCCAATGTCTCCCATGAGTTGCGAACCCCATTGACTGCGCTGTGCGCGGTGCTCGAAAATCTTGTCGATGGTGTGGCCGAACCCGATCCAGCCGGACTACAAGCGGCGCTCGATCAGGCCGAGCGGCTCGGTCGATTGGTCGAAGACTTGCTTGACCTCTCCCGCGTCGATGCCGGCGTGGTGCCGCTCAACATCCAATCCATACTGGTCACGGACCTACTCGAACACGCGGTGGCCGAAGCGTCGGTCGGAGCCAACTCCGTGACGTTTGACGTCAGGGTCGAGCCCGCAGAACTGATGGTGAATGGCGATCCTGCGCGGCTGCGTCAGCTCGTAGCGAATCTGCTCGATAACGCCAGCCGTCATAGCCCGGCCGCCGGGACTATCCACCTACTTGGCATTTCGATGGCGGCGGACTGGTGGCTTGAGGTGACCGATCAAGGACCGGGTCTCACCCCCGAAACCAGGGAGCAAGCGTTCGAACGGTTTGGCACGTTGGGCGAACCGACTGGCGGGCAAACCGGTGGCACCGGCCTCGGCCTGGCCATCGCCCGCTGGGTCACTGATCTGCACGGCGGGACGATCGGCTTCGTGGATCCGGTGAAAGGAGAGCACGGTGCGCGGGTGCGCGCCGTATTCCCGATCGACCCAGCACTCCAGCCAAAGTCCAACAAAACTCAGGAGAAGGCCATACCGCGCACGCAGCTCCTCCCGGCGTACCCCTCGTATGCAGTGCCGCCGTCGGGCATTGGCGATCTCTTCGGCAAACTCTGGCCCGAGGAAGCGGTGTCCGCTCGGATCGGTGTCCTGCTGGCCTGCGCCGGCGTTGGCGTCTTGGCGGGCCTGGTCATCCCGGCGCGAGATCCTGGGCTCGGCGCGTTTCTACTGCTGATGGCAGCTGGCGCGGTGCTCTTTTACGCAGCCAAGAACCGCCGTGACCCATTTACGCTGACCTGTGCGGGCCTTTGCATTCTGCTCGCCGTCCCAGTCGTCCTCCGTGACGCCGATTGGATCGTCGTACTCGCCCTGATGTTTGGCGGACTGCTCTGCATGGTCGGTCTGACTCGCGGCCGTACGATCCCCGGATTCATCTGTGCTGCCATCGCGTGGCCGCTGGCTGGGTTTCGGGGAATGCCGTGGCTGGGTCGGACCATGCGGAGCATCACCGGCAATGGCAACACCCCCGCGGCGATGCGTACAACACTTTGGTCGCTTCTCGGGCTGACGACTTTTGGATTGCTCTTTGCCTCGGCCGATGCACTGTTTGCCACGTGGGTCGACGCCGTGATCCCAGATCTGAACATCGACGGGCTGGTGCTGCGTGCTTTTGTCGCAGTTGCCGTCGGGGGAGTGGTCTTGGCGGCCGCATATCTGGCGCTCAACCCGCCCGCGACCCCGAACGGGATGAGCGAACGCCGACCAGTCCAGAAACGTTACGAGTGGCTGGCGCCGGTCGTGCTTATCGACGTTGTCTTCGTGCTCTTTCTCAGCGCGCAGGCAACCGTGTTCTTCGGCGGCCACAACTATCTACGCCGGACCACCGGTCTGACCTATGCTGACTATGTCCATCAGGGCTTTGGTCAGTTGACTGTCGCAACGGCGCTGACCCTCCTCGTGGTCTGGGCCGCCGGGCGGAAGGCGTCGGTCGAATCCTCGGCCGATCGATTCTGGCTGCGCGGTGCGCTAGGCCTGTTGTGTGCACTGACGCTGGTGGTCGTCGCTTCCGCGCTTTACCGAATGCACCTCTATCAAGAGGCCTACGGCTTCACCAGGCTTCGGCTGCTCGTCGATCTTTTTGAGGGTTGGCTTGGGCTGGTCGTGCTCGGAGTCCTGATCGCCGGAATCGGTTTGAAAGCGGGTTGGCTACCGCGAGCAGCGCTGCTGAGTGCGGCCGCAATCCTCCTGTGCCTGACGGCGATCAATCCCGACGCTTGGATCGCCCAGCACAACATCGAGCGGTACGAGCAAACCGGGAAGATCGATTGGGCCTACCTCGATGGTTTGTCGCTGGATGCGGTCCCGATCATGGCGAAGCTTCCCGCCGCCGAACGCGCATGCGCATTGGCGAGGTTCGTACGGCCCGATGATGACTGGCTCAGCTGGAACTACGGCAGATCGCGTGCCGACCGCGCAATGCGGGGAATAATCATCGACCGCGCGACCGATTGTGCGTCGCCGGCAACGGCTGGGTCATGACCGGACGCCAACATTTCAGTGGTTGAGCGAGCGCCGTAGGTAGGGCGCGGTGATGCTCTGCGGATGATTGAGAAGATCAATTGGCGTTGCGGCCGCCACGATGGTGCCGCCGTTATCGCCACCTCCTGGGCCCAACTCGATGATCCAGTCGGCCGCGGCCACGATCTGCATGTCGTGCTCGACGGTGTCACCGGCGTCGGTCAGCCGGCCGAGCACTCGTACGAGGTCCCGGACGTTGACGGGGTGCAATCCGCCCGTGGGTTCGTCGAGCATAAAGACTGTCCCCTCGCGCCGGGGACGTTGTAGTTCCGTCGCCAACTTAATGCGTTGCGCTTCGCCGCCGGACAATTCGGTCGCCGGTTGGCCGAGGGTCAGATAACCGAGCCCGACATCGAGCAAGGTGGTGAGCGCGCGGTGTACGGCGGGGGTATCGGCAAAGAAGTCGGCCGCATCGAGCACTGTCATTGCAAGCACTTGGCCGACGTTGTGACCGCGGTAAGTCACCTCGAGCGTCTCGGGGTTGTAGCGCGAGCCGTGACAGGTGGGACATGGCGAATAGCTGCTCGGCAGGAATACCAGTTCGATGCTGATGAAGCCTTCGCCCGCGCAGGTGGGGCAACGCCCGGCCTCGACATTGAATGAGAACCGGCCCGCCGCCCAGCCGCGTTCTTTTGCCGCGGGAGTTGCCGCGAAGATGTGTCGTACCGCGTCGAAGAGGCCGGTGTATGTGGCTAGGTTCGATCGCGGTGACCGACCGATTGGGCGCTGATCGATTGAGATGATTCGTTGCGGATGTGCCGCAGCCGCGTTATCGGTTTCGAGGTGTTCGGTGAGTGCCGCGAGCAAGGATGATTTGCCCGAACCGGACACGCCGGTGATGACCGTCATGACGCCAAGGGGCAACGTGACGCTCAGATCATGAACGTTGTTCCGGGTGAGATGGGTGAGTTCGCGCCAGCTAATCGGTTCCCGGGTTTCGCGCTGTGATGATCCGGTATGCCCGAACATGAACGTGGCTGTCGCGGAATCGGCTACCTTCGCGAGGGCTTCAGGTGGGCCACTGTGAATGATGTGCCCGCCGAACGTGCCGGCATCTGGTCCGACGTCAACGACCCAGTCGGCATTGCGGGCAATCGTGAGGTCGTGCTCGACGACGAACAAAGAGTTGCCCGCCGTAATCAGCCCGCGCAACGCTGCATAGAGTGCCTCGGAATCGGCCGGGTGGAGTCCCGCCGACGGCTCGTCGAGCACATACAGGACACCAAACAACCCGGCTTGCAATTGTCCGGCGAGGCGTACGCGCTGCAGCTCCCCGGCGGACAGCGCGGTGCTGGAGCGGTCCATCGACAGATAGCCGAGCCCGAGACCGATGATGGCCGCAACACGGCTGCCAAAATCCTTGACGAGTGAACGGGCGGCAGTCGATGCGGCCGCACCGTGGCGATCGATGCCACGTGATTGTGCTTCGAGTCCCGACTCCAACAGGGCATGGACTTCGGACAGCGCCATTGCGTTCAGGTCAGCGATATCGACTCCGGCAAACGTCACCGCAAGTGCAGCGGACTGCAAACGCTTACCGTGGCAGGTCGGGCACGGGCCTTCAGTGAGGAATGGTTCGAGTTTCTTGCGCTGCGTCGCTGAGCCGGTCTTAGCGACGTTGCGCATGAGATATTTCTCGGCCGACTGCCACGTCCCATAATAGCTGCTGGGCTGACCCAACTTCTGGCCTTCAACCAGCATCCGTGGCGTTTCATCGGTGAACAACAGCCAGTCGCGTTCGGCTTGCGGCAGCGTCTGCCAGGGGACGTAACGGTCGATGCCGAGCAGCGTGACCATTCGACGTACGTTGATGCCCTGCCACGCTCGGGTCGCCCAGATGCCGATCGCGCCGTCTTCGATCGACAGGGTGGGATCGGGGACGAGGAGTGCCTCGGTGGTGTGGCGTGCAACGCCGCTGCCGTGGCAGGTGTGACAGGCCCCAATGGCGGTGTTGGGCGAAAAGGCGGCTGCCGGCAGATGCTCTGCGCCGGCAACATAGGTGCCTGCCCGGCTGTACAGGAGGCGAAGAACATCAGAAAGTGAGCTGAGCGTGCCGAGGGTGGAGCGCGAACTGGTACCGCCGCGCGGCTGTTGCAGAGCAACCGCTGGCGGCAAACCGTTGATCGAATCAATCTCCGGCGCACCCACCTGGGCCATCAGGCGGCGCGCGTACGGCGCGACCGATTCAAAATAGCGGCGTTGTGATTCTGCGAATACGGTGCCAAAAGCCAACGATGACTTACCCGAACCAGACACACCGGTGAACACGACGAAACAATCGCGCGGCAGGTCCACGTCCACGTCACGCAAGTTGTGCTCGCGGGCTCCGCGCACCTTAATCCAACCGGACGAGCCCGGCGGGAGCGAGGCGCCGTTCAGATCGGTTGGATGAGTCGCTGACACGTGGCAAACATATCCGGCGTGCATGGGTGGGCGCTTGGGTGGCGTCCCGTCAGAACGGTGGCCAGGGGACAGCGGGCATGTCGCCGTGCGGAACGGGGAAGCGCGGATCTTGCAATAGTTGCTCGCAGCGCTCAATCAGCGCCTCAATCTCGCCGCCGGTGAGCAGCGCGGGAAGGCTGCGGGCGAGTTCGCCGCTTAGCGCTGAGTGGACCTGACTGACGCCCCGCAGTTCATCGGCCTGGAGGTCTTCCCCCAGCCAGCCCCACAGCACGGTGCGTAACTTGTGCTCGGTGTGGAAGGTGAGTCCGTGATCAATCCCGTGGCGGTGGCCCCCGGTCATCGCAAGGACGTGGCCGCCTTTACGGTCGGCATTATTGACGATGATGTCGAACACTGCCATCTGTCGTAGTGCGACTGAGTCCTCGTGGATAAGCGACACCGGCTGGTCCTGCCCATCGATGCCATCGAAGACATGCCGCCAACCTGCAGCCGGCATGCCGCCCACCGGAACCAGAGTGACGGCACTTTGATTGGGGTCCACTTCCTGCCACAACTGCACCATGCCGGTCCCCAGCGGGCCCTCGCGCAGCCAGGTTCGGGGAACAACATTCCAGCCTAATGCCTCTGACAGCAGGTACGCCGCAACCTCGCGTTGGGCGAGATTGCCATCGGGGAAGTCCCACAGCGGTCGCTCGCCGGCCACCGGCTTGTAGACGACAGTGACGTCGTCGATATGGCCGACGAACGTCGCATTCGACGCCGGCATGACCCGGTCGGTCAATACCAGTTCGCCACCGAGGAGATCGGTCTCTGTGGTCACCGGAATCCGTCGGGCAGCGTGCATATGTGATCGGCCGATTCCATCGGGAGACCGCAGAGAGTACAGACGGGACGGCCCGATTCCACCACCTCGCGGGTGCGTTTGGCGAACGCACGGGCAGTGCCGACCGGGATTCTGACCAGCAACACTTCAGCGGGCTCGAACTCTTCGGGATCAAAGGTTTCGAGGTCGACCTCGACAAGGGGAAATGCCTCGATCACGACCTGCGCCGTCGTTGGATCCCAACCCAAACTCAGCGCACCAGCACGGAATTGCTCCTCGACCGGTTGTTCCAACGGATCGTTGTCGACGAGGCCATCGGGCGCCAACGCCGGAATGCTGAAGGGGTTGCCATCGACGGCCATGAGTTCGTCGAGGATTTCGTCGACTCGTTCAGCGAGAGCGACCGACTGTTGCTTCTCGAGTGCGACGCTGATGATCTGCGCGCCGCTGTGGGCCTGCAGGAAGAATGTGCGTGATCCCGGCTGACCCATGGTGTCGATGACGAACCGATCGGGCCAATCGAATTCGTGGACGGTGGGAGCCATACAACTATTTTAGATGCGTGCCGACGGCTTCGCATCAGGGCCCGCCCCGCCGCCTACCTGAGCGTCCTTGGCAGGGGTTGGGGCGTGCAGCCACGATAGATCGCCAGCATCGGTGTTCATGGCCACAACGTACGGTCGGGGTGCTCCATAACGCACGATTGAGGCGGATGCGGGATTGACCATGATGCGCTGAAACAGATCGAGATGCATTCCGAGTGCGTCGGCGAGAATCGACTTGATGATGTCGCCGTGCGTCACCGCAACCCAGACCGCCCCTGGCCCGTGGTCAGCCTCGAACGAAGCATCATGTCGCCGTATTGCGACAACCGCCCGGGCTTGCATCGTCGCGAGCGATTCGCCACCAGGAAACACCGCGGCGGTCGGTTGGGTTTGAACCGTCGACCAGAGTGCTTCCTTTGCCAAGTCGCCGAGCGGACGACCTTGCCAATCGCCGTAATCGCATTCGGTAATGCCTTTCTCGATCGGCGTCGCTGGCGTACCGGACTGTTGACTAAGGATGGCCTGTGCCGTCTGCCGGCAACGTTCGACCGGGCTCGAAACGACGCCGACTAGCGGCAACGTTGCGAGCCTTCCGGCTGCGTGCTTCGCCTGCTCGCGGCCGACCGCGTCGAGTTTGACGCCGGGAGTGCGGCCGGCCAGAACGCCACGTGCATTCGCGGTGGAGCGACCGTGCCGGATAAGAATGACTGTGGCCATGCCTTCGAGCCTAACCGCGCAACTAGGGTTTCTGCTCGACGGACCGACGATGAGGGTGTGCCGCCAATGTGATCGATGCCCTAATTTAGTTGGAGCCTTGGCCAATCAGTGGACACGGCACCAACAATGGGGGATAGGCCAAGGAGGGACAACGCGGTGTTGGCGATATCGATGTTCCGGACGGGCTGCGCTCCGACATAACCAAGACGTCGGGTGCCTGGGTCGATGCGATTCGCGTTGAGCTCGTAGAGGTCTGCTCCAGCGGCAACGTTTCGTCCCCAGGCAATGAAGGGGACTCGATAGTTGGCCACAAGTGTCTTGTCATCGTGTCGGGCGAGTCCACGGCTTCCACCATGGTCTGCGGTCAGCAAAAGGGTGACTCGATCACGAATAGCTGGATCGGAGTCGATGGTCGCGAGAATGGATCCCAACGAGGCGTCGACCGAACGGACTGCCGCCAAGTAATCCGGTCCAAGCCAGCCCTTGGCGTGACCCGCCAGATCTGGGGCCGCTAGGTGGAGGAAGACCAAGCCAGTGTTACCGGCGGTGAGTGTGCCCTTCACTTCGGGGACGATGACGGATGAAGCGCCGATCTTTTCCACGTCGATCTTGTCTCTGCCGTCATCAGTCCCGACCGTGTCGTGCGCGCCATGGGCTGCGTCCCAGGAACGAATCAAGTAGCGAAACTTGTCCTTCATGGCAAAGAACGCGGTGGTGAGACCCTGATCGTGCACCACATCAAAAATTCCGGGCACGTATGCACCATGCGTGCTCTTGAGCGTTTTGCCATTGTCGTTATTGAAGGTGACGCTGTGGCCGGCAGCACCAGTAATTCGTCTGCCAGTGAGCATGCCGGTGTGGTTGGGCAGCGTGATTGTGAGTTCAACTGCTGAGCGAGCATTGAAGGTCGAGGCGCCCTCCCTTACGAGGCGGTTGAAGTTTGGCGCGCCATTCTCTCGTAGGCCGACGAGCGCGTCTGGATTCAAGCCGTCTACAGAAATGACAAGAACAATCGGCTTAGCATTCTTATGGCTCTGCGTGGACCCGTCCTGGCCGGTTGGCGTCGGCGGAGCAGCTTCGTCGCCCGTCCTGATTAGCAGGAAGCTGCCGATTGCCGCGAGTATCGCGACGAGTGCCACCAGGGTGAACCTGACCGAATTTGTTCGAGCACGACGCGGCGGGACGGGGTGAGTGTCGCGACGTCGCCTCAAATTGTTCCTCATGGTTGCTGCAGCGTTAGCCGGTTGGTGCGCCGAACCCGAAATTCGGGCAGTGACTTCAGTTGGCCCAATCTACAAGGCAGTTCACCATCGCTAGGCTGGCGCCGTGGTCTATCGCGCATTTTTTAACGCAGCCTTCAAATCAATGGATGCCGAAAAGGCTCATCAGCTGGGATTCGAGGCGATTGCTCGAGGCCGGTTCGCTGCGCGTCTCCTGAGTGCTCGCACGCGGCGCCCCCGCACCGTGATGGGCATCGAATTTCCCAATGCCTTCGGTCTGGCCGCCGGTTTCGACAAGAACGCCAAAGCGGTCCCGGGCCTTCTTGCGCTGGGTTTTGGGCATGTCGAGATCGGCACCGTCACCGGTCAGGCCCAGCCGGGCAACCCGAAGCCGAGACTGTTTCGTCTGCTCGACGATAATGCCGTCATCAACCGCATGGGCTTCAACAACGACGGCGCCGATGTTGTCGCCGAACGGCTCAAACAACTGCGTGCGACGAAGGCCGGCCGCGCTGCCGTCATCGGCGTGAATATCGGCAAGACCAAGATCATCCCGGCCGAGCACGCCATCGGTGACTACGTTTACAGCGCCACCCGGCTTGCCCCATATGCGAGTTATCTTGTGGTCAATGTTTCTTCGCCGAACACGCCGGGGCTCCGCTCATTGCAGGCGATCAGCGAACTCCGACCGCTACTGACCGCCGTCCGCGAAGCCGCCGACGCAGTGACGACCAGCCGAGTTCCACTTGTCGTCAAGATCGCTCCCGACCTGGCCGACGAGGACGTCGATGACATCGCCGATCTGGCCGTCGAACTTGGTCTCGACGGGATCATTGCCGCCAACACGACGATCGAGCGGCCCGAACGGCTGCGGACCAGCCGCACGACGATTGATGCAGCGGGCGCAGGCGGACTCTCCGGACCGATCCTCGCGGACCGTTCGTACGCAATTCTCCTACGCCTGCGCGCACGGGTCGGTGACCAACTCGCGATCATCTCCGTTGGCGGAGTGACAACCGCGGAGGATGCGAAACAGCGGCTGGATGCCGGCGCGGATCTCGTTCAGGGCTACACAGCATTCATCTATGCAGGTCCGCTTTGGCCCGGCCGGATCAACCGTGCCCTCGCCAAAGGTTGACCGGGCACAGTTAGGCATGACCCCGATTTTCTTTTTGCTGGCTTGACCATGTATCTTTGGCTGTCGGCTTGCCCCTTTAGCTCAGTCGGTAGAGCGTTTCCATGGTAAGGAAGAGGTCTACGGTTCGATTCCGTAAAGGGGCTCTGGGTTTCCTGGCAACAGGCGACCTTGTGGCTGGGTAGCTCAGGTGGTTAGAGCACACGACTCATAATCGTGGGGTCGCGGGTTCGACTCCCGCCCCAGCTACGCCGATCGCACGACGTACCACCCCGCATCATCGATCAAGAAGAGGCACCCTCGTGGCCAGCAAGAGCTCAGACGTTCGCCCCAAGATCACCTTGGCCTGCACCGAGTGCAAGGAACGCAACTACATCACCAAAAAGAACCGTCGGAACAATCCCGATCGGCTCGACATGAAAAAGTACTGCCCGCGTTGCAAGACGCATCAGGCACATCGCGAAACCCGCTAGTACCCCTCGGTTTCACGAAACGGCCCCACCCGCTGCCGGTCGGGGGCCGTTTCGTCATTTCTTTGGACGTAGCTGTTGACGTGGTGGGAGACGATCCGATGAGTTCGGCTAACGTCACGCGTATGAATCTTGCGGAGCTCACAACGCTTCGGCTGGGCGGACCGGCTGGCACGCTGACTGAGGTGCATTCCGAGCAGCAACTGATCGATGCTGTGAGTGCCGCCGATGCGGCCGGTGATCGACTCCTGCTTATTGCCGGTGGCAGCAATCTGGTGATCGCGGATGAGGGTTTCGCCGGTACCGTGATCCTGATTCGATCCGATGGCATCGCGTTCGAGTCCGATGCGTGCAGCGGCGCAATGGTGACGGTTCAGGCCGGTGCGGTCTGGGACGACTTCGTCGCCTACGCGATCGATCAAGGTTGGGTTGGGATCGAAGCGCTTTCGGGCGTTCCCGGCTCGGTGGGGGCAACACCCATACAGAATGTCGGTGCCTACGGACAGGACGTATCCCAGACGGTTGCGAGTGTCCGGACCTGGGATCGGGTTAATGGGTGCATCCGTACATTCGCTGCTGCCGACTGCGGGTTCGGCTACCGCAACAGCCGCTTCAAGACTGATCCCGAGCGCTACGTCGTGTTATCGGTGACGTTCCAGCTGGCGTTGGGTGACCTTGGTGCGCCGATCGCGTATGCCGATCTGGCAAGGGTCTTGGCCGTTGAGGTCGGACAGCGGGCGTCGACGGCGGCGATACGGGAAGCCGTTCTTGGACTTCGTCGGGGCAAAGGCATGGTGCTCGACGCAGCCGATTACGACACGTGGAGCGCCGGTTCATTCTTTACCAATCCGCTGCTCAACGCGGACCAGGCAGCAGGGCTCCCGGCCAATGCGCCACGTTATGCGCAAGCCGATGGGACGATTAAGACGAGTGCTGCCTGGCTGATCGAACACGCTGGCTTCAGCAAGGGCTATGGAACTGGGGCGGCACGGCTGTCGAGCAAACACACGCTCGCGCTGACCAATCGGGGTACGGCGACAACGCTCGAACTACTGGCGCTGGCGGGCGAGATTCGTACCGGTGTCGCAGCGGCTTTCGGAATTCTCCTCGTCAATGAGCCGGTCCTCGTTGGTTGTGAGTTCCCGGGCTGAACCAGAGATCAGTACGTCGAAGTGCTGTCGGCGATCACGGTCAGTGCGATTATTGCGGCGAGGGCGATCAGGCCGAGGATCAGCAGTACCGATCCGATGATGCCCATGATCATGCCGGCATTTGATTCGCTCAGACCGGTCCAGCGCTGTGGCTCGGCTTCGATCTCGCGCTTGGATTTGACGCCGAAATACCACGCGACCGGACTTAGGACGATCGGTAGGAGGCAGGTGAAGCCACCCGCGATCGACAAGATGCCCAAAATCATCGCGGTTTGTGACTGCGGGTGTTTGGGCAGCGCCGGAACTCCGTAGCCACCGGCCGGGAATCCTTGCTGGCTCATACGTTGCCTTCCTCGATGTCATCGGGATCCGAAGTCTGCCAGTTGTCAATCCCGGCCAAGGCAGTGGCCTTGAGTGCGTCCGGCGCATTCGAAGCCCGTATTGATCCGCGTGCGAGGTCGGCGAGCTCAAGGTCAGAGAAGTCCTGAGCGACACGGAGTACGGCATACTGCCCGCCGAGCTTTGAGCCGAACAGCAGCGGATCGTCTGAGCCCAGACTGACCTGGATGCCGGCCGCGGTCAGTGTTCGAACCGGTACCTCTTCAAGCGTGTCGTAAACGCCAAGTGAGACATTCGAGGTTGGGCATACTTCGAGCGTTATGCCAGCGGCCGCGATCCGATCGAGCAGCCGAGGGTCTTCGGCAGAACGGACGCCATGACCGAGGCGGGTGGGGTTCAGATGGTCCAAGCATTGGGTCACATGTTCGGGACCGCGCAGCTCACCGCCGTGGGGCATTGCTGCGAGTCCGGCCTGCTCGGCGATCGCGAAGGCATGGGCAAAGGTTGCCGTGTCGCCACGGCGCTCGTCGTTTGAGAGCCCGAAGCCGCAGACGCCCCGCCCCGCATACTGGGCAGCAAGCCGGGCGAGGATCCGCGCATCCAGCGGGTGTCTGGTCCGGTTGGCCGCGATTACGACCGACATTCCGATTCCGGCCGTTCGTTCGGCATCGCGCACGGCGTCGAGCACAAGATCGGTGAATGCGGTGATCCCGCCGAATCGTGCCGCATAGCCGGAGGGGTCGACTTGAATCTCGGTCCATACCGAGCCATCGGCAGCATCGTCGATTGCCGCCTCGGTGACCAGCCGGCGTACATCGCTCTCGGTGCGAAGAACTGAGCGGGCAACGTCATACAGGCGCTGAAACCGAAACCAGCCTTTTTCATCGGTCGCAACCAAGTGGGGAGGCCATTCGTCGACAAGCGATGCTGGCAGGTGGATACCATCGCGTTCGGCCAGCTCAAGCAACGTCGTATGTCGCATGGAGCCGGTGAAGTGCAGGTGTAGATGTGCTTTCGGAAGCGCGTCGATCGGCCGCATGCGTCCATCCTCACATCTGCAGCATGGCGGTGGTGAGCCAGCCACCGTGCTCTACGGTGCCACGGTGGCTGGTGCACCACCCGTGGCTTCGCCGGCGGCACGAACTGCGGCGGCGACTCGTTTGTGCACATCGGGATGGAACACACTCGGGATGATGTAGTTGGCGTTGAGCTCTTCGCTCGTCACGGCCGAGGCGATTGCCTCAGCGGCGGCCAACAACAGATCTTCGGAGACTGTTCGGCTTTGGGAATCGAGCAGCCCGCGGAACACGCCGGGGAAAGCGAGGACGTTGTTGATCTGGTTGGGGTAGTCCGAGCGCCCGGTCGCGACGACGGCGGCATGTTGGCGCGCGATGGCCGGCTCGATCTCCGGCTCAGGATTTGCGAGCGCGAACACGATCGCGTCATTGGCCATCGTCTCGATGCCCGCTGCGGTGAGAATATTCGGTGCGCTGACGCCGATGAATACGTCCGCGCCGGGAAGGACCTCCTGCAGCGTGCCACAGCGTCCTGCGAAATTCGTATTGTCGGCGATCCACCTAAGCGAGCCGTCCATCCCTTGGCGCGTGGTGCTAA
This sequence comes from Aeromicrobium changchenzhani, assembly GCF_057586615.1. Taxonomy (NCBI): domain Bacteria; kingdom Bacillati; phylum Actinomycetota; class Actinomycetes; order Propionibacteriales; family Nocardioidaceae; genus Aeromicrobium; species Aeromicrobium changchenzhani. The sequence continues at coordinate 3,001,871 of NZ_CM172480.1, read as the reverse complement.
TGGCGCCACCGATGTCGCAGACGGTCACATCGTGAAGTCCCCCGTGCAGGAGGAGCTTGAGCACCGCACTACCCGCGGCGCCAGCACCGGACATCACGACACGGACATCGCCGAGTTCCTTGCCGACGACGTGCAACGCATTCGTCAATGCCGCAAAGACAACGATCGCAGTTCCATGCTGATCATCATGGAAAACCGGGATGTCAAGCCGTTCACGTAGTCGGGCTTCGACCTCGAAGCAACGTGGCGCGGAGATGTCCTCGAGATTAATACCGGCAAAGCCGGGGGAGACCGCCGCGATCGTCTCGACGATTTGGTCGACGTCTTGGGTGTCGAGGCACAGCGGCCACGCATCAATCCCCGCGAAGGTCTTAAACAGTGCGGCCTTGCCCTCCATGACTGGCAATGCGGCATGCGGTCCGATATTGCCCAGCCCGAGCACGGCCGAACCATCGGTGATGACAGCAACCGAGTTGCGTTTGATGGTGAGTCGCCGAGCATCTTCTTTGTCGGCGGCGATCGCGGTGCAGATTCGCGCAACGCCAGGGGTATAAATTATCGAAAGGTCATCACGGTTGCGCAGCGGATGCTTGGATCGCATCTCGATGACGCCGCCGAGATGCATCAAAAAGGTGCGGTCAGAGACTTTGCTGACCGCAACATCGCTGATCCTGCCGAGTGCCTCGACGATCTGCTCGGCGTGGCTGGAATCGCGCGCGGCGCAGGTGAGGTCAATGCGCAACGAGTCGGTGCCCGAACCGGTGACATCAAGCGCCGTGACGATTCCGCCACTTTGTTCGACCGCTGTCGTTAGCTGACTGACCGCAGATCCTCCCGCCGGTACTTCGAGACGAACCGTGATGGAGTTGGAGACGCTCGGTGTAGTGGGCATAGATTCATACTAGGCATGGATTCATTTCCTATTGAATTCATATTCTGCGTGAAGGCTTCCCCGTGCCCCGGTACGTTTGTCCCTCGGTTCGACGCGGGTACTGTCGATCACGTAGACTTGCCGGACCGGTGAATTTTCACTCTAATTCGCTATGCCCGCACGCGGGGCAAGTGTGCAGAATGGTGATTCACCATAGGGTAGTAGCTCAACTGGTAGAGCATCGGTCTCCAAAACCGAAGGTTGGGGGTTCAAGTCCCTCCTGCCCTGCGCAATGCAGAGAAGTAGTCAACGTCGAACGAAACGAAGGAGAACCGTGAGCGATCATCACGAGTTGTCGACTCGATCGAGTCGAACGTCACCGATCACCTTCTATCAGCAAGCGGTTGCCGAACTCCGCAAAGTCGTATGGCCGACCCGCCCGCAGGTCGTCAGCTACTTCTTCATCGTGCTGGTCTTCGTGCTGTTCATCATGGCGCTGGTGGCTGGTCTTGACCTTGCGTTCACCAAGTTCATGTTCAAAATTTTCTCGGTAAAACAGTAGAAACAGAAGGATCAACGTGACTCAGCCCTTTGACGACGCCGCGACTACCGACGTAGCCGTCGACATCGACATCGACGCGCCGGTCGAGGTGTCGACTGACGACGTCAGCGATGAATCGGCCGCACCGATCGACGCCGCGACGGAGGCCCCCGAGGCAGCCGCCGAGGCCGAGACGGATGCAGAAGTCGAGACAGGCGCAGCGGTCGAGGTTGGCGACGAGGTTGAAGAAGTCGAGGAGCCGCCGAGCGATGCGCTTGCCGAGTTCCGCGAGCGGCTCTACAGCCAGTTCGGTGACTGGTACGTCGTTCATACCTATTCAGGCATGGAAAACCGCGTCAAGACCAACCTCGAAAACCGTATGATTTCGCTCAACGTCGAAGAGCTAATCTTCGAGATCGTCGTGCCAACCGAAGAGGTTGCCGAGATCAAGAATGGTCAGCGCAAGCTGGTCAAGCGCACGGTTCTTCCCGGTTATGTCCTGGTTCGGATGGATCTGACCGATGAATCGTGGAGCGTCGTGCGCCACACCCCATCGGTCACCGGATTCGTGGGCAACTCGCACAAACCGGTTCCTCTCAGTCTTGCCGAGGTCGAGAAAATGCTCGCCCCGGCAGTGGAAGCCGAAGCCGCAGCCGCGGCCGACGCTCCCGAGCAGAAGGCAAAGGCTCCCAAGGTCGAATTCGTCGACTTTGGCATCGGCGATTCCGTCATGGTTGTCGATGGTCCATTCGCCACGCTGCACGCCACCATTACCGAGATCAACATCGACGCTGCCAGGGTCAAGGCCCTGGTGGAGATCTTCGGTCGTGAAACTCCGGTCGAACTCAGCTTCGTTCAGATCCAGAAGGTCTGAACCGGCGCTCTGCCGGAACTCATCAGTAAATCCAGTTAGCAAGGACCCAACGAAATGCCTCCCAAGAAGAAAGTTGCTGCACTCGTCAAGGTGCAGTTGCAGGCCGGTATGGCCAACCCGGCGCCCCCAGTTGGTACGGCCCTCGGCCCCCACGGCGTCAACATCATGGAGTTCTGCAAGGCCTACAACGCTGCCACGGAGTCTCTCCGCGGCAACGTCATCCCTGTGGAAATCACGATCTACGAAGACCGCACCTTCACCTTCGTCACGAAGACGCCTCCGGCGGCTGAACTGATCAAGAAGGCTGCCGGTCTCAAAAAGGGATCGGGCACTCCGCACACGGACAAGGTCGGCAAGCTCACTAAAGATCAGATCCGCGAGATCGCCACGACCAAACTCCCCGACCTCAATGCGACCGATATCGATGCCGCGATGAAAATCGTCGAGGGCACCGCTCGTTCAATGGGCGTCACCACCAAATAATCGCCTCAAGTAGTGGCAGGGCGCGCACTGAGCCCGATTGACCACAACTGGTAACAGAAAGAAAACCAGCCATGACACAGCGCAGCAAGAACTACCAAGCAGTAGCCGACAAGATCGACAAAGACCATCTCTACACTCCGCTGCAGGCCGTTGGGCTTGCCAGAGAGTCGGGCAGCAGCAAATTCGATTCGACGATTGACGTTGCGATGCGTCTGGGAGTCGATCCGCGTAAGGCAGACCAGATGGTGCGCGGCACCGTCAACCTGCCGCACGGCACAGGCAAGACCGCACGGGTCCTGGTCTTCGCCACCGGTGCCAACGCAGATGCTGCTCGCGAGGCCGGCGCCGACTTCGTCGGTGCTGACGACCTTGTCGAGAAGGTCAACGGCGGCTGGCTCGACTTTGATGCCGTCGTCGCCACTCCGGACATGATGGGCAAGGTTGGCCGACTCGGTCGCGTGCTCGGTCCGCGCAACCTGATGCCAAACCCGAAGACCGGCACTGTGACGCCCAACGTTGCAAAGGCAGTCGGCGACATCAAGGGCGGCAAGATCTCCTTCCGCGTCGATCGCCACGCCAACTTGCAGTTCATCATCGGCAAAGCGTCGTTCTCGACTCAACAGTTGGCCGAGAACTATGCGGCTGCACTCGAAGAAGTGTTACGACTCAAGCCCTCGAGTTCGAAGGGCCGTTACGTCAAGAAGGTGACTGTGTCCGCATCGATGGGTCCCGGTATCCAGATTGATTCCAACCGCGTTCGTTCGATCGCTGTCGACGACGAAGTCTGAGTCATTTACCGACTGCCGATGGCTGCGGGATCCACCGCGGCCATCGGCATTTTCGCTCGAAAGGAACACCATATGACGTTCAAGAAAATCGCCATCGGGATCGCCGCAGCGGGCCTGCTACTCGCGGGCTGCGGCGGTGCCACCGGTGCTGGCGGCACCCCGGGTAAAGATGCCGGAACGACTATCACCAAGGCAAACTTCGCCTCGGTCGTTGCCAAGGCACAACAGAACGCCAGCACCGGACATATGAAGATGAAGACAGCGGCCGGCGGCCAGGCGCTGGACGCTGCGGCCGACTTCGCAACTGGCGCGGATCTTAAATCGACCAAGATGGCGATGACGATGAGCGTCGCGGGTCAGAAGCTTGACATGCGCATGCTCGACAACGTCATTTACATGAACATGGGCGCGCTGACGCAGAACAAGTTCGTCGCGATCGATCTGTCCGACAAGAGCAATCCGCTGGTCAAACAGTTCGGCTCGGTCGTCGATCAGGCTGATCCGTCCAAATCGCTCGATGTCTATCAGGATTCGTTGAAGAGTTTCAAGAAGGGCGGCGCGACGAAGAAGATCGACGGAGTGGATACGCAACCGTATGATCTCGTGCTTGACATGAAGAAGTACTTTGCCTCGACCGGCGCGGATGGCGCGGCGACCGGCGCCGCATCGGCTGGCGATGTGAAGGTCGAGATGTTCATCGGGAAAGACAATTTGATCCGCCGCACCCAGACGAGTTTCAAAGGCACGGACGTGACCGTCGACTTCTCCAAGTGGGGCGAGGACGTCAAGGTCGACAAGCCCAGCAAGGGTCAGATCGGTGATTCCAAAAAATTGGAGTCGATGTTGTCCGGCGCGGGTTCGGCCGGCTGACCCAGCCGTCGCATACGCAGCAGTTATGAAGTGCCCCCGATTTGTTTGGATCGGGGGCACTGTCGTAGACTGAGGGCTGCCGAAGACCGCTGGTTGGAAATCCGTAAAGATTTTCCGAAGTGCCCCGAAGGGGCGGCCCGCGCAGGAACACGATCGTCGACATGCATTACGTATGTTTCACGCCCCGTGACCTTGCGCCGGGGCGTTTTCTTTTGGGCGCCAGCACTTCGAACGACTCATGTGTTGGAAGGAGACCCATGGCTAACCCGGAAAAGGCAGCAGCTGTTGCCGAGCTTGCGGAGAGTTTCCGCAACTCCAATGGCGCTGTGCTCACCGAGTACCGCGGGCTCACCGTGAAGCAGTTGCAGGAATTGCGCCGCACACTCGGTGGGAGCGCCAGCTATGCCGTCGCGAAGAACACGCTTACCAAGATTGCTGCCAAGGAGGCTGGAGTCGAGCTCGATGACTCCCTGCTGACTGGCCCCACCGCCATCGCCTTCATTACCGGCGATGTTGTGGAAGCAGCCAAGGGATTGCGCGACTTTGCGAAGGTAAATACCCCGCTCATCATCAAAGGCGGCTTCCTCGATGGGAAGCAGCTCGATGCTGACGATATTAAGAAGTTGGCGGACCTCGAGTCGCGCGAGGTTCTCCTCGCAAAGCTCGCGGGCGGCATGAAGGCCAGCCTTCAGAATGCCGTATCCCTGTTCAACGCCCCGCTCTCGCAGGCCGCTCGCACGTTCGCGGCACTGCAGGCGAAGGCCGAGGCAGACCCGTCCGTACTCGCTGCCGGTGCACCCGCACCGGCCGCAGCCGAAGCGGCAGCACCCGCTGCCGACGAAGCACCCGCAACCACTGAGGCCCCGGCCGAGGCAGTTACTGCCGACGCCGCGGTTGAGGCTACCGAGGGCTAAAGCCCGATTCGATCGGGACCCCCTCGGGGTCTCACTAAAGGAAGGACGCCAATCATGGCGAAGCTCAGCACCAACGATCTGTTGGACGCTTTCAAGGAAATGACGCTTATCGAACTCTCCGAGTTCGTGAAGCAGTTCGAAGACACCTTCGAGGTCACCGCAGCTGCCCCCGTGGCCGCTGCCGCTCCGGCTGCGGCCGGCGGCGCTGGCGCCGACGAAGCTGTCGAACAGGATGAATTTGATGTCATCCTCGAGGCTGCTGGCGACAAGAAGATCCAGGTCATCAAGGAGGTCCGTAGCATCACTGCGCTCGGACTGAAGGAAGCCAAGGATCTCGTCGAAGCTGCCCCGAAGGCCGTCATCGAAAAGGCCACCAAGGAAGCTGCCGAAAAGGCGAAGGAAGCCCTCGAGGCTGCCGGCGCCACTGTGACGGTCAAGTAATTTCGTCACGTTTGTAGCTGTGATACGGCGCTCACTCCGCATGGGGTGGGCGCCGTATCCATGTCGTACCGAGATACGGACGCCCGAATTGTGACTCGCGTTTACCTAGGGTATGTTGCCAAAACCAGCACGTCTGGGCGGTGGGCGCACTAACCTTCTGACTACGTAACTTTCACGTTGTTTGGTCGTTAAGGTCAATGTCGAGCGTCGCGTGGAGATTCATGCAGGGTTGACCGGTGCAAACCGTCCGACCACGTAAGCAAGGAGGGGCGTCTGTGGGCGTTGAAATTGTGGTCGAGGGTCTGACCAAGAAGTTTGGTAACCAACTGATCTGGAAGGACGTCTCGCTGACGCTTCCTGCTGGTGAGATCTCGGTGATGCTTGGTCCGTCGGGCACGGGTAAGTCCGTGTTTCTGAAGACGTTGATCGGGCTGCTGAAGCCGAATGCTGGCCACATTTTCATTGAAGGCGTCGACATCGCCAACTGCAGCGAACGCAAGCTGTACGAGATCCGCAAATTGTTCGGTGTGCTGTTTCAGGATGGCGCGATGTTCGGATCGATGGATCTGTTCGACAATGTGGCCTTCCCGCTGCGGGAGCACACGAAGAAGTCTGAATCCGAAATCCGTCAGATCGTGATGGACAAGATGGAACTCGTCGGCCTCATTGGTGCGGAAAACAAGCTGCCTGGTGAGATTTCCGGTGGTATGCGCAAGCGTGCTGGCTTGGCGCGCGCGTTGGTGCTGGAGCCGGAAATCATCTTGTTCGATGAGCCCGATTCGGGTCTGGACCCGGTTCGCACGGCCTACCTCAACCAGTTGATTATTGATCTGAATGCGCAGATTGATGCGACCTTCTTGATCGTGACCCACGATGTCAACACTGCGCGGACGGTGCCGGACAATATTGGCTTGCTGTTCCATCAGCATTTGGCGATGTTCGGTCCGCGCGAGATGTTGCTGTCCTCGAAGGAGCCGGTGGTTGCGCAGTTCTTGAATGCGCAGCGCGTGGGTCCAATTGGGATGTCCGAGGAGAAGGACGAGACCGAGTTGGCGACTGAGGCTGGCATTGAGATGCCGCCGTTGCCGCCGATTCCTGATCAGATCCTCCCCTCAGATGGGCGTCCCCGTCGTGGTCAGCGTGTGCCTGGTGTCTGGTGCCGCGAGAACGGTGTCACGCCACCAGCCGGCTCGTTCGAAACGGAGATGCCGATGGTTGCCGGCGGCGCTCTATGAGCCTTGCGGTTGTCGCCGGACCCGCACGCGTTTCAGGAAATCTTTTCGCCTTCGCGCTCGATGTGGTCGCCGGCTTATTTCGCCGTCCCTTTCAGCTGAAGGAATTCCTCACCCAAGCATGGTTCATCGTGACGGTGACGATCATCCCGACCGCGCTGGTGGCCATCCCCTTCGGCGCCGTGATCGCCCTGCAGGTCGGCGGGCTCATTAAGCAATTTGGCGCCCAGTCGTTCACGGGCTCTGCGGCGGTGCTTGCCGTGGTCCGTGAGGCCGGCCCAATCGCCACCGCACTTCTGGTCGCCGGTGCGGCTGGGTCAGCGATCGCCGCAGATCTTGGTGCCCGAAAGATCCGCGAAGAACTCGACGCCATGATGGTGCTGGGCATTGATCCGATCCAGCGCCTCGTCGTCCCGCGCGTTCTGGGTTGCATGCTTGTCGCGGTCGCCCTCAACGGACTTGTGAGTGTCGTCGGTGTTGCTGGCGGCTACGTTTTTAACGTCATACTTCAAGACGGCACCCCTGGTGCCTATCTGAGTTCATTTTCATCCCTAGCGCAGTTGCCCGATATGTATCAAGGCATGATCAAAGCACTGATTTTCGGCTTCATCGCTGCCATCGTCGCCTCTTATAAGGGCATGAATGCCGCCGGCGGCCCGAAGGGCGTTGGCGATGCGGTCAACGAGGCTGTCGTCATCACCTTCACGCTGCTGTTCATGGTCAACTTCGTCATCACCGCGATCTACTTCCAACTCGTTCCGCCGAAGGGGACCTGAGCCATGGCGAAGGTGGCAGACCTCTATCACAAACCGCTGGGATTCCTTGACGGCCTCGGCGAACAAATGCTGTTCTACGTCCGTGTCATCAAGTCGGTGCCGCGCAGCATCACCGGCTACCGCAAGGAGATTCTGCGACTTCTCGCTGAAGTGACCCTAGGCTCGGGCGCATTGGCCGTGATCGGCGGAACCATCGGTGTCATCGCCGGCATGACGTTTTTCACCGGCACCGAAGTTGGTATCCAAGGCTATGCATCGCTCGACCAAATCGGTGCGGCGGCGTTCGCCGGTTTCGTCTCGGCTTACTTCAACACCCGTGAGATCGCGCCGATCGTTTCGGGCATCGCGTTGGCGGCCACGGTCGGTTGCGGTTTCACTGCCCAGCTTGGCGCCATGCGAATCAGCGAGGAAATTGATGCCGTCGAAGTGATGGCAATCCCTTCGGTGCCGTACCTCGTCACGACCCGCGTCATCGCCGGCCTCGTTGCGGTCATCCCTCTCTACATCGTCGGCCTGCTCTCCTCCTACTTCGCGACTCGCCTGACCGTCACCAAGCTCAACGGCCAGAGCACCGGCACCTATGACCATTACTTCACGCTGTTCTTGCCACCGGGTGATGTCCTGTGGTCATTCGGCAAAGTGCTGATCTTTGCTGTCGTGGTGATCATGATTCACTGCTATTACGGCTATCACGCTTCCGGCGGACCAGCTGGTGTAGGCATTGCTGTGGGCCGCGCTGTCCGTACCTCGATCGTTGCCATCAATGTGGTCGATCTACTCGCCTCGATGGCGATCTGGGGCACGACCACTACCGTGAGATTGGCTGGTTGACGACTCATGGCTAAGACCCCTTTCTTGGAAAAAACAGGCTCGATCCGCACCCTTGGCGTCCTGTTTCTTGCGATCTGCCTGATCTTTGTCTGGCTCACGTATGCGGTGTTTAACAAGACCTTCGTCAAATACATCCCCGTAACCCTGAACGGTTCCTCGGCCGGCACCTCGCTGCCGAGCAATGCCGATATTAAGCTTCGCGGCATGATCGTCGGCGAGGTGCGACACGTCAAGCCAACTGCCACCGGCGTGACAATGATGCTCGCGATCAAGCCGTCGTCGATCAATGAGATCCCGCGCGAAGTCACTGCGCAGATGGTTCCCAAGACTCTGTTCGGGGAGAAGTATGTTGACCTCATTCCCGCCGATAACCCCAGTGGCGAGAAGCTCAAGGCTGGCGACACGATCAATGATGCGGTCGTGCCGATCGAAGTGGAGACCGTCCTGAACGATCTGTACCCGCTGCTCGAAGCGGTTCAGCCGGCCGAACTTTCTTACACGTTGAGCGCAATCTCGACCGCACTTGACGGGCGTGGTGAACAGTTGGGCAAGACGCTGGTCGACGCCAACGATTATCTGAAGCAGATCAACCCGGATGTGCCGGAGCTCGTGACTGACCTGAAGAAACTCGGAACAGTTTCCGATGGCTATGCTGCGGCGATGCCAGAACTAGGTCGGCTATTGAAAAACCTGGTCGTCACCGGTGACACGATCGTGGCGAAGCGAGCTCAGCTGGCAGCGTTCTTCGCCCAGGGCACGGCACTTGCCAACACGACCTCGAAGTTCCTTGATGCTAATGGTGACAACATCGTCACGCTGACCCACGAGACGCGTCCCGTCGTTGAAGTTCTTCGCGACTACTCCAAGGTGTTTCCGTGTGTACTGAAGGGCCTCACTAATCTGATGCCGCGGCTTGACAGCGCCTTCCGTGACCAGACGCTGCACATTCGAGTGTCTGTGCTCGGCAATCAGCCGACGGGTTACGGTCTCAAGGGTCGGAAAGAGAACGCCGTCATACCGAGTAAGAAGACCATAGATGCTCAATCGCTGGCCAAACCTAGTTGCCACAGCCTCGACAACGGCGACAGTGTTCAAGACAAGGGTGAATACCGCGGCACCGCAAAGCAGCCATTCAAATACAGCCATAGTAAATTAGCGCCGACTCCGCCCTACAAGGTTTACCAGTTGCTTGGACTTAACCCGGACGACAACCACAATAAATTCTTTAAGCGAGCGGCTGCGGCCAATGAATCGCTGGTCGATCTCGTTCAGCCCAGTCTCGATGGCGTCAACTCGAAGCAACAGCGGACCGAGATCAACACGTTGCTCGCGGCGAGCCTTGGGCTCAAACAAGCCGGCGACGTTCCTGATGTCGGATCATTGTTGGTCAGCCCAATGCTGCGTGGCATGGAGGTGTCCGCCGAATGAGGTTTGATCTTGAAGCGCTCTCGGCGCTGGTAAAACTCATCATCTTCTTGGTGATCACTGCGGTCGCGACGCTGTTCTTAGCGTTGTTGCTCACCAACGGCAACGTTGGCAAGCGCACCACTTACCAAGCCGTTTTCAACGATGTCACTGGTGTGGTCAAGGGTGATGACGTGCGCATCGCTGGCGTCGCAATCGGCAGCGTCAAGAGTGTGAAGGTCATCGATCGTGACAAGGCGATTGTTACCTTCGGCGTCAATGCTGACACTCCGCTGACGGAAAACACCAACATTCAGATCCGTTTCCGCAACCTGGTCGGGCAGCGCTATTTCAACGTGACCCAGGGCTCAGATGGGGCCAAAGCGACACTCAAGCCGGGCAGCACGATCCCCGCGAGTCGAACCGAGGAAGCACTCGATCTTAACGTCTTGTTCCAAGGCTTCAAGCCGGTGTTCCAGGCGTTGTCGCCCAAGGACACCAACAAGCTGGCCTATGAACTCATCCAGACAGTTCAGGGTGAGGGCGGCAATTTTGAGAATCTGTTGGCCAGCACATCGTCTTTGACAAATACCTTGGCCGGCCGCGACAAGTTGATCGGTGACGTCATCACCAACCTCAGCGAAGTGCTCGACACGGTCGGTAGCCGCGATAAGGAACTCACCAACACGATCGACACCCTCCAAGAATTCGTCACTGGATTGAAAAATGACCGGGAAGCAATTCTTGGTTCGGTGGATTCAATCTCGGGGTTGGCAGTGGAGACTTCGGATCTGTTACAGCAGGGCCGACCCGCGCTGACCGAAGATATCAAGCAATTGAATCGTTTGACCAGCAACCTCAGTAAGACCAAGAACTTGAGCGCATTGAGCACCTCGATTCAGGTGCTGCCGATCAAGATGAGCAAGCTCGGCAATAGCGCGACGTATGGTTCGGAGTTTAATTTCTTCCTTTGCTCAATCAATGGCAAGTTGGTTCTTCCCGAGATAGCCGGAATCAAGTTGCCTCCGATTGACCTTCTTGGGGGAACACCCATTGGGGTTCCGCCGGGAGATCATGGCCGTAGTTGCCCTGGCGACGCTCCGACCACGGGAGGGAACTGATGAAACCTTTCCGCGAACGTAACCCCGTTGTAATCGGGCTGATCGGCTTTGCTCTGTTGGCCTCGTTCATGGTGGGGGCCTTCAAAGCAGACCAGTTGCCACTGATCGGCGGCGGCGACACCTATTACGCCAATTTCAGTGAAATTGGTGGACTTCGCTCGGGTCAAGAAGTGCGCGTCGCTGGTGTCAGCGTGGGCAAGGTCAAGTCAATTGACCTGGAGGGCGACAAAGTCAACGTCAAGTTCCTGCTCGACAAGGGCACACGTTTCGGCACCGAAACCGGCGCGCAAGTCAAGGTCAAGACGTTGCTCGGTTCGATGTATCTTGCGCTCATTCCCAAAGGCCCTGGGCAGTTGGCACAGGGCGCAACGATCCCTGTCTCCCGGACCACTCCGCCCTATGATGTGGTGGCCGCGTTCTCGGATCTGAGTGAGACAACCGACAAGATCGATGTGCCGCAATTATCCGAGGCGCTTGATGCAGTTTCGGACCTGACGAGAAATACACCACAGGACTTCCGTGGTGCAATCAAGGGCGTGTCTGAACTATCCCGCAACCTTGCCGCCCGCGATGACCAGATCAACACGTTGTTGGTCAGTCTGAAGAAAGTGACCGGCGTGCTCAACTCCCGCAATACCGAGTTGGAGACTCTGTTCAAGGACTCTGATGTGCTCTTCTCTGCGGTCGCAGCGCGACGCGACTCGATCCATAATCTGCTGGTCGCTACGACCTCGTTGTCCGATCAGCTGCGTGGACTCGTCAAGGACACACGGGCAGACCTCAAACCAGCTTTGAACAAATTGCAAACGGTGACCGATATGCTCCGAGCGCGTCAATACGATCTGGACGAAGCATTACGAGTCTTCGGACCATTTACTCGGGTGTTTGCCAATGCGTTGGGTAGCGGGCCGTGGTTCGACACCTACATCGGAGTCGGGGGGCCTAAAGTAAAATGAGTAGCTCGTTGCTCGGAAGATTTGCAGGATTGTCGAAGTTCCTCACCGGTTTTGTTGTGCTTGCGTTGATTGCCGCCGCATTGATCACAGTCGGTAACCGTTCAAGCAAAAACTATGTGACGGTCAACTTCAAACAAACCAATTCGCTTTACAAAGGTTCCGATGTCAAGATTCTTGGCGTTCCGGTCGGGACCATCAAAAGTTTGACCCCCAAGGGCGACATCGTGCGGGTCAAGATTGCTTATGACAACAAGTACAAACTCCCGGATGACGTCAAAGCGGCAATTGTTTCGCCGTCCCTCGTCGGTGACCGTTTCGTTCAGCTGGCGCCGGCATACTCCGGTGGCGCAGTGTTGCCGAATAACGCGTCGTTGGGCGTTGACCGCAGTGTCGTGCCGATCGAACTCGACAAGGTCTACAGCTCACTTGATGATCTCGCCGTCGCGCTCGGCCCGCAGGGCGCCAATAAGAATGGCTCACTGAGCACGTTCTTGGACACGACCGCAAAAGGTCTGGACGGCCAAGGCGCGCAACTCAACACCACGATCAAGAACTTCTCTAGGTTGAGTCAGACACTGTCTAACAACAAGGACGATCTGTTCGGAAGCCTTGCTGAGGTCCAAGAGTTCATCGCGATGCTGAAGAAGAATGATTCTTCAGTACGTGCTTTCAACGACAGCACCGCAAAAGTGTCGACGGTTCTGGCTGGCGAACGGGATGACCTCGCTGGCACGCTCAAGGCGCTCGGCCTTGCGCTTAATGACGTGCGCTCGCTGGTCAAGGACAACCGTTCGTCGTTGCGCGGCAACGTCAAGAACCTCACGATTCTGAGCAACGTTTTGGCCAAGGACGCGAATATCAAGTCGCTGACGGAGAGCGTCAATGCTGCGCCCACCGCACTCTCCAATGTCGGCTTTACCTATAACGGTGCCTACGGAACGCTTGATACTCGTGCCAACCTGTTGGAGATCGTCACGGGCGCCCTGAAGGATCCGAAGCTTGCACTTTGTTCGCTGCTGGGCCAGCCGGGCGCCCCTGGTGATCTTTGCGACCAGTTGGGCGGGCTCTTGGGCGGGCTGCTCGGTGGCGCGAAAGTGGCTGCCGCCGATCCATCCCTCCCCGGTGCTGCCAGCGCGACTCCGGGTGGTGCGCTCGGCGGACTTGACCTGACTAAGTTGCCGCGCACAGCAGCCGGATCGCTGCGGTCGCCGCGCAGCGAGCAGGTTAGTCACTCGGTTCAAGAGATGCTGGCGGTCAACCGATGAGCAAGGTGGCCAAGAAATTTGCAAAGACCGCGGTGCTCGGTTCGGCAGCCGCTGTCGTCTTGAGCGGGTGCTCGTTCTCCCCGTATGCGCTGCCACTGCCTGGTGGCGCCGATGTAGGTTCGAATCCCTATTCGGTCACGGTTCAGTTCCGTGATGTGCTTGATCTCGTGCCGCAAAGCTCTGTGCGGGTCAACGATGTCGCTGTCGGACGCGTGACCAGCATCAAACTCGATGGTTGGACCGCGGTCGTCAAACTCAAGATCAACAGTGACGCGACCTTGCCCGACAACGCCGAGGCGACGATCCGGCAAACCAGTTTGCTTGGCGAGAAGTTCGTCTCACTCAACACCCCGGCCGCTGGCGCCCAAGGGCGACTCACCGACGGTGACGTCATACCGCTTTCAAGATCGGGACGGAATCCCGAAATTGAGGAAGTCCTCGGTGCGGCATCGCTACTGTTCAACGGTGGCGGTCTGGAAAAGACGCAGACAGTTGTCCGAGAGCTCAACAAGACGCTTGACGGCAATGAACCCGAAGTTCGCGAACTATTGAGTAACGCCAATATTTTTGTCTCGCAACTGGACGCTAATAAAGAAGCAATTCTGACCTCGCTCGAAAAGGTCAATAACCTCGCGGTTCAGACCAATAAGCAGAAAGCCGCGATCACCGGAGCGCTCGATAATTTGCCAGCCGCGCTCACCGTCCTCAACCAGCAACGTGGTGATTTGGTGACGCTGCTCAAGGCACTCAACCATCTCGGCGATGTCGGCACCCAAGTCGTCAAGGACTCGAAGGTCGATACAATTGCCGACCTCAAGGCGCTCGGCCCGATTCTCAAACAACTTGCGAACTCTGGCGACGACTTGGCTACGTCATTGACCACATTGCTGACCTTCCCATTCACGGACAGTTCGGTCGGAGGACCGACGGTGAAAGGTGCTCGCGCCTTCCAACAAGGCGACTACTTCAATCTCTCCATTTCAGGTGGTCTGGATCTGTCCACGCTGCTCAATGTTCCAGGCCTTCTCGGTCCGAACTCTGGCAGCGTCGATCCCGGCGATCCGGCACCGCAGACGACGGTCCTAGGGACGCCTGATCTGAGTGCATTGACAGACTTGGTCGGTGGTCTGGTCCAAGGCAGTTCCGGAGCCAAGTTGCCAGGCATCAACGTGCCGGGCGCGGGTGCGACAAAGGCTCCGAAGAGCAGCCCGTCCACATCGAATCCGAAGAGCACGACGGGCGGCGGCCTACCGCAGCTGTGCTCGCTGTTGAGTAATTGTCGCGTGGCGCCGCCGAACTATCCATCGGCTGAGCCTTCGGATCTGGCTCGCCTCATGATGGAACCGGTGGTGGCAAAATGATCACGCGTCTGACCAAGATTCAGCTCATCATCTTCGCGATTGTGACGCTGGTTGGTGGTGCCTTCGTGGGTGGCCGCTACGCCAAGATTGATCGCCTCGTGGTGGACCGTACCTACTCAGTGACCGTCCAATTGACGGACTCCGGCGGCCTGTTCGAAGGCTCGCAGGTGACCTACCGAGGGATCGGTGTGGGCCGAGTCGGCAAAATGTCGTTCGTGCCACAGGGTGTTCAAGCTCGACTTGACATCGAAAAGAGTGCGCCGAAGATCCCCTCGGATGTCGAAGCGATCGTGGCGAATAAATCGGCGATTGGTGAGCAGTTCATGGACCTGCAGCCGCGCAATGACTCAGCGCCTTATCTGAAGTCCGGTTCAAAAATCAGCGTCGAAAACACCAAGATTCCGATCGAGACCACCAAACTCCTGATCGACGTCAACGATCTGGTCAAATCGGTCAACACCGATGACCTGAAAACTGTGGTTGACGAACTCGGGACGGCATTTAATGGGACCGGTGAGGATCTTGGCCGGATCATCGATACGGCGACGGCGTTCATCAAGACCGCCGGTGCCAACATTGATACGACCCGTGCGCTGATCCGTGACTCCAACAGTGTGCTCCAGACTCAGGTCGACAAGCAGGGTGAATTGGCAACATTCTCCAAGAATCTGGCCCTGCTGTCGGACACTCTCGTGGATTCAGATCCCGATATTCGCCGCTTGCTCAAGGGCGGCGGCCCGGCGGCGAGGGAGCTGAATCAGGTCATTGCAGAAAACTCAAAGGATCTTGGCACGATCTTCAACAACCTCATTACCGTTAACAAACCGATGTTCGAGAACACTCAAGCGGTTCGCGCCCTGTTTATCCTTTATCCGTACATCATTGAGGGAGCGCCGTCGACACTGATTGGCAATCCTGACGGAACCTATGATGTGGCATTTGGGCTGGTCACTGGGTTACCCGGAATAAATGGGGAGCCAGCAGTTTGTAACAAGGGATATGTTGGAGACCGGGGCCGCTTGGACGCCAACGGCAAACCCGAGCAAGGTCGTCGTCCGCCTGCCAATATAAGGGCGCGGGAGTTTGATTTGGATGCGGACTGCTTAGATGAGACGACGAAGCCGGAGCCCGTTCCCCGCAACCCGTCCAAAACAACCGTTGACCGCAGTAACCGGGCCGCCGTTGCGTCCACAGACGTCGTCGGCCTCGGAAAGGATTCGTGGAAGTGGCTTCTTCTCGGCCCAGCAATAACCAAATAGACACTTTTGGATCGGTGCGACGGCGGCTAAATGGCTCCGCGTTGATGCGGCTTTTCATTATCGTCGTAGTGGTATGCGTCCTGATCGGCTTAGCTGGGATCTTCGTACCGAAGTTCACTTCGGGCGACGGTCAGCAGGCTAATAGCGATCGTGAGCGTGTCGTCACGACGGCGACTGACTTTACGATGGCCTACACCACCTACGACGTGGCGAAGGCAGCTGATTATCAGAAACGTGTCGGCGGACTGCTGTCGACGTCGTACCGCAAGGAGTTCGACAAGATCACCACAGAAATCTTCAAAGCACTGATCCCGAAGAAACAGGTCAGCAGCAACGCCAAGGTCCTTGGCGTTGCGCTAGATAGCATCGACAAGGATTCTGCCGTCGTCCTGGTGGCCGCCGATGCCACGTTGTCAAACACTGACAATAAAGAGACGGTAGTTCAGCACCTGCGGTGGCGGCTCAACATCGTGAAGCAGAAAGGCGCGTGGGTGGTCGATAAACTGACCAGCGTTGCGGCTGCTGGTGCATCGGCTGGTACTCCGTCAGCGACTCCGACCGAGGGGAGCAAAGCCAAATGAGTAATCCCAACGGACCCGTACGTCGACGCAGAATTGCCGGCGAGGCTGCGCCCGCGGTCGAACCGGCGGCAAAGAAAATCTCTGCGAAGAAGAAGCCCGCGGCGAAGAAGGCGGCCGAAACGAAGGCGCCAGCGAAGAAAACGCCTGCCAAGAAGACGCCTGCCAAGAAGACGCCAGCTAAAAAGGCAGCGACCGCCAAAGCCACACCCGCAAAGACGACAACCAAGGCGTCGACGGCTAAAAAAGCGACGCCGGCCGCGAGCCCGAAGCCCGTGTCGACGAAACCTGTGTCGACGACGAAGCCGGCACCGGTAGCAATCGCTAAGCCGGTCAAGACCGAAGCGCCTAGGCTCGAGTCATCGACGTCCACCCAGAAGCCAGCACCTACTTCGATGGCCTGGCTCGTCGGGGCCGCAGTTGCGATGGTTCTGTCCATCGGGTTCGCTGGCTGGTTCGGCGTGAATGGTTTCAACGACGTACGCGACCAGCGCAGCGGCGACACTGTCGCTTCGTCCAATGCCAAGGCCTCGGACGCTGCCGCGCGAGCTGCCGAGACGATCTTCACCTACCAATATGACAAATTGCCCGCGCATGTCACCGAGTCCAAAAAACTCATGACGCCAGCATTTCAAAAGCAGTTCGACAAGATCTCCCCGGCGCTCGACGAGTTGGCCCCACAAAACAAGATCGTGGTTAAGGGCGTCGCCCAGGACGCGGCGGCCGTTCAGTGCGGCGATGAATGCTCATCGGATAAAGCGTCGGTGTTGGTCTTCCTCGACCAAGCACGATTGGTGGGGAACTCGAAAACCCCGACGGTCTTCGGCAATCGAATCATCGTCGACATGGTTAAGCGTGATGGTCAATGGCTGGTCAACAACATCGAAGCGCTCTGAATCGTACGATCTGAACTATTTAACACCGCCTGAACTATCTAACACTGCACGAATTGTCCTGACACAACCCAACAATTAGCTCGTGCCAACACACTTGCCAACACACTGCTAGTCGAAATGTCAAGCACCCCGTTTGCATTATTTGGCAAAGGGGCGCTAGACTGAATCTTCGCGCTCACCATTTATCGCCTCGTCCCTTGACTGGGCGTTTGTGGTGTGCGCGGAAGTTGAGCCTCAACGAGACTAGCGAGCCTTCGGAAGGATCCCTCTTGGCCGCCTCGCGCACTGCCGCAGCAATCGCACAAACCACCCCCCGTCGTATCTCTTTCGCCAAAATTGCCGAACCCCTTGAGGTTCCGCAGTTGTTGGCGTTGCAGACCGACAGCTTTAGTTGGCTGATCGGAGATGACTACTGGAAGACCGGCGTCGAGCAATCGCTCGCCGAAGGTCGCACAGACGTCTCGACGAAATCCGGATTAGAGGAGATCTTCGAGGAGATCTCCCCGATCGAGGATTTCTCCGAGACCATGAGTCTGTCGTTCCGGGACCATCGATTCGAGCCGCCGAAATACTCGGTTGCCGAATGCAAGGATCGCGACGTCACCTACGCCGCCCCGTTGTTCGTGACTGCAGAGTTCATGAACAACGACACCGGTGAGATCAAAAGCCAGACCGTGTTCATGGGCGATTTCCCGCTCATGACCGACAAAGGCACCTTCGTCATCAACGGCACTGAGCGTGTCGTCGTGTCGCAGTTGGTCCGTTCGCCCGGTGTCTACTTCGAGCGCACGCCTGACAAGACGAGCGACAAGGACATCTACACCGCGAAGATGATCCCGTCACGCGGTGCTTGGCTGGAGTTCGAGGTCGACAAGCGCGATCTCGTTGGCGTACGTCTTGACCGCAAGCGCAAGCAGAGCGTGACCGTTCTGCTCAAGGCGCTCGGTTATGACGAGGCGCAGATCCGTGAAGAGTTCGGCCAGTACGAGTCGATGATGCTGACCCTCGAAAAGGATCACGCACAGACTCAGGACGAAGCGCTGCTCGATATCTACCGCAAGTTGCGACCGGGCGAACCGCCGTCGCGTGAAGCGGCGCAGAACCTGTTGGACAATTATTACTTCAACGGCAAGCGCTATGACCTCGCGAAGGTCGGCCGCTACAAGTTCAACAAGAAGCTTGGTGTTGACGAGGCTTTCGACAAGCAGACGCTGACGATCGACGACATTGTCTCGACGATCAAGTACATCGTTGCCCTGCATGCCGGCGAGGCCGAACTGCCGAGCGCGACCGGACCCGTTCCGGTCGAGGCTGATGACATTGACCACTTCGGCAACCGCCGTATGCGTACGGTCGGCGAACTCATCCAGAACCAGCTCCGCACGGGTCTGGCTCGCATGGAACGTGTTGTTCGTGAGCGGATGACGACTCAGGACGTTGAGGCCATCACGCCGCAGACCCTGATCAACATCCGTCCCGTCGTTGCCGCGCTCAAAGAGTTCTTCGGCACGTCGCAGCTCAGCCAGTTCATGGATCAGAACAACCCGCTCGCGGGCCTGACCCACAAGCGCCGTTTGTCGGCGCTCGGACCTGGCGGTCTGTCACGTGAACGCGCCGGCTACGAAGTGCGTGACGTTCACCCGTCGCACTATGGACGCATGTGCCCGATTGAAACTCCTGAAGGCCCGAACATCGGTCTGATCGGTTCGCTCGCTTCGTTCGGTCGGATCAACTCATTCGGCTTCATCGAGACGCCCTACCGCAAGGTCATTAAGGGCAAGGTCACCGATCAGGTCGACTACCTCACTGCAACCGAAGAAGATCGGTTCATCATCGCGCAGGCCAACTCGGGCCTGACCGCGAAGAGCACGTTCGCCGAAGACGCCGTCCTGGTTCGCCAGCGCGGCGGCGAGGCCGAACTCGTCTCGCCCGATGTGGTCGACTACATGGACGTTTCACCGCGTCAGATGGTGTCGGTCGCTACGGCGTTGATCCCGTTCCTCGAACACGATGACGCCAACCGCGCACTCATGGGCTCCAACATGATGCGTCAGGCCGTCCCGTTGATCAAGAACAACGCTCCGCTCGTCGGCACCGGCATGGAATATCGTGCCGCCGTCGATGCCGGTGATGTTGTCACCGCCAAGGGTGCGGGTGTCGTCAAGGAAGTTTCCGCCGACGCCATCGAGATCATGCAGGACGACGGCACCTACTTCACCTATCGTCTGGCCAAGTTCAGTCGCTCGAATCAGGGCACCTGCACCAACCAGCGTCCACTCGTGGATGAAGGTATGCGCGTCGAGGTGGGCACTCCGCTCGCCGACGGCCCGTGCACCGATGAAGGTGAAATGGCGCTCGGCGCCAACCTGCTGGTGGCATTCATGCCTTGGCACGGTCACAACTATGAAGATGCGATTATCCTCAGCCAGCGCATTGTGCAAGACGACGTGCTCACTTCGATTCACATCGAAGAACACGAAGTCGATGCGCGCGACACCAAGCTCGGTCCCGAGGAGATCACGCGCGACATCCCGAACGTCAGCGAAGAAATGCTGGCCGATCTCGATGAGCGTGGCATCATCCGCATCGGTGCTGAAGTCAGCAACGGTGACGTGCTGGTCGGCAAGGTTACGCCCAAGGGCGAAACTGAGTTGACTCCCGAGGAGCGCCTATTGCGCGCAATCTTTGGCGAAAAGGCGCGCGAAGTGCGCGACACCTCGCTCAAGGTTCCACACGGTGAGTCTGGAACGGTCATCGGCGTTCGCGTGTTTGACAGCTCCGAGGGCGACGAACTCGCTCCCGGCGTTAACCAACTCGTCCGCGTCTATGTCGCTCAGAAGCGCAAGATCTCCAACGGCGACAAGCTAGCTGGTCGACACGGCAACAAGGGCGTCATCTCCAAGATCTTGCCGGTCGAGGATATGCCGTTCATGGAAGACGGCACCCCCGTCGACATCGTGCTCAACCCGCTCGGTGTGCCTGGCCGAATGAATGTTGGTCAGGTCATGGAGACCCACCTGGGCTGGATCGCCAAATCCGGTTGGCAGATCGAGGGCAACGAAGAAGAGTGGCAGAAGCGGTTGACTGCGATTGGTGCCGATCGTGCACCAACCGACAGCAACATCGCCACGCCGGTCTTCGACGGCGCCCGCAACGACGAGATCCAGGGACTCCTGGCCTCGACGCTGCCGAACCGTGATGGCGACCGCATGGTCGGCCCTGATGGCAAGGCGACATTGTTCGACGGACGCACCGGCGATCAATTCCCCGCCCCGGTGTCAGTCGGCTACATGTACATGCTCAAGTTGCACCACCTCGTCGACGACAAGATCCACGCGCGTTCGACCGGTCCGTACTCGATGATCACCCAGCAGCCGCTTGGCGGTAAGGCCCAGTTTGGTGGCCAGCGCTTCGGTGAGATGGAAGTGTGGGCGCTCGAGGCTTACGGTGCGGCATACGCACTGCAAGAGCTGCTGACGATCAAGTCCGATGACATTCTCGGTCGTGTCAAGGTTTATGAAGCCATTGTGAAGGGCGAAAACGTCCCCGAGCCAGGCATTCCTGAATCCTTCAAGGTCCTCGTCAAAGAGATGCAGTCACTGTGTCTCAACGTCGAAGTCCTTTCCAGTGACGGAACCGCGGTCGAGATGCGCGATGCGGAAGAAGACCTCTTCCGTGCCGCCGAAGAGCTCGGTATCGACCTGTCACGCCGCGAACCCAGCAGCGTCGAAGAAGTTTGAGCAGCCTGCGGAGCCGTCCAACGGCGGCTCCGCAGGACTTCGACCGTTTCCACGCCGTAATTTAGATTTTTTGTTTGAAAGGGAAAGAAGACAAACGTGCTAGACGTGAACTTCTTCGATCAGCTGCAAATTGGCCTCGCCACTGCAGATGACATCCGCACCTGGTCTCATGGCGAAGTCAAGAAGCCTGAGACGATCAACTACCGCACCCTGAAGCCTGAGCGCGACGGACTCTTCTGCGAGAAGATCTTCGGCCCGACTCGGGACTGGGAATGCTACTGCGGCAAATACAAGCGTGTCCGCTTCAAGGGCATCATCTGTGAGCGTTGTGGCGTTGAAGTCACCCGCTCAAAGGTCCGCCGCGAACGGATGGGCCACATCGAGTTGGCCGCTCCGGTTACCCACATCTGGTACTTCAAGGGTGTTCCGAGCCGATTGGGCTACCTGTTGGATCTCGCACCGAAGGACCTCGAAAAGGTCATCTACTTCGCTGCCTACATGATCACCAGGGTCGATGAGGATGCGCGCCACCGCGACCTGTCCTCACTCGAGGCCAAGATCGACATCGAGCGCAAGAATCTCGAGAACCGTCGTGACAACGAAGTCAACGAGCGTATGCAGAAGCTCGAAGAGGACCTCAAGGCACTCGAGGACGAGGGCGCTAAGGCCGACGTCAAGCGCAAGGTCAAGGACGCCGCCGAGCGTGAGGTCAAGCAGCGTCGCGACCGCATTCAGCGCGAGATCGATCGCCTCGACGAAGTCTGGACGCGGTTCAAGAGCCTCAAGGTCCAGGACCTCGAGGGCGACGAAATGCTCTATCGCGACATGACTTACCGCTTCGGTAACTACTTCGAGGGCTACATGGGCGCGGCCGCGATCCAGAAACGGCTGCAGACGTTTGACCTCGTAGCCGAGGCCGAACTGCTCCACGAAATCATTGCCACCGGCAAGGGCCAGAAGAAGACCCGTGCGCTCAAGCGCCTCAAGGTCGTCTCAGCGTTCCTCTCCAGCAGCAATAAGCCCGAAGGCATGGTGCTGGACACAGTTCCGGTCATCCCGCCGGAGCTTCGCCCGATGGTTCAGCTCGACGGTGGCCGATTCGCCACCTCCGATCTCAACGACCTCTACCGTCGCGTCATCAACCGCAACAACCGGCTCAAGCGGCTGTTGGATCTGGGCGCGCCGGAAATCATCGTCAACAACGAAAAGCGGATGCTTCAGGAAGCCGTTGACTCGTTGTTCGACAATGGCCGTCGTGGCCGACCGGTCACCGGGCCGGGCAACCGTCCGCTGAAGTCGATCTCGGACATGCTCAAGGGCAAGCAGGGACGCTTCCGCCAGAACCTTCTCGGTAAGCGCGTCGACTACTCCGGTCGTTCGGTCATCATCGTCGGTCCGCAGCTCAAACTGCACCAGTGTGGTCTGCCTAAGCCGATGGCACTCGAGCTGTTCAAGCCGTTCGTGATGAAGCGTCTGGTTGATCTCAACCACGCGCAGAACATCAAGAGCGCCAAGCGCATGGTCGAACGCGAGCGTTCGGTCGTGTGGGATGTGCTCGAAGAAGTCATCACCGAGCATCCGGTGCTGCTTAACCGCGCGCCTACCCTGCACCGTCTCGGCATCCAGGCCTTCGAACCGCAGTTGATCGAGGGCAAGGCCATCCAGATCCACCCGCTCGTCTGCTCGGCCTTTAACGCCGACTTCGACGGCGACCAGATGGCCGTGCACCTGCCGCTGAGCACCGAGGCGCAGGCCGAGGCTCGTATCTTGATGCTCTCGACCAACAACATCTTGAAGCCGTCCGATGGCCGCCCGGTCACGATGCCGACTCAGGACATGATCATCGGTCTGTACTTCCTCACGCTCGACCGCGACGGTCACGTGGGCGAGGGCCGCGCGTTCTCCTCGGTTGCCGAGGCCATGATGGCCTTCGACCGCAAGGAAATCACGCTGCAGTCGAAGGTCAAGCTGCGCGTCGATGGCGGCGCAACGATGGATTCAACCCTGGGCCGTGCAATCTTCAACGAAGCCTTGCCCGAGGACTACCCATACGTCGACTACCAGGTCGGCAAAAAGCAATTGGGTGGCATCGTTAACGATCTCGCCGAGCGCTATTCCAAGGTTGATGTCGCGAACGCCCTTGACAACCTCAAGGACACCGGCTTCTACTGGGCGACCCGCTCGGGTGTCACCATCTCGATTGGTGATGTCGTCACACCGGAGCACAAGCCGGAGATCCTCGCCAAGCACGAGGGTCTTGCGGCCAAGGTGCAGCAGCAGTTCGATCGCGGTCTCATCACCGAGGACGAGCGTCGCCAGGAACTCATCGAGATCTGGACCCAGGCCACCAATGAGGTGACCCAGGAGATGGAGGAGACGTTCAACGAGAACGTCGACAACCCCATCTGGATGATGGTCCATTCGGGTGCTCGCGGCAATATGATGCAGGTTCGTCAGATCGCCGCAATGCGTGGTCTGGTGGCCAACCCGAAGGGCGAGATCATTCCTCGTCCGATCAAGTCCAACTTCCGTGAGGGCCTGTCGGTCGTCGAGTACTTCATCGCGACCCACGGTGCCCGCAAGGGACTTGCCGACACTGCGCTTCGTACGGCCGACTCGGGTTATCTGACCCGTCGCTTGGTCGACGTGAGCCAGGATGTCATCATCCGCGAAGAAGATTGTGGCACCGAACGTGGTCTGCCCAAGGTCATTGCGGACCGGTTGGATGACGGTCGTCTCGTGTCGGCGGAGAATGTCGAAACCTCGGCATACTCGCGCAGCGCGGCGGTCGACATCAACGACCCGAAGAGTGGCGACGTACTAATCCCGGCTGGCGGTGACCTCGGCGATGTCGAGATTGCGCGCTTGATCGAGGCCGGCGTCGACACGATCAAGGTCCGGACGGTCCTGACGTGTGAAGCTCATACCGGCAC
This sequence comes from Aeromicrobium changchenzhani, assembly GCF_057586615.1. Lineage (NCBI taxonomy): Bacteria > Bacillati > Actinomycetota > Actinomycetes > Propionibacteriales > Nocardioidaceae > Aeromicrobium > Aeromicrobium changchenzhani. The sequence continues at coordinate 2,977,737 of NZ_CM172480.1, read as the reverse complement.
CTGCGCCAAGTGCTACGGCCGCTCGTTGGCCACCGGCAAACTCGTCGACATCGGTGAAGCGGTCGGTACGATCGCGGCCCAGTCGATTGGTGAGCCCGGCACTCAGCTCACGATGCGTACCTTCCACACCGGTGGTGTGGCCGGCGATGACATCACCCACGGTCTGCCACGTGTCGTCGAGCTCTTCGAAGCTCGTCAGCCCAAGGGCAAGGCGCCGATCACCGAGGTTGCTGGTCGCATCGCGATTGACGACTCGGACAAGGCACGCAAGCTCGTCATCACTCCCGACGATGGCTCCGAGGCCGTTGAGTATCCGGTCAGCAAGCGTTCGCGGTTGTTGTTCTTCGACGGCGATCACGTCGATGTCGGCGATCAGCTCACCCATGGCACACCCGATCCGCAGGAAGTTCTGCGTATCCTCGGTGTTCGCCGCGTGCAGGAACACCTCGTGGACGAAGTCCAGGCGGTCTACCGTTCGCAGGGCGTCGCGATTCACGACAAGCACATCGAGATCATCGTTCGCCAGATGCTTCGCCGCATCACGGTCATCGAACAGGGCGATTCAGCCTTGATCCCCGGTGACCTCGCCGATCGCTCGAAGTTCGAAGATGAGAACCGTCGCGTCGTTGCTGAGGGTGGGACGCCGGCTTCCGGTCGTCCGGTCCTGATGGGCATCACGAAGGCGTCGCTCGCGGTTGAGTCGTGGCTGTCGGCCGCTTCCTTCCAGGAGACGACCAGAGTGCTGACCGACGCGGCGATCCACGGCAAGTCCGATTCGTTGCGCGGGCTCAAGGAGAACATCATCATCGGCAAGCTCATCCCGGCCGGTACCGGCCTCGACCGTTACAAAAATATCCGGGTCGAGCCGACCGAAGAAGCCCGAGCGGCGGCCTACTCGGTCACCGGTTACGAGTCCTATGACTATGGATTCGGCCCGGCTGCCAATGAGCCGGTAGCGTTGGACGACTTCGACTTCACGTCGTACGACAAGTAGTCCGAACAACACCTACAGAAGGGGACCGTCCGCGCGGACGGTCCCCCTTCTGTATGTCCCTGAGTCAGCGGCTCAAGATGAGGCTTTTGCGTCCACAGGCGGTGGTAAACCCTCATCGTTCGTCGTCGCAGCGGGGACCGTGGCTTGAGGCTCCGCCGGCGTGCGGAACATCCAGGTCAGGCGCGGTTCGAATAGCGGCCGGAAGATCGTGGCGAAGATCTTGAGCATCAGCACGTTGCCGAGTATCACCGCAGCGATCATCGTGGCGATCACAGCTGGCACGCCATACTGGTTGAGTCCGTCGAATACATGGAACTGGTCCCTGAGGAGCAGAATCACGTAGCCGTGCAGCAGATAGCAGTAAAATGTCCGGCCGCCAAGAGTTGTGGTCCACGACCGGCTATTCGGTATGAGGGAGAGCGCCGCGAACGTCAGCACCAAGCCGACCACCAATAGTTCAGTGCGCTGAAGGACACCTTCCCAGGCGCTCGCATTGAGTGGGGACTCACCATAGCGCTGCTTCCACAGCAGCCAGTCGATTTCCCAGCCGCGGGAGAAAAGGTAGCAATAGATGAACGAGACCGTCAGGATCAGCACGGCGGCGACTCGGACTCGGGTCTCGGTAAGACGCTGGAAACGTTCACGGCTCATGTGCAGCCCGATGACGTAGAACGGCAGGAAGCCGAGCACCTTAGGCAGGGCGAGCACATTGGGGATTTCGATCAGTCCGGCGCTCAGGGAAATGATGATCGACGTCGTGATCGGATACTTGAGCGCCCGCCAGATGGGGGTGGTAAGTCGCCAGATGAACAGCGCCGCGAGGAACCAAGCCAGCCATTGCGGTGACAGGATCTGCAAATGCTTGGGCGTGCCGTCGTAATGCTGGGTGAGGAGCTGTAGAGACGTTTCGACCAGCAGATATGGGATCACGAGCGTACTCACGATGCGCCGAACTTGACGGAAATCACCAACAAACCGCCGTGCGGTGTAGCCAGAAATAAGAATGAAGAACGGCATGTGGAATGAGTAGATCCAGACATACACAGCTCGTGCCGAGTCCATCGCAACGTATTGCGTCAGGCTGTGGCCGATGACGACAAGCAGCATTACCCAATAGCGAGCATTATCGAGATAGGCGACGCGTTCTTTCGGCGCCGCAGTGGTCACGGGTAAGGGGGCGAGTTCACTCATCGTGCTTGACTCTATCCGTCCTTTCTGAAAATTTGCTTTGGAGGCTCGATGAACGATCCGCATCGGACCCAACGGTTGGGCGCCTATGCTGTCGTCATCTCCGCGGGACGAATCTTGTTGACCAGGATCTCACCGGTGGGATATCCGGCTGGAATGTGGACATTGCCCGGCGGGGGAGTCGAGCACGGTGAATCGCCCAATGACACGGTACTCCGTGAACTCTATGAGGAGACCGGCATCGAAGCCCGCTCAGCGACACTCGCCGACGTACACGATGTGCACACCGTCGACGTTGGCCGCGATGACCAGTACGAGGACTTCCACGGTGTCCATCTGCTGTATGTGGTTGACGTCGATGCCGCCGCAGCACTTGAGATCAAGGACATCGGTGGGACCACAGACCGCGTCGAGTGGACCCCGATCGACCTGGTCGGCAATCCCGACCGGCCGGTGCTAACAATGGTGACTCATGCCTTGCGGTTAATTGATCAACTCGGCAATGCAGGCAGATAAAACATCATCGCGTAGTTGCCGCGTGCGGACAGGACGTAGGTGGCGAAGGCCCGTTTGCCGTCCTTACGTTTGGCCGTGTAGGTCGTGCTCACCTCATTGAGGTCATCGACGACATCGACGGTGAACTTCCCCTTGTCGCTGACCGAGCGAATGAACTCCTCCGTAATCAGATCGGCCTGGCGGCCTTTGTCGGTCGACAGGGCTACAAAGTGTGGCTTGAAGCCCGCCAACAAGATTGTGGTGTCGAGCGGAGCACGCCATTTGCCGTCCAATAGCGCGATGGTCGAGGGGGCATCCAGATCCATCTTCGGCCAGATCAGGTTGCTCGGACGGGCATTCGAGTCTTGGCCGCGAAGCTTTGCATTCGCATCATCTTTATTCGTGATCTGGCCGGCGATTGGGTCACCGATGTATTCGACTTCGAGGGTCATTACGGGATTGGCATTAGTTGATGGCGGTGCCGTGCGGTCTTTGATGTCACCTGGATCAGCGGTCAGAGTGATCCGTAGATCCCGATCGGTTTCGGTCCTGCCGGTCGCGATCAGATTGCATCCGGTTACGCGATTGGCCACCGAGGTGCAGTACGTCGGCAGATCGCGGGTCTTAATCCCCGCGTTGGGGATCACCGCGGCGATCTGGCTGATCATGCGCGTCACGACATCGGACGGATTGCCATCTACGCGCATCACCGACATCGTGGTGTCGGGCTTGGGGGCGTCGTCCTTGAGCAGTTTGAAGGTGTCGGTATTGGGTCGATTGAGCGCTGCTGGCGTCGGGGTAATTGTCGGCTTGCCATCTTTGGCCAACTCGGCATTACGAGCCGCCAGGTCAGCATCCTTCTGTGCCACCGCAGCATCGAGTTGCGGAGTGTATGCCTTGATCAGCCGGTCGCTGCGGATGCGTACCAGCGGGCCGAGTTGGGTGGCGCCCTTGGGCACCTGCAGACCAAAGGCGATCGGGCTTTCGGGTCCGGACTGGTGCTGTGCCACGTCGAGGGTCGGGGTGGCCGCCGCCGTACTGCCCGGTTCGGCCTCGCCGCCCGTCGCGCCGCACGCTGAAAGTGCGCTCGCGAGTACGAGCGCCGCAGCGCGGACTGTCCACAACTTGCTCATCGTTTCCCCTTGTCAAGTGGAGTTTCAGCGTAGGGCATGGCCTTTCGGCGTGGCCGTCGTGCGTAAACTCCATGGCAACAGCGATTACCGGTAGGAGTTCCCGTGACGACCTTTTCGCCCAGCCACCCAGAGTCCGTCTTTACATATGGTGCACCAGGGCTCAAATTCGGCGTCGGTGCACGACACGAACTGGCGTTCGAGATTGCCCAGTTTGACGCACGCCGAGTGCTATTGGTCACCGACCCGAACATCGCCGCCACCGGGCTGCCCGCGCAGTTGGCCGATGAGTTGCGTACGACCGGGCTGGAGGTTGTTGTCTTCGATCGATCCAGAGTTGAGCCCACCGATGAGAGCCTCGTCGAAGCAATTGATTTCGCTCGCGCGAGCGGGCCGTTCGATGTGATTGTCGCCATTGGCGGCGGCTCGAGTATCGACACGGCCAAGGCGGTCAACCTTCTGACCACCAATGAAGGCGACTTGATGGACTACATCAATGCACCTGTTGGTCGGGCCAAAGCGCCGAGCAAGCCGCTGCTGCCGCTGATTGCACTGCCGACGACCACCGGCACCGGCAGTGAGAGCACGACAATCTGTGTGCTGGATGTTCTCAGCCAGCAAGTCAAGACCGGCATTTCGCATGCCCGGCTGCGCCCGCGACTGGCGATCGTAGATCCCGAACTCACCTTGACTCAGCCCGCTGGCGTCACGGCCGCGGCCGGCATGGACATCTTGTGCCACGCCCTTGAGAGCTACACCGCGCGCCCGTATCAGTCCTACGAACATAAGACCGCTGAGCAGCGGGTGCCGTACTGCGGCGCCAATCCCATTTCAGATATGTGGTCGGAAAAGGCAATGAGCCTCCTGGCCGGATCGTTCCGCACCGCGGTGCGCGAGGGTGGCAATCTCGATGCGCGTACGAATGTCGCCATGGCGGCAACATTCGCCGGCCTCGGTTTCGGCAATGCTGGCGTCCACATTCCGCATGCGAACGCCTATCCGATCGCCGGCCAGGTGACCGACTTTCGACCCGATGGCTACAACGCCGATCACGCGATGGTGCCGCACGGTATGGCAGTTTCGCTCAGCGCGCCGGAAGCGTTTCGGTTCACCTTCGAGGCTTCGCCCGAGCGACACCTCCGGGCTGCGGAACTGCTTGACCCCTCCGCTGAACGACCCGATGATCTCGCCGACTTCTTGCCGCAGGTGCTTAAGAAAATTATGCGCGATATCGGGTTGCCAGCTGGCATTGGTGCAGTCGGTTTTGATGTGAGGGATGTGCCCGAACTCGTCGAAGGCACGATGAAGCAGCAGCGGCTGTTGGCGACGGCTCCGCTAGTTGTCACCGCCGATGATCTAGCCGGCATCCTCACGGCATCAATCGAGCTTTGGTGATCCCTCCAACAAGTCTGGGTGAGGGTTCCACGGTCGCTTCGGACGTACTCGGCGCGCTTCGACGCAATGATGTTGGTGATGTCGACTCATCGACTCTGACGCGCGCGCTCTACAGCACGGATGCGTCGCTATATCGGGTCATACCGCAGGTCGTCGTGCGGCCTCGTCATGTTGATGAGGTCATTGCAACGGTGGCGGCCTGTGCGGAAACTGGCACGCCGTTGACGTCGCGCGGTGCAGGCACGTCCATCGCTGGTAATGCCGTGGGCACCGGTGTCGTGATGGATTTCACCCGACATCTGAATGCGGTTCATGAGATCGATCAGGAAGCGATGACGGCTCGCGTCGATCCGGGCACGGTCCACGCGGTGCTGCAGAAGGCGGCGGTCCCATTGGGATTGCGTTTCGGCCCTGACCCGTCGACCCATACGCGCTGCACGGTCGGCGGAATGATCGGCAACAATGCCTGCGGCTCGCGCGCGCTCGCATACGGACGTACGGCTGACAACGTCACCGGTCTTCAGTTGGTGACGATCGGCGGTGAGCAGTTCTCGTTGACTAAGGACGCCCAGCCGAACGCGCCACTGTTCGATCAACTACGCGATGTCGTTGCCGCCGACATGGGGACGATTCGCACCGAATTCGGCACATTCGGGCGGCAGGTTTCCGGCTACAGCCTTGAACACCTGTTGCCGGAGAACCACTTCGACGTGAACACATTTCTGGCCGGAACCGAAGGAACACTTGTGGTCCTGACCGAGGCGACGGTCCGGCTGGTTGAGGATCCAGACCATCGCAGGTTGCTGTTGCTCAGCTATGCGTCGATGGCCGACGCGGCCGATCACGTTTCAGCGCTGCTGGAGTTTTCGCCGACCGCCTGTGAAGGTCTTGACTCACGAATCGTCGACGTTGTTCGCGCCAAGCACGGTAGCGCAGCGATCCCTGAGTTACCGGCGGGCAACGGCTGGTTGTTCGTTGAATTCTCCGGCAACGATCCGGCTGAATTGGAGGCGACCGCGACCCGCGCTGCACGTGCCGGTGACGCTCTGGCATCGCGGCTGGTGACGGCCGCACCCGAACAAGCCGCACTCTGGAAGATCCGCGAAGAAGGTGCGGGGCTCGCCGCTCGCACGCTGTCGCGCCCGGCGCTCTCGGGGTGGGAGGACGCCGCCGTTCCGCCAGCTCGACTCGGAATGTATCTGCGTGAGTTCGAAGCGCTGCTCGGCTCCTACCGGCTCGACGGTGTGCCATATGGCCACTTCGGCGACGGTTGTATCCACGTACGCATCGACTTCCCGCTCGATGAACCTGGCGGACATCAGGGTTTCCGCGACTTTCTTGCCGACGCCGCCACACTTGTCGCCGCACACGGTGGCTCGCTGTCGGGCGAGCATGGCGATGGCCGGGCACGCTCGGAGTTGTTGCCGCTGATGTATTCGGCGGCGGCAATCGACCTGTTCGGCAAGGTTAAAAATGTCTTTGATCCGCAGAACCTGCTCAATCCAGGCGTGCTCGTGAAACCCAATGCGGTCGACGCCGATCTGCGTGGCTCTGGCCGCGGCGCCATCAGCGAGCGACTCGGGTTGAGGCTGCTGCACGACGAGGGCGATTTCGGCAAGGCGGTCCATCGCTGCACCGGCGTTGGCAAATGCATCGCGGATAACTCCGGCAGCAACGGCGTCATGTGTCCGTCATTCCAGGCAACCCGCAATGAGAAGGACTCGACGCGCGGACGTGCACGTGTACTGCAGGAAATGATCGACGGTCGCCTCGTCAAGGACGGTTGGCGGTCGCCAGAAGTGCATGAGGCACTTGACCTGTGCCTGTCCTGCAAAGGTTGTCTCAACGATTGCCCAACAGGAGTCGACATGGCTGCCTACAAGTCCGAGGTGCTCCACCAGTCGTACAAGGGACGGATCAGGCCACGGAGCCACTACTTCCTCGGCCGACTGCCCCTATTGGCCCGTCTTACCGCCCCGATCGCCCGGATCGCGAACTTAGCGCTCAAGATTCCTGGTCTGCGCCATCTCGCGCTGTGGTCAGCCGGCATCGATTCGCGTCGGAGCATCCCCGCGTTCGCGACACAACGGCTTTCGCATTGGGCGCGCAAGCGTGCGACCGGGGCCTTGGGTCCGCCTAGGGGTGGCGGGAGAGTGCTGCTGTGGGCTGACTCGTTCTCTGAATATTTTTCGACCGAAGCTGGCAAGGCAGGAGTCGAATTGCTGGAGGCAGCCGGCTACCGGGTCGAGTTCCTTGAACGGCAGGTGTGCTGTGGCCTGACGTGGATCACGACCGGTCAGCTCGATACCGCACGCAAACTCATCACCCACGCGATCGAGCAGCTGCATCCGTATGTTCAGGCGGGTGTGCCGATTGTCGGACTTGAACCATCGTGTTTGGCCACGCTGCGCTCCGATGCCGTCGAACTTGTCGATGATCCGCGTTCGGTCGATGTCGCCGGGGGAGTGTTCACCCTTTCGGAGCTGCTTGAGCGGACCGAGGGCTGGACCCCACCAGATCTCCACGGCCGGACCGTCATTGTCCAGCCACATTGTCATCAGGCTTCGGTCATCGGTTTTGACGCCGACATGCGCTTGCTGACGTCGACCGGTGCGATAGTCCAACGGCTGAGCGGCTGTTGTGGTCTGGCTGGAAATTTCGGCGTCGAGAAGGGCCATTACGAGGTCTCGGTCCAGATTGCCGAGCAGCAACTTCTGCCCGCCGTGCGCGGTGCTGGTCCCGAAACCATTGTTCTTGCCGACGGCTTCTCCTGCCGGACCCAACTCGATGACCTCACCGACGTTCATGCGATTCATCTGGCGCAACTTCTGCGCGATCATCGTGGTTCGGAGTCGAACAAAGTGGAACATTTGTCGTAGGTTGGCTGCATACGCCACGAATGACCGTCACTAGACCTGCGAATGAGGCCAATGGAACATCTGCCCTACCTCGGAAACGTCATGACTCAATTGGCCGAGCGACTCGGCAAGGCCGATGGTTCAGAAGACGTTGCCTCCTGCCCCGGCTGGACAATTGCCGACGTCGGGATTCATGTCGGCACGATGCATCGCTGGGCGGCCGCGACAATTCTCAGCGGGCAGCGGCTCGAGGTGCCCAAGGTGGTAGCAACCGAGCCGCTCATCGATTGGTATGCCGGCACCGCCACCGCACTGTTGGCTGCAGTGCAGGCGGTCGAGCCCGATGAGGTTACGCCGAACTTCTCGCTCGTGGGGGAGATAGCGGCATTCTGGCCGCGGCGGCAGCTGCACGAAACGACCGTCCACCTGGTTGATGTCATGCAGGCGCTTGGCGAGCTGGAGAATGACTGGGAGATTCCAACTGAAGTGGCAGTTGATGGCATCGACGAAGTCCTGTCGGTGTTCTTCCCGCGCCTGACGATGCGCGACCGTCGACCGGAGGTGTCAGCCCGGATCCGAATCATCGCGACTGACACTGACGCCTCGTGGCTCGTGGCGCCGAGTCAAGACCCCCAAGGGCCGCCGATTTTGCTGCACACGAGCCTCGAATCGGATGCCGAAGTGAGTGGAAGCGCGCTGGATTTGTATCTCGGACTGTGGCAGCGAACCGGCCACGATCGGCTCACAGTTGATGGCGATTCGGCCGCTCAACTACTCGCAGGCCCGCTGACACCCTAACCACCAGATTTTGCACTCGGACGCGATTTTGACCCGGCCCTACCCACCCGGTAGGCTATGATGCTGTGCCTGAAATCCTCAGGACAATGTGCGCATCCCGCGTTAATTCACGTGGCGAGTACATCACGAGTCATGGCCCACCTCAGGTCAGATAGAAAGAAGTTTGTAGTGCCCACGATCAACCAACTGGTTCGCAAGGGCCGCCAGAGCAAGGTGTCGCAGTCGAACACCCCCGCTCTGAAGGGTTCTCCTCAGCGTCGCGGTGTATGTACCCGTGTCTACACGACCACGCCGAAGAAGCCGAACTCCGCATTGCGGAAGGTCGCACGTGTTCGCCTTTCCAGCGGCACCGAAGTCACTGCATACATTCCGGGTGAGGGCCACAACCTCCAGGAGCACTCGATCGTGCTCGTTCGTGGTGGTCGTGTGAAGGATCTCCCCGGCGTTCGTTACAAAATCATTCGCGGCGCCCTCGACACGCAAGCTGTCAAGGGTCGCAAGCAGGCCCGCAGCCTCTACGGAGCGAAGAAGGAGAAGCGCTAATGCCTCGTAAAGGTCCGGCGCCCAAGCGCCCCATCGACACTGATCCGGTCTACGGCAGCCAGTTGGTCACCCAGCTGATCAATAAGGTTCTCGAAGACGGCAAGAAGCAGGTTGCCCAGCGCATCGTTTACACCGCGCTCGAAGGTTGCCGCGCCAAGACCGACACCGATCCGGTCATCACGCTCAAGCGCGCGCTTGAGAACGTCAAGCCCGCCCTCGAGGTCAAGAGCCGCCGTGTTGGTGGCGCGACTTACCAGGTCCCGATCGAGGTCCGTGGCATTCGCCAGACCACGCTCGCCCTGCGTTGGCTAGTCAAGTACTCCAGCCAGCGTCGTGAGAAGACGATGGCCGAGCGCCTGCAGAACGAACTCCTCGACGCCTCGAATGGCCTCGGCGGTTCGGTCAAGAAGCGCGAAGATACCCACAAGATGGCCGAAGCAAACAAGGCATTCGCCCACTACCGCTGGTGATCACTTGCGTCGCGAGACGCTCGTCCTCCACTCGCAGTCGCAGCAGCACTGCACTTCTTTAAGGAAAGACACAGAACGTGGCTACAGAAATCACGACCGACCTCGTACGGGTCCGCAATATCGGCATCATGGCGCACATCGATGCCGGTAAGACCACGACGACCGAACGCATCCTGTTCTACACCGGTATCAACTACAAGATCGGTGAGACGCACGAGGGCGGCGCGACGATGGACTGGATGGAGCAGGAGCAGGAGCGTGGCATCACGATCACCTCTGCTGCGACCACCTGCTGGTGGCATGAGCACCAGATCAACATCATCGATACCCCGGGCCACGTCGACTTCACCGTTGAAGTGGAGCGTTCGCTGCGCGTCCTCGACGGTGCCGTTGCCGTGTTCGACGGTGTTGCTGGCGTTGAGCCACAGTCCGAGACAGTCTGGCGCCAGGCTGACAAATACAGCGTTCCGCGTATCTGCTTCATTAACAAGCTTGATCGCACGGGCGCCAACTTCGACTACTGCGTTAAGACAATCCGTGACCGTCTCGGCGCCGTACCGCTCGTGCTGCAGCTGCCGATTGGCGCCGAAGGCGACTTCCTCGGCGTGGTCGATCTGATCGGTATGCGTGCGCTGACCTGGCATGGCGAGACCGAGATTGGCGAGGACTACGACATCGAGGAGATCCCGGCTGAGCTGGCTGAGCGCGCTGCTGCCGGTCATCAGTTGCTGATCGAGACGCTGGCCGACCACGACGATCAGTTTGCCGAGTACTACCTCGAGGGTGGCGAAATTACCCCCGAATTGCTCAAGCCGGCGATCCGTCGCGCGACGCTTGCCGCCTCGCTCAACCCGGTCCTCTGTGGCACCGCGTTCAAGAACAAGGGCGTTCAGCCACTTCTTGACGCCGTCGTTGAGTTCCTGCCTTCGCCGCTCGATGTCGGTGCGATCGAGGCACACGACCCGCGTGATGAGACCAAGGTTATCGAGCGTCACCCGTCCGACGACGAGCCGCTTGCGGCCCTCGCTTACAAGATCGCCTCCGATCCGCACCTGGGCAAACTGACTTACGTGCGGGTCTATTCGGGCCGGCTCGAAGCCGGAATGCAGGTGCTCAACGTGACCAAGGGGCGCAAAGAGCGCATTGGCAAGGTCTACCAGATGCACGCCAACAAGCGCGAAGAGATCGCTTCGGTCGGCGCCGGCCAGATTGTCGCTGTCATGGGTCTGAAGGACACCACGACGGGCGAGACACTTGCTGACTCGCACAATCCGGTTGTTCTTGAGTCGATGACATTCCCGGCCCCGGTTATCCAGGTCGCGATTGAACCCAAGACCAAGAGCGACCAAGAACGTCTCGGCACCGCGATTCAGCGGCTCGCCGAGGAGGACCCAACCTTCCAGGTTCACACCGACGAAGAGACCGGTCAGACGATCATCGCCGGAATGGGCGAATTGCACCTCGACATCCTGGTCGATCGTATGAAGCGTGAGTTCCGCGTTGAGGCCAATGTCGGCAAGCCGCAGGTCGCCTACCGCGAAACGATCAAGCGCAAGGTCGAGAAGGTCAGCTACACGCACAAGAAGCAGACCGGTGGTTCGGGCCAGTTCGCCAAGGTCATCATCGACATCGAGCCCAATGGGGTTTCGGTTGGTGGTGAAGGTGGGTATGAGTTCGTCAACAGCGTCACCGGTGGCCGTGTGCCGCGCGAATACATTCCGTCGGTCGGCGCAGGCGCCGAAGAAGCGATGGAATTCGGTATTCTTGCTGGCTACCCGATGGTTGACATCAAGGTGACCTTGACCGATGGCGCCTATCACGATGTCGACTCCTCAGAGCTTGCGTTCAAGCTTGCCGGTTCAATGGCGTTCAAGGATGCCGCACGCAGGGCTGATCCGGTGATTCTCGAACCAATGTTTGCTGTCGACGTCACGACGCCCGAAGATTACATGGGCGACGTGATCGGCGACCTTAACTCCCGCCGTGGCCAGGTCAATGCCATGGAGGAAGTCAGTGGCGGTGCGAAACTAGTCAAGGCACTGGTTCCGCTGTCCGAAATGTTTGGGTATGTTGGCGATCTGCGGTCGAAGACCTCGGGACGTGCTTCATACTCGATGCAGTTTGACTCCTACGCCGAGGTTCCCAAGAACGTTGCGGAAGAGATCATCAAAAAGGCCCGTGGAGAATAACAGCGGACCATCTCATAGGATGGCCTGAGGTTTCTCTGCAACGGGTGACCGCATGGCGTACAGACAACAGATTCATTCAATTCAGGAGGAGCCACAGTGGCTAAGGCGAAGTTCGAGCGGACAAAGCCGCACATGAACATCGGCACTATCGGACACATCGACCACGGTAAGACGACTCTTACTGCGGCGATTACGAAGGTGCTGCACGATAAGTACCCGGATCTCAACCAGGCTTCGGCGTTCGATCAGATCGATAAGGCGCCCGAAGAGCGTCAGCGTGGTATCACGATCTCGATCTCGCACGTCGAATACCAGACTGAGAACCGCCACTACGCGCACGTCGACTGCCCCGGGCACGCCGACTACGTCAAAAACATGATCACCGGCGCGGCCCAGATGGACGGTGCAATCCTCGTGGTTGCAGCGACCGACGGTCCGATGCCTCAGACGCGTGAGCACGTGCTGCTCGCCAAGCAGGTCGGTGTCCCGGCCATGGTCGTCGCGCTCAACAAGTGCGACATGGTCGATGACGAAGAGATTCTTGAGCTCGTTGAGCTTGAGGTCCGTGAACTGCTCAGCGATCAGGACTTCGACGGGGACAACGTTCCCGTTGTCCGCGTTGCTGCTCAGCCTGCGCTGCAGGGCGACGCCAAGTGGGGCGAGTCGATCCTCGAACTCATGCAGGCCGTTGACGACTACATCCCGATGCCTCCTCGCGAGACCGAGAAGCCGTTCCTCATGCCTGTCGAGGACGTCTTCACGATCACCGGTCGTGGCACCGTCATCACCGGTCGTATCGAGCGTGGCATCGTCAAGGTCAACGACACTGTCGACCTGATCGGTATCCGCGAGGCCAAGCAGACCACGACGGTCACCGGCATCGAAATGTTCCGCAAATTGCTCGACACGGGCGAAGCTGGCGAAAACGTCGGCCTTCTCCTGCGTGGCACCAAGCGCGAAGATGTCGAACGCGGCATGGTTGTCATCCAGCCCGGCACCACGACTCCGCACACGGAGTTCGATGGCCAGGTCTACATCCTGTCGAAGGAAGAAGGCGGCCGTCACACGCCGTTCTTCAACAACTACCGCCCGCAGTTCTACTTCCGCACCACGGACGTCACCGGCGTCGTCACGCTGCCTGAAGGCACCGAGATGGTCATGCCCGGCGACAACACCGAGATGTCGGTTGTGCTGATCCAGCCCATCGCCATGGAAGAGGGACTTCGGTTCGCGATCCGTGAAGGTGGACGTACGGTTGGCGCCGGTCGCGTCACCAAGATCAACAAGTGAGCCTGTAACACCGACTCGTCTGCAAGGGCCCCGTTCTGCTTCGGCAGGGCGGGGCCCTCTGCGTGCACTCCTTACGAGTGACGAATGATGATGGTTTCGGACGATGGAGCGGCCAGAATCCCTCATCGTTCGTCCGATGAACTGGTTCGGGCCTGAGCCGGACTGGGAATGGTTGTCAATCGCGTCCTTTTGGCGGACGGTTAAGTCGTATATTCGATTGCGTCCCTCTAACCTTGGAGCCATGGGACACGACCACAGCCGCGGAACCGGGGTGCAGCATCGCTCGCGGTTGGTCATCGTTCTGTGCTTGTCCTTCACGGTCCTGATCGTCGAAGCGGTCGCGGCATGGATCACCGGCAGCCTCGCGTTGCTCGCCGATGCAGGGCACATGCTCGGTGACACCTTCGGCGTCGCGATGGCGCTCGCGGCGATTGGCTTCGCGCAGGTGGAGGGCCGGCCCGGCACGCGTCGCACTTTTGGCTATCACCGCACCGAGATACTCGCCGCCGCGCTCAACGGGCTGATTTTGCTCGGCCTGTCGATCTGGGTCACTGTCACGGCGATTCGGCGATTTGGTGAGTCGCCGTCGATCGATGGGCAGTTGATGATCGTCGCGGGTTGTATCGGCTTGGTGGTCAATCTGATCGGGATGCTGCTGCTGCGCGCAGGGGCCAAGGAGAGCCTCAACGTCCGCGGTGCATACCTCGAGGTCCTCGGCGACGCGCTGGGCTCTGTGGCGGTCATTTCTGCGGCGATCCTGATCACGACCCAAGGCTGGTACCTCGCCGATCCGATCGCGTCGCTCTTGATCGCCGCCATGATCCTTCCGCGTGCGCTTTCGCTCCTGCGCGACGTCTCCGAAGTGTTGCTTGAAGGATCGCCCAAGGACGTCGATCTGGCCGAGTTGCGGGCTCATATGTTGGGCGCAGAAGGAGTGAGTGACGTTCACGACCTACACGTCTGGACGATAACGTCGGGTATGCCGGTCATGAGCGCACATGTCGTGGTCGAGGGCGACATCGTCGACATGGACCAGGCCGAGGCCGTCCTCGATCGGCTTCGTGGTTGCCTGGCCGAGCATTTCGACGTCGAACACAGTACATTCCAGATCGAGCCCCTCGGCCACGTCGAGAAGGAGCAGCATCTCCATTTGTGAGTCGGCGCCGTCCGATAAGGTCGATCGTGCCGCCACGACCAACTGATCCCGGGCAAGGAAGACCATGACCAGCCAGCCCACGCCAACTTCGGGCCCTGCCGCATCATCGCAGACGATCCGTCGGTGGCGTCGTTATCTTGCCAACGAACGTGCCGAGGCGGCGGTCTACCGAGACCTTGCTAGCCGGCGGGCAGGCGAAGAGCGGGCGATCCTGCTCGGTCTCGCTGCAGCTGAGTCCCGACACGAACAGCACTGGGTGACCCTGCTGGGCGATCGCGTTGGCCCACCCCAGCGGGGGGATCTGCGTACCCGTTTCATTGGTTGGTTGGCTCGGCGTTTTGGCTCGGTGTTCGTCCTTGCACTGGCCCAGCGTCGTGAATCGCAGTCACCATATGTGCAGGACAACGACGCGACCAAGGAGATGGCCGCCGACGAACAGATCCATGAAGAAGTGGTTCGAGGGCTGGCTGCGCGCGGGCGCAATCGGATGTCGGGAACGTTCCGTGCGGCCGTGTTCGGCGCGAACGACGGTCTCGTCAGCAATCTTTCGCTGGTCGTTGGCATGAGCGCAAGTGGTGTGTCGCAGCACGTCGTTCTGCTCGCCGGTTTCGCAGGCCTGCTTGCAGGGGCGCTCTCGATGGGCGCGGGGGAGTACATCTCCGTGCGCTCACAACGGGAACTCCTTGAGGCAACATCGCCCGATCTCAAGACCGCAGATGCGATCCAATATCTCAACCTTGAAGCCAATGAACTCGCGTTGGTCTACCGGGCACGGGGTATGACGCCCGACGAAGCGCGCGAACGGGCGCGCGAGCGGCTCCTGTCGATAACTGGTGCGCGGCGTGACTCGAATCCGGACCCAGGGCATGACGTCCATGAGGCAATCGGCACGGGTCCGGGCGCCGCAACATCGAGCTTTACCTTCTTCGCATCGGGCGCCATCGTCCCGGTCATACCGTTCTTGTTCGGCCTTACTGGCCCGCCCGCAATCGTGGTTGCGGCTGGTCTTGTGGGCCTCGCACTGCTCGGAACCGGGACGATCGTCGGGCTGCTGACCGGTGGTCGGCCCCTCCTCAGTGCAGGCCGCCAACTCGCCATCGGCTACACCGCTGCGGCCGTCACCTATTCTCTCGGGCTCGCCTTCGGGGCGGGCTGAGTTGATCCGGTCGCTACCAGACACGTACCCCGATTTGTATTTGTACCTCCATGTCTGACACAATATTTCGGTTGCTCCGGTGTGACCGCTGGGGTGCCGCAGAAAAGCTTGTCCGGCCGCCATTCAAGGCATTTTGGCCGGTTGCAGGGCACAGCGGCACTACATCAGAGGTTGCGCTTGGCCCGCGAAGTTAGCGGGCCCAACTACCTAACTCGACAAGTGTGTGAAGTTTTGTGCCTCTGGCATACGCGACACGCCCGACCTCGGGGGTCGGAGGAGGGAGCAACCGTTTTCTCCTTGACCCGAGGCAAAACGAATCAGCAGATCGAAGAGAAGGACGAAGCGAGAGCATGGCGGGACAAAAAATCCGCATCAGGCTCAAGGCCTATGACCACGAGGTGATTGACTCCTCGGCGCGCAAGATCGTTGACACGGTTACGCGCACTGGTGCAAAGGTCGCGGGCCCGGTGCCACTGCCCACGGAAAAGAACGTGTTCTGCGTTATCCGTTCGCCGCACAAGTACAAAGACAGCCGCGAGCACTTCGAGATGCGCACCCACAAACGTCTCATCGACATTATCGATCCCACGCCGAAGACGGTCGACTCGCTCATGCGTCTCGATCTTCCTGCTGGCGTGGATATCGAAATCAAGCTCTGAGGGGTATAGCGACCAATGAGCAATATCGTTAAAGAAAATGTGCGCGGCCTCCTCGGCCGCAAACTCGGCATGACCCAAGTTTGGGACGCTGACAACCGAATTGTCCCCGTAACCGTGATCGCGGCCGACACCAACGTCGTGACGCAGATTCGTACCCGTGAGACCGACGGCTACTCGGCCGTCCAGATCGGGTTCGGCGACATTCCCGGCCGCAAGGTCAACAAGCCCGCTGCCGGTCACTTCGAGAAGGCCGGCACTACGCCGCGTCGTCACATCGTTGAGATCCGTACCGAGGCAATTGCCGACTACACGCTCGGTCAGGAAATCGCGCCCGACATCTTCGCCGCAGGCGAGGCAGTCGACGTGACTGGCACGAGCAAGGGCAAAGGCTTCGCCGGTGTCATGAAGCGTCACGGCTTCCACGGTGTCGGCGCTTCACACGGTGCGCACCGCAACCACCGCAAGCCTGGCTCGATCGGCGCCTGTGCCACCCCCGGTCGAGTTTTCCGCGGTAAGCGCATGGCTGGCCACATGGGCACCGACCGCGTCACGACGCAGAACCTCACGGTTCACGCCGTCGACACCGACAAGGGACTCATCCTCATCAAGGGCGCCGTTCCCGGCCCCAAGGGTGCGCTCATTGTCATCCGATCCGCTGAGAAGGGGGCATAACCGATGGCGCAAAGCACATTCAAGGGCGGCATTGATGTCGCGCTTCCCGTTGACATCTTCGATGTCCAGGTCAACATTCCTTTGATCCACCAGGTTGTTGTCGCGCAGCTCGCTGCGGCACGCCAAGGCACACACAGCACCAAGCGTCGTGGCGAAGTCTCCGGCGGTGGCCGCAAGCCGTACCGTCAGAAGGGCACAGGTCGCGCCCGTCAGGGTTCGATACGCGCCCCGCAATTCTCCGGCGGTGGCATTGTCCACGGCCCGAAGCCGCGTGACTACAGCCAGCGCACGCCCAAGAAGATGATCGCTGCGGCACTCCGTGGCGCGTTGTCCGACCGCGTACGCAATGGTCGCGTTCATGTCGTTGACAGCCTCGTTGATGGCACGCCGTCCACCAAGGCCGCGGTTGCTTCGCTGCAGCAGTTGACGCAGCGTCCGCGCATCCTCGTGGTCGTTGACCGCGAAGACACCGCGACGCCGCTGAGCCTTCGTAACGTCGACAACCTCGTATTGCTGCCGTTCGATCAGCTCAATGCTTACGACGTGCTGCTCAGTGATGATCTGGTCTTCACCAAGGCCGCGTTCGATGGCTTCGTAGCTGCTCGTTCGGCCGAGGGCGTCGACACGATCGCCCTGAGCAAGGCTGCCACTGAGGTTGTCGAGAAGGGTGCCGCCAAGCCGGCGCCTAAGACTGCCGCCAAAAATCCCCCACGGACTGCGTCCGCGGGAGGTGCCCCCACGCCTGCCAAGAAGGCTGCCGAGCCGAAGGCCGAAACGCCAGACGCTGCGACTTCTGCGGCAACCAAGACCCAGCCGTACGGCCCGGGTTCGAAAGCCCCGCTCAAGAGCGGCAACGCTCCCAAGGGCTTCGACATCAAGGGCAACGTCGATTCGATGAAGTACCACACGCCTGACAGCCAGTGGTACGAAGCGACTATCGCGGAAGCGTGGTTCGACACGGTCGAGTCCGCTGAAGCCGCCGGCTTCACAGCACCTGGAGGAGATAAGTGAGCACGCTTCACAAGGATCACCGGGACGTCCTGATTGCGCCCGTCGTCAGCGAGAAGAGCTACGGCTTGCTCGATGACAACAAGTACACCTTCGTGGTGCACCCGGACTCCAACAAAACTGAGATCAAGATCGCCGTCGAGAAAATCTTCGGCGTCAAGGTCACGTCAGTCAACACGATCAACCGCAACGGCAAGGTTCGCCGCACCCGTACCGGTGAAGGCACGCGCAAGAGCACCAAGCGTGCCATCGTCAGTGTTGCCGCTGGTCAGACCATCGACATCTTCTCAGCGCCGAGCGCTTGAGCCGAGGATTGATTTAACTATGGCAATTCGCAAATATAAGCCGACAACCCCGGGCCGTCGTGGCTCTTCGGTTGCCGACTTCGCCGAGATCACGCGTAGGACGCCGGAGAAGTCCCTGGTTGTCCCGCTTCCCAAAAGGGGCGGGCGCAACAACCAGGGTCGTATCACGACGCGTCACCAAGGTGGCGGCCACAAGCGCGCCTACCGCATCATCGACTTCCGTCGCTGGGACAAAGACGGTGTGCCGGCCAAGGTCGCGCACATCGAATATGATCCCAACCGCACCGCGCGCATCGCGTTGCTGCACTACGCCGATGGCGAGAAGCGCTACATCGTTGCTCCCGAGGGTTTGACCCAGGGTATGACCGTCGAAGCCGGAACCGGCGCCGACATCAAGGTCGGCAACAACCTGCCGCTTCGCAACATCCCGGTTGGCACGCAGCTGCATGCGATCGAGCTTCGTCCCGGTGGTGGCGCCAAGATGGGCCGCTCTGCTGGAGCCAAGGTTCAGCTCGTCGCCAAAGAAGGCCCGCGCGCGCAATTGCGGCTGCCTTCCGGTGAGATGCGCTACGTCGACGTCCGCTGCCGCGCCACGATCGGTGAGGTCGGCAACGCCGAACAGTCGAACATCAGCTGGGGCAAGGCCGGCCGTAACCGCTGGAAGGGCAAACGTCCAACCGTACGTGGTGTCGTCATGAACCCTGTCGATCACCCGCATGGTGGTGGCGAGGGCAAGACGTCCGGTGGTCGTCACCCGGTTTCGCCGTGGGGCAAGGCCGAGGGTCGTACGCGTAAGCGCAAGGCCAGTGACAAGTTGATCGTCCGCCGCCGCAAATCGAATAAGCGCTGAGAAGGGGCCTGAGAATGCCAAGAAGTTTGAAAAAGGGCCCGTTCGTCGACGGCCATCTGGAGAAGAAAGTCGACGCACAGAACGAAGCCGCCACACACAATGTGATCAAGACCTGGTCGCGTCGTTCGATGGTTCTGCCGTCCTTCATCGGACACACGATCGCCGTTCATGATGGACGCAAGCACGTACCGGTCTTCATCACCGACTCAATGGTCGGTCACAAGCTGGGCGAATTCGCTCCGACCCGCACCTTCCGCGGTCATGAGAAGGACGACCGAAAGGCCAAGAGACGATGAGTGCACAGTCCCGTCAGGGCGTGAGCGCCCGCCGCGACAGCCTTCTGGGTGATGAACCCGGAGCTTTCGCAGTGGCTCGCTTTGTCCGTATTACACCGCAGAAGGCACGTCGTGTCATTGACCTGGTCCGCGGACTTCCGGTCGATGAGGCGCTGCCGCTGCTCAAGTTTGCTCCGCAGGCCGCAGCCGAGAATGTCTACAAACTCGTAGACAGCGCCGCTGCCAATGCCGAGACGACTGAAGGCCTTGACCGCTCCACGCTGATCATCAGCAAGGTGCAGGTCGACGAAGGTCCGACGATGAAACGCTGGCGCCCCCGCGCCAAGGGTGCGGCTAACCGCATCCTGAAGCGCAGCAGCCACATCACGGTTGTTGTGCAGCCGGCCACAGTGCTTGCTGAGAAGAAACTTGTCTCAGCCGCCAAGACTACGAAGAAGGGTGGGAACCGCTAGTGGGACAGAAAATCAACCCCCATGGGTTCCGATTAGGCATCTCCACGGATCACAAGAGCCGTTGGTACGCCGACAAGTTGTATAAGAGCTACGTCGGTGAAGACGTTCAGATCCGTAAGTTGCTCACCAAGGGCATGGATCGCGCGGGCATCAGCAAGGTGGAGATCGAGCGCACGCGTGACCGCGTTCGCGTAGACATCCACACTGCACGTCCGGGTATCGTGATCGGTCGCCGCGGCGCCGAGGCGGACCGTATTCGCGGTGAGCTCGAGAAGCTGACCGGCAAGCAGGTCCAACTCAACATCCTTGAGGTCAAGAACCCCGAGGTTGATGCGCAGCTCGTGGCGCAGGGCGTTGCCGAACAGCTTTCGGGCCGGGTTCAGTTCCGTCGTGCGATGCGTAAGGCAATGCAGACTACGATGCGCAGCGGTGCCAAGGGCATCCGTATCCAGTGCTCGGGACGTCTCGGTGGCGCGGAAATGTCGCGCTCGGAGTTCTACCGTGAAGGCCGCGTGCCCTTGCACACGTTGCGCGCTGATGTGGACTACGGCTTCTACGAGGCCAAGACCACTTTCGGCCGCATTGGTGTCAAGGTCTGGATCTACAAGGGCGAAGTTGCCGGCACCCGTGCCGAGCGCGAAGCCGAAGCCGCCAAGCGGGCAGCCGCGCCGGGTCGTTCGCGCCCCACGCGTGGTGGTCGTGACGGCCGTCGTCCCGAGCGTCCTGCTCGTGAAGAGGTCGCCGCAGCCGCTCCGGCAGCGACAACCGAAGCGCCTGCAGTAGCACCTGCCGCGGCAGCCGCTACTGCACCGAGCACTTCAAAGACGAGTGGGGAGGAAAGCTGATGCTTATCCCTCGCAGGGTCAAGCACCGCAAGCAGCACCACCCGACGCGCCGTGGCGCGGCCAAGGGCGGCACCACGCTGGCATTCGGTGACTATGGCATTCAAGCCGTGACTGCGGCCTACGTGACGAACCGTCAGATCGAGGCAGCTCGTATCTCGATGACTCGGCACATCAAACGTGGCGGCAAGGTGTGGATCAACATCTACCCCGACCGTCCATTGACCAAGAAGCCCGCAGAAACGCGCATGGGTTCAGGCAAAGGCTCACCCGAGTGGTGGGTGGCCAACGTCAAGCCCGGTCGCGTCATGTTCGAACTTGCTGGCGTATCGGAGCCGGTTGCTCGCGAGGCCATGCGCCGCGCGATCCACAAGTTGCCGATGAAGGCTCGTTTCATTACCCGCGAAACTGGTGATTTCTGATGGCTACCATCACCACCGCCGCCGAGCTTCGTGCTCTGTCCGCCGATGATTTGGCCGACAAACTGCGTGAAGCGAAGGAAGAGTTGTTCAACCTCCGTTTCCAGAACGCGACGGGTCAGCTTGAGAACAATGCGCGACTGCGTACGGTTCGTCGTGACATCGCCAGGATCTACACGATTCTGACCGAGCGCGAGCTCGGCATCGTCCAGGCCGAAGGTGCGGACGTATGAGCGACAATAAGAAGAAGGACCAAGAAGTGACCGACCAGCCCGTCGCAGCAGCGGCCAATTCTAGGCTGTCACGCAAGACCCGCGAGGGTCTCGTCGTCAGCGACAAGATGGATAAAACCATCGTCGTCAACGTGGAAGAACGTGTGAAGCACCCGCTCTACGGCAAGGTTCTTCGCCGCAACGTGAAGCTCAAGGCGCATGACGAGGCCAATGCGGCCGGCATCGGTGACCGGGTCCTGATTATGGAGACCCGCCCGCTTTCGGCTACCAAGCGCTGGCGCATCGTCGAAGTTCTCGAGAAAGCCAAGTAGGAGATACTCGATGATTCAGCAGGAGTCGCGACTCAAGGTCGCCGACAACACCGGTGCGAAGGAAATCCTTTGCATCCGTGTCCTCGGCGGATCTGGTCGACGTTATGCGGGAATCGGCGACATGATCGTCGCTACCGTGAAAGATGCCATCCCCGGCGGCAACGTCAAGAAGGGTGATGTCGTCAAGGCCGTCATCGTACGGACTGTGAAGGAGCGCCGTCGTCCCGACGGTTCCTACATCAAGTTCGACGAGAACGCCGCCGTTCTACTCAAGCCCGACGGAGATCCGCGCGGAACGCGCATCTTCGGCCCGGTCGGCCGTGAACTTCGCGATAAGAAGTTCATGCGCATCATTTCGCTTGCACCGGAGGTGCTCTGAGATATGCCCAAGAAATCAAGCACCGTGGCTATCAAAAAGGGCGACCACGTTCGTGTCATCGCCGGTAAAGACAAAGGCGTCGAAGGCAAGGTCATCCAGGTTTTGACCGACGCCGATCGCGTCATCGTCGAAGGTGTCAACCGCATCAAGCGGCACACCAAGGCCGGCCAGGATAATGGCTCCAGTACTGGAGGCATCATCACGACCGAGGCGCCGATTCACGTGTCCAATGTCGCGCTTGTCACCGACGTTAAGGGCAAGAAAGTTACGACCCGCATTGGCTTCCGCCGCGATGAGGTCACCAAGACTCGCGCTGACGGTTCCACCTACACCGCGCACCGCAGCGTGCGTATCGCCAAGCGGACCGGAGAGGAGATCTAAATGGCTACGACAGAGAGCACAACGGTGTCAATGCCGCGGCTCAAGCAGCGCTACCGCGAAGAGATCCTTCCGGCCCTGCGTGAGCAGTTCGACTACGACAATGTCATGCAGGTTCCTGCGCTGACCAAGATCGTCGTCAACATGGGCGTCGGCGAGGCAGCTCGTGACGGCAAGTTGATCGAAGGTGCCATCCGGGACCTGACCGCGATCACCGGCCAGAAGCCGCAGGTCACCAAAGCACGCAAGTCGATCGCTCAGTTCAAGCTCCGCGAGGGTATGCCGATCGGCACCCACGTGACGCTTCGTGGTGATCGTATGTGGGAGTTCCTCGACCGGCTGCTGTCGCTCGCGCTTCCCCGCATTCGCGACTTCCGTGGATTGTCGCCGCGACAGTTCGATGGACGTGGCAACTACACCTTCGGTCTGACCGAACAGGTCATGTTCCACGAGATCAATCAAGACGACGTCGATCGTCAGCGTGGCATGGACATCACGGTTGTCACGACCGCGAGCAACGACGAAGAGGGCCGTGCGCTCCTCAAGCTTCTCGGCTTCCCGTATAAGGAGAACTGAACATGGCCAAGACTGGACTGAAGGTAAAGGCCGCTCGTAAGCCGAAGTTCGCGGTGCGTGGTTACACGCGCTGCCAGCGCTGTGGCCGACCCAAGAGCGTCTACCGCAAATTTGGACTGTGCCGCATTTGCCTTCGCGAGATGGCACACCGCGGCGAATTGCCCGGCGTCACGAAGAGCTCATGGTAACCGAGCATCCTAGTAACCCATCCCTATGAACGCGAAAGGTCGCAGCAATGCGAAACCGGCGCAGGAAAGTAAACAACTATGACGATGACTGACCCGATCGCGGACATGCTGACGCGTGTTCGCAACGGAAACCAGGCGTACCACGACAGCGTGACCATGCCCTACTCGAAGTTGAAGGCCGGCGTTGCCGACATTCTGAAGCGTGAGGGCTACATCATCGGCTTCGAGGTTGCAGAACCCAAAGAGGGTGAAGTTGGCAAGTCGCTGACCATCACCTTGAAGTACGGCACGCACCGCGAGCGCTCGATTGCCGGCATTCGCCGCATCAGCAAGCCCGGTCTGCGTGTCTACGCCAAGTCCACCAATCTGCCGAAGGTGCTCGGCGGTCTCGGTGTCGCGATTATTTCGACGAGCCAGGGCCTCCTCACCGATCGTCAGGCAAATAAGAAGGGTGTAGGCGGAGAAGTCCTCGCCTACATCTGGTAACGGGAGGTACGACAATGTCACGCATTGGTAAAATCCCCGTCACCATTCCGGCCGGCGTCGATGTCACGATCGACGGCCAGAACATCACGGTCAAGGGCCCGAAGGGCGAGCTGGCCTTTACGGTCGCCGAACCCATCACCGTCAGGAAGGCCGAGGATGGCCAGTTGGCCGTCGAGCGTCCGAATGACGAGCGGGTGAGCAAATCGCTGCACGGTCTCTCACGTACCTTGATCAACAATATGGTGCTCGGTGTGACCGACGGATATGAGAAGAAGCTTGAGCTCGTTGGCGTCGGCTACCGCGTTATCGCGAAGGGCCCGTCGGCGATTGAGTTGAGCCTCGGCTTCAGCCATTCGGTGCCGTTCGAGGCGCCGCAAGGGATCACCTTCTCGGTCGAGACGGCGACGAAGTTCGCGGTGCACGGAATCGACAAGCAGCAGGTCGGCGAAGTTGCCGCCAATATCCGCAAGTTGCGTAAGCCAGAGCCTTACAAGGGCAAGGGCGTGCGGTATGTCGGCGAACATGTTCGTCGCAAGGTCGGAAAGGCCGGTAAGTAAGCCATGAGTATTTCCATCAGGCATAACAGGCACACGGCAGCACGTACGGCATCGCGCCTGCGTCGCCAGGTCCGCGGCCGTAAGAAGATCGAAGGGTCTGCCGAGCGTCCGCGTTTGGTCGTCACTCGCTCGAGCAAGCACATCGTCGCGCAGGTCGTCAATGACCTTGAGGGACGTACGCTGGTTTCGGCGTCGACGATGGAAGCGGATCTGCGCGGACTCACCGGCGACAAGACCGCCAAAGCCCGCAAGGTCGGCGAACTGGTTGCCGATCGCGCGAAGGCTGCTGGTGTCGAGACGGTCGTATTCGATCGTTCCGGCAACAAGTACGCTGGCCGTGTCGCCGCGTTGGCAGACGGCGCACGCGAAGGCGGGTTGACGTTCTGATGACTATCACCGTATTTGGACCAACAATGAGGAGTGCCGCCATGAGCGAGCGCCAGCGAGTGAATCATGAGGCAGCACTCATGCCGTTGCCTGCGTATCCTGGTTTTGTCACGGAGGTGACTGCATGAGCGGGCAGCAGCGCCGCGGAGGCGGAGGCGGACGGGGTCGTGGAAACGACCGCGGAGCCGAGAAGTCGAATTACATCGAAAAGGTCGTCACGATCAACCGTGTCGCCAAGGTCGTCAAGGGCGGTCGTCGCTTCAGCTTCACCGCTCTGGTGATCGTCGGCGACGGCGACGGTCAGGTCGGCGTCGGTTACGGCAAGGCCAAGGAAGTCCCCACCGCGATTGCCAAGGGCGTCGAGGAAGCGAAGAAGTCCTTCTTCCGCGTTCCGCGCATCCAAGGCACCATCCCGCACCCGGTTCAGGGTGAGGCCGCGGCTGGCGTCGTCTTCCTCGGCCCGGCATCGCCCGGTACCGGCGTCATCGCTGGTGGTCCGGTGCGCGCCGTGCTGGAAGCCGCCGGTATCAGCGACATCCTGAGCAAGTCGCTTGGTTCGTCTAATGCGATCAACATCGTGCACGCGACAGTCGCCGCGCTGCGTATGTTGGAATCGCCTGAAATGGTCGCGGCTCGCCGTGGTCTGACAGTCGAAGAAGTGGCTCCTGCTGCGCTCCTTCGTGCCGCCAAGCCCGCAGCCGCCGAGGCCAAGTCCAAGGCTGATGCTGTGGAGGTGCCGGCATAATGGCAGAACTCAAGGTTCGTCAGACACATTCACCGATCGGGCGCAAGCCCAATCAGCGGCAGACCCTGCGCTCGCTTGGTCTCAAGCACATCGGCGATGTCGTCATCAAGGAGGACCGTCCTGAGATCCGTGGGATGATCGCGATGGTTACTCACCTGGTTGAATTCGAGGAGGTCAACTGATGACACTCAAACTGCATCATCTGCGTCCGGCCCCGGGCGCCAAGACGGCCAAGACACGTGTGGGTCGCGGTGAAGCCTCCAAGGGCAAGACCGCCGGTCGTGGCACCAAAGGCACCAAAGCTCGTTACCAGGTTCCAGTTGGTTTCGAGGGCGGTCAGGTTCCGATCCACATGCGCCTGCCCAAGCTGAAGGGCTTCAAGAACCCCTTCCGCGAGGAGTTCCAGGTCGTCAACCTCGATCGTATCGAGGAGCTCTTCCCCAAGGGCGGCGCGATCAGCATTGAGTCGCTTGTCGACAATGGTGCGGTTCGTAAAGGCCGCCCGGTGAAGGTTCTCGGCCAAGGCGAGATCAACGTCAAGGTTCAGGTGTCGGCGAATAAGTTCTCCGCATCAGCCAAGACGAAGATCGAGGCAGCCGGCGGATCGGTCACCGTAGTCTAGGCAGCACGTCGGGTGGGTCTCTGTTAGAGACCCACCCGACGTTGTTCTGGACTGTTAGAGTCACGGAGGCGTCAGTTCGATGCCTTTGGCGGGCGAAAGCTCGTAAATATTGCCAGTCTTTTGATATAGGGCACCACGAGTGCATCGAGGAGGAACGCAGTGCTTGGCTCTTTTGCTAGCGCGTTCAAAACACCGGATCTTCGCAAGAAGATTCTTTTCGTACTCTTTGTGATCGTGCTGTTCCGGCTCGGTTCGGCGACGCCCGCCCCGGGGATTGACGTCACGAACGTCAAGGCTTGCATCAACATCGCGTCGAATGGCGAGAACGGCAGCCTCTTCGCGATGATCAACGTGTTCTCCGGCGGAGCGCTGCTGCAGCTCACGGTATTCGCGTTGGGCATCATGCCGTACATCACGGCAAGCATCATCTTGCAGCTTTTGGTTGTGGTCATTCCGCGTCTTGAGGCGCTCAAGAAAGAGGGCCAGGCCGGCCAAACCAAGATCACCCAGTACACGCGTTACCTCACGCTTGGCCTCGGCATCCTGCAGGCCACCGGCATCGTTGCGCTGGCTCGCAGCGGCGCGTTGTTCGGTAACTCCAACTGTGGTGACCTGCTCTACCACAAAGACAACGTCTTCCAGTTCCTGCTGATCGTCCTCGTGATGGTCGCCGGCACCGCCATCATCATGTGGCTCGGTGAGCTCGTCACTGACCGCGGAATCGGCAACGGCATGTCGATCCTGATCTTCGCGCAGGTCATTGCGACGTTCCCCGGCTCGCTGTGGGTTATCCGGCAGCAGAAGGGCGTGACGACATTCGTCATCGTGCTGATCCTCGGTCTCGCCGTCGTCGCTGGCGTAATCTTCATGGAGCAAGCGCAGCGCCGCATTCCGGTGCACTACGCGAAGCGCATGGTCGGCCGCAAACAATTCGGCGGCTCCTCGACCTACATCCCGGTCAAGGTCAACCAGGCTGGCGTCATCCCGGTTATCTTCGCGGCGAGTTTGATGTATCTACCGGCCTTGGCAGCGCAATTCAATCCGAATGCCCCTTGGGCCGGCTGGGTGCAGACCCACCTGGTCAAGGGCGATCACCCGATCTATATGGTCACGTTCTTTGCGTTGATTGTGTTCTTCACGTACTTCTACGTGGCGATCACGTTCGACACGGTCGAAATTGCCGACAACATGAAGCAGTACGGCGGCTTTATCCCGGGCATCCGCGCTGGTCGGCCGACGCAGGAGTATCTTGCTTATGTGTTGAGTCGCATCACTGCACCGGGTGCGCTGTACCTAGGACTCATCTCGTTGATTCCGATGGCAGCAATCGTGATCCTTGATGCGAACCAGAACTTCCCGTTCGGTGGTGTGACTATCTTGATTTTGGTCGGTGTTGGATTGGACACGGTCAAACAGATTGAGAGCCAGCTGCAGCAACGTAATTACGAAGGGTTCCTCAAATAATGCGACTTCTCATCATGGGCCCGCCTGGTGCGGGCAAGGGCACGCAGGCGGTGCGTCTCGCCAAGCAGATCGGTGGCGCGCACATCTCGACCGGCGACATCTTCCGGGCGAATGTTTCGCAGCAGACCGAACTCGGCACGACTGCGCAGCGCTACATGGATGCGGGCGAGTACGTGCCCGATGAAGTCACCAACGCAATGGTCCGTGACCGGCTCAGCCAGGAGGATGCGCGCGACGCATTCATTCTCGACGGTTACCCACGGACCGTGGATCAGGTTGAGACGCTGGACCGTATTCTCGGCGATTTGGACTCCAAACTCGATGGTGTTCTGGCGTTGGTGGTCGATCAGGAGGAGCTCATCGGACGGCTGCTCAAGCGCGCCGAGACGAGTGGGCGCGCCGATGACACCGAAGCTGTGATTCGGCATCGTCAGGATGTTTATGTCGCGGAAACCTCGCCGTTGATCGAGGTCTATCGTGAGCGTGGACTACTGATTCAAGTTGATGGCGTCGGCGACGTTGATGAGATCACCGCGCGGATCACCTCTGCGCTCCCCAACTGAAGCAGGTTCGAAGACTCGTGTTTGATCGTGGCATCGAAATCAAGACGCCTGAGCAGATCGAACTCATGCGCCAGGCCGGCTTGGTCGTCGGCAAAACGCTTGAGCTGTTGCGGTCGACGGCTCGAGCCGGGATGTCCACCGCAGACCTTGATGCGATCGCGCACGAGAACATTCGATCGCTCGGCGCAACGTCCAACTTTCTGGGCTACTACGGTTTTCCCGGCGTCATCTGTACCTCGGTCAATGATGAGGTCGTCCACGGCATTCCCGGTGCGCGAATGCTCGCCGATGGTGACGTCGTCTCGATCGATTGCGGAGCAATCATTGAGGGCTGGCATGGCGATGCCGCCACAACCATCACGATCGGGGAGGTGCCCGCTGAAGTCACTGAACTCCTGCGGGTGACCGAGGAGTCGATGTGGCGCGGGATCGCGGCGGCAGCGCTTGGCGGCAAGGTCGGTGACATCAGCAACGCGATCGAGACCTACATCGACAGCCAAGGTGATTACGGCATTGTCGCCGGCTACACCGGCCATGGCATCGGTTCGGCCATGCACCAACCACCGGACGTGCCTAATTACGGCCGTGCTGGTCGAGGTGCCAAGTTGGTCAAAGGGCTCGCACTCGCAGTTGAACCGATGGTCACCCTTGGCTCGGCGGATACGCGGACGCTCGCCGATGACTGGACGGTGGTGACAAGCGACAGCTCAGTTTCCGCGCATTTTGAGAACTCGTTCACCATCACGGACGGCGGCACCTGGGTGCTGACCGCCCTCGATGGTGGCGAGGCCAAACTTGCTGAGCTTGGGATACCGTTCGGTGGACACTGATCGGCTCAGCGGTGTAACTCCATCGTGCAGCATTTGACGCTGCCACCGGATTTGAGGAACTCGTCGAGGTCGACCGTGACGGGGCGGTAGTCCCGCTCATGGATCTGGTCGATCAGATTGGTGGCCTGAGTCGGCATGACCACGTTGTAGCCGTCGCTCACGAGATTGAGGCCAAGCACCGCGGCATCGTCTTCGCTGCAGATAAGTGCATCGGGAAACAGATCGCGCAGCGTCCGCCGGCTGTGGACGCTGAAGGCGCCGGGGAAATAAGCGATGTCGGCTGGCCCAGAGCCATTGCCGTCGTCAAGCACAGCTAGGCATACATCTAGATGGTAGAAGCGAGGGTCGACGAGCTCGAGTGAAACGATCGGCCGATCGATTGTCTTCGCAGCTTCAACGTGCGCAGCGATGTTGGTGCGGAAGCCGCTACCTGCCAAGATCATCGAACCGAGCGTCAAGAAGTCGCCTTCGCCCTCATTGGTCTCGATGGATTCGGTCGCGTCGATCTCCGCCCCTTTGAGCCAATTGCGATACAGCTCGCTCTCGGCCTGCCGCTGTGGGAAGCGGAAACTGGCCCCGAACGCCTTGCCATCGACAACGAGCGCGCCGTTGGCCGCAAAAACCATGTCAGGCAGGTCAGGGTCGGGAGCGATGGTGTCTACGGTGTGGCCGAGGTCCACGAATGTCTCGCGTAGAGTGCTCCATTGTTGGCTGGCAAGTTTGTGGTCGATCGGAAGCTCCGGGTTCATCCACGGGTTGATGGCATATTTCACGGAGAAGTAGGTTGGTGGGCACATCAGGTAGTGACGAGTGCGTGGGTGGCGAATGGCAGGTGCCGGGGTGGTGGCATCAAATTCGGTCATTGAAATCCTTTGCTGTTTGCAATTAATCAATGCTATGGCGCAGTGAGACACATAATCAAACGGGATTTCAGTAATATGACAACAGAATCTTGCGCAATAGCGTGGTTTACGAAGTAATCTTGTGAAAGGGGCAACCATGGATGAACTGGATCGAAAATTAATCGGTTGCGTGCTCGATGATGGACGCGCGAGCTATGCCACGATTGGCGACCAGATTGGGCTGTCGGCACCGGCAGCCAAGCGTCGCATGGATCGCCTGCTTGATACCGGAGTCATCCGGGGCTTCACCGCAGTCATCGATCCGGAGCACATGGGTTGGTCGACCGAGGCATACGTTGAACTTCATTGTAAGGGCACGGTGTCGCCCGAAGAGCTCCGCCGGTCGTTGATTCAGATCCCCGAGGTTCATGTAGCGGCAACGGTGTCGGGCAAAGCTGATGCGATGGTGCAGATCGTGGCCTCAGATGTGCAGCATCTCGAGCGCGCGCTCGAGCGCGTTCGAATGGAGACGACCAATGTTGATCACACCGAGACCGCGATCGTCTTGTCGCGGGTGATCGATCGCTACGGCAAGGAGCACCGAGATCTCCTGGGCGGCCCCGATCTCTGAGAAGGCACCGAACGTGCCGGTTCAGGTGACCAGACCCTAACTATTGTTGTTTGTTCGGTGAGCGAGCGCGGCATCGACTTCCGGATCGCCCAATGCTGCCAGCCAAGTGAGAAGGCCTTCGTAGGCATTGGGGTGTAGCGCAATCCGGGGACGCAGCTCCGGCGAGTGAGCCGCGATCCGGGCCAACTCGGTCGGAACGGTATCGGGAGCGTCGAGCAACAGCTCATCGGCGCTGCGGATCGGCTCTGGCTTAACGCCGAACGCCGGTTGGGGCTGTGTCTGCGGGCTGACCGGTTCGGCAGGAGCGCCCCAGGCCGGATTGTCCGCCGGAGCTGTCCAGGGGGACCCGGTCTGCGGTTCCGCTGGCTGTGATTCGGGAGCCTGTGGTTTGACACGAGCGCGCCGGTTCGCGGCGAAGTAGCTACGTGAGCGGGCCGGGATCAACAGCAGGCCGGCAACGGTGGCGGCGATCAGCAGCGGCGTGATCCAGTTGCCGATAGTGGCTCGCAGGAAGTCATTGACAATGATTACGATCGCGCTGATGAGACCGATCCCAGCTATTGCGCCGGCGGCAGCAAACGCGATTACACGCGCTTTAGCAGGGGAGGCTAGCAGCAAGAATCCGGCGACTCCGGCTGCCGCGGCGCTCGCAAGACTCAGAAGAACGATGAACAGGAGACCCAGTTGGAAGCCTGTGCCCGGGACGTTCAGGAGTAGGACGAGGACGCTCAGGGCCTGTAGTCCGGTCAACGCCGCCACCAGAAGAAGAGCGGCTCCTGCGGTCGAGATCGGTTCAGGAACCGAGGCCTTGTCGGCAACCACTCGACGTACGCCGGGGGACAAAGCGGCCGCGCATGCCAGCGTGATGAACGCGGGACCGAATCCATACAGATGGATCGTCTCGACCGGCTCCATTCCGATGAGCCAGATGAACACCGATGTGGGCTTGTTGAATGACAGGACGGCTACGACGACCAGTAGAACGCCGAACCCAGCACCGGCATTCACCCATGCTTGTTTGCGCAGTAGCATCCCCGCCGCCGGGGTGGCCAAAGCGAGGAGATAGGCAATGGTTGCGAAGAGCGTAAGCAGCAGCCCAAAACCGGCGGCATCGAAGTGGATCAGCGCGACGATCGTGCTGCCGAGATTCAGAACGACGGCGAGGGCGAAGAATCCGAAGGTTAACCAGAACCACACCCTGTCCTCGATGGTCAATGCGGTCGACGTGGACTCGTGTGCGCGCGGCTGGGCAACTAGCACGATCGCGAACATGCCGATCACCGTGCCGATCCCGACCCCTCCGTCAAGTCCGCCAAGCGGGTAGGTGACGGTCGGATCGTCGAAAATGTCGATCAGAACCGTGACCGCGAAGACGAGCGCGTAGGGAGCAACTGCGGCGAGCCGTACCAATGGTGTGAGCCGAGGCTTCCAGGCCGACCCGAACAATTTCGCTCGAGCCAGGTAGGTCACGACCAGCGCCGCCAAAGCCAGCAGCGTCACCAGATCCAGATACCAGAGCGCCCCGCCCTTCTGAGTGCCGTTCCATGGGTAGAAAAGCGCGATAATCAGAAGAAACGCTGCCGCGCCATCTCGGGCGAAATCTGACTTGGGAACCCCGACGAATGGATTCGGCATCATCGGCTGGTGCTGTGGAACTTCGGTCATCGTTGCTCTCCCCGGAATCGTTGGTCTATGGCCATTGTTGTGGAGCGGAACTCGCGTCGTCGACGCGGGGCGCTCCAGTGACCAGATGCGATCCTGCGCAACTAAGATCAGCCACTCGATTTGAGTCTGCGGCCCCGGTAGGCGTAAACTTCAATGTCGGCCTATTCAGGTTCGTTCTTTCATGCCCTGCGCGCACGTGCTTGGGCTCATGTCATGCGGACACGGCCGATGCACCACCCCTGCGATAGAAGTTGAGGTTATGGCGAAAAAAGAAGGCGTCATCGAAATGGAAGGCGCCGTCGTTGAGGCTCTGCCCAACGCGATGTTTCGTGTTGAGTTGGCCAACGGGCACAAGGTACTCGCCCACATCAGCGGCAAAATGCGCCAGCACTACATCCGCATCCTCCCCGAGGATCGGGTCGTCGTGGAGCTTTCGCCCTACGACCTCTCGCGCGGACGCATCGTCTACCGCTACAAATAAGCACGACGCAGCAGCATCGCGTCAACGCCATACCCCATCAAAGAGAGAGCTCGATGAAGGTCAACCCGAGCGTTAAGAAGATCTGTGACAAATGCAAGGTGATTCGTCGCCACGGCGTTGTCATGGTGATCTGCGAAAACCCGCGCCACAAACAGCGCCAAGGCTGAGCAGAACCGCTTAACAACTAAAGAAAACATCTGTTCGCTCACCGTTCTTAGGGCCGGTGTTACCCCCGGAGCAAAGGCCGGGGCCTGGCAGAGAGTCCCCAGTGATTCTCGAGGCAGCCGGGACGCAACAGGTGGCGATACCTTTGTCCAACGGAAGGAAAAGCCTCATATGGCACGCCTCATGGGTGTGGATCTCCCGCGCGAAAAGCGCATCGAGGTCGCACTAACTTACGTATTTGGGATCGGTCATACCCGCGCCCTCGAAACCCTCGCCGCGACCGGCCTCAGCCCGGACAAGCGCGTTCACGAACTCGACGACGATGATCTGGTTGCCCTGCGCGATCACATCGAAGCGACCTACCAGACCGAGGGCGATCTGCGCCGTTCGGTGACCGCTGACATCCGTCGCAAGATGGAGATCGGCAGCTACCAGGGCCGCCGGCACCGCGCGGGACTTCCCGTTCGCGGTCAGCGCACCAAGACCAACGCGCGTACCCGCAAGGGACCAAAGCGCACCGTTTCCGGAAAGAAGAAGTGATAGCGGATGGCTGCTAACACAAGTGGCGCGAAGAAGGTCCGCCGCAAAGAGAAAAAGAACGTTCTTCAGGGCGAAGCCCACATCAAGAGCACGTTCAACAACACGCATGTGACGATCACTGATCCGTCCGGCGCTGTGATCGCATGGGCCTCCGGCGGAACCGTCGGTTTCAAGGGCTCGCGCAAGTCCACCCCATACGCAGCAGGTATGGCGGCAGAAGCTGCTGGCCGCCAGGCGATGGAGCACGGGATGAAGAAGATCGATGTTTTCGTCAAGGGCCCCGGCTCAGGACGTGAAACCGCGATCCGCTCACTCGGAGGAGTCGGCCTTGAGGTCGGCACCATTTCCGATGTAACCCCCAGCCCCCACAACGGATGCCGGCCGCCCAAGCGCCGCCGCGTCTGATTCGCCAGAAGCCTTAAGGAGCAACACTCATGGCCCGTTATACCGGTCCTCTCACCAAGAAGTCGCGCCGCCTCGGCGTTGACCTCGTCGGTGGCGACGCTGCGTTCGAAAAGCGTCCCTACCCTCCAGGCATGCACGGCCGCGGCCGTGTCAAGGAGAGCGAATACCGTCTCCAGCTGATGGAGAAGCAGAAAGCGCGCTACACCTACGGAGTGCTCGAGAAGCAGTTCCGTAAGTACTACGAAGCCGCTTCGCGTCGTCCGGGCAAAACCGGCGAGACGCTGCTGCAGATTCTCGAATGCCGTCTCGACAATGTCGTCTACCGTGCTGGTTTTGCGCGCACGCGCCGTCAGGCTCGTCAGCTCGTCTCGCACGGTCACTTCCTCGTCAACGGCTTTAAGACCGACATTCCGTCGTTCCAGGTTTCCAAGCACGACATCATTGATGTCAAGACCAAGTCGCTTGAAACCACGCCGTTCATCGTTGCGCGCGAAACGCACGACAAGGACACGGTTCCAGGTTGGCTCGACACCTCACCGACGCGTGGACGCATCCTTGTCCACCAGCCGCCGGTGCGCGAGCAGATCGTGGTTCCGATCCAGGAACAGCTCATCGTGGAGTTCTACTCCAAGATTTGATTGAGTCCGTATGCGTCCGATCTGCGATCGGACGCATACGGTCCACCATATGGCCTTCATATAGAGGTTGGCCTGAAAGGAAACACCTGTGTTAATCGCTCAACGCCCCACGCTGTCCGAAGAGGTTGTCGACGAGTTCCGTTCACGGTTCATCATCGAGCCGCTGGAGCCTGGCTTCGGCTACACCCTCGGCAACTCGCTGCGCCGTACGCTGCTGTCGTCGATCCCCGGTGCTGCCGTCACATCGATCAAGGTCGATGGTGTGCCGCACGAGTTCTCGACGATCCCGGGAGTGACCGAAGACGTCACCGAGATCATCTTGAACCTGAAGTACCTCGTTGTCTCGTCGGAAAATGATGAGCCGGTCGTGATGTACCTGCGCAAGGATGGTGAAGGCGCGGTTACCGCGGCCGATATCCAACCGCCCGCCGGTGTCGAGATCCATAACCCGGAGCTCCACATTGCGACCCTCAACAGCAAGGGCAAGCTCGAGATCGAGCTCGTCGTTGAGCGTGGCCGCGGCTACGTTTCTGCCGTCCAGAACAAGACCGGTGACGAAGAGATCGGCCGTATGCCGGTCGATTCGATCTACTCGCCTGTGCTCAAGGTGACCTACAAGGTTGAGGCCACCCGTGTCGAGCAGCGCACCGACTTCGACAAGCTCGTGATTGATATCGAGACCAAGAAGTCGATCCTGCCCCGCGACGCGATCGCCTCGGCCGGTTCGACGCTTGTCGAACTGTTCGGTCTGGCGCGTGAGCTCAACGTCGAAGCTGAAGGCATTGACATCGGGCCGTCGCCGGTCGACGAGCAGCTCGCCGCTGATCTCGCCCTGCCGGTCGAGGATCTGGCGTTCACAGTTCGTTCCTACAACTGCCTCAAGCGCGAGGGCATCCATACCGTGGGTGAACTCATCACGCGTAGCGAGCAGGATCTGCTTGACATCCGCAATTTCGGTTCTAAGTCGATCGACGAGGTCAAGGCCAAACTGGCCGAGATGGGCCTTGCACTTAAGGACAGCCCGGCTGGTTTCGACCCGTCGGCGGTCATTGATTCCTTTGACGACGACTCGAGCTTCGCTGAGGACGAGCAGTACTAAGCTGCCCTTCTCTCACCGTATGAATCTGGAGATAACACATGCCTACCCCCACTAAGGGACCCCGCCTCGGCGGAAGCCCCGCGCACCAGCGGCTGATCTTGGCCAACCTCGCACAGAATCTGTTCGAGCACGGTCGGATCACCACGACGGAAGCCAAGGCTCGTCGCCTGCGTCCGTATGCTGAATCGCTCATCACGAAGGCCAAGATGGACACGGTGGCCAATCGCCGCAATGTCGTCAAAGTCATCCGTGACAAGAGCATCCTGCACACACTGTTCACCGAGATCGGTCCCGCCATGGCGAGCCGTCCCGGCGGCTACACGCGCATCACGAAGATTGGCCCGCGCAAGGGCGACAACGCGCCCATGGCCGTCATCGAGATCGTCGAGTCGAAGGACTTTGCGGCAACGACCGAGAAGCCGAAGAAGAAGTCTGCTGCCAAGCCAGCTGCTCCGGTAGAAGACGTTGTGACCGAAGACGTCGAAGCCGACTTCGAGACCGAAGCTCCGGTTGCGGCCGAAGCAGAAGTTGAGGCCCCGGCCGAAGCGCCCAAGGACGCCTGACGTCCTGACCTGGCGCCCGTTTCCACTTCGGTGGGAGCGGGCGCTGTGTTGTTCCCACTCGCCCGCCCCGCGGAGGGACGGACGATGAGGGATTGATGTTGCTATACGGTCAAAATCCCTCAGCGTTCGTCCATCACCCCGCGGATGTCGGTTAGGATGGGCGTACGAGCAGAACCCGAAATCCGCGGGCGCTGATCTGCCGCTCAGTCGGCCAGCCTTGCTCAATCAGCCAAGCCTGAAGTGAGTCCGAGCCTAAGTTCTTGCTTACCACTAGGCGCGCGATACCGCCGGGCTTGAGTCTGGGCAGCCAGTGCAGCAATAATTTGTGAAGGGCTTCCTTGCCGATCCGGATTGGGGGATTGGACCAGATCTCGTCGAAGCTGAGTTCGGCCGGGATATCCTCGGGCAGCGCGACATTGACGGTCGCGTTGAGCCGATAGGCATTGGCGGTCGTGAGCTTGAGGGCACGCTGATTCGTGTCGGTGGCCCAGACGGTCGCCAGCGGGTCCTCCGAAGCCAGGGCGCAGGCGATGGGACCCCAGCCGCAGCCGAGATCCAACAGGGTCTTGCCGCTGCTCGGAGCGGTCGAATGGCGAAGCAAGACATCGGTGCCCTTGTCGAGGCCGTCGCGCGCGAACACGCCGCTGCCGGTCGACATGACGTAATCATGATTCCAGATGCGCATGGTGACCTCGTCGCGGCTTTCGGGAACCGCCGGATCGCCGATAAAATATTGATCATTCATAAGTCAACACGTTTCATGGGTGTAGTTGGTATGGCCACGCGGCAGCAGATCTCGGTCTCTGAGCAAGATGCTGGTCTTTGCGCCGCGCTGGCGACAGGCGCGGGCGAAGCCGGCTCGGCCATTGTCGGTGTATTCGATCTCGATAATGTGGGCTCCATAGGCTTTGAGGAAACGGCCGCATTCACGATAAACCTCACACTCCTCGACGACTGCGAAGTCGAAGCCAAGCTGTTTGCTGGCGAGCTCCGCCGCATTCTTTTGAGCGATTGCGAGCCCGTGTCGGTGGGCTTGGTCGATGAGCAGCCGGGCAAACTTCACCGCATCGGAGCGTTTCAGCAGGCCAGCCGATCGAGTCCAAGAGTCAAGATTGTCGGGCTCAACGGCCCGGAACCCCTTGCGTGCGCAACTCCCGAGCCAGCGGTTTGTGATGGCGGCCAACTCGGCCAGTTTAGCCTTGGTCCGGAAATCGAGTAGGACCTCGTCGGGCCAGCCTTTGTCGCGGACGAGGCGCCCGTTCCTATCAGCCAGGAGCAGGCTGCGGTGCTTCGATTTCCACCATGCGAGCCGTCCCGGCTGGGTTTGGAACGCATTGACATAGCACACTGAATAGACGCCGTTGGCGGGTTTAGCGGCCATGTCACGGATCACCACTTTGACTCCCTTGGCGGGCTGATAGGCACCGCCCAATTGGTAGTCGACCATCGTGTTGGCCGGCGGCAGCTGGAGCGGGAGCAGCGAAGCGGCCACGGTCATGAGCCATACCAAAACGATCATGCGTCGAACGCCTTTCGCAATGCCACCGGCGCTTTAAGCCGCCACGCCGCCGTAACCAACTCGTGCAGTTGTGGGTAATCGATCTTCGCCAGATCAAGGAGGATTGCGCCGTAACCGTCATAGTGTGCGGTCGTATGGAAAGCGGGATCGCCGGAGGCAAGCAGCGCTTCTTTCTCGTCGAGCGAACACATCACGACAACGTCACCCTCGTCGCGCAGACGGAGAAAGCACTTGTCGCGAACCTTGACTGCGGGCGTGCCGTACCAGTGTGCGGTAAGACTTTCAGGAAGCGTGGTCGCGAATGCGACGAGTGATTCCCACGTGGCCATGGCGTCAGTCTTTCACGAGCGCGCGCTTTGATCGGACGATCGGACCCGGCATCAACAATGCGCCACGACATCACTGATCGAGCCGCAGCTCCCAGATCTCTTCGCTGCCGTCGTTATGGTCCTCGCAGCGGTGCCGCCGCATGAAGCCATGCGATGCGATGGCATCCAGCGCGCCGTGATTGGCCGGGGCCACCCAAGCACGTACGACGCGCACCTTCTGTGATTCACGGGCGTACTCGATCAACGCCCCAACAGTCTCCCGTGCCAGCCCACGGCGGCGGTGGGGTTCGAAGATGACGCACTCGATCTCAACCATCCCATAAACATCTGGAGCACGGCCAAAGCACGCATAGCCCACCGATACACCCTCGTTCAAGACCGCATGGACGGACCAACCGGTATTGCGAATGTCTGCGCCGATACGGCTGGCAAACTCAGACCACACGGAGCGTTGGGCGATAAATGCGTCGTCGAGCGGAAGGCCAGACGCGGTGCGAGCAGCCTCGAGGTCACCGGTCGCTAGCTGTTCGAGCCAGCGCTGGGATAACGGTGCCAGGCGGAGTCCTGAGTGTGATGGCCTGCGCCGGCGACGTGATTCGACGGCTCGGTGGCCGACGAGGTGCACCGGAGGATAGGTGACTTCTTCGAGCGTCAGACCGTGCGCGGGCATGACCTCAATGCTGGCCAGTCGGATCGCATCGCGTAGGACCTTGCCGGCCCAAGCCGGCTCATACTTTCCCTGTCCGATCGTGATCAGCGCCCCCATCAGAGCGCGCACCATCGAATGGCAGAAGGCGTCGGCGATGACGGTCGTCTCGATGATCCCATCGGGACGTCGGAGCGTGGAAATTTCATACAGGGTGCGAATCGTCGTAGCAAATTGGCGTGGCTTGGAGTAGGCCGCGAAGTCATGCTGGCCCAGCAGATCTTGCGCGGCGACGTTCATCGCAATGACATCGAGAGGCGCACGGTGATGATAGATCTCGTGACGCCGCAGCGGCTCCGGACCTTCGGGAACATCGCAGATTCGATAGATGTAGCGGCGTTGCAGTGCCGAAAAGCGCGCGTCAAATCCTTCGGGGGCGGTGATTAGATCGCGGATTTGAATGTCATGATCGAGGAGATTGCGCAGCCGCCAAAGGAGCCGTTTCGGGTCAGTATCGTCAGCCAAGTCGACGTGGGCGACCTGCCCACGAGCGTGGACCCGAGCATCCGTCCGACCGGCTACGGTAAGCCGCGGCAGTTTGTCCAGACGCAAGATCAGCGCGAGCGCATGCTCAATCTCGCTTTGCACGGTCCGAAGCCCCGGTTGTGACGCCCAGCCATAAAAACGCGTGCCGTCGTAGGAGATGTCGAGTCGAAAACGCACCCCGCTACGTAACCACAAGGCGGGCAGCGCCCGACAGGTGGCCGCGGCGGAGTTGCGAAGTACGTGCGACGCAGGAGTGCCTGTCGCCTATTATTTCCAACGCTCGGCCGACGGTACGAAGTCGAGTTGACGGCCGCCCGTATAGATCTGCTTGGGACGCGCGATTCGCTGTTCTTCGTCGTCGACCAGCTCGCGCCACTGGGCAAGCCAGCCGACGGTGCGTGGAATCGCGAAAAGGACAGTGAACATTTCCGGCGGGAATTGCAACGCCTCGTAGATCAGGCCCGAATAGAAATCGACATTCGGGTAGAGCTTGCGGGAGATGAAGTAATCGTCGGCAAGCGCGATCTTCTCGAGTTCCTGGGCGATCTCCAGCAGCGGGTTGACGCCGGTGACCTCGAATACGTCGTCACACGCCTTCTTGATGATCGTCGCGCGCGGATCGAAATTCTTGTAGACGCGGTGCCCGAAGCCCATGAGCTTCTCGTCGCCGTTCTTAACCCCGTCGATAAACGCGGGGATGTTCTCGACGCTGCCGATCCGGCGAAGCATCTTCAGAACGGCTTCATTGGCACCACCGTGCAGCGGGCCGTAAAGCGCCGCGATGCCGGCACTGACCGCCGAATACGGATCGACGTCGGATGAGCCGACCGACCGTACGGCGTTGGTTGAACAGTTCTGTTCGTGATCGGCGTGGAGGATGAACAGCACCTCGAGCGCCTTGACCAGCCGCGGATCGGCGTCGTAGTCGCGCTCGCTCATCTTGAACAGCATCGAGAGAAAATTCTCGGTGTACGACAGGTTGTTGTCGGGGTAGACGTACGGCTTGCCCTGTGCGTGCCGGAAGGCCCACGCGCCTAGGGTCGGCATCTTGGCAATCATGCGGACAATCTGCTCATGGCGGATAGTCTCGTCGGTGATGTTGCGCGCTTCGGGGTAGAACGTCGATAACGCCCCCATCGACGACATCACCATGCCCATGGGGTGCGCATCATAGCGGAAGCCCTGCATGAAGTCGCGCAGGTTTTCGTGCACAAAGGTGTGATAGGTGATCTCGTGAACCCACTTGTCGTACTCCGACTCAGTGGGAAGATCTCCATAGATCAACAGGTAGGCAACTTCGAGGAACGTGGAGTTCTCGGCCAACTGCTCGATCGGATAACCCCGATACTCGAGGATGCCCTTCTCACCGTCAATGAAGGTGACCGAACTGCGGCAGGAGGCCGTGTTGGTGAATCCAGGGTCATAGACCGCGACGCCTGGATTTTCCTCGCCGGTGCCGATCTTGGCCACATCTTTGGCGCTGATCGTGCCATCGGTGATGGGGAGTTCGTATTCTTCGCCGGTGCGGTTGTCGCGAACGGTCAGAGATTGCTGCGATGCAGTCACGCTGGTTCTCCTGTGACAAGTGGTGGGACCCACATGGTGAGTGGACGTCTTTAAATGTTATGCGCGCAGGCGATCTGCCGCACACGAGGGTCATGCGAGCCTACCCGTTTTGACCCGAACAGTCCTTGGCGGATAGGCTTAGTAGTCGTTGTGCTCGGCCTTTTGTTCGGAGCCAATGAATCTGCAATAGCCCACAGACAAAATGAGAAGGTCACGCCGTGCGTACGTACAGCCCCAAGCCTGCTGACATCACCCATCAGTGGCACATCATCGATGCCGAAGACGTGGTTCTCGGGCGTCTCGCCGTCCAGGTGGCGACGCTGCTCCGCGGCAAGCACAAAGCTACCTACGCGCCGCACATGGATGGCGGCGACTTCGTCGTCGTTGTCAATGCCGAAAAAGTTGCGCTGTCTGGCAACAAGCGGACCGACAAACTCGCATACCGCCACAGCGGTTACCCGGGTGGACTTAGCTCGATCGCCATCGGTGATCTGCTCCAGAAGGACGCACGCAGAGCAATCGAGAAGGCCGTTTGGGGAATGATCCCCAAGAACCGCCTCGGTCGCCAGATGATCAAGAAGCTGAAGGTTTATTCGGGTCCTGAGCACCCGCATGCCGCACAGCAGCCCCAGCCGTTCGAGATCACGCAGATCTCCCAGTAAACAAGAGAAGTCAGGATTATCGTGGCTGAGCCCACCACCGCAACCGTTGAAGACACCGATTTCGAGACCAATGCCGAAGGCGTTGCCTACAGTTCGGAGAGCGCGCCATCGGCGGACGCTCCCCTGAAGCCGGCAACGATCATTCCGGCCCGCGCTACCGGTCGCCGCAAGGAAGCCATTGCTCGCGTCCGGATCGTGCCGGGCACTGGCGTATGGACCGTTAACGGCAAGCCGCTTGAGGAATACCTCCCCAACAAGCTGCACCAGCAGATCGCGAAGGAAGCTTTCGTCACCGCTGGCCTCGCCGATCGTTTCGACGTTCTCGCGACTGTCACCGGCGGCGGAATGACCGGTCAGGCTGGCGCGCTGCGTCTCGGCGTGGCTCGCTGCCTCAACGAGATCGACGTTGAAGCCAACCGCCCGGCGCTCAAGAAGGCCGGACTGCTGACTCGCGATTCGCGCATCAAGGAACGTAAGAAGGCCGGACTCAAGAAGGCCCGTAAGGCTCCGCAGTACAGCAAGCGCTGATTTTTCGATGGGCCGCATTTTTGGCACAGATGGCGTTCGCGGGCTCGCGAACCGTGATCTGACTGCCGAACTCGCTGTCGATCTGGCAGTGGCGGCGGCCCATATTCTGGGTGAGGCCGGTGCCTTTGCTGACCGACGCCCTACCGCAGTAGTTGCCCGCGATCCCCGCGCCTCAGGTGAATTCCTCGAGGCAGCGGTGGTCGCGGGTCTTGCATCTGCGGGGGTTGACGTTCATCGGCTTGGCGTCATACCGACGCCGGGCGCGGCCTATCTGACCGCATTCCTCGCTGCAGATATGGGTGTCATGATCTCGGCGAGCCATAATGCGATGCCGGACAACGGCATCAAGTTCCTCGCCCGCGGCGGCCTCAAACTGGACGACCAGATTGAGGTCGCGATCGAGAATCGACTCAGAGAGCCGTGGAACCGTCCGATTGGCGCTTGTGTCGGGCGGGTTGGGGATAGCGAGACCGCGACGGCTAGCTACATTGAACATCTTGTCGACGCCACGCCGCGACGACTCGATGGTCTAAAGATTGTTCTTGACTGTGCCAATGGCGCGGCGTTCTTTGTCGGGCCAGCGGTTTTTGAGCAGCTTGGCGCTACCGTGATCACGATTCACGCTGAGCCCGATGGTCTCAATATCAACGAACAATGTGGCTCGACACACCTGGAAGACTTACAGAAGGCAGTCGTCGAACACGGCGCCGATGCCGGCTTTGCCTTCGACGGTGATGCTGACCGTTGTCTAGCGGTCGACGCTCGCGGGGCTGTCGTCGATGGCGACCAACTGCTCGCAATTCTTGCGCTGGCGGCACGGGATGCGGGCCGGCTTACGAACGACACCGTGGTAGCGACGGTCATGAGCAACCTCGGCTTCGTGCAGGCACTTCGCAAGGCTGGGATCACGGTGTTGCAGACCGCGGTGGGCGATCGATATGTTCTCGAGGCGATGCGCGCTGGTGGTTTCAGCCTTGGTGGTGAACAATCCGGGCACGTGATTATGAGCGCCTATGCGACCACCGGTGACGGGGTACTTACCGCTGCGCACATTGCGGCGCGTATGGCCGAAACTGGCACGTCGCTCGCCGAACTCGCCACCGTCATGACCAGACTTCCACAGGTGCTCATCAACGTGCCGAATGTCGACAAGGCACGGGCCGATGTCGATCCGGTGCTTCAAGGCGAGGTGACAGCGTCCGCAGCCAGGCTTGGCGAGACCGGGCGGGTCTTGTTGCGGCAATCGGGCACCGAGCCGCTCGTACGCGTGATGGTGGAAGC
The DNA here is from genome assembly GCF_057586615.1 of Aeromicrobium changchenzhani. NCBI lineage: Bacteria > Bacillati > Actinomycetota > Actinomycetes > Propionibacteriales > Nocardioidaceae > Aeromicrobium > Aeromicrobium changchenzhani. The sequence goes on along the minus strand of NZ_CM172480.1, from coordinate 2,934,747 downwards.
ACCGACCCATGCCGAAGCAGAAGCAGTGGCCGAACATCTCGCCGACGTCGTGAAACAGACGCTCGCACTCTAAAACGTGTCCGCCTCAACGGGTGCGGTGACCGCGGAAGTCCACGACTTGCTGGAACGTGGGACGATTCTGCCAATCGATGGGTCGAACTCCGACGACACCCCCAGTCGTTGGTCGGATGTAGTCGATCGACTTGTCGTAGCTGAGCTTCGTCGGGTTAGTGACGCCCTGCTTCGCCATCGCGCGCGTGACTGCCCCGAGAAGCGACGCGCGCAACTGTTTCCTGCACACGCTCAGTCTCCCTGCTCCACACAGCGGATATGCGAAGGGCGACGCGGCTTTCGCACCGTTCAGCTTACGTAGATCCTTGTCGATGTAGCCATACCAGGGCGAACCGAGCCAGGAGGAGCCTTGGCCGAGCCGGGGGTGGTTGTCGAGTGATTGCGGCAGAGCCTTCGCGAGCGCAGTCCCGAGCCTTGACGCCGCAAAGTCGTATGCCAAGGCGTTGGCTCCGTCCTCCCACCATGTATCGAAGATCGCGATTGCACTCTGATGTGCGTATGCGCCGGTCCGCTCCCGGTCGACACGATGCGCACCGTCGGCATACCAGTCGGCGAGAAGCTTTCGGGCCGTCGACGTCTTGGGATCGTTGCCGAGTGTCTTGAGCAGTATCGGCAGGAGCGATTTCGCCCGCACATCCTCGGTGACGGCATCTTCCACGATTCCGGCGAGCTGCGCTCACGAAACCTTCTGCTTAGCCATCGCCGATACCACTCGGCGGCTCAGCGCCTGCGAGCGATGGATTGAACCATCGGACCATTTGTCGCCCCAACGGGATAGGTCTGTGTCCGTGCCCTTGGCTCGGATCGGCAACCGGCCCGAGGAGTAGAACGCGATGTCTTTGTTATCGGCATAGAACCAGTTGAAGGTGTAATCGACCCCGCGGCGGCCTTTTTGAAGGTCGTTGCATTCTTGACGTAGTCGGGGTTATCGAATCGGGAGAAGCCAAGAATCGATGCGGCTTCGCGACCGTAGGTCGACCGCTGCGAAACAATCGCCACGGGAACGCCCTTCACCGTAGCGCGAGTCTGCACGATGCCATGGGCTGTCCGCCATACCTGCATTTTGAGAGCCTTAGGCGCGGTTGGCGCAGTGATGTTGGGGACGACCGTCTCCTTGTGTTCGTTGTAGGTCAATGGCGTGCACCGACCGTTGTGAAGGTAGGACGTCGATTTCACCGTAGGCCGGGAGCCATCGGCATTGCACAGCCGCTCGGCAACCGTGTCGACTTGTCGCTGCCCGCGCTGGTAGCCGACTAGGCGTAGTCCAGCCCGCGCCCCAATTCCACCACCAGTTGGGTGCCGGCGAACGAGACGCCGCGCGCAAAAACGCCTGGCCCCATCAGGACTTGTTCAGAAAGCAGTTGTGGATTGTAATAGCCGGTCTGCGGTCCGTAAACGGCAAGCGGGTGGCCCGTCTTGGACCCGTGACGCCTAACTTCAGCGCATCGCGGAGCGTTTCGATCGGGTTGGTGCTGCCGACGGCATCCCCGGGACCGGTCGCGATCGGTCCATTGAGATCGAGAATGGCAACACCCTTGTGGTGGGGGTTGAAAGCGACGTTGTCGTACAGGAATGACAGCGTGGAGGTGGTTGGCGCCTCGGCGTCGTTCTTCTGACGCAAACTCGCAAACATACGTCGGGCCTTTGTCGGGCCAACGGCCTTGACGAGTTTCGCGTAGTACGTGCCGTTCGCGAATTCTTGTCCGCCGCCGCGACCAAAGATCCCACCTACAAGGGAGGCGACGTAAGTAAGGTCGGTTCTTGTCCAGGGGGTTGGCTTCTTCTGCAGGGCGAGATATTCGGCGGGGCAGTCTGGGCCGGTTAGACGCCCGAGCGGACCTGCTCGCGATCCATTGCAATATTGTCCGGTGTACCACCGACGAACTCAGCTCCCGCTGGCGCACGTGAGTGACTCCTCAGCGCACGTGAGTGACTCGTCGGCGGGGGTTTAGAGTTTGCGGAGACGCACCCATTTGACTGAGTGGTCGGCGCCCTTGCGGAGGACCAGGGTCGCACGGCCGCGGGTGGACTGGATGTTGTCGCGCAGATTGGGCCAGTTGATGTTGTCCCAGAGTTGTTCGGCGCGCTCGATTGCTTCGTCGTTGCTCAGATCGGCATACCGGCGAAAATAGGAAGCCGGGTTACGGAAGGCGGTCTCGCGCAACTTGAGAAACCGGGTGGTGTACCAGCGGCGGATGTCTTTGCTGGAGGCATCGACATAGATCGAGAAGTCGAAGAAGTCGCTGATCGCCAGCCCGGGACGACCATCGCCACGGCTGTGGGCTGGCGCAAGGACGTTAAGACCCTCGATGATGAGGATGTCAGGGCTGTCGATTGTGACGACCTCATCGGTGATGTCGTAGGTGAGGTGCGAGTAGACCGGAGCGGTGACCTCCTCGACCCCAGATTTCACGTCGATGATCAGCCGTAACAGCGCTTTGGGGTCGTAGGACTCGGGAAAGCCTTTGCGTTCGAGCAGGCCACGGCGTTCGAGCTCGGCGTTGGGCAGCAGGAAGCCGTCGGTGGTAAGGAGTGCGACCTGCGCATGCGCTGATGAGTGCGACAACAGATCGCGGATGATGCGGGCGGTCGTGGACTTTCCGACCGCGACCGAGCCAGCGATACCGATGACGTAGGGCGTCCGCTTCGGCTGGGGCCGACCGAGGAACTTGGCGGTGGCGCGATGCAGACCGGCCGCGGCGCGCACCCGCAGGCTGATCAACTCGGTGAGCGGTAAGTAGACCTGGCGCACCTCTTCCAAATCGAGTTCGTCGCCAATGCTGCGAATTTGCTCGATTTCGTCAATGGTCAGCGGCTGTGGTGCGTCGCCAGCGAGCTCGGCCCAAGCGGACCGTTCCAGCTCGACGTACGGCGACTCGTCGCGACTCATAGCTCTATTGTCGCGGAAGCCACATCGCTTCTGCATACTCGGTACCCTTTATGGCCGCAGTCAACGCTAACCTAGGGACTATGTGCGGAATCGTGGGATACGTCGGTCAACGTTCGGCGCTTGAGGTCATCATGGGCGGTCTTCGTCGCTTGGAGTACCGCGGCTATGACTCCGGTGGCGTTGCGCTTGTCGACGACGGAACGATTGCCTGGGCCAAGAAGGCTGGCAAACTTGTCAATCTCGACAAAGAGCTCGTAAGCCATCCGCTTCCGCTTTCGCATACCGGTATTGGGCATACCCGCTGGGCCACCCACGGAGCCCCCAACGACCAGAATGCCCATCCACACCTTGACGGTGAAGGCCGCATCGCGGTCGTGCACAACGGCATCATCGAGAACTTCGCTGAGCTTCGGGACAAGCTTGAGGAATCGGGCCATGAGCTCATATCCGAGACCGATACCGAAACGGTCGCCCACCTCCTGCATGACGAACTTCAGCAGACACCGGATCTCGCTGATGCCGTGCGCGTGGTGTGTCGTCAGCTTGAGGGCGCTTTCACCTTGGTCATCGCCGATGCGCAGCACCCTGACGTCGTCGTTGGTGCACGCCGCAACTCGCCTTTAGTCGTCGGTCGCGGCAACGGTGAGAACTTCCTCGGCTCGGACGTCTCGGCCTTCATCGACTACACACGTGACGCGATCGAACTCGGCCAAGATCAGGTCGTGACGATAGCCCCCGACAGCATTGTCATCACTGACTTCTACGGCGCGCCAGCAGAGACGAAGGACTACCACGTCGATTGGGATGTGTCGGCCGCTGAGAAGAGCGGCTACGACTGGTTTATGCTCAAGGAAATCGCCGAGCAGCCACAGGCGGTGGCCGATACATTGCTTGGTCGCTACGACGCCGACGGGCTCCTCCAACTCGACGAAATGCGCCTGTCCGACGATGAGTTGCGTGCGGTCGACAAGATCATCGTGCTGGCCTGTGGCACCTCGTTCTATGCCGCGATGGTGGCCAAGTATGCGATCGAGCACTGGACGCGCATCCCCTGTGAAGTCGAACTGTCCTCGGAGTTCCGTTATCGCGACCCAATCGTTGATCCAAGCACTCTTGTCGTGGCCATCAGTCAGTCCGGCGAAACGATGGACACACTGATGGCCGTTCGGTATGCGCGCGAACAAAAGGCGCGCGTCCTGTCGATCTGCAACACCAACGGCTCGACGATTCCGCGCGAGTCTGACGCTGTTATCTACACCCACGCCGGTCCGGAGATCGCGGTAGCCTCCACCAAGGGCTTCCTCAGCCAAGTCGTTGCCTGCTATCTGCTCGGTCTCTACCTCGCGCAGGTGCGCGGCATCAAGTATGGCGACGAGATCACTCGAATCATGGACCAACTCGAGGCCACACCGGCGGCGATCCAACGGGTGCTGGACGATTCCGATCCGATTCGTGAACTTGCTCGCGAACTTGCCGGCACTCGCGCGATTCTGTTTCTGGGCCGGCATGTCGGTTATCCGGTTGCTCTTGAGGGCGCGCTCAAACTCAAGGAGTTGGCCTACATGCATGCTGAAGGCTTCTCCGCGGGCGAACTCAAACACGGGCCGATCGCACTCATTGAGGAGGGGTTGCCGGTGTTCGTCGTCGTCCCGCCCAAGGGCCGTGATCAGTTGCGCGACAAGGTCGTCAGCAACATCCAGGAGGTGCGGGCACGCGGTGCGCGTACGATCGTGCTCGCCGAAGAGGATGACGACGACGTGGCGAAGTATGCCGATCATCTGATCCGATTGCCCAAGATGCCGACCTTGTTCCAACCACTTGTCGCGACTGTTCCGCTGCAGATCTTCGCGTGCGAGTTGGCTGCCGCGCTTGGTCATGATGTCGACCAACCGCGCAACCTCGCCAAGTCGGTCACGGTCGAGTGACCACGGTGTCAGCCATCCACTACAAGACCGTTTGCGCATGATCAGTGGCGTGGGCGTCGACGTTGTCGACATTGTGCGCTTCGGCGAGACGCTGGAGCGCACGCCGACGCTGCGCCAGCGGCTGTTCAACGACAGCGAAGCGGACCTGCCGCTCGAATCACTGGCGGGCCGTTTTGCGGCAAAAGAAGCCTTCGTGAAAGCGCTTCGCGCTCCAGCAGGGATGTCGTGGCAGGACATCGAGGTAGTCAAAACTGCGGCCGGTGCCCCTGAATTCGTCCTGTCAGGCGCGGCCGCTGCACGAGCGACGGAGATGGGCATCACCGCCGTGCACCTGTCGATTTCTCACGACGGATCCATCGCCACTGCCTTCGTGGTTGCGGAATGCTGAGCGCGCACTCGGTCGAGCAGATCCGGGTGGCCGAAGCGGAAGTCGCCGCGACCTTGCCAGCTGGCGCCCTCATGGCACGCGCCGCGCACGGACTGGCTGAACATCTGGAGATCCCCGCGGGCGACGTTGTGGTGATGTTGATCGGGCCCGGCAACAACGGTGGCGATGCGTTGTATGCCGCTGTCGATCTGTTGGATCGGGGAGTGCGTGTCGACCTGTGCCTATTCGACCCGGGAACGGTCCACGTCGAGGGGCTGGCCACAGCAGCTGCGGCGGGCGCTCGAATTGTCGAAGCGCCGACCGACCAGCGGTTCTGCGTCGACGCACTGTTCGGGATCGGCGCCCGACCTGGGCTGTCCGGGGTGGCCGCCGACTGGGCTGATTGGGCGCGTTCTAACCGACCGTATGTCTATAGTGTCGACGTTCCATCCGGCGTCGATGTCGACGGCGCGACCTTGCCGGGAACATATTTTCGAGCTGACTCAACGATTACCTTCGGCACCTACAAGACGGCGTTACTGGCCGACCCCGCGGCGGCCGTCGCTGGCCGAATTGAACTTGTCGATCTCGGCATCGAGCCCGGGCTGGCAGTTCTCGAATCTCTGGACCAAGCCGACCGCGATCTGCTTGCTGATCTGCTGAGGCCATTTCACGACCGGACCGCAGCGGTGCACAAATACACCCGCGGAGTCGTCGGCATCGCCGCAGGATCTGCTGCATACGCCGGCGCGGCGCACCTATGCGTTGCTGGTGCGCAGTGCGGGCTGGCGGGCATGGTTCGCTTCGTCGGGGCACCCGATCTGAGCGCCCGCGTCGTGGATCGGGCACCGGAGGTTGTCGCCGGACATGGACGGGTTCAAGCCTGGGTCGTCGGGCCAGGCGGCGGCGCGGGCGCAGCCGACCAGCTGGCGATGGCGCTCGCTGACGACGTCCCGCTCGTGATTGACGCGGCGGCCTTGGCGTACCTGCCAGACAGTTTCGACCAACCGACCCTCTTGACACCGCATGCGGGCGAACTTGCCACGATGCTCGACGTCACCCGGGATGCGGTCGAGGCCGATCCGCTCGGGCACACCCATGCGGCTGCAGACCGGTGGGATGCCACCGTATTGCTCAAAGGCGCCAGAACGCTGATTGCTCAGTCGGGCCGGCCGACCCGTGTCAACCGCTCGGGTTCGCCTTGGCTGGCCACGGCCGGATCGGGCGATGTATTGGCCGGGCTCGCCGGTGCGCTCTTGGCAGTGGGGGCAGATCCGTACGATGCGGGCTCGTTGGCCGCGCTCCTGCATGGCATGACAGCTGAACAGACCAATCCCGGCGGACCGATCATCGCCTCCGACCTTGCCGCCGGGCTGCGCAAGACCATACGAGATTTCCTTGAGCCGGACTTGAGAGAATCATCAGTATGAGCAGCGCTCCACAAGCTGAAGCCGTCATCAACCTTGACGCCTATCGGCAAAATCTCGCCAATCTTGCGGCGTGTGCACCCAACTCGGCGTTGATGGCGGTCGTCAAGGCTGATGGTTATGGCCACGGCTCGGCCGAGTGTGCACGAGCGGCCCGTGAGGCCGGCGCGACATGGCTCGGGGTGGCAACGCTCGAGGAGGCCAAAGCGCTTCGATCAGCCGGTGACACGGACGATCTACTCTGCTGGCTGGCGAGTCCGGGCGCGGATTTTTCCGGCGCCATCGAGCATGATGTGCAGGTCACGGCGTCTTCGACCGAGCAGCTTGCCGAGATCGTGGCCGCAACGAAACGTATGCGGGCAAAAGTGCAATTGAAGGTCGACACCGGGCTGTCGCGCAACGGGGCGTACGGCGGGCAATGGATTGATCTGCTGGCTGCGGCGGCCAAGGCACAGGCGAACGGATCGGTCGAGATCACCGGAGTGTGGTCACATCTGGCGTGCGCCGATGAGCCGGACCATCCTGCGAACGCCGCCCAGGAAGCGGTATTCGTCGAAGCCGTCGAACAGATGATCGCAGCGGGGCTCGAACCCGGGCTGCGACACCTTGCGAATTCGGCCGCAACGTTGACCCGGCCGAGCGTACATTTCGATCTGGTCCGCGTTGGCATCGCTTCCTACGGCATTAACCCCGATTTTGAGCTGGTACATCACACGACGCTGACCCCGGTGATGACATTGCGCGGCCGGCTCGCTGCGGTTAAACGTGTCGCTGCGGGTGTGGGAGTCTCTTACGGCCACCGCTACGTCACGGAGCACGAGACGACGCTCGGACTTGTTCCGATGGGCTACGGGGAGGGCATTGCGCGCACCGCGTCGGCTACGGCTGAGGCATTCTTTGGCGGGCATCGGGTGCCGGTCGCCGGAACGATCTGCATGGACCAATTCGTTGTAGATCTCGCCGATGCACCAGCTCAGCGGGGCGATGTGGTCACACTGTTCGGCCCCGGAACCGATGGCGAACCAACTGCGGAAGAATGGGCACGCGCCGCTGGGACAATTGCGTACGAAATCGTGACGCAGCTAGGCGGCCGTATTCAGCGCACCTATAGGGGAGCTCGATGAGCCACGCCGTCAAATCAATGAACAACATGGTCAAGCTTGGCTCGACCGCGGCTGCCTTCGTGGCCGCGGGTGTTGTTGCGAAAACCATCAATACGCACCAGCGAAGCCAACGTCGTCTGCGTCGTGGCGAGGACCTCGAGTTTGGCTCAGTACGTTCGACACCGGATTCGGTTCCGGCGACCGATGGCGTGACGCTCAACGTTGAGGTTGATGAGGGACCCGCCGGTCCGACAATCGTCTTCGTGCACGGGTGGACCTGCAATCTCGACACCTGGCACTATCAGCGGGCTGCCTTGCGGGGCCAAGCTCGTATGGTGTTCTTCGACCAGCGCTCCCACGGCCGGTCCGGCCGCTCCTACGATCACAATTCCTCGATCGATCAACTCGGCGAGGACCTACGTGTCGTGCTCGAGGCCTTCGTGCCGACGGGCGACATCATTTTGGTTGGCCATTCGATGGGCGGCATGTCGATCATGGGCCTCGCCGATGCGCACCCGGAACTGTTCGGATCCCGGGTCACGGGGGTTGTGCTGATCTCGACCAGCGCCGGCCATCTGATGAAGGGCAACTCAGCTTTACGACGCGTCTTGCCGATTGTCAGCCGATTGTCGCCGTTGTTGGACCAGGGTCGTGCTTTCAACAGCTACTCGGTCATACGCCGGTGGGGCCTCGGTCCGAAGGCGCAGGAGCGTCACATCGATATGACAAATGAGATGATTCTGTCCACGCCGACACATGTGCTCATCGACTTCCAAAACAGCTTTGTCACTCTGGACCGCTATCGAGCGCTGGCTACGATCGGTAAGGCTGAGACCGTCGTCGTGTGCGGCACCAAAGACATACTGACCCCGATCCGGCATGCTAGGCGGCTCGTCGAACAGATCTCCGGCGCGCGGCTCGTCGCGGTCGAGGGCGCCGGGCACATGGTGATGTTCGAAAACCATGATGACGTGACCGAGATAATTGCCGATCTGTATGGACAGCTGTCATGACCGCTCTCAATGTTGTTGACGCAACTGGCGGCGATGCTGATGCCGTCGTCGCGGTGATTCATAAATCGTTCGGCGCCCGGCGCGTGCTCGATCCGCCGTCGACTGCGCTCGACGAGACGAGTGAAACGGTCGGTGCTGTGTTGTCGACCGATGGCGGGCTTCTGGTCGAACGGCGCAATTTGCCGGCCGCAGCGCTGCTGTTCGACGAATCGCGCCCCGGGCTGCTCGGGCTGCGTCGGGTGAGTGTTGATCCGGAGATCCAGTCGAGAGGAGTGGCCTCGGCGATGCTCGGCGTTGCCGAGGACACCGCTGAAGAGCGCGGCAAAGATGGCATCTGGCTGCTCGTGCGTGAGGAGCTCCCCGACACAATCCGATTCTGGAGTCGTCGGCTGTACTACCCGGTCGGGCAAGATGGGCCGTTGATTGAGTTTGGCAAAACACTGTGGCTCGCACGGGAACTGTTGACCGCCGCGGACACCAAGGCATTTGCAGCCAAACTTGCTACGCTGCTGCGGCCAGGCGATGTTCTGATTCTGACCGGTGAACTCGGCGCCGGCAAAACGACATTCACGCAAGGGCTTGGCGAAGGTTTGGGGGTTCGGGGCCCAATTACGTCACCGACCTTCGTGATTGCCCGGACCCACCCATCATTGATCGGCGGGCCGGCACTCGTCCACGTCGATGCCTACCGGCTCGGCGGCGCCGCTGAGATAGACGACATCGACCTTGATGCGACTGCGGAGGACGCGGTCACTGTTGTCGAATGGGGCGAAGGCATGGCTGAGCAAATCAGCGACAGTTGGTTGCATGTTCACTTCGAGACGCGCGAAGCTCACGAAAATGATCCTGACGGCACCGCAGTCGACGGATCAAGCGATGAGACCCGGGTCATCACCGTCAAGCCGGTTGGCCCGCGCTGGGTCGGCGTCCCGCTGCGCTCCACGCTGCTTGCCTGATTTATCGACAATCCCGCCCATGGGCGGTGCCTCAGCAACCTAATTCAGGGGGTTATGAGGTTGCTGAGACACCGCCCGCCCGGGGGTGGGTAACCTTGCTTCGTGCTCCTGCTCGCCTTTGACACCGCCACCCCAGTCATCACCGTCGCAATTCATGACGGGACAAAAACGTTGGCGACGGTGTTCGGCGAGGATGCGATGGCGCACGGCGAGCTCCTGTCACCGTTCATCGCGCAAGCGTTGAGCGCAGCCAGCGTGACGGCTGCGGACCTGACCGATATCGCCGTTGGCGTCGGGCCCGGCCCATTCACCGGTTTGCGGGTCGGTGTCGTCACGGCACTCACGCTCGGCTCGACGCTGGGTCTGACGACCCATGGCGTCTGCACACTTGACATCATCGCGGCCGGAATCGAGAGCGACGCCGAGTTTCTCGTTGCGACCGATGCGCGCCGGAAAGAGGTCTACTGGGCCAGATACACCGCTGCGGGCAAACGGGTCGAGGGACCGGGAGTCCTCAAGCCTCAGGAGCTGTCCGACCGACACCCCGGCATCGCTGCGTATGGTCGGGGCGCTGCGCTCTATCTGGACCAGCTGAATCATTTCGGCGGACATGATGATCCGGAGGCCACTTGGTTGGCCACCACGGTGCTTGCCCAGAACGTGGAACAGTTGCCGCTCGAGCCGCTCTACCTTCGACGCCCGGATGCGGTGCCCTCGGTGCAGGCAAAGCGGGCATGATCCGGCGCGCAGCACTCTCCGACGGCCCGGCATTGGCCAAGGTAGAAACGAGTTGCTTCGCCACCGACGCGTGGAGTCTCGCCACGTTGGAGAGCGAGATCACTGCCGACATCCGGAGTGTTCTGCTGGCGACTGATCGGGACAGCGTGATCGGCTACGGTTCGATTCAAGTTATTGACGACGTCGCAGATCTGCACCGCATTGCGGTCGTCCCGGCTGCACGGCGGGGCGGGGTCGGGCGTGAACTGCTCGTCGAGTTGCTCGCCGTTGCATCGACTCGGGGAGCAACTCGTACGCTGCTCGAAGTCGCCGCCCACAATGCGCCAGCCATTGGGCTGTATCAATCATTTGGCTATTCCCAGATCGCCCGTCGCACAGATTATTACGCCGACGGTTCGGATGCGCTCGTGATGGAACGGCTGCTGGCATGACTCGCCTGACCTCGGGGGCGCCGTGGGAGGACCTTTACGGTTATTCCCGCGCGGTTGTCGCCGGCCCGGCGCTCTTTGTAGCGGGTACCACGGCAACGGTCGATGGCGAGGTTGTTGGCGCCGGCGATCCCTACCTCCAAGCCATAACAGCATTCGGTATCGCGCTTGAGGCCGTCCGCGAAGCAGGTTTCGACGTCGCGGACATCGTTCGTACGCGGATGTTCGTGGCCGATATCGCCGATCAGGCCGAGATCGGGCGCGCCCATAAAGAACTATTCGGCGAAATCAGACCGGCGGCGACGATGGTGGAGGTCTCCGGTTTAGCTCACCCCGACCATTTGATTGAGATTGAAATCGACGCATATCGTCGACCTTGAGCGATTGGCGTGCCACAGTGGGGGGCATGAGTGAAATGTCAGGTGAGGTCCCCGAAGGCCAAGAGCAGTTCGATCAGTTGCAGGCTGACGACACGCTCAACGATCGCGGTGTCGACGACGTCCTCGACGAGGGCTATTCGCCAGCGGAGCGATGGTCGGCTGCTGAATCCTTCGGGAGCACTGCCGACGAACAGCGCCAGGGCGAGTCGCTCGATCAGCGGATTGCGCAGGAAGAACCCGATCCCGATCAGGCTGCCACCAACGATGACAACGGTGACATTGACGACGACGTTGACGACGGCGAAGTCGGAACTCGGCGGGCCGGTCGACTGGTCGAAACTAACGACGGATCGGGCGAGGACACCGAATCGGAAATGTTCGGCCACGACATCGGCATCGATGGAGCCGCCGCGAGTGCGGAGGAAGCCGCTGTTCACATAGTCGAAGATGACTAGTGGACGTTGTATCAAAGCTGGCTGACGGACGTCTTCACTAGGCCACCCCCCTAGGGTGGTGCCATGCGAGACATCACTTACCCGCCCGTCATCTTGACCGCCAAGGCGCTGTTCAAGGTCATGGGAATGACCTTCACGACATCCGGCGGACAGCACGTCCCAACCGAGGGCGGTGCGATTCTCGCCGCCAATCACATCAGTTATGTCGATTTCATCTTCGACGGGTTTGCCGCACAGCCGAGCAAACGGTTGGTCCGATTCATGGCGAAGAAAGAAGCCTTTGACAATAAGGTCAGCGGGCCGTTGATGCGCTCGTTCCATCACATCTCGGTGGACCGTGGACACGGCGAACAGTCCTACGCTGATGCGGTTGAGTATGCCCGATCGGGTGAGATCGTCGGTATTTTTCCCGAGGCCACGATCAGCCGGTCGTTCGAGGTTAAGGAACTCAAGACAGGTGCAGTGCGCATGGCCGCCGAGGCCGGGGTCCCGTTGATTCCGATGGTCACCTGGGGAACGCAGCTGCTCAAGACCAAGGATCATCCCTCGGATTTGAAGGGCCGCGGCAAGCACATCTCGTTGTATGTCGGCGAGCCGCTCGAGGTGACTGGCGAAGATCCCATTGCTGAGACCGCCAAACTTCGTGCGGCCATGTCAGCCCTGTTGGACAGCGCGATCGCGGACTATCCGATCTCGCCGGAGGGCAAATGGTGGGCTCCGGTTCGCCACGGCGGCACCGCGCCGACACTTGCCGAAGCCAAAAAGATGGATGAGGAAGAGTACGCGGCCCGAGCCGCGCGCAAGGCCGCCAACTAGGCACCCGTCCCCAAGATTTGGCCGATTTTGCCCCAAAATCTTGCCGCCAGTCGTGCAACTTCGGCGATATTCCGGCCAAACCTTGGCGACTCGGGTAGTCCTGCCACAATGGGTATTGTGAGTGAACCTCTGATTCTTGGCATCGAATCCTCCTGCGATGAGACGGGCGTCGGCATCGTGCGCGGGACCGAGTTGCTTGCCAATGCGGTCGCCTCGAGCGTCGAACAGCACGTGCGTTTCGGCGGGGTTGTGCCTGAAGTGGCCAGCAGGGCGCATCTCGAAGCGATGGTTCCTACACTCGAACAGGCTTACGCCGAGGCGGGCGTGCGTGTCCAGGACGTCGACGCGATCGCGGTCACCTGCGGCCCCGGCCTGACTGGCGCGTTGCTGGTCGGCATTGCGGCGGCCAAGGCGCTGGCCCTCGCGCATGACAAACCGCTGTATGGCATCAACCACTTGGTAGCCCACGTCGCCGTGGATCAGCTCGAACACGGCCGGTTCACCGAGCCGACGGCAGCCCTGTTGGTCAGCGGCGGGCATACCTCAATACTCATGGTCAACGACATCGCCGACGACGTCCGTCTGATCGGCGAGACGATCGATGATGCCGCTGGCGAGGCCTTCGACAAGGTCGCGAGGCTGCTCGGCTTGCCTTATCCGGGCGGACCGCACATTGATCGGGTGGCACGCGACGGCAATCCGGCGGCGATTGCCTTCCCGCGGGGATTGACCGGTGGCCGGGACATGGAAAAACATCGTTACGACTTTTCCTTCTCGGGGCTCAAGAGCGCCGTTGCGCGACACGTACAGCATGAAGCACGTATGCAGCGAGAGTTGCCGGTGGCCAATGTTGCGGCCTCGTTCCAGGACGCCGTATGCGATGTACTGACCAAGAAAACGATGGCCGCTTGTGCCGCCAACGGAGCCACCTCGCTGATCATTGGCGGTGGTGTGGCCGCAAACAGTCGCTTGCGCACGTTCATCACGGACGCCGCCGCCGCACGCGGCATCACGGTTCGCGTCCCGCGGCCCGGACTCTGCACTGACAACGGAGCTATGGTTGCTGCCCTCGGGGCTTCGCTGGTCCGCGCGGGCAAAGCACCCTCACGCCTTGACCTTCCGGCCGACTCGAGTATGCCGGTGACCCAAATCTACGCGGCCTGACTCAGGCATACCCTGTGGCTATGGCATCCGTTGAGTTGATTTGCAGCGACGTTTCCAATGCTAGTGACCGAATCCGTGTGGCCGTCCGCGCCGCAACGGCTGAGCACTTGCTGGCTGACTCACGGTTATCCGGTTGGGATCGCGCTCACGTTGTTGCCCACATCGCAGGCTTCTCGCATGGCATGGCCCGGCAGCTCGAATATGCCCTGCGCGGTGACCAGATTGAGCAGTACACGGGCGGCATGGCGGGACGTAACGCCGACATCGAGGAACGGGCGGCCTTGCCCGCCGCCGAATTGAAGGTGGTGCTCGACGGCGCGCTCGATCGCTTAGCTGCTGCGATCGCCGCCATGACGGAGCCGGACTGGGCACGATCGATCGCCTATCGACAGGGCACCACACGAGATGGGCTTAAAGGTGCCTGGCGTGAGCTCGCCATCCACCAGACTGATCTCGACCTCGGATTGACCTCGGCGCAGTGGAGTGACATCTTTTGCGCGCACCTCTTCGAGTTCTTGGCGCTGCGGCTGCCCGCGAAGATCGTGCTTGTTCGCGCCGATGGCACCCGTGTAGGTGGGGGAGCGGCAGACGTACACGTCGCCGGATCGTCGCAGGACGTTGCCGCGTGGCTGGCGGGCCGTGAGCCGCTCGGTCCGGTGACTTTCTCCGCTGGCGCGGCCTCGGAGCTCGGCCCTTGGCCCGCAACTAAGCACTGAGCACCAGCGACCCAACCCGCGAGTGGCGCAAGTTTGTCATCGACTGGCGCAGATTTGGGGTTTTTCGGCGGGATTTCCCCCGAATTTGCGCCAGTCGGCAGGTGGGGGCCGCCACTCGGCGGGCGGGGGCGAGGCTCAGCGGGTGAACCGGAGGATCTCGCCGGGGCGGACCTGAGCCAGCGCGTCAAGGTCTCGATCGGCGATGACCGCGACGACCGGATAACCGCCGGTTACCGGATGATCCGGGCCGAACACGATCGGCTGGCCGTCAGCGCTGACCTGGATGCTGCCACGGACGCAGGGTTCGCTGGGGAGCTCGAGGTCCTGGTGGCGCTCGAGCGGAGGGCCAGCGAGCCGTAGTCCGATGCGGTCGGTGTCCATGCCGACGGTCCACGCAGCTGTGAATAGCTGTCGTATGTCGGTCGTGGTGAACCAATCATCGCGCGGTCCCAGCCGGATGCGAACGGTCACCTCGCCAGCACTGATCAGCGCTGGCACATCGAGACCGCTAGGCAGACCCTCGCGGCGACGGACTGCTAATCGATCACCAGCACCTAGTGGGGTAGGGCCGAGGCCAGACAGCGTGTCAGTTGAGGCCGATTCAAGAACCTCCGGCACGTCGAAACCGCCGCCAACCGTCAGGTAGGTCCGTAGCCCAGTCGTCACAGCGCCGAGCGTCAGGATCTGGCCACGCCGAAGGCTGAGCACTCGGCCGTGAGCGACTGGAACGCCACTGATCGTTGCTGCCGCGGCAGCACCGGTCAACGCGACCAGGTGATCGTCGGCGGCAATGATTGAAAATTGTCCGCCGACAACCTCGATGCCCGTTCGGCCCGGCTGATTGCCAAGCAGCGCATTGCCCTGCCGCAGGGCCCGTCGGTCGAAGGCACCCGAACGTCCGACGCCCATCGATGAATAGCCGGGCCGTCCAAGATCTTGGTAGAGCGCCTGCAACCCGATGCGATTGATGGTGATCGTCATGACGCGACCGTGAATCGTACGAGCTGACCGGGCAGCAGTAGCGCCGGCGGGGTGCGCTCGAGATCCCACATTGGTGTTGCCGTATGACCAATCAACTGCCAGCCACCGGGTGATACACGCGGATAGATGCCGGTGAACTCGCTGGCCAGGCCCACCGCTCCGGCCGGCACCTTCGTGCGGGGCGAGCGGCGCCGTGGCACCTGGAGGCGGGGATCGCCGCCGCTCAGATAACTGAAGCCGGGAGCGAACCCGCCGAACGCCGCAGTCCACAGGGTGCTCGTGTGTGCCGTGATCACCTCGGCTTCGGTGAGTTCGGTGAATGCGGCGACCTCGGCCAGATCGACGCCATCGTAGGTCACCGGTATCTCGATCGGCTCGGCGCTTTTGCCCGTCGGCGTGAGCGTGGGGGTTGTTCGGGCGATGAGCGCGCGGAGTTCGGTGGGATCGCCATGGGCGAGCACGGTCCGGGCGCCGAGAACGATATCGACCTTACCGTCGAGAGCGGCATACCAATTCTGTGCTTCGGCCAGTGACACACAGTCGAGTAACAACGCGGTGTCGCCGCAGGGCAGCAGCTTCATGGCGCTCGCACCGTGGCGCCGTCGGCCTCAAGTGCTGTGCGGACGGCACGGGCCAACTCGAGCGCGCCGGGTGTGTCGCTGTGTATGCAGATCGAGTCGACGCCCGCACGCAGAAGCTGTCTGGCTTGGTGCGCGACGTCCACCGGTTGATCTAGCAAGGCGCCCGGTTTGGCCCGGGCGACCAGCGTGCCGACCGATTGCGCAATCGACTGAAGCAGGGCGATTTGCCCGAGCAACTCATCGGTCAGCTCGGCAGTCGGCAGATCCACCTGGCGACGGCCGAAATTCACTCGGTCCCGATAGCCGATCTGTGCACCGATCGCCACGCCGTGCTCGACCGCTGCCGCACAGGTTAGGCGCATCAGCGACTCGTCGCCCGCGTATGCGCCACAGCAGATATTCGCACTCGTGACGGTCTGCAGTAGCGCAACGTCGATGCCCCAGCCCCACCGCTCGTGCGATTCGCCGAGATCAGCATTGAGGTCGATTCGCATAGCCTGAGACTATGCGACCAGATCTGGTTAGCGCAGCGGTGCCAATGCCTTGGCGAGGTCGTCAATGAGATCCTGCGGATCTTCGAGGCCCACCGAGAGTCGCAATACCGAAGCCGACGGCCGAGCGTCGGGCGCCACCGGGCGGTGGGTCAACGCGGCAGGATGTTGGATCAGCGTGTCGACCCCACCGAGTGAAACTGCGTGGGTGATGAGGTGACAGCCCGCAGCGACATCGGACGCGGCCTGGAATCCGGAACGCAAACTGAACGCCATGACCGAGCCCGGACCACTCATCTGCGTGCCGACGAGGCCATGTGGATCGGTGCCTTCTAAGCCGGGGAAGTAGACGCGTTCGACCGCTGGCTGCTCACCCAGCCAGCGGGCAATCTCGATCGCGCTTGACTGCTGGGCGCGTACGCGCACCGGCAGGGTCTGCAGGCCGCGATGCAGTTGGTAAGCGGCTAGGGGATAGAGCAACCCGCCGGTTAAGGCCCGCACCTGACGGAGCCGAACTGCCCATTCGGGAGTTGTGGCGACAACGCCGCCGAGCGCGTCGCCGTGGCCACCGAGATATTTGGTTGCTGAGTGCAGGACCAAGGCAGCGCCTTGCTTACGCGGCTGCTGCAGGATTGGGGTGGCGAAGGTGTTGTCGACGAGGACAGGTACGTCCCCAGCCTGCGCGACGACAGCGGCGAGATCGACCAGTTCGAGGGTCGGATTGGCCGGCGTCTCAAGCACGACCAGCCCGGTGTCGGGACGAATGTGCTCGGCGATCGTGTCCGCTTCGGCCCAACTCACCTGGGTGCCGAGCAACCCGCTCGCGAGGACGTGGTCGGTTCCGCCGTAGAGCGGGCGTACCGCGACGATGTGTGGGGTGCCGGCTGAGACTGCGGCCAGCAGGCAGGCGCTGAGCGCAGCCATACCCGAGGCGAAAGCGACGGCTTCCTCCGAATGCTCAAGTTGAGCCAATGCGCGCTCGAAGCGGTCGACATTGGGGTTCCACAGGCGTTGATACACATAGTTGGTGTCCGCATTGGGACGTTTGCCGGTCGCGAGCAACTCGTATGAGGCGCCGCCGCTTTCGATGTCGGTTAGCGGATAGGTCGTGGACAAATCGATCGACGGCACATGGACGCCGAGCGCGTTGAGATCTTCGCGTCCGGCGTGGACGGCTCGAGTGTCGGTGGCGCTCATGCTGCTCCTCAGAAACGGTGTAGGTCTTTAGTGTGAAGATTTGCCAGCAAATTTCGCAATAGTTCCGTGTTTTGCCACAAAATTGTGATCAACATCGAAGAAGCTGCGAAATAAGTGAGTTAGCCTCGGTTAATGCCGAAGAAAATTCGTGGCCTCGCTCCAGGTCCTGCGCCCCGCACGCCGCCAACCCTTGATGAGATCGACCGTGCGATTGTGCAGGCGTTGTTTGAGGACGGCCGGCTGCCCAATGCGACGTTGGCGCGCGCAGTCGGGGTCGCTGAGTCCACCTGCCTGGGGCGGGTCAGATCCTTGCGTGAGCGCGGCGTCATAACCGGGATCCATGCCACGATCGATCCATCGACGGTCGGTCTGCCGGTGGAAGCGATGATTGCTGTGCGCTTCAGCGGGCATGTGCGCGAGCAGGTGGAGGCATTTCGTGCCGATGTCCCGCATCTGCGCGGCGTGATTTCCGCCATCCATGTGAGTGGCGCGAACGATTATCTGGTCCATGTCGCAGCGGCATCATCGGACGCGCTGCGGGACCTCATCCTCGACCAACTCACCAGCCGGCCGGGCGTTGCCAACGTCGAGACCAGTCTGATCTTCGAAGTGACGCGCGGAACCGCCTTGGTTTGAGTGCGATCAGAGCGGCTCGACCAGGAATGTTCGCCCCTCATCGTGGACCCGAGTCATCACGATGGTTCCGGTCGTTGAACCCTTCAACTTGAGCTTCCGGATGAGGACCTCAGGCACGATATCGACGCCCCGTTTCTTGATCGTGAGGGTGCCGATGTCATGGGTGACCAGCGCTGCTTTCAACGGCTTGTCCCGGAACGGGAGCTCATCCAGGATCCGGAAGACTCGGGCGAATGGGGTTGGGACGCACTGATCGCTCGAAACATACGCGATCTTCGAATCGATCAACCATCCACCGACGAGCGCGGCCACAGCAGTGACAAGTCCGGCGCGGATCACCGCATCGTCGGGTTCGTACAGGAATTCGCCTGGCACGTCGGTGCCCTCGGCGACCGGGCTGTCGGAGGTGAGCGACTTGCCGGCCGGCAGTACCGTCGCCCGTCGCGCGACAGTGGCGTAGGGGGCACCCCACAGACAAGCTTCGACGAGGTTGCCGCCGACGCTGATCCACTCGGCCTCAGCATCGGCCGGTACGAGACGGTGGTTGATCCCCGGCATAGTTTTCGCAACGGCGTGACCGGCGAGCAACCCGGTTACGAAGTCCCAGGGCGGCACGCAATTGGTGGGATCGAAGATGCGTCCTGCGCCGTCGCGGCGGGCCGGATCGACGAACGCGATCTCATCGTCGCCGATCGTCACCTCGGTTGCGTCCCCGCAGATGATCTTGCCTGGTAAGTCGAGGGCGGCGAGATTGGCCTGCGCGATCGCCGCTCGCACTGGATCGAATTCGACGCCGCGGGCCCGCATGCCGGCGCGCGCGAATGCGATCAGATCGCCGCCGATGCCGCAGCCCAGATCGAGGATTGCTGAATCGGTCGGCAGGCGGGCGGCCCGATGTGCGCTGACGATCCCGCGGGTTGCCTGTTCGAGTGCATCGTGAGTGAAATACATCCGTGCCGCATCAGCGCCGAACTTCACCGCCGCTTTGCCGCGCAGATGGTTCTGCGTCACCGCTGCGGCCACCAACTCAACGTCATAGGTGCGGCGTAGCCGGGTCCCAAGCGCCAGATCTGATTCGATTCCCGCGCGGGCCGCGACTTCGGCGAGCAACGACTGCCCTGGCGAGGACAACAGCCGTTGGAAGGTCGCAAGATCCATACGCCGACACTACCGAGCACCCAACGACAAGCCGCAACGGCAAGAGCCGCCGACGTGAGCGATCCTTACGAAATAAATATTTAAGGTGAGAAGAGCCGCTGACGTGAGCGATCCTTACGAAATAAATATTTAAGGTGAGAAGAGCCGCTGACGTGACTGATCGTTACGAAATAAATATTTAAGGTGAGAAGAGCCGCTGACGTGACTGATCGTTACGAAATAAATATTTAAGGTGAGAAGAGCCGCTGACGTGAGCGATCCTTACGAAATAAATATTCAAGGTGACGTGTAGCGAGGAGCGGAGCGACGAGAGCCGGCCGCATGCGAGCGCCAGCGAGCAGGCGGAGTAAATGCGCAGCGAAGCAAGCATGCCCGGCTAGCACTCTGTTGGTCCGAGTGCCAGAGCGTGATAGATTCTGAGTTAGCACTCTCACCATGAGTCTGCTAATCCGTGTGTATGGCCCCCGCGACGGCGTACGCACTGAAACGTCCAACTTTCATCACTGTGAAAGGGGAGGTCGACACGTGTCGGTCACCATCAAACCGCTCGAAGATCGTATTGTCCTAAAGGCAATCGAGGCCGAGCAGACCACCGCATCAGGTCTGGTTATTCCAGACACCGCCAAGGAGAAGCCACAAGAGGGCGAAGTCATCGCAGTTGGACCGGGTCGTATTGACGACAACGGCAACCGTGTTCCCCTCGACGTCGCAGTCGGCGACAAGGTCATCTTCAGCAAGTACGGCGGCACCGAGGTCAAGTACTCGGGCGAGGAGTTCCTTATCCTCTCCGCGCGCGACATCCTCGCTGTCGTTTCCTGACGTGACACCCCGGCGCCCCGTTACCGGGGTGTCGGGGTTTTTCACTCCCACTGATTTTGCCGAAAAAGGAACACTGTATGCCTAAGATTCTTGAGTTTGACGAGGACGCGCGCCGCGCCCTCGAACGCGGTGTCGACGCGCTCGCCAACACCGTCAAGGTCACACTCGGCCCCAAGGGACGCTATGTCGTCTTGGACAAAAAATGGGGCGCTCCGACCATCACCAATGACGGCGTTACCGTCGCCCGTGAGATCGAGCTTGATGACCCGTTCGAAAACCTCGGTGCTCAACTGGCCAAGGAAGTTGCCACCAAAACCAACGACGTCGCCGGTGACGGTACGACCACCGCGACCGTCCTCGCCCAGGCGATGGTTCACGAAGGCCTCCGCGCCGTGGCCGCCGGTGCCAATCCGGTCGGCCTGAAGCACGGCATCGAAGCAGCCGTTGCGGCGGTCATCGAAAAGTTGCGCGAGATGGCTCGCGACGTCGATGACAAGAAGGACATGACTGACGTTGCCACCATCTCGGCCCGCGACGCACACATCGGTGAGCTCATCGCCGAAGCGTTCGACAAGGTCGGCAAAGATGGCGTGATCACCGTCGATGAATCCAACACGGTCGGCACCGAGCTCGAGTTCACCGAGGGCATGCAGTTCGACAAGGGCTACATCTCGCCTTACATGGTGACTGACACCGAGCGTATGGAAACCGTCCTCGACGATCCGTACATCCTGATAAATCAGGGCAAAATCTCTGCGGTCAGCGATCTGCTGCCGATTCTGGAGAAGGTTGTCCAGGCGGGCAAGCCACTGTTCATTCTTGCCGAAGACGTTGATGGCGAAGCGCTCTCGACGATCGTCGTCAACAAGATCCGTGGCACGTTTACGTCGGCCGCGGTCAAGGCGCCGGCGTTCGGCGATCGTCGCAAGGCGATGCTGCAGGACATTGCGAGCCTGACCGGCGGACAGGTTGTTACCTCCGATGTGGGCCTCAAGCTCGATCAGATCGGTCTTGAAGTCCTCGGCACCGCTCGTCGCGTCATCATCACGAAAGACAACACGACGATCATTGACGGTGGCGGCGAAGCCGATGAGGTCACCGCACGGGTCAACCAGATCAAGGCCGAGATCGAACGCTCGGATTCGGATTGGGACCGTGAGAAGCTGCAGGAGCGGCTGGCGAAACTCGCCGGCGGCGTCTGTGTCATTCAGGTCGGTGCAGCCACCGAAGTTGAGCTCAAGGAAAAGAAGCACCGTATCGAGGATGCCGTCTCCGCGACGCGCGCCGCGATCGAAGAGGGAATTGTCGCCGGTGGCGGCTCCGCCCTCGTTCACGCGGTGTCGGTCCTTGACGGTGACCTTGGTCTTACCGGTGACGAAGCGGTCGGCGTACGTATCGTCCGCATCGGTGCCGACGCTCCGCTGGAGTGGATCGCCCGCAACGGCGGCGTCTCCGGTGAAGTTGTCGTCTCGAAGGTTCGTGAAAGCGGCCAGGGCTACAACGCGGCCACCGGTGAATACGGTGACCTCGTCGCGCAGGGTGTGCTCGATCCGGTCAAGGTGACGCGTTCAGCGCTCGCCAACGCCGCGTCGATCACGGCCATGCTGCTCACGACCGAAACCTTGGTCGTCGAGAAGCCAGCCGAAGAAGTATTAGCGGGCGGCCACGCAGGTCATAACCACTGATCTGATCAGAGCCAAGCCCCGCCGACCTCGATGAGGTCGGCGGGGCTTTCTGCATGAAGTGCTACTTGGCGCGGTAGAGCATGTAGGCCGTGCCCTTGATCGCGAGGGTCGTATGCGCGTCGACCGGAATCACCGTTCCAGTCGGCGCGAGACCTCGAAGCCCGACCTTGCCGGTAGTCATTGAACGAACCTCGAAACGCCTCGCTTCGGGTTTTTCGTCATTGACGATAGGTCCGGTGGCGGTGTCCCGGAGGAACAGGATCGCGCTGGGAATTGCCTTGGCGAGGATTCGGTTGCCGATTGGGACCGTCCATGTATCTTCTGGATGGCCCCCGACGGTGGAGCGGATCGTGTCGCCGGTCACGACGACACGATGGTCGCCGAGACGCTGGGTCGACGAGTCCGTCGTCGTGAAGAGGCGGACACGCGGCGAGCGGAACCTTTTGACGACCTCGTTGGCCCTGGGGCTCGCATCTGTATCGGCGGGATGGGTCTTCTTGCCGGTGGTGAGGTCAAGCACGATGGCTTCATCGTGGCTTCCTGGGGCCAGCACGACGGGCTTGGCCCCGAGATCGCTTTCACCGGACGAATCGGCCGCGTGGTCGACATTGCCGAATGTGCCGGACCACGTCGGTGCTCCGGCCGGACCAAAGCCTTCGACGCGACATTCATGGGGCTTGACATCATTTAAGTCGCGTGGCGGGCAGGTCTCGATCGCGACCGCTGAGTCCTGTGCCGCCAGCGGTTTTACGAAGAAGCGATCCGCGCCTGGTTTGATCGTTCGCTGCCAGGCCGGTTTGCCGTCGAACCGGTGGACGATGACCACGGTTCTTTCGGGCGAGGTTCGCAGGGCGACATGCGTGCCGTCTTGGGCGAGAGCCGTGACCGGCGAGCCGGTCTGGCCGCCATCGGGGTTGGTGTCGACGTTGAATCGGGTCTTACCCGAAACTAGGTCAATTCCGATGAACTGGCCTTGCAGGGTCGAGATGAACAAGGTGCCATGTGCCGTGGCAATCTCGCCAACGGGAAGATGCCGGGTCCACTGACGGTTCTCGGCCAGTGCCGAGTTTGCGGTCATCTGCGGAACGGCAATCGCGGCGGTCGCACCAAGGGCAACAGCCAGCGCCGACGACGCCACCGCAATACCCGTACCCTTCCCCGAGTCGAATGCTCGGAACGATCGGGCTAGGCCGACGATGATGATTCCTGCGCCGAACGCGATGAGGAGGATCGAGAACACATAGCCGCTGTATGAACGCCGGGCGATGACCACGCCGATTGCCATCGTGATGATGCCCAACCACAAAATGATGCTGCGGCTCCAGCGGCGGGACATGCGCACTCGATCTGAAGCCTTGTGTGGCCAAACCTAGACTCTTTGGCCGCGTAAGGCTGCGAATTGCGGGGTTGACGGCAAAGGGTTGCCTTAGTTAAGTTAGGCTGCCCTTATGAATTTCAAATACTTAGGCATCGTGATCGCGATCCCGGCGCTGCTCGCCGTTGCCGGTTGTGGCACCTCATCCAGCGATGCCAACAAGGCTTGGAACTACACCGATGATCGGGGTGAGGCGATCTCGCTCGACGCCGCGCCGAACCGTATCGTTGCTCAATCTTCGATGGCGGCCGCGTTGACCGACCTCGGTGTGAAAGACATCGTTGGCACGTTCGGCCCGCTCAAGAACGCTGACGGCAGTACCGACCGACAGGCCGATGGTCTCGATCCAGCGAACGTCGAAGACGTCACCGGGGAGGGTGACTATGGTGACGTCAACCTAGAAAAGCTCGCCACACTGCGACCTGATCTCATTGCGACCTATCAGTATCTGCCCAAGCAACTCTGGTACATCAGCCCGAGCGTTGAGCCGAAGATCGAAAAACTCGCCCCGACCGCGGTCGTCGACTTCCAAGGCAAAACGCTCGTACAAACCCTCGATGCAACGGAACAGTTGGCGAAGTCGCTCGGCGCGAATCCGAATGCTGCACAGGTGAAGCAGGCACATCGAGACTTTGCCACCGCTGGCGACCGTCTCCGTGTGATCGCCGAGAAACTCGGAGGCAAGAAAATTATTGCGGTATCGGCCGCGACTGACACGTTCTATGTCTCCGATCCGTCGAAGAGCCCAGATCTTGCCTACTACAAGGACATCTTGGGGCTGCCGATCGTTCGACCGACCGGGCTCAAATCAGCGGACTACTTCGAGGCGCTCAGCTGGGAAAACGCGGACCGCTACGGCGGCGACATCGCGCTGTACGACGCCCGCATTGGCGCTGCCGGGCTCAAACTGTTTGAGTCCGAGCCGGTGTGGCAGAAGGTCGCAGCTGGCCGAAACAAGGCGTATGTTCCGTGGCAATCAGTGGCGCCACCCAGTTATGCGGCATACGCCAAGATCATGAACGAGATCGCCGATGGCTTGGCGAAGCAGCTCTGAGGAATGGCCCGAATCGGTGCGGCTCGGTCAACGGTAAGATCGGGCCATGGACGTGAGTGCGGTAGGTATCCCAGAAAAATTCGGCATGATCGGACTGACGTATGACGACGTCCTACTGCTCCCGGGCGAATCCGATGTGATTCCCAGCGAGGCCGATACGACCGCGCAGTTGACCCGTGAGATTTCGCTTCGGATTCCACTATCGTCGAGTGCAATGGACACGGTCACCGAGTCAAGAATGGCGATCGCGATGGCCCGTGAGGGTGGCATCGGCATCCTGCACCGCAATCTGTCGATCGAGGATCAGGCCTATCAAGTCGATCTGGTCAAGCGGACCCAGACTGGCATGATCCCCAATCCGGTCACGATCGGCCCGAAAGCGACACTCGAAGAGCTCGACGAGAAGTGCGGTGAATATCGGGTCTCGGGCCTGCCAGTTGTTGACCAAGATAACGTGCTTCTCGGCATCATCACCAACCGTGATCTGCGTTTTGTGCCGCTGGCCGAATGGGCGCAGAAGACCGTCAACGAGATTATGACGCCAATGCCACTGATCACCGGGCCGGTCGGCATCAGCCGTGAAGATGCCTCCGCACTGCTGCGCGCCCACAAGCGTGAGCGGCTGCCGATCGTGGATGACCAGGGCCATCTTGCCGGGCTGA
The DNA here is from genome assembly GCF_057586615.1 of Aeromicrobium changchenzhani. Classification (NCBI taxonomy): domain Bacteria; kingdom Bacillati; phylum Actinomycetota; class Actinomycetes; order Propionibacteriales; family Nocardioidaceae; genus Aeromicrobium; species Aeromicrobium changchenzhani. The sequence goes on along the minus strand of NZ_CM172480.1, from coordinate 2,909,658 downwards.
TCACGGTCAAAGATTTCGTGAAGTCCGAACAGTTCCCACTTGCCAGCAAGGATGCTGAGGGTCGGTTGCTCGTTGGCGCGGCCATCGGCTTTTTTGGCGATGCGTGGGAGCGCGCTTGCGCCCTCGCTGAAGCAGGCGTCGACACGCTGATCGTCGACACCGCCAACGGCCATGCCCGGCTCATGCTCGACATGGTCCGCAAACTCAAGGCCGATCCCGCGACCCGCGGCGTTCAGATCATTGGCGGCAATGTCGCCACCCGCGAAGGTGCGAAGGCGCTTGTTGATGCTGGCGTCGACGCGGTCAAGGTCGGTGTCGGCCCCGGCTCGATCTGCACGACACGGGTCGTCGCCGGCGTAGGTGTCCCGCAGATAACGGCAATCTACGAAGCTTCGCTTGCCTGCAAGCCGGCGGGTGTCCCGCTCATCGGCGACGGCGGACTGCAATATTCCGGCGACATCGCGAAGGCGCTTGTTGCGGGTGCTGACACCGTGATGGTCGGTTCTTTGTTGGCCGGCTGCGATGAGAGCCCCGGTGACCTCGTCTTCGTAAACGGCAAGCAGTTCAAGGCTTATCGCGGTATGGGTTCGCTTGGCGCGATGGCCTCACGCGGTAAGAAGTCCTATTCGAAGGACCGTTATTTCCAAGCCGATGTGGCCAGCGACGCCGAGATCATTCCCGAAGGGATCGAAGGTCAAGTGGCCTATCGAGGGCCGTTGTCGGCGGTTGCCCAGCAACTTGTCGGCGGACTGCATCAGTCGATGTTCTATGTGGGCGCGCATACGATTCCCGAACTCCAGGAGCGCGGTAAGTTCGTTCGGATCACGCCAGCGGGCCTGAAAGAAAGTCATCCCCATGGCATCCAGATGACGGTCGAAGCCCCCAACTACAGCAGCCGATGACCCACTGCCGTTAGCCTCGACCTGTGAGCAACCGCAACGTCGCCGTCTTCATCGACGCCGAGAACCTGTTCAAGGGCTACGGCAAGCTTGAGATCCCCGACCTGCCGATGGGCGACGTACTCAAGCAACTCGAGGATGCCGCGTCGCGTGAGGCCGGTTCTGGAAGCATCGCGGTCGCGCGAGCCTATGCCGACTGGAGCGCCATCGGGCTGGAGGACTACCGCCGGGAGGTCGTACGCAGCGGGGTCGAAACTGTCCAGGTGTTCTCGGTCGGTAAGGCCGAGAAGAATGCCGCCGACATTGTGCTTGTCGTCGATTGTCTGCGTGCGGCTGCCGATCTCGAGCAGCTCGAGGTTTTCGTCATTGTGTCGGGCGACGGGGACTTCGTTCCGCTGGTTCGTCGACTGCACGAGTTGGATAAGTACGTCATCGGAGCGACGCTCGCGCATCACCCGGTCAACTCTGTCCTCGAGAAGGAAGTCGACCAATACGTCCCGCTCAAACTGATTCCCACGCCACCGGTCGCCGCGCTGAAGCCGGTCTTCTCAGGGCACGACGACGCAATGGCGATTCCGGTGAAGCCGACCAAAGCCAAGAAGACCACACCTGCCACCAAAGCTGAGAAGGCGTCGGCCGCGAAGAAAACTGCGAGGGAACCGGCCACCAAGGCAGCTGCTACCAAGGCGAAGGCGCCGGCGAAGAAGCAGCAACCCGCGCCGGCCAAGAATGCTGAAAACAAGGCCAACTGGCACGCAATGGCTAAGGACATTCCGGTCGTGCACGCCGAACCCGCGTCGTCGCCGCAAGAGTACAAATCGATCATCAAGAAGGTCCTGCTGGACTCGAAGGCGCGCAGCTTCTTCGACAAACTTGCCAATCAGGGTGGAACCCTGCCGATTTTGGCGATGGCGATCAAGGCCGCGGCCCCCAAGTTGAGCCCCTCAGACGCGCGCGTGAGTTCGCTCTCGCGGGCGCTGCGGTTCGCTCTAGACGGCACGCAGTACGCGCTCGCCCGGGAAAGCGATGACGTTCAGCCCGTGCTGGTCCGCCGCTCGGCCAATCCGTCCGGCCTGATGTCGGACCTTTCGCTCGATGACATCGAACGAGGCGTCCAGTAGGTCCGGGGTCGTTCAGTAGCTCGCGACGAGGTCCTTGGCCATTGCGATCAGGTCAGCTTTGCTGCCTGGTAGCAGCGCTGGCACGGACACCTGCACATACGTTCCGTTGCTCGTCACGAACAGAACGGACTTGCCGTCGACGCCGCCGATGAAGCCCGCGCTCTCGCCGAGCCCCGTGATCATTTCGCCACCGGATGAGTCGATCCTGTCTTTCAGATCGGCCTTTGCGTCTTTCTGCACAGCCGAGGTGACCGACACCGCGGCGCTCGGGGTGGCCCAGCTACACACGGTTTGTTTACCCGCTATGCGGAAGTCGCGCCGGATCGTCGCTTTCGCGCCCATGACCTTATCCGCGGCCGCGTCACCCTTTGCGCAGGCGGGCAGCTCACGAATCGGTGGCTCGACCTTGAGTTTTGGCGCAACTGGCACGGCGAGCGCGAGAGTCTTCGCCATCTTCTTGGCCGTCGTCGGAGGGCCTTGGTATGACGCGCGGATGATCCGGTCACCCACCCGGGCCACTGCAACGCTCGGAGCCCTGAAGTAGCCGCCATCGCCCACGTCGATGGCTTCGATCTTCGTGTAGCGGCCGTTGGTGTCCTTCTCGTGCTTCTTGGCCGCGCCCCAGCCGGACTCCGAAATTGGGGTCACCGACCAGCCGAACGTGATCGACGAGCTACTGTCCGTCTGTCCCACAATCAGGCTGCAGGTTTCGAATGAAGGGATTCCGACCAAGGACGTGCCCGCCGAACCGCGGTAGACCGCGGGTTGACCAAGCGCCTTTGCGACTCCCTGGGCGTTGATCTGAGCACATAGGCTGTTGGCCCAGATCTGGTCTGCGGTCTGGGGTTTCGGCGACTGCGGCTTCTGCGACGTATTGTCTGACTTCGGCTTCTCCTCAGCCTTGTTGTCAGAGCCGCCACAGCCGGCCACGATAACAAGGCTGAGTATGGCCACGGCGATCGCGGAACGGCGCATGTGCATATGGATCCCCCGGATCTCGATTCGTGTGCCGTGTCACTCTAGACGACCGATTCCACGGGGCGACGCCGGTGGCGCAAACCCGCGCAGCAGGAATCTGGCACAACTGGATGGCCAGCAACCCAACCCAACGCGACTTATCGCCTACGACCATTATACGTTCGGACTCACTCATCTAGGCTGTTCTCATGGATATCGAAATCGGGATGGCCAAGCGCGGACGCCGAGCCTACTCATTTGACGACATCGCGATCGTCCCGAGCCGGCGTACGCGTGACCCCGAGGAAGTCTCGGTCGCCTGGCAGATTGACGCCTATCGTTTTGAACTCCCGCTGATTGCAGCCCCGATGGACTCGGTCATGACGCCCGAAACTGCGGTCGCGCTCGGCAAACACGGTGGCCTCGGTGTCCTCAACCTTGAGGGCCTGTGGACCCGCTACGAGGATCCCGAAGAGCTTCTGGTGGAAGTGGCGACGCTGGACGGTGCTGCCGCGACGAGACGGCTGCAGCAAATCTATGCCGAGCCGATCCGCCCTGATCTTATTGCTGCTCGGCTCAAATTCATCCGCGACGCAGGGGTCACGGTGGCAGGATCGCTGTCGCCACAGCACACCAAGGAGTTCGCCGACGTCGTCGTCGAGGCCGGCGTCGATTTGTTCGTCATCCGCGGCACAACGGTCTCGGCCGAGCATGTTTCGAGTCGGGCTGAGCCGCTCAATCTCAAAGAATTCATTTACGAACTCGACATCCCAGTGATCGTCGGCGGGTGCGCGACGCATCAGGCCGCGCTTCACCTGATGCGCACAGGTGCTGCCGGCGTCCTCGTCGGCTTTGGTGGCGGTGCAGCGCATACGACGCGTTCGGTGCTTGGCGTTGCGGTACCCATGGCCTCGGCGGTCGCCGATGTCGCAGCGGCACGGCGCGACTACCTCGACGAATCAGGCGGCCGTTACGTTCACGTCATCGCCGACGGCTCGATTGGACGCAGCGGCGACATTGCCAAAGCAATTGCGTGCGGTGCTGATGCGGTCATGGTCGGTTCGCCGTTTGCGCGCGCTGCCGAAGCGCCCGGCCGCGGCTTCCATTGGGGCGCCGAGGCATGGCATGCTGCTCTGCCGCGCGGTGAGCGCGTCAACATCGGCACTGTTGGCAGCCTCGAATCAGTCCTATTCGGACCGTCCACCGTCCCGGACGGCACCATGAATTTTGTTGGCGCCCTGCGTCGGGCGATGGCCACGACCGGCTACACCGATCTCAAGGAATTCCAACGTGTCGAGGTTGTCGTCGGTTGAGCCAACCACCCATGTGGGGCTCGCTGCCCACTGCGCCGCCCTCACGCCAGGGCGAACTCAAGCCGTCGCGAGACGTCGACGTCGCCGCGGCATGGATCCTGTGGGCGTTGCTCCTGGTGGGCTGCTTGATGGTGTGGGTGGTCATGCTGATCGTCGGGCTGGGGTTCGGCGTCGGATGTTCGGCCGACCCGACGTTCGACACGATCTGCGCCGGCTCGGCGGCCGACGTGGCGCAGGCCGGCTACTTCGGTACGTGGTTCGTCATGGCGCTGGCGGTGATCCTCTCCTTGGTGATGACGATCGTCCAGACGGTCCGCCGCCGGCTGGCCTGGATCTGGCCCGCGATCGGGATCGCCGCGGTGGTTGCGTCGTTCCTAGTCTGGTGGCTGGCCTATGTCATCGCAGGCTGACCTCCCGACAGTGCGCGACACTGGCACGGTGAGCATCCAGAAGGCGCCGAGGTTCGAGCGTGTGGACTTCGACGATCCTGATGCGGCCGCACTGCGCGAAGCGATGGTTGCCGAAGTCAGCGCGCTCTATGGCTCGCACCGCGACTATGCCAGCGGCGACGGCAGTAGAGGCATCGACCCGTCCAGCGTTGTCATGACTCTGGTCGGCTACGAAGGGGATATCCCTATCTGCCAAGCGGTGCTGCGGCAACTTCGCGACGATTTCGAGGTCAAGCGGATGTTCGTCGTACCAGCATTTCGTGGCACCGGGGCCTCGCACGCCATGCTCGCGGAATTGGAAGCAGAGGCGCGGACCCGATCGGCTAGGCGCGTTGTCCTGCATACCGGGAGCCGCCAGGAGGTCGCAATCCATACCTACCAACGACACGGTTACACGCCGATCGACATCTACGAACCCTATGTCGGTATGCCCGAGTCGATGTGCTTCGAAAAGGTGCTGTGATGCGAGTCGTGGCGATCAATCTTTATCCGGTCAAGGCGACCAGGGGAGTGCCGGTCGCGTCCGCCCAGGTCGAGTTCGCTGGGCTGCGCCACGACCGCCGCTGGGCGATCGTCGATCTCGACGGCACCCGGCTCAGCGCCAGGGAGCACGACACGTTGCTGGCGGTGACGGCGACTCCGGCCGACGACGGCGGGATTGTGCTGTCCGCAGACGGCCAGAATTCGTTGGTCGTGGCGGCACCAACCGGCGGACCGCTCCGAACGACCAACATCTCCCGTCTGGCCGAGGCCGTGGATGCTGGGGATGCGGCAGCGGCCTGGTTTAGCGAACATCTGGATAAAATGGTCCGCCTCGTCTGGCAAGCAGATCCGGACGGGCGGCCGATCTCACTCAAGCACGGTGGGACCGGCCACGAACCAGTGAGCCTCGCCGACGCAGGTCCGCTGCTGTTGACGTCCTCGACCTCGCTCGCGCGACTCAATGAGTGGATCGACGGGGAGCCGATCGGGATGCAGCGCTTCCGACCCAATGTTGTGATTGACGGGATCGAGGAGGCGTTCGCCGAAGACCGCTGGCGCGAGTTTCGGATCGGCGATGTGGCCTACCGGATCGGTGAGCACTGCGACCGGTGCATGGTCCCGACGATCGACCCCGACACCTTGATACATGGCAAAGAACCCATCCGCACGCTCGCGAAGTATCGCCGGTGGGACGGCAAGACGTGGTTCGGCATCCGCATCATTCCGCTGTCCAAGGGGACTCTCTCAATCGATGATGGGGTCTGCGTCACAGCCAGTTGACGAACCACCTACGAAATGCCCTAGCATGGTGAGGCTAGCCTAATATTAGGCATCCCTGAGTTTAAGGAATCACCTCGCGATGAAGAGCACGCTCGTACTCCTCGGCACTGCTTCGGCCCTTGCCATCGGCCTTTCCAGCTGTGGCGCCGACAGCTCGGCGTCGGGGGCGCTCACGGTCAAGGCTTCGGACAATTCGTGCAAGGTGAGTCAAACGAGTCTCGATGCCGGGCCAGCGACGTTCAAGGTCACCAATACCGGCTCGAAAGTTACTGAGTTCTACGTCTACGCCAGCGGCGACCGGATCGTGGGCGAGGTCGAGAACATCGGTCCGGGACTGTCGCGCAACTTGGTCGTGGACCTGCCCAAGGGGACGTATGAGGGTGCCTGCAAGCCGGGGATGATTGGCGACGGTATTCGGCAGAGGATCACCGTCACCGGCAAGGCGGCCAAGGAACTCTCCGATTCCCAAGAGCTGAAGGCTGCGGCGCGCAGTTATGAGCGTTACGTCAACTCACAAACTGGTGCGCTCATCGTCAAGACCGAGGAATTCGTCGCCGCTGTCAAGGTTGGCAATGTCGAGAAGGCCAAGACCCTGTTCCCGATTGCGCGAACCTACTGGGAGCGGATCGAACCAGTCGCTGAGTCGTTTGGAGACCTGGACCCGATCACGGACGGTCGTGAGGGCGATGTCGAGCCCGGCGATGATTTCACCGGCTGGCACCGGATCGAGAAGCAGCTGTGGGTGGCGGACAATACCAAAGGCATGGACAAGTACGCCGACCAACTGCTCGCCAATGTGAAGGAAATCGTGGCTCGTGGCAAGAAAGCACCGTTGACGGCGCTTGAGCTGGCCCAAGGCTCCAAAGAGCTCCTCGACGAGGTGGCGACCGGCAAGATCACCGGTGAAGAGGACGAGTTCAGTCATACGGACCTGTGGGACTTCAAGGCAAATATCGAGGGTTCTGAAGCAGCAATCAACGCGCTCCGGCCGGTCCTGGATCGGCAGAACGCGGCGCTGGTCATAGAGCTCGATCAGCGCTTCAAAGGGCTCAATACCGAACTCAACCAATATCAGTTGCCCGATGGTAGTTGGACGCTTTACGACAAACTGACCAAGGACCAAATTAAGTCGCTGTCGGATGTGGTGGCAGCGCTGAGCGAACCGATCAGCAAGGTTGCTGCGGTCATTGCGAACTCGGTCTGATGAGGGACGGGCTATGAGGCAAACCCAACGGAACGCCGAAGGCAATGTTTCCCGACGCGCGCTCATCGGGACCGCGGGCGTCGGTGCGCTTGCGCTCGGTGCGGTTGGCTTCGCCCAAGCTTCTGACGACGGGCCTGATGAAGCGAAGATCAATTCGGCCGACGCGCCAGTGGCATTCGAAGGCAAACATCAGGCGGGCATCGTCACGCCGGCGCAGGACCGGCTTCACCTCGCGGTTTTTGACGTTACTGCCACGACGCGGGATGAAATCGTGACATTGCTCAAGGATTGGACCGACGCGGCCCGAAAAATGACTCAGGGCAATGATGTCGGTCAGTTCGGCGCCGTCGCTGGACAGCCGGAAGCGCCGCCGGAGGACACCGGTGAAGCACTCGGCCTGCCGCCCTCGCAGTTGACCATCACGATCGGCTTCGGGCCGACATTTTTTGAGAAAGACGGCAAGGCAAGATTCGGGCTTGAGGGCAAGAAGCCCGCTCTGTTGAAGCGTCTACCGCACTTCACTGGTGACCGCCTAGAGCCGGAGATCAGTGACGGCGATATCGCGATCCAGGCCTGTTCGAATGATCCGCAGGTAGCCGTTCATGCGATCCGCAACCTGGCACGGATTGCGTTTGGCCGCGCTTCGGTGCGGTATTCCCAACTTGGCTTCGGACGCACCTCATCGACGTCGACGGCCCAGATCACCGCCCGCAACTTATTCGGTTTCAAAGACGGAACGGCCAACATCAAGGTTGAAGAAAAGAAGGACGTCGAAGACTTCATCTGGGTCCATTCTGAGGACGGCGCCGGCTGGATGACCAACGGCAGCTATTTGGTCACACGCAAGATCAACATGCGCATCGAAACCTGGGACCGCGAGTCACTCGAGGGGCAGAACGTAATATTCGGCCGGGTTAAGGGTTCTGGCGGCCCCATGTCCGGCGGCGATGAATTCGATCCCATTGACTTCGATGCCAAGGATTCCGGCGGTGAATCTAAGATTGATCCGCTTTCACACGTGCATCTTGCTCATCCCAAGTTCAACAAGGGGGCAAAGCTGCTGCGCCGCGGCTACAACTTTGTTGACGGCTCGGATGGATTGGGTCAGTTGTCGGCGGGTTTGTTCTTCATCGCCTATCAGCGCAATCCGATCACGCAGTTCGTACAGATCCAGAACTCACTGGCCGGTCCGACCCATGATCTGCTCAACGAATACATCGTTCATGTTGGCTCGGGTATTTTCGCGTGCCCACCGGGTGTCAGCCGAAACGGTTATTGGGGCGAGGGCATCTTCGCCTAACAGTCGAGTCGATTCAGTCCAGACATCGCGGGACAACGTTGGCATACTCGCGGTATCCTAACTGCTATGTCGACTACGACCCCCGAAGTCAGCCCGTTCGCCGGGAAACTTACCGCTCACCGGGTTGCCGAGCTTCTGGGTGAGATCCGGACGACGACCGTCGAAACTCGGACCACGATTTCGCCGATGGATGGTTTGCCGGTCGCGGATGTGCCGGTGTCGAGTATCGATGACGTGCAGACTGCCTTCGACTCTGCACGCGCTGCGCAGACGAGTTGGGCTGCGACATCGCTGCGACAGCGCAAGCAGATGTTGCTCCGACTGCATGACCTCGTGTTGGACCATCAGGATGAGCTGATGGACCTCATCCAGATCGAGTCGGGCAAAACCCGCGCGCATGCCTTCGACGAAGTCGCCCACGTTGCCCTGACGGCGCGGTTCTATGCGCGTCGGCTGCGCAGACAGGTCAAACCTCAGCACCGCTCGGGCGCGCTGCCATTTCTCACCCGCGTCCGGGTCAATATCGTGCCGAAGGGCGTCGTTGGCATCATTTCGCCGTGGAACTATCCGCTGACGATGGCGATTTCGGACGGAATCCCGGCGATCGCCGCTGGCAATGCTGTCGTACACAAACCCGACAGTCAGAGTCCGTTGATCGCGTTGGCGGCGGTCGAACTCCTACGTAAGGCGGGAATGCCGGCCGATCTGTGGCAGGTGGTCAGTGGCGCTGGCTCGGTTATCGGCACAGCAATCATTGAGCGTGCGGACTACATTTGCTTCACCGGCTCGACGGCAACCGGCAAGATCATCGCCAAACAGGCGGCTGAACGACTCGTGAACTGCTCGCTGGAACTCGGCGGGAAGAATCCCATGATTGTTCTCGACAGCGCCGATCCGGAGCGGGCTGCCGAGGGGGCGATTGGTGCTTGTTTCTCTTCTGCTGGCCAGTTATGTGTGTCGATTGAGCGGCTGTATGTCGCTGACAAAATCTATCCGGCGTTCAAGGCTGCCTTCGTGCGCAGAGTCAAGACGATGCGACTTGAGTCCAGTCTCGACTTCGGTCCGGACATGGGTTCACTTGTTTCTGCAAGTCAGCTCGAGATGGTTGAGAAGCATGTGGCCGATGCCGAGGCGAACGGTGCGACAATCCTGACCGGCGGCAAGGCCCGCCCCGATCTCGGTCCATTCTTCTTCGAGCCGACGGTGTTGGAAGGTGTCACGCCAGCAGCCGAATGCTTTGCCAATGAGACCTTTGGCCCGCTGGTCTCGCTCTACCGCTTCGGCAGCAATGATGAGGCGGTAGCGCTGGCCAATCAGGGCGAGTATGGGCTCAACGCCAGCATCTTCGGCAATGCGCGGCAGGCACGTGGCATCGCTGGCCAGATCTTGGCCGGTACCGTCAACATCAACGAGGGCTTCGCTGCGACGTTCGGCAGCGTGGATGCCCCGATGGGCGGCATGCGCCAGTCTGGCCTCGGGCGCCGGCATGGTGCCGAAGGAATCCTGCGTTACACCGAACCTCAATCGGTCGCCAGTCAGAGTTTGATCCCGGTCAGCGGCCCGAAATTCTTCTCCGCTGAAAAGAACTCACGCTTGTTGACCTTTGCCCTCCGTCTACTGAGAAGGACCCCACGCGCATGACCTATGACTACGACGTTCTGGTGATCGGTTCGGGTTTTGGCGGCAGTGTCTCGGCGCTGCGCCTGACCGAGAAGGGCTATAGGGTCGGCGTATTCGAAGCTGGCAAGCGTTTCGCAGACGCAGACTTTGCCAAAAATTCATGGCGGCTGCGTAAGTTTCTGTGGATGCCTCAAATCGGCTGCTATGGAATTCAGCGCATCGACAAACTCAAAGATGTTCTGATTCTGTCCGGCGCTGGCGTCGGCGGCGGGTCGCTGGTCTATGCGAACACCCTGTATGAACCCCTTGATCCGTTTTATCAAGACCCGGCGTGGGGCCACATCACCGATTGGAAGGATGAATTGGCGCCTTATTACGATCAGGCCAAACGAATGCTTGGCGTCAGCATCTATCCGCACGTCACCGAAGCCGATCGGGTTATGCGCGAAGTTGCTGAGCAGATGGGCGTTGGTGGCACGTTCCATCACACGCCCGTGGGTGTGTTCTTCGGTGAGCCCGGTGAAAAGATTGCCGATCCCTATTTTGGCGGCGTCGGGCCTGACCGAAATGGCTGCCTCAATTGCGGCGAATGTATGACTGGCTGCCGCCACAACGCCAAAAACACCTTGGTCAAGAATTATCTCTATCTGGCCGAGAAGGGCGGCGCTGAGATCAGGCCGTTGACGACCGTTGTGTCGGTCACGCCATTGGCTGGTGGCGGCTATGAGATCGAGACCCGTCGGACGAATCGTCGCTTTCGGCCGCACAAGAAGGTCACAGCTGAGCAAGTCATCTTCTCAGCGAGCACGATGGGGACCCAGAAACTCCTGCACAAGATGCGTGACCGCCACACGTTGCCAAATGTGTCGAACCGGCTCGGCTTGCTTACTCGGACCAACTCCGAGGCCCTACTTGGCGCGATTGCCGACGGCAAAGATATTGACTACAGCAAAGGCATCGCGATCACTTCGTCATTCCACCCGGACGAACATACCCACATTGAACCCTGTCGTTACGGCAAGGGATCGAATGCCATGTCGCTGATGCAGACCGTCCTCACCGACGGCAGCACAGATACCCCGCGATGGCGGGTGTGGCTGCGCGAGATGTGGGCGCAGAAGCGCAATCTGTTCAAACTGTACGACCTGCGGCATTGGTCAGAGCGGACGATTATCGCGCTGGTCATGCAAACCCATGACAACTCCATCACGACCTACACGAAACGCGGCATCACCGGGCGCAAGAAGTTGACCTCCAAACAAGGACATGGCGCTCCAAATCCGTCGTTTATCCCGCCAGCACATGATGCGGTCAAGCGGATGGCTACGGTGATGGGCGGAACCGCAGGAGGAACGCTCGGTGAACCCTTCAACGTGCCACTGACCGCTCACTTCATGGGCGGCTGCGCGATTGGTGACAGCCCTGAAACCGGCGTCATTGATCCGTTCCAACGGCTCTATGGCCATGCGGGCCTGCATGTCGTCGACGGCTCGGCAATCTCCGCCAATCTTGGCGTTAACCCATCGCTTACGATCACCGCACAGGCGGAGCGAGCAATGGCGTTCTGGCCCAATAAGGGCGAAGTTGATACCCGGCCGTCAGTTGGTTCGGACTACGCCCGGGTCACACCGGTCAAACCGGTCCATCCGATGGTTCCCGATGATGCGCCAGCCGCATTGCGCCTGCCGATCGTCGAAATCGGCTGAGCGGCGGCACCTCGGGCACGGCTAGGGTTGACCACAAAATCGACCTGTCCACGTGAGAGAGCCGCGATGACCATGGGCAACAGCTCCGACCCGCTGAGAACTTCCGACAGTCACGATCGGATCCGTGTGCACGGTGCGCGGGTCAACAATCTCAAAAACATCAGTGTTGAGATTCCGAAGCGTCGGCTGACGGTTTTCACCGGTATCTCCGGCTCGGGCAAGAGCTCGCTGGTGTTCGGCACGATCGCCGCTGAGTCGCAGCGGCTGATCAACGAAACCTACAGTTCTTTCCTGCAAGGCTTCATGCCCTCGCTCGCGCGGCCCGATGTCGATGTGATGGACGGACTGACGACCGCGATCATCGTCGATCAGGAGCGTATGGGGGCTGACCCGCGCTCGACCGTTGGCACTGCCACCGATGCCAATGCGATGCTGCGCATTCTCTTCAGCCGGCTCGGAGAGCCGCACATCGGCTCGCCCCAGGCATTCTCCTTTAACGTGGCCTCGATCTCCGGCGCCGGAGCAGTCACCCTCGAGAAGGGCGGCCGTACGACGAAGGAACGACGAAGCTTCAACATCACTGGCGGCATGTGCCCGCACTGTGAAGGCCGAGGAGCGGTGACGGACTTCGATCTGACCGCGCTGTTCGATGCGACCAAGTCGATCGCCGACGGCGCGATCACGGTGCCCGGCTACAGCATGGACGGTTGGTATGGCCGAATCTTCAAAGGCGCTGGCTTCGACATGGACAAGCCGGTCGGGAAGTTCACGAAGAAAGAACTTGATGATCTGCTGCACAAAGAGCCGACGAAGATCAAGGCCGAAGGCATCAATCTTACGTATGAGGGGCTGATTCCGAAGATCCAGAAATCGTTTCTCGCCAAGGATGTCGACGCGATGCAGCAGCACATTCGCACCTTTGTTGAGCGCGCCATTACCTTCACAACGTGCCCGAAGTGTGATGGCACCAGGCTCAGCGCAGCCGCTCGTTCATCGAAGATTGACGGCATCAGTATCGCCGATGCATGCGCGCTGCAGATCACCGAACTCGCGGCGTGGGTGCGTGAACTCGACGACTCCGCAGTTGCGCCATTGCTGAAAGCATTGAGTGAAACTCTCGACTCATTCGTCGAGATTGGGCTCGGCTACCTGAGTCTCGATCGACCAGCAGGCACGCTTTCGGGCGGCGAGTCGCAGCGCACCAAGATGATTCGTCATCTCGGCTCATCCTTGACCGATGTCACCTATGTGTTCGATGAGCCGTCGATCGGACTGCATCCGCATGACATCCAGCGGATGAATGACCTGCTGCTGCGCCTTCGCGACAAGGGAAACACGGTGCTCGTCGTTGAACACAAGCCAGAGCTGATTGCGATCGCTGATCATGCCGTCGACCTTGGGCCCGGCGCCGGTGCTGCCGGGGGAGAGCTGGTGTTTGAAGGCACGGTTGAAGAGTTGCGGGCCAGTGACACGCTCACGGGTCGGCATCTGGACGACCGGGCCGCGTTGAAATCCTCGGTGCGCACCCCGTCGGGTTCGCTGGCAGTACGTGGGGCCGACACCCACAATCTGCAAGCTGTTGATGTCGACATCCCACTCGGTGTGCTGACCGTCGTGACAGGCGTCGCCGGTTCGGGCAAGACTTCGCTGATCCACGGATCGGTTTCCAAGCGGGACGGTGTGGCGACAGTCGATCAAGGTGCGATTAAGGGCTCACGCCGAAGCAACCCAGCGACATACACCGGAATGCTCGACTCGATCCGAAAGGCATTCGCAAAAGCCAATGGAGTTAAGCCGGCGCTGTTCAGCGCCAACTCCGAGGGCGCCTGCCCAACCTGCAAAGGCGCCGGAGTGATCTATACCGATCTGGCCGTGATGGCCGGCGTGGCCACGCCGTGTGAGGTGTGCGAAGGGAAACGGTTCCAAGCCGAAGTCCTTGACTATAAATTCGGTGGAAGAGACATCAACGAAGTGCTCACGATGTCAGTAACCGAGGCGGAGCGGTTCTTCAGCGATGGCGCTGGCAAGGTGCCCGCGGCGCACAAGATACTCGACCGGCTCGTAGATGTGGGCCTTGGCTATCTCACGATTGGCCAGCCGCTCACCACGTTGTCAGGCGGCGAACGGCAGCGGCTGAAACTCGCAATTCAGCTGGCTGAGAAGAGCGACATTCTGATTCTGGATGAGCCGACGACCGGACTTCACCTGGCCAACGTCGAGCACCTCTTGCAGCTTTTGGATCGTCTCGTCGACGCGGGGAAGACCGTCATCGTGATCGAGCATCATCAGGCCGTCATGGCACACGCGGACTGGATCATCGATCTCGGCCCCGGCGCAGGCCACGAGGGTGGACGAATTGTCTTCGAAGGAACCCCAGCCGAACTTGTGGCCGATCGTTCAACGCTTACCGGTGAGCATCTGGCGGGATACGTCAAGGGGTGAACATGCACAGGGCCTGACCGGGAGGGAGCTCACGGGTCAGGCCCTGTCGTGCCACGAGGAGTGGACACCAGAACTAACGGGAGGGAGTTAGTTAGTTCCACCCAGATCAACGACTGTCGGCGTGCGGGGTTACGCGGGTTACACGCGATTTCAAAGAATCCTTCGGGCCGATAGACTCCCCGGGTGGCGAATATCGGATTTCAGGAACATGACCTTGTCCTCGTGGTCGACTTTGGCGCGCAATACGCCCAGTTGATTGCCCGCAGGGTCCGAGAAGCGCAGGTCTACAGCGAAATCGTGCCCAGCACGACGTCGCTGGCCGATATTTTGGCCAAACGACCGACCGCGATCATCCTGTCTGGCGGTCCGCAGTCGGTGTATGCCGAGGGCGCTCCGCAGATCGGCACGGCGCTGTTCGAGCAAGGGATTCCGGTATTCGGCATCTGTTATGGCTTCCAGGCCATGGCCTTGGCGCTTGGCGGTTCAGTAGCTCAGACTGGGCTCTCCGAATTTGGCCGGACTGGCGTCGAGATCGATGCGCCCGGCACTCTTTTGGCCGATCTGCCAGCCAACCATCGGGTTTGGATGAGCCATGGCGACTCAGTGTCGATTGCCCCGGCCGGTTTTGCCGCATTGGCACACAGCGCTGGCGCAGCGATCGCCGCCTTTGAGGACACCGAGCGATGCTTCGCGGGGGTTCAGTGGCATCCCGAGGTGCTGCATAGCGAGCACGGTCAGCAGGTTTTGACTAGGTTCTTGGTCGATATCGCTGGCTGTCGCCAGACCTGGAACAGCGCCAATATCGTTGAAGAGCAGGTTGCGCTCATACGCGCAGCCGTTGGCAACAAGCGTGCTATTTGTGGACTATCCGGCGGTGTTGATTCCGCGGTCGCCGCGGCCCTCGTCCAGCGCGCGATCGGGGACCAGTTGACTTGCGTGTTCGTCGATCACGGCCTGCTGCGAAAAGGCGAAGCCGAACAGGTCGAACGCGATTATGTCGCGGCGACAGGTGTCGATCTGAAAGTCGTCGAGGCCAGTGAGCAGTTCCTTGGCTTCCTCGATGGCGTCACCGATCCCGAGGAAAAGCGCAAAATTATCGGCCGCGAATTCATTCGGGTGTTCGAGGCTGCCCAACGCGAAGTTGTCGCGGCTGCAGCGGGTGAACCGGTCGAATTTCTCGTCCAAGGAACCCTTTATCCCGATGTGGTCGAATCCGGCGGCGGCGAAGGAGCTGCCAACATCAAGAGCCATCACAATGTCGGCGGGCTGCCCGATGACCTGGAATTCACCCTCGTCGAGCCGCTCCGTGCGCTGTTTAAAGATGAAGTCCGGCAAGTTGGCTTGGCGCTCGGGCTGCCCGAAGCGATCGTCTGGCGACACCCGTTCCCGGGCCCCGGTCTGGCAATTCGCATCGTCGGGTCGATTACCGCCGATCGACTACGCATCCTGCGCGACGCGGATGCGATCGCGCGCGAAGAACTCACTAGGGCCGGGCTTGACCGCGAGATCTGGCAATTCCCAGTCGTTCTCTTGGCCGATGTTCGATCCGTTGGCGTCCAAGGCGATGGACGTACTTACGGTCACCCGATCGTGCTGCGGCCGGTAACCAGCGAGGACGCGATGACTGCGGACTGGGGACGACTGCCTTACGATGTCATGGAGGCGATCTCAACGCGCATCACGAATGAGGTCCGTGAGGTCAACCGGGTTGTCGTGGACATCACCAGCAAGCCGCCGGGCACGATCGAGTGGGAGTAGTCCCCGCTCAATCCTGGTACACATCCGGTATGCCGTCTTGGTTGTCATCGCGTTCTTCGCGTTCAGCGATCAGCCGGTAGGTCCGGTTGCGTGAGCGCAATACAACTGTCGCGCAGAGGGCAGAGATCAGCGAGCCCAGCAGTACACCGACCTTGACGTGTTCGTCGGTGCTGCTGCCGGTTCCATAGGCAAGTTCGCCGATCAGCAGTGAGACCGTGAAGCCGACGCCGGCAAGGATCGACAGGCCGAAGACATCCAACCATTCGAGATCGTCGTCGAGGCTAGCCCGGGTGAAGCGGGCCATGAGCCAGGTACTGCCGAACACTCCGATCGCCTTGCCCACGAACAGCCCCGCGATGATGCCCAAGGTGATGGGCTCGCGCAGAGCGCTGGTGAATCCATCCCACCCGTTGACCGCGACGCCGGCGGAGAAGAACGCAAAGACAGGCACTGCGAAACCGGCCGAGATGGGGCGCACCAGATGCTCAAAGTGTTCGGCCATCCCGGGCAGCGTGTTGCCATCCTTGCGCAGCACTGGCACCGCGAAGCCGAGCAGTACGCCGGCGACCGTGGCGTGGACACCTGAGGCATGGACGCAGCCCCAGGTGAGCGCGGCGAGTGGGAGCAGCAACCACCATGATCGGATCCGTCGTTGGACGGCCACCGTGAACAAGGCAAGCGGTATGAGGGCAGCCAGCAGCCACAGGAGTTCAAGGTTTTTGGTGTAGAACAGCGCAATGATCGTGATGGCGAACAGGTCGTCGACCACGGCAAGTGTCAACAAAAATGTACGCAGGCCGGTCGGCAGATGGGTGCTGATGACCGCCAGCACCGCGAGCGCGAACGCGATATCTGTCGCGGTCGGGATTGCCCAGCCCCTCAGCGCACCAGCGGCGCCGCCGAGGTTGACGATCGTGAACACGATCGCCGGCACCGCCATACCGCCGAGTGCCGCGACAATCGGGACTGCCGCCCGGCGCGGATCGCGCAGATCGCCGGCGACGAATTCGCGTTTTAGCTCTAGACCCGCGACGAAGAAAAAAATCGCCAATAATCCGTCGGCCGCCCAGGTGCCCAACGTCAGGTCGAGGTGAAGATCGGCTGGTCCAATGACCGTGTCACGGAAGGCGGCATAGCCGTCGCCGTCGGGCGAATTGGCCCAGACGATCGCGACCAGCGTGGCGAGGATCAGCAGCGCGCCACCGATCGTCTCCTTGCGGAGGACGTCGCCGATCCGAGAGGTTTCAGGCCATGATCCGCGTCCGAAAAGTCTTCCATTGGCCATGGGTCCACACTACTGGTGCCTGCCAGCGCGCTGGGGCGGACGTTGGGTTGGCGACACTCAGCGATTCCCCGATTGAATGTTTGCTCGGGCAGGGCGGGATGAGGTTGACTTGGCGCATGACTGCTCCAATCGTGATCGCCCACCGCGGGGCCTCGGGTTATCGGCCCGAGCACACCCTTGCTGGATATCAACTTGCCATCGACATGGGTGCCGATTACATCGAACCTGATGTGGTCAGCACCGCCGATCGAGTTCTACTCGCACGCCACGAGAACGAAATCTCCGGAACGACCGATGTGGCATCCAAACGTGAGTTTGCCGACCGCAAGACGACCAAGGTCGTCGACGGCAAAAAATTGACCGGCTGGTTCACCGAAGATTTCACCCTCGCCGAGATCAAGACACTTCGTGCGACTGAACGCATTCCCAAGGTTAGAGATGCCAACGCTCGCTATGACGGCCGTTTCGAAGTGTGCACCCTTGATGAGATCATCGATCTGTTGGAGTTGAACAACGCGCATCGCGGGATCCCCGTGTCGGCCTATATCGAAACTAAACATCCAACATATTTCGACGGCATCGGTATCAATCTCGACGATCTCTTGTTGGAGGTGTTAGGTCGGCGTGGCCTCGACCATGAGGGCGGCAAAACGATAATCCAGTCGATGGAGCCGCAGAATCTACGATCTTTAAGCACGCGCACGAAACTCCCGCTCATACAACTGCTCCCGGCGAAGGGACAGCCCGCAGACTTCGTCGCTTCTGGTGATCCGCGGACCTATCGGGATTTGGTGAAACCTGCCGAGCTTGCTCAGATCGCAACGTATGCGGCGGGAATCGGAGCCCATAAGGATTGTGTGATTCCACGGGATTCGCGAGGCAATCTGGGTGCTCCAACGAGTTTGGTTGAAGATGCACACGCCGCGGGATTGCTGGTGCATCTTTGGACGATGCGGGACGAAAATCAATTCCTACCGGCTGATTTGTGGCGAGGAACCAAAAAGAACGCCAAAGGTAATGTTTTTGCCGAGTTCGAACGGTTCTTCGACGCTGGGATTGATGGGCTGTTCGCCGATAACGCCGATACCGCAGTTGAGGCTCGGCGCGGCTGGTTAGCCGGTCGTGATTGACCGGTCGGTGGCTCAGCAACCTTGTCTTAGACCGGCCGGTGCCTCAGCAACGGTATCTCTGGGAATAAGGTTGCTCAAACACCGCTGGGTGACGGGTGACGCAGGATGTAGTCGGGCAGCTAGACGTCCTCGGACCATTGCGGGTTCGCGTTGACGATCGGGAGATCGATCTAGGTGGCGCTTGCAGGGGCCTGTCATGCGGCTGTCACTCACTGTCAATCGAAAGAACCGCGACAGGGACGGCCGTGAGCCCTACTGTGGAATCGTGAACGAGCCAACTCTGATCGTGCTGTACGGTGCCACCGGCGACCTGTCCCGACGCAAACTCCTTCCCGGGCTGATGCATCTGCTGGAGTCCGGACTTATCCCCGATTCGCGGATCATTGGCGTGTCGCTCGACGATTTCACCGATGACGATTTTCGCGAGTTCGCGGAGAAATCCTGCCGAGAGTTCAGCACCCGGCCGATCCCCGACGACATGTGGCTGGCATTTGCGGCGAAGCTGTCATATGTGAACGTGAAAGCCGGGCCCGAGGCATTGGCGCGGGCTGCCGCGCACCATGAGGCCGAACTCGGCGGCGAGGTGCGTCGGCTTCATTATTTGAGTGTTCCGCCCGCATCAGCACTGGACGTCGTCGGTATGATCGATGCCGCTCAACTGGTCGAGCGATCACGGATTGTGATGGAGAAGCCTTTCGGCACGGATCTGGCAAGCGCGAAACGGCTCAACGCCCAATTGCACGAAGTGTTCGCCGAGGAACAGATCTTCCGAATCGATCATTTTCTCGGCAAAGAGGCTGCGCTCAATATATTGGCGTTTCGGTTTGCCAATGGCCTGTTCGAACCGATCTGGAACCGCAACTTCATTGATCACGTTCAGATCGACGTACCCGAGACGATCTCGGTGACCGGTCGCTCGGGGTTCTACGAAGGCACTGGCGCGTTCAAAGACATGGTCGTCACTCATCTCTTCCAGGTGCTGGCGTTCATGGCGATGGAGCCGCCAACCGCGCTCGACTCGGACTCGATCAGTGAAGAGAAGAACAAGGTCTTCCGGTCGATGCTGCCGCTCGATCCGCGGTATGTAGTCCGAGGCCAGTATGTGGGCTATCGCGATGAGGATGGCGTGTCAGCTGAGTCCGAAACTGACACGTTTGTCGCGCTGCGGGCCGAGATTGATAATTGGCGCTGGGCTGGCGTGCCGTTTTATCTGCGCACCGGCAAGCAGTTAGCCGAAGGTGCTCGGATCATCTCGATCGCGTTCCGGGAACCGCCGAAAAGTATGTTCCCGGCTGGCTCTGGCGTCGGATTGTCCGGGCCCGATCACCTGACCTTCGATTTGGCCGATGCGTCGAAGATGTCGCTGTCGTTCTATGGCAAGCGACCCGGCACCGGGATGCGGTTGGACAAACTCTCGATGCAGTTCGCGATGCAGGAGAACGAGCGAGCCGGACAGGTGTTGGAAGCGTATGAACGACTCATTCACGATGCGATGCGTGGTGAGCGGACCCTGTTTACGACTGCCGAGGGTATCGAGCGACTGTGGGAGATCTCCGAGCCATTGCTCGCTGATCTGCCACCGGTACGGCCCTACCCGGAGGGCACTTGGGGGCCCAACGCGGTACACCAGCTGATCGCCCCGCGGGGTTGGCGATTGCCATTTGAGCGGACGTGGCGCAAACCGAACACCACCGCCGAGTGATCATTCCTCGGGCTTGTCCTTTTTAAGGTAATCGAGGTGGTCGTGGCCGGGCAGGTGCGGCGGTGGTTCATCGGAGCGATCGGGGCTGCCGATGCCGAACAGCGAAAACCCAAGCAGCGCGAGCGCGCCAGCTACTGCGAGGACGATAAACATTGTCACCGGCACGAGATTCTCCTTCGGATGGATGACCGGAATCAACCCTACACGCACCACCCCATCCCACGAGTGGCGCAGTAATGGCCGAATCCGCGACGATTTCTGTCATTCGTGCGCCATTCGACGCGAAGTTATCGGGCCACGCACCGGCGAGGCGAGCCTGTCGGCGCATTGTCCGCGGTGAACCGTACTCTTGACGCACAATGACTTTGCCGTTTCCAGTGCCCTCCGCCGCTCCTGCTGCGTCCAACCGACCCACGCCCGATGCGCTGCTGCATGGGCTGAATGACGCGCAGCGGACGGCCGTCGGGCACACCGGCGGGCCGCTGCTTGTCGTGGCCGGTGCCGGCTCGGGCAAGACTCGGGTCCTGACCCGCCGGGTGGCTTGGATCATCGCGGCCCAACACGCGCACCCCGGCTCGATTTTGGCGATCACGTTCACCAATAAGGCTGCCGCCGAGATGCGCGAGCGGGTTGCCGAGCTCGTCGGACCGCGCGCCAAGCTCATGTGGGTTTCGACCTTCCACTCCGCGTGTGTGCGCATCCTGCGCAAAGAGGTGTCGAGATTCGGCTATACCTCCTCGTTCTCGATTTATGACTCGGCCGATTCCAAGCGGCTGATGACCTTGGTATGTCGGGAGCTTGGCCTCGACCCCAAACGGTTCAATCCGCGGGCCATCCTCAACTGGGTGTCGAATGCCAAAAATGAGCTTCTTGATCACGAATCGGCAGGCAGCCGCGCCAACAACGAGACCGAGAAGATCTACGCCGAGGCGTATGCCAATTATCAGCGCCGCCTCGTGGCCGCCAATGCGATGGACTTCGACGACCTGATCATGAACACGGTGCACCTGTTTCGGGCATTCCCCGAGGTGCGCGAGATCTATCGTCGTCGTTTCCGACACGTCCTCGTCGACGAATACCAGGACACCAACGCGGCTCAGTATGCCTTCATCCGCGAGTTGTGTGATGAGCCTGACTCCGATCTTCTCGTGGTCGGCGACTCCGATCAATCGATCTATGCCTTCCGCGGTGCCAACATCCGCAACATTCTTGAGTTCGAGCTGGATTTCCCCAATGCCAAGACCGTCCTCCTCGAACAGAACTATCGCTCCACGCAGACGATCCTGTCGGCTGCCAATGCGGTCATTTCCCGCAATGAGGGTCGGCGCGCCAAGAAACTGTGGTCACAAGAGGGCGATGGCGAAATGATCGTCGGTTATGTTGCCGACGATGAGCGCGATGAGGCACAGTTCATCGCCGACGAGATTGACAAGCTCGCCGAGGATCATGACATCAAGTCAAGCGACATCGCGATCTTCTATCGGACGAATGCACAGAGCCGAGTCTTCGAAGAGGTGTTCATCCGGGTCGGTCTGCCCTACAAGGTTGTTGGTGGCGTGCGGTTCTACGAGCGCAAAGAGATCAAAGACGCGCTGGCCTACGTACGGGCCCTGACCAATCCCGCTGACGCAGTGTCGCTGCGACGCATCATCAACGTGCCCAAACGGGGCATCGGTGATCGGGCCGTGGCCGCGATTGACGCCATTGCGCGGCGCGACAATCTGAGTTTTTGGGACGCGCTGATCCGCGCCGATGAGGCCCCCGATCTGGCGACGCGATCACTCAATGCGATCACCGCGTTCGTGACGATCATGAGTGAGCTTCAGGCCTTGGCCGCAACGAACGCGCCGGCTGATGAGGTCCTCGAGGCAGCGCTCACGCGCAGCGGCTATCTGAACGAGTTGGAAAGCAGCACCGACCCGCAGGATGAGACTCGAGTGGAAAATCTTGCCGAGCTTGTTGCGGTGGCGCGGGAGTTTGTCGTCGACGCGAGCACGATCGACGAAGGCGAGCCCGAAGCCGAGGGTGATCTGCTCGAAAACGAGGATTTGCCCGAAAACGAAGATGTCTTTGAGGACGTGGCCGTATTCGCACCTGGCTCGCTCGCGGCCTTCCTCGAGCGGGTCGCACTGGTCGCCGACGCCGACTCAATCCCCGACGACGGCGCCGGCGTCGTGACGCTGATGACGCTGCACACTGCGAAGGGTTTGGAATTTCCCGTCGTGTTCCTGACCGGACTAGAGGACGGCTTGTTCCCGCACATGCGGGCGATGAGTGATGCGAAAGAGCTGGAAGAAGAGCGCCGGTTGGCCTATGTCGGCGTGACCCGCGCCCGCAGTCGGCTCTATGTCACCCGGGCTGCGGTTCGTTCGGCCTGGGGAGCGCCTGCGCACAACCCACCCTCGCGTTTCCTCGATGAGATCCCCGAGCGTGTGATCGAGTGGCGTCGGCTGGGTCTGCCAGCATTTTCATCGTCGTTTGCGCCACGTCCGGTTCAGACGACGTTCGGCTCGGCCAATGTGTCGGCGCGCGCGAAGCAGCGCGCCCGCACGGTCATCTCGCTCGCTCCGGGCGATCGTGTTGTCCACGACAGCTTCGGTATGGGCATGGTCGTCACTGTCGATGGCGTAGGGGACAAGGCAGTAGCCTCGGTCGACTTCGGCTCCAGCGGCGTCAAGCGTCTGTTGCTTCGTTACGCCCCGGTCGAGAAACTCTGACTGTGAGAAACGCTGACTGTGAGGAAGGTCTGACCGGTCGAGCAGATTACGGCGCGACGCCGTGTGCGACGAGTACCGGCGCCGGATCGACGGCCGCGCCACCATTGGGGTGGACTTCAAGGTGCAGATGCGGACCGGTGACATTGCCGGTCGCGCCGGTGTAACCAATTGTCTGGCCGGGTGCGACCTTCTCGCCCGGCTTGACCCCGAAACGGCTCTGGTGGCCATACCAAATGTCTGTGCCGTCAAGGAGCGTGATGACGGTGCGGTTGCCGTAAGCGCCTTCGTAGCCGGTCGATTTAACCGTGCCAGCGGCGACGGAAACGATCGTCGTGCCTGACGGGCCAGCGAAGTCGAGTCCGGTGTGCACGGTGGACCACAGCGAGCTGCGCTGCCCAAAACGTGCCGTGAGGTGGTAGCCCGCGACCGGGAGCACCCACTGCTTAAGTTTGGCTTCTTTATCCGCGAAGTTCTGTACTTTGTCGGCTTGCTCAGCGAGAGCTAACGTGCGGTTCTTGGCCTGCTGCGTTGTCTGCTTGGCCAGCAGTTCGCGGTCGAAGTCGCGGCTGACATCAGTCTGATCGGCGCTGACGCCGCCGTCACTACCGGTGTAATTGGCGGTGATGGACTGGGCGTTGGACGCAAGTGCGGTGCTGTCGGCGTGGGCAGAAACCACCACTGATCCGAATCCCGCGACGGCGAGGGCAATTACACCAATAAGCGCCGGAACTGGCACGAACCTGCGTTTGAGTCGTCGAGTACGAGGCGCCACACGTTTGCCAGCGGACCGGGTGGGGGATTGCTGTGAAACGTCCAGCCGGCGTTTTGGCGCAGATGACCTCACGCGATGAACCTCCGGATTGTCTTACGGGACTTGACGACCCTACCCGATATCAACGTTCAACCGAAACGGGTCTCCACAATTTGCAGTACTCCTACCATTCATTCCGCCTAGATGTGGTGATATTTGTGACGGCTGTCACTGTGCGATCGCATCGCGTGCCACCATGTCGAGCATGGGAATCAGACGTGTCGTCGTCGCGGGAGCGCGCTCGGATGGCGGCCTTCGACGGATGCAAACCTTGGCGCATTCACTTCGGGAAGCCGGCCACGAGGTCGTGCTGATCGGCGACAATCAGTCGCCCGAACAGATCGTTTTCACCGCGATCGCCGAGGACGCGAACGCGATCGGAATTCCGGACGCCGGCGCCGATTTCTGCGCCGTCGTCCGGCGGCTCCTCGCCGAGAATGCGGCCGACGACATCGAACTGCTCGAACAGAACTAACTTTTCGCGGTCACGAAGGTCGTAATTCGATCCGCAATGAGATCGGGATGCGTGCGCACGACCCAGTGCCCGGCTGGAATGTCTTCGCGCCGCACATCCGATGCGAACTGGCCGATGTCATCGAACACATTGGGCGTGATGAAGGCGTCGTTGGTCGGCACCAGAAGCTGGATCGGAAGGGTCGTCGTGCCGCGCGCGGATGAGAGCCGGTTGGCGCGATAGAGGTTGACGCCGTTGGCACCGTCGGCCGCGAAGGATTCCGCCCAGTGTGCGGAATCGCCCAGTTGCTGCTTCGCGGTGAGCGCGCGTCGTAGCTGTCGCCCAAAGCGGCGAAATACCAACTCAGGCAAAAATGGCAACTGGAAGGCAGCGATGTACCAGGAATGGGCCAACTGACGCAAGACCACCCGACGGTTTCCTTGGCGAAAGCCCGAAGCGAGGAAGTGGCCGAACAGGTCAAGCCCAGGACCGCTGATCGACGTGTAGGACGCGATGCGACCGATCAGGCGGGGATCGTCGGCTGCGCGCATGACGGCGCCCCACAGCTGGACTGATCCCCAGTCGTGGCCGACAAGATGAACCGGCTGGCCGTCCGGCCGTGCGCGGTCGATGACCGTCGCGAGATCGTCGACAAGCAGCTCCATCACATACCCGCTGCGGGAAGGGGGAGCGCTCGATGCGCCCGCACCGCGTACGTCGTAGGCAACCACATGAAATTGCGACTCAAGTAGGGGAATCACTCGATCCCAAACCGCGTGCGTGTCAGGAAATCCGTGCACGAGCACGATCGTTGGCCCAGTCGGTAAACCACTGCTGGTGACGTTGAGGTGGGCACCGGCTGAGGCGACGATAAAGGCGGACATGTGCTTCCAATCCAGGAGTGTGATCAACCCAATAAGGCAGGGAACTCGGTAAACGGATAGAGTCGAAAGGCCGTACGGATCGTAACGGACTAACAACTTAGGACGGACAACACCGTGGATTTGATGGAATATCAGGCGAAGGAACTTTTCGCCAAGCACGATGTCCCAGTAACTCTGGGAATCGTAGCCAACACCCCCGACGAAGCGAAAGCTGCTGCTGAGAAGCTCGGCGTCGTGGTCGTCAAAGCGCAAGTTAAGGCTGGCGGTCGCGGTAAGGCTGGCGGCGTCAAGTTGGCCAAGACCCCCGACGAAGCAAAAACCCACGCTGAGGCGATTCTGGGTATGCAGATCAAGGGCCTGACCGTCAACCGCGTGCTTATTGCGCCGGCCGCCGACATTGCTGAGGAGTATTACTTCTCTTTCCTGCTGGATCGCTCGAACCGTAGTTATCTGTGCATCGTCAGCGTCGAAGGTGGCGTGGAGATCGAAGAGGTCGCCAAGACCAACCCCGACGCCCTGCACAAGATCGCGATCGATGCGTTGGTCGGCGTCGATGAGACCAAGGCGCGCGAGATTGTTGCCGCCGCGGAGTTCCCCGCCGTCCTCACCGAGCAGGCGGTCAACTTCGTCCAGAAAATGTGGGATGTCTTCGTTAAAGAGGATGCCACTCTGGTCGAGGTCAACCCACTCGCACGTCTTGCCGATGATTCGCTTGAGGCGCTCGACGGCAAAGTTTCGCTTGACGACAACGCGCAGTTCCGCCACGAGGATCACGCCAAGTTCGAAGATCGCGCAGCCGCCGATCCGCTTGAAGCAAAAGCCAAGGATAGAGGCCTCAACTACGTCAAACTCGATGGTGCTGTAGGCATCATCGGCAACGGTGCGGGTCTGGTCATGTCCACGCTTGACGTCGTCGCCTACGCGGGCGAGAAGCATGGCGGCGTCAAGCCGGCCAACTTTCTCGACATCGGTGGCGGAGCGTCGGCGCAGGTTATGGCCGACGGTCTTGATGTCATCTTGAATGACGTGCAGGTTAAGAGTGTGTTCGTCAATGTCTTCGGTGGCATCACGGCGTGTGACGCTGTGGCCAATGGGATTGTGGGAGCGCTCGAGCTCCTCGGTGACAG
The DNA here is from genome assembly GCF_057586615.1 of Aeromicrobium changchenzhani. Classification (NCBI taxonomy): domain Bacteria; kingdom Bacillati; phylum Actinomycetota; class Actinomycetes; order Propionibacteriales; family Nocardioidaceae; genus Aeromicrobium; species Aeromicrobium changchenzhani. The sequence continues at coordinate 2,883,516 of NZ_CM172480.1, read as the reverse complement.
CGCCGCCAAGCCGCTCGTTGTGCGCCTCGATGGCAACAATGTGGATGAGGGACGTCGCATCCTCAACGAAGCGAACCACCCACTCGTGACCGTCGTCGAGACCATGGACGGTGGCGCGGATCGCGCTGCCGAACTGGCGAACCAGTAGAAGGACGAAACTGACATGTCTATTTTTTTGAATAAGGACTCCAAGGTCATCGTCCAGGGCATCACCGGCGGCGAGGGCACCAAGCACACGGCGCTCATGCTCAAAGCTGGCACGAATGTCGTCGGTGGCGTCAACGCCCGCAAGGCCGGAACGACCGTCACTCATACGACTGCCGATGGCCAGAGCGTTGACCTCCCGGTCTTCGGGACCGTCAAGGAAGCCATCGAAAAGACTGGTGCTGACGTCTCCGTGGTCTTCGTGCCGCCGCCGTTCACCAAGGACGCGACGATCGAAGCGATCGACGCCGAGATCGGGCTGCTGGTCATCATCACCGAGGGTGTCCCGGTCCAGGACTCAGCTGAGTTTTGGGATTACGCCCAGGGCAAGAAGACCCGCATCATTGGCCCCAACTGCCCGGGCATCATCACGCCGGGCGAGGCGTTGGCGGGCATCACCCCGGCCAATATCAGTGGTGCTGGACCGGTGGGACTCGTCTCCAAGTCGGGCACGCTGACGTACCAGATGATGTTCGAGCTTCGTGATTACGGTTTCACCACCGCGATCGGCATCGGCGGCGATCCCATCGTCGGCACCACGCACATCGATGCCCTCGCGGCATTCGAAGCCGATCCCGACACCAAGGCGATCGTCATGATCGGTGAAATCGGTGGCGACGCCGAAGAGCGTGCCGCTGAATACATCAAGGAACACATGACGAAGCCAGTCGTCGGTTACGTCGCGGGCTTCACTGCTCCCGAGGGCAAGACGATGGGCCACGCCGGCGCCATCGTGTCGGGCTCCTCGGGCACCGCACAGGCAAAGAAGGAAGCCCTCGAGGCTGCGGGCGTGAAGGTTGGCAAGACTCCGTCGGAGACTGCCGAACTCATGCGCGAGATCCTCAAGGCGCTCTAGCCCTCACCTACGCGCTGAGCTGGGGGACCCCCAGCTCAGCGCGTTGTCGGGGGAGTTAATCCCAGCGGCGTCCAGGCTGCCAGCCCCACCACCAGTCCGGTTTATCGAGGGTCCAACGGTCATTGGGCAGCTCCAACGCATCACGGCGGGCCGCTCGGATTCGACGTACGACCGTGCCGCGCGGTCTGAATGTTCCCGCGATGTCACACGAACCACGGTCAGCAACGCGCGTTCGAATTTCTCCTCACGGATGTTGTCATCGGAATGTGCGATTTCTTCGCGGTGGCCTGAGCCGTCGCTCTCAATCACCAAGCCGCTCCGTTGGTCGAGCAGATCGGCGATGCCAAGTAGGTTGCCCTGCCGATCAAACACAGGAACATTCACCAGCAAGTCATTGAGCTCGGCGTCGAGCACCGCGATCAGTCGGGTCCTAGCCTCCTAAGGACTGGCGGAGCGGGATGAAGCGAGCAGCAAAGCCTTGCGTGCCTGAACGATCCCGCGGGTCTTGTGGTGTGAATGGACGACCTGGCCAACGCGCCGGAGAGTTGTGTGGGGCAATGCGGTCGTCGTACTTATGGCGATGTCGAGGGCGGCCACTGCGGCACGGACGCTGCTGGCAACGAGCATCTCGTCGTAGACCGCTCGTGCCATCGTGGTGACCGTAATTTTCCAAAGCGATGATCTCGTCGGGGTATAGAAGACAATCGGAGCTTCGAAGCAGGTCTTCAGCGCAATCGACCGACGCCGGCCGAGTGGCTCCGTGCAGCGGATGTGTCCAGCTCGAATTACGTTGCTGTTTGCGAGTGATGCCTACCGCGAGCGCTTGACGGGTTCGCATGGATTGAAACGTCGGATTGACAGTTGTCATTCTTACAGCGTGCCGATTTTGACGGTTTCCGCACGTACGCCATCCACCGGTCTCGCAGGTAAGGGAGGGGCTACTTGAGGTAGACGAGACGCTGTCCGGCGCGGATGGCCAACTGCTCGAACGATTTATGGCTCATGTCGAAGTTTCCGGCCGACGTGAATGTCACCTGGGCGACATCGGCACCACGCCGTATGAGCGCAGTCCGGTAGTAAACTTTGTTCGATTTGTCGACCTCAAACGCGATTCGCCACGAATTGGCGGCGATGTCGGGTGCTGAAATGTCTTTGTTTTGATCGATCGACGCCGAGATTTTGGCCTTAGGGCATTTGTCGATCTTGCTGGAAGTCTTCTTAATGAAGTCTTTCGCTGTTTTGGCCGAGGTGAAGCGGGCAACAGTTTCTGCGACACCGAACTGCGTCGGAAGCTCCGCTGCCTCCGGAATCAGGAAAACCCGGGATCGTGAACTCTTGATCCGTGTGCCGGTAAACGCAACATTGTCGCAGGGGGTTGCCGCCGGATTGCGCTTCGTCTTGACCGGATCGGTTCCGGCCCACACCTTGTCGATCAGTGCGACCGGCGGCAGGTCGACGGTACCGAGAAATTCTGGGGCCATCGAGGTTGCCGGTGGATTGGCCTTGAGCACCTCGATGCTATTGGTGCAGATACCGCCGCTGTCATTGCATACGCGGGCGACTGAATCGTTGAGTGTACGAGCGAAGGTATTGATGCTTGGGCCGGTCGTGGCGTCGATCTCGTGTACGAGGGTGCTGGTCACCGTGCCCGAATGGCTGAAGCCGACCGTGAACGTACGTTGTGGGAAGCGATAACTGGTTAGCCGGAGGATTTGAAAGTCACCGAATGGACGCTTGACCGTATAGGCATCCACGAGTTGAACGCGTGGATGTTCACAGTTGGAATACCACTCGACAAGCTGGCGGTAAGACTTTTCCGCGACCGCGGTGCTCCGGGAAACCTCAATCGCTTGCGCCACGCGTTCATGGTTCTTCGCGTTGGTTTCGTAGGTGCGCACAAAGACCCGCAATGGATCTGGGTCTGAGAACCGTTTGACCGGACAGGTCGCGTACGGCGTCGTGGCTTTGGTATCGGTGTCGGTGGCGGTGATCTTCCAGCGAGCCGTGGGATCAAGCTTCTTGACCTGTGAAACCTTCAGCAGATTGCTCATGTCGATGTTATTTGCGTTGAGTACCGCATCGGTGCGCTCCGCGCCGATTTTCTCCCGCGTCGGCATGTCGGTGTTCCGCGCAAAAACGTCGCCCTCGGTGGTGCTGAGCCCGCCGATGATGATTGCCAACACGGCGACGGCGACGAGCGCAATGGTGTTGCGGCGCTGGCCTTGCTTGGCCATTGAACGCAGCCTGCCAGCAGGGGGAAGATCGAGGGTGGTGGTGATCGCGCTCAACTCGTGTAGGCGACTTTCGATCACGTCGATACTCTGGCCGAAACGACTTTCGATATCGGTGAGTGCGGTCGTGACCCGCTCGATGGCTTCTTCAGCCGGTATGCCGACTTCATTTGAGGCTTCTTCGAGGTCGATATTGCCGAGCGTCAACAGCACGATCAATCGACGGTCGTCGCTGTCCATGTCGCTGAGTGCGGTGAGGAGTTGGGTATCGCTGTCATCCTCGTTCTTGCGGCGCAGCAGATGCGTTCCGCGGTTGAGCGAGATGATTTTCCAGGCTTCGGTACGGACGTAGGCGATCGGATTGTTGCGGTGGATCTTGGCCCAATCGCGCCAAGCACGGCGATACGCGTCGATCGTGGATTGACGGGCTACCTGCCGGTCGCCGCTCAGAGCGTATGCCACCTGAAGGGTTTGCGCCGAGGTCGCTGAATAGAAACTGTTGAACTCGTCGACGCGAGTCATATCTTCAGCCTCCCAGGGTGAATCGGCGTGCCTTCATGCGGCATCGCCACTTTACAGGCACGATGGAACCGATGTCTGCGACGACCGAACCGAAATATTTGCGTCCTGCGATCGTCACGGCCCTCGTGTCGACGCTCGTCGGACTGCTCCTGACCTGCTCATTTACGCTCTTCGGATGGCTCAGCCACCGTACCGGGGCGTTCAGCGGAGTGCTGACAGGCGGGGTACGTACGTGGTTGGTCTCACACGGATCGTCGATCACGGCCAACGGCGTTTCGGTCACCGCCATTCCGCTGGGAGCCACATTGTGTGCCCTGTTGACCGTGCTGTTTGTGACAACTAGGGTCCTCGATGAGCCGCTCGAGGAAGTAGGCGCATTTGTTGCAATCGTGGCAGGAACCACCGGCGTTCTGGCCGGGCTCCTGTCGCTCGTCACGTCATCACAGGACTATTCGACCAGCCTGGTGCGCAGCGCGATCGGCGGTTTTTTCGTCGCGGGTCTCGGCGCCGCAATTGGTGCGGCGGTCAAGGCCCGACGGGTCGACACGTTGTGGCCGACCGACAATGCTGATGTTCGTTCGATTGTCACTGCCGCCGGGCATGGTCTTTTCGCGCTGATCGGGCCAGCATTTGCGATTGTTATAGCATTATTGGCATTGCACATTGGCCGGGCCGGTGATCTCTGGGCGGCCCTTGGCCCCGGATTCTTCGGCAGTATCGGGCTCGCCGGGCTCTGTCTTGCGGTGATTCCCAACCTGGTCATGTGGACCGTTGCAGTGCTGGTGGGCCCCGGATTCGCGCTCGGTACGAGTACTTCGGTCGATCTGACCGGCGCCCATCTTGGCGCGGTGCCAGGGCTTCCGGTCCTTGCGGGGTTGCCGGCGCCCGGTGAGTTTTCCGGCTGGGTATTCCTGCTGGGCCTCATTCCGTTGTTGGCCGGGATCTATTCGGGTTGGCGATTGCAGACGGACACCGAGCGGCCGCTGATCACACGAGTGGTGCTTGGCGCCGGTGCTGGTGCGGTTGCCGGGCTGGTCGTCGGCGCCCTTGTCGCGTTGTCTGGCGGTTCGATTGGCCCCGGACGGATGGCGACCACTGGACCTCCGACCTTGAGTGTGACGTTGGTGGCCGTAGGCGTTTTGGCCTTGGGCGGGGCAATCGGTGCGGCGCTCGGGCGTTATCGTGTACCGCGTGTCCCCAACAGCCCGACTGGTCGTTCTCGTCTCTGGCGCCGGCACCAATCTGCAAGCACTGATTGACGCAACGGCAGATCCTGCCTACGGTGCGATGATCGTCGCCGTGGGTTCGGATCGCGGCGGGGTCGAAGGGCTCCGTCGCGCAGAGCGTGCCGGCATACCCACCTTCGTGCTCTCGACACAAGACTTCGAGGCCCGCTCGGACTGGGATGCGGCGCTCGCCGCGACGGTCGACGACTTCCAGCCTGACCTGGTGGTGCTTGCCGGTTTCATGAAGCTCACCGGCAGCGCGTTCCTCGGCCGTTTCGCTGGCCGCACGGTTAATACGCATCCGGCATTATCGCCGGCATTTCCCGGTATGAATGGGCCTCGCGACGCACTCGAATACGGGGTCAAGATCACCGGAGCCACCTTGTTCTTCGTCGACGCGGGAATCGATACCGGCAAGATCATCGCCCAAGTTGCCGTGCCAGTGTTTGAGAACGATGACGAACAAGCCCTGCATGAACGCATCAAGATCAGCGAGCGCGCCATGCTGGTCGACTGGGTGGGACGACTGGCGCGACAAAAATATGCTTCTGATAATCCGACCGCAACAACCCTTGGAGAAAACCTGTGACTGACCTTCGACCCATCAAGCGTGCACTCATCTCGGTCTACGACAAGGCCGGGCTCACTGAGTTGGCTACCCATCTCCACGCGTCAGGGGTCTCGATCGTCTCGACTGGATCGACTGCCAAGACGATCGAGGCGGCCGGGGTTCCGGTGACTCCGGTCGAGACGGTCACAGGCTTCCCCGAATGCCTCGACGGACGCGTGAAGACCCTGCATCCGCGCATTCACGCCGGCATTCTCGCCGATCTACGTCTCGAAGCTCATGTGCAGGAACTTGCCGAACTCGACGTCGACCCATTCGACCTCGTGGTCGCCAACCTCTATCCATTCAGCGACACTGTTGCCTCGGGCGCGACCCCGGATGAGTGTGTTGAGCAGATCGACATCGGTGGGCCGTCGATGGTCCGCGCGGCCGCAAAGAATCATCCGAGTGTTGCCGTCGTCGTTTCGCCAGATCGCTATGCGGAACTGCTCGCGGCAGTTGACGCCGGCGGATTCACCCTTGAGCAGCGCAAGCAGCTGGCGGCTCAAGCCTTCGCGCATACCGCTGCCTACGACATCGCCGTCGCTTCGTGGTTCGCCGACGGCTATGTCGGAACGGCTGACGGCTGGCCCGAGTTCGCCGCGACCGCCTGGAACAAAAGCGCAGTCCTACGCTATGGCGAAAATCCGCACCAGCAGGCCGCGCTCTACACCGATGGCAAGGCGGGATTGGCCACTGCTGAGCAGTTGCACGGCAAGGAAATGTCCTACAACAACTATGTCGACACCGATGCCGCCCGCCGTGCTGCCTATGATTTTCAAGGTCCGGCTGTTGCGGTCATCAAACATGCCAATCCGTGCGGTATCGCAATCGGTGACGACATCGCGCAGGCGCATGCCAAGGCGCATGCCTGTGATCCGGTGTCGGCATTCGGCGGCGTGATTGCCGCTAACCGGCCAGTCAGTGTTGCCATGGCCGAGCAGGTCGCCGAAATTTTCACCGAGGTCATCGTGGCACCGGACTATGAAGATGGTGCGGTCGAGGTCCTGCAGCGTAAGAAGAACATCCGTATTCTCCGCGCGGAACCTCGTGAAAACCTTCGGACTGAATACCGTCAGATCAGTGGCGGTGCCCTGGTTCAGGTGCGCGACCAAGTCGACGCCCCGGGCGATAGCGTAGCGGCCTGGATGCTCGTGTCGGGCGCTGCCGCCGATGTGGCGACGCTCGCCGATCTGGAGTTCGCGTGGACGGCGATCAGAGCGGTGAAATCGAATGCGATCTTGCTTGCAAAGGACAATGCATCAGTTGGTGTTGGTATGGGCCAGGTGAACCGTGTCGATTCCTGTGGCCTTGCGATTGAGCGCGCCGGCGCCGAACGGGCCGCTGGATCAGTTGCCGCGTCGGACGCATTTTTCCCGTTTGCTGACGGGCTGCAGACGCTGATCGATGCGGGCGTTAAAGCGATTGTCCAGCCGGGTGGATCGGTCCGTGACGATGAGGTCATCGCGGCGGCGAAGGCCGCCAACGTCACGATGTACTTCACCGGTACGCGGCACTTCTTCCACTGATGAGCGTGCCATGTCTGACCGGCTGATTGGCGCGGTTCTTGTCGCGATCTCTGCGACCGCCTTCGGCTCGATGGCCATTTTCGGGGTCTGGGCTCATGCCGATGGCGTGGACACGCCTACGGTGTTGCTCGTGCGTTTCGGACTGGCCGCGCTAGTTCTCATCGCGGTGCTTTACGCTCGCGGCACGAAATTGCCCGAACCGCGCCGATTGTTGGCGATCGCGGGCATGGGCGGGATCGGGTATGTCGGTCAGTCATATTGCTTTTTTCTTGCGCTCGAACATGCCGATGCCGGGCTTGTGGCATTGCTGCTATATCTGTATCCGGCGCTTGTGGCCATCCTTGCCGCGGGATTTCTACATGAGCGGCTTGGGCCGCTCGCAATCGTGGCGCTGGTCTGCTCGCTGGTGGGTACCGGTCTTGTTGTCGGCGGCGGCACTGGTCGACCGCTGGGCTTCATCTTGGGGATCAGCGCCGCGATCATCTATTCGATCTACATCACCGTCGGCACGGTCGTGACCGATCGGATCGACCCCATTGCGGTTTCGGCGGTCGTATGTGCGGCAGCGGCACTGGTGTGTGGTGCGATTGTCGCCGTACGCGCGCTGGCTGGCCATGCTGCCTCGATACCAGCCACAACTCGTGGTTGGGTTTCGCTGGTCGCGATTGCGTTGATCGGCACAGTTGTGGCGATTTTGTTCTTCTTCGCTGGCCTCGCCAAACTCGGAGGCACCAAAACCTCAGTCATCTCGACACTTGAGCCGGTCGTGACGGTCGGATTGGCAGTCTGGCTGCTCGGCGAATCGGTCTCAGTGGTCCAGGCGCTCGGCGGGACTGTGGTCATCGTTGCCGTCGTGACACTTGCATTGGCTAGCAACACGACGAGCGAGCAGCCCGCAGTTCCAACTGTTTGAAGAACGGTCAGGAGCTGGGATTGAGCTCCTGAAGTTTGCCCGCGATCTCGTCGTCGCTCAGCATCGACCCCACGACCAAACCGAGAATCGCGCGGTAGAGTTTGGCAGCCTCGTCCTCTTCGGACCAATGCTCCGAGATCCGGCTCAATGCGGAGCCGGCGATCACTGCCATGATCGAATGTGCGAGGTCCTCGTGTTTAAGCACGCCCGCACTGCGCAACATCCGCGCGGTCAACGCTTCCAGCGCGCTGAGTGCTTCGGCAGCCTTACCGCGCAGATCGGGGTTGCGGGCGGCGGCCAGATAGACCGACAGCTGAAGGCGCACGACATCGGTCGAGCGGATGGCGAATGCCGCGCTAATGAGGGCGCCAGCGCCGTCAAAGCTGAGGTCATTGGGGAGTTCGACGGCAGCCAAGCCGTTCAAATCGCGGAGCCAGATGTCGACATGACGTGCCAATGCCTCGTCGATAAGCTCCTCAATCGAGGTGAAATAGTAGGTCGTTGTGGCGGGCGGAAGCCCTGCTCGGGCTGCCACAGCACGGTGCGTGATGCCACGCGAGCCGCCCTCAGCGAACAGCTCGATTGCGGCGTTCAAGAGCTGTTCGCGGCGCTGCCGACTTCGTTCCTGAGATAGCCGTGCACGCGTTGCCATTGACTCTCATTCCTCAAATCTGTACTTTTGTACGAAATATCCTCGATGGGTTCAAGGGGAAGTCTATGCGCCGGTTTGCGATCGTCGTTGCTGCTGTGTTGTCGTTTGGGATCATTGTGCTTCCCGCTCAAGCGTCGGCCGACGCTTGGACGCCCGGAGAGGAACTCTACGACGTTGCCGTCACCAAGGATGTGCCGGTCACGATGTCGGACGGACGCGTCCTTCGTGCGGCGATCTCGACGCCGACGCTCAAAGGCACGACGACCCCAGCGCCGGGCAGGTTTCCGGTCATCCTCGTCCAGACGCCATATGGCAAGAGTGTCGGCAACACCGGTCTTGGGGCGCTGCCGCCCTATCTGCTGAAACGTGGTTATCTCGGGGTCAACGTCGATGTGGCAGGAACCGGCGGGTCACAAGGGCAGTCGATGCTGTTCGGTCAGCAGGAGGCCAAAGACGGCGCCGAGCTCGTACGGTGGGCCGCAGCTCTACCCAAGAGCAACGGCAAGGTCGGAATGGTTGGCGGTTCTTACCTCGGCATTGACCAGATGTTTACGGCAGCTGAGGTCGGACCAGGGTCGCCGCTCAAGGCGATCTTCCCGATCGCGACGGCAACGGATCCATTCCGCGATCTGTTTTCCAGCGGAGGCATTGTCAATATGGAGTCGAGCCTCGGCCTGATCGCTGCCTATTTCGGTCTCCGTACGTTGACGCCGATCGCCGAGCGCCCGACGGATCCAGCTGACGTTCTCAAACTCATCGTCGAACACGGTTTGGCAGGCATCCCGTTCGAACTGACGACGGGTCTGGACGCATTGCTCCAAGGTGATCGGGTCTATGACAGTGCGTACTGGCAGGAACGGGCCCCGGGCAATATGTTGCAAAAGATTGTTGACAACGGCGTGCCGGCCTATCTTGTCGGCGGGCAATGGGACGTTTTCCAGCGCGGCGAACCACTGAACTACAGCGGACTTCAGAATGCTTTCGCCAACCGTCCGACGGCCGCTCCGATGGTGCCAGGACAGCAGGTCACGAGTCGTTATCAACTGCTCACCGGTCCCTGGGACCACGGTAATCAGGGCGCAGGCATCGATCTGGGTCGACTCGAGTTGCAGTGGTTCGACCATTGGCTCAAAGGCAAGGACACCGGGATCACCGACACGAAGACGCCGTTTCATGTGATTGAGCCGGGCGGCGCGACATACAGCGTCAAAAACTATCCGAATGCCGGGGCTGCTACGCAGCGGCTCTATTTCCAGCCCGGTCAGAAACTCGCTCAGACGAAGCCGACAGCTGCTGCGGGTGCTGATCTCGTCTTTTTCAAGGGGGTGTCGCTTGAGTGCGGCCGCTCAATCAACCAGTGGGGTGCGGGGCTGCTCCGCGACTACTACGAGAACTGCAAGGATGCGAAGATTCCGTCACTGCTGCCCGGTGATGTCGCATACACGACCGAGCCGCAGGCCACAGATCTGCGACTCTCCGGCCCGATCGGGCTCTCGCTCCAGGCGACCTCGACGCGACCGGAGACGATGCTTGTCGCTCAACTCCAGGACATTGCGCCAGACGGCACCGTCACGGATCTGACCGGTGGTGCGCAACTTGGTTCGCAGCGCGCACTCGATCCTGCACGCAGCTGGCTATCGGGCGACGGTGGCTACATGCTGCCGTACCACCCGTTGACCAAAGCTGCCGCGCAGAACGTCTCGGTCGGCAAGGCGACGCGTTATGACATAGAGATCCTGCCGGCTTTTCTCACGGTGCCGAAGAACCACCGTCTGCGCGTCGTGATCAAGACCGGAGATATTCCGCATCTGTTGCCGCCTCCGATGAAACTGACCGAACTGCTCGGTGGCATCTATGGGGTGCAACGTAATGCGAAAACACCCTCGTGGATCGACCTTCAAGTTGCTCACTGAGTCGGCTCGGCCAGATGCCTGCACAGGCCTGTGAAACACTCAATTCGTGACGGCACAGATTCTCGATGGCAAAGCGGCCGCGGCCGCAATCAAATCCGAATTGCGGGTGCGCGTCAGCGCGTTGCGTGAGAAGGGCATCACGCCTGGTCTCGGAACGATCTTGGTGGGTAGCGATCCGGGTAGCCAGTGGTATGTCGCGGGCAAACACCGCGACTGTGCCGAGGTCGGAATCAAATCGATCCGTATCGATCTGCCAGAAACCGCGACACAGGATGAGGTCGAGGCTGTTGTCGACCAACTCAATGCAGATCCAGCCTGCACCGGCTATATTGTCCAGTTGCCCTTGCCCAAAGGACTCGATGAGAACGCCGTCATTGGCCGCATCGATCCGGCGAAAGACGCCGATGGGTTGCATCCGACCAATCTCGGCTGGCTTGTTCTCGGCAAGCCGGCCCCATTGCCGTGCACACCGCGCGGAATCATCGAACTGCTGCGTCGCAATGGGGTCGAGATCGCCGGACAGAACGTCGTCGTCGTCGGCCGAGGCATCACGGTCGGCCGACCGATGGGGCTCTTGCTGACCCGCCGTTCGGAGAATGCGACCGTCACTCTTTGCCATACCGGGACTCGCGATCTTGCCGCCGAGGTTCGCCGCGCCGATATTGTCGTCGCCGCGGCCGGGGTGCCAGGCATCATCACGGCCGACATGGTCAAGCCGGGCGCAGCGCTGCTCGACGTCGGGGTCAGCCGGGATGAGAACAACAAGATCGCCGGCGACGTTTCACCTGAAGCGTACGAAGTGGCCGGCTGGGTGTCGCCCAACCCAGGTGGCGTCGGCCCGATGACGCGCGCGCTCCTGCTGGCCAATGTCATTGACACGGCCGAACAGCTCGGATGATTCCGTTACCGCGTAGCCGCGGATCACAGCTCTATCTCCTGCAATTGATTGCGGTTGCAGGTGGGATGATTTTTGTCCTCGCCGGTCCGTGGCGGTTGGGGCTAAGCGTCATCGGCATCGCGTTTTCCGCCGGAGCGGTGGCTCGTGCGCTTGTGCCCACCGAGCACGAAGGCATGTTGCACGTACGCAGCCGACCGTTCGACATCTTCTGGATGGCCACGTTGGGCGTCTCGCTCATCGTGCTCGCCATTGTGGTGCCATCCCAACCAAACTGACCACCGCCTCTCGGTTTACCACGTTCCCCGGGAAAGCCTCATCTCCCCGCAGCAAACTTGCCGCGGGGAGATGAGGTTCGCATGGTTACCGTGGTAAACCACGGGACGGGTTAGATCAGCCCGAGGCCCTTGACTGCTTCGCGTTCTTCGGCGAGTTCCTTCGCGCTGGCGTCTATGCGCGCCTGCGAGAACTCGTTGATCTCAAGGCCCTGAACAATCGACCAGTTGCCGTCCTTGGTCGTGACGGGGAACGATGAGATGAGCCCCTCGGGCACGCCGTACGAGCCGTCGGACACAACTGCCATTGAGGCCCAGTCGCCCTCCGGGGTTCCGGTGAGCCAGTCGCGGGCGGCGTCGATCGTGGCCGAAGCCGCCGAAGCAGCCGATGAAGCGCCACGGGCCTCGATGATCGCTGCGCCGCGCTTAGCGACGGTCGGGATGAAGGTGTTCTCGATCCAAGCCTCGTCGTTGACGACCTCGGCGGCATTGCGGCCACCGATCTCGGCGTGGAAGATGTCAGGGTATTGGCTGGCCGAGTGGTTGCCCCAGATCGTCATCTTCTTGATTTCGGAGACGCTTGAACCGGTCTTGTTGGCCAACTGTGACAGTGCACGGTTGTGGTCGAGACGGGTCAATGCGGTGAAGCGCTCGCGCGGAATGTCGGGCGCATTTGTCATGGCGATGAGTGCATTGGTGTTGGCCGGGTTGCCGGTTACGCCGATGCGTACGTCCGAAGCGGCAACCTCGTTGAGCGCCTTGCCCTGAGCGGTGAAGATTGCACCGTTGGCCTCAAGCAGGTCGGCCCGTTCCATGCCCTTCGAGCGCGGGCGCGCACCGATCAGCAGGGCGAGGTTGGCGCCATTGAAAATCGTGTTGGCGTCGTCGCCGATCTCGACGCCGGCGAGGGTTGAGAACGCACAGTCGTCGAGTTCCATGACGACGCCCTCGAGTGCCTTGAGCGCAGGCGTTATTTCGAGAAGTTGCAGTTGGACCGGGGTGTTCGGGCCGAGCAACGCTCCGCTGGCAATGCGGAAAAGTAGGCTGTAGCCGATCTGTCCGGCGGCGCCGGTGACGGCGACCTTGACGGGTGTTGTGCTCACGTCTAGCTCCTTGAAGCGGTAGGTATAACTCTGACGCTAGCGCACCGGCCAGCGGCATGATTGTTTGCCCCGATGGGCCAAAAGATGTGGGCTGTGCCGGTGGAACCCACCAGCACAGCCCACACATCAACTGCTGAGCGACTACTTTGCGCGTACTGCGGCCTCGATGCGCGCGCCGATTGTGGCATCTACATTCTTCCAATACTGGAAGACGCGCTCGAGCACTTCACCGTGAACGCCGTCGAGGGCGCCCGTGACAGTCTCGACGAACGTATCGCGCTGCGCGTCGTTGAAGACCTCACGGACCATCGTGCCAGCCTGGCCGAAGTCGTCATCCTCAGCATGCAGGTTGTACGCACTGCGGATCATGTCGCCATCGGTCTCCCAGCCATCCTCGACCGGACCGGTCTGATCGGCCCACGGACGGCCACCACTGTTGGGAGCGTAGACGGGCTGGGCGCCGGAGTGGTCGAAGGTCATCTGGCCGTCGAACATGTAGGTGTTGGTTTCGACGCCGTCCTTGGGACGGTTGACCGGCAATTGGTGAAAGTTGGTGCCGATGCGGTTGCGCTGGGCATCCGCATACGCGAACGCACGGCCCAACAGCATCTTGTCTGGCGATAGGCCGATACCGGGCACCGTGTTGCCGGGTGAGAACGCAGCCTGTTCGATTTGTGCGAAGAAGTTTTCGGGGTTGCGGTTGAGGGTGTACTTGCCCACCGGAATGAGCGGGTAGTCCGTATGCGGCCAAGTCTTGGTCAGGTCGAAGGAGTTGAAGCGGTAGTCCTTCGCCTCGGCATATGGCATCACTTGGATCGACACATTCCAGCTGGGGAAATCGCCCCGCTCGATCGCCTCGAACAAGTCCTGGCGATGGAAGTCGGCATTGTTGCCCGCCATCGCGGCAGCCTCGTCATTGCTGAAGAACTCCATACCCTGTTGGGTGTGGAAATGGTATTTGACCCAGAATTTCTCGCCGGCGGCGTTGATCCACATATAGGTATGTGAGCCGTAGCCGTTCATGTTGCGCCAGGTCTTAGGCAGGCCGCGCTCGCCCATCAGATAGGTGACTTGGTGCGCCGACTCGGGGTTGAGCGTCCAGAAGTCCCACTGCATCTGAGCCGAGCGCAGACCCGAATCGGGCAGCCGCTTCTGGCTGCGGATGAAGTGCGGGAACTTGATCGGATCACGCACGAAAAAGACTGGAGTGTTGTTGCCGACGATGTCGTAGTTGCCTTCGTCGGTGTAGAACTTCATCGAGTAGCCGCGGACATCGCGCCACGTGTCGGGGCTGCCCTGCTCGCCAGCGACGGTCGACATACGGAGCAGCATGTCGGTCTTGGTGCCGGGCTGGAACAGCGAAGCTTTGGTGTACTTGGAGACGTCTTCAGTGATCTCGAGGACGCCGAAGGCGCCTGAGCCTTTGGCGTGTGGGCTGCGCTCGGGAACGCGCTCACGGTTGAAATGGGCCATCTGTTCGAGGAAGTGGGTGTCATGCAGCAGGATCGGGCCGTTGGCGCCGATGCTGAGGCTGTTGCGATCCGAGGGTGCGGGTGCACCCGCACCGGTGGTCGAACCGCCGCTGGGATGTGGAACTGTCTCGGTCATTTCATGCTCCTTTTGGGGGGTTGGTGGGTTGAAGTGCGTTGAGTCAACTGGCATGCGGGACATAAGCCCCAGAAAGTCACTTCGGCTGTGTGCACGGAAAAGCCGTGGGAATCAGCGGCGGTCAAGCATGGCGCTGCGCCGATGACGCAATTGACATCGGTAACTGACCGGCAGGAAGTGCAGATTAGATGGTGGTGGTTGTCGCCGACACGACGCTCATACAGTGCTGACGATCCGGCCGGCTCGATACGGCGAGCGATCCCGGCATCGGTGAAAGCACCGAGGACGCCGTAGACAGCCTGGAGCGATGTCGTTGGAAGGCCTTCGGCGACGACTCGATAGAGCGTGTCGGCGTCGCTGTGTGGATGGGCGTCCAGCGCGGCGAGGACTGCCAACCGAGGGGAGGTGACTTTAAGGCCCGCGCTCCGCAGGTCGACACGGAATGCTTCCGTGTCAGCGGTGCGGGTCAGTGTTGCCATAACCATCACGATAACAGTTATCTTGAACTACTCAAGATAGCCAATACGGGATCATGGTGTGCGTCACCATATTGAGGTCGCTGCCGCTGAACCTTTTTGATTCTTGAGCGCAATCACCTGGCAGCTGTGACTTGGCCCTCGGCTGGAATAGGCAGAGATCCCGATGGCTTAAGTGATGAGTGACCTCTGTCGAAACGATCGTCCGCACTCGCACACCTCATGTGACGCTTGCCCTTGTGGCGTTGGCGCTGGGTGGGTTCGCAATCGGCACGACCGAGTTCATGACGATGGGATTGCTGCCGGAGATCGCGGCCGGGATTGACCAGGACGTTCCAACCACCGGCCACATCATCTCGGCGTATGCACTTGGCGTCGTTGTTGGCGCCCCGGTGATCGTGTCGATCGGGGCGAAACTGCCCAAGCGTGAACTCGCGATCGGGCTCGTGCTCGCACTCGGGATCGGTAATGCGATCACGGCGATGGCCAGCGGCTATTGGCCGGTCATGATTGCTCGTTTTCTGGCTGGGCTACCGCACGGTGCCTATTTCGGGGTGGCTTCACTGATTGCGGCCTCACTTGTGGCTCCGGAATTTCGGGGCCGGGCAGTCAGTTCAGTCATGCTCGGGTTGTCGGTAGCCACCGTAATCGGAGTCCCGGCGAGTCGCATTCTTGGTCAAGCCGTCGGCTGGCGAAGTGCCTATTGGGCCGTGCTGATCATCACGGTTGTGACGGCGGCTGCGATCTGGTCCCTCGTCCCGCACAGCCCCGCCAACAGCTCGGCCTCGATTCGGAGCGAGCTCGTCGCGCTCAAACAACCACAGGTCTTGTATGCGGTCGCGACCGGCATGATCGGCTTCGGTGGCATCTTCGCGATGTACAGCTATATCGCGCCGACGGTCACAGCTGTCACGAAATTATCGGAGAACTTTATCTGGGTGTTCCTTCTTGTCTTCGGCATTGGTTCAGTCGTCGGGACGTGGCTCGCCGGACGCTTGGCGGACTGGAATGTCGAACGCACACTCAGCGGCGGATTCCTCTCGATCGCCGCAGTCCTCGCGCTGTTCGTCGTCGGGTCGTCGTACGCCGTCGCGGCCCTCATGCTGGTGTTTCTGGTCGGCGTACTTGGCTCGGTCATCGCGATCAATATGCAGATCCACCTGATGCACGCGGCCGGGGATGCGCAGATGCTTGGCGCCGCGCTCAATCATTCGGCGCTCAACATTGCCAATGGGTTGGGCGCACTGCTCGGGTCGGTCACGATTGAGGCGGGCTACGGCTATCGATCGCCCAGCGCGGTGGGTGTTGGCCTCGCACTGCTGGGCCTGGTGATCTTCACGATCGCACGGACCCAGCAGAAGCAGCACTCCGAGCGCTGAGGAGCGTGGCCGACCGCAACTACCTGGTCGCCAGCTTGTCCTTTGCTCGTGGCTGTACGTGGTCGGGTTTGGCATATAGGAGCGTCGCAACTAAGCCGATCAACAAGACGAATGCGGGCAGATAAAGCGCCTGCGCCATCGATTCACTGAACTGATGGATGATCTGCGGCGGCAGCGTGCGGCCGACGGGTGCACCCGAGGCTGCACTGGTGTCGAAGCCCGGAAGGTTGACACGCAGGCGGGCTTCGATGATGACCGCGATTCCGGCACTGCCGAGAACGGCGCCGACCTGACGGGTCGCGTTGTAAATCCCGGCACCGGCACCGGCTTGAGACATTGGCAGATTGCGGGTCGCGGTCGCGCCGAGTGGTGCCCACATAAAGGCATTTGCGATGCCAAGTAGCGCCATCGGCAGCAAGATCTGCCAGGCCTTGCTTTCGGGCGTCATTTCATGGCTTAGCCAGAACAGCGACGCCGAGCAGGCGGCAAGACCGAATGCGGTAATCCCACGCGGGTGGACCCGGTCGACCAGTTTGCCCACGAATGGGGCGAGAACGAAGGACAACACGGCCATCGGCACTAGAAACAGCGCGCCCTTGGTGGCGCTCAAACCGCGGACCTCTTGGGCATAGAGGAAGAACGGGAAGGCCATGGCGGTGATGGCGAAACCGACCGTCATGATCGCGATGTTCGAGAGCGAGAAGTTGCGGTCACTGAAGATGCTCAGGGGGACCAGTGGCTCGGTGCGGATCTTGGATTGCCAATAGACAAAAGCGACAAACACGACGAGACCGACGCCGATCAGGCCCGGGACCGTGATGATTCCGGTCATGACTCCCCAGTCGTATTTCTCGCCCTCTTGGATGCCGAAGACAATGCAGAACATCGCCACAGCGCTGAGCCCTACGCCGACCCAATCGAAGTTGTGCGAGTGGGTTTCGAGCGACGGTACGAGCTTCCAGCACAGCCAGAACGCAAGGACGCCGATCGGCACATTGATGATGAAGATCCATTCCCAACCGGCGGTGTCAATCAGGACGCCACCAAGGATCGGGCCCACCAGCGTTGCGACGCCAGCAGTCGCACCCCAGAGCGCCATCGCCTGACCGCGATTGGAGGCAGGGAACGTGCGGGTGATGACCGCCATTGTCTGGGGTGTCATGAGCGAGGCGCCGAAGCCTTGGAAGATGCGTGCGAGGATCAGGAGACCGATGCTGCCGCTGAGCCCACAGCAAAGTGACGACACAGTGAACAGGACAAGACCAATTAGGTAGAGGTTCTTTGGCCCGAAGCGGTCACCAAGGCGACCGGTGATCAGCAGCGGGACTGCATACGCGAGCAGATAGGCGCTGGTCACCCACAGAACGCCGTTATAGGTCGTGTTGAGATCTTCCTTGATAACCGGCGTTGCGACCGAAACGATCGTCGTATCCACGAGAATCATGAAGAACCCTAGGACGAGTGCCCAAAGAGCCGGCCATGGGTTGAAGTCTTCGGCGACATCCGTCACGGATGGATTGGCCATGTTAAGTCCTTAGAAGTGAGGCGTTCGATCATGGTGGCAACCCAGTCACGTTCGGCGATTTTGAGAGTGTTGACGTAGTCACCGGCAAGCCAAAACGCTTCAGGCACGTCGCATGCGCGCGCGTCGTCGAGCAAGGCCTGAGTCTCGTCGATCTGACGATTGAGTTCTGCTAGATAAGTCTCAAGGCTGGCAATGACATTTTTACTCGGCAAATTGTGGGACTCGCTCAGCGCGACTGGAAAACGGGGAAATTCGTTCACCGGGGTCGTGAGGAGTTCGGCTATGCGCTCGGTCAAGGCCGCATTGCCCGCCGGGGTGATGGCGTAAGTCGTGCGCTCGGGCCGGTTGCCCTCGCGCTCAGTGCCGGTGGCCTTGACGAATTGGGCGGCCTCGAGCCGCTCGACCGCGTGATAAAGCGAGCCGGGACGGACCTTGATCAACCGGTCCTCGTGGCGCTCCATGAGGAGTTGGTACATCTCGTAGGGATGCATCGGGCGTTCGTTGAGCAGAGCCAACGCACCGACTGCTAAGGCGGTCAATGTCATGCGGCGGCTCCAATGGTCCGTACGAATTATTCCATGAGGAATATTAGGGGATCTGGAGACGAAGACAAACGTTGCCCTGTGCCTGCATTCCTCTGCTGCCTGGTGAGGTCACCTGCATGGGTTGACCGCCTCGGCCGATTTCCTCAGTACGCGCCGTGTGACCCGGCGATTAGTTGTTGTTCGGTGGTTGATTGTTGGTCAGACAAAGTTGGCAGAAGTCTTCGCCGAATTTCGTCAACTGGATGCGCCGATGGATGATCTTTGCCCCGAAGCCACCCTTCTTGATGAGCTGAGCAATGTTCGGCTGTGATTCGACGAGTTGATAACGGGCCGGGTCGTCGACTTCTTCTTTCGAAAAGTTCACCAACCCAAGCCGGTTGAGGTTGGTGAGGTAAGGATGGATGCGTTCGGGATCACGGCAGCCCGCATGCTCGGCGATCATATTGAGCCCGGCAGCAATCAGTTGCGAACCGATACCCAATGGTCGGCCGGTCCGTATGTCGAGTGACGGCTGGGCACCGTTGAGGGCCAAGAAACGTAGAATGCGGGCTTCGTCCGGTGCTAACTCGGTGAGAATCCGAGCATAGGCAGGATGTTCCGCGTCGTTGGACTGAAGATTCGCTGAGCGCCATAAAAGCGCCGCGCCGCCAGCCTGCAGTTCCTTGATTGAGGCGGGGGAACTGATCGCCGAATCGGGACGATCAGACCGGTTGCTGTCGATGCCGAGCGCACGCAGTGCGACACCGCGCAGGTCAGAAGCTGCATTGGCAAGAATTTCACCGGCGGGTTCGCCGTCGAGCGCTCTGCGCGTGACGTAGGTGCTTGCCGACACGGTCGCCTTCACTGACCAGCTCGTCAGATGCCACCAGGTTGTCGCGCCCACCATCGCGAGTCCAGGCGCGGCACGAAGCAAGTTGGCATTCAACCCAAGAGCGGGGGGATCGTCGTCCAAGTTGTCGAGGTCGCTCAAGCTGCTGGGGCCGTCGAGGATGGCGGCAATTGCGTCAGCATTCATACCGGCGCCATCAACCTCGTCGTCCGCCGGGCGGACATTGCCAACTGGGCGCCTGCCGTCGGAAGGATTGACCAGTTCCGCCTGGGTGAAATTATCTGTCATGCGGTGCCCTTTTCAGAATGGGAAAATTGCCAAGTGGATGAGGCCAGCGAACAAGCCAAGAAAGCCGCCGTGCAGGAAAAGTAGCCACTCGTCCTGTTTGATCGCTGAACGCAGCATGTCGGCTACGTCGTTCGGGCCCATTGTGCTCATCTGCTTGGCAATGAAGGTCTCGATCTTTGCAGCCTGTTTTCTATTGAATTCTGCGTCCTCGAAAGCCAACGGGGCAAATGCGGTTGCCTCGGCGGCGACTGAATCGCGGATATGGCCGTATTCACGGCTGCCAACGACGACTCGAACCAGTCGTCTGCTCGGTCCGACTGCTCGGTCGACGGCGGGACGCAGGGTGCGATCGAACATCTGAAGCGTGCGATCGGATGACGGACCGTTCATGAGCTCGTCGCCGATGTTCTCCAACGTGATGACTCGCTCGGCGATCAGTTGGGAGTATGACGCGGTGATCTCGGGGGTGCGCTTGAGTAGCAGACCTTGACGCCAAGGGATCCATTTATTGGGATAGATCGGCTCGAAGATCATGCTGATACCGATGTAGTTGACCATCCAGCCGATCACGATTCCGCCGATGGGCAAGACCCACCAGAACGGCAGAAAATGCAGGACGGCGACGAGAACAAGACCGCACGGGAAGCCGAAGTAGAAGCCGAAGTTCTGCATGAAGCGTAGTTCCTTGCCGCCGATCTTCTGGAACAACTCGTTCAGGATCTCCGGATGCTCACCGAAATAACGGATGACCATCAACTTCACATCAATGAGGTTATCGATGTTGTCGCCGATTTGGTCGGTGATGTCCTTGACGATGGCGGGCAGCTGCCGGCGCACGCGCAAATGAACGGCTTCTTTGACCAGCGGCGGCAAGTTGTACCAAAGTTGAGGATTTTCGCGGATCATGATCTCTTCGACGACCGAATGGATTCTGTCCTGCGCGATCATCGTGAGGTGCATGGCGATCGCGTCGGGCTCGAGCTGTTCGTAGAAATCTCTGACGCTGCCAAGCTTCGCCAGCCCCTTGTCAACTGAGATACTTGCCATCTTGTCTGCACGGGACGGGATGATGCCTTGCCAACCAAATCCGCCATCGTGCCGAATCAGTGGAAGAATTCGAATGCGCCGTGGCAGATAGGGGAAAACTGCCCGCAGGCCTGGCACGTGGACGCCTTTGAACTTCAGCGGCCTGAATAGCATCAAGATGCCGGTCCAGTTGGTGATGTAACCGATGATCCCGGTGAAGATTGGGATGGAAATGAGCTCGATCAGCAGGCCGTTGGCTTGCGGTATCAGCGGGAACATGTGCGCCCATCTTTCCACTATGTTGTTAGCCGACTACGACGTCGAATTGGGCAGCGGTCGTTGAGGCGCCAACTGAAATCTGCCCCAACTTAATTTAACCACCGACGACACCGGGGTAGTTAGCAAATAGGAAATGATCTTAACTCGCAGTTACATTTACCGTTTGGGCGCTGCCACCGGGCTGCGGTTGGCAGTTTCTGCGGCCAATAACTCATAGCTGTTCATATCGGCGAACGAGCCATCGCCGAGTGGGTCGAGTTGGGACTCGGTGCCTACCAGCGTGAAGCCGTTGTTGGTGGCGACCCGGTTGCTGGCGGAATTGCCGGTTGCCACCATGAGAGTCAAGCGGCGCATACCCAACGCGCCGAAGGCGTGCTCGATCGCCAGCCGGGTGGCTTCGGTCATGAGGCCGCGACCGCGCGCCTCTGGATGGGTCCAGTAGCCGATCTCGCCGTTAAACGGGTTGAGTTCGGTCATCCCAAAGATTCCAATGTGGCCCAATAATTCGTCGGAGTTCCGATCGGCCACGGTCCAGGTGATCTTCGTGCCTTTGGCAGCTTGCCAGATGCTCTCGTGGTGCAACATTCGTGCGGTCGCCTGCGTGTATGGCTTGGGCAGGCCGCCGAGCCAGAGTTGTGATCGTTCATCGGTGCAGGCCTCGACGATTCGGCCAGCGTCGGTTTCCTGATTCGGCCTCATGCGGAAACTGCCGCTTTCAAGGACGGGCGCGGCAAGCCACTCGGTTTTAGGCCCGGGTTTATCCCCGAAACGGAGATGAGCAGACCACGCGTCGAGGACCTGTTCGCGCTCATAGAGAAGTCCCGGGGATGTGCCATCAAGGGTGAAACCGGCCGCCCAAGCGGCGCGTAGCGACGCCTCATTGCCGATCCGCGAACGCCAGTGGATGATTTCGACGCCGCCTTCGATGAAGGCCCAATTGGCAGCGAGCTCCAATGCACGCCGGATCAAGCCGCGGCCACGTGCCCATGGGTGCAACACGAAACCGACATCGGCGATTGGCATGCCGCGGATATCAATGTTGCCAGCGAACGTCTCGACGCCGGTGTCGTCGGTGGCTTCGATTGCCCAACCGCGGAAGTTCTTCTGCTCCCAGCCGATCCGCATAATTTCGGTAGCGAAGTGCTGTGAGTCGGCGCGCGTGTTGTTGAGCGGAATCGACGTCCAGCGCAATGCTTCGGGATCGAGCGCCAACTCATACAAAAGTTCGACGTCAGCCGGGCTGTGTGCACGTAGCGTCACGACGCCATCGCTCAGGACGGGTACGTCCTGCGGAAACCTCATGGCGTTAACCCTAACCGGCGAACAGCCGCGTCAGCTGCCAGCCGAGTACGACTGCACCGATGAGTCGCCGGAATGGATTGGCGCCCCGCAGGAGCTCGTCCAGCCCCCAGACGATGAGCGCGCCCGAACCGATCCAGCTCAGTTTGTGGTCGAGTTCGGTGCCGCTGAAGATGCGTCCCGCAAACGCGGCAATCCAGACCAGGAGTGCTGGATTCGGCGACTGGGCGATGACGACTCTGCCGGTGGCCCGATCGGTGAACCACCAGTTGAATAGTGGGCGCATGGTCAGCTGTCGGTGGTCCGGTTGGCAGTGGTGCGATAAGGACTGGCAGGATAGACGCCCATGATTTTGACCTTGGTGGTGAAGAACTCGAGCTCTTCCAAGGCATGTTTGAGGCCCAGATCATCGGGGTGGCCATCGACTTCCGCGAGGAACTGCGTCGCAGCAAATTTGCTGCCGACCATGTACGACTCAAGTTTCGTCATGTTGACGCCGTTGGTGGCGAACCCACCGAGCGCCTTGTAGAGCGCCGATGGCAGGTTGCGGACGTTGAAGATAAAGGTGGTGATGGTCGGTCCGATATCCGGCGGAGCCTGGATGAAATCGCGAGATAGGACGACGAAGCGGGTCGTATTGTTCGGCTCATCCTCGATGTCAGCGGCGAGCACATCGAGCCCATAAATCTCGGCCGCGAGCGATGTTGCGATCGAGGCTTTGGTCGGATCAGCGGCTTCGGCGACTTCACGCGCCGAACCGGCTGTGTCACCGGCGATGACCGGTTTCAGACCAAGTTTTCGGATGATCTTGCGGCTCTGACCGAGTGCGTGCACATGGCTGTGGACGGTCTTGACCGTCTCGAGACTGGATCCAGATATCCCGAGCAAATGATGTTCGATCGGTAGGAAATGCTCGGCGATGATGTGCAAACCCGAGGTCGGCAGGAAGTGATGGATGTCGGCCACCCGGCCGGCGATCGAGTTGTCGATCGGGATCATCGCAAGTTCGATCGAGCCGCCGCTCACGGCAGCAAAAACGTCCTCGAAGGAAGCGCAAGCAACGGCCTCCCACTCAGGGAATGCGGCCTTGCAGATGATGTGCGAATTTGCTCCGGGCTCGCCCTGATAGGCGATGCGATGTTGATCGGTCACGGATTAAGGTTCTCACGGGCCAAGATGCCTTACGTCCCGCCGATCCCTCACCAACTCGCTGGGCTGGGGGTCCCTCCCACGCGCGAAGCGCGTAGGAGGGAGACGTTTCGGCCCCAAAAACGCGAATTTAAGGGCCGAAACGTCGGACTCACGGCGTTGTGACTTCGTGCACTCCCGCCGACGGCTCGACGGCAAAAAACGTGGGCGCAGTGAATTGGTGGAAGGCGAAGCGGGCGGAGACCTTCTCGGCCAACTGCGCGCGTAATGAGGCGTCGACGAGAGCGATGACACTGCCGCCGAAGCCGCCGCCGGTCATACGAGCGCCGAGCGCACCGGCTTCGATCGCGGCCTCGACCGCGATGTCGAGCTCCATCCGACTGACCGCGAAGTCATCCTTGAGTGAAGTGTGTGAAGCGGTGAGCATCGTGCCGAGTTGAGTCCAGTTCCGGGCGCTGAGCGCGCGTACGGCGCCGCGGACTCGGGCGGTCTCGGTGATGACATGGCGGGTACGAGCCTTGAGTACGTCGTCGTCAAGCTTGAACACGGCGTCAACGCTGGCATCGGCAAGATAATCAAGTCCGAGTGTCTCGGCAGCCTGAGAGCATTCGGTGCGGCGCTCGCCGTAGGAACCATCAGCGAGATCGTGTCGCGTGTTCGTATCGATGACGACGAGACTCAGACCAGCGTCGGTCCAGTTCACGGGAATGTGCTCAAGGGTTGGACGAGCAGGTCGTGAATCGATCAGCATGGCGTGCGCGCTCATCGCGCACAGCACGGCAACCTGATCCATAATCCCGGTGGGGGCGCCAGCGAAATCATTCTCGGCGGTCCGGCAGATCAGCGCGAGATCGATCGGCTCGAGTCCCACGTCATACAAACCGTTGAGCGCGCTGCCAACGACGGCCTCGACCGCGGCAGACGAGGAGAGGCCAGCACCACTCGGCAGGCTGCCATCGAGGACCAGATCAGCACCGCCGACCGGGTGGCCAGCCTGCGCCAGCGCCCAGAAAATTCCGGCGATATAAGCGGCCCAACCCTTGACCTCCTCGGGCCCGGAAGTCGCGGCGAACTCGGCGTTCTGATTGCCGCCGAAGGTTGTCCAGACTCGTACCAGATCATCGTCACGGCGCCGCGCCTTGAGCGCGATGCCCTTGTCAATCGCGATCGGTAGGACCGGTCCACCGTTGTAGTCGAGGTGTTCACCGATGAGGTTGACCCGCCCCGGCGCGATCCATTGCCGTACGTCGCTCATGTCGTGAGCCTAGCGGGGCCGGTCGGGCCGCGACTGGCAGAATGTCCCACATGCCCAATGCTTCCCGCCCTCGTTCGCTCTCCGGTATTCAACCGACCTCGGATTCCTTCCATTTCGGCAACTACTTCGGGGCGATTCGGCAATGGGTGGCGCTGCAGGAAGACCACGAGGCGTTTTATTTCATCGCCGATATGCACGCGATCACGGTGCGGTACGACCCAGCTGAGCTGCGCGAACGTACCTATCGTTCGGCCGCACAGCTGATTGCCGCTGGTGTTGATCCCGAGCGCAGCGCGTTATTCGTCCAGAGCCAAGTTCCTGAGCACGCACAACTTGCCTGGGTGCTCAACTGCATCACTGGTTTCGGCGAGGCCAGCCGCATGACCCAATTCAAGGACAAATCGGCCAAGGCCGGTGCAGACCGGGCGAGTGTCGGACTCTTTACCTACCCGGTGCTGATGGCCGCGGACGTGCTGATCTATCGAGCCGATCGAGTCCCGGTGGGGGAGGACCAGCGGCAGCATCTTGAGCTGACCCGCAATCTCGCCCAACGCTTCAATCACCGGTTTGGCGAGACGTTCACGGTGCCCGAACCGTACATCCTTAAAGGCACCGCCAAACTCGTCGACCTGCAGGATCCGACGGCCAAGATGAGCAAGTCGGGATCCGCGCCCAACGGCATCATCGACCTGCTGGACGACCCGAAGAAAGCGGCCAAGAAAATTCGCTCAGCAATCACTGACTCGGATAGTGAGATCCACTTCGACCCGGAGAACAAGGCCGGGATTTCCAATCTGCTCACTATCTATTCGGCCATCACCGGTGAATCGATCGCCGCGATCGAGAAATCCTTCGAAGGCCAGCAATATGGGGCGTTTAAGGTCGCACTGGCTGAGATCGTCGCAGACTTCGTCGCAGCCTTCTCCGAACGAACAAATGCACTGCTTGACGACCGGGGCGAGCTCGATCAGATCCTCAGACGTGGCACGGAGCGTGCGCGTGAGGTCGCATCGAAGACGCTGGCCGATGTCTATGAGCACTCCGGCTTCGTGCGCTAGGTCCACGATCATGTTGACGATGGGTGTGGCCATAGCGGTCCCCGAGCCGTATGGCTCGCGGCTTCGCCGCAAACGCGCCAGCTTCGGTGACCCGTTGGCCGCGACCGTGCCGAGTCATGTCACGTTGATGCCGCCGCTGACCCTTGAGCGCGATGGGCTCGAAGGTGTCTGCAAGGCGCTTCGAGCAGCGGCCGCAGAGCTTCGCCCGTTTTCGATGACTCTGCGTGGCACGGGAACATTTCGGCCGGTTTCACCGGTCGTTTTCCTGGCGATTGTTGACGGTGTCGCAGGCATCGAGGAAATCGCCGCAGCGGTGCGCTCCCAACTCGATGCGCCGCCGGCGGAGTTTCCGTTCCACCCGCATGTGACCGTCGCACACAACATCGACGACGCAGCGTTGGATCGAGCGCATGCCGATCTGAGTGACTTCGAATGCACGTTCCAGGTCGACTCATTCGACCTCTACCTGCATGAACGCGGAATTGGATGGGTGCCGAAACACGCTTTTCGGCTCGGTATCTCGGTGTGATCTGTTGCACACTTTGATCACTTAGGTGAGCCTTCGTCCCCACGGCACTGGTTTTGGTCTTAGAGTGCAAGCGTGGCAAACGTGACTTTGGCGCGTCGTTCGACGGTCGCCCTCAAATCCGCAATGGCGGTATCAGGCCTGATCATGGTCGCCTTCCTCTTGGCGCACATGTACGGCAACCTCAAGGTCTTCAGCGGCCGTGAGGCATTCAATGTCTACGCGGAGCACCTGCGTACGATCGGTGAGCCCCTGCTTCCGCACAAGGGCGCGCTGTGGACTATCCGTGTGGTGTTGCTTGCCAGTGTGTTCCTCCACATCTATGCGGCAATGACGCTGTGGAAGCGCAACCGGAAGGCTGGCGGCTATGTCGGGGCGAAGCGCTACCAGACAAAACAGAACCGCACGGGCATCCAGCGTTCCTACGCTTCATTCACGATGCGTTGGGGTGGCTTGACGATCCTGTTGTTCATCATCTTCCACCTGCTCAACCTGACGACCAACGACATCCATCCCGGTGGTGCGACACCGAGCCCGTATGACCGTGTCGTCAACTCGTTCGGAATTTGGTGGGTTGTACTCGCATACACGGTGGCAATGTTGGCCGTTGGCTTCCATTTATGGCACGGCTTCTGGAGTGCATTGACAAGCCTCGGCGGCAATCACAGCAGCAGCCGACGCGCCTCCAATCTCAATGGTTTGGCGATCGCGGTTGCTGTCATCATCACGGTCGGCTTCTTACTGCCACCGTTCTCAATCCTCTTCGGATGGGTGGGTTAATCCATGGCTCAGTTCCACACAGACGGTGCGCCGATCAAGGACGAAAAAGGACCCGAAGGGCCGATCGACGAGCGCTGGGACAAGCGCCTCATGGCTGGCAAATTGGTCAACCCAGCCAACCGCCGCAAGCTCAGCGTCATCATCATCGGCACCGGACTTGCCGGCTCCTCGGCGGCGGCAACGCTCGGCGAAGCCGGCTATCACGTCAAAAGTTTCTGTTATCAGGACACGCCGCGTCGCGCACACTCGATCGCTGCGCAGGGCGGCATCAACGCAGCCAAGAACTATCGCAATGACGGCGACAGCGTTTACCGACTCTTCTATGACACGGTCAAGGGCGGTGACTACCGCTCGCGCGAGTCCAATAGTTACCGGCTCGCCCAGATCAGCGCGCAGATCATTGATCAGTGTGTTGCCCAGGGCGTTCCGTTTGCGCGTGAGTACGGCGGACTGCTCGACAACCGTTCATTCGGTGGCGCCCAGGTGTCGCGTACGTTCTACGCTCGCGGGCAAACCGGTCAGCAACTTCTGATCGGCGCGTATCAAGCGCTTGAGCGCCAGGTTGCGGCCGGCACGGTCGAGGTCAACACGCGCCACGAAATGCTCGAACTCATCGTCGTTGACGGCAAAGCACGCGGCGTCATCGTGCGCAACATGGTGACCGGTGAAATCGAGACCCACTTCGCGGACGCAGTTGTGCTCGCTTCCGGTGGCTACGGCAATGTCTTCTTCCTTTCCACCAATGCGATGGGCAGCAATGCCACCGCAACGTGGCGTGCACACCGTAAGGGTGCCTACTTCGCCAATCCCTGTTACACGCAGATCCACCCGACCTGCATCCCGGTCAGCGGCGAATACCAGTCGAAGCTGACGCTCATGAGCGAGTCGTTGCGCAATGACGGCCGGATCTGGGTGCCGAAGAAGGCCAAGGACGACCGCAAGCCCAAGGACATCCCCGCGGACGAGCGCGACTACTACTTGGAGCGGATCTACCCGTCGTTCGGCAACCTTGTTCCTCGTGACGTCGCCTCGCGCAACGCGAAGAATATCTGCGATGCAGGTTTCGGCGTCGGACCGGGCGGTCTCGGCGTCTATTTGGACTTCGCCGATGCGCTTGAGCGCCTCGGTCGTCCCGCGGTCGAAGCCAAGTACGGCAACCTGTTCGATATGTATCAGCGGATCACCGGCGACGATCCGTATGAAACGCCGATGCGCATCTATCCGGCGATGCATTACACAATGGGTGGTCTGTGGGTCGACTACGACCTGCAGAGCAACATCCCCGGCCTGTTTGTCGCGGGCGAAGCGAACTTCTCCGATCACGGTGCCAACCGCCTAGGTGCTTCGGCACTCATGCAGGCGCTCGCCGATGGCTACTTTGTCCTGCCCAACACGATTAGCGACTATCTTGCTGGCGGGCCGTTCGAGAAGGTGGACGAGTCACATCCGGCTGCCGTTGAGGCGAAGACCGCGGTCGATGAGCGGATCAAGAAGCTGCTCGCGATTCAAGGTTCCCGTACGGTCGACTCGTTCCATAAGGAATTGGGTCACATCGTGTGGGAATACTGTGGCATGGAACGTGACGCGGCAGGACTCGAAAAGGCCGTTGGCCTGATCCGCGCGCTCAAAGAAGAGTTCTGGAAGGACGTCAAGATCACCGGCGTCAACGAAGAGTTCAATCAGACGCTCGAGCGGGCCAACCGAGTTGGCGACTTCTTCGAACTCGCCGAACTCATGTGTATCGATGCGCTCACCCGCGGTGAATCCTGTGGCGCGCACTTCCGCAGTGAGAGTCAGACCGAGGAACATGAAGCGCTTCGCGACGACGAGAACTATGCGTTCGTCTCCGCATGGGAGTTCGGTGGCGATACGCCAATCCTGCACAAGGAAGAACTCACTTATGACTACATCGAAATGAAGCAGAGGAGCTACAAGTGAACATCACTCTGCGCGTCTGGCGCCAAAAAGGTCCCGATGACAAGGGCAAAATGGTCACGTATGGCCTCGAGGACGTGTCGACCGACATGTCATTCCTCGAAATGCTTGATGTGCTCAACGAGCAGTTGACGCTGACCGGCGATGAGCCGGTGGCCTTCGACCATGACTGCCGCGAGGGCATTTGTGGCGCGTGTGGGGTCGTCATCAACGGCATCGCGCACGGCCCGGAGGTCACGACGACCTGCCAGCTGCACATGCGCAGCTTCACCGACGGTGACGTCATTGACGTCGAGCCGTGGCGCGCTGGCGCTTTCCCCGTTATCAAAGATCTCGTTGTCGATCGTACGTCCTTCGATCGCATTATCCAGGCCGGCGGCTTCATCAGCGCTCCGACCGGTGCCGCGCCCGATGCCAACGCGGTACTCGTGCCAAAGAAAGATGCCGATCACGCCTTCGATGCCGCGACCTGCATTGGTTGCGGTGCCTGTGTTGCGGCCTGTCCGAATGGTTCAGCGATGTTGTTCGCCGGCGCGAAGGTGGCCCACCTGGGTCTGCTTCCGCAGGGTCAGCCTGAGCGCGATTCCCGTGTCATCGGCATGGTCAACGCACATGATCACGAAGGCTTCGGCAGCTGCACCAACATCGGCGAATGCCATTCGGCCTGCCCGAAAGAAATTCCGCTTGACGTCATCGCGCAACTCAATCGCGATCTGCTCAGCGCTATCACTAGGTCAGAGTAAGACTGCTTAAGCCAACCAAAAGGGCCCGACCGCATAGCGGCCGGGCCCTTTCGCCATGCTTCAAACCTACGTGGGCGGTGCCTCAGCAACGTAACTTCGCCAGGATGAGGTTGCTGAGACACCGCCCGACCTCGCATTAGGTTGCTGAGACACCGCCAACCGCGATTTTGATTAGCAGAGTTAATTAGTTATGCTAATGATATGCCAACTGATTCTCAACGACTTTCACAATCGGTTGTGCGACTCACCCGGCGACTTCGCCAAGAGCGGCATTCAGACTTGACGCCAACACAATTGGCAGTCCTTGGAACGCTCCTCACGAAAGGCCCGATGACACCAAGTGCCATCGCGGCACGCGAGCACGTGCAACCGCCATCGATGACTCGAACAATCAACTGCCTCGATGAATTGGACCTCATCACGAGATCACCGCATCCGGAGGACGGTCGCCAGATCGTCGTGGCGATCTCCGCCAAAGGTGAGGAAATCATCGTCGCCGAGCGGGCCCGACGCGATCAATGGCTTGCCTGCTGCTTCACCGAACTCACTCCTGCGGAGCGCAAACTGCTCCGCGACGCCACTGCACTGCTTGAACGCCTGACCGCCTCGTGAACCAACCATGAGTCCCATCTTCAAATCCCTCCGAGTTCGTAACTACCGCATCTATGCCGCTGGCGCGTTGGTGTCCAATACCGGCACCTGGATGCAGCGAGTTGCACAGGACTGGCTGGTCCTCCAACTAACCCACAGCGGCACCGCGCTCGGCATCACAACCGGCCTCCAGTTGTTGCCGGCGCTGCTGCTCTCGCCAATTGCGGGTGTGGTCGCCGATCGTTATCCCAAACGCACCGTATTGCGCTTCACCCAGATTGCGATGGCCCTGCCCGCTGTATTCCTCGGGATCCTCGCGGTCAGCGGCGTCGTGCAGATTTGGCATGTGTTTGCGTTGGCTTTTATATTCGGCATCGGCACTGCCTTCGATGCGCCGGCACGGCAATCCTTCGTCATTGAGATGGTCGGCAAAGATGATGTCGCCAATGCAGTCGGGCTCAACTCAGCCTCGTTCAACATCGGCCGCATGATCGGCCCCGCAGTCGCCGGTCTGATGATTGCCGCACTTGGTTCGGGCGTCAGTGCGACCGGCTGGGTCATCATCATCAATGGGCTTAGCTATCTCGCGGTTTTCGTTTCGCTCAACCTGCTCGACATGGCGCGGCTGCGGCCAGCCCCGGTCGTCGGTGAGCGCAAGGGCGCGGTGCGCGATGGATTGCGCTACGTACGATCGCGCCCCGATATGGTGCTTATTTTGATGAGCGTTTTCTTCGTCGGGACGTTCGGCATGAATTTTCAGATGACCAGCGCGTTGATGGCTACTGCGGTGTTTCACAAGGGCGCGGGGGAATATGGCGTGCTCGGCTCGATCATGGCCGTTGGCTCCCTAATCGGTGCCCTCATGGCGGCCCGCCGTACCGAACCCAGACTCCGTACGATTGTGTTCGCCGGTATGTCGTTTGGGATTCTCGAGGTTGCCGCGGGGCTCATGCCGTCGTACCTCACATTTGCCCTTATCTTGCCGCTGCTCGGGCTCAGCGCGTTGACGATGGTGACGTCGGCAAATGCGATGATCCAGATGACCTCGAGCGCACAGATGCGCGGCCGGGTGACAGCGCTCTACATCATGATTTTTCTGGGCGGCACACCATTCGGCGCGCCATTCATCGGCTGGGTGGGCGAGGAGTTCGGCGGGCGTTGGACGTTGATCGTCGGTGGTGGACTCTCGATGCTCGGCATTGCGATTGCCGTCCTTTATTATTGGCGGAGTCAGGGCATACAACGAACGCAGTTGCGTGTTGCGGCCCGCGAGCTTCGGCTCAACTACTCGGTTCGGGAAAGCAAGTCGCGGATTGTGGCCCGCCTCGCTCGGACGGATCGGCCAGTCCCTAAGCTCGCCCGTTGACGGCGGTCGAGACCCCGGCGGCGTTATCCTGAGCAGATGGCCCCCAACTTCTCGATCAATGACGCCGTCGATGTGATCGCACCCGACCTGATCGAGTTGCGCCGGGACTTCCATGCGTTCCCAGAACTCTCGTGGAACGAACACCGTACGACTGACCTTGTCGCGGCGTGGTTGGGCAAAGCTGGCATTGCGCATGACCGGCTGGACGGTACCGGCATCGTCGCCGATCTTGGCCCTGACGAGGGACCCATCGTGGCACTTCGTGCGGATCTAGATGCGCTCCCGATCCAAGACACCTCGACCGATCCGTGGCGCTCTACCGTCCCGCAGGTTGCTCATGCCTGCGGCCATGATGTCCACACCACAGCACTGATCGGCGCCGCGCTGGCACTTGCACAGCGCCAACTCGTCAGACCGCTTCCGGCCCGTATCCGTTTGATTTTTCAACCAGCTGAGGAAGTTATGCCCGGCGGTGCGCTCAGGGTCCTAGCAGCTGGTGCGCTGAAGGGAGTGTCACGGATCTTTGCGCTCCATTGCGATCCGTCCCTTGATGTCGGCTTCGTCGGGGTACGAGAAGGCCCAATCACCGCTGCGACAGATCAGGTCACGGTGACCTTGAATGGTCGCGGCGGCCATACGTCACGACCCCACTTGACTGAAGACCTCACCTTCGCGCTCGGCACCTTGCTGACCCAATTGCCGGCCGCGCTGTCGCGGCGGTTCGATCCCCGTGCTGGCGTGAGCATGGTGTGGGGGAGCGTCAACGCAGGTCACGCGGCCAATGTCATACCGTCCACGGGTGAACTGAACGGGACGCTGCGGACACTCGACGCAACCGCCTGGCATCAGGCTGAGCATCTCGTGCGCGGATTAATCGCCGACATCATCGAGCCCTACGGAGTGAGCGCCAAGATCACCTATGTGCGCGGCGTTCCGCCAGTCGTCAACGACTTCGATGCGACGCAACGGTTGCGAACTGCGGTCACCGCTGCGGTTGGTGCCGGGGGCGTGGCGTCAACGACGCAGAGTCTTGGCGGCGAGGATTTCGCGTGGTACCTCGAATCAATTCCCGGTTCGATGGGGCGTCTTGGCACCAGGACCCCCGATGGGCCGACCTACGATATTCATCAGGGAAATCTGCGCATCGATGAGCGAGCAATTGCAATCGGCGCCAAGGTTTTGGCTGCCGCTGCCCTTGCATGAGACCAATTTTGTCGCGCCGAGGTTACAACTCGGTATCGACCCTGACTAATCGGTCCACATGCCTCCCCGATGGGCCAGATCGCGGCTAGGGTCTGTTGAGTGCCGGACAATTCCGGCCCCCAATCTAGGAGGAACCTTGCGTAGTCTGACGAAGATTTCGCTCGTAGTTGCCGCGTCAGCACTGGTTGTTACCGGTTGTGGCAGCACCAAGAGCGACAGCGGAAACAAGAAGGCCAGTGACTCGGCGGATGTCTGCAAGACGGCGAAGGGCAACGGACCGAAGATCGGTCTTGCCTATGACGTCGGCGGACGCGGCGACCACTCATTCAACGACTCGGCATATGTCGGCTTGGAGAAGTCGGTCAAGGAATTTGACGCCACCTGTGTTGAGGGTGAAGCGACGGACGGTGAAGCCGAATCAGCTCGTGAGGATCGTCTGCGCCAGATGGCTGATGGCGGCGCCGCAGCAGTTGTCGGTGTCGGCTTCGCCTACAGCGATTCAGTCAACAAGGTTGCCCCCGACTATCCGAAGGTTAACTTCGCTATCGTCGACGGTTTTGATCCGGATGCGAAGGCGAACGACAATGTTGCCTACCTTGGTTTCGCGGAGAACGAGGCCTCATTCCTCGTGGGTGTTGCAGCCGCTGAAAAGACCAAGTCCGGCACCGTCGGCTTCGTCGGCGGTGTGCACAACGATCTGATCAAGAAGTTTGAAGCTGGCTACGTTGCCGGTGTCAAGGCGGTTAAGCCGGACGCGAAGATCTTGGTCAACTACATCGAAGAATCCGCCCTCAAGGGCTTCGGCGATCCGGCCGGTGGCAAGGCTGCGGCGACTGGTCAGTATGACAAGGGCGCTGACGTTGTTTACCACGCTTCGGGTGCTTCAGGCGCCGGTGTGTTTGACGCCGCTGTCGATGCAGGCACGGGTATGTGGGCGATTGGCGTTGACTCCGATCAGTACCAGTCGGCGACTAAGGCACAGCAGCCGCACATCCTGACGTCGGCGCTTAAGCGTGTCGACACCGCCACCTACGACTTCGTCAAGTCGATCAAGGATGGCAAGGCGCTGGTTAGTTACCAGGTCTACGACCTCAAGGTCGATGGTGTTGGCTACTCCAAGAGCGGCGGATTCGTTGACGACATCGCTTCTGATATCGATTCCTATAAGGCGAAGATCATCAGCGGTGACATCAAGGTTCCGACGGTTCCGGCCAAGTAGGTAGTTGCCCGAATCAGCAAGGCACATCTGGACCTGGGTCGGACGCGAGTAGCGTTCGACCCAGGTCCAGCCATCTGATCATGCAAGGAGTGGCAGTGGGAGACGCCGTCGATGCAGTACGTCTGAGCGGGATCGGGAAACGGTTCCCTGGCGTGATCGCCAATCATGATGTGGATATGACGATTAGGCGCGGGACGATTCATGCGCTTATCGGCGAGAATGGTGCAGGCAAATCGACGCTCATGAAGATCCTGTACGGCGTCCAGAAGCCCGATGATGGCACGATCACGATCAACGGCACCGGCGTTGAGTTCAAATCGCCGACCGAAGCAATTGCGGTTGGCGTGGGCATGGTCTTCCAGCACTTCATGCTCGCCGACAACTTCACAGTGCTCGAGAACATCGTTCTCGGCGCGGAGAAATTGCACGGAATCGGTGACCAGGCTCGGGCCGAGATTGCCAAAATTTCCGACCGTTTCGGCTTCGGCCTCGAACCGGACACCTTGGTCGAAAATCTCGGCGTCGCAGATCGGCAGCGCCTCGAGATTGCCAAGGTGCTCTACCGCGGCGCGAAGATCATCATTTTGGATGAACCCACTGCGGTGCTCGTACCGCAGGAGGTCGACGCACTGTTCGTTAATCTCCGTGAACTCAAGTCGCACGGCAATTCGGTGCTGTTTATCTCGCACAAACTCGATGAAGTGTTGGCGATTGCCGACGACATCACCGTCATGCGGCGCGGCGCGACCGTTGGCACCGCCGACCCAAAGACCGCGACAAAACGTGACCTTGCCGAACTCATGGTCGGTTCGGAGCTTCCCTCACCGCACACTGCTGAGTCGACCGTGACCGATCAGGTCGAACTCTCGCTGGATGGGGTCACCCTCACCGATGAGTTTGGTCGCAATCTGCTGACCGACATCACACTCAAGATCCACAAGGGCGAGGTGCTCGGAATCGCCGGCGTCGAAGGCAACGGGCAGTCCGAACTGGTTGAGACCATCATGGGAATGCGCATCCCGTCGACCGGTCGGCTCGCCTTGGGTTCTGATGACGTCACCCACTGGCATACCCGCAAACTGCGTGAAGCCGGGATTGGCTACATCCCCGAGGATCGACAGCGCCACGGATTGTTGCTCGACTCGCCGTTGTGGGAGAACCGGATCTTAGGCCATCAGACGAGTCCACCCAGCGCCAAAGGCCCATGGATCAACCGATCCGGCGCGCGCAAGGACACGCAGCGAATTTTGGACGAGTATGACGTACGTGCGCCCGGCATCGACACGCTCGCACGGGCACTGTCTGGCGGCAATCAGCAAAAGTTCATCGTCGGTCGTGAGATGAGCGGTAATCCCGTGCTGCTGATCGCCTCGCACCCAACTCGCGGGGTCGATGTCGGTGCGCAAGCAGCGATCTGGGACCACATCAAACGGGCCCGCAGCGAAGGCCTCGCGGTTCTGCTGGTCTCGGCCGATCTCGATGAGCTGATCGGCTTGTCCGACACGATTCACGTGCTTCTTCGCGGCTGCATGGTCGGAACCTTCGATCCGGCCTCCGTGACCCCGCAAGATCTTGGCACCGCGATGACCGGTGGTGCGGCGGCATGAAGTTTCTCAAGTCGGTCGGGTTGGCCCTACTTGCGCCAGCGATCGCCGTTGCCGTTGCCGTTCTTGCTACGACCGTCGTACTCGTGGCTGCTGGTAGTTCGCCGGGCGACTTCTTCACGGCGATGTTCTCCAATCCGCTGCCGCGCATCAGGGTCAATATCGTCAACCAGACCGCGCTCATCTACATTTCGGCGGTCGCCTCGGCCATCGGCTTTCGGATGGGGCTATTCAACATCGGCATCGAAGGTCAGTACACGATCGCTTCATTTGCGGCCGCCTCTTTCGCCGGAGCGGCCTTGCTGAGCGGCTTTGCCAACGTCGCCGCCTCGCTTATTATCGCGATCATTGTCGGCGCTGCATGGTCCGGCATTGCCGGAATTTTGAAGACTACGCGCGGGGTGTCCGAGGTCATCTCGACAATTATGTTGAACTCGATCGCGGTGATCCTTGTCGGTTATCTGCTCAACCGCTACGGAATCCACCAGGGCAACAGCGTCCATACCAAGAAGCTGGCTCCGAACAGCACGCTCAAGGGGCTCACACTGTTCGAGCCGCGCGATGGTCAGATCTGGGCATTGGCGCTCATTGCTGTGTTCGTCGGCATCTGGTTCTGGATTTTGCTCAATAAGACGCGCTTTGGCTTTGACCTGCGCGCCAGCGGGCAGTCGGCGACCGCTGCGACCGCCAGCGGTATCAATGCCGACCGGATGGTTTTGACTGCGATGCTTCTGTCCGGCGGCGTTGCCGGACTGATCTGGATGCCTGCACTGTTCGGCGGTGCCGGCTCCTACGGAACAACTTTCCAAGCCGGCCTTGGCTTTACCGGCATTGCCGTGGCGCTGCTCGGTCGGAACCAGCCGCTCGGCATCGCTTTCGGTGCGGTCCTGTTCGCGTTCCTCACCGCGCAGTCCAACACACTGACCTTTAACTCCGACATCTCACCAAGCATCATCGAGATCACCCAGGGTGTCGCGGTTCTCGCGGTTGTCATCGCCTACGAGGTCGTACGGCGCTATCGCGTCAGACTCGACCAACATGCCGTGGCCCGAGAACTCGCGCCTGCCGAAACGGCGGCGGTGGCATGAGCAAGCGCCAGCGAGTGAACAATGGGGTCATCATGCCGCGACCGCCCTATCGTGGGCTTTTATGGACGGTGGCGCATGAGTAAATTTAGCCGCTATTGGTTCGTCATTGCGCTCGGTGGAATTGCCGTTGTGTCGCTGGTTCGGCTGGTAACCGACACGAACGACATCTCGTCAACTGGCACCTTGCGGGCTGCGATTATCGCAACCTGCCCCATCCTCATGGCTGGCCTTGGCGGACTTTGGGCTGAGCGTGCGGGCATCGTCAACATTGGCCTCGAGGGTCAGATGATTCTCGGGACCTGGGGCGCGGCGTTCTTCACTTATCACTACGGGCCCTGGGTGGGCGTCATCGGCGCGGCGCTGTTGGGTGCGATCGGTGGACTGCTGCATGGCATCGCCACGATCACTTTCGGTGTCGACCACATTGTGTCCGGTGTTGCGATCAACCTAATCGGTGCGGGCGCAGCGACGTTCCTTGCCGAGTCGGTGTTTCCCGACTACGAGGGCGGCGGTCCGCGTCAGCTCGTTGGCCTCGAATCGCCAACGCGAATAACAATCCCCGGATTGGGGGATTGGATGGTGAGCCTGGCAGGAAAACACTGGTTCATTATCTCCGACGTGGCCTCGTTCATCGCCGCCCTGACCGACCGGATCTCGACCCTGAGCCTGCTCTGCTTTCTGTTGGTGATCCTGTCGGGCTATGTCCTATGGCACACATCGTTCGGCCTGCGCTTGCGTTCCTGCGGTGAGAACCCCCAAGCCGCTGAAACACTGGGCATCAACGTCATTCTTTACAAGCACATCGCAGTCCTCATATCCGGCGCGCTGGCGGGCATCGGCGGCGGCTTCCTCGCGCTTGTGTCCTCAAGCGGATTCAGCGTCGGGCAGACCGGCGGCCGCGGTTACATCGGCCTCGCCGCGATGATCTTTGGCAATTGGCGACCGGGTGGATTGTTCACCGGAGCGCTGATGTTCGGTTACACCGATTCGCTTCGCCTGCGCGATGCGCATGCCGTGCACGCCCTATTGCTGCTGATCGCACTGGCGTTGATCGCGTTTGCGGTGCTGCGGATCGTACGTCGCCAGCTCAAGGCCGGCATTGTCATTGGCATCGGCGGCAGCGCGATCCTGGTGTGGTTCTTCACGACTGACACCGTTCCGCGTGACTTCACCGGTATGACGCCTTATGTGACGACGTTGTTGGTGCTCGCGCTTGGCGCGCAACGGCTTCGAATGCCGGCGGCCGACGGCAAGATCTATCGAAAGGGATCAGCGGGCTAGTTATGAACTCGATACTGGATTCGTTTCACACCGCTTCAGACGCACCAATCGACTGGGAGGCGCTGCGCGGTTATGCGACCGAGGTGATGAGTCGGGCCTACGCTCCCTACTCCAATTTTAAGGTCGGCGTGGCGGGTCTCGTCGACGACGACCGGGTCGTGCTGGGATGCAATGTTGAGAACGCCGCTTACGGCGTCGCTCTGTGCGCCGAGTGCGGAATGGTGTCGGCGCTCCATGCGACCGGCGGCGGTCGGCTTCGGGCAGTGGTTTGTGTCGATTCCGGTGGCAACCCGTTGATGCCGTGTGGTCGTTGTCGCCAGCTATTGTGGGAGAACGGTGGACCGGATATGCAGTTGATGACCGCGCATGGCATCAAGGTGATGTCCGACGTACTTCCCGACGCGTTCGATGTGGAGGATTTGAACAAGACGTGACTGTGACGACGAATATCGATTTTGCCGACCAGCAGTTTTTGGCTGATCCCTATCCGGCGATGGCCGAACTTCGTGCGCAAGGGCCACTGCTCTGGCATGAGTGCGGTGAGAAATGGCTGACCACGACGCATCAATCGGTGAGCCAAACGCTGCGCAATCGTACGCTTGGCCGGCTCTGGTCTGACTGGGAACCGGCCTGCGAGATGGAGCCGTTCAACGCGTTGCATCGCAATCAAATGATGGAAAATGAGCCGCCGGTCCATACTCGGTTACGGCGCCTTGTGGCGGCCGCTTTTGGCCGCGGCCACGTCGAGCGGATGCGACCCAGGGTGCACGAACTGGCCACTAAACTTCTCGACGAGTTGGCTGGGAAGCCAACTGCGGATCTGCTGGCCGACTACGCCGAGCCGCTGCCGGTACTTGTCATTGCCGATCTGTTGGGTGTACCCGGTGAGGATCACCTCAAACTTCGGGACTGGTCCCAGGACATCGTCCATATGTATGAGCAGGGCGTCGGGTCCGACATCAAGACTGCTGCGGTTGCGGCGAGCATTGCTTTCAGCGACTACGTGCGCGGGGTTGTTGAAGAGCGCAAATCACATCCGGGCGAAGACCTGTTGACCGACCTGATTGCGGCGCGCGACGGCGAAGGCAAGCTCAGTGACGATGAACTCGTCGCTTCGGTTGTGCTTCTGCTCAATGCCGGTCACGAGGCCTCTGTCAATGCCTTCGGCAACGGCATCCATGCCCTCTTGGCGCACCCAGATCAGCTAACCCGCGTCCAGTCCGGCGCGGTGCCAATGGCGATCGCTCTGGAGGAGCTGATCCGTTTCGATGCTCCGGCGCAACTGTTCGAGCGCACCGCGACCGAAGACCTCGAACTGTTTGGGACGACCGTCCACAAGGGACAGAAGATCGCCGCCCTGTTGGGATCGGCGAATCGCGATGAGACGGTGTTCGCGGCTGCCGATTCCTTCGATGTCGCACGTGATCCCAATCCCCATGTCGGCTTCGGCATGGGTTTGCATTTCTGCCTCGGTGCGCCGCTTGCCCGGATGGAGTTAGGCATCACTCTCGGGCAACTCCTTGAGCGATTCCCTGCGGTCCGGCTCGCGAACGAAGCGCCGCGCCGTCCGACATTCGTTCTTCGCGGCTATCAATCCATTCCGGTCGAGCTGGGAGCGCACGCATGACGGAAGCATTTGACGCGGTCGAGGTCATCGCCGCCAAACGGGACAAGGCCGAATTGACCGATCCACAGATCGATTGGGTCGTCGACGCCTACACGCGCGGAGTCGTTGCGAGCGAGCAGATGTCTGCGCTGTTGATGGCGATCCTGCTCAATGGCATGAATCGTCGCGAAATCTCCCGCTGGACCGCGGCGATGATCGCCAGCGGTGAGCGCATGGATTTCTCCGGCTTGTCATGGGCTACTGCAGACAAACATTCGACCGGCGGCGTTGGCGACAAGATCACGCTGCCACTTGCACCACTTGTCGCCGCCTGCGGAGTAGCCGTTCCGCAGTTGTCGGGTCGCGGCCTCGGGCATACCGGCGGCACCCTCGACAAACTCGAAGCGATTTCTGGCTGGCAGGCTGATCTGGACAATGCTCAGATGATGCGTCAACTCGAGGACATCGGCGCGGTCATCTGTGCCGCTGGGCCCGGGCTCGCGCCGGCGGACAAAAAATTGTATGCACTGCGCGATGTGACGGCCACCGTTGAGGCAATCCCGCTGATCGCCAGTTCGATCATGAGCAAGAAGATCGCCGAAGGTACCGGCTCGCTTGTCCTCGATGTCAAGTCTGGTTCGGGCGCTTTCATGAAGCAGCTCGACGATGCACGCGAACTCGCTGAGACCATGGTTGCGCTCGGCACGGATGCAGGCGTCAGGACAGTTGCGCTGCTCACTGACATGTCGACGCCACTGGGCCGTACCGCCGGCAATGCTTGCGAGGTCGCCGAATCGGTGGAGGTGCTTGCTGGCGGCGGCCCGACCGATGTGGTCGAGCTAACCCTTGCTCTAGCTCGCGAAATGCTGGCGGCGGCAGGGAAGACCGACGTCGACCCGGCCGAGGTGCTCGCTTCCGGCCGCGCGATGGATGTGTGGCGCCGGATGATCTCGGCACAGGGCGGAGATCCCGATGCGCCGTTGCCGCAACCGAAAGAAACCCAGACTCTTAACGCACCCACGGCCGGCATTTTGACTCGGCTCGATGCCATGAGCGTCGGGGTGGCCGCATGGCGGCTCGGTGCCGGTCGATCGCGTCCGGGTGAGGCAGTTCAGGCCGCGGCCGGGGTTATACTACATGCCAAGCCCGGCGATACGGTGGTGGCTGGGCAACCACTCATGACGCTCCACACCGACACTCCCGAACGCTTCGCACGATCGATCGAGGCGCTTGAGGGCGCATTCGATATCGGCACCGAATTTTTGGGATCGGGTAACGTCGTGATCGACAA
This sequence comes from Aeromicrobium changchenzhani, assembly GCF_057586615.1. Taxonomy (NCBI): domain Bacteria; kingdom Bacillati; phylum Actinomycetota; class Actinomycetes; order Propionibacteriales; family Nocardioidaceae; genus Aeromicrobium; species Aeromicrobium changchenzhani. Next base: position 2,842,641 of record NZ_CM172480.1, on the reverse strand, counting down.
GGTCATCAGTTAGGTTGATGTAATGCGTGTTTTCAACGACAAAGATGAAGTTGCCGAAGCATCGGGGACCGAACTCGGAACGAGCGAGTGGATCTCGATCACTCAGGAGCGGATTGATCAATTCGCTGCTGCCACCGGCGATCACCAATGGATCCATGTTGATCCTGAGCGCGCGGCCGACGGGCCGTTCGGTACGACGATCGCGCACGGCTATCTGACGTTGTCGCTGCTGCCGTTCTTTGGCGCGCATGTCTTCGCGTTCGCTGGCACCCGCGCGCGGGTCAACTACGGCATCAACAAGGTGCGTTTTATGGCACCGGTTCCGGTCGACTCCAAACTACGCGCGCACATCGAACTGGCCGAAGTCACCGATATTCCCAAGGGTCAGCAGGCCATCATGCGCTACACAATTGAGATCGATGGCGTTGAAAAGCCCGCGTGTGTCGCCGAATCAGTCGTTCTTCTGATGGACTCATGACCGCGACTTCCGAACAAATCCAGGCCGCACCCAAGGTTACTCTGCACGAGCATCTTGACGGTGGCCTCCGGCCCCAGACGATCATCGACATCGCAAACGAGATTGGTCACGAACTACCGGCCAACGAAGCCGCGAGCCTTGGCCGCTGGTTCGTCGAGGCCTGTGATTCCGGGTCACTGGAGCGCTATCTTGAGACCTTCGACCATACGGTCGCGGTCATGCAAACCGAGGCGCACCTGATTCGGGTCGCTGCCGAATCCGTCCTTGATCTCGCCAATGACAACGTCGTCTATGCCGAGTTGCGCTGGGCCCCCGAGCAACACACGACCCAGGGGTTGTCGCTCCGGGATGCGGTAGATGCCGTGCAGACGGGGATTGAGCTGGGCATCGGGCAAGCCGCCGATGCCGGCAAGCCGATCGTCGTCGGCCAGTTGGTCACGGCAATGCGGCATGCCGATCGCGGTATGGAGATCGCCGAGATCGCCGTCGAGCGACGCGATGCCGGTGTGTTCGGTTTCGATATCGCTGGCGCCGAGGACGGTTTCCCACCGATCCTTCACCTTGAGGCTTTCGAATACCTTCGCCAACAGAACGCGCACTTCACGATCCACGCGGGTGAGGCCTTCGGGCTGCCCTCGATCTGGCAGGCAATCCAGCGTTGTGGCGCCGATCGCCTCGGCCACGGCGTCCGCATCATCGACGACATCGACTTCACCGATCCGGACAACCCGGTGCTCGGTCGGTTAGCGGCATATGTCCGTGACACCCGGATCCCGCTGGAGATGTGCCCGTCGTCCAATCTGCAGACCGGCGCAGCGGCGTCGATTGCCGAGCATCCAATCGGACCGCTCAAGGAGCTCGGTTTTCGGGTCACCGTCAATTGTGACAACCGATTGATGAGTGGCACGTCGATGAGTCGTGAGTTCGAGCTCTTGACTGCTGCCTTTGGCTACGATCTTGAAGCGATTCGCTGGTTCACGATCAATGCAATGAAGAGCGCGTTCCTGCCCTTCGACCAACGGCTGGTCCTCATCAATGACGTCATCAAACCGGGCTACGACGCGCTCTAACCCCCGTCGGTTTCCCACGATAACCACGATTCCTGTCACTTCTAACACGTTATAACCTGTTAGAAGTGACAACTTTCGGGGTTATCCTGGGAAACTGTTTAGCGGGTCAGTCGATGGTCCAGGCATCGGGGCCGTCGATGAGACTTTGCAGCGACGGCCGATCGCCGGCCAGTTTCAGTTGATCCCGGACCAGATCGTCGTATGCGGGCCGCTCGACCTGGCGGAAAATTCCGATCGGAGCTTGATGCACGACGCCTGCATCGGTCAACCGGGACAGCGCGTAAGCGGTGGTGCCATCGGCCGAATGAGCATCGTGGATCAAAACGTCGGACTCATTGGCAGCAGTCACTTCTCCTATTTCGACCCCGCCGGTCGCAGCGGTCCGGAACAGCCCACGATGACCCTCGACGCCGAAACGGATCGGCTCACCATGTTCGAGCCGGATGATCGCTTCATCGCGACGGTCGGGATCCTTGACTGCCGCGAACGCACCGTCGTTGAAGATCGGGCAGTTCTGATAGATCTCGACAAGTGCGGTGCCGCGATGGGCAGCCGCGGCGGACAGGACGGCGGTCAAATGTTTGCGGTCCGAGTCGATCGTGCGCGCGATGAAGGTGCCCTCGGAACCGAGCGCAAGCGAGATTGGATTGAGCGGCATGTCCACCGAACCGAATGGCGTCGACTTGGTGACTTTGCCGGGTTCGGACGTGGGGGAGTACTGCCCCTTCGTCAGCCCGTAGATCCGGTTGTTGAACAACAAGATCGTCATGTTGACGTTGCGCCGGAGAGCGTGGATCAGATGATTGCCGCCGATCGACAGTGCATCACCATCACCGGTCACGACCCAGACGCTCAGGTCCTCCCGCGATGTCGCAAGCCCCGTGGCGATCGCTGGCGCACGACCATGGATCGAATGCATGCCGTAGGTGTCTAGATAGTACGGGAACCGAGCCGCGCAGCCGATACCGGAAATGAACACGATGTTTTCTTTGCGCAATCCCAGATCAGGCAAAAAGCCCTGCATCGCGGCGAGAATCGCATAGTCGCCACAACCGGGACACCAGCGCACCTCCTGATCGGAGGCAAAATCTTTGCGCGTCTGTGGCGAGAGTGCGACCGGGACCCCTGAAAGCCCGGGCATGGGTAGATCAACCGCGCTCACGAGGCGACCTCCTTGCAGATCGACATGAACAGGTCTCCGAGTTCCTCAGCACCGAATGGCATGCCGCGGACCTTGTTGTAGCCCTCGATATCAATGAGGTACTTCGCGCGCAACAGTGATCGGAGTTGGCCGAGGTTCATCTCCGGCAGGATCACTCGGTCGTACGCCTTGAGCAGGTCGCCGAGATTGGCTGGGAACGGGTTGAGGTGGCGAAGGTGAACCTGCGCGATCGAATATCCGGCGGCTCGAGCGCGCCGGCAACCCGCGCCGATCGGACCGTACGTCGATCCCCAGCCCAGCGCGAGAACTTTAGCGGCACCGCTGGGGTCGTCGGCCTCAAGCAACGGTATGGAGGCGGCGACCGCGTCAACCTTGGCCTGTCGGTTGCGCACCATCAGGTCGTGATTCTGCGGATCATAGGAGATCGCCCCGGTGCCGTCGGCCTTTTCGAGTCCACCGACTCGATGTTCGAGACCCGGAACTCCCGGCGGCGCCCACACTGGGGCAAACGTCTCGGGGTCGCGGGCATAGGGCAGAAATGTCGTGCTGTCATCGGCGGTCGCGAACTTCGGCTTGATCGTGGGCAGATCCTCGACCGCGGGCAATAGCCACGGCTCGGAACCGTTGGCGAGATAACCATCTGACAGCAGGATCACCGGAGTGCGGTGCTCAACCGCGATCCGGGCAGCCTCGATCGCCGTGGCAAAACAGTCTGAGGGGGAGCGTGGAGCGACGACCGGCACGGGGGCTTCGCCATTGCGACCATGCATGGCCTGAAGCAAATCCGATTGTTCGGTCTTGGTCGGCAGCCCGGTCGACGGCCCGCCGCGCTGGACGTCGATGACGAGCAGCGGGAGTTCGAGCATGACGCCGAGACCGATTGTCTCGCCCTTGAGTGCGAGCCCCGGTCCAGACGTCGTTGTGACGCCGAGTCGTCCGCCGTATGAGGCGCCGAGCGCGGCACCGACGCCGGCGATCTCGTCTTCGGCTTGGAAGGTCGTCACGTCGAAGGCTTTGTGCTTCGACAGCTCGTGCAAAATGTCCGAGGCCGGCGTGATCGGATATGCGCCTAGGAACACTGGCAGGCCGGTGCATTGTCCGGCGGCGACGATGCCGTAGGCGAGGGCGAGGTTGCCGCTGATATTGCGGTAACGGCCGGCCGGCACAATGGCGGGCTTGATGATGTATTGAACGCCGAACGCCTCGGTTGTTTCGCCGAAGTTCCAACCTGTGCGTAATGCGGTGATGTTGGCGTCGCGAATCGTCGGTTTGCTGGCGAATTTTTTGCCGAGCTGGTCGATCGTTCCGTCGATCGAGCGCCCATACATCCAGCTGACCAAACCCAACGCGAACATGTTTTTGGAACGCTGCGCGTCTTTGCGCGACAAGCCGAACTCGGCAATCGACTCGACTGCCATACCGGTCAGATCGAGCGGCTGGAGATTGTAGTCGGTGAGCGAACCGTCGTCGATTGGGTTGCTCTCGTAACCAACCTTCTTGAGATTGCGTGCGGTGAACTCGTGGCTGTCGACGATGCAGGTGCCGCCGGGCTGTAGGTCGGCGATGTTGGCCTTGAGGGCAGCTGGATTCATGGCGATCAGGACGTCGGGTCGGTCACCGGGGGTCAAAATATCGTAGTCGGCGAAATGGATCTGGAACGACGAGACACCCGGCAGCGTGCCCTGGGGTGCTCGGATCTCGGCCGGGAAATTGGGCAGTGTCGACAGGTCGTTACCGAACGCAGCCGTCTCCTCGGTAAACCGATCGCCGGTGAGCTGCATGCCGTCGCCAGAATCTCCAGCAAAACGGATAACAACGCGCACAAGTTCCTCGGTTGTCTTCGCCCCGGTCATTGCCACCTCTTCACAGACTCTACCCTCACGGACACCGTACCCATCAACTGGTAGAACGTGTTGCAGAAATCGGCCGTTGGAACGATTTATTTCTACTATCGTGCGCCGCGGATGGCTCAGGCGACGCGCGTTTCCGCCACGAAGGCCACCGGGTCACGGTCAGAAGTTCTGTCACGACCGACTCAATGTGCGGGAATATCGGTTTCCTGACCGTGTGAGTCCATTCAGGTTGTCGGCAGGTTTATACGCCTAAGTTCAGATCCACGACGGTCGCTTTCTCGCAGTGCGTGAAAAATCATAGGGCTGTCGTGAGCAAGGTCATTCCCCTCATCGCTTCGACTAGAGAGTAATTATGCCGAATAGCTTTTACGGCCTGCCAATCCATCCGCTGATGGTCCACGCCACCGTGGTGATCGTGCCCATGGCAGCGCTCGTTGTCCTGCTGGCGAGCGTTTCGAAACGCTTCCGGACTTGGGCTGGAGTTGTACCGATGCTGTTGAGCCTGATCGGCCTCATCCTTGTGCCGTTGTCGACGTCCACCGGTGAAACGCTGGAGAAGCATGTTGCGCCGTCCGCGCTTCTTGAGAAGCACACTCAGTTGGCCGATGGGCTGCTGCCATGGATGATCGCGCTGCTGGTTATCGCCGTCGTCATCTATGGCATCCAGCGTTGGGTAGCGTCCGGACATTCGATCGGACGGGCGATCATGGTCGGCGTCGCTGTACTGGCGATCGCTGGAACAGCCGGCACCACGGTGCAGATCGCCCGGATCGGTCATAGCGGGGCAAAGGCCGCGTGGGCCGACACCAATATGAACTCGCCGACTTCGCGCTAAAGATCTGGGCTGGTTGTCGCTCAGATGGCCAGCAGGTGTTTCTCAGTCTGTTTGGGGGTCATCGGGGTGCAGCCGTGTGTGATCGCATCGGCGATGATGGCCGGTTCGGCACGCATGAGTCGCCAGCCGCGCCGAATGAGTACATGCGGCGGTTTGCGGCCCTCGCGGAGATCACGACTGAAGCGCAGCACGAACGTGATGAGACGGTGATGGCGTACGCAGATGGCGGCGTCCAAGCTGCCGGTCGTTCGGCAGGCCTCGATAATCTCGGTGGCGAATAGGCCCTCGGCGACGAACCGTCCGTCCGGGGCATCGAGGCGGGAGGCGTCCGCGCGTTGGCTCAGTCCGATGTCGTAGCGGGGGACCTCTGCGCTGCCGTTATGGCAGAGTTCGATGATCGCGCCTAAAGCAGCGTCGTGGTCCCAAGACGCTGGATCATCCCAGTCGATAATGCCGAGCGAGCTTTGCGGCATATCTGCGTCATCGCATTCGCGGTAGAAGTTATCCAGTCGAAGAACCGGCAGCCCCAGGCGCGCGGCCAAGCGGGATTTGCCTGAGCCCGAAGGACCAGCGAGTATGACGACGCCCACGGGAAACCAGCATAGGACAGGCGATTATCAAGCGTGGCACTAGGCGACGGTCAGTTCTTGTTGTCCTTGACGGTCGGGCCTTTGACGGTCGGCGCTAGATACCAGGGGTCGTCCCCTTGGACGCTGCCATAGCGGGTCTTGCCGATTTTGCCACACGGCGAGACTGTGCTGATGCTGATGCCTTCTTGGCCATCGGAAGTCCAAATGGTCACGTTAAGGCTCGATTCGCCCTTGGTCCAATAATAGTCGAGCGACGTTCCGGCCAAATTATTTTCATCATTTGACCGATTCCGGAACGCCCAGCCGTCCGTCTTCAGTTTGGGCTGTACTGACCCATCAAGATATTGCTTGGCAGCAGGCAGCAGGTGAGCGTTGATCTGATAGGTCGATTGGGCGATTGAGTCATCGAGAGCATCGCCACTTTCGCACGCCCCGATCTCTTCGGCCACGTCGTACGAGTCGGTGGAGGCGTTGGACGCGATTTTGGTCACCTGGTCGATTGCGTCTTGCCGCGCGGTCTTCCATTCCTGAGAGGAGAGCACTGAACTACCTCCGGCAAAACCACACCCGGCAAGAGCGAACGACAAAATTATGCCGAATATGAGGTTCTTCGTCCTCGTTCCGTGGCGTGGTCGCCCCCGAAAAGCCCAACTAGTTCGACAGTAACGGAATCCCAGATCCCGCACGTCGATCAGACGCCGATCGGGTGCCAGACCGTCTTGGTTTCGACGAAGGTGGCGAGCCGATCAAGCGACGGCTCGGCGAGCCAATCGATTTTGGTCGCGGGCGGACGAAGCACCCGCTTGAGGTTATCGGCCGCCGCAACTTCCAGCGCGACCGCGAGCTCGGGATCGTCGACGCCGGTCAGGTCCAACGCATTGACGTCCATGTGCGAGGCCAGCCACGGTCCGATGTCGGCGGCTTTGCCGGTCAGAATGTTGACGACGCCGCCGGGTAGATCGGACGTCGCCATGACCTCGGACAGTGTGACCGCCGGAATCGGGTGGTCCTCGCTGGTGATGACGACGGCCGTGTTGCCGGTTGCAATGACTGGAGCAATGACACTGACCAGGCCAAGCAGCGCTCCGCGGGGCGCGACGATTGTGACGACGCCGGTCGGCTCAGGTGTAGACAGGTTGAAGAACGGGCCGGATACGGCATTGGCATTGCCGAGCACTTGCACATACTTGTCTGCCCAACCCGAATACCAAACGACCCGGTCGATCGCGGCGTCCACGTAGGTTGCTGCAGTTTTCGCGTTGAGACCTTCGGCGGCGCGCAGTTGTTCGATGAACTGATCGCGACGCCCTTCCATGACTTCGGCGATACGATAGAGGACTTGGCCGCGGTTGTAGGGCGTGCGACCAGCCCAGCCGCCGAACGCCTTGCGGGCGGCGAGTACGGCATCGCGGCCGTCCTTGCGGGAAGCCTGCGACATATTGGCCAGGAAATTGCCCTTGTGATCGAGCGCCTCGTACGTGCGCCCGGATTCGCTGCGCGGGAAGGCCCCACCGATATAGAGCTTATGGGTCTTGCGGACATCAAGCCGAGTCATGCCACGGCCCCCCTTAAGAAAAAACGGTAGGCGAGTCGTGACTTGACGCGCCCATTGGTCGCTCGCTCGCGCTCGCTCATCAGTTGCCACCCTTCAGGTAAGCGGCGAGTCCGTGTAGGCCGCCCTCGCGTCCGTAACCCGATTCCTTGTAGCCGCCAAACGGCGAAGCCGGATCGAATTTGTTGAATGTGTTGGCCCAGACCACGCCGGCGCGGAGCTGGCTGGCGATCGACAGGATGCGTGAGCCCTTCTCGGTCCAGACCCCCGCGGAGAGTCCGTATGGCGTGTTGTTGGCCTTCTCGACTGCCTCAGAGGGGGTGCGGAACGTTAGGACCGATAGGACTGGGCCGAAGATCTCTTCGCGCGCGATCCGGTGCGCTTGCGTGACGCCGGTGAAGATTGTCGGTGCGAACCAGAACCCATCGGTCGGCAACTCACACGGTGCCGACCAGCGCTCAGCGCCCTCGGCATCGCCGACCGCAGTGAGCGCCTTGATTCGGTCGAGTTGTGCGGCCGAGTTGATCGCACCGATATCGGTGTTCTTGTCCAATGGATCGCCGAGGCTCAGCGTCGCCATACGACGCTTCAGCCGCTCAAGAACATCGTCGTAGACGCTTTCCTGGATCAGCAGGCGGGAGCCGGCACAGCAGACATGGCCCTGGTTAAAGAAGATTCCGTTGACGATTCCCTCGACCGCCTGATCCAGTGGCGCGTCGTCGAACACAATGTTGGCGGCCTTGCCACCGAGTTCAAGGGTGACCTTTTTGGTCGTTCCGGCGGCCGAACGCGCAATGGCTTTGCCGACCGCAGTCGAGCCGGTGAAGGCGATCTTGTCGATATCGGGATGATCAACAATCGCCTGGCCGGTCGAGCCGGCGCCGGTGACGATGTTGACGACGCCCGGGGGCAGGTCAGCTTGTTGGCATACCTCGGCGAACAGCAGCGCTGTGAGCGGTGTGGTCTCGGCTGGCTTGAGCACAACGGTATTGCCCGCAGCGAGGGCCGGCGCAACCTTCCAGGCCAACATCATGACCGGAAAGTTCCACGGGATGATCTGACCGGCAACGCCAAGTGGTTGCGGATTCGTGCCGCAGCCCGCATACGAAAGTTTGTCGGCCCAGCCGGCGTAGTAGAAGAACCATTGCGACATGAGCGGCACATCAACATCGCGAGACTCACGGATTGGCTTGCCGTTGTCAAGTGATTCGAGGACGGCGAACTCGCGGCTGCGCTCGGCGATGATGCGGGCGATCCGGTAGAGATATTTGGCGCGTTCGGACCCAGGCATCTTCGACCAGGTCTTCTTGTAGGCGGCGCGGGCGGCCGCGACTGCACGGTCGACATCGGCAGCAGAAGCCTCGGCGACCTCGGACAGCACCTCTTCGGTGGCCGGGTTGATCGTCTTGAACGAGGTGCCAGCGCCCTCGACGCCTGTGCTGTCTACGAACTTGCCGTCGATGAACAGGCCGTAGGAAGATTTGATGTCGACGATTGAGCGCGACTCGGGTGCGGGAGCGTATTCGAACTTCGAGTTCATGATCAGTCCAGGGTCACGTAGTCGGGGCCAGAATAGCGGCCGGTTTTCATCTTCTGCCGTTGCAGGAGTAGGTCATTGAGCAGCGATGAGGCGCCGAAGCGGAACCAGTTGGGCGATAGCCAGTCCTCGCCGCAGGTCTCGTTGACCGTGACCAAATATTTGATAGCGTCCTTTGACGTACGAATGCCGCCGGCGGGTTTGACCCCGACCTGACGGCCTTCCTGAAGCCGGAAATCGCGTACGGCTTCCAGCATCAGCAACGTCACCGGCAACGTCGCGGCCGGCTGGATCTTGCCGGTACTCGTTTTGATGAAGTCACCGCCGGCCATCATGGCCAGCCACGAAGCTTTGCGCACGTTGTCATAAGTCTGGAGTTCGCCAGTTTCGAAGATCACCTTGAGGTGTGCGCGGCTGCCGTCCGGACGCGCACAGGCTTCCTTCGTGGCGACAATCTCGTCGTACACGAGGTCGTAGTTGCCGGTCAGGAAAGCGCCACGGTCAATAACCATGTCGATTTCGTCGGCGCCCGCTGCTACCGCATCGCGGACATCGGTGAGCTTGACCTCCATCGATGCGCGACCGGATGGGAATGCGGTGGCCACGCTGGCAACGTTGAGACCACTGTCGCCGAGTGTTTCCTTGGCGATCTTGACCATGTCGGGATAGACGCAGACTGCCGCCGCGGCGGGGCACGTCGCATCGCTCGGGTCGGGACGCATTGCCTTATTGGCTAGAGCGCGGACCTTGCCGGGCGTGTCGGAGCCTTCGAGGGTGGTGAGGTCGACCATTGAAATGGCCAGATCAATCGCCCATTGCTTCGATGTGGTCTTGATCGACCGGGTCCCGAGCATTGTTGCCCGTGCTTCCAGCCCGACCTGATCGACGCCGGGTAATCCCTCGAGCGTTCGTCGCAATGACGCGCCTGTCACATTTCCTCCCAATGCGGTCGCTGCGGTGAGACCGCACGTCCAAGGTTAGTCGCAGAGCCGCTCCCCGCGAACCCCGCAACCGAAACGTCATAATGTCATCCCGAGCGGACTCTATGGACCCCGTTCGGGATGACGTTACGCCGTGGGTCAGAGCTCGAGTGCGACCGCCAGATCGTGTTTGATCGCGTCGAGCGCGCGCTGTCCGTCGGCGCGAGCGGCGTCGATCGAGTCCGCGACCGGCACGATGACCTCGAGGTAGCACTTCAGCTTGGGCTCGGTGCCCGACGGTCGACAGATGATCCGTGCACCGCCGGCGAGGCCTAGCCGGATGCCATCGGTTGGCGGCAACCCGTTGTAGCCGTCGGCAAGATCGTCAATTGATTCCACCTGCAGGCCGCCGAGGACAACAGGGGGAGTGGTCCGGAGAATGTGCATTGCGTTGGTGATGATTGTCAGATCCTCAACGCGAACCGACAGCTGGCCGGTGGCATACAAACCATGTTCGCGGGCAATGTCACCGAGCTGGTCAAGGATCGTGCGCCCCTCGGCCTTCAACTCGGCAGCGAGTTCGAGCACCCGGATGATGGCGGAGACGCCGTCCTTGTCACGGGCGATGTCGGGCGCGACCGCGTAGCCGAGGGCTTCTTCATAGCCGAAGGCAAGCGTCGGAATCTTCCCGATCCACTTGAAGCCGGTCAGCGTCTGCTCGAAGGGCTGCCCATATGCTGCGGCCTGTTTGCCGAGGATATTGGAGGAGACGATCGAGGCAGCGTAGGTGCCCTTGATACCACGGCGAAGCATGAAGTCACCCAATAGCGAGCCGACCTGATCGCCAGAGAGCATCCGATAGGACTCACCGTCGCGCACACCAACAGCACATCGATCGGCATCGGGATCGTTCGCGACGATGATGTCTGCGCCGACCTTTGAGGCAAGCTTGAGCGCGAGATCCATCGCACCCGGCTCCTCGGGGTTGGGGAACGCGACGGTTGGGAAGTCTGGGTCTGGATCACCTTGCTCAGGGACCGTATGGACTGGCGGGAAACCGGCACGACGAACGGCCTCGACCAAGGTGTCCCTGCCGACGCCGTGCATTGGTGTGTATACCGCAATGATGTCGCGAGCAGTTCCGGTCGGCAGCGCCACGACGGCATGGAGATAGGCATCGAGAACCGAGTCGTTGAGCCGCACATAACGCTCGCTGCGCGGCAACTCGTTGAGCGGCCCGACGCGGTCGATTGCGGCGGAAATATCGGTGTCTTCGGGCGGAACGATCTGGCTGCTGTCGGCGAGGTAGACCTTGTAGCCATTGTCCTGTGGCGGATTGTGGGATGCGGTGACCATGACGCCGGCGCTGACGCCCAGGTGACGGATCGCGAAGGCGAGAACCGGCGTTGGCAGGCAGGTCGGCAGCAGGTGAGCTTTGACGCCGAGCCCGGTCATGATCTCGGCGGTGTCACTGGCAAAAATATCGGAGTTGTGGCGGGCGTCGTAGCCGACCACGACGGACGGATGTGGCTCACGGGCCAACAGGTAGGCCGCGAGACCGGCCGCAGCCTGACCAACGACCACCCGGTTCATCCGGTTCGGGCCCGCGCCGAGTGCGCCACGCAACCCGGCCGTACCGAATTGGAGTCGTCCAGAGAACCGGTCGCCGAGTTCGACGAGATTGTTGTCGTCGATGAGCTGTTGAAGTTCTGCACGTGTGACCGGATCGGGGTCTTGGTCGAGCCAAATTTGAGCCTGTTCTAGGAGGTCCATCTCAGATCCTCGGCAGGATCTCGGCCAACAACTGGCCCATGCGCGTTGCCGCCGACTTGCCAGCTTCGAGGACTTCGGCGTGGTTGAGCGGTTCGCCACTGATGCCGGCCGCGAGGTTGGTCACGAGCGACAAGCCAAGTACTTCCATACCGGCTTCGCGTGCGGCGATCGCTTCGAGCACGGTCGACATGCCGACGAGGTCGCCACCGATCGCGCGCACCATCTTGATCTCGGCGGGCGTTTCGTAATGCGGGCCGGTGAATTGGACGTAGACGCCCTCGTCCAACGATGGGTCAACTTGGCGGCACAGCGTACGAAGGCGGGCTGAATAGAGATCGGTTAGATCGACGAAGTTGGCGCCCTCGATCGGTGATTGCGCGGTCAGGTTGATGTGATCCTTGATCAGCACGGGGGTGCCCGGAGCCCACGCGGTGTTGAGTCCACCGCAGCCATTGGTCAGGACCATGGTCTTGACCCCCGCAGCGGCAGCGGTACGTACGCCGTGAACGACGGCTGCGACGCCGCGGCCCTCGTAGTAATGCGTGCGGCCAAGGAAGATCAGGAGCCGCTTATCGCCGACCTTGACCGAACGGATCGTGCCACCATGGCCCTCGACGGCGGGCGCGCTGAAGCCGGGGAGTTCGGTGTTGGGAAATTCATACTCCGGCGCGCCCAAGGCATCGGCGGCCGGTAGCCAGCCCGATCCCATCACAAGCGCGATGTCATGATCGTGCCCGCCAGTGCGGTCACGGAGGGCGGCGGCGGCTTCGGTAGCAAGAATCTGAGGGGTCACAAGGACTAGGTTACGACAGGACGATTGACGGTTGGTCACGATTGTGGGCCACAATGTGATCGTGACTCATGTGGCGATCATTGGCGGCGGACCTGGCGGATACGAAGCGGCACTGGTGGCCGCACGGCTGGGAGCGGAGGTGACGATCGTCGAGCGCGATGGCTGGGGCGGGTCAACCGTCCTCACCGATTGCGTGCCGAGTAAGACACTGATCGCGACATCCGACCTGATCACCGAGGTGTCGGACTCCTCCGAACTGGGGATCGAGATCCCCAGTGAGATCCACATCAACTTGGCTGCGGTCAACGCCCGCGTGAAAGCTTTGGCTGCGGCACAGTCTGAGGACATCGAGCAGCGGTTAGGGGCAAGTGCTGTCCAGTTGATCCGCGGAACCGGCTACATCGAGCGCGCCGGCGTGGTCGTCGCGACGACCGAGACCGGCGAGCAACGTATCGAGGCCGATGCGGTTCTGATCGCTACTGGCGCCCACCCCCGGATCAGCCCCGACGCGATCCCCGATGGCGAGCGCATCTTGACTTGGGAGCAGGTCTACGGACTCACCGAGTTGCCTGAGCACATGATCGTTGTGGGCTCGGGTGTCACGGGCGCTGAGTTCGCGAGCGCTTACAACGGGCTTGGTGCCAACGTCACGCTCGTGTCGAGTCGCGATCGAGTGCTCCCGGGCGAGGATGTCGACGCCGCCACCGTGATCGAAGATGTATTCACGCGACGCGGTATGCAGGTCATGGACAAATCTCGTATGCAGTCGGTTCGTCGTGACGGCGACCGAGTCTTCGTGACGTTGACCGACGGCCGAATCATCGAAGGGTCGCATTGTCTGCTGGCGCTCGGGTCGATCCCCAACACCGATGGTCTGGGCCTGTCGAATGTTGGTGTTGAACTTGGCGACGGGGGCTTTGTCCGAGTTGACAAGGTTTCCCGCACAACGGCGCGCGATATCTATGCGGCCGGCGACTGCACTGGCGTGCTGATGCTCGCCTCGGTGGCGGCCCAACAGGGACGGATCGCGATGTCACACATTTTGGGTGATTCGGTGCGGCCGCTCGCGTTGAACAATGTTGCCAGCAACATCTTCACCGCTCCGGAGATCGCTACGGTCGGAATGTCCCAGGTCAAGATTGACGAGTTGGGACTGCAGGTCGATGTCGCGACGATTCCACTGTCGTCGAATGCTCGCGCCAAGATGCAGGGCGTGCATGACGGCTTCGTGAAACTTTTCGCCCGTACGGGCATGGGAGTGATTATCGGGGGAGTGGTCGTCGGTCCGCGCGCCTCGGAGTTGATCCACTCGATATCGCTTGCGGTCTCGGCCTCGTTGACGGTCGATCAGATCGCCGAAGCATTCACGGTCTATCCGTCGATGTCGGGATCGGTGGCCGAAGTCGCCCGACGGATGCATCGACAGGTCTGACGTTAAATTTCCTGAATCGACGCATCAGCAGAAATGACATAGTTGTAGTTCTGCAGGTCACGCGTTCGCGCTGGTCAATGCCCCTTTTGTATGGGCATAATTTGCTCGAGTAACCACTTCAGTAACACCAGTAACATCTGTCACAGGATCGGACTTCCCCATGCATTCCTGGCGCTTGATACCTCGTTGCGCTGCCGTCGGTGCTTCCGTTGCGCTCGTCGCGACGGGGCTCTTGTTCAATGGCGCACATGACGGCGGCCAGCACGATTTCGCTCGCACAACTGCGATCGGACAAGCAGCAATGCCTGAATCGACTCCGCAGGCGGCACCCGACAAAGTGACACCCGACAAAGTGGTGCCCCAAACTCCGGTGAAGGCGCCGGTTGTCAGCGATCAGCAGACCGCCGTGCCCGCAGTCGCGACAGGCCCATCGGCTTCGGCCAAGTCCAAGGTGGTTGCCGAGCTACCCAAGACGACGACGAAAAATTTCGGCACGGTCGGCGTTACGTGGAGCGCTGCGACGCAGGAAACCGATGTGCGAGTCGCTATCCGCACCCGCACCAACGGCACCTGGTCGGCTTGGGAATCACTCGATGTCGATGACACCAGCGCCGGTGGACGACCTGGAACTGAGCCGATCTGGGTCGGCGAGGCCGATGGCATCGCCGCACGGGTGAAGACTGCCTCGGGCAATACTCCTGAAGACATCAAAGTTATGACGATCGACGCGGGAAAGACTTCCACCGATGGCAACCTCACGACCGTGACGGAGGCTGGGAGTCTTGGGACCGATTCAACCGCAGTGTCGTCAGCGGCGTATACGACGAATTCGGTGATCGACGGCACAGCGCGAGCGACGACCGTGGCGAGTTCAGCCGGGCGGCCACCACAGCCGACCATCATCTCGCGTAAGTCGTGGGGCGCGGCCAAACCTACATACTGCAGCTCGCCACAAACCGTATCCAAGACGAAGGGCGCGGTCGTTCATCACACAGCTGGTAACAACAATTACGAAAAAAAGGATTCGGCGAGAATCGTCCGTGGCGATCAGGCTTATCACATGAAGGGCCACAAATGGTGCGATTTGGGCTACAACTTCATCGTTGACAAATACGGCCAGATCTTCGAAGGCCGTGCTGGTGGCATCACTAAGCAGGTGCGGGCAGCTCACTCAGGCAACAACGAGGTCAACACTTACGCGATGGGTGTTTCTCTCGCCGGCAACTTCGGCACAGTTAAGGAAGGCAATAAGAGTCAGGTTGGGCCGAGCACGGCGATGAAGGACGCAACGGTGAAACTCATTGCCTGGCGTTTCGGCCAGATGGGCCTCAAAGCGAAGGGCACGTGGCACGTCCGATCAACGCTCACCGGTACGTATGACCGGATCGACAAACATACGTTGAACCTGATCTCGGGACACCGAAATGTCGTGGGCACGGCATGCCCAGGGATCATTGCTTACAAATGGCTGAGTGCGAAGAACGGCCTGCGTGATCGTGTGGAGCAGACACTGAAAACTGGAGCATCGGCATCGGTGCCGAAGCCGGCGGTGGTGACGGGTTTGAAGGCGGTGCCGACGTCTAATAGTGCGTCGTTGTCGTGGAAGTCGGCGGCGAATGCGGAGACGTATTCGGTGTGTTTGACCACGAATGCGAAGGCTACGACGTGTTCGACGGTGTTGCCGTCGCAGAGGGGTACGTCGGTGGTTGCGAAGGGGCTTAAGCCTAATCCGGGTGCGGATTATTTCTTCACGGTTACCGCGCGCAATCGTGTTGGGAGTTCTACCTCAGCGAAGGTTCGCTTCGACCTACCGACCAAATCCAAGACATCGACTGAGTCCTATACCGTCACGTCGGCACGCTCGGTCCCAATTGCGGGTCACGGCTATGGCCACGGCATTGGGATGAGCCAATATGGCGCGCAGGGAGCAGCCAAGCAAGGCAAAAAATACAACCAGATTCTCGCGCATTATTATCCGGGAACCGCGCTGTCGACCAAGTCTGGATCTATTCGCGTGCTAATTTCGGCAGACACGACCGATTCAGTCATGGTGAAGTCAACGAGTGGGTTGAAGTTCCGCAACCTGGCCAAGAAATCGGTAATAAGCCTGCCCACGACCATCGGCGGAAAATCGGTAATTCGATGGAATATTGTCCCGACTCCCGGTAACGGCAAGCAGTCGACGCTGCAATACCGCACATCATCGGTCTGGAAGACGTATAAGGACACCAAATGGACCGGAGAAGGTCAGTTTGAAGGGCCGTCGAAGCTGACTTTGGTTATGCCCAACGGCAGCGGCAAGGTCGTGCGTGGTGCGCTTCGGTCGGCTTTACCCAAGTCCGGAGCGACGTATCGCAACACGGTCAACTCCTTGTCGATCGAGGATTACACCCGTGGCGTTGTCGCAGCGGAAATGCCGTCCAGTTGGATGCCCGAGGCGCTTAAGGCGCAGTCGGTAGCGGCACGTACCTACGGTGTTCGGAGTATCTCGTCATCTCGGTACTACGACATCTGCGACACGACTGCCTGCCAGGTTTACAGCGGCGTGATTCGCGAAACAACGGCCACCGATTCGGCCATCGCTGGCACTAAGGGCAAGATCCTCACCTACAAGGGTCAGGCTGCCTTCACCCAATTCTCGTCATCCTCGGGTGGTTGGACGGCAAAAGGCAGCCAATCCTACTTGGCGTCCAAGTCCGACCAGTATGACGGCTGGTCCGGCAATGCGAACCACTCCTGGAAGATCAAGGTTTCCGCAGCTACGATCGAGAAGGCATATCCCTCGATCGGTAAGCTCAAACAACTTAAAGTGACGAAGCGCGCCGGTGGCGGCGAATGGGGCGGTCGAGTGAACTCGTTGAGTTTGGTCGGCTCGAAGAAGACGATCTCGATTGCCGGCACGGATGCTCGGTTCAAGTTCGGATTGAGATCGCATTGGTTCCATCTCGGTGGCTAGACGCGTGAGCTGTGCGAATGCGGACGGCAGTAGCGTAGAGGCGTGACTCAGCTCCTCAAATCGATTGGTATCTCGGCATTGGCCAACGCCGCGTCGCTTGCAGTTGCCGCGTGGCTATTCGACAACTTCAACGTACGTATGGGCGGATTCATCTTCGCGGTGGTCCTGTTCACGCTTTTTACCGTGGCGCTCAAGCGAATCGTTGGGTCGTTGGTCAACCGTTTCGTTCGTGGCTACACCGTGGTCGGCGGACTCATACTGACCTGGATTGCGTTGCTGCTCACTGATCTCGTGGTGCCGATGCGCGGCTTCTCGATTGAAGGTTTCTGGACCTGGGTAGGCGTCACTGCGATCGTATGGGCAGCGGGCATCGCTTATGGCGAGGTGGACACCAAACAGCCTGAACCGCCGAAGAGATTCCCGTCGACATTCAATCGTTCCTAGGGCGTTTCAGCATGCCGATGAGATCGGTGTTCAGCGCGCCGTAGCCAGTTGATGCCCACGGTTCGGCCTTCGAGTCGTAGTAGTGGACGGATTTTCCGTCGATGGCAAGATCTAGGAATTCGGGCTCGCGTTTCTTACGGACTGCGAGCCGGCAGGCGTTGCATACGGGAACCGTGACCTTGCGTTGACCAGCGCCCCATGTGACGGTTTTGCTTGTGGTGCCATGGAATGGATTGAAATAGCACGGCGTGGATGGAGCGAATTCGTTGCCCGCGATGGCCGCGTCGAGAGCTGCGTTGCCGCGTTCGAGCAGCACGAGCGCGCCGACTGTGTCCGCCGTAGTAGTGGATCGGTCAAGCACGTGGCGGGCAGCGTCATAGTGATCAAGGGCGGTCCGCCAGGCATCGGTCGATGACTGGGCGGTGATGTCCGACCGGTTGATCCGGGCGCTAAAGGCCAGCAGTTCCGCGTCAGCCTGGGCTCGCCATTCGTCGTTGCGCGCGTTGGCCACCCGTTCGAGTACGGTCCGGGTCAGGCCACGATCTCGCCGCCGCCGAACGGCGTTCGTCCAGCGGTGTAGGAGCCAGCCGAGGATGGCAATGGCAAGGACGATGCCACTCACCGCGATGACCGTAGACGGCGACCCGTCGCTGTCGCTCGTAGCGGTGGAGGTCGTCGTATCCTTCTCGCGTTTAGCCCACAGTTGGTTGAAGACTTTGTGTCCTTCGCCAGATCTGATTAGATCCGTGGCGATGACGAGTTGCTGCCCCTGATTATCGGGAGCCTGCTGTTTCGCGACCCAAGCAATCTCCCATAACCCCTGGGAGCCGGACCCGTACGCGACCGCGTTCATTCCGAGCGAACCGTCTCGGCCAGCAACCAGATAGATGCCATCCTGCTGAGTCCGATCCACGACGAGCGCGGCTACCTGCTCGCCGTCGCCCCCATAGGCATCAGCGGAATCCAAGGGGAGTCCGATGGCGAAGATGGGGGTCTGGCTGTTGGCCACATTAGCGACGATTTGGGCTTCTTGGTCTGGGCTGACAGACACAAGCTTGGGCGAAATATAGACCCCGTCGTCGGCGGTTCCGGCGATGATCTTGCGCGATTTGGTCGTCTGCCATCAGAGAATGCCTTCCTGATATGGGGCGCAGCGATTGGTGCCGAACCAACTCGTTGGCGCGAGGAAGCGTCGACCGGTGGCGAGGCGGACGAGACCGATGAGCAACATGAGAGTGGGATAGCCGGCGAGCACTGCTAGGACACCGAACGCGATGCCGCCGCCCGTGCCGCCCCAATAGTCCGAGTCGGCGGCCACCAGCTCGCTGTCGCCGGCTTCATTGATTGCCGCGATGTAACGCAGCAGTGCTTTGTCGAACTCGCCGCGCAATTCGGGGTTCACATAGTCGGGATTGACGCCGTACTCCTCGATTCCCGCCTGCGTGCCGTTGCCAGCTAATAGATACACGCCCTTCTTGCCGACGCCGTTGGCGATTTGTTCGGCGCCGTCGCTGTCGAGGTAGACGCCATCGTTGCGGCTCGGATTCCAGATGGTGATGAAAATCTGTGGATCGGATGCTGCTGCGGCTCGGTTGATCGTGTCCCGTTGGGCTGCGGTTAGGCGCGCCGCCGCATCGGGGGCTACATAGAGATGTGAGCTTTTGAGCACCTCAATCGCGCTGAGCGCGCGGTCGCCAGTTGGTATGACTTTTGGTGCGGATCGGGCATAGCTGTTGGCCACGATGCTCGTGAAGGCTGCGCTGAAGGCCAGCGCAATGACTGCCACAATCGCAGCGCTAAGCGCCATACCCGCGCGGGAGCGTAATGCCGGCATCAACTGGGCCCCTCGGTCAGAACTTGCTCGGGAAAATCTTGCGCCATCGACCCGTAACCAGTTCGTGCCCAGACGTCGTCATAGTCGTAATAGGGCCGGTCGCGCCCCGGACGGGGCAACATCAAGGGTGTGGGGGTATCAAGCGCGCGTGCGCACACCTTGCAGGCCGGGACCTGAAGGCCAGCCACTGACCTCATGTCGACGTTGCTGGCAGCCTCGCCATGCAGCGGATTGAAGAAACAGCAGCGGTAATCGGCAGCGCGTTTGCCACGTGCCCGCTCGGCTGATCGCAGCCCGATACGAGACAGGACAATTGCACCGACGTACGCCTGAGGTGTGCCTTGAGCGATCGCAACCTGCGCTGCCTCATGGGCGGTCTGAGCGGACTCAAGAAGTTCGGGCTTTCGGAGTTTCGTCGGCAGCGAAATAATTCGGTCCGTCAGTTCCTTAAGCTCATTGGCTGCTGTCGTCGGCAGGCTATCGGCCAGTTCCTTCCGGCTTGGCACAAACTTTGGCTGGCTCTGATCACATGACTGATCAACCGTGCGGGCCCCATACCAAGAGAGCCCGCGCATCACGATCAGAAACAGGCTCAAGGCCGATATAGTCGCGAGCATTGCGCGTAACCCGGTCGAGGAATCTCGTCCACGGGCTTGGTAATTAGCGGAATTGATGAAGAAGCCTGGGTCGTCGCTGATCAGGGCCCGCGATTGTGCATCCGTCAGTCTGAGTCCAGGAGCTGCTGCAATGCGTATCGCCATTGCGGCAGTGAACCACGGCTTGATTTGTTCCTCGGACCGTACCGACTTGATAAGACGGCTTGCCGGACGTTCGTTCCGAATCCGTGCATTCTCCTCATCGACGGCACGCGCAAGATCGGGTCCGCTGAATGCCTCGCCCCAAACGTTGATCGCCAATTGGCCGGTGCTGGTCTGCACGATGAAGATTCCATCGCCGAGTCGCGTGTGCAGTCCGATCAGCAAATTCTTCGAAATATTCGCCGTACGGATGTCGCTGGGATCGCGAACCAGAGCGACATACACCGGAGCATCAAGATGGCTGTCGGTGCCCGCTGCCTTAATACGCTTGATTGCATACGCAGTCTCACCCGACCCCATGATCTGCTGAACCAAGATTGGATCGTGCTTCAGCGCTGCGGCGATTTCGTCGACCGTGCCCGCGAAGGGCTCATCAGCAGCAGCCGGCAGAGCGATCAGGCTGAGGGTCAGGAGCAGCGCGATTGCGCCGCTAGCCGCCAGTCCTACCCAGGCCCCCGCCGACCGCACCTGAACTCAAGAGTCTTTGATGTCGGCGATGACTTCGCCGGCGCCGACTGTTGCGCCTACTTCGGCACTCAGACCGATGACAATGCCAGCCTTGTGCGCATTGATTGGCTGCTCCATCTTCATGGCCTCGATGACGACGATCTGGTCACCTTCGGCGACCTCTTGACCCTCTTCAACCGCGATCTTTACGACTGTGCCCTGCATGGGCGACGTCAGCGAATCGCCACTGACCGCTGCACCGGACGACTTTCCGCCTTTGCGCTTGGACTTTTTGGTGCCGTTGCCACTAGCAACCGCACTCGCTCCGAGCCCGCCTGGCAGTGTGACCTCGACGCGCTTGCCCCCGACCTCGACCGTCACACGCTCCCGTTCAGCAGACTCATCGCTCTCGGCGGCACCGGCATACGGCTCGAGCTGGTTGTCGTAATCGGTCTCGATCCACGTGGTGTAGACGTCGAAGGTGCCGTTTTCGGCGGTGAAGGCCGGGTCATCAACGACGGAGCGGTGGAACGGGATGACCGTCGGCATGCCGTCGACAAAGAATTCGTCGAGGGCGCGGCGCGAACGCTCGAGCGCCTGCTCGCGAGTTGTGCCCGTAACGATCAGTTTGGCGATAAGCGAGTCGAATGAACCTGGGATAGCCTCGCCCTGCTCGTAACCGCCATCGAGCCGGATGCCCGGACCCGACGGCGGTGCCCACTTGGTGAGTGTGCCGGGTGCGGGCAAGAAGCCGCGACCGCCATCTTCGGCATTGATGCGAAATTCGATTGAGTGCCGATTGGCGACCGGATCGCCATAACCCAACTCTTCGCCGGCTGCGATGCGGAACATTTCGCGGACGAGATCGATTCCGGTGATCTCTTCGGACACCGGGTGTTCGACCTGCAGCCGGGTGTTGACTTCGAGGAAACTGATCGTGCCGTCGCGAGCAACAAGGAACTCACAGGTGCCGGCACCGACGTAGCCGGCTTCCTTCAAGATGGCCTTGGACGAGTCATAGAGCCGGGCTATCTGCTCCTCGTTGAGGAATGGTGCCGGGGCTTCTTCGACCAGCTTCTGGTGACGGCGCTGCAGCGTGCAATCGCGGGTCGAGATGACGACGACATTGCCATGCTGATCGGCTAGGCACTGAGTTTCAACATGGCGCGGTTTATCGAGGAACTTCTCGACAAGACACTCGCCTCGACCGAATGCGCTGACTGCCTCGCGGACTGCCGATTCGTAGAGCTCGGGGATCTCTTCCATCGTCTTGGCGACCTTGAGACCGCGGCCGCCGCCGCCGAAGACGGCCTTGATCGCGACCGGTAAACCGTTGGCTTTCGCGAACTCGATGACCTCCTCGGCGTCCTTGACCGCGTCCTTGGTGCCGGGTGCGAGCGGGGCGTTGGCCTTCTGCGCAATGTGCTTGGCCTTGGCTTTGTCGCCCAGTGCCTCAATCGCGGCCGGCGGGGGACCGATCCAGATGAGTCCGGCGTCGATGACTGCCTGTGCGAAGGCGGCGTTCTCGGAGAGGAAGCCGTAGCCGGGGTGGACGCTGTCGGCGGCACTCTTGGCCGCGACGGCCAGGATCTTCTCAACCGACAGATAGGACTCCGCTGGCGTGGATCCGCCGAGCGAATAGGCCTCGTCAGCGAGTCGTACGAACAGTGCATCGCGGTCGGGCTCGGCGTAGACCGCCACGCTTCCGATACCGGCATCCTTGCACGCGCGAATGACGCGAACGGCGATTTCGCCGCGATTGGCGATGAGAACCTTAGCCAGGGGCTTGCTCACGAAGTGACTCCTCAAGATGGTGGGCTGCGTCCTGATTCTAGGGGGCTGCCGTCTTAACGGCGACGAGAGGTTCGTTACTTCGACCTATCAGTGGCTCCGCTGCGGCGTCCGATGACGAAGCCGGCCGCGGCCAGCGCGATCACCGCCAGAGCACCCAGCCCGATCCAAAGACCGACGGGAATACCACTGCTGGAACTCGCCTTAGTGGCTTGGTCACCGGTCTTCTTCTTCGCTTGGTCGCCGGCCCGTTTGAAGGTTTTGGCATATTTGGGCGCTCCGGTGGCGGCTCCGTCGACGGCAACCGCGATCGTCAGCGGCGCAGCGAAATGTTGCTCGTCAGCATTAGCGGCTCCCATCTCGATCGAGAAGAAGTAGTCCCCGGCCATGGCGTTCTGGTTGATCGCAGCACCGATCGGTTCGACATTGCGTTGCCTGACCGGGATGAATGCTGCCGTCATGGTGTGCGGATTGTCACCGGTGAACCGCCCCGAACTGGTGACACCGGTGTCGCTGTTGGACGAGGAAAGGAGTGGCTGCCGCAATGGGTTGAAAGCATTCACTTTCACTGTTGTGCCAATGATGCCGAGGAGTCGCGCCGAATTGGCATCTGATTCGGTGGTGACACTCATGCGTGGGACCTGACCCCAGCGGACAGGCACCCGATAGATCAGTTGTTCACCGGCGCGCAGGCTGTCGGTGTAGAGGCCGGGTTTGAGCACAGGCGCGTCGTTGAAACTGGCTCCTCCGATGACAGCGGCACCCTGTCCCTGCCCGCGAACCGGTTTCACATAGGAGTCGAATTCCTTGTCTGTCACCGGTGCGGGAAGGGTCTTGAGGTTAATGACCTTCGGGAAGGTCTGGACCACCATCTCGTACGGAATGCTGGTGGCCGAACCCTTGTAGAACACCCGCGCGATGAATTCGGTGGCAGCCTGACAGGGCTCGTTGTCTGCCATGCCCTGATTGTTGGGCGTGAAGTATGCCGCGCTGCTCAGGATCGACCGCAGTTGCAGCACGTTGACACGGTAGTCGTTCGAACGGGCGCAGGAAGTGCCGTCGGTGGTCAGGAGTTCGACGTTCAGGCTCTGCGTGAAATCGCCTTTTATTTCCGGCCGGCTCGTCACCGCGACCGAGGTGCTGCCGCCCTTCGGCCGCTTGATCAGGTAGTAGTTGTCGGTCCCTTCGCCCTTTGAAGTGTCGGTGTATTGGCCCGTCTTGACCGGTGTGGCAGCGGTCGAGGTCTGGGCGGCAACTACTGGTGTGCCCTTGATGGAGAATTCGCGCAACGAACGTACGCTGACGGTCACGAGTGAATCGGCGAGCTCTTCGGGGCTGTTGACGTCGTAGTAGGTGCCACCACCCGCGTCGGCGATGCATTGCAGCGCCGAGCGAGCCTTTCCGCCTACTGAGAGACCCACCACATTGATCTTGAGGTCCACTCCACGCTTGCGTAGGTCTTTGGCGACATCGCACGGGTCCGGTTTGCACGTGGGCTCACCGTCGGACAGCAGCACGATGGTGCGCTTGCCCGACTTCCCGAGGTCCGCGGCCGCGCCCTTGAGCGCATTGCCGATGGGGGTTTCGCCGTACGGCTTGTAGGAGTCGATCTGTTTGCCGAGCGCGGCGCGGTCGAGTGGGCCGACGGGAACCACGTTCTGCGTGTCGGTGCAGGCGCCCTTATCCTTAGCCGAGAAAACCTTGGCGCCGAAGACCCGCATACCAACCTGGGCATCGTCGGGCAGTTCCTTGACGGCCTTCTTGAGCGCTTTCTTCGCGGCTTCGATCTTGGTGCCGCCGCCGCTGGCTGCTTCTTTCATCGAGCCAGAGGAGTCGAGCACAAGCATGAGCTTGCCTTCGGATTCCTTCGTGGTCGTGGAATCGGCCGCGTGGACGGCGCCCGCACCGACCAGCAGCAGAGTCGTCGTCAATGCGACGAGTGAGCGTAGGCGCATATTTCCCCCCCCCCCCCCCCCGGGGAATTGTCAGACTCGGACTCGAGGTTAGCGCAGCACCTTGCCGCTCAGGAACCGGGTTGATGGACCATCAGGAAGACGACCGCGGGGAAGATGAGGCGGCGGGTCCAAGGGGGCTTGGCGAATATGGTTAATGGTCGTTAACATGAAGCATGGTCTTTTCACTTTCTAAGGAACACGAAGATTTTCGCCATAGCGTGCGCGAGTTCGCCGCTGCCGAGATCGCTCCGCACGTCGCCCAATGGGATAAGGAACACCACTTCCCCGTCGACGTCATCCAGAAGATGGGTGATCTTGGATTGTTTGGACTCACTGCACCGGAGGAATTCGGCGGTGCTGCCGGTGACTTCACCAGTTTGTGTGTTGCGATCGAAGAATTGGGCCGGGTGGATCAATCCATCGGGGTCACGCTCGAGGCCGGAGTGGGGCTTGGGATCAATCCGATTCTGACGTTTGGGTCAGCCGAGCAGAAAGAGCAATGGCTGCCTGATCTGGTAGCGGGCAGATCGCTCGCTGGCTTCGGTCTGACCGAACCCGGCGCTGGATCGGACGCTGGAGCGACCAAGACGAAGGCGGTCCTTGATGAGAGCGAATGGGTGATCAACGGCGCCAAGCAGTTCATCACCAATTCCGGCAGCGCGATGACCTCGCTCGTGACCGTGACGGCGCGGACAGGGGAGCGTGCCGGCGGCAAAGCGGAGATCTCGACGATCATCGTGCCGTCCGGAACGCCGGGCTTCACCGCTGAGCCGAGTTACGACAAACTGGGCTGGCACATCTCAGATACCCACCCGTTGACGTTTGTTGATGCGCGGGTCCCCGAGGAAAATCTGCTCGGTGAGCGGGGCCGGGGTTTCGCGCAGTTCTTGGCGACGCTCGATGACGGTCGCGTGGCGATCGCTGCACTCGCGGTGGGTTGCATACAGGCGTGTCTGGATTTGTCGGTGCAGTATGCGGGGGAGCGTACGACCTTCGGAAAGCCGATCGGCGCGAAGCAGGGCGTCGCTTTCCAGATTTCTGATCTTGCGGTCATGCTCGAAGCGAGTCGGGCGCTGACTTACCAGGCCGCGGCTATGAAGGACGCTGGTGCGACGGCCAAGGAGTTCAAACAGGCCGCGTCAATCGCCAAATTGTATGCCACCGAATCGGCGGTGACGGCTACACGGATCGCGACTCAGGTTTTCGGCGGTTATGGCTTCATGGAGGAATACCCGGTCGCACGTCTCTATCGCGATGCGAAGATCCTCGAGATCGGTGAGGGTACGTCCGAGGTGCAGCGCATGCTCATCGCCAAGGGTTTGGGACTTCCAGTCGAATAATCCCCATCGGGTGGTGGATCAGCCACCGTGCGACAACGCCACACCGTGGCTGATCCACCACCCTCACGATGAGGAGCGGGCTGGGTCGGTCAGAGGCTCATCATTTTCTTGGTGGGCAGTTTGATGCGCTTGGCGAAGCTGCCGAAGTCGACATTGACGGCTGCACCGTTTTCGAGTCCGATGATGCGGCCGAGACCATAGGTGTCATGAGTTACACGCTCACCCATCTCGTAAACCGCTACCGGTTCTTCGGCCGGGCGTTGGAAGGGACTGGAGGAAAGGTAACGACGTGTGCGTTCAGGAGTAGCCATGATGTCTCTAGTGTCCTCCTTTTTCGCAGCAAATGAGTAATCCGAGTGAAAATGAGTTCAACGACGCGTTCACTGCGGCGTCGAGTGGCCCCATAAGTCAGTCCATTTGATGTCGAGATTCATAAGCAGAATGCGCAGCAACGGCAGGGAGATGCCAACGACATTGTGTGGGTCGCCCTCGATCCCGGCGATGAAAGCACCGCCCAGCCCGTCGAGCGTGAATGCGCCGGCAACGTGCAAGGGCTCGCCGGTTGCGACATATGCGGCGATCTCCGCATCGCTGATGTCGGCGAAATGTACGGTGGTCGACGCGCTGTCCAGAAACTCGTGTTCGCCGCGTCGCACGCAGTGCCCGGTATGCAATACACCCGACCGTCCACGCATCCGCCGCCAGAGGGCGGTGACTTCGGCCGCATCGACTGGTTTGCCGAGAATCTCGCCCTCGAAGGCGAGGACGGAATCGCATCCGATCACGAGCGCGCCGTCGGCGATGTCAGTGGCGACAGCGCGACATTTGAGCTGCGCAAGGGCCGCGGCGAGATTGGCGGGATCAGTCGAACTGATCTGGGTCTCGTCGACCCCCGAGACGATGACTTCGGGGTCGATTCCAGCGGCGCGAAGCGTGGCAAGCCGGGCTGGCGAGGCAGAGGCCAAGATGACTCTCACGCGCCATCACCAGCGCGTACGACTTCGAGTCGGTCGTCGGACAGCAATGCTTCGGCGAGCGCTTTCGATCCTGCTATTCCGGTCCAGAACTGGTTGACGTCGGTGGCGAGGAACCACGCGCGATCTTCTGGCCAGAGCAGATTGGGGCTGTTGATGTCGCGTGGGACGTCGAGGTCATATGGCTTGGCACCCCAGCGGCCTGCCTCGGCCAGCGGCCCGTCGAACAGGAGGTAACTCCGCGGCACCAATTGGAGCCGCGGCCCCGTGAGCACCTCTGGGGGAAATGCCGGTGGTGGTGACTCAGACCGCGAATGACGGAACAACCGGCTGTAGGCGGTGGAGCCGGAGAATGAGGTCAGGAAGCCGGCGGCGGGTCCGCCGTCGATGTCACCGAAGCCATCCCAGAGTGCGTTAAAGCAACGGTTAGGCGTCCTCGTGTGATGGGTGAGGATTTCGGCCAGGGCATGCAGTTGCTCGTCGTCAAGACAGCCCTCGCGACGCTCCTCGTGCTCGTCGTCGAGCCAGGAGTGCAGCACCCGGACATACGCGGCGAAGCCGGATGGCCCACGCGTGCTCACTCGATCGTCGTGGTCCGGTGTGTTGACGAGCCAGTCGCCGGGTGACACGTCGGACAGCGGGCGCAGGGTCATCGGGCCTCCCAATCGGTGGCATCGTAAGTAGTCAGTGCGACATCGAGCCGCGGATCTTCGATTAGTTCGTTGATGAGGCCCCACGATCCGCCGATACCAATCCAATCGGGATCGACATCCGAAGCCGCGAACCAGGCGTGATCATCCGGCCACATAAGTGCCGGATCGTTGGGGATATCGCGTGGAAAGCCGGGCTCGAAATCAGCGGCGCCCCAATCGAGGTCCGCCGTAAGTGGGCCTTCGAACAGGTAAAAGTCTCGATTGGGCACCGAGACCTTCGGACCGTGGACAAAAGACAGGTCGTATGCCGGTGCGTAATTGAACAGCTCTGCGATAACCGGGAAACGGCGCGGTTTGTCCCGATACCGCTGCGGGAAGCCCAGTCGCCTTGCCCAGATTCTCCGAATGCCATGCGGGCTACCTTCGAGGGTGCACCAGCCATCCCACAAGGCGAAATAGCAGGTTTCTGCGGTGGCGGTGTGGCGCGCGAGAATGCTGCGAAGAGCGGCGCGGATCTGCTCGGGTGCATCCTCATGCGCGTCGTCATTAGCGTCGTCGAACACCCGTACGTAGGCATCGAATCCTGGCGGTCCGAGACACACTTTGTTCCACCAGTCGGCGTCGCTGCTGACGAACCAGTCGGCAGGACTGACATCGGACAGGGGGGACAGCGCCATGATCAGCCCCAGGCGGAACGACGCCACTGGTCGGGACCGTGGCGGTGCGGCGGTCGTGCCATCCGTGCGGGTTCACCCCAGGCCGAGCGTATGCGTGGTTTCGCGCTCGCCGCTGCATTGGCTGCAGCGGCATTGCGGGCAGCGATAACCGCGACGAGAGCGGCCAGTTCCTCGGGCGTCGGATCGCCCTTGACGACGCGCAGGATCGGCTTAACGATCGGTGCGTCGGGGGTTTCCCGGGTTTCCGGGCCGCTCACAGCGTCTCCCTCGTTAAGAGCAAACAATACGAGGTCGACGCGGTGATGCTTCCGTGCTTCGTTCGCTGTCGCTCGCTCATAGCGGGATGTTTCCGTGCTTCTTGGGCGGCAGCGTCTCGCGCTTGGTCTTGAGCAGACGCAGTGCCTTGACCACTTCGGCGCGGGTCTGATGCGGTGCGATGACCGCATCGATGTAGCCCCGCTCAGCGGCAAGATAGGGATTGCAGAGTGTGTCCTCGTACTCAGTCATGAGCTGGGCGCGCAGCGCTTCGGGATCTTCGGCCGCAGCAAGTTCCTTGCGGTAGAGAATGCCGACGGCGCCGGAGGCACCGACCACCGCAATCTGGGCTGAGGGCCATGCGATGTTGACGTCCGCACCGAGATGCTTGGAGCCCATCACGTCATATGCTCCGCCGTATGCCTTGCGGGTGATGACGGTGACGAGCGGAACGGTGGCCTCGGCATAGGCGTAGATGAGTTTCGCGCCGCGGCGGATGATGCCATTCCATTCCTGGTCGGTGCCGGGTAGGAAGCCGGGAACGTCCACGAAGGTCAGGACCGGGATGTTGAAGGCATCGCAGGTGCGGACGAAGCGTGCCGCCTTCTCAGAAGCATCGATGTCCAAGCAGCCAGCGAACTGCATCGGCTGATTGGCGACGACGCCAACGCTGCGGCCCTCGACTCGGCCGTAGCCGATGATCAGATTGGGGGCGAATAGCGGCATGACCTCAAGGAAGTCACCGTCGTCGAGGATCGACTCAATGACATTCTTCATGTCATACGGCTGATTGGCCGAGTCCGGGATCATCGTGTCGAGCGCGAGATCGGTCTCAGTCGGCTCAAGATCGGAAACCTCACCGTAGACGGGCGGTTCTTCCATGTTGTTCTGCGGCAGGTAGGAGATAAGCGCCTTGACGTAGTCGAGGGCATCGTCCTCGTCGTCAGCCATATAGTGCGAGTTGCCGCTCTTGGTGTTGTGCGTACGAGCGCCGCCGAGATCTTCCATCGAGACGTCCTCGCCGGTGACCGTCTTGATGATGTCCGGTCCGGTGATGAACATGTTCGACGTCTGATCAACCATGATGGTGAAATCGGTGACTGCCGGTGAGTAGACGTGGCCACCGGCACACGTGCCCATGATCAGCGAAATCTGCGGGATAACTCCCGAAGCGTGAACGTTACGGGTAAAGATCTCGCCGTAGAGGCCGAGCGAGACAACACCTTCTTGGATGCGAGCTCCGGCGCCCTCGTTGATGCCGATGATCGGGCAGCCGGTCTTGATCGCCAGGTCCATGACCTTCGTGATTTTTTCGCCGTAGACCTGCCCGAGGCTGCCGCCGAAGACTGAGAAGTCCTGGCTGAAAACGCATACTTGCCGGCCGTCGATCGTGCCGTAGCCGGTGATCACGCCATCGCCCAATGGCCGGTTCTTGTCAAGGCTGAAGGCCGTGCTGCGGTGCCGGGCAAATGCGTCGAGTTCGACGAACGACCCGTCATCGAGCAATTGCTCGACTCGGGCGCGAGCGCTGCCGCGGCCCTTCTTGGCCTGCTTCTCCTCGGCACGAGCAGCCATTTCGACGGTTGCTTCTTGGTGCCTACGCTCGAACTCGGCAAGCTTGCCGGCGGTCGTATGGAGTTCTGGATTGACTTCGATCTCTGCTTCGCTCACGAGGCTTAGACTAACGATTGCCTCGCCGGTTGGGTATGTGAGGCTGTTCATATGACATTTCACGACCTGGATCGACCACCACTGCATCGGGAATCATTGCGTGCCGCTCTGGTTGGACCGGGACAGTTATGGACCGACGTTGTCGTCACCGGATCGACAACCAGTACGAATGCTGATCTGGTTGCTGCCGCACGCGACGGAGCGCCCGAGGGAACAATCCACACGACCGAACAGCAAACCGCCGGTCGAGGTCGCCTTGATCGCCACTGGGAAGCGCCGGCCGGCTCTGGGATTTCGGTGTCGGTCCTGTTGCGGCCGGAGCAGATCTCCGCCGCGCGGTGGGTGTGGTTGCCGATTCTGGTGGGACTTGCCGTCGATGCGACGGTTAACTCATTCGGTGTCGAGTCGACGCTCAAGTGGCCTAATGATGTCCTCGTCGGCAATAAGAAAATTGCTGGCATTTTGGTCGAGCGGATCGAGACGAACGCGGGCGCCGCGGCGGTCATCGGGATCGGCCTCAACGTGACGCTCCGCCCCGACGAATTACCCGTTGACACCGCGACCTCGCTTGCGATCGAAGGAGCATCCGAAACCGACCGGACGATCGTGCTCCGCAGCCTGCTCCGCAATCTCGAATCGTTGTATGTTGCCTGGCTCGCGTCCGGCGGGGATCCAGTGGCGGGCATACGGGACTCCTACAAACGGCGCTGCTCGACACTTGGAAAGAACGTCCGGGTCGAGCTGCCCGATGGCACGACGTTGGTCGGCATAGCCGATGGTTTGGACGAGTCCGGGCGCCTGCTGGTGGGCGATCGAGCGGTAAGCGCCGGGGATGTCATACACGTTCGGCCCCAGACGTGAGAAACTTCAAGGCATGACGCTGCCCCGCAAACTGATGATCGATGGCGAAACGATCGTCGTCTCGACCCGTACCCATGTCAAAGTCCTCATAATTCCGTTTCTGATCCTGCTTGTTGTGGCCGGTGCTGGCGGCTATTTGGCCGCAGTCGTCGGCGACACCGCCAGCGGCTGGCTGCGTTGGGCAGTGATCGCGGTTGCCGTCGTCCTCATCTTCGTCGGCTCGGTCATACCGTTCATTCGGTGGTTTGCCTGGACCTACACGGTCACCAACAAACGGCTCGTCGAGCAGCGCGGCATCCTGACTCGTAAGGGACGGATCATCCCACTCAACCGCATCAACGATGTCGCGTTCGAGAAGAATCTCAATGACCGACTCCTCGGCTGCGGGACGCTGATCATCCATGATGCGAGCGAGCAGGCCGGGCTCGAACTCGACGACATCCCCAAAATCGAGGACATGCACCGGACGCTGACCAACCTCATTTTCGAGCACAGCTCGGGTCATGCGACCGATGAGTCGCTCTGACGAAGACGCACTTGCTCGGGTGATTCTCGGTGCCGACATCGAGTTCACCGCTCAACAAGTCACTGATCAGGGCGGGCTCAGCTTTGAAAACGCCCAGCGGCTCTGGCGGGCACTCGGATTCCCTGAGGCGGTCGCAGACGTCGCATATACGGCGCGTGACGTCGAGGCGATGCGGCTTGTCGCTGCGTCGATTAAACGCGGCGTTCTCGACGAGGAGAGCGCGTTTCGAATGACGCGTGCGCTCGGCAACACGATGTCGCGACTGGCCGACTGGCATGTATCGACGCTTGTCGGAGTCGTTGAGGCGGCCCATGAGTCGGATCTGCCCGAGGCGCGGGTCGAGGCGACGCTCGAGCTCACCCAGGCAATCGGTCCCGACTTCGAACAGCTGTTGTTGTATGCCTGGCGGCGTCATCTTGCCGCTGCGGTTGCGCGGGTCGAGGCGCTCGGCGCCGCCGATGAGGAACTGTTGTCGGCTCATGTCACGGTCGGATTCGCTGATCTTGTCAGGTTTACCGCGCTCTCCAACGGGCTTGATGATTCGAGCCTTGGCTCACTCGTGGAGACGTTCGAGTCGCGCTGCGCCGACATTGTCACAGGCCGGGGCGGACGGGTCATCAAGACCTTGGGCGATGCGGTGTTGTTTGTCTGCGACGATCCGCCCATCGCCGCCCAGATCGCGCTCGACATCGTCCGTCAGATCAGTAGCCGCCAAGATCTTCCCGATGTACGTGTCGGGCTGGCGACGGGATCGGTCATCAACCGGCTTGGTGATGTGTTCGGCCCGCCGGTCAATCTGGCAGCTCGGCTCACGAGCGTTGCCCGTACGAACCGAGTCATTGTCGACCAGACCACCGCGGCGGCGCTAGGTGATGAGTTTGAAACCCGGACCCTGTCGGCTCGGCCCCTGCGTGGGTTTGGCAATGTCGAACCCGTGGCCGTCAGTCTGCGTCGCAGTTTCGGCCGGTAACGTGGAGTTGTGACAGACCCACATCTCGCAGTCATCGGTGGCGGCCAGCTCGCGCGGATGATGCAACAGGCCGCAATTGGACTCGGTGTTCGGATTCGGCTTTTGGCCGAAGGTCCCGAGGTGTCCGCGGCGCAGGTGATCGCCGATCACATTGTCGGCGACTACACGGATCTGGACACTCTGCAACAGGTGGTTGCAGGGGTTCCGGTGGTCACATTTGATCATGAACATGTCCCACCGGCGCATCTCCGGGCGCTGGCCGCCCATGGGCATGCCTGCCGACCGGGGCCTGAGGCATTGTTGTTCGCTCAGGACAAGGCTGAAATGCGCACACGGCTTGCCGCATTGGACGTTCCGTGCCCGGTCAATGCGGTCGTCAGCGATCCGAACCAGCTGGCTTCGTTCGCGGAGTCGGCTGGTGGATTCCCGATCATTCTCAAGACGACGCGCGGTGGCTACGACGGCAAGGGCGTATGGCTGCTCGAATCGTCCGACGACGCGGCTGCGGCGTTCGCGACCGATCGAGCCCTGCTGGCCGAGGAGAAGGTCGACTTCGTACGCGAATTGTCAGTGCTCGTGGCACGATCACCGTCGGGCTCATCCGCAATCTATCCAGTCGTCGAATCGCGCCAGGTCGGCGGCGTCTGCAAAGAGGTCATCGCGCCAGCGCCAAATCTTGCCCCCGAGTTGGCCGAAGCCGCCAGCGCAATCGCCGTGACGATTGCCGAGCAGCTCGATGTGACCGGAATCCTCGCGGTTGAGTTGTTCGAGACGACCGACGGTCGCATCCTGGTCAATGAACTCGCAATGCGGCCGCACAACACCGGCCACTGGAGCATTGATGGTGCGGCCACGAGCCAGTTCGAGAACCATCTGCGCGCTGTACTTGATCTCCCGCTTGGCCCAACCGATCTTCGGTCCACCTGGACTGTCATGGTCAACATCCTCGGTGGTTCTGTTGCTGATCTCGAAGCCCAGCTCGAGGTGGTGCTTGCGGCCGAGCCCAATATCCGGGTCCACCTCTACGGCAAGGCGGTCAAGCCGGGACGCAAGGTCGGCCACGTGACTGCCTGCGGCGCTGACCTCGACAGCGTGCTGGTTTCGGCTCGACGCGCTGCTCACCTGTTTGAAACCGGTACCGTGGCCGAGAACAAGGACGGTATGAAATGAATGAACAACCGCGTGTAGGCATCGTGATGGGTTCGGATTCGGACTGGCCGACGATGGAGGCTGCGGCGATCGCTCTGGCCGAATTCGATATTGGGTACGAGGCTGACGTCGTCTCCGCACATCGCATGCCCGATGAGATGCTCGCGTACGGGCGTGAGGCCCACGCCAGAGGACTTGAAGTCATCATTGCTGGTGCCGGGGGAGCGGCGCACCTGCCCGGCATGCTGGCCGCGGTTACGCCGCTGCCGGTGATTGGTGTCCCGGTGCCGCTTAAATATCTTGATGGCATGGATTCGTTGCTCTCGATCGTGCAGATGCCGGCCGGGGTTCCGGTAGCGACCGTGTCGATCGGCAATGCGCGGAACGCCGGATTGTTGGCGGCGCGCATACTCGCCACCGGCGATGCTGGCCTGACCGAGAAGATACTGGCCTTCCAGAAGTCGCTCGCTGACAGCGCTCGCGCCAAGGGCGAACGGATTCGCAATCCGAAAGGCCACGCCGGCTTCCGCTGAACTACCTCGCGCCGCCCCGCCGAGTGGCACGTGCCTGGGTTCTCTGGTCGTCGACTGGCATGTACTTGGGCTCAAACGGTCGGAATGGGACCGGGTACGTGCCACTCGACGAAC
The DNA here is from genome assembly GCF_057586615.1 of Aeromicrobium changchenzhani. Classification (NCBI taxonomy): domain Bacteria; kingdom Bacillati; phylum Actinomycetota; class Actinomycetes; order Propionibacteriales; family Nocardioidaceae; genus Aeromicrobium; species Aeromicrobium changchenzhani. The sequence goes on along the minus strand of NZ_CM172480.1, from coordinate 2,808,678 downwards.
GCGGTTGGGTGTTCGGCTAGAATTACTAGGTAGTCCAAGTAATTCCTAGGGAGCAGGGTCATGAGCGATTTTTACGCACTGTCAGAGGAGCATCAAGCAATCCGTGAGGCGGTCCGGGCGCTCGCTGATGCCAAGATTTCTCCATACGCCGCAGATGTCGATGAGAATGCTCGATTCCCGCAGGAAGCGCACGATGCGCTTGTCGCGTCGGACTTCCACGCCCCCCACGTTCCGGAGCAATACGGGGGAGCGGGTGCGGATGCGTTGGCCACCGTCATCGTGATCGAAGAGGTTGCGCGCGCCTGTGTGTCCAGCTCGCTCATCCCCGCGGTCAATAAGCTCGGATCGTTGCCGATAATGATCGCGGGCAGTGAAGCGATCAAGCAGAAATATTTGACCAAACTCGCCGCTGGCGAGGGCGGCTTTTCCTATTGTCTGTCTGAGCCTGATGCCGGCAGCGACGCCGCAAATCAGAAGACGCGTGCAGTACGCGACGGTGATGACTGGGTCCTCAACGGTGTCAAACGATGGATCACCAATGCTGGCGTCTCCGAGTTCTACACGGTTCTTGCTGTGACTGATCCGGACAAGCGGACCAAGGGGATCTCAGCGTTCGTCGTCGAAAAGTCGGACGCCGGCGTGTCATTTGGCGCCAAGGAACGCAAACTCGGCATCAAAGGATCACCGACCCGCGAGGTCTACCTCGATAACGTACGCATCCCCGGCGATCGCATCATCGGTGCCGAAGGCACAGGCTTCGAAACCGCCATGGCGACGCTCGACCACACGCGCGTCACGATCGCGGCGCAGGCGGTCGGCGTTGCTCAGGGCGCACTCGACTACGCGATCGGCTATGTCAAGGAACGCAAGCAGTTCGGCAAGGCAATCGCCGAATTTCAGGGCATCGAGTTCATGCTCGCCGATATGGGTATGCAGGTGGAAGCGGCCCGCCAATTGACCTACGCTGCGGCTGGCCGATCTGAACGGCAGGAGAAAGACCTGACTTTCTTCGGTGCGGCAGCGAAGGCCTTTGCCTCCGATGTTGCCATGAAAGTCACGGTCGACGCGGTCCAACTGCTCGGCGGCTACGGCTTCACCAGCGACTACCCGGTCGAACGAATGATGCGCGACGCGAAAATCACCCAGATCTATGAAGGCACCAATCAAGTGCAGCGGATCGTGATGGGACGTCAACTGCTGGCCGGAATTCAGAGCAACCTTTAGGACTGAGCCAGCGGCGGGAACTCTGGCAGCACGGCCGGACCTTACCTACATGTACTGACGGTGATGATGGTATTGGGAGGAAGCGTGTGCCGTACACGGCACTCATCGGTGTCGTGCTGCTTGAGTTCCCGGATCTGCCGATCTTTGGGAAACAATCGATTCGTGCTGCCGCCGCCAGCAGGGCCGCAGCAGCGCAGGACAAGTTCTGGGAGTTCTACCGTGCCGTGTTCGATGACGCCCCCGAACGCGGGGTGGACTGCCCGCCAATGGCGTTTCGCGCTCGTAAGTTCGATATTGGCCTTCTAATAATTGGAATTCCCACCGCACTCATCGATACACCCCTATTCAGCAGGTCGATCGCGGCGCCAGTCTGGGCCGCGCCGGTGTGGGTGGTGTCTGCTGTGCTCAGCGGACTCTTGATCGGATCGTATGTCGATCAGCAGCCTGCACCGATCGACCGGCGAGGTGGGGTCGGCGCGTTGCTCGGCTTCCTCGCCGTGGGCTGCCCGGTGTGCAATAAACTCGTGCTGTTGGCGTTGGGGACAAGCGCTGCGGTCTCCGTGTTCCAGCCACTCCAGCCACTGCTTGCCGTCGACCGCGAAATGCGCCCGTTGACGTCAGGACTTGGGCAGACCGTCCTTTGTGCAGAGACTGCCAATCTTGGCGGTCTCATCCTGTTTGACGTACGACAACATTTTACGCGCCCGCGGCGGGTCCCAGTGAACGGCGAAGTCGCGCAATGGAATCGTGCAGTTGAGTCCCTTGCCTGACATCGCCGATGACAGCGCGAACGCGAACCGGCCGAGATCAATTGGATTGACATCGTCGCCGATTTGTAGGGAGCCGGAGGCACCCTTGGCGACAGCCTGATAGCGGAACGGGTTCAGGACGGTCCACGGTGACTTGGCCTTCGCAGCGATCGAGCCGAGAACCTCGCGTTGACTCTGTACCCGCTGGATGTCTTGGGTTGCGTAGACGTGTCGGGCGCGGGAGAACGCCAGCGCTGTCTTGCCGTCGGCGGTTTGGCAGCCCTTCTTGACGTCGAGGCCCGAATCCTTGTCCTTCAGATTCTCTGTCGGGCAGATCTGGACACCGCCAAGCGAATCGACGACGTTGACGAGGCCGCCGAAGCCGACCTCGACATACTTGTCGATTCGTAGGCCCGTCGTTGCTTCGAGCGTTGAGATGAGAAGTTTCGGGCCGCCGTAGGCATACGCGGCATTGATCTTGGTAGTGCCATAACCCTTGATCGGGACAATCGAGTCACGTGGGATCGATATCAACAGCGTCGGACCCTTGCCGACGTGCATGATCATGATGGTGTCGGTACGACCGCGGCCACCGCTGTCCCCGCCGGTGGTGAGCTCCTTCTGCTGGGTCTTGGTCAGGCCGCGCCGGCTGTCTGAGCCGACGAGAAGGTAGTTGGTTCCGAGCTGATCGCCAGGCCGCGCCGCCGTGGGTGTCGCGTCCACCTTGTCGATCCGGCCCCAAGCCCAGACGGGCACCGCGACTAAGAATACGATCCAAGCCAGAATCAGAACGAAGATCGTCCGGCGGAGGGGATGTCGTTTCTTGGGCCGAGCGGGTGGCCGATTACCGTCGCCAGTGCCTCGGCCCGGGGGTGGAAGATGCGGCGGCGGCAATTCGTCGCTTGCCGGAGGCTGCGTTGAGGACGGCTTATTGTCGCTGTAGAGCCAGTCGTAGTCGTTGCTCTGACTCTTTTCGGGCATGCTGAAACGCTACCGGACCGCCCCATGCCCGCGGAGTAGCCGCGCACGAAAAGTCGACCAGTCATCGGCGCGCCCTCAAGTTCTACTTGAGGGTTTGGCGTGATACTTGACAGGACCTCAGCCCTTCCCCCATGTGAGGACCGTATGACGCACGACCGTCTCAGTGCACTCGGCGGGAATTACTCCCGGCCGGCGATCGACTCCGATCGCATCCAGTTCAGACGCGCGTTGACCTTGACGCTCATGACATTGGTCATGCCCGGCTCGGCTCAACTCGTGCTCGGCAACAAGAAGATCGGTCGTATCGCGATTCGCGCATGGCTCGGAGTCATCGCTGCGGCGTTGGTTGTCATCGTGATTGGTCTGACTTCGCGCACTGGGCTGTTCTCCCTGTTCACGAATTCGTTGCTGCTCAACGCTCTGCGTATGTTCTTGTTGGTCGGGGCTATCTGCTGGGTCGCGTTGATGGTCGATGCCTGGCGGCTGGGCCGGCCCCTGCAACTTGCACGGAACCATCGCCTCGTGATGACCGGCATCAATGGCATTCTGTGCTTTGCGACGGCCGGCATCATGTTCTTCGCGGCCCATCTGGTAGCGGTCCAGAATAATTTCATCGATTCGGTCTTTGCCGCTAAAACGGTGTCACAGCCAACCGATGGACGTTACAACATTTTGCTCCTAGGCGGAGATTCCGGCAACGGCCGTACGGGCCTGCGTCCCGATTCATTGACGGTGGCGAGTATCGACAAGGAGACCGGACGTACGGTTCTCGTCGGCCTCCCGCGCAATCTCCAGAAGAGTCCGTTCCCCAAGGGGTCGGTGATGGCCAAACAGTTCCCCACTGGTTTCGACTGCGACGGATGCGAACTCAATGGCATCAACACCTGGGCCGACGACCATGCAGATCTGTTCAAGCAGAAGAATCCGGGCATCGACGCGACAATCGGTTCGGTTGAGGCAACGACCGGACTCACCATCAACTATTACGCGATGGTCAACATGGGCGGCTTCTCGAAACTGGTTGATGCGGTCGGCGGCGTTCGGGTGAATGTCAAGGAACGTACGGCGATCGGCGGGATCGGCTCACCAATTCGCGGCTGGATTCCGGCCGGCGATCAAGTCCTCACCGGTAGTCAGGCGCTCTGGTATGCGCGCAGTCGGGTACAAAATGACGACTGGTCGCGTATGGGCCGACAGAAGTGCGTCATGAACGACATGCTGCACCAACTCAGCCCGAAAAAGGTTCTGTTCAATGTCGAGAAGATTGCGGACTCGAGCAAGGCGCTGCTCACGACGAGCATCCCCAAACAGGACTTGGCGGTGTTCATGGATCTTGCGCTCAAGGCCAAGACTCAGAAGGTGTCGACAGTGTCGCTGGTTCCGCCGGTCATCTACACCGGTAACCCCGACTTCGCGAAAGTGCGGCGGATCATCTCGGCGGCAATCGACCGCGCCGATGGCAAGACCTCGACAGGTGGTTTCCTCGACGCGTCGTTGCCGAAGGTAGATACGCAGGCGCCGGACGCCGCCGATCCGCGCGTTTCGAATGCGACCGATGACTTGGCGAGTACCTGTTGAACATGGCCGAGTTTTAATTTTCGGCGGGAGTCATAGATACTGGGTTCTTCGGCCGCACCATTGTGAGGAACGTATGACGCATCGCGCGAGCGTTTTGGGCCGCGGCTATCAGGACCATCATCTCGATTCGCCGCGGGTCCGTTTTCGGCGCGCGCTGATGCTCTGTCTGATGACGGTCGTTGCGCCGGGCTCGGCGCAGTTAATGGTTGGCAACAAGTGGGTCGGTCGCATCGCGCTCGCTTGCTATGTGCTGCTGCTTGGCGGCTTGGCCTATCTCATCTACACCGCCGGAATCGACCGGAAACAGATCTTCTCGCTGCTCACCGATTCCGATGCGCTGTTGATTGCGCGTGCCGGAGTCGTCACGATTGGCGCATTGTGGTTGTTCCTCTTTTTGGACGCCTGGCGCTTGGCATCGCCATTCAGTCTCAACTTCGGCCGCGCTGCCGTCGTGACGGTGGTCAATGTGCTGATCGTTGCGACTGCGGTCGGATCGACGGCCTACGCCTCGCAATTGATTCATGTTCAGCGTTCGGTGGTCAAGGAAGTTTTTCACGCGACGGAGACGTCGACACCGCTTAAAGGTCGCTACAACATTCTGTTGTTGGGCAGCGATTCGGGCAAGGAACGCACGGGTGTGCGTCCCGACTCCATGACGATCGCCAGCGTTGATGCCAATACCGGCCGCACCGTCCTCATCTCGCTCCCGCGCAATATGCAGAACGTGCCATTCGCCAAGGGTTCACCGATGCGCAAAGTTTATCCGTATGGTTTCAACTGCGGCAGTGAATGTCTCCTGAATGCCGTGCACACCTATGCGGCCAATCGGAAGGATCTCTACCCGAACAGCGAAGACCCCGGCATGGATGCACAGGTCGATGCGATCGAAGGCGTCTCGGGCTTGAAGATCAACTACTACATCATGATCAACATGAAGGGCTTCCGCTCGCTGGTGAATGCGGTCGGCGGAGTGACCGTCAATGTGCAGTCAAGGATCGCGATGTTCGGTCACGATGATGCGTGGAAGAACACCTATATCGAGCCTGGTGTGCAGAAGCTCGATGGTCAACAGGCCCTGTGGTTCGGCCGCAGCCGAGTCCAGTCTGATGACTATGCGCGGATGGCGCGTCAGAAGTGTCTTATGAGCGCGATGCTGCATGAGCTCAGCCCGCAGACGGTCCTATTCAATGCCACCAAGATCCTGACGTCAGGCAAGCAGTTGCTGTCCTCGACGATTCCGCAATCCGAGCTTGGCCAGTTCGCCGACCTAGCGCTTAAGTCGCGCAGTGGGAAGATCGGCACCGTTTCACTTGTCCCGCCCGAGGTCGATACGGTGCATCCGGACTTCGATGCGATCCACCGGTTGATCAACGCCGCGATCTCGAAGTCGGAGAAGGCTGCGCAGCCAAAAACGGCAGATGACAACGCGCCGGATCCCAATTACCGCAAGGCCAATAATGTCGACGATCTTGCCGCGGCCTGCTGACCCTTCTGGTCAGTGGCTTTCTTCGTAGGCCGCGATGACCTCTTCGGGGTCGCCATCCATTTGCAGGACGCCTTTGTTTATCCAGATGGCCCGGTTGCAGGTGTCGCGAATTGATTTCATCGAATGACTGACGAGAAAGACGGTGCCGGCATTATCTCGGATTTCTCGAATTCGAGCTTCACTTCGTTTACGAAATTCTTTGTCGCCAACTGCCAGCGCTTCGTCGACGATCAAAATTTCGTGATCTTGGACGGTCGCAATCGCAAATTTGAGCCGTGCGGTCATACCCGATGAGTAGGTGCGCATCGGCAACTGGATGAAGTCCCGCAGTCCCGCGAAGTCGATGATTCCGTCCGACTTCTCAGCGATCTCCTCCGGCGACAAGCCTAAGGCCAATCCGCCCAGCAGCACATTGCGTTCGCCCGATAACTCCTTGAGCAGCGCCGCACCGACCCCAAGGAGGCTGGGGCGCGCAGCCGCATAGATCGCACCTTGGCTGACTGGTGTCAGCCCTACGATCGCACGCATCAAGGTGGATTTGCCGGAGCCGTTGGCACCGATGACACCGATACTGTCATTTTCGTAGGCGATGAATGACACGCCCTTGAGGGCATGGACGCTGCGCAACTTTCGTCGCCGTTCCAGGAGCTTGCGCGCGTCTGCAGCACCGGCGCGCTTCCCAGTCGCCAATACCTTGTATTCGACGTGGACGTCATCGGCGATCACGACGGGCTTACGGTCAGTCGACACGGCCATACCGTTCTTCAGCGGACCAGAAAAAGACAATGCCGATCGCGAGGATGGCGAAGGACCAGATCGACGCATAAAGCCAATATTCGTTCTTCAGGGTGTAGCCCGAGCCGTTAAGCATGATGCCGCGACCAAGGCTCAGGAACTCATGGATCGGTTGAAAGTCCATGATCCGCAGCACCGTGTGATGGTCTTTAAATCGAAGTTCGAAACTGAAGAAGATCCCGGTGGTGTAGAAGACCAGGCGAGTGATGAACGGCAGCAATTGGCTGAGGTCACGAAAATGGACCGTCAGACGCGCGGTAATCAAGGCGAGTCCGGTATTGAACACAAAGAAAATTGCGACCAATGGCAGAAACAGTAGCCAGCGCAGCATCGGCGGTTGGCCCGTTGCCCAGACGATGCCCGCCATGATCAGCAAGGTTGGCGCGAACTTGAGGAACTGCTGGGTCACGATCGACAGCGGCAGCGCCATTCGGGGGAAACTTAGGCTTTGCACCAGTGAATTGTTCGAGGTGATTGATTTTGCACCACTGGAAAAACTGCTGGAGAAAAATTCAAACAGGAAGATGCCGATGATCAGGAAAGACACGAAGTTTTCCGGACGGCTACCACTGAGCAGGATGCCGAAGACGACGCCATAGACGGTGGCATTGAGCAACGGTTTGATTACTACCCAAGCCATGCCGAGCGAGTTGCGCTGGTTTTCTGACTCAATCCGAAACCTAGCCAACGCGTAGATGAAATGCCGGCGGCGCCAGACTTCGATCAAATACTGCTTCAACGGAGGCCGGGCACCGACCCGTACGAGGCCGTTCTGCGCCGCCTGTTCAGCGAGGCTCATACGTGGGGGATCCCTACCTGTCCAGAAGATTCTGAGGTGCTGTGGCAGCACAGGCCGCAGCATCGACGAGTGTAGTGGATGTGTGACCGATTCAGCGGTGTCTGGGCCAGCCGTGCGTTGAGAATCACAGAGCATCGGCCCTTTCGTCGGCTGCGATCGCAGCTTGTCTCTCCGGCGTTGCGTTGGCAACGATCACCAGCGATCCGTTGCCTCGGGCGGCACCGACCAAGGCACGCCAGTCGCGATCAAGGTCGCTGGGCTGGAGCAGTAGGCGATGCGATGACAGCGTGGCGGCTTCGTATGCGTCGCCGTGGCTCAGCCGCTGTCCGCCTAGGTCAACGGCGAGCGCTTCTGCGGCCGGCGGATCGATCGGCTGGAACCAGTCGCTGTGTCCCAGCACTTCGGCGTTGTAGTCCACGAATCCCATTGGCTCCTCGGCGAAGCGCAATCCCATAGGCCGCAGCGAGAGTGCAACACGGGTTTCTTCATCCGCGCGTAGTTCGGGCCCGACGACCGCGATGTCCGCCGCCGAATCGACGAGGACCGCGCCGACATTCCACACCGACAGGATCCAGATGAATGATTCCCAATGCGTCGGTAGGTCGATGCGGATTCGGGTTCCTTGCTCGGCATCAAGCTCATCGATCAAAAAATTGGAAGTTTTAGCGACCCAATTCGCGGTCGTGGTTGCGCTGAGCTCGACGCGTTCGCCGGTGGCATCGTCGTAGTAAGTGATCAGCGGCTGTGCGGGATCGGTGATTGCACTCAATACGTTCGACAGCGCGGTCATGCGAAGCTCCGAACTGCGGCCAACGCTGTCTCGGCATCACCGGGCACCACCGTGGCGCGGTCAAATTTGAGCTCCACCCTCGGGGCGACGGCGGTGAGTGCGGCAGGCGCTCGATCGATGCCGCGTGCATCGACGACCGGAGCCGTGCTCGCCGCGACCGCCTCGACAAGACCTGGCGTGTGGAAGATTGGCATAAGCGCCAGAGTCATTGAATCGGGGCCAAGAAGCAAAACGTCGGATGCCTCGATTACTGCGGCCGCCTCGGCGCAGACTGACCATTCCTCCGCGATGAGCACCAGATCGTGGGGTGTGTAGCGATCGGGGTCGGCAAGATACTCCTCGACATGGATCGCTCGCGCGCCGTCGGGAGAGTCGACGACAACATGCTGTTCGACGCGTTCGTTGCTCATGGGAATGAGGTGGGCGCTGAGGTTCTTTCGTACGGCAATTGCGGCCGTGGTCTCGGCCAAGGTGAAGTCGGCCTGAAGAAGTTCGGTCCGTACGAGATCGAGCGCCGTTTCCTGATCGCTCGGGCGGAACCAAGATGGACCGAGTCCGAGCTCATCGATCGCATCGGCAACCGAATAGGTCGACGTCGCGGCAGCGAGGAAGGCATTTGCGTCCGGAGCATGCTTGAGCCCATGGACCCACATGTCGCGGGACGTCGGGTGCACGATTGTCAGTTGGTCGTCGCTGCCGAGGGCAGCGACGAGGTCGTGGGCGAATCGGGCGCTTGCGGCGCCGCCGAGGAGCGTGAGGTGCATGGATTCATTGTGTCGTGCACCGACATGCCGAAAAAAGTGGGGCGACACGCCGAGGATTTCGAGAATGTTGGCGTTTGGCTTGACTATATGGGCTAACAGGACTGTAATTTCATCTATGTCATTCGAACTGGGGCTGGATCTACCGCTTGATGATGCCGAGGAGCTCACTTGGCAGGAGCGCGCTTTGTGCGCGCAAACCGACCCTGAGTCATTCTTCCCTGAGAAGGGCGGGTCCACCCGTGAGGCCAAGCGCGTCTGCTTGACCTGTGAGGTGCGCGCGGAATGCCTCGAGTATGCACTCGGTCACGATGAACGATTCGGCATCTGGGGCGGGCTCTCGGAGCGGGAGCGTCGTAAACTTAAGAAGCTTGCTTGATCAACGGCGGAATTCGTCGATTGCTTTGGGTCAAGTAGGCTCGAACTCATGTTTGAAGAGGTCGAGGACACCCGCCCTTGGCTTGCCCAACAGCCAAGCGTTGCTGCGGTACTCGTAGCTCACAACGGTGCTGCATGGTTGCCGAAAGTTCTCCAATCCTTTGCGGTCATGGATTATGCGCCGTCCTCGTGGCATGTCGTGGATGTCAGTTCGACCGACGGCAGTGGCGATCTACTGACCGAGACCTTCGGCGCCGATCGCATCACGTATGCGCAATCGGGTACCGGATTTGGTGACGCGGTCCAGATCGCGCTGAAATCTGCGCCGCCGACCGATTGGGTCTGGCTATTGCATGACGATTCGGCAGTAACCCCCGGGACGCTGGCCGGATTGCTTGACGAAGCGACCCGCCATCCCGACATTGCCGCCGTTGGGCCGAAGATTCGCGAATGGCCATCGCTCAAACGATTATTAGAAGTCGGCTTGTCGGTCACCGGAACCGGGAGCCGTGAGACCGGCCTCGAGCCGGGGGAGCCTGATGCGGGGCAGCACGATCGTCCACGCGATGTTCTCGCGGTCAACACCGCGGGCATGCTGATTCGCCGCACCGTTTGGGACGAACTCAACGGTTTCGACCCGAAGTTGCCGCTGTTCTTCGACGACATCGACTTCGGCTGGCGGGCTGCACGCGCCGGCCACCGGGTCCGCACCGCGCCAAAGGCGATCATCTTTCACGCCGAAGCGAGCAGCCGCCGCAACCGCCGCCCAACGGCAGGCGATGTCCAGACGTACGAGCGCAGGCGGGCTGCCCTGTTCACGATTCTCGCCAACTCGAGCACTCGACGGTTTGCTTGGCAGTATGTGCGACTGTTCGTTGGCACGCTGTTGCGGGTACTCGGCCTGCTCGTCGTCCGAGCGCCCGAAGAAGCTGGCGACGAACTCCAGGCGCTGCGGCTGATTTATTTGCAGCCAGGTGAATTGCGCGCGGCCCGGCGGCAACGGGCCGCGGCCGCGAAGATTTCTTCGGGATCCATCCGCGCGCTGATGCCACCGGTCTGGTTGCCATACCGACACGGGCTCGATGCGGTCCGCGGGGTCGCCATCGCGATGGTCAGGCCCGAAACCCATGAGTCCGGTGGCCGACGATCATCGGCCACCGAGGATGGCCCCGACGAGGTTCAAGATCTTCCCGACGAGCCATCGATTCTGGTCCGGCGGCCATGGCTGACCACGGTTCTCGTACTCGTCGTGCTTTCTTTTGTGGCCGGCCGCGGGCTGTTCTCGGGTGGGCTGCTGCATGGTGGGGCACTGTTGGCCGCGCCCGATACCGCTGGCGGCTGGTGGAGCGTGTTCCTCGGCCCGTGGCATGACCTGGGAATTGGTAGCGATGCGATCGGACCGGTCTATTCGCTGCTGCTGGCTGCGGTGGCAACCCCCGTATGGTTCAGGCCAGACATCGTCGTCGTGACCTTGCTGTTGTTTGTCGTGCCGCTGGCAGGATTGAGCGCCCACCGGTTGGGCCGGTTGCTGTGTTTTTCTCGCCCGATTCGGATCATCTGGGCAATCACCTATGCGTTTGCGGTTGTTGCCACCGGTGCAGTGTCCCAGGGTCGGCTCGGGACCGTGGTGGCGCTCGTGTTGCTGCCGATATTGATCAACACCGGATTGCAGGCGATGGAGAAGCCTGGCTGGCAGGCCGGTCTTCGCCTTGGAATCTGGATCTCGGTCGCCGCGGCGTTCGCGCCGTTGATGTATTTATTCGCGCTCGTGCTGCTCCTGCTGGTGATAACTCTAGGCAGCCGGAAATATCGGTTGTCAATGGCGGTGAGCGCCGCGGTGCCAGCGTTACTGCTCGGCCCTTGGCTCATTCAACGGGTGTTTCACCCGATGCGCTGGTGGTGGGAAGCTGGCTACGCCTCAGGCTATGCGGCTTCGGCGCGCGACATTGTGTTCGGTCGCGCGGGTGGCCCGGGTGCTGCGCCGTTCTGGCTCAGCTCGGGCGTTCTGATCCTTGCGGTGCTGGCGCTGGTGCCACAGCGAACTCGTCGTGAAGTGGGCTGGGCCTGGGTCGTCGCGATCCTCGGCCTCGGTGTTGCGGCATTAGGAAGTGTCTCGACCTTCACCACCGCGTCGAGTCCCAACAGCGTGCCTGCCTGGGTCGGAATCGGTGTTGTCATCTGGATCGGTGGTCTGGCCACCGCGGCACTGCTTGCTGCCGATGGCATCCGCGGCCTCGGCCGGGGAGCTGTCATCGGCCTGACGCTCTTGGCTTTGGTGCTTCCGGTGGGCACCGCCAGTTGGTGGCTCGTACGCGGTGAGCAGGACCCGATCAGCAGGGCTGCGTCCGACGACGTGCCTGCCTTTCTCACCACCCGGCCGGGAAGCACCCTCGTCGTGCGCGGCACGGTCATGCGCGGCATCGATTTCGAAGTGCTGAATCGTGACGGCCTGCGACTCGGCGACGAGGCGGTTCTGCCCACGACAGCACAGTCCTCGGCGGTCACCGGCCTAGTCGGAAAATTACTCTCCAATCCATCGTCGGCCGATCTCCGCGGCCTTTCGAGGCTAGGCGTCAGTGCTGTCTACGCGCCGCGCGTTGATCCTGAGTTGGCGCGCCGTCTTGATGCCGCTCCCGGGCTTGAACCGGCTGGCAGCGAAGATCCGTCATCACGGGTGTGGACGCTCCCGCAACAACCCACCACGACTCATCCAGACGGACCCATTTGGCATACCGTCGTTGCGTTTATCCAAGGCCTCCTGTGGCTGATTGCGATCGTGCTCACCGCGCCGGTTCGTCAACGTCAACGTATTGAGGAGGTCGAGCAGTGACGCATCGCCACGAACTGTTCCTTCCGCTGGTTGCCGTTGCCGTGGTGGCGGCCGCCCTCGCGCTCCCGGGACATTCCAATGCCGACCGGTCGCCGAAGGAACAGCCGGTGGTCCGGTCGGCTTATGCCTGCGCGACGCCGAAAGGCGTGACCGTTGCGGCCGGTCGGTATGCCGCGCATCCCGGTGCCAAGACGAAAGCGGCGATGATTCCGGGCAAGAAGTCGGTGCCCGCGCTTGCCTCAACTACGTCGTGGTCATCGGCCACTCCACCCGGTGCCGCTCTGATCGTTTCGTCAGAGGATGCCAAGGCCGCTGGCGCTGTCGGCTTCACCGCTGAAACGGCCAAAAAATCTGACGGCGGAGGGCTGGCGATTGCATCGTGTGCTGGCGTCGTCCAAGACGCGTGGTATCTCGGTGCAGGTAGTGGCCAGAAACATTTCACGACGATCACGCTGACGAATCTGTCCGATGCTCCGGCCGTCACTGATGTGACGATGTGGGGCGAGAATGGTCCGGTCGACGCTGTCGACGCCGACGGCATCGTGCTCAAGGCCTTCCAGTCCAAGCGCATACCGATCGCTGCGTTGGCAGCTGGCGAGCCCGAATTGGCGGTCCATGTGGTCACGAGCCGCGGGGCTGTGTCCGTCGCATTGCGGGACACCTCGACGGCGGTGTACGCGGGAACCGAAATGTTGCCGACGACTCGAGCACCGGCCCGGAGCCAGCTGTTACCTGGGCTCGCGTCGAAAACCGGGACGAAAACGATTCTGCTCCTCAATACGTCGGGCAGCACGCGACGGACCAAGGTGGAGGTGCTGGGCAAGAGCGGCGCATTCGTGCCCGATGGACTCGACGCCGTCAAAGCACCCTCTGATCGTTTGACCGCGGTGACACTGCCGAAGTCGGCCGGCAACGATGCGGCCGCGGTGCGATTGACCTCCGACGGCCCGGTGGCGGCCACGGTGCGGATGGCCGGTGGTACCAAGGACTTTGCCTACGCGGGCGCCGCTGATGCGTTTACCGGCCCGGCGGTCGTTCCGATGTCGATCGGTCCACAGCGGACACCGGCCACACTTGTCCTGACGGCACCTGGAAAGAGCACGACGACTGCCGTTGAGGCCTACGACAAATCCATGAAGAAGATCGGCTCAAGCGCCGTGTCGACAAAGGCGGCAACGACCTCGACATTAGATCTGTCGGCCCGAAAGACCTTTGGCGTTGCCGCAAAGTCGATCGCGTATGTCGTGGTTCGCGCCACTGATCAGATCATCGGATCGACGGTCTATGGCAGCGACACACGGCTAAGCGCAGTTCCGCTGGCACCGGTGCCGTTGGCGGCACTCACGCCAGACGTACGCCCCGCACGATAGGTCAGCGCGGCCGGCGCGGATCCAAATCATCGGGGGACATGTGCCAAATCTCCGCGAGTCGGTCGAGTACCGTCAGCCAGGCCAGCTCGATCAGTTCATCTTCGCTATCGCAGCGATGTGTCATTGGTAGCCGGAACAGGACGATGCGGACAAACTCGGCAGTTGTCACGACGGTGCTCAGCGGAAGATCATCAGCCCAATCCTCAGGCAGGATCGGGGCCTCCTCGACTGCGAACTCGACGGCTTCATTCTCGACCTCGAAATGTGAGCGGAGACTTTCGAGAATGTCGCCGATCAGCAGGTCGAACTCGGCTCGGGGTGAACGATGAACCGGGACGCCAAGCGGTGAGAGCGGCCCGGGCAAAGACAGTGGGCCGCGATTTCCGCGGCCGCGCCGGTCCCGCATCCGCCCGGGCCGGGGTCCGCTGACGATGCCGCCGAGAACGTCCATGCGGTGAGCCTAACGCGCCGGCGCGCGGCCGTCGTCTACTGTCGCAGTGTGGGTGTTGCTCGTCGTTGCACGCGTACGGCGTGCTCAGAAGTTGCTGTGGCGACATTGACCTATGTCTACGCCGATCAGACTGCGGTGCTCGGTCCGCTTGCGACATACGCCGAGCCGCACAGTTACGACCTGTGCAGCGTTCACTCGCAACGGTTGTCCGCTCCGCGCGGCTGGAGCGTGCTTCGGCTTGCGCCCAATACCGCCACCGTCGAGCCGACCCATGATGACCTGCTTGCGCTCGCTGATGCCGTACGGGAGGCGGGACGTAGGCCCACCGTTCCAAGTCCGGACCGCAACGATGCTCCGCATCCGCATCCGCATTTGCGGCTGCTCAAACCCGAACAGGACCGTTGATGGATCCACGCCTCGAGGCAGTCGTCAAAGCGTACGACATCCGTGGCCGGTCGCCGGAACAACTCGACGCGGCACTTGCCTACGCAATCGGTGAAGCATTTGCGCACGAGACCGGGGTCAGCGAAGGCCGCGGCAGCGTTGCGATCGGTCACGACATGCGTACGACATCGCCAGAACTCGCGCAAGCAGTTGGCGATGGTATCCGCGCCCAGGGCGGTGGCGTCATCGACATCGGGTTGGCCTCGACAGATTTGCTGTATTTCGCCTCGGGCGAGTGGAACATTCCCGGCGTTATGGTGACCGCGAGCCATAATCCGGCGGCTTATAATGGGCTCAAGATGTGTCGAGCCGGGGCTCGCCCGATTGGCTACGACACCGGCCTCGCCGCGATTGCCGAGGATGCCTCGACGCGTCTCGACGGCGAAGGACACGGCGAACCGGTTGGACCGTTTGAATCGGCCGATGCGCTCAGCGCCTATTCGCTCCGGCTGCGCGAATTAGTGCCGTTGACCGGCAACCGGCGGCTCAAAGTGGTCGCGGATGCAGGCAATGGCATGGCCGGCCACACGGTACCGGCCGTGTTCAGCGAAATCGCAGTCGATCTGGTGCCCCTGTATTTTGAACTCGACGGCACTTTTCCGCATCACGATGCCAATCCGTTGGATGCCTCGACGCTGGTTGATCTGCAGGCCGCAGTCAAAGCACATGGCGCCGACATCGGACTTGCCTTCGACGGCGATGCGGACCGCTGCTTTGTGATTGATGAGCGTGGCGAGGTCGTTCCGCCCTCGGCGATCACCGCCCTCATCGCGGCGCGCTATTTGGCCTTGTATCCGGGCGCGACGATTCTGCACAATGTGATCTGCTCGCGGGCAGTTCCGGAGATCATCAGCGAGCGGGGCGGAACCGCGGTTCGGACCCCGGTCGGACATTCACTGATCAAGGCCGAGATGGCCCGTACAGGTGCGGTGTTTGGCGGCGAGCACTCCGGGCACTTCTATTTCCGTGAGTTCTTTCTCGCCGATTCCGGCATGTTGGCCGGCCTTCATGTGATGGCGGCGCTCGCCGAAACCGACGGCACCGTGTCCGAGCTGATGGCACCATACTCGCGCTACTGTGCCTCCGGCGAGATCAACAGCACCGTCGATGATGCTGCGGGGATTCTAGCGCTGCTTGAGACCACCTTCGCCGATCTTGACCTTGATCACCTGGATGGGCTGACCGTCACTTCCGAGCATTGGTGGTTCAACGTACGCTCGTCCAACACCGAACCGCTGCTCCGCCTGAACGTCGAGGGAGCCGATGCGGACATAATGGGTCGTGTCCGAGACGATGTGCTCGGCTTGATCCGTGGGAGGAAAAACTCATGAACCTCGACCCGTCCTTACTGGACATCCTCGTCTGCCCGCAATGCCGGACGACCCTCTTCGTGGATCATGCTGCGGAGGAACTCGTCTGCAACGCCTGCCGACTTGCCTATCCAGTCCGCAATGACATTCCGGTGATGTTGGTCGACGAAGCCCGCGCGATCGCCTGAAATGTCGACCGAGGGCGGCAACAAGGCCGTCGTTGCGGCGCTGATGGCCAATGTCGGCATCGCGCTGACGAAGCTCATTGCATTCTTGCTGACCGCTTCGTCGTCGATGCTGGCTGAAGCGATTCATTCCTTCGCTGATTCGGGCAATCAGGTGCTATTGCTGGTTGGCGGCAAGCGGTCCAGGCGGCAGGCGACGCCCGAGCACCCCTTCGGTTTCGGTCGCGAACGCTATATCTATGCCTTTCTCGTCTCGATCGTGCTGTTCTCACTCGGCGGGTTATTCGCGCTCTACGAGGCCTATCACAAATTGCATGAACTCCAGTCGGGTCACGCCGACGATGGGTTGCTCGGTACCAATTGGAAATGGTTGGCGCTGGGTGTCCTCGCCCTAGCGATCGTGATGGAAGGCTTGTCCTTCCGTACCGCGGCCAGAGAGTCCAACAAAGTTCGCGGCAACCAATCGTGGTGGTCCTTCATTCGTAAGGCCAAAGCACCCGAACTACCGGTCATCTTGCTTGAGGACTTTGCCGCGCTGATCGGATTGGCCGTCGCGTTCGCCAGCGTTTCGCTCGCGATTGCGACCCACAATTTGTATTTCGATGTCGTCGGCTCGGGGATTATCGGGGTCCTGTTGGTCGTCGTTGCGGTGGTGCTTGCAGTCGAGATCAAGAGCCTGCTGATCGGCGAATCCGCGACGATCGGCGCGATCGATCGCATTCGTACGGCAATTGAACAGACGCCCGGCATCGAGCGGATCATCCATATGAAGACTTTGCACACCGCGCCCGAAGAGTTATTGGTGGCTGTAAAAGTGGGGATTTCACCGACCGCAAGTGCCGCCGACATTGCGATCGCGATCGATGCGGCGGAGCGTAATCTGCGGGCCGCCGAGCCGATGAGTGCGAGCGTCTACATTGAGCCCGACATCTTCCGGGAGGACTACGTGCCGGCCGAGCGGCCCGAGGCTCCGACCGCGCCCAGTCACTGACGCCAAGTCACTGACGTTGAGGCTGCTGGCGGCGGAAAGTCGTACGGTGTTGCGGCAATGCAGCGCGCTTCGCTACTCATGGGTACGATTGGCAGCATGGATTTCAAAGTAGCTGACCTGTCACTGGCCGAGTTCGGTCGCAAGGAGATTGAACTCGCCGAGAACGAGATGCCGGGCCTGATGGCCATGCGCGAACGTTTCGGATCGAGCAAGCCGCTTTCCGGTGCTCGTATCGCCGGATCGCTGCATATGACGATCCAGACTGCGGTCCTGATCGAGACGCTCACGGCTCTTGGCGCTGACGTCCGCTGGGCGACCTGCAATATCTTCTCGACCCAGGACCACGCTGCGGCCGCAGTTGTCGTCGGCGTTGATGGCACCCCGGAAGACCCGAAAGGCACACCAGTCTTTGCTTGGAAGGGTGAGTCCCTCGCCGAGTACTGGGATGAGGCGGAGAAAGTCTTCGCCTTCAAAGATGAGCACGGCGCCGAAGGCGGACCGGACGTCCTCCTTGACGACGGCGGAGACATCACGATGCTGTTGCACCTGGGTGTCGAGTTTGAGAAGACCGGTGTCGTGCCGTCGCAAGACAGCACCGACAACGAGGAGTTCAAGGAAGTGCTGCGTGTCCTAGCCCGCTCGGTCGAGGCCAAGCCGCAATACTGGACGAACATCGCGAAGGACATCAAGGGCGTCTCCGAAGAGACCACAACCGGCGTCCTGCGCCTCTACGACCGTTTCAGGGATGGCACACTGCTCTTCCCTGCGATCAACGTCAACGACTCGGTCACCAAGAGCAAGTTCGACAACAAGTACGGCTGCCGCCACTCGCTGATCGACGGTATCAACCGTGCGACCGACGTCATGATCGGTGGCAAGGTTGCCGTGGTTTGTGGCTACGGCGATGTCGGCAAGGGTTCGGCAGAGTCGTTTCGTGGTCAGGGCGCCCGCGTCATCGTTACCGAGATCGACCCCATTTGCGCGCTACAGGCTGCGATGGACGGCTATGAGGTTAAGAAGCTCGAGTCCGTCGTCGAGTTTGCGGACATCTTCATCACCACCACGGGCAACTTCGACATCATCCGAGTCGAGCACTTCGAGAAGATGAAGCACCAGGCGATAGTCGGCAACATCGGCCACTTCGACAACGAGATCAACATGGCGGGCCTGGCCAAGATCCCGGGCATCGTCAAGGACGAGATCAAGCCGCAGGTTCACCAGTGGATCTTCCCCGACGGCAAGAAAGTCATCGTGCTTTCGGAGGGCCGCCTGCTGAACCTTGGCAATGCGACCGGTCACCCGTCGTTCGTCATGTCGAACTCGTTCACCAACCAGGTACTCGCGCAGATCGAATTGTTCACCAAGGCCAGCCAGTATGAGCTCGGCGTCCATGTGTTGCCCAAACACCTCGACGAAGAGGTCGCCCGGCTACATCTCGATGCGCTCGGTGTCGAGCTCACTGAATTGTCCAAGGAACAGGCTGAATATCTCGGAGTCGATGTAGCCGGTCCCTACAAGTCAGACCTCTACCGCTACTGAGTTCGCAGATCATGGCCTATCGCCGCAACAAACCCGACCGGGTGCTCGTCGTCGATGATGACGCAGCCCTCGCAGAAATGCTGACCATCGTCCTCGGCGGCGAGGAGATGGTGACCGCGGTGTGCCGGTCGGGCGATCAGGTGATGTCGGCGTTCAACGAATTCAAACCCGATCTGGTACTGCTCGACTTGATGCTCCCGGGGATGGACGGCATGACCGCATGCCGCCAGATCCGGGAGCGTTCGTCGGTGCCAATCATCATGTTGACCGCCAAGACCGACACCGGTGACGTTGTGCGCGGCCTTGAGGCCGGCGCCGACGATTACATCACGAAGCCGTTCAAAAATCAGGAGCTTGTTGCGCGGGTTCGGGCGCGGCTGCGCCGCACCGAACAGCTGGCCGAGCCATTAATTTTTGGGGACATCGTGCTCGATCCGGCCGGCCATACCGTCACCCGCAAGGGCGAGCCACTTGAGTTGACGCCGCTCGAATTCGACCTGCTTGCCTGCCTCCTGGCCACACCTGAAAAAGTCTTCAGCCGCGAAAAATTGTTGGAACAGGTGTGGGGTTATCACCACCCGGGGGACACCAAACTGGTCAACGTACACATGACGCGGTTGCGTTCCAAGATCGAGGATGACGCAGAAAACCCGCAGGTCATCAAGACCGTGCGCGGCATCGGTTATCAAGCAGTGACGCAGTAGGCCGCAACCGGATGCGTTCCCTGCACCGACTCTGGCGACGGTCGATCCAGACCCGGGTGGTCACGAGCACGATCCTGCTCAGCGCCCTGGTGATCTCGTTGACCGGCTGGGCGTTGCTCCACGATGTAGCGAACGGCCTGGCCGACAACCGCCGGACCGCCGCGATTTCGGAGGCCCGGTCGGGCTTTGAGTATGCCCAACAGCAGATCGAGGCTTCAGTTGAGTCCGAGCCGGCCACACAGTCCCAGACGCTCACTCAGATGGTCGACTCGCTGACGAGCAGTCGTGGGGCTAAACGTACCTACGAACTGGTGCTCGAGGGCCCGTTGACAGCTGATGGTGGCCAGGTGCCGGTGCGCTCGTCGGCCGCGATTGTGCCCGGCTCACTGCCTGCGGATTTGGCGAAAACGGTCGAGCGTAAACGCGGCATCTTCTGGCAGTATTCACGAATCGGCTTGCTGGGAACACCGGGCAACGAGCCCGGGATCGTCGTGGGAAGCCAGATGCACGTGCCCAGTACGGGCGACGACTACACGCTGTACTACCTGTTCTCGATGGCCGAACAGCAATCGACGCTCGATTTGGTTCGCCAAGCGCTGTTGCTAGGCGGCCTGGCGATGGTCTTGATGGTCGGTGGTGTCGCTTGGCTGGTATCCCGCCAGGTGCTCAACCCGGTACGACTCGCGCGACGGATCGCTGAGCGTTATGCCCGGGGCAGCCTCGAACAACGCATGCACGTTTCGGGTGAGGACGATATTGCCCGGTTGAGCACGTCATTCAATCAAATGGCGGCCAGTTTGCAGATCCAGATCCGGCGGCTGGAAAATTTGTCGCGGCTGCAACAGCGATTTGTTTCCGATGTTTCGCACGAACTCCGCACACCGCTTACGACGGTCCGAATGGCCAGCGAACTGCTGCACGATTCACGGAGTAATTTCGACCCGGCGACGGCCCGCGCCGCTGAACTGCTGAACAACGAACTCGGACGGTTTGAGGCGCTGCTGTCAGACTTGCTGGACTTGAGTCGCTTTGACGCTGGCGCGGCGCAATTGGAACTTGATGAGGTGAATCTCGCTGAGATCGCTCGGGGCGCACTCGAGGACCCGTCCCTGCAGCGTAAGGGCATCAATGTCGTGCTCATCAACGTTGATCGGCCGGCGGTTGTCGCGGCCGACATACGTAGAATCGATCGGATCCTTCGCAACCTGCTGACGAATGCGGCGAAGTATGGGGGATCGGATCGAGTCGAGGTCGAAGTCGGACAGAATGCGGACACCGTATGCCTGGCAGTTCGCGATTTCGGCGTCGGGCTTTCCGGTGATGAGAACCTTCGTGTGTTTGACCGGTTTTGGCGCGCCGATCCGGCCCGGACACAGGGTGGCACCGGACTCGGTTTGTCGATCTCCAGAGAGGATGCCGTATTGCACGGCGGCACATTGAAGGCGTGGGGCCGGCCGGGTGAGGGCAGCGAATTCATCCTGACTATCCCGAAGCCGGGCGGCTCGAGCAAGAACCCAGCGATCGTGTCGGTGTTCGCATGAACCTGTCGCGCCGACCCAATCGTGTTGCCGGACTTTTGTGCACTATGGCGGTCCTGCTTATCGCGGCAGCTTGCGGCGGAATCCCCGACAACGGCCCGATCCACGAGGTCAAAGCTGCTGACGGGTCAACCGAGAGCACAGTGCGTTACTCGCCGGCCGGTCCGACAAAGAATGCGACCCCCCAGCAGGTCGTTCGCGGCTATTTGGACGCGATGCTTGCCTACCCAGTGACGACTGGCGTCGCCGCTAAATTCTTGACGCCCGATGCTGCCAAAAGCTGGAAGTCGGCATCCGGTGTGCAGATCTATGTCCGGCCGCGAGTGGCGCGGGCCACGGCGCGAGACTTGCCCGCTGCCGCCGGCTCGGCGTATGTGGGCCTGGCCGTGCATCAAACGGCGAAACTTGACCGACAGGGCAACTACGCCGCGAGCGAAACGGATCGGACCTTCTCGTTTGAACTCGCCAAACACGATGGTCAGTGGCGGATCGTCAATCCGCCGTCCGGATTCCTTGTCGACCAGAAGTATTTCGACGACTATTACCGTCCGTTCAACGTCTATTTCTTCGATCAGTCGGGGCGCCGGCTCGTCGCGTGCCCGATCTATGTGCCGATCGGCGATCAACTCTCCACAGCATTGGTGTCGAGTCTCTTGGTCGGGCCGGGCGATTTGCTTGACGGCCATGCGCGCAGCTATCTGCCGAAAGCGACGAAGCTGCGAACCTCGGTGCCGTTGCGCGATGACGGAGTTGCGGAGATCGAGCTGCGCGCAGATCTGTCGGCGCTGTCCGCCAGCGCGCGCGAACGGCTTTCAGCGCAGATCGCCTGGACCCTCAATCAGGTTGGCTCCATCAGCGGAATACGTGTCACTGATGGTGAGAGTTTCTTGTATTCGGGTAATCAAGGAATCTTGCCGAAGGAGTTCGGCCAGTCTTACGGGCCAAAGTTTGGATCCGACGAATTTTATGCCGTAGCGAAGAGTCGCGTTGTCAAGGTTGATGGCATCGACGTCACTCCGGTCGAGGGGACATGGGGCAAGGACAGCCGTGGTGCAACGGCGCTCGCCGTGTCGGATCGTCATGAGATTGCCGCAGTGACTGCGGGAAGAACCCAGCTGCTGCTGGGCGCGTTGCGAAGCAAACAGGTAGTTAATTTTTCCGGGCAGGGGTTCTTGTCGCCACATTGGGACGATCAGGGCAATGTCTGGGCGTTCGATCGCCCGCAAGGAGCGACTCGGGTGCGGCTCGCGACCGACAAAAAATTGCGGACGCTGTCGATCGGCAAGTTGGCAGCTCGAGATGTGCGTTCCTTCGCGCTGTCGCCAGACAACAGCCGTTATGCGATCATCACTGGCCGGGGTGCTAAATCAACGGTTTTGGTCGGTTCGATACTGCGTGATTCCGCCGATCGACCGGTTGGCCTCAGCGCGCCGGTGTCCGTCGTGACGGCTGATGCTCAACTGTCGAGCTTCCGTTCGGTGGCGTGGTCCGATGACACTAGCGTTGCTTTCTTGGCCAATGATCGGATCGTTGGCTCACAGATTTTCCGTGCGCGTATCGACGGATCTGACCTGCAGGGTGGGACCTCCACCAACGGCGCCCTATTGCCGAGCCTCGATGTCGTGCAGTTGGCGACGCCCGGCGGGGACAGCGCGGCAAACTATGTACTGGACACGAAAGGCCACCTCTGGTTGCTTCGTCCGCAATCTGCGTGGACCGCGCTGACCGCAAATGATGTGGAATCGTTAGCGGCCGTAACAACACTGTCCACAGATTGAGGTAGGCCGTTCCGATTCGCTGAATCTGGGCCACTCTTGAAGGGTGCTCTCATTTCGCGTCGCGCTCGCCGATCTTCTGGTCGGCGCTAGTTGCGGTGGCTGTGGGATGCCAGCGCTGACCCTGTGCGAGAACTGCGCGGCGGCGCTGCGACCTGATCCGTACGAGGCGTGGCCGAGCCCAACTCCATTCGGGCTGATGGCTCCGAGCCCGGTCGTACCGATCGCCGCGGGCGCGTACGAAGGTCCATTGCGATCGGCACTCACCCAATACAAGGAACACGGACGATTCGGTCTGCTGCGGCCGTTGGGGCATCTTTTGGCGGCATCGGTATGCGCGCACGTGCCGCCAGGGGAGGCCGCGACGCTGGTCCCGGTCCCGTCGTCCCGCCGAGCCAACTTTAGCCGAGGCTACGATGCGATTGGCGAGTTGGCCAGCACTGCGGCCCGGCAACTGCGACAGATCAGCATCAGCTGCGAGAGCACACCGATTTTGGTCCACACTAGGCAAGTCGCCGATCAGTCCGGTCTGAACGCTGAGCACCGATCAACTAATCTGGTGGGTGCACTTCGGCTGCGCCGAGAACGATTCATGATCGGCCCGAACGTGATCATTGTTGATGACATCATCACGACCGGAGCGACGGTCGCGGAGGCCGTTCGAGTTTTGACTCGGGCCGGAAAACGGCCGATTGGGATCGCCACAATAGCCGCCACCGGCCGGCACCACGACGGTGTCTGGCCAACTTCGCGCGAATGATGGATAAAAGCGATTCGGGGCGCTACGGTCGGTGATACGTAGTAACGCTTCGACGAGGAGGTCCCATGGAAATTGTCGTCAAAGGTCGGAATAGTGAAATTTCCGATCAATTTAAGGAACATGTCCACGAGAAGCTGCTCCGAATAGAGAAATTTGATCAGCGACAGAAGATCCACCGGGTTGAGGTGGAGGTCACGCACGAGAAAAACCCGCGCCAGCGTGATCGGGCGGCCCGCGTCGAGATGACGCTGCGGTCGCGTGGGCCGGCGGTTCGCGCCGAGGCGTCGTCGACCGATCAACATTCGGCGTTGGATGCGGTGATGGACAAGCTGGAGTCGCGGCTGCGTAAATCGGTCGATCGCACTCGGATCCACCGCGGCAACCGGACTCCGCAGTCACTGTCCGATGTGGCTGCGGTTGAGCCCGATGAGTTGGCCGATGGGGCTGGCTCAGTGGGTGAGGACATCGACCCTGGCGACAATGCGGGTCCGCTCAAGGTCGAGGGCGACGGCCCGCTGGTCGTGCGCGAGAAGACTCACACGGGCCAGCCGATGACGTTGGAGCAAGCCCTCTACGAGATGGAACTCGTGGGGCATGACTTCTACCTCTTTGTCGAGAAGGACTCCATGAAACCGAGCGTGGTCTACCTGCGCAAGCGTTATGACTACGGAGTCATCCATCTCGACGTCACCGAGGAGTGACCGTCGTCCACGGAACTGCTGACGCAGATCTGTCGGCGCGACATGACATCATCAGACTGTGTTGAGCCGAGAAGATCCGATCCGTGTCCTTCTGGTCGATGACCAGGAGTTGTTCCGGCGTGGCGTCAAAATGATGCTCGCCGCCGACGGCGACCTTGATCTCGAGGAAGCCGTCGACGGCGACACCGCCCTGCTTTTGGCAGCAGCAAACCCGCCCGACGTCGTGCTTTTGGACGTCCGTATGCCCGGCCGTAGCGGGGTCGAAGTATGCGGCGCGCTCAAGGCTCTGTCACCGGCTACGGGCATCATCATGCTCACCGCGAGCGATGAAGAATCTGATCTTTATGAGTCGATTAAAGCCGGTGCATCAGGCTACATCCTCAAGGATGGCTCAACTTTCGATCAGGTTGTCGAGGCCGTTCGCTTGGTTGCCGCCGGCCAATCGCTGATCAGCCCGACGATGGCTACCAAGTTGCTGGAGGAGTTTGTTCATATCTCCAAACCGCAGGCCAAGGCCACCGGCCTGACCCAGCGAGAGCTTGAAGTGTTGCGCAAGGTGGCGCGGGGACTCAGCAACCGAGAGATCGCCGAAGTGTTGTTCATCAGCGAGAACACGGTCAAGAATCACATCCGCAACCTCTTGGAAAAGCTGCAGATGAAGTCCCGCATGGAAGCGGCCATGTACGCGGTGCGGAGTAACCTTGTCGAAGACGAGTAGTGACGCAGCGTCGAAGACGAGTGACAGGTAGGTGAGCCTCACTCAACTTCAGGCCCGACGCATCGCGCTCGGTGCGCAGGGGTTTACCAAGGCTCGACCGGCAGCGGTCGGCTCCCGGCAACTCGCTTCGACGATCGCCCGTCTGGGTTTCTTCCAGATTGACTCAGTCAATGTGCTCGTTCGAGCGCATTACATGCCGCTGTTCTCGCGGCTCGGTCCATACGATCAGGAGTTGCTGCATCGCGCCTTCGGTCGGGCACCTCGGCGGCTGTTTGAATACTGGGCGCACGAGGCCGCGCTCGTCGATGTGTCACTGCATTCGGCGCTGCGCTTCCGGATGGCGTCGGGGGCGCGTATGTGGGGCGCCATGGCGCGGGTCGCCGCCGAACATCCCGAACTCGTCGCTTGGGTTTTGGAAGAGGTCCGCCGCCGTGGGCCGTTGACGGCGCGCGACATCGAGCATGATGCGACGCACAGCCGAGACAGTTGGGGCTGGAACTGGTCGGTGGTCAAATCAGCGCTTGAGTACCTTTTCTACAAGGGGGAGGTCACGTCTGCCCGCCGCAATTCAGCTTTTGAACGACTTTATGATCTGCCCGAACGCGTCATACCAGCCCAGCAACTTGAGTTGCCGACACAGACCCCGCAGGAGGCGCATCTGACTTTGGTGCGTCACGCTGCCCGTGCACATGGCATCGCCTCTGAGCAATGCCTGCGCGATTATTTTCGGTTGCAGGCGGAGCCGACGCGAGCAGCGATCGAAACATTGGTCGCCGATGGTGAACTGATTCCTACCGTCGTTGAGGGTTGGCATCGGCAAACTTATCTGCATGCCGAAGCCAAACGGCCGCGGACCGTGCGGGCCAGAGCTTTGCTGAGCCCCTTCGATCCACTGGTGTTCGAGCGCCATCGGACCGAGGCATTGTTTGATTTTCGTTATCGCATTGAGATCTATGTGCCTGAACACAAACGGGTCCACGGCTACTACGTGTTGCCATTTTTGCTCGGGGACCGATTGGCTGGTCGGGTCGATCTGAAGGCCGACCGGGCAGCTGGCGAGTTGATCGTACGAAGTGCCTGGCAGGAAATTGACGCGCCCGCAGACACCGCGATCGAACTCGCAGCCGAGCTCAACGACATGGCTCGGTGGCTTGGTTTGGGATCGGTCCGATGTGAGCTCAAAGGCGATCTGGCACCGGAACTCAGTGCCGCTTTGGCGGTCCGTCTAGTATAGGAAGGCTCAACCATCCACTCAGGAGTTCTCTTTCGTGCCTAAGATCATCGACAAGATTCTTCGTATGGGCGAAGGCAAGATTGTTCGCCAACTCGAAGCCATCGCCAAGCAGGTCAATGCGCTTGAGGATGAGTTCAGCGAGATGACGGACGAACAGTTGCAGGCCATGACTCCGGAGTTCCGTGAGCGCCTTGCCGCCGGCGAAACCGTCGACGATTTGATGCCCGAAGCCTTCGCCACGGTTCGCGAAGCAGCAACCCGTGTGCTCGGAATGCGTCCCTTCGACGTCCAGGTCATGGGCGGGGCAGCGCTGCATTTGGGCAACGTCGCTGAGATGAAGACCGGCGAGGGCAAGACCTTGGTTGCGACGCTGCCGTCCTATCTGAATGCACTCACTGGCAAAGGCGTTCATGTCATCACCGTCAATGACTACCTGGCCAAGTACCACGCTGAGTGGATGGGCCGCGTCTACCACTTCTTGGGTATGACCGTCGGCATGGTCCTGCCGAGCATGACGCCGGCCGAACGCCGGGTCTCGTACGCCGCCGACATCACCTATGGCACCAACAACGAGTTTGGCTTCGATTATCTGCGCGACAACATGGCCGATGAGATTGCCGACTGTGTACAACGTGGCCACAGCTTCGCGATTGTCGATGAGGTTGACTCGATCTTGATCGATGAGGCTCGCACACCACTCATCATCTCGGGGCCGACCGAGGACGACGTCAAATGGTATGGCGAGTTCGCCAAGATCGTCGTACCCATGAAACTTGACGAACACTACGAGGTCGACGAGAAGAAGCGCACGATCTCGATCACCGAGCCGGGCATCGAGATGGTCGAAGATGTGCTGGGCATCGACAATCTCTATGACGCCGTCAACACTTCGCTGATCAGCTTCCTGAACAATGCGATCAAGGCCAAGGAACTTTTCAAACGCGACAAGGACTATGTCGTGATGAACGGCAACGTCATGATCGTCGATGAGCACACCGGACGAATCCTTGATGGGCGTCGTTATAACGAAGGTCTCCACCAAGCCATCGAAGCCAAGGAAGGCGTGACGGTCCGCGAGGAATACCAGACGCTCGCCACGATCACGCTGCAGAACTACTTCCGGCTCTACGATCGGCTCTCCGGTATGACCGGTACGGCGCTCACCGAGGCTTCTGAGTTCGACAAGATTTACAAGTTGGGTGTTGTCCCAATCCAGACCAACCGCCCGATCACCCGGCTCGACCAGCCAGACCTTGTTTATCGCACCGAGGCGGCCAAATTTAATGCTGTCGTCGAAGACATTGTTGAGCGCCACGCAACGGGCCAACCGATCCTTGTGGGCACAACGAGTGTCGAAAAGAGTGAGCGGCTCTCCAAACAATTGCGTAAGCGCGGCGTTCCGCACGAGGTGCTTAATGCCAAGCAACATGATCGCGAAGCATCGATCGTGGCGATGGCGGGGCACCGGGGTGCCGTGACCGTGGCGACCAACATGGCCGGTCGTGGTACCGACATTATGCTGGGCGGCAGCGTCGAATTTCTCGCCGATCAGTTGCTGCGCGATCGAGGGCTGGACCCGCTCGAGACGGCGGAAGACTATGAAGCAGCTTGGCCCGATGCGCTGAAGAAGATCGAAGCGCAAGTCTCGGCCGAGCATGACGCGGTCAGAGAAGCTGGCGGCCTTGCGGTCATCGGCACCGAGCGCCACGAGTCGCGTCGGATCGACAACCAGCTGCGTGGTCGCTCCGGCCGACAGGGCGATCCAGGGGAGACCCGCTTTTACTTGTCGCTCGAGGATGACCTGATGCGGCTGTTCAAATCCGATTGGGTCAACTGGGTGCTTCAGACAATGAAGATCCCCGATGACGTCCCGATCGAGAACAAGCGGGTGACGGGCGCGATTGCCTCGGCTCAGGCGCAGGTCGAAGCACAGAACTTTGATACCCGAAAGAACATCCTCAAATACGACGATGTGATGAGTAGCCAGCGTGAGGTCATCTACTCCGAGCGTCGCCGCGTGCTCAAGGGCGAGGATCTGCATGAATGGATCCGCACCATGATCCGGCAGGTCACCGATGCCTATGTCCATGGCGCGACCGAAGGATTTGCCGAGGAATGGGAGCTGGAGAAGCTCTGGGTCGCACTCAAGACGTTGTATCCAATGTCCTTGTCGATCGACGAAGTTGACGAGAGCGCTGGCGGCCGTGCTGGGCTTACGACCGAGTCGGTTCAGGAGATCATTGCTGAGGACGCGCTCAAGGCGTATGCAGCGCGCGAGGAAGCGCTGGGCTCGGAGATCACCCGCGAGTTGGAACGCCGCGTCGTACTGAGCGTTCTGGACCGCAAGTGGCGGGAACATCTCTACGAGATGGACTATCTCCGCGAGGGCATCGGGCTGCGGGCATATTCCCAGCGCGATCCGCTGGTCGAATATCAGCGCGAGGGCTTCGAGCTCTTCAACGCGATGATGGAAGCGATCCAGGAAGAGTCGGTTGGCTTCCTGTTTAACCTTGAGGTGCAGATCGAGCCGGATGAGGATCCAGACGATGTGCCGCAGATCTCGGCGAAGGGTCTGGCGCACGAGAAACAGGCCAACTTGTCCTACTCGGCACCCAGCGATGATGGCTCCGGCGGCGCTCAGGTGACCGATGGTGCAGAGAATGCCGATGAGGATGCGCTTGAGGCGCAACGTCAGGCGAAGTCCAAGGATCGTGCTCGACAGAAGGCGAAACAGCAGCGTAAATCGCGCAAGAAGAATCGCTGACGTCGCTCAGGCCCAGGTCAATGCGGTGCACCGCCACTGACTGACCCGACGAAGATTGGTCTGAAGTTCGAGCCGGATTGCCAATGCACGGGAGCGGTTGCCGTGCACCATACGAGCGGCGATCTCGGCGACGTCGGTGGAGACCATCGACACGTGCACCGAGCCGATCCGGGTGCCAGCGTTGATCTGTTGACGGCGTGGTGAGCGGGCGTCTGACATAAGACGGCGTTGCAACTGTTCGAAGACATCGTGTGACATCCAGCCGCCAAGTTGGCGCGACGGCCGTTGGCCTGATAACACCTCGACAAGCACCTGCATGAAGTGTGCTGCGCGCTCCTGCAGAGGGTCGTGGCCGTCGTCGGGTGGCTCTAGGCGCAGCTGTGAGAAGCCAGCCAACGGCAACGGCACTTGATCGGGTGCGACCGTGATGAATCCGTAGTGCGGTTCGGGAGCCATCCGGACCATTAGCGATGTGGCGGTGTTCATGGCGTCTCCTACGCGGGTGGGTTGAGTTTTTGGCCGGGAAAAAGTCGGTTGGGGTCGGCGCCGATGACATCGCGATTTGCTGCGTGCCACTGGTTCACTGCGTGGACGATCTCGCCGGTGATGGCATGCGGCGCGAGTGTCGCCGCGGCAATCGCCCAGAGGGTGTCGCCGGGCGCCACGATGTGGGACTCGGTATGGGCCACAGCATGGTTGGGCCGCGTTGGGGTGAGCGTCGGTGCGGAGCTGATCGGCCGGTCGGGGAGTCGGAGGCCGTCGAGCACCGAGACTGCCGTGACAGCGTGCGGGGACTGAGCGCCGTGGTCGGCGGCGTCGCTGGCCCAGACCGGTCCGACAACAAGGGCGCTGGCCGCTCCTAAGAACAGTGCTTTGCGCAGGAAAGTTGGGGTGATGGTTCGGGCCACTCGTCTGAACGCGGTCACCCGCGCCGCCAGGAATGACACGGCAACACCGGTCAGCAGCCAGCCGCTCAGGATCATCAGCAGGAGCGAGCCAGCGGCCGCGAACGCTGGGTCGACGTCGGTGCCGCCGAGGGCGTGCACGCTCTGATTGGCACCGGGAAGCAGCACCACAAGACTGACCGCGCTGATGGCAACTGCGAGTCGACCGGTCCATGACAGCTTCATGATCCCCCAATCATTTGATGACGTTTAACTACGTTAGAGATCATTTAATTACGGGTGAGTGTGTATGTCAATCCGAAATCCACAGCGTGGGCTAATCTGCCGGTCATGCGGTGGGACAAACTATTTGCGGATCTTGAGGCTGAGACCCACGAGAGTCAATTGGTCGAGCGGGATGCATTGATCGATGACTTACGCGATGGTGAATGGGCATCGACACCGTGGTCCGCGCTCTGCGGTGGTGACGTGATCCTCGTCGTCGCTGGTGCCCGAGTGGCGGGGCACGTGCTTTCGGTCAATCGACAGATCATTCACCTACGAGCCGAGCAGAATGACATCATCGTCAATCCTGATTGGGTAGATGAAATTAGCGCGTCGACGCGGCGCTCGACGCCAGCCTCAACGGTGGCGGCGCGGCTGGGGTGGCCACATATTTTTCGGGCCTGCCGCAGAGATCGAGATCGGATCCAACTCCGACGCCGCGATGGTGCGAGCTGTTCGGGCACAGTCGATCGGGTTGGTCAGGACTTTGTCAGCATTCGCGAGGATGCTCCACGTAGTGTCGTGGTGCCATTCACTGCCATTGCGACGCTCACATGCCCTCGGTGAGTTCGTCAGTATCAACTAACTCAGCGATCGTGCGGTCGGTGCGCTCGTACTGTTTGCTGATGTAGTCCTCGAGCGCGGTGTTCTCGATGCGCCACTGCCCCCGGCCACCGATCTGGATTCCGCGCAGGTCACCGATCCGAACCAATGCATACACCTGACGCACGGTCACGTTGAGCACGTCGGCAACGTCGGCGAGGGTGAGGAATCGGTTATTGGTCGGCGGCACACCTCCATTTTGGCATGCACCGGTGATACCGGCTAGGTGAGTACTTTTCTGTGGATAACTGGAGGGGGGTCTGGACGGATTGGGAAATTTGTAGGTGAATGGGGACTATGAACTTCTGGCGGGGGCCTGATTCTTCAGGACAGGACATAATGATGCGCACACTGACCGGAGTTTGGCGGTGAAGCCCGCGCGGCGGATTACGGTACAGCCGTGGCGGGATCCGAGACTGGTGTTCGGGATTTTGCTGGTGCTTGCCGCAACCGTCATCGGTGCCAAGGTGTTTGCCGCGCAGGACAACACGCAGGCATTCTGGACGGTTCGATCGAGTGTCGCGGCCGGTGATCGGATCGATCAGAGCGATCTTGTCGAGACGCGCATCCACGTTCCCATCGAATTGGCTGAGCATTACTTTGCCGTCGACGATGAGTTTCCCGCCGATCTAGATCTCCTCGTGTGGGGCCGCCAAGTCGAACGTGGAGCGCTGGTGGAACGGGCTGCGGTCGTACCGGCCGCTGAACGGACGACAGCCGAGGTGCCGCTCAGCGTTGCCGATGGCGCGTTCCCAGCAGATCTGCACCGCGGCGATCGGGTTGACGTCTGGGTCGGGCCCGGCCAAGGCCAACCGACCGAAAATCAATCGGCGCGTGTTCTGCACGCGGTGCGAGTCCTGTCCGCCGGTGCTGAGGATGACGTCATCGGTGGTTCCGCGGGGCGAACCATACTGGTTGCTTCCGGCTCACAAGAGCTCCAAGCCACAGTCGTGAGCCGGATCTCCTCGGGCCATGTGACCTTGGTTCGCGTCCCATGAGCGGGGTCTTGATCGCCGCTGGTGGTGCGTCATGGGAGGCAACGGCGCTGCGGGCAATTGAGCTCGAGCCGGATCTGGAGTTGAACCGGCGCTGCGTCGATGTTGCGGATCTGGTGTCAGCAGCCCAAGCTGGGACCGCGATCGTGGCGCTTGTATCGCTCGGGCTGCCGGGACTGGATGCCGATATTGTTCATCGGCTTCGGCATGCTGATGTCTATCCCGTTGCCCTCGACGGGGATGCAGCGCGTTGTCATGCGTTGGGCATCGCTGACCGGCTCGAGCCTGGGGGTTTGTCAGAGCTGTCGCGATTGCTGCCGGACCAATCTGCCGTCGTCCCAGAAGCCCCCGAACCGATCGGCTCAGGAACGCTAGTCGCGGTGTGGGGCCCAATCGGTGCCCCGGGCCGAAGCACCGTTGCGTTGACGCTCGCCGATCATTGGGCGCGCAGTGGTCGGCGTACTGTTTTGGTCGACGCAGACCCGTTCGGTGGTTCTATCGCGCAGATGTTGGGCGTTCTTGATGAGGTCAGTGGGCTGCTCTCGGCGGCCCGCGCGGCCAACGACGGCCGCGTTGCCGGGTTGTCGGAGCATCTTTATTCGATCTCGGAGCACTTGCATCTTTTGACCGGGTTACCACGGCCTGAATTGTGGAGCCGGATCCGCGCAGGGGCGGCCGACCGACTGCTTGAACGGCTCCGCCAAGACGCCGAGATCAGTGTGCTGGATGCTGGCTTCTGCCTCGAATCGCCCGATCAATTCGATTCAGCCGCGCCGAGCCGCAATCAATTGACTTTGCAGTGTCTCGAAGCCGCAGATGCGATTGTCGCGGTCGGGCGCGCCGATCCAGTCGGATTGACGCGGCTCGTGCGCGGATTGCACGACCTCGAACAGGCGGTCCCGTCGGCGTCGATCTCGGTCGTGGTCAACATGACTCGCGGCTCGATTGGCTGGAGCGAGAAGGAGATGGCCACGACGGTCGAACGGCTGAGTGGGGTCGTACCGGCGGCTTTTCTGCCATTCGATCCGCAAGCGGTTGATGCGGCGACGATCGATGGCCGGACGCTGCATGAAGTGCAGCCGGATTGTCGATTCGTTCGGGCGATTGATAAATTTGCCGAACAATATGCGGCTGAACATCTCACCCAATCCGCATTGGCAGTGGTCAGCGGCTGAGCGATGATAGTTTTGGCTCAAACGTTTTCAAGGAGCAGCATGCAACGGATGAGCCCACTGGATGCGATGTTCCTGAACCGCGATAGTGCAACGGCGCCGCGCCAGATCGCCTCGTTTACGATTCTCGAGCCTGGCGACATCCCGCTCGACTACGACCGATTGATCCAGGTCATCGACGATCGCATTGACCTCATTCCGCGCTATCGGCAGATCGCCAAGAAAGTTCCGTTATCGATCGGCACACCAGTCTGGGTCGATGATGAGAATTTTGATCTCTCGCGGCACGTACGCCGTTCGGCGCTGCCCAAGCCCGGCTCGATGGCTTTGTTGCGCGAACTCGTTGGTCGGCTCATCGCTCGGCGCCTTGATCCAGACCGTCCGCTGTGGGAGTTGTACCTTGTCGAAGGGCTCGAAGGCGGTCGAGTGGCGCTATTGTTCAAGTCGCATCAGGCGCTTGTTGATGGGTCCGAAACGGTGGATCTTGCGCAGGTGCTTTTGGAGGAGACCGCCCACGAACGGGAGATCCCGCACGAAGACTGGGATCCGGGGGCCCATCCGGGCGCGGCCGGATTGGCATTGGGCGCGCTCAATCAAAATGTTCGCAAGCCCGGGGAAGGACTGCGCATCGCGGAGATGAACGTCGTCCGGGCCGCCGCCCGGATCCCCGGTATCGGTCACCGCAGCGCCACCCCGAACGGCGTACTGTGGGCCAATCTCAGCAAGCATCGCCGCTTCGCGTCGCTCGAAACTCGACTTTCGGACTACCGACTCGTGCGCGATGAGCACGGCGGCACAATCAATGATGTCATCCTTGCGGCGGTCGCAGGCGGTATGCGCGGCTGGCTGCTCACGCGGGCGGAGCGGGTCACGGCCAAGACCAAGATCCGTGCAATGGTGCCGATGTCGGTCGTCGCCGATGATGGATTGCCGACGTCATTTGGGTCGAAGGTCCGCGGCCACCTGTTATCGCTGCCGGTTGGCGAATCAAATCCGGTCGTTCGGTTGCACCAGGTGTCGTATGCGCTTAAGGATCATCGTGAGACGGGTTCGGCGGTGGCTGCCAACAAATTGGCCGGGCTGCCCGGTTTCGCGACGTCCACATTCCATGCGGTCGGTGCACGTGTGGCTGAATCAGAGTCCGGGCGCGGTCATCAGATCGTGATTACTAATGTCCCGGGCCCGCAGGAGTCGATGTATATGGCTGGCGCGCGCGTCAGCGAGGTCTACCCCTGCATACCGCTGAGTGACAATCGTGCCGTGTCGATCGGTGTCACGTCCTATGACGGCAAGGTGTTTTTCGGGATTGTGGCCGATCGCAGTGCGATCCCAGACGCGGATGTTCTAGCCCAATGCATCGATGATGCGTTGGTTGAGATGCTGGAAACGGTCGGCACGCGGCGGGCCAAGGCGCCGCGCGGTCGTACTCGACCGGCGAAAGCCTGACTGCGAATGCGCATCTATTTGCCAGTCGATATCGCCGATCTCGAGTTGCTCGATCGCGATTCAGCGATCGAAGTGACGCGGTTCGTGCCCGAGGATGAGGATGAGGAGAGCGAATTCTCCGCTTTCAGTGCGGCCGCCGCGAATGGTCGAGCCGTAGTCTCGGCCGATGTGCCGTCACTTGATGTTCCCGTCACGCTCGCCGAGGTGGCCGCATTCCATGTTGATCTGGACGGCAGTGGTGATCTTGCGTGGTTTGCCACGCAGGAGATCGGCGCAGTGCTGGCCGCATTGCAAGCCGCTGCGCCGATCGATCCAGATGTGATCAGCTGAGACGCTTGGCGCGAAGTTCGGCCTCGTGACGTACTGAACTCAAAATCGCCTTGCGAATTTCGGGTTCGATCTTCTTTCCCAGGAAAGGGACTTTGACCTTGACGTCGCCGTCGATGATGAGGTTGGCGTCCGGGCTGTTGCCGTCGAGGAGCGCCGTACCGATCATTTCAGCCGGGTGACCGATGATTTTCACCGAGATATCGGCCGTGCGGCTACCGGCCGAATTCGGGCCGCCCCACTCCTCAGTCTGCTTGATCTTGACTGTCTCTCCGGTGAATTTTTTGACAAAGTCCGGCAGGTCGGCGGGTATCGTACGAACAATTGTGACCGTGTCGCCACCGGCCGTGTTCGCCGCGACCGTGATGTCGCGTTCCACGGCACCGTCGGCATCAGCGGCGCTCTCGCGGAATGCCTGATCGGTGATGAGCGCGTAAACAGCTTCGACCGTGGCCCCGGGGCAACTGAAAGTTTCGTTGAGTTTCATAGCGCCATCATGCCAGCGGAACGGTCACCTGTCGCGCGCTCAACCGCCAGCCGCAAGGAAGATGGCCCCGGATCAACTTCCGGGGCCAGTCCCCCGTGATGGGATGAAACGGGTGGCTATTCGGCTGCGTCAACCGCAGGAGTGGGTGCGCCAGCGCCCAAGCCCTTGAGCTCGGACAGCCGTGCCTCGATCTCGGCGGCCGTGGTTGACGTTTCTAATTCGTCGAACTGTGAGTCGAGGCTTGAGGCTGCGAGCTCAGACTGTCCGGCAACCTGTGCCTCCGATCTGCGTACCTTCTCCTCGAAGCGACCCAGCTCGCTGGTTGGATCGAGCACATCGATCGACTTGACCGCATCGAGGACGTTGGCCTGCGCCTCGGCAGTCTTCGCTCGGGCGACGAGTTGGTCGCGTTTGGTTTGTAGTTCGCCGAGTTTGACCTTCATCTGCTCCAGACCGACCTTGAGCTTCTCAACGGTCTCATTCTGGGCGGCGATTTGCGGTGCCGAGGTCTTGGCTTCAGTCTCGAAGCCGATCTGCTTCGACAGCGCGACCTTGGCAAGTTGATCGAACTTGTCCGCGTCTGCGGCATTGCCCGAAGTGCGCAGCGCATCGGCTTTCTGGGAGGCGAGTAGTGCCTTGTTTCCCCAGTCCTTCACGGCGGCGACATCTTCGGTGCGGTCGGCCTCGGCGAGACGCAGGTTGCCGATCGTCTGCGCCACGGCGTCTTCGGCCTCGGCGATCGAATTGGTGTAGTCACGCACCAATTGATCGAGCATCTTCTCGGGATCCTCTGCCTTGTCCAGCAACGAATTGATGTTGGCCCGGGTCAATTGACTGATGCGGCCGAGGATCGATTGCTTTTGTGCCATTGCAGTGTCCTTCGTGTTGGGGTCGATGTGGGTATGCCGGTCAGATGAAGGTTCCGCTTCGATCTTGGTGCATGCGCGTGGCCGAGACAAACGTCGTCGAAAATCCTTATCGGCAAATTGTCTCAGAGCGGGTCAAAGATGGCTTGGATCGCCTGCCGGTCGCACTCGCACGGTGCCTACGACGGGGACCGCAGCTTCAAGGGCTACGTCTCGTCTTAGCCGCGGCGGAACGCCTCCCCGTTGCGTCATAAGAATTGCGGGCTAGCGACCACAATTCTTATGACGTAAGCGCGATATCCACAGGGCCCCCTTCACAGATTCGCTTTTTGGGTGCAGGATTCTAGTCGAGTCACTCTTCGGGGGAAGGGTTTGGGGATGACTGTTTTGACTACCGGCGACGCTCTCGCTGAGCGCGTACGCACCGTCGTGCGTGAGCGACGGATTGATCCATCGGCAGATGCGGCTGCAGTACACCGGGTCGCGACGCAAGTGGTCGCCGAGCATGAGGCGCGCAGTCTGACCGGCATCGTCGATAGTCTTGTCGAACCTGAAGTCGTGATCGGCCGATTAGTTGCCGATATCGCTGGATTCGGACCATTGCAGCCCTATCTGGATGATCCGAGCGTTGAAGAAATTTGGATCAACCAACCTTCGCGGGTATTCATCGCACGCAATGGCCGGCACGAATTGACTTCGACAATTCTGACTGCCGAACAAGTGCGTGAACTGGTTGAGCGGATGCTGTCCTCGAGCGGCCGGAGGCTCGATATTTCGACCCCGTTCGTCGATGCGATGCTCCCAGGTGGGCATCGCCTGCATGTTGTGTTGGAAGGAATTTCGCGGGAATTTTCAGCGGTGAATATAAGAAAATTTGTCGCCAGGGCCCGGACTATCGAGGATCTTGTGACCCTCGGCTCGCTCGACGAGCCGGCCGCCGAATTCCTGCGCGCGGCCGTCATCGCGGGTCTCAATATTATTGTCTCCGGTGGGACCCAGGCTGGAAAAACTACAGTTCTGAACTGCCTTGCATCGGCAATACCCGGCACGCAGCGGCTCATTTCCGTTGAAGAGGTTTTCGAACTTCAATGCGGCCATCCGGACTGGGTCGGCATGCAGACCCGTCAGGCGGGGCTCGAAGGCACCGGTGAGGTTGACCTGCGGGCATTGGTCAAAGAGGCGCTGCGAATGCGGCCCTCACGGATCATTGTCGGCGAGGTCAGATCGGCCGAATGCCTAGACCTGCTACTTGCTTTGAATGCCGGGCTGCCTGGAATGGCCAGCCTGCACGCCAATTCGGCCCGGCAGGCGCTCGCAAAAATGTGTGTTCTGCCGCTCCTTGCCGGCGACAACATCGGCAGCCGATTCGTCGTGCCGACCGTTGCATCGTCGGTCGATGTCGTTATCCATGCCGCGATCGACGCCGAAGGTAAGCGCGGTGTCCGCGAGATCATTGCGGTGTCCGGACGGGTCGAGAATGACAACATCGAGAGCGAACAAATCTTCGTACGTCGCAATGGTCGACTTGAACGCGGTTCGGGTGCACCGGCGCGGCGTGAGCCATTCGAACTGGTGGGGATTGATATCGACGCAATTCTGGACGGCGCTCGATGGGTGCATTGATAGGTCTCGTCATCGGCTTGGGATTCGTACTCATCGCGTGGACATTCGCCGACCCAACGTGGCGGCCGGCACCGCGCGAAACCTCGTCGATGCTCCCGGATTTGCTGGCCCGTGCAGGGTTGTCAGACATACGCCCGCGCAGCCTCGTTGGCGTGTGCGGCGGATGCTTTGTTGTCGTCACATTCTTAGTGGCGGCGTTGTCGGGGGTTCTCGTGATTGCCTTGGTGTTCGGCACCATCGCCAGTGCCTTGCCAATTGGCATACTGCGTGGGCGGGCCGCACGACGGTCGCGTGAGTTTCGCGCGCTCTGGCCGGATGCAGTCGACAATCTTGCCTCGGCGGTGCGCGCCGGATTGTCGCTGCCTGAAGCGTTACAACAACTCGGTGAGCGCGGTCCGGACGCACTTCGGGCACCGTTCGACGCATTCAGCCGTGACTACCAGTCGACCGGACGTTTCCATGAATCACTCGACCGGCTTAAGGCCCGTTTGGCCGATCCGGTCGGTGATCGGGTTGTCGAAGCGCTTCGTATTGCCCGTGATGTCGGCGGTGGCGATCTCGGCCGAGTGCTTCGGTCACTGTCGGGTTTTCTCCGCGACGACTACCGCACCCGCAGCGAACTCGAAGCGCGCCAGTCCTGGACCGTTAACGGTGCGCGTATGGCGGTCGCCGCGCCCTGGGTCGTTCTGCTGTTGATGAGTTTGCAGCGAAATGTCGTCGACAAGTTTGCAACCGGTATTGGCATGGTGATCCTGATCGGCGGCGCAATCCTCTGTTTCGTGGCCTATCGGCTGATGCTGTGGCTCGGCAGGTTCCCAGCCGAGCGACGGATCCTCGCATGATCGGTGCAGCGCTTGGATTGTGCCTGGCTACGGGTGTGGTGCTAGTTGTGTCGAGCTGGCTACGCACTCGGCGGCCGGCACTTGTCGATCGCATGCTGCCCTATCTCCGTGATGTGCATACCGCGGCACCGGGCGAAATCGTTTCAGTTTCTACGGCCCAAGCAGTGTTTGGGCCATCGCTTCGTCGTGGCGCTGCAACGATCGATCGAGTCGTCGGAGGATCTGCATCAGTAGAGACGCGGCTCAACCGGTTGGGCGGACATCAATCGTTGAGCAAGTTCCGCGCTCGTCAACTGATCTGGGGCCTCGTCGCGCTGTGTGTCTGCTT
The DNA here is from genome assembly GCF_057586615.1 of Aeromicrobium changchenzhani. Taxonomy (NCBI): domain Bacteria; kingdom Bacillati; phylum Actinomycetota; class Actinomycetes; order Propionibacteriales; family Nocardioidaceae; genus Aeromicrobium; species Aeromicrobium changchenzhani. The sequence continues at coordinate 2,769,965 of NZ_CM172480.1, read as the reverse complement.
GGCGCTTTCGGTGCTGTGGTTCGCCGGGCGTGGCTCCTCGGCGTTACCACTTCTGATCTTCTGCCTGGTCGGATTCGTTGGGGGATTACTCAGTTGTGACAACGCATTGTCCGCCGCCGTCAAGGCGCACGAACAGCGAATGAGCGAGGAATTTCCGACCGTGGCTGACCTGCTGGCGCTGGCGGTGGCGGCGGGGGAGAGCCCAGTGTCTGGGCTTGAGCGAGTTGTCACCGTGTGTCACGGGGATCTGGCTGTCGAACTTGAGCGGGTGCTCGCCGAGATACGTACCGGCACATCGATCCAAGCGGCATTCGACCAGCTTGCGATTCGAACGGGAGTCCCGGTCATTGCCCGCTTCGCCGAAGGGCTGGCAGTTGCAATCGAGCGAGGTACGCCGTTGGTTGATGTGTTGCACGCGCAGGCGGCCGACGTACGTGAGTCGAGCCGACGCGAGCTCATCGAGCTGGGCGGCCGCAAGGAAGTGGCCATGATGCTCCCGGTGGTTTTTCTTATTCTGCCGATCACCGTCGTGTTCGCCTTCTATCCGGGCCTCGTTGGCCTCCATATGACCTCTGGAATGTGAAAGGAACACCATGAAGAGATTGAGACGCTACGACGAACGAGGAGATGTGCCCGGCTGGGTCATGATCACTGTCATGACCGCTGGCCTCGTGGCAATGCTGACTGCGGTCGCAGGGCCACAACTGCGAACAATGCTCGAGCACGCACTAACCTCCGTCGGCGGTTGAGCGTTGATCCATGGCTAAAAAGGAGCGTGGGTCGGCGGTAGTCGACTTCGTCCTGATCATGGTCCTGCTGGTGCCACTCGTGCTGGGCGTCATGCAGGTCGGCCTCGTCATGCATGTGCGCAACACGGTCGCTGCAGCGGCCTCCGAAGGGGCTCGTGCTGCTGCCGTGATTGATGCGAGTCCAGCCATCGGCGCTCAACGTACCCGCAGCATGATCCGGGCCGCGATCGCCGATCGCTATGCCGATGACGTCTCGGCTGGCTACGAGTCCGTGGCTGGGGTGCCCGGGACCGTAGTCCATGTTCGGACCCGGGTTCCAGCACTCGGACTTTTCGGGCCGGGCGTCACCTTGAATGTTGAGGGCCACGCAATCCGCGAGATTGCGCCATGAAGTCCAAGCGGGAGGAAGGGACCGCGCTGATCGAGTTCATCTGGTTAGCGCTGCTCCTGATCATTCCGCTGGTCTATATTTTGATTGCTGTGTTCGATGTCCAACGTGCTTCGTACGGGGTATCTGCGGCAACCCGTTCGGCCGCACGAGCTTTTGTGCTCGCCCCCGATACCGGCGCAGCCTTTACCCGCGCCAGACGAGCCGCCGAAGTTGCATTGGCTGACCAAGATATTGACGATGCCTCGATCGACATCCGCTGCCGGCCAGCACCGTCAGACTGTTTACAACCCGGGTCATCGGTACGCGTCTTGATTCGTGTGACCCAGCCGCTTCCGTTAACACCAAGCGCGTTGGGCGATCAGCTGGCGCCGATCGTCGTCGACAGCACCCATGTTGAGCCTTACGGTAGTTATCGGGCCGCCCGATGAAGCGCGACGAGACCGGTCAGGTCAGCGTCATGATTGTTGGCTTTTTCATCGTCGTGGCGTTGTTGGTCGTTGTTGTGGTCAACTCATCGGCAGCCTTTTTGCAGCGGCAGCAGCTCAACAACGTCGCGGACGGCGCAGCGCTCGTTGCCGCTGACGGCCTCGACCGGGACGCGATCTATCGCGAAGGTATCAATCAGGACCTCCCACTTGAGCTGCGCCGGATCAAGCAAATCGTCGCTGGTTATGTCGCCGCGAGTGGAGCAGCGGGCACGATCTGGCGGGTTTCACTAGTAGGTGAGCGCGTGCACATACACCTCGAACAGCCTCTGGATCTGGCGCTGGTGCCGCCGGGCTGGAAGAGCTCGAGCACCGTGACGGCTGATGCGACGAGTGTGTTGCGGGTTGGCCGTTGACCGGCAACCGTGCGCGTCGGCGTCACGACATGGGCCTGTAACCTCGGGTTGTGGCTGCTACCGATTTCTCCGAACACATCAAGTCCATTGGCGTAACACTGACGTCGATCGAGAAGGTGCTCGATCTGGACAAGATGCAGGTCGAGATCGCCGATTTGCAGGAACAAGTGGCTGCCCCCGACCTTTGGGATGATCAGCCCAACGCCCAGCGCGTGACCGGCCGGTTGTCAGCATTGCAGTCTGAACTTGAGCGCATCACGGGGTTGCGTCAACGCGTCGAGGACATGGAAGTCCTGGTCGAACTTGCTCAGGAAGAGGGCGACGCCGATTCACTCGCCGAAGCCGACGCTGACCTGATAAAGATCGAAAAAGCAGTCGAATCGCTCGAGATTCGCACGCTGCTTTCAGGCGATTACGACGAACGCGACGCGCTCATCTCGATCCGATCGGGTGCTGGTGGCGTGGATGCGGCCGACTTCGCCGAGATGCTGATGCGGATGTACATCCGTTGGGCTGAACGCCATCATTATTCAGTCGAGGTCTACGACACGTCCTACGCAGAAGAGGCTGGCATCAAATCGGCAACCTTCGCGATCAAAGCGCCGTACGCCTACGGAACGTTGTCAGTTGAGGCTGGCACGCACCGGCTCGTACGCATTTCGCCATTTGACAACCAGGGTCGTCGACAGACGTCGTTCGCGGCGATCGAAGTCGTCCCGGTGCTCGAGCAGACCGATGAGATCGAGATTCCCGACGAGGACGTACGGGTCGATGTCTATCGATCCTCAGGTCCGGGTGGTCAGAGCGTCAACACGACCGACTCGGCTGTACGCCTTACCCATATTCCGTCCGGCACTGTGGTCAGCTGCCAGAACGAGAAGAGCCAACTGCAAAACAAGGCGTCGGCCATGGTCATCTTGAAGGCCAAGATCCTGGCACTTAAGAAGGCCGAGGAGCGTGCGCAGCTCGACGAACTCCGCGGTGACGTGCAGGCCAGTTGGGGTGATCAGATGCGCAACTATGTGCTCAATCCGTATCAGATGGTCAAAGATTTGCGCACCGAATATGAGACCGGCAACACCCACGCGGTGCTGGACGGCGAGATCGACGATTTCATCGAAGCCGGCATCCGGTGGCGCCGAGGCCAATCGGCCTAGCCGATTGCGCCGAGGCGGGTTGAACGTGTCACGGCGAAGCTGTCCGCAGTGAAGCCTCGTGAGGACGTGCTCGAAGCGCAACCACACGAATCGCGACTGGAAAGGCGCGCCTACCGGGCAGATGCCCGTCGTATGCCTACACTCGATCAGTGATTCGATTCGACAAAGTCACGAAGACCTATCCTGGCCAAAAGCGACCGGCGCTCGACTCGATCAACCTCGAGATCGACAAAGGGGAGTTTGTTTTCCTCGTTGGCGCATCCGGTTCAGGTAAGTCGACGTTCCTCCGGCTGATTCTCCGCGAAACCCGACCGACATCAGGACGGGTTCATGTCGCGGGCAAGGAAATCAACAAACTTTCCAACTGGAAGGTGCCGAAGTTGCGCCGTCAGGTTGGCACGGTCTTTCAGGATTTCCGCCTCCTACCCAACAAAACGGTGACCGAAAATGTCGCCTTTGCGTTGCAGGTGATCGGCAAGTCGCGCGCCGATATCGCCCAACTGGTCCCCGAGACCTTGGAGATGGTCGGCCTTGATGGCAAGGGCCACCGCATGCCCGACGAACTATCTGGTGGCGAGCAGCAGCGTGTGGCGATCGCTCGCGCCTTCGTCAACCGGCCGATGATCCTCATCGCCGATGAGCCGACCGGTAACCTCGACCCGACGACGAGCGTTGGCATCATGAAGCTCCTCGACCGCATTAACCGTACCGATACCACCGTAGTGATGGCGACGCATGATCAGTCAATCGTCGACCAGATGCGCAAGCGCGTGATCGAGCTGGAGGACGGCAAGATCCTCCGCGACGAGGCACGCGGCATCTACGGCTATCAGAATTGAGACTGACATGGCTTTAGGCAGCACCATCAAGGAACTCACATCGGGCCTCACCCGCAACAAATCAATGAGCATTTCCCTCATCGTGACAATGTCGGTGTCGCTTATGCTGGCCTCGCTGGGCCTGCTGATTCAGAGTCAGGCTGACCGCACGGAGAAGTATTTCGGCGACCGGCTCCAACTCCAGGTGAATCTCTGCACCAAGAACTCGTCGGGCCCACAATGCCTCGGCGGCGTCGCGACCGACGAACAGAAAATAGCGGTCCGCAAGGCGCTTGGCACGAATCCGCAGGTCAAAACATTCGACGTACGTACGCCGGCGAAGAACTATGCGCAGGCACGAGCCTTGCTCGGGCAAACAGACACTGGCCGCAAACAGCTGGAGACGCTCGGCCCGGAAGCATTTCCCGAGTCGTATTTCGTGACGCTGAAGAATCCGCGCGAGTTCGACGGTGTGGTCAGTCAGGTCACCGGAATGGATGGCGTTGGCAGCGTCAATTCATTGCGCGAAATTCTTGGCCCACTGTTTACGATGCTCAGCAAGATGCGTATTGCCGCATTGGGAACGTCGTTGCTATTGATCGTTGCGGCGATTCTGCAGGTGTCTAACACGATCCGGATGACCGCGTATGCGCGTCGTCGCGAGATCGGCATCATGCGCCTGGTGGGTGCATCGAGTTGGCACATCCAGCTGCCGTTCATTCTCGAATCATTGGTGGCAGCACTCTTGTCGGCGTTCCTGGCCGCGGCCGGGCTCGGTGCGTTCATGTATTTCGTGGTCTATCACTACCTGCGGGACACGTTGGGACAGATAACGACGTGGGTCGGATGGTCTGATGCGATCACTGTCATGGGTTACACCACGGTGCTCGCGCTGTTGCTTGCATTGATTCCGACACTCGTAATGACACGCAAATATCTGGACGTCTAGCGATAATCAGTTAGAGTCATACGAGTAACACCAGTCACACAGGTCACAATTTCATAAACCTTTCGACAGTTCTCTTCGAGAATCTTCCCCCATTTAGGTCGAGGTCATGTATTTCACTACGCGTAAAGCGTTGGTTGCCGCCGTACTCAGTTGCGCCCTGGTGGCTGCTTTCGCGAGCCCGGGCACGGCCGACTCGAAGTCTGATCTAAAGAAGAAAAAAGATCGGGTTAGCGGAAAGATTGGCAGCGCCAAGAAAGACTTGGAGAGTTCGAGTAAGACCTACGCAATTGCTGCGGCCGCGCTCAAGAAGGCGCAGGCAAGTCTTGATGCTGCGCAGTCTCATCTGAGTGATACCAAGGGTGAATTGGCCGTCGCGCATGCTCGGGATGCGACGATGCAAGCAGCGTTGATCCGGAGCCAAGCGTCCTTGAAACAGGCCCAAGTCGAACTGGCCAATGGGAAAAAATCCTTGCAGACCTCGGAAGCCGAGGTTCAACAGTTCACGGTCGAGTCCTTGCAGGATGGGGATCGAGGACTACGCGCCTTCGGTGAGTTGCTGCGCGGCGTGAGTCCGTCGACATTCTCCGAACAGATCAACTTGAACAACTCGGTCGGCGATGCACAACTTGCCACGATGCAGCGGTTGGCGGCTAAAAAGGTCTTGTTGACGCTCAACAAGAACAAAGTAAAGCGATTGCGCGATGAGGTCGCTGCCAAGCGCGCGGAGGCGGCAGCCAACCTGCTGGTGCGGACCAAACTCAGAAACCAAGCGGAGACCCAAACCGACCAGGTGAACAAATTGGTTGGCGCCCGTTCGACGGCCGCAAAATCGACGCGGGCCGCTAAGCAGGACGACGCTAGGCAGCTCCAGGCACTCGAGAGCGAACGCGGCAGTCTTGAGGCACGCCTGCGCGCCCTCGCCAAGAAAGAACTCGCTCGCGCTAGGGCCAAAGCCAACTCCGGTGGCGGTGGCGGTGGCGGCGGTGGCTCTGCCGGTGGTGATGGTGGTGGCACGCTCTCCCCTGCTGCTAACGGACCGATCACGTCGCAGTACGGCATGCGCTTCCACCCGGTTCTGCATCGGTACAAACTGCATGACGGCACCGACTTCGGTGTCTCCTGCGGCACCCCCGTTAAAGCAGCGGCGTCGGGCCGGGTCCTGCAGACCTACTACAACGCGGGTTACGGCAATCGGGTCATCCTCAACAACGGCATCATGCGCGGTAAAAGCGTCGTCACGACCTATAACCACCTGTCACGCTTCGTCGCGCGGGCTGGCCAACACGTTAGTCGCGGCCAAGTGATCGCTTACTCGGGTACAACCGGCTATTCGACCGGCTGCCACCTGCACTTCATGGTGATTGTCAACGGCCGTACCGTGAATCCGATGGGTTGGCTGTAAGCCCCGCGGTGATGGGACAATGTCAGCATGCCCAAGGACTCAGCACCCAAGGAACGTGGCCAGAAGCTTGTCGCGCAGAATCGCAAAGCGCGCCACGACTACCACATTGATGCCACTTACGAGGCCGGGCTGGTCCTGACCGGTACCGAAGTTAAGTCACTGCGCGCTGGCCGGGCCTCGCTGGTCGACGGCTTCGGCGATATCGAAAATGGCGAGATCTGGCTGCTCAACGTCCATATTCCTGAGTATGCGGCCGGCACTTGGACCAATCATTCGACGCGGCGAAAACGCAAACTACTGCTCAACCGTTCCGAGATCGACAAAATTTCGCGCAAGGTTGACGCCAAGGGAGCAACGATCGTCCCACTGTCGCTCTATTTCAAGGATGGTCGCGCCAAAGTTGAGATCGCGGTCGCGCGCGGCAAGAAGGAATACGACAAGCGGCACGCGCTGGCCGAACGTCAAGCTAACCGCGAGGCCACGCGCGAGCTTGGGCGTCGAGTCAAGGGAATCAATTAGATGTCGGGGGCGACTCCGCTCCGCGACGGAGACATTCTAGGAGTCATCGAGGAGCTCGGCCTGCCGGGACTGTTCGATGTTCATGTGCATTTCATGGCGCCGGAGATCCTCCGTAAGGTTTGGGCCTACTTCGACTCCGCTGGCCCGCTGCTCGGCCGGCTGTGGCCGATCACTTACCGGTTGAGTGACGACGAACGCGTTGAGACACTGCGCGCCATGGGCATCAAGAAGTTCTCGGCGCTTTCCTATGCGCACAAGCCGGGCATCGCCGGTTTTATGAATGATTGGACGCTAGCTTTCGCCGCTGACAAACCCGATTGCCTACGCTCGGGCACATTCTTCCCCGAGCCGGAGGCTGCCGACTATGTTCCCGAGCTGATCGATGCCGGTGTTGAAGTTTTCAAAGCGCATCTGCAGGTCGGTAATTTTGCCGCGAACGATCCGCTGCTGGAGCCGGTATGGGGCGCGCTGGCCGACAGTGGCACGCCGGTGGTGTTGCACGCGGGGTCTGGTCCCGCGGCGGGCGCCCATACCGGGCCTGCTGGCGTTGCGGATGTCCTCACACGGCACCCTGACCTGGCACTGATCATTGCCCACATGGGCGCACCGGAGGTGGCGGCGTTCATGGATCTTGCTGACCATTATGACAACGTCCGGCTCGATACAACCATGGCCTTCACCGGATTCTTCGAATCGGATCCGGCGGCGGCACCCGAATTGCGTCCCCGGCTCGTCGAGCTACAGACCAAAATTTTGCTGGGTTCGGACTTCCCGAACATTCCGTACGACTATGCGCACCAGGTCGAAGGTTTGATCGGCCTCAATCTTGGCGACGACTGGCTGCGCGATGTGCTCTGGAACAACTCCGCACGGCTTTTTGGTACTTGATCCGCTGAACTCAGTGCTGACAATTCGGGCACCAAAACGTGTTGCGTAACTCAGTGGCAGTCCGACCCAACGAGCCAGCCAGAATCGGCGTGCCACAGCGGCGGCACAGTTGCCGGTCACGTCCAAACACCCAAAGTGTTTGACCCCGGCGAAGGTCGCCGGTGGTGCTGCGCTGTACGCGGTCCCGATTGGCATGGATCAACCGCCGCCCGCGCTCAATGACGCGCTCCAAGTTGAAAACCTGATCCACGCACCTGGTGGGAAGCAAACCGTTGAGGAAGCACAACTCGTTGGCGTACTCATTCCCGAGACCAGCCAGATTTCGTTGGTCATGCAGCGCTACAAAGATGGGCTGCGATGGATTCTTCAACAGCCGATGAATGACTTCGTCGGGCTCCCAGTCGGCGCCCAGGAGGTCGGGGCCGAGGTGACCAACGACCGATGACTCGGCGGCGCGCGGAACGATCTCCAGCACTCCGAGCGAGAAACCAACCGCTTGCTGATCCGCGTTTTCCAAAACAGCGCGTGCTTGGAAAGCAGGCCGTCGCCAGCGCGAGCCCCGCGCGTAGAGGTGCCACGAACCCTCCATCTTCAGATGCGAGTGAATCGTATGATCGCCGACTCGCATCAGAATGTGCTTGCCTCGACTCACGACCTCGTCGACCCGTTGCCCGGTCAGGTCGTAGGTTGCAAAGTTCGGCACACGGAAATCGGTGCGCGTCGGCAGCGAACCAGCGAACGCTTGATGTAGGTGTCGCGCGGTTCGCCAGACCGTGTCCCCTTCAGGCATGGAACCGGATGCCCTTCTGTGCTGGCTCGAAGCCAGCCTCCAGAAGTGCGCCAGCAAGTGGTGAGGTTGAGATCGGCTGCCCGTTAACTTTGCTGAGGGTCGTCCGGCCCAGTCGCCCGGTGCGCAGCGTTTCGGTAAGCGAGACGGCAACTGCGGTAAGGGCTGCTGCTTCATCATCGAAGAGCAGTGCAGTTTTGCCGCCGCGCTCGACGTACAGGACGAGCCGGCCGTCATGGATGACGACCAACGCGCCGGCTTTGCGTCCGGGCCGGTGCCGGGTCGCGGTCGAGTCTGCCAAGGCCGCCGTGGGCCAGGGAAGAGCTGCGCCGAAAGGGTTGGCTGGGTCGGTGGCCGCAAGGGTCACGACGGGCGCAGTGCCCGGGGTGCGAGGCACATCACCGAATGAGCGAATCCGGTCGACGGTCGCGGACGTAGTGAATTGTGCACCGCCCAGAGTCTCGACGAAATAGCCACGAAGGGTGCGTCCAGACAATTCCATCTGCCGAAGTACGCGGTAAACCCCAGCGAATCCACCGGGGATACCTTCGGCCATGACCGACCCACGTGTGACCACTCCGTACCGCTCCAGCAGCGCCTCGCTCTGGGCCAGAGCATAAGCGGTCGTGGAGACCTCGACCCGCGGCACGATTGACCATCGTCCCGCAACTGTTGGTGGCCCGTTACGGCTGACCGAAGGCGGACGGTTTCTGATTCTGCCGGCGCGAGCGCGCGGCGGCTGAGGCGCACGCCGGTGTGATCCGCGCGAACCGATGCGTGTGCGCAGGGGCGCGAGCGTGTCGTTGGTAACCAAGCCCGCCCACACGAGATCCCACAGAGCCATCTCGAGTTCGCCGTCGTCGAGGTTGCTGACCGCATCGGAGAGCTGACGGAAGAAGAATCCGCCACCGGTCCCAAGCGTTGCGAGAACCTGCTGTTCGAGCGCAGAATGTTCATCTGGTCCGGGTCGGCGCGGCCCGGCAAACTCAGTCGGCTGAAGACTCACCCATCCATCATTACCAGGCAACGCGCCTGCTCCGGCCCACACGACCTCACCTGCGGCAGTGAGTTCATCGAGCATCGAAGGCACATAGCCGCGGACCCGCGCGGGTAAGATGAACGTCTCCCACGCGGAGGCTGGAAGCGCGACGCCAGCGAGCTGTTCGACGGCAGCTAAGACGCCGTCGGTACCTTGATGTCGCCCACCGACTCCTTGCCAGACTGGTAGGAATCGGGCGAAGGCAGCCGGTTCGACCGGTTCGACCTGCTTGCGCGCTGCGGCAAGCGAGCGTGACCGCAATCGTCGCAGAACTTCGGCATCAACCCATTCCGACGCAGATGATTGCGGCCGAAACTCTCCCTGCACGAGCCGGCCGGAGCGAGCAAGTCTGTGCAGCACGTCATTCACGACGGCAGTTCCAAGCCCGAAGTGAGCAGCTGAGTCGGCGGTAGTGAACGGCCCGTGGGTGCGCGCAAATCGCGAGAACAGATCGCCGATCGGATCCGCAACACTTTCGAGAAATGCATCCGGCAATCCCACGGGGAGTGGCACGCCGAGCGCATCGCGGAGCCGGGAGGCATCCTCGATCGCAACCCAGCGCACTCGACCACCGATCATCAGTGCGAGTGCTCGACGATTCGCCACTAGATCGTCGAGCTGCTGCTGGCCAGCGTCCTCGACAATTCGAGCGGCAATCTCGTCGACGCTCAGCGGCCCGAGCTGGCGAAGGAGATCGGCGATGCCCTCGATGCCTTTGGCCTTGCGGTCGTCGCTGAGGCGTTGCAGCTCCAGATCGGTCTGTTCAAGCACGTGGGGATCGAGCAGTTCGCGCATCTCGGTTCGGCCGAGCAGCTCAGCAAGCATGCTGACATCGAGCGTCAGAGCCGATGCTCTCCGCTCGGCCAGCGGGCTGTCACCTTCATACATGAAGGACGCCACATAACCGAAAAGCATGCTTCGTGCGAACGGCGAGGCTGTTTCGGTCTCGACCTCGAACACGGTGATCTGCCGATTGTCGATCTTACGAATGAGGTGGTCCAGCGCCGGCAAGTCGTAGACATCTTGGAGACACTCGCGCACCGTCTCCAAGATGATGGGGAAGCTGGGGTAATCGCGGGCGACGTCGAGCAATTGTGCTGAGCGCTGTCGCTGCTGCCACAGCGGTGCGCGTTTGCCGGGGTTGCGTTTGGGAAGTAGTAATGCTCGGGCGGCGCATTCACGAAAGCGGGACGTAAACAGCGCCGATCCGGCCACTTCATCTGTGACGAGACGTGTGAGCTCGTCGGGCTCGAACAGGAAGAGGTCGGCACCCGGTGGGGCGGACTCGGTGTCGGGTATGCGGGCGATAATTCCATCGTCATTGTCGACGACAGCGCCATCGATCCCATAACGTTCGCGGATCCGAGCGGCGACGGCCAACGCCCACGGAGCATGAACCCGTCGGCCGTAGGGCGAGTGCAAAATGAGGCGCCAGTCGCCAAGTTCGTCACGCATTCGCTCTAGGACCAGCGTGCGGTCCGTCGGTAGACGGCCCGTCGCACGGCGCTGTTCGGAGATGAACGCGAGGAGATTGTCGGTGGCGCGGGTGTCCAGGCCGGCGAGCGCAGCAAGATGGCCGGCGTTCTCGGCTGATCCGCCCGAAAGCGCGCGCACGAAAGCTCCGATCGCTTCGCCAAGCTCTGCGGGACGACCTACCCCGTCGCCCTTCCAGAAGGGTAGGCGACCAGGCTCGCCATAGGCGGGGGTCACAACGACCCTGTCGTGGGTGATCTCCTGCACGCGCCAACTCGTCGCGCCGAGCGCAATCACATCGTTGACGCGCGACTCATAAACCATCTCTTCGTCGAGCTCGCCGATTCGTCGGCTGCCCCCTTGGTCGGAGCCCTCTGCGAGGGTCACGGCAAACATTCCACGGTCGGGTATCGTTCCCCCGCTCGTAACGGCTAGACGCTGTGCTCCTGGACGACCGGTCAACGTCCCGGCCTCGCGGTCCCACACCAGTCGTGGTCGTAGCTCGGCAAACTCGTCCGAGGGGTAGCGTCCGGCCAAGAGGTCCAGAGTTGCGTCGTACGCAGACCGTGGCAGCCGGGCGAACGGAGCACTGCGTCTGATCGTGTCGAACCACGTCTCGACATCCAGCACATCGAGTGCCGCTGCAGCGATGGTTTGTTGTGCGAGGATGTCGAGCGGATTGGCTGGCACGACGAGTTCTTCGATGAGCCCTGCCTGCATGCGCGCTGCTGTGACGGTCGACGCGAGCAAATCCTGCCTAGTTTTAGGGTAGAAGACGCCCCGTGAGATTTCACCGACTTGATGTCCAGCGCGACCGATGCGCTGTAAGCCGCTCGCGACCGAGGGTGGCGACGAGACCTGGATGACGAGATCGACGGCGCCCATATCAATGCCGAGTTCCAGACTCGACGTGGCAACTACGCAGCGCAGCCGACCGGATTTGAGGTCATCCTCGATCAGCGTGCGTTGCTCCTTGCTGACCGACCCGTGGTGCGCCCGTGCCAGCATTGGAGCGGCGCCGCTGGCTTGCGCGCTGCCACCCATCATTAGTGCCGGTGCTCGCGTCGGCTCTGCGGGGGTTTCTTCCCCGGTGAGTGCGGCATATAGCTCGTTGAGGCGAGCCGTGAGTTTTTCGGCCAATCCGCGGGAGTTGGCGAAAACGATTGTCGAGCGCTGCGCTAGAACCCGAGTCAGAATGGCCTCTTCGACGTGCGGCCAGATACTTCCCTGCGCTCCCTCGTTCATAGAGCCTGCCGCACTGCCTTCCACTGGTGCGGCAGCCGGGAGCTGGGTCATGTCGTCAACAGGAACAACGACTTGGAGGTCGAGTGTTTTTGCAGATGGCGGTGCGATGATGTCCACCGGTGCCTGACCGGCGAGGAAACGGGCGACTTCCTCGGGCGGTCGGACGGTCGCACTTAAACCTATGCGCTGTGCCGGCGCCGCGAGCAGGTCGTCGAGCCGCTCGAGTGAAACCGCAAGATGAGCGCCGCGCTTGGTCCCTGCGACGGCATGGATCTCGTCGACGATCACGGTGTGGACATTACGAAGCGTCTCCCGCGCCGCCGAAGTCAACATGAGAAAGAGCGATTCGGGGGTGGTGATGAGGATGTCCGGTGGCTTGCTGAGCATCGCGCGCCGTTCGCGCTGTGGTGTGTCACCGGAACGAACGCCGACCGTTACTGGTGACATTGCGTCACCTCGACGAGCAGCGATCTGGCTGATCCCCACCAGGGGCGAACGCAGGTTTCGCTCGACGTCGACGGCGAGCGCCTTGAGCGGAGAGATGTAGAGCACGCGAGTGCCAGGGTCGTGGTCGGTTGGGCGACGCATCAACCGATCGATTCCTGATAGAAAAGCGGCGAGTGTCTTACCTGATCCGGTGGGCGCTACGACGAGGAGGTGCCTGCCGCTGTCGATGCCGCTCCAAGCACCAGTTTGTGCCGGCGTGGGTGCAGCGAAGGCCGCGCCGAACCACTCGCGGGTTGCCGGGGCGAACGTGTCGGGAACAGCTGCCATACATTTATTCTGACATCCACGAATGACATCGGCTGTAGTACTCAGAGCAGGCAGACATCGTGAGTGTCTGCGGGGACCACGACTCTGGATCTTTGGGAGCTTTTGGTTTTCGGCGGTGCCGTCTCGGGCGTTCTCGTCAGGAATAAAAAAGTGTCGTTCGACGCTGTATACTAGTAACGCCTCGTTCGCGGGGTTTGCAAATGCGGTATTTGAAAATGCCGTACTTGAAAATTACAGAGGGGCTGATCGGTTTCGACTTTGGTCGTTCGAATCAGAAGAAGCGGGTAGAGGATCCAGGGTTATCTCTTTAACGATCTCTGGAAAACTATAAGTGCCGATTCTAATCGCACTGACTTCGCACTTGCTGCCTAAGCAAGAATGACGAAGGGCTGGCCTGGGGGCGTCTCCGCCCCAGTTACCAGTCTCATTTAGGGGACTTGCTGTTGTGGTCACGTCACGGGACCACAACGGGACTTTTTCGTGACTGAGCCTGTCGATGACATGTCTGCGTGAGCATCGGGGCTAAGAAAAGCGTTTAGCAGACTGCACCCGGAGAAGTACTGATTCCACGCCAGAGGACCCGGGTTCGATTCCCGGCAGCTCCACAAATGACTGTGCCCCCTGCGCTCTTTGCAGGGGGCACAGTCATTTCTAAAGACGCAGCGAATCGAGTGGGCCCCCGCTCCGAGCTTGCGAGGAGTAGGGGATCCCGGCAGCGCCCAGGCAAACTCTTGGCAGTTCGGTTCGATATTGCATGTTGCGCGTTATCCTCGACGGTATGGCTATTCTCAATGAATCCGACATCCGCGAACGGTTGGCCCCGGGTTGGTCGATCGATGGTTCAGCGATCGCGAAAACATACGAGTTTGACGACTTCAACCAGGCGATGAAGTTTATGGTGACCGCCGCGCCGGGGATTGATGCGCTCAATCACCATCCTGAATGGACCAATGTCTACAACCGGGTGGATGTACGCCTGACCAGTCATGACTCCGACGGGGTGACTGAGCGGGATCTGGAGCTCGCGCAACTGCTCGACAGCCTGATCTGACACTGGAGAGCAGCACGCGTTTGGATTGCCGCCGACCGCGCGTCCAACGTGATCGCAATCGGCTCATACGGCATGCTTGGTGTCATGAAGTTTCGCGCTCTAATTGTCCTGTCTGCCGTGGCTCTGACGCTCACTGCCTGCGGCTCGAACACCGCAACGAAGGACGACCCTGGCGCCAGCAAACGCTCAAGTGCCAAGTTGGTCGAGCGCTCGCCGTTGACCGGTTTGGAATTGAAGTCGGGCCAGCCGAGCAATCCGGTGTTTGTCGTCAAGATCGAGAACACTTACGCGGGGCAGCCACAATATGCTTTAAACAAGGCAGATCTCGTGATTGAGGAGCTTGTCGAGGGTGGTCTTACCCGGTTGGCGGCGCTCTATTACTCGAAGTTGCCGAGCAAAGTCGGCCATGTGCGCTCGATGCGTGCCACGGACATCGGCATTGCCGGTCCAGTCAATGGACAGATTGTGGCGTCGGGCGGCGCCGGTGGCACCTACAAACGGGTCAAGCGCGCCGGCATCAAGGTGTGGTCCGAGGACCACGACGCACCCGGGTTCAGCAGCGACCCGGCCAAGATGCGGCCCTACAACCGCCTGATCAATCTCAAGACGGTTGCTGCCAAAGCCAAGAAAAAGTCGATCACACAGAACTATCTTCCGTTCCGGACTAAGCCCGCAGCAACTCCAAGCGCGGGAGCAACTGCTGGGACGGCGGCCAAAACCGCGAAGTCCGCGACAGTGCGTTTCTCCAACTCGACCACGACCCGCTGGGCATTTAAGAACGGCACGTGGACGCGCGTCAACTCTCACGCCGCACCCGGGCAGGACTTCCGGGCCGACACCTTGCTCGTGCTGTCCGCGCGGGTGGCCGATGCAGGCTATCGCGATCCGGCTGGCAATCCGGTGCCCGAAACCGTATTTGAAGGTTCCGGCGATGCCACCATCTTGCGCGGCGACACCGTGGTCAAAGGTAAATGGAACAAAACTGCCGATGATCGGCAGATTACGTTAACTGACTCGACCGGTGCGCCGGTCGAACTTGATCCCGGGCACGTCTGGATTGAGTTGATCCCGCGCGACGGCGGATCGGTCAGCCTCGGTTGAGAGTGCGGCTCAGCCGGCTGTCATTCAGCCTCTTCAGCGGCTTCCAAGAATGACGTATCAATCGACGGGAGCAGTTGCAGCCCGGCGAGAATTGCTGTGATCGCAGCAAGGACTTTGCCGACCGCATCCTCGGAATCATCGGAGTCAGCGACGTAATTGCCCGCTGACAGTATCGCGCCATAAAACAACTGGGTGAATGTTTCGACCAGATCATCGGCGCCGCCGAGCGATGCCAGGAGGTCCTTGATGATGCCTTCGACAAGGCCGTAAGAGTATTCCTTCTCGGCCTCGCGCCAGCGCTCATGGCCGAGAGCAACCGGCCCTTCCTGGATGCAGATCCGGCGGTATGACGGCTCCTCACAGATCTCGAGGAAGGTCTGGAGCCCGAGTTGGGCGCGTTCCCATGGGTCTTTCGACGCTCGCAGTGACTTCTCAATCTTCTTGAGCGAATCTTCCTGGATACGCATGAAGACGCTTTCGAACAAAGCGAGTTTGCTGGCAAAGTGGTGGTAGAGCGCCCCCTTCGTGACCCGCGCTGCGGCAACGACCTCGTCGAGTGAGGTTCCGGCATAGCCGTGATCGGTGAAGAGCGTGGTGGCGTTGTCCAGGAGCGCGCGCTTGGTACTGGACGAATATTCCTGGCGGCGGCCGGTCTTTCGCGCCGCGCGCAGGACTTTTGCAGCGGGGGTCATGGTGTGGAGTCTACGGCCCAACTCGCGTGCGTGGCAGCCATCACATACCGAGAGTTTGTATAAACTCTCAGTGGGTTACATACTGAGAGTACGTACTCGCGGTATGTAACCGCAGTTCCCCAGCAAGGACGGAACTGAAAGGAAAAGCCCATGACTTGGAATACTTACAACCGTCGCAAGGAAATACTTCACGAGGTGCTGGCTATCGCCGATGCGCATCGCGGTGAAAGTGTCTCGAGCCTGCTTTCAGCACTCGATCGACCCACCGAAATCATGGCTGCAGACCTACTGTGCGATGCTCAGATGATCTGGACTCAGCAGCTCAACGGGCAGATCGACCGGTCGGCATTTCTTGGCGACAGCAGCCTGAAAGACGCGACGATCGGCGCCTGGCAGAGTGCCGCGCTCGACCGACCCACGTTGCGGCACCTGCTCGACGACCAGGCTGATGCGGACGAACTGCAGCCGGCATTCGTCGCAGAGCATCGCCGCTTGGCTCGCGCGGCCGGTATCTCGCCCGATCATGCTGCGTTGGCCGATCTCGGCAAGCAGATCAAGGATGAAGCGGTCGCAACGATGGTTTATCCCGAACAGATCCCCGATTCGCCCGCGAGCCTCGTTACACGGATCCGGGCAGCACTCACGGCCTAACCTGGCATTTCTCGACCCCGCCGAGTGGCACGCAGATGGCCCGAAAATGCTCGTTTGAGCGCAGGTTCCTGCCACGCGGCGGGGCTTGGGTTCAGGGTGCGGGGCGGTTCGTGGCCTCGAACGCTTCAATTTGCTCGCCCATCGCGGTGTCGATGGCGCGTGCGATCTCGCCGCGGAATACACCGAGTACAGCTTGGCTTGCCACGGGAAGCAAGGTCTCAATGACCTGAATGATCCGCGGCCAGTCCTGCTCTGTCATGCCACTGTCGACAAATGGTTGCCAAATCTCGACACGTACGCGCTCGACGAAAGCATCGGCCACCGCGCCCAAGTGCTGGTTGAGCATCGGTAGTAACCGCATGATCGTTTCCGGCGCCAAGCCCATCGCCGAAGCGGCAACCCCGGCCCGCACGATCGTTGGCTTCACCAGCGTGACCTGGTCATCGTCGACCCATTCGACCAACCCGAGTTCAACAAGGGAGTCGATCAGGCCATCGTCGCGGGTGACACCAGCGAGGGCAGCGAGCGAGTCCCGTGCCATAACCTCAGGCACCTCTTCGCTGGCGGGCTGATGCAGTAGCGCCAGTAGGTCCAACACGTGCCCCGCATTGGCGGCCGGATTGTTCAACATCGATTGCTCGATTGCCGTCAGCGTGTAGCCGTGGTCCAAAAACGTGCGGATGAGCTGGAGTTGTGTGAGATGTTCGTTGTTGTAATAGCCGGTTCGACCGGCTAAACGTGGCGCGCCGATGAGCCCGCGACCAGCATAGGCTCGGACGTTCCGAACCGTCATCGATGCGCGCGCGGCAAGTTCATCGATGGTGAATTCAGTCAATATCGGCCGGTTGTCAGACATGTGGGCATCATAGAGGCATGGAGTCTGTATGCGGTCGACTGCTAGTCGCGACGCCGGCCATCGAGCGAGGGCCGTTTTGGCGCGCTGTTGTCTACATGCTCGACCACGACGCGGCTGGTGCGCTCGGCGTGATTGTCAATCATCCGCTCGAATCCGATGTCGAAGACATCCTGCCCGAATGGGCCGGACTCGTGAGCCCTCCGGAGTGTCTCTTTGACGGCGGGCCGGTCGCGATGGACTCTGCGCTCGCGGTAGGCGTGCTCGGCAGTGAGCGCCCGCCGGTGGGCTGGCGTCGTACGGCCGGCCGGTTCGGACTTGTCGATCTGGACGGGCCGATACCGGTTGCCGGGGAATTCTCGGTGTTGCGAGTCTTCGCAGGCTATGCCGGGTGGGATCCGGGGCAGCTGGAGAGTGAGTTGGCGAGCGGGTCGTGGATTGTCGTGGATGCGCAGGCTAGCGACCTCAGTTCTCCCACCCCTGACGCGCTGTGGAGTGATGTATTGCGGCGCCAAGATGGTGAACTGAGATTCTGGGCGACATTCCCTGAAGACCCCAGCTCGAACTGAACGACGAACGGTTAGGATCGACACGTGGGATTCTTCGGTAGTGGCACTCAGACGGTCTATGACGAGCGCACTGACATGCGCACGGAGGACGGCGATCACGAAAAGTTCTCGCATTACGTCCCCAAGGATAAGCTGACCGAAGCGATGGTCATGGGGACCTCCGTGATCGCGCTGTGCGGCAAGGTATGGGTACCGAGCCGCGACCCGAAGCGCTATCCGGTGTGCCCCGAGTGCAAAGAAATATGGTCCACCATGAAACCCGGCGACGACGGAGACTCCTCGGGTGACAAGTAGCCAGTCCCTCCGGGCCTGGCAGCGTGAGGCGTTTGAGCGTTATCAGCGCACGCAACCGCGTGACTTCCTCACGGTCGCAACGCCCGGTTCCGGCAAGACGACCTTCGCGTTGACGATCGCCGCCGATCTTCTGCATCGGCGGGTCGTGCAGCGGATCGTGGTTGTGACCCCGACCGAGCATCTGAAAACTCAGTGGGAGCATGCGGCCGCGCGGATGGGCATCAGCCTCGATCCGACGATGAACGGCCGCGGCATCCTTGGCAAGGACTTCCTTGGCTTTGCTGTCACGTATGCGGGCCTGGCCGCAAATCCAATCGCCTTCCGTGTTCGCATCGAACGAAGCAGCACCCTCGTCATTCTCGATGAGGTCCACCACGCTGGTGATGCGCTGGCCTGGGGCGATGCTGTCCAAGAAGCCTGCGAACCGGCTACCCGCCGCCTCGCTCTGACTGGAACGCCCTTTCGGTCCGACGACAATCCGATTCCTTTCGTGACCTACGCACCGGCCTCCGACGGCACCGTTACCAGCGTGGCCGATTTCTCCTACGGTTATGGCGCGGCGCTCAGAGATTCAGTAGTTCGCCCCGTCCTGTTCATGGCCTACTCCGGTGAGATGCGTTGGCGTACTCGTGCCGGCGACGAGATTGCCGCCCGTCTCGGTGAACCGCTGACGCGGGACATCACGGCCCAGGCGCTGCGTACCGCGCTCGATCCACACGGCGCATGGATTCCGGCCGTGTTGTCTGCGGCCAATCGCCGGCTCGATGAAGTACGCCGGCACGTCCCCGATGCGGCTGGCCTCGTCATCGCAAGCGATCAGATCTCAGCCCGCGCCTATGCCCAGACACTCGCGGAGGTCACCGGTGAAAAGCCCGTCATCGTCCTTTCTGACGAGGCTGGCTCAAGCGCGCGAATCGAGAAGTTCTCCGCTGGCAAAGGCCGCTGGATGGTGGCCGTGCGCATGGTTAGTGAAGGCGTCGACATCCCGCGCCTGTCGGTTGGTGTTTATGCCACGACGACTGCGACACCGTTGTTTTTCGCTCAGGCGGTCGGTCGTTTCGTTCGTGCCCGTCGCAAGGGCGAAACCGCGTCGATCTTTGTGCCCAGCGTTCCGACCCTGCTGGGTTTGGCAAGCGACCTCGAAAAGGAACGCGATCACGTGATCGGGCGTGCGATCAAGGACGAGGACGATCTGTTCGCCGCCGAAGCGGACATGCTTGCCAGGGCACAAGAATCCGAATCGGCCGCTGATCAACTCGGCGACTTCGAAGCGCTCGGCAGCGATGCGTCATTCGACCGAGTGCTCTACGACGGCGGTGAGTTCGGACATGAAGGCGTTGTGGCGCCCGGCAGCGAGGAGGAGTTAGATTTCCTCGGCATACCGGGCCTGCTGGAGCCATCTCAAGTTGCTGAACTTCTGCGCCACGCGCGCAGTCGACGGGCTAGCAAGAGTTCGAAGCCGGTCATCGTGGAGAAGTCGGCATTCGAGCGCTCCAGCGAACTCCGCCGTGAACTCAATGCTCTTGTCGGTGCGTGGCACCACCGCACGGGCCAACCGCACGGTGTCACTCACAATCAGCTGCGTAGCGCCTGTGGCGGGCCGCCGTCGGCCCAAGCAAGTGCCAAGCAACTGCAGGAACGCATCGACAAGGTAAGAAGCTGGGCGGTCCGCGCCTCAGGTTGAGCCAATGTCAGTTCAGAGGAGAACACATGGTGGATTCGCAGATGGCACTACGTACCCGGCTGTTCGGCGCGATCGAACGGCGCACATCATCGGTGACCTCTCCAGATGCTGATTTCCCGACGTTGCGGGCCAAGCGGCTTAAGTTGCAAAAGTCGAGGATCGGCCGCTGGATCTTCGGTACGGCGGACCCGGCAGCGCAGATTGAAGATCGCGTGATCGGCGTCGATGGCCGCGACATCGCAATTCGCTTTTATCGACCGGCGGGACCGGCCGTTGGCCTGCCGGTCGTCGTCAACTTCCATGGCGGCGGTTGGGTCCGCGGCAATGTTGAGCAGTCCGAATGGGCGTGCAGTCGGATCGCGGTCCGTGCTGGTGTCGTCGTCGCCTCGGTTGCCTATCGCTTAGCTCCCGAGCACCTGTTTCCCGCCGGGCTGGAGGACTGCTGGGCCGCTACGACATGGCTGCACGCAAATGCAGCATCACTCGGGATCGATGCTGAGCAGATGTCGGTCATGGGCGACAGCGCTGGCGGCAATCTGGCTGCCGTGGTGGCGCTGCTGGCCCGCGATGCAGGGGCACCGACATTGCGTCGACAGATTTTGGTCTATCCCGGCGTTGAAATGTACGACAAGTGGCCCTCCGAGATCCGCAACGCCGATGCCCCCGTACTGACCTCGGACAACATGCGCGCCTACGGTCATCTGTATTTGGGGGATGAGTACGGGACGGAGGATTGGCGTGCATCGCCGATCCGAGCTGCTTCGCATACCGGAATTGCGCCAGCGTTGATCCAGACCGCCGAACTCGACCCGCTGCTCGACAATGGCGCCCGCTATGCCGGCGTGCTGCGCGCCGCTGACGTCGACGTCGAATACACCGAATATCGCGGTCTATTTCACGGGTTTTTGAGCCTGCCGGGCGTTATGCCAGCTGCCAAATGTGCTCTCGATGAGATCGTGTCGACGGTGAAACGGGATGCGCCTGATGAGCGCTCCGGTACGTCGTGAAACCAGACAAGGGGAGCCGCTCGTTTCCGAATCCGTGACTTTTGGACAGATGTCTCGTTTGACTTGACAAGCGGAACCTGACGGGAGTCGTATGTCAATCACGAAGAAGTATCGCCACTTCTGGCCAATTACAGTTGCGGCAAGTTCGATGATTCTGACAATGGCCTGTTATCCCGCGTATGCGCACTGGACGACCCAATTTCATTCAGCGAAATCAACGGCAACCGCAAGCAGTGTCGTTGTGGATGAGTCGAAGCCCCATACCCACAACGATCCGGTCACCAAAAACGCCGTATCGCGTGCGCCGCAGACCAATGCCACCGCAGATCCGACGACGCATGTCGAAGGCGCGGCCAATTTGCTGACGGTTCAAGCGCAACGCAATGAACCTGATCCACAACTTATCGCGAGCAAGGCGCCAGCCGCGCGCACCACAGTTCCCGCTGACCGCTACGCGATGGCGGGCGGTTGTTATGCGTTGACCGCCGCCAACGGCAAGTATCTCGTCCGTAAAGGCAAGGGCTTTGTCGCAACTGGCACGACGCTCGCGGCCGCGGCCCCACTGCACTTCCAGGCCACCGACCTAGGTTCTTATCTGCTTTATGGTGCGGACAAGACCTTCCTCGCGCGCCAACTGCTGGGCGGAATCCGGGCCACTACCGCGTCGAATTCGTCGGCAAATTGGACGGTCACCCAAAGTGGTGCCAACTTCCAGTTCAAACTGGCAGCCAAGAAGGCGTCACTCAACATCACCGGGAGCGGTACCGCGGTCGCTACCGCCAAAGCCGGCAACTTCACGCTTCGGAGCACAAGCGGCTGCGCGGACTTCCCCGAGGTTTCGGTTAATGTCACCGGGGCGCCATTTGCTGGCGTGTCGCCGTTCCAGGAAGTGCGCGGCTACCTCGATGCACACACGCACGGCATGGCGTTTGAGTTTCTTGGCGGCATGGTCCACTGCGGTCGGCCGTGGTCGGAATATGGAGTCGCCGTCGCGTTGACAGACTGCCCTGACCACGCGCTCACCCTAGGCGCGGGCGCGATCCTCGAGAACTTCTTGAAGGGCGGCGTCCCAGTCGGCACCCATGACACCGTTGGTTGGCCCACGTTCAAAGATTGGCCGGCCCCAGATTCGCTGACCCATGAGGGCACCTATTACAAGTGGCTTGAGCGTGCATGGCGCGGTGGTGAACGGCTGTTCGTGAATCTTCTGGTTGAAAATGACCAGCTGTGCAAGATTTATCCGCTCAAGCGCAACTCGTGTGATGACATGGATTCGATTCGGCTGCAGGCCAAGGACATGCGTGCGATGGAGCGCTACATCGACGCGCAGAATGGTGGACCGGGCAAGGGTTGGTACCGCATCGTGACCGATCCGTTCCAGGCCCGAAAAGTCATCAACGAAGGCAAAATGGCAGTCGTCATGGGGGTTGAGACGAGCGTCCTGTTCGGCTGCACGATGAAATTGGACCAGCCGGCCAAGTCCTGCACGCCAGAGTCGATCGACAAGCAACTTGACGAGGTCCATGACCTGGGCGTGCGCCAGATGGAATTGGTCAACAAATTCGACAATGCGCTGTCCGGCGTTGCCGGTGACACCGGGGGAGCCGCTCCGCTGATCAACGCGGCGAACTTCCTTGAAACGGGATCCTTCTGGGACATGCGCAAATGTGCGACCGGAAATGCCCCGGGGGTCGAGGACCGGGCTCAGGTCACGCCGTCGGACGGGACACCGCAGCAGGATGCGTTGTTCGGTGCGATCGCTGGCTTGTTTTCCCCGCTCGCGTTGCCCGTTTATGCCGCTGGGCCGGTGTGCAATGAGCGCGGTCTGACCTCGCTCGGCGATCACACGGTTGAGGCGATGGCCAAGCGCAAGATGATTTTTGATCCTGATCACATGAGCGTGAAGGCCCGTAAGGCCTCGCTGGACGTGACCGAAAAACTCAATTACCCGGGTGTCGTGTCGAGCCACTCCTGGTCGACGCCGGACGCCTACCCGCAGATCTACAAGGCAGGCGGCATCATCACACCGTATGCCGGTGACAGCGCGGGCTTCGTTGAAAAGTGGCGCAAACACCTGACCTGGGCTGATGGTCGCTATTACTTCGGCTTTGGTTTCGGTGCCGACATCAATGGTCTCGGCGCACAGGGCAATCCGCGTGGCGCCAATGCCGCCAACAAGGTGACCTATCCATTTAAAGGCCTTGGTGGCGTAACGATCGACAAACAGGCCAGCGGCCAGCGCGTCTATGACATCAACGTCGATGGGGTCGCACATTATGGGCTCTATCCAGACTGGATCGAAGACCTGCGCAAACAAGCTGGCCAGGACATCGTCGATGACATGTCTCGTGGGTCTGAGGCCTACTTGCAAATGTGGGAACGTGCCGAAGGGGTTAGCAATGATGCCTGCCGTGACACCCGCGTCATCAAACGCGACTCAGCTATCAAGAAGATCGCGAAGGGCAGCACCGTCGAGTCTGTCCTCAGGACTGCCGGTCAGCCGCATCAGCGACTTGGCACCGCGTTCCAGTACTGCGCCAAAAACGCAAAAGGCAAGACGGTCAAGCTGAAGGCCACGTTCACCAAGGATGGGAAGCTGACAAATATTTCTTGACTCGGCGGTGCCATCGAGTGGGATGGAAACGAGTGGCTGAAGTGTTGCCACTGAAGTGAAGCTTTCCGTACTTGATCTCGTCCCTGTCCGTACCGATCAGACCACGGGGGATGCGGTCGCTGCGGCAGTGTCACTTGCCCAGCTGGCCGACCAGGTTGGATACACCCGTTATTGGGTCGCCGAACACCACAACATGAAGGCCGTGGCAGCCACCTCACCGCCGGTCCTGATTGCGCATCTTGCTGCCCAGACCGATCGGATTCGGGTCGGCTCCGGTGGCGTCATGCTGCCCAATCACGCACCATTGGCGGTCGCCGAACAGTTTGGTTTGCTCGAAGCAGCACACCCCGGGCGGATCGACCTCGGCATCGGCCGCGCGCCAGGCTCCGATCCGGTCACCTCGATGGCGTTGCGCGGACCGGCCGGTCGCGGCGACGAGGATGTCGCGCAGTTCCCGCAATACCTCGATGACGTCATGGCGTTGATGGACAGTCGCGGAGTACGCATACCGCTGCGCGGACAGGACTACATCCTCAAGGCCACGCCGAATGCCTCGAGCGCACCGCGTATGTGGCTACTTGGGTCGTCGACATATTCGGCGCATCTCGCGGCGGCCAAGGGCCTGCCGTAT
Organism: Aeromicrobium changchenzhani; assembly: GCF_057586615.1. Classification (NCBI taxonomy): domain Bacteria; kingdom Bacillati; phylum Actinomycetota; class Actinomycetes; order Propionibacteriales; family Nocardioidaceae; genus Aeromicrobium; species Aeromicrobium changchenzhani. The sequence goes on along the minus strand of NZ_CM172480.1, from coordinate 2,745,786 downwards.
GTGTTTGCGCACCACTTCTCCGGCCAGGGGACGGCCGAGGCGCTCGCGCTGTATCGGTCGGAGTTTCAGCCGTCGGCCGAGACCCCTGAGCCCACCACGTTTCTGACTGTTAACGCGGTCGTCGCCGATACCGCGGCTGAGGCCGAAGCGCTTGCGCTGCCTAATATGCAGCACATGGCGAAGCTACGGACCGGCCAGCCACTCGGACCGATTGATCTGGTCGAGGATGCCGCGGCTGCGGAGTTGTTGCCGCAACAGATCGTGATGGTCGAATCTGGGCTAAAACGCTCGATCGTGGGCAATCCGGAACAATCAGCTGAGCGCATCCTGGCATTGGCCGAGGAGTTCCGCGTCGACGAGGTCATGTTGCACCCGGTCGCCTCGGCACGACGTGGCGGCGACCCGCGTCGGTCAATGGCGAGGGAACGCACTATCGAACTGTTGGCCAAACATCTGCTCTGAGGTTCGGGCGGTTCAGCCTAAAGTGACGCCTGCCGCGGTGAACTCGGCATGGACCGCGGCGGCGTTATCGGGCGAAACGGCTGCGGTCAGCCGATCCAGGACGGTCACGACGAAGCCTTCGCGGGCAGCATCGAGCGCGGTCGCGCGTACACAGTAGTCGGCGGCAATGCCGCACACATCGACGTCGGTGATTCCTTGGTCGCGAAGCCAGTTGGCAAGCGTGACGCCGGCCTCGGAGTGACCTTCGAAGCCTGAGTAGGCCGCAGCATACTCGCCCTTGAAGAAAATTTCCGCAAACAGCGATGCGGCCAGCGGCGGGTGAAATTCCGCGCCGGGAGTTCCGACGACGCAGTGCGGCGGCCAGGAGTCGACAAAGTCGGGGGAGTCCGAGAAGTGGGCACCTGGATCGATGTGATGATCTCGGGTCGCGATGACCGTTGAGTAGCGGTCCGAAGCAATCACTGCGGCGATGTCGGCGGCGACCTGTGCGCCGCCATCTACGGCCAACGAGCCACCCTCGCAGAAGTCTTTCTGGACGTCGACAACGATCAGCGCAGTGGTCATGGCAGTGGTCATGATTGAAGCTCCTTGAAGATAGTGTCGATGACCGGTTCGCCGTTCGACAGCCGGGTCGCTGCCGCCGGAAGTTCGGCCAACGAGTTGCGCAGTCGTGTGCGGGCATCGGCCAATGATTCATGGTTGACCCGCTCACCGGCAGCGACCAACTGGACCAGAATCGTACGGTCGTTGTCGTCGCTAACGGGGGGTTCGCCGATCCCGATGACCTCGGCCTGTGCCTTACCAGTTTTGGAGATCTGCCGCAGTACATACTTGCGACCGCCGATTGAGACCTTGTCCTTGCTCTTCTTAGCGACCGGAGTCAGGTGTCCGTCACCGCTGTCGCGGGCCACCAGTTTGTAGACGAATCCGCAGGTTGGAGACCCTGATCCGGTTACGAGCGCGGTGCCCACTCCGTAACCGTCGACCGGTGCCGCAGCGAGGGTTGCGATCGCATACTCGTCCAGATCGCTGGTTACGGTGATGTGGGTTTTGGTCGCGCCGAGCTCATCGAGCTGCTTACGAACGGTGCCCGCGAGTGAGACGAGGTCGCCCGAATCGAGCCGGATCGCGCCGAGTTCAACGCCGGCTAGTTCGACGGCGGTCTTGATCGCCTCGGTGACGTCGTAGGTGTCGACTAGCAGCGTAGTTCCGGGTCCGAGCGCATCGATCTGGGCGGCAAAAGCATCACGCTCAGTGTCATGCAGCAGCGTGAAAGAGTGCGCGCTCGTGCCGGTTGTCGGGATGTCGTAGGTGTCGCCGGCCTGGAGGTTTGAGGTCGCGGCAAAGCCGGCGATGTAGGCCGCCCGCGCCGCGGCGACAGCGGCGGCTTCATGGGTGCGACGGGACCCCATCTCGATGCACGGCCGGTCGCCAGCGGCGGTGATCATACGTGCCGCAGCTGATGCGATCGCGGCGTCGTGGTTGAGGATCGACAGGAACAACGTCTCCAAAACCACGCATTCGGCGAATGTTCCCTCGACGATGAGCACCGGTGAACCCGGGAAGAAAATCTCGCCCTCGGGATAGCCCCAGATGTCGCCGGAGAATTGATAGTCCGCCAGCCACGTGATGGTGTCTTCGTCCACGACATCGGCCCGGCGCAAATAATCGAGAGCAGCCGCGTCAAAGGTGAAGTTCGCGAGCGCATCGAGGATTCGACCGGTTCCGGCCACCACCCCATAGCGACGACCTGTTGGCAGCCGGCGTGCGAATAACTCGAACACCGATGGTCTGTGGGCTGTGCCGTTGCGCAGTGTGGCCTGCAGCATCGTGAGCTCATAGCGATCAGTGAGCAGGGCCGTGGAATCCCACCTTGAGTTCGTTATCACGACCACAGCCTATGTCGGTGGCCTGTTGCCTTGGCTCTGGGACACAATGGAGATGTGACCATCCCTGCGCCCGTCGAAATCGAATTGCCTGAGAGCGATGAGGTTGTCGAGCTTGAAAGTCCGTGGGTCACGATTGTCTGGAATGATCCGGTCAACCTGATGTCCTACGTCTCGTATGTGTTCCGCAACTACTTCGGCTATTCCCAGGAGAAGGCCAACGAATTGATGTTGGCTGTCCACCACGATGGCAAGGCCGTGGTGTCCAGTGGCGGTCGTGAAGAGATGGAGCGCCATGTGCAGGCGATGCACGACTACGGGTTGTGGGCCACCCTGCAACGATCGGACTCCTGATGAAACCGTTCAAGCGGCGCCGGCGAGGTGGGATCTATGCGACTTTCGAACCGAGTGAAGCGCATATGTTGGCCAATCTGTCGGGCCAAGTCGTCGAGTTACTGCGTGACCGTAATGGTGAGTCCGAATCCGAGCCCGATCCACTATTCGCCCAAGTCGGGCTTAGCGGGCCGCTCACACCACCAGAAGACCCGGTCCTTCAGCGGCTATTGCCCGATGCCTATCGTGATGATCCTGAGGACGCCGCCGAGTTTCGCCGGTTCACCGAACAGACGCTGTCGTCGGCCAAGGTCCGCAATGCCGAGGCGATGATTGGCAGCCTTGTTGACGGTGGACTGAGCTTCGACCCGGCTGAGGCGGACTCAACGCAACAGATTGAGGTTGAACTCGATCCGGCGGCGGTGCAGTCCTGGCTCCGCGCGCTCAACGACATCCGGATTTCATTGGCAATCCGACTTGGCATCGACACCGATGAGGACGTCATGCTGATTGGCCGTTCGACGGACGAGAGTATCCAAGCGATGGCCGAGATTTATGACTGGCTTGGCTTCGTGCAGGAATCGCTCGTCGGGGCGCTCGACTAGTTCTTTAGAACTGTTTTTCTGACGCGTGTGTCGATTTCGGCGAGTTCTGAACTGCCGACCCTGATCTGACCTTAGACTCTGCGAGTTGTCCTGATCGTCAGGATCTCGAAGGAGGCTTCGAATGCCCACTCAATCCCGTCGCTTACGAGCATTAGCGGCGCTTGTCGCTGGCTTTGCGCTGCTGCTAGCTGGTCTTGTCGCCAGCCCCGCCAACGCGCTTCCCGGCACAACCGTGACGGTCCAGGTGCGCGATGCTGCCGACGGTCCGATCTCCGGGTTGGACGTCTACGCCTTCAACGATGCCGGTGATCGTGGGGCTGATCTGACCGAATCGCCGGCGAACTCCGGCCAATACAAAACAGGTCAGATGACTCGTGGTGATTGGACGATTTTCGCCGACGACGGACGCGACGTCGCCCAACCATTTGCTTCCGGCGAAGTGGAGATCGCCGTTGTTGCAGGACAGAATTTTGCGGGCGATATCGTCCTGAAACCTGGTGCGATCGTGACTGGCAAGGTCACCGCGCCATCGGGCAAACCACTCAAGAACGTTGTCGTTGTTGCCAATCTTGGTCGCTGGTTCGAGAACGCTGACCTCACGTCCGGCAGCGGTACCTTCGACATTCGTGCACTGAATCCGGGCGCCTATTTCTTTGCCGTGGGGTTCAACAGCGAAAACCCACTCGATACGACGAAAGTCAGCGCCAAAGTCACCCTCACCGAGGGGCAGAAATATCCGGGTCTCAAGATCACCAAGGTCAAGGTTCCCAACAGTTTCTCGATCTCGGGTAAGTCCACCAAGAAGCGCAAGGCGACGCTGGTCATCAAGGCTTCGGGTAAAAAGTTCGGTATTACCGACCCGAAGGGCACCGTAACGGTCAAGGAAGGCAAAAAGACCAAGAAGAGCAAGGTTGCGGTCAAGAAGGGCTCGGCCTCGATAAGCCTCACGAAATTGAAGAAGGGCAAGCACACGTTCACCGTCACGTATGTCGGTGGCGATCTGCAGAACGCCAGCAAGAAAATCACTATCAAGGTGAAGTAGTCGCGCGGAAGTCGGCCCGCAATCGCGCGGGCCGACTTCCGCGAATGGGGTGCGTCGTCTCGCACTGTGGGCGAAAAGTCCAAATGTTGGCACGGTCGATAGGATTGAGCCGTGTTGACGATCGATCAGGCCATCCACGACGCAATAGTCGCGCATAGCCGCCGGGACCACCCGGACGAGGCGTGCGGCATCGTCGCTGGAGCGATCGGTTCGGACCTACCCACTCGGCACATCCCGATGCTCAATGCGGCCATGTCACCGACGTTCTACGAATTCGATTCGGTCGACCTGCTCAAGCTCTATCGAGACATGGATGACCGCGGCGAGGATCCGGTCGTGGTCTACCACTCACATACCTCCACCGAGGCATATCCGTCGCGCACAGACATCAATCTGGCCTCGGAGCCCAATGCCCACTACGTGCTGGTGTCGACGCGCGCGACCGGCAATGCGGACGGGCCGTTCGACTTCCGCTCCTACCGAATCATCGATGGCATCGTGGCTGAGGAAGAAGTTCGCATCGTGGCACGTTACACCGATGACATACGCACCACCCCTGCTGAACCCGAAGAGAGTGACAACTGATGGCGATCGACGTACGAATTCCAACCATTTTGCGCGATTACACCGATGGCGAACGGTCCGTCGACGGCAGCGGCGCGACCGTTGGCGAACTCCTCGACAACCTCGAGACCGCGCACGAAGGAATCGGTGCTCGCATCCTCGAAAACGGTGAAGTGCGACGCTTCGTCAATATCTACGTCAACGATGAGGACATCCGATTCGCCGGCGGATTGGCCGCAGCAGTCGCCGATGGCGACACGATTGTGATTCTGCCGGCAGTTGCCGGCGGCGCAGCCTGAGCCGCAGACTCAAGCCATGCGGTACGACTCCCTGATCGACTCGGTTGGCAATACGCCGTTGGTGGGGCTGCCGACGCTTTCGCCGTCTTCAGACGTGCGGCTGTGGGCGAAGCTTGAGGATCGCAATCCGACCGGCTCGATCAAGGATCGTGTGGCGGTCGCGATGATCCTGCGCGCCGAAAAGGAGGGCCTGCTCCGTCCCGGCTGCACCATTTTGGAGCCGACAAGTGGCAACACTGGCATCTCGTTGGCGATGATTGCGAAGGTTCGCGGTTATCGCATGGTTTGCGTGATGCCGGAGAACACCTCGATTGAGCGCCGTCAACTGCTTGAGATGTTCGGTGCCGAGGTGTTCTCCTCCCCGGCAGCCGGTGGCTCGAACGAGGCCGTTCGAGTCGCAAAGGAGATGGCGGAAGAGCATCCGGACTGGATCATGCTCTATCAATACGGCAATCCGGCCAATGCCGATGCGCACTACGCGGGCACTGCTCCGGAGATTTTCGCCGATCTGCCGACGATCACCCATTTCGTCGGCGGACTGGGCACGACCGGCACGCTCATGGGGCACGGCCGGTTCTTTCGGGAACACAAGCCGGAGGTCCGCATCGTTGCGGCCGAGCCACGGTACGGCGAACTCGTTTACGGCCTACGCAATCTCGATGAGGGATTCATCCCTGAGCTCTACGACGCGTCCTATATCGACGCCCGCTTCTCGGTCGGCCCACGCGACGCTGTGCGCCGAGTGCGCGAGCTCCTGGAGTCCGAGGGCATGTTTGTCGGCATCTCAACCGGCGCCATTTTGCATGCGGCATTCGCTCAAGCGGCAAAGTCGGTGAAAGCGGGCCAATCAGCCGATATTGTGTTCGTTGTGCCTGACGGCGGCTGGAAGTACTTGTCCACCGGCGCATATGAGGGCACGATCGACGAAGCAGAACACAAACTTGACGGTCAATTGTGGGCCTGAATGGGAGTCAGTGGTGAGTGAGATCGTCGTCTTCTCCGGGAGCGCACACCGAAAACTCGCGGAGGAGATCTGCTCCCATCTAGGGCAACCGCTCTCCAACTCGGACACCGTCCGCTTCAGCAATGACTGCCTGCAGATTCAATTGCTGGCCAATTGCCGCAAAAAGGATGTCTACATCATCCAGCCGTTGGTGCCGCCGACGCAGGATCACCTGATGGAGTTACTCCTGATGATCGACGCGGCCCGTGGTGCATCGGCTGCCTCAGTGACCGCCGTCATCCCCCACTACGCGTATGCGCGTTCGGATAAGAAGGACGCCTCGCGCATCTCGATCGGCGGACGTCTCGTCGCTGACATGTTGTCCACCGCGGGCGCTGACCGGGTCGTCACGATGACGTTGCACGCCCCGCAGGTCCATGGGTTCTTCTCGGTTCCAGTCGATCACCTGACCGCGATCGGCGAGATCGCGTCCTATTATCGTGACCGGGACCTGTCCAACACGGTCGTCGTCTCACCGGACCTCGGCAATGCCAAGACGGCGTCGCTGTTCGCACGCCTGCTCGGCGTGCCGGTTGCCGCGGGCAGCAAACAGCGTATGGCCGACGACAAGGTAGTTATCGACGCAATCGTTGGCGATGTGGCTGGCCGTACGGCGATCGTTCTCGATGATGAGATTGCCACCGGCGGTTCGATCGTCGAATTGATGAACAAACTTGAGGAAGAAGGCTGTCACGAGGCCTCGGTGGCTTGCACCCACGGATTGTTTACCGGTAAGGCCGTTGAGCGGCTGCGCAGTCACCCGGCGATCACCGAGGTCGTCACGACCGACACGGTTCCGGCGCCAACAGACTGGCCGGAGCTCCATGTGTGTTCAGTCGCCGGACTTTTCGCCGAAGCAATTGCTCGAATACACGCGGGGGAGTCGGTCAGTTCGCTGTTTGACGGTGTCGATCCGGCCCATGCGCCGCCCCAGCCCAAGCTTCCGCTGTAGCCCAAAACGGCGCAAATACGCCGTTGGCGTGTGTTGTGGGACGCAATGGGTGGCATCGGACGACCGATCACGATTAGGGTTCTGGGGTGACTGACGCACCCATTGGCATTTTCGACTCAGGCTTCGGCGGCTTGACCGTTGTGCGCGCTGTGCTTGATCAGTTGCCGAATGAGCCGGTCCTCTATCTCGGGGACACTGCGCGCCAGCCTTACGGGCCGAAGCCAATCAGCGAAGTCCGCGAGTATGCCTTGGATTGTCTCGATCATCTCGTCGCGCAAGGCGTCAAGGTGCTCGTCATCGCCTGCAACTCGGCAAGTGCCGCCGTGCTCCGAGACGCACGTGAACGCTATGACATACCGGTTGTTGAGGTCATCGTGCCGGCTACCCGGCGCGCTGCCAGCGCAACGAAAAACGGCCGGGTCGGCGTCATCTGCACTCAGGCGACCGCAACCTCCAGAGCGTACGATGACGCATTCGCCGCCAACCCGCGGATCCAACTGCATACGCAGGCTTGTCCAAGATTCGTTGAGTTCGTCGAGGCCGGCATCACCAGTGGCGCCGAGTTGCGGGCTGTCGCAGCGGAGTACCTGCAGCCGTTGCTGGATCTCGACATCGACACGCTGGTATTGGGCTGCACTCACTATCCGCTGCTGACTGGCGTACTTTCGTATGTCATGGGAGACGAAGTCACCCTCGTGTCGAGCGCCGAGGAGACCGCGAAAGATGTCTACGCGCTGCTCATCCGCGAGCGGCTCGAACGCGATCCGTCGTATGGTCTGCCGGTCCATAGATTCCTCACGACGGGACGGCCGGAGGAGTTCGCCGACCTCGGTCGCCGCTTCCTGGGCCCCGAGATCCAGACGGTCGACCAACTTGCGTGGGTTGCCGTATGAAAATGACCGTCATCGGCTGCGCGGGTTCCTATCCGGGGCCTGATTCACCAGCCAGTTGCTACTTGTTCGAGGCCCCCCATGACGGCGCGATTTTCCGGTTCGTTGTCGATCTCGGCAACGGCGCGCTCGGCGGGCTGCAACGAGTGGTCGACCCACGACAGCTTGACGCGATCGCATTGTCACATCTGCATCCGGACCATTGCTTGGACATGTGTGGTTTATACGTTCTGAGCAAATATCATCCCGACGGCGCCGTGGCGCCGATCCCGGTCCACGCTCCTGCGGGAGCTGGCAGGTACCTCTCGACCGCATACGGTAGCGGCGATGGTGCCGGCATGGTCGAACAATTTGAGTTCAACGATTGGGTTGTCGGGACACCGGTTGAAATTGGTCCGTTCACCGTGACCGTTGCACTGGTTGATCACCCGATTCCCTCCTACGCGCTGAAGATCACCGATGGCCGTTCGACATTGGTCTACTCCGGTGACACCGGTCCCACCGATATCCTCGCCGAGTTCGTCGATGGTGCTGATGCGTTCCTGTGCGAGGCCTCATTCGTCGAGTCGGCAGACAACCCGCCGAACCTTCACCTGACCGGCGCCGAAGCAGGGACCTATGCCGCTCAGGGCGATGTCGGACAACTTCTCGTCACTCATATCCCGGGCTGGACCGATCGTGACGAGGTGCTTCGTGACGTCAAATCGACATGGGACGGCCCCACGACGCTGGTGACCGCGGGATCGGTCCACGAGATCTGAACCCGAGCGACTAGGCTCGTCGATATGACGATCCGCGAAGACGGTCGCGCTCTTGACGAGCTTCGACCCATCACCATCACCCGAAACTGGCTCGACCATGCGCAGGGATCCTGCCTCATCGAATTCGGTAAGACGCGCGTGCTCTGTGCCGCCAGCGCATCCGAGGGCGTTCCGCGTTGGCGCAAAGGATCGGGCCTCGGCTGGGTGACGGCCGAGTATGCGATGCTCCCGCAGGCCACCCACGATCGTTCTCCGCGCGAATCGGTCAAGGGCAAAATTGGTGGCCGTACGCACGAGATTTCGCGTCTTGTCGGCCGCTCACTGCGCGCCGCGATCGACTACAAAGCGCTCGGCGAGAACACGATTATCATCGATTGTGATGTCCTCCAAGCCGATGGCGGTACCCGCACAGCCGCGATCACGGGCGCTTATGTTGCTTTGGTCGATGCGATCGAGCATCTCCGCGGTGCCGGTGCACTCAAGGGCGAGCCGCTCGTCCAGTCAATTTCGGCGATCAGCGTCGGCATCATCGATGGACAGCCGATGCTCGATCTCCCATATGTCGAGGATGTACGCGCCGAGACCGACATGAATGTCGTGATGACTGGCAGTGGCAAATTCATCGAGATCCAAGGCACAGCCGAGGGCCAACCCTTCGACCACGAGGAACTTAACTCGCTGCTCGCTCTGGCCGGCAAAGGCTGTGCAGACCTGAGTCGGTTGCAAAATGAGGCCCTCGGCCGATGAGAGTCGTGCTGGCCACACGCAATGCGAAGAAGCTCGCCGAGTTGCGGCGTATTCTCACACCCGAGATTCCGACGATCGAGGTCCTAGGCCTTGATGATGTTGAGGCATTCGACGAGCCAGCCGAGACCGAGCCGACATTCGAAGGTAATGCGCTGATCAAGGCACGTGCCTGTCTGGCAGCCACCGGATTGCCGTCCTTGGCCGATGATTCTGGGATCTGCGTCGACGCGCTCAACGGTATGCCGGGCATCTTGTCGGCACGGTGGTCGGGCGCGGGTGACCAGGCCAACAACGCGCTTCTGTTGAGCCAACTGGGCGATGTGCCCGACGCGCGACGAGCCGCACAGTTCCGCTGCGCAGTTGCGCTCTGCGTCCCTGGCGGGATCGAGATCATCGAACACGGCGAGATGGCCGGTCGCATACTGCGGGCTGAACAAGGTGATGGCGGATTCGGCTATGACCCGTTGTTCGCCGCCGCTGGCTTCACTGTATCGACCGCTGAGTTGAGCGCCGCAGACAAGGACACCATCAGCCACCGGGGCAAGGCGCTCCGGGCAATCGCGCCACATGTGATCAAGGCGCTCACTTCCTGACTGGCTCGGATTGATCGGGCTCAGTTTTTGACGGGCAGTGTTGCGCCGATCGTGTCGATGACGCGTGCGCCCAAGGCGCGACTGCCGGCCAGGTTGGGATGTACGCCGTCGAGTGTGAGCCGGCCACCGTCGAAAACGTCATTGGTGTCGATGAAGCTCATGTGATGGTGGTTAGCTGCTGTGCGCACGATCGCGGTCACCCGGTCACGTTGTGCTAGGTCAATTGAGCCCCACGGTGGCCCGAGTACGAAGATCTCGGTCCGTGGCGGAACGGCACTCTGCAGCTCGGTCAGGAAAGTGTTGACCGACCGACGGATTCGAGCATTGCTTGCCAGCATCAGATAGCCACTTTGGCAGCGGGCCCAGTCATTGCGACCGCCCTCGACCAACACAATCTCCGGTGGATGTTTGCGTAGTTCGTCGAGTCGTTGGCGAAATGTGTCGCCGCTGCAGGCCAGACCGGCGCGTTGGAATCCGGAGCCGGATTGAGCGTAGGTCGTCACATGGAGTTGATAATGCTGCCCGACGAAACTCCACCATGCCTGTCGCGGTGAACCATCGACATCGTTGTAGCGGGCCGTGATGGAATCGCCGATTACCGCGATACCGGGTGACCCAGCTGACGCCCGTCCGAGATGAACCGCCGACGGTACCAGCACGAGGGCGCTGATGATGACAGCGAGCAGCCACAGGCGTGATGCGCGAATACGCGGTGCCGCGATGTTCATGGTGAGACTTCATTCGGGTGCTGTGGGAAGAATTGGGGCAGAACCCAACCGTACGTCGACTGGGCCATCTCAACGACCAGATCAGGGGTTGTATTCGGTGTTATTTCGGTGTCATTGTCTGCCGACATATCCTCACAGCGATACGTCGTAGGATGAACCACTATGACCTCCCCTCAGCGCGTCCATGTCATGCACACCTTCTCGTCAGCGCCCTCCGTCGTCTTCGCCAGCCTCTCCGAGCACGAGAATCTCGGCCCAGTTTTCGGCGCGAAGGTCACCAGAGTCAAGGATGGCGAAACCTCCCGCAACGGCGTCGGTTCGACACGTCGGCTCAAGATTGGTCCGCTTGCGGCATTCGAGGAAACCACGACGGTGTCCGAGCCAGACACGTTGATCGAGTACAAGATCACCAAAGGCGGGCCGCTGCGCGGTCATTGGGGCATCCAGCGGCTTTCACCGACCGCCGACGGAGGCACGCTGCTCGATTACACCATCGGCTTCGATGCCCCGGTTCCTGGTATGGCCGTGCTGGTGGGCAAGATTCTGACTCGCACAATTTCTAAGGGACTGCCAAAACTAGCAAATTAGCCGGTGTTGGGTCATTGTCGCTGTGTCACTATCGCAGTGTCATTGTCCGCCGGGGAAACCGAGCTGACGCCACGCCTCGAACACGGCGATCGACGCGCAGTTGCCGAGGTTCATCGAGCGCCGTCCCGGTTGCATCGGCAGTCGTAATTGCGCCGTGACGTGCGGGTCGTTGAGCGCTTCGACGGGAAAGGCGATCGGCTCGGGTCCGAACATCAACACGTCATCGGGTTGGTAGGCAATATCGACATATGAGGTCGTAGCGCTGGTTGTGAACGCGAATATTCGAGCCGGACCGAGCGCGACCCAAGCCGCCTCGAGATTTGGATGGACGGTGACGACCGCTAGATCGTGATAGTCGAGACCGGCACGTTTGAGCCGACGGTCGGAGAAATCGAAGCCGAGCGGCTCGACGAGGTGGAGTTCGGCGCCTGTGGCTGCAGCCAAACGGATGGCATTGCCGGTGTTGCCGGGAATGCGCGGCTCGAAGAAGAGGATTCGGAACATGATGGGCAATCAGGCTATCGCGCGGCGCCGAGGTCGCCAGTCGAGGATTGCGTGGACGACGAGCCCGGCGACGACCGCCCAGAACGCTGAACTGATGTCCAGCGCCGTCTCGCCGGACGCAGCGACGATAAACGTAACGATCGCGGCCTCGCGACCCTTGCGCTCGGCCACCGCCGACCGGAGTGAATCGGCCAACGTGCCGAGCAGCGCAAGACCGGCGACCGTGGCGATGACGCCAATCGGCGCGACCGCCACGAGCGCGGTGAGCGCGGCGGAGAAGATGCCCAGAACAAGGTAGGACCAGCCGGTTGATTGCCCCGCGATCCAGCGCCGTTTGGGGTCGTCGCCGGCATCTGGCCCCGCGGCAAGGGCTGCGCTGATGGCTGCGAGGTTGACCGAATGTGCGCCAGCCGTGGCGCCGATGACGGTCGCGGCTCCTGCGGTGACCATTGCCGGTCGCCACGGCACCGAATAGCCATATGACTTCATGATTGCGACGCCAGGGACGTTTTGCGATGCCATTGTGACGATGTACAGCGGGATTGCGATGCCGATGATCGCCTCCCACGTCCAGGCCGGGGCGGTCAGATCGAGTTGCGGCAATAGCGATGCGGCCGCGAGCCCCTCGCCGCGACGAGCGAGATCGATCGCGATGACCACTCCGGCCATCGCGAATGCGGCCGGGACCGCCCAACGGGGCGCGAAACGGGCACCGATCAGCCACGTCAAAACAATCGGTGCGATGGCAATTGGATGATCAATGAATGCGCTGACCGGTTCAAGGCAGAGCTCGAGCAACACGCCGGCGAGCATCGCTTGGGCGATCGGGGACGGGATACGTCCAATGGCTCGTCCGAGCGCGGGGACGAGGCCGGTGACTGCATACGCGACGCCGACGATCAGGAACGCACCGACAACTGCGGGCCAACCGCCGCGCACGGCATGGGTGCCGGCCAGCAGCGCGACGCCTGGCGTGGACCAGACCAGGATGATCGGCATTTTGTACCGACGCGTCAGCCAGAGCATCCCGAGCCCCTGCGTGACGCACAGGGCGAGCAGCGCTGAGGCAGCTTGAGTGGGAGTTGCTCCGACGGCAGTCAGCCCGGCGATCACGACAGCAAATGAACTGGTGTAGCCCACCAGCGCCGTGATGATTCCCGCGCTGATGGGTTGTTGGTTCGAGGAGGGCATCGTGAGCATTTCATGAGTAGGGTGCCGGGCTGAACTGGTACGACTCTAGACTCACTGGATGACGGCGACCCAGCGTGTCCACGTGACTCAGAAATACAGCTCCGAACCCGAGGTTGTGTTTGCCAAAATCAGTGAGCATGAGAATCTCGCCATCTTGTTGCCGACCTCCGTCAAACGAGTCCGCAACGGGGACTCAGATCGCAATGGCGTCGGCTCGGTACGCAGGCTTCGTGTTCTCGGTTTCGGCCCCGCTTTTGAAGAGACCGTAACTGCGGTAGTAGTGCCAGAACGGATCGAATACACGATCACCAAGGGCAGCCCGTTGCGCAATCATTCGGGCGTCATCACGATCACGCCCGATAAAACGGGTGGTTCGGTGTTGGAGTGGGTCATTGAGTTCAGCACCCCGGTTCCGGGGATGGCGCCCGTGTTGCAGAAGGCTCTGACCGCGTCGATTTCAAAGGGTCTGCCGAAGCTCGCCGAGTAGCTGAACTCAGTCGATCGGCAGTTGGAATGCCGATCGCATCGATGGCGCTTTGCTGGCCTTTAGTAGCGGCGTCGTGTGGCTGACATTTGAGATCAGCTGGGAGAGCGAATGCATCGTCAGCGGTGTCCTGACGACATTGCCCTTCTGACTGGGGTGGATCACCGCGGTCAGGACCTTGTTGCCACTCTTCTTGTCGTCCTCGTCCGCGGTCAGAACCACCACGAGCCGTCCGGATTTCCAATCGGCGCTGGCGAACACCGTCTTCATTCGAGCTTTGAACCACTTATCTGCAGTGGACAGGGGACAGTCGTGGGCGTCGTTGCACTTATTGGGGATGACCATCCCGACGTTCGGCAGTGCCCCAGCCGCCGCATCGGCAGCGAAATATGGAGCGAATGGAACGTCGAAGGCATCGCAAAGGTCTCGCTCGTTGACGAAGTAGGTCCAGGGGTTGTGTCGTGGCACATAGCGGTCGCCGCCGTTGGCCAGGTGGCAGTTCGTGGGCATGCCATCGGCGTACGTTTTTGCAGTCTTCCCGCCTGCGATGGCCTGCCCAAACACGGTCGTGGCGTTGAGCAAGTGCCCCGGCGGGGTCTTGTCATCATTGACTTTGAGGGTGTCGCCGGCTGCCAACGCGATGTAATTAGGCAAGGACGGGTGTTGGATCGCGGTGAAATTCGACGCATAGCCATACTTTTTCGCAAGTGAATACGAATAAGGCATTCCGGTCTTCATTTGGCTCAACGAGTGGTTCTCCTCGATGAAAACCAGAATCTTAGTTATTGAAGTACCGGTTTCTGCGGTCTTAAATGACGTTGGCTTCGAATAGGGCGAACGGTTCGTTCCGTGGGCTGTGATCACCCGGACCTTGACGTAGTAGGTGGTCGAGGCCTTGAGCCCGTTGAGCACCCGGCTGGCGATCTTGCCGGTGCTGCGGGCATACACCGCGCCGGACATGTTTGACCGGGTCGAAAGCTGCACGCGATAACGCGGCGCCTTCTTGACCGCGGTCCAAGTTGTCTTCGCGGTCGTGGGGCTCGTCTGGCTGATCGTGAGACCGCGCGGCGCCTTGAGCGAATATTTGGCGGCATCTGCAATCGTTACGCCCACGATGAGCGCACCAATGACTACTGTGACGAGGGCGCCGATGACGACCGTTGCACGATTGGACAGCCTCGGCATGGCGGTGCTCCTCGCTCGCTGAACTCCCGTAATCGTACGTTATGACGCCGACGGATGTGGCCCGTATTTGTGAGTTCGGCCGTCGCCAGGCATCGCCCACGGCCCGGGTATCGTGGCATGAGAACATACGCTTCGATCTGCAAGCAGGAGAAAAATGCTCACCGTGAATGCCTATGCGGCACCGTCCGCGACTGATCCGCTTGTCCCGACCACTGTCGAGCGACGGGATCTCGGTCCTCACGATGTGCTGATTGAGATCAAGTTCGCCGGTATCTGCCACTCCGATATCCACGCTGCGCGCAGCGAATGGGGTCGCACAAGGTATCCACTCACGCCGGGCCATGAAATCGCCGGCTTGGTCGCGGAAATCGGGACTGAAGTCACGGCCCATTCGGCCGGTGATCGTGTCGGTGTCGGCTGCATGGTCAACTCTTGCCGCGAATGTGACAACTGCCGCAATGGTGAAGAGCAGTATTGCCTCAAGGGGAATATTGGCACCTACGGCGTGCGGGATGTCGACGGAACGATCACCCAAGGCGGCTACTCAACCCATATTGTTGTTACCGATGACTTCGTTCTCAGGATTCCGGACGGGATTGAGCTCGATGTTGCCGCACCGTTGCTCTGTGCGGGCGTCACCACATTTTCGCCGTTGAACCGCTGGGGCGCCGGGTCGGGTAAGCAGATTGCGATCGTTGGACTCGGCGGCCTTGGTCACATGGCCGTCAAGATTGCCCATGCGATGGGTGCTGAAGTCACGGTGTTGTCCCAGTCGCTGAAGAAGCAGGAAGACGGCATCAGGCTCGGCGCGGATCATTATTTCGCCACGAGCGATCCGGAGACGTTCGGTCAACTTCGTCGCAGCTTCGATCTCATCATCAATACCGTGAGCGCGAAGATCGACCTTGATGCTTATCTGTCATTGCTGACGCTCGACGGTGCGCTGGTCAACGTCGGCGCGCCGGCCGAGCCATTGTCAATGAATGCGTTCTCGTTGATCACGGGGCGCCGCTCATTGGCGGGTTCCTTGATCGGCGGCATCCGCGAGACCCAGGAAATGCTGGACTTCTGCGCCGAGCATCAGTTGGGCTCGGAAATTGAGGTCATTGGCGCCGACCAGATTAATGAAGCGTACGAACGGGTGCTTGCCTCTGACGTTCGCTATCGTTTCGTGATTGACACGGCGACCCTGGCGTAAGCAGCCGGGCGAGTGCGCGTGCAGGTGGGCTGACCGTCGAGGTTGGCCCATCTGCTCACGTTTCAGGCGGCTTCGGGCCGACCGATCTTGACCCGCCATACCGTCGGGCCGCTTTCGAGGTATTCCCAAGTGAAGTCACCTGTGTGCTCAGCATCCAGTTGGTAATAAAGCGGCTTGGGATCGTGGTCGTTGATCAGGATGTAGCTCGCGCCCGACCCGAGTGCGTTGTAATGCTCGAAAATGAGTTCGTGTCGGCGTGCAGGAATCTCCGTACGCACGTCGAGCGGATAGCTTTCGGTCATGGTTTTCCTCTCAGGCTGTGATGCTCAAAAATTAGCACGGCAACATCCGTGCTAATTATGTATGCTGCTCTCGCTGAGGTGGGGCACCACGAAAATGACGAACGGCCGAACCCATTTGTAGGTTCAGCCGTCCGTGATGTCCTAAGAGATTGTGGGCACGCCAAAAGCAAATGCGGAGGCTCCGACATGCCAAAGACGCTCACACCACAGCAACTGGAACAACGTGCTCGGCGGTTCCAGAAACCACAAGCTGCTCTCAAGCGGCGTAACCGATTCTCGTTTGGGTCCCTTCGGATACTGCCTAGTGGTGTGGTGCAGGCCCGTTACGTAGGCCCAGACGAACAGCGCCACACGGCTCCGCGCACATTCGACAGCATCATAGATGCGGACGCCTGGTTGTCCGGTGTCCGCCGCGAGATCACGCTTGAGATTTGGACCTCGCCTCACCAGCGCGAGGACGAGGCACGACAGGCCAAGGTCGCGGGGGTCACTGTGGCCGAACTGTTTGACGCCTATCTAGCTGATGGCGACCTCCGGCCCCGAACGCTGGACCTCTACCACTACCAGTTTGATCGGCTCATTGCACCGGGACTCGGCACACGCGAGGTCGCATCGCTCACGGACCGACGTAGCGGAGTGGGCGGGCCAGTCTTCCGCCGGCACCACGGCAACGGGACCAGGCAAGTGACCTCCTGCGGGCTGTCCTGAATCTGGGAATGGACCGCGAAATCATCCACCGCAATCCAACGGCTCGCAGCCGTCGCAAAACGAAGGGCTTGATTGGGTGCTCCAGAGGAGACTGCCCAACTCGTAGTAGCAATACCCACCTCGCCGTCCATTCGGGAACGAAGTGAGGCAGGAGAACGCTACGGCGAACGTGATCATCGGGGTCGATCCCCACAAACAATCGGCCACGATCGAGGTTGTGGATCGACGAGAGAAGCTGCTCGGGTCGGGTCGTTTCACCACCGACCAGCCCGGCTACGAAGCGATGCGGGTTTATGTGAAGGCTTGGCCGGATCGGGTCTGGGTGATCGAGGGCAGCAATGGCGCCGGCCGTCGGCTCGCTCAACGGTTACTTGAAGCTGGCGGAGCGTGCCGGCGATGATCCGGGGGGAGAACGCCGGCCTAGCTGGCCGTGCTGCTGGACGGTTGTCTGTGTCGCTCGGGACGCTCCTGCACAAGGGGAGCGGTGCGGCTTAGGGCGGCGCAGCTTATGAGCCGGCCACGCACAGCCGGCAGGTGGGGGAGTGCGGCCGCCCAATGAACGGGCTGCCGCTAGTGGACCGCCTTTGGCGGGCTCACCTGGTGGGTGTCCTTGCCTAGCATCGCCGTTCTCCGCATCAAGTCCGACCTACAGTCCCCGCCGGTCGACACCGTATTCGGCGCTGCGCTTATTTCCTCATACTTTCTCTCCCGTCGCGGCACACGGTCTTGACCCGGAGCCTCGGATGGCGATGCGACAGCCGTCTTAACGGTCAGGCAGCAAAGCAGCCGACCGGCACACGTCGGACACCACGAGATAAGGACCCGCGAGCATGACACCCACTGATTGTTTCCCGGCCGAATACTTCCCGAGCGCGACGCGCACGGGAGTGAAATCCCTCAACGAGGTGAAGGACAGCCCTACATAGCGGCACGCGATCGAATCTCCACCATCGCCCTCACCGGCCGGCTCGCACACGATCCGACCGTGTTCGACAACCTGACCGAGTTCGTCGTCTTGTCGAACCGGAGCAAACAAGACCAGAGCGGTGAATGGGCCGATACCGACACGTCGCGGTTCACGATCAAAACATTCCGCACCCTTGCGACCAAGGCCGGCGAAACGCTTACCAAAGCCAACGCATCACTGGTCGTCTGATCGGTGCGCACGGGGACAAGGTCAAGGACAGAAAGCTTCAGATCAGGCATGACTTGTTCAACGCCTCACCCGCCCAGAATCTTCACCGCCGCGGCGCCAATCTTGGCTACCGCTTCTGTACGGTGATGGTCCAACTCGCATCGCCAACGCGCTCGTAGTTCGTCACCGGGTAACCCTCCTCCGCCGCCCACCGAGGGATCGCATCGCTGGCTTGTGTGCAATCGAAGTTGATGACGAGTTCTTCGCCGATAGCAAGTGTGCTGATCGCCTCTTTGGCGTCAATGAGTGGGAATGGGCACACCTGTCCCGCTGTTTCGAGTGTTACTGACATTTCTTTTACTCCCTTTCAGTTTCGTTCATGCATCAATGCGTTCGCCCGCTGATGCGGGTTTCGTGCGCAGAATCGTTTGGTATGCGGCACCGCCGGTCCCCAACACCATGAAGGCGAGGGCGACCCAGCCTTGAAGCGAAAACGTCGCGGTTTTGACCATCCCGTTGCCGATCGTGCAACCGCCGGCCAAGGATGCGCCGATCCCCATGCCTGCTCCGCCAAAAGCTGAACGCACGATCGTTTGCGCATCGGGCACACGGAGCCTGAACTCTCCACTTGCCTTGGCTGCAATGAACGACCCCAACAAAATGCCGACGACAAGGCAGACACCCCAATCCACCAAGGTCAGATCTCCACTCACCAAGAAATTGATGAGATTTGCTGACGGTCCGGTGATACCCAAACCACTGTTGCGGCCGGTAGCTGAACTCAATGGCCATGCGGCGATCGCAATGATTCCAATCACCACTGCCGAACCGTAGGCAGTCCACGGCTTTTCGGCCAGCAGGTAACGCAACCCGGTGTGCTTGGCCGGAAGCGTTGCCATGGCCAGGCCAGGTTTTGTCTGGTGATGGCGTACCCAAGCAGCAACGACGAGAACTAGCAGAGCTACCAGGATCCATGGTGAGATTCCAAGCGCACCGTGCACAGTGGTGGTCTCGAGGACGGGCCTTTGGATCGCATCGTTGACCGGCGCCAGGGCACCCGTTTTGGTGATCGCCGCGAAAACGGCATAACCGGTGAGGGCGATCCAACTCCCGATCAGGCCCTCCCCCGCTCGGTAATAGGTACCGGTTGCGCAGCCGCCGGCATACACGATCGAATAACCAAAGATGAATCCGCCGACGATCGTGGCTAGCCAGGGAAACGGTTTATCGACCAACGTGATGATGCCCATCGAATCGAGGGCAAACACTCCGACACTTTGGATGGCGACCACCAACATAAAGGCGGAGAACCAGCGCGAATTTTTATTGACCCAGAGGTCGCGGAATGCGCCGGTGACGCAGAATCTGCCGCGCTGCATGGCATAGCCAAGGGCGGCGCCGAGGATGAGGCCGGTGAAGATCATGAGGGTACTTCCGAATTCGTATGAGGCATGCGTCAGCATGCGAAGTGAGCCCGTGTGGGCCCGAGGTGATATGAGCCCGTTGCGTTGATCAGTCAGCGACAGAGGGCGCTGCTGGAAAGCATCAGGTCAATATGGCGCCGGGCATAAAGGACCGTGGATTCCCCTAGATGGATGCGCCGTGTGCATCCCCGACCGTTGCGCATACGCGACAGACTATGGGTGACCAAGCATGCACGCGGGGCCGCGACAGATCGTGAGACGACGAACCAACGCCTGCCAATCGGTGCTAGCGCGTGACAGTTGAGGTCTTGATGACCTTGTTGGCAGAGAATACGGCGTTCACCTTGGTCGGCTTGCCCGATTTTGCTTTCGCGCAGTAGGAGAACGTTTCACCAAGGCGCGCATGCGGTTGCCCGGCCTCAACGAGAACTGTCTGAACTCCCGATCCTTTCTTCATCGCGCGCAGGTCTGATTCTTTCTTCATCAAGGCTGGTTGGCGGCAAACATCGTTGGATACTCCGTCGGCACGTTCCCACATTTGCAGGAAAGCTTCGGGACCGCGCTCCATGTCGTCGACAATCGACTCGCCGCCGATCTTGCGCAGATCTTCGATCCAATTGGGATAGAGCCCATAATGGGCCACTCCATCTTTGTTGACGTCATAGACACGCTCGCCACTGACCTGTCGATCAACCGCGACTCGGCGCCGTAGCCAAGCCAAAGTAGTAGCGGCCATCGGCCCAGTCGAGGTGCTTCGTCCACTTGTCGATGAAGCCGGTGCTGTCCCCGGCATAGGGTGTCACGACGCCACCGAGACGGTAGATGCGCGATATGCATCAGGCGTCGACCACGAATGACTCGAAACGACACCCGGGTAGTTGAGGTCCTCCATCAGGTCAAGTGATGAAACCCGGCCCTTGCTCCTCGAGCGCATCTGGGCGCTTCGTGACAACCTCTCCGCCTACGACGCTGGCTACGTCGCGCTCGCCGAATCTCTTGACTGCTCCGTCGTCACCGCAGGCGCGCGGATCAGTCGCGCTCCCGGCATTCGCTGCCCAATCACGGTAGTGCCCCGGTAATTGATCGGCAGCTGGACATCGTCCGGTTGGACGATCGCGTCGGCTTCGATCTCGATGCGGCCGAGCCGCCGGTCCAGCCCCGCAGAATGATCCCGACCTGGCAACATCAAGGCGTCCCTGGCTGCCACTCAGTTACTCAGCGTAGGCGGCCGAGAAGGTCGGCTTCGATTCGCAAGAACTCAGGATCACTTAGTGTGCTGAGATTTCGCGGCCGCGCGAGGTTGATCGTGACCTCTCGTGCCACTCTTGTCGGTCGTGGACTGAGCACGATGATCCGGTCCGATAGGTAGATTGCCTCGCGGATGTCGTGGGTCACCATGAGGACGGTCCACCGGTGCTGCTGCCAGACCTCTTGGATCCAGTCCTGCATGGACATTCGGGTGAGCGCGTCGAGGGCGCCGAACGGTTCGTCGAACAGCAATACTTGACGTTCCTGCAGCACGGTTCGAAGCAGGGCCGCTCGCTGGCGCATGCCTCCGGAGAGTTCGCCGGGAAGTGCGTCTTCGAATCCCGCCAAACCGAACGTAGCAAACATCGCTCGTGCACGCGCTCGCGCTTCTCGTTTTGGTACGCGTTGTACTTCCAGCCCCAACGCGGCGTTTTGCGCCACGGTGCGCCACGGGAAGAGGAGGTCCTTCTGCGGCATGTAGGCGCAGTGCCCCGTGGTGCCCGTCGAATCCGCGCCGTCGATGAAGATCGTACCGCCGTCGACTTGCAACAGCCCGGCGATCGCGTTGAACAGCGTGCTCTTGCCGCAGCCGCTCGGTCCCACGATCGAGACGAACTCACCGGGCCGGGCGGTGAAAGACACGCCATCGAGGACCGACCGGTCGCCAAACGAGTAGCGGACACTCGCCAGTTGGATGCGGTGCTCAGCCATGGCTGCCCTCCTTGGACTCGCGATGCCAGGGGATAGCCAGGCGCTCGACGACATAGGTGAAGGCAAACAATGCGACGCTCAGCACCGCGGTGGCGACGACGGCCGCGAGCACGAGATCGGTGCGGAACGAGTTCTTCTGCAGAGCCATATAGATGCCCAGTCCGCTGACGGCGCCGACATACTCGGCGAAGATCGCGCCGACGACGGCATAGGTGATCCCGATCCGCAGCGCTGTGAAGAAGCGTGGCAGCGCGGCGGGGAGGCGTACATAACGGAATCGTTGCCATGGCGAAGCCCCCATACTCTGCAGTAGTGCTGTGGCCTGCGGGCCAGCCGCCGAGAAACCCTCGATCAGGCCCAGAGTGATCGGAAAGAAAGTCACCAGCGTGATGACGAGGACCTTCGGCAGCAGCCCGAATCCGAACCACATGATCATGAGCGGCGCAATCGCGATGATCGGAAGCGTCTGCGAGACAACAAGCAGCGGTATGACCGCGCGTCGTAGCCACGGCAAGAAGTCGACACATATTGCGATGATCCAGCCGAACACGAGAGAGACACCAAACCCTACAAGCGTGACGAACAGCGTCGCCCGAGTGTTTAGCCATAACGGTTCCCGGTTGACCCAGCCCTGCTGCGCCACCCGGATCGGCGACGGCAGGAGCCGCGCTTCGATGCCCTGCGCCCAGACGTAGGTCTGCCAGATCAGCAACACCGCAGCGAGCGCGATGGCCGCCGGTAAAATGGTGCGGGCAGTCGTTCTGCCCTTTTCGACGATATGCACCCGGGGCTATTTCGACAGGTAGTCGTTGGTGAAGTACGCCGACCAGTCGGGCCGTTCGGTGATCGTGGTGCCGTCTTCATCGGTGAGGATGCCGTTCTCTAAGAGGAAGTCGGCATAGCCGCTCCACTGATTGAGGGTCTGCGTCCCAACGGTGCCGTCATCGGCCTTGAGGTAGTCCGATGACAGCTCGGCTTGGCTCTCCTGCACGAGCTTCTTGTCGGCGAACGTGCCCGGATTTGCCGCGATTAGGATCGTTGCGGCGGCGGCCGGGTCATTCGCCGCAAAGGCGTAACCCTTCTGCAGGGCGCCGACGAATGCGCGTGCCTGCTTCGGATGCTTCTGAAGCCAGTCGCGGTTCGCGTCGATCACGATCGCGTAGGCATCGGGGAAGCCGAAATCGGTGTACTTGAAATACTTCATCGGTGTGCCGTTGTGCTCGGCGGCGAATCCTTCCCAGACGAGGAATGGGATGGTGAAGTCAACCTTGCCCGAATAGAGCGCCTCGTATGCCGACGTGCCCAGCGTGACTGTCTTGAACTCACCCTTGCCGCCGTCATTCTTGATAACTTGGCTCAGCGCCGGCTGCTCATACGGGGCACCGAAACCTGCGTATGTCTTGCCGTCCAAGTCCCGCGGCCGGGTGATCGTGTCGTCGTCGGCGCGAACCCCGATGGCTGTCGCCCAATGTTGCAACGGCGCCATCACCGAGATCACGTCGGCACCGCTGGCCTGTGCCAGCACGGAAGCATCGTGGAAACTCACGCCGAACTCGGCATTGCCCGCGTCGATGAGCTGGTCGGGCTGGGTTTCGTTGTAGGGGAGAACCCTGACGTCGATGCCAGCGTCCTCGAAGTATCCTTCGCTGAGTGCCACATATAGACCGGTGTGGTTCGTGTTGGGCGTCCAATCGAGCGCGAAGCGGACCGTCGCCCCAGTTGATTCCGGGCCCTGTGCACAGCTTGTGAGTGCGAGAGTCAGAGTGAGCGCGGCGCCAAGGCCACGGATGACGGTCCTCACACGGTCGGCCAGGGCTGGCGCTGGAAGGCACTGTGCCAGAACAGCAGCTCGTACCGGGTTGCGGTGGCAAACGTATCAGCCATCGCCTCGCGTTCGGTCTTTGTTGCCGTGGCAGCGGCTTCATCGACTGTTCGACGGGCGGTGCGTACCGCTGCCTGGAATTCTTCGCCGTCATAGGTCGCCACCCAGGTGGCATACGGGTGGTCGGGGTCGGTGGCCAACAGTGCGGAGGCGCTTCTTGCCAGCCGCGCACCGACGTGGGCGTAGATCCAAAAACACGGCAGGACCGCGGCGGCGGCCACCGGATAGGGCGCTGTCGCCGCGGTAGCCACGAGATACGACACATAACCTAGGCACGTCGGCGAGTGTTCCTCGACAATGTGCGGGTCCGAGATCTGGGTGAGGATCCCGCTGTGCAAGGTTGTTTCCACCACCGCCGCGGTATGCGCTGACGATGCCCAGAATGCGGCGGCTTCGGGGTGCGGGGCACGGGCGGCGAGCAAGGCGAGCGCCTTCGCGTAGCCGGCCAGGTACAACGCATCTTGGCGGACGTAGAAAGCGAAGTCGTCGAGCGGCAGAGTGCCCGCGCCGAGGTGTTCGAGGAATTCGAGCTCGTCGATCGCGCGGCGGAGGTCGGCGGTGCCGGCCCACAGGTCATCGGTGAATGTAACTACGGCCATAGCCGTGACATCCCTTCGCCAGTATTAACTGCATCAGGTTCGCGGGTGTCATCTCAGCTCCGCCGGTTGCGGGGCACCCCGTGTCATTACCCGGCGACGCTAGCACAGGGTCGTAGCGGCGTAGGGTGGGTGCTGCGCGGGAGCCTGGCGACGATCTGGGCTGAGAGGGCACTTTGGCCGACCGCTGAACCTGATCTGGATCATGCCAGCGAAGGGAGCATTCATGAGGACTTCGACCACCGACGTCTTGGTCGTTGGCCAAGGTGTGGTGGGCGCGATCGCCGCGTGGCGAGCCCGTGTAGCAGGCCTGACCGTGGCGTGTTTGGATCCGCGACCCGGCGATGGCGCCTCGTATGCTGCGGCAGGCATGCTGGCGCCCGTCACCGAGGCCAACTTCGCAGAACACGACCTTGTACGACTCAACGTTGCATCGGCGGCCGCGTGGCCCGTCTTCGCGGCCGAGGTCGAGCACACCTCCGGGACTGACATCGACTTTCGAACCAGTGGCATCTTGACAGTCGCCTATGACGCTGGCGACGCCCAAGAACTGCTGCGGCTACGAGACATGCAGCGCCGTTGGGGCCTGGAGGCCCATGAGTTGACCATCGCAGAGGCGCGCGCCCGCGAACCGCTGCTCGGGCCCCGCATCGCCGGCGCCTACTGGGTTCCCGGCGACCACCAGGTCGATCCGCGTTCCCTGCACCGCGCGCTGTCTCAGATCCTGCGCGACCTAGGCGTCGAAACCATTCGCGTCGCGGCCGATCGTCTCCTGGTCGATGCCAGCGGGGCCGTGACCGGAGCCGTCGACACCGACGGCGTCGCCTATCTGGCGGAGCGCGTCGTGGTCGCTGCGGGTCACGCCGCGCGGTCCATCGTGGCTCCACTCGCGCACATCACCGCCCCTACGCGAGCGGTCAAGGGTCAGATCATCCGTCTTGACGGTCGCGATATGGACTGGATCGGCGCGGCGCGCATCGTACGAGGGTTCGTGCAGCAACGCCCCATCTACGTCGTGTGGCGCCCCGGCGGCGAGATCATCATCGGCGCCACGTGCGAAGAGCTACCCGATGACCGCCAGTCCACCGTCGGCGGTGTCTTTGGGTTGTTGCGCGATGCGCGAGCAATCATCCCCGGCCTGGACGAGGTGCCGATCGCCGCCCTCGACGCGCGCGCCAGGCCCGGTACGCCCGACAACCTGCCGCTGCTGGGGCAGACCGCCACGCCGGGACTGATCCTGGCCACCGGCCACTACCGCAACGGCATACTGCTGTCGGCGCTCACGTCCTCGGCGTGCGATGACATCTTCGCCGAGCGCCCGCTCGACGACCTGTGGTCGATGGCCGACCCGATGAGATTCACCGTGAAGGAGCCTGCATGAGCACCATGACCGTCGTCATCAACGGCAAAGAGCACCCACTCGCCACCGAGGCCTCCCTTGACATGATCGTCGCCGAGTTCGCCCCCGGCACCACCCTTGTGGGTGGCGGCAGTCTCCGCGGCGTTGCCGCCGCCGTCAACCAATCCGTGGTCCCGCGGGGCGCGTGGGCCTCGACGGCCGTACACGCCGGCGACCACATCGAGATCGTGCAGGCAGTTCAGGGAGGATGACCATGACTCATAAACCCATGTACATAGCCGGCGTGCGCTTCGACTCACGGCTCGTGATGGGAACCGGAGGAGCATCAAGCCTGCTCGGACTGGAGCGGGCACTGTTAGCTTCGGGCACCGAGCTGACCACGATCGCCATGCGTCGCGTGCAGACCGGCGACGAGGGCTCCATCTGGGACCTGCTGGAACGCAATGGCATCAAGGCGCTGCCCAACACCGCTGGCTGCTTTTCGGCCAAGGAGGCGGTCCTGACCGCTCGGCTTGCACAGGAAGCGTGTGCAACCAACTGGGTCAAGCTCGAAGTCATCGCCGACGACATCACGCTGCTCCCCGATCCCATCGAGCTCCTCAAGGCCGCCGAGCAGCTCGTGGCAGATGACTTCGTGGTGCTGGCCTACACCAACGACGACCCGATCATCGCCCGCAAGCTCGAGGGCTTGGGCTGTGCCGCGGTCATGCCGCTAGGTGCCCCGATTGGATCGGGCTTGGGCATCCTGAACCCCCGCAACATCCAGGCGATCACCAACGCAGCACGAGTACCGATCATCCTCGACGCCGGGATCGGCACAGCCTCCGATGCTGCGCTGGCGATGGAGCTCGGATGTGACGGCGTGCTGCTGGCGACCGCAGTCACGCGTGCCGTCGAGCCGGTCCAGATGGCGTTGGCGATGAAGCATGCCGTCGAGGCCGGACACCTGGCCGCCGGTGCCGGCCGCATACCCAAGCGAGCCGAGGCGCTTGCCTCGTCATCGCCGGACGGTCGGGCAAACCTGCACCTCGCGCTCTGAGCGCCGTTCTGCCCGGCAACAGCTACTTCTGTCGATCCCACAAACCCCAGAAGTGGTGAACCGGACCGCTTCCGCTGCCGACTTCGAGCTCGTCGGCGTGCTCGAGGCTCTCGAGGAGCCAAGTTTTGGTATCAGTCAGGGCGGCGCGCCAGTCGTGGTGGATCGCCTGCTGCGTGGCCAGCGCTGCTGACATCGAGCAGCCGGTCCCGTGAGTGTTCGTCGTAGAAACCCGCGCTGCTGAGATCTCGAAGACCTCATCTGCACCGAGCCGGCCATCGACGTCGACGAGCGCATCAGGTGCGCTCTCGCCGCCGAGGTGTCCGCCCTTGACCAACACGCCCACCCGGTGCGCCGCGGACAGCTGGCGACCCTGCTCGATCGCGTCGGTCCAACTCGTCGCCAACCCTTGATCGAGCAGTACGGCCAGCTCGGGAAGGTTGGGCGTGGCCACGTCCACATGGGCCAAGAGATCGCGCATGGCTTGTTCGGCATCACGATCAAGGAGCCGGTCACCGCTCGTGGCGACCATCACCGGGTCGAGTACCACGACCGGCGGCTTGATCGCGTCCAACCAGTTCTGCACCACGGCGGTGATGTCGCGCGTGCCCAGCATCCCTATCTTCACGGCA
This sequence comes from Aeromicrobium changchenzhani, assembly GCF_057586615.1. Taxonomy (NCBI): domain Bacteria; kingdom Bacillati; phylum Actinomycetota; class Actinomycetes; order Propionibacteriales; family Nocardioidaceae; genus Aeromicrobium; species Aeromicrobium changchenzhani. The sequence goes on along the minus strand of NZ_CM172480.1, from coordinate 2,718,737 downwards.
TCGATGACGACGTCGTCGCTGACGGCCTCGAGCTGCTCGCGTAAAAAAGCCAGCGGCGGCACGTGTACCGAACGGACCCCATGCGTGTTCTGCGCGACGAGCGCGGTGATCACGGCCATACCGTATCCACCGTTGGCGCTGATGCTCTTCAGATCGGCCTGTATGCCCGCGCCTCCAGTGGGGTCGGTGCCGGCGATGCTCAGAACGCGGGGGATAGGCACGTCGTTTCCTCTTAAGGCAGACTGACAGGGTGAGTGACTCGGCCGTGACTTCAGCCAGAATGCGTCTTGATCGGGCGCGCCTCTATCTTTGCACCGACGCGAGCAAGGGCCCGGCTGGGCTCGAGAACCTCGTACGTTCGGCCATCGCAGGCGGTGTGGACATCGTGCAGGTGCGAGACAAGTCTCTTTCCGCTCGCGACGAGCTCGTCCTCCTCGATGCCGTCCGAGACATTTGCAACCAAGCCGGGGCGCTCTTCGCCGTCAACGACCGTGCCGACTTCGCCACACTGGCCGGCGCGCAAATCCTGCACACCGGTCAAGACGACTTACCCACCGCCGCTGCACGCACGCTCATCGGCCCCGACGTGCTCCTAGGTCGTTCTTCGCACAGCGTCGAACAGGCCTCCATCGCCGACACCGACACCGATGTCGATTACTTCTGCGTAGGCCCGCTGTGGGAAACACCGACAAAGCCCGGCCGCGCTGCCGTCGGCCTCGGTACGCTCCGCGACACAGTCGCGGCTGGCCATACCAAGCCCCTCTTCGCCATCGGCGGCATCGACGACGAACGACTCGGCCCAGTGCTCGACACCGGTGCGACACGCATCGTCGTGGTGCGAGCGATCACCGAAGCCGACGACCCAGAAGCCGCAGCTCGCAGGCTGCGCAACCGGCTCTGAGGAGATTGGACACACCCAAAGGTTCACCGCTCCGAATAGCCGCGAGCCGCCAGATACGTCGTCGCAAACCTTTCCACTGGCCTCATCGCGCTTCGATCGCCGCGCGTGGAACCATCTCCAACGCCGCTGAATTGCTCTGAGATGTGGCGATGCTCGTTTCTTCGGCGACTAGCGCGCAAACGAGAGTCGCGCGCCAGAATTGACTACCTTCCGGTCGCTGCCCGCAAGCCGAACCCCAGCTTCGGACACCCCAACGCGTGAAACCAATTTGGTTGTTTTACCGCTCATATTCCCCGGTCGATCACCGAGATTCCCGTAAGCGGAAACGTTTCCGGAGCGAACTTGATCGCCGCCGGGCGGTCCCGGCGGCCTTCGATACGCGATGTGGAGGGTGCCGGTGTGAGCGCTCTACTGGGCGTCGCGCTCCAGGATGACTACGACCTCCGCGCTCATGCTCTTCCAAGAACTGCCGACGACGCGCCAACCGTCGGCGGCAGTGTTGTTCAGCGCCGTCTCCAAGTTCTGCGGGTTGAAACTGCCGGTGAAACGGCTGCCCTTCTCCGTGAGCACCTTGTACTCCTTGCCTGCCATGTCAGTTCCTCTCCAGGGTCATTGTGTTCACGCAACGTACCTCAATAGTTGCTGGCGGTACCCGAGCGCAGTCGCAGTCGTCCCCGCAGGTCTGAACCTGACCGGCTCCGGTCAGAGCCCGAGAGGCCTCGCGACCAGCTCATCGTGCTTACCTGCGACGGCACCCAACGTGCCCACATTCGCGAAGGCCATGCACGGCATTCTAGTTCGCCGCAGCCCATCACGTGCGCCCGTAAGCCGAACGCGCACCGGGCTGGTGTGGCCCTTGTCGTCCAAAACGACGCGGGTTCAAGCGCCTTCTTCTGCCGGTAAGCGGAGCCCACGTCCCAATCGTTGCGTGGCGTGGCCTAGCGCTGTTGGTCGAAATGGCGGGCCAGTCGACGGTGCCGATGTCCGAAGAGCCAGCGGATAGCTCTGGCGAAGAACGGTGTCAGAAAAGGCAGCCGAGCCTCAAAGGTGACGCGGTCAAGCACTGCGGTTGCCTCGCCTCCGGCTGGCACCCCGACCTCGACGGCGTCGATGCTCAAGGTCGGGGTGCCGGGGCGGGCTCATCGTCATCCAAGGAAACATCTCGCCGTTGATGCCTTCGGGGGTGACGACCCGAGCCCAGACCAAACCCACCGGCGCATTGACGACACAGCGCTGTCGGACAATCACACTTGATTCTGACATGTCAGTTGTGGGCGTGTCATCCTCCGAACGTAGGGCTTCCTGCAGAGCGGGATCTGCCGCGACACGTGCGTCCTTCGGCGGCCAAAGACTTTCAAGCGCGAGGTCGCGGTGCGTCCGAGGATTTGGCCGGTTGTCGTCCCGTATGCAGAACCGTAAACAGAACCGTAAACAGCACCGGATCGCCGTGCTCGTAGTTCAGTCAACACCGCTCGACCGCCGACAATGACGACGTCACGTTCGACTCTGCCTGGCGGCCTTTGGGAACCGTGACACAACGGGGGCGAAGACCACTGCGCGTGGCACCGTACTGAGCGGACTGGAGGTCAGCGATGACGCCTTCGGCTCCGTGAGCTCGATCGTGATCGACCAGGCCGAGAACCGGATGCATACGATCCGGAGGGTCTTGGCCGTGTGCTGAGTTGCTACGCTGAAGCGCAGACGCGAAAGAGGGGACCGGAGATGGTTGCGCATTCGCACTACGTGCTCGTGGGGGTCGACGGCACCGAGGAATCGGAGCGGGCAGTCCGCTTCGCCGCCGGCGAGGCCCGGCGGCAGAGGCTCCCGCTCCGCTTGGTGCACGTGCCGAACGAAACGCAGGCGTTGATCCCGATGGCCCCGGTGATCCCGATCCACGACGACGAGGGCGTCGTCCGCGTGGGTATGCAGGTGCTCGAGGACGCGGTGCGCATCGCGCAGGACCACGTCGGTGACGACGTGGAGGTGCAGGGTGTGCTGGAGCGGGGCGGTCGGGTGCACGCGATCCTTAAGGCCGCTGAGCGGGCCGACGTGATTGTCTTGGGCACCCGGGGCTCGCGACTCAGGCGGATCCTGACCGGCTCGACCACCACCGGTGTCGCCGCGCGGGCCAAGTGCCCGGTGGTGTGCGTGCCCCCAGTGTGGGATGAGTCCGTCGAGCACCTTCGCGTACTGGCCGGCATCGACGGTTCCGCGGCGACGCCGGCCGTTCTCGAGGAGGCGTTCGCACAGGCCGAGGCGCGCACCGCCAGCCTCACAATCCTGCATGCCTGGCAGCCCCAACCTGCCTATGCTGACGTGGTGGAGGTCGAGGGGGCCAGTCGCACCTGGCAACATGAGACCGAGCACCGGTTGAGCGAGTTGACCGCCAGGATCCGGGCCGACCACCCGGGCCTGCACGTGGTGAACAGCGTGCATTATGCGCCAACCGCCAGTGATCTCGCGGATGCGTCGTACAGCGCCGACCTCCTCGTGCTGGGCCGACGCGGCCACGGTGCGCCCCTCGGATTATCGCTGGGTTCGATCGCTCGATCCCTGATCGCTCACGCGGCCTGCCCGGTGCTGATCGTGCCGCTCAACGAGCCGGACTGACCGGTTCAAGCTCCGCGGGGTACGCCACCGTTCCGGCGCTCGGAGAAGGCCGAGCACGACACCCAACGCCCCCGCGCTCGGAATCCAACCGACACACACGGTGCTGACTTGCGAGCCGAACCCCAGCTATGGACACCTCAGCAGGTGAAACCAGTTCGGCTGCTCTGCCGCTCGCATTCCCGCACGTTGGGTCCTGTTCGGGCGTTCCGCAAGCCGAACCCCAGCTCCGGACGCCCGTGACCGTGAAACCGAATCGGCTGTCCTACTGCTCCCATTCCCGCAAGCCTTGACCGGGCGTCCCGCAAGGGAATTTTCATGCGGCACATCCGGCAGCGGTGGCTAGCAGCGCTATGGTGGCAACGTCGGTCGCGAGCATCCCGACTGCCAGAATTTGCCTGGACGAGGGCCGAAAATGATCGGCGGACGATCCGACGACTACCCCGGTCATCAGGCCCATCGCGAACCCAATGCCCATGATGGTCAGCGTTGCGGTCAGTGACCGATCGGCACGGATGATCCGCGTAAGCTCGGAGACCTTGACCAATGGCTCCCGAGAGCGCCCGCTCGATCAGGTGCCGGGAGGCGTCCCGATCACTGCGGCAGGAGGGATACGTGGGGGATCGGCGGACTGGTTCCGTCGTTGAGCTTGGCGTACTCGAGCTCGTTGCCATGCAAATGGGCTGTGGAAGAACTCTGCGCCCCCTTTAGACGCATCAAACGCCCGCGCTTGAGATCGAGCACATAAGCGTGGGCAGAAGTGGAGAACCCCACCCAACGACTGGTGGCGTTGAGATAGCCGACGTCCTTCCCGCGGACGTCGATTGTATAGGTCCCGTAAAGGGGCGAGTCGACCCGCAGGTTCTTGGACTTGCCCGCGCAAGTCACGCGGACCCCTTCGTTCGCGAATGATCCACAGGTTGCCGGCAGAGCCGTTTGTGCGATTCTGCCGTTCTTGCCGTGAGCCGGGTCCCAGCCGACGAGTTCGCCCTGTATCTCTGCCTGCAGCTTCTTGCCGTCTGCGTATACCTGGGCGGCCTCGGGGACGACCAGTTCCGGATCCCTGCCGCCATTGATCGGGACTCGGTATATCGAGCGGTCACGAACACTCTTCGCCAGGTCCACGTGGTCGACTGCCACGAAGTAGACCCAATTGCCGATGACCTGGGGTCGTAGCGCTTTGTCGGAGGGCCATGGGGGATTGGGGATCTTGAACCACTTATAGGACGCGATGTGCTTCTCTACACCAGCATCGAGATCGTAGGTGTAGATCTGCCACGGCATCGATTCCATGTTGGCCTGAGTGGTCTCGACCCACACGATGATGCGGCCGGCTACGACGGCATCAACGATATATCGCGGAGCATGTGGAGTGCCGTGCTCCGCCAGAATCGTGGGCTTCTTGCTCCCCTCCTCCAGCGCGGCCAGGGCATCGCCATCGGCGTTAGGACGTTCAGATGACCCGGTTGCCGACACTGACATCACCTGCAAACGGTCGGCCCGGTCGAGATAGACACTAGGCGCTCCATTGACTGACGTCGGCACTTGAGATTCGATCTTGTAGTCCTTGCCCGCGACCATCAATGGCGTCGACTTCGACAGCGTCACCGTGGTGACGGCTCCGGGCGACGGCCTCGCGCTCGGGCCCCGTTGACCATCGTTCGAAGAACAAGACGTCAAGAGGAGCAAGCCCAGGGCACCCAAGACTCCGGCGGCGACCCGTGTTTGGGCCGTTCCCATCAGGCGACAACGCCCCACGGAGCTATGAATTTGGTCATGCTGGCAGCCTGCATGGACCGCGTTTTATGCGGAGCCTCGCTCTGGCCAGTGTTGGTCCATCGCCCAGCGACCGGATCGGCATATCGAAGGGTGTTGCCGGACGCGGTGAATCCATACCCCGCGATGATGTGATCGATCTGAAATGTCTTGTAGTGGAAGTTGTAATGAGGATTGTTCACTCCCTTCAACTCTCGTGTCCCATACACGACGGCCTTGTCGTGGGCGATGATCTCGTACATCACGTGAGCCTTCAGGTTCGTGACGGTCGGCCTCGGAAAGTACGTCGACTTGATTCCGGCCCAACGGTCGACCGCAACCGGTATGCGGGACATTGAGGTGCCGCTCGTAGTCGTGGCAAGATAGGTACTGCTCGCCAGACTTGTCTGGGTCATCTTGTGACTCGAGTTGTACCTGCTGTACTCGCCACCACCGGAGGCCCTGATTGCCATGGCCGTTGAGGCCGGGCCGCACCAGTAGGACGTCGACTGGGTTGAGTGGGTCAACGACAACGACTTGGCCGACGTGCTGGCCGCCATCTGCGACCTCGCTGCGCCAAACACCGGCGGTGGATCGACCTCCGCGAGGGGCTTGCCTGCAAGCGTGGCCACCTTGTTCTCAGCCTGCTTGATTCGGGTGTCCAGGTCATCGCTGTCAGATCGCGCAGCTGTAGACCCGTCGATGACGAACAACTTCTCCATGTAGAGCACATGCAGATCGCTCAGGGCATCAGTAAGCGGCTTTTGAGCAAGCGCCTCCGGCGTATCCGCGGAGGCCGCATAGCCGGCGGGTAGCGGTTGAATCCCGTGTCCCTCTGTTGCGGCGGTTTCACTACCCGGATTATGGTCCGCTGCGAAAGCTTGCCCCACCGCCCCGAACGAAGTGATGACCAGGAAGGCTGAACTGGCGGCGGCTAGCCGACAGGTAATTCTGTTCATTCTCAATCCCCCGATTGTTGGCCGTGCTGAGCGATAAGTAAAGCCTGTTTCAACCAGCCCGTCAACGGTTCCTCCAGACCCGGGCTGTCAAGCCCACCGTGTGGTTTACTCGCTCGCAATACGGAGTGCGGCCAAGCCCGTTCGTGTATCTCTGGTGGGGCGTTGCGAGTTCCGCGTAGCGGCGGATCAGATGGGCCGCTACTCTTCGGCGCGCCTGTCGAATACTGTTAGCCGACCCTCACTGGGACACCGCTCGTGAGCTTCGCAGCGATGGAAACGTGCCGGAATCCCCGGCCGACTGGAGTCCCGTAAGCCCTGCCCGGTGAGATGCCCGATGAAGGGGGGCGGTTTCTAATGGTCCACTCATTTTATGATGCAGATGCTGATCGGATACGCACACTGTTCCGCCGACGAGCAAGATCTCACCGGTCAACGCAACGCACTCGTTGCACCCGGGGCTCGCGTAACAGCTGCGGCTTCACTTCAAACGCAAGACCTCGGCCGGCAGTGGTGTATCAATGTTTCGTTTTGACGCCAGTCAGAAAACGTAGTTGCCGATGTCAAAGCGCCCGGACTCAGGGAGCGGCCGGCACCTCGCGAAGGGACTCTCCGGCGAGTTCCCCGGCGAGATTCTGACCTACATTGAGACAATCCGTGGAGAACGAAATACTCATTCCAGCTGGATCGGTGACGGTTCCCGTGGGGGTCGCATCGATGGCAAATGAATTCTTCTTGCCACGAATCACGCCGCCTTCGGTGTTGCTGCTGACAGTGATTCCGACCTTCTGCATGCTTGCCTTAACCAAGGTCGCGACGTGCTCATTATCGATTCCGTAGTAACTCACCATGCCGTCAACCGTGTAGCCGACTTTGCTCGACTCAAATTTGCATCCCCCGGTATGCCCCAGGCCCCACACACCGTCGACCGGAGCTTCGGCATCGAGGGAAAGGGAGATGGACGACATCGTGATCTGTACTAAATCATCGAGTCTGTCTTGGCGTTGTGTGAACTGACCTCGATCGAGTTGATGACCGCAGGCTGCACATGTCGACAGGACCAACAAGACTGCAATCAGGAACGTCCTGCTCGATCGAAGGGAGCGGCGTCGCCGGGCTGCGGCGCGTAATGGGTAGGTTTCAGGAAGGCGCAATTTCTCTCCACCCTGGACCCTGACGATAGTCACCAAGCTTTACGGTCACACTGTTGACCGAGAGATCATCGGGACTTTCCCTATTAGAGATGATCCACATCCGTTCTTCGGCCTTCCATTGCGGCCGTCATTGCAATGGCGACGAAGGTTGTTCGCCGATTTCCCGGGCGTAAAGTGGGTCCGTTCATGACGCGCTCCCTCTAGATTCACAACACGCCTGGCGTTAGTACCTGAATCGTAGATAAGACGAAAGTCACATTACGTCATCATATTTTGGACGGAGAGAACGAATCTGAACGGCAGAACCCAGGCGCGAGGATCGATTCTGAAGATTCACAACCGCTTCCAGTTTGTAGATAGCACGACCCTCGACACCTACGGACACCTGTTGGGACTGCCGCGATGAGGTGGCTGACGCGATGGAAAGACACGTATGCGGAGCCGGGCAGCTGCCCATGTTGCCGGGATGAAGCCTCTGTGGCCCCAATGCTGTCCAAGGTCGTGATTGTCACTTTGGCGCGGCGTTTCCGCATTTCATAATTATTGCTTACAGATATCTTATATGTGTCAACACTACGTGTGTATTTTCACTTGTCCAGACACCCATGGTTGTAGCACCAGCACGCAAACATGTAAGGAATACGAGGTTCGCTGCGGTGATGGATACGATCGGTTGCCCTAGCAAAGTAAGTGGAGAGTCTTCTGGGAGGCGTACGACACGTCGCTGATTGTGAATGGCACAAAGTTTCCCGGCTCGCCAAAGGCACAGTCAGACCGAGCGACGTGCTACAAGACAGTCAGTTGTAAGTTCCTCGGATGAGAGTGCGGTGCTGTGGTGGAACTTGAAGAGTTGCTTGGACCCATGCTCGGCGCTGACTTCCTCTACGTCCACGGTGAACTCCTTGAGCATCAGGCTGAAGTCACAGAATCGCCGCTAACCCACGAATTCTGGGGTTATCGACGCGATCGCTGGCGAACCCATCGGTCTGACGGTCTTTCTTTTTTGGATACGCCAGCAGGTTCGGTCACGAGAAGCCGGCGGAAGGTTCTGGAGCAAAGCGGGGTTCGTCACGGCCCTGGGTTCCATCTGGCCGAGCGCCTTCTACGCCCGATCAATGCGCCAATTTGGGGACGAAACTGTGACCAATGGCGTCTGTCCGGGCAGCCGGAAACCGTTGCAAATTCAGCGCGCTTGCAAATCAGTTTGGTCGATACCGAACACCCGGCAGGCCGCGTGGGCCACATCGAGGTTGATCCAGAGAGTGGGCGTTTGTGGAATATGACAACGCCGCATTTCAGCTGGCAGTTGCAGTGGCTTACCGAGGAATCTGCGGGCGATCCTGAAGAACTGTTTTCACTTCCGGCCTGAAAGTGGCTGACGTTTTTCTGCGATCCAGCCACGACCGAGCTCGGTGAACTGCAGTTAGCTGGCTGGGGAGCGCCATCGTTCTCCTGCCGCTTGCTGGGACATGCCAGCCGCGTTGCCGATCGTCTGCCACGTTTGTCTGACAGATCGGGCGTGGGCGACGGCTTCGTAGAGTCGTTCGATTTCGGCGGCGATGCCCGCTTGCGCTTGGCGGAGCGCGACCAGCGCTTCGAGGGGAGAGGTGAACGCTGAGCCAGTGCGCACGCGCGCTCGGGGCAACGTCGCGTCGATCGCCGATGGCACGAGCAGGCTCTCCGCCGGCCGCATAGATGCGACCGGCGTCAGCATCCTCGAGCATCGAAGTCGGTCGTTGCTGCCACACCTCACCAACCCAGCTCAAACCAGCACCGACCCCAGTGGCTGTACCGGGGGCTGGCGCGCAGTTACAACACAACCGCGAACTGACGACCTCATCATCAGAGCGTTGCTCGTTGTGCCGGCTGTACCTCGGTTGCCGAGAAAACGCCGTCATTGCCGTAATTTACAAGCCTTCAAAGTCGGAAGACACCTGAACTATCAGGGGAGTCCTAATCTGCAAATCTTGCAATAGGTACATTACAAGACGACATAATCATTAGTATCGGCCAATTATCAGGCTATCGGTAGGCTAATATATAGGCTATGCTGGCCCAATGAAGACAATGTCATTAAGCGAGGCGAAAGACAAGCTCTCGGGTCTGGTCGATGAGGCTGAGTCGACGCACGAAATCATCACGATCACTCGACACGGCCGGCCGGCGGCGGTGCTGATGGCCGCCGACGATCTGGAATCGCTGCAGGAGACAGTGTTCTGGTTGTCCAAGCCTGGGATAGCCGAGTCAGTGGCGGCAGCCGAACGAGAGTATGCGGCCGGTGAGACCGTCAGTGGTGACGAGTTGCGCGCTCAGTTCGGACTGCCCTCGCAGTGACTGCCGGCTACGACATCCAGGTCAGCTCCGAAGCAATCCGTGGATTGAACCGGCTCCCAGCCAAAGTTGCCACCGCCGTCGTTGAGTTCATCACCGTGACGCTGGCGGAGAATCCGCAACGCCTGAGCAAACCCCTGCGCGGAGACTACGAAGGCTACCGCAGCGCCCGACGCGGTGACTATCGCATCCTGATCCGCATCGAGGAAGAGCAGCGGCACGTCATCGTCGTACACATCGCCCACCGCGCCCATGTCTACCGGCCACGCTAGCTCCAAAGCGTCAACCATTAGTTGACGGAATGTTTAATTATCGGACACATAATTAGGCGATAGAAACTGGTAGAACTTCATCTCAACTCGGCGCCTGCGTTCGTGTAGTTCGGGGCGTTGCAAACGGGTTAAAACGTTCAATGGAACGGTTTGTACGACCGATCCACTTCGGTGATCTTGCGGTTCAATTCTGTGAGTCGTTTGACGAGTTCGTTGTCGTCCTGGGTGACAGATTTCGGCCAGTCATAACACTCAATGATCGCCTTGTCGAGTCCCTTGTGCAGTGCCTCGTAGGGCTGGGTCCACGCCCTGCGCGTGAGGCACCTCTTTGCGATCGGTGTCGACGTGTCGCGGGTCTGCTGAGTCGAGGGATGGTGTGAGGAAGCGCAAGATCACCTCGACCCTGTCACCCTCGTGACCGACCTCATGTCCCTGTGGGCGCCTCGTCCGCTCGCACAGGGGGCCTTCTTTGACCCCTCGGCAACAGGCTCTCCCTCTGGGCGGCGGAGATTCAGGCAGGGTTGGCTTGCCGAGGCCCTCGGTTCTACCCCCGCAAGCTCGTGCCGAAGCGCACCTGTTGGCCCGGCCGCAGCTGGGCGCAGCGGTCCACATCCTGGTCCGCCACGTACGCGATGACCGGGTACCCGCCGGTCACCGGATGGTCGGCAAGGAATAGCACCGGCAGCCCTGAAGGCGGCACCTGAATCGCGCCGCGCATCATGCCCTCGCTGACCAGCTCGCCCTCCCGCACCCGGGGCAGCGGCTCACCGTCCAGCCGCACACCGACCCTGTTGGACTCGCTGGTCACCGAGTAGATCTGGGACGTGAGCAGTGCCCACGCGTCATCGTCGAACCAGTCCCGCCGCGGGCCGGTCAGCACCGGTACGGTCACCCGGTCGTTCGTCGGCTCCGGCACGGCGGCCACATCGACGCCGGGCATTGGGCGAGGTGTCGATCCGATCGGGAGCACATCCCCGGCCTCGAGCACCTTCGGGCCAAGTCCGGCAAGGATGTCGGTCGAGCGGGACCCGAGCACCGAGTCCACATCAATGCCGCCGCGGACAGCAAGGTACGTCCGCAGCCCGGCGGACGGCATACCGACCGTCAGCCGCTCGCCCGCCGCGAGGCGGAACGGCGCCAGGTGCGGGCACCCCGAGCACCGCGCGCCGGCGGTGGCCAGCACCAAGTCGCTGGTCGCCTCCACCACCAGGCCACCGTAGGTGACCTCTAGCGAGGCGAGCGTCGGATGATTGCCGATCAGCGCATTCGCTAGCCGATGGGCGCCGCGGTCGCACGCACCGGAGCGGCCGATGCCGAGGGACGCCTGGCCGCTGCGGCCGAAGTCCTGCACCGTCGTCAGCGGGCCGGGCTCGATCACGCGCAGGGCCTGCAGGTCCGGGGTCACGCTTCCTCCACGAACTTGACCGGCGCGCCGGGCACCAGCAGGGCGGGCGGGTCACGGTCCAGGTCGAAGACGTTGACCACGGCGTGCCCGATCAGCTGCCAGCCGCCGGGGGACTCCCTGGGATAGACCCCGGTGAACTCACCAGCCAGGGCGAGCGCACCCGCCGGCACCTTGGTGCGCGGGGTGGACCGTCGGGGCATGGCCCACTCAAACTTGGCACCCGCTAGGTAGCCGAAGCCGGGTGCGAACCCGCAGAAGGCCACCGTCCACTCCTCCTCCAGGTGGCGGCGCACGAGCTCCTCGGGTGAGCAGTCGAGCAGAGCTGCGGCGTCGGCAAGATCGGCTCCGTCATACACGACCGGGATCTCGACGACGGCGCCGTGGTGGCCGGTGTGCTCGCCGGGGCTCACGGCGGACAGGCGGCCGGCCAGAGACGACAAGTCGACGTCGCGGTCGGCAATGGCCAAGATCGTCCGCCCGGCCGGAACCAGGTCGAGGACGGGCAAGTCCTCCTCCCGCAACGCAGCATAGTGCGCCAAGACCTCGTCGAGAGAGTCGAACTCGAGCAGCAGGCCGTAGGTCCCGCTGGGACGGATCTGCATGGGTCAGGTGTCCTGGGTGTCCGGCTTCTGTGGGGCGAACGGCGCCAGCTCGACCCCTGCCTGCTCCAGCGCGACGCGGACCGCCCTTGCGATGTCAACCGCACCCGGGGTGTCGCCGTGCACGCAGATCGAGTCTGGCTGAAGCGTCAGCGGGTCGCCGTTGACGTCCTTGATCGGCTCGCCCGCCGCCATCGCCATGCAGCGCTGCGCGATCTGCTCCGGGTCGTGCAGCACGGAGTCCTTTTCCTTCCGGGAGACGAGGGTGCCCTCGGGGGTGTAGGCGCGGTCGGCGAAAGCCTCGCGCACGGTCTGCAGCCCCTTCTGCTCGGCGATCCTGAGCACCACCGATCCGGGCAGGCCCATCAGCACCAACGACGAGTCGTATGCCGCCACGGCCGCCACCACCGCCTTGGCCTGCTCCTCGTGGTGGACGATCGCGTTGTACAGGCCGCCGTGCGGCTTGACGTAGGTGACCGCACCGCCGGCCAGCCGGGCCAGGCCGGCCAATGCCCCGATCTGGTACATCACCTCAGCCTGCAGCGCGCCCGGGTCCATGTCGATGAAGCGGCGCCCGAAGCCGGTCAGGTCGCGGTAGGCTACGTGGGCTCCGATAGCCACCTTGTTGCGGACCGCCCGCTCGGCCACTTGCTGCATGATCACGGCGTCCCCAGCGTGGAATCCGCAGGCGACGTTTGCACTGGTGACGATCGACAGCAGAGTCTCGTCGTCGCCCATGTTCCAACTGCCGTAGCCCTCACCGAGGTCGGAGTTCAGGTCAACAGGCATGGTGGCCTCCTTAGCCGGTGACCAAGTCGATCGCGGGCTGGATCGAGTTGATCGCCAAGTATATCGTCAGCAGCCACGCCGCCGTCCCGACGGCGGCGAGCCACTTCGGGTAGTCGTAGTCCTTCAGCAGGTCGCGCCGCATCCACGCTACCCACATGATCACTCCGATCCCGACCGGCAGCAAGATGCCGTTGAAGGCACCGGCGAAGACCAAGAGCGCCTGGGGAGCGGCGCCGATGACCAAGTAGAGGGCTAGCGAGAGGGCGATGAAGCCAGCCACCAGGTAGCCGGTCAACCGCTTCGAGGTCTTCGTGCTCGAGGTGAGAAAGGTGATCGTGGTGTAGGAGCAGCCGATGACGCTGGTGAGGGCGGCGGCCGCGAAGATCAGCCCGAAGAGGCGGTAGCCGACCGCCCCGGCCGCGGCCTCGAACGCGCTCGCAGTCAAGTTGTTCTCCTCCAGAGTGGCACCGGCGTGCACAACGCCCAGGATCGCCAGGAACAGGATGATGCGCATCAGGCCGGTCACCAGGATGCCCAGGACCGCACTCTTGGTGAAGTCCCTGAGGTGGCTCGGGCCGGTGACTCCCGCGTCAATGAGCCGGTGAGCCCCGGCGTAGATGATGTAGCCACCGATGGTGCCGCCGATCAGGGTCGTGATCGCCAGTGCGCTGAACTGGTCGGGGACGACCGAGTTCTTGAGCGCATCGCCGACGGGGGGACCAGAAGTGAAGGCAACATAGAACGTCAGCAGGATCATCAGCCCCCCGAGGACGACGACGACGCGGTCCATGGCCACTCCGGCGCGCTTGGACAGGAAGACCCCCAGCGCCAGCGCGGCCAGGATGACGGCCCCCAGTTTGGGTTCCATGTCGAGCATGACGTTCATGCCGAGGCCGGCCCCGCTCACGTTGCCGATGTTGAAGACCAGGCCACCGATCAGGAGCAGCGAAGCCATGAACCAGCCAAGGCCGGGCAGGACCGCGTTGCCGAGCTCCTGGAGACGTTGCCCGGAGACCCCGATCACTCGCCAGACGTTGGTCTGGATCGCGATGTCCACGAGGATCGAGATCACGATGGCGAAGGCGAAGGCCGCCCCAAGCTTGACGGTGAAGGTGGTGGTCTGCGTGATGAAGCCCGGCCCGATCGAGGACGTGGCCATGAGGAAAATCGCACCGAGCAGGGTGCCTCTGCCGGTTGCGTTGGGCTGCTTGCGGCCCGCTGCGTCCGGAGTGGTGTTTTCGGGCATCGGAGTCCTCCGGTGTCGAGGCTTGGGTCCTGGGGACCACTGTTCGAGCTCCGAGCGTAGCCATTGTCCAACAATCTGTCTAGAGTGTTGAACAATTTGTGACCTGGTGTGAGAATGGCGGGATGAGTCAGGGGTCGACAGCGAGGGCCGTGAGTGATCAGCTCAGCGAGTGGATCACAGAGGGTCGGTTGCTGTCGGGCGCCCGGGTCTCCGAGTCGGCGCTGACTCAGCGGATGGGAGTGTCCCGCAACACGGTCCGCGAAGCGTTCCGCCTACTGGCGCACGACGGCCTGCTGGTCCACGAGTTCAACAGAGGCGTGTTCGTGCCACGCGTGAGCAGCGCGGACGTGCGCGACGTCTATCGGCTGCGGCAGATCATCGAGCCGAGCGCCGTGCGGTCGCTCACTCGTCTTGACACGCATCGGCTGAGCGGTCTGCGCGGGGTCGCTCGTGACGCTGAGGTGGCGAGGGCAGAGTCGGCCTGGGTCCGGGTCGGCACCGCCAATATGTACTTCCACCGTGGTCTCGTGGCATTGGTGGGCAGCCCGCGCCTCGACGTCACGATGCGTCGGCTGATGGCAGAGCTGCGTCTGGCCTTTTCGGTGATCGAAGACCCGCAGTCGTTGTACGAGCCTTACGTCCGGCGCAACAAGGCACTCCTCGAGCTGCTCATGGAGGGTCGATTCGCCGAGGGCGCGGACTATCTGGCCGAATATCTAGCCGACTCCGAGGGCGCGATCCTGGCAGTATTCGAGGCCCAGGAGCAGCCGGCATGAGTGATCTCGACGTGGCCGTCCCCGGCGCCGCGCCAGCCTCCGGGTCCACGGAAACCGACACGCCGGCCGGTGCGCGGTCGGCGTAACGCCGCGGCGCCGTGGTGCACACGCGCGGTCACGCGAGCGGCTTCGTCCAGGCGAACCTCGTCATACTGGCCCGTGACTGGGCCTGGGACATGCTGCTGTTCGGCCAGCGCAACCCCCAGTCGGTGCCACTGCTCGACGTCACCGAGCCCGGCTCGCGGCGCACCCGTCGCAGCCATCGCCGAAGTCCTTAACTACTCGCCGCAGACCATCGAGAAACATGCCACCGCGTCGGCCACCGCCTACGCGCAATACGTCGCTCTGCCAGTTTTAGGACGAGTTGAAATAGACGGAGGAACTCTCATTGGGCGGTGTAGATACGTTTTTGCAGGTCAGTGAGTTGTTCTAGTCGTGCGGCTGAATCAATGCTTGCCGAGCTCTTCTCGATATGTCGGTTGTCATGAAAAACTGCCCGATAACCCACGGCTACTTCATACCGTCTAGGCATGGTCGTGTGCGCGTCGCGTCGACTAGGTCGCCGCAGTCTCGTCAGTTGATCGGTATAGCGTGAGGCCGTGAAAGTCATCCTTGCGGCCAGCGCCGTCGTCACCGACGAGTCCGGCCGGATCCTGCTGGTGCAACGCGCCCATGAACCCGAAGCAGGATGCTGGACGATCCCAGGAGGTAGGGTCGAGCCCGGCGAAACCCTCCAGCACGCTGCTGCCCGCGAAACGCGCGAGGAGACCGGCATCAATGTCACGATCGGTGACGAACTGTGGAGCCTGCGGATACCGGCACCCGATGGCGGCGTCTACGCGATCCATGATTTCGCTGCGACCTACGACTCCGGTGTCGTCACCGCCGGCGACGATGCCGCTGACGCCAACTGGTTCAGTTGGGGCGAACTCGCCGAACTCCAGCTGACCGACGATCTGTTGGGCTACCTGACCCGTGCCGGGTTTCCACGCCAAGACGGCGTACCCACTGAGCGATCTGGGCACAGCGGCACGGACACGTGAAACCCCGGTGGAAAGCGCTCGCTGAGAACTGGCACTGCCGTCCCGTCTTGGCACGTCGCGCGCACGTTCGCGACTCTCAACGGCACGACCGTGCTCCAAGTGGTGCCGGCCGGTGTCGCCTGTTGGGCATAGAAGCAGAGCCTCTATTTGAAAGCCTATTGGGCTTTCAGCGTTGTTTTCGGAGTGTAAGCACCAATAGCATTTCCCTTCCATAGCTAGTTAGCTATGGAAGGGCTTTTGCCATCTCAACGATTTGGGCCGAAATGCTCTTTAGGTACGTCCACCCCGTGCACCCACATCCTCTGCCGAACAGGCTTCCCGTTGTCGGTGCAATGACTTCAGTAAGGAGCTGGCGGCGCCCTCAACCCCGACGTCGTCTCCACTAATCTTTGATCTCCACTTTCGGAGGCCGAGCCCTCGAAGCGGATCACACCGCGTGACTCGTTAGTGGTCTTAGTGGGGATGAGCCGCACCGCAGGGTCTCGGCGTAAATCAGTCAGCGCACACGAGACGCCGATGCCACAGATTGTGGCGGCGCGGAAGCGGGCAGTAAACAGGCTCACTTACCAAGCGGCACAGCTTGTATCGGTAGAATGCCGGTTTCCAGCGAACCCTCTAGATCTGTCGCAACTCTCGTTAGGATGAGGGTCAGTCGTAACTGAGGGGTGTCGGGATGGCCAAGCGTGGCTTTTTGCAGAACTGAATTACCAAGCACAACAGGCAGAGAAAAGGAAACGTCAACAGGCGGCGGCCGCGGATCGGAAAGCCCAATCAAATGCGCGGAGTGCCGAACGTTTACGCAAGGCAAGTGCCCGCACCAACGCTAGCAATCAGAAGGCCGTCGAGAGAGAAGCCAAAAGGCTCTACATTGAGGGTTACGAAGCCGAAGTAGAGGTAATGAACACCGAACTCGTGGCGGTGTATGACGACATAGACACACTCCTCGACGCGACCCTTGGGGTTGACGATTTTGTTGACCTGGAGACCTTGCGTGTTGTTGTCGCGCATCCCGACTTTCGTTCAGGAGCGCGAAACGGAAGCTCAGGCACGTAATGAAGAGTTGACGAAACTCATCAACGATTTTGCGTTCGATATGCCCCACGCTATTGAAGAGTATGTCGGCATCGTGTTATCAAACTCTGCATACCCTGAAGTGTTTCCTGTCGACTACGACCACTCGTTCGATCTGTCGGCACGTGAACTCACCTTGACCGTGACGGTGCCCGAACCAGCGTCACTACCGTCGGTGAAGGAATACCGCTATGTGAAAGCGAAAGACGACGTTGCTGAAACGCAGCTGTCCGCGAAAACACAAAAGGACCGCTACGCCGGGGCTGTACATCAGACGGCGGTGCGCACCCTTCACGAAGTGTTCGAAGCAGACCGTGCCGGCAAAATAAAGTCCATCGCGCTCACCGTCGGTGTGGACCGCATCTCACCATCGACAGGGTTGCCCGAAACGGTGCCGCTCGTACAGGTTGCAGCAGAACGTGACGCATTCAACGCTTTCGATCTGTCCCAAGTGGTCGCGCAAGCCACCCTTGAACATTTGGGTGCCGCCATATCGAAGAACGCACTAGAGCTGTCCCCTGCTGACACAGGCCGGGGCGTCCGGCAACGGAAAAGCTGATGCGTTTCAACCCACCACCTGGGTGGCCTAAACCACCCGAAGGTTGGCAGCCTCCTGACGGTTGGACCCCGGACCCGTCCTGGCCCGAACCACCGGCCGGCTGGCAACTCTGGATCGCAGAGGGCACGGACGCTAAGCCCGAGAAAGTGCGGAAATTAGCGATACCTCTGACGAGAGCCCTTCCACGACGGCTGCGGCATCTGGCGGCAGTGGTACCCCTGCTGCAGAAGTTCCGGAGTACGCGGCACTGTTGGCTCGCATCAACCACCTGGAGCAGGCGTTGGCTGCGGCCAAGGAAATGGATGTGGAAACGGTTGTCGAACTGGACGACCAGCGGGCTCTTCAAGATGCCGGTATTTACCGCTACCACCACCCTTTGGAGGACGCAGCCGCGTATGAGGAACGGCTCGCAGCAGTGAATGCACGCATTGACGAGTTCGTGAAAACCAGAACAGCTGTCCAGGCATCCGACCTGTTCACCTTCGACGGCTCGTTGGCTAAAGGCCGCAAGATGACGGCCGACTTCTCCAGGCTCATGCTGCGCGCCTACAACGCAGAAGCCGACAACTGTGTCCGAACCCTCCGATCGGGAAATGTACGGACAGCGAAAACTCGGCTCGAGCGTGCAATGACTGCTATCGAAAAGCTCGGCGCCATCATGGCGATGCGGGTCAGCCCCGACTACCACCAGGTGCGGGTCGAAGAGTTGGAACTAACAGCAGACTTCCAGATGAAGGCCCAGGAGGAGCGCGAACGGGCACGTGAAGAACGCGCTGAACTACGTGAGCAGCGCAAGGTCGAGGCTGAGCTCGCTGCCGAACGCGTACGGCTCGATAAGGAACATTCCCATTATGTCGGTGTTCTCGAAGCACTCAGAGCCAAAGGTGACGATGTCGCTGCAGACGAGCTGGAGGTTAGGCTCCGCGAAATAGATGCAGCTATTGAGGCGAACGACTACCGTGCAGCGAATATTCGTGCGGGCTACGTCTACGTCATCTCTAACCTGGGCGCGTTCGGACCTAACATGGTAAAGATCGGCATGACCCGCAGGCTGGAGCCACACGACAGGGTGAAGGAACTCGGAGATGCATCGGTGCCGTTCCGATACGACACACATGCCCTGTTTTTCTCTGATGACGCGGTAAGCCTAGAGAACGAACTCCATAAAGCTTTCGGGGAGCGTCGTGTGAACCACGTGAACGCGCGGCGCGAATTCTTCTTCGCCACGCCAGCAGAGGTCCGAGCAATCCTTGTCGAGAAGTTTGGCGGGGTGGGGGAGGGCGACTAGATCCGTCGTGGCCGATCAGGATGCGCGTCACTTCGGCTCCAGAAGGACGCCTGCCCACAACTGGCTGCTGTTCTCCACGGGTTCGGTGGAGCTGCTCTCACGACGACAGCCGACGGGCCTCCGGCGCCAAGCACCTACAGTGAGTTGGGCACAGACGACTAGGCAGACACCTGCAGGAGGATTATGAGTTCGGGCATGCAGCTCCAGAAGGAAGACTTCGGAGAGATCTACGACCAGCCGGACCCGCGGACGTACTTCGCCAAACTCCAACCGTTCGACTACGTGATCCCCCAGCACGGCGCCGACCTCTTCACCCGGCTGCTGGAGGCCCGCGGCACTGCGGCCAAACAGCGGCCACGGATTCTCGATGTGTGTTGCTCCTACGGCGTCGTCTCAACCCTGATGAAGACCAAGCTCGACGTCGCCGACGTTTACGACCACTACCGCGAGGCCGCCGAGCAGGACCTGACCACGGTGGAGCTCATCGAGGCGGACCAGCGTCTGCTCAAGGAGTACGCCGTACCCGACCCCGCAGTCGTGGTCGGCTTGGACGTGGCCGCCAACGCTGTCGAGTACGCCGTGGCGACGGGCTCGCTCGACGCCGGATTCGCGGAGAACCTCGAGGTCGACCCGGCCTCCCCCGAGCTCACCTCGCTGGTCTCCGAGGTGGACCTGATCACCACGACCGGTGGCGTCGGCTACGTGACCGAGCGGACCTTCCAACAGCTCATCAATGCGGCTCCCGACGACGTCTGGGTGGCCTCGTTATGCCTGCGCACTTACGACTACGGGCCGATCATCGATTCCCTCGACGACCACGGGCTGCAGACCGAGCGGCTGCCACAGACCTTTCCACAGCGCCGGTTCACCGGACCCGACGAGCGGGAGTGGGCGATGGCGCAGGTACGCGAACTCGGCGTCGACCCAGAAGGCAAGGAGACCGAGGGGTACTACCACGCAGACTTCTACCTCTCGCGCCCCACCGACGAGGTCCACGACAAGCCATTGGCCGAGCTCTTCCCGGAGTTGTACGGGTCCGCTTCCTGACTTCACTGTCACTCGAGTCTGGCCAGACCCCGATCCTTCGACAAGTGTCTAGTAGCCGCATATGCACCAGTCAACTCTGAGAGAGGTTGGGAATTTCTGTGCCACGGTCGGCGGCGACGTTGTCGGTAACGATCCACGGCACGGGGTGTGGACTGGTCGAGGCCGGCCCATGAGTCCAGCAAGCGGGGGCCTCATTTTTGAGTGGCAACTAATTCGTACGGCATGCGGAGCAGTTGCTTCGCGTATCGAACGGCAGCCAAGGTGCCATTCTCTGTAATCGACGCTATCTCGTCTGCGCGGTCCGCGCCCATGTCATTGATCCTGTCTACCCACGGGCGCATCTTCTTTGTTGGACGAGCGTTGCTCCGTGCATCCCCGGCGATGATTGTCAGCTTTCTTCCGGGCCACAGTTCGCGCTGGCTGCAAGAACCCATGCACCAGTGTTAGCTAACAGAATCCGCCCATAGCGTTCGTTGGGCAGGCTTGCGTGAGCGAATCATTGGGCACGTTGTGGGCACGCAACTCATTTGTCTCACCTATTGAGCCTGGATTTAGTCTGCAATCTCGGTGAAAACTACGTTGTGCCGATGACAGGACTTGAACCTGCACGCTCGAAAGCACAGGTTCCTAAGACCTGCGTGTCTACCAATTCCACCACATCGGCGCGGACCAGAATCGGCCCTTGTGTGACTTCGACAGAGTCTAGACGGGCACCGATTCGATGACGAAATCGGCTGTCAGTGGTCGCGGCTAGATTGAAAGTATGGAGCAGACGCAGCGACCCGAGAGCGCAGTGATCCTAGACCGGATCAGCGTTGCCGAACGGGTGCGCGCCGAGGCTGAGGCTGAGGTCGCTCGACTGATGCTCAGCTATGAAGACGAGATCAAGCGCGAAGCACAAAAGCATGACAATCAGAAGATCAGCGCGATGGAGGTCTCATTCGCTGCCGACGAGCTCGCGCTGGTGTTGCTCATGCCGACCCGAACCGTTCAGCAGCGATTGGCGCAATTGCGCCGGGTCAGGACGACGATGCCGTGCACGTGGCTCGCATTTCGGCGTGGCGAAATTGACGCCTACCGGACTCAACTGATCGCACAGGCCAGTGCCAAACTCGTTCATCCCGATTCTGTGCTGAGCTTCGATGAGCGGGCCGGCCATTACGCAGGCGGCCATACGACCGCCCAGTTGCGTAGCTGGTGCAATCGATTCATCGCTCGCACGGAGCCCGACGAACGACAGCGGCGCAGAACGCGAGAGTGGAGCGAGCGTTCAGCCTGGTTCGGCCATGGGCCCGACGGCATTTCCTGTCTTCATGCGGTCATGGGCACCACCGACGCATTACGTCTGGATGTCCGGCTCAGCACGATGGCCGCACAACGGTCGGACAACAATCCAGACCTCAACATCGAGCAGGCTCGCGCCGATGTGGTTGCGGGCCTGTTGTTCGGCCGCATCGATCTCAACGGGGAGCCGACTGGTCGGGCTCGCGCGGGCGCCACGATTGGCGTTGTCGTGCCGGTGCTCTCATTGGCCGGTCTGACCGACCAGCCAGGCGAAACATTTGACGGCCAAGTCATGATCGATGCCGACACAGTACGAGAGCTGGCCGCCGAGAAAGGCAGTCTTTTCTATCGGGTCTTCACCGATCCGCTCGGGCGCATCCTCGATGTGGCCGAACTCGGCCGCTACGCGTCGAAAAGACTCCGCATAGCGACGCAGATCCGCGACGGCACGTGTGCCTTCCCGACCTGCAGCCGTCCTGCTAGCGAGTCCGACCTAGATCATGTGGAGCCGCTTCCGGGCGGAGCCACAGCAGGGTGGAATCACCGCCATTTGTGCCGACGGCATCATCGCTTCAAGACCTACCGGATTGCTGAGACATCGATGGTCGGCAGCCGCCATACGTGGCATTTGCCCAGCGGCGTGAGCATTGATTCGGAGCAGCGCCGCTACGACTCTCGATGCGACATCAGGCCGTCACATTTCGAAGCGGACTTCGCCAGCTGGATCGTTGAATGGAGCGGGGCGTAACGACCGTCTCAGGCGTCGAGACCGAGGTCACGCCGTAATTTTGCGACGTGACCGGTGGCCTTGACGTTGTATTGCGCGAGCTCGATCTTGCCCTCGGCATCGACGACAAACGTCGAACGAATGACACCTTCGACAACTTTGCCGTAGAGCTTCTTCTCGCCGAAAGCGCCATAAGCGTCGAGTACCTCGCGCTCGGGATCGGACAACAACTCGATCGTTAGGCCGTCACGTTCGCGGAATTTTGCCAATTTCGCTGGTTTGTCGGGCGAGATGCCGAGAACGGTGAAGCCTTCAGCTTTGAATCGATCGATCGACTCACTGAAATCGCAGGCCTGTTTTGTGCAGCCGGGTGTCATTGCGGCTGGGTAGAAATAGACGATCGTCTTTTGTCCATGGGAGTCGGCCAGACTGACGCTCTCGCCGGTGTCGGAGGTTAGGGTGAAATCGGGTGCGGTGTCGCCGGGCTGCAGTCGTAGGCTCATAGGCCCTATCCTTGCTCATGGGTGTTCGCCACCCGCCAAGGACACTGATTTCCGCACGTGCTGAGCGTGGGGTATCCCAAGGAGTGAGGCAGAACGTGGGCAAGAACGATGAACTGCTCGACGACATCGAAGAGATTCGCGAGCGATTGGCGGGAACGGTCGACGAGCTGATCATTCGGACCAATCCCAAGAACATCGCGCAACGACGCCTCGAAGACATCAAGGCACACTTCGTGGACGAACACGGATCGCCGCGACTGGAAAACATCATCCCGATTGCCGCCGGCGCCGTCGCGATCATCGGTGCCCTCGTCATGATCCGCAAAATCGTGCGCTGACACCGGTATGAGCGAGAAGCTGCCGATCCGGATGCTGCACGATCGGCGTTCAAACGGTGGCATCATTATTCTGGCGACCGCTGCACTTGGCAAACGACTTGCCATGGAACGGATCGAGGAAGGCCAAACGGGCCTCTACCTATGAGTCAGCTACCTATGAGTCAGTCCGCATGACTGGCGAACGTGCTTATTTCTTACGGACATTGGCACGAGGACAACGCGGCCTGAGTTTCAAGGATCGATTGCAAACACTCCGGCGGCGCTGGCGACTGCTGCTTCAGCTCTCGGTTGCGACCGGTCTCGCCTGGCTGATTGCGCTCGAAGTACTCGGCCACCAGCAACCCTTCTTCGCGCCGATCGCCGCCGTCATCGCGATCATGGCTGGGGGCGGGCAGCGCCATCGCGCCGCGATCGAGTTGGTGCTCGGTGTATCGGTGGGAATCCTCGTCGGTGAACTCCTGATCCATGCCATTGGCCGGGGCTCATGGCAGATCTCAGTTGTTGTCGCGTTGACTATTGTCGTCGGAACGATGCTCGGGCTCAAAGGTCTCGCTCTGACTCAATCGATCACGTCGGCGATACTGCTGGCTGCGGTCGTCCCGTTTGCGGTCACGACGAATCCAGCTGTCACCCGCTTCCTTGATGCGCTTGTCGGTGGCTTGATCGGCTTCGGTATGACGCTGGTTGTGCCACGTAACCCGATTCGCGACATCGATCGGGAGGTCCAGTCGATCCTGAGCGATCTGGCCGGGGTTCTCGGGCAGATCGCGGCGGCCCTGCGTACTGCGGACCGACGCGGCGCCGACCGGGTCCTGTTGCGGGTGCGCAACATGCAGCCTGCCGTCGAGAATATGATCGCAACCGCCAACAACGCTCGCGAGATTGCTCGAATGTCGCCGCTGCGGTGGAAGCAGCGCGACCACGTCGAGGCCTATTTCGCCTCGATCACCAACATTGATCACGCCGTACGTGATTCGCGCGTGCTGGCGCGGCGCGTGAGCACACTCTTGCGGCACGGTGAGGTGCCGCCAGCCGATGTGCCGACTGCGATCGACGCACTGGGCAAGGCGGTACGAATTTTCGCTGGAGACTTGGGCGAGCGAGATGACTTCGATCGGGCGCGGGTCGAGCTCATCCAGGCCGCGCGCATGGCGACGCTCGCATTGCCTGAGGCCGCCTCGATCAGCATGGGCGCGACCATCGCCCAGGTGCGGGCGACTGCCGCGGACCTCCTGTTCGCCAGCGGCATGACTCGTGATGAGTTGGATGAGTTGCTTGACTTTGATTGAGATCGTTTCGTCGTCGACAAATCATTGAACTAGCGTCACGACGAGTTTGCCGTGTGTTCGTCTGCCTCTGATGCTCTGAAGCCAACAGTTCATCAGCAGACAGGACACGGCATGAAGAAATTGACACGATCGGTTTTCGGCGCATCAGCGGCGGGGATTGTCTTACTCGGCACCGCTGTAACTGCGACGGCTGGCGGGCAGCTCAGTCTCGCCGAACACGGGGGCGCTCAACGTAATCACGGGGACCGGACTAACGCACTGCGCCATGCGATCGACGGCGGCAAGGCCAAGAATGTCATCCTGCTCATTGGCGACGGTATGGGTGATTCGGAGATCACCTCGGCGCGCAATTATCAGGTCGGCGCGGGTGGCCGATTCGCTGGGATCGATGCGCTGCCCGTCACGGGTCAGTACACGACGTTCTCACTGACCAAAGACGGAAAGCCCGATTACGTACCCGACTCGGCAGCAACCGGATCGGCCTGGGCGACCGGCACCAAAACCTACGACAATGCGATCTCGGTTGACCTCGATGGCAAGCCACAAAAAACGTTGCTGGAGCTTGCGAAAGCGCGTGGTCTCAAGACCGGCAACGTGTCGACCGGCGAGATTGAGGACGCCACACCGGCAGTCCAAGCCGCACATATCTCGGCGCGATCTTGCTATGGCCCCGAAGTCACCTCGAAGATCTGTGCGCATGAGGCGCTCGAGAATGGTGGCCTCGGGTCGATCGCCGAACAGTTTCTCAGTACCCGAGCCGATGTGACTTTGGGCGGTGGCGCGAAGACATTCGAGGAGAAAGCAAAGGCCGGCAAGTGGAAGGGCCGGACATTGCGTGACCAGGCCGATGATCGCGGCTACCAACTGGTGTCCGACCGAGCCGGGTTAAAGCAGATCAGGGCGGCCAACCAGAAGAAGCCACTCCTCGGCCTGTTTAGCGAAAAGAATATGCCGGTGCGATGGACCGGCCCGGCAGCGACCCCAACCGGTGGCAGCCAACCGGCCCAGCGGTGCGCAGAGAATCCGGACCGAGCGTCGACCCAACCCTCGCTCGCAGACATGACCGGCAAAGCTATCCAGCTCCTCAAGAACGACAAGAACGACAAGCGCGGCAAGTGGGGCAAACGCGGCAAGGGATTCTTCCTGCAGGTTGAAGGCGCCAGTATCGACAAGCAGGACCATGCAGCGAACGCCTGCGGTCAGATCGGTGAAGTCATCGATCTCGACGAAGCGGTTCAGGCTGCGCTCGCCTTCGCCAGGAAGGACGGCAACACGAGCGTTTTCGTGACGGCAGACCACGCTCATACGAGCCAGATCGTCGAGACTGGCGGGAACACACCGGGTCTGACAGCGACGCTCAAGACCAATGAGGGTGCCCCGATGACGATCTCCTACGGCACTGCCGCTGCTGGCAAGTCGCAACAGCACACCGGTAGTCAGCTGCGCATCGCCGGCTTCGGCCCGCAGGCCGCCAACGTAGCGGGGCTGACCGATCAGAGTGACCTGTTCTTCACCATCGCCCGGGCGTTGGGTCTGCAGCGAGTGCATTGATTGAAAAATTGCGTAGACGGTGAAGTGCAAACGATGTGCAAAATAGGTTATGTTGTTTCAACGCACATCGAAGAAGGAGGTGGACCCGTGAACATGAATATCGCCAAGACAGCCTTTAACCGAGGACTCGTCGCGCCGTTTGCCGGTCCGATCTCTGGAGTAGTGCCGCCTGAATAAGCCATCGTCGTATGGCTTTGCCAAGCCTCTCCGGGTCTTTCCGGAGAGGCTTTTTCTATGTCCCGATCAACCACTGTCCCGATCAACCACTGTCCCGATCAACCACTTCAGTTACGAAAGGAGGCGTGTCATGACTATTCAATTTGCAAATCAGATCATGCCCGCTAGCACCATCGAACCCACCCATCCGACCCTCGATACGGATCGAAAGGGGGTGAACAACGTGGCAATATTTGAATCATTGCGCAGTCGCCCACTGAGCCGACGGAACCTTCCTCCGGAACGGTCCGAAATCGAGAAGGCTCTCCTTCGTGAGTCCGTGAACCAGCGCCGTCAACAGTTAGCGGACAATGCGGCGGTCCTGGCCGCTTTGCATGGCGTCCGCATGTTCCGGTGATCCCCGTGCTCGCCGTTTCCAACAAAAGTGCCCCGCATCATCGGATGCGGGGCACTTCTGTTTCAGAGTTCAGTTGTTTCAGGGTTCAGCGCGCAGCGATCGCATCGGCGAAGGCGAGAATGCGTTCGGCATCGCGTACGTGCAAATTTTCGATCATCTTGCCGCCCACGGTGACGACGCCCTTGCCAGCGGCCGTGCCCTCCTCGAAGGCAGCAATGACTTCGCGAGCATGCTCGATCGCCTCGGGCGACGGCGCGAAGATTCGGTTGGTCGGCTCGATCTGCGACGGATGGATGATCGTCTTGCCATCGAAGCCGCAGTCCCGACCCTGAGTGGCCTCGACCTCGAAACCTTCGGCATCCTTCACGTTGTTGAATACGCCGTCAAGGATCACCTTGCCGGATTCTGCCGCAGCCAGCTTGGCTAGCGATAGTGCCGTCAGGATCGGTGCACGACCGGGTATGTGGTCAGCGTGAAGCTCAGCGACCAGGTCATTGTTGCCCATCACGAGGACTGCGAGCCGTTCACTTGCGGTACAGATGCCATAAACGTTGCGGATCGCGGTCGGGGTCTCGATCATGGCCCAAATGCGAGTCGTCTCCGGCGCGCCGGCGGCAACTATCGCGGCTTCGATCGCGCGCACCTCATCGGCTGAGTTGACCTTCGGAACGAGAATGGCATCGGGGCCAGCCTTCGCTGCGGCCGCCAAATCATCGGCATGCCATTCGGTGTCGATGCCGTTGGTGCGGATCACGACCTCACGGTGGCCGTATTCACCCGACCGGGCCGCTGCGCATACGCGGTCACGCGCTTCGGTCTTTGCATCGGGCGAGACCGAATCCTCAAGGTCGAGGATCAGCGCGTCCACGTCAAGGGTCTTGGCCTTCTCGAGTGCGCGCTCGTTGGCGCCAGGCATGTAGAGGACAGAGCGGCGGGGGCGGCTGGCACTACTTTCGGAACGAGTCATGAACTATCTCCTACTCAGAAGCCGTAGCTGGTGGCGAGTTCGGAATCGCGCTCGGAGAGCTGCTTGGCGAGATCGAGCATGACCAAGCACTGCTTGACCGAGGCGTCATCTTCCATTTTGCCGTCGATCATGACCGCACCGGAGCCATCGCCCATCGCTTCGACAACTTCCTTGGCGTGCCTCACGTCTTCGGGCGCCGGTGAGAAGACGCGCTTGGCGATCTCGATCTGGACCGGGTGCAAGCTCCAAGCGCCGACACAACCCAGCAGGAACGCATTGCGGAATTGGTCCTCGCAAGCCACGACGTCCTTGATGTCGCCGAACGGTCCCCAGAACGGGAGGATGTCGTTGGCAGCACAGGCATCGACCATGCGGGCGATCGTAAAGTGCCACAGATCCTGCTGGAACGTCGAACGGCCAACCGTCAGGTCTTCGCCGGTGGGGTCGGTACGAACAAGGTAGCCGGGGTGTCCACCGCCGACGCGGGTGGTCTTCATGCGGCGGCTGGCAGCCAGATCGGCAGGTCCGAGGCTCATGCCCTGCATGCGCGGACTGGCGGCAGCGATCTGCTCAACATTGTTGACACCAGCGGCGGTCTCGAGCAACGCGTGAACGAGGATCGGACGCTTCAAGCCGGCGCGTGCCTCAAGCTGGGCGAGGATCCGATCGATGTAGTGGATGTCCTCGGGGCCTTCGACCTTTGGGACCATGATGACGTCAAGTTTGTCGCCGATTTCGCTGACCAGGGTGAACAGGTCATCGAGGATCCACGGCGAATCCAAACTGTTGATACGGGTCCACAACTGGGTGGTGCCGAAGTTTGTGGCTTTCACGATGTCGACGAAACCTTGGCGCGCGGCTTCCTTCTTCTCGGTCTTCACGGCATCTTCAAGATTGCCGAGAATGATATCGACCTTCTTCGCAATGTCCGGGACTTTTGCAGCCATCTTCGGGTTGCTCGGATCAAAGAAATGGATCATCCGCGAGGGCGGAAACGGAATCTCGGTGACCGGTGCCGGGGCTCCGACAGCTAGGGGCCGGAAGAAGGCTTTAGGACTGCGCACGCGAATTCGCTCCATTTCATCGGGTCAAAACTTCCCTCAGTATGGCGAATCCCGACTGCATGTGCCTAGGGCGGGGGTCACATCCGAATTAACGTTCGTGCATCAAGTGGGCGACTTCGGTCGCCCGTGAGGTGCTTTCGGCCTCAAGCCCGGCGATTGTGCCGGACTGATCGGCCGCCGATCGATTCTGGCTGAGTTTGGCCTTGGCTTCGACGTGCTCGACGCTTAAATGGAGTCCGACGATTGCCTTCAGCATGCCGCGGACGAATCTCTCCGGCGCATCGGTGACTGCCCAAGGGTCGCTCCGCGGGCGCTCGTGTCGCTCGGTCAATTTTGTCACTGCGTTGAGCAGCCACTCGGGTTCGTGGTGCGTGGTGACTGTGCCAGTGAAATGGATCGCAGTGTAGTTCCACGTCGGCACGGCCTTGCCGTGGATGGCCTTGCTGGGATACCAATTTGGCGAAATGTAGGCCTGCGGTCCTGCGACGATAGCGAGGAACCGGGCGCCATTCTCGATCGACTTCCACTGTGGGTTGGCCCGGGCTAGGTGAGCGATGATCTCGCTGCCATCGGCGCTCCATAAGATCGGCAGCAGGGTAGCTATCGGCGTGCCGTCGGGTTCGACGGTGATGATCTCGGCAGAGCCAATCGTCTCGACCATACGACGAATTTCCGCGTGGTCGCTCATCAAGTTGTCATGCGGGATATGCACGGCGCTAGATTCCCAACACAGTCTTGGCGATCAGGAAATAGATGACCAAGCCACTCGCATCGCAAAATGTTGAGATGAATGGAGTGGAGAATACGGCTGGATCGACGCCAATGGCCTTGGCAAGAAGTGGCATCGTGCCGCCGACGGTAGCGGCAAGTGTGCAGACACATACGAGGGTTGTTCCGATGATAAAGCCGATATCCTGGCCATAAACCATTCCAGCAACCAAGAACCCGAGTAGCCCGAGTAAAAATCCCATCATTAACCCGACTCTGACCTCACGGAGCGCCACGGTCCCCACGTCCCGTAATCGCACATCGCCCATTGCCAATGCGCGGGTCACTGTGGTGGCGGCCTGCGAGCCGGTGTTACCCCCTGTTCCAGTTAATAGGGGGATGAACAAGGCCAGCACAACCGCGCTTGCGAGTGCGCCCTCGAACACTTCGAGTACTTGGACGGTGAGCACTGCTGAAACTGCCAACACGAGAAGCCACACGATGCGAGAGCGGACAATCGACAGGATCGAGGTCGATAGATAGGGCCGCAGCAGTGGCTCCGTGGCACCGGCGCGGGCGGAGTCCTCTTCCTCGGCCTCGGCCAGTATGCGCGCGGCGTCGTCGACGGTAAGGATGCCGATGACCCGCTCCTCACGATCGACGACCGGCATCGCCAGCAGTTGTAAATCCACGCAGCGGCGCGCGGATTCTTCCGCATTGTTTTCGGCGCGGGCAAATAGCGGAATTTTCATGATTTCGCCCACGGTCGATTCGGCCGGTGCCAGCAGCAGATCGCGAAGGCTGATAACACCCACAAGGATCCGTCCGGCATCGGCGACGGGCATTAGGTAGACCGTTTCCGCGGTGGCGCCGACCGAGCGTACGTGCGCAAGTGCATCGACGACTGCGGATTCGGGCCGTAAGCGGATGAACTCGGGATTCATTCGGCGGCCGACGGACGAGCGTGGATAGCCGAGCATGGGTGCGGTGAGGAGCCGTTCCGCGGGGGAGAGGCCCTGCATCAATCGGGCCGCCAAAATTGCCGGTAACTCGTCGACGAGACTCGCCCGGTCATCGGGATCAAGCATCTCGAACACCGCCACGACGTGGTCATCACGCAAACTCGAGATCAACTCGCTGCGCATGCCTCGGGTGAATTGTTCGAAGACCCGCAATGCAGACTCTTTTGGCAGCAGTCGAAACATCACGGCCCGCGTGTTGGCGTCAAACCGTTCCAACACACGTGCTAGATCATCGGTCTGAATCGTTGCGAGAATCCGATCGAGGGTTTCGAGATTTTCCGACCGTGCAGCTTCGGTTAGCTCAGCAAGCGCCGTGTCAAAATCCATTGTCTTGCCCATGAACGCCATCATGTCAGATGTCCGGCTTAGGCTTCGTCGTTGCTTGATGTGAGACCACGATGTGCCGATAAAAGCTCGATCTCGGGTCGCGCTGCAACGAAGTTTTCAATTGTGTCGAGAACGTCGATGACCTGTTGGCTATCGGCGGCAACGATGCTGGCACCGATACCGGTGCGACGATGCAGGTCGAGATGCCCAGTCTCGGCCGCCGACACTGGGTACCTGCGCTTCAGTTCCGCGACGAGCGGGCGGACGAGCGACCGTTTTTCTTTTAAAGAATGCACATCGCCCAATAAAATGTCGAACTCGATCCAGCCAATCCACATGGAACCAGTGTGGCTCACGTTGCTCAGTCGTAGTGTTGCATCGCTGGCCAGACCTTCGGCCAACCGCCGAGCGGCACGTCGCAGATCGAGATCGGTTCGCCTTGCTCTTGATTACGGACCCCGTAGGTGTTGTTGAGCTGACCGGCAACGCTGCACTTTTCGAAGTGTTTGGCCAGCTTGGTAGGCGACGTCCCGACGAAGATCGCAATGGTTGCCGACGCAGGCGGCCGCGCCAAGAAATACAACTCATTCTGGGCGCTGTAGACCTTATCGATGCCGTGCTCTGGCCCGTATCGGGCGATCGCGCCGGCCTCTCCGTAGTTTTCGGCGACAACGACAGTCGAAGGCTGGTCTTTGGCGGGAATCGTGTCTCGCACGCGCGCGACATCAGCCACATACTCGGGCCAACCGACTTGATCTTGGGCGATCTGATTGAACGTGGGGACCGGTGTCGAGCCGAGATGGTGCAACGAGACGATCGGCAACGCGATGAGCATTGAGATCACGGCGTTGACGGAGACAGCACCGACGACAGTCCATAGCCGCGATCGCGGGCCTTTGGCGATCCAATCGGCGACAACGACGCACCCGGCCGCCAACATCGCGGTCATCAGACCGAGTGAATAGTAAAACTGAGAGCCACCGATGAAGACGAGAGCCAGCAACACCGGAAGCGCCACCGCTACGAACTTCGCGCGTCGCCACTCGGTCCGACGGGCGAACCCGACGATCCCAGCGATCCAGATCGGTATCAGTGGGATTCCGAACATGACAGTCAGGATCGGAATCGTCAGGATCCGGACGTTGGTCGCATTGTGATAGGCGAGCGCGTGCCCCATCGTCGACTGCGGCCAGTGGTGGGTTGCCTGGTAAATAATGTTCGGCGCGCCAACGACGAGAGCGATGATGCCGGCGAACCAGGTCCAGCGCGACCGCAGCAGATGATGTGGGCCGACGAGGGCGATGCCGGCCGCGAGACTGATCAACAGCAGCGCGATCAGCAATTTGTTGTACATGCTGAGTCCGACCAACAGCCCGACTGCGAGCCACCATTCGGGACGTTTGCGCAGGATAGCCCGCAGCACGAACAAGATGACCGCCGGCCAAACTACAAGATCAACGGTCGAGGTCAACAGGACGCGTGCGAATTCCAATGGGAGCAGTGAAGTGCCGTATGCCCACGCACACAATGTCTGTGCGCCGCGCCCGCCACCAAGCTCACGAGTGATCAGCGCGACGACCGCGATCGAAACCGCCATCAGAATCGTCGCGGGGATATGGATCGCCCAAGTCTCATCGGCGAGGCTACTGAACATCCGCGCGATCAGCGGGGTCAACGGCGGTTGATCGACGTACCCCCACTGCAGCGGCAGCATCCGGAAATACAATTCGTCGCGGTGATAACCGTATGCGGGACTGGCTAGGGTCAACGCCGCCGCCACTGCGACCATGGCGGCGAAGATCGGCCCACGCGCGACGGGCGGGAGGTGGAGCCGGCGCTCGTTACGGGAGTCCACGACGGCAGTCATGCCCTAGAGCCTATTGTGCCGGGGTGGTGCTGGGCTGACGCGGGCAACGACGGGGCACAATAGAGTCCATGCGTGCTGACTCCGAAACCTTGACGCCCGACTCTTCGGTGGGGCGTTTGCGCGGATATGACTGGGTGGCCCGCTTCTGGGTTGTTATCGCGGTGTTTGCCCTGATCACCGTTATTTGGTCGAACCACGTTGATGTGCCGATCCGCGATCCCCGTGGGTCCATGTTCATGCGCAAGGCGCTGCTGTCGGTGGCGATGTTCATCGTGTTGGCGTTGATCGACTCAGCGGTTCGCGTGGGTCGTCGTGCCTATCGGCCGCGCTTGCTGTTCGGCAAACTCAGGGAACGTTGGTCGCCCGAGCGGCTGCTACTGACCTTTACCGGGCTGTTCGGCTATCACCTCGTCTATTTGAACTATCACAACCTCAAAAGCTGGGTCGTGTTCAACGGCTTCCACGACGAGGCATTGCTTCGGCTAGACAAGTGGATGACCTTGGGTCACAGCCCCGCGGTCGTGATGCATGATCTGCTCGGACAGCATGTTGCGGCGATAGTGTTGGCGGAAATCTATGAAGCGTTCTCCTCCATCGTCCCGTTCTCATTCGTCGCGTGTCTCGTCTTCGCCGACCGCATTCGTGACGGGTATGTGTTCCTCACCGCCGCGATCTGGGCCTGGATCATCGGGGTCGGCTCCTACTATCTGATCCCGTCACTTGGGCCATTCGCCTCTGCGCCGCAGGACTTCGAGGGTCTCACCCATACCTTCATCAATACGCGTCAAGACACGCTACTGGCCAATCGGCAGCAGTTGTTGGATCATCCCGAAGCGCACGATTCATTCGCCAGCATCGGTGCCTTCGCGAGCCTGCACACCGGTTTCGCATTCATGATTGTGCTGATGCTGAGTTATTACGGGCTTCGACGGCTGACTCAGGTGATGACGGTCTTCCTGCTCGCGACGATGGTTGCGACGGTCTATTTCGGCTATCACTTCATCATCGACGACAT
This sequence comes from Aeromicrobium changchenzhani, assembly GCF_057586615.1. Lineage (NCBI taxonomy): Bacteria > Bacillati > Actinomycetota > Actinomycetes > Propionibacteriales > Nocardioidaceae > Aeromicrobium > Aeromicrobium changchenzhani. The sequence goes on along the minus strand of NZ_CM172480.1, from coordinate 2,685,702 downwards.
CGCCGGGCTCTTGCTCGGATTGCTGGCCGTCACGTTGGCACAGGTTGTCATCTATCCCAAGCGAAAAATCAGGTTCTGGGTTCGGTCCTAGGCTTTCGGCAGTGCTAGTCCTTCGGCGGCCGAATCATCCATCGGATGGCCGACGTGGCAGCCAGACCCGTTGCGCGGACGGCCGTTGCCTCGGCGATCGGCAGGTATGGCAGGCGCAACGGGGTGCGGGACCATCGCGGCATCAGCCCGACGGCCGCGGCCGACAGCATCGTGTAGCCAGCCCGCAACTGAAATGGGATCGGCGGGCGCAGCAGCAAGAAACGGACTGTGCTGCGGGCGGCGGCGGTGCTTTCCAACTCGGGCCGGAAACGGTCGATGCAGTCGGCGAGTTCGGCCACCGATTCGGGCGGATCATCGGTGCCCAGCAATCGGGCAACGTTAGCGGCTTGAGCGACATAGGTGTCCTGCTCGGCAGCACTCAGCTTGCGGGCACCATAGCGATTGAAAGCACTCAGGAAACTGTCAGTTTCGGCGACATGAACCCACAGCATCAGATGCGGATCATTGGCTTCGTATGATCTGCCGTCTGGCGCGACGCCGACAATGTGTTTGTGCACTGCACGGACGATCCGGACGGCCCGCTCGGCCATCTCGTCGGTACCGAAAGTCGTTTCGGCGATGAACGTGCTGGTGCGTTGCAGCCGGCCCCATGGATCACCGCGGAAGCCGGAGTGTTGGTCGATTGCGGCCATCGCGAGCGGGTGCATCGACTGCAGCAGGAGCGCCCGAATGCCGCCGACGAACATCGAAGCATCGCTATGCACAATCTGGATCGGATCGTCGGGACCGAACCGGCGCGGACCGGCCGCGTTGAAGATCCGTTCGCGTCGTTGTGGACCTTCGTCGCCGGCAATCCGTTCAAAGACCACGGCGCCGAGACGATCACGTACCGCTTCGACTATCGAGCTCATGCTTGGAGCGTACCTGCGCAGGTGATGCAGGTGCTTGCCGTGGGCCTTGCTGCCAGCCGGCCCGCGGCGATCGGTTCACCGCAACGCTCGCAGTCGCCATAGGTTCCGGCGGTGAGCCGTGCGTGGGCCTGGTTGATCTCCTCAAGGCGGAAGCGGGCCTGCCGGATCGTCGTTTCGACCTGGGATCGTTCGAAGGCGATCGTGGCGCCCTCTGGGTCGTGTTCGTCGTCGGCGTTGGAGTCGACCGATGCGGCGACAATCGCGTCGAAGTCAGACATTGCGGCTTTGAGGCGGGCGAGCGCAGCATCGCGGGCGGTGTCGAGTTGTGCTTCGATGCGGCCGGGGTTCATGTCCCGTACGATCCCACAAGAAGCGCAACCTCAAAGGATCTGTTCCACATGACTTACGATATTGATTCAATTCGTGCACAATTTCCTGCCCTCGTCGAGGGTGCTGCCCACTTTGATGGGCCGGGTGGTTCGCAAGTCCCGCAATCGGTCGCCGATGCGGTTGCCACGACGCTCACGTCAGCGATTTCGAACCGCGGCCGAGTTACGCCATCGGAGCGACGCGCCGATGACATCGTTATTGCGGCTCGTGCGGCAGTGGGAGATCTCCTCGGCGCCGATCCACGCGGTGTCGTGTTTGGCCGCAGCATGACCCAGTTGACCTTCGATTTTTCGCGAACACTGTCCAAACATTGGGTGCCAGGCGATGAGGTCGTGATTTCGCGATTGGACCATGACTCCAATGTTCGCCCATGGATCTATGCCGCCGAGTCAGCCGGTGCCACGATCAAATGGGTCGACTTCGACCCCCAGACCGGCAATCTTGCAGCAGCTGACGTTGCCAAGGTGCTGTCTCCCAAGACTCGGCTCGTTGCGCTCACTGCGGCATCAAATTTGATCGGCACGAAGCCGCCGATTGCTGAGATCGCCGAGCTCGTACACGCGGTCGGTGCGCTTTTCTATGTCGACGGTGTTCACTTTTCTGCGCACTCGCCGGTTGATTTTGCCGCGCTTGGCGCAGATTTCTTTGTGTGCTCACCGTATAAATTCTGTGGACCGCATTGTGGTGTCCTTGCCGCGCGTCCGGAACTTCTTGAAGAGTTGTTTCCCGACAAGCTGTTACCGTCCAGCAACGTCGTCCCAGAACGGTTCGAATTCGGCACTCTGCCGTACGAACTCCTTGCCGGTACGACAGCGGCGGTCGATTTCCTGGCCGGACTGGTCCCGGCCGAAGGCACCCGCAGGCAGGGTCTGGTGGCATCCATGAAAGCGCTTGAAGAGTACGAAGATGAGCTGCGCGTCGACCTCGAGGACCAGTTAGCCGCACTCGACGGCGTCACGATCTATTCCAGAGCGGACGATCGGACGCCCACTTTGCTCTTCACGATGGAGCAGCACACACCACGCGAGATCCAAGAACATCTGGCTGCAGCGTCGATCAACGCGCCGTCTGGCTCGTTCTACGCGGTCGAGGCGTCTGCGCGACTTGGCCTTGGGGACGCTGGCGGGGTCAGGCTCGGCTTGGCGCCGTACGCCACGGCGGGCGACATTACGCGCCTGATGACGGCGCTCGCCGATCTGGCGAGCAGCGCTCGTCCCTGAGCGTTGGCGCATTCATTGCAGGGCCGAGGTCAGCCGCATCACGTTGTCGACATACCGGAGACGCAGAGGACGACGTGCCCAATCGGCTGCCAGGAGCTCGATCGACACTTTTCGGTAGCTGTCTTCCACCTGACGCATCCGGGCCACGACCTCGGGGCCCAGCATCATGAGTGAGATCTCGTAGTTGAGCCCGAATGACCGCATGTCCATATTGCTCGAGCCGATGACCGCGACGCTGTCATCGATCGTGAAGTGCTTTGAGTGCAGGATCAGCGGAGCAGGGTACTGAAAGATTCTTACGCCGGCATCAAGAAGTGCCTGATAATAGGAGCTCTGCGCATGGCCGACCATGAACTGATCGGACACCTCGCTGACGAAGAGCTCGACTTTGACACCGCGCATCGCAGCTGTGGTGACGGCATATAGGAGCGATTCGTCGGGGACGAAGTACGGACTTGTGAGTGAGATCCGCTCGGTCGCACCGTAGATCAGGCTCGTAAACATACGAAGGTTATTCTCCGCGACGAAGCCGGGACCGCTCGGCACCAACTGACAGGTGACATCGCTGACGCAGCCCGCGTTGACGGCGGTAGTTTGCTTGTCGGGCACGGAGACATTGGGCATGACATCGGTTTCGACGTACCAGTCCGAGACGAACACCGCATCGAGCGCTGCCACGGCAGGGCCTTCAAGCCGCACCATGAGCTCGACCCACTTGCGTCCGATCTTGTGGTTTTTTGGCTTGTTGTAGCCCGGCTCGGTCAGATTTTGTGAGCCGGTGAACGCGACATTGTCGTCGACGACCAGAAGCTTTCGGTGATTACGCAGATCCGGGCGACGAAATCGGCCCTTGAACGGCTTGATCGGCAGCATGATCCGGAAGTCGATCGGTCCGGCCTCTAGACGTTTGAGCATTTCGTCGTACCCGGGAATGCCACGTGACCCAAGGTGATCGAACAGCATCCGCACCGCGACGCCCCGGGCAGCGGCGGCTTCGAGTGCGTCAAACAACGGACTGGTCATGTCATCCAGTGCCGTGATGTAGAACTCGATGTGGACGGACTCGCGAGCCAGCTCGATCGTCTTGACCATCTTGGCGATGGAGGTCGGGTAGTCCTCGATGAACTCCACGGTGTTGCCGCTGACCGCCGGCAGCGCGCTAAGCCGGCGGTTGAGGTGGACAATAGTGCGCAGCGCGGGCGTCGTGTCGACACCTTCGGGTTCGATCAGCCCTTCGGTGTGAGCCGCCACGATCTCGAAAGCATCACGTTGCCGCCGATGACGTCGGCGCCCCAACCGGGTGTTGCCGAAGAAAACGAAGCCGACGAATCCCAACAGTGGGCTCAGCAGGATCGCCAAGAGCCACGCCATCCCTGATGATGGGCGGCGATTGCCCGGGATGATGCCGAGCGCCGCGATCTTGAACAGGATTGACGTAGTAGCGAACGCGAATCCGATCACAAGAGCAATCGACGGTGGGCTGTTGTCGAGTACCGGGATCGCGGAAGTCATGATTGGAAGTCTGCACCAAGCCCGAGACCGCTGCCGCGTTGGCTCGGCTGAACGATCGAGTTCGAGGACACCTCGGGAATGTGCCCGGCACCGCGCGATTCGGCCAGCAACCAGCCCTGAGCCTGAACACCCATACCGCGGATGGCGTCGAGCTGTTGAGTAGTCTCGACGCCCTCGATGACGCACGGAATGTCCAGAGCGTGCGCTATCGACGCGATGCCACGAACGATCGCCGAGTGGGTTCGCATGTCAGGCAGACCGGCGGTGAAGGAGGCATCTACCTTGAGGATGTCGACGGGGAGCCTCGTGAGATTTTCCAACGTGGCGTAGCCCGTTCCGAAGTCGTCGATCGCGACCCGCACGCCTGTCGACCGGAGTCTTGCGAGTTCCGCAAGGGCCGACGGGCCAGCACGCAGTATGGATGTCTCGGTGATCTCGAGTACGAGCCGGGACGGCTCTATCGCGTATCTCTTCAGGGCTGCCTGGACTCGAGCGCGGAGTCCGCGATCGGTGAGCTCCCGCGCACTTATATTGACCGCAATGCTCATCGATGAGGGCCAGCTTGCGGCTTCGGTCAAGGCCAAGTCCATGACCCGATCACCTACTTCTTCGGCGAGACCGGCCGCCTCAGCAGCGATGATCGCCGGGAGGGTCGGTAGCAACCTGCCGTTGACGTCGTGAAGTCGTAACAACGCCTCAGCGCCGACGACCATGTTGCTGTCGACATCGACGACCGGCTGGAAGACGAGCGCAATTCGTCCATGCCGAAGTCCTTCGCGCATCGCGTTCTCGAGAACCTGTCGAGCTTCGGTGTCCGCGCGAAGGTTCGCATCGAACACGTCGTAGCGATCCCGGCCGCGCTCCTTGGCGCGGTACATCGCAGCATCAGCCCGCCTGATCAGTTGGTTCGGGTCCATGTCGGGTTCCATGGCGAGATCGGCGTGGGCGATGCCGACGCTGGCCGACACCGTGAGCGGGACTCCGTCCACGGTCACGTCTCTGCGTACGGCTTGGATGATGCGGCCGGCTACCGCCTGTAATTGCTCGAGACCCTCGTCCTGCTCGACCAGCACGACGAACTCATCTCCACCGATCCGGGCGACCGTGTCGATTTCTCTCAGCGATTGGGTGAGGTCGGCTGCGATGGAAACCAGCAACCGGTCACCGACTTCGTGACCGGCGCGGTCGTTGATCTTCTTGAAGCCGTCGAGGTCGATGAAGATCGCCGCCACGCTTGACCGCCCATTGCGGCCCGAACGAGCCGCTGTGAAGGCCTGCTCGAACCGCTCGAGCAGTAGCCGTCGGTTGGGAAGTCCGGTGAGTTCATCGATGAGTGCCAGATCGGTGAGCCGTTTCTCGGCATCACGGCGTGCGGTTATGTCCTCGATCTGGACCAGCAAAACGCTTGTTTCATCGTCCTCGATGATCCAGGTGATGACGACGCGTCCCCAGATAGCGGCGTCCGTCGAACCTTGTATCGCCATCTCGCCGCGAAGCTCACTCGTGTGATCGCGCATGACCTCGAGCACTCGCTCCCGATCGTGTGGGTTGGCGAAGAAAGACAGGATCGACCGGCCGAGAAGCTCTGACCCGCCCGACCTGAGGAGGGTGTCGAGGGCCTCGTTGATTCGCAAGACGTCGCCGTCGCTGTTCGCCAGAATCTTACCGGTCAGGCTCCCGTCGAAGACGCGCCTGAAGCGCTGGTGGCTGGCGCGAAGCAGTCTGCGCTCGTTGAGGACCATTTTGAGTTCACCGGCGCGGCGCCGGGCGAGAATGCTGACCCACGCAGCGAGCATGAGGAGGATGAATACCGCCACGGCCAAGTTGATTCGCTGCTGATGCCTGAAATCTGCTGTGGCGGCATCGACAATAGACGCGGGCTGCTCAGCGGTCACGGCCCAGCCGATTCCAGGCACCGGCCCCGCAGCCGTTAGGCGACCATCGACGGTGGTGCTGACTTTCCGTCCGGCAAGCGCCGATCTGGTGGATGGTGAAATTGACTGCGAAATCGGCTGCCCACGATCGTCCACCTTCAACGGCTCGAGCAAGGACTGTCCGGACTGGTCGCTGACGTGAACCGTGATGGCGCTGTCCACCAAGGCGCCGGTGCTGGTCGTCTGGAGCAAGTCCAACTGCAACAACAAAACGACATAGCCCACCGTGCGGTGCGTATCGGTGACCGGCGAAGCGACGGCCACGACGAGGGGTTGGCCAGCCGCGGCCGTGCGATAGCCAGCCGAGACGTACGGCCTGTTGGTGCGCGAGGCGCCTTTGAACCAGTCTCGATAGGAGAAGTTGCTTCCGATTAGGTCCTTGCGTTCAGGGTAGGCAACGAGATTCTTGCCGTCGACGTCGGACAGGAAAGCGACCGGTGAATTTTCGATGCGAGCCAGAGTTGTCAACTTGGCCAACGATTCCTTGAAATTCGTCGGAATTCCCGACCGGAGACTCCCGATGATGGTCGGGTCTGCAGCAAGCGAAGCGGTGGCTCGTTTGTAATCATCGGTCTGCCGGACCAACGCTCGGATGGCTGCATCCCTATTGCTCTCGATAACGCGTCGGGCAGTGTTTGTCGCACTGTCGGTCGCGCGCGTCTCAGAAACATGCGCGAAGACGAGGCTCAGAGTCGCAAGGAGGATCGCAACGCCAAGCGGGATGACAATGGGATGTCGAACCCATAAGGGCATACGGGATGTGTCGTTGGCCCTGCGGATTCGCAGATTCATGCAGTGACCTCCGTCGGCCCGTCCAAGGGTCGCATGTTTGCGGTGTCATATTGACGAAACCGCATTTCAGCGTTGAGCGCCGGAGTTCTCTATCGCCGTCAGCAAGTATTGGTCGGTTAGACGCTCTCGTAGACGAGTTTTCCCGCAAGATAGGTGGCCAGCACCTGTGTTTTGGCGAGTTCCTCGGGACTGACCGCGTGCGGGTCACGGTCCACGATGATCACATCTGCATACTTACCGATTTCGATACTGCCGATCTGGTCCTCGGAAAACAGTTGCCATGCGGCGTTGACGGTGTGTGCGCGCAGGGCCGCGTCGAGTGAGACGCCGTCACCGCCATCGAGTCGGCGGCCCGAATTGCTCAACCGGGTCATCGCCACCGACATGTTGCGGAAAGGCTCGAGCGGCGTCACCGTGCCGTCGTTGTGGAATGTCGTGCGCACTCCGGCGGCGACCGCGGACTGCGCATCTGCCCACCGCTTGCCCGGCTCCCCAAAGAGTTCATCAACGAGGACATCACCCCAGTAGTACAGATGGTCTACAAAGACGCTTGCGGTGATCCCGAGCGATGTGGCGCGCTCAAATTGGGCGCTTGTCATGGCGCCAACGTGTTCAAGTCGGAACCGGTGGTCGGTGAGACCGAGTTCGGTGATGACGATCTCCCAGGCATTCAAGACACTGTCGACCGCGAGGTCGCCGTGGGCATGGCACGCGAGTTGCCAACCTTCGGCAGCGTATTCGCGGGAGATTTGTGTGAGTTGGTCCTGGGTGAAGTTCGCCTTGCCACGATGGTCAGGTTCCAGTCCCATCGCGGCTGTCGTCGCATTGGTTAGGTAGGGGTAGGAGGTGGCGATGTTGCCGACCCACGGAGAGCCGTCCGCCCATGTCTTGATGCCGATTTGTCGCACTACATCGTCACCATTTTGCAAAGCCGCAGAGCCCTTGCCGCCAGGATGGGACATCTCATAGAAACGCAAACGAGCCGTCAGTTCCTGATTCCGCCGGGCCGCGTCGAGCAGCGGTGCTTGGGCGGGGTTCCACGACATGTCACACAGGGTGGTCACGCCGACTTCGTTGGCGCGGCGCAGGTCGGCTGCGATGAGCTGGTCGAACTCTGCGTATGCGTTGTTCAAGAACGGGCCAGCGATCGCGAACACGGCCGCTGCTTCGAGGCCAACCCCCGTGAGATCTCCGTTTTCATCACGGCCGTAGGACGCGCCGGCAGGGTCGGGGGTGTCGCGGGTGATTCCCGCCAACTGGGCCGCCGCCGAATTGAAGAACACCGTATGCCCGGAGTTGTGAAGAATCACGAGTGGAACCGCGCCTGCGAGTTCATCAAGACTGCTGAGCGTGGGGTTGGTGAGCCCATGCTGCAGCAGTGGGTCCCAGCCATTGGCGATGACGCCTTTAGGTCGTGAATCGATGGCTGCGCGAATGCTGGCCATGACCGTATCTGCGTCTGGGATGATCACCGGGCGAATGTCGATGACATGATCGCTGACAAGAATTGCGCTCGATGTCGGATGCCCGTGTGGCTCAATCAGACCGGGCATCAGCACTCGGTCGCCAAGTTCAACCATCGTTGTGCCGGTTGGCATCACAGCTTGGAGTTCAGCTGGCGTACCCACCCCGGTGATGTGCTCGTCGACAACGAGGACTGCCCCCGCCCGCGGCGTGGTCTCATCCATTGTCACGATGTTGCCCACAAACAGTAATGAAGTCATGCTGCTCCCTAACTTGCACCGCCGAGATTAGCGTCGCCGAGCGGTCGCGTCTCCACACCCTAGCGGCACTGTTCGCCTCCGGTAGATTCTTATGTGGACGGTCGGATCTGTCATCATGGCGTATGCGAACCATCGCGGGGTGTCGTGTTGGTGTGCTCGTCTTAATTGGTGCGGCAGGTTGTGCCAGCGATGACAAAGCGGCGCCCAAGCCGACACCTAAGCCGGTGAAGGTGCCCGATTGGTTATTCAAAGGCTGATGTTCCGACACTGGTCTCGATGCTTGTCACCTCCGCTAGGACCGCAGCCGCCGACCCGACTATCTACCATTCGTCGGCTCCTATTTCGCTGGTGCTAAAACCGATTCCTGCTCCTACGAGCAGCAGACTGAACACAGCATTTCACAAGATAGTGAGCCCCAATGTTGCGCTCGCTACCGTTTTTGGGGAAGACATCGAGATAGTTGGCGAACCGCGAATCAAATCCAGTTGGAAGATCAGGACCAAGAAAGTCACTGGCAAGAAGGGTCGCGTATTGAGCGTCAAGCTGAGCGCATATGCGGTGTATGAGGTGAGCGGTACGACGCCCGGCCATCGTGTCATTGGGATGGGCCGCACGTATGAGTTGACGTCGTGGGGCAAGGGGGACTCGATCCGTGGCCATTACGGTTTTAAATGGAATGCGAACTTCGTGGGCGTTCAACGATGTGATTTAGCGATGCATGATTATCTGACTCCCGAGCCAGATCCCAAGAAAAATGCCAAATCGGCTGCCGAATACGTCAGGTTGGCGGAGATCGGCAAAAATTATGTCGAACCCGGCTCGCCAGTTGTCGATCTGGCGTTCAAGAAGAAGTGCCTTGTCCAAGCCGAGGAATCAAAGACGCCAGCAGCGGATTAGGTTGGGCGGAAGCAACGCGCGCAGGTCAGGAGCGGTACTCGGGATTCTCGAAGTCGAAGCGCGCCCCGGCGTCCCATTCCCGGCGCTGGTTACCGTGCGTCGGGAATCCGCCCATCGACTTCAGCGCGTTTGCCAGATGCATCAGGTTCCAGGTCATGAAAGTCGTGTTGCGGTTGGTGAACTCGTTGCCCAGCCCCGCTCGAGTGCCATCTTCTAGTTCGTCGCCGTAACTCGGCCCTGGTCCCGCCTCGCCGATCCAGCCGGCGTCCGACTGTGGTGCGATCGAGTAACCGATGTGCTGCAGGCTGTAAAGCACGTTGGACGCGCAGTGCTTGATGCCGTCCTCGTTACCGGTGATCAGGCAGCCGCCGACTCGGCCGTAGTAGAGCCACTGACCGCGCTCGTTGAGCTCTCCGGAGTGGGCATACAGCCGCTCGATAACCTTCTTGGTCTCGCTGCTGTTATCTCCGAGCCAGATAGGGCCGGCGATCACGAGTATGTCGGCAGCGAGAACGCGTGAGAACAGTTCGGGCCAGGCGTCGGCCTCCCAGCCGTGCTCGCGCATATCTGGATACACACCAGAAGCGATCGGATGGTCGACGGAACGAAACTGATCGACGTGCACGCCCTGCTTGGCCATGATCGCGGCGCTGGCGTCGACAAGTAGTTGAGTGTGGCTCGCGGCTGGCGAGCGGGTGAGGGTGGTGTTGATGAATAGTGCAGTCAGGTCAGAGAAATCTGCATCGCTTGTAGGCATGTTTGGAATGTAACACCGAAGCGCGGGAGCAGCATTACGTTGGGAGAATCCGCTCGACGAGAGTGTGGATCGTGTCGTAGGGGTTGCGATTCGTGTCGATGGGGGTGGTCAATGTGTCGAGGACGAGCCCGCCTATTGCGTAGTGGAACAGAGCGATTTCATCAGACCCTCCCGGCAACCTTGCCCCTGCATTGAAGTCAACCGCGAACGTATAGGCGGTTCGCCGCCAGGCTGAGAGCCTGTCGGCGACGTCTTGGTGACGGGTGCCCTCCAGCCGTAACTCGAAGAGCGCAAGCGTGACTTCGGGGGATGCCAGGAGACGGTCGACGATGTCGCACATGTATGCCTCGAACAATTCTTTGTCGGGGAATTGTGCGCTTAACTCGCGATGTACGTCCGGGTCAGGCGTCAGGCGTTCTTCGATCCGTTCGACCAGCGCACGGATGAGCGCATTGCGAGAGCGGAAATAGTTGGAAGCCGTGCCTTCCGGCACGCGGGCGTGACGGTCGATGGCGCGAGGTGAGAGCCCACGGGCCCCTTCGGCGGCGAGCACCGAGATTCCTGCGTCGGCGAGCGCTCGTCGTCGATTGTCATTTCTTGCCACGCGGACAGGCTCACCACGATCAGTGAGCTCCGCGAGCAGGAAGGAACTGGAATCTGGATCGCCGGCGGTGGCACTCTTGCCGGTTCGCTTCTCGACGAGATCGACCATCTCATCCTCAAGATCAACCCCGTCATACTCGGCGACGGCATACCCCTGTTTGGCGGAACGACCTACAACCCTCATCGCTTCGACCGCACACGGGTCCGTGAATTCAACTCAGGAGTGATCATCGCCGAATACTCCCGCAGCACGCCCCGATAGTCGATCGGCTATCGGTCTTCAAGTACGCGCTTCAAGGTTTCAAGGTCATTGCCCACCGTTGCCACGTCGCGTTAACGCGGGGTGCCCTGCTTCCTGGCGGTGCGATCGCGGTGCTTACATCCCGGCCAGCAACAGGGTCTGCGTTGGCCCTCATCCAACTCTTCCTGAGTCCTGCGAATGCGGCGTTCTCGGGTCACCTGCTGTTTGGCATCCTCGACCCAGCAGATGAACTCGTTGCGGGCCAACGGGGTGATGTCCTGCTAGGCATCGAGGTCGTCCGGCAGGTGGTGGGCGACGCGGGTCGGGGCAAGGCTCTTCAGGGCCGACCGATGATTTCAGCCGCTGGCGTCGGTCAATACGTATGATGGCGGCGTCAACGGGACGCCGCATTCATCCCAGGAGGCCACCATGACAAGCGAAAACAGCAGCGTTCGAACCCGCGTCCACCAGATGATCTTTGTGAACCTCCCGGTGGCAGATCCGCAGCGCAGCCGGGCGTTCTTCGCCGCGCTGGGTTATGGCTTCAACGAGGAGATGTGCAACGAGGGTGGGGTGGCCCTTGAGCTCGGCCCGAACCACTACGCAATGCTTTTGCAGACCGATTTCTTCGGCCAGTTCCACGATGCAGAAGTCGCTCGGCCAGGTCAGCATGAAGTCCTGACCTGTTTGTCGGCTGAGAGTCGCGAAGACGTCGATGACCTGGTGGATCGCGCGATCGAGGCCGGTGCCCGTGCCATGCGCACCGAGGAGCACAGCGACTTCATGTATGGCCGCTCGTACGCCGACCTCGATGATCACATCTGGGAGATCATGTGGATGGACATCGACAAGGCGCGCGACGCCGAGACATTTAACTAGGAGGTCTCGTGAGCACCGATTTCGAGGCGGAGACTGCGTCCCTGCGGCCTGAGTTGCTGGCGCATTGTTACCGGATGATGGGCTCGGCCGTGGACGCCGAGGACCAGGTCCAGGAGACCTACCTGAGAGCCTGGCGTGCGTTTCACAACTTCGATGGCTGCGCCTCAGTCCGGACGTGGATGTACCGCATTGCCACCAACGCGTGTCTCAACGCGCTCTCGTCCGCCGCGAAGCGGGTGCTCCCCACCGGGCTGGGCGGACCCCCGGGCGACCCGAAGGGCCCGATCAACCCACGACAAGACGTCGCCTGGCTCGAGCCTCTCCCCGACGCAACGCTGTGGCAACGTGCCGCGCCCACCCCGGAGGAGGAGCTTCTCGCCCGCGAGAACATCGCGCTTGCGTGGACCGCGGCACTTCAGGACCTAACGCCCAACCAACGCGCCGTGCTGCTGCTCCGCGAGGTGCTCGGACTTAGTGCCGCTGAAGTCGCCGCGACCCTGGAAACCAGCACGGCGTCGGTTAATTCCGCCCTACAGCGGGGGGGCAACGATTGGCGGAGGACTTTCCGAGCCCGACTTCCGCGTCGACGAAAGGGCCGAGGCTCGTGCGGTAGAGGCGTTCGTTGCCGCCTTCGAGCGGCACGATTTCGACGCAGTTGTCGACTCCCTCGCCGATCAGGTGACTTGGCAGATGCCACCGTTCGATCAGTGGTATTCCGGCGCACGTGAAGCCGCCGAACTCGCCTGGACCCACTGCCCGGCCGCGGGACCCGGTGACCTGAGGTTCCTCACGACCCGACTCAACGGAGGTCCCGCCGTAGGCATGTATCTGCGCAAGGGGCGCCAGTGGGAAGCCTTCCAGCTGCAGGCGCTGCACGTCGATACCGATGGCCGCATCGACGATGTCATCGGCTGGTTCGAGCCCCACCTATTCCGATTGGCCGGGCTCCCGACGGTCCTCGACTCGAACCAGCAAGCGTCGTGATTTAGGTCTAATCCCGTAAGGCGTGTCCGATCCGAGCCCAGCCGGGGCGTCGACCGCATGATGAAGGAGAAGCGTGATGGAAATGAAACTTGAACTCGTACCTATCCCGGCCTATGACGACAGGACGCCTGGCACCGTCAAGTCCCTCCACCTGGTGGTAGCCGATATCGAACAGGCCCGCGCCGATCTTCTGGCACGCGGTGCGGACGTCGGCGCGGTCGTCGACGTCGGGGGAGGAGTCAAGTACGCCGCGTTCAGTGATCCCGACGGCAACACGCTCACCTTGCAGGAGATGGCCTGGCGTACCGGAGACTCCTACTGACCTGCGCTGACGAGGCTGGCTACGTCGCAAAACGACGGCTGAGGTGTGGTCCAGCTGCGGAAAAGAACAGCAGAACAAATCCGGCGGCGACTCCCGTCCAAGCCGCCGTGGTTGCCGTCTCGAAGGCCATTGCGGAGACCGCGCCGATGATCGAGACAAGAACCATGCTTGCCGACAACCAGCGGAAGATCGGCAGTCCGAATGCGTGGGCGAACGGCAGGAAGTGCGCACCGACCACGAACACGACCCAGATGAGAACGGCGTTCGGCCGATCGAAAACGTTGCGGATGATCGCCGCTCCCAGAGGAATTGCCACGACCATCGCGGTCACTGCAATCCCATACGTCCGCAACGCCGAGCGGCTTGGCGATATTTGTTCGACTTCGGGGCCGCGCAGGACGACGAACCAGATGATCGCAACAAACGCGACTGCCGCGACGATACGCCAGATGAGCGATGTGGGAACCGCCCCTGCGTTGACAAGCACGAACACCAGCCCCGCGATTGCGCCGATGATCGAGCCGATCGGTCTAGTGCGCATTCCAACATCCATGCGCCTACTGTGCCATCTGCGGCTGGTTTCTACTCATCGCGAAGCCAGTTGTGCTTGAGTCGCAAAGCGCGCTCCAGTCCCGCGACGACCGCAAGTGCGCCGACAACTCCATTGACCCAGCTTGGCAAGCTAAACGGGGCAGTGAATGACAAACCTGCTAGGTCCCGGAACCAGTCGGCGCCGGTCAGTACCTGAAGTAATTGGGGCAGTTCGATCAGTAGCGCGGCGATGAGAACGATGGCGGATGCGATAGCGATTCGGCGGCTCAATCCTGGCCGTGCCTGCTCTAGGCCCGTCCGCCAGCGCTCGGCGGTCCCCGACCGGAAATTTCGCCGGCAGAGACGCTACGGTTACCTGTGTGCCGTCCTCATACAGGTAACCCTTCTCCGCGAAGTCAAAATAGTTGACGTCCAGCGCGTAGGTGATCGCGTCGTGGTCGATTTCGAACTGGCCGCGCCACAGCCACTGGATTCCAGTAACCGGCTTCAATGGGCTTCCGTCGCCCCGGCGTATCTTCCCCATGACCGGCCACCCCAACCCAAGAGCCGACCCGCTGACCGCTGCGCGGCGCGGGGGCCCACCTTCGGGGTTCTCGTCCCTGAACGATGCCTCCCAACGCAAAAAAGGACCCCTGACGGGATCCTTTTTCACCTTGTGCGGCATCAGGGACTCGACTCCCCTACGCCGCTGCGCGGCGCGGGGGCCCACCTTCGGGGTTCTCGTCCCTGAACGATGCCTCCCAACGCAAAAAAGGACCCCTGACGGGATCCTTTTTCACCTTGTGCGGCATCAGGGACTCGACTCCCCTACGCCGCTGCGCGGCGCGGGGGCCCACCTTCGGGGTTCTCGTCCCTGAACGATGCCTCCCAACGCAAAAAAGGACCCCTGACGGGATCCTTTTTCACCTTGTGCGGCATCAGGGACTCGAACCCCGAACCCATTGATTAAGAGTCTCTGCCACCGTGTCTCATCCGGTCTCGTTGAGTCTCTTTTGGCCGCAAACACAACAATTCGGCAATTGTTCCGTCTCGTTCCGTCTCGTCCCGGTGCCGTCAAAACTGACGTCAAACACTGTACGTGGTGTGAGTCATTGTTCGAGGTAGTTGTTCATTTCGTTTTGCAATTTATCAAGCTGGGCCTGCACCGAATGTCGATGCGACTTGCGTACTTTTCGATCGTGAATCGGCATGTCCAAACGGATGGTGAGATTGCGAGCGCGTCGTGCCCAATCCGTTGCCAACTCCTTTTCTTCGGCGTCAGTTGCGTTAGTGGCGACGGTGTCAGCGAGTGCTGCCGTAACCTCGATCCTCCCTTCGATTCGCTTTCGCGGGGAGTGGCTGGCGAGATCCTTGCCGACTTCGATCAACTTTTCTCGGTTTTTGCTTTCGAGCAGGAGCGGCCACATCTTGGTGAGCTGCTTTGCAAGAACAGGCGTTGCGGCAGCAACCAAGGCAAGCCGTTTCGTCGATGGCATTGGTGGCCTCTTTCGTTCTGCGGATCGCTCTGTGGCAATGCCGTCCCTTGTAGTTATCCACAGGCTACCGCTTTGGGGGTGGCGCAACCTCGATCAATTTGATCATCTCGAAGTAGGACATTCGTTAATCGAATCGCTCGTTCAGCGAGACAGTTTAGCAACTGCCGATACTCCTCGGGCTAGATGGAAAGGCTGAACCTGATGAGAAATTTAGGATCTACTCTAATCGCCCGAGCACCGGAATTTAATTCCGATGGGATCGTCTCCTGGGGCGTTAAGAACATCATTCCGATCGTCATGTTGTTTATCGGCATCGGCATCATCGCAAGTGCCAGAAAAGGCCAGATGAGCCAGAACGCCATGACGATCACTAACGTCATGCTCGGATGCATTGTTATCGCTGGGGCCGCATTGTTCTATGGCTTCGCGGACAGCATCGCGGGCTTCGTGTTTGAAGGCTGAGGCCATGTTGCTTCGTCCTGACGATGAGGTCTACCGGGTTGACGCCATCTGGCTGGGTCCACGGGGACTCACCCTCCCATGGACAGCCCGCTATACCGCCTACGGCATTTGGCTGATGGTCTTCATGGCCATCCTTCTCGTCGAAGCCGTCCTGCCGATGAGGATCAGCGTTCCACCTGTCTGGGAAATCGTGGCCTCGATCCTCGCAACCTACGCACTGATGGGCGTCATCGATTACGAGCGCTCGCTGTCCAGCCTTGTGCAGCTGGTCCGCGTAGAGGTAACCGCACCCCGCGATCCAAAGCCTGAGCAAATCCGCCGTCTGGATTGCAGCTCAGTAAACCTGAAGGAACGTCATGTTGTTCAAAAGATCGTCTACTGATCCAGCCAAGCCAGCCAACCTCGCGCTACGCCACATTGAGAACAACCTATGTTTCACCAACCGCGCCGTGTGGGCTTGGTTCGTGCTGCCGAGCCAGCCGTGGGCTTTTCGCTCCGACTCCCAACGCGAGCAACTGATCTTTGGTGCCGGGGACGGGTTTGCTTGGTTGGCCGGCCACCGGCTCCACCTTCGAGTCACCTCCAAGCCGTATCCAAGTGCGGATTGGGCACGTGGTCTGCACACTCGGACGCCCGAGCCGCTGGTTACGCCGGGAGTTGAATCGTGGACCGACCACATGGTGGCCATGCAGAAGCACCTGCATACACGGACGATGGCTGAAAAGACTGTGTTCCTTGGGGTTCGGATCTCCGAACGCCCAGCAATGCAGCGGCTCATCGGCACTGTTCTTCGAAGCCCTTCGAATATGGAACATGCTCGGTTGCTGTCCCAAGTGGAGTTGGCAACCGAAAGTGTTTCCCTGCCTGGCATAGAAGGTCGCCCAGCATCAATGCGAGAAATGGAATGGCTGCTACGACGTTCCGTCGGATTGGGCATGCCTGCTCCCGATGACCGACCTCCGATCGGAACAGAGCCTTGGGAGGAAGACGACTTACATTCGTTTGCTGATCAAGTCGACTACGCGGCTCAACCTCTCGGGCGCACGGTACGGCTGACTACCCACGCCGAAAACCGAACTATCGAACGTCATGTGGCGGTGCTGTCGGTGGGTCGTCTCGAGGAGATCGAAGCTCCCGATCCAGCACACGATCCGTGGCTATCGCATACTGATCGACTCCCATTCCCAGTCGAGTGGTCCTGTCAGTTTGATGTGCTGTCGGGAGTGGATGCTCGTCGGGCGATCCAACGAAAACTCCTCGTGGTCCGAGACATGCAGCGGCACTATTCAGAGCACGACCTCGACGAACCACTTGCACTCGACCGTCAAGCTCGTCAAGCCCGCGAAGTCGAAGATCAGATGAGCCGCGGCGCCGAAGTTGCCGCCGCCCGAGTGCATGGCTGGTTCCGGCTGGCTGTCGCGGGTGATTCTGAGACCGAATGCTTGGAACGAGTTCGCAAAGTCGTGACCTCGTTTCGCGGCCGACGGGTGACCATCGAACATCCCAAGGGCCAATACGGCTTGCTCCGTGAGTTCATCCCCGGCGAACCAGTGTCCACGTCTGCCTACCGTCGCCGGCTTCCGTTGCTCTATCTGACTGCCGGGGTGCCAACTGTTTCGAGCAATTTGGGTGATCGTCGCGGCCCCTACATCGGGTATACGGCGGGGTCGTCACGTCGCGCAGTCATGTTCGACACCCACTACGCGACCGAGGAGAAGGAGACCTCCGGCTTGGTTCCGGTCGTCGGTGGGCTCGGTGCGGGCAAAAGCGTGCTGCTGGGCCAGATCACGTATGAAGCCGCACTTCGCGGGATCCCGTCAGTTGTGCTCGATCCATCGGGCCCACTTGCTCGACTCACTGAACTTCCAGAGCTTAAGGAACACAGCGAGCACCTTGATCTCACCACTGCTGCTAGCGGCACGTTGAACCCGTTCGATGTCGTGGCAGAACCGTTGCGATCGGCGTACAAGTCCAATGATGCCTTCATGGAGGCACAGGTGCTTGCTGCCCAGGATCGCAAACTTCTCGCGATCGACGTAGTGAAAATGTTGCTGCCACCATCACTTGAGAAGATCCCCGACACGGCTTTGGTGATTTCCGATGCCGTCCGCTCAACCCAAGGGGCCCGAAGTTCCTCGCTATGGGACATCGTCACAAGTCTGGATGGGCACGACAACGCACATGGACATATCGTGGCGAACTATCTGCGGGATATGGCCGAACTCCCGCTGTCACGACTGTTCTTCCCGCGCGCCGGCCTTTCCGCCCTGACCCGGCTGGATTCAACCCTGACGGTTCTGACGATGCCAGGGTTAGTGCTGCCACCGCGTTCGGTGCCCAGAGATCACTGGTCAACGTCTGAACAATTGGCCGTCCCTCTGCTCCACCTAGCGTCTTGGTACGCCACCAGAGCGGTCTACGGACGGCCGATGGAGGCGAGGAAGCTTGTCGCACTTGATGAGACGCATTTTTTGAGCGACTGGAGTGCAGGCCGAGCGCTATTCACTCGTCTCGGTCGAGACTCTCGCAAGTGGAACACGTGCGTTTTGGCGGCATCTCAGAATCCGTCTGACGTGCTCGATATGGACGTCGCCAACTTCATTTCCGCCGCCTTCGTCGGTCGAATTGAGGACGAACAAGCTGCCCGCGAAGGTTTGCGGATGCTGCGGGTCCCAACTGGTGTCGGATATGAGCGGGCGTTGGCGACCTTGTCATCTTCGCGTGGGCTGGACCGTTCTCGTGAGTTTGTCATGCGTGACACCGACGGCCACGTCGACAAAATTCGCGTCGATCTTTCGGCTAATCCTGCTTTGTTGGAAGCGTTGAACACGACGGCGGGGAGTCATCGAGCCAATGAGGAGAAGGTGGCATGAAGCGCTTGATCTTTGCGGCACTCAGCGCTTTGGTCCTACTTGTGGCACTGGCGCCACTGGCCCAAGCCGCGTCACCACCAAATCAGTTGCCACAAATACTCGGTATCGACTGTAAGGACGCTCCAACTCCGGAAGCGCCCGGCAATGGAATCGCCGCATTCTTCAGTCGTGCTCCAGACAAACTCCCACCGCCGGGTGACCCGTTTGTTAAGGGTTCGGATACGACGATCTACGAACAGTACGGATATGCCGGGTTGAGTTGGTCGACCTATGACTTGGGATGTGGTCCCGATGCTGCCCGCAATCCACAGGCGATCGTGGGCACGGCCGTCGCGAACTGGCTGATTCAGGCACCCATTTCGTTGACTGCGCTGGTAGGTTCGTTGACCGAGGTCGCATTCAACCCAACCTTCCTCAGTGCGTTTGATCCTGTGATTTCAAAGGTTTCCAGTGCACTGCATCGAGGGCTTTTTGAGACGTGGGTTCCCGTGGTCTTGGCGCTGATGGGCGCCATGATCGTCTTCCGCGCTCGACGTGCTCGCTTTGCTTCAACTGCGGCAGCAATCAGTTGGGCGCTTTTCGTGATCCTTCTGGCGACGGCGCTGTTTCGGTGGCCCATCCAAGCTGGGCACATCGCAGACAACACTGTGACGAGCACGCTCGGTGCCACGGTCAGTCAACTCGACGGGCACGGTCCGGGTGTCGACCCAGGCACGGCAGTGGCTTCCAACGTTGTGTCTTCAATCTTCTACAGAAGTTGGTTGGCGGGCACGCTGGGGAATGCAGATTCGCCCATCGCGAAAAAGTACGGCCCGCGACTCTTCAAAGCTCACGCATTGACCTGGCGTGAAGCAGCCGTTGTCGCGCAGGACCCGGTACGCGGCAAAGCGCTGATTGAAGCCAAGGAGAAGGAATGGAAAGCAGCCGCAGCAGAGATCAAGACCGTCGATCCGCAGGCATACGAATATCTGACTGGCAATAAGTCCGAAACACGTGTTGGCTATGCGGTGCTCGCGACGGTAGCAACGTACCTGGCATTGCCATTCCTGTTGATTTCGGCGCTACTTCTGCTTGGAAGCTTCCTGATCGTGCGTCTCGCCGTAATGATGTTTCCCGCTTTCGCGACGCTCGGAGCCTTTCCCGCAGCAAGAGGTTTGGTCATCGGTCTCGGCCGGACAGTTGGCGCAGCTCTGATAAACGCGATCCTATTTGGTGTTGGCGCAGGTGTGATGGTGGCCGCTCTTGGGCTTCTGTTCAATCCTGGTCATGGCACACCATCGTGGCTCGGGCTAGTGCTCATGCCGCTCTTCGGCTTCATCATGTGGGTGGCCTTGCGGCCTTTCCGGCGCCTCACGCAGATGGTGCGACCACATGAGGACCATTTCGCGAACATCGCTGGCGCAGCAGGAGATTCCGGACGAGCTGGTGGCAGCATGTTGAAGAAGGCCGGAGTCGTCGCTTTGGGCGCATACACCGGCAATGTTGCCGCTGTGGCCACCGTGGCTGCCCTGGATGACGAAGAATCTGTTCCGCAGCGAGCGGAGGCTGAACCTCACGCAGAGCCGGCGGCTCCACCCCGACCAACGGTGCCTGAATTGCCGCCATTGGTTCCGCGTCATCAAAAATCACCTGGGACAGCCTCACCATCAATGGTAGGGGCGCTGCCATTAGCAACGTCGCAAGAGGCGCCACAGATGATCGAAGGCTTCGTCCCACGCCCTACATCGGAGCCGGCTCCTGCCCCGCCAGCTGAACCCGAATGGGTCGACGGTGAAGAGGTCTACGCCATCTATCGGCCGGGCGGAGGTACCTCAGATGACGACGCTGCGTGACGCTCTCGTGTGGGTGCTCCGTTCACCGAAGCGACTGCTGGTCACGGCTGTTGTGGCGGTCGGGCTAGTCGTCGCTTTGGTGGCCTTCGCAACGGGCTCGAACAGCCATCCGACCCCATCGATTGCTCAACATGGGAATGCTCACTCAACCACCGGGAGCACCCCGATGAGCCGCGGGACCGAACCACCACCCCAGCCCGATCTTGTAAGCATGAAATCTGTCGCTGTTGTGGATCGATTCTTGGACCTCTACTTGCAAGATCCGTCGCACCCGGCCGACCAGATCCCGGACGATCTCCAATCCCTCACAACTGAGGCACTGTGGCAAGGACTCCGCGTTGCTGACGTTGCTGCACTACCCACGCGACCGGTGACGGATGTCAAAGTCGAACAAGCGGGCCAGTTCGTCGAAGAATATTTGGTGACTCTGCAAGGCCGCACCCTTTTGGTGATTGAGGCTGTGCTCGAAGGTCAAGGCTGGCGAGTGGCCGATGTTCAATTGGGGTCAGAGCGTTGAATCGCAAACTCGGAACACTTCTGATCGCAACCAGTGCCAGCTCGCTGGCGTTGTTGGTCGGTGTCCCGTTGACAATGTTGGCGGTCGTCCTCGGCGGGACCACGACCGACGCCTCAGCGAATGTGAGCGCATGCTTGATCTCCGGCAGCTCGGAGGACATTTCGGATCTGGATGCCGAACAAACTAAAAACGCACGCATCCTTATTGCCGTAGGTAAGGAAGAAGGAGTTCCCCCGCGTGGTTGGGTCGTGGCGGTCTCCGCTGCCTTGCAAGAGTCGGGAATGCGAAACCTGCAATACGGCGACCGCGACTCACTCGGCATGATGCAACAACGACCGTCGGCCGGCTGGGGATCGCCTAAAGAAGTGGTGAACCCGGTCTATGCCGCCAAAGCGTTCTACGGCGGTCCTCACTCGCCGACACCGAATCCCGGGTTGTTGTCGGTCAAAGGCTGGCAGGACATGCCGATTTGGCAGGCAGCTCAACAGGTGCAGCGTTCGGCGTTTCCCTTCGCCTACGAGAAGCACGAAGCTCTCGCATCACGGGTCGTTAAGGCACTTTCAAATTCCACCGCGGGCTGTGAGTCGCTGCAATCTGGCCCTTGGGGTTTGCCGGTCTCGGTGCCGTATTCACTCACGTCCGGCTTTGGTGGTCGGATCTCGCCGACTAAACACACTCAGGACTTCCATACTGGCCAAGATTTCGGCGTGCCGACTGGCACTCCGGCCCTCGCCGTCTCAGCCGGGGTTGTTTCGTTCACCGGCTGGAGCGGCGGCTATGGCAACCTCATAAGGGTGCGGCATGCAAATGGTGTTGAGTCGTACTACGGCCACCTTTCAAAAATCGAGGTCAGTCAGGGAGATCAGGTGACTCGTGGCACTGAAATGGGTAAAACAGGATCGACTGGCAACTCGACTGGGCCACATTTGCATCTTGAAATTCGAGTCGATGGCCGACCGACCGATCCGATGCCCTGGTTGCGTGCGAAGGGATTAAAGCCATGAGTGAGTCGACAAAATATCCGTACTTCGGTGTTCCACCGACACGAGTGCCACAACCCGCTCCCAGTGTGAAAACGATCCGTGGAAAGCGGGTGATCCTGTCGACGCCCGAAGGGTTTGTCTACGACATGCGTGCTGTCACCGAATGCTACTCGGACGGCCAGGATGTAGTCGACGTCCTCAGCGAAGAGGACTATTACCGCTGGATGTTCGCTCGACAGCGGACGGTACCCGAGTCCTGGGCCGTGGGCCTGATCTGGGTCGAATAGGTAGCCTGTTCCCGCACAGACTAAGTATTGGACAAACGCTGAATTGCTCGGCAAATGTCATGCCGAGAGTGGCCAGGCCGAACCTTGGGCGCTGCATACGCGGCAGAATAACGCGCTTCCCGGTGTCGACGATCTGGTGCCGTCCGGGCCAGTTTGGCGTTCTGCCAGGGATGGCGACCTGCCACGTTCTTCTGAGGCTGGAAACGCCGGATTACTGCGGGAAAGTCGGCGAGATCATGGATGTGAGAATTCTTGGCCTGAAATCCCGAAGTGTCCCGCAACGACCACGGATAGGCGCGTCTAGCGCGACTTAGTGCTTTCCCAGCGCCGACCAATCGACGGCTATGCCCGAAGCCTCAATCTCTTTCGCCAATTGACTCCTCCAGGCACCAGCCGCGTCGAGGACGATGTAGACGATGCCCTTCATGTCGCCCACTTCTTCGATGCCTTCATCGTATAATACAGCCACCCGACCACGGCCGATGGCTCCAATGAAGAACCCCATCTCGAAGACAACATTCTGCCGAGCACGGGGCGACAAATCGTCGGTCCTGGCCGCACGGCCCACGTCGTCGGCAGTCGCCAGAACTACTGCGTACGCGGCGGTTTCCGCAGACTTTTCAAACTTTTCGATCAGGGTTCGGCCCTTGTTTGGTTGCTTGTGCAGGATGATCGGCGTCCTATTCACCAAGTCTTGCAGAAACTCGCTCGTCTTGAGCTTGGTCGCTTCGTCGTGCCCGTGCACGATGAAAACGTCCTGACGCGCCGAATCTTCCACCAGCCGCGCCGTCTCGGATCTATTCGCAATTGCATCAACCGTAGTGGCCGGGACGTCGAACTCATCAGCCAGTTCCAGCTCCAAAATCCCGGCCTCGATCACTGAGCATGCGGACCGGACTCCGCTTTGCTGATACGGGCGGAAATCAGTTCCCAACGTGTACACGCTGGGCGAGTATCGGACCGCCGTGAACTTAGTGTGAATGGTGCTGCCATCACCGAAGATCTGTCGGACGACGACTTCGCTCTTGTTCCTCCACCCTTGCCAGTCGTTCACCAGACCGTTGCTCGCAGTGACAATATGTTCGCGAAGGATCTCGATCTTTCGGGCTGTGTCCACCTGCAAATCGTAGAGGACCGCTCAGATGGGATGCAGTTGCAACCAATCCGCGCATCGGCAGAGACCTACGCACACGGGTCGCCTCGCCGTCCGATTCGCATCGGCACTGGTTAGGGCTCGGCGAACATTGAACGTCACCGCGGGCCGTTCGCGTCAGTGACGCTGCCTTGGACCGGATTTCGTCATACCGCGGTTTTCGGGCTCGAGTCCGCGGCCAACGTTAGTTTGGAGGCCTCTGCATTGAGGTGAACTTTCGCCTGCTCCGCGAGCGTCTCCGAAAGCATGTACAAGAACTTGACCCGCTCCAAAACTTGTTCATGATCAGGAAACGTAGACGAACTGGTCGGATGAGCGATCTGATTCCGCTGGTTCATTAGCTCGTTGAGGTCGTTCTTCAGCTTCTCCTGGAGAGAGCCTTCGTCTTTCTCCTCGTAATACAATTTCACGCGGTTCTGTTTACAAGCTTCTCGCCAGAAATCGGTGAGACCCACACGCTTGAGGACGTCGTTCATCACGTCAGGTTTCATATTGGCATCGGTGATCGAGATTACCCCCGAGGCAATCAGCAGTTCATTTCCAGTCGACGCGACGGCCGCAGTGTATTGGGTCAGAACTGTGTTTGCTTCGGCCTCACTGCGCTGATACTTGTTTGGGGTTTTCCCTACTTCAAGGCTGAAGGCACGCAGTGCCGTGCGTAGCGCCTTCGGAAGCTCCTCGAACGACTGAGCGTGACTGGCCATTTCTTGAGCGCACGCCTCCACGATCTGGCGAACGAAAAACTCATATCTGCCCGCGATGTACAGAACCATCGAGCCTGACATCGTCGGCAGGCTGGTGCGTACTACGCTCGTTTTCGCGTGCAAGATCTTTGCCTCTGGCCATGAGTCACCATGTTGAGCGGGATCAGGGATACTCGACGCGAAATCCCGAAACTCGCCGACCAACTCGAGAAGATTCGTTGCCTTTGCCATATCTGCCTGGAACTCGTCCTTCGCAGAATCGATGCCTTCTGTGTTTACGTTCACCCTCGAAGAATCTTTCCCGCAAGTTCGACACGGTCCTTCACTGATTGGATGGTGTTGCCGCGCCCTACTAGAACGTCGTAGCGGGGGGGATCCGTCAGCGAACGTTCTAGATGCGACTGTATCGCTGCTCGATTGGACTCAACCGGGAGTTCCGGGGCGAGGCTGAGTGCCACCATGAGAGCGTCATAGAGCGGTCGACTTCTGCGGTTCGTGTCCCCGAGCAGGAACGGACGACCTTCGAACACATTGCTCAGACGACCTAGGCATGACGTAAACAGTTCGGCCAACGCATCCTTCTGGGCGTCATCGATGTTGGCGTTGACCTTCATATAACGATCCAAAATAATTCGGAGCGAACCCTTCTTGTCGTTCTCGATAGCGTCTCGCAAAGCGAAGACTCGAAGAACGAGTTCTGCATCGGCAAAGGTCGAGTACAGGGCGTTCTTGACGAGCGCGTCGGGGGGGTTAGTTTCCTCGCCAGGAGTGTATGGCGGGATGCCCCAAACCTGAGTAAAAACCTGAGTCCGCGCCAAATCGACGAGAAGCGTATTTAGTGGCCCGTGATAAAGCGCATTCCTCAACTCCTGCGGGTTTAGATTCACACCGCCGGTATTGAGTCGATCAAACAGAACCCGCCTTACGTCCAGATCTTGTTCATCCGTCACCCGAGTTTCAGCCAGCAGTATCACCGCGGGGATGCTGCGACGCATCAGACCCTTTTTGATAACCTCGGGGAGGGCATTGAAGCGTTTCCCGTTCAGTTCTGGCCAGTACTCAAGGCCGCTGAGCGCGAACTCGTTCGATAGAAACGCTCGCAGAGCTTCCAATCTCTGACGACCGTCGATGACCTCATATGCGTTGTAGTCGTGCTCGAACAAGAAAATGGGCGGCACCGGGATATTGAGTAAGAATGATTCGATAAGCAGGGATCGTTTCCGCTGGCTCCACCGGTCGCGTCGCTGGTACTTCGGCGAGGTATCAATGAGACCGCCCGGACCGGGTTGGAGCGCCATCTTTAGGTAATCGAGTTGATAGTCCTTCGTCTCCCTCACCACCCGCAATTGACTTGCCGCGTACTTTTCGGCGGGATCGCGGCTTCGAGCGGCCGTATCGAGTGTTGCCTCTGCCTCCTCTTGAAACCACTGCTCGACGTCATCGGTATCAAGGGCTACTGGTTCAGACATGATTGCAATTATGCCTCGAACTAGCCACCTAAGAGTCCGAATCAGGCCTAGTGTCTGAAGTCCCTCACATCTGAACCAACTCCCCTGCAGCTAGATACCATGCTCGAGACCCCGGAATCCAGCCGGCTGCTCCGACTTTCGTAGAGTGGGCAGGAGTGCGTATAACAGTTTCGAGCTGGGAAAGAGAGCCTGAGGGACGTCGAGGGTTCCGCCGTTCGCGTCATTCTGGGTGCTAGACGCAGGTGAACTTTGTCTGCGGTCGCCCCTTGGGCGTCTGTTGCTAACGATACTTCTGAGTGTGTCGAGACGGCTGAGAACGGCGCGCCAGCGCCGCTCGCAGGCCGTGCGCCGGCGGAGCCGGCGCCTTGACTACTAAGAGGCCAATTCGGCAATACCCGCATCCCCGTGTGAGCAGGAACAACACAGAATTACCAGAGTTTCACAGCTGTGAAACTGAATAGCCCAGCGCAAGACGGAAAAGATGGAATAGGTCATTGCGTCGCAAACACGCGTATTCTGGACCAATTTTGTCGCACTCGACCTAGCCAAATCTCAATATTGCGCTGTTGGCAGTATTGTCTCGATCGCTCCTGAGAATGTGCATTCGCTAGGACTGAACTGTGACTACACAGCGATTGCTTACCGCAGTGCAAGTCGCATCCAACTTACTTTGTTTGTCTGGCTCGCAAATGTTGCCAGAATCGGCGATGACAACACCGTTGTGATCCTTGTTAGGTACTGCAGTTTGGGTAATTTCAGCGGCTCCGATCACCAATCACGCCATTTTGTCGTGGGCCAAGACTAGGGTCATTCTGAATTGGTCGACAAAATGCAGAGGGAGCCTACGTGAAATTAGAAGTGCTGACGGCGGGCATGCGCGTTGAGGGTCTCATTGCCGGCGAGACTGTCGTTGTCCTCGCAACCCATTGGCATGGCGACTCGGCTCTGACGCTGACTTATCGCACGCAGGGTGGTGCTTTGGCGGAACGTGTCCTCTATCGCGATGATCAAGACGCGATCGCAGTTGCTGAAGATAATCGTCGTCCGTTTGATGCGGATGCGGCCGATTTTCGGCTCGCTGCTGAAGCGCAACGGATCCAGCTCGCTGGGCTTTATGATCCGATGGTCGCGGTCTCCACCAGCGATGTACAGCCGTTGCCGCATCAGATCCGTGCTGTTTATGGCGAACTGCTGCCGCGAACGCCGCTGCGGTTTCTATTGGCTGATGATCCTGGTGCCGGCAAGACGATCATGGCGGGGCTTTACATCAAGGAACTCCAGCTTCGCGGTGACGTCCATCGCTGCCTGATCGTGGCGCCCGGCGGGCTGGTCGAGCAGTGGCAAGACGAACTGTTGATGAAGTTCGGTATGCGCTTTGAAATTCTTACCACTCAAATGATCGACGCGACCCCGGGCGAATCAGCATTCGACCGCCATCCGCTACTGATCGCGCGTATGGATCAGATGGCCCGCAACGAACTGCTCCTGTCGCAACTCGAGGAGTCAGAATGGGACCTCATCGTTGTTGACGAAGCGCACCGCATGGGAGCGCACTACTTCGGCGGCAAACTGGTGAAGACCAAACGCTTCCAACTCGGCGAACTGCTCGGCGGCGTGACCCGCCACCTGTTACTCATGACAGCCACCCCGCACGCGGGTAAAGAGGAAGACTTCCAACTCTTCCTCACCTTGCTCGATCCCGACCGCTTTGAAGGCAAATACAAAGCCGGCGTCCATTCGTCCGACACGACCGGGCTGATGCGCCGAATGGTCAAAGAAGACCTGCTGACGTTCGACGGCAAACCATTGTTTCCCGAACGCATCGCCGAAACCGTCCCGTACGACCTCACTGAACTTGAAGCCGAACTGTATGACGAGGTAACTACTTATGTGCGCGAGGAAATGAACCGCGCCGAGAAGCTCGATGGCAAGCGTCGCAACACGGTCGGTTTCGCACTGACTGTGCTGCAACGGCGCCTCGCATCCAGTCCCGAAGCGATCTACCAGTCGCTAATCCGACGAACTGACCGGTTAGAGAAGCGCAAGGACGACATCCTCAACCCAACGGTCGCTGCCGTGCGCGACAACTACTACGCAATTGACGCCGAGGCACTGGCCGACGATGAAGAGTTCTCGGCCGAAGAAATAGAAAATATGGAAGACGAACTCGTTGACGCGGCGACCTCTGCGCGCACAGTCGAAGAACTTGACGTCGAGATCGCAGTCCTGGCCCGTCTGCGGGTGTTGGCCAAACGAGTCCGCGATTCTGAAACCGACCGCAAATGGGCCGAGCTTCGAACCATCCTCGAAGACCACACGCTGGTGACCGACCCGCAGGGCAACCCTCGCAAGCTGATCGTGTTTACCGAACACAAAGACACACTGTTCTATCTAGCGCACCGCATCCGCACGCTGTTGGGCCGCACCGAAGCGGTCGAGTGCATTCACGGTGGTGTGAGTCGCAATGAGCGACGTCGGATCACCGAAGAGTTCACCAAAAATCCTCAGACCCAGATCCTTTTAGCCACCGACGCCGCTGGCGAAGGTCTCAACCTGCAGGCTGCCCATCTGATGGTCAACTATGACCTGCCGTGGAATCCGAACCGGCTCGAACAACGCTTCGGTCGCATCCATCGCATCGGCCAAACTGAGGTCTGTCGGCTGTGGAATCTCGTCGCCCAAAACACCCGCGAAGGTGAAGTGTTCACCCGACTCCTCGACAAAATCGAGGAGCAGCGCAAAGCCTACGGGGGCAAGGTTTTCGACGTTCTCGGTGAGGCGTTCGAAGGTCGTCCGTTGCGTGACCTGCTGGTCGAAGCGATCCGTTATGGCGAGGAACCCGAGGTGCGTGCCCGGATGCACAAGGTCATCGACGGACACATTTCCGATGGCCTGCAGGATTTGCTAGCCGAGCGCGCGTTGACCTCGGACAGCATGGCCGACGCCGATATCGAGTCATTGCGCCGCCAGATGGATGAAGCGAAGGCCCGCCGACTCCAACCGCACTACATTGAGTGGGCATTCCGCAACGCGTTCAAACGTCTCGGCGGTCGCATGGCCCGGCGAGAAAAGTCCCGCTTCGAGATCAGCAACGTCCCCGCAGCACTGCGCGACGTCCATGCGCTCGATCCGATCGCAACCAAGTATGAGCGAGTGACATTCGAACTCGATGAAGTCGCCCGCCCAGATTTGGTTCGCGCTGACCTTCTTGCCCCTGGCCATCCGCTCCATGACGCGGTCGGCTCGGCCGCTGTCACAAAGTGGGGCGTATCGCTCGAATCAGGTGCTGCATTGGTCGACCCAAAAATTGAATCACCCCGATTGCTGGTGGGCGTCGTCGAAGAGATCAGCGACGGTGCAGGACGATCGGTGGCCAAACGATTCGGCTACGCATTCGTCGAATCCGACGGTTCAGTGAGCGCTGCAGGACCAGCACCGTATCTCGACTTCGTCGCAGCCCCCGAAACGGACGCGACCCGTCACGCCCGCGAACTGCAATGGCTTCCAGATGCAGAGTCCGCGGCAACCAGTTGGATCATCGCGAACCAGTTACCCGACTATTTAGCCACGACCAAGGCCCGCAAGGCTTCAGAAATTGATCGGACCCGCAAGGCTGTGAAGCAGCGCCTCGACAGCGAAATCAATCGACTTGCTGGTGAATCGATGGCCGCAGCAGAAAAAGAGTCCGTGGGCAACAAACCGAAGCAAAGTTCCGAAGCCCTCAACCGCAAGATCGCTGACCTTGAAAATCGGTTAGCGCGACGCATGCTGTGCCTTGACCAACAATCACAGCTCGCGACCAAGCCACCGCGCGTCGTATCGGCCGCACTCATCGTTCCGTTGCACGACGTCGAAGCAGACCTGCCCACATCGGCCCCGATACATGCGGTGGAAACCAAAGCAGTTGAACGTCGCGGAGTTGAGGCAGTACTTGCCGCCGAGCGAAAGTTAGGTCGCCACCCGATCGAGCAAGCATTCAACAATCCGGGCTTTGACGTCTTGTCGGAGGTGTCTGGTGCAGACCCGATTCGTATCGAGGTCAAAGCACGCATCGAAGGCGCCGACGACTTCTTCATCACCCACAACGAGATCATGACCGGCAAGAACACCGCCCCCAACTACCGGTTGGCGCTCGTCCGAGTCGACCAGCGCGGCGCCGAACATGATCAAGTCCGCTATCTCGACGACCCCTTCAAAGGTATCGACATGGGTGATTTCGCCGCGACAGGGCATCGCGGCGATTGGCACAAGAGCTGGACAAAAGGACACGAGCCGTTCTAACTGTGTCGCCTCGCATCCGGCTTGCAGATCTACCTATCGGTCGATGGTGTGCAGTTCAGGTTTCGATCACCGAGCGGATGAGTTGTCGAGTCGAAGAACGAGATTTCGCGCTGCGGCAATTTTGCACGAAAGCGATCCATCGATCGTCGCCAGTCGCGGCTGCCAGGGTAGATCGAAATTGCGATCGGTGACCTACTTCGTTTCAACGCGTTGATGATGTGCGCATCAGAGGTGTCGAGGCTCGCACCGAGAATTACGGTGGGTGAGTCGCAGTTGCGCAGGGAGTCCAGCGCGAAGCTTAGGTATGGAGATTTGCGGATGGTGCGCAGCTTCTGTGCTGCACTGCCACCTGAGACGAGCAGAGGTTGACGGTTGGTGTCTCGCTGGATGGATCCTCGAATTTGTGACAGCAGATCGTTGTTCTTCTTGCCGGTGCTCGTGTACTTGCTGATCTCGCCCGTTGTCGGGTCGGTCCAGATGTGCAAGGCGCCATGCAAGAAGTAGATTGAAGTCCCCAAGTTAGCTTGCTGCGGATCGAAGAAGTAGTTGTCTAGATCGAAGAAATCGGTCATGGCACTCGTCTTTCGAACGGCTGCCTGAGCCCAATACAGGATCAAGTCATAGTTCAGAGTGAAGATTGCCTGGTATCCCTGAAGAAGCTCTCCGATGGTGTGAGGGTGTGCCGTCGCCGCCAGATCCTTGTATATGGGATGCGTCTTTCGCACCGCAGTGAAGAGTGCGTTCCGGATGAGTTTTTTGGCGCTAACCAGTTCCGGGCATTCGACGTAAAGAGCACGATTCACCTTGATGCCGAGCGTCAATGACTCGAGCGCCAGTTCAAAATCCGTCGAGTGCAGACGACTGAGCAGCAGTTTGATCTCTGGACTGAGATCAGTTTGGCCGAATAGCGAGCGGTAGCGAAGCGGCGCCCAGATGTTGGGGCTGAAGCCGTTGCAGAGCATCAGCGTCGGCCAGTCTTGATGCTCGCGGATTTCATCCCACGTGGCCAACGGCTTGGTCGTCATAAACGATTCCTGATTCTGTCCCACTCGATCGATAGTGTGGGCCTAGAGTAGGCCCGTGTGTCCTATTTCGGGCAGCTGCGTGAGGTTAAAGCCCAACTGTTGGGTGAGAGGGAGAAATGGTCGCGGTTCAGAAGCGGAAACTTATCGAGGTCGCACTCCCGCTTGAGGTGATCAACCGTGAGTCGGCTCGAGAAAAATCGATACGGCACGGGCACCCCTCGACCCTGCACCTGTGGTGGGCTCGGCGTCCTTTGGCGGCGGCCCGTGCTGTTCTGTTTGCACAACTAGTCGACGATCCGTCTTCAAATCCTGAGGAGTTCCCGACTGAAGATGCCCAAAAGGTAGAACGCGAGCGGCTCCACAAGATTATCGAACGCCTTGTAGTCTGGGAGAACATTCGCGATGAACGGCTCATCGCCGAGGCTCGCGCCGAGATTATGAAGTCAACTGGAGGTAACCCGCCGCCGATCCTTGACCCGTTCGCCGGCGGCGGAACCATCCCCCTCGAAGCGCAACGCCTCGGGTTGGAAGCACACGCCTCCGACCTCAATCCGGTCGCAGTGCTGATCAACAAAGCACTCATAGAAATTCCACCGAAATTTCGAAGCCAACCACCCGTCCATCCAGAACACGCCAACTCACCGACCGGCTCTTGGAAGGGCGCCGAGGGTCTCGCCGCTGACGTTCGCTCATACGGTCAGTGGATGCGCGATGAAGCCGAAAAACGAATCGGACATCTGTATCCCAAAGCGCAACTTCCCGATGGCGGTGAAGCCACTGTTATCGCTTGGATCTGGGCCCGCACTGTGACCTGTCCGAACCCTGCCTGCGGCATCGAGATGCCACTCGTACGATCCTGGTGGCTCGGTAAGAAGAAGGGCAAAGAAGCTTACGTCGTCCCAAATGTCGTCGCGGATGCAAGTTGTTCGAGCGGCAAGCGCGTCAAATTCTCGATTGGAAATGAACCGATTGGTCCACACAATGCGGCAACGATGTCGGGGCGGAAAGGTGGAATTTGCATATCCTGCCAGGCGGTTGTGCCGAAAGACCACGTGAAATCCGAGGCGAAGGCTGGTCGCATGGGTGCTGCCTTGATGGCCGTAGTCGCCGAGGGTAATCGGCGGCGAATTTACGTGGCGCCTGATTCAGTGCATGAAGATACAGCAATTGTTACACGTCCCCTTGACGTGCCAGATCAGGAATTAGGTTACGATCCGCGGAACTTATGGACGCCTGCCTATGGACTGACACGGTTTTCTGACCTTTTCACCAACAGGCAATTGACAGCGCTCACAACGTTCAGTGACTTAGTTGATGGAGCGCGCGAACTTGCCCTCCAGGACGCAGTCGCCAAGGGCATGGCCACGGGCGATCGGCTCGAAGCCGGCGGCACAGGAGCAGCCGCCTACGCTGACGCGGTTGCGATTTATTTGGGTCTTGCAGTCAGCCGGTCGGCTGACTATTTCTCCACGATTAACTCGTGGGCCTCTACGGGTGAGTTTGTCAGAAATGTTTTTGCTCGCCAAGCAATCCCCATGGTGTGGGATTTTGTCGAGACCAACCCATTTTCGACTTCGTCAGGCAACTATCGCGGTCAAGTCGAGTGGACGGCCAGCGCGCTCCAAGGCGTCCCATCACATGGGATGGGCGTCGTTGATCAGGCTGACGCATCGACACGGGACTACCGAAACGCACTCATTTCGACTGATCCGCCCTACTACGACAACATCGCCTACTCGGATCTGTCGGACTATTTCTATGTCTGGCAGCGACGGACACTCAAAACGATTTTGCCGTCGCAGTTTGCGACTCTCCTGGTGCCTAAGGTCGAGGAACTCGTTGCAAATCCCTATCGCCACGATGGTAGAGCTGGCGCAAAAGACTTTTTTGAGGATGGTTTTCGTGAAGTCTTTGCAAGGGCACGAGAGTCTGCGCTGGATGACTTCCCCATCACTGTCTATTACGCATTCAAGCAAAGCGATAGTAGCGAGGAAGGTGAATCGTCCTCTGGTTGGGAGACCCTCCTTGAAGGCATGATTCGTTCAGGTTGGGCAATCACAGCGACCTGGCCGATGCGAAGCGAGCGGTCGGGCCGCATGATCTCGATCGGCACTAACGCCCTTGCTTCCTCTATTGTTCTTGCGCTTCGCCCTCGCCCTGATGATGCTCCAACGACGGACCGCAAGGGCTTCATCAATGCGATGAAAGCCGAACTCGCTGTCGCGTTGGAAAAACTTCAACAAGGTGGCATTGCACCGGTGGACCTGCCCCAGGCTGCAATCGGACCCGGTATGGCGGTGTTCTCCCGCTACGCCTCAGTCATGGAAGCCAACGGTGCGAAGATGACCGTGCGGTCGGCTCTCGCGCGCATCAATGAGGTGCTTGATCAGGTTCTCAATGAGCAAGAGGGTGACTTCGACGCAACCACTCGGTTTGCGATTGCTTGGTTTAAACAGAACCGTTACGGAGTTGGAAAGTTCGGCGACGCTGACAGTCTCGCCCGTGCTCGCAACACTTCAGTGGCCTCGCTGGATCGTGATGAGGTGTTGGTTAGTCGAGCTGGCAACGTTGCGCTTATAGCCCCGGCGGATCTACCGACCGATTATGACGTCGTAGCCGACGGCCACACGAGCAGCTGGGAAGCCACGCACCATTTGATGCGGATCCTTGAGACCGACGGTGTAGGGGCTGCCGGGCATTTCTTGGCGCTCGCACAGTCTCGGTCAGACGGTGCCATCGACCCTGAGTTGATACCTGAGCTCGCACACCTTTTGTTCCGTGTGTGTGAAGAGCGGAGCTGGACCCAAGAAGCGATCGGATTCAACAACCTGGTGACCGCGTGGACTGAGATCGTCGACGCTGCCCGTAATCAGAAGAACGATGTGCCCACTCAATCGAGTTTTGAATTCGAGGAAGACTGACATGGCTTTGTCCAACCGTGACCGCATTGGCAAGATGTTCGAACTCGCAGCTCCCGCTTTGGACGGGTTTCTGCAACTGGTTCTGGGCCCGGAACTTCCCGACGGCCAGTCGTGGACGATGTTGGTTGCCGCGAAGGACGCCAACAACGGCATAGTCGGCAAAGCGTATTCGGCCACTGACCCACAGTTGCAGTTACGGATGCTGACCGAGAACATCCCGCACCAGCTCAAACCGGGCTGGTTTCCCTTCAATGGGCATTTGAGCCCAGTCCATAAAAGCTATGCAAGTGAGTTGCGTGATTACCGCAACGATTGGGCTCACAACAAACCCTTCAGCGATGACGACGCCTACCGTGCATTGGATACTGCCGAGCGGCTGTTGACTGCGGTCGGCGCCCCTGAACCGGTCGCCGAAATCGCCAAGCTACGACTTAACCTGCGCAGGGTCACTGCAGACAAAGACGACCGTAAAACGCTCAAGGCGGCAGCTAACAGCCCTGAGTCGAAAGGGCTTCGACCGTGGCGTGATGTGCTGCAGCCACACGATGATGTGGCGACGGGTAACTTTCAGGCGGCAGAGTTCGCGGCCGATCTTTACAAGGTCGCGACGGGCGATGCTAATCAGAGCAGGGATTATTCAGACCCTGCAGAGTTCTTTTCTCGCACCTACCTGACTGAAGGCCTGCGGGATCTGATCACGCGTGCGGTACAGCGCCTCGGCGGTGACGACAATGAATTGCCTGTGGTCAACCTGCAAACCAACTTCGGTGGCGGCAAAACACATTCGATGTTGTCGCTGTGGCATTTGGCTGGCGGCACCCCGATCACCAGCTTCGGCCAAGACGTACAAGAACTCCTACAGGACAGCAATTACGCGGCCATCGCGTCTGGTGTGCGGCGTGTCGCGATCGTCGGCAACCATCTGGCGCCCTCAGGATCGTTAAAGGATGATGGCACCAAGGTCAACACGATCTGGGGCGAACTCGCCTGGCAGCTCGGCGGACCTGAGGCTTATGCGATTGTCGCCGACTCCGACAAGGCAGGAACTGCGCCCGGTGCAGCGCTGCACAAGTTGTTGGAAGCCTATGCGCCGGCAGTCATTTTGATCGATGAATGGGTTGCCTACGCACGTCAGCTGTATGGCCGTGACGATCTGGCCGGTGGCACCTTCGATACGCAGTTCGGGTTCGCTCAATCACTCACCGAAGCAGCAAAAGCCACATCGGGAGTGTTCCTTGCGATCTCTATCCCGGCGTCTTATGCGGGTGATGATTTCGATAAGCTCGCGGCCGGTAACGCCGAAGAGGTGGGTGGCGCGCACGGACTTGAAGCGCTCAAAAATTTACAGAATGTGGTGCGCCGGCTTGCTTCGCAGTGGCGTCCGGCCTCGTCGACCGAATCTTATGAAATCGTCAAACGACGCCTGTTTGTTGAACCCGATGCTAAAGCGCTGGCAGAGATCGCCGCGACCGCGAAAGCGTTCGTCGAGTTGTATCGTAAAGATTCCTCCGAGTTCCCCAAAGAGGCACGCGAGAGCGCGTACGAAGACCGGATCCGGCACTCCTATCCAATTCACCCGGAGTTGTTTGATCGTCTCTATCAGGACTGGTCCACTCTTGAGCGGTTCCAACGCACACGCGGTGTGCTGCGGCTGATGAACACGGTCATTCACGCATTGTGGGTCGGCAACGACCAGTCGCCACTGATTCTGCCCGGCTCGATCCCGTTGAGTGTCTCCAAGGTCAACTCCGAACTCACCCAATATTTGCAGGACTCCTGGAAGCCGATCATCGACGCTGATGTTGATGGCGACAATTCCGAACCGGCAAAGATCGACAACGAAACCGCTATCTACGGCCAACGCTCGGTCACCAAACGGCTGGCGCGCACTGTCTTCTTCGGCGCAGCACCCACGATTGGCGCAGCCCACAAAGGCATCGAAACCCAACGAGTGCTGCTCGGGACCGCGATACCCGGCGATGTTGTCGGCAACTTCCACACCGCCTTAAACCGGCTCACCGACCGGGCCACTTATTTCTATTCCGGGTCAGGGAAATACTGGTACGACGTCCAGGCCAACATTTCCCGGCACGCGAAAGACCAAGCTGAACGACTTCACCCCGAGGACGTCTGGGCCGACATCCGCAAAAGGTTGCAAGGCCAGGGCTCGCAACGCGGCGCATTCTCGGGCGTACACGTATGTCCCGAGGACACTGCCGACATACCCGACATCGACGAGGCACGCCTTGTCATCCTGCATCCAAAGGTGACCCATTCGCGGCTGAAACACGATTCCGAAGCAGTGCAGTTCGCCCACAAAGCGACCGAAAACCGGGGCAACGCTAATCGCACGAACCGCAACATGGTCGTCTATCTCGCCGCTGATGAGTCGAGAATGAGCGAACTCGACAGTGCTGTCCGGCAATACCTCGGCTGGAAGAACGTCACCGACAACTCTGCCGAGCTTGACCTGACGCAGGCACAAACGAAACAAGCCAACGACCAGCGTGACAAGTCAGACCGGACCGTCTCAGACCGGCTCCTCGGTGCCTATCACTGGGTTTTGGTACCTGAACAGGTTCCGGGCGATCCGTTCACCATCAAGGCGACGAAGGCAGAAGGCCAGGCCACATCACTGGCCGAACGTGTGTCCAAGAAACTCGGTAACGACGGCGATCTGGCCACCCAACAGGCCGCATCCACGATCCGGTTCATCATCACCGACCGGGTGCCGACGGTATGGACATCGGGCCATGTCTCGGTCGGTGACTTGTGGGGACTTTACGCCGCCTACCCGTACATGACTCGACTGCGCGATCGCGGAGTTCTCAACGACGGGATTCTTCAACAGTCGCTGGCTTGGGCTCAGGACGGTTTCGCCTTTGCCGAAGGCTACGACGAGACAACCAAACGCTACCGCGGGCTGACCCTGCCATCAGATAGCTCCGCGCCGATCGTGACTGACCAACTCCTGCTGGTGAAGCCCGAACTGGCGTTGGCGCAACGCGATCTCGAAGCGGCTGAACGGCGCCCACAGCCAGTCGATCCCGATGATCCCGTGCAACCGGCACCCATCAACCATGGGGTGCCTGTCATCCCGGGTCCGGTGAACCCTCCTCCCAAAAAATTGAAGAAACGGTTCTTTGGGACAAAGCAACTCAGCAATGACCGCTACACGATCGACTTCAAAAAGATTTCCGATGAAGTGCTCTCCCACCTGGCGGCCACGCCGGGTGTCGAACTGAGTGTCCGCGTCGAGATCGAAGCGATCGCGCCAGCTGGGTTCGATGAAAGCAAGGTCCGAACAGTCCGCGAAAATGCGGACACGATGAAGTTCGATCAATCAGGGTTCGAAGACGAGTAGAAACGCTGGACTTCCTCGGCAGCTCCTCCTCTCATTGAATCTTTCAGGGTACGAAACAGTGCCGAACTTCGGTGAAAATGGGTCTGCTCGTGCTCTCCTTAGCCGAGCAACGCGTCAAGCAATTCGGACAGATACTTTCGAGCGTCGCTGAAAATAGTGTCACCGAGGGTTTGTAGGCTGGCTTGGTGGGAGCATCCAGTGCCGCAGCATCTCTGATCGCAAAGAATCTTCTGACTGATCTGCCAGGACGTCTTGCGCATGTTGCTGGGGTTGCTGAGCGTGCAGGGATAGTTTGTCGAGAAATGCATCTCGACGATGAGTTGCTCATTTCTGCCGCGTGGTTGCACGACATTGGATAC
This sequence comes from Aeromicrobium changchenzhani, assembly GCF_057586615.1. NCBI lineage: Bacteria > Bacillati > Actinomycetota > Actinomycetes > Propionibacteriales > Nocardioidaceae > Aeromicrobium > Aeromicrobium changchenzhani. Next base: position 2,648,228 of record NZ_CM172480.1, on the reverse strand, counting down.
GCGTCCGAACTTGCGATCACTGGCTTTCATCCCCTCGACGGCGCCAGGTTTGCTCGGGACACTGGCTATTCGGCAGGTGTAGCGGGGCTAGTTGCGTATCATTCGTGTGCTGAATTTGAGGCCGAGGAACGCGGATGCCTTTCCGACCTTGTCTCTGAATTTGCTCAACCAGGCTCCGAGTCGCTCGCTCTCCTCACCTATTGCGACATGACCGTTGGGCCGCTTGGAGAACGTATGAGCGTCGATGAACGACTGGAAGACATCCTGGAACGGTACGACCCCGAAGATGTTGTCCACCGATCGATCCTGCGTGCCGCACCCGAACTGCATTCGACCGTCGCTCATGTTCGGGATCTGCTGGCAGCTCAGTCCCAGTAGGGGGTGGCGTTGCCTTCGAGGAAGCGCTCGATTCGCTTCTTCATCGACGCATGCATCTGAAGATCGAGCGCACCACTGGTGGTGACCCACTCCACGTGCGAGGACTCAGAACTTGGCGTTGGCACTCCGCCTACTTGCTTTGCCGTGAACACAACTGAGAATTCCTGCCTAACCTCGCCGTCGCTCGTATATTCCAAAACGTGACCGGGGTTTGAATAGATGCCAAGGATCCCGGTTAGCTCGACGTCGATCCCGGTTTCCTCGAGCGTCTCCCTTATTGCCGTGTGGCCGAGCGACTCTCCAAGGTCCATCGCGCCGCCAGGGAGAGACCAGTTCCCGTTGTCGGTCCTGCAAATCAGCAGAATTTTACCCGCATCGTTCGTGACTATTGCGTTCGCTGAAGGAACGAGGCTGTTGGGTGCAGGTGCATTCGGATCATCGAGGTAATCAATTCGGCGTCCCATATGTCCAGCGTCTCACGATCTCACAAGGGATGATTTAGAGAATGAATTTCAACGTTGACTAGCGATCGCGCCAAGGTTGTCGGCAGTTTCCCACACTCGCTCGAACGACTTCATGTACTGATCGAACAAAAGACCACCGGGAACCTCCCTCAAATGGATGACGGGGTTCGAGGCAGCAGGTGAGCCGATCATGTGCGTATTGACGAGCAGCTCATCGTCGAATCGGTAGATCGAGTTATACAGAATCGTTTCGTGCTGCCGAATCTCAAGTCCTGGCGTGCCGACCACGGGCTGCATATAGGCGAGGCTGAGACGGATCCGCGCCGCTAAATCATCGCCGATACCTTCTGCCTCACCTCTCACCGCGACGGTTTGAGAGTCGGGGACGCCATACAAGAACCTTCCTTTGAGTCCGTTCGCTGCGCGCTCGATGAGCTTTGCTGGCATGCCAGGGTTGCTGTCCAAAAGAAACAGCCCGGAGTAGACGAGGATGTCGATGTTTGACGTGGCATCGTCGACGAGCCGACGCCAGAGATCGTGCGGGACGTCCCCTCGACTCGGGTAGATGCCCATGAGTTCCGCGCGGCTTGCTGAACGCACCTTCTCCTGACGAAGCAGCTGCGGCCATAAATACGTTTCCTTAGAATTCAGCACTTTGGCCGTCTGGCATCGGTGCCGGTGGTGCGGCACTCGTCCGTTTCTGACCCAACGCTCAACCGTCTTTGGGTCAACTTCGATCGCGGTAGCCAGGTCTGTCACCGACATACCTGCCACTGCCAGTTGCGTGCGGAGGTGCTCGTTGCTCATTTCGCTCCTAGGACGTTTTAAGGACGTTCTACTTCGACAGTAGACGTCCTTAAACGTCCTGACTATGGGGTTTTAACGTCCTGTGGATAGCGGTGAAGTGGAGGTAGTCAGTTCACCAACTAAGGAGATCGAAATGGCAATCCCAAGAAAGCTTCCCGTTGATTGCGGGACAGTGTTCCCGTTCGGCGCCTACATGGTCGGAGAAATCTCGCCCTTGCGCGACTATGACCGTTCCACCAAGACCGAAGTGATCCAAGCAATTGACCCCGACACGGGGTTGCTGCTGTGGGCTGTCGACGTTGTCGATGCCGACCCTGACGCCAAGAAGTCGAACCGGACGATGACGATCAAGGTCTCGGCGAAGGTCCAGCCCGTCGTTGACAAGCCCGAAGGTGACTCGCCATTTCGTCAGGTTGAGTTCGAGGGCATGACTGCGACCGCCTATATCGAGGAAGTCGGAACGTTCTCGCGAGTTTCGTGGTCTCTCCGCGCAAAAGGCGTCAAGACTTCGGCGCCGCGGGTTGTCGCTCGGACTGAAAAGGCCGCGGCATGATCAAGGCCAGCGACTGGGATCTCGAGTGGGGTGACTGGGTTCTAGGCGATCTCGCTGATGTGTTCCAGCGAGCAGCTGACCTACTCGGTCGCACCAACGTGGTTGCGCGCGTGACGATGAGCTGTCCCGCGGATGATGAGTTGCTCCCACGCATCACGGTGATCGTGCCTGATGAGCAGGGAATTTTCCGGCTCCGAAGTGAGATCACCCAGGGCGAGTATGAGGTCGCGTTCATTGGTGCGTTCCAGAATCAAGGCTGGCAAGCCGAAGTTGCCGGCTTCATTCTCGCCGTTACGACGGAGGATCGGTCATGATGCCGGGCGGCACGATGCATGAGTGGTTTCGCTTTCTTGAGGCCAGCACTGATGAGGAGGCGATCAGCGAGCTTCGACGCTTCGCTGCACGACTCGATAGCGCTTACGACGAGGTGGAGAAGGCCTCGCGCGGACTCATTAACGCGCCAGGCGGCGAAGTCGATGAAGGACTTCGGTGGTCTCGTACGTCGCTCAGTGAGGTCATCGAAATGCTGATCGAAGTAGTGAGCGAAATTCGCTCTAAGGAACAGCAATCAGCATGAACTACACCAAAGTTGCGACGATGGCGTGGCACGAGGCCCGGACGTGGGGTGTCTTCATTGGACGCTTCACGCGCGGGCATTTCGGCCACGCCGTCATCGCTCTTGCCGTCCTATGGCTGATAGGCCGGCAATCGGTCCTGGCGGTCGTGTTGATTGCGATGGCGCTCACCTCAGTGCGAGCATGGTGCCTCCTGCAGCGACCGTCATTCGATCGGTGGGCGTCGCGGCCAGTTCTTTCAGCCCTTTGGCGCTGGCAAGCACGCTCGAAATGGGAACAAACCTGTCAGGCATGTGATCTTGGATCGGCTGACAACACCCCGAAGATCTTGACGACCCGAAGAAGCTGGCCACGTGTCAGCCTCATTGTGCGGCCACTCGCCGGCCAGACCTACGAAGGCTACGAGCGAGCGTCTGAGGCAGTACGACTCGCCTTTGGGGCTTCGCAGCTCAGGGTTGAACCCTCGGGAATTAGAGACGTTGCACTGACCTTCACGATGGGCGACCCGCTAGCTTCGCCGTTCGATGCCGCTATCCCTACTGGCGACTCTGCCGACCTTGCAGCTGCCTACATGGGGCAGCAGTCGGATGGAGTGGCGTGGCTGTTGCCGATCGGACCCCACACCCTCGTGGCCGGCGCATCCGGTTCGGGCAAAGGGTCGGTGTTCTGGTCATTCGCATTCGCGCTCGCCCAGGACGTGCATTCCGGCCGGGTTCAACTTCACGGTGTGGACCTCAAGGGCGGGATGGAAGTTCTGATGGGGAAAGAGCTGTTCACTACCACCGCAACTACCGCAGTCGAAGCCGTCGACGTTCTGGAGGTTCTCGTCAATGTGATGCAACAACGCACTCACGATTACGCCGGTCGAGTTCGCCATCACGTCGCCTCGACCACGGAGCCATTCCATGTCGTCATGATTGACGAACTTGCGGCTCTGACGGCCTACTGCCGGGAACGGGACCTACAGCGACGAGCAGAAGCAGCGATCAACCTGCTGTGTTCACAAGGTCGAGCACCCGGCTTCATGGTGTTCGCTTGCCTTCAGGATCCACGCAAAGAAGTCGTTCCTTCACGCGGGCTGTTCACTCAAATGATCGGCCTTCGACTAAAGGACGTCTCTGAAACCTCGATGGTTCTTGGTGAAGCGGCGATCCAAAGCGGCGCACATTGTCACCGGATCAGCCGGGAAGTACCTGGGACTGGATATGTCGTCCCGGAAGACGGTGGTGCTCCGATCCGAGTACGCGCCGGGTTTGCCTCCGACGAAGCCATTCGCCAGGTCGCCACCGAATTCGCAGCGCCAAGCCACGATCTCTCAAACGGAGGAATCACACAATGAGTGCCTCGATGCAGCTGTCGGCGGAGGCGCTCCGAGACACAGCCCTGGCCCACGGCGTGTGCGTTCGGCCGATCCTGCACGAAGTATTTGATCGCGAGACCGGCGTACGACATCTCGTACCGACCCCGTGCGGCGCGACGATTGCTCAAAAATGTCAGCCATGTGCGGACAAAGCACGCCGCCTGCGCATGCAGCAATGTCGCGAAGGCTGGCACCTAACAACTGAACCTGAACGGCCAGAAATCGGCGATCACGAAAGCAATCCTGAGAACGAATCTCGCCGTGTGCGTTCGACCCGTCGGCGCCAGGACACCCCGGACTTGCCGAAGCTTCCGGTGGAGGATCGCACCATCGGACGGACATTCACCACGTCGAGCGGCAAGACGTTCCGGCCCAGCATGTTTGCGACCTTCACCATGCCGTCCTACGGCCGGGTTCGCTCCGATGGCACGCCGGTCGACCCGACCCGTTATGACTACCGACGTGCCGCACTCGATGCCATGCATTTTCCCAAATTGATTGACCGCCTGTGGCAGAACCTTCGCCGTTCAGTTGGCTTCAAAGTTCAATATTTCGCTGCTGTCGAACCACAAAGACGGCTTGCGCCACATCTCCATGCAGCGGTACGAGGAGCCATTCCACGAGCGTTGTTCCATGATGTTGTGGCCGCCACCTATCACCAAGTTTGGTGGCCAGCCTGTGGGCCGGATCAGTACACCGACGAGTTGCCCATTTGGGTCGACGAACCGAACCGCCAAGGATATACCGACCCGACTACACACGAATTGTTACCGACCTGGTCGCAAGCTCTGGACAACGCCGAGAGCGGTGAGGACGCCCGCCCTGCCCACGTGCTGCGCTTTGGCACGCAAATGGATCTTCAAGGAATTATCGCCACTGACGGTGACGCCGATCAGCGTGTTGCTTATCTGACGAAGTACCTCTCAAAAGGCTTTGCTGACGCGTATGCCGACGATGCCAATGCCACCGGACGCCAACAAGCGCACGCACGACGATTGCATCAGGAAGTGCGCAGGCTACCTTGCTCACCGAGCTGCTGGAACTGGCTGCACTTCGGCGTCCAGCCGCAAGACGCAAAGTCCGGGATGACGTCAGCATCTTGCCCATCCAAGGCTCATGACTCTCAACACCTCGGCTGCGGTGGCCGGCGCGTGTTGGTATCGCGCCTGTGGACCGGCAAAACGCTCAAAGGGCATCGGGCTGATCGAGCTGAAGTTGTTCGCCAAGTGCTCCTTGCCGCCGGAATCGAAAAGACCGAAGTCGATCGGCTTTCTGCCCAGGTTCAACGACCCGACGGATCTCAACGGTTCGAATGGCGCATCCACGATTCGATGGGTTCGGCCATGCCGATCTATCGCCAAATTATGACCAGAGCGATCAGCGAGCATATGCGTTGGAAGGCCGAATACGAGATGGCCAAATCCCGGGCTGGCCCACAGACCAAACTGGCCCATCCTCCCGATCCCCAGCCAACTTCGGTTGTGGGCGTGTCGGTCAAGGGTGAGCGAAGCGAATCACGAAGTGACACGTAGTGCCCTTGACGGGCATGACTTCAACCTAATAATCCAACGTCGGGAGGATGGACCCGACAGACTCGCAGGAGGTCTCCATGGAGACGATGCATCTGTTCAACGCACACGACGACCGGCCCGAGGTCGATGGTGTCGCGGACGTGCGGCCGAACATCTGGCTGCTCAAGTCCGAAGAAATCCCGCCATTGCTGTTTACTCCCGAGGAGACAGCGCGACTGCTGATGGTCGGCCGGCAAAAGGTCTACAACCTGATCAGCATGGGCGTACTTCGATCAGTCAAGGTCGGTGCCTCACGGCGAATCTCCGCACGTGCCTTGAGCGACTACGTAACTGAACTGGAGGCGGCTTCCTGATGGCGGCCCGGCGTACGCGTGCCTGGGGTGCTGGGACGTTGCACAAACGAAGCGACGGTCGATGGTCGGCACAGATATTTGTAACCGACGCAACCGGTCACCGTGGTCGACGGACCCTCTATGGTTCGACGCGCAAAGAAGTTGAGGACCAACGCGACGAGTTGCTGGAGGCGCAAGCCCGCAATGAGCCGATCGCGCCGGCGCATCTGACGGTGGAGATCTACCTCCAGGAGTGGCTTGAAACAATCGTGCAACCACGCGTGCGGGCGACCACCTTTGCCAGCTATCAGCGGTACGTCGAAAAATATCTCGTCCCGGATCTGGGGCACACCCGACTAGGCGCATTATCGGTTCGTCAAGTCAGGGTCTACCTCGAGTCACTCCGCCAGCGGGGGACCGGTGATCGGACGATCCAATATGTCCATGCCACGCTCCGTGCAGCGTTAGAAGATGCGATGCGCGAGGAATTGATTCCGAAGAACGTCGCCAAATTGGTGAGAGTTCGCCGGCCGGTCCAACGTGAGGCAAGGCCACTATCAATCGACGAAGTGCGGCAACTGTTTGCCTATCACCATGACGACAAGTTGCTGCCGATGCTTGTTGTCTTCGCATTGCTTGGCCTTCGGCTGAGCGAAGTCTTGGGGTTGAGGTGGTCTGAGGTTGACCTGGACCGTGGCTCCTTACGGGTCGTTCGCGGTGTTCAGCGAGTCAACGGCAAACTGATCGAGTTGCCGCCCAAGACCGAACGATCGCGTCGAACAATCCCGCTGCCTCCGATTGTCGTGGATGTTCTCAAACAACATCACAAGCAGCAGGACTCCGACCGGGCAGAACTTGCCGAGACATGGCCGGCCACGGACTACATTTTCGCTTCGTCGGTGGGCACTGCCATGGATCCGCGAAACTGCACGCGAGTTGTCCAACGCGCATGCCGGAATGCTGGCGTACGAGTGGTCCGGCTGCACGAATTTCGACACGGCTGCATCTCGGTCCTTCTTGAGCTTGGAGTTCCTCCACGGACCGCAATGGAGATCGTGGGCCATACAACGTTGGAGATGACCATGAACGTCTATGGGCATGTGAATCTGGACTCGAAGCGGCATGCGATGGACCAAATGGGTCAGCTGTTCAGCGAAGCGGGTGACTCAAAGTGACGTCAAAAAGTGACGTCAATCCGTCGGCCAAAATCAGTGACCGGGCAAGCCTGTTGGTCGGAGAAATGAGAAACCGCAGGTCACAGGGTATGTGTCCTACGGTTTCTCGCTGTGCGGCATCAGGGACTCGAACCCCGAACCCATTGATTAAGAGTCAATTGCTCTGCCAATTGAGCTAATGCCGCGGAAGCAGAAGTAAATGTATCAGTCGCGGCGGCGACACGAAAATCGAGTCTGTCGACCGTGCACCTAGAGTGGGCAACATGGATCTTGGCAGCTTCATCGAGCGCGAGGGCAAACCCGCACTTCGTTTTGATCGGAACTCCTCCTACCCGATTTCGCACGTATGGGCGGCACTGACCGAGCCAGCAAAGTTGCGGCGCTGGTTCCCGTCCGGTGTGACTCATGAGGCCAAAGTCGGTGGCCGCATCGAATTCTTCGGTGAGCCCTATTCCAAACCCGACACGGGACGGATCCTCGAGTTCCTTCCGCCGACGGCGTTCGCGTTTACCTGGGGTCCAGACGAACTCCACATGAAGCTCGAACGATTTGGCAACGGCTGCCGTCTCATCTTGATCAATGTCCTCGCCACAGCTGACAATGCAGCACGCAATGCGGCCGGTTGGTCGATCTGCCTCGCTGAGCTCGACAAGGTGCTGGCCGACAAGCCGAGCGCCGGGCCACACAGCGATGAGGCTGGGGGAGCGTTCGAGGCGATCTTAAGAGTTTATGTTGCCGCCGGTATGCCCTCGGGTGCGCCGGCCGCCGAACGACCGTCCTAATCTCGTCCGAGTAGTTCCAGCAGTGCATGCGCGGCATTGTGGCCCGCGATACCGCTGACCGCACCACCACGACGGGCACCACTTCCGCACATCAGAATCCGCTCATGTGCGGTTTCAACACCCCAACGGCGGGCGGCGTCGTGCGGGCGTTCGTCGTCCTCGAGCCACGGCCACTGCAGGTCGCCGTGGAAGATGTGACCGCCCGGCATGCCGAGTGCGTCCTCGATATCAAGCGGCGTCTTCGCCTCGATACACCGATTGCCATTGGCGTCGCGGGTGAGTACAGACTCGATCGGTTCGTCCAAGTGCGCATCGAGCCCACGTATGGCCGTCGCGAGGGCCTCTTCCTTGGCCCCAGGGCGCTCGAAAATCTCGGCTGGCGTGTGTAATCCGAAATAGGTGAGCGTATGCGCCCCCGACGTTTGCAGCGTGGCACCGAGAATCGTTGGATCGGTGAGCGAATGGCAATAGATCTCACCGGGAATGACAGTCGGAACCTGACCAGCGCTGGCTTCGGCATGGGCGGTCTCGAGTTGGCTGTAGGACTCGTCCAGATGAAGCGTGCCGGCAAAGGCGATCGCGGGGTCGATTCCCGATGTCAATGTTGGCAACCGGTCGACCATGATGTTGATCTTCAGCTGCGCTCCGCTCGGCTTGGTCGGCAATGGTTCGCCGAGTAGCCCGGCCAGCACCCATGGAGCGACGCCGCTCAACAGATGGGCTGCCGAGAGCTCGAAATCTGCGCCTGAGACCGTGACGTTATCATCGCCCGCGAGGATGTGAGTGACTTCGCTGTCAGTACGGATGTCGACCCCCGCCGCCCGGGCAACCCGTTCGAGTTCGCCGGTCACCGCGCCCATACCGCCGACTGGGACGCGCCACTCACCGGTGCCGTTGCCGATCAGGTGATAGAGGAAGCAGCGGTTCTGGATCAGTGATTGGTCAAGCAACGACGCGAACGTACCGATCAGCGCGTCGGTCGCGACGACTCCGCGTACGACATCGTCGGTGAAGCGCCGTTCGATTGCCTGACCGATCGGCGTATCGATCAGATCAGTCCAGATTGCCATCTCGACCTGATCGCGGATGTCGCCGATGTGGGGGAGCGGCGCGAGCAGGGTTGGCGCAATCGCACCCGCAACTGTCGAGATCTCGCGATAGAACTTCTGCCAAGCCTCGAACTCGTTGTCATCGCCGGTCAACGCGCGGAACGATTCCTTTGTGGCGGTGCCCTCAGCGGTCTCAACGAAAAGGTCACCGGAGCTGTTTGGTGTGTAGGAGGCGGTGGCACGGGACAGCAATCGCAGCTCGAGGCCGAGCTCCTTGATGAGCGGCTCGGGGAAGAGGCTGACCAGATATGAATAGCGTGACAACCGGGCATCGACACCGGTGAACGCCGATGTACTGACCGCCGCACCGCCGACCTGCGGGAGGCGTTCAAGCACCGTCGTCCGGAGCCCGGAACGAGCCAGGTAGATCGCTGCGACGAGCGCATTGTGGCCACCTCCCACGATGATGACGTCGGTGGTTTCGGTGCGGTCAGGGTTCGACGAGTTCGTCATAGCGACACGGTACGCACTGTGGCGGCGTGCCGCTCAGTCGATGTCATGCACGAGGGCGAGCAGTGTGCCTTCGTGCTCGGGAAGCTTGTTGTCTTCACTGGCAACACTGAGCTTGCCGTCGTTGTAAACAAACATGATCACCGTCTCGTCGCCGTAGTGTGCCTTGAAATCGGTGAGTGAGAACTCTTTAGACAACTTCGTACGTTTGACTGTCATACCCGAGTTGAGCCGGTCGCTGAGGTCGTTGTAGGAAAGCGCCGGCCGGAACGGGAAACGTCCGCTGAGGTGCCCGGCTGGATTGCGTTTGGCGCCGCCGGGACCATTGGTCTCACCGTTGCGATGCAATTGATAGACGTTGGCGCGGCCGAACACAGAGGTGAATTGGCGAGCAGCGGTCGCATTTGTGTCGTCGTCGTGGGTGCACGCCAGCAGGTACCCGAGTCCGGAGAGGTCCATTTCTTCAACCGCATACTCGGACAAAATATTGACATTTTCGGTGCTGAGGCCAGCCATGCGGGCCCGTACCAAAGGACGGTAGTCGCGATCGACAACAAGCGTCGGTATCCCCAATTCGGTGAGTATCCGACAGGTGTCGACAACGAGGGGAGTGACGCCAGCGAACAGCACGCCTTGCGGTGACGGGTCCGCGAGTCCCAATCGCCGGGCCAAACGGCCGACGCCAAGGCCATACACGGCCACTGTGCCGACGATTAGGAGGAACACGAGCGGCACCATGTCGGTCGCCTGCGTTGCGAGTTGGTCGAGTTGGTGCGCCTCGCGCGACAACGCAATGGCTTCGGTGCCGGTGGCCTTTGCTGCCTGCTCAGAGACTCCCCGAGCGGCGCGGGCAAATTCGAGCGCGAAGATGCTGCTGACACTGGCTGCGACAATTCCGCGTGGCGCCATGCACGACAACAGCGTACGTTCGCGTCGTTCGACTTTGGTGCCCCACAAGCCGAGCCAGATGCTGACGGGCCGGACGATGAGCACGAGCAGTAGAAAGAAGATCAGCGCGCGGGGTGCCACATCGCTGAGTTGTGCAGGTGTGACGCGGCCGGCCAGGACGACGAACAACGCACCGACGAACAGCACCTGAAGATGTTCCTTGAACTCCATGACGTGTTCGAGGTGCAGATCGCGCTGGTTGGCCAAGTAGATGCCTAATAGCGTGATGGTGAGTAGCCCGCTCTCGGCCTGGAAGGCGTTCGACAGCTGCATCGCGCCGATCGCGGCGGCGAGGAAGGTGACTCCGTGCAGAAAGTCCGGCAGTGCGTGTCTGCGCATCACCGCGGTGAGCACGGCGCCGAGAACGATCGCGATGCCGAAGGAGACCAGCAGCGTCGTCACGATAGTGATGGCGACTGACGGCACGGCGGCGTCAAGGCTGCCAGCCCGGATGCCCTGAAAGACAAGGACGGCCAAGATTGCGCCGATCGGATCGACAATGATGCCTTCCCAACGGAGCAGGGACGAGACCCGACGGGTTGGCCGCAATGTGCGGAGAATTGGATTGATGACGGTCGGACCGGTCACAATCAGGATCGCTCCGACCAGCAATGCGATGCGGATGTCGAAGCCGATCAGCCACGCTGCCAACGTGATGAGCGGCCAAGCGATCGCGGTAGTCACAAAACACAGTCGGAGCACGGGTCGGCCGAGGTCACGAATTTGTCGGAATCGGAGCGAAAGGCTGCCCTCAAACAAGATGATCCCGACCGCGATGCTGACACCGCCAAACAAGACATCGCGCCCGAAGACAGCTTCGGCGGTCACCGCTTGACCGAGGCCGAAGCCGAAGAGCAGCAAAAGCAGCAGCGAAGGAATCCCGATCTTCCATGCGATCCATTGACACGCGACGCTCGCGGCGATCACGAGAGCTAAATAGTCCGTGGGGCCGAGGTTCTTGATCGTGTCAAGGGCCGTATTCCAAAAGTCATTCATCGGCGGTAACCCTGCCTGCTCAGATTGATCGGTGCAAGTCTGCCGGTTGCGGCAGCGTCACGGCTATGGGGATCGGGAATAGTTGACCATAGTTGATAGTTCAACTAGATTAGAAATCAGACCTAAGGAGTTCGACATGCCAGCTGTAACCGTTGCCGATTGGACCGTACTTCCGCGCGTCATCGCGGCCACTCCTGACCAGGAGGATCGGGCCCCGGTCAGCATCACCACTGCCCCGCGCGGTTTTGAGGGTGAAGGATTTCCCGTAAGGCGAGCGTTCGAGGGCGTCGACAAGCGGGCGCTCGATCCCTTCATTCATATGGACCAGATGGGCGAAGTCGAATATGCGCCCGGCGAGCCCAAGGGCACCCCTTGGCACCCGCACCGCGGTTTCGAGACCGTGACCTACATGCTCGACGGTGTCTTCGACCACGCAGACTCCCATGGTGGCGGCGGTTCGATCACCGATGGCGACACACAATGGATGACCGCCGGTTCGGGGCTTTTGCACATCGAAGCTCCGCCGGAGTGGCTCGTGCAGAAGGGTGGGCTGTTCCACGGCCTCCAACTCTGGGTGAACCTGCCACGCAAACAGAAGATGACCGCGCCGCACTATCAGGATCTCCGCGCCAGTGAAGTCGGTCTCGCTTCGACGCCCGACGCCGGCGCGCTCATCCGCATCATCGCGGGCGAGGTTGACGGTGTGGAAGGTCCAGGCAGCACTAAAACACCGATGGCGATGGTTCACGCAACCGTTCTGCCCGGCGCCTCGATGACACTTCCTTGGCGCACTGACTTCAATGCGCTGGTCTATGTCATGGCCGGCGAGGGATCTGTGGGTACCGAGCGAAGGCCAATCCAGTCGGGTCAGTTAGCCGTGCTCGGTCACGGTGAAACCATCACAGTTGGCGCCAATCAGTTGCAGGACAGCCGCCATGTGGCGCTCGAAGTTGTCATTCTTGGTGGTCTGCCGATTCGCGAACCCATAGCGTGGGCCGGACCGTTCGTCATGAACACCCGCGAGGAAGTTCTGCAGGCGTTCGAGGACTTCCAGAAGGGCAAACTCGGCCAGATCCCCAGCGTGCCGCACGCCGACGTACGCGGCGAGATGCTCTGAGCGTCAGTCGCTGAGCTTGCGCAGCGCACCGCCTTTGTGCGCGGCAATATGATCGGTCTTGTCGCTCTTGATTTCATACTGTGGGTCGTCCTTGCTTGCGCGGTGCGTGTGACCTTTATAGTCGAAGTCGCGAGTGTGGACCTTGATAACCTTCCCGCTGACACGTCCGGCCTCAGAATTCCAACTGACATGATCGCCCACCGCATACGTACTCATGATCTGACCGTACCCATTTTAGGCAATATGCTGACGGCATGGCCAAGCAACGGTATGTCGGAGCAATCGACCAGGGGACAACCTCGACGCGATTTATGGTGTTCGACCATGACGGCAAGGAAGTCGCAAAACATCAGCTAGAGCACGAGCAGATCCTGCCGCAGGCCGGGTGGGTTGAGCATAATCCGACCGAGATCTGGGAGCGTACGAGCGCGGTTATCCAGTCGGCACTGCAGAAGGCGCAGCTGCATGCGAGCGATCTGGCCGCGGTCGGGGTGACAAATCAGCGCGAGACGACGATTGTCTGGGACAAGCGCAATGGTCGCCCCTACTACAACGCGATCGTCTGGCAGGACACGCGGACCGACAAGATTGCGGCTGCCCTCGACAAGGACGGACGTGGTGATGTGATCCGGCAGAAAGCCGGGCTGCCACCGGCGACGTACTTTTCCGCCGGCAAAATCCAATGGATCCTCGACAACGTCGATGGCGTACGAGCCGCGGCCGAGGAAGGCAACGCGATCTTCGGCAACACTGACTCTTGGCTGTTGTGGTGGCTGACTGGGGGTTACCGCGGTGGCGAACACATCACCGATGTGACCAATGCGAGTCGGACCATGCTGATGAATCTCGAAACGCTCGCCTGGGATGACGAACTTTTGGGCTTCTTCGACATCCCGCGGCAGATGTTGCCGACGATCAAATCATCCTCGGAGATCTATGGATATACGCGCGAGGACGGTCCGTTTGCTGGCGAAGTGCCGCTGGCCGGCGACCTCGGCGACCAGCATGCCGCGCTCGTTGGGCAGGTCTGTTTTGCTGCTGGGGAGGCCAAAAATACCTATGGCACCGGCAATTTCCTGCTGCTCAATACCGGCACGGAGATTGTTCGGTCGAAGGCGGGCTTGCTCACGACAATCGGCTACAAATTCGGCGATCAGCCCACCGTGTATGCGCTGGAGGGCTCAATTGCGGTGACCGGTTCGGCGATCCAGTGGCTGCGCGACCAACTTGGCATCATCAGCGGGGCTTCGCAGTCCGAATCCTTGGCCCGCCAAGTTGACGACAACGGTGGAGTTTATTTCGTGCCAGCATTTTCGGGCCTATTTGCCCCCTACTGGCGTTCCGATGCGCGCGGTGTGATTGTCGGGTTGTCGCGCTTCAATACGAATGCGCACATTGCCCGGGCCGCGCTTGAGGCGATTTGTTATCAGTCCAAGGACGTTGTGGATGCGATGGCGAAGGATTCGGGGGTCGAGTTGCAGACGCTCAAGGTCGATGGCGGAGTCACCATGAACGAACTGTGTATGCAGATTCAGGCCAATATTCTCGGCGTCGATGTCAGCCGTCCCGAAGTCCCCGAGACGACTGCGTTGGGCGCGGCATACGCGGCTGGTCTCGCGGTTGGTTTCTGGAGTGGTGAGGACGATTTGCGCGGCAATTGGAATGAATCGAAGCGTTGGAGCTCGCAATGGACCGATGAGCAGCGGGCCGCTGGCTATGCGCAATGGCAGAAAGCCGTCCAGCGAACATTGAACTGGGTCGAAGTGGACTGAGCCAAGCATACCGTTGAACCAAAATTGGCAATTGGGCGGTATATCGATGTGCTGCCCACAATTATGTTGAAAGCCACATCGAGCCAGCGATTCTCAGGGAGTCTGGAATGTCCAGCAATTTGCTACAGCGACGCGAAATTGTCACCGCGATCCCCGGACCGGTCTCGTCCGAACTCATGAGACGCAAACGTGCGGCCGTGGCCGCCGGCATAAGTACGACCCTGCCGGTGTTCGCCGCCGAGGCGGGTGGCGGAATCGTCAAGGATGTTGATGGCAACTCGCTGATCGACTTCGGTTCGGGAATAGCCGTTACGACTGTCGGCAATAGCGCCCAAAGCGTGATCGAAGCGGTTCGGGCCCAGGTTGAGAAGTTCACCCACACCTGCTTCATGGTTACCCCGTACGAGGGCTATGTCGCAGTCGCCGAAGCTCTCAACGAGTTGACGCCAGGCGATCATGAGAAGCGTTCGGTGCTCTTCAACTCGGGAGCGGAAGCGGTCGAGAATGCGGTTAAGATTGCCCGTTCCTATACCAAGAAGGCGGCCATCGTCGCTTTCGATCACGGCTATCACGGACGTACGAACCTCACGATGGCCCTGACCGCGAAGAACATGCCGTACAAGGACGGCTTCGGCCCGTTCGCGCCGGAGATCTACCGAGCACCGCTCTCTTACCCCTACCGCGATGCCAAGGAAATGGACGGCGAGCTTGCTGCCAAGCGCGCTATCGACATGATCGAGAAACAGGTCGGTGCGACCAACCTGGCTGCGGTTCTTATCGAACCCATTCAAGGCGAGGGAGGCTTCATCGTTCCCGCTCTGGGGTTCCTGCCCGCAATCGCCCAATGGTGCACGGCGAACGATGTCGTGTTCATTGCCGACGAAGTGCAGACCGGCTTCGCGCGCACCGGTGCGATGTTCGCCTGTGAGCACGACGGCATCGTGCCCGATCTGATCGTCACCGCTAAGGGCATTGCTGGTGGTCTTCCGCTTGCCGCGGTCACCGGCCGGGCCGAGATCGTCGATGCTCCGTGTGCGGGTGGCTTGGGCGGAACGTATGGCGGTAACCCGCTGGCCTGCGCGGCCGCCCTAGCCACGATCGAAACCATCAAGAACGACGATCTCGTAGGTCGTGCCCAGCAGATCGAAGGGATCTTGCTTGGCTGGCTGCACCGACTTCAGAGCGACGATAATCGTGTTGGCGATGTTCGCGGCCGGGGTGCGATGATCGCCGTCGAGCTAGTCAAGCGAAACTCCCAGGAACCCGATCCGGAGCTCACCAAGAATGTTGCCACAGCCGCTCACCAGCAGGGCCTGATCGTTCTGACCTGCGGGACCTACGGCAATATTTTGCGGTTTCTGCCGCCTCTGGCGATCAGCGACAAGCTTCTCAATGAGGGGCTTGAACTCCTCACCGCGATCTTGGGAGACATTAAATAGGGCGTGTTGCCCTCGAAGCGTTCCAAGACGCCCTGTAGTTCAGCGTCGACTGGAGCTAACGATCGATACGGACCGCGTATCGGCGGTGTGTCCGTCGCGCAGCGTCTGATTGACTAGGAACCATGCGATCTGTAGCGCTTTCCCCCGATAACCGCCAAGCCGCCCTCGATGCCATGGCAGCGGAGACTCTCGATATTTTGGTGGTCGGCGGCGGCGTCGTCGGCGGCGGCTGTGCACTGGACGCGGCCACTCGAGGCCTCAGCGTCGGATTGATTGAGGCGCGCGACTTCGCCTCGGGCACATCGAGCCGTTCAAGCAAACTCATTCACGGCGGTTTGCGCTACCTCGAAATGCTTGATTTTCGACTTGTCGCCGAGGCACTGGGGGAGCGCGGTCTTCTCCTGGAGAAACTCGCACCCCACCTAGTCCACCCGGTGCCGTTCCTCTACCCGCTGACCCACCGCGTGTGGGAGCGCTTCTACGCCGGCTCCGGTGTCCTGCTGTACGACACGATGGGCTTCCTGTCGGGCCGTTCGCGTGGCGTTCCGCACCACAAGCATCTGACCCGTCGCGGGGCCCGTCGAATGATGCCGGCGCTCAGGAAAGACGCGCTGATCGGCGCGCTCCACTACTACGACGGCCAAGTCGACGACGCCCGCCACACGATGTTTCTGTCGCGCACCGCTGCGTCGTACGGTGCGCACGTCGCTAGCCGTACGCGTGTTATCGCGCTGTTGCGCGAGGGTGATCGGGTCACTGGCGCGAAGGTCAAGGACCTCGAGACCGGGCGTGAATTCGATATCCGGGCCCGTCAAGTGGTCAATGCGACCGGCATCTGGACCGATGAGACTCAGGCTTTCGCCGGTGAACGGGGCCAGTTCCACGTACGCGCCAGCAAGGGCGTCCATCTGGTTGTTCCGCGCGATCGCATTCGCGGCGAAGCCGGGCTTATCCTGCGCACCGAGAAGTCCGTTCTGTTCGTTATCCCGTGGGGCCAGCATTGGATCATCGGGACGACCGACACCGACTGGTCATTGTCGAAAGACCACCCCGCCGCGAGTCACAGTGACATTAAATATCTCCTGCACCATGTCAACAAGGTGCTTGAGGTGCCACTCACACAAGACGATGTGCAGGGCGTGTATGCGGGTCTGCGCCCGCTGCTTGCTGGTGAGGATGAGGCGACCAGCCAATTATCGCGCGAGCATGCTGTATCGACGAGCGTCAAGGGCCTCACCGTGATCGCCGGGGGCAAATACACGACCTACCGCATCATGGCAAAGGATGCGATTGATGCGGCCGTGCACGGACTATCGGGCCAGCTATCGCGAAAAGTTCCCATCTGTTGCACCGAGGACGTCCCGTTGCTGGGCGCCGACGGTTATGAGGCGGTCTGGAACCAGCGTCAGATGCTCGCTGAGCAGAGTGGGCTTCACGTTGGCCGGATCGAGCATCTGCTGCATCGTTATGGCGCGATGATCAGCGAATTGCTCGACTTGATTAAGGAACAACCTGATCTGGCTAAGGGACTCACCGGCGCAGATGACTACCTCCGCGTTGAGATGGTTTACGCCGCCACTCATGAGGGTGCCCGCCACCTCGATGACGCGATCGCCCGCCGCACGCACATTTCGATCGAGACGTTCGACCGCGGCACGCTCGTCGCGGAGGAGGTCGCTGACCTGATGGGCGGGGTGCTCGGTTGGGACGATCATCAGCGCGCGAGTGAAGTCGATCATTACCTCAAACGGGTGGAAGCTGAGCGGGAGAGTCAGACGATGCCCGACGACGCGACCGCCGACGCCGCCCGGATGGGCGCCGCCGACGTCGTACCGATCACGATGTCCTGACCGGGCCGCTGGATCAGAACAGCCGGCGGACCGGCGCCTCCGACGGGGCGTAGTCGGACGAGCCGGAATAGGCGATCCGAAGGTCCTTCGCGCGCGGTGAATATTGCCATGGCGCGAAGTACGCAAGCCTGTCCTTCAACGTCGTCGTGACTAACTTTTTATCGCCGGAATACAACGTAACCGTGCCCGTTGGCATGCCCTTGCGGGTGCTCACGGCAGCGACGATCCCGAACGGTGTCGAATACGCATACGTGCTGCTAACCGGTAGCGCCGGAGCCGCCTTCTTGATGCCGACGACAATCGGATCGTGATCGCTCGACCGGTACGGGCTGGTGTTGTAGAAGCCGGTCGCGTTGTAGTTGTAACGGCTGTATTCGCGTGCCACTGACTCATAGGCGTTGATGTTCCACACATCCGCGCCGGTGACGCTCTTGGCAGCGGCGGGTGAGGCGAACACGTGGTCGAGCGAGCCGATCATGCCACCGAACTGATAAGTCTCTTTGTCGCTCAACGTCTGGCCGAGGTCGACATAGCCGGCGTCGGCAAGAACCATCAGCGGATCCTCCTGCGTGTACGAGTTAAAGTCGCCCAGCAGGAAGACCTTGTCCGTTCCGAGCGCGGCCTCCTGTCCGGTCGCGAAGCCGGCGAGCGCAGTGGCCTGCAGGACTCGCGAATGATTCGATGCGCCTTGCCCATCACCCTGATCGGCATCCGCGCCGGAGCCTGAACCCTTGGATTTGAAGTGGTTGACGATCGCGAGGAATGTGTCCTCGGCACTCCCGGCGATTGGCGCGAAGCCTTGTGCGAGCGGTTGCCGAGCGTTGTCGAATGCGGGGTCGTCAAGGATGTGGGACTCGCCGACCGGCTTGACCTTGGCTGGCCGGTAGATGAACGCGGTCCGGATGACGTCCTGATGCGCCGGGAGTGTGGCGGGGGAGCGTACGTAATCCCACGTGTCAGCACCGGCGCTGGTGTTGAGCGCATCCACGAGTGTCGCCAAGGCGGCATCGCGATCTTCGCCGAACAGCACTGAGTTTTCAATCTCCTCTAGTGACACGACATCGGCGCTGAGACCGTTGATCGCGTTGACGATCTTCGTTTGCTGACGTTCGAGATTGGCGGCATTGGCCGCACCGCGCGGACCAACCGAACCGCAATCCTTGACCGTGACATTGGCTCCCTTACGGTCCGTGTAATAACTGCAGGTGTGCCCATCGGCGGCATAATCCTCGCCGAGCGTCGTGAAGTAGTTGAGCACGTTGAATGAGGCAATGCGGGTGTCGCCGCCCACATCGGTCGGCGCCGCCGTGCGGGTTGCGGAGAAGTTCGCGACCTCCTGCACCGTGTCGGCATTGTCGGCGGTCAGCGTGCCCAGCGGTTGGATCTTCCAGCCGAAGCGGAAATCGAGAACGCCCGGCCCGGTGAAGTGCGTATGTGCGCCGGCGCGAACCTCGTTGCCGGCGGTCAGCCATGGGACCGGGGTGCCTTGATTGGCGGCGCTGAAGAAATTGGTGGAAGCGCCGTCGTCAAGGGTGATCAGGCTGTCGGCGTTGTGCGCCACAAGCTGGTTATAGGCGGCGCTGCCCGGCCGGGCCTCGTTGGAGGGCTGACGCAACGGCGAATCACCGGGTGCGAGTCCGATCTCACCATACTGGCTCGTCGCGTAGTTGTTGGTGATTGTGTAGGTGTCCTGCGGCTGGATCAGCATGCCTTCGAGTGCTTCGCGCTGGACCTCGGACAGCGGGAACTTGACCGGTGTCGGCTTGACCGCTGGCTGCGGCTCGGTGCTCAGTTGGAAGGAGTCGGAGCTGATCTCGGTCAGACCGCCGAACTCACTGACCTTGCCGGTGACCGAGATCGCGTCGCCGACTTTGACCGTTTTGGCCAGGTCAGGGCCGTAAACGAACACGGCGGATGATGTCGTGCCTGGGGTACCCCCTGATCCGGCGGTCTGTAGATAAATGCCGTTGAAGCCGCCGGCCGGATAGGCGGCGATAACGGCGCCCTGGGTCGTGACGAGTTTGCCGACGAATGGACTGTCGGGGCCGTCGCCCTGGATCTGCTCGATCGTGGCGGCCTCGGGATCGCCGGGCGGCTCCTCGCCGCCCGCGCAGGAGGTTGTGCTGCAGGGACTGGGAACATGTGCGGCGAAATCTGCGGCATTGTTGTCCGAGTCTTTCGCCTCAGTGCGATTGAGCGATAGGGCCGCGCTCTGACCGGTAGCGGCCGCGCCCTCATACGTGTTGGAGCTGCCGTAGCCGACGAGGTCGATGACAGCGGAATTATTGGTCACCGAGCCGATCGGCAAGGCGATCGCTTTGGTGTCGTTGATGAGCGCCACGGTGCCCGACGCACCTGAACTGTTGAAGGCGCCTGAAGCGTCAGCGGCCGGCAGTCCCGCACCGGCCGGGCCCGAGTTGGCGGTGCCTTGGATGAGATAGTGCCCGCCGGCGGCGATTGATCCGGTCAGCGCGATCGCGTTATTGGCGTTGCCGGTTCCGGTCGCCGAGCGGTATTGCACGGATTTGCCGGTGAGCGTGACGGGGGCGTCAGTCGGGTTGTAGAGCTCGATGAAACGGTTGGCGAAGGCCGCATTGGCGGCGCTTCCATTGACATAGGCTTCGCTGATCACGATTGCTGTTCCGTCGGCTGTTGCTTCGTCGACCGTGGCGTGCGCCGGGACGGCGGTGAACAGCCCAGCGATGAGTGCGACGCCAGCGGCAGCACCCGCATTTCGCCATGAAGATGTGCGCATGTTTCCCCCTGATGATGGTGCAAAGAATGACGCCGGCGGGACCGAGACGGCCCCGCCGGGTGGGTTACTTCTTCAGCGTGATGCTGATCGTCGAGGGCGCGTACTTTTTAGTGCCCTGATATTCGACCCGCAGGGTCGCGCCAGGTTTTGGTCCGTAGACTGCGGCAACCGCTTTGCCCTTGTTGGCGTAGCCGTAACCGACTAATTTCTTGCCGGAGTAGACCGCGATCGTGCCGCTGGGCTTTCCGTTCGGTGCGGTCACGGTCGCGGTGACGGCGGAAAAGCCGAAGAACAGGCTGCGTGCCGAGGCGGTGATTGTCGTCGGGCTCTTGGTCGATGTGATCGTGATCGGTACGTCGACCGTTGTGCCGCTCGGTTGCGCAGTCAAGGTCAGCGTCTGTGCACCCGATAGGTCAGCTGGCAATGAGTACGCAATTTTTGCCGCGCCCGCAGTGACCGGGACGGATTGCTCCGATCCCGTGACGCCCTTGAGTGAAGCCTTCACGGTCGCATTCTTCGGCGCACCAAGCGAGGTCAGATCGAGTTTGGTCAACGCGAGATCGACCTTCGAACCAGCCTGGTAGGACGATTTCTGGCCGTTTAGCGCGATCGCTCGACGAGCAAAACTTGGTGCCAGGTCCTTGTGATCACCGAGATACTTGATCCACGCGTCCCGGTCAATCAACCCGGTGTCGACCGTTGTGCCCTCGGTAAAGGCACGGAAGTTGTCGCCGCCGGTGGCCAGGAACGAGAACGTTGCCACCTTGTAGGTCTTGGCAGCATCCAGTGGGCCGCCGTTGACCGACACCGAGGTGATCCGATCGCCGGCTGCACGGCTCGCGTCATACGTATATGTGAGGTTCTTCGACAGGCCGAGTTGCAGGTAGGGGCGTGAGGGCACGGTGCCGTCGGGGTTGGTCTGCCACTGTTGTTCGAGGACCTGCTTGAACTGCGCACCGGTCAGCGCCACTGAGTGCAGGTTGTTGACGAACGGAAGGACCGCATTGGCTTCCGCGTAGGTGATGACGCCATCCTTGTTGACTGCGGCGTCGCTGCCGGTCGAGCCCCCATACAGAAGCTCGGCGCGGAGACCGCCGGGATTGACGACACCGAAGTCGGCGCCGAGCGGAGTGTCACCAACGGCTTCCTTGAGCGAGTCAGCAACGAGATTGCCGAGCGCTGATTCGTTGCTGCGATCGTCCCTGGTCTCGGGAGTCCCATCGGCATTGCCGTCGGTATAGGCAGTCGTGATGTCGGCCTTGACCGAGCCGACTGGCTGACCACCGATCTCATCGGCTTTCGCAAGCGCGGCATCGACAATTCCATCGACCTTCTTGACTCGCGGGAACGCGTCGATGAGAGCTTGATCGTCGGCGGTCGTACGTTTAACGTTGCCAGCGGTGTAAGCCGTGACAGCCTTGGTGTCTTTGTCGAAGGTCAGTTTGACCTGGCCGATACGTTCGCCATAACTGCCCGTTTGCACGATCGGTCGGGTGTGATCGGTGCCGGCTACCGGTGCGTCCCACACATACTCCTTGTGGGTGTGGCCGGTGAAGATGGCATCGACTTCGGGATCGGTCTTCTGCACGATCTTGGCGAATGCGCCGCCAGCGGCAATCTCCTCATCGAGCGATGCGCCATCGGATGTGCCAGCGCTTGCGCCCTCGTGGAAGGAAGCAACGATCAGATCGGGTGGTGTTGCGGACGTTTCGAGCTGCTTAGTGACGCGGTTGACCGCATCGACCGGATCACCGAAATCGACGCTCGCGATCCCGGCCGGTGTCACGAGTGAGGGCGCCTCCTGTGTGACGGCGCCGATCACCGCCACCGAAACTCCAGCAACCTCATAAACCTTGTAGGTGTCAAGGACCGGAGTCTGCGTGCCCTTGGTATAGATGTTGGCGGCGAGGATGTCGTAATCGGCGGCGTCCTGCACTCGGCCGGTGAGATCATCGATGCCTTTGTCGAGCTCATGGTTGCCGACCGCTGAAGCTTTCAAGTCGAGCGCATTGAGCACATCAATCGTCGGCTGGTCTTGCTGCGACGCCGAGGCGAATAGCGAAGCGCCGATGTTGTCACCTGCGGACAGGAACAAGGTGTTGGCGTCGCCGTTCTGGTCGCGTAATTGTTCGACTGTTCCGGCGAACTTCACCGTGTTGCTGTCGATCCGACCATGGAAGTCGTTGATGTCGAGCAGGTTGATGGTCACGTCATTTGCAGCGCGGGCCGTATTGGCGGCGTGAGCTGTGCCGACGCCGGTGAGAACTAATGCCCCGGCCGAAGCGATAGTGGCGAGCCCGACTACCGCAGTGCGTAAGGCTGTGCGGCGCGAATGCAGAAATTGCATGGATCCCCCCGGATCTGATCATTTGCGTACCCATTGCGTACCCATTGCGTACGACGGTCCCGACTCTAGGTAAGTGTGAGCCGATTCACAAGAGGGTGTTCGGTGGCTATTCGATGACGATTGGGTGAACTGTCCGCGGATAAAACAATTGCCCCGGAAACGCTGAGGTTTCCGAGGCAATTCGTGGGGTGGATGACGGGACTCGAACCCGCGACCACCGGCACCACAAGCCGGGGCTCTACCAACTGAGCTACACCCACCACGCGTGCAAGGCATGCACCTCACACGGCGAGGGAAAGTCTAACTGGTGGGCTCAGGCGCCGGTGATCGACCCGGCTTCTTCGGTCGCAATCGACCGAGCGGTCTCGCTATCTGGGCCAGGTTGTGGCACGAAAACTGCGCGACGGTAGTAGCGCAACTCCTCAATGCTTTCCTGAATGTCGGCCAGTGCTCGATGGTTGCCCGCTTTCTCAGGTGAGGCAAAGTAGGCGCGCGGATACCACTGGCGGGCGAGTTCCTTGATCGAGGAGACATCCACGACGCGATAATGTAGGTAGCCTTCGAGTTCAGCCATATCGCGGGCGATGAACGCCTTATCGGTGCCGATGCTGTTGCCGGCGAGCGGAGCCTTGCGGGGTTCAGCGACGAACGCGCGTACGTAAGTCAGCACAGCGTCCTCGGCCTCGCGCAGCGTCATGCCGCTGTCGAGCTCTTCGATCAACCCCGAGGTTTTGTGCATCGTGGTGACGAAGTCGTTCATCTGATCGAGCGCGGCCTGCGGCGGCTTGATGATCAAGTCGACGCCTTCGCCGAGCACGTTCAACTCGAAGTCGGTCACCAGGGCCGCAACTTCGATCAACGCATCCGTCTCGATCGAGAGGCCGGTCATCTCACAGTCAATCCATACCAACTTGTCATTCACAAGAATCCACACTATCGCCTGCCTCGGACAGGCGCGTTTGGTCCGCCCGATAAGGTTCGTTGAAGCCATTTGACGTTCCGTGACTCACGTGACGGTAGTCGTGATTTGTAGGAGAAAACCTTGACCAACGAACGCGAAGATCGCGCTGCTCGCGCCGAAAAGATGCGCAAGGCCCGTGATCGGTCTGATCGCCGCCAGCGCAACTACATCACGATCGGCATTGTCGTCATTGTGCTGGCGCTCATTGGCTTTGGTGGCTGGGCGATCAATAACGCTTCCAGCAATAACACTGTGAGCAGTAAGTATGTCGCCCCGAAGCACACCTCGAAGGACTTTTCGATCGACTACACACCTGAGGTAGCTGGCGGCAAGACCACCAGTAAAACGGTCAAAGTGACTCTGTTCGAGGACTTCCAGTGTCCCGCATGCCAGGCGGTCGAGCAGGAGAGCGGCCCGTTCTTGCGCCAGGCTGTTGGCACCGGTGATGTGACTCTGGAATACCGCCCGGTGTCCTTCCTCGACAAAAACTCGGGTCGCTTCACCGACAACTACTCGCACCGGGCCACGAATGTCGCGTTGTGCGCGCTCAATTCGACCGACGTGAAGACCTTCACCAAGTTGCATGAGAGCTTGTTCGCCGCGCAATCGCCCGAACAAGGCCCAGGTCTCACCACCCCGGTACTCGAGGGATTGGCCGAACAAGCTGGCGCGTCGAAGCTCGGCGAATGTGTCAATTCGCAGCGCTTCACGCCATGGATCGACAAGGCCACGACGGCGTGGGCCGATGCGGGCTATGGCGGAACGCCAACGATCTTGGTCGACGGCAAACAGGTTGAAGGCGTCAAGGACGCTAAAGGCAAGCCCTCCTTGGCCCGCCTAGCTGACATCCAAAAGGCGATCAAGGCAGCGCAAGCCAAGAAGTAGCCGGCGACCAGCGTGCTTCAGCGGGTTCCGATCCAGTAGCCGAGCGAAGCGGCCGCCACGGCGACGACGAGCATTCCTATTCCATTGACCATCGCCGCCTTGTAGCGACTGTCGAGTGCGAGGCGGGCGGTCTCGAAGCTGGCGGTGCTGAAGGTCGTGTAGCCACCGAGGAAACCGATCCCGGCGATCGCGTGCCAGCTGGCGCCTAGGTCAAGCGCGTAGATCAGTCCGAGCAGGAAAGCCCCGCTCACATTGATGATCGTTGTCGCCCACGGGTATGTGCTGGGCCGCCTGCCGCGGATGGCTCCGTCGATGACTAACCGGGAAGCTGCGCCGAGCCCGCCAGCTAGTGCGATCCACAGGGTCATGCGCGCACTCCCTTGCGTGCGGCCGCGATTCCACCGATTGAGGCGATCAAGCCGATTGCGACGGTGCCCAATGCATACGCGGCAGCGAGGCCCGGATGTGATCCTCGCAGCAATGAGTCGGTGTCGACGGCGAGACTGCTGTAGGTCGTGAAACCGCCGAAAAATCCGGTGCCGAGTAGCAGCCGGAGCCGGCGTCGATGGCCTAGATCCGAACCGCGCCGGGCGAGGAGCTCCAGTAAGGCGCCGAGCAGGAATGCGCCGCTGATATTGATCAGGAACGTCCCGAGCGGGAAGTGCCCCGCGGTGCCGATGGTCTCGTCCAGGAGGTGGCGTGCCGCAGTGCCGAGCGCGCCGCCGAGCGCTACCAGCAGCAGGAATCGGGGATTCGTATGGATTGGCAGCGGCGAACCACCGGTGTCTTCATCGGTCTCGATGTCGGGATCGAGCGGCAGTTGGCGCTCAGGTTCGGATCGCTCATCATCGCGCATGGGCACAATGCTCCTATCTCTCGACAGGAACCATCAGCAATTGCGGTTCGGACGTCTCGTGTCGCGTCCAGGCGGGATCCATCGCCAAGTCAAGACTAGCCGTGCTGCCAGCACGCGATAACAGTGGTGGCTAGTGCGTATGCGAGACCGAAACGATGGGTTTTATTGGGTGCGAAGGTTACCGACAGCTTCGTCGCATGGACGCGAAGCGTCTTGCCGTCCTTGAGGAAGACGACGTTGCCATCTGGCGTCTGAAAGGCAGGCATGGTTCCGATTACGGCAACAACCTCAAGGTTGCGCGCGGCAGATCCATCCTGAGCCTGAACCATCCACCGTACGTTTTGCCTAGCGCGCGCGGAACAGTGGCGGCACAAACCACGGCGACGTCCGGGAGACTTGGAGCTCAGTCCTTGATGGTCATATCAACACGGTTAATGGCGCTTCGGTGTTTTACCGACTCTCTGCGGTTCGTTCCTATCCCGACAAAGCAAAATTCCCCACTGAATTAGTTTACGGTGGCGATTTGAGCGCTCCAACGCTGCGGGTTATCACCTGTGCCAATTGAGTAATAGTCAATACCTGTGGATGATGTTTCTCAGGCCACTTGCTTTCCACCGCCTTCCTGGTCGTCAGGTCGTTCGACCAGGACCCCGTTCTTGAAGACCGCACCGGCTCTGACGAGGGCGACGAGGTGGGGTGCGTTCACCGCCCGCCACCGGGTTTGTGCGGACTCGATGAGCTTGAACGCCATCGCGATTCCCGCTGCTCGGGAGCCGGGTCCTTTGGTCACTCGCTGACGTAGTCGGACGGTCGCGAAGGTCGACTCGATCGGGTTGGTGGTTCGGAGGTGGACCCAGTGTTCGGCGGGGTAGTCGTAGAACGCGAGGAGCACGTCGAGGTCGCCGGTGATCTTCGCTGCGGCCTTGGGCCACTTGGTGCCGTAGGTGGATGCGAACGCCTCGGCGGCCTTCTCGGCGTGCTCTTTGTCTTCGGCGTTCCAGATCTCGGCGAGCGCGGCTTTCGCGTCGGGTTGGGCCGATTTCGGGAGCGCGTTGAGGACGTTGGCGATCTTGTGGAACCAGCACCGCTGCTCGCGGGTCGCGGGGAACACCTGGCGCAGTGCGCCCCAGAACCCGAGCGCCCCGTCGCCAGCCGCGAGGACCGGAGCAGCCATCCCGCGGCGCTTGCACGAGCGGAGCAGGTCGGCCCACGACTCGGTGGACTCGCGGTGCCCGTCATCGAGGGCAATGAGCTCCTTGGTGCCATCAGCGCGGACCCCGATCATCACCAGCAGACACACTTTGTCCTGCTCGAGGCGGACCTTGAGGTGGATCCCGTCAACCCACACATAGACGAAGTCCGTCTCGGCCAGGGACCGCTGGTTGAACGCCGCAGCCTCGTTCTGCCAGTCCTTGGTCAACCTCGTGATCGTGGCCGGTGAGAGGCCATGGCTGGTGCCGAGGAACTGCGTCAACGCCGGCGCGAAGTCGTTGGTCGACATGCCGTGTAGATACAGCAGCGGCAACACCTCCGCCACTCGTGGGGACTTCCTGGCCCACGCCGGCAGGATCGCCGAAGCGAACCGGTGACGCTGCCCGGTGGCTTCGTCGATGCGCTTGTCGTTGACCCGCGGCGCCCTGACCGTGACCGGGCCCGCCGCGGTCACCACGTCCCGTTCGTCGCGGAACCCGTTGCGGACCACCAACCGCAGCCCAGACTCGTCGACCTCGCCGACGTGGACCTCGATGTAGGCAGCGACCTCGGCCGCCAACGCGACCGCGAGCATCTGCCGCGCCGCGTCACGGACCAGCTCGTCGAGCACCGACGCACCGCCGACACCGACCTCGTTGGACTCCTGCTTCTCCTGGACTACCTTGAGCATGGGCGTACCTTCCCGAACCAGCGCACCAACGCCGGTCCTGATCCGAACCTGATGTCTTGCAGATCATCCTCGGGAAGGTGCGCTCGCTCACGTCACCCGGCCGAGGGCCATCCACAGGTTCTGATCATTACTCGTGCCAATTTCAACCAACAAACTCGCCACTATGCAGGAAATACTGTGGTGTTCGCGAAATTCAACAAGATTAAGTGAACAGCATCGTTTAATGACTGTGAAGGACGGCCAAACCCGGTTGAGGGTTTGGCCGTCTTTGATGTCTCAGACCTTGCGTTGAAATATTGCAGTGCGCCCGGCAGGACTCGAACCTGCGACCTAGAGATTAGAAGGCTCTTGCTCTATCCACCTGAGCTACGGGCGCTTGTCCACAGCCTATCGAGGCCGGCACCGTGGCTGCACACCATGGCCTAGGCTTTTTGTCGTGACCCAGTCGAGCCCAAGCCTGCAAGCGGTTCCTGTGGCGTTCCCGAAACATCCCGATCCTTTCCAGCAACGCGGTCGGACGCTGTTGACGATCTTGTTCGCGGTGATTGCTTTGATCGGCATAGCCGCGGGGGTCTTGATCTCGCTCTCAGCCGGTGAACCCGAAGGCGCTGGCTTGTCGATCACCTTCGCGATGCTTCCGCTGCCCTTACTCTGGTGGGCTTATTGGTGGTTGGATCGCTATGAGCCTGAGCCGCGACGCTATAAATTCGCGGCATTCGTCTGGGGTGCGGTTATCGCAGTCGGGATTGCGCTTGCGCTCGAAACTCTGATTAGCGAGGTGTTCGGTCTCAGCGACGCCACGATGGCCTCGGTTGTCGCCCCACTATGTGAAGAGCCGGCCAAAGGCCTGTTCATCGTCCTGACCTTCCTGCGCGCCCGCCGCGTGATTGACGGCGTCCTGGACGGAGTCGTGTATGCCGGCATCGTCGGGATCGGCTTCGCGTTTGTCGAGAACATTGGCTATTACGCCGCCGCCTACTTGGGCTCGCCCGACATCAAGATCGCGGGCGCGGAAGGCGTAAGCACGACGTTCATCGTCCGTGGCATCTTCAGCCCGTTCGCACATCCGCTGTTCACCGCAGCGTTCGGCATTGCGGTCGGTATCGCTGTGACCCGCAAATCTGTGCCAACACGGTGGCTGTTGGGCGTGATCGGTTTGGCCGTCTCGATCGGCCTGCACGCCGTCTGGAATGGGTCACTCAGTTATGGCGGGGGTGTCGGGTTCCTGCTGAGCTATCTGTTTCTGGCCGTCGTACTAATCAGCCTGGGCACCCTCATGCTGATTGCGCGCGCCCGCCAGGTCCGTGTGCTCGAGCGGTCCCTCCATTACGTATCGGACCGGGGCTGGATTCATCCGGACGAGATTCCGTATCTATCGCGGTTCGCCTATCGCAAGATTGCCCGCCACTACGCCAAACTTCACTTTGGCAAACGGGCTGCCAAGACGGTCCGGCGTTACCAAAAACTCTCCTCTGAGATGGCGTTCCTGCACGATGCGGTGATGACCGGACGCAGCAAGCCGCAAGCCATCGAGCGCACCTATGCGCTCCTTGATGTGATGTTTGCGCTGCGCCCATACTTGCGTTTCCCTCCTCCGCTGCGCCCCGCGAGATCACATGCGACTCAGGGGTTACACAGCAATAGTCAGTTCTGAGCCGATCGCATAGGACGAGTTGATCATGGCCGACGCCACGCGGTGGCCCGGTTTCCATTAGTCTGTCCACAGACAACCTGCGGTTTCTAGTAGATGAGAGGGGCGGCCGTGCCTAGCGATCATGCATCGGCCGAACTTCTTGGTGCCTTGAGCAAATTGCACGGCAAATTGGAGCAATCGTCATTGCTCCTCGACACGCCAGTTGCGGCCAAGGCACGGATCACTCGCGCTGAAGTCCTCGACCAGCTCTCGGACTACGTTCTTCCCCGTCTGGTGCAGCTTGATGCGCCGCTGTTGGCGGTCGTCGGAGGGTCGACTGGAGCGGGCAAGTCCACGCTCGTCAACTCGATCGTTGGCGAACGCATGACGGAGGCTGGCGTGTTGCGTCCGACGACGCGTTCACCCGTGCTCGTGCATCATCCGGCCGATGCACACTGGTTCCAACCGGACCGTATTTTGCCGGAGATGCCGCGCACCCTCATATCGTCAAATGACACGTACGCCCTGCGCCTCGCGCCGACAACACGTGTTCCGCAGGGTCTAGCGATCTTAGACGCGCCCGATGTGGACTCGATCGACAAGGGCAACCGTGAACTCGCAGCGCAGTTACTTGCCGCGGCCGATTTGTGGCTATTTGTGACGTCGGCGGCACGGTATGCCGATCAGGTTCCGTGGGACTACCTGCGCATCGCCGCCGAACGCAGCACATCGGTTGCGGTGGTTCTCGATCGGACGAGCCCCGAGGCGATCTACGAGGTACGCGGCCACCTTGCTCGCATGATGACCTCGCGCGGGTTGAGCGATTCGCCGCTGTTCACCGTGGTCGAGTCGCCGGTCGACGAAGAAGGCCTGCTGCCCAGCGACAACGTCGCCGATATTCGCGGCTGGCTGCATGAACTTGCTGCCGATGCGGAGGCCCGCCGGCTGGTCATCACCAAGACCCTTGACGGTGCCATCCGGCAGAACGTTTTCCACTCCCATGACGTTGCCGACGCGATGAACGAGCAGGTCTCGACGGCCGAACAGCTCGAGCGCGATCTTGACGGGTGCTACCGCCAAGCGGCCGAGGCGATTGCTGCGGCGACCAGCGACGGTTCGATGCTCCGCGGTGAAGTGCTTGCCCGTTGGCAAGACTTTGTCGGCACCGGCGAGCTACTGCGCTCCGTCGAGGAGAAGGTCGGCCGGATCCGCGACCGGCTGGTGGATGGTGTTTCGGGAAAACGGACCCGCTCGATCGAAGTCACCGAAGCGGTCGAGAAGGGCATCCATCTTCTACTTCTTGAACATGCTGAAAGCGCTGCCGAAGCCGTTGCCCGTAGTTGGGGCTCGGTTGAGGCGGGCCGCGCGCTTCTCGATTCGACCCGCGGTCTAGATCGCGCGTCACGCGACTTCCGCACGAAGGCCGAGCGTGCCGTGCGCGACTGGCAGCAGGGTGTGCTCGAACTCGTACGCCGCGAAGGCGCCGACAAGCGTATGACCGCGAAGTTCCTGGCCTTCGGCATCAACGGCATCGGCGTTGCGTTGATGATCGTGATGTTCTCCCAGACTGCTGGACTGACCGGCGGTGAGGCCGGGATCGCTGGCGGTACCGCGCTCATCGGGCAGAAGTTGTTGGAGGCCATCTTCGGCGATCAGGCAGTTCGCCGACTCGCCGAACAAGCCCACACCGATCTCGCTGACCGCGTCGATACATTGCTCAATGATGAGAAGAAGCGCTACCAGCAACTGCTCGACTCACCCGCGACAATTCTTGCTCTTCAGACCCAGTTGCGTGAAGCTGCACGCAGCGCCGATTACGCACGGCATACCGATTTTCTCGAGGGGAACGATCAGTCATGAGCGCGCTCACCGATGCCGTCAAGCAGACTTTCCCAGGCAAGGAAAGCGATACCGCGGTGCGCCTCGACGGGTTGGTCGCGGCGGTTGATTCGGGCCGTGGCCGTGTCGACGATGAACTGCTCGGACCGGCCGAAGCTATCGCCGAGCGCGCGACCGAACGGCTTAGGCTGTCGGGCGAGCACACAATCGTGGCGCTCGCGGGGGCAACCGGCTCGGGCAAATCGTCCCTGTTCAATTCGCTGACCGACCTTGATCTTGCCGGCGTTGGCGTACGCCGACCGACAACTTCGTGGGCATTGGCTTGTGCCTGGGGTCCCGACGGGGCTGCCGGACTGCTCGAATGGATGGGCATCCCAGCTCGTCACCAGGTCTCGCGTATGAGCATGCTCGATCGTTCCAGCGACGACACCAAGCTCGATGGGCTTGTTTTGCTCGACCTGCCCGATCACGATTCGACCGAAGTGTCCCATCACATTGAGATGGACCGGCTGGTGAAGTATGCCGACATCCTCATCTGGGTCCTCGATCCGCAGAAATATGCCGATGCGGCGCTCCACGATCGCTACATCAAACCGATGGCAACCCATGTTGATGTGACGATCGTCGTGCTCAATCAGATCGATCGAATCCCGCACGAGCAGCGCAAACGAGCACTGGACGATGTCGAGCGGATTCTCACCTCCGAAGGTCTCGGCGAAGTGTTGGTGGTGGGCACATCGGCCACCCGAGGTGATGGTGTCGACGACCTCAAACGGGAACTTGCCAAACGCATACGGGCCAAGGGAGCAGCCAAGAGCCGGCTCGCGGCCGATATCACGACCGTCGCCCAGACGATTGCCGATGTCAGTGGCACGTCGGCGGTGCCAGGGATCAGTCCAGCCGACCGGGATCATCTCGACGCGGCACTGGTTGATTGTGCAGGTGTTCCGCTGGTCGTCGACGCGATCTCCAAATCGACCCGACGGCGTGCGTCGCTTGCCACGGGCTGGCCCGTGACCCGTTGGCTCGGCCGGCTGCGCAAGGATCCACTCCAGAATTTCATGGTGGAGGCAGATCTGTCGCTGCGCTCATTGACGCGCTCGTCGATCCCCGAACCCACTCATGTACAACGCGCGGCCGCTGAGATTGCGGTGCGTGATTTGGCCGAGAAGGCATCGGTGGGTGTCGGCAAACCGTGGGCGCAGGCGATTCGTTCGGCCTCGATTGCCAAGAGCACTGACATTGCTGATGCGTTGGATCAGGCAGTCATGTCCACCGATCTGGGTGTCGCCCGGCCATCGTTGTGGTGGCGTCTAGTCAACTTCTTGCAGTGGCTGCTGTTCGCTGCGGCGCTGGTCGGACTGGGCTGGCTGTTGTTGCTTCTGGTCGCCGACGTCGCGGCGTTCGACCTGGCAAAGCCGAAATCATACGGAGGTATCCCGGCACCGACGTTATTGTTGATCGCCGGTGTGCTGTTGGGGATCGCTCTGGCTGGTCTGTCGCGGTTCGCCGCCCGGATTTCGGGCGCCAACAAAGCGAAGCGCGCCGACCGGCTGCTGCGTTCGGCGATTGGCAATGTGGCGCAGAAGCAGGTCGTGGAGCCGATCGAAGTTGAGCTTGACGCGTATGCGCGCCATCGTGTCGGTTTGCTCGCAGCACTCAAGTAATCCACAGGTAGCCGTCGACGTGGCGTTGTCCACAGATTTGATTTCGCCCATTGTGGCCTGCGTGTGGCCCGTTCGATGCTGGAACTCCCTACTAAGGAGTTCAGATGAGCAACGACAACATCGTCACGTTTTATGGGCATGTCGGCACCCGGGTTGAATTGCGTGAAGGCGCGAGCGTCCCGTGGTCTATGTTCCGTGCCGCGTCGACGCCGAGTCATTGGGATGCTGCCACTCGGACGTGGATCGAGGACCCGACAACCTGGGTCACGGTCAAATCCTTCCGGGCGCTGGCACAAAATGCCGCCGAATCGCTCGCTGTCGGTGACCCGATTGTTGTGATCGGACGGCTTCGCACTGATGTTTGGGAGTCCAAAGAGGGCGAGAAGCGTGAGGCACAGACGATCATGGCCGCGGTGATTGCGCATGATCTCAACCGAGGGACCAGCCGGTTTGCGCGGATTGATCGTAAGCCAGCGGCCCAGAACGATCAAGGAGCTGACTTTGAGGTGATGGAGTCACTCGTCCAGGAGACGTCGGGGAGCACGGCTGCTTAGGTTGAATTGTGGTTGGTTCGATAGGCTGGCCCCATCATGTCCGAGTATGTATTTACCCTCCGCAATGTCCGCAAAGCCCATGGCGACAAGGTTGTCCTTGACAACGTCACGCTCTCGTTCCTGCATGGGGCGAAGATCGGTGTTGTCGGCCCCAACGGCACCGGCAAGTCGACGCTGTTCAAGATCATGGCCGGGCTCGATCAGCCCAGCAATGGTGACGCGATTCGTGACCCCGAAGCCACGGTCGGGATCCTGCTGCAGGAGCCGCCGTTGACCGAGGGCAAGACGGTTTTTGAGAATGTCGAGGAGGCAGTTGCCGAAATCAAGGGCAAACTCAATCGTTACAACGAGATCACCGAAGAATTGGCCGATCCCGATGCCGACTACGACACGCTGCTTGCCGAGATGGGCGATTTACAGACCGATCTCGATCACTCCAATGCCTGGGACATCGATTCTCGACTTGAACAAGCCATGGATGCGCTGCGTTGCCCGCCCAAGGAAGAGATCGTCGATCACCTCAGTGGTGGTGAACGCCGTCGCGTCGCGTTGTGCAAACTGTTGCTCGAACAGCCAGACCTGCTGCTGCTTGATGAGCCCACCAACCATCTGGACGCCGAGAGCGTGCAATGGCTCGAACAGCACCTCGCCAAATACCCCGGTGCAGTGTTGGCGATCACGCACGATCGATACTTCCTCGACAATGTTGCCGAATGGATTCTCGAACTCGACCGCGGCAAGACCCACCCATATGAGGGCAACTACTCGACTTACCTCGAGACCAAGCAAGAACGGCTTGTTGTCGAGGGCAAGAAGGACGCCAAGCGCGCCAAGATTTTGGCGAAAGAACTCGACTGGGTTCGGTCCAATGCCAAGGCGCGTCAGGTCAAGAATCAGGCTCGATTGGGTCGCTATGAAGAGCTGGTTGCCGAGGCCGATCGCAACCGCAAACTCGACTTCGAAGAGATCAATATTCCCGCCGGACCCCGACTGGGCGATGTTGTGCTCAAGACAGATGCGCTGCGCAAGAGCTTCGGTGAGCGTGAACTTTTCGATGGACTGACCTTCGACCTGCCACGCGCCGGCATCATCGGCGTCGTCGGCCCCAACGGCGTTGGCAAGTCAACGCTGTTCCGCATGATTGTGGGGGAGGAGACTCCCGACGAAGGCTCGATTGAAGTCGGCAAGACCGTCAAGATTTCGTATGTCGATCAGGGCCGCGGTGGCGTCGACGACTCGCTCAACGTGTGGCAACTCGTCTCCGGCGGGCTCGACTACATCAAGGTCGCCAATTATGAGGTGCCCAGCCGTGCCTACGTTGCGTCCTTCGGCTTCAAAGGCCCCGATCAGCAGAAACCAGTCAAGGTGTTGTCCGGTGGCGAACGTAACCGGCTTAATCTTGCGCTGACGCTCAAGATGGGTGGCAATCTGCTGCTGCTCGATGAGCCCACCAATGACCTGGATGTTGAGACATTGCAGTCGCTCGAAGATGCGCTGCTCGAGTTCCCCGGGTGCGCCGTGGTGGTCTCGCACGATCGCTGGTTCCTGGATCGGGTGGCGACCCACATTTTGGCGTGGGAGGGCACCGCCGATCATCCGGCCAACTGGTTCTGGTTCGAGGGCAACTTCGCCGACTACGAGATCAACAAGGTCGAGCGTCTGGGCGAGGACGCCGCACGTCCGCACAGCGTCACGTACCGCAAGCTCACGCGCGACTGAAGCCAGCGTCGGCTGGCCTCAGTCGATCAGGCGGTTCAGGCGGTGCCGCACTGCGGGCAGTGCGGTGAGCCGACTCGACGCGGGCTTTCGCACGACGCGCAATGAGCGATGACGTCGCGTCCACAGCCTTCACAATGTGGACCTGCGTCGGCATGGACCGGGAAGCCACAGAATGGGCATTCGCCCTTGCGGACCCGCGATCTCGGGACTCGGCGCGCGAGATATTTTTGTAGCGCGACGAATGCTCCGATGGTGACCGCGCTGCCCAGAATCGACAGCACAATGGGACCAAGATCAAGGATGTCGATGTAGTCGGTAATGTAATCGACCGCAAAGACGAATGCCATGATCACGCCAGCGCCAGCAACGGCAAAGCTCAGCGGCAGATAGCGCGAGTCGCGCTGGCGGAAGCGTCGAAGCAGGTTGAATCCGCCAATGGTCAGTGCTGCGATGAGCACGAGTCGCAGGGCGGCGGACAGCCACTCACGCCAGCTGGCGTCATCGATGCGGGTTGAGCGGGACTTCTCGGCCGCTTCCGCGGCGGAGTTGGCTTTGTCGCTGGCCGCGCTGGCTTTATTGGCCTTTTCGAGAGCATCGGCGTAGTTGACCTGGGCGGAGCGATAATTGGCTTCCAGCGCGCCGGTCGGTTTCTTCCGGTCCACCGCCAGACTGAGATCCTCACGCGCCAGATCCAATTCAGTCTTGGCGTTCTCGCGCGTTTCGTCCGCCTGTGCGAACCGGTCGGAGGCTTCGCTCTGGCGGTCGACTGCTTGGTGCTCGGCCGTGGTGTAATCCGAGGCCCGGTTGACGCCGCTGACAGTGTCAGTCTTGACGTAACCCCAGCCTGCCCCGATCAGGATAAATACCGTGAGTATGACGGCAAGAAATTTTTCGGACCTAGTTGAAGAGATGTCCTCGGTATCAACGCGCGTCGTCATGGCGGCCTCCGGTTGGATCGGTCGTGCGTGGGTGGGTGCGGGATCTAAACGTCACGTCGAGTTCGCAGTCGAGCGCCGAAGCGATATGGATGAGGGTGTTGAGCTTGGGCGGACGGGTCCCCGATTCAAAGCGCGCAATTGCTGATTGCGTTGTGCCGCAGAGTTCTGCTAACTCTCGTTGCGACAGGCGAAGTTCTATGCGCCGGTTAATCACCTGGGCGGCAATATGCGCATAAAACGTGTCGTCTCGTATGTCGTTCACATGGCGAACATATTGCACAGATGCTATATCTGTCTATAGCGCCAGTGCTATATTTTTAGAATCTAGCGCCGTCAAGCGCTTCGACCACTTTCTGCATGACGCGGCCGAGAGCTTCGAGGTCCGCAGGGTCGGCATTGTGAACGAGGTAGGCGTTGACGCCCGTCACATGGGTGTGCGCGGCGGCTTCCAGCACTGCGAAACCGTGGTCGGTCAACACCGCCGACACGCCACGCCCATCGTCGGAGCATTGGCCGCGGCTGACGATTCCGGCTTTCTCCAGCCGCGAAATCGTATGGGTGATGCGGCTGCGTGAATGCGCAACCGCCGAGGCGAGCTCGGCCATGCGGACCGAGCGATCAGGCGCCTCCGACAGCCGGACAAGGATTTCATACTCGGGCATCGACAATCCGTGCCCGGTGCGCAAATCCCGGTCGAGCTGGTCTAGAAGGACTGTCGTGCCGCCAAGGAAAGAGCGCCAGACACTCTGTTGCGACGCGCTCAGCCACGGCGTTTCAGTCTTCGTGTCCATATGATCCACCCTACGGCACCGATGGGTTGATTGAATGTTGTACTAGTGTTAGGGTGGAGAAATAAAGTTGAAGCATCAACTACTTGATCTAAGGAATGAACATGGCCACCGCACTCGCTATTAAGACCGGCACTTGGGTCCTCGATGCCGCCCACACTGAAATCGGTTTCACCGTCCGGCACCTGGTAAGCAAGGTCCGCGGCAAGTTCGATCAGTTCGAAGGCAGCATCGAGACTGCCGACAATCTTGCGGACTCGACGGCAACCGCCACGATCAAGCTCGCCTCGATTAACACCGGCACCGCTGATCGTGACGCGCACCTGCGCTCCACCGACTTCTTCGGCGTCGAAGAGAACATCGATATGACGTTCGAATCGGCCGGCGTGAAAGTTGACGGCGAAGACCTCGAAGTGTCCGGCAATCTCACCATCAAGAGCGTCACCAAGCCGGTCGTCCTCGCGGTCGAATTTCTCGGTGAAGGCAGCGATCCGTGGGGTGGCACGCGCTTCGGCTTTGAGGCCAGCACACAGATCAGCCGCAAGGATTTCGGCATTGACTTCAACGTCCCGGTTGCGGGTGAGAAGGTCATGATCGGTGACAAGGTCTCGATCAATATCGTGGGCGAGGCCGTGCTTCAAGCCTGAATATTAGGGTGCGGCGACCATCTTGATCGCCAGCCCGGCATAGAGCCCGGCGAGATCCTCCGCATTGCGAGATCCGCCGGGCTCGAACCATCTCACGACGTCGATCGCCAAGGACAACAGTGCCAGTGAGGTTCCGGGAATGTCGTCGGACTGAACCACGCCAGCGGTGATTCCCGCGTCGAGCGCCCGCTGCATACAGGCCTCGATATCGCGCCGCAGCCCACCGATCTCCTTGCGATGCTCGAGCGTCATCGCGCGAAATTCGTATTGCACGATACGGCCAACTCGGCTGTTGTCCGCATGCCAGCGGGTGAAGTCACGGACCATGGCATGAATGCGTTGGAGCGGATCGCTGTGGTCGGCGAAGGATCCCTCGATGACGGCCAGCGCTGCCCGATGCCCCGAAAAGCTCACCGCATACAGCAGACTTTCCTTGGAATCATGGTGGACGTAGACCGCTGCCGGGCTCATCCCAGCACGCGAGGCGATATCGCGCGTGGTTGTTCCGGCGAACCCCTTTTCGGCGAAGGACTCGACTGCGGCATCGAGCAATCGTTGACGTGCTGTGACGGCAGTCATAGCTCCCCCTTCGGTCTTGTGGTTGACAGCATTCCCGATGAATATATGCTAAGCAAGCGCTTAGGATGCGTTTGCGTCG
This sequence comes from Aeromicrobium changchenzhani, assembly GCF_057586615.1. NCBI lineage: Bacteria > Bacillati > Actinomycetota > Actinomycetes > Propionibacteriales > Nocardioidaceae > Aeromicrobium > Aeromicrobium changchenzhani. The sequence continues at coordinate 2,610,460 of NZ_CM172480.1, read as the reverse complement.
GTATCTTTCAAGAAAGCGGAGTGTATGAAGCGGACGATCTACCACGAGGACCATGAGGATTTCCGAGCATCATGCCGGGCGTTCCTCGAGAAGAGCGTTGTCCCCAACCTCGAGACGTATCTCGAAAATCATGGCCTGACTCGTGAATTTTGGTTGACAGCCGGCAAGCAAGGATTCCTCGGCCTAGAAATCCCCGAGGAGTTCGGTGGCACCGGTGCGGGCGACTATCGCTTCAACGCAGTCTGGGCCGAAGAGCTCAGCAAGATCAATGCCGCCCTCGCTTCCTGCGTCGGAATCCACACCGACATCGTTGCGCCATATCTGGTTGACCTGTGTACCGAGGAACAGAAGCAGCGCTGGCTACCCGGCTTCTGTTCAGGCGAAATCCTGACTGCGATCGGCATGACTGAGCCCGGTGGTGGTTCCGATCTCGCCGCGCTCAAGACCACAGCCGTGCGTGATGGTGACGAGTGGGTCATCAACGGTTCCAAGACGTTCATCACGAATGGCTTCTCCGCCGATCTCATCGTGACCGCGGTCCGCACCAACCCCGAGAAGGGCGCGCGCGGCATCACATTGTTCGGCATTGAGGCGACCGATGAAGGTTTCTCGCGCGGCCGCAAACTCGACAAGGTGGGTCAGGAAGAGTCGGACACAGCCGAGCTATTCTTCGACAACATCCGCCTCGGCGATGACCGGATTATTGGCGAGATCGACAATGGCTTTATCCACATGATGGAGCGGCTCCCGCAGGAACGCCTCGGCGCCGCAGTGTCCAACATTGCGCATGCCAAGCAGATCCTCGAGGAGACCATTGAATACGCTAAGGACCGCAAGGCCTTCGGCCAATCGATTGGCAAGTTTCAGCACAACAAGTTCCTCATGGCCGAACTCGTCACGCGGATTGAGGTTGCCGAAGCCTATGTCGATGCCGCCGCGGGTGCCCATGCACGTGGCGAACTGACCGCGATCGATGCGGCCAAAGCCAAGTGGTGGTCCGCCGAGGTCCAAAACGATGTCCTTGATCACTGCGTACAGCTGCACGGTGGCTACGGATTCATGAACGAATACCGTGTCGCACGTGCGTGGCGTGATGCCAGAGTCACCAAGATCTGGGCCGGGTCCAACGAAATCATGAAAGAACTCATCGGCCGGGACCTAGGCTTCTAGTCCGACCCCCTACCAGCGCCGCCAACCAACCAGAAAAGTGAGTAATCATGCCTGAAGCAGTAATCGTCTCCACCGCCCGTTCGCCCATCGGCCGTGCTTTCAAGGGTTCGCTCAAGGAGATGCGCCCTGATGACCTCGCCGTCCAGATGGTCCGGGCCGCGTTGGACAAGGTGCCCGAGTTGGATCCGAAAGACATCGTTGATCTGCTGCTCGGCTGTGGTCAGCCCGCCGGTGAGTCGGGCTTCAACCTCGGCCGCGTCGTGGCGGTGCAGGCTGGTATGGATTACTTGCCCGGTACGACGGTCAACCGCTACTGCTCGTCGAGCCTCATGACGACCCGGATGGCATTCCATGCGATCAAAGCTGGTGAAGGTGACGTCTTCCTCTCTACCGGTGTCGAAACTGTGAGTCGATACGTCAAGGGCAATGCCGACGGCATGCCCGACACGCAGAACCCCTATTTCGCTGCTGCCATGGCGCGTACTGAAAAGCGTGCCGAGGGCGGAGCGGCCGCTTGGACCGATCCGCGCGAGAACGGCGATATCCCCGATATCTACATCGCGATGGGGCAGACTGCCGAGAATGTTCAGCAGAAGATTGGGATGAGCCGCGAGGAGCAGGACCAGTTCGGTGTACGCAGTCAGAACCTCGCCGAAGCGGCGATCGCCAATGGTTTTTGGGCCAAGGACATCACGCCTGTGACGCTGCCCGACGGAAGCGTCGTCAATAAAGACGACGGACCTCGTGCGGGTGTCACGCTCGAATCAGTTTCAGGTCTCAAGCCGGTGTTCCGGCCCGACGGCACAATCACGGCCGGCAACTGTTGCGCGCTCAACGACGGTGCTGCTGCCGTGGTCGTCATGAGTGATGCGAAGGCCAAAGCGCTCGGACTCACTCCGCTGGCCCGCATCGTGTCGACCGGCGTCACGGGCCTCTCGCCCGAGATCATGGGCCTTGGGCCGATCGGCGCGATCCAGCAGGCACTCGGTTATGCGGGTATGTCGGTCAACGACATTGACCTGTTTGAGATCAATGAGGCGTTCGCAGTTCAGGCGCTCGGCTCGGCCCAGGCGCTCGGTATCCCGATCGATAAGCTCAATGTCAATGGCGGCGCGATCGCGATCGGCCACCCGTTCGGTATGACCGGTGCCCGCATCACCTCGACGCTGATCAATTCGTTGCAGCACCACGACAAGCAGTTCGGTGTCGAGACGATGTGCGTCGGTGGCGGCATGGGTATGGCCATGGTCATCGAGCGGCTTTCATGAGCAAACGTTTTGCCGGTAAGGTCGCGATTGTTACCGGTGCCAGCCGAGGCATCGGGCTCGGTGTCGCTGAGCGACTGGTCGCCGATGGTGCGAAGGTCTGCCTTACCGCCCGTAAGCAGGAGGCACTCGACGAAGCAGTCGCCTCACTGGGCGCGGGCAATGCGATCGGTGTTGCGGGCTCCGGCGATGACGTTGAGCATCAGGCGGACGCGATCGCCAAGGCGATCGAGGCTTTCGGGCGGGTTGATTTCTTGGTCAACAACACCGGGATCAATCCGGTCTACGGTCGGATGATCGACATCGATCTGAGCGCCGCCGAGAAGATCTTCCAAGTCAACGTCTTGTCAGCGCTCTCCTGGGCGCAGAAGGCCTACGCGGCGTGGATGGCCGATAACGGCGGAGCAATCGTCAACATTGCCTCGGTCGCTGGCATCAAACCGGCTCCGGGGATCGGCTTCTATGGTGCGTCGAAGGCGATGCTCATCCACGTGACCGAGGAACTTGCGGTCGAACTTGGTCCGAATATCCGGGTCAACTCGGTTGCCCCGGCTGTGGTCAAGACGAAGTTCGCCAAGGCGCTGTATGACGGCCGCGAGGATGAGGTTTCGGCGGCATACCCGTTGAAGCGACTTGGCGTGCCCGAGGATATCGGCTCAGTTGTTGCATTCCTGTTGTCTGATGATGCCAGCTGGCTTACGGGTCAGAACATCGTTATCGACGGCGGACTTACACTCACCGGCGGCGTCTGATCGTCGCACCCGGCCGCTGGTTGTCCACTGACGGCCAACAGCGAGGGGCTTCGGTTGTCCAGATGACCACATCCCCTCATGCTCGCCGACCATCGTGACCGAGGATGAGGGAAACCGGCAGCACGAGCAACCACAAACCCTCATCGAACGTCCCAACCCGCGCATTTCATGCATCGGCAAATCTACTGACGAGTACGAAAAAACGTGAGTAAAACCTCAGATAAAAGATGAGGTTTCCCTCAGGTTCGTGTCATACTGGTTGTCTACCCAACCGATCGAATCTGGTCGGCGGCTGACACCAAGGATTTGCATCGATGACGACACTTGAACCGTTTATGCCCATTGCCCCCTCGACCGAACGTCGGACGACACTTGCCGACCGAATCAACACAGGCGAGCGTTATGCCCTCGCATTCGGTGGTCAGGGGATGGCATGGCTAGAACCGTTCGCCGATCTCATCCGCGATTTCGCGCTCGAGAACGAAATGTCCACGCTGTTGACCGGTGCCGATGCGCTCATCGCCCCCGTCGCCGACCAATTGGCGCGCGTCGATGCGCCGTTCACTCCGTTGACCTGGGCCAATCAGCTCGCCATCGCGGTGTCCGCCGATGACATCGATGCGCCCGACGTTCCCGGTGCTGATGTACTCGGCTCGGCCGCGGTGTCGGTGCCAGGCATCCTGCTGGCCCAACTCGCCGCGCTCCGTGCACTGGTCCGTCAGGGCATCGATCCCGCCGTCACCGCGCCGGCAGCCGTCATCTCGCATTCGCAAGGTCGTCTGGCCCGCGCCTCGGTCGAGGGCGTTGACGACGTGCAAGTCCTTGCATTGGCACGCCTCATCGGCACCGCCGCCACAATCGTTGCTCGTCGTCGCAACCTGCTCGGCGACGCGATGCTTAGCATCGCCAACGTCACCCCCGAATCCATCCGTGACATCGTCGCCGCGATGCCTGAGTCAGCCGTGGCATTCGTCGGTGTACGCAATGCCCGCCGTACCGTCGTCGTCTCCGGTTCGCCGGCAAGCCTGGCCGCTTTGCAGGCCCGCTGTGAGGATGTCGCCGCCGCGGACAAAGCTGAGCTCGCTCGCAAGGTACGCGGTGGATCCGCATTTGCGCCGGTCTTCGAATTCCTCGATTCCGAGGTCGCGTTCCACCATCCGCTGATGGCCGAAGCTGCGGATCTGGTCGCTGAGTGGGCTGCCGTATGTGGACTCGACACCGAGCTGGCCCGCAGCCTTACCCTCGAATCGATCGTCGACCCTGTCGACTGGGTCGACGCCCTCGACGGTGCCGTTGACGCAGGTGCGTCGTGGCTCCTCGACCTCGGCCCCGCCGACCTGATCAGCCGTATGTCGGCCCGTACGATTCGCGCACGTGGCGCTGTCGCCATTGCGACGGCGACGCGTCGTGGTCACCGTGAACTCACCAGTGCGGGCGCGGCGCCCAAGCGCAAGCAGGCGTGGAGCAGCTATGCGCCAAAACTGATCGCCCTGCCCGACGGTGGGCTGCACGTCGAGACCCGCTTCACCCGCCTGACCGGCCGCTCGCCGATCTTGCTCGCTGGCATGACACCAACGACGGTTGACGCGAAGATCGTGGCCGCGGCCGCCAATGCTGGCTTCTGGGCCGAGCTCGCCGGTGGCGGGCAAGTCACCGAAGAGATCTTCACTGACCGCGTCGCCGAACTCGACGATCTGCTAGAGCCAGGACGCAGTTACCAGTTCAACTCGCTCTTCTTGGATCCTTACCTGTGGAAGCTGCAGCTGGGGCAGAAGCGACTCGTTCAGAATGCTCGCGCCAATGGCGCTGCGATCGATGGTGTGATCGTGACCGCCGGCATACCCGAACTTGAGGACGCCGTGGCGCTCGTCGCCGAATTGCGTACGGTCGGCATCAGCCACGTCGTGTTCAAGCCAGGCACCGCGAAGCAAATCAAGGCAGTCGTCCAGATCGCCAAAGAAGTGGCACCGTCGCCGATTATCGTTCAGATCGAGGGCGGCAAAGCCGGTGGGCACCACTCGTGGGAAGACCTCGACGAGCTACTTATCGCCGCATACTCCGATCTGCGTGACTGCGATAACGTCGTGGTTTGCGTTGGCGGTGGCATCGGCACACCCGAAGCTGCCAGCAGCTACCTGACCGGAACCTGGGCACTCAAGCATGGTTACCCGGTTATGCCGCTTGACGGCATCCTCGTTGGCACCGCCGCGATGGCCACGCTCGAGGCGACGACCGCTCCCGAGGTCAAACAACTGCTCGTCGACACCCGTGGCACCAACACGTGGATCGGTGCAGGCGCCGCAAAGGGCGGTATGGCCTCCAATCGCAGCCAGCTCGGCGCTGACATCCACGAGATCGACAACACTGCATCGCAGGTCGGACGCCTACTTGATGTGGTGGCCGGTGACGCCGAAGCTGTCCAAGCGCGCCGCGACGAAATCATCACCGCCGTCAATGGCACCGCGAAGCCTTATTTTGGCAATGTTTCCGAGATGACGTATGCCACTTGGCTCCGCCGCTTCGTCGAGCTCGCAGCACCTGTCTCAGCCAATGGTCGGGCTTGGCTCGATGTCACGCAGCGCACCCGTTTCCACAACATGATTCAGCAGGCTGAAGCACGTCTGAACACTGCCGACAAGGGCCAAATTTCGACGCTGTTCGTCGAGCTGGATTCGGTCGACAACGGTCCGACGGCGGTCGGTGAACTGCTTGCTGCCTACCCGCATGCCGAGACGATTGTGTTGCATCCGGCCGACGTTCCGTTCTTCCTAGACCAGTGCCGGCTGCCGGGCAAACCAGTCAACTTCGTCCCCGTCATCGATGGCGATGTACGCCGCTGGTGGCGCTCGGACTCGCTGTGGCAGGCTCACGATCCGCGCTACTCAGCGGACCAGGTCTGCATCATCCCCGGCCCGGTCTCGGTTGCCGGAATCACCCGCATCAACGAACCAGTTGCCGAACTTCTGCAGCGCTTTGAAGACGAAACAATCGACGGATTGCTCGCTGCCGGCGATGCGCCGCTAAGCGTTCCTGGCCGCCGCCGCGTTGCTTCGGCCGGACGTGAGCTCGCACTCGTGCTGGCCTCGACCGACGTCATCTGGGCTGGCCGTACGGTCCGCAATCCGATCCACCGCCTCGGCGACGATTGGGTCATCGTCGATGATGTCACGGCCGAAAATCCCGAAACGGGGGCCTCGTTGGCGGTTACCGATGCCAATGTCGCGGTCCTCACTGTTCCGTTGGCGGCAGCACCGTCAGCCGCAGCATCAGCTAAAGACGTACTCACCCTCACGATCGAGATCGATGCTTCGGTCGCGCTCGGCTCAGCACCGGTCATCACGACCGAGGCTGCGGCCGAGGCCATGACTGCGCTGCTCACGGGCGCTGCCGGCGGCACCCTGCCGAGTGTTGAGTCCGGCGTTGCCTCGCTGTCAGTCGCTTGGAACCCAGATCTCATCGCCGACCACGTTGGCGTCACGGTCAGCCGTGGCGCGGATCGCCCGCGCAACGCAGTACCTGACGTCCTCGTCGGATTGTCTTGGCCTGCGGTCTTCGCGGCGCTCGGTGACACCGTCGTCGATGGCACGCCGGTAGTCGAAGGCATGCTCGATCTGGTCCACCTTGATCACGCGATCGCGCTCAGCGCGCCGCTTCCAACCACGACGGCGACGCTCACAATTGATGCGCACGTCGATTCGGTGGCCGAAACCACGATGGGCCGCATCATCACGATCGACGTTGCGGTCGCCGACGGATCGACCCCGGTCGCCACGTTGACCGAGCGGTTCGCGATCCGTGGCCGCAACGGCGCCGGCAAGCTCGACGACCCGAAACGTGCCGGGGGAGCCGCTGACACGGATCTCACCGACACACCGCGTCGCCACCGGGCGTCCGCCTCGGTCGTCGCGCCCACCGACATGAGCGCATTCGCGCAGGTGTCGGGCGATCACAACCCAATCCATACGAGCCTCGCGGCAGCGCGTCTTGCTGGCCTCGGTGATCCCATCGCTCACGGTATGTGGCTCTCGGCCGCTGCGCAGCAGGTCGTCGCTGACCGCCGCATCATCGGCTGGACGACGCGTTTCCTCGCGCCGCTCGCACCGGGCAGCACCGTCGATCTGCGCGCTGAGCGTGTCGCGGTTGTTGACGGCGATGAAATCATCGAGGTCACCGCGCGCGCCGATGGCGAGCTGGTCATGGCCGCTTCGGCCCGACTCGAAGCACCTCGTACGGTTTACGCTTTCCCCGGCCAAGGCATCCAGCACAAGGGCATGGGTATGGCCGGCTACGCCCGGTCGAAGGCCGCCCGCGACATCTGGGACCGCGCTGACGCGCATACTCGGGCGGTTCTTGGCTTCTCGATCCTGACCGTCGTGCGCGACAACCCGACGGTGCTCAAAGCCAACGGCGTGACCCATCGTCACCCCGATGGTGTGCTGTTCCTGACGCAATTCACGCAGGCCGCGATGGCGACGCTTGGCGCCGCCCAGATGGCCGAACTGCGCGAATCAGGCAACTTTGCGGAGGGCTCGATCTTGGCCGGTCACTCGGTCGGCGAGTACAACGCACTTGCCGCCGTTTCGGGCGTAATCCCGCTCGAAGCAGTGGTCGAGGTCGTGTTCCAACGCGGCTCGGTGATGCATACGCTCGTCGCACGCGACGCCAAAGGCCGCAGCAACTATCGGCTGGCCGCGATCCGCCCGTCGCAGCTCGGACTCGCCGATGACGCCGTCATGCCATTCGTTGCCGACGTCGCTGAACAGTCCGGCGAATTCCTCGAAATCGTCAACTTCAACCTGCGCGGTTCGCAGTATGCGATCGCCGGCACGATCGCCGGCTTGGAAGCGCTCGAAGTTGCGGTCAACGAGGCCCGTGACGCCTTTGGCGGACGCGCTGCGTTCGTGCTCGTCCCCGGCATCGACGTGCCGTTCCACTCGACCGTGCTGCGTGGCGGCGTGCCCGAATTCCGGCAACGTCTCGAAGACCTGCTGCCGGCTGAGATCGATCCGGTCATTCTGACCGGTCGCTACATCCCCAACCTGGTACCGAAGCCGTTCTCGCTGGAGCGGGCTTTCGTGCAGGAGATCGCCGACCTTGTTCCCTCTGAGCCGCTCAATGCGGTCCTCGCTGATTTTGCGGACTGGTCACAGCGGCCCGCCGAGCTCTGCCGCACGCTGCTGATTGAGTTGCTGGCCTGGCAGTTCGCCAGCCCGGTGCGCTGGATCGAGACCCAAGATCTGATGTTCGGATCGGAGCTCGGCGTCGAACGCTTCATTGAGATCGGCGTCGGCCAGGCGCCGACCGTGGCGAACCTCGCCAGCTCGACGCTCAAACTGCCCGGCTTTGACGCTGACAGCGTTCAAGTCCTCAACATCGAGCGCGAGAGCACGATCGTGTTCTCGACCGACGAGGATCCCGTGGCACACGATGAAGACGTTGCTCCGGTCGATGAAGCGCCCGTAGCTTCGGCACTGGCGGCGGCTCCTGCAGCGGCTGCTCCGGTCGCGGCGTCGGGTGCGCCCCGACCAGCAGATCTCAGCTTCGATGCCGCTGATGCGACCCAGATCCTGATCGCCATGTGGACCAAACTGCGGATCGACCAGATCGGTAGCGCCGATTCGATCGAGTCGTTGTGCGATGGTGTGTCTTCGCGCCGCAATCAGTTGCTCGTTGATCTCGGTGGCGAACTATCGCTCGGCGCGATTGATGGCGCCGCTGAAGCTGATATGCCGACGCTCGCGACAACGGTCAATCGGCTTGGTCGCGGCTACAAGCCATTCGGGCATGTTCTTGCCGAGGCGATCGCCGACGTTCTGCGCAAAGTCCTTGGCCCGACCGGCCGCCGACAGGCTTCGATTGCTGAGCGGGTCAGTGACGTATGGCAACTCGGCCCCGGCTGGACCGATCACGTCACGGCCGAACTAGCCATGGCGACCCGCGAAGGCGCCAGCGTCCGTGGCGGAGCCTTCGGTGACCTTTCGGTCGCGAGCGGCGCGGATGTCGACGCTGCGATCGACGCAGCGGTGGCAACGGTTGGAGCGCGCCAAGGCGTTCAGGTTGCGATCCCGGCCGCTGCTGGCGGCGACGCAACCGTGGACGCGGCTGCCCTAGCTGAGATCACCGGCCAGATCACCGGAACCGACGGCGTCCTCGCCTCGACTGCGCGCCATCTGCTGGCGGAGTTGGGGCTCAATACCCCCGCGCCGATGGTCGAAGCTGATGCCGCCGATGCAATCGTTCTTGAACGAGTCGCAGCCGAACTCGGCAGCGACTGGGCACGGCTCACCGCGCCGGCATTCGACGCCAAGCGTGCCGTGCTCCTCGACGACCGCTGGGCCACCGCACGTGAAGACCTCGCCCGCATTTGGGCCGGGGATGACATCACGGCGTCTTTCACCGCAGCCGGCAAGGCTGTAGCGACGCAAGCACAGTGGTGGGCCGACCGGGCACGCACCGAAAATCGTGCCGGCCTCGTTGAACGCTTCGAAGCGATTGCAGTAGCTGCGGTCGAAGATGAGGCGGGCGACTGGACCGATGACCTCGCGGTTGTCACGGGTGCCAGCAAGGGTTCGATCGCGGCCGGAATCGTCGCTGAACTCCTCGGTGGCGGAGCGACAGTCGTTGCCACGACATCACGACTCGACCGTGATCGCCTTTCGTTCTATCGCTCGCTCTATCGCGATAATGCTCGTGCCGGTGCTGCTCTGTGGGTCGTTCCGGCCAACATGGCCTCGTTCGCCGATGTCGACGCGCTCGCCGACTGGGTTGGCAATGAGCAAAGCGAATCGCTCGGCGGTCAGAAGATCGTTATTAAGGACGCAATGACCCCGACTCTGTTGTTCCCGTTTGCGGCGGGCCGGGTTGCTGGCGACATGACCGATGCCGGAGCCCGCTCCGAGGTCGACATGCGCATCCTGCTCTGGTCGGTCGAACGCCTCATCGGGGCGCTCGCCGAACACGGTCAGGACATCGACATCGATGCGGTCCTGCACGTCGTACTTCCCGGCTCGCCCAACCGTGGCATGTTCGGTGGCGACGGCGCCTACGGTGAGGCCAAGGCCGCGCTCGACGCAATCGTCGCCAAGTGGAGTGCCGAGTCGAGCTGGCAGGACCGGGTCAGTCTGGCGCACGCCATCATTGGCTGGGTCAAGGGCACCGGGCTGATGGGTCAGAACGATCCACTGGTCGATGCAGTGGAAGCCGCCGGCGTCCGCACCTGGACCACCACAGAGATGGCAGCCAACCTGTTGTCAGCGTGCAGCGTCGAGGCCCGCATCTCGGCCCAACACGCACCGCTCACCGTCGATTTCACCGGCGGACTCGGCGGCACCACACTCGACCTGCAAGCACTCGCGGCTGATGTCGAGTTGCCGGCTATTGATCTGGATGCTGTTGGTCTGGATGAAGAGCTGGCGGGATTGATCGCTGCCCTGCCAGCCTCGCCGGCGCAGCTCGACGCGTCTGAACCGTTGGCGTGGGACGACATCGACGTCGCCCCCGAGGACCTCGTGGTTATCGTCGGCACGGGCGAAGTTGGCCCGTATGGCTCGGCGCGCACGCGCTTCGAGATGGAGGTTAGCGACGAACTGTCGGCGGCCGGTGTCCTCGAACTCGCCTGGACCACAGGGCTTGTTACCTGGGAGAATGAGCCAAAGGCCGGTTGGTACGACACGGAATCGGGCGACTTTGTCCCCGAGTCCGACATTGCCGACCGCTATCACGACACGGTTGTTGAGGCGTGCGGCGTGCGTACATACGTCGACTCCGGTTCGATGGTCGACAACTCATTCCCATTGCTGACCTCGGTCTATCTGGACAAGGACCTGACGTTTACCGTCACGAGCGAACCCGAGGCGCAAGCGCTGCGCGAGGCCGATCCTGAGCACACGCTCATCGAGCCCGGCGCCGACGGCGACTGGGCAGTCACCCGGAAGGCGGGCACCGAGATTCGCGTACCGCGCCGGATGAAGCTGACCCGTACGGTCGGCGGCCAGATCCCTACCGGCTTCGACCCGACCGTGTGGGGCATCCCGGCTGACATGGCCAATTCACTCGACCGGGTTGCGCTGTGGAATCTCATCGCGACCGTCGATGCCTTCCTCAGCAGTGGGTTCAGCCCGGCCGAACTGATGCGCTGGGTTCACCCCGCGCAGGTGGCCAGCACGCAGGGCACCGGCCTGGGCGGGATGGAGTCGATGCATTCGCTCTACATCGACACGCTGCTGGGCGAGTCCAAGCCGAACGATCTGCTGCAGGAGGCGTTGCCCAACGTCATTGCCGCGCACGTCATGCAGTCGTATGTCGGCGGTTACGGCGCGATGGTCCACCCGGTCGCAGCGTGTGCCACGACCGCAGTTTCGGTCGAAGAAGGCGTCGACAAGATCAAACTTGGCAAGGCCGATGTGGTTGTTGCCGGCGGCTTCGACGACCTCGGCGTCGAGGGCATCGTTGGCTTCGCCGACATGTCCGCGACCGCCGACAGCGCGGCGATGCGCGCCAAGGGGATCGAGGACCGCTACTTCTCGCGGGCCAACGATCGCCGGCGTGGTGGGTTCGTCGAGTCGCAGGGCGGTGGCACGATCCTGTTGGCTCGCGGCGATGTTGCCGCCCGCATGGGTCTGCCAGTTCTCGGTGTGATCGGTTGGGCGGGTTCATTCGCCGACGGCATTCATACGTCGATCCCAGCCCCTGGCATCGGTGCGTTGAGCGCCGCGCGTGGGGGGCCGGAGTCGCGACTGGCCAAATCGCTCGGCAAGCTCGGCGTCAGCGCCGATGACATCGCGGTGGTGTCCAAGCACGACACCTCGACAAATGTCAACGATCCGAACGAGTCGGAGCTGCATGAGCGGCTCGCCGGGGCGTTAGGCCGCAGCGATGGCAATCCGTTGTTCGTGGTTTCGCAGAAGTCGCTGACTGGTCACGCGAAGGGCGGCGCCGCCGCATTCCAGCTGATCGGCCTGTGTCAGGTGCTCGATGGCGGCGTCATACCGCCCAACCGTGCACTCGATTGCGTCGATGAGGTTCTTGCCGACAATGAACACCTCGTATGGCTGCGCAGTCCGCTTGCACAGCCGGCGCTCAAAGCTGGCATCCTGACTAGCCTCGGCTTCGGTCACGTGTCCGGGCTGATTGCGGTTGTACATCCGCAGGCCTTCGTCGAGTCGTTGCCAGTTGCCGAGCGGGAGTCTTATCTGGCGCGCGCACATCAGCGGCGGATTGCTGGCCGGATGCGGCTCGCACAGGCGATGTGCGGCGGCAAGACAATGTATGAACGTCCGGCCGACCGGCGGCTCGGTTCGGACGGGGTTCGGGCGCGAGAGGCAGCGATGCTTCTCGATCCGAACGCGCGACTTGATGTGAACGGCGTTTATCAAGGCGCGGCCTGCTCGTGAGCGTTGCCGGTGGCAGTTCCTCCCGCTTGCGGGGGATCGGCATTGACTTGGTCCATATTCCCTCGTTCCAGGATCAGTTGAGTCAACCCGGCACAAAATTTGAGCAGGTGTTCACATCCGGCGAGCGAAGTGACGTGCACTCAAGGGGCTCCCACCCTGCACGTCACTTCGCCGCTCGCTGGGCTGCAAAAGAAGCGGTCATCAAGGCCTGGTCGGAGTCGATCTTTGGTGAACCGCCGGTGCTGGATGAAGACATTTATCAGTTGATCGAACTGGTGACTGACGCTTGGGGCCGGCCGCGGATTGTCCTGCACGGTGAGGTCGCCAAGCGGCTGCCCGATGTGTCCCTCAACGTCTCACTCAGCCACGACGGTGACTACGCCACGGCCTATGTCGTGATGTCCGACCAGTAAGCCCCCTTCCGGGGTTTACCACGGTCGCACGGCAAACCTGATCTGAACGCGGCAAACTTGCCTGGTGTAGATGGAGTTCACCGTGGTGAGTCAGCGCAGCGGGATCGTCACAGCGTTGCGCTGATACAGGCGCCTCGACTGTTCGAGCGCAGCCTTGATCCGCTCGGTGGTATGCCGCTGTTGTGCCGCTGACAGGTCGAACCAGGTCCAACGGCTCATGCCGAATCGTTCACCACGCATGAGGTCTTCTCGGACTTTCTCGTCGGTGACAACTCGACCGGGATCATCTGAGTATGGGTTGAGTCGGCCATACTTGATCATCCCGTCGAATTCGCCGAGATGACAATAGTCGAGCCAACCGAAATCGGCGCGTCCGAGGAGCCGTCCGTCCCGGTCTCGCACCTCATACTGAAGTGTCGGCGCGGGAAGTCCCCAGCGCCATGCCATGTATAAAGATCGGGTTTCGCCAACACTTTCACACTTGCCGTTGGCCAATTGGCACGCGAGCCGAGCGCGCCTCGCTCCGCGCCAATTGGTGAAACGGCCCGTGATCTCGGCTAGTTCCGGCGCTGTGACAACGTTTCCGTGCAGCGCTGAACTGGCCAAGACCATACCTGATTCGACGGAGTTGATCAGGCACGTTTCAGCGACGGCGCGTGCCGGCTTGACGTACAGCCGGCCATTGATCTCCTCGAGGTCATCGGCAGGAAGCACCAACCCCGAGTGGTGGGTGACGCCCGCCTCCGTACGACCGGTGTGTCCGTCCAAGCGGGTGACGTGCACCGTCGATAAATCGGTGTCATAGAGGTCGAAGCCGTGTTCTGTCGCCGCCGAACTGTGGGTGATAGCTACCGAGTCCCCGAGTCGATCGGCGACCACGTGCGTAAGCAGTCGATGGCGACCTTCTGGACGAAGCCCGGTCCAGGCGTTGGCAGTGGCGTATGCGCCGTGCCTGATTCGAACAATTGAGTTCGCACGACGAGCTTGGGCGATGTGATCATCGGTGAATCCCGCGTCCAATAACTCGTGCCGAGTGATATATCCCTTGGGGCCGGCTAATTGATCGAAGTAGTCATTCATGGGTCCGACGATTGTCGAGTTATCACCGGTTGGCTGCGACGAATGTGTGGCCGGTGGATAACTTTGCGCACGAGAGGGGTTGTGGATGCACGATGCGGCCCCGGCAAACCTCATCCCCCCGCGGCAAGTTCGCAGTGCTCTGGCCGGCTATACCGGGGGACCGTGGTAAACCCGGGTGGGCTATTTTTTCGGCTCCCAGGTGCCTTCCGCGCCGATTAGATAAGCGCCCAACAACCGTTTGAGTTCGGTGATCGTTTCGCTATGTGATTGGCCGTCACGGATCGAGAAGTTGAGCATCGAATAGACGACGTGCACGATGACCTCGGCCATGATCGTGCGGCGCTCACGCGGAGTGTTGGGCGTCAGCGGTCCGAGGATGTAGGCGACCTCGGCGGCAAGCTCACGCTCGTTGACGGCGGCGGTGGCGCGGGTCGCGGGCGTTGACTGGACCGCCAGCCAGACCGCTCGACGCGAGCGATCGGTGGACCAGAGGATGGCCATGTGGTCGACGAATTTGGACAGGAAGCGCAACCAATCAAGGCTGGGCAGTTCTTTGCCGAATGCGGACAACTCGGCCCTGACGCCGATGACATCCTGCCGGTCGAGTTCGCACACGATCACATACTTGTTCTGGAAGAACTGATACAGCGTGCCGATCGGGAGTTCGGCCCGGTTCGCGACTTCTTCGCACGTGAAGGACTCGAAGCCCACGTCGATCAGGAGCTGGCGTGAAACCTGCAGCAGCCGATCGAATTTAACCTGGCTTCGCTCCTGAGTCGGCCGCCGACGCGGTTCGAGGATTTCCACCGTCACACGGGCAACCCTAGCGACTTGCGGCGAGCCCCGCGTCGATAAGCGGCTCGACCATGGACCCGATGCCTTCGAAACCCGATCCGAGGGTCTGTCCGTGTACGTGCCGATAGTGGATGCCTTCGAGGATCACCGCGAGCTTGAAGAATGCGAGGCCAAGGTGAAACGCAATATGTGAGTCGTCGCGCCCAGATTTCTCGGCATACCGCGCCAACATCTCTTCACGGCTCGGATAGCCGGCAGCCTTCGGCGCATCGGTGACCATCGAAGCCGCAGCGCTTTGTGCCGGGGCTGCCTCAGCCAGTTGCTGGTAGGCCAGCAGCACTGCGACATCGCTCAAAGGATCGCCGAGGGTGGACATCTCCCAGTCGAGTACGGCTGTGACGCGGTCATTATGGTCGACCAGCAAATTATCGAGGCGGAAGTCGCCGTGGACGATCGTGGCTCCCGATTCCAAGGGCAAGGTAGCTTCGAGCCGATCGATCAACTTGTCCATGCCGGGCAGTTCGCGGCTCTCGGAGGCGGCCAACTGTTTTTTCCAGCGCGCAATCTGCCGGCCAAGGTAGCCTTCGGGCCGGCCGAAATCGCCGAGGCCGACCGCCTGATAGTCCACCGCGTGCAGATCGACGAGCGTGTCGATGAGCCGTTCGCCGATTGCGTGGGTCCGCTCCGCGCCGAGCACTTCGAGCTCGGAAGCTCGGTTGTATGGCGTGCCAGCCACTTTCTCCATGACGTAGAACGGGGCGCCGATGATCTCCACATCGGTGCACAGCGCGATCATCTTGGGCACCGGAACGGCGGAGCCATCAAGTGCCGCCATCACCCGATATTCGCGACCCATGTCGTGAGCGGTGGCCAGCACATGGCCAAGCGGAGGGCGACGAACAACGTATTCGCTGCTGCCGTCGCTGACCGAATAGGTGAGATTTGACTTGCCACCGGTGATGAGTGAAGCGCTCAGTGTCCCATCGACGGTCCCTGGCGCCTGCGCGTCCAACCAGACGCGCAGGGCAGCAAGGTCGAGACCCCTAGTTTCGGGCACGTTAGTCCTTCGGTCCGCCGGCGACGTAAATGACCTGGCCGGACACGAAGCCAGCGCCCTCGCTCACAAGGAACGACACGGTGTGCGCGATGTCTTCGGGCTGGCCGACGCGTGCGACGGGGATTGTCTTGGCAACTTCGGTCTTGAACTCGTCGAAGCCGACGCCGATACGCGCGGCAGTGGCCTCGGTCATTTCGGTGGCGATGAATCCGGGTGCGATCGCATTGGCGGTGACGCCATAGCGGCCGAGTTCAATTGCGAGCGTCTTGGTGAAGCCCTGCATGCCGGCCTTGGCCGCAGAGTAATTGGCTTGCCCGCGGTTGCCGAGCGCCGAGGTGCTCGAAAGGTTGACGATGCGGCCGAACTTGGCCTCGGTCATGTGCTTCTGAGCGGCCTTCGACATCAGGAAGGCACCGCGGAGGTGGACGTTCATAACAGCGTCCCAGTCTTCGACGGGCATCTTGAACAGCAGATTGTCGCGGATGATGCCGGCGTTGTTGACGAGCACGGTGGGCGCGCCGAGTTCGGCCACGATCTTTTCAAATGCGGCGGTGACGCTGTCAGCGCTACTGACGTCGGCGCCCACAGCGAGTGCCTTGCCGCCAGCGGCGGTGATGGCGTCGACAGTCGGCGCGCATGAGGCCTCGTCCAGGTCGAGCACGGCAACGGCAAAGCCGTCGCTGGATAGCCGTTTGGCAACTCCGGCGCCGATTCCGCGGGCCGCTCCGGTGACGATCGCAATGCGCTGTTCGGTCACGATTTCTCCTTACAAGGTCGAAACAAAGTCGAATAAGAGCGCCATGCTAAGCGCTTGCTTAGCAATCTACCTTACGCATCCTTCGACGTACAGGCTGATGCGAGAAACCGTATGTGAAAATACGAGGTTTCCCTCATGTTCGTGTATAGTTGAGGAAAACCTCATGTTTATAGGAGTCTCTTTTGACGCAACTCGACACCGGCAATGTGTCCACCGGTCCCCGCGCAGTGCTCGCGCACCGCAGGCGCGAACGTATGAGTCGCATCGAACCCAGGGGAACACGGGAATTCACTGCTCGCGAACGTGCAGAAATGTTCGTGGATGCTGGCTCGTTCGTCGAAATCTCGCCTTTACGCAAGGCGGGCAACAGCGCCGGCAGCGGCGTCATCATCGGCTGGGGATTGACCAGCGGCCATCCCGTCGTTGTGGCCAGTCATGACGCCGCAGTCGCGAGTGGCGCGATCGGCGCGATCTTCGCCGAGCAAGTCATGCGCGCGCAGCGGCTCGCGATCGAGAAGGGCTTCCCGATCGTCTACATCAACGATTCTGGTGGCGCCAACATCAACGATGGCATTCATGCGCTGCACGGCTGTGGTGGAATCTTCCGTAACAACGTCGAGGCGCAGAAGCGGATCCCGCAAATTTCACTGATCCTTGGCCCCTGTGCCGGCGCGGCTGCTTATTCACCGGCACTGACCGACTGGACCATCATGGTCAAGGGGCAGGGCCAAATGTTCCTAACCGGCCCAGAGATCGTCAAGGCTGCAACGGGCGAGGATGCCCACCCCGATGACATCGGTGGCTCGACCCTGCATACACGTGACAGTGGCGTTGCCCATCTCGAAGTTGAATCTGAGACCGAGGCATTCGCTGCCGCTCGGTTGCTGCTGTCTTTTCTGCCGCCGCGCGCCGACGGGCCTGCCAAGCAGACCACTGCGGTCGCCGCTGATCTCGATGCCGTACACGAGCTGCCGCATCTCGTCCCCGAGCGCGCCAGCGTCGTTTTTGACATGAACAAACTGCTCGACGGTGTGCTTGATGCTGGACCGCGATTCGAACTCTCACCGACCTACGGCACGAGCGCGCTGACACTATTCGGCCGTCTCGAAGGACGTCCGGTCGCTGTCGTCGCAACCCAACCGGCATCCCGTGGCGGGATCATGGACTCGCGCGCATCGGTCAAGATCGCGCGGTTCGTTGAGTTTTGTGGCCGTTTCGGCTTACCGATTCTAACCTTCGTCGACGT
This sequence comes from Aeromicrobium changchenzhani, assembly GCF_057586615.1. Lineage (NCBI taxonomy): Bacteria > Bacillati > Actinomycetota > Actinomycetes > Propionibacteriales > Nocardioidaceae > Aeromicrobium > Aeromicrobium changchenzhani. Next base: position 2,592,533 of record NZ_CM172480.1, on the reverse strand, counting down.
GCCCGGCTTTCTCCCTGGCACCGTCGAAGAGAAGCGCGGCGTCATCACCCATGGTGCCAAGGTGCTCAAGGCCTACGTCGAAGCGCCCACACCACGCCTCACCGTCGTCGTGCGCAAAGCATACGGCGGCGCCTACATCGCGATGGGTGCGCGCTCGCTCGGCGCAGACTTCACCTGGGCTTGGTCGGGCTCAGAAATTGCTGTAATGGGCCCGGGCGGCGCGGTGGCACTATTGCATCGCCGCGCGCTCAAGGCCGCCGACGATCCGATTGCGCTGCGCGATGAGCTCGCTGCCGACTACCGCGAACAGGTCGCACGGCCATACGTTGCTGCCGAAGCCGGCATCATCGACGACGTCATCTTGCCCGAGGAGACGCGCAGCCGCATGGCCGATGCGCTCGCGATGCTGCATCACGAAGCGGACTTCCCGGGGCTGCCCACTCATGTATGAGGCTAAGGCTGAGATCGTCGCGAACGTCTGGAAAGTCCTTGCTCATGAGGGCGATGCGGTCGAGAAGGGCGACACGATCGCGATCCTCGAGACGATGAAGATGGAGATTCCGGTCTTCGCGCAAGCGCCAGGAATGATCAGTTCGATCACCGCGAGCGAAGGCACGATCGTCCAAGAGGGCGACGTCATCGCAGTGGTGGAGGACCCGGTCTGACAAGATCGGCGCGTGAGTGATTTCAACCTGCAAATGCGTTGGGCGGATCTCGATACGCTCAATCACGTCAACAATGTGCGTTACATCGACTATGCGCTTGAGGCGAGTGCGCAACTGCGTGACGACGGTGTGCTTTCTGACGACCACTCGATCGCCCGGATGGAAGTCGACTTTCTTCGGCCACTAATGCTGAGCGGCACACCGGCACGTATCACCAGCACAGCGTCGGACACATTGGTGCAGGAGATCTGCGCGGGCGATGACGTCTTCGCCCGCGTCACGACGACGTTCGGCCCCTCGACGGCGCCTGATCCGGGCCCAGCGAGTGCTCAGATCCATGAAGCACAACTGCGGCGCGGCGACCTCGGCTCGGATGGTGCAGCCACGCCAGCCAAGATCTTCGAACTGTTTCAAGAGTCCCGAATCTTACATTTCTCCGGATTGATGGGTCACGAAAATGCGGGACGCTTTGTCGTCGCACATCTTGCGGTCGACTTCATCCGGCCCATCACGTGGCGGCCCGAGCCACTGAGCATTGCCTCGCGAGTCACCAAAGTCGGCAATTCGTCGCTGGGGGTCGGTTCACAAATCGTCGATGCCAGCGGGGCGTACGCGACCTGTGACGCAGTGCTTGTCGGCTTCAACATGGCGACCCAGTCGTCGCGTCGTTTCTCGGACGAGGAACGGGCTCATCTGCAATCCGTGCTAGAAAATTAGCCCTCGGCGTGTTGACCATGCTGTGCTGTTGGTTCATGGCCCAACCCGCCTTCGCTTCGCTCAGACCGGCGTGTTGACCATGAACGTCGCCGCGTGCTGGATGTAGGTCCAAAACTCGGCGTCGTGTTCGGGCGCCAGGGCTGCCTTGTCCAGGCCTGCGCGGAAGTGGCCAAGCCACAGATCGCGGGCGTGTGGGGTTACCTCGTAGGGGGCATGCCGCATGCGCAACCGTGGGTGACCACGCTGCTCGCTATAGGTAGTCGGCCCGCCCCAGTACTGCTCCAAGAACATCGTGAACCGGTGTGCTGCGGGCGCGAGATCTTCTTCGGGATACATCAGCCGAAGCTCTTCATCGACCGCCACGCCTTCATAAAACGTATCGACGATTAACTTGATCGTCGCGTGGCCTCCGATGGCCTCGTAGAACGTCATCTCACTCATTATTGGCCTCCGCCGACGATAAACGAAGTGGGCATCTTGATGCCCTCTGAATCGAACTTGATCTTGATGCGGTGGCGCAATTCGCGTCCGACTGCCCATTGCTGGCCTGGAACGGTCTTGAGCACCACACGTACGACGATGCCATCCTTGTCGAAGCTCTGAACCCCCCACACCTCGGGCGGCTCAATGATGGTGTTCTGGTATGCCTCATCGGCCGCCAACCCGGTCGCCACCTCATTGAGCACGCGCTGGACGTCGTCGATCTTCGATTCGTACGCGACGGTGATGTCAAGGACCGTTCGGGCCCAGTTTTGGCTTTGGTTGCCGACGCGCAGAATCTCGCCGTTGCGGACATACCAAACTGTGCCGTTGACGTCGCGCAGGCGCGTAACGCGCAGTCCAACGGCCTCGACCACACCATTGGCCTCGCCGAGATCTACCGAGTCACCAACTCCGTACTGATCCTCGAGAATCATGAACAGCCCGGCGAGGAAGTCTTTGACAAGGGACTGGGAGCCGAAGCCGAGTGCCACGCCGACAATTCCCGCGCTAGCCAGAAGAGGAGCGATGTTGTAGCCGAGCTGATCGAGAATCATCAGGAACACGATCGTGATGATCACGCTGGTCGCGATGCTCTTGAGCAGCAAACCCATCGTTTCGGCGCGCTTGCGTCGGCGCTCGTTTGAGCCGGGCCGCAGATCGGCTAGGAATGCGCCGGCTTTCGAACTGGCAAGAATTCCCGGAACGCTGCCTTTTTCGGCTTTTGTGGTGATCCGCCCAATGAAGTGATGGATCAGCCAACGCAGCAGGAATCCGATGACAAGAATCCCGAGGATTGCGCTCGGTCGGGCGATCAGCCACTCGTACGCCGAGCCTTTGGGCATGTTGAGGTCGAGGTATGGCATGCCACTAGGTTACGGGCGGCTAATATAGAGGTATGCGCACTCCCTCACGTATCGCGATTGTCCTTGTCGCCGTTGCCGGTGTCGTCTTCGTCGGTGCAGGTTCGGCACTGGCCGATACTCCGATGACCTGGGAAAATCCGCCGCCGCAGTCCGATCTTTCCGCGCTGTTATTTTTCGGTGGTAGCGCGCTTGCGCTGATTGTTGGATTGACGCTATTTGCTCTTCTGACCGCGCGACACAACTACACGCCGCCCGAGCCGGGCAACGAGATCAAGGTTCACCCCGGCCACTGAGCATCGTCGAACTGAGTATCGTCTAGTCGGTGACTCGGCGTTCATTTCACGCAGCCACCGGAGCCACCGACATCGGCGAGTTTGAGGTCTTCCCAGACCGTTGCTCCCATGGTTGTTCTGCCCTTGGTGAAGCTGACTTCTTCAGCAGCCGGTCCTGGGTGGACGGCCCAGCCCTGAGCGGCAAGCTCGTCGGCGATCTCGCCCTTGAGCCGGGCGAGCGTGCCGGGCGTGACCTTCACATGCACCGAGTAGATGAGATCTTTGCCGGAGTCCTCACGACCTGGAACACAGTCGGTGATGTCGTTTTGTCTGATTTCGGGGTCGGTGCCGACCATCGCGGCGAGCGCGTCGATGTTGGTTCGTGCTTGCGCGGCCACTTTGTCAATCTTGTTCACAGAGTCCTCCTGGTTGTGTCCGCAGCCGCCCAGCACGACGATGAAGGCGGCAATCGTGATTATGAGCGCGGTCTTCATGGGATGTCGACCTTCTCGCCCGGGGTCGCCCATCCAGTTTGTATCGGCACGGGGTACCGGGTTGGCGGAATGTAATATTCGGGTTCGCGGTAGGTGGTGACAACGCCACCGGTGAGTACCTGTCGGATATTTTTCCATGCGTCGGAGTTTCGCTCGAGGACAGCACCGTGGGAATCGGCTCCGATATTGGGCTCGTCGGAGCCAGCTTTATTGCCGGTGTCCAGCCGCATGGTGTCCTTGAATGTGTCCGGGTCGGCGCCGTGGCCCATATTGTCGCCGAACTGGACTCCTTGGGTGTCGCCGATGATGTCGCCCGGCGCAGTCATGGAATAGCGGTCCACGCCGGTTTGCGACTTTGGCAGATCGCCGGGGGACTTGATGTCGTGGCCCATGCCAGCTGATTCAAGGTGCAGGACCCGATCGGCGTCCAAGCCGGCTAGTTCTGAGCGTCCGACGACCGCGCCACCGTAAGAATGTCCGGCGTAGGTCGTCTGGATGTTGTGACCGGCACCGGGAGAGTGGTCGATTTCTTGGCGTACGTCGTGCGAGAAGTTGGCCAGCAACGGGCCGAGGTCACGGGAATAGTTTGCGAACGGCGCATCCTTGATGACGCTGTCGGGCATGTCCCCGCCCAGCCATGAAATCATCGACAACTCCCCGGGACGGCTACCTTCGACGAAGGAAGTCGACCGGTCTGCCGATCCTTGGAAGTTGGACATATCGCTGCCGGTGCCGGGAACGAATACGCCAACGTTCTTGGTCGTCGCGCTGAGGGGGCCGTGGAGTTCGGCGATTGCTCCGTCGTCGGTCGGGTCGAACACAATAATTTGGCGGTCATTGGCCAGGATCGATTCATACAGCTTGATGCGATCTTCCGAGTCGCCAATCGGGCCCTCAAGATCGTTGTTGTTGCGTCCCAGAAAGTCCCAGTCGTGTTGATTGTGTTCGTGACGTGCTTTCAGATCGGTGAGATTGCTGTGCTCAGAGTCGAGCGACGCGATCACCGCCACGGTGTTGGCGTCGGCCCGATTTACGAACGGCACTCCCGACAAATTGCCGACCGTGCCGGGAAACAGCATCGCCAGCATCGAAGCGCTGTCTGGGCTCAGTGACTCAAATAGCGCCCTAGCATCTTGTCGACGTTGCTCCATCACCTCACCCGCACCACCGGGCGCCGTCATGAACGTGCCAATCAGGCCAGCGAGCGCCGACTCGGGCCACTCTCCACCCATGAACGGTTTGTGATCCACCAGCGTGGTCGCCAGATCGGGATGATCGATCAAATATTGTCGGAATTTGGGAGCGCTCAGGCCGTCCACTTCGGCCGGCAAGGTTCCGGCCGCGATCATCCGAACCACCATGGCCGCGACCTCAGCGTCGAGGGCTTTGCGTTTGTCGTCGCTGGTCAGGACAAGCGTCGGCCACAACGAGGCGGCAGTCAGCGGGATGAGGCCCGCGCGAATGAGGTCCCGCACATTGGCGTCGGTCGGCCCTTGAGCGAAATCTGTGGCGATGGCGGCGGCACGGTCGTCGAGAGTGCCTTCGGCCGCCCGATAACGCGGCACGAGTTGTGCCTTGATCGAGGTCCCGATAGCGGGTCGGTCGATTTTGTAGGTGCCAGCCTTGACATCGGGATCGTGCTGTTCGGTGAACACAGCCGTTTTGACCATGCTGTGGTAGTCGATGTTGATCTGATTGACCGTGTCATCGAAGTGGTCGACATGGTCGGCGAATCGTTTGATCAGGGCGACTGCATACAGGCCGTTTGCGGCAAGCGTTTGCGCGGTGGCGCTGGCGGCTCGTGGATTCGCGACCAGACCGGTGGTGATGTCGCCCTCGACCGCCGCAACAATCTTTTTCTCATCGGTTTCGAGCTCACCAGCCAAGGATTGGATCACGCCAGCATTGCTGGCGGGAGCTTCGGCTGAGGCGCGAATCGAATCGCCAGTGACCGCGTAATAGTCGAACGGGCCCGCCGTGCGCACCACCATCTCAACACCCCCAACAACCGGTGCGCCCACCATAGCGTGCTGCTTAGCGGGACCGCGTTAATGCGCTTGCTGGGCTCGCAGTGCTCGGGCCAGGTCGTCGCGGCCCTCGGACACATACCGTATGGTCGCCGCGCCGGCGCTGGTCTTTGCCAACCAGGCATCCACCTTGGCGAGTGTTGCTGCCGACGGGTTGGCGCTCGGGAACAGATATTCGAGAGCAACTCGCGCCATCCAGACGCCTTTATCCTCGAGTATGGTCGCGGCCATTTCCAGGTACCGGTCGACGTAGGGTGCCAGCACTTCTTCTTGGCCAGCAACATCGAAGGCCAATGCCACCGAGCGACGCGTCTCGTTGGGGACATCGGTGCGGTTGACCACAGCGTCCCAAGCGGCTTCCTTGGCGCCCGGTTCGGACCGGATGGCCCGTGCCGCAGCAGCATGTTCCTGACCGGAGATCGTGTTGTCCGTGGCGAGTTCGGCGGCGACCTCTGCCTCGCCCGCTGCCCCAAGGCGGGACAACGCGATTAGCAACGACCAGCGCAGATCCGAGTCGACCGCGAGTCCGGCAAGACCGCCATCGAGGAGTGTGTTCAGATAGTCCGGCGTTGAAGCCGCCGTCGCATAGGCGCGTACGAATGCGAGTTGGTGATCGCTGCCGGCCTCAGCGGACTCGACCAGCGACCTGACGCCCGATTCCCACACGGTCTGCAACGCACCACGGGCCGCCGGGGCGGTGAAGAGGTTGACCGCTGAGTTGCCCTGCCGCAGCAGCGAACCGACAGCGGTCAGATCATTTTCCGCGCCGACACCGGCGAGGACGAGGTCAAGGAAATCCTTCGAACTCAATTCGGCATCGCGGGTCATGTCCCAAGCTGAGCCCCAGCAGAGTGCGCGGGGGAGTGACTGGTCGAATGCGTTGATATTGCCCACGAGGGTCGTGAACGACCGCTCATCGAGGCGGATCTTGGCGTAGGTCAGATCATCGTCATTGAGCAGGATCAGATCGGGCTGGGACGTGCCGACAAGTTCGGTGATTGTTGTGGAGGCACCAGCGATGTCAGTTTCGATCCGTTCGGTGCGGGTCAGCGTGCCGTCGACGAGGTTGTAGAGGCCGATCGCGATTCGGTGCCGGCGCAGTGTCGGGTAGGCCGCGATAGCGCTTTGCTCGACGGAGAATGCCGTGAAGACACCCGCCGCGTCGGTCTCAAACTTCGCACGCAGCGTGTTGACGCCCGAAGTTTGCAGCCATTCCTTCGTCCAGTCGCCGAGTTCGCGGCCGGAGGCGGCCTCTAGTTCGACCAACAGATCTTTGAGTTCAGTGTTGCCATAGGCATGCTTGGTGAAATAACTGCGCAGACCGGCGAAGAAATCCTTCTCGCCGACCCAAGCAACGAGCTGCTTGAGCGTCGAGGCGCCCTTCGCATACGTGATCCCGTCGAAGTTCGCTTCGACCGCGTGTAGGTCGTAATTGTCAGCCGCGATTGGGTGCGTCGAGGGCAGCTGATCTTGGCGGTAGGCCCAGTTTTTGCGCGCATTCGTGAAGCTCGTCCACGACTCGGTGAACCGGGTCGCATTTGTCGACGCGTGCGAGGCGGCGAATTCGGCGAATGATTCATTAAGCCAGAGATCGTCCCACCACTTCATCGTGACGAGATCGCCGAACCACATGTGCGACATCTCGTGCAGGATCGTGTTGGCGCGCTGTTCATAGGCGGCCACAGTCTGCCGGCTACGGAAAATCATTTCATCGCGGAATGTCACCGCGCCGGCGTTTTCCATTGCGCCCATGTTGTATTCGGGTACGAACAGTTGGTCGTACTTGCCGAAGGGGTAGCCCATTTCGAAGGCGCCCTCGAAGAAGCCAAAGCCCTGCTTCGTGATCAGGAAGATGTCATCGGCATCCAAGTGTTCCGACAGCGACTTGCGGCAGAAAATACCGAGCGGGATCTCGCCATAGGAACCGGCGTACGAGTCGAGGACGACGTCATATTCACCCGCGATCAGCGCGGTGATGTAAGTCGACATCTTTTTGGTCGGTGCGAAATGCCACACGGACACGCCGTCGCGCACGGCTTCGGGCTCGGGCGTCGGCGAGTTGGAGACAACCTGCCAACCAGCCGGCGCGGTGACATGGAATTCGAAGGTGGCCTTGAGATCGGGCTGCTCGAACGTGGCGAACACGCGACGTGCGTCAGGCACCTCGAACTGTGTGTAGAGGTAGATACGGTCATCGGCAGGATCGACGAAGCGGTGCAGACCCTCGCCGGAACGCGAGTATTTGCAGGTCGCTTCGACCCGCAACTCATTGGCGGCCGCTAGACCAGTCAGGGCAATACGGCTGTCGGCATATGCGGCGGGGTCGACGGGCGAGCCGTTAAGCGTGATGGCGGCGATGTCGCCGTCCACGAGATCGACGAAGGTCGAGGCTCCCGGGGTCGCCGAGAAGGCGATCGTGGTAATCGAACCGAAGCGTTCTTCGGAGTCGAGGGTGAGGTCGAGCTCGACGACATACGTCTCGGTAGAGACGATCGTCGCGCGCTCGCTGGCTTCTTCACGGGTGAGATTAGTTCCAGGCATGTTTGCATGGTTTCATGTCCACGCTTGGGGCGGAATAGCGGCAACAATCGATCAGTCGGGCAAGATGTATCCATGCAGATTCCGTTCGCCAAGTCTGAACGCTCCTCGGTGGGCATCGAATGGGAGCTCGCGCTTGTCGATAGCGACAGCGGTGATTTGCGCCAAGTAGCCGAGACGGTTCTTGAAGCGGTCAGATCACCGATCCACTTCGGGTCGAGTTGATGTGCGCGGGCACGCATCCCTTTGCCCGCTGGACGCACCAGAAGGTCACTGACGAGGAGCGTTACGCGACGCTGATTGACCGCACTCAATGGTGGGGCAGGCAAATGCTGATCTACGGCGTTCATGTACACGTCGGGATCGATACCTTCGACGAGATTCGATGGGATCTGCGACCGTCGCCGAAGTTCGGCACGCTTGAGATGCGTATCTGTGACGGCCTGCCGAGTCTTTCCGGGATGCTGAGCCGCGCGGCACTCATGCATTGGTTGGTCGAATATTTCTCGAGCGAGCTCGATGCCGGCCGCGAGCTGCCAACGATTCCCGCGTGGTTCGCGCAAGAAAACAAATGGCGTGCCGCGCGGTATGGCATGGAAGTGATCTTGATCCTCGACGAATCCGGCCACGAAGACCTCATCGTTAACGATCTCGCCCGGACCATCAGGATGCTCGAACCGGTCGCCGAACGACTTGGTTGTGTCGCCGAACCCAATGGTTTGAACGACATCGTTGCCGCTGGTGCGTCCTACCAACGCCAGCGTGCCGTGGCTGCGAGCAACCCTGGTGGGCTGGATATTGTCGTTCGATCGCTCGTGCAGGAAATGCGGACGGGTCATCCGTTGTTGACGAAGCCATGACCGAATCCACACACTCTGCACACAACTCTGCCCACAAAGAGACTGTCGACTTTTGGTTCGACCCACTCTGCCCGTTCGCCTGGATCACGTCCCGGTGGATGCTTGAGGTTGAGAAGGTGCGCGATGTGAAGACAACGTTCCACGTCATGAGCCTCTCGGTGCTCAATTCGGGCCAAGACGTTTCGCAGGACTACAAGGACATGCTTGAGCGTGGCTGGGGCCCGGTTCGCATCGCCATCGCGGTCGAGCAGCAGCACGGCGCCGACGCCCTACGCCGGTTCTACACCGCGATCGGCACGTTACGGCACAACGAGGGTCGCGAGTTCGAGCCCGCGATGTATGAGGAGGCGCTGAAGAACGCTGATTTGCCGGTCGAACTCGCCAAGGCAGCCGACGACACGTCGCTCGACGACGCGGTACGCGCATCGCACCAAGGCGGTATAGAACGGGTCGGCGAAGAGGTTGGTACCCCGGTCATCGCGCTCGGTGGGACAGCGTTTTTCGGCCCCGTGCTCCAGAGCATCCCGCGTGGCGAGATTGCCGGAACAGTATTCGATGGTGCCCGCGCCCTCGCGTCGTTCCCGGACTTCTTCGAGCTCAAGCGCAGCCGCACAGGAGATCTGAGCTTCGAGTGACGCTCCACCCGCAGGCAGTCAATTACCTAGGGCGCCTCATGGAGCAGCGCGCTGCGCTGTACGTCCATGGTGGCGGTTGGGTTTTGCACCACCTTGAGACCCATGACGACTTTTGCCGGCAACTCACTGCGGAGACCGGGCGGGTGCCGCCGTCGACGCTTACCGGGCGCTGGGAATGGTGCATTCCTTCTGGCGTCAGCCTGAGGTCTTCGACGCCTCACGTGCTGCAGTCCGCAATGTTCGCGCCGCGCTCGTGGCGGCACGAGAACAGCATCGATCCTCGTGAACGATGCCGAATGGTGGCTGGGAGACTAAGCCCATGCGCGTACACATCGGCTCCGACCATGCCGGCTATGAACTCAAGACCCACCTGATCGACTGGCTCGCCGCAAACGGGTATGAACCGGTGGACCACGGTGCTGACAGCTTCGACGAACTCGACGATTACCCGCCGTTCTGTATCGCGGCTGCAACCGCCGCAGTTGCCGAGCCAGGCTCGTTGGCAATCGTGATCGGTGGCTCGGGCAACGGCGAACAGATCGCCGCGAATAAGGTCAAGGGTGCTCGTGCGGCGCTCGCATGGTCGACCGAAACCGCGAGCCTCGCACGCCAGCACAACAACGCCAACGTTGTCGCGATCGGCGCCCGTATGCATACCGATGACGAGGCAACCAGCATCGCCGAGACATTCCTGACGACCGCTTGGAGCAATGCGGAGCGGCACCAGCGACGTATCGACATGCTGACCGCATACGAGGAGACAGGCACGATCTGATGCCCGAGGGGCACACCCTTCATCGCCTTGCGGACGAACTCACGATCACATTTGGTGGCCGGGTCATTTCGGCCAGCAGCCCGCAGGGCCGTTTCGCAGCGGGTGCGCGGTTGATTGATGGGTGCACGATTGCTGGTGCGGAAGCATTCGGCAAACATCTCCTTGTCAGCTTCAAAGAGCATGAGCAATATTTGCATATCCATCTGGGGCTTTATGGTCGGTTGACCATTTCACGGGGATCAGGATTACCTGTCGTGGGCCAGGTTCGGTTGCGTATCGATAACGGTCGTCATACCGCTGATTTGCGCGGCCCGACCGCTTGCGATCTGCTCGACCCCGACGACCGCGAATTGTTGTTGGCGCGGTTGGGGCCCGATCCGCTGCGAAGTGATGCCGATCCGCAGGCGGCCTGGTCGCGAATCAGTTCCTCGCGCACGCCGATCGCGACATTGCTCATGAACCAAGCCGTGCTCGCCGGAGTCGGCAATGTGTATCGGGCTGAAGTTTTGTTCCGGCTCGGAATCGACCCGATGACGCCCGGTCAGGCTTTGAGTGCGGCCGACTGGAACCTAATCTGGACGGATCTAGTTGCCCTGATGCGACAGGGCGTTATCCGAGGGAGGATCGACACAGTCCGCCCCGAGCACGAACCGAAAATGATGGGCCGCCCGCCCCGTGAAGACGATCATGGGGGAGAGGTCTATGTCTATCGACGCAACGGTCAGGCGTGCCTGGTCTGTGGCACAACTGTGCGCACACAAATACTTTCCAGTCGGAACCTGTTTTGGTGTCCGCGCTGCCAGCGGCACCGGTAGGATTCCCCCGTGATGATTGGTTTCCGTCGTGCGATGAGTCCCGTTGAGGACTACGTCGGTGGCCGCTTTGTGCGGTGGCGAAACGGCTCCAACGAGGGCCAAATCGCAGTCCTAGTGGCAATGCTCGCTGTCATTGCGGTGATGACCCTGATTTCGCTGCACGACTACAACTACATACCAACCGCGACGTTCGTGATCCCGATCGTTTTGGGTTACATCATCCTGCGTTGGCGGCCGCTCGCCGTGTTGAGTTTGGCGACGGTGCTCGCGGCGGCCTCCACAGGCATCAAAGTGACGCTTGCTACCGAGTTTTCGGCGGTGCGATTCACGACCTTTGCGGTTGTGGCGATCGTGGCTCTGGTCCTCGTGTTCTCCGCGAGTCGTAATCGCAGCGGGCTGCCGAGCCCGGTCAGCGAAGCGATGTTGGTCGATTTGCGCGATCGGCTTCAGGCACAGAGCAAAATTCCAACACTTCCGGACGGCTGGACGGCGCAATCAGCAATGCTCAGCTCGGGCGGCTCTCAGTATGCGGGCGATTTTCTCGTCGCGGATCTGACTCGTGACGAGCAGTATCTTGAGATGGTGCTCGTCGACGTCTGTGGCAAGGGCGTCGCCGCGGGAACGCAGTCTTTGCATTTCGCCGGAGCGTTGGGTGGGCTGATTGGGGCGTTGCCGCCGGAGGGACTTTTCCTAGCCGCCAACGACTTCCTGTTGCGGCAACATTGGGATGATGGCTTCGCGACGGCTGTGCACGTCTTGGTCAATCTGGCCTCCGGCGAGTTCTCGATCATCAATGCCGGCCACCCGCCAGCCTTGCGCTGGCAGTCCGATCACACCGCATGGGACATCGACGGCGCCCGCGGTATGGCGCTGGGAATCCAGGTCCGGCCGGAGTTCACGTTGACCCGAGGTTGTCTCGAACCGGGCGACGCTCTGCTGTTTTATACCGACGGGGTGGTTGAGTCCCATTCACAAGACTTCACTGCGGGGATCGAATGGCTTCGTGAAACGGCACAGTCAGTCGTCGTTACCGGATTCGACCTCGCGGCCAAGCGGATCCTCGGCCGGGTTAAAACGACCGACGACGACCGTGCGGTGCTGATTCTCAGACGCGGCAGCGCGATTCTTTGACTGCGGTTCAAGCAGCGTAGATCGACACTTCGTTGGCCTTGACCACGAGCAGCACTTCACTGCCGGGGACGAGATCGAGCGATGCAACCGAGGCTGGCGTGATGTCGGCGTTGAACTCGTCGGTGCGCACCCGCATGCGATCACCCAGCGGTTCGATCTCGGTGACCCGAGCTGCAATAACATTGCGTGGACTTCCACCCGGCGCAGTGCGGTGAACGGAGACTGCGCCGGGACTGAACACGGCAACGGCGCGGCTGCCTTCGGCCGGGCGGTCGGCGCTGAGCCCTTCGATAGTGGTGCCATTGTCAGATCGGATTGCGCCGTCATATGCCATGCCGACGACCATGTTGAGGCCGGCGATGCGCGCGGCAAACTGACTCCGTGGGCGTTTCAGGACGGCTGCGGTCGGCCCCTCTTCGACAACCCGGCCGTTCTCAATCACAATGACCCGGTCGGCTAGCAGGAGGGCATCAAGCACGTCATGGGTGATGATGATGGCCGAACGATCGGCAAGAACTCGTCGCAACATCTGGCGGAGCGCGGGTACGACTGCGACATCGAGGGCGGCCATTGGCTCATCGAGTAGCAAGAGTTTAGGATCGGCGGCCAGCGCCCTCGCCACAGCGATACGTTGCGCCTGTCCGCCTGACAATTGCGCTGGTTTCCGCTCGCCGAACTCGACCGCATCGACCTGTTCCAGCCAGGTATGGGCGACGGCACGCGATTCGCTTCGACTGCTGCCGAGGCTGCGCGGACCGAAGGCGACATTGTCGATGACGGTCAGGTGCGGGAAGAGCAATGGATCTTGCGAGAGCAAAGCAGTCCCACGGGAGTGTGCCGGACGCCAGATGGTTCCGCTGCTGCGGCCAACGTCATACAGCGTTTCCCCATCGAGGGTCGCGAACCCACGGTCTGGTCGGAGTAGGCCTGCGATCGCTTCGAGCGCACTTGACTTGCCGGCACCGTTTGGTCCGAGGATCGCAACCTTCTCGCCGTCGGCAACATCGATTTCTACATCGACATTGCGAGCGTCGATCACGATATGGGCGTGCAGCGTCATAGTCTGGCCCGCTTGCCACGCACCAGCGTGACCGCAAGAATCGCCACGACCACAAGGACGAGCGAGAGCGCGACAGCAGCGTCCGGATCGGTTTCGCGTTGGAGGTAGATCTCCAGCGGCAGGGTTCGGGTGACTCCCTCAAGACTTCCGGCGAACGTCAGCGTTGCACCAAATTCGCCGAGCGCTCGTGCGAATGACAGCACCGCGCCCGAGGCCAGGCCAGGCAGTACGAGCGGCAGCGTTATCCGGCGTAAGACGGTGGTTGGGCGCGCACCGAGAGTCGCGGCCACAACCTCGTACCGTTGGCCGGCTGTGCGAATCGTTCCTTCGAGGCTGACGACGAGGTACGGCAATGCGACAAACGTCTGCGCAAGCACCACTGCGGTCGTGGAGAACGCGATGTTGATGCCCATGACTTCCAGCGAGTGCCCGAGCAGCCCTTTGCGGCCGAATGTGTAAAGCAGCGCGATGCCGCCGACGACCGGCGGCAGCACGAGCGGGAGCAGCACCAACGATCGAGCCAGCGATTGTCCGCGAAAAGAGGTACGCGCCAGCACCATTGCCATTGGCACACCGAACAGCACGCACAACCCGGTGCTTGTCAGTGACGTACGCAGGCTCAGTTTGAGTGCCGCAAGCGATGACTCCGAGGTGACCAGCCCGATGAAATTGCTCCAATCGACCTTCGAGCCCATCGCGACGAGCGGAAGCAGAATAAACAGCGCTCCCACCGCGGCGGGGATGTACACCCATTTGGGTAGGCTCGAATAGGTCGTTGGAGCGGTCATCGCTATGGCTTAGCAAATCCTGCTGCGGCAAGGACGGCCTGGCCCTTGGCGCCGGCCACGAACTTCACGAACTCGGCGGCCAGATCAGCGTTCTTGCTGCCCTTGATCGCGGCCAGTGGGTAGGTGTTGACCGCTGCGGACGATTCGCTGAACGTCACGCCGTCAACCTTGGCGCCGGCAGTCTTGACGTCGGTCACGTACACAAGGCCGGCATCGGCTTCACCAGTGGCAACCTTGTTGAGCACATCGGTGACCGACTGCTCTTCACTGACCGGCTTGATGTCAACTCCGGAGGAATCTTCGACCTTTTTAGTCGCCGATCCGCACGGGACTTCCGGGGCGCAGACAACGACCTTGACGCCGGACTTCGCCAGATCCTTCAATGCGGTGATGTGCGCTGGATTGCCCGGGGGAGTCGCGATCTGCAGTGTGTTGGAGGCGAAGTTGGTCGGTGTCCCGGCGATGAGATTGTCTTTGGTCGCCTTATCCATATTTTTGGTGTCTGCGGAAGCGAACACGTCGGCGGGCGCGCCTTGCTGAATCTGTGCGACAAGATCAGACGAACCGGCGAAGCTGAATTTGACCGTCACACCCTTGTGTTCGGTTTCGAATTGTTTGCCGATCTCGGTGAACGTGCTGGTCAGCGAAGCAGCCGCATAAACCGTCAGCGTGACGGGAGCCGAAGAATCCGTGCCGGTGTCGGCGCTCGTGTCGCTCGTGTCGCTCGAGCCGCACGCGGCCATCGTGGTGAGCAGGAGCGCTGCGGCGATCGTTGTGGTGAACCGTTTCATGGAGTTTCTCCCAGCGCTTCGACAATGACGGTTGTTGATTTGATGACGGCGACTGCGATTGAGCCGGGTTCGAGTTGCAGATCGCGTACGGATTCGGCGCTCATGAGCGAAACGACCCGGAACGGGCCGCATTGCATGTCGACCTGGGCCATGACCGAATCGGCCTTGACTTCGGTGACGAGCCCAACGAAGCGATTGCGCGCCGAGCTTGCGCCGGGAGTCTCGGGGTTGTGCCGGTTCTGATCACGGGCGAATGCGGCCAATGCCCTGCCGTCAATCACCTTGCGACCCGAGCCGTCCTTGGCTGCGTCGAGCGATCCCGAGGCGATCCACCTGCGCACGGTGTCGTCACTTACTCCGAGCAGCCGCGCGGCATCAGATATCCGTATTTGCGTCATGGATCAGAGCATAGTGACGCATTTGCGGAAGTGCACGTCAGGGTCGCGCAAAACGATGAGGGTTTCACGCCGCCTTAGCAGCGTGAAACCCTCATCGTGTGTTGTGGAGCGGACGACGAGACTCGAACTCGCAACATTCTGCTTGGAAGGCAGAGACTCTAACCAATTGAGTTACGTCCGCATGCGACCGTGAGGCAGCGAGAGATAGTTTCTCACAAGTTGTCCCCCGGCTCGAATCCGACTCGCGAGTCACCCGCTCTTGCGTCGGAACATCCGCTTGTTGTCGACCATGCCGTGCACACCATGCGCGTGCTCGGGGCCCTTGCTGGCGCCGGTGGCTGGTTCGTTGTCATTGTCTTTCTTGTTGCCAAGCGCCTCGGCAAATTTCTTCTTGAGGTCGTCCGCCTTGCCTGATTCAGCCATTGCCTTCTCCTCGATTGCTTCGGTTGGGGTCCAGTATGCCGTGTTCGGTGTAGTGAACAGCAATATCGGCCGCCGCACGGATGCCGTCGCGCGCAAATAACTCATCTTCCTGGGCCGTCCACATGTCCCAGAACGGTGCAAAAGTCGAGCCGTCCCGATCGAGCGCGCGCTGTTTGCGAACCGAAGTCGGAGCATCGACCCAAATGAGTGTGCTGAGGAATGGCCGGCAGACCCGCGCGCCACTACCTACGCCTTCGAGGATCAGAAGCGGCCCGGGAACGACCCGGATCGGAGTTGACGGTCGCCCGCGGGCCCAGTCCCAACGCGCGACCGCGCCGATATCCCCCACTGCAATCCGGGCAAGCAGACCGTCAACCAACAGTGGGGGAGTCGCCAAGAGCCCGCTCCAGCCGGGATAGACGTCTTCGACATGAAAAACGGGTGCGTGAAGCTGAGCACCCAAGCGGGCAGCGAACGCAGTTTTGCCCGCTCCGCTGCGCCCATCGATGCCAATAACCTTGGTTTCACCGCACGCGGGCGCCCGTCGATCGATGCGGGCGGCCAATTCGTCATACCGGATTGGGTTCACGTGAGCTCTGTCCACTAGACTGCTGGGGTTGCATCGGGATGTAGCGCAGCTTGGTAGCGCATCCGTTTTGGGGGCGGAGGGTCGCAGGTTCAAATCCTGTCATCCCGACAAAGTGATTTCTCAGAAAATCAGAGACTCCTGAACCTGCATTATGCAGGTTCAGGAGTTTTTCTTATAGTCCTAGTTCAGCCGTTGTGATCGCGATTTGGGTCGATCGCGTACGTCGCCGACATCGTGGTCAATGATTTCACTGCTGATGGCACCTTCCTCACCAGTTAGGTCCTAACTGCGGGTTAGCGCTAATCCGCGGTTGCCGGGCCTTCTGGACTGCCCCTACGGGCGATTTGGATTCCATGAGACACTTATTTGCCGCTGCTGCGTCTGTGAATTCGCGCCGGCAGCTCCCATACCCAGTACCTATCCCAGTACTCAGATCTACGCAGGAGACAGCCACGTGAAAAGCACCACCGAGACACTGAGCCCGACACGCGTCAAGCTCACCATCCAGGTGCCGTTCGACGAGTTCAAGACTAATCTCGATGCGGCTTACAAGACGATCGGCTCGCAGATCACGATTCCGGGCTTCCGCAAGGGCAAAGTTCCTGCGGCAATCGTCGACCAGCGAGTTGGCCGCGGCGCGGTCCTCGATGAGGCGATCAACAGCGCCCTGCCCGCTTGGTACAACCAAGCGCTCGAAGAAACCAATACGGTTCCGCTCAGCCAGCCCGAGATCGATTTGTCGAAGTTCGCCGATGGCGAAGACATCGAAGTCACCGCCGAGGTTGACGTACGCCCCGACATCACGCTGCCCGACATCACCAAGATCGAAGTCACCGTCGAAGATGCAACCGTCACCGATGACGACGTCGATGAGCAGGTCGAGGCTTTGCGCGAGCGCTTCGCGACTTTCATCGAGGTCGACCGTGCAGCGGTCGACGGCGACTTCCTGACCGTTGACCTGTCAGCCTCGAAGGACGGCGAGAAGATCGAGGCCGCTCAGGCCGAAGCAATGCCCTACCAAATCGGCAAGGCCACGATGCTTGACGGTCTCGATGAAGCCGTCATCGGCCTCAAGGCAGGCGAAGACAAGACCTTCCAGACCAAACTCGCCGGTGGCGACTTGGCCGGCCAGGACGTCGACGTCACTGTCAAGGTGACCGAGATCAAGCAGCAGGAACTGCCGGAGTTGGACGACGAATTCGCGCAGACGGCCTCGGAATTTGACACGGTCGCGGAACTCCGCGCCGATGTCACCGAGCGGGTCACCCGCGGCAAGCGCATCGAGCAGGCTGGCGAGGCCCGCGATGCCGTGCTCGAGCAGATCGTCGAGCAGATCGACGCACCACTTCCCGACGCCACCGTCGACAGTGAGATCACCGCTCGTCGTGAGCAGATCGAACAGCAGCTCGCGCATGCCGGCCTGACCTTCGAGGGCTACCTCGACTCCGAAGAGCAGACGATCGACGAATTCGAGGCCGAGCTTGAGAAGCGCGTCCGCGATTCACTGATCGCCCAGTTCGTGCTCGATGAGATTGCCAGCAGCAATGAGATCGGCGTCGACGATACTGAGCTGACCCAGCACATTATGCGCCGTGCGCAGCAGTCCGGCCAGGATCCGCAGGCCTACATCCAGCACGCGATGGAGCACAATCACGTGCCCGAACTCATGGGTGAAGTCGTGCGCGGCAAGGCGCTGGCGTCGTTGGTCGAATCGGCGAAGGTCACCGACAAGTCCGGCAATGTCCTCGACCTTACCAACCTGCAGGCTGATGGCAGTTTTGCCGAAGGCGAACAAGACGGCACAGTTGGCGAGCCTGGTGCGACCGAGACCGTCGACGTGGAAATCGATGATGCTCCGGCTGAGGACGCCTAACCCACGGCGTGACCAACAACTCGCTGGCTTGAGGTTCCATTCAGGTTCAGCTACCGGAAGTATGTAATCATGACCGCCGCTCCAGCACGCATTACCGACGTTGCGGCTTTGGCGTTGGAATATGGCGACCGGCTTATCCTCGGCACTGTGCGAGATATCCATGGTGCGATTGCCACACGAGCCTTCGGGGCGACCCGGATGGTTGGCAGTCGTTTACCTGAATCGCTTCATGATGCGGTCGTGACTTCAGTCTATGGAACTCTTTCGGGGGTGTTGCGCATCTCGAGCGGTTCGGTGCGTGCACTCTCGGCGCGCGGCGTCGGCCGTCCAATTGAGGACTCGCGATTCGGCCGTCAGATCGTGGCGGCGGTCAACGGGCTCATTGGCGACGAGCTTCGGATGCTTGACGATCCACAGGCGATCAAGATGTCGATCCGAAAGGATGGCGACGACGTCGTTGCGACGCCGTTCCCGCTGCGTCAGGTGTACCCGACAGCAAGTAGCCACCTCGTGGTGTTCGTCCACGGATTATGTGAGGACGACGAATCTTGGTCTCGACGACAGAAGAGCGTCGGCAACACATATGTTGAGCGGATTGCGGAGGACACTGACGCCACCCCGGTCCTGCTGCGGTTCAATACCGGCCTGAACGTTTCCGAAAACGGTCGCCACCTTGACGTTCTGTTGCGCCAACTGATCGACGCTTGGCCGGTCGACGTGACCCGGATGACCCTTGTCGGCCACTCGATGGGCGGACTGGTCGTTCGTGCGGCCACGAACTACGCGACGGCCGGTGGCGAACTCTGGCCACAACTGGTCAAGGACATCGTGTGCCTGGGCACACCGCATACCGGTGCTCGGCTGGAGAAAGTCGCCCACTTGGGCTCACAGCTGCTGCGATTTTGGCCCGAATCAGCGCCGTTCAGCACAATCTTTGAAACCCAATCGGGCGGTGTCGTCGATCTGCGCCATGGTTACATAAGTCACGATGAGTGGGAGGGGCAGGACCTCACCTCGCAGTGGGGACTCGACCGGATCGCGGCTGCGCCGCTCCCGCACGCCGAATACCACTTTGTTGCAGCGACCTTTGGCGCTGCCCGCAATCATCCGCTCAGCGCGGTGCTTGGCGATCTTTTGGTGCATTTTTCCTCGGCAACCGGAATGGGCAAACACGGACCCGTCGTTGACGGCGCCCGCTTCGAATACCTTCCAAGCGTCGATCACTACACGCTGCTCAACCATCCGCAGATCGGCGACTGGCTTGTCGACTGGCTGAACGAAAAGAACCGCAATCTCGCGGCGCTTCCGCCCACCGCATCACAACACCCCTAGAAGGACGCTCATGGCTCGCGATCTCATCTCTTCCAGCATCGACATCGATGCGCCGCCGGCAGCTGTTTGGGCGTTGGTCAGCGACCTCAAACGAATGGGTGAGTGGAGCCCGCAGTGCAAGAAAATGATCATTTTTGGCCGTGGCATTAGGAAGGGGACCCGTACCCTCAATCTCAACCATTCGGGCAAGATGTACTGGCCGACTACGGCGAAGGTCATCGAGTTTGAGCCGGCCAAGAAGCTGGCGTTTCGGATCACTGAGAACCGCACGGTGTGGTCGTATGAACTAGATGAGACCGCTGCGGGCACGCGCCTGACCGAGAGCCGGAGGGCGCCGAACGGTGTCTCGCCGGCCTCCAACTTTGCGGTCGACAAAGCGATGGGTGGCGTTTCGGACTTCGAGGCATCGCTCGAGCGTGGTATCAGAACAACGCTGGCGCGGATCAAGACTGAAGTGGAAGGCTGAACCATGGCAGCACGGACAATCCTTGCGCTCGAGGCGAGCATCGACATTGACGCGACTCCCGAGGCCGTATGGGCGTTGGTTTCCGATCTGCGACGCATGTCGAAGTGGAGCCCTGAGGTGGTCTTCCAAGGCTTCACCTCAAAGCAGCTCCGCAAGGGCACCCGCAGCCTGAACCTCAATAAGCGGAAGGCCTTCATCTGGCCGACATTGAGCCACATCACTGATTTTGAGCCCAATAAGAAGATCTCGTTCTATGTCATGGGTCCGGCGGCGCAATGGACATATGAACTCGAGCCGACCGCGACCGGCACCCGACTGGTCGAACGCCGTGATTTGCGGCGCAGCAAAAGATCGGTCGCCTCGAAGGTCACAGCGGCGGTGGCGCTCGGCGGTATTGAGTCCCATGATGCCGAACTCATGGAGGGAATGATCGCGACGCTCGCGCAGATCAAGGCCGAAGTCGAGAGCTAACTACCGTGCCACCGTCACGCTATGAGCGAACACAGCGTGTTTTGGCGTGTCTTGTGCGGCTCTGCCGTCTAGGTTTGTCCATGTGAACACAGATATGACTCCCCAGATGGCAGCCGACAGTGGCCCGTCGGATCTCGATGGCCACATTTATCAGCGCCTGCTCAAGGAACGCATCATCTTCCTCGGTTCGGAAGTGAAGGATGCCAACTCCAACGCGATCTGCGCACAGATGTTGCTGCTTAACGCCGAAGATCCCGATGCGGACATTTACCTCTACATCAACTCGCCAGGCGGCTCGGTCGACTCGGGCATGGCGATCTACGACACGATGCAATACATCTCCAATGATGTCGCCACCGTGGGCATGGGTCTGGCCGCATCGATGGGACAGTTCCTGCTCGCCGCCGGCACCGCGGGTAAGCGTTTCGCTCTCCCGCACGCGCGCATCATGATGCACCAGCCTTCCGGTGGCATCGGTGGTTCTGCCTCGGACATTAAGATCCAGGCACAACAGAGCATCCTGCTCAAGAAGCAGCTCAACAAGCTGCAGTCGCAGCATTCCGGTCAGACCCTCGAGCAGATCGAGCTCGACTCTGATCGTGACCGCTGGTTCACCCCGGAAGAGGCCAAGGAATATGGCCTGATCGATGCCGTCGTCGCCAATGCAGGAGCAATCAAAAAATGAGCTATTACATCCCACAATGGGAAGAGCGCACCTCATATGGTGTCCGTCGCATCGATCCTTACGCGAAATTGTTTGAGGATCGCATCATCTTCATGGGCACCCCGATCAGCGACGATGTGGCTAACGCGATCATGGCGCAGCTCTTATGCCTGCAGCAGATGGATCCGGATAGGGACATTCAGATCTACATCAACTCGCCGGGTGGTTCGTTCACCGCGATGACAGCGATCTACGACACGATGCGCTACATCAAGCCGGACGTGCAGACCGTATGCCTGGGTCAGGCCGCCTCCGCCGCCGCGATTCTGCTTGCGGCTGGCACCCCGGGCAAGCGCCTAGCGTTGCCCAACAGCCGCATACTGATCCACCAGCCCTACACCGAAGGAACCGGCGGCCAAATCTCTGATCTCGAGATTCAGGCCAACGAGATCCTTCGGATGCGCGAGATGATGGAGAAGATGATCGCTGATGCGAGCGGCAAGGATCAGGCCGAGGTCAGCCGCGACGTCGACCGCGACAAGATCCTGACCGCCGAGCAAGCGCTTGAGTACGGCCTCATCGATCAGATCCTCGACACGCTCAAGACCCCCGCCGTCTGACATTCGGACCGGGACACGATCGGCACGTGATCGCCAAACGGTCCGCAATCATCAATACTGGGCAGAGCGGGGTCGGTCAACCTACCGGCCGCTCGTTTCTGCCGCTGAAAGGAACTCGTCCGTGGCACGCATAGGTGAGACTGCCGACCTCCTGAAGTGTTCTTTCTGCGGAAAGAGCCAGAAGCAGGTTAAGAAGCTGATTGCCGGGCCCGGCGTCTACATCTGCGATGAATGCATCGACCTGTGCAACGAGATCATCGAGGAGGAACTCGCCGAAGGCGCCGAGCTCAGCCTTGGTGAGTTGCCCAAGCCGCGCGAGATTTACGAGTTTCTCAACGGCTATGTAATCGGTCAGGACAATGCGAAGCGATCGCTCGCAGTGGCGGTCTACAACCACTACAAGCGCGTTCAGGCTGGCGTCGCGACCGGTCGCGCCAAGGGTGATGAAGTCGAACTCGCCAAATCCAACATCCTGATGGTCGGCCCGACTGGCTGCGGCAAAACCTATTTGGCGCAAACTCTTGCTCGGATGCTCAACGTGCCGTTCGCGATTGCCGATGCGACCGCACTGACCGAAGCGGGCTATGTCGGCGAAGACGTCGAGAACATTCTGCTCAAGTTGATCCAGGCCGCCGACTACGACGTCAAGAAGGCCGAGACTGGCATCATCTACATTGACGAGATCGACAAGATCTCGCGAAAGAGTGAGAACCCGTCGATCACCCGCGATGTGTCCGGTGAAGGTGTGCAGCAGGCGTTACTCAAGATTCTTGAGGGCACGACTGCCTCGGTCCCGCCGCAGGGTGGTCGCAAGCATCCGCATCAGGAATTCATCCAGATCGACACGACCAATGTGCTGTTCATTGTCGGCGGCGCGTTCGCGGGCCTTGGCGAGATCATCGAGCAGCGCAGCGGCAAGATGAGTCTGGGCTTCAACGTCGACAAGGCAGCCAACGGCGAGGTCAACGAGCCGTCGAAGGTGTTCTCCAAAGTGTTGCCCGAGGATTTGCTGAAGTTCGGCCTGATCCCCGAGTTCATTGGTCGTCTGCCGGTGATCGCCGCGGTCGACAATCTCGACCGCGATGCTTTGGTCACGATTTTGAGTGAGCCCCGCAATGCGCTGACCAAGCAATACATACGGTTATTCGATATCGATGACGTCGAGCTCGAATTCACCCAGGACGCTTGTGAATCGATGGCCGATCTGGCGCTCGCGCGCGGCACCGGTGCGCGCGGCTTGCGGTCGATCATCGAGGACGTCCTCGAGCAGGTCATGTACGACATCCCGAGCCGCGACGATGTTGCGAAGGTGATCGTGACTGCTGCGACAGTCGACAAGTCCGAAGGCCCGACGATTCTCACCCAGGCTGAAGTCGCCAAGAAGGCGTCCTAATGGCTGCTGTCGGTGCATCCGTCGACATCGCGCTGTTCGGTGCCACCGGCTTTACCGGCGGGCTGACCGCCGACTATCTCGCTGCGCATCTGCCGGCTGACAAGACGTGGGCTATCGCGGGCCGCAACCGGATTAAGCTCCAAGCGGTGGCTGATCGGATCGCAGCCCTCGGTGGAGTGCCGCCGAAAATTATTGCGGCCGATATCGCCGATGCTGACTCGATGCAAGTGCTGGCCGAGCAGACACGCGTATTGATCTCGACCGTCGGCCCCTACTTGCAGTTCGGCGAGCCGGCGGTCAAAGCCTGCGCGGAGGCCGGCACCGATTATGTCGATCTGACCGGCGAACCAGAGTTCGTTGACACCGTGTGGCTCAAATATCACGAGACCGCCAAATCAACAGGCGCCCGCATTGTGCACGCCTGCGGGTTCGACTCGATTCCCTATGACCTCGGTGTGCTGTTCACCGTCGAGCAGCTTCCCGAAGACGTGCCGATCGCGATCGAGGGCTATGTGCGCGCC
Organism: Aeromicrobium changchenzhani; assembly: GCF_057586615.1. Classification (NCBI taxonomy): domain Bacteria; kingdom Bacillati; phylum Actinomycetota; class Actinomycetes; order Propionibacteriales; family Nocardioidaceae; genus Aeromicrobium; species Aeromicrobium changchenzhani. The sequence goes on along the minus strand of NZ_CM172480.1, from coordinate 2,568,869 downwards.
GGTGGTGGACCGTCCGGCGGTACCTATCATTCAGCGATCGGCGCCTTTTCACGGCTTCGATCTGCGGGCCGAGTCGCCGCCCAACGCAAACGGGCCGAAGGGCGTCCAGCCGATCGCCGTATTCGTGGTGGTGGCAAACTCGGTCGAGGTGCTCGTGGCAAGGGTTGGGCGCTGCCAATGCCGACTATCGATCCGCAGATTGTGTTGCGATCGGCTCGTTCGCTTAAGCGTTACGGTCCGGAGTTCTCCTACGCGCATTTCGCTCATTTCAAAACACTGCACATGCTCGCCGGAACAATCGCGGGCGCAGGGGTCTTACTGGCTGGCTCGCAGCTTGCCCCGACTCGCAACCTTCTGCTCAAACTCAAATCGCAGGGCGATGGGCCGAGCGAAGAACAGCGCGCGAAGTCGTGGTTCAAGTTGCTGCTGATCGGCACCGGCGGGGACCAACACGTGACGACCCAGGTTAGCGGCGGCGATCCCGGCTATACCGAAACCTCAAAGATGCTCAGCGAGTCCGCGATGTGCCTCGCCTTCGACGAACTGCCCGACGTTTCGGGCCAGACGACGACTGCCGTCGCGATGGGCGATGCATTGATTAAGCGACTCCAAGCCGCCGGCATCACCTTCGAGGTCGTCGACTAGAGCAGCCGCCTCGGCGGCCCTGCCCCGCCGGCTCTGCCCCGCGATTCGAAGCCTTGCGTGGCTTCCCCGCCGGCTATGGCCGACTAAGGCTTCGAATTGTGGTGAGAAGGCTTCACATCGCCAGCGTTGCTTCGGTGGCGATCGTGTCGAGTGACTCGTCCGCGGTCAGATCGACTGTTCCGGTCACTTTTCCGGCGGCCTTGACATCGTCCATCGCAGCCGACAGCTGGTCGAGCTGTGCCTGTGGCCCGCGTACGACGACCGCCGACACCTCGGTCTTCATCCCGACCTTGGCCACCGACTTTGCGCCGCGGATGCCGGCCAATGCATCGGCGGCACTCGACAAGACGTCGGGATCGGCGTCGACGCTGGTCAGATCGGCTGCATTGCTTGGCCATGCCGAACGATGAATCGAACCCTCCTGCCACCAGGACCAGACTTCCTCGGTCACGTAGGGCAGGAACGGCGCGAGTAGCCGGAGTTGGACCGACAACGCGAGCGCAAAGGCGGCACGCGCCGACTGCCCAGTTGCATCATCACGGTGCGCACGTTCCTTGACGAGTTCGAGGTAGTCGTCGCAGAAGTCCCAGAAGAACTTCTCGGCGGCCTCAAGTGCGCTGGAGTAATCGTAAGCTTCGAAGGCGGCGGTGGCCGTGTCAACAACGCCGCGGAGTCTGGTCAGCAGCGCACGGTCAATTGGCTCGGTCACTAGGTCGGCGTCGAGGAAGGACGCGTCGGCGCCAATGCCGTAGGCCTCGGGGGCTGCGAGCACGAACTTAGAGGCGTTGAGCACCTTCATCGCGAGCCGCCGGCCCACCTTCATCTGCTGCTCATCAAATGGCGAGTCAGCTCCGGGTCGGGCGCCAGCGGCCCGCCAACGCACGGCGTCCGCGCCGTACTTGGTAATGATTTCGTCCGGCACGACGACATTACCCTTTGACTTGCTCATCTTCTTACGGTCGGGGTCGACGACGAAACCTGACAACGATACATGGCGCCATGGCGCGACGCCGTGCTCAAGATGGGCCCGAACAACGGTCGAGAACAACCAGGTACGGATGATGTCGTGACCCTGCGGGCGAAGATCCATCGGGAACGTCCGCGCGAACAAATCGGGATCGCGCTCCCAACCGGTAACGATCTGCGGGGTCAGAGATGAGGTGGCCCAGGTGTCGAGAACGTCGGGATCGGCCATGAAACCGCCGGGCGCACCGCGCTGCGATTCGTCGAAGCCAGCCGGTGCTTGCGAAGCCGGATCGATTGGCAGATCGGCCTCGTCGGGGACCAACGGAGTGTCATAGACCGGCTCGCCCTGATCGTCGAGCCGGTACCAGATCGGGAACGCTACGCCGAAGAAACGTTGGCGTGAGACGAGCCAGTCACCGTTCAGGCCGGTGATCCAATTGGTTAAACGGTGCTGCATGTATTCGGGATGCCAGTTGATCTCATCGCCGCGCGCGATCAGTGCCTTGCCGAGTTCGGCATTGCGGCCGCCGTTGGTGAGGTACCACTGCCGAGTCGAGACGATCTCAAGCGGTTTGTCGCCCTTCTCAAAGAAGTTCGCCATACGTTGGGTGGGTTTTGGCTCGCCATCAAGATCGCCAGCCGCACGCAATGCGGCCACGACCAATTCACGCGCGGTGAATGTCGTCTTGCCGGCCAGTTCTGCATACAGCGATTGGCCGCTGCCGGCCGGGATCCAGTCGGGCAGATCGCTCAGAATGCGGCCATCGCGGCCAATGATGGTCCGGTTGGGCAGTTGCAGTTCGCGCCACCAGATGACGTCGGTGAGGTCACCGAACGTACAACACATGACGAGTCCCGAACCTTTCTCCATCTCGGCGGCGCCATGCGCAATGACGGGCACTTCAACCCCGAACAGCGGGGACGTGACGGTGCTGCCGAACAGCGAGTTGTAACGCTCGTCGTCGGGATGGGCGATCAGCGCGACGCAGGCGCCGATGAGTTCGGGGCGTGTCGTCTCGACAAAGATGGGTCCGTTGACGCTATGGAACGCCACGCGGTGGTAGGCGCCGGGGTAGTCGCGCGCCTCCAGTTCGGCCTGTGCGACCGCGGTCTGGAAGGTCACGTCCCACAGCGTCGGGGCGTCCTGTTGGTATGCCTCGCCGCGCGCGAGATTGCGCAGGAAAGCGCGCTGTGATGTGGCGCGCGAAGATTCACCGATCGTTGTATAGGTCTGGCTCCAATCGACCGAAAGGCCGAGCGTCCGCCACAGTGCTTCAAAGACTTTTTCATCCTCGGCGACGAGTTGCTCGCACAACTCGATGAAATTACGCCGGCTCACCGGAATTTGCCGGGCCCTGGGGTCGACCTTTTCCGGCGGGGTGAACGTGCCGTCATATGGTAATGACGGATCGCAGCGGACGCCGAAATAATTCTGGACGCGACGTTCGGTCGGCAGACCGTTGTCGTCCCAACCCATCGGGTAGAAGACTTCCTTGCCGTGCATGCGTTGATAGCGGGCGATCAGGTCGGTATGCGTATAGGAGAACACATGTCCTACGTGAAGACTGCCCGAGACGGTCGGCGGGGGCGTGTCGATCGAGAAAATCTCCGCGCGCGTCTTGGTGCGATCAAAGCGATAGGTGCCCTGCTCTTCCCAGCGGGCGGACCAAATGGCTTCGAGTCCTTCGAGGACAGGCTTTTCGGGGACGGTGTTCATGGAACCAAAGTCTAGAGGCGCCTCCTGTCGACGCCCGCCGAGGCCTAGGGCTTGTGTTCGTGCGACAGCTTGCTCGGCCACCACATCCATCGGCCAACGTCCAGATTCAACGCGGTCACGAGCACCGAACGGACGATGATCGTATCGAGCAGTACCCCGAAAGCGACCGCAAATCCAAGTTCGGCCAGGAACACGAGCGGGAGTGTCGCCAACACGGCGAAGGTCCCTGCAAGGACCAGTCCGGCCGACGTGATGACGCCGCCGGTCGCGGACAGCCCGATCAGGGCGCCCTTGTGCGTGCCTGAGTGCAGCGCTTCTTCCCGCACGCGAGTCATTAGGAAAATGTTGTAATCGATCCCGAGTGCGACGAGGAAGACGAAGGCGAAGAGCGGGAACGAGGTGTCGGCGCCCCCGAAGCCCAAAATGTGCTCGAACACCAGCCCACTTACGCCTAATGCCGCACCGAATGACAACACGACGGTCACGATGAGGATGATTGGTGCGACGAGCGCTCGCAGCAGGATGGCCAGGATTAAGAACACGGCGAGCAGGATGACCGGGATGATCAACCGGTTGTCATCACCAGAGAGTTTCTGGACGTCGTAATTGATTGCCGTCGTACCGCCGACGAGTGCATCGGCGCCGGTGATGTTGGCAACCGCAGCGCGGGTCCGTTCGACCGTCTTGGTCGCCTCAGCTGAGTCCGCCGCGCTGGTCAGCGGAGCGTTGATGAGGGCGAAGCCGTCGCGAGTTTGCGGAGCCTGCGCAACGGCCGATGCATCGATGCCCTTGACCGCCGTGACTGCGCGCAACACTTCGTCGGCTTTGGCCGATTTGGCCACGACGACCAGCGGGGTGCTTTCATCGGCGGAGAAATGGCGGGCAAGTGCTTCCTCGCCTTTGACCGACGGTTGTGCCGTCGTAAATTGTTCTTTGTTGCTCAAGCCAGTGGCGTTAAGGGACACGACGCCAAAGGAAAGCGCGACCAGGATCAGTGTCGTGACGATCCACGTGACGCGAGGCCCCTTGGCGATCGCTTTGCCGACTCGAGACCAAATTCCGTTGTCGTTGGGCTCGGTCTGGTCGAATCGGGGGATGCGGGGCCAGAAGATCCAACGGCCGACGAGAACCAAAAGTGCGGGTAGCAACGTCAGCATGACTCCCACTCCGACCAGGATGCCGACGGCGGCGACCGGTCCGAGGCCGCGGGTCGAGTTGATCTGCGCCAACAGAAGACAGAGAAGCCCGACGACGACGGTCGCCCCACTGGCGAGCACTGCGGGGCCGGCGCGATGAAGTGCCTTGGCCATGGCCTCGTGGCGGTCCTCGTGTCGGTGCAGCTCTTCTCGATAGCGAGCCACGATGAGTAGCGCATAATCGGTGCCTGCGCCGAACACCAGGACGGTCAAGATGCCGGCGCTTTGTCCATTCACCGTGAGGTCTGCATATTTGGCCAATAGGTAGATGGCGCCTTGTGCCAATCCAAGCGCCACTCCCGCCGAGATGACTGGCAGCAGCCACAATATCGGGCTGCGATAGGTCAGCAGAAGAATGAAGATCACGACGCCGCCGGCAGCGAACAGCAAGGTCGTGTCGATACCCTCGAAGGCCTTGGAAAAGTCATCAGCCTGACCGGCAGGGCCTGTGACATACACCTGCATGCTGGCGGCATCCTTGCTGGCGGTATTCGTCAGACTTTTGACCGCGGGCCCCACCTTGTCGAAGCCGCTGGCACCTAGGTCGAGCGGAACATACAACTGGGCGGCCTTGCCGTCCTTCGAGGGGATGACCGGAATCTGGCCGTCGGACGCCTTGAGTTGACTCGAATCTAGGTCTTTGCGCTGGGAGAAGGCCTCAGCATCGGATTGGATCTTTGTCAGCTGGGTTTTGGTGAGCTTCGTGTCACTCTCGTATAGAACGATTGCAGGAATCGTGTTGGCAGAGCCGAACTTGGCCTGAATGTCGAGCACTTTGGTCGATTCGGCCGTGCTTGGCAAGAAAGATTTTTGATCGTTTTTCTGAACACTGCCGAGTTTGGCGGAGAGCGGCCCGAGCAGGACAAGCGCCGCGATCCACAGCAGAATCACGACATATTTGGTTTTGCGATGAGTGATCCAGCCGGCAACGGACCGTGTCATAGGTTCTCCTGCGTCGAGCGTCGCCAAATGTGCAACGGACAAAGAATATTCTTGCGCAGCAAGGGTTGACCCGCCACTCCGGTGTTTGCCCCAGGTTTTGGTTGACACTGCCTGGTTGACACTGCCTGGTTGACGCCCTGCGATAATAGACGCGATGAGACCTACCTACCGCGACGTCGAGCTTGCTCTGCTCGGTCGTTGGCCCGAAACTAAACTCGAGCCGTCCTTGGACCGTATACGGGCAATCCTGCGTCTGCTGGGCGATCCTGAGCAGGCCTATCCGGTTATCCACCTGACCGGCACCAACGGCAAGACTTCGACGAGCCGCATGATCGATGAATTGCTGCGCGCCCTCGGATTGCGTACCGGGCGGTTCACCAGCCCGCACCTACAGTCGATGACCGAGCGCATCTGCCTCGACGGTGCGGCGCTGACTGAGGACCTCTTCGTCGACGCTTTTGCCGATGTTGCGGCATTCGCGCAGATCGTCGATGACAGTTCTGAGCATCCGCTGTCGTTCTTCGAGCTGATTGTCACGATGGCGTATGCGGCGTTTGCCGATGCGCCGATCGATGTCGCCGTCGTCGAGGTTGGTATGGGTGGCTCTTGGGACGCGACGAACGTTGCCGATGGTCAAGTCGCGGTCATTACCCCGATCGCGATTGATCATGAGCGTTATCTGGGCAACACCCCTGAGGCGATCGCGGTTGAAAAGTCCGGCATCATCAAGCCCGGCGCTCGAGCGATTGTTGCCGCGCAGAGCCAGGGTGTGCTCGATGTGATCGAGCAGCGGGCCCATGAGGTCGGTGCCGTCATGTCGTACGAAGGCCGTGACTTCCAGGTGCTGTCGAGAGTTGAGGCGCTTGGCGGCCAGATGATTGAGTTGCAAGGGCTCTCCGGCCGCTATGACGAGATCTTCCTTCCGCTGTTCGGCGCGCACCAGGCCCACAATGCGGCCTACGCATTGGCAGCGGTCGAGTCCTTTATTGGCGGCGTCGAGCTCGATGTTGAAGTCGTGCGCGAAGCGTTCGCGAATGTCACCTCGCCGGGGCGGCTTGAAATCGTCCGAACCAGCCCAACGGTTCTGGTCGACGCTGGGCACAATCCACATGGCGTGGCTGCCTCTATCGACGCCGTTCAGGAAGCCTTCGATTTCAGTCCATTGATCGGTGTCGTCGGTGCCATGGACGATAAGGACGTCGAGGGAATGTTGCGGCTCCTTGAACCAGTTCTGGCGCAGATCGTATGCACGCAGAACAGTTCATCGCGCGCGATGCCAGCGGCCGAACTGGGCGAACTTGCCGCCGATATTTTCGGCGAGGATCGGGTGCATGTCACCAGCCGGCTCGATGACGCGCTCGAGCGGGCGATCGGTATGGCGGAGTCCGCCGAAGGCTATGAAGAAGCACTTGGCAGCGGGGGAGTCCTCGTCATCGGTTCGGTCGTCACAGCCGGTGAGGCTCGGGTTCTGTTGGGTGCTGGTCGCTGATGCGGGCAATGTGCTCGGCGATGCTGACGTTGCAGGCGATCATTCTCGCGCTCGCGATTCCGGTCATGATCACGGTCGAGAATGTCGGCACGACCAAGGCGGTTGCGGTTGGCGGCGGGCTGGCAGTGCTCTGCATTCTCACCGCCGGAATGTTGCGTCACCCCGGTGCGTACGTCCTTGGCCATCTCATCCAGGTCGCCTCGATCGCGATGGGATTTCTCGTCTCGGCCATGTTCTTCATTGGCGTCATGTTCGCCGTGCTCTGGCTTGGTGCCTACTTCTTGGGGCGCAAGATCGAATCGGACAAGGCGGCCTGGGCCGCTGAGCATTAGGCTCGCGTCACCCGCAACGCCAGCGCTGGACAGACCAGCGCTGCCCGGCGGGCGGCTGTGACGGTGCTGTCCTCGAGCGTGGGGTCGATGATGGGGAATCCCCATTCGTCGAGGGTGATGTTCTCCGGCAGCAGCCGCGCGCACAGTCCGTGCCCGTCGCAGCGGGTCCAATCGATGTCGAGCCGAGTCATGGTCAGTCGCTCCTGTTGTTGAGTGGAAGGATGCGGCCTGCCGGGCGACCACAGCCGCCGGTTTCAGCATGCCGCTGAAACTCCGCGCCGAATGCCCCTAGTGCTGACCGTATGAATTGGACCGAGCCATCGGGATGCGCGCACGCGCCGCGCCCGGCCACGACATCCAGATGTCGGCGCAGCGATTCGAGTTGTCCGGTACCGCCGCCGGCTGCGATGGCGGCTAGGTTTCCTGCGATTGTTGGGAGACCGAAGAAGCAGGGTCCGCACTGACCGGTGGATTCGCCGGCCAGCCAAGCGCTGACGCCGACGATTTCGTCGAGAACGCACGTCGCCGGCGGTATGCACGCGATGACACCCGCGTTGAGCGGGAGTCCCGCACCTTTGAGGCGGGCCCGATCGACAGTGAGATTGCCGAGGTCATTTGTCCACGTTCCGTGATAGCCGCCGATCAGTGTCGGCCCCGGATCGGTCGATCCCACGAGTGTGCTGATGCGGACGCCGGTAGGCACCTCGATCACACCGGCATACGGCACGCTGCCGACGAGAGTGAGCAACGTTGTTCCCGGTTCATCGGTCGATCCGGTGCGGGAAAAATCAGCGACGCCGAGTCCGGCGAGCAGCGCGATGTGGGCGAATGTCTCGACATTCGACGCAAATGTTGGACGCCCATCGATCCCACGGTCGACGGGAAGGATTCGGCGGCCGCTCGGCACTGCCGGCCCGCCATTAAGTCCGTTGATCGCCGCGCGGATCTCCCCGCCGACGAAACCGGTGTTGGTCCGTTTGATGATTATGTTGGCCGCATCGCCCCGCTCCTGGCAAGCTCGCTGAAGCGACTCGAACGCGGATCGATCATGGACGGCGATGTCGATGCGCGCGGTGGCAAGTGCGTGGGCGACAATCAGAGCGCCGTCAAGCACCAGGTGAGGCACCAACTGCATCAGGACGCGATCCTTCTGGCTGGCTGGCTCACCCTCGCTGCCGTTCACCAATACTCGTACACGACGGCGATGTGGCAGCGCCGCGAGCTTCGTCGCAACCGGGAAGGCAGCGCCGCCTCGCCCCAGCAGATTGACGTCAGCGCACGCGTTGGTGAGCCAATCACGGCTCCGACGCCGGAGCGAGCCATGGTGGGACACGTGGGTGCTGAAATCGACGCGGCCTCCGGTGATGGCTCCGGCCAGTAGACGGGGTGCGCCCAAAGCGCGGACGTTTGTCGTTGTGGCATCGAGTTGGGGGGTCATAGCAAGCGCCTAGGGGTTAGCGTTCGCGCAGCCACGATTGGGTTGTTGCGATGTCGGGTTTCGGCCCCAATTCGCACGACTGTCGCAGCGACGACGGCAATTGCGCAGGTGACATAGATCGAGATCGCCCACCAGTTGTGGGTGTCGGTCCCAGCGAGTAGGCCATGTCCCATTGCGAGCGCCCAACCTGCATACGCGCTGAGATGGACGTAACGCCAGCGCCGAGCGACGGCGTCCGATCCGGCCACCCGACCACGCAGCGCGCCCGAGATCGCCGCCGCGACGAATGCATACACCGCGAGTGTCCCGAGGCCCAGCGCGAGTGGGCGGTAGCCGGCAATGAACGGGACCAGCGCACCACTAACTGAGACCGGGACGAATGAGTCGAGCACCATGAGGGTCGCATGGGTTGCGAGCAACACCAGCCCGATGATTGCCGCTGAGCGATGAGCCATCTGGGTCAGGAATCGTCGGTCGAGTTGACGTACGCTGCTGTGCATCCGAGGTCGGGCCGCGAGGACGCCGAGAGCCGTCGAGACAGTGAACGCCAGCAGGGCCACCATGCCGGCGGCGCGGGACAGGAACCAAAGCGTCATTACGCCGCCACCTGCTCCGCAGGCCAGTCGCCGACTGAGAGGATCGTTCCGTCTGAGCGGACCAATCGTGCAGCGAGGCCAAGTCCGACGAGGAAGTCGACCGCTTGTTCGCCGAGAATAATGGCCGCAGTGCTGGCCGTATTGGCCTTGATCGCGCTCGGTCCCCAGACCGTGGCGGTGCGCAGGCTGCTGGCTGCCGGCTTTCCGGTGCGCGGGTCGATAATGTGATGGGCGGGCTCGTCGGTCGTACGCCAGCTGCGCGCCAGCGTCGACGAGGTGGCCAGACCGCCGTGGTTGAGTCCGACTCGCTGACTCGGCTCACCGGCCAACTCGCTCACCGTGACCTGCCACGGCTCGCGTTTGATCCCTGCCACCGCGACATCACCACCGAGCTCGACGAGCACACCGATGTCGAAACGATTCGCGATCGAATGCGCCGCGAGGTCGGCAGTCCAGGACTTGGCCGTGGCACCCAGATCCAAACTCATGCCAGCGGGCACCCCGACGAGTCCGAGATCGTGATTGAGTCGAACCTGACGCCAGTCGGCCGGTGCAGGCTGGGCCGGCCCGAGTGCCAGCAATCGGCCGCGGATCTGGTCGATATCGCTCGCATACCCGTAGCGGGTGAGGTGGTGGCCGATCGTCGGATCGACCAGACCATCGGTTTCAGCGGCGGCATCGAGGGCCGCGTCGACGAGCGCGATGGTCCGGCCGGACACAGCGACCATGCGGCCGGCACCGACGTTGATCTTCGAGAGGTCTGACGTGGGATCGAAACGGTTTCCCGCACGTGACACATCAGCCATGAGAGCCATGAGCATGCTCTTGGCGCGCGTGAGCGTCGTTGGTTCGGTGACCGTGATCCGCACACGGCAGGACCAGTCGCTCCAGATAGCGGTTGCGGTCATGATGCATTGCTCGAGCCGTGGGACGAGTGGTGCTTCTTGGAGGGCGCAGTGACACCGGACTGCTTGTGCGCGGCAGGGGAAGGCTTGTTTGTCGTGCCAGGCTGATTGCTGCTCGTTGCGGAGTGCTGATTCGAGCTGGTTGATGTGGTCTGCGATTGCACGGGCGTGGCCGCTTGGGTACTACCCGCCGTCAGCCCGACCGTGAGAGCGCCGGTGAGCGCAAGTCCGGATGCGGTGATGATGGCGAGGTTCTTCTTCGACTTGGCCAGAAGTGCTGCGCGTGAGGTAAATGCTGAATTGGTCATGACTCAAGCGTGTTGCCGAGGCGCTCAGCAGCACCTCATCGTGACCTCAAATGTAGGTTAAATTCTCCTGTGAGGAGCCTGAAGATTGAGTCGTACGATATTGCTGCCGCTGGCAGCGGTCTCCAGTTGCAGCGAGCCGCCGGTGGATTCAGCGCAACTGCGCGCGATGTCGAGCCCCAGCCCGGTGGAGCCGCGGTCGCTGCGGCCGCGTAGGCGTGAGCCAGCGGGTATCCCGGGACCATGATCGATCACATCGAGTTGAAAACCGGATTCGTGCGCGGCCAGAGTGACCGCCAAGGGAGTGCCTTCCGGGGTGTGAGCGATGACGTTTTCGAGCAGAGCATCAACGGCGGCGGCTAGATCGTCATCGGTGCAGGCGACTTCGCATGTCTGCTCGGGAATCGAAAGGTCAACCTGGCGGCCTTGATCCTCGGCCAGCGGCGTCCAGAACTCGACGCGGGCCCGGACCACCATGGCCGCATCGCACTGGGGGGCGTCGAGATCAGTGTGGGGAAGCCGGGCATTGCGGATGACCGCAGTCAGAGTGCGCTCGAGCTGGGCGATGTGGCGGGACAGATCGTGGGCACGCTCGGAGTCAGGGAGCGCTTCGGCATCGAGACGAATTGCCGTCATCGGCGTGCGCAGCCGATGCGAAAGGTCGGCGATTGTCTCTCGCTCCGATGCGAGCAGGCCATCGATCTGGTCCGCCAGGCCATTGAGCGCCGATGCCACCGAAGAAATCTCCTGCGCGCCATGAACCGGCGCTCTCGCATCCAGATCACCAGCGCTGAGTCGCTCGGCGGTGTCGGCAGTCGTGACGAGTGGACGGGTGAGCCGTTTGGTGACGAGCTCGGAACAGAACGCGGACAAGATGATGAGGGCCAACCCGCCGCCGGCAATCCAGGCCCAGCGGCCGTGAATCTCGCGATTGATCGCTGTATCGCTGATGAAGCCTCGTACGATTGCCTGTCCGCTCGTACTCATAGCCTGGATTTCGATCAAGTGGCCGCCCGCCACGCTCGACGACCGCGGCGCAGAAACACTGCCGAGATCGTCACGGTCACGCTCGCGGTCGCCATCGCCTCGACGATCATCATTGCCAGGTGATCGTACGGGCGGCACTCCGGCCGGGAGTTTGGCTCCGACGGCAATTCCATCGGGCAAGAGCACCCTGATTTGCGTATCGCTTCGTGCGTTTACGCGCTTGACGTAGTTCGCGGATTGGATCTCGGTGAAGCGGCTCGTGCTGAGGTAGTCGGCGACGCCTTGTGCGACATACTCGCTTTCGCGCACGGCGCGATCAGTGGCCGATTGCTTGACCGAGATCGCCAACGGTACGGCGAACAGCACCAGCACCATGACGGTTAGTCCGGTGGTCAGCAGCAGGATGCGTAGGCGGAGCGTCATGCCGGGTTCACGAGTTTGACACCGACCCCGCGAACGCTGTGCAGATAGACCGGCTCGGCGGCGGTTTCGCCGAGCTTGCGGCGCAGCCAGGAGAGATGCACGTCGACGGTACGATCGCCGCCACCCCACGGCAATTGCCAGACATCAGCCAATAGATCTTTCTTTGAGACGACTTCACCCTGCCGTTGAGCCAGATAGAACAGCAAGTCGAACTCCTTGCGGGTCAGGGTCAGGAGACGCCCATCAATGCGTACTTCGCGGCCGCGCGGGTCGATCCGCAGTGCGCCAATCTCAAGGTCGCCGTCGGCAGAAGCATCGGGGGTGCTGCTGCGGCGTAGGACAGCGCGTATGCGGGCTTGGATCTGAGCTGCGGAATAGGGCTTGATGATGTAATCGTCGGCGCCAGCGTCGAGCAGGCGAATGATTTCACGTTCCTCGTCGCGCGCGGTAGCGACCAGGACCGGTACGGAGCTTATCGACCGAATCATCGCGAGGACATCGGCACCATCGAGATCGGGCAACCCGAGATCGAGGATCACAACATCGGGAACGAACGTGACGAGCCTGGCGACTGCTTCGGCTCCGCCCGCAACTGCCGCGACATGGTAGTCGTGCTGAGTTAGGGCACGGGCAAGCGCAATACGGATATCGTCATCGTCCTCGACCAACAGAATGCGCAGCATGGCAAAAGAGTAGCCGCCGGATGCTCATCAGGACGCGTCTCGATGAGCATCCGGTCAGGCGTGCAGTGGCGCCACTTCGGGGGTGTCCTTGCCGAAATAGCGATCCATCAGTTTATCCCGCTCCCGCTGTGCCCTCGCTTGGAGCCGGTCCTCGCCCCACCCGGTGCGTCCGAGCAGGTGATAGCGGACCACATTGAGCGGGAGCAGGCCTGCGGTGGCCCAAGGGAGATGAACCGGTAGCCCCAGGTCACGCAGTCCCTGCGCGCCAATGAACGGGCGCAGCATGCTCAACATGCGCGCGCGGGCATACCGCCGTCGCAGTGTGGGTAACTGTTCGATGTGCAAATGAGATTGCGCCATGACGATGCCGTTGGCCAGTTTTGGCCCGGCCGGCGAGACATCGGCCTGCGCCAGCAGAATGTGATAGTTCAAAGCGTGCTGTTCGCGTTCGGTGTCGAACAACCAGTCGGGATTGACGCCAATCAGCCAGCCGATGTACTTCCACAAATGCATGACTGCGCGCGAATCGGCAGCGGTGACACGTACGCCGAGCGCGCGAACGCCCAGTAATAGGGCGCCGTTGAACAAACCAAGGGTTGCGGCTTGGTCGCTCTGGTTGATCGGGAGACCCCACGTGGCGGTGTCCCACTCGCCACTGGCTTCAAAGCGTTGATTCACCAAAGCGTGCATCAGTCGTACGTGCACGGTCAGCTGGAAGCCTTCGCCGTCGCGACGCATGGCATTGTGCTCGGAGACCGCAATGCCCCATTTCTGAGTTTCGCCGAGTCGCCGTTTTGCTGAGGGACCGGTCAGCCCGCCAGTGGCGACGAGTAGATCGGTCGGGCCGCCAAAGCGGTAGCCGCCGATCAAGGACAGTTGGGTCAAGACGTCGGCGGCATTGCGACCGAAACGACGATAGACACGGGCGCCCTTATTCACGAGGTCGAAATCGACCCAGTCGGGCACGGACTCAACGGCGTCGAAGAACGTGCGTAGGGCCGGGGGAGCGTCCTTGACCGAGGCGATGCCCGAGGCCAATGCCTGAGCGAACTGTGGCATCGTCACGCGCTCGGATCCGCTCGCGCGAAATGCCTTCGCAAGGTCAGCGCCGAGTTCGTCGCGCTCGGTGAAGCGCTGCCCAATCAGTGCCATCAGGTCTTCGTCGACCATGCGGACGCGGCCGAACAATTTCAGTGGCCGACCGATCCGCGCCCCGCGCTCCTCGCCCGACCGGAAGCGACTTGGCGGGACCGCTGTGTCCGTCATGGCCTTTGTGCTCGTCATGCCCTGAGCATGACACGAGCAATTACTCGCATACAATTCGCGTATGGGTACGAGTGCGGATGTGGGTGCAGGCGCTGCCGAGCTGCGCAAGATGCCAAGACAGGAGCGCTCCCGGGCGATGGTTGCGCGCATCATCGAGGCCGGGCGGAAAGTGTTGCTCAGTGAAGGTTATGAGAAGTGTTCGACCAATCGCGTCGCTCAGATGGCCGGTATCAGCCCGGGATCGCTGTACCAATACTTCGCCGACAAGGAAGCGATTCTCGCCGCGGTCATAGACCGCTATTCCGATGAATTGTCACTCCGTTTGACCGCGGTGCTTGTCGATCGTCTTGACGAGCCGGGCCCCGAGCTCGTGCGCGCATCCTTGGGGGATCTGGTCGATGTGCTGACGGAGAACGCTGAATACTTGCGGCTCTTGGTCGAGCAATTGCCCCGTTCACAGACCATGGCGAAGACGGCCGCACTGGAGCGTCGGCTCGCTGATCTAGTCGGCGCCTATCTCTTGATCCGCAAGCCGGCAACACGGGTGAAGGAGCCGGCGACGGCAGCCTGGTTGCTGGTGCGGATGGTGGAGCACCTGTCGATCCAGTACGTCCTGGAGGCCCCGCCGATCAGCCGCGAGCAGTTTGTCGACGAACTCTCCACAATGGCGCTGGCCTATCTAGGGCTCGAAGTCACCGGGGCGTAGCCGCAGCGGCTCGCGTTGTGTTCGCAATGTGACGTGACGGTTATCGCGCACGGCGGTAGGGTCTTGATCATGGTCAGGGTATTGGCCGTTGCCGATGAGGAGATCCCCGCGATGCCGTCGCGGCTCCGCGACCTGCGCGTTGACCTTGTGCTCGCCGCCGGTGATCTACCGTGGGATTATCTCGAATCGCTTGTGTCGCTGCTTGATGTGCCAGCTGTATTCGTGCCGGGCAACCATGACCCACGGATCGAGCGAGGTACCGTCACCGGCCCACCCGGTGTGCTCAACCTTGACGGGCAGACGCTCGTGCTCGGTGGCGTGCGCATCGCCGGGCTCGGTGGCTGCGTGCGCTACAACGACGGTGCCCATCAATACACGCAGAAGGAATATGGCCGCCGTGCCGGTCGGCTCCTCAAAACCGTCGGCACGAATGCTCCCGTTGATGTGTTGCTGACCCACGCGCCGCCGTTCGAACTCGGCGATGAGCCCGATCCTGCCCACGTCGGAATCTCGGCGCTACACCGAGTCATTGAGGGGCTGCGGCCGACGTGGCACTTGCACGGTCACATCCACCCGTACGGCATGCACAAGCCGGACCGGCAACTCGGCCCGACGACAATCCGCAATGTCATCCCATGGAACGTGATCGACATCGAGCCACGATCGGGTGTCCCTGCAACCGCTGGCAATACACGGAGGTCTGCGCATGGTTAGTGCTTCGGGCTCACCACGGGTTGATGCTGAGAGCGACTTCCTGCGCGCGCGAAGGCATCAGGTGCTCTCCGGCCTTGCCGCTCGCCTGCAGGGCGCCACCGATGATGTCGTGCAGTCGATGTCGTTCGACGAAGTGGTCGATGCATTGGGACGGCGTGCTGAGAACTATCTCGGCACCAAGGTCATCCCGCTCGATGCGATTGTCGGATCGGTCGACAAAATGCGCGACTTTGATCGCCGTTTCCGGCCAACTTCCACGCGCAGCCGGCAACGCTGGGAGCGACTTGCGCGTGCCAGCCGAACCGGCGAGGAGATCCCACCGATCGATGTCTATCAGGTTGGCGACTATTACTTTGTCCGCGACGGCCACCACCGGGTTTCGGTTGCGAGGAGCCTGCGCGTCGACCTCATCGAGGCCCGCGTCACGGCGATCGACACATTTCTTGCGCCGGTCGGTATCGGCGCACGAGCCGATCTGGAACTTAAGCACTGGCGCCGGCTCATGCTCCAACGCGTCCCCTTCACCGGGGCGGCACGCGCCGCGGTGGCCGTCGATGATCCGTTCGACTACGGCGTCATCGCCGAGACCGTCGAGGCTTGGGCCGCGCGGACGATGCACGCCGAAGGCGTCTACCTGGACAAAGCGACGATGGCGGCACGCTGGTATTCCGAGGAGTTCGCTCCGGTCGTCACGATGATCGAGGACGCTGGCGTACGTGGCAAGGATGAGCGACCAGCAGCGGCATACCTACGCGTGGCAGGTGAACGCTACCGGCTGATTCGCGAGCACGAATGGAACGCCGAGATCATGGACGCGGTCAAACGCAAGGGTAAGAAGAAGCGGTAAAGCATCCAGAGTTCAACAGTAAGACTAGAGTTCAACAGCGAGATCAGAGCCCGACGGTGAGATTTTCGCCGGTCGATGGATCAAACAGGTGCATCTTGTCGGTGTCGATGAACAACGTGGCGTCATCATCTTCTTCGACCGTACTGGCCGCGTCGAGCGACACCACGAGTTGGGTGCGTAACGAGTCGCTGTCAGACTCGCGGGCGAGCTCCTTCAGCTGATCTTGGACCGTTGCCTCAGCCTCATAGGGGACGTAGGCATACTGCTGATCGCCGAGCCATTCGCGCACGTCGATATGGGCCTGGAAGGTCCGCGAACTGTCGACCTTGTCGGCCTCGAGAACCGAAACGTCCTCGAAGTGTTCGGGCCGGATGCCAGCCATGAGTAGTCCCTTGCCAGCGGCCCTTTCGGCTTTGTCGGCGGGGAGCGGGAAAGTGCCGAATGGCAGCGTGACCTGACCATCTTCGACCGTGGCCGGTAGGAAGTTCATCGGCGGCGAGCCGATGAACCCTGCAACGAAGAGGTTGACCGGCTGTTCGTAGAGCTCACGCGGAGTGGCGAGCTGTTGTAAGACGCCACGTTTGAGCACTGCAACGCGGTCGCCAAGAGTCATCGCTTCGGTTTGGTCGTGCGTCACATACACGGTGGTGATGCCAAGGCGTTTCTGGAGGCGCGCGATCTCGGTACGCATTTGGCCGCGGAGCTTGGCATCGAGGTTGGACAGCGGCTCATCGAACAGGAAGGCTCTGGCGTCACGCACAATTGCTCGGCCCATGGCCACGCGCTGGCGTTGCCCACCGGACAGGTTGGCCGGCTTTCGTTGGAGATGCTCGTCGAGGTCGAGAGTCTTGCTGGCCTCACGGACCTTCTCATCAATGTCCTTCTCGTTCCATTTGGCGAGTCGGAGTGGGAAGGCGATGTTCTCGTAGACCGTCAGGTGGGGATACAACGCATAGTTCTGGAACACCATCGCGAGGTGACGATCGCGAGGTGCCAAGTCGTTGACCCGATCGCCGCCGATGATCATGTCGCCGGAGGTGATGTCTTCCAACCCTACGATCATCCGCAACAAGGTTGATTTGCCGCAGCCTGAGGGTCCGACAAGAATAATGAACTCGCCGTCGGCAACATCAATGCTGACGTCGTTGACCGCTAGGAAACCGTCGCCATATTTTTTGACGATGTTCTTCATTTCGATGGCTGCCATCGGATCAACCCTTCACTGCGCCGGCAGTTAGGCCGGCAACGATCTTGCGCTGGAAAAAGAGGACTAGGACGACGATCGGGACTGTGGCGACCACGGCACCCGCGGCCAGCAGCGATGCTGGCCGGTTGAACGGATCGGCACCGACGAAGAATGACAGGGCGGCCGGAATGGGCCGGGCATTCTCGGTCGACGTCAAGGAGATGCCGAAGACGAAATCGTTCCACGCAAAGAAGAATGTCAAGATTGCGGCGGTAAACACACCGGGGGCCGCCAACGGGACGATGACCTTCCGGAACGCCTGCCACGAGGTGGCGCCGTCGACCTGCGCGGCCTGTTCCATCTCCCAAGGGATCTCGCGGAAGAAAGCTGACAGTACCCAGATCGCCAGCGGCAGGGTGAAAGACATATACGGGATGATGAGTCCTGGCCAGGTGTCGTAGATGCCGAACGTGCGCCACATGTCGAAAAGCGGACCCACGAGCGAGACGACGGGGAACATGGCGATCACGAGGGCAGTCGTGAGGACGAACTTCTTGCCCCTGAACTCAAGTCGGGCGATCGCATATGCCGCGAGCGTCGCGAAGATGACCGACAAAATTGTCGCGATCAGTGAGATGCCAATCGAGTTGAAGATCGACCGGCGAAACTGCTCATCGGCCAACACATCGCTGTAGTTCTGCCACCCGGCGCCGCCGCCCTTCGACGGGAAGAAACCGGGACTGCCGTTGGTGACCGCGGCCTGGGACTTGAACGACAGCGAGATAATCCACGCCACCGGCAACAGACACCAGATGAGAATCAGCGCACAGCCGATCGCGATCCCGATCCGGCTCATGTGATTTTTGGTCATCTCACACCTCCTGCCGTGCGTCGGCGAGGTTGACCCTGAACACCTTGACAATCACGAACGCCACAACCAGGACCGAAATGAACAGCAACACCGAGAGTGCTGAGCCGATGCCGAGTTGGAATTGCTCGATGACTTGTCGGTAGGTCAGGAACGAGATCGACTCCGTACCGTTGGCACCAGCGGTCATGACGAAGATATTGTCGAAGATTCGGTATGCATCAAGGGCCCGGAACAGCACCGCCACCATGATGGCCGCCCGCATATTGGGGAGAATCACCTTGTAGAGACGCTGCCACCACGAAGCACCGTCGACCTTCGCGGCTTCAAGCATGTCCTCAGAAACCTGGGCGAGCCCGGCCAATAGCAGCAATGACATGAACGGCGTTGTTTTCCAGATCTCCGACGCCATGATTGCCATCATCGATGAGGGGTACTGCGCGAACCAGTTGAAGTCGTCACCGACAAATGGCAACCAACTGTTGACGAAACCATTGGTGTTGGAGAACGCGAACTGCCACGCGAAGCCCGAGACAACGGTGATGACGCCATACGGGATCAGGATCGATGTGCGGATCGTTCCGCGCGCAAAGATCACCTTGTGCATGACCATCGCGAAGCCAAAGCCGATCACCAACTCGACCGCGACCGTGACGATCATGATCATGACGGTGTTGCCGGTGTCACGCCAGAACAACGAATCGGTTAGGGCCGTGGCGTAATTGGACAGCCCGACGAATTTGCGGTCATCGGGCGCAGTGAGGGTGTAACTGAACAGTGACAGATAAAGCGCGCGCAGCATCGGGAACGCGGTCACGAGCAGCATCATCACGATGGCCGGTGCCACCAGCTTTCGGGCCAGTGAATTTTCGGCCTTCGACCGGTCCGACTCGACCGGCTTCGGTGCCTTCCTGGATCTAGTAGCAGTCGAGCTCACAGCAACGCCTCCGTCGAGGAGACAAAAGGATACGGAGGCGTCGCGGTGATGCCTCGATGGTTCGCTCGCTGACGCTCGTTCACAGCAACGCCTTTCCGCTCAGGATGGCTTTAAGGAAGTCAGCCGACTTACGGGGAGTGCTCGGACCGACCGAGGTGGGCGAGTGCCAGATCGACTGGATCGCACTTGAGATCTGGCTGTAGAACGCGCTCTTGGGTCGCGGCCCGCCGGTGTCCACGCTTTCGCTGAAGAGCGTCAACAGGTCGGCCGGGTACGCCTTCTTGAGTTCGGCGGAGTCGTAGACCGATTGCCGCGATGGCATGAGGCCGTCGTTGACTGCGAGGGCGGTCTGTGCCTTTTTGTTGGTCACGCAGATGGCCGCGGCTTGGGCATATTCGGGATGCTTGGAGAATGCGCCAACGCCGATATCGATGCCGCCGATCGGGGGCTTGGACACCTCACCTTCAACCGTTTGGGGATAACGTGCCCAGCCGAGGTCGCCGAACCCAGCTTTGTCTTTTGGCCCGCCCGGCTTGCCGATCAATCCCTCGTAGTTCTTGTAGACAAACGTCCAGTTGGTCATGAATTCGCCCGCGCCACTCTTGGGGAACATTGCGCCGAGGCTGGTGCCCTCATTCGAGGTGGAGAAGTCGGGCTGGGTGGCTTTCGAGTCCGCGAGTTTCTTGATGACGGCCGCGGCATCCTTGCCAGCAGCCGAATTGATCGTCACCTTCGCGTCCAGGCCCTTTTCGACCGTCGACGGGTCGAGAATGTTGCCACCCGCACCCTGAATCAGTGCGTTGATCCAGACAACGTAGGCCTCGTATTTGTTGGCCTGTACGCCGACGGTTCCGTTGTTCTTGGCAGCTGCATCGATGATCTGGTCCCACGTGACCGGCTTGGCCATGTCAAGACCGGCGGCCTTGGCTAGTGACTTGCGATACCAGACCACCTGGGTGTTGGCCCACTGCGGTGCAGCGACGATCTTGTCGTCCCATTTCACCGTGTCGGCGGCACCCTTGAGGACATCGCCGTCAACAACTTTGCCGGCCAGGTCACCAGTGAATGGTGCGAGCCATTTAGCGTTGGCGAACTCGGGCACGAAGACCGGGTCGAGGCTCATCAAGTCAGTTGAGCTGTCGCCTGCGGCCAACCGGCGGGCGAGTTGCGTGCGCTGGTCGGTTGCGCTGGACGGAAGAAGTTGGATCTTGATTTCGTACTTGTCGGTGCTGCAGGTTTTCGCCAGTTCAGTGAGAGTGGCTTGGCCGTCCGGATTGATGTACCAATTGAGCGTCGCCTTGCCGTTGTCCGAACCGCACGCGGCGAGCATGCTCATGGACAGCGCCGCGGCAAATATGCCAGTGGCGAGCCGTCGAATCGGGCGTACCGTCATTGCTCCCCCAACCGTGTCCCTCGGAGCGGCCCCGCGAAAGTGATGCGGGTCACAGGAACGAATCGAACCTAACGTGTTCGGCAGAAGAAATGCAAGAACCTGCCGCTCAGAGGAGCAACCAGACTGCCTCATCCGTCCCTAAGGATGCCGCCGATTCTCGCGGCTGGCTCGATGCAAGGACGGTGGCGCCGCGCGGGAGCGGCAGCGATTTGTCGCCCAGATTTGCTAGAACAATCACGGTGTCGCCTGCAGCAGTTGATGAGAATGCGATCACCTCATCGGCATACCCGTCGAGCCAGGCAAGCGTGCCACGGCCCAAGCGATGTTCGCGCCGGATCCTAAGCAACTGCCGGTAGAGCTCGAGCGTTGAACCGGTGACACCTCGTTGTCGCTGCACCGAAAACCGTGACCACTCATCTGGTTGCGGCAGCCATGACCGTTCCCGTGGGCCGAATCCGTACGACGCTTGATCGCCCGACCACGGGATCGGAACTCGGCAGCCGTCACGACCACTGATCGTGTGACCAGAGCGCGCCCACGTGGGATCCTGGCGCGAATTATCGGGCAATCGGGTCGCCTCGGGGAGCCCGAGCTCCTCGCCCTGAAATAGATAGGCCGAACCGGGCAGCGCCAGCATCAGGGTGCTCGCCGCACGGGCGCGGCGCAGTCCCAGCTCGGCGTCGGGCTGAGGGTCGTCGGCGCCGATCCCGTGACCCTGCGGCTGGCCAGCGGCCTGCAGATAGCCGAGCCGGGTTGCGTGACGTACGACGTCGTGATTGGACAGAACCCAGGTCTGTGGCGCGCCGTATGGCTCAACTGCGGCGAGTGAGGATCTGATCGACGCACGCAGATCAGCCGCGAGCCACGGCGTCATCAGGAACGGGAAATTGAAGGACTGGTGTAACTCGTCGGGTCGCACATACTCGGCGAGGGCAGTCGCCGGCTGTACCCACGCCTCGGCGCACAAAATGCGGTCGCCATCGGGCTCGGTGGCGTATTCGTCAACGATCGTGCGCCAGTGCCGGTAAATGTCATGGACGCCCGGCTGGTCCCACATCGGTTGATCGCGCGTTCGGTCGGTGGCTGAGTTGACCCCGTTCGGAGCGTCGGGCAGCCCATCGGCCTTGACCAGGCCATGCGCGACGTCGATACGAAAGCCATCGACGCCCCGATCAAGCCAGAAACGAATGACCGACTCCAGATGTGAATGCACGTCGGGATTAGTCCAGTCGAAGTCGGGTTGGGACGCATCGAAGAGGTGGAGGTACCACTGGCCAGGGAGGCCGTCCGATTCAGTGATGCGGGTCCAGGCCGGCCCGCCGAAATTGCTCTGCCAATTGTTCGGCGGCAACTCACCGGCTATACCCGTGCCGTCACGGAACAGGTAGCGCCAGCGTTCAGGGCTTCCTGGCATCGCCGCCAGTGCGGCACGGAACCAAGGATGATCGCTTGACGAATGATTCGGTACGAGATCAACAATAATCCGCAGATCTAGGGCATGCGCTCGTTTGATGAGGGCGTCCGCGTCGGCGAGGGTGCCGAAGACAGGATCCACATCGCGGTGATCGGCAATGTCGTAGCCGGCATCGTGCTGCGGCGACACATAGAACGGCGAGATCCAGACAGCGTCGACGCCGAGCTCGGACAGGTGCTCCAGCCGGTCGGTAATTCCGGGCAGGTCGCCGATACCGTCGCCGTCGCCGTCGGCCCAAGAACGTGGGTAGATCTGATAGATCACGGCATCGTGCCACCACCGGTCGGAGGCTTGAGTCGTGGCGGAATCAATCGGCATATGAGAGCTTTCGGAAAGGTACTTGACGAAGGGTCTGCGGTCGTACGGGCGATCATACGAACGCCGAGTGAACGCACAAGGCTCGCTCACCTCCGATAGGCTCGTCCGCATGTCGCAACGAACTCTCGTCCTGCTCAAACCCGATGCCGTCAAGCGTGGTCTCGTCGGCCCGATCCTGAGCCGGTTCGAGGCCAAAGGACTGGCCATCGTGGCCATGGAACAGCGCACGATCGATGCCGCTCAGGCCGATGCGCATTATGCCGAGCACGTCGACCAGCCGTGGTATCCGCCGCTACGTGCGTTCGCAATCTCTGGCCCGCTGGTTGCGCTCGTGCTTGCTGGTGATGAAGCAATTGCGGTCGTCCGCGGCCTCAACGGCGCAACCGATGGACGCGCGGCAGCACCGGGCACGATCCGTGGTGACCTCGCACTGTCCAATCGGGAAAATTTGGTTCACGCTTCTGACTCGGAGGAATCTGCGGCGCGCGAGATCGCGCTCTGGTTCCCCGCCCTCTGAGGTGTGGGCGGTGGTTGAGCAACCTCGGGTGTGAGGTTGCTCAGACACCGCTGCCGATCGCGATAGGTTGCCTAGGCACCGCCCGGTCAAACGTAGCGGTTTGAGCTAGCTCAGGATCGTCGGCCGTAGGTGGTGGACTACGGCGTGGAATTGTCCGCGGACGTCTTCGGGGAGCCAGATGACGTGATTGGACATCGATGCCATGTCGACGTCATCCTGCAGCGTCACGACGTCGACGGCTTGGCGCGGGCGGTCGTGATCACGGTCCTCGAACTCAATCAATGACACGCGCACGGTTACGCCGAATGGATTGGGATTGACCAGTCCGATGCCCCAGAATTCGTCCGGATCCGCGGTGGCCTTCTGATCAAGGTCGATCATGACTGAGGTGACATCCCCTTCCAACGCTGGATGACTGACCTCTTCGACCGCGACGAGTTCGAGGTTGACGGTCGCCACGTCGCGGCTGCCGGGTCCATCGAAACGCAGAATGTCGATGAGCGTTCCGCCAGCTGGCAGCAGCGGGCCGCCGCGATTGGAGCCGTTGACAGTTTGCGTCACGACATGCGGCAACTCGCGCCCCCAGAAATCCCGGGCGGTGATGCTGAGGGTTGGCTGGACCGACACCTCGGTGTTGTTCTGCAGCGTCAACAGTTGGTCGGGGGAGTGGTCGGTTGAGCGCGCGACATACGTAACCGTGAATGGCTGGTTGGGCTTCGAACGACGTTTCACGGGACCAGCCTAGGGCCCGCTTTCGATGTATCTTTTGTGCCTCGGCGGGCGCCTATCCTTGACCCATGTCTGTTGAGTCGCTTTTCCCTCGCTTGGAACCGCTGCTGCCATCTGTTGCCAAGCCGATCCAGTATGTCGGCGGTGAACTCAACTCGACGGTCAAGGACTGGGACTCGGTCGAGGTGCGGTGGGCGCTCATGTATCCGGACGCATATGAGGTCGGCTTCACCAACCAGGGTTCGCTGATCTTGTACGAGATCCTCAACGAGCGTGACTGGATCCTCGCCGAGCGAACCTATTCGGTGTTTGCCGACATGGAACAGGTCATGCGCGATCACGAAATCCCACAGTTCACCGTTGATGGGCACCGTCCGGTCGGGGCATTCGACGTGCTTGGCCTGTCGTTCTCGACTGAGCTTGGCTATACGAATCTGCTGACCGCGATTGACCTTGCTGGAATGCCGCTGCATGCGGTCGACCGGACCGAGGCCGATCCGATTGTGATCGCTGGCGGCCACTCGGCGTTCAACCCAGAACCCATCGCCGATTTCATCGATGCTGCTGTGCTCGGCGACGGTGAAGAAGTTGTCGTCAAGATCAGCGAAGTCATCCGCGAGTGGAAGTCCGAGGGACGCCCCGGCGGGCGGGACGAATTGTTGTTCCGACTCGCCTCGTCCGGTGGGGTCTACGTCCCCAAGTTCTATTCCGTCACCTATCTCGACGACGGTCGTATCCAGCGCATCGTCCCCAACCGTGCAGGCGTCCCTTGGCGCATTGCGAAGCACACGCTGATGGATTTGGACGCTTGGCCGTACCCGCGCAATCCGCTCGTGCCACTCGCCGAGACGGTGCATGAACGGTTTTCGGTCGAGATCTTCCGCGGTTGCACACGCGGCTGCCGTTTCTGTCAGGCGGGCATGATTACCCGACCAGTTCGTGAGCGTTCTCTGGAGACGATCGGTTCGATGGTCGACAACGGCCTGGCGAAGACCGGCCTTGATGAGGTCGGATTGCTCAGCCTGTCCAGCGCCGATCACACTGAGATCGGCGAGATCGCCAAGCAGCTCGGCGATCGCTATGAAGGATCCAACACGTCGCTGTCATTGCCCTCGACGCGCGTCGATGCTTTCAACATCACCCTCGCCAATGAGTTCAGCCGCAATGGACGCCGCTCGGGTCTGACGTTTGCGCCCGAAGGCGGCAGTGAGCGGCTTCGCAAGGTCATCAACAAGATGGTCACCGAGGAAGATCTGATCCGTACGGTCGCGGCGGCCTATTCGCACGGCTGGCGTCAGGTCAAGTTGTATTTCATGTGCGGGTTGCCGACCGAGACCGACGACGACGTCATGCAGATCGGCGAACTCGCACGTCGGGTCATTGAGACCGGTCGTGAAGTCTCCGGCCGCAAAGACATCCGTTGCACCGTGTCGATCGGCGGGTTCATCCCCAAGCCGCATACGCCGTTCCAGTGGGCCGCACAGCTCGATGACGTCACTACCGACGAGCGGCTGCGCAAACTCCGCGCTTCGGTGCAGTCGGACAAGAAATTCGGCCGTGCGATCGGCTTCCGCTATCACGACGGCAAGCCGGGCATAATCGAAGGATTGCTCTCACGCGGCGACCGACGGGTCGGCGCGATTATTGAGGCTGTGTGGCGCGATGGTGGGCGCTTCGACGGCTGGAGTGAGCACTTCTCGTATGAGCGTTGGGCTGCCAAGACCGCTGAAATTCTGGCCGACACCCCGGTCGATCTTGACTGGTACACGACGCGTGAACGCGGTTATGCCGAAGTGCTCCCGTGGGACCATCTCGACTCGGGGCTCGACCGTGACTGGCTGTGGGAGGACTGGCAGGACGCACTCAACCCCGATGGTGCGCTCGAGGTCGAAGACTGCCGGTGGACGCCGTGCTTCGATTGTGGTGTCTGTCCCCAGATGGACTTGGAGATCCAAATCGGGCCGACCGGCAAGACGCTGCTGCCGCTCACCGTCGTCTAGTTGGGTTTCAGCGGCCGATCGTTTCCTCGAATGAGTCCCAGCGCCACATCAGTACCCCGAGCACGGTCATGATGACCGCAAGCGCTGCCATCGTGATCAGCCCGGCATGCCAGGAGCCGCTCGCGTCATGCAGCAGCCCGATCCCGAATGGTCCGGCTGCCGCGATCAGGTAGCCGGTGCTCTGAACGAATCCAGAGAGTGCGCCGGTGCCGTCATGCGTGCGAGTCTTCCGGCCCATCATTGTCAGCACCCAGGTGAAAGCCGTGCCGCCGAAGCCGAGTAGCACGACCCAAGCCAGCGTGAATGACGTTGGCCACAGGAGGATCCCGAGCCAGCCGACAAATGATACGGCGCCGAAACAGATTGGAAGAATTGGCCGATTGCCAGCTAAAGCGATCATGCGTGGCAGGAGCAGTGTCATCGGAATGCCGATACTGCTGAGGACCGCCAGCATCAGTCCTGCGCGGGCGGCGCTCATACCCGAATCAGTCAGAATCGCCGGCAGCCAGCCGAACTGCACATAGGCCTGAGCCGATTGAAGTCCGAAGAACCCGGCCATGACCCACGCGAGGGGTGATCGTGCGGTTGTGGTGTGGCCGTAGGACTTGACTGCCGTGTCGATTTTGACATCGTGGCGAGCGAAGTTCAGCCACAACATCAGCGCGACGATCGAGACCACCGCCCAGATGCCAAGACCGCCGCGCCAGCCGTTGAGAAGGTTGGCGAACGGCACGGTGAGGCCGGAGCCAAGTGTCGCGCCAGCCATCAGAGCAGCGCCGTACGCGGCACTTACGGCCGCGACATGATCGGGGAAATGCAGCTTCGTGAGCGGGGGCAAAATGACATTGCCGATCGCAGCGCCCGCGAGGGCAACTGCGGTGAAAGTGACCAGCACAAGTTCGGTTGTGGCGGTCGCACGAATGATCAGTCCGGTGGTGATGACTGCCAGCGACAAAAGTGCGGTTCGGTGGATTCCGATTGAGCGCACGACGCTGTTCGTGATCGAGCCGAACAGGCTGAAACACAAAACCGGGAGGGTGGTCAGCAGCCCGACAACGGTGACGGACAAACCGAAATGTTCGCGCACATCGGGAACCAACACGCCGAGACTGCCGACGGCAATCCGCAGATTGAGCGCGAGCAGGACGATGCACGCAAAGATCAGCATTCGACCGCGCCGGGATGGCCTATCGGCGTCGGCAAAATTCACACCCACCATCCTCGTTCATGCCGGTCTGCGCTGCGGCACCCGGTAACCTCAAGGCGTGACGACATTGCCCGGTACTCCCAATCCGGAAGCACCGAATCCGCAATTGCCCGTTGTGCAGAAACTGCGGATCAGGTACGCCAAGCGTGGTCGACTTCGTTTCACCAGTCACCGAGATTTCAGCCGGGCTTTCGAACGCGCGGTGCGACGCGCCGGAACACCGATCGGCTTCTCCTCGGGCTTCTCGCCACACCCCAAAATTTCGTATGCGAATGCCTCGCCAACCGGCGCGGCCACGGAAGCTGAATACCTTGAGATCGGTCTGACCAGAGTGTGTGATCCGCTCGAGGTCCGCGCTGCTTTGGATACATCGCTGCCACCGGGTATCGACATTGTTGACGTCGTCGTCGCAGGTCAGGGCTCGCTTGCCGATCGACTGGAGGCCAGCGAATGGGAGGTCATGCTGAGCGGCGTGAATCCCGAAGAGGTCGCTCGCGCAGTCGAGACGTTCTTGGCTGCCGAAGCGGTTGAAGTCGAACGAATGACCAAGAAAGGGGTGCGGGCGTTTGACTGCCGGGCTGCAGTATTAGCCCTGAGTTCTCGCTTCGGCGGGCCGGCTCAGAACAACTGTGCGATACTGGCAATGGTCGTGCGACACGGAACCCCGTCCGTGCGACCCGACGATGTTCTCGCCGGGCTCCGTGTAAGCGGTGGCCTCGTACTCAGTGAAGCACCTTTGGTGAACCGCTTGGCACAAGGTCCACTCGACTCAGGGACCGGCACGGTCGGAGACCCATTCGCCCTCGACCGCGACACTTCGGAGTAATCCGGAGACGACCGCGGCGACGTGTGGGAATTCAGTGACAGGCCGACAGCAATGGAGAGCGTTGCCGATGCTCACTTGTGGGCACCCACCGCAGGCTTTGGATTCGCTCCGCGCGAGTCGCAACATGACACAGTCCCGCGCGGCGTTGCTTCGCCAGCGCCCGGGGCGAAGGAGAGCAAATGCTCGAAGAAAACGAAAACAGCACCGCCAAAACTCCCGAAAAAACCACTACGACTACGACAACGACCTCGTCAACTCGCCGACGCGCCGCCGGCCGTCCTGCCGGGCCACCCGCCGCGTTGTCGAACGACATCTTCTCGGCGCCAGCTGCGTCCCCGCCAGCCAAGAAGAAGGCGGCGCCAAAGGCCAAGGCTGACCAAACCAAGGCTGACCAAGCTGAGTCCGCGCCAAAGGCCAAAGTTGAGGCCGCACCAAAGGCCAAAGTTGAGGCCGCACCAAAGGCTGACAAACCCGCCAAGGCCGCACCCAAGCAGAAGCCAGTCGCCGAGAAACCAGTCGCCGACACTCCCGACGTCGAGGTCGCCGAGACCAAGCCAGCGGCCAAGAAGGCACCGGCTCGTAAGTCGGCGCCAAAGGCCGCGTTGGTCGACATCTTCGCCGCGCCCGATCTGAGTGCTGCACCGCCCCGCAAACGTGCGCCGAAACCGACCGCAGGCGATGATCAGGGCACTGCCAAGTCGAATAATTCCGAGACGAACAAGTCGGACGCCAATAAATCCGCCAACGGCAACGGCAACCGCGACCATGACGATGACTTAGATGACGATGATGCGCCGCGCCGCCGCCGCCGTAGCCGTGGCGGCCGCCGCCGTCGCAGGTCTGATGAGGGCGACGACAGCCAGGATTCGAACCAGGATTCTGATGCCAGCGAATCCGATGATCATGACCAGGACGAAGACGGCAGCAACCAGAGCCTCCGTCGGCGCCGTCGGCGCCGTGCCGGTGAGGACTCGGGTAGCTCGCCCGATGATCCGCAGAACACGACTGTGCGCGTACGCGAACCGCGTTCGGCTGAGGACGAGATCACCGGAGTCAGCGGCTCGACCCGTCTCGAGGCCAAGAAGCAGCGTCGTCGCGAAGGCCGCGAGGCCGGACGTCGTCGCGCACCAATTGTTTCCGAGGCAGAGTTCCTGGCCCGACGTGAATCGGTAAAGCGTGAAATGGCGATTCGCCAGCACGCCGACTACAGCCAGATCGCCGTGCTTGAGGACAACGTCCTTGTCGAGCATTATGTGGCTCGCGAATCACAGATTTCATTGATCGGAAATGTCTATCTCGGCCGCGTCCAGAACGTCCTGCCGAGTATGGAAGCCGCCTTCGTCGATATCGGCAAGGGCCGCAACGCGGTCCTGTATGCCGGCGAGGTTGACTGGTCGACGCTCGGCAATGGCAAACAACGCAAGATTGAAGAGGTGCTGTCCTCGGGCCAGACCGTCCTCGTGCAGGTCACCAAGGATCCGATCGGCCAGAAGGGCGCCCGGCTTACGAGCCAGATCAGCCTCGCCGGACGTTTCCTCGTCTATGTGCCGGGCGGGCAGACCAGCGGTATCTCGCGCAAGTTGCCCGACACCGAGCGCACCCGGCTCAAGGCGCTGCTGAAGGAAGTCCTCCCAGAGGATGCTGGCGTCATCGTTCGTACCGCTGCCGAGGGTGCCACCGAAGACCAGTTGACGCGCGATGTGAGTGCTTTGACCGCCCGCTGGGAAGACATCCAGCGCAAGGTTGAGGCCGGCAATTCACCCGAGCTGTTGTACTCCGAGCCGGACCTCATGATCAAGGTCGTCCGCGATCTGTTCAACGAAGACTTCAACCGCCTTGTTATCGAGGGTGCCGACGCGTGGGACATGGTTTCGGGCTACATCAACCACGTCGCGCCGGATCTGATCGATCGGCTGGAGCGGTGGGACAACACCGACAAGGATGTGTTCGCCTCGTTGCGTGTCGACGAGCAGATCGCCAAGGCGCTTGATCGCAAGGTGTTCCTGCCCTCGGGTGGTTCGCTCGTGATTGACCGCACCGAAGCCATGACCGTCGTCGACGTCAACACCGGTAAGTTCACCGGCTCTGGCGGCAACCTCGAGGAAACGGTTACCAAGAATAATCTTGAAGCAGCCGAGGAAGTCGTGCGCCAACTGCGGCTGCGTGACATCGGCGGCATCATCGTCATCGACTTCATCGACATGGTGCTCGAGAACAACCGGGACCTCGTGCTGCGTCGTCTAGTCGAGTGCTTGGGCCGCGACCGTACGCGTCACCAAGTCGCCGAGGTCACCTCATTGGGCCTGATCCAAATGACCCGTAAGCGAATCGGCACCGGACTGCTCGAGACCTTCGGCGTCGACTGTGACCATTGTCATGGTCGTGGCGTCGTGGTCGAAGCTGAGCCGATCGAACCTAAGGCGCACGACGACAGCCACCGCCGTAATCGTCGCGGTGGGCGCAACAACGGCAATTCCGATAGTCACGGCAATAACAACGCCGGGAACAACAGCGCGGGCAACAGTTCTGGCAACAAGAACAAGGACCAGGCCGCCAAGAATCAGGGCAAGTCCGAAGCGGACAGCCCTGCCAAGGACAGTGCCGATAAGGACAGTGCCGATAAGGACAGTGCCACCAAGGAGCAGGCCGCACCCAAGAAGCCAGCCGGATCGACGGGTCGCGCACGTGCCGAGAAACGGCCGGTGGCTAAGCCCGTGGAGAAGTCCGCCGACAAGCCTGCCGACGGCGCTGAGCCAGTACGGCAGGAGGCGCCTGCGGCGATCGATGCGTCCAAAAGTGACGTCACCACCGCAGGCAACGACACCGCAGGCAACGACACGGCAGGCGGAGCCGAAGCGCCCGAAGGAGTCACGGTGGCGGCGCCTGCTGCGCCGCGAACCGAAGCCGTGACGACCGAAAAGGTCCCATCCGCGGGTCCCGAACAGACCGAAATTCCACCCAAAACGGGACCCGTTTTGACCAGCGAGGGTTTGGCTCCGTAAACTAGTCCCTCGGTGCGTTTCATGTGCCGGTTTTTGTGCGCCAGTGGCGCCCCAAGAGTTTTTTTCATCAAGTGAGGAAGTAAGTCCGTGGTGTACGCAATCGTGCGCAGTGGCGGCCAGCAGCAGAAGGTTGCAGTCGGCGATGTCATTGAGATCGACCGTGTTTCGACTGTCGAAGGTGAGACCTTTTCCCTTCCGGCCGTGTTGTTTGTGGACGGCGACACCGTGACGGCCGACGCCGACTCGCTCGCCAAGGTCAAGGTCAGTGCCGAGGTTCTCGGTGAGATCAAGGGCCCCAAGATCGTCATTCAGAAATACAAGAACAAGACCGGCTACAAGAAGCGCCAGGGGCACCGTCAGAAGTACACCCAGGTGAAGATCACCGGCATCGACAAGTAGGGGACTGACAAATGGCACATAAAAAGGGCGCAGCCTCTACCAGGAACGGCCGCGATTCTAATTCACAGCGACTCGGTGTGAAGCGTTTCGGTGGCCAGCAGGTCAATGCCGGCGAGATCATCGTTCGCCAGCGTGGCACACACTTCCACCCCGGCGTCAACGTCGGTCGTGGCGGTGACGACACCCTGTTCGCACTTGCTGCGGGCGCGGTGGAGTTCGGTCGTCGTCGTGGCCGCAAGGTCGTCAACATTCTTCCGGCTCCGGTCGACTGACACAGCAGACATTCCGACAAGGGGTAGTCCGCAGTAGCGGGCTGCCCCTTGTCTATTTAGACCCAGTGTCTATTTGATTAGACCCAGTGTCTATTTGATTAGACCGAGTGTCTATTTGAACCACCCAGCTTGACCCAACCGAAAGGAGCGCGCCGTGGCAATTCCTAGCTTCGTCGACAAAGTGACGCTGCATGTGACGGGCGGCTCCGGAGGCAACGGAATCGCCTCGGTTCACCGCGAGAAGTTCAAGCCACTCGGCGGACCCGATGGTGGCAACGGTGGTCATGGCGGCGATGTGATTCTTCACGTTGGTGCCGATGTCACAACCCTGATCGACTTCCACCATGAGCCGCATCGGACGGGCGGCAACGGTGGCCATGGCGCGGGCAACAACCGCAGTGGTTCCAATGGCGAGTCGATCACGCTCCGCGTTCCCGACGGCACGGTCATCCGCGATGAGGGTGGCGAGGTACTTGCCGATCTGGTCGGTCCCGGCACTGAACTTGTCATCGCGGCCGGCGGTCGTGGTGGCCTCGGCAATGCCGCACTCGCTTCCAGCAAACGTAAGGCGCCTGGTTTTGCGCTCAAGGGTGAGCCGGGCGAAGCGCTCACGATCACGCTCGAACTCAAGGTTGTCGCCGACATCGGACTTGTGGGATTTCCTAGCGCGGGCAAGTCGAGCCTGATTGCGGCGCTGTCGCGGGCTCGGCCCAAGATTGCCGACTATCCGTTCACCACACTCATCCCCAACCTTGGCGTGGTCAAGGCAGGCGAGCTGACGTTCACTGTCGCCGATGTTCCCGGTCTGATCGAGGGTGCAAGCGAAGGCAAGGGCCTCGGCCATGACTTCCTGCGCCACATCGAACGCTGCGCAGCCCTCGTGCATGTGATCGACTGTGCGACCGTCGAGCCGGGCCGTGATCCGCTCAGCGATCTGGACGTCATCGAGAACGAGTTGGCCACCTATGGCGGGCTCGAGGATCGGCCGCGGCTCATCGCGCTCAACAAGACCGATGTCCCCGACGCCAAAGAAATTGCCAGCTTCGTTCGCGCTGATCTTGAAGGCCGTGGACTGGACGTATTCGATGTCTCGGCAGCAAGCCACGCAGGGCTTCGCGAGCTCTCCTTCGCGATGGCTGAAGTCGTGCGCTCCAAGCGCGCTGCCACGCCGCAGGCAGAGATCACCAAGATCGTGCTTCGGCCCAAGGCCGAAGCCGGTGTCGGTGACGAGTTCATGATTGAAAATCGGGATGATCAGTGGATTGTCACCGGCGACAAGCCGATCCGTTGGGTTCGCCAAACCGACTTCAGCAATGATGAAGCAACCGGTTTCCTGGCCGACCGACTCAACCGGCTGGGGGTCGAGGACAGACTCGTCGAACTCGGTGCCCGTGCCGGTGACGACATCGTCATTGGCGACGACGCGAATGCTGTGATGTTCGATTTCGATCCGCAGAATACGGCCGGGGCCGAGATGTTGGGTCGGCGTGGCGAAGATGCACGTTTCGACGACAACGAGCGACGGACTTCGAAGGAGCGGCGTGAAGAGCTTGCTGAGAGCCGCGCCTACGAGGCTGCGGCGCGCGCCGAGCGGGAGAAAGACCCGGACTGGGTCAATCCCGACTTCACTGTGGGCGAGGAGACAGTTAACAATGAGGAGACAGTGGCGGGGGACGACGAACGCCAGAACACGGACGAGGACTGACGCATGGCGCACATCGTCGTCAAGGTCGGTTCCTCGTCGCTGACGTCGCTCAGCGGACATCTTGATCCCGAGCGGGTCGACCTGATCGTCGATGCGATCGCTGGCGCGTACCAACGTCACGATGAAGTCGTTCTGGTTAGTTCCGGTGCGATTGCGGCCGGGCTCGGCCCGCTGGGGCTTCGTTCACGGCCTAGCGATCTCGCGACGCAGCAGGCGGCAGCAAGCGTTGGGCAGGGCGCGCTCGTTGCGCACTATTCCGAACGGTTCGCCAAACACGGACTGCAGGTGGGTCAGGTGTTGCTGACCGTCGATGACGTCACACGCCGTGGGCACTATCGCAACGCCTACCAAACCTTCGCCAAGCTGAGCGAATTCGGTGTTATCCCGATCGTCAACGAAAACGACACCGTCGCGACCAGCGAGATCCGCTTTGGCGACAACGACCGGCTCGCGGCACTCGTTGCACATCTGGTCAAAGCAGATCTTTTGGTGATGCTTACCGACGTCGATGGCCTGTATACCGATAATCCGAATCGCCCCGGCTCGAAAATTATTCCGGTGATATCGGGTGAAGCTGATCTCGCATCGATCGACTTGGGCAGCCCGAGCGCGTCCAAGGTCGGCACCGGCGGCATGATCACCAAGGTCGACGCAGCCAGGATCGCAACGTGCGCGGGAATACCAGTTGTGCTCACCGATGCTAAATACGCCGCTGAGGCGATCGGTGGCGAGCCCGTCGGTACCAGATTCTTGGCGACCGGCAAGCGGCGTTCGTCGCGGCTGCTGTGGCTGGCACATGCGAGCGATACGAAAGGCTCGGTCACCCTCGATGCCGGCGCCGTCCGCGCGATCACGAACAAGCACGCATCGCTGCTGCCCGCTGGTGTCACGGGTGTCAGCGGGCCGTTCTCCGCTGGCGATCCGATCGAATTGATCGATCAGGGCGGCGCCGTAGTCGCACGTGGGATCGTCAACTACGACAGTGTTGAGATCCCCAAGCTGATCGGTCACAACACGCACGAGTTGGCCGCCGAGTACGGCGCCGCGTATGAGCGTGAGCTCGTCCACCGCGACGACCTGATGTTGATCTGATTCACGGTCGGTAGAATCGACACATGAAACAACTCGTCCATGCTGCTGCGCGCCGCGCTCGTACCGCCGCCGCGACGCTGGCGCTGACCCCTCGTGCCGGCAAGGACGCTGCGCTGGAAGCGATGGCCGATGCGCTCATCGCGCACACCGACCAGATCCTTGAAGCCAATGCTGTCGATGTTGCGACCGCCCGTGCGGCCGGGATTGACGAGGGCATCATTGACCGGCTTAGCCTCGATGCCGCGCGCATCGTTGGCATTGCTGAGGGAACCCGTGACGTCGCCGGGCTGCCCGATCCGGTCGGCGAGGTCGTACGCGGTTCGACTCTGCCCAATGGTCTTCAGCTGCGACAGATCCGTGTTCCGATGGGCGTCATCGGCATGATCTATGAGGCTCGTCCCAATGTCACCGCTGATGCGGCTGCGATTTGCCTCAAAGCGGGCAGCGCTGTGCTGTTGCGCGGGTCGTCCTCGGCGGCCCGATCCAATGCGGCGATTGTCGAGGCGCTGCGCGGAGCGCTGGAGCAGGTGGGTCTTCCCATCGATCTGATTCAGGGCCTGCCCGCCGATGACCGTACGTCTGCGACCGAGTTGATGCAGGCACGCGGGCTGGTCGATCTCGTCATTCCACGTGGGGGAGCGGGCCTCATCCGCGCGGTCGTCGAACAGTCGACAGTTCCCGTCATTGAGACCGGCACCGGCAACTGTCACGTGTACGTCGACGCTGACGCCGATCTCGACATGGCTCTTGCCATCACGCTCAACTCCAAAACCCATCGACCCAGCGTATGCAATGCTGCCGAATCGCTGCTTGTGCACAAAGCCGTCGCGGACGAATTTTTGCCGCGGGTCGTCGCAGCGCTCACCGCGGCGGGCGTCACGATCCACGGCGACGCGGCGTTCCAGGCAATCAACTCAGCGGTCGTACCGGTGGTCGCCGAAGACGATGATCTGGAGTATCTCGATCTCGATCTGTCGGCACGTGTCGTCGATTCGCTGGACGCAGCGATCGAGCACATTCGTACGCACTCCTCGGGTCACACTGAGGCAATCGTGACCGGCTCGTTGGCGGCCTCCCAACGCTTCTCAATGGGCGTGGATGCGGCGGCGGTTATGGTCAATGCTTCGACTCGATTCACCGACGGCGGTGAGTTCGGTTTCGGTGCTGAGATCGGCATCTCGACGCAAAAATTGCATGCTCGCGGACCCATGGGACTGACCGAGATGACCACGACGACCTACATCGTGACCGGGTCGGGTCAGACCCGCTGAACTGTTCCTGCCGGTCCCAGCCGCCTACCGGCAGGGCACACGGTAGATTGTCGGTATGTCGATGACTCTTGTAGCCGCAGAAAACGCTGAACAGCTGAGCGCCAGCGGTATCAACCCGTACGTGATCGGCGCCATTGCTTTGGCGGCCCTCACTGTTCTCATGCTCGCCCTGCTGGCGTTCGGCAAGGGACGCGAACACTCCTGATGTCCGGCAATGCCCGCCGGCGGGTCGGTGTCATGGGTGGCACCTTTGATCCGATCCACCACGGACACCTTGTCGCTGCGAGTGAAGTCCAGTCTTGGTTCGATTTGGACCAGGTGGTGTTTGTGCCGACCGGCGAGCCGTGGCAGAAGGCCGATCGCGTCGTCTCCACGGCCGAGGATCGTTATCTGATGACGGTCATTGCGACCGCTGCAAATCCGCGCTTTGAGGTCAGCCGCGTCGATATCGATCGGGACGGTCCGACCTACACGATCGATACGCTCCGCGATCTTAAAGCTTCGATGCCCGATGCCGACCTCTACTTCATCACCGGCGCCGATGCGCTCGCCCAATTGTTGACGTGGCGCGAGCATGACGAAATTTTTGACTTTGCCGAGTTCGTTGGCTGTACGCGGCCAGGTCACGAAATGACTGAGGAAACGATCAAAGGCCTGCCGACCGATCGAATCACGATCGTCGAGATTCCGGCCTTGGCGATCTCGTCAACCGATTGCCGCTTGCGCGTGGCTCGGGGCGAGCCGGTCTGGTACCTCGTGCCCGACGGAGTCGTCCAATATATCGGCAAACATCGTCTTTATGAGACGACCACATGAGCGCCAGCGAACACGCGATCGAGCTCGCCCGGGCGGCTGCGGCCGCGGCCAGCGACAAACTCGCCAAGAAGATCATTGCCTTCGACGTTTCTGAACAGCTTTATATCACTGACATCTTTCTGCTTTGCTCGGCCGATAATGAGCCACAAGTGCGTGCGATCCAAGACGCGGTTGAGGACAAACTCCATGAATTGGGCGCCAAGCCCGTACGCCGTGAAGGTGCCCGCGAAGCCCGCTGGGTTCTGCTCGACTACTTCGAGATTGTTGTCCACATCCAGCATCACGAAGAACGTGAGTTCTATGCGCTTGAACGGCTGTGGAACGACTGTCCGGTGGTCGGGTTGCATTGAGTCGGCAGATTATTCTTTGGCGGCATGGGCGTACGGCATGGAACGCGGCCGGGCGGGTTCAGGGCCAAAGCGATGTGCCACTTGACGACACCGGCTATGCGCAGGCCGAGGCCGCGGCCGCGCGCTTGGCCACACTCAACCCGGCACGAATCCTCAGCTCGGACCTTTCGCGTGCGGCCGCAACGGCCGGCGTTCTCGGTGAACTCTGCGGGGTCCCGGTCGAAGTCGATGAACGGCTCCGTGAACTGCACTTTGGCGTCCGGGAGGGACTTACCTCGAAGGAAGCCTGGGAGTCCTATCCCGATGAAATGCGTGCTTGGATCACCGGCGATGACTACCGAATGCCCGGCGGTGAAACCTATCGGGAAGCGGGCCGCCGCTTCGCCGATGTGCTTGAGGAAGCGTGCGAAGACCTCGGCGATGATCGGCCGCTAGTTGTGGTCGCGCATGGCGCAGTGCTGCGCGTGGGAGCCTGCACCTTCGTGGGGATCGGGCAAGCGCATTGGCGTTCACTCGGCGGTTTCAGCAACTGTGCCTGGTCGGTGTTGCAGGAGTCGCGTTTCGGCGCGGAGAACATGTGGCGGATCACCGAATGGAATGCTGGAACGCTGCCAGAGCCGACCCTCTCCGACGACGACTGACCCGGATTTGGGTCGGGCTGCGGATACCGTTAGGATTGACCTGCTCGAATATGTTGAGTGTTCGGGGCATTGGCGCAGTTGGTAGCGCGCTTCCATGGCATGGAAGAGGTCAGGAGTTCGAATCTCCTATGCTCCACACGATTCAAAGAAGGTCCCACACATTGTGTGGGGCTTTTTTCTTTCCCACACGGGCGCCACTCCGCCCAAGCTCGACGGGTTTAGGCGGTGATGCCGTGGGTGATGTCGTGTTCGGTGTGGGTGATGAATTCTGGGGTGAACCAGGGGTCGGGGTGCCAGGGTTGGACGGGGAGTGGGTCGGGGGATTGTTGGTAGTGGTGGCCGGTGCTGGTGGTCCAGTCGAAGGTGCCGGGTTCGGTTTGGGTGACCGATAATGTTCCGGCGGTTTTGAGGCGGTGGGCTCGTCGATGTAGGGCACCGAGGTTCGCAGCGGTGGTCGGGGCGGGATATGCGGTGGTGTGGTCGGTGTCGCAGTCGCTGGCCGGAACGGTTGAGGTGGGGAAGACGCTGGTGCCGTCGCGGAACCGGATCGCCATGCCCAGGTCGCCGGTGGCGAACCTGCCAACACGGGTTACGTCGAGTAGTTTGCCGGTCTTGTCGGTGAGGAGTCGCCAGAACAGGGTGCCGGGCTGGATGGCAAGATCGCGGATGTAGCTGGCGGGGACGGATGCGGACCGGTCGATCAGTTCACCGGGCGCATCGGATAAGCCCATGACTGATTGGATCGGGACAACGACACCGATATCGATTCGTGCCCGATTGGTTGGGCTGGTGGTGCCCGTGGCGGTTGTGTCGCCGAGGAGCAGGCTGCTGAGCGCGTCCGCGCGCTGTTGGGAGTGTGTCCGTCCGGTAGTTGGTTGTGTGCGGGCGGTTTGTTCGATGCGGTGGTCGATCGCTGCGGCTTCGGTTGAGGGCAGCAGGGCCATTAGCCAGCTCATGCCGTCGTCGCCGACTTCCAGGTGGACACGGCGTTCGCGGCGGGCTTGGCGGTGTCGTTGTTCGGCGAGATCGGGTTCGATCCGGTCGACGAAGCGGGCCAGCCAGCGACGTAACTGCTCCAACGTCCGGCTGCTGGCGATGTCCACAACCATGACGTCCAAACGAGTGATTGAGTCGGGGCGTTCGAGCCGGCCAGCGGTGGCCACGATCAGCCCGACATGGCCGGCACCAAGATGGCCACGGGCCCACCCGTCCCAGACGTGCGGCAGCCGGGCGCGGGCGTAGCGGGCGGCCGCGAGCAGCCGCTGCAGGACGCCGACCGGGATCAGTAGCGCGAGCGACAACTCGTGCACCGCGGCCTCGGCCTCCAACTGGCCAACTTTCTGGCCAACCGTGCGGCCATGGCCACCGATCGCCTCGCCGTGGCTGCGGGCGTCAGCAACGAAGACCAGCATGTCCATAACCTGGGCACACTCAGCGACGAACGCTGTGCTCTGGCGCGCGACCAACCGGTCGATCAACACTGCATCCGCCATCACTGATTCACCCCGAATCCGCCACTAAAACATTCTATCGAACACATGTTCGAGTATAGTCATAAAAACCCATGAATACAAGAGATTTTCACCAAATAAGGAGACATATTTTTGCGTTCTCAGCCGCAACGAAGTGGGGGCGAATTGTGGTTGCTAGGTTTGTCCCCGTGCAGAAGCCCGGTCGAATGCAGATGGTGGTGGTCGGCCTCATTGTGGCGATCGCCGGCTTCCATCTCCTCTCGGTCACAACCGCGGCAATACCTACCAATAAGACCTCGACAAGCCTCAAACCGGTGACCGCCTATCTGAATCCGTTCTTCACGCAGAATTGGCGACTGTTCGCACCCAATCCGATCTCATCGGACCGTTCAATCGAGTTCCGTGGACAGTACTCGTTGGCGGACGGCTCCAGCAGGACGACGAAGTGGCTCAATTGGACCGACGTCGAACTGGACCTCGTACATCACAAACTTGTTGGCGGTCGGGCCGGCTACATCACCAACAAGATGGTTGGCCCGCTCAACAGTCGCTTCCTCGCGATGACTCAGCAACAGCGCGAAACAGCACTCAACGACAAGAAGACGGCGCTTGACGGCTATGCAGCACTGCGTAAAAAACTGACTGAAGAGTCGGACAATGCCGGTACCGTCAATCTTTATTTGCGCTACGAAACCACGATCATTGGGCTGGCAACCTCGGCGCTCAAGGCCGCGCACCCGGGTGTCGACTTCACGGCAGTTCGATATCGGATAGTCGATCGAAGTGTCGCCCCATACTCTGAACGCAGCAAAAAGGACTACGTTCGGCCGGCGCCAACGGTCCGACGTAGCGGATGGCGTGCGCCGATTCAGGCCAGCAAAGCTGAGCAAGACACTATTACCTCGTTCTATCGGCGGCATCGATGATTGCGCGCTCGTGGGAATGGCTCATCGGAGAGAAACATTCGACGTACGGACTCGCGGTCACGCGGATGTTGTTGGGCTTCATCATCTGGAGCCAGCTGCTCGCCAACTGGCCTGATCGCCAATACACGTGGGGCGACGGGGCGGCCTGGACCGATCCGATCCAAGGCGGGCGCGGATGGCCAGACTTTCTGAACTATCTCTTCGTCGACTCACAAGGCTGGATTTTCAACCTCGCATACATTGTGACGATTCTTGTCGGCATCGCCATGATGCTGGGATTTGCGACTCGCGCTTCGACGATTCTTGCGTTGCTGTTCTGGATGTCGCTCTATGTCGCCAATCCGCTGGTCGGTTCGGGCGGCGATGCGGTGCTGCGCATGGTCCTGCTCTATATGTGCTTTGTCGATTCGGGACGGCACTGGTCGGTCGACAGTTGGTTGCGGGAGCGTCGCGGCCGAATACCAGCGATATTGCCCGACTGGTTCACGACGACGCTTCACAATATTGCGATCATCCTGATCATTCACCAGATCGTCATGGTCTATGTCGCCTCGGCGTTGTGGAAGGTGCAGAGCGATAAGTGGATGGGTGGCACCGCGGTCTACTACCCGCTTCAGGTGAAGACATATTCGCCGTGGAACGACCACATCCATCTGTTGACCGATCATGGCTGGATCGTTGCTGTTGCTTCGTACACCGCCATCGGGGTGCAGCTGCTCGTGCCGGTATTGCTGATGTATCGACCGACACGCTTTCTTGCGCTGATCACGTTGACCGGTATGCATTTGGGCATCGGGATTTTCATGGGGATTCTGTACTTTTCGCTCGTCATGATCGCCGTTGACGTGCTGCTGATCAGCGATCGATCCTGGTTCCGATTGGAGTCGGTGCTCCGTCGTCGGATGTTCAGGGAGCGGCGCGATCGAAAATTGGCCGATTCGGAGCCAGACGCCGCTAATTAGTGTATTTGGTGGAATTTTTCCGGGGGTGGTATGCGAGTTGTCGCAATTATGGCTAGACTAATCCCGCTGGTGGCCCCTGTGCTGCTTTGCGTGTGGACCTTGGCGTGCTCGGGGACCCAATGACATGGCGTTTGATTTAGAGGAGAACACCCGGATGAAAAGGGTTGGAAAGAATTCCATCGCGCTTGGACTGGTGATGGCGCTTGTTTCGCTGGCACTGTCCTTCTCAGCGAGTGGTGCACCAGATCCAGTTGCGCAGGCTACGTCCGCGGCAGTTACGAGCAATGGTCTGACTCAGATCATCAGCGGAACGCCTTGCAAGGTCGCTTTTCCTGACGGCACTGCCACTGGGCAGTGTGGCGAAGGACTCGATACGACCGGCGTTGACGCATATTCGCAGCATGCGACTGCGTCCGAGAACGGAAAATCGAAGGCTGACGCGAGCGTCGCCCCGATCAACATCGTTCCGTTGGGCCCATCGCTCGACATCACCGATCTGGTCGACGATATCGGCAACATCGATACCGGTACCATCCTCGATCCGATCGTTGATGCAATCGATGACCCAGTTCTTAAGGCCTTGGTTCGTGGCGCGCTGGACCCACTCGTTACGCCGATCGACGACGCGTTGCAGACCGCGCTGGGCGCGGTTGACAAGGCGCTGCCCGTCTCACTGCAAATTGGTGCGGTTGAGGCAACGTGCGAGGCCAAGCCGAAATCGGCCAGTGGCACCGCGACGGTTGCATCCATCAAGTTGACCATCAAGCTTGGTGACCAGGTCATTAACGTGCCGATCACTATCGCGACTACACCCAACTCCAACCTGGTCGTCGGCTCGGACGAAGCGGCACAGCAGATTGTGGACGACGTCATCACCGGCATTCAAGACTCCTTGAGCAGCAGCCTCGGCGGTGCACTTGATCCGCTCAACCTGGTGTTGGCCGGTCTCAAGGACCAGGTCCTCAACACGTTGTTCGATGCATTGGAAGATCCAGTGTTGACACCGCTCGGGAATGCGATCGAGAAACTTGTCTCGGGCACGGTCAACGAGCAGACGAAGACTGCGGGCGCGATCAGCGTGACCGCCCTGCACTTGAACCTGCTCGACGGTGCGAATGACCTCAAGTTGGCCAAGGTCACCTGCGGTCCGAACCGTGCCGCGGGCGCAACGGACGCTGATGCTGACGCTCCGGCGGATCAGGACACCAACGCCGATGCCGATGCTCCGGCGGATCAGGACACGATTGCGGACGCCGATGCTGACGCTAACGCTGACGCGGTGGCTGACGCCAATGCGGACGCCAACGCCGATGCAGGCGTGACCTCGGCGCTGCCGAACACGGGTGCACCGAATGTGCTGCCGCTGCTGCTCCTCGCGCTCGGATTGGTTGGCTTCGGCTCAGCAGTCCTAGCAAATGAGAAGCGCCGTTTGGCCAAGCAGTAAGGTCTAACCGCTGAACCGGTGAAGGGCCGGCGACTACCTCGAAAGAGATGGTCGCCGGCCCTTCCCGCGTCACCTTCATGTGCTGGCCGACCCGTAGGATGAACGACATGCCCGCCAATGAGCAAACCGCCCCCAGCGGCGACTCACCTCACGGTTGGCAGCGCACAGCGATCCTGACGGTCGCCCTGCTAGCGGTCGTCCATACGATCCTGATTGCCATCTGGCTAGCGCCATCTAGCCCCATCCGCGACGCGGTCGGTTCGACCCGACTTGCCAGCTACGTGGATCCCTATTTTCAGCAATCGTGGGGCAATGCCGATCCGAGTGCGCAGTTCGTCGACGAACGGCTGCTAATTCGGGCCGAGGTCCTCGATGTCGCCGCTGGCAAGAAGCGCACGACTGGCTGGGTCGATGTCACGAAGATCGAGCGTCCGGCCCTGCGGCACAGCCTTCAGCCGGCGCGGGTCCACCTCATCAATCGGCGGCTCGCCACCAACCTGAATGCCGCGACATTCGGGCTCAACTTCGACCAGAAGCTATTGGTGCAGAAGAGTTACGTGAAGGACTCGCGCGGCAAGCTGACGGAATCGCTCTATGGCGCGGGCGGCGTCCCAGTCGTCGTCTCGAACTATTTGGCGTACGACACGATGACGACGCAGTTCGCCACGATGTACGCCACGTCTCTGTATGCGACGGCCGCATCGGGTGCTGAGATAACGAAGATTCAATACAAGGTCGGCCGCAAGACCATGCCACGCTTCAAGGACCGTGACAAAGCCGCGGCGGCAACGTACACCTACTTTTCCTTCGGCTGGCGCAAAGCACTTCCGGCCCAAGAAGATGCCCAGTCCGAATTCGACTCCTACGTGAAGAAGTGATCACCGTTGCGTGAATTGATGTGGGCCGTTTCCGATAGGTTCTATGACGCTCGGGACGGACTCGAGGGGTGGCTGCTCGATGATAAGAAGGCCGCGTACGGCGCGGCGGCCTGTCGCATCTTGCTGGGCGCCGCAGTGCTCCTACTACTGGTTGGCAACTTCTCGACCCGTCAACTGTGGATCGGTCCGGCCTCAGTGTGGGCGGACCCATCCCGCTCGGCCAGCAGCTTCCCTGAACTGACGATTCTGGCTGGCGCGAGTGGTTTTATTGTCACGGTCGTCTACAGCCTTGTGCTGGTGAGTGCGCTGGCGTTCCTGCTCGGTTGGCACACACGGATTGCGACGATTCTCACCACATTCGGCTTTATCGCAATTGTCGGCCAAAACCCGGTGGTTGGTACATCGACGGACAACCTGATTCGGCTCGCCCTGCTGTGGATGCTGCTGATCGACTCCTCATCACATTGGTCATTGGACGATCGTCGGCGGCAATCTAAACCGCTTATGGACGCGGGCGGCGTCACCGCGCTCAAGAATGCCTGGAACAGCCATGAGACGGTCCCGGCGTGG
The DNA here is from genome assembly GCF_057586615.1 of Aeromicrobium changchenzhani. NCBI lineage: Bacteria > Bacillati > Actinomycetota > Actinomycetes > Propionibacteriales > Nocardioidaceae > Aeromicrobium > Aeromicrobium changchenzhani. Next base: position 2,525,457 of record NZ_CM172480.1, on the reverse strand, counting down.
CTTTCGACCAGCGTGCACAATATTGGCATCGCGGGTCTAGCCGCGCAAACCGTCCTGATCTATATGAATGGTGGCCTGACCAAGATCACTTCGGTGGCATGGCGGAATGGCACCGCCTTGTATTCGACGATGCAACTGCCGGACTACCGGCCCTTCCCGTGGCTGTCGGACCTATTTAGCCATAGCGCGATCCTGCTCGCACTCATCACGTATGCGGTGTTGTTCACGCAACTCTTCTTTGGCGTTTTCCTGATCAACCGGATCACCCGATGGATCGTGATCGCGCTGGCGATAGTTGTCAACGTTTTCTTTGCGCTGATCATGTCGCTTCCGGTGGCATCGCTGGCGATTCTCGCGCCAACGGCGATCTTCGTGTCGACATCGACCTTTGAAGGCATGGCGGGGTGGCTGGGCGACGTCACGACACCCGCGCGGTATTGGTTTGAAGATCGCTTCGACGACATACGGGATCGTCGTGACGACGTTCGGCAATGGTTGAGTCCGGGCAAACGCCGCGCGTTCTAGGCGTTGCGTTCAGGCAGTCTTAATCGTTCGCCGGCCAGCGAACACGACGAAGATGACAGGCAGTGTCAGGACGGCCGCAGAAGCGTTGAGGGTGCCGAAGTTCCAGCCGGCCATGATGAGGCCGGCAATCAGCCCGCCTGTGGCGCCTGCAAGGTTCATGGTTAGGTCGCTCAGGCCCTGCACGGACGGCCGGACCGCCGGATCGAGGTCTTGGGTCAGCAGGGTTGATCCGGCGATCACTGAAGCCGACCAGCCGAGCCCCAGCAGCACGAGGCCGACGGTGATTTGGAAGTCGGAGGGTCCCGCAGTGCCAGCTACCCCGACCGCTGCGATCAGCAGTGACTGACCCATCAGGATTGTGGGTCGAGCGCCCCAATGGTCGCTGAGCCAGCCCATGACGGGGGACAGGGAATACATTCCGGCAATGTGCAGGCTGATGGTGAGCCCGATGATGTCCAGACTTGAGCCGTGATCCTGCATGTGCACCGGTGTCATCGCCATGACCGACACCATGACGGCATGTGCAGACGCGACAGTGAGAATGCCGGCGAGGGTGCTTCCGTGAACGTAGGGGAGTGCATGTGCGAGGCCTGAGCGTGACGATCCGTCCCCTCCGCCGGCTTCGATCAAGGGATCGGGTCGCAGTGTCGTGAAGATCAGGATGCCAGCGAGCAGGAAGCCAGTGCCGGAGAACACCAACGGTCCGGCGAGAGCCGGTATGCCCAGTACTCGCGCGAGCGAGGCGCCCGGGCCGATCAGATTGGGACCGATTACTGCGCCGATCGTGGTCGACCAGATCACCAGCGACAGCGCCTGACCGATCTGGCGTGGTTTGGCGAGGTCGACGGCGGCAAAGCGGGATTGAAGATTGGCTGCAGTGCTTGCGCCAAACAGGATGAGGCCAAATAGCGATACGGTCAACGAGTTGAAATTCGCTCCGACGATCGTGACTACGGCGCCACTCGCCCCGATCAGCCAGCCGAGCGTCAACGGCGGACGGCGACCGGCGCGATTGGCGAGCGAGGCAAGTGGAAGGGTGAAGAGAGCGGCGCCGAGCGTGAGCATCACGGTGGCCATACCGGCCCACGCGGAGGAACCACTCACGTCCTTGATGATCAGCGCGCCGACGGCAAAACCGGCACCGTTGCCGATCCCACCGATGACCTGGGACGCCGACAGAATCTGAACTGTCCGTCGCTGGATCGCAACCCGTTCGTCGCTACCGTCGTGCTCAATCATCGGTGCTCACTGTCGTCGGAAAATACGTGAGCACATTGCCACCTGGCTACTCTACTTGCGTCGCACGGCGTGTGATTACCAGATCGTGACGCGGTCGGCCGGGTCCAGCCACAATTCGTCTTCCGCGCGCACATCGAACGCAGCATAGAACGCGTCGATGTTGCGGACGACCTGATTGCAGCGAAATTCGGGCGGCGAGTGCGGATCGATGGTAAGCCGGCGTACGACTTCCTGTTCGCGGACCTTGCCCTGCCAAGCCTGCGCCCACGAGATGAAGAAACGCTGGTCGGCGGTGAGACCGTCGATGTCGGCGCCCGGTTGATCGCCTTGAGCGAGCCGGTATGCCTTGTAGGCAATGCCGAGGCCACCGAGGTCACCGATGTTTTCCCCGATCGTAAGTTCGCCGTTGACCGTGGCGCCGTCAGCGCCGGCGGGAGACAGCGCTGCATACTGCTCGATCAGCGCGCCGGTGAGCTTTTCGAACGATTGGCGGTCAGCATCGGTCCACCAATTGCGCAGTGCGCCCGTGCCGTCGTAGTGCGAGCCCTGATCGTCGAAGCCGTGGCCGATCTCGTGGCCGATGACCGCGCCGATCGCGCCGTAGTTGACCGCATCGTCAGCATCGGCGTGGAAGAATGGTGGCTGCAGGATCGCGGCCGGGAAGACGATCTCGTTCATGGTCGGGTTGTAGTAGGCGTTAACGGTCTGCGGTGTCATGTACCACTCGTCGCGGTCGATCGGGCTGCCGATCTTGGCCAACTCGCGATCCATCGCGACCGCCAAGGAACGCCGGGCATTGCCAAGTAGGTCATCAGGCGCGGTGACGAGCTGTGAGTAGTCGCGCCAGGTGTCGGGATGCCCGATCTTGGGAGTGAACGAGTCCAACTTCTCTAAGGCGCGCTCTTTGGTTTCGTCGCTCATCCACGCGATCGTCTTGATTGACTGGCGATAGGCCTCGATCAGGTTCGCAATCAGCCCCTGCATCCGTTCCTTGGAAGCGGCCGGGAACTCGGTGCGTACATAGATCTTGCCGAGCGCTTCGCCCATATTGCCCTCGACGAAGCCGACGCCACGTTTCCAGCGCGGGCGGAGTTCATCGGTGCCGCTCAGTGTCTTGCCGTAGAACGCGAAGTTGGCGTCGACGAAAGCGCTGGACAGATAGGCAGCACCGCTGTGTACGACATTCCAGCGCAGCCAGTCCTTCCAATTATCGAGCTCAGCCTCGACGAGCAGATTGTCGAGACCTTCAAAGTAAGAGGGTTGGCCGACGATGACCTCGGCGAGAACGTTGTCGGCGACTCCGGCTTTGTCCGACCAGTCGGACCAGTCGAACGACGGCATGAGCGTGCGCAACTCGGCGTTCGACTTAGGGTTGTAGGTCTTCTGCGCATCACGGCAGGCGACCCGATCCCAGTGATGGGCGGCGAGGCGCGTCTCGACGTCGAGCACCCGGCCAGCACGCGCAGCGGGCTCGTCGAGGCCGGCAAGATCGAGCACGGTTGTGATGTGATCGACATACGCGGTACGGATCGGCGCAAAATCATCGTTGCGGTAGTAGGACTCATCGGGCAGCCCGATGCCGCTCTGATTCAAGTAGGTGATGTAGCGGTCCGGATTGCCCTCGTCTGGGGCGATGTACATGCCCAGCAGACCGCTGACTCCGGAGCGTTCGAGTTCACCCAGGGTTGCCACGAAGTCGGCGATCGAGCCGATCGCATCGACCTTGGCCAGTTCGGGTTCGAGTGGGGTCGCGCCGAGCTCTTCGGCCCGGTTGGCATCCATGAAACTCGCATAGAGGTCACCGATCTTGCGCTGCTCATCGTCCTGCGCCTCGGTTCCCGAACGCTCGACGATTGCCCGAATTTTGGCCTCGGCCTCGTCGACGAGGACCACGAAGGCGCCCGCGGTTGCTCGATCCGCATTGATCTTGGCGGTCTTCAGCCATGGGCCGTTGACGTGGCGAAACAGGTCGTCCGCGGGGCGAATACTGGGGTCAAATTGCTGAATATCGATGCCTTGGCTCACGCCGATAGGCTACACAGCGTGAGCAAGCATCAGCCAGTCAAACTCGTCGTCGTGCGAACCGAACGACTGACGCCAGATATGCAGCGGGTCGTTCTCGGTGGCGACGGGTTCGAACTGTTCCTCCAACGGTATGCGGCATTGCCGGAGCTTCCCGGTGGAATGCCGACCGATTGTTATGTCAAACTCGTGTTCCTCGACCCTTCGGTCGACTATCCCGAGCCACTTGATCTGCTGGCGGTGCGCGATGTTGTGCCACCGGAATCGTGGCCGGTCCTACGCACCTACACGATTCGCTGGATCGATCGATCAGCTGAGGAACTCGCGATCGACTTCGTGGTCCATGGTGACACTGGCTTTGCGGGCCCATGGGCGCGCGATGCGAGGCCCGGCGACGTGATGCACCTGCGTGGCCCGAGCGGCGCTTATGCTCCGGATCCGGCCGCCGACTGGCACCTGTTCGTAGGTGATGAGGCTGCGATTCCGGCGATTGGTGCCGGGCTGGAGCGGCTCGATGTGGGCGCGAAGGCGGTTGCCTTCATCGAGGTTGACGGTCCAGAAGCCGAGCACCAGTTTCAAACTGAGGCTGGCGTCGACCTGCACTGGCTCCATCGTGGCGATGCTGAAGCGGGTTCGACCGAACTGCTCGATCAGGCCGTACGGACCTTCGACTGGCTGCCCGGCCGGGCACAGGTTTTTGTGCACGGCGAGTCCGCGCTGCTGAAGTCAGTTCGTCCTTTTGTCCTCAGCGATCGGGGTGTCCCACGATCTGACGTTTCGGTCTCTGGTTATTGGCGCCGGGGGACTACTGAGGAAGGATTCCGGGCCTGGAAGTCCCAGCAGCGCGATGCGATCCTGAAATCAGGCGGGTGATCGGTTCGTGGAGAATCTCGTGAACGCACCGGTCGTGGCCGCGCTTCTGCTCGCCGGCGGTGTTGGGGAACGGGCCGGACAAAGCGTCCCCAAACAACTTGCCGACCTAGGCGGGGTGACAGTCCTCGAACGTGCCGTAGCCGTCTTTGAACGACACCCTCGGATCGGCCGCGTCGTGGTCGTCATGCCCGCCGATCTCGTCGAACGCGCGGCGTTTCTGGTCCCGGGAGCGACAGTGGTTGCCGGCGGCAGCAGCCGCCAATCGAGCGCTGCGCGAGGACTCGCGCTGATCGACGATGACAACGCGTTCGTCCTGATCCACGATGTGGCGCGACCGTTCCTGCCAGCCGAAGTCATTGACCGTTGCCTCGACGCTTTGCGTACCTACGACGCAGTCGGCACCGTTATTGACTCCGTTGACACGGTCTACCAGATCAAGCAGGACGGCGCAGTCAATGAGTTGGTTGAGGTTCCCGAACGGACGACGATGCGTCGCGCCCAAACGCCGCAAGGCTTTCGTTGCGGCGTAATCCGTGATGCGCACCGCCGAGCGGTCGAGGCCGGCAGCGATTCTACCGATGACTGCTCGGTGGTGCTGCTTCACCGCCCGGACGTGCAAATCGCTCTGGTCGCTGGCGATGAGGACAATTTCAAGCTCACGACCGCTGCCGACTTCGCGAGGGCGAAGCAACGACTGGACGATGGAACGCTAAAGTAGCCGAATACCTAGCAGCACTGAAGGAGTCCGATGCGCGTCATCACCTACGGCACCTATGACCTCTTCCACGACGGTCACCGCCGATTGTTGGAACGAGCCAAAGAGCTCGGCGATCATCTCATCGTTGCCGTGACGACCGAAAACTTCGATGACGCACGTGGCAAGCTCAACGTGCAGCAGAGCCTCATGGAGCGCGTACACAATGTGCAGGCGAGTGGCCTGGCCGATGAGGTCATCATTGAGGAGTATGAGGGCCAGAAGATCAACGACATCCAAAAGCACGGTGTCGACATCTTTGCGATCGGCTCGGATTGGCTCGGCAAGTTCGACTATCTCAATGACTATTGCAAAGTTGTCTACCTTGAGCGCACCAAGGGCGTGTCAAGCACGATGCTGCGCAATGAGGCGGCCGGAATTTTGCGGGTCGGCGTCGTGGGCACCGGCAGAATCGCGCACCGTTTCGTCGACGAGGCGCACTACGTCAGCGGTGTCGACATCCACGGAGTCTGGTCACGCAATCACGACAATGTTTCCGCTTTCGTCGAGCGACACGAACTCGACCTCGGCGCCAAGGATTTCGACGAGTTACTCGCTAACGTTGATGCCGTTTACATCGCTTCGCCACATCTGTCGCATGCCGAACAGGTGCGTCACGCGCTCGAGCAGGGCAAACACGTCCTGTGCGAAAAGCCACTGACGCTCACCGCGGCAGAGACCGCCGAGCTGTTCGAACTGGCCGAGGAACGCAATCTGGTGCTCCTCGAGGCCGTCAAGACAGCCTTCGCGCCAGGGTTCGCTCGTATGGTGGCGGTGGCGCGAAGCGGTTCGATCGGTGAGATCTGTTCGGTTGACGCGACGTTCACCAAACTGACGTCCGGTGACGTGCGCGAGTTGGATCCCGAACAGGGCGGCGGCAGCCTGTCGGAGTTGGCTAGTTATCCGCTCGTTGCGATCGTCAAGCTACTCGGTGAAGATCACGTCGAGCAGCGCACCGTGTCATTGAAGTCAGCCCAAGGCGGTGTCGATACATTCTCGCGTATCGATTTGCGCTATCCGCACGCCGTGGCGTCGGCGCGAGTCGGTCTCGGCGTCAAAGCCGAGGGCGATCTCGTAATTGGCGGCACCCAAGGTTATCTCTATGTCCCTGCACCCTGGTGGAAGACCGAGTATTTCGAGTGCCGGTTCGAGAATCCTAACGACAACAAGAAGTTCTACTACAAGTTCGACGGCGACGGTCTGCGCTATGAGATCGCCGAGTTCAGCTCGATGATCCGGCAGGGCAAGTCATCGAACTTCAAGCTGCGTCGCTCGGAGTCTCAGTGGATGGCTCGTGTCATCGAGACCGCCCGCGCTGACGCGGACATCATCAACTGATCCTGGCGTAGGCTAATCCTGAGTCAGGAGAACGTCATGCTCAGCGTGATCAGATTATGGTCCGACGGGATGACCCCGTTGAAATCGCCTTTTGACTTGCCATCTGACTTCAAGTCGAGCACGGTTTCCCACCGGTCGTAGGTGAACTTGCCGCCGCGCGTCATGATGTAGTCCAGATAGGCCCCGATGGGATAGTTGCCGTTCACGATTTGTGGACGGAAGTGACCCTTGATTTCGTTCGGTGTGGGCTTATCCGCGTTCTGTGGGTTGCCGAAGTAGTTGTTGCCGGAATACTTCAGGTTGACTGCGGTGCGCACTTTCGACGTGCCTTTGTATCTGTAGGTGTTGAGTAACGGATCGGTGAAGCCGGCTCCAGTGAATTTCGTGTGTGCGGCGCTGTTAGCGGCGAACTTGGTAGCACTCAGGTCGCCGACGGCGATGACAGGCAGGTTACTGGTGTTCTGTGTGTTGATCTCATCGAGGATGATGCCTGCCTGCTGACCGCGCAACTTATCCTTGGTCGAACCAGGCTCAAGGTGTGTGCTGACGAAAAAGAACTGTTTACCGGTCTTCTTGGTCTTAAAGGTTGCCCAGGCGACGTATCGTCCCGAACCATTGCTCCAGCCTCTATTGTCGAGTTTGCGTGCGCCGGTGCGGAGCAGGTCAAGCCGGCCGCTGTTGTAAATGATGCGGTCCGAGGAGCTGGCCGCATCCGGACAGCGGCTGCTCGCGTCGGGCTCGTAACAGTAACGCTCGACGCTGGTCAGGGCATATGGCGTGCCGAGAGCGTCGGCGATGTCCTGGAACTGTGCGACTCCGCCTTGCGTGTAGCCGCTGCCCGCAGACGCTTCCTGGATGCCGACGACGTCAAGGTTTGAACGACGCAGCTGGTCGGCAACGACCGGAACGCGTGTAGTCCAAGGCTTTTCGTTCTTTTCCTTCTTCATGGGGTCGTAGTATGCACTTGCCACGCGCACATTGAAGCTGCCGACTTTGAGGCCGCTGGTGGGCTTTGGCGGGGCCTTGTAGGAGAAGGTCTTGGTCTTTGAGGTGCCTTTGGACGTCTTGACTTTGATTTTGACCGAGCCAGCCGACTTCTTCGCGGGAGCGTAGGCGTACAGCTTTTTGGTCGACGAATAATTGATCTTGGCTTTCGTGGAGCCGAAGTAGACCTTGGCGCTCTTGGTGAAGCGTTTGCCGGTGATCGTGATCTTCGTTTTGCCGCTGAGCTGCCCCGTTGCCGGCGAGACCTTACTGATTGATGGTTTTTTGCTCGCAGCCTCGGCGGGCGCGGACATTACGGCCAGTCCGAGTGCGGCCGTAGCGCCGAGCGCTGCGAGTCTGAACAGGACTCGAGTGGGCATGCGTGCTGTCTTTCGTTGATGGTTGACAGTCCTGAGACCGTATCTCAATTCAAGATCTGAGTCTCAAGAACGAGCAAACGAAAGACCGATCAGGGTAAACCGAGCCGCAGCGTGACGAGATTGTGATCGGAGGGTATGACACCCGCGAAGCGACCGTTGGATCCGGTATCGACGACGGTTTTCCATTCGACGAGATCGAAGTCTCCGCCCCGCACCAGAATATAATCGAGGTAGGAGCCGATCGGGAAGCCGCCGACGCCTTGCGGTGCGCTCCGGAAGTCATTGAGGCTGCCGTTTCGTATATTGATCAGTTTTTTGACGCGCGTCTCGGCGCCTCGGTAGCGGCGAGTATTGATCAGTGGATCGACGAATCCAGCACCCGTGAGCGCGGCGTGTGCCCCGTTGCCTTGCGGATCAAATTTACTTGCGCCGAGATCGCCGACGAGAACGGTCGAAATGTTCTGGGGGTTCTCCTGGGCGATTGTGTTGAGGATGATGCGTGCCTGACGTACCCGGAGCGCATTGACCTTGCCGGGCTCAAGATGGGTGTTCACGAGCATGAACTTCTTGTTCGAGCGGCGGTCCTTGAACTTCGCCCACGCAACGTTACGAGTTGAGCCAGCGCGGCCCCCACGACTATCCAGTTTCCGGGCGCCCTGCGCGATGAGTTTCAGTCGGTCGCTGTTGTAGATAATGCGGTCTGATGAACTTCCGCCGCCACGGCAAGCGGCTCCGGCGCCAGAGCCCATGCAGTACCGCAACGAATTGGTCAGCTTGTATGGCGATCCGAGCCTGGCGACGATGTCCTCATATTGCGAGCGACCGGTCGCGGTGTATTTGCCGCTGGCCGAAGCCTCCTGGATACCGACGACATCCAGATCCTCGCGCTTGATCTGATCGGCCACAGCCGGCAGACGTTTGATCCAGGGCTGTTCGAGCCGTGACGTGCGGAATTTCCGGTAACCGCTGGCGACGCGGACGTTGAAGCTGCCGACTCGCAGCTGTAGTTCGGCATCGCTGCCAGCCCGATAGGTGGATTTATCGGATGTCTCCGATGACCCGTAGGGCGTCGTGACGTGCACGTTGACCGGGCCGAAGTCGCGCTCAGGCACCGTCGCAGTTAAAACTGTGGGGGAGGTTACGGTGACATTCGTGGCCGGAGTCTTGCCGAAACGCACGGTCGTTCCAGTGACGAAATCTGTGCCGGTGATCGTCACTTCGTGGCCACCCCGTGCCTTGCCCTCATCGGGGGAAAGTTTGGCGATGGTCGGTGGGGCGACGTAGGTGAATTGTGATGAGCGTCCCAAATGCGAGGAGCCGTCAGGTGTTAGGACACGAACTGACGTACTGCCAGCGTCGCTGGCCGGCACACCAACCACGATTCTGCGGTCTGAACCTGATTCAATTTTGGCTCGAATACCACCGAAGGTCACAGTTGGGCGCTCGGTGAAACCAGACCCGGTGATGACAAGCTGAATTCCACCCTCAATCGGTCCGGTAAGCGAAGAAAGTCGAGTGATAGTCGGCCCGGGATCGGACGGCGACGGTGCTGAGCCCGGCCGGATCGTGATCAGGGCCCAAATCACGAACACCGGGATTCCGGCGAGGGCTGCAATCCAGACTCGTCGGGATCTCCGCCGACGCAGATCGCGATGGGACGATGTGCGACGCGCCCGCCTGCTCCCTGGCGAGGAGGGCCGTAATAACCGCGCCATTTTCGGAACTCCTGAGTTGGTTCAACAACCGTGCCCGAACGTTTGCCGTGCTGGCATGCGCTCAGTACAAGAATCAGGGTAGCCCGACGGACAGAGTGATCAGATTATGGTCCGAGGGGATGACGCCCTTAAAATTTCCGTTCGCGTCCAAGTCCATCACCGTATGCCAGTCGGTCATCGTAAAATTGCCGCCTCCGACCATGATGTAGTCAACGTACGATCCGATGGCATAACTGGCGGCCACAGTTGCGGGGGCCTTCTCGAAATAGTTGAGGCTGTTGTAGCGGGTATTGACCAGGTTGGACACCAGCGTCTCGGCGCCTTTGTACTTATAGGTGTTGATGAGCGGGTCGACGAAACCAGCACCTGTCAGCATGTCGTGTGCGACGTTGGCGGGCACGCCTTTGTCGAATTTGCTCGTCGCGAGATCGCCGCTGAAGATGATTGGCAGGTCCGCGGGGTTTTCCTCGGCGATCTCAGTGAGGATGATCCTAGTCTGTGATTCGCGCATCAGGCCGTTCAGTTTGCCGTCCTTGTTGGGCTCAAGATGCGTGTTGACGAAGAAGAATTTCTTGTCGGTGCGCTTGTCCTGGAAGATCGCCCATACGACGTAACGCCCCGAACCGTCCGTGGGCTTGCGGGTGTCGAGTTTGCGGGCACCCTCATTGAGCATTGTTAGGCGGTCCGAGTTATAGATGATGCGATCCGATGAGCTGGCGCCGGTCACACAGTTGCCGGATTTGTCGGAGTCATAGCAATAACGGTCGGAGTTGGTGAGCTTGTACGGCGAACCCAACCGGTTGGCCAAATCTTGGAACTGTGCAACGCCGGTTGCGGTGTGCTTCTTGCTGGCCGAAGCTTCCTGCACGCCGACGACGTCCAGACCTTCACGCTGGATCTGGTTGACGACGACTGGCACTCGGGTGGTCCACGGTTTTTCATAGGGACCGCGCGACGAGTCATAGCCGCTGCCAACGCGTACGTTGAAACTGCCGATGTTCAGTTGGAGTTGTGCATCCGTGCCGTACTGATAAACCGTGGCGCTGTTGGTCTTGGAGGTGCCGGTCGGTGTCGCGACCTTGACTTGGACGCGCTTGATCGCGTGTTTCGGCGACACTGCGGTCAACTGAGTTGGCGACGAAACGGTTACCGCGGTCGCCTTGGTGTCGTCGAACAAGACGACGGAATCGGGAGTGAATGCCGAGCCACGGATCGTGACCTTTGTGCCGCCGTTTGCGCTGCCCTGTGTAGTGGAGAGCGATTGGATGGTCGGCGGCGCGATGTAGGTGTAGGTCGCGGCCGACGATGGGACTGATGTGCCACCCGAGGACGTCACAGTGAGATCTACGATCCCAGCGGAGCCGGCGGGCACGACGGCCGTGAGCCGCTTACTCGACACTTTCTTGACGTTCGTTGAGTAGGTCGAACCGAAGCGCACTTTGGTGGTGCGGGTGTAGTACTGGCCGTCGATCGTGACCGTGTTGCCGCCAACAGTTGGACCGTTCGAGGCCGACACCGCGCTTACCGTCGGAACTTTGCGGTAGGTGAAGACGTCGTTGCTAGACATTGCGGAGGTGCCTGCCGAGGTCTCGACCCGCACATCGACCGGACCGTCGGAGTGCAGGGGACTTACGGCAATGAGCTTCTTGGCCGATGAGTAGGTCACGTGGCTGGCATAAACCGTTCCGAACCTCACCTTGGACGTTTTGGTGAAGTCGGCGCCAGTGATCGTGACAGATTTACCACCCGTGAGCGGCCCAGCCGTGGTGGACAACGATGAGAGACGAGGGGGAGTTTGATAGGTGAACGACGCCGACCGTGTCGCCGACCAGCCACCGGAAGATTTTGCTCTGACATCGACGGCCCCGGAGGTGCCAGCCGGTGCAACGGCGGTGAGTCGTTTGCTCGACACTTTCTTGACCTTGGTGGCATAGACCGAGCCAAACCGCACTTTGGTCGTGCTGGTGTAATAGCTGCCGTCGATCGTGACCTTGGTACCACCGCTACCGGGGCCGGTCGCCGGCGAGATCTTGGAGATCACCGGCGGTTTGCGGTAGGTGAAGACATTCTTCGCGGTTGACTTGGAGGTGCCGCCTGAAGTCTTGATGTGCACATGGACCGGTCCGGCAGAGTGCTTAGGGGTGACGACCATGAGCTTTTTGCTCGAATTCTTGGTCACTTTGCCGGCGTATGCCGACCCGAACCTCACCTTGGACGATTTGGTGAAGTGCTTGCCGCTGATCGTGATCGTTCGACCGCCCGCGATCGGCCCAGCTGTCGCCGACATCGAGGTGAACACCGGCTTGCTCGCGGCCTGAGCGGGCGCGACGGTCAAACCGGCTGTGAGGACTATGGCGCCCAGCATCGGCACAAATACTCGAACAAATCGCGGCATGTCGGTCCCTAGGAAAGTCACTTTGGCATGGTAGCGGGAGCCTACCGACAATGTGACTCATGTGACAAGGCAGCACTGAAGTTACTCTAGTGTGACGGGTGAGACCGTAGTGACTCGAAGTTCAGTCGTCGGAAGGTGTGTCGGTGATCTGCTTGCCGGCGTAAACGGGGGACACCCTGCGACGTTTGACGACTGCCATCGTCGCGAGCACAACTGCCACCAGTGCGCCGCCTCCGCCGATGAACCACGGGAGATTCGAGCCGTTCGATGACGCGGCCGTGTCTTTCGTCTTTTTGATGTCGGCTGGATGTTCGACGGTTCCATCCTTCTTAACGATCTCGAGCCCAGGAGACTGAGTGGTCTTCGGCTTCAGGTCTTTCTTGGTCGCCGGTTGATTGGGGTCTTCGCCTTTGAAGATGGTCGGTTGTTCTGCCGACCCCACCCAGGCATTGGGTGTTTTGAGTTTCGTCCAGTTGCCCTGTTCGATCGCGAACTGGTAGGCGCCGCCGATCAGCCCACCATCGCGATCGGTGGTCCGGTAGTAGACGGAGTAAGTTCCGCGGTCGAGACCGAAATCCAATTGCACCATTGCATTCGATCCGCTGATATCGGGAGCGCTACTGGTGACGTTCTTGCCCTTCGAATCGATCACGTAGATGCGGGTCGACTCAGAGTCGAGGTCCCAGGCGAATGCAAGAACAACCGCGGATGGCGCCCGAGCGAGCACTTCGTGGACTCCCGGCTCTTGAGCTAGGGGTGCATCGTTGGCCGCGAACGCGGGAACTGGTAACAGCAATGCCATCACGAATACGGCCAAGACGCCGATACGACGCGACATTCGGTTCCTCCCGATGGATGAGTCGAACTTCCCAACGACATGAAATTAGTCGGACGCGGGCTCGACGTGGAGTTTACGTCATTGTCAACTCAACTGATAACATCATGCCGGTTGCGACGCATGCCGCCGTTCGGGGACGCATGTTATCTGGACGTCTAGGTTGCGTTGCTCGGGCAAACGCAGCAACGCGAGCGGAGGGATGCATGTTAGGTCTGAACTGGCGACGAGTCACACCTCGTCGACGCCGAGGGACGCTGATCATGGTGGTCGCGTTGCTGACGCTCTCCGGCCTAGTCTTGAGTCCGGCGCTTGCGCTCGATTGGGCTACCGACGACACCGGTATCGCGGGGCCAACCGCGACCTCATGTCCCACATTCACGAGCACGCCGCCACCTTACGACGTGTTTTTCAACATGTCTGACATGGACACCCGAGGTTTCGGCGATGCGGGCAACGAAACACCATGGAATTTTTCCAAGCGCATTGCGCAGATCGTGTGCGGAGCCGAACAAGGGTCGACGATCAACATCGGCATGTTCTTCCTGCGGGCGCTCGGCCCGGTCACCCGTTTTGAGGGCGATCCGGAGCAGATTTGGTTGGCACTTGACTACGTCGTTTCGAAACGCAAAGTCAAAGTCAATCTCGTGAGCGACAACGGCAGCATCACCTCCTCGCTCGGACGCAAGCAGATTATCGCGCGGCTTGGTCCCAGCTCGAAGGTCAAGGCCAAGATCAAATGGTGCACCAACGGTTGCTATGAAACCAACAAATCCAGTGTGCTGCCCAACTCGATTAACCATGAGAAGTTCATCACGGTCAGCGACACGACCTGGGACAAGACGGGTGGACAGCACCCGGCGATCTATTCCAGCTCGGCTAATATTTCCCGCGGCCAGACCCGTAACTACATGGCCGACGGCTCGCTCATCTATAACGACCTGGCGATGTACAACCTGTTCACCAAACGCTTCAAGGGCATGCAGTACTGCGCTGACAACAAATATTGCAGCCTCAGCGGTGTAAACAGATATTCGGGACAGAAGCTCGTGGACGGCAAGAAAATGGGCGGCTATTACCCCAAGGTCTGGGTCGACCCGGTCTATCGTCACGGGACGGACGCCGGGCGCGGCACCACGGTCTCGTTTAGTCCGCAACCGCAGACTGCGCGGGATTACTTCACCAAGCAGTTCGACGATGTCGACTGCAAGGTCGACACGACGGTACGCGTCGGCATGTTCCGGTTGAGCGATTCACGTTCGGAGCAGTTCGCCAGAGCAGCCGAGCGGTTGGCCAAGCGTGGCTGTGATGTCAAGATTATGCTGTCGCCCAAGGGCGGCATGGCAACAATCACCAAGTCGACACTCGCATTCCTCACCAAGGCTCATGTCCCGGTGCGGTGCTCGGCTACACCGCTGCATACCAAGTTCGTTTTGGTTGGTTCGCGACGCAACAACGAGGGCCGGACGCTGTTCGGCACCGCCAACATGTCAACGTCGGGTCTGCGCTACAGCGATGAGCACATGCTGTTGATCGATTCGCGACGCGCGTCATCGGAATACAAGGACGATGCCCGTCGCTTCTTCGCGAAGTTTATGGCCGGTTGGAACGAAATGAATCAGGGGAGCACCACATGCAAGCCATCAAAGTGATGCCCCGCGCCTCGCGCGGGCTGGCCTTGGTCCTGCTGGTGACGGTCGCCGTCCTTGCTGCACTTCTCTCACCGGTGGCTGCGGGGGCCGCAGTTACGGGCGTCCCGCAGAAGCCGAAAACCGAATCGCTGGGGATGGACACCGTTCAGGTGTCGTGGTCCAAGGTGACTGGCGCGACTCGTTACCAAGTTCAGTACGCCACGAAGAGTTCGTTCTCGGGGGCCAAGACCTATGAGCGCAAGGACAAACCAGCCGAGCCAGTCGCCTATATCAACGGACTGACTCGCAACACCAAATATTATTTCCGCGTCTACGCAATTGCCGCAGACGGTGTGAAGAGTAAGGCCAGTACCCCGGTCAATTCGACGCCAAAATATCAGTATGGCTCGGTTGATGCGATCAAGACCACGAACGTTGGTGGCACGTTCATCGACAGCGAATGGTCATTCAACGATAAGACGCTTGGCACGCCAGCGTGGCGGATCCGAGCCGAAGCGGTCTCTAACAGTAAAGATACCCGGGTCAACGACATCGGTTCCGATTCCAATGGCAAGGCGGACCGGCTCAAAAAGAATACGTATTACTACATCAGCGTCGCATCGCTCCTGCCCAAGGAAGGCGATGCGCCGGCCGTTCGGGTTGGCCCCTATTCCAAAGCGATCAAGGTTAAAACGTCCAATTTGGCGGTCAACGGACCTACCGACCTGAAAATGATCGTCCAAAATTCTTACTACATCACACTCGGTTGGACCCCACCGGCCGCACCGGGCAACATTCGTTCTGGCGACCAGTACGTCGTCCAGTACGCCAAAAACACTTCGATGTCAGGCGCCAAGACGGTTACTCGAACGAGCGCAACCAGCAAGAAAGTTACTGGGCTCAGCTCCAACGTCAACTACTTCATGCGTGTCTATGTGGTCGATGCTTCGGGCAACAAAGTGTCAGACTCCTCCGACGTGCGACAGACCAAGACGCCGACAGCACGTGGAACGATCACCGGTAATGTCTCGGGAATCCCTGCCAGCGCGCGCAAGGACTTGGTCGTCACTGCCTACTCCACGACCTACCGCACTGACTCCAAGGGCAAAAAATCCAAGGCCGGTGACCACGGCAACCTCGTCGAAGAGTCAGACGTCCCCGTCAACCCAAATGGCAACTACACGATCAAAGTTCGACCGGGCACCTATCGTGTGCAGGCCTCTTACACCGGACGCGACAACTACACCTCGCTATGGGCCGGCTGCAGTGCGCCAGCCGCGCCGATGGGCGCCACTTGTACGAGCAACGGTTCGCCGGTTTACGCCTACGCCAAAAACATGTCGGTCAGCGCCAACATCCAAACCACCGCACAGACGGTCAACCTGGGGACGGGTGGCAAGGTCTCCGGTGTTGTCAAGGACTCAGCTGGCACGCCGCTGAAATCCGTCGACGTAACCGCGCGCAGCTGCTGGAGCGAAGGCTCCGACTATAAACGTGACGTCATGGCGATGACACAGACAACTGGCTCGGGTGGCTACCAGCTCAGTGGTCTCGCCGACGGCTGGTACTGGCTGCGTTTTGTCTATAACAGAGGTGACGGCTTTGCGGGTTATGCTGCCGCGGTCAAGCTCACCAATCATCAGGTCGTCGCGGCGCGGCCATCGGGTGATTCCTGTTTGAAGGATAAGTCGGGATCGCCTATTGCGAAGACAAACGTCAAGCTGAGCCCGAAGGACTTCCGCAAGAAGTACGCGCTCCACGTTTATGGTTCGCGCAAAGTCGGCACGACCTTGAAGTCGAAGTTCAACAAGTGGATCGGTGACCAGTATGGTGCGTCGGCGACATATTCCAAGATGTCTTGGGTATGGACACGCGACGGCAAGAACATCCGTGGCACCAGCGGCAGCACTACGACCAACAGTTCTGGTTCCAGAGACTACTGCAGCAGGATCCGTTGCACTCCGACCTACAAATTGAAGTCGGCGGACCGTAAGCATTACGTCAGTCTCAAGGTCACCTACAGCCGTTACGGATACTTCACCCAGACCAAAACATACAAAAAATTCAAGGTCCGCTGAACTGGCGGGCTAAGGAACGGCCCGGCTGGCTGATTCTGCGGCGTCCACGGATAAGATTTGGCGGCGCGCTATTGTGCCGTTTCCTTCAAGGAGTTCAATGTTCGATCTGAAGTCACGCACGCTCGCTGCCGGCGATAGCAGCACCGGCAAGCGGCTTCGGCTGGGCAAGTCGCTCGAGTTCGCGCTTGCGGTGCTGAATCCCACGAACACCAATGGGCTGATTGTGGGCTTCGTCGCTGCGAACTATTTCTGGCTGATTATCTCGACGGTTTTAGCGCTTATTCTCGCGCTGATATTCGGTTGGACTTGGGTCGGGTTGGCGGCCTTAGTGCTGTCCTTGATTGTCGACGGGCTGGCCGCCCGCGGCATGGCTCGTGACTCGATTGTCCTGCACCGATTGCGGGTCGATAGTGCATTGCGTGGACTGATCTACGTCGTTCTCTTTGCCGCAGTTGAGGCACGCTGCGGACACGGACATACGGCCGCTGCGGTGATCATCATGGGATTCGGCTCCTACGGCGCCCAGTTCATTGACCGGCTGTCGGCTCGCT
The DNA here is from genome assembly GCF_057586615.1 of Aeromicrobium changchenzhani. Classification (NCBI taxonomy): domain Bacteria; kingdom Bacillati; phylum Actinomycetota; class Actinomycetes; order Propionibacteriales; family Nocardioidaceae; genus Aeromicrobium; species Aeromicrobium changchenzhani. The sequence goes on along the minus strand of NZ_CM172480.1, from coordinate 2,508,137 downwards.
GGCTGGGCAGCCAGCAGGTAGCAGTGCGTTATGTCCCGCAAGGAACTCAAGCCGAGCCGCTTCCAACAATGGCCCGACTCTATCTGCGTGGGATGATTCAGTCTGTACCCCAGGTTGTCGTGCTAATCGGCGCAGTCGGCGCGGTGGTGGTCACCGGACACGCGGGCCGCCCCAACCTCGTCTGGTTGATCGTTGCGTTCGGCTGGGTGCTGAGCTTTGCGACTGCGCTGGCCACAGTTATCGCCGTGCGACGCCTCGGTTCGGACGAAACCGGCGAGAAACTCATGAGCGAACTTCAGCGGTTCCTCGATGACCTCGCGCCGACACATGTCACCTATCTGTCAGCCGGCGCTGGCCAGTCCAAATACATCCTTAATCAATGGATCCCGGTTATCGAGCAGGTGCCATCGCCAGGATTCGTTCTCGTGCGTGAGTCCAGCAACCTGGCGCCGGTCCAAGAGACGACGCTTACGGTCGTCTATGCACCGAAGACGCGCCATGTCGAGGAACTTACCGCTGATCGGGTCAATCTGGTCTATTACCTTGCCAACGCCGGCAAGAACGTCCATCTGTTGCGCGAGGCTGCGGTTAAGCACGTCTTCCTCAACCATGGTGACAGTGACAAATCGACGAGTGCCAATCCGGTCTCGCGCGTCTATGACGAGGTATGGGTCGCCGGTCAGGCCGCGATCGACCGCTACAAGTCGGCGGGGATCACGATTGCGGACAATAATTACCGAATCGTTGGTCGTCCCCAGATGGCGCAACTCCTCGTTGGTCCGCGCGGCGCCGATCGCCCCACAGTGCTCTACGCACCGACCTTCGAGGGCTACTACGAGGAGTCGAACTACTCGTCGTTGGAGCGCATGGGTCCACAAATCATTCGCCATATTCTGACCGAGTATCCAAATGTTCGGATTATTTTCAAACCGCACCCCAACAGCGGTGTCCAGCGGCCGGGTATGAATGCGGCGCGGATTGCGATCGCCGACATGCTCAACGATGGTGACCACATTTTTGTTGATCCGCGCTCGCCAGTGACACTGTATGACGCGTTCGACCAGTCCGATGTCATGATTTCCGACATCTCCAGCGTCGTGACCGACTATCTCTACACCGAACGACCGGTCATCGTGTCGAACCCGGTCAGCATGGCGAAAGACCAGTTTCTGGACACCTTCCCCACGCAACGTTCGAGTTATCTGCTTGACGGTGATCTGGGCAATCTCGACGCAGTGCTCCGGGATGCACTCGGTGCGGACACAATGCGTGCCGAACGGATCGCACAAGGCAAGTATGTGTTAGGCGATCTGCCGCAAGGACCGTTACGCGTCTTTATTACCGAGACCGAGCGAGTGACCCGTGAATCGGTTGCGCACGCCGCAACCATCGCCAACCGGTTCCGGATCTCGGCGAATGTCGATCCGCTGCTTGACCAAGAGGCCGATGACTCCGAGGAACCGGACGACGACTAAAAGGTCGGTGTTAGCCCGCCAAGAATCGCCGTAGGCGGGTGCGTGGCCGCAACTTTCGTCGTACCCGTTGTCCCCAGGTCGGTGGTGGCGGGGCTGGCTCTGGTGCTGGCTTCGGTGGGGGTGGTGGCGGTGGAAATGGCAGCGACAGCCACGCCGGTTCGTACGGTTGCATTCCATCATCGATGCGACGTTTGACCTCATCGATTGCCGCACGAATGTCGGTGAACGGCACTCCATCGAGTTGTTGTGGCGAAAATTGCCACCAACGAAGGTCCAACAGTTCGGCAACGATATCGGGATCGAAGCGCTGCGAGATCACTTTGGCTGGCACTCCGCCCACAATCGTGTAGGGCGGAACGTCCTTGGTTACGACCGCCGACGAAGCGATGACGGCGCCGTCACCGATCGTGACTCCTCGCAAAATTGTGACGCCAGAGCCGATCCAGACGTCGTTGCCGATGACCGGCGGCTGACCACGGAAATCGCACTGCTCTTCGGACACCCGGCTGCTGACCCCAGCTGGGTGAAATGCGAAGCGTTCGTCGTTGTACTGGAACACATTGGTGCTTAACCAATGCAACGGGTGCTCATGATCGCCGAGTCTGAACTTGCCCGCGATCGAGCAGTAGCGGCCGATCGAGGTGACCGAGACAGCCAGCCCGCTATGGAAGTAGGTGAAGGCGCCGACTCGCGCGGAATCGTTGAAGGCGAAGCGACCGAGAAAAGAGACGGGAGGCTCGACCTCAACGGATTTGCCCTCGGGGATGCCAACCGATTTGTGGCCCTTGACCAAGTCGCGGTTGTCGGGGAGTCGGTTGTCGGGGAATTGGGCCGGCTCGGTCATGGCTGCTCTCCTTGGTTCCATGCTGCGTCGCGCTGGCGGCTGGCATGGCCGACCGCGGCAACGAAGGCCTCCGTCGCGGCACCGGGCGTCACATCGTTGAGGTGGGCAGTGATCTCGGCTGAGTAGTCAGGTGGGCCTGCGATCAACTCAGCAATCAGATCCGCCGTACGACTGGCATCGGTGGCGTAGAGCCGTGGAAGTCGTGCCGCAAGCGTATCGGAGGCAGCATCAGTTGTGGTGGGAACGGTGACCAAGAGAGCGCGGCCAGAGGGAAGCCAATAACTCGCCACCGCAGAGACATCAGTGATCAGTGCCGAGGCGCCCTCGAACGCCAGACCGAGATCGGGCGACGTATCGACCACCTGCCCGGCGCGTTCGACGATCCTGCGCAGCTGCCGATCGGCCGCGGCGAAAGCCTGACTTTCGTGCCCGGTGAACGGGTGGGGTCGATAGAGGACATCATGACCAGCACGCAGCAGTGACTCGACGATCGCTTCGCCGTGGCTGATCACAGAACTGTAGGAAGTCGAGGGGTGGGCGCCTTCCCAGGTCGGCGCATAAACGACTTTGATCGGGCCTGTCTCGCCAGCAGGCTCGTCCCAGTTTAGTTCCAAACCGTCGAGTTGTGGTTGGCCGATCGCGACGGCGTGTGACCGGGCGTCGTAGAACCTTAGCTCCGTCGCAAGCCGTTCGATCGCAGCTTCACCAGCGACGAAATAGCGATCGAATGCCTTGACCTGATTAGAAGAGAAAACCTGTTTGTCGCTGTCGCCATGACCGATGTAGATGTGCATGAGTGTGCGGAATCGTAGGCAATCGAAATCCAGCGGATCTAGGTTGACGTATAGGGCGATTTTCACCGTGCTTTGGGACAGAATGCTGTCCAATTGAGCTGAGGTCGATAGTGAAAATGCGTCGAGCGTTGATTCGGCCCGAATCTGTTTGCTGACTCGAGAATCCCGACAAACGATGGCGACCGGCTGCACCCGGTTCAGTTCGGCGAGCGCGTGGTACCACCCGCGGAGCTGGTAGAGGCTGTCCAAGGCGGTCGGGAACCATACGATGGCCGCCGCGCCGATGGGCGCATTCAGACGGTCGACATCGGCCGCGCGATTGAGCATGCTCGTTGGGAAAACCCGTGAACGGCGCGCATGTCCGAGGACCCATGAGATGAAGGTTCTCATATTCAGACAGGTTAGCGGCCGCTGGTGCGTTGGCCTTGAAGTAGGGGGGTGATCTGATTGTCGAACATCGACAGCGCTGCGCCGATCGCCATGTGCATGTCGAGATATTGGTAGGTGCCCAGACGCCCGCCGAATAAGACGCCCTTTTCTGCTTTGGCAAGTTCGCGGTATGCCAGCAGCCGTTCACGATCCTGAGCGGTGTTGACCGGGTAGTAGGGCTCATCCCCGTTGCCGTCGGCGTCGTGTTCGGCGAAGCGCGAGAACTCGCGCATAATGACGGTCTTGTCAGCGGGGTAGTTTCGTTCGGGGTGAAAATGCCGGAACTCATGGATCCGGGTGTAAGCGACGTCGGTATCGGCATAGTTCATGACGGGTGTGCCTTGAAAATCGCCGATCGGAAGCACTTCTTCCTCGAAGTCGAGCGTGCGCCACGCCAGATTGCCTTGGGCATAGTCGAAGTAACGATCGATCGGGCCGGTGAACACAATCGGAGTTTGCCCGACACAGGCCGCCTTATTAAACGGCTGCGACTCATCAAAAAAATCCGCATTGAGAGTGACTGTGATGTTGTCGTGGGCGGCCATCCGCTCCAACCAGGCCGTGTAACCGTCCGTTGGCAGGCCCTCATAGGTGTCGGAGAAATAACGGTTGTTATAGGTGTAGCGGACGGGGAGTCGAGCGATGATCTCAGCGGCGAGTTCGCGCGGATCGGTCTGCCATTGCTTGGCGGTGTAGCCCTTGATGAAGGCTTCGTAGAGCGGTCGGCCGATCAACGAGATCGCTTTTTCTTCGAAATTGGTGGCTTCGGTCTGCAGTCCGGCCTGCTCAGCGACCCACGCACGAGCGGCGTCGGGGGAGTACGCGGCGCGTTGGAACTGGTTGATCGTGCCGAGGTTGATCGGCATCGGGAAGACCTCATCGCGATAAGTGGTGTAGACGCGATGCTGGTAGGAAGTAAACGAGGTGAACTGGTTGACGTAATCCCACACTCGCTGATTGGACGTGTGAAACAAATGTGCACCGTAGCGGTGGACCTCAATGCCAGTCTCGGGCTCGACTTCGCTGTAGGCGTTGCCGCCGATGTGGTGGCGGCGGTCAATGACCTGAACCTTAAGGCCCAGCTCATTGGCACAACGTTCGGCAATTGTCAGGCCGAAAAATCCCGATCCAACGATGATGATGTCTGCATTCATTACGAATCCTTCCGCGCGGGGACGTCGGCGGGATCCATCGGATGCCACGTCTTGTCGGCCCGCAACTTACGGCTGTCGCGCATACCGCGGGTGAGATCGTCGACGCCCTTGAGCCGGTGATCGACGGCGAGCAGCCGGAAGATTTCCTTTGCGAAGGTAAGGAAGGTTCCCAGCGCGAAGCCAACTCGATTGAGCTGTCCATGTGCGTCGAAATATTTGGCTACGTACGCGCGGTTGCGCATCACGTGGTAGCGAGCCAGCGGACTCGAGTCGTTGAAATGGCGGATGCCAGCAAGGCTGATCTGTTTCTGATCGCGTTTCTTTTGCAGCACGTATTCGTCGACATAAGCGACCTTCGTGAACTGTGAAGCCAGCCATGCATAAACGGCGTCATCCCAAGAGATGAAGAAGCGTGGATCGGGCAGGCCGATCTGACGCACCACGTCGGCGTGGATCAGCATGCCCTCGAAAGTGCCCGAGTTGGTGATCGCGACGCCTTGAGCGTTGAAGTTGTTGCGGCCGTACGGGAGCGGCACCGCGAGGAAATTGTTGAACTTTGCCTGCCAGTAAAACGGGCTGCCGTCTACGTCGTAACGGCGACCGTGGATGCAGTGGAACTGTTTCATCCATGGATCGAAGCGTGCCAGCGCCTCAGGGAGAATCTCAACGTCGTCGTCCATGAGCCAGACCCAGTCCGCGCCGTCGGCGAGCGCGACGCGGGTGCCTTCGGAGAAGCCGCCAGCGCCGCCGGTGTTCGTCGCCTGGGGATGATGAACGAGCTGGCCGGGCTTGAAATCAGCCATGGCCGCGTCGACGATCTCAGTAGTGTCATCGGTGCTCGCGTTGTTGATCACATGGATACGATCGGCCTGGGTCGTCATCGCTGCGGCACTTTTTAACAGCCCTTTTAGCAAAGCCGAACGGTTATAGGTGACGATCGCGATATGGACAGATTCGGATGCCGAGTTCACGTCCTCATCCTACTGGTGACCATTGATGCACGTCTAAAGCCCCAAAGCCGCGATGGACGTTAACTGAGCGGCCGGCTAAGGTACCGTCGTTTCGTGTCTCGACGCCTCCGGTTTGCACTGCCCGCCGCGATTCTGCATCCGGTACGGCTGTTGCCACTGACCTTCGCTGCCCTGATCTTGGTGGGCACCGTGTTGTTGCTGCTACCAGTGGCGCATGCGGGAGCGGGTTCTGCAAATTTTATGGCGGCGCTCTTCACGTCAACCTCGGCGGTTACGGTCACGGGCCTCTCAACGGTCGACACGTCGTCGTTCTGGACGCCGACTGGCCAGGGGATCATGCTCGTGCTGGTCGAGCTCGGCGGCCTTGGCATCATTGCCCTCGCGACGGTGCTCGGCTTATTCATCGGTGGCCGGCTCGGCCTCCGTACGCGCCTTGTCGCGCAGACCGACATGCACGTGGTGAACATCGGTGAGGTCCGGCCGCTGTTTCGGCGGGTAGCCGTCACGATGCTGTCATTCCAGTTTGTCATCGCAGTAGTGCTGACGATCCGGTACCGCGGGGCGTATTTCAACGATCTGCCCACTGCGCTCTGGCACGGGGTGTTCGACGCCGTTATGTCGTTCAACAACGCCGGATTTTCGCTCAACAGTGACAGCCTCACTGGATATGCTGGCGACGGCCTCATCATCATTCCGATTTCTCTGGCTGTCTTTTTTGGAGCAGTGGGTTTCCCGGTGCTCGCCGAGTTGTTCGTGGGTTGGCGAAACCCGGCGCGCTGGACGATCCACACCCGACTGACGGTCTGGGGCTCCGTTGGCCTGACGATCCTCGGTGCGGCTGTATTCCTGCTGGTGGAATGGCACAACCCGGGAACGATCGGCGGGGAAGGCCTTGGACACAAAGTCGTGAGCGGGTTCGAAGCCGGAATCATGCCCCGGTCCGGTGGGCTCGCCAGCTTGGACTGGGGGTCTGCGCGAGCCGAAACGCTCGGTTTCACCACCGTGATGATGTTCATCGGCGGCGGTAGCGCCAGCACGGCCGGTGGCATCAAAATTACGACTTTTCTCTTGCTGGCCTATGTGATTCTTGCCGAACTGCGGGGTGACCCGGAAGTGCGGATCGGTCGTCGCTCGGTTGGCAGCGCCACGATTCGCCAAGCCATGACAATCGCGCTGCTCGCGGTCATGCTGGTCACTATGTCGACGTTGGCGATTCTTGCGATGACTGATTTCGACACGCAGTCGGTCATGTTCGAGGTTGCCTCCGCGTTCGGTACCGTCGGACTCAGTACCGGGATTACCGCCCAGATGCCCGGCGGCGCTCAGGGCATACTCATGATGTTGATGTTTATCGGTCGGGTCGGCACGATCACGGCGGCATCAGCATTGACAATGCGCAGGCGGGCTTCCCGCTTCCACCTGCCCGAGGAGAGGCCGATCATTGGCTAAGAAAGTGAACGCATCCGACAGCCCGGTGATCGTGATCGGAATGGGCCGCTTCGGTACATCCGTTGCGCAGTCGCTCGAACGACTGGGTCACGAGGTGCTTGCTGTCGATGAAAGCCAGGAGATCGTGCAACGGTATGCGAGCGATTTCACCCACATTGTCGCCGCCGACACCACCGACAGCGAAGCACTCCAGCAAATCGGCGCGGATCAATTCGACCGTGCGGTCGTAGGCATCGGTACCGATATTGAAGCAAGCGTCCTGACGGTGCTCAGCCTGGTTGAGCTCGGGGTCAAAGAAGTATGGGCCAAGGCCATTAACTCCAAGCATGCGCGGATCCTTGAGCGAGTCGGCGCTACCCATGTCATACGCCCCGAATCAGCGATGGGCGAGCGGGTCGCGCACATGGTGACCGGCGCGATGATCGACTACATCGAATTTGACGACGGATTCGCAATCGCGCGCACCCGGGCGCCGAGCGGAGTATGCGGCCGGACGCTGGAGGACTCTAGGGTGCGCGCGAAGTTTGGTGTCACGGTCGTCGGCATCAAGGTTCCCGGTACGGATTTCACCTATGCCAAGGCCGACACGTTCATCGACCACGCGGTCGAACTGATCGTTTCCGGACCAACGGTGAAGGTCGAGGCGTTCTGTGCGCTCACGAACACCTGAGGCTTGATTGTGACCGTCGACGCAGGCGTCGGCAACGCGGCACGGCTCCGGTAAAGTCAGGCTTGTGAGCGCGCCCGAAACCGACAATACCCACCCCGTCAGCACTGCATACCGTTATTCCAGCGAACTCGCGGCTGGCATTGAGCAGCGCTGGCAGGACCGATGGGACGCGGAAGGCACGTTTGAAGCGCCCAACCCGGTTGGCGATCTCGCCGGTCCGATCCCGGGCGACAAATTCTTCATCATGGACATGTTCCCGTACCCCTCGGGTTCAGGGCTCCATGTCGGCCACCCACTCGGCTACATCGCCACCGATGTTGTCGGCCGTTACAAACGAATGACCGGGTCCAACGTCCTGCACACGCTTGGCTACGACGCGTTCGGTCTGCCCGCCGAGCTGTATGCGGTGCAGACTGGCCGTCACCCGCGCGCGACCACGGTTGAGAACATTGCCAACATGCGTCGGCAATTGCGCCGACTCGGTCTGGCCCATGATCAGCGGCGCTCATTCACGACGATCGACCCGGACTATGTGCGCTGGACGCAGTGGATTTTCCTGAAGATCTTCAACAGCTGGTATGACACCGATCAGGGCAAAGCCCGACCGATCGACGAGTTGATTGCTGCGTTCGAGTCGGGGGAGCGGCCGGTCGCAGACGGTCGCACGTGGACCGAACTCACCAAGATCGAACGCAATGAGGTTCTTGACCAGCACCGGCTGGCCTATGTCAGCAATGCCCCGGTCAACTGGTGCCCCGGTCTTGGCACCGTCCTCGCCAACGAAGAAGTCACCTCCGAGGGGCGCAGCGAGCGCGGCAACTTCCCGGTGGTCAAGCGCAATTTGCGGCAGTGGAACATGCGGATCACGGCCTACTCCGATCGCCTGATCGATGATCTTGACCGCGTTGACTGGCCCGAAGCGGTTCGCCAGATGCAGCGCAACTGGATCGGCCGCTCGACAGGTGCGGAAGTCAGTTTCAGTGTTGCCGGAGTGGACGCGGTTGTCGATGTGTTCACCACGCGTCCAGACACATTATTTGGTGCGACCTACGTCGTCCTGGCGCCGGAGCATGATCTCGTCGAAACGATCACGGCGGCAGCGTGGCCCGAGGGCACTAACTCATTGTGGACCGGCGGCGCGGCGACTCCCGCTGAAGCGATTGCCGCCTATCGTGCGGCAGCCGCGGCTAAGACCGATCTTGAACGCCAAGAGAACAAGGAAAAGACCGGCGTCTTCACCGGCGCATTCGCGAGCAATCCAGTCAATGGCACGAAAGTCCCGATCTTCATCGCCGACTACGTCCTGACTGGCTACGGCACCGGTGCGATCATGGCAGTCCCAGCACAGGACAATCGCGACCACGAGTTCGCCGAGAAGTTCGAACTCCCGATCATCAGAACCGTCCAGCCGCCTGAAGGTTTCGACGGCGGTGCGTTCACCGGTGACGGGCCGGCGATCAACTCCTCCAACACAAATCAGTATGCCGACGGAATCACCCTTGAGGGTCAAGATGTCGCGACCGCCAAGGCAGCCATCATCGAATGGCTCGAAGGCAGGGGATCCGGCCGCGGCACGACGACATACCGACTGCGCGATTGGTTGTTCAGCCGGCAACGTTATTGGGGTGAGCCGTTCCCGATCGTCTACGACGAGGACAACCAACCGATCGCATTGCCCGACGACATGCTGCCGGTCGACCTGCCGGAGGTGCCCGACTATTCGCCGCGGACATTTGAGCCCGGCGATGTCACGAGCGAGCCGGAGCCGCCGCTGGCGCGCAACCAGGACTGGGTCCACGTCGAGCTCGACCTCGGTGATGGCCCCAAGACCTACCGCCGTGAGACCAACACGATGCCTAATTGGGCGGGCTCGTCGTGGTACGAACTGCGCTACACCGATCCGAATAACGCGACGGCGGTCACTGATCCAGAGAACGAGCGCTACTGGCTCGGACCGCGCACGTCCGGCGATGCCGGCGGCGTGGATCTTTATGTCGGCGGCGTTGAGCATGCCGTGCTGCATCTGCTGTATGCCCGCTTCTGGCACAAAGTCCTGTTCGATCTGGGCTATGTCTCGAGCGAAGAGCCATTCCAGAAGCTGTTCAACCAAGGCTATATCCAGGCGTTTGCGTTCGTTGACGCGCGCGGCACCTACGTACCTGCGGCCGAGGTCAGCGAACATGTTGATGACTCTGGTGCCACGACCTACCGCTATAACGGCCAGCCGGTCAGCCGTGAATACGGCAAAATGGGCAAAAGCCTCAAGAACATTGTGACGCCCGATGAAATGTATGACGCCTATGGTGCCGACACATTTCGGGTCTATGAGATGGCGATGGGGCCGCTTGACGTCTCACGGCCGTGGGAGACCCGGGCCGTTGTGGGATCGCAACGCTTCCTGCAGCGCGTATGGCGACTCGTCGTTGACGAAGGCACCGGCGAACTTGTGGCCGATGAATCAGCGCTCGATGGGGATACGCTGCACGTCCTGCACAAGACAATCGAGGCAGTGCGCACCGAGTTTGACGGGATGCGCTTCAATACCGCGATCGCCAAACTGATTGAACTCACGAATCATCTGACCCGTACCAGCTGCCACAGCCGTGCGGCGCTTGAGCCGCTGGTGTTGATGCTGGCGCCGCTGGCCCCGCACCTCGCCGAGGAGTTGTGGGCACGGCTTGGTCACGCCGAGTCGTTGACGTTCGCGGCATTCCCCGTTGCCGAACCGGAGTATCTCGTCGATGCGGCCGTCACCTGCGTCATACAGGTGCAGGGCAAAGTTCGGGCGACCATCGACGTGGCGCCCGCGATTGGCGATGAAGAGCTTCAGGCATTGGCGCTCGCGGAGCCGAAGGTCGTGCGTTTCATCGACGGCCGCGAGATTCGTAAGGTCATCGTGCGCGCACCCAAACTGGTCAACGTAGTCGTCTGAACGACTACTTCGGCGCGTCGTCGACCAGGATGTTGAAGTTGACCGTGCCGTCCTTGACCGACCTGCTTTTCGAGTTGCATTGACACCTGGGCGGCGAGTGTCTTGCCGCTGACTGCACTGTCGCCCGTGCTTTCTGAGCAGCCCGTCGTGAGGACAAGCGCCGCGGACATCGCAATGAAAATGGTACGGATCTTCATGGAGTTCCGATCGTGTGGGTGCTTTGCGCGCAGGCGCGGACGCCAAAAAGTAGCACGCGGATTGCCGTGGCGAGGTTGAATCCGAGAACGGCACTTGACCGCCATTGATTGGCGCAGGGGATAGCCTCTGAGCATGACGATTGCACTGGTCACCGATTCGACGGCTTCGCTGTCCGCGGACGCGGTGCGCGCCAACGCCATCGACGTCGTTGCGCTCCAGGTCATCATCGGTGCCGAATCATTTGAAGAAGGCGTCAACGTCTCGGCGAATTCGGTGTCGAAAGCGCTGGCGGAATACGTCCCCGTCAACACTTCACGCCCAACGCCGGAACGTTTTGTGCAGGCCTATCAAGCGGCCGCCAAGGCTGGCGCGAGTGGGGTCGTCTCGGTTCATCTCAGCAGCAAGATCTCGGGAACGTTCGACTCCGCCGTGTTGGCAGCGAAAAAGTCGCCGATTCCGGTGACGTGCGTTGACACCAGTCAGGTCGGCATCGCGGTCGGTTTCTCGACGCTACGGGCGGCCGCAGTTCGCGCTGATGGCGGCAGCATCAAGGCAGTTGCCGACGCCGCTCGCCGAGCCGGTCAGAACTCGTTCACCGTGTTCTATGTCGATACGCTCGAATATCTCCGCCGTGGTGGCCGGGTTGGTGCCGCGGCGGCGCTGCTGGGCTCAGCCCTAGCGGTCAAGCCGCTGTTGACCGTCGCCGGTGGGCTGATCACACCGCTGGAGAAGGTACGTACGTCGGCCAAGGCGCTGGCACGGCTTGAGACGCTAATCGTCGAGCGAGCCGGCAGTTTTGAGCACGGCTTCGATATCGGCATCCAACATTTGGCCAATCCCACAGTTGCCGCTGGGGTCGCGACTCGATTGACCAAGTCGTTGGGCATCGACGCAATCGCGATCAGCGAGGTCGGGGCTTCGATCGGAGCTCATGTCGGCCCGGGGATGATCGCGGTGACGCTGACTCCGCACGCCTGACCGGTCTTGGCCGGAGTTATCCACTGCCGGGCGCCCGGTCGAAGTTGTGCACAGGTCGCGCAATGGTGCCTTTCTGGGCGGGGCTGATCTGCATACAGTCGCGGAGTGAAGATCGAGGAGGAGACCCGCGCTGATGTGGCTCGGCGCAGACTTGCGCAACTCACCGCAACATTTGAAGGACGCACAGCCGAAGGGCGCACAACCGAGAACGACGAGACGCCCGCGCCGTCCGCACACCGACTGGAGCGTCAACACCTCCGGGTCGTGGGGGTGGTCCTGACCGCGGCAGCGGTGATTACGACCTGGTGGCTGTTGTCGGCCCGGCCGCACGCTGAGGCCGAGGCGCCGGCGCTGCCGCTTGCGACGTCGGCGGCACCCGCCAAGGTCGCTGCCGCTGACGTGGTGATTGACGTCGCGGGGAAGGTCGGGCATCCCGGCATAGTCACGCTACCCAAGGGATCGCGGGTCGTCGACGCGATCAAGGCGGCCGGCGGGCTGAAAGGCAAAACCCCAACGGTGGGCCTCAATCTTGCCCGTGTGTTGGTCGACGGGGAGCAGATTCTGGTCGGCATCGCTCCTGCGCTTGGCGACACCACTGGCCCGGCCGGCGCGGCAACAGGTGCAAAACTCAGTCTCAACACCGCGACGACTGAACAACTTGATGGGCTGCCGGGCGTCGGTCCGGTGACCGCGAAGGCGATCCTTGATTGGCGTACCAAGAACGGATCCTTCACGAAGGTCGAAGACTTGCTTGATGTGAAAGGAATCGGTCCGGCAACCCTAAAGGATCTTCGCGATCTTGTGACTCCCTAATGCACGATCTGCGTATGGCGATTCCCGCCGTATGCGCGTGGGCCACCGCCGGGGTTGTGGTCAGTACGTCGGCGACGACCGGTTTCGGCCTGTTCGCGGTGGGGCTCGGATTGTGCTGGCTTGCGTCGGCCCGACCCGGTAAGCAGTTGCCGATACTGATGCTGGCAATCGTGATTTGCACCGTGGCGGCTGTCACCGCCTGGCGTATGACAGCAGTTAGCAACTCTTCGGTGCACCGGCTTGCGATCAGCCACAGTTTGGTCACAATCGACGCGACGGTCAGTCGGGATGCTCGCAGTTTCGCGGCACACGGCAGCCAACTGGTCGTGCTCGATGCGGTCGTACATCGAATCGGAGCGCGGCATGAGTCGTTTGCCGATCGTGTGCCGATCACCGTTTTTGCGAATGCCTCGACGAGTGCACGCGCAGCGCGGCTGCAAATGGGGGAGCGTTTCACCGCGCTCGGTCGACTCGCTCCGACCGACGTGACCAACCGAGCCGCCGAGTTCACGGTCATACGGCTCGGTCCGGCTCGGCACGAGGCGTGGTGGTGGGGTGCTTCCGCGCGGATGCGTGCGGCGGTGACCGAATCGGTGAGTCAAACCGGCCGCGAGCCGGCGGCGTTAATCCCGGCGCTGGTTCATGGCGACGATCAAGGCCTCGACGAATCAACGAAGGATGACTTTCGCCGCACCAGTCTGACTCACCTGCTGGCGGTTTCCGGGACCAACCTGACGATCGTGTTGGTCACGCTGCTGCTGATCGGGCGAACTCTTGGCATCCGTCGGCGCGGGCAATGGCTGCTCGGCGCACTTTCGGTCGTCGGTTTCATCCTGTTGGCGCGGCCAGACCCGAGTGTTCTGCGTGCCGCGGCGATGGGCAGCGTGGGACTTGCCGGACTCGGCTACGGCACGCGTGGCGGCGTGCGGGCGTTGGCATGGGCGATCGTCGTTCTGGTCCTGGTCGACCCATGGCTTGCTACTGCGCTTGGCTTTGTCCTGTCAGTGTGTGCGACTGGGGGCATCCTGCTGCTCGGACCGCCGCTGACCGCCGCCATGGCCCGGCGCATGCCGCGCTGGCTGGCCATCGCGATCGCGGTGCCGATCGCCGCACAACTCGCCTGCACCCCCGTCATCGCAGCGATTTCTGGACAAGTGTCGCTCGTATCAGTGCTCGCCAACATCCTTGCCGGCCCGGCCGTCGCGCCAGCCACTATTCTCGGACTTGCTGGGGGAACGGTAGGGCTGCTGTCAGCATCGGCAAGCCATATCGTTGGAATACCAGCGGGCTGGTGTGGCAGCTGGATCCTTGCCGTCGCGCACTGGTCGGCCGCGCTTCCGGGTGCGGCAGTTGCTTGGTCAGGCCCGCTCTGGTTGCTCGGCCTGTTGTGTATCGGGGCCGCGGCGGGAATCGTCTGGATCGGCGCCCGTCCGGTGCTCTTGGTTGGCCTGTCACTCGGATTGGCGATATGTCTGTGGCGGCCGCCGACGCCGGGCTGGCCGCCTGCGGGCTGGGTCATGATCGCCTGCGACGTGGGGCAGGGCGATGCCACGATCTTGAACGCCGGTGACGGCAGCGCGGTTGTGGTGGACGCGGGCCCCGAACCGGCCCCGGTTGACCGCTGCTTACAGCGACTGGACGTCCGGCACATACGACTGATGGTGTTCACCCATGGCCACGCCGACCACATCGGTGGTTGGGCTGGCGTCGAAGGTGGCCGGCAGGTCGACCAGATCCTGGTCGGACCAACTGGCGGTCCGGGTGGTGGGGTGCCACGGCACGAGGCCGTGTTGGGTGAATCTTTCACGGTCGGCGGCCTGAATTTCTCCGTACTCGGTCCCGAATCGACCGAGCATTTACGCGCCGAAGAACGCGACGGTTCGACCGCCAATAACGCGAGCGTCGCTCTGCTGGTTGCGACCCGCGGCATGCGCATCATGATGAGTGGGGATGCCGAGCCAGAAGAACAAGGTGCGATCCTCCAGACTGGATTCGACCTGCACGCAGACATCCTCAAGATGCCTCATCACGGCAGTGCCCGGCAATCCGAGGAGTTCTTTGCGGCGGTCGGGGCCCGGATCGCGACGATCAGCGATGGTAAGGACAACGACTACGGTCATCCCGCCCAGGCCGCGCTCACGCTGCTGCGCAAACTTGACGTCGCGGCATATCGCACCGACCGCAGCGGCGATATCGCGGTCACCGTCAACGGCGGCAGGCTCAAGGTCTTCACCCGCTGAACCGCCGGGACCGCGCGCCGTCGGAGCGGCTCAGTATGCTGGTTCGGTGGCCTCCCCGTTCGGCAAAATCTTGCTCATCACCGGCAACGCCGAGTTCCTGTCCGAGCGCACTCGCCGGCGGGCGGTCGAGGCGATTTCGGCCGAGCAGCCGGACTGTGAAATCGCCACGGTATCGGGATCGACAGTTGCTCCCGGTGAACTAGCCGCGCTGACAAGCCCATCTCTTTTTAGCTCATCCAGCGCTGTCGTCATCGCCGATATTCAAGAACTCGGCGACAGCCAGCAGGAGGAGCTGCTGGCATACGCCAAAGCGCCGGCAGCTGATTCGGCCGCAGTGCTGATCCACAGCGGTGGTCAGAAGGGCAAGGGATTGCTCGACAAACTGCGCAAGTGTGTGGCGGTTGCTGAGGTCAAGAGTGAAGCGCCGAAATATGAGCGCGACTTTGCGGCCTGGATCAAGGACGAGATCCGTCGGCTGGGATCGACAACCGATGACCGTGCGGCAACGTTGTTAGTTGCTGCGGTGGGTCAGGATCTGCGGGCGTTGGCCGGTGCCGCCGATCAACTCGTCAGCTCGATCGAACGCGGCGAGCCGGTATCGATTGACATCGTCAAACAGTATTTTGGCGGCCGCGCGGAGGTCCGCGGCTATGAGATCGCCGACGCGGCGATCAGCGGCCGGATTGCGATTGCACTTGAGCAATTGCGCTGGGCGGAGGCCAATAAAGTTGCCGCGGTTCTCGTCACGAGTGCATTCGCATCGGGCGTGCGGTCGTTGGCCAAGTTGTCGAGTGCTCCGCCCGGTTTGCGCGACAACGATCTGGCTAAACACATCGGTGCGCCGCCATTCAAAATTCGCGCCCTGCGCGGGCAGTTGCAGGGATGGGACCAGCGTGGCCTCGCCAAGGCGTTGAGCGCGATCGCGCGGGCCGATGTCGAGGTTAAGGGCGGCGGGGCCGATCCGGCATACGCGTTGGAACGCATGGTCTTGCAGGTGGCTGCGGCCCGCAACGGCTAGCCCGTCCCCAAGATTTGGCCGCGATCATCCCGTTTCGACAGGGTTTCCGCGAGATTCTGGGCATCTATCCGCCAAATCTCGGTGGCTAGCCCGGCACGCGACAAAAGAAAAAGGCGCCCCAAAGGGCGCCTTTTCAGCTGACAACGCTTAGAGTGCAGCAGCCTTCTTGGCGATAGCCGACTTGCGGTTGGCAGCCTGGTTCTTGTGGATGACGCGCTTGGAGGCGGCCTTGTCGATCTTCTTGGTGGCCTCGGCGGCGAGCGCCTTGGCATCATCGGTCTTGCCGGCAGCCACAGCTTCATTGAAGCGGCGCACGGCCGTCTTGAGCGCCGAGCGCACGGACTTGTTGCGCTCCTTGGCAAGGTCGTTCTGCCGGTTGCGCTTGATCTGCGACTTGATATTTGCCACGAGGCAAGCCTGTTCTTTCGAAAGTATGTGGATGGTGTTCTGCGCACCGAAGCACGCGACCGCTCACTTTAGCAGCGGATTGGCCCCAGCCTCAAATCGGCCGTCGGTGATGACCAGCATACCGGTTGGATCGGGGCGAGCAGGTGCAGCGATTGCCGGTTGCCATGGGACAATGAAGCCATCATGACCACCAGCCCCAACGCAGTGCCTCAGCCCGGAGCGACCGACCCTGCAATCATCCGAAATTTCTGCATCATTGCGCACATCGATCACGGCAAGTCGACCCTTGCCGACCGCATGTTGCAGCACACCGGTGTGGTTGACGGACGCGACATGCGCGCCCAATATCTGGACCGTATGGACATCGAGCGTGAGCGTGGCATCACGATCAAGAGCCAAGCCGTGCGGATGCCGTTCACCAAATCTGATGGTGCTGACGCCGGCGAGACCTACGTCCTCAACATGATTGACACCCCAGGCCACGTGGACTTCACCTATGAAGTCAGTCGAAGCCTAGAGGCCTGCGAAGGCGCGATCCTTTTGGTCGATGCGGCGCAGGGGATCGAAGCGCAGACACTCGCCAACCTCTACCTCGCGATCGACGCGGACCTCGACATCATCCCGGTGCTCAACAAGATTGATTTGCCCGGTGCGCAGCCGGAGAAGTATGCCGCCGAGATCGCGCACATCATCGGCGGGGATCCCGATGAAGTGCTCCGCGTCTCGGCCAAGACTGGCCAGGGCGTTGAACAACTGCTCAACAAGATTGTCGATGAGATCCCGCCGCCGAAGGGCGATCCTACGGCGCCGCCGCGTGCGCTGATTTTCGACTCGGTCTATGACACCTACCGCGGGGTTGTGACCTACGTCCGCGTTTTCGACGGCAAGCTCTCACATCGCGACAGAATCAAGATGATGTCGACCGGCGCGGTCCACGAAATGCTTGAGGTCGGTGTTATTTCACCTGATCCAGTCAAGTCCCCGGACCTCGGTGTCGGTGAAGTTGGCTACCTCATCACCGGGGTGAAGGAAGTTCGCCAGTCTCGTGTCGGTGACACCGTCACGTCCGCGATCAAGGGCGCGACCACGCCATTGGGCGGTTACCGACACCCCAATCCGATGGTGTTCGCCGGCCTCTATCCGATCGACGGCGACGATTTCAGCACGCTGCGTGATGCGCTGGAGAAGTTGCAGCTCAACGATGCGGCGCTCACCTATGAGCCGGAATCCTCCGGCGCGCTGGGCTTTGGCTTCCGGATCGGGTTCCTCGGTCTACTGCACCTCGAAATTGTCCGTGAGCGGCTGGAGCGGGAGTTCAATCTCGACCTCATCTCAACCGCCCCCAACGTCGTCTATCGCGTCGAAATGGAAGACGGCAGCGAACATACGGTCACCAATCCGAGTGAATATCCCGAGGGCAAGATCGCCAAGGTCTTTGAGCCGATGGTGCGCGCCACAGTGCTTAGCCCGTCGGGCTACATCGGCGCGATCATGGAGTTGTGTCAGGTGCGCCGTGGCGAACTCGTTGGCATGGATTATCTGTCCGAGGACCGCGTGGAGATCAAATACACGCTGCCCATGGGCGAGATCATGTTCGACTTCTTCGACGCGCTGAAGAGTCGAACGAAGGGCTACGCCTCACTCGATTACGAACCGACCGGCGAGCAGGCTTCCGATCTAGTCAAGGTCGACGTCATGCTGCAGGGCGAGATCGTCGACGCATTCAGTGCGATCGTTCACCGCGACAGCTCGTATGCCTACGGTGTTGCGCTTGCCTCAAAACTCAAGGAACTCATTCCGCGCCAGCAGTTCGAAGTCCCGATCCAAGCCGCAATCGGCTCGCGTGTGATCGCCCGCGAGACAATTCGTGCGATCCGCAAAGATGTCCTCGCCAAGTGCTATGGCGGCGATATTTCGCGCAAGCGCAAACTGCTCGAGAAACAAAAAGAGGGCAAGAAGCGCATGAAAATGGTTGGTCGCGTCGAAGTCCCCCAAGAGGCCTTCATCGCCGCGCTTTCGACCGGCGATATCGACAAGAAGTAGCCGGTGCCACCGAACAACAAACTCGGGTCGAACGTGGTCGGGTCCTCGACCTCGAGGGTGTTCGCTCCACTGACAATGGTCTGGTCGGACACCATCGCTGCATACTCATCGGAGGAATCCTGAAAAATGAACACCCACTGGCCGGCCGAGAGTTGACCGTTTCGAGCGCGAGAGAAAGTGCCGTCGGCACCCGTGGCGCTGAACTCGACGAAACCGTCGTCAGCTTTGTCACCGAGGTTTATACCCAAGACCGCAACACCCCGAACAGGATTTCCATCAATACCGAGCACAGTTCCGGTAACCGTCGTCTTGGTCGCGGCGAAGGACGGAATCATCGGCGACAACGCCAACAACAGTGCTCCAGCCGTGACGGCAACGGCCGAACGGCGTAACGATAAAATCATGAATGCTCTCGCGTGAATTCCGACCTGCTGATTGGAATGAGCCAACAGCACGCAGTGGGATCGCGCTCCGAGGCCGAACGTAAAAATCGCCCAACGGCTTCGAATCCACCGCAGATGAGGACATCCGGACACGCGACTGCTTGCCCGATCCGGACAGCCGCTGTCCAAGGCTGTAAATTCCCAAGACGCCTAGTGCGGGGTGTATGCCCTTGCGCCGCAGACTCTTCGGTTGCGACTTGAATCGATCACAGCCCATCCGGCGCATCCTAGGACGATCACACCGGGAACGATGGCGAGTTTCGATTGATCTCGCGCGCCGCTGACGCAATCACGAGTCCAACTGTTCAAGTCGGACGTTTTGAGATTCAGGGGATCGACAAATCCCGTGTCCCCGCTAAGCACAACCAACCCGACCGGGCCGCAACAGACTTGGCCCCGTGGGCTCAACTCCGCAGACAGCGAGCCACCGAGAATGAAGGCCGCCCAAGCAGTGGAGCGACAATGATCGCCGCCGCCAAGCCCGCTAACCCCCAACACACCCAACGGCGTCGTGTGGAAAGCAACAAGCCCCGCACACAATCACCGGTAGGGTTTTGACGATCAGCGGAGAGGGTTGCGGTCATGACTGACACAGCGACGACCAGACGGTCGGACAGGCTGACCTTCGTTTGCCTCTTGCTGATCAACACAGTCACCGTGGGAGCTGCTTACGCCGTGGTAATCAACGACGAGAACATCCGTGTTCTGGCTGCCGCGACCTTGCTGGTCGTCGTGATCATCGCTCAGGCGATCCATAATGGGCCGTTGCTGACCGTCCTCTCCTGGGTGTCAACTATGCCTGTTGCCGTCGTCATGGCCGTGTTGATCGTTGCCTATCCCGCCCTTGATTGGTCCGGCCCTGGCGAAGCCGACCAAATTCGTATCTTGCCGATCGTGCCGGTTATAACCGTGTTGTATGCAATCGGCTTCACGCTGGTCTCGGCTGCCGCCTACTGGCTTCGATTCGCCTTCCGAGATCACTACTCCCGCAAGAGTCGCTAAGTCCGCAAACTCCCATTGCACCTAGAGATCGGGCATGGCAAACCCCAAGTGTCTGGGTGTGCCGTGACGCTACGGCCGGTACTCGGGTGGTCGCGGCTTGAATAAGTAGTCAGCGCCCTTCGGGTCGACGCTGTGCGATTCGATACCTATCACGCGCAAGACGGTGCTGAAGAGCGACTTGCTGACAGCACTTAAAGCCCTGAGCCCTCTCATTGCGACCTCCCTCATAGACCAGAACAGCCGGATGTCCTGACTCTCCCACCGAAACTGAGAATAGGGAAGCCGTGGCACGACGCCACAAAAGGGCAAGCCTGTTTGTGTTTTTCTACCGCTGGGGGTCTGTTTCATTAACGGTGTTTCCGGCGGTTTCATTTAGTAGGTTTCGGCGGCCGGCCAGCGGTCGGCGAAGGTGATGGCAAAGGCGTTAAGAGCCGGCTTCCAGCGCATCGTCCATCGGGTCTGCCCACGACCGGTCGGATCATAGAGACCTAGTCACAAGATCTCCCCCTACGACTTCGTCGTGGGCGGTACCCCCAAACATTTGAGTGCCGCCTGCTCGGTCGGGAAATGGCCGCGTGCCCGGACAGCTCGCCGATATCTTGCGTTCAGCGATTCGATCGCGTTGGTGGAGCAGATGACTTTGCGGATCTCGACGTCATAGTCCAGGAACGGAATGAATTCCTCCCACGCGTTCTCCCAGAGCCGGATGATCGCGCCGTATTGTTGCCCCATTTCTCGGCCAGGTCGTCCAGCGCTGCCCGGGCTGCGTTGGGGTTGGGTGCTGAGTAGATCGGTTTCACGTCTCGTTTGAGCGCGTCCCAGTCTTTCTTCGACGCCAGACGGAACGTATTCCGAATTAGATGGATGATGCAGGTCTGGACCGTCGTCAACGGCCAGACGTTGCCCACCACATCGGGCAGTCCTTTGAGCCCGTCGCAGACCAGGAAGAACGTGTCCGTCTCGCCACGATTCTTCATGTCGGTCAGGACACTCATCCAGAACTTCGCGCCCTCACCGCCGGTGCCAGCCCAGAGCCCCAGAACGTCCTTCTCACCAGCCAAACTGACACCGATCGCGGCATAGATGGGCCGGTTCGCGACAGTGGAGCCGCAGCAGTCAGGGCGTAGCCGCTGTGGAGCCGTCACGGATCTTCACCACGATGGCGTCGATGAAGATCGCCGCATAAACCGGCGCAAGCGGACGGTTGACCCATTCAGTCATTTCCTGGATCACCTTGTCCGTGATCCTCGAAACGGTTTCTTTGGACACGCTGGCGCCATAGATTTCGTTGAAGTGGGCACTGATCTCACCCGTGGTCAGGCCTTTGGCATAAAGCGACAGGACCATCTCATCAACACCGGTTAGCCGGCGTTGTCGTTTCTTCACGATCTGCGGAGTGAACGTCCCATCCCGATCCCTCGGGACCTCAATCTGAACCTGTCCGGTGGCTTCGGTCAGCACCGTTTTGGGACGTGTCCCGTTGCGCACATTGGCCGATTCACGGCCGTCAGGGACACGGTTCTTTTCGTGACCCAGATGCTCGGTCAGTTCCTCGTTTAGAGCGGTCTCAAGGACGTTCTTGGTGAACAGTTTCACGCCCCCAAGCACTCCGTGCAGGGAGGGACCCCCGCCCGTCAGGGCCAGTGAGCGAGAGGCCCTGTTCTTTAGCCTTCCGGACAAGCTCAACAGCAGCCGCCTCTTCAGCAGACGGGCTGGGCTTCTTCTCATTGTTCGAATTCACATCGTTCAGTGTCGCGGTCATCACGGCACCTTTCCCGCCAAACAATCCATTCGGCGCGTCAGGCCGGAAACACCCTTAAATCCACAGTCCCAACGCTCGTTGAACCGGGCGAAACTCGCGGCATAGGATCGTCTCGTGAGCAGCCCTTTTGTTGAGTCGATCAACGTCGGTCTTGCCGTCGATGTCCCTTGGGGACACATGAAGCGCAGCGCGATCGACAAGCGCCCCACGACACAAGCTGTGCACGTGCACCCGCTGGGGCTCGAAGGTGATGAGATCGCCGACCTCGTCAATCATGGTGGACCCGATCAAGCGGTCTATGCGTACTCCGGTGAAGAGCTCGACTACTGGTCTCAGGAGACCGGACGCAATTTTTCGCCAGGCAACTTCGGTGAGAATCTGACGACCCGGGGCATCGATGTCGACGCGGCGCGGATTGGCGAACGCTGGCGGATCGGCACGACGCTGCTCGAAGTCGCGGCCGCGCGCATACCGTGTTCGGTGTTTCAAGGATTCGTTGATCAGGAGCGCTGGGTCAAACGGTTCACCCAGCGAGGACGTCCCGGTGCCTACCTGCGGGTTATTGAGATGGGCGAGTTCACCGCGGGCGACGCGATCGAGGTCGTCGAGTCTCGCCCGCATGACCTGACAGTCGCGCACACTTTTCGTGCGCAAACCACAGAACGCGACCTGCTTGCGACACTTGCCGAGGAGCCGCGTATGGCGGCCAGAATCAAGGCCAAATTGTCCAAACTTCGCGACGTCTAAGCCGATTGCCCCTAGGCTGGGCTATGGTGATCGCCACCACAGCCTCTCGGAAAGCAATGAGGAATATATGAACATTCAGCTGACTCCAGCTCAGCTCGCCATCATCGACGACCGTGCTAAAAGTATCGGTGACCAGTTCTTTGGTCGGGTGGAGCAATCAGGGGCCAGAGAGGCCTTTCGTTTCCCCGATGAGAACGAAGCATGGCAGTCGCTGACTTGGAGTCAGGCTGGCGATCGCGTATCTAACCTCGCCGCCGGACTCGTCTCGCTCGGCATCGAGCCCGAGGAGCGAGTTGCAATCGCATCGGGCACGCGAATCGAATGGATTTTGGCCGATCTGGCGATCATTTGCGCGGGCGCGGCAACGACCACCGTTTACCCGGCGACGATCGCCAACGACGTCGCCTATATTTTGGCCGATTCGGGTAGCCGGATCGTGTTTGCCGAGGACGACGAACAAGTCGCCAAACTGCGCGAGAAGCATGGCGAACTCCCCGCCATCATGAAGGTCATCGTGACCGACGGCACGACCGATGGCGACTGGGTTATCAGCTTCGATGACCTCGAGGAACTCGGCAAGGCATATCTGGCCGAACACCCAACCGCCATCAAAGACCGTGTTGCCGCAACGACATCGACGAGCCTTGCAACGCTCATCTATACCTCCGGGACGACCGGTCGACCCAAGGGCGTGCGGCTATTGCACGACAGCTGGGTTTACGAAGGTGCGGTTATCGACGCAGGCGGCACACTCAGCGTCGACGACCTGCAATTCCTGTGGTTGCCGATGGCGCACTCCTTCGGCAAGGTGTTGCTCTCGACGCAACTTCAGATCGGCTTCGCCACCGCGATCGATGGTCGCGTCCCGAAGATCATCGACAACCTACCGATTATCCAGCCGACTTTCATGGGCGCGGCTCCACGCATTTTTGAGAAGGTCTACGGGCGCATCGTGTCCATGACCGAAGCCGAAGGCGGCGTCAAACTCAAAATCTTCCGCTGGGCCGAAAAAGTCGGCTTGGAATATTCGCGCGCAACCCGCGCCGGTAAGCCGATTTCGCCGGTGCTCAAGGCGAAATATGCGGTTGCTGACAAGTTGGTCTTCTCGAAGATCAGGGCCCGCTTCGGCGGCCGCGTCAGATTCTTCATCTCCGGCGCAGCCGCACTCTCCTCTGATATCGCTGAGTGGTTCCATGCGGCGGGCATCTTGATCCTTGAGGGCTACGGCATGACTGAGACCTCCGCTGGCGCCACGGTTAACCAGCCAGATAACTTCAAACTGGGTTCGGTTGGTACGGCGTTCCCCGGCAGTGAGATCAAGATTGCCGAAGACGGCGAAGTCCTCATCAAGGGCCCGCACGTCATGGAGGGCTATCACAATCTCGAAGGCGAAAGCGCCTCATCCCTCACCGATGGCGGCTGGATGCATACCGGCGATGAGGGCCGCATCGACGAGGACGGCTTCCTGTTCATCACCGGACGTAAGAAGGAACTGTTCAAGACCTCCGGTGGCAAGTATGTTGCGCCGCCGCATATCGAAGGCACGTTCAAGGGCATCGCGCCGCTGTGTAGCCAGATCATCGTGCTTGGCGCTGAACGCAACTTCTGCTCCGCGCTCATCACGCTCGACCCCGATGCCATCGCCGAATGGGCCGAGACCAACGGTATGTCCGGTAAGTCCTATTCCGACGTTGTTGGGTCGCAGCAGATTCACGACATCATCCAGGGCCAGGTCGACGAGCTCAACTCTCGCCTCAACAAGTGGGAGACGATCAAGAAGTTCGCGATCCTGAATCACGACCTGTCGATCGAGGAAGGCGAATTGACCCCGAGTATGAAGGTCAAGCGCAACATCGTTGAACAGAACAACAAGGCGCTCCTTGACAGTTTCTACGCATAAAGAGTTCCTAACCGAAGGGTCGCGCGCCCAGCTGGGTGTGCGACCCTTCGGCGCGTACGTCCATGTGCCATTCTGCTCGGTGCGCTGTGGCTACTGCGACTTCAACACCTACACCGCAGACGAGCTGGGTGAGGGCGCCACGCGCGCCTCGTATGCCGACACAGCGATCGCCGAGATCCATCAGGCCGCTGCTCTGTTGGACGATGCGCCGCCACTTGAGACGGTGTTTTTCGGCGGTGGAACGCCGACCCAGCTGCCGCCCGGCGACCTCGTCCGGATCGTGGCCGCGCTGCGTGACTCGTTCGGTTTCGTACCTGACATCGAGATCACGACTGAAGCCAATCCCGACAGCGTCACCCCTGAATCGTTGGCGATCCTGCGCGCCGGCGGCATCAACCGGATCTCGTTTGGTGTGCAGTCGGCGGTGCCGCATGTTCTCAAGGTGCTGGATCGGACCCATCGCCCCGAAGGCGTCCCCGCTGCGGTGAGTTGGGCGCGCGCCGCCGGATTCGAGCAACTCAGCGTCGACTTGATCTATGGGACGCCTGGGGAGTCGCTTGCTGACTGGCAGCGCAGCATCGACCACGCGATCTCGCTGGAACCGGACCACATCAGCGCCTATGCACTGATCGTCGAGTCGGGAACGGCGCTCGCACGGCAGGTGAAGCGCGGCGAGATCGCAATGCCTGATGACGATGAAATGGCGGATAAATATGTGCTGGCCGATGAACGCTTCGAAGCGGCCGGTTTCGGCTGGTACGAACTCTCCAACTGGTCGCGCGATGCGGCGTCACGTTGCCACCACAATGAGTTGTACTGGGTCGGTGACAACTGGTGGGGGTTTGGTCCCGGCGCCCATTCGCATATTGACGGTACGCGTTGGTGGAACGTCAAACACCCGGCTGCATATGCCAATCAGCTCAACTCCGGTGCTGCGCCGGTTCAGGATTTTGAAATCCTCGACGACTCAACCCGCCGGGTCGAACGCGTGCTGCTTGAATCACGGCTTCGCTCCGGCCTTGACCCCGACGTACTCGAGCCGTCGGTCCGAGGCGCGGTTGCCGGACTCATCGCCGAGAACTTGATTGAGCCAATCACCGCCGGTGAGCCATTGGTGCTGACGCTCAAGGGCCGGCTGTTGGCCGATGCTGTCGTACGCCGTTTGGTGCCCTAGTTCCAGTCGGTCAGTCCCAACTTCGATTGTCGACGATAACCTCAGCGTCGACCGACAGAGCATCGATCTCGGTCACATCGCAGCTGAAGCGCAATCCTTGTCGGATCGCGTGTCGGACATCCTCCAGCGTCGCAGCGGCGGCCTGGTCTGCGGCGAGGACTACCTCGCAGACCAGCGTGTCGCGATGTTCGACCCGGTCGATGATGAGTTGGAAGTCAGCGATGCCTACGACTGCCCCGATCACGCGCCGGGCTTGAAGCGGGTGCAGGAACATTCCCCGGACCTTAACCGCCTGGCCGATGCGACCAAGCACCCCGGCGAGTCGCGGCCGGCCATCCGCGCCGTCGATCCAGGCGGACAGATCACCGGTGCCGAATCGGATCAGCGGATACTCTGGCCGGAACAACGTGACGACAATTTGGCCTTCGCCCTCGGTGATTGGTTCGCCGGTGGAAATGTCGCAGATTTGGATCAGTACGTCATCAGGGACGACCAATCCGGTGCCAGCTGAGACCTCGTGGCCGAGTAGTCCGGTTTCGGCGGTGCCATAAGCCATCAAGACCGTCGGGACATAGTGATTGAGCTCGCGACGTAAGGTCTCGGGCAGCGGTTCGGCGGTGACGACAGCGCGTTCCAGCGTCCAGCGATCGCGGTCCAATCCGAGCGTTTCGAACTGTCCAATGAGTGACTTGAGATAGCTGGGTAAGCCGGTGTAGCCGCTGATCGGTAGGTCGTTAATCGCCCTAGCTTGGAGCTCGCCTGAGCCAATACCGCCGGGGACAACCCGGGCGCCCACCGCTCGACAACCTTCGTCAAACATGACACCAGCGGGTGAGAGGTGATAGCCGAAACAGTTCAACACGGTGTCGCCAGCGCCGATCCCGGCCGCTGTCAGCGCAGGTGCCCACCGCCACGGGTCGGGACCCGCGACCTGAGGTTCGTATAACGGACCGGGTGACTGAAATATTCGGCTGACGTCTGAGCCGGGAGCCAGCATGCCAGCGAATGGAGGATCTGCAAGTTGCGCCTCAAGCAGATCGTCCTTTGATTGGATCGGCAGCAAGGAAAGGCTTTGTGCGGTGGTTAGCTGCTCGGTCGACAATCCGGCTCGTTCGAGTCGGCGCGCGAAAGCCGGAATCTGGGACGCAGCACGAATGGTTGCGGCGACACGGGCATCGAATGCTTCGTTATAGGCGAGGTGCTGAGACTGGGGGATGGACATGGGTACTCCTACAACCAACGCTTGCGACGTTTGTAGTGTTTGACATCGCGATAACTTTTGCGGGTGCCCTCGTCGCCGAGGCCTAGGTAGAACTCCTTAACATCGGGATTCTCCTTCAACTCCGCGGCGGCACCTTCGAGCACGATCCGGCCTTGTTCCATGATGTAGCCGTGATGCGCGACGTCGAGCGCCCGACGGGCGTTCTGTTCGATGACTAGGACGGTCAGTCCGAGTTCGGAGTTGAGCCGCGCGATGTGCTCAAAGATCTCTTTGACCAGGAGCGGTGCTAGGCCCAGGGACGGCTCGTCCAGCATCAGGAGCCGAGGTTTCGACATCAAGGCACGGCCGATCGCGAGCATCTGCTGCTCGCCGCCGGACAGATAGCCAGCCACACGGGTTCTGAGATCGGCGAGCTTGGGGAAGAACGAATAGACGAGCTCTTCGTTCTCGTGCGTCTCGCCGCGGGGCAAAGAATAAGCACCCGCGGTGAGATTCTCGGCGACGGTCAGGTGCTCGAAAACGTGGCGGCCCTCCATGACGAGACTCATCCCGTGACGCACCCGTTGGGCTGCATCCATCGTGGTGATGTCCAGCCCGTCGAACATGATCGTGCCGTCAGTAACCTCGCCGTGTTCAGACGGCAGTAGTCCCGACACCGCCTTGAGCGTCGTCGACTTACCTGCTCCGTTTGAGCCCAGCAGCGCAACAATTTTTCCTTGTTCAACGTTCAGGGACAACCCGCGGAGCACCAAAATAACGTCGTCGTAAATGACCTCGATGTTGTTGAGTGCGAGCATTGCTGCCGGTTTCGGTGTCGGTGCGGATTCACGCATTGCGTTCTGTGGAAGTGCCATGGCTCCTACCCGGTTTGGGAAATGGTCGAGAGGCGTGGGGCGGCCGATTGGCGGCCGCCACCACACGCGGGAGATTACGGAGTGACGTCTGCCTTGATGAGTTTCATGCCGCCGTCGGCGACCTCATAAACGCCTGAGGTGGTCGAACCACGGTGGGAGTCCTTGGAATATTCGATCGTTCCCATGACTCCACCGGTGTCGATCGGCCCCATTGTCTCGAGCGCCGTTCTGAGGTTGGCTCCGGTGAGGTCGTCACCCTTCTTGATGGTCGCGGCCATACCTTCGGCCATGGCGTGCATCGTGTACCAGCCTTGGAGGTAATGCAGGCCTTCCTTCTCCAGCGTGCTGCCCTTTGTTTCGAGGTACTTCGCAACATCAGCATTGCCCGGCTTATCAGCCGACGGTGGGGCATACGGCGTCACCATCATCGTGCCGTCGGCAGCATCAGCGCCAGCGGTTTTGATGAACAACTCATCTGAGCACCAGTTCAGGCAGACAATCTTCATGTCGAGGCCCTGTGCCTTGATGTCCTTGGCGACTTGCGCAGCAGGACTCGAGACATTCTGGATCACGATGTATTTGGCACCCTGAGACTTTGCCTGCGAGAGCAAACCAACGTAGTTCGCGGTCTTCGGCATTGGGTATGCCTTGTAGCCGAGTTTGAAGCCCTTGTCCTTGATATAGGCCTGACCGTCAGCAACTGGCGCGGTGCCGAATGGTGAATCGCTGTGGAACACCGCGACTTCTGCGTCGCCGCCGGAGTCTTCATCGATCCACTTGAGCGCGACGCGCATCTGATCGGAGTAGGTTGCTACGTTCACGAAGTTGAACGGTGACTCCTTCGGATCGACGAGCACTTCGGCGAGCGAACCTGACATAAATGGGAGCTCGTCGGAAGCAACCTTTCCGCGCAATGCTTCGCTGTCGCCGGTGCCCCAGCCCTGAATTGCGATGGCACCATTGGCCACGTACTTCTTGTAGAGTTGTTCGGCCTTGGGAACCTCGTACGCATAATCGTTGGACTCTGCCTCGATCTTGCGACCGTCGATGCCGCCTTGTTTATTGCGCCAGGCGATGTAACCGAGCATGCCCTTGTTATAGGGCGTGCCGACATCGCCGGTTGCGCCGGTCAGATCGGCAATGATGCCAATTTTGATGGGACCGTCGCTATCGGCCTTGGAACTGCTGGGGGCGCCACATGCGGTCGTGGCCAGAACGGCACCAGCACACAGTGCGGCTAGCCTAAAAGGCAATTTGGTTGACATTGGAACATCTCCTTCAGGGTTTTGTGTTGAGCTCGAAGACACCGGGTGTGCCAGAGCGGGCAATCAATATCGGAATGGCCAGAACCGGATGTAGTCCTTCATGCGTTGCCACATTCGGTCCAATCCGCGTGGTTCGAAGATGAGGAAAATGACGATGATCAGACCGAAAGCGGCGTTCTTGATCGCTGGCAGTTGATCGGCAACGAACGGCAATTGGGACTTTGCGGCATCGCTGAACTCGGTCAGCAGCGGTGGCAGCATGCTGATGAAGACGGCACCATAGACGGCGCCAGCGATGCTGCCGAGTCCGCCGACAAGGATCATGGCCAGATAGGTGATGGATACGTCGAGGGAAAACCGTTCCCAAGTGACAGTCTCGGTGTAGTGGGCGGTCAACGCGCCAGCCAATCCGACGAAGCCGCTTGATACGGCGAATGCGGTGACCTTGGTACGGGTCAGATTGACGCCGATCGCTTCGGCGGCGATGTCCTGATCGCGCACTGCCATGAACGCACGACCCAAGCCGGTGCGGAAGATGTTGCGGGCCGCCATCGTGCTGATGACCGCGATCACGACGAGGATCCAATACCACTGCCATTCGAAGGTCAGTCGCTCGATCTTGAAGCTTCCGATCTCGAGTCGCGGCACTGAAATGAATCCTTGGCCCTCGGTGAGCCACTCCCAGCGGCGTGCTACGAAGATGATGATCTCTTGCGAGGCAAGTGTCGCGATGGCCAGATAGAGACCTTTCAGGCGCAGCGCCGGCAGCCCGAAGAAGGCTCCGACCGCGGCGGTCAGCAATACGGCTAGGACGATGCTGAGCACAACCGGTATGCCGCCGCGTGAACTGAACATGGCCGACGAGTAGGCGCCAACGGCGAGAAAGCCGCCTTGACCGAGTGAGATCTGCCCGGTGAACCCGGTCAGAATGTTGAGCCCGACGGCCCCGACCACGGCGATAAGGATCGTGTTGACGATGCCGAGCCAGTAGTTGTTGACGAGATAAGGGAGTGCGATCAGACCGACGATGATCAGCGCGAGCCTGGCATATTCGGCTCGGGTATGGCGAAGCGCGAGCTCGGCACGATAATTACGGTGGTACAGGCCTGTGGAAGTCGCCATGGTCTCAGACCCTCTCGATTCGAATTTCGCCGAATAAGCCATACGGTTTGACCATGAGTATCGCGACGAGGATTACGTATGGGACGACCTCAGCGAGGCCCGGATCGGCGTATCCCGAAACCATCTGCTTGAGGATGCCGATAGTCAGTCCGCCCACGATGGTGCCCGGCACGGAATCAAGACCACCGAGGATTACGACGGGGAAAACGAGCAGGCCGAAGGCCGCAATATTGCCATCCACTGCGGCGGTATCGGCGAGTAAGACACCCGCTATCAGTGCGCTGATCGCGGCGAGTGCCCATGCCATCGCAAAGATGCGCGGCACAGAGATTCCCATTGTCATGGCCGCCTGCTGATCATCGGCAACGGCGCGCATCGCGATGCCATGACGGGAGCGGCGAAAGAAGACGGTGAACAAGGTAAGAACGGTTGCCGCGATCGCGATAACGAGAAGCCGGTTGAGCGGGACCTGACCACCGAATAGTGCGATCGATTTTGTTGGCAGGATGCTTGGCATCTCGCGGACTGCGGTTCCGAAGAACATTTGCACCATGGCCTTCAAGACCAGCGAGAGCCCGATCGTCACCATGATGACGTTGATCGGATTCTCACCGATTAGCGGCCGCAGGACGAAGCGTTCGACCAGCAGCGCAAGCACTACGGCCACGACTGCGCCGACGACGATTGCCAAGGTGAAAGGTAGGCCGAGCAGGACGAATGCCGCATAGAACGTGTAGGCGCCGACCAGGAGGAATTCGCCCTGGGCGAAGTTGATAACGCCGGTTGCCTTGTAGATGAGTACGAAGCCGAGGGCTGCAAGTGACAGGATCGCGCCGTCGGCAAGGCCGTAGACGAGGAGGTTGACGAAGGTGCTCATCGTCGACCACTCCAAACTGGTCGACGTTTTAGCCCGACGGGCGGGTCATAACAGGTCAGGTCGAAGATTTTCAATTCGAACTCTCGTTTCACGGTGCTGCCATCTTGATAGGCAATGACGCTGCTGAAATCGACCGACTTGGCACCATCGGCCAATGCCGTGATGATTTCGCCGTATCGTTCGTCGATTACGGAGCGACGAATCTTGCGGGTGCGGGTGATCTCGTCGTCATCTGGATCGAATTGCTTATGCAGCAAGGTGAACCGGCGGATCCGGATGCTCTCGGGTAGCTCGGCATTGGCTCGGTCGAATTCTTCGGCGATGAGGTCGTAAACCTGGCCTTTTGATGCCAGATCGGTGTAGGTCGTATAGCTCAGATGCTCATGTTCGGCCCATGATCCAACCGTCGCCGGATCAAGAGTGACCAGCGCGGTCAACTCTCCGGCGAGCCCAGACTCCTCGTTTGGCGTGCCGAAGACGACGGCCTCCTCAACATACGGAGAGAATTTGAGCTTGTTCTCCAGGAAAGCGCTGGAGAACTGAGTGCCGTCGGAAGACCGCAGGACATCTTTGAGCCGGTCGATAACGACCAATTGCCCATTGTCGTCGAGGAAGCCGGCGTCCCCGGTCAGGAGCCAGCCGTCAGCATCGACCGACTCAGCGGTCGCCGTGGGGTTGTTGAGATAGCCGGCAAAGACCGAGGATGAACGCAACTGGATCTCACCGACGTCGCTGAACCGTAGTTCGGTTCCCGGGATTGGTTGACCGACGGAGTTGAAGTCGATTGCATCATCACGATGTAGAACGGCGATGCCACAGATCTCCGTCTGGCCATAGATCTGCTTGAGGTTGACGCCGATCGCATG
Source organism: Aeromicrobium changchenzhani (assembly GCF_057586615.1). Lineage (NCBI taxonomy): Bacteria > Bacillati > Actinomycetota > Actinomycetes > Propionibacteriales > Nocardioidaceae > Aeromicrobium > Aeromicrobium changchenzhani. Next base: position 2,476,487 of record NZ_CM172480.1, on the reverse strand, counting down.
GAAGAAGCGGAATACGTCCGGACCGAGCGGCGCGCCACCGGTGTAGCCGCGTTTGATGCGTGCGAGGCCGAGTTGGTCCCGCACCGGGCGCAGTGCAACCTGGTTGGCGACGGTGGTCAGGAGTCTGGTCATGAGCCCCGGCTTCTTGCCGGTGACCCTTAAATTGGCGCTCCGATCGCCGACGTCATAACCCCACCCAAACACTTTGCGTTTGAGCCAGCCGGCCTCATCGATGCGCACTTGAACGTCCGAAAGCATTGATTCCCAGATACGAGGAGGGCTGAACATGATGTCCGGGCCGATCTCGCGCAGGTCGCTGCGTTGGGTTGCGGCGCTCTCGGGGAACGAGATTGTCAGGCCGAATGACATGCCGCAGGCGACGGCCAGCATCTGCTCGCCGATCCAGGCGAACGGTAGAAACGAGACATAACGATCTTTCGAGGTGATGGGATCGACTTTGGCTAGGTGTTCGGCCATCGATAACAGATTGCGATGGGTAAGTTGCCCTAGCTTCGGCCGGGATGTAGTGCCGGATGTCGTGCAGATCACGGCAAGATCATCGGCACTGGCCGATTGCAGTTGTTCGTCCAGCCAGTTCGGATGAGATTCGGCCCATACTCGGCCCTCGGATTCAACGTCGACAAATTCACGCAAATACGGTAAGTCGTACTGTTCCAGTCCGTGAGGATCGTAGAAAATGACGGTTTCGATTCCAGTCGCGGTCGACTTCAGGCGGATAAGTTTGTCCACCTGCTCCTGATCCTCGGCAACCACCACCGAAACGTTGGCGGTCGTCAGGATGTGGGCGATCTCCTCGTTGATGCTGGTCGGATAAATACCCACCACGGCGGCACCGATCGATTGAACGGCGAGTTCAGCGATCAACCATTCGGGCCGGTTATCGCCCAGAACGGCTACCACGTCGCCACGTTTAACGCCGAGGGCAGCAAGGCCGTGCGCGAAGTCGTTTACGCGATCCTGATATTCGCGCCAGGTTATTGGTTGCCAGATTCCGTAACGCTTCTCCTGCATGGCGATCTCATCAGCACGCTCGGTGGCGCAAGCACGCAGCAACGACGGGAATGTCGTACCAGCCGTCATCAGACTTCCTCCGCACCTAGATAGGCCTCGATCACGGCGGGATCGGCTTCGACCTCTGCTGGCGTGCCGTCGGCAATAAGGCGACCAAAATCCAGAACGCTGACATGTGCCGAGATGTCCATCACCACATTCATGTCGTGCTCGATCAAGATGACCGTGACGCCTGCGAGTTCGTGGACGTCGAGGATGTAGCGGGCCATGTCCTCTTTCTCTTCGCTGTTCATGCCAGCCATCGGTTCATCGAGGAGCAGCAGCGAAGGTTGCAGGCACAAGGCGCGGCCTAGCTCGACGCGTTTCTGGATGCCGTATGCGAGCGAGCCAACCGGCTGGTGTCGAAATGCTTGAAGTTGCAGCAGATGGATGACCTCCTCGACCAGTGCTCGATGTTCGATCTCCTGCCTACGGGCCGGGCCGAACCACAGCATCGACGTGATAAGTCGGTTCTTCATGTGGATGTGCCGGCCCAGCATGAGGTTGTCGAGCACTGTCAATTGGGCGAAGAGTTCGATGTTCTGGAACGACCGAGCGATGCCAAGACGCGCGATCCGATGCGGCGGTTTGCCGATCAGCCGGTGCTGCTGGACCGTTCCTTGTTCGTCGGCGGTATGCATCGTGATCGAGCCAGCGCTCGGGGCATAGAGACCGCTGATGCAATTGAGCAGGCTCGATTTACCGGCGCCATTCGGGCCGATGACGGCGTGGATGGTGCCTTGCCTGACGGTGAAGGACACCTCCGAGAGCGCAGCGACGCCGCCGAAGCGCAGACCAAGGTCGCGAATTTCCAGCAGTGGTTCGCCGATTGCTACCTGGCTTGAGTTCAACTCGTGCTGATAAGACCGCGTCAGCATGACACTCCTTGGTAATGTGTGTTTTGGATCACGGAAAGTGACCCTATCTTTCCACTATGTGAAAAGCAATAGGCAGATTTAGATAGATATTTCCTATATGGTGGAATATGTGTTCTCAACTGAAGGCGCAATGAGGGAAGTGGCCGGGTGACAGCGATCGATGACAGTGGTGCCCGCGGCACTCTGGGCACGGTGCGCAACGCCATGTTGTTGCTGGAGTTGATGAGCGAAGGCCCGGCCTATCGGCCGTTGAGTGATCTCGCTGAAACATCAGGACTTACATTGCCGACGGTGCACCGGCTGCTTCGCTCGCTGGTGCTCGCGCAACTCGTTGAACAGGAAGCGCGTACTTCGCGCTATGGCCTCGGTCCGGAGCTGACCAGATTGTCCCAGCGTTATCTGGCCAGGCTCCCGGTCCTGGGTGCGTTGTCGCCCTATCTAGTTCCCGTTCGTAATCAGATCTCGACTACCGTCCACGTCGCGATATTGGTAAGGGGATCGGTCGTCTATGTGGATCGAGTGGATGGCGATGACAGCGGCCTCTACCGTGGTGCTCGACGAACCGAGCCGGCGTTCATGACGCCCGCAGGCCGTGTCCTTGTGGCGCGGGCCAATCAAGATGAGTGGAACCTTGCTCTCGGTCGAGCCGATGAAGCATTGGGTAAGGAAGCCGATGAGCAGCGAGCAACATGGGCGACTGCTTCGTTCCTGACGATGCCCGCTACGGCTTCAGTGACCGCAGGAGAAGTTGCGGTGCCGGTCTTCAATGGCGCGGGCGAGGCGGCTGCGGCTTTGTCGGCCAGTCTGCCAATTGGCGCGGATCAAGCTCAAGTGGGGGAGATCGTCGGTCATTTAAGCCATGCAGCGAGTGCCGCAGGCAGGACGCTCGGTCATGGTTGAGAAGGTCGGTGCGGAACAACACGGTGCGGAGCGACTGCGTGATTGGGAAGGCATTGCTGATGCCGCTACGTGGTCACAGCCATGGACGACAGTGTTTCGCGCTGAGCCGCCATTTGATCGATGGTTCGTTGATGGCGCCCTGAACGTTTCGGTCAATTGCGTTGATCGCCATTTGAACGACCGCGGCGAGCAGGCTGCATTGTTGTGGGAGGGAGAGCCGGGCGATCGGCGCAGCGTCAGTTACACCCAACTGCACGACGATGTTGTCAGCCTTGCCAACGTACTTCGCTCCATGGGACTCACAGCCGGTGATCGGGTGGCACTCCATTTGGGTTGGATACCCGAAACTGTCACGGTGATGCTCGCCTGTGCGCGCATCGGGGCTGTTTATACGATGATTCCGACGCCATTGCCGGTCGAGGCATTGGCGCAACGAATCGAAACGTTTGCCCCCAAAATGGTCTTCACTCAGGACGGCGCCTGGCGTCGGGGTGCGATCCTGCCGCTTAAGGCACGTGCTGATGAGGCGCTGTCCGCGGTCCACGGTGTCGAGTTCACGGTGGTCGTGCGGCGCACTGGGCTCGATGTTCCGTGGTACCGAGGCGACCTCTGGTATCACGAACTGTTGGCCGGCGCCCGGCCGGGAACAACGTCGGATGATCTCGGTGCAGCCGAACTCTCCTCGGATCATCCGCTAATCGTCGAACCGCTGGCCAACCGGCGCGGCGAACCGGTTTCGGTCACGCATGCGGGAGGACGCCTACTGCTCTCGGCGGCGATCGTTCACCGTTACGGAAGTTGTGGCGAAGGTATCTCCTGGGTGGCGGGCGACCCCTCCTGGATCGTCACGCAAACCTCTGGCATTTATGCGCCACTTTTCTGGGGCGAGACGACGGTCATGTATGAGGGTGCGTTGGACACGCCATCCTATTCGCGCGCCTGGGAACTCATTGAACGTTATCGCGTGTCGACAGTCCTATTGGCTCCATCGGCGGCGCGCATGTTGCGTGAGCGCACACCGACACCGCCGGCTGCACCCAAGGTGGCTTCATTGCGTCGCATTGCGACGTTGGGCGAGCGGGTCGACCGCAGGACGATGGAGTGGTTCACCGACGTTGTCGGCCACGGTCACGTTGACGTGGCTGACGGCTGGGGCCAAATCCAGCTAGGCGGAGTGGTCCATTTCGACGCGCCAGTAGACGCGGACAAAATGCCTGATGCTGGTATGCGATTGGTCGATGATGACGGGGCACCGGTTGTCGACGATGCGGTAGGTGAAGTGATCTTGACTCGACCGTGGGCTGGTATGGCGGTCGATGTCACTGGCGCGGCGGCAGCAGATGTGGTGGACGTGCATTTTCGCCAACATCCGGGGGTCTACTCAACGGGCGATCTGGCCCGATACGACAAAAATGGTGCAATCGAGTTCCTAGGCCGGCGCGATGAGGTCGTATCGGTGACCGGCCAATTGGTGTCGCTCACCGAGATCTGCGAAGTGATCGAAGACCACCCGTACGTCATCAGAGCCGATGTGTTTGAGGTCCGCCAGGACCGTGGTGGAGATTCGATCGTCGCTGCAGTTGTCCTGGACACCGAACTCACCGCGAACCTTGATGCTGCTCGGGTTGCCGCAGAGCTTCTCGACGGTGTGCGCGACGTACTGGGCGGACTCGCTCGACCACGCCGGATCGTGATCCTTGATCGCTTTGGCGATGAGCTCGCCCGTCGCTCTCGGCGCGCCTCGATCACAGCGCTTTTGACGGCGGTCGATCCGCGCGTTGAGGTTCGACACGCTCTGTGGAGCCAAGTTCTCGCGACTGCCGGCGCCGAAGTGCCTGGCTAGTTCGGGGTCACACTAGTTCGGGGTCACACTAGTTCGCGGTCACAAAGTCGATGAGTTGCTCGACCCGGCCAAGAAGCTCTGGCTCAAGGTCGGCGTATGAATTGACCGTGCTGAGAATCTTCTTCCACGCACGGGCGATATCTGCCTGATCCTTATGCGGCCAGCCAAGTGACTCGCAGATGCCGTGTTTCCACTCGATTGAGCGCGGGATAACCGGCCACGCGGACATGCCGAGCCGGGCCGGTTTGACCGACTGCCACACATCGACATACGGATGGCCGACGACGAGAACGTGCGGACGGCCGCTGACCTGCTGGGCGATGCGAGTCTCTTTGGAGCCAGGCACAAGGTGATCGACGAGGACACCGAGTCGTCGCCCTGGCCCCGGGGCGAAGTCATCGACAATCGCAGCGAGGTCATCGATGCCGCCGAGATATTCGACCGCAACGCCCTCGATTCGAAGATCTTCGCCCCAGACCTTCTCGACGAGCTCGGCGTCATGGCGGCCCTCGACGTAGATCCGGCTCGGCAGCGCGACGCGAGCCTTGGCGCCCGCGACGGCGCGTGAGCCAGATGCCGTGCGGGTCGGTGCCTTCGGACTGGCCTTGACCGGAATGGTCAGGATGATCGGTTTGCCCTCAAGTAGGAAGCCGGGGCCGAGTTCAAAGGTGCGGCGCGTCAAATGCCGATCCTCGAGGTCGACGGTATGCAGATTGCGATCGACGCGCATTATCTCGCCACAAAATCCGGTCGTGACTTCCTCAACGACTAGGCCTCGGTCAGCTGGCGTCTCGACCGAGCGCCCGCGTTTGGGCACCTTCCAGTCGCCGGCTAAGACATCGTTGCCATAAGGATCAGCCATTCAAGATTCCCAGGATCCTCTGGTGCGAGGCATCGAGTTGGTCGCGCGTCACCGTCCCCAATGAGGTGAGAATCGTGGTCGAATCATTCGTGAGCCCAATTGTGAGGTCGAGCGCGCCAGCCCAACTTGGGTGCACGTCAGCGAGGTTGTCACCGGGATAGAGGTCGCCAATAACGACGACGTTTTCACCAGGCACGACGAGCACGAGCTCACCGCCGGTCGGGCCGTCGCCAAGATGGACGACTTCCACATAGCAGTCGCCCAGATCTGTGGCCCACACTGAATTGAGTTCGCCACCTTGGCTCTCGTGCGCGATCCTGCGGCCATCGGACAGCAGGATTTCGCGGGGGCGGTAGGTCAGGGTGATTGCGCTGCCTTCGACCGCAATCGCATCTCCGTCGATCTTCACATTGCTCACACAGTTAGACTGGCACTTGCAAGGTGAGAGTGCCAAAGCGACTCGCGCGAAGCACCCGACTCAGATAGGGGGACGCATGGCAGATGAACGCAAACTTGAAGTCCTCCGAGCGATCGTTGAGGACTATGTGGCGACCCAAGAACCGGTTGGTTCTCGGGCGCTGGTCGAACGCCACAATCTTGGTGTCTCGTCGGCCACGATCCGCAACGATATGTCGGCGCTTGAGGACGAGGGCTTAATCGCCCAACCCCATACGAGCGCGGGCCGTATCCCGACTGATATGGGTTATCGACTGTTTGTCGATAAATTGGCGACCGTCAAGAATCTCACCTCGGCCGAACGCCGCGCGATCGAAACCTTCTTGACCGGCGCGGTGAGCGTTGATGATGTGGTCCAACGCAGCGTCAAGGTGTTGGCCCAACTGACCAATCAGGTCGCAATTGTCCAATATCCGTCACTGACCCGTTCGACGGTCCGCCATATCGAGATCGTCCCGTTGGAAGGTGCCCGGATTCTGTTGGTGGTCATCACCAGCAGCGGCCGGGTCGAACAGCGCATGATCGAAATCGCGGCCACGCCGAGTGAGTCGCTGGTCGCCGACATGCGCAACCGCATCGTGGCCGCGACGATCGGACAACGGTTGCCGGAGGCCTCGTTGCGACTGGCCGAGATGATTGGCACGTTCGTACCAGCCGATCGCCCCATCGTGACCTCGATTGTGACGACGCTGACGCAGACGTTCTCAAATGAACGATCTGATGAACGTATCGTGGTGGGCGGCACCGCGAATCTCGTACGCTTCGGCTCGGATTTCGACGATTCGATCAAACCGATGTTGGAAGCAATCGAGGAACACGTCGTCCTACTCAAACTCCTGGGCGAGGCGACGCGCCCGAGCAAACTCATGGTGCGGATCGGCAATGAGACCGGTCATGAAGGATTGGCCGGAACCTCGGTCATCTCGACCGCCTACGGTGCAGATGAGCAGGCACTAGCCACGCTCGGCACCGTTGGACCGCTACGCATGGACTACCCAGGGACGATGGCCGCCGTCAGCGCTGTCGCCCGTTATGTCGGCCAGACGCTGGCAGAAAGTTAATGACCAACTCAATGGCACAGGACTACTACGAAATTTTGGGCGTCGACCGCAATGCGCAGGCCGATGACCTCAAGAAGGCATACCGCAAACTTGCGCGTCAACTGCATCCCGACGTCAATGGAGCAGCCGATGCCGCGGAACAGTTTAAAGAGGTGACGACGGCATATGAAGTGCTGTCCGATCCCAATAAGCGCGCCACCTACGACCGAGGCGGTAATCCGCTCGGTGCGGGTGGTAGCGGCTTCGGCCAGGGCTTTTCCTTCGACGACATCATGGATGCCTTCTTCGGTCAGAATGCCGGTCGGGGCCCACGCTCACGCACGGGACGCGGCCAGGATGCACTGTTGCGGATCAAGATCGAGCTCGACGAGGCAGCCTTCGGCGTCGCTCACGACATTAAGGTCGACACCGCGATTCGGTGCACAACATGTGGTGGCAGCGGAGCCTCGGAAGGCTCAGAACCGGTCATGTGCAACACCTGTCATGGCCATGGCGATGTCCAACACGTACAACGCTCGCTGCTGGGTGACATCCGTACCTCCCGGCCCTGCCCGGCATGCCACGGCTTCGGCACGATGATTCCCAATCCGTGTCCCGAGTGTGCCGGCGATGGTCGCGTACGGTCACGTCGTTCGCTTACGGTCAACATCCCACCTGGGGTCGATCAGGGCACCCGGATCCAGCTCACCGGTGAGGGTGAAGTCGGCCCCGGCGGAGGACCTGCCGGTGATCTGTATGTCGAGATCAACGTGTCGCGGCACCCGGTGTTCAGTCGAAAAGGCGATCACCTCTCCTGCAATGTGACGATCCCGATGACTGCAGCGGCGCTCGGCGTGAACCTAGATTTGCCGACGCTTGAGGCTGATCTGGCTGAGGATGAGAGCAACGTTCCGAGGTCGGTCAAACTCGAGGTCCCCGCGGGCACCCAATCGGGTGACACGTTGACGGTCAAGGGCTTTGGCGTGCCGCGACTGCGCGGCGGCGGTCGTGGCGATTTGTTCGTTCAAATGGTTGTCGAAACACCAACCAGACTTGATAGCGAACAGCGCGAATTGTTGGGCCGATTGGCCGAAATTCGGGACGAGGAAAATCCAGAGGTTGACTTCGGCGATAACCACAAGGGTGTGTTCGGGCGCATCAAGAATGCGTTCAAATGAGTCGCGCTGCGAAGGGTCGAGTTATGTCAGATTCAGATTGCCTGTTCTGCAAGATCTTGGCCGGTACGGTTCCGGCCGATGTGGTGGCTGAGTCCGAGCACACGATTGCCTTCCGTGATATCGATCCACAGGCGCCGATCCATATTTTGGTGATTCCACGTGAGCATCATGTGACAGTGGCCGATCTAGCGGTCGCCGCCCCCGTGGCGGCAGCGGCACTGCTGGCTGATGCACGTTCCGTTGCCGAGGCTGCAGGCGTCGGCGAGGCCTACCGGCTCGTGTTCAATAACGGTGCTGGAGTCGGACAAATTATCTTTCATGCGCATGCTCACGTACTCGGCGGCCGCGACTTCAGCTGGCCGCCGGGCTAACGTCATCCTCAACGGGGCCTTGGGAGTTCATTCGGGATGACGTCCCAAGGAGCGGTAGTGTGCAGAAGTCGGAGTGCTTCAATACACTGGGAACCATATGAGAGATGAATTCGTTCCACACACGTTCTCGATACCGGCGAGCATTGCTGCGGTGTCGCTGTTTGGGCCCAATGATGAATACCTGCGGTTGATCGAGGACTCCTTCGAAGCCAAGATCCACGTGCGCGGCGATGCTGTGACCGTCACCGGATCGCCGGGTGAAGCCGCCCTCGTCGAACGACTTCTCGACGAGCTCGTCACGATCGTGCGCGCCGGCCAGGGACTCAACAAGGAGACCATCGAAAACAGCCTCGCGATGCTGCGCGCGGAGACCCGTGAGCGGCCGGCCGATGTACTGAGCCTCAACATCCTGTCCAACCGCGGTCGTACGATCCGCCCCAAGACGATCAACCAAAAACGCTACGTCGACGCGATCGACAAACATACGATCGTGTTCGGCATCGGTCCGGCTGGCACCGGCAAGACCTATCTCGCGATGGCCAAGGCAGTTCAGGCGCTCCACGCCAAGAAGGTCACCCGGATCATCTTGACCAGGCCGGCGGTCGAAGCAGGCGAAAAACTCGGCTTCCTGCCGGGCACCCTGAGCGACAAGATCGATCCTTATTTGCGTCCGCTGTATGACGCCTTGCACGACATGATCGACCCGGAGACGATTCCGAAGCTGCTCGCGGCCGGCACGATTGAGGTGGCGCCGTTGGCCTATATGAGGGGTCGTACGTTGAACGATGCCTTCGTCATCCTCGACGAAGCGCAGAACACCTCGCAGGAACAGATGAAGATGTTCCTGACCCGGCTGGGCTTCGGCTCCAAAATGGTTGTGACCGGCGATGTGACTCAGGTCGATCTTCCCAGTGGCCAGAAGAGTGGTCTGCGCGTCATCCAAGATGTCCTCGAAGGCGTCGAGGATCTGCACTTCTCGCACCTGACGGCGCACGATGTTGTCCGGCACAAACTTGTCGGTCGTATCGTGGCTGCTTACGAAGAGTTCGAGGTGGAACGTGAACGTCGACGTACTCAATGAGTCTGGCGTCGATGCCGATGTTCTGGCATTGACCAGACTGTGCCGGTTCGTCATGCGCCGTATGCGGTTACATCCGGCCACCGAGCTTTGTCTGCGGCTGGTCGAACCTGACACGATTGCGGTCCTCAACCAACAGTGGATGCACAAAAAAGGTCCGACCGATGTGCTGTCCTTCCCGATGGACGAGCTGAGCCCCGGACGTGAGGGCGAGGAAGCCACCGAGGGTTACCTCGGCGACATTGCCCTGTGTCCGCAGATCGCAGCCCAACAGGCACCAGCGGCGGGTCACTCCGCCGAGGACGAGATCGAACTGCTCACAGTTCACGGCATTCTACATCTGCTGGGCTATGACCATGCCGAACCCGACGAACACGAGGAAATGTTCGGGCTGCAGGGCCGGCTGCTGGTCGAGTGGGGGCGCGCCAAAGCCGGCGTGGACCCCGAATAGCCGTGGACTGGACCTATGTCGTCGTTGCCGCGGTACTTGCCGTCGTGGCGGGCTTCCTTGCCAGCATCGAGGCGGCACTGTCAGCGTTTTCCAAGGCTCGCGCCGAGGAGTTGGCCGGCGAAGGCCGAAGCGGTGCCAAGCGGCTGGCTAAAATCCTTGAAGATCCAGCGCCCGCGATCAACTCGATCCTGCTGCTGCGCACGATCGCCGAAACTGCGGCCATTGTCCTTGCGACACTGATTGTCGCCGCCCACATCGATCCCCTGTGGCGGCAAATCACGATCGCCGTCACGATCATGGTCATCGTCTCGTATGTGTTGCTCGGCGTCGGGCCGCGTACGCTCGGCCGTCAACATTCCGAACGCGTTGCGCTGTTATCAGCAGCCCCCGTGGGCTTCCTGACCAAGCTGCTCGGCCCGTTGCCGAAGACCCTGATCATGATCGGCAATGCACTTACCCCTGGCGAAGGTTTCCGCGAGGGGCCTTTCGCCTCGGAGGTCGAGGTGCGCGAACTCGTCGACCTCGCAGCGGCCAGCTCGGTGATTGAGTCCGAGGAGTCCGAGATGATCCACTCGGTGTTTGAGCTCGGCGACACCATCGCGCGCGAAGTCATGGTCCCGCGTACCGACATCGTGTTCATCGAAGGCAGCAAGACTCTGCGGCAGGCGATGTCGCTTGGTTTGCGCAGCGGCTATTCCCGCATCCCCATCATTGGGGAGAACCTCGATGACATCATCGGCATGGCCTATCTCAAGGACGTCACTAAGCGCGTCTTCGACAATCATGATTCCGAATCGACCGAGAAGATCGACAGCATGACCCGGCAATGCCTGTATGTGCCGGACACACAGCACGCCGACATGCTCCTGCGCGAGATGCAGGCCAAGCGGATGCATGTTGCGGTCGTCGTCGATGAGTTCGGTGGCACCGCCGGAATGGTCACGATCGAGGACATTCTTGAGGAGATTGTCGGCGAGATCACCGATGAGTACGACACCGAGGAGATCGGTGTTGAGCAGCTGTCCGACGGCTCGTTCCGGATCAGTTCGCGGTATGAGGTCGATGATCTGGACGATCTGTTCGGCATCGCGATCGAGGACGAAGACGTCGACTCAGTCGGCGGATTGATTGCCAAGCATCTTGGTCGAGTTCCGATCACCGGAAGCGTCGTGGAGGTCGAAGGATTGCGCTTCGAGGCCGAATCCCAATCCGGGCGACGCAATCGGATCGATACGGTCTTGGTCAGCCGGGTATACGACTCGCACGGCGGTCCTGATGAGTCGCTAACCTCAGAACATGGATCTAAGCACTGAAGACGACAAACTTGTCACGCTCGCCCGCATGACTCGAGCTCGTATCGACGCGCGCGAGGGTGCCGCGGTCCGCGATATCGACGGTCGCACGTATGCGGCTGCCGACGTCAACATCCCGTCAGTCCGCATCGACGCGATGGCGCTGGCAGTCGCGACGGCGCTGTCATCGGGTGCAAAAGGGTTTGAAGCCGGGGCGATCGTCACCGCCGAACCGGGGGAGGCGATCATCGATCTGTCGCCGATTCGTGACGTCGCGGGCACTGGTATCGCGGTCTACATCGCCGACGAGACTGGCGACGTCAAAGTGGTGCAGACCTCATGAGCACCTTCCACTCCGGCTTCGCCTGCTTCGTCGGCCGCCCCAATGCCGGCAAATCCACGCTGACCAACGCGATCGTTGGCGAGAAGGTCGCGATCACCTCATCACGCCCACAAACGACACGCCACGTCATTCGTGGCCTGGTCAACCGGCCCGACGCGCAACTCGTTTTGGTTGATACTCCCGGGCTACACAAGCCACGTACGTTGTTGGGCGAGCGGCTCAATGGCCTTGTGCGCACCACCTGGGCCGAAGTCGACACGATCGGCCTGTGTCTGCCGGCGAATGAGAAGATCGGGCCCGGGGATCGCTACCTGATCAAGGAGCTTGCCGCGCTTCGTTCCAAGCCGGTGCTTGGCATCGCGACGAAGACCGACCTGGTCGGTTCTGATCGGCTCGCTGAGCACCTAGTTGATATCCAGACCGCTGGCGCTGAGGCAGGACTACGGTGGCGCGACATTGTTCCGGTGTCGGCAAAGTCGGGCGAGCAGGTCGAACTTGTCGCTTCACTTCTGATCGACACGCTGCCCGAAGGCCCGCAGCTCTATCCCGACGGTCAGATCACCGATGAGCCCGAAGCAATCTTGATTGCCGAGCTGATCCGTGAAGCGGCGCTAGAAGGCGTCCGCGATGAACTCCCGCACTCGATTGCCGTCGTGATCGACGAGATCGTGCCGCGTGCCGATCGGCCTGAGGACAAGCCGCTGATCGACGTACGCGCCAATATTTATGTTGAGCGGGACAGCCAGAAGGGCATCATTATCGGCGCAAAGGGGGCGCGACTGCGCGAGATCGGCACCAACTCACGGGCTGCGATCGAACGCATTCTGGGGACCCCGATCTACCTCGATCTGCACGTCAAAGTCGCCAAGGAATGGCAGCGCGATCCGAAGCAGTTGCGCAAACTGGGGTTCTAACAAGACTGAGGCATGGCCGAGCCACGCCAAGCGCTGAGCCGCGTTCAGATCACGACTCGGCGTCGATGACCTCACGTTGAAATTCTCGGGATGCCTCGTAGATGCGTCGGGCATTGTTGTTGTCGTTGTTCAGCACGTAGTACTTCCGGATGGTGTCTTGCTGCTAGCGGGGCCTACGCGGTAGGCGTACTCGCCGCTGTCCCCTGCTTTGTAGAGCCTGTCGTAGTAGATTCCTGATCGGCGCGCCACAGATCGCCGTGGGGCGGCAGTTATCGATGCGGTCGGGTCGGACATCAAACGATGGCTGGATCACCCTTTCTTAGCTTTCGTCAGGCAGACGCTATCGTTTAACCCATCTGCCTGTATCGACCTAGAGGAACTGTTTTTCATGTTCACAATGATGATTGTCTTCGGAACTCGGCCTGAGGCGATCAAGATGGGGCCTGTGGTTCGAGAGGCGCTGGACCGTGGTGACCAGGTACGCACCCATGTCACCGTGACCGCCCAGCACCGTCAGATGCTCGATCAAGTTCTAGAAACCCTTCAGATCACGCCAGACTCCGACTTAGACCTGATGCAGACAAACCAGTCACTGGCTGGGTTCACGGCCCGGGCGCTGGAGGCAGTCACCGCAGAGATCGGGCGGGTCAAGCCCGATGTCGTCCTGGTCCACGGCGACACCTCGACTGCAATGATTTCTGCCCTCGCGGCCTACTACAACCAGGTGCCAGTAGCGCATGTGGAGGCGGGGCTGCGGACAGAGTCGATCGAATCTCCGTTCCCGGAAGAAGCTAACCGTCGAATCATCGGGCGACTGGCCAGCACGCATTTCGCCCCGACCACCTGGGCCAGGGACAACCTGCTGGCCGAGGGAGTCGCGGATCGAGACATTGAGGTTACGGGTAACACCGTGATCGATGCGCTGCAGTGGGTCTGCTCCACTGTCCTTACAGATCCTGTGACCATTGAGCGGCTGAGCTGTCGCTTCGAAATGCTGGATCCCACCAAACGGCTGGTCCTGGTCACTAACCACCGCCGGGAAAATTTCGGTGAGGGTATGGAGAACGTCTATCGCGCTTTGCGTGCTCTCGTCGACCGGGTCCCAGATGTTCAGATACTTTTTCCTATCCACCTGAACCCTCAGGCGCGCAGACCCGCGATCGAGATTCTCGGAGATCTCGACAATGTCACGTTGATCGAGCCGGTGGACTACGTTGACTTTGTCTACCTGATGAGCCGCGCAATTCTCATCATCACGGACTCGGGTGGTGTGCAGGAGGAGGCGCCTTCACTGAACGTTCCGGTCTTGGTCACGCGGAGGTCCACCGAGCGACCGGAGGCTGTCGCCGCCGGAACGGCGATCCTTGTGGGCACGGACGCGCACGCCATAGAAACCGAGGCCGTGCGGCTGCTGGAGAACGACGAAGAGTACGACCAGCTGTCTGAGCGGATCAATCCCTACGGGACCGGAGATGCTGCGCGAAAGATCGTTGACCGACTAGTTCGAGACTACGGGAGTCGAGCATGAGAGCACTGATGCGGATTGACTTCAAACGATACATTCGTGCTGTCCGTCGGATCATCCGTGACATGGCTCCTTTGAGCATCACCGCTCGGATGTCAATGCTGCCAGCGACACAGGAGGATCTGAGGGTCCGCGAGCATCCTCTCGACGCCGCCCAACTCGTCGCCGAGGTTGGCCGTCAAATTGATTTCTGGTGGCTGGACGACGTGCACGACGGATTGGTTCGTCTCTGTACGACCCGCGATCGTGCATCGGACCTACTCTCGGCCCTCTTGCGAACGGCGCAGTCCGAGTCGCTCAGTGTGCAACTGCGCCACCGACGCACCAACGAACTTCTTGACTGCTCCACCCGCACGGCGCAGGAGTTACTGCTGAGTGAGGGTGTCATCCGGCTCATCCTGCACGACCTACGCTCTCGCAAGCCGCCAATCGCCGTGTCGGTCGAGGCGTGGGTGGAATCAGAGGAAGGCCACCTGACATCCCCCGACAACAACGGCGTGGCGTCGCGAATATGGAAGTCGACGGCCGATGGGCGAGACGGCATCGACGGAGTGTGGGCATTGGATGATCTGATCGGGGGCCCCACCTCGGAAGATATTAGTTTTGATGTTGACTGGGTGTTCTCCTGGGTTGACGGCAACGATCCCGCTTGGCAGGAAATGTTCGCCCAGTGGGCGCCAACCACCGTTACCGACGCGAGTGACAAGGCCCGGTTCGTCCACCGCGACGACCTGAAGTTCGCGTTGCGCTCGCTCGATTCGTTCGCGCCGTGGGTGCGCCGCATCCACATCGTCAGCAATTGCCGTCCACCGGCTTGGCTGGACCTGGAGAACCCGCGGATCCGCTGGGTGGATCACAGCGAGCTCTTCGAGAATGACTTCCTACCGACCTTCAGCTCGCACGCCATCGAGACGACTATCCACAAGATCGAGAACCTCTCGGAACACTTCGTCTATTCAAACGACGACTTCTTCCTGGCCCGGCGTGTCGATCCCTCCGATTTCTTCTATGCCAACGGGATTGCTCGCCTTCGGTTGGAGCCCTACGGGATGGTGAATGGGCCTCAGACGCAGGGTGATCCAGACTACTTGAACGGTGCGAGAAACTCGGTCGCCCTGCTAAACCGGGATTTCGGTGGGTCACCGGTCCGTCTGCACACCCAC
Source organism: Aeromicrobium changchenzhani (assembly GCF_057586615.1). Lineage (NCBI taxonomy): Bacteria > Bacillati > Actinomycetota > Actinomycetes > Propionibacteriales > Nocardioidaceae > Aeromicrobium > Aeromicrobium changchenzhani. The sequence goes on along the minus strand of NZ_CM172480.1, from coordinate 2,461,122 downwards.
TCCCCGCAGTCGATGAACCGGACAGTTCTGCAGGAGATGGAGGCTGTCTACACGGAGGACTTCCAGAGAACCCGTGCCAACCGTTTTCGTCACGTCACAGACGTCGCGGTCACCGGATTTTTCTATCACCACTACGCGTTCATGACGGGGCGTGCGGTCCCAGACGGTGGTGCGACAATGCTGATCCAGCAGAATCATCGATTCAGTAAGGTCTTCAGACAGCTCCTTTCGGATCACGAAGAGGGCGAACTTTCGAAATATGTCTCGTTCTGCGTCAACGATGGGCGCGGGAGCGCGGAAAACGAAGCCTGGAATTCGGCTGCTGAGTCTTTCCTGATGTCCTACTTCCCCGAACGCAGTCGCTTCGAGCGAAGTCCCTGAGGAAGCAGCTCTTTCCAACCGACGCAGCGCATTCTGCGGCCGACCCGCCAGCGCCATTCCAACGGCGCTGATCCGTCCTAGAGTCGAGCCGGGATGCAACCGGTCGACGCTCTGAGGCAGATCGCGTTCTGGCTGGAGGGTGGTCGTGAGTCCGCTCACCCCGTCGAAGCCTTCCCCAACGTGGCCGCGGCGATCGACGACTCGACTGTCGAGCAAATGGCCGACCCGGCCGCACTGGACGACGTGCAGCTTGCAGTGATGGGAGACTTCAACACCACGAGAAACACGTCGTATGCGGAGGATCTGCTCCCGGCGATGAAATCTGCCGGATTTGGTGATGTGCTTAACCAAGAGTCCAAGGTCAACCCGATTGCGATCCCGCGGGCCGAAAGGTCCGTTAACGGTTGGATCAATAGTCGTAACGGGTGGAGCAAAGATCTCAAGGGCAATACCGACGTAGGCTCACCGTGGACGTTCTGCGACGATCGCAATAAGCCTCAAACCAGCCAGCAAACCGGTAACAACATTGATTGGATCTTCGCCACCAACGAGCTCAGGGTCAAGGAGTGGAAAGTCGTGGTTGAGTTTTCCCCGAGTTCGCTGAAAGTGAGCCGTACCATCCCGTCGGATCACAACATGGTGCGCGCGATTCTGGTGCTTCCACCGCCGGACTAATGCGGTCGAATTGGCGCTAGAAAAACGAGCGTGTGATGTTTCTGGCACCCAGATCCAAGCACTCCAGCGACCCCGCATAGTCGTGTAATTCAGAGTTCTCGAGTGCTACATAGCCGTATCGGGAGCTTCTTCCCGACCGATTGGTTTGACGCATTCTCCTGAGGGGATCGGTCTCGACCCGTGAGCGAGTCAAGCGACACGATCTAGCCTCTCGACGAGTTCTCATCTGTTAGGCGCTGCGGGCCCAGACACGTTGTGAGGCCAACATGCATGAGGTATGGCCTGCCTCGCCGGGCAAAGACGATAGTATTCTCGATGAGGCAGGGGCTGCGATTCAGAGTGAATGTGTGAAGTCAGGGGAGTATGACGAAGTTGAGCGCTGATGCCGAATCGTCGGCAGTGGTTCGCCTTTATCGGCGTGCGCTCAGCTCGAACACCCGCTATCGCATCGACCGTCGGGTGCCCTTGGGTTTGCGATTTGCGATCAAGCGAATGGTCAGCGTCAATCGGGCTGTGCCAGCTCTGGGTGAGATTGGGTTTGTCTTCGCTTCACTTATGCACAGGAGATTTTATCGCGGCGCAGGTCGAGCGATGGCATACGACGGTAAACGACGTGTTGTCGCGTTAACGGACACGGCTCAGACGCCCCTTGAAGCTCGTAACAAGAACCTGCTCGCGGTGTCACAGACTCTCGATGACGCAGGCATAGATTATTTCTGCGTGCGTGGCATGTCGGACACGATGGCCACGATTGCTGTCGCGTCTGACGATTGGACACGGGTGGCAGAACTCATTGGCCGGCTGGCCTCCACATCGGCGGGCTATGTGTCCCACATTTATGGGAATGCCGACCCTACCGAAGTGGATAGCAAGCCGGGGTATCGTCGGTCGATTGTCCGGCGAGCAGTTGGAGCATCTGCCCTACGGATGATCTGGTTCCGGGCCGATGTGACAGGCCGTGCCATCTTTGGGGAACGATATGGGTGCGAGATCCAACCGTGGGACAAGAACCGTGATGGTCGCCTCACCGCGACTCGTCGCAACCGCGTGACGCCAGAAATCCCACCTGGCTCCGAAGCCGTTCTGGCGAGCGATTCGTTATTCACCCGTCTCGCCCCGGCCGACCGTGAGCCACTGCCGGACGTGCGCACCCGGATCGAGTTCACCCATCCTCGTCCCGACGATGTGATATTTCCGATCGACGTCGTCTTCACTTGGGTTGACGGTTCTGATGCGGCTTGGCAACGCAAGATGGCAACCCAGACGCATGTGCCTTATCACGTGGAAGCCGCGAACGCGCTGCGCTATCGTAGCCGTGACGAATTGCGGTACGCATTGCGATCGATCGAGATGTACGCACCCTGGGTCAGAAAAATCTTTCTCGTGACTGACGATCAGCGGCCGTCTTGGCTCGATACGGGCGTTGCGGGATTGGAGATTGTCGATCACCGGGACATCTTCACTGACCTGTCGGTGCTACCCACATACAATTCGCATGCCATCGAAACCCAACTCCATCATATAGATGGTTTGGCAGAGCACTTCTTGTATTTCAATGACGACATGATGCTCGGCACCGAAGTAATCCCGCAGACCTTCTTCCACGCCAATGGACTGACTAACTTCTTCACCAGTTGGGTTAACGAGCCTCAGGGCGAGCCGGTATCCAAGGACGTGCCCGTGACGATCGCTGCGAAGAACAATCGGAAGGTCCTTCAAGAGCGCTTCGGAACATCGCTGACTCAGAAGATCATGCACGTGCCCTATGCTCTTCGCCGGACCATTCTCGAGGAGATCGAGGCGAAGTTTCCCGACGAGATCCGGGTCACCATGAGTAGTAAAACACGAGGCCAGTGTGACATCTCGTTGCTGTCGTCGTTCTACCAGTACTACGCCTTCTCTACCGGCCGAGCGGTGCCTGGGTCGATCGAATACTCCTACGTGGATCTTGTGAAGAGCGATGCACGTCGAACGATGGGTTTGCTGTTGGCGCAGCGTGATCGGCAAGCCTTCTGTGTCAACTCCACAAAACCGGACAAGAATGAAGTTTCCGCTCAGGAGTTGCGAGAGTTCCTTGATTCATATTTTCCGGCAAGAAGTCGTTTTGAGAGGCCGGCGCAGTGAAGCGACCCACTAGCGATGTTTTACACGGTGTTTACGCGCAACTTTACTCGCTGCTGCGGAGCATCCATCATCGTTTTCTGTTCGGTCGACCATCGCCGGCCCTCATCGAGGTTGTCAGCGGAGGACGCCGCGCACTTCTGTTGGATGAGCTCGCCAAGAAGCTGGCGGCCTCCGAAATTTCATACACGACCGGCGGCAAAGTCGCTGAATTGCGCCCGCGCTTTCACTTCCACGGCAGAGATCGTGCTGTAGTTGTCGCTCTGGTGTCGAAGTTGATCGATACACATGGGTGCACCGCCTTCTTTCAGCAATGGCCTATTCCGATGCGTCCAGCATCTCGGCTAGTCAAGGCAGCCGAGCGTGACGACCTGCATCGATTCGATTTATGGGTTGAGGAGACCCCGGCCCGTAGTCGTAATCTTGCTACTCACACCGTGGGCGAGTTCGATTTTTGGCAGGCGTCGGAAAGTGCATTAAAGGGGAGCGATTACGCCGAAGCGCCACGAAGCAACGATGTCTTGACCGACGCGCGATGGAGCACATTCGAAACTATCATCGAGCCGAGCGGTCAGCAGCCTCGGTTCCTTGGTGACGCCGACGAGGCTCCGGACCTCGCTGCTCGGGATTTCGCTATCGATGTTGTCTACACATGGGTCGACGATCAGGATCCGACATGGCTGGCTCACAAGGCGGCCAACCGGTGGATTCCTCCCGAAGAGAAGGATCATCAGGGTCGGGCTGACTTGCCCGAACGGTTCCGCAACCGCGACGAGCTCAAGTATTCGATGCGCTCGATTGAGATGTTTGCGCCGTTCGTCCGTAAGATCTTTCTTGTCACTATGGATCAGGTGCCCTCGTGGCTGGATGTCTCGCACCCACAGATCGAGATTGTCTCTCACCGCGACATTTATCGCGATCAAGACTCGCTTCCCACGTTCAACTCAAGCTCGATCGAGACCCAACTCCATCACATTGAGGGCCTGTCTGAGCATTTCATCTACTTCAACGACGACATGTTCCTCGGCAGGCCGTGCTCGTGGAATGATTTTTTCTTTGCCAACGGGATGATGAAATTTTTCCCAGCGGAACACTCGATTTCGGCTGAACTGATTGACGCCGCCGCTGAGGAATATCTTGTCGCGGACCGAAGTGCAATCGAACTCTTTCAAGAACATTTCGGATTTGTCGTACACAAGCAGATGAAACACGTGCCTTATCCGGTCCGGCGTTCAGTGCTTTACGAACTGGAAGAGCGTTTCCAGAAGGCATTCGATGGGTGTCAACGCGAGAAGTTCCGATCGGCAAACGACATCCGACCGATCGCGTTTATGGCGCCGCACTTCGGATTTGCTACGAGCCGTGCGGCCCCCGGTGACATCAGGCAACGCTATCTGGCACTGTGGAAACCCGTCATTGACGAGCAGCTCGCCAAGGTTTTGGCCTCGCGCCAGTACAAGACGTTCTGTATCAATGACGCAGGCGTGCCGCAAGAGCGAGAGACGCTCGTTGACGAGCTCGTTGGGACGTTTCTTGAGGCATACTTTCCTCACCCATCGGCTTTTGAGTTGGATGCCTCTCCGTGACGCATTCGCACCGTCGGCAGAACCGAACCGGACAATTGTCGGCGAACAAATACCGAGTGATTTTCAAATTGAAATTGGAGAGCGATGAAAAGCACAACAAATGAGGCCTCTGATCTCAACGCCATGGTCGAGACGCTGACATTGCGGCGGGCGTCCGGTTGGGTGGCCGGCGATGCTGATGATTTTCCCGTTCGTGTTGAGATGTGCCTCAATGACCTCGTGGTCATGACAACTTGGGCCGATCATCCGTCAAAGGTCAACACTAACGGCGACGCCAAGGGCTTCCTGTTCGAGATTCGAGACCTATGGTCCTATGTCGGCGTCACCGATCAGGTCAGTTTCCGAATTGACGGCACGCACATACCGATCGCAGGCAAAGGGATGTTCAAACGCCGCGGGACCGATGGCGAGTTCACCGTCGAAGATCTGCGCAAAAAATTCGATGACGGCTTCGTGTTCGACCGGTCGGGACGGTTGCGGCTATCGAAGAAGCTCGATACTCAATGGCAAGCCCACGTCATCAGAATGTATGACGATGTTGCAAAGGTCGTGAAGGCAGCCACCGGCTACGACATCTTTGTATTTTACGGAAGTTTGCTGGGTCAGGTGCGCGAGGGTGGCTTCATCGGGCACGATAACGATTTCGATGCGGCTTACCTCTCGGAGCACTCCGATGGCCCGACTGCTGCGGCGGAGCTTCGCGACGTGGCCTTTGCTCTGATCGACGCTGGCCTAGATGTGGAGTGCAGGTTCTCCGCTCTGCACATCCACGACTCGACGGATCCGAGTTTGCGGATCGACCTCTTCCACATCTACTTTGACAATGACAACCACCTCGCATTGCCGTTTGGGCGGGCTGGGCACGACGAGTTTGGCCGCGATGAATGGCAAGGAATCGATGGGGCGCAGATGGCCGGCCATGATGTCGCGGTCCCAGCTAACGGGGACAAGCTTGCTAGTCACCTATACGGTGAGAACTGGAAGATTCCACAGGCGGGATTCTCGTGGAACGAGGCGCGAATCAAACGCGATAGAACAGGACTGGTTCCAGCGGCGGACCGCGAAGCTGTGTACTGGGCGAATTTCTACGCCCGCAATGAGTTCACCGCGGGATCAACTTTCTTCGATAAGGTCAACGCGCGCGCTGATATTCCCCAACTGGTGATGGACATCGGGTCAGGGGACGGACGTGACAGCTTCGCATTTGCGAAGGCCGGTCGACGAGCCATTGGGCTCGATCGTTCGGCTGTGGGAGTCAAACATGCTGCCAAGAAGGCTGAACAAGCCGGCCTGAGCGATCATCTCTGGTTCACCACATGCGATGTGTCGGATGTGGCGAGTGTTCGTAAGACGATCGACAACGCGAGAGAACAAGCCGGTGGCAAGGCGATCATGTTTTATCTCCGCTTCTTCCTGCACTCAATCCCCGAAGACGTGCAGGAAAACTTGATGCTGGCGCTGGCTGAGGGTGCTCGGCGCGGCGATTACCTTGCTGCGGAGTTCCGGACAGACAAGGACGAGTCGAAGGGCAAGACCTACACCAAGCATTACCGGCGCTTCCAGAATGGCCCCGCATTCGGTCGATCGCTGAGTGAACGGTTTGGTTTCTCCGTGCTCGAAGAGCAGGAAGGCACTGGCCTCTCAGTTTATAAGGATGAGGACCCTGCTCTGTACCGAGTCATTGCACGCAAGGGTGCCTCGTCAAGCACCGTCTTCAGTAGCGCCAAACGGTCTGGTCGTCGTCTGGTGCGTCGAGCGCGTCGAATGCGACGGGCCTGACATCACTCGAGGCCATCTGGGCGCTGCGTCACCGATGGGCCTTGAAGGCGGCAGTCAGACGGGCATCAACATTGCCGCAAGCGTTCCGCCGAGCTCGGTGGCTTGCTCAAGGTGGGCATCGGTCACTTCGCCGGTGAATACCAGCGGATCAGCGCTGAGCGTCCAGCCGAGGCCGGTCGTGATGGCCTCCATTGCCCGCTCGGCACCGGTCGTGTCATAGCCGCCGTGGATCCAATACGAGAACGGTCGCTTCGCGGTCGGCTCGCGGACCGCGTTATAGGTCGTATCGAAGAAGTGCTTCAGGGCACCAGAGATGTAGCCAAAATTGGCGGTCGTACCAAGCAGATAACCGTCCGCCGCAAGCACATCGGCAATATTGGCCTCGAGCGCCGGGCGAACCACGACCTCGACCCCTTCGATGGCTTCGTCACGGCAGCCAGCAAGCACCGCCGCGGTGATCGACTCAACATTCGGAGTGGGGGAGTGATGGACAACCAGCAGCCTCGTCATTTGCACAGGTTAGCCGTTCTCAAGCCCGAGTTCAGCGGTTAGGATCGGCACAGGAGGGGTTGCATGGCCACCGCGCAGAACTCATCAAAGTTCCATGACGCTGCTGGCGCGATCATCCGCAATATCGAAACGGTGATCGACGGCAAGCCTGAAGCGGTCCAGATCGCGTTGGTGACGTTGCTCGCCGAGGGGCATCTGCTCATTGAAGACGTCCCCGGGGTCGGCAAGACAATGCTGGCCAAAGCGCTGGCCCGATCGGTTGACTGTTCAGTGCGTCGCATTCAATTCACGCCGGATTTGCTGCCCTCGGACATCACCGGCGTCGCGGCCTATAACCAGGTCGATGGCGACTTCGAGTTCAAGCCGGGCGCGGTGTTCGCCAATATTGTAATCGGGGATGAGATCAACCGAGCCTCACCCAAGACCCAATCGGCGCTGCTCGAGGCAATGGAAGAGCGCCAGGTCACCGTCGATGGGACAACCCATCAGTTGGGCACGCCGTTCACTGTCGTTGCGACGCAGAATCCGCTCGAGATGGAGGGCACGTATGCCCTGCCGGAGGCGCAGCGTGACCGTTTCATGACGCGGATTTCGATGGGCTATCCCGATGCCGTCGCTGAACTGGCAATGATCCAGGGCCGCGATGCGGATAATCCGATCGACCTCATCGAGGCAGTCATCGACATCGAGCAGGTCCAGCAGATGATCCGCTGGGCCCGGTCGATCCACGTCGCTGCCGCGGTCGAACAATACTGCGTGGACATCGCGCAGGCGACGCGCCTCGATCCCGAATTGCGGCTCGGCGCGAGTCCGCGCGCGACGCTCCAATTGATTCGCGCGGCGAAGGCCTCGGCGGCTGTCCAGGGCCGTGACTTCGTGTTGCCGGACGATATCGACGCGCTGGCCGGACCGGTGCTCTGCCACCGGTTGATCCCCGCCCAACACGCGCCGCGGGTCGCCGACATCGTGCAGCGCATCGTGGCCGAGACAGTCGTACCCACCGGCAGCCTCAAGCCGGACCTAACCCGCAGGCGATAGCGGCGTGGACAGCCGGGACAGGTGGACGATGCGGGCCGTGGGCGGCATACGTTCACTGCGCCTGACCGGTCGCGGTCGGGGCTTCGCACTCGCGGCGCTGGTGGGGTTCTTGGCCGCACGGATTCTAGACGTCGCCGCACTGACCTACGTCGCCTGCCTGCTGCTGGGGCTGCTTCTGTTCGGCGCGATATTCGTGCTCGCTGGTCATTCGCAGGTGAGCATCACCCGCGCTTTCAGCCCCCAACTGGTTCGGCCCGGTGCCGAGGCGACTGCGACCGTCACCTTCACCAATTTGTCGGCACTGCCGAGTCTCGCAGCAACGTGGCAGGACACCCTGGCGGCTGGAATTTCGGGCGAAGCTGGCGGCTTGCTCGCACCACTCGGTGGCGCGCATACCGCACTGGCACACACCCGCTTCAGCTATCCGCTCTGGGGCCAACGCCGTGGCCGGTTCGACATCGGCCCGCTTATCGTTCGCGTACCCGATCCATTCGGCCTAGTATCCCGTAATCGTGCGTTCGGCGAAACCCAGCAACTCACCGTGCTGCCGCGGCAAGTAGACCTTGCCGACATCTCGTTCGGTACCGCCAACACTTCCGGCGCTTCACGGCCTGCGTCCCGCAACGCAGGGATCGGTGATGATGACGTCATCGCGCGCAACTATCTGTCCGGTGATTCGCTGCGGCGTATGCATTGGAAGGCGACCGCGCATCGCGGCATGCTCATGGTCCGTCAGGAGGAGCAATACGACAAGCCGGAGGCGACAGTATTGCTCGACCTCGATGCCGGTGCCCATGATGTCATCCGTGATCATCGCGGTGTGTGGTCGTTCTCGCCGGCCTTCGAATGGTCGATCACGGCCGCTGCGTCGGTGGCAACGCATCTGGCCAAGCGCGGCTATGTCGTCAATGTCATGGCGCCAGGTGGACCCATTGAGCGGTCGATCGCTGATGGGCTGGACGCGATCGAGAACGTCCTGTCCGATCTAGCGATTGTTGAACCGCGACGGGTGACTGCGGAAGACATTGCACGAATCGGGCCGAATGAACGTCCGGTGGTCGCAATACTTGGCCGGGTCGATGACGACAGGGCGTTGGTCTGGTCGCGGCTCAACACCACCACCGGGCTCGCGTTCGTCGCTGCCGGATCCCCGCGCACGGCGCTTGAGACGCTCAGCGCGGCTGGCTGGAAATGTCGGACCTATCGGCCTCGCGATGACGTCGCCGAGTTGTGGCTTGATTTTGACGTCAGGGACTTCCATGTTGCGCCCTGAAACCCCGAGCATCCGGGCGCGGTTGCGCAGGCAGGCCAGCCCTGCGGATTGGTATACGTCCGCGATCCTGCTGCTTGCGATCCCGCTTCTGTTGGTGTCCTATAACGCGGTAGTGCAATCGCTGCGGTGGTTGCCGGAGGCGCTCCTGATTGCCACCGTGGTGCTCATCAGTTGCGCTGTTCTGCGCAGTCTGGGCATAGCGTTCCCCTGGGTCGGCGGCGCGATTGCCTGGTTGCTTGGCCTCATCTGGCTGTTCGCGCCGGGTAGCACGTACGTGCTGCTGCCAACGTCCTCGAGCATCGGTGCGCTCTGGCGGCTTCTGTCCACTGGGTTGCGGATCACGTGGTTCGAGCAACCGCCGGTCACCGACTCGCAGGCCGTGGTGTTCCTGGTGGTCGCTGGCTTCGGGTTATTGGCACTGCTGCTCGACTTCGTACTGCTCGGGCTGCGCCGCGCGGTGCCAGCCGGTGCGTTACTGCTCGGCGTCTATGTATTTCCGTCTGCGATCACTGGGGACAAACCCAATTTATGGGTGTTCATCGGCATCGCGACGCTCTGGCTGATGTTGCTGCGAATTGATACCCGCCACCGGCAGGGCGCGAAATCGTACGAAACAGCGGGTGGGATGGCGTCGACGGTAGTTGTTGCCGTCGCCGCACTGGCACTGAGCATCGGCCTGCCACCGGTTCTACCGCACGTTCCAAACCTTCCGATGTCATGGGGCGACGGGCCACCGGGTGCCTTCGACCGAGGCATCAATCCGATGGTCGAACTCGGACAAAATCTGCGTCGCGGCAATCCGGTGCAGGCCCTCACCTACACGACCAGCGCGCAACAGGCGCCTTACCTCAAGGTCGCGAATCTGCTGGATTTCAACGGCAAGGTGTGGCGGCCCAGCACCGGCGCGAAGTTTGCCGGCACCGATGGCCTCGTGACGCTTTTGCCCGAGGTGAAGCGAACGCTGGTCAATACCGACATCACCATCACCGGACTGCGCAGCCCGATGCTGCCGGTTCCGTACCCGGCGGTGCGAACTCAGGGTGCTACGGGCAAATGGCAGTGGAACTCTCAGGGCCGCACACTCTCATCCCAGACGTCTTCGTCGAAGGATCAGACCTATCGAGCGTCGAGCCTGAGGATTGAGCCCACGCGGGATCAACTAGAAGCATCCGACACCGTGATCAGTGCGGATTTGGAGCCGTATATTCACCTGCCCAGGGGCACTGATCCGGTTATCGCTCGTACGGCGCGAGCGGTCACCGTTGGGGCGACCACCGCCTATGACCGGGCGCTCGCGCTGCAAGAATTCTTCCGCAACGGCGACTTCACCTATTCGGAGACCGCGCCGGTGTCGGCTGGCTATGACGGCTCCGGGGTCACGGTGATTGCGAAGTTCCTCAAAGCCAAGAGCGGCTATTGCGTGCACTTCGCCTCGGCGATGGCGGTCATGGCCCGTACGCTCGGCATCCCGACTCGTATCGCGGTTGGGTATGCGCCAGGCGATCCGTTTGGTCATACGAAATCCGGGGACGTCGTCTATGAAGTAACGAGTCGTGATCTACATGCCTGGCCTGAGTTGTTCTTCGCCGGGGTTGGCTGGCTCTCATTCGATCCAACACCGGGGGTGGGTTCGCCCGAATTCAATCCCGCCGTTGCGCCTGGCGCACTGGTGTCGCCTGACCGCGTGGCCCAGTTGGCGACAATGTCCGCACGCAATCGGCCGGACGACGCCGGTTTCTCCGCCGCGCCGACGCCAACCGCCTCCGGAACAGCGGCCTACGGGCAACTTTTGGTAGCGCTCGGCGGCCTGCTGGTGATCATGTTGAGTCCGCTGCTGATCCGCCGCTGGCAGCGGCGGCGTAGATTGCGTAACTCCGGCCAGTCGGCGGAGCGGTTGTGGGTCGAGCTCGAATGCACAGCGCGGGACTACGGGATCTACGTGACCGCAGCCGAAAGTCCGCACGTTTTCGCCGCAGAACTCGCGCAGCGCCCTGAGGTCGACACTGCGGCGTTGACGAGACTTCTGACCGCCGTCGAGCGGGAGCGTTATGCCCGGACCGGCGGCTCTGGGACCTGCATTGCTGACGTGCATGCGGTGCTGGCATCACTCAACCTAGGCGCCAGCAGTGCCGGGCGGATCAAGGCGAGGTTCCTGCCGGCGTCGCTGGCCGGACGACGCGCAATCACCGTACGGCCGATTGCCGCTTAGCGCGGGGGAGTGCCGTCGCCGAACGGGCGAGCGCTGAGCGATTCGCGTCCGTGCGGGGTCAGCCATGCCGACTCATCGGGCCCCTTCGGCACAATGCCAGTGGGGTTGATGCCGGTGTGGACGACGTAATAGTGCGTTTTGATCTGATCGAAGTCGATCGTGTCGCCAAAACCTGGGGTCTGGAAGAGATCGCGCGCATACGCCCACAGAACCGGCATCTCGGTCAGTTTGTTGCGGTTGCACTTGAAATGCCCGTGATAGACCGCGTCGAACCGTGCGAGCGTGGTGAACAGTCGGACATCGGCCTCGGTGATCGTGTCGCCCATCAAGAAGCGTTGTGTTGCGAGCCGCTTCTCGAGCCAATCCAGCGCGGTCCAGAGCCGGTCATAGGCTTCGTTGTAGGCCGCTTGGGAGTCTGCGAATCCGCACCGGTAGACGCCGTTGTTGATTTCGGTGTAGATGCGTTCCATGACCGGCGTCATATCTGCCCGTAGGCCTTCGGGATAGAGGTCCGGTGCCCCAGCGCGGTGGAACTCGACCCATTCGGTGGAGAGGTCGAGCGTCATCTGAGCGAAGTCGTTGGTCACCACGCCACCGCTTGGCACGTCCACGATCGCGGGCACCGTGATGCCACGCGGATAATCGGGGAAACGCGTCAAGTATGCCTGCTGGATCCGCTCGATGCCCAAGACCGGATCGACTCCGCCCGGGTCGAGGTCAAATGTCCAACTGCGTACGTCGTGGGTCGGTCCACAGATGCCGATCGAGATGGCGTCCTCAAGGCCCAGCAGACGGCGTACGATCGTCGCTCGATTGGCCCACGGACAGGCATGCGCGACGACGAGTCGATAACGGCCGGCCTCAACTGGCCAGCCTTTCGTCGCGTCGCGCGTGATGCGGTCCTCGATGTAGGCCGTGTCGCGACGAAATTCGGCGCTTGGTTCGGTGCTAGAACCCGTGCTGCTTGGTTCGGTCATGCTGCTACTCTAGAGTTGTTATGCGATTTGCGAGCCTCCTCCTTCCTTGCCGCGCCGAGGTCCTTTAGCCGGACCCCTCGACGCGGAGTTTGTCATGACCGGCTGAAAATTTTTCACCCAGACAAACTTTTTTGAACGAACCGCAAGCGAGGACAGCATGAAGATGCCAGGCACCAACACCCAGCAACCCAGCGGAATGCCATTCCAGCGTTACCGCGCCTTCCCGCCAATTGATCTGCCTGATCGCACGTGGCCGAGCAATGTCACGACGCAGGCGCCACGCTGGCTGAGCACGGATCTGCGCGATGGCAATCAAGCCCTGATTGATCCGATGACCCCAGCCCGCAAGATGAAGATGTTTGAGCTGCTGGTCAAGATGGGCTACAAGGAGATCGAGGTCGGCTTTCCGTCGGCCAGCGAAACCGATTTTTCCTTCGTGCGCCACTTGATCGAGAACGAACTTGTTCCTGAGGACGTCACGATTTCGGTCCTGACCCCGGCCCGCGAAGACCTGATCGAGCGGAGCGTCCAGTCGCTCATCGGCATACCGCACGCCACGATCCACCTTTACAACGCGATCGCGCCGCTGTTCCGCCGCGTGGTGTTCCATGGTGACAAGAACGAGGTACGCGCGATCGCGACTCGCGGCACCGAAATGGTGATGAAGTATGCCGAGGCCGAGCTGAGCAAGACCGTGATCGGTTATGAATACTCGCCGGAGATCTTCACGAGTTCGGAGATGCCATTCGCGGTCGACGTATGCGAAGCAGTCTCGGACGTCTGGCAGCCCGAAGACGGCCGAGAGATCGTCCTCAATCTGCCGGCGACCATCGAAGTTGCCACCCCCAACATTTATGCCGATCAGATCGAATGGTTCGGCCGGCAGCTGACACGGCGCCAATTCACCGCGATTTCGCTGCACCCACACAATGACCGTGGCACGGCGGTCGCGGCCACCGAGCTGGCCATGATGGCTGGCGCGGACCGCGTTGAGGGCTGCCTGTTCGGCCACGGCGAACGCACCGGCAACGTTGATCTCGTCACGCTGGGCATGAACCTGTTCAGCCAGGGGATCGATCCGCAGATCAACTTCTCTGACATTGATGAGGTCCGTCGTACGGTCGAATACTGCACTGGCCTGCCGGTCCATCCGCGGCACCCCTATGCCGGTGATCTCGTCTATACGGCGTTCTCCGGCTCGCATCAGGACGCGATCAAGAAGGGGCTCGAAGACCTCGAACGCATCGCCGCTGAACAGGGCAAAACAGTGCGGGAAGTCGACTGGGAAGCGCCCTACCTGCCGATCGACCCCTTCGACGTCGGCCGTTCATACGAAGCCGTGATCCGCGTCAACAGCCAATCGGGCAAAGGCGGCGTCGCATACATCCTCAGGTCTGATCACCAGTTGGACTTGCCGCGTCGCTTGCAGATTGAGTTCAGCCGCGTCATCCAAGGTTTGACTGAGGGTGAAGCTGGCGAGATCGAGGCCGAGGCCATCTGGTCGTCATTCGTGGCGGAATATCTCGACAAGACAACCCCGTACGAATTGGAGAGTTTCACCTCGACGACCAATCCTGAGGGACTCGATGAGCAGGTTGTCCAACTCAAGGTCCGCGGCGAGGTTCAGTCGTTCAAGGGCGAGGGCAACGGACCGGTGGCGGCATTCGTCGACGGGATGCGCAGCGCTGGCGCCCACATTCGCGTCCTTGATTACAGCGAGCATGCGTTGTCCGAGGGTGGCGACGCTATGGCCGCCGCCTATGTCGAGTGCGAAATCGGCGACGAGATCGTCTGGGGCGTCGGCATTCACGCGAGCATCGTGACCGCGTCGCTTCGCGCTGTGGTGTCGGCAGCCAACCGGGCAGTGGCCATCACCATCCCGTAGCCGAATCTTCATGAGCGACTGTACCGCCCGGTACACCAAACTGGTCGGTGCCGCGATACGCTAGAAGTGACGCCGATCACCCTTCGGCGCAGGTCTCGCCGCGATGTGATCCATCGTGGCCGCGTAGGAGGAATCATGGCACGCAGCATTAATCAGGTCGCTGTTTTTGGCTTGGGCAAGGTCGGCGAACTCGTCGCAACATTGTTGACCGATTCGGGTTTCAAGGTCGTCGGCTATGACGCCGCTCCGCGTGAGGGCTTTGGCTTTGAAACCAAACCGCTTGATGTGAAAGATGCAGCCGGGCTACGCGAGGCACTTCGTGGTGTTGACGCGGTCGTGTCGTGTTTGCCGTACTTCCTCAACATCGAGGTGGCGGAGGCAGCGGGCGCATCGGGAGTTCATTACTTCGACCTCACCGAAGATGTGCCGACCACAAATCGTGTTATCGAGTTGGCGGCGGAGCAGAGCGGCTCGGCGGCTAAGGTCTTCGCGCCACAGTGTGGGCTGGCACCGGGCCTGATCGGCATCATCGGCGCGTCGTTGGCCGAAGGGTTCGACCAAATTCGTTCAATTGAGTTGAAGGTGGGCGCATTGCCGCAGAACCCGACCGGGCTATTGGGCTATGCGTTCAACTGGTCGGCCGACGGCGTCGTCAATGAATATCTCAATGACTGTGACGTGTTGCGATCGGGCCGCCGGCAGATGGTTCCGGCGATGACTGACACCGAGCGCGTCGTGATTGGCGGCATCGAGTTGGAAGCAGCGTTGACATCGGGTGGCCTGGGCACGATGTGCGAGACCTATGCGGGCCGCGTGCAGCGCCTTGACTACAAGACCATGCGTTATCCAGGCCATTTCGAGCAGATGCATTTTCTGTTCAGTGAACTCGGCCTGCGTGATCGTCCCGAGCTTGCCGGTGAGTTGCTGGTCGCGGCCAAGCCGCCGGTCAACGACGACATCGTCTACCTCCATGCGGCGGTCGAAGGCATCAAGAACGGTATGCCGTTCCGCGAAAACTATGTCCGTGGCTACAAGCCGATCGATATCAACGGCCGCAGCTGGCGTGCAATCTCTTGGACGACAGCCGCGTCGATTGTGTCGGTCGTTGAACTGGTCGCCGACGGCCGGTTGCCACAGGCCGGTTTCATTAAGCAAGAAGACATCAAGCTTGCCGACCTGTTCTCGACGCAGGCCGGAGCACGGTTCGAAGCACTCGGAAAGGTCTGACAACGTGACTGACATTGCGACTCGCACCCAGGAGATCCTGACCGCACTCGGCGCTGGCGATCCGTTCACCGCCGACGGCGACATGATCGCCCGCTCGCCGATTGACGGCAGCGAACTTGGACGACTCCACTCGCATACGCCGGCCGAAGTCGAGGCCACGATTGCGCAAGCTCGCAGCGCATTCGAGACCTGGCAATCGGTGCCCGGCCCGGTTCGGGGCAATCTCGTTCGCGAACTCGGCGAGTTACTGCGCGAACACAAGGATGATCTCGGTGCGTTGGTCTCGATCGAGGCCGGCAAGATTGTGTCCGAAGGACTCGGCGAAGTCCAGGAAATGATCGACATTTGCGACCTGGCAGTCGGCCTTTCACGTCAACTGTTCGGGCTCACAATCGCCACCGAACGGCCTGGCCACCGCATGATGGAGCAATGGCACCCGCTCGGCGTTGTCGGCGTGATTTCAGCGTTCAATTTCCCGGTCGCAGTGTGGTCATGGAACACCGCGCTCGCACTCGTCTGTGGAGATGCGGTCGTCTGGAAGCCGTCCGAGAAGACTCTGTTGACGGGCATTGCGTGCCAAGCGCTGGTCGCCGAAGCCGCCCGTCGGGTCGGTGCGCCGGAGGGCATCTCCGCGGTCTTGATCGGTGACCGCACGGTCGGTGAAATCCTTGTCGACGATCCGCGCATCGCGCTCATCTCGGCCACCGGTTCCACCCGGATGGGCAAACACGTCGCGCCCCGCGTCGCAGCCCGCCTCGGCCGTTCGCTGCTCGAATTGGGCGGCAATAACGCTGCCATCGTTGCACCTTCGGCTGACCTTGACCTCGCAGTCCGCGGCATCGTCTTCTCGGCAGTCGGCACTGCTGGCCAGCGTTGTACGTCGTTGCGTCGAATCATCGTTCACGAATCGATCCGGGCCGATCTGGTCGACCGGCTGCGGACCGCATACGAGACGTTGCCGATCGGATCCCCGCTAGAGCATTCGACGCTGGTCGGACCACTGATCGACGAGGCCGCCTACAACGGCTTCACCGCGGCGATCGACGCGGCGAAGATCGATGGTGGCACCGTCGTCACCGGCGGGGAGCGTGCGACGGTCGATGGCGATGGCTTCTACGTACGACCGGCCATTATTGATATGCCGAAACAGACCGAGATCGTCAAATCCGAGACCTTCGCGCCGCTGCTGTATGTGTTGGGCTACTCGGATTTCGACGATGCGCTGGCTTTGCATAATGAGGTGGCCCAGGGGTTGTCCTCGTCGATCTTCACCCTCAACGTCCGTGAGGCCGAACAATTTATGGCCGCGACCGGCTCGGATTGTGGCATCGCGAACGTCAACATCGGGCCATCCGGCGCCGAGATCGGCGGTGCGTTCGGTGGTGAGAAAGAGACCGGCGGCGGCCGTGAGTCTGGCTCGGACGCGTGGAAGGCCTACATGCGCCGCGCCACCAACACGGTTAACTACTCGACCGAGTTGCCGCTGGCTCAGGGCGTCGAATTCGTCTAATTTCACCAACGCGCTGAGTTGGGGCGCCGCCCTGGACGAAGTCCTTGGGGGAGACGTTTTGGCCCCGAAATCGACTGTTTTGGGGCCAAAACGTCGGACGCAGCGGGATACTGACCGTGTCACCGAGGCGATTGTCACGACGCCACGGCACAATGGAGGGGTGACTCTCTATCGTGATCAGGCGGTCGTCCTGCGCGTCCACAAACTGGGCGAGGCCGATCGCATCATCACGCTGTTGGCGCGCGAACGCGGTCTCGTGCGCGCGGTCGCCAGAGGCATACGCAAAACGAGCTCGCGCTTCGGCGGCCGGCTTGAGCCGTTCATGAACGTCGACGTCCAATTTGCTGAAGGTCGCAGCCTCGACACCATCACGCAAGTCGTGACGTTGTCGCCCTTTGCCAAAGACTTGGGCAGCAACTATCCGGCCTACACTGCGGGCACCGCGATGCTTGAGACCGCCGAGCGGCTCGTGTCCGAAGACGGCGAGCCAGCTGTTCAGCAGTATCTTTTGCTGGTCAGCGCGTTGCGAGCCCTCGCTGGCGGACAACTCAATCCGGGGTTGATCCTCGACAGCTATCAGCTGCGGGCATTGTCGATCGCCGGCTACGCGCCGACATTCTCCGAGTGTGCGCAATGCGGGATCGAAGGTCCACACCGCAACTTCCATGCTCCGTCCGGCGGCATCCTGTGCGATACCTGCAGGCAAGCCGGATCGGCTAATCCGTCACCGTTTACCGTTAGCCTGCTCGCCGCATTGTTGAGCGGTGATTGGGTTATCGCCAATCAGGCCGATGATCGTTCTCGCCGTGAAGCCAGCAGCATGGTCGGTTCCTACTTGTCCTGGCATTTAGAGCGGGGCTTGCGCTCGATTGGGCACGTGGACCGATGATTCGCAAACCCACACCGCATCCGAGTGGAGCACTACCTCCCAATATCCCGATCGATCAGGTCCCCGGCCACGTCGCAATCGTCATGGACGGCAATGGCCGGTGGGCAAAATCTCGCGGATTGCCACGCACCGCGGGCCATGAGATGGGCGAGGCCGCACTGTTCGACGTTGTCGAGGGTGCGATCGAGATTGGCGTCAAAGCGGTTTCGGCCTACGCCTTCTCGACCGAAAATTGGAAACGCTCGCCCGATGAAGTCCGCTTCCTGATGGGCTTCAATCGCGATGTCATACGCCGTCGTCGCGATCAGATGCATGAGCTCGGCGTACGCGTGCGCTGGGCCGGTCGCCGTCCGCGCCTTTGGCGCAGCGTGATCAAGGAGCTTGAAGTCGCCGAAGAGCTCACCAAGGACAACGACGTTCTGACGCTCACGATGTGCGTCAACTATGGCGGCCGGGCCGAGATCGCCGACGCCGCCGCGGCGATGGCCCGCGATGCGGCCGCCGGCCGACTCAACCCAGCGCGGATCGATGAACGTACCGTCGCAAAATATCTCGATGAGCCGGATATGGCTGATGTCGACCTGTTCTGGCGGACGTCGGGGGAGCAGCGCACGAGCAACTTTCTACTGTGGCAATCGGCCTATGCAGAGCTTGTGTTCTCCGACATTGCCTGGCCCGATGTCGATCGGCGGGCGTTGTGGGCAGCGATCGAGGAGTACGCTGCCCGCAGCCGTCGATACGGCTCGGCCTGAATCTTCTGTCACCGCTAAGGTGGAGACTGTGCGTGTAGCGAGATTTGCGGGTGATGATGACCCCCGCTTCGGTGTCATCGGAGACAAGGACGGCGTCTCCACAATTGCCGTCCTCAAGGGCGATCCGCTGTATGCGGGCTTCGAGCTGACGGGGGAGAAGATCGCGCTGGCTGACGTACGTCTGCTTG
Organism: Aeromicrobium changchenzhani; assembly: GCF_057586615.1. NCBI lineage: Bacteria > Bacillati > Actinomycetota > Actinomycetes > Propionibacteriales > Nocardioidaceae > Aeromicrobium > Aeromicrobium changchenzhani. Next base: position 2,442,122 of record NZ_CM172480.1, on the reverse strand, counting down.
CGCCGGTCATTCCGCGGAGCAAGGTCGTGTGTGTCGGAAAAAACTACGCCGACCACGCCGCAGAGATGGGTGGCGTCGTGCCCGACGAGCCGTTGATCTTCCTGAAACCCAACACGAGTGTCATCGGTCCCGGTGAGCCAATTTTCTACCCGGCGCAATCAGAGAACGTCCATTTCGAGGGTGAACTTGCGGTCGTGATCGGGCGTATCTGTAAGGACGTTCCCGCCGATGATGTCGCGAAAGTCATCTTCGGCTACACCATCGGCAACGACGTAACAGCGCGCGACCTGCAGAAGAAGGACGTGCAGTTCACCCGCGCCAAAGGCTTCGACACGTTCTGCCCGCTCGGCCCGTGGATCGAGACCAATCTCGACCCCGCCAATCTGTCGGTACGCACCGAACTGGGCGGGGACATCAAGCAGGACGGCCGAACCTCCGACATGATGTTCTCGGTCCCTAAAATCGTCGAATTCGTCTCCTCGTTCATGACACTTCTTCCCGGTGACGTGATCCTCACTGGTACGCCTGCGGGGGTCGGCCCGATGCAAGTCGGCGATCGCGTGAGTGTGACCATCGAGGGCATCGGCACCCTGACCAATCCGGTGGTAAGCAATGACTGAAGCCCAATCGTCCGCCCCTACTCGGCCGGTGGTGGCGCGATTCGCCCCCTCGCCGACCGGCAATCCGCACGTCGGTATGGCGCGGACTGCGCTGTTCAGTTGGGCGTTCGCGCGTCACCACAAGGGCAAATTCGTGTTCCGCATCGAGGACACCGATGCCTCGCGTGACAGCGAGGAGTCCTATGAACTCCTGGTCGACGTTATGCACTGGCTTGGGCTCGACTGGGATGAGGGCCCCGAGGTCGGCGGGCCGAATGGCCCCTACCGCCAATCTGAACGGATGGACATCTACGCCGATGTCGCCGCACAGCTCAAATCGGCCGGCAAGGCATACCCGTGCTATTGCACATCTGCCGAGCTCGAGAAACGTCGTGACGCGGCCCGCGCTGCTGGCAAGTCGAGTGGATATGACGGGCAGTGCCGCGCGCTGACTGACGACGAGCGTGCCGCGTTTGAAGCCGAGGGCCGCACGTCGGTGCTGCGCTTTCGGATGCCTGATCGTGATGTGACGTTCACCGATTTGGTGCGCGGCGAGATTACCTTTGGTGCCGAGAATGTCCAGGACTATGTGCTTGTTCGGGCCAACGGCCACCCGCTCTACACGCTCACAAATCCCGTCGACGACGCCATGATGGGCATCACCCATGTGCTGCGCGGCGAGGATCTGTTGAGTTCGACGCCGCGGCAGATCGCGTTGTATGAAGCGTTCGCCGAGATTGGTGTCGGCGGCGGCTTCACGCCTGAGTTCGCACATTTGCCGTATGTCACCGGCGCAGGCAACAAGAAACTGTCTAAGCGCGATCCCGAGTCCAATTTACTCGGCTATCGCGATCAGGGCTTCCTGCCTGAGGGCCTGCTCAACTACCTCGCGCTGCTTGGTTGGTCGATCGCCGATGATCATGACGTGTTCAGCATCGCCGAAATGGTTGAGGTATTCGAGATTGGTCGCGTCAACCCCAATCCCGCTCGCTTCGATCTCAAGAAGTGCGAAGCGATCAACGGTTCACACGTCCGCGAATTGCCGGTTGCTGAGCTTGAGGCCCGGCTCATACCGTTCTTCCAGAAGGCGGGGCTCATCGCAGACCCGCCGACCGATGCTGAGGTGGCTCGACTCACCGAGGCCACGCCACTGGTCCATGAGCGTATGACATTGCTGCCCGAAGCGGTCGACATGCTTCGCTTCTTGTTCATCGCCGAGCCGGACTTCTCGATCGATGAGAAGGATCGCGCGAAGAATCTCGACGCGGGCGGCATATCGGCAGCACGTGCCGCGCGCGATGCGCTATCCACGGTGACTGAGTGGGACACCGATTCGATCGAATCAGCCCTGCGCACGGCACTCATCGAGGGGCTCGGGCTCAAGCCGCGGCTCGCATTCGGGCCGGTGCGGGTAGCGGTCACGGGAAGCCGTATTTCGCCGCCGTTGTTCGAGTCGCTGGAGCTGCTCGGCCGGGAAACGTCGCTGGCCCGGCTGGCTGCTGTGCTGGACTGATCCCGGTTTGAAGTCGGCCGCGTCCGTCCGGTAAACTCGGCCCTCGGTTCAGACTCCGGTCAGAACCATTGGGATATGGTGTAATTGGCAACACAGCGGTTTCTGGTACCGCCATTCTAGGTTCGAGTCCTAGTATCCCAGCGAGACTCCACCGATTGCCGGTTTCGTGCCAGCAGTTGGTAGGGTTTTCCCGCTTGGACTCACGTCGAAGCAAACGCTTGGCCCCGTTGTGTAGCGGCCTAGCACGCCGCCCTCTCAAGGCGGTAGCGCGGGTTCGAATCCCGTCGGGGCTACCAAGCAAATAGTGCCCCTGACCTGCAGAGATGCTGGTCAGGGGCACTTCGCTGTTTGGGGGCTCAGGGGCGGTTGGCAACAGATTGGCAACAGCAGAATCAGGCACTGCGGCTGCGACGGCTGTTCGACGGGTCTTTTTGAGCCTGTCGCGCTCCGCTGACTGAGCCATGTCCATGGCAGCCGACACCTCGTCGAGACGATCCTCGAACAGATGCCCGTAGGTGTCCAGCGTCATGGTCGCTGACGCGTGGCCGAGCATCTTCTGGACCACCTTGACATCTGCCCCCGACGCGATGGCGAGGGAGGCGGCGGTGTGGCGTAGCTCGTGCGGGTGCAGGTCGGAAACGCCGATGACGGCAGCTGCGGCTGTGAACGCGCCGCGGAACGTCGAGACTAGTAGGGGAGCGCCATTGCGAATGCCGGCGATTGATACCTCGCGTCGCTGGTGGGACTTCGGCGCAATAGGCGACTTTTAAGGCTTCGACGCTCGTGCCCGTCGATGGCGGCCACGGGGATGAGCCAGCAACAGATCGCCGACGCGGTGGGCATCTCACAGCTGGCGAGTCGGACAGTCCCGTCGTCTCGGATCGCCTGGTTGAGGTCGGCGACTTGTTCGCGCGTGTCAGCCACAACGAGTGCACCAGTTCAGGCTGGAATCCAAGGACTTTCGGAGTCTGTCGAATGGCCGTCAAGGACACGCAACAGTCAACTATTTAGAGCATTGCCACGCGCCAACCTGTCTGCTGTTTTTAGCCGGTTATGCACTGACGAACCTGGCGGTCTTCGCCATAGGTTCGGCGGCCACCATCGTAATGGGCTGGCGGCCGGGCCGCTCTGGCTCATCCTTGACAACCGCCAGAGCAGCTGCAGATCTTGGCCAACGCCCCCGGATAGGGTCATGTCCGGTAGTTCAAGGCGATCATCATTCCGGTCTCGCCGTGGTAGATGTTGTGGCAGTGCGTCATCCACGAGCCTGGGTTGTCGGCCTGCAGTTCCACCGATAGCGATGACATCGGCTTGACAAGGACGGTGTCTTTGCGTAGCCCGTTGGTCAAGGCGAAGGTGTGGCCGTGGACGTGCATGGGGTGGGTCATCTGGGTCATGTTCATCATTTGTAAGCGCACCCGGTCGCCCTTGTTGATCAGGATGGGGTCGTTTTTGCCGTACGGAGCGCCATTGATGGCCCATCGGTAGGGCGCCATCTGGCCGCTCAGGTGCACCCTCTTGGTGGCGTCGGGGTCCCTGGCGGGAAGTCTGGTTGCCACGGCCGGTTGTAGGTCGCTAGCCTCGAGAATCGCGCCGTCGAGTTCGGCCGGGTGGACGGTTGGGCTTGGGCTGTTGCCGGTCCCGGTACGGATGAGGGCCATGGCCTGCCCTTTCTTCCCATACGGTGCGGCGACGAGCGGGAAGACACCGTCCTTGAGGGTCATGATGGCGTCGTAGCGTTCGCCCATACCGATGTAGAAGGCGTCGGTCTCACGCGGTTGGACCGCGAAGCCGTCGGTGTGGGTGATGGTGAGCCGGTGCCCGCCAGCAGCGACCGTGAAGAGGGTGTCGGAGCCGGCGTTGATGATGCGTAGCCGGACACGTTGGCCAGGCTTGCCGCGAAGGACGTTGGGGGCTGTCGGGACCCGGCCGTTGATCAGATAGTGCGGGTAGGCCACGTCGCCGGCATCCCCGAACGGCGGATCGCCCATGCCGCCGCCCATACCGCCCCCGCCCATGTCCATGCCGCCCATCCCTCCCATGTGACCGGAGTTGCCGCCCTTGGCGGCGCGGAGTTTGGCCAGGACGTCATCGGGGGTGCGCCCGGTGCCGTCGACCCAGTCATCGAGGACGACGATCCACTCTAGGTCGTAGTCGCCGGGCTCGCCGGGGTCGTCGATGATCAGGGGCGCGTAGAGGCCTCGGTCGAGTTGTACGCCGACGTGTGGATGGTAGAAGTAGGTGCCCGGATCAGGTGCGGTGAACTCATAAAGGAATGAGCCGCCGGCCGCGATCGGCTTCTGGGTCAATCCTGGGACGCCGTCGGCCTCGTTGCGCAACGCGATGCCGTGCCAGTGCACGGTGGTGTCGGCCGGGAGCTGGTTATCCACACGGATTCTGAGCATGTCACCCGCGGTCGCGCGGATCAGCGGACCGGGTGCCGTATTGCCGAACGCCCACGTGTCGACAGTGGTGCCGCCGAGATCCAGGGTCGTTGGCTTCGCGATCAGGGTGCGCTCGACCACGCGCTGCCCCGGAGTCGGTGACAGGCGAGTCGCAGGCCCGAAGGTGCGCGTCGCACCGGTACCAGATCGCGTTGAACAGGAGGCGAGTGCGCTCGTGGCGGCAACGGCCAATCCGCCGAGCAACAGGCTGCGGCGCGAAGGTTCAGACATGATTCCTCATCCAAGTGGGGTGCAAGCGAAACAACTGCCGGGGGCAGCCAGACTTGAGTCTGCCGCGCCTAATCGGAGTTCTGGCGCGGGTTCGATGAAGGTTTGACGAAGATCGCCAGCCATCAGCCGTGTATCGCTAGTTCCTGGCGGTTGAGGCTCAGATCGCGTGCAGCCGGACCGTGAACTCGGCGCCACGTCCTGGTCCAGGGCTGGTGGCGGTGATGTGGCCGCCGTGGGCCTGGACGAGTGCTTTGGCGATGCTGAGTCCGATCCCCGAGCCCCCGTCGGCGCGAGTTCGTGCGGTGTCTGCGCGGTAGAAGCGGTCGAAGACATGGTTCAGGTGTTCGGGTGCGATGCCGTCGCCGGTGTCGGTCACCACGTACTCGACCCAGGGGCCACGCACCGAACAGGTGATTTTGACGGTGCCGCCAGTTGGGGTGTGGCGTAGTGCATTGTCGATCAGGTTTGTGAGCACTTGGCCGATGCGGTCCGGATCGACCAGCACCTGGGCGTCGGTCTTCAGATCAGTCTCTAGGCTGATGCCGGCGGCGGCAGCGTGGTCGCTGGCTGTCTGGGCTGCGGCGGCCGCGAGTTCGGCCGCGATGATCGGCTTTCGCGCGATGTCCAGGGTTCCTTCCTCGGCACGAGAGACGGCCGAGATGTCTTCGGCGAGCCGCCTCAGCCGCTGAGTGCTCAACCGAATCACACCGAGGGTGTCGGCGTCGAGGGTTCGGATGCCGTCCTCGATCGCTTCCAGGTGGGCGTCGACGGTGGCCAGCGGGGTGCGCATCTCGTGGGCGAGGTCGGCGAGCATCCGGCGCCGGGTGATCTCGGTGCTCTCCAGCCGCTCCGCGAGCGTGTTGCTGGTGGCCGCTAGGACCGCGAACTCTCGGCCGAGCCCGGGGTCGTTGACGCGTACGTCGTACTGCCCGGCGGCCACATGGGCCGCGGCGGTGGACACCTGCGCGATGGAACGCTGCACCCGGCGCGAGAAGTACCACGTCACTGCCAGGGCGGTGACGGTCGCGACGATTAACGCGATCGAGATCGCGAAAGCCAGAGAGGAAGTGAACGCAGTTTCCACGTGGCGCGTTTCAGAGGCGGTGTGGGCGACGCCCGCCCGGTGCAGATGGTCACGGAAAATACGGGGGCCAACGATCGCGGCGACGATCCAGGTCGTCACCGCGCCGGCGAGCAACACCAACGCTTGGGCGCCGAGCAGCCGAACCCCAAAACCGGTCCGGCGGCGTTCGCGACCACTCATTCGCCACTGCCCATCCGGTAGCCGACCCCGCGCACGGTGCGCACGTAACGGCTGTCGGTTGCGTCGTCGTTCAGCTTTCGACGCAGGTGCCCGATGTGGACATCGACCAGATGCTCATCGCCCACCCAAGCCGTTCCCCACACGTGGTCGATGAGCTGGCGCCGGGTGAAAACAATCTTCGGCCGCTCCGACAAGGCGGCCAACAGATCGAACTCGGTACGGGTCAGCGCCACTGGGTCACCGCCGAGCCAGACGTCACGACCAGCACGATCAATGGCGAGCGCCCCGAAAGAGTCAGTCCGCGCAGTCGCGTCCCCATCGTGAGCAAGCGGGCGAGGGCGTCGCAGCATCGCCTGCACACGCGCCATCAGCTCGCGCGGGCTGAACGGTTTGGTGAGGTAGTCATCAGCCCCCACCGAAAGCCCGATAAGAGTGTCCACCTCATCGCTGCGGGCGGTCACCATAACCAGATAGGCATCGGAGAAGGTACGCAGCTGCCGGCAGACCTCGACGCCATCCAGGCCCGGCAGACCGAGGTCCAAGACAACGACATCGGGATCGACTTCGCGTGCGAGCTCAACTGCCCGCAGTCCGTCACCGGTCGAGGACGCATCGAACCCGTCGCGTTCAAAATAGCTGACGAGCAGCCCGGCCAACGCTTCCTCGTCTTCCACGATGAGGGCTCGCATTCCGGACCGTGGCTTGTCCGGAGCGGCAGTCGTTCCGGCAGCCTCGACTCCCGGCGGGTACTCGGCCCCCAGTGGTTGACTGGAACTCACAGACGACATGGCCTCTATGGTGCCAGCCCGGACCCCGCGAAGACGTAAAAAGTGGCTCTGGCGGGGTTTCTTCAGCGAACCTTCACACAATCGCTACTAGACGAGTCGGGCGCGTGAGTCATGGTGGAGGTACACGACAAATTGAGGAGTTGTTCACGATGATGGATTGGTATGGAAACGGGATGGGCACAGGAGGCTGGGTCGCCATGATCACGGTGATGACGATCTTCTGGGGCCTGGTTATCCTTGCGGGCGTCATGATCTTCCGCAACGGCGGGAGTCGCAGTCTCGGCGGCACGCGAGACGGTGGCACACGAGACCGAAACGCGGGTGAGATCCTCGATGAGCGGTTCGCGCGCGGCGAGGTCGAGGTCGAAGAGTACGAAGCACGCAAGGCGGTCCTCCGTGGGAGCGCGCGCTAACGCCACCGACGCGACGACGGCTGACTGAAGATGACGGTGGCCTGATTATCTCAAACCGAGCAGACGACAGAACACGAGTGAAACAGACAAGGGAGACCTGATGAGCAGCTACACCATCACGACCATGATCAACCAGCCCTACGACAATGCTGTCGCGGCGGTTCGCGAAGCCTTGGGCGACCAGGGTTTTGGAGTGTTGACCGAGATCGACCTCAAGGCGACCCTGAAGGAGAAGCTTGACGTCGACGTCGAGCCACAGATCATCCTCGGCGCTTGTAGGCCGCCGTTGGCATACGCAGCCATCCAGGCCGAGCCATCAATCGCAGCGCTGCTTCCCTGCAACGTGGTCGTTCGCGCACTGGATCAAGAGACCACGCTCGTGGAAGCGTTCGACCCCGACGCGATGATGGGGCTCGCCGACAATTCGGCACTGAACACGATCGCAAGCGACGCCAAGGAGCGTTTGGTCGCAGCCTTCGCGACGCTCGATAGCACGCAGTGAACCGGCGTATTGCGACCGTGGTGGTCCTCCTGTTGTTAGGTGGGGTGCTGGCGGGATGCGGGAACGGCCAGAACGCAACCGGCCAACCAGCGTCGGGGCCCGATGCGGTGGTTACGGCCGCCGGCCCCCCATGGCCGGCTCCGACCAACGTGGCCGAACGGGTCGCACTCGCCGGCCTCCGCTTGGGCCCGATGGGAATGGCCGAGCACTATCACCCTCAGCTGAGAGTGATCGTCGACGGAGAGGATGTGCCCGTTCCGTCCAATATCGGCGTCGATCCAGCCAGCGGTGCCATGTCTGCAGTACACACCCATGAGGCCGACGGAACCATCCACATAGAAGCCGACACCGTTGGCGAGAAGTTCACGCTGGGCCAGCTGTTCACCCAGTGGGGCGTCGACCTGCGTCGTACCCAGATCGGCGGTGCCAAGGCGGCCACGGGCGACGCGGTGGTCGTCACCAGCAACGGCGTGCAGGTGAAGGGCGACCCGAACGATCTCCGCCTGGAGCCCGATCAACAGATCGTCGTGCGACTTGGGTCGCTCGCGAACAAATAACTCTTCCGAACTCCAAACATTGGTGCATCGTTATTTATGTGTGCGGAGCGTCTCCTGATGGCGATCGGGTCGAAAGTCACCAGCGCCCTCCACCGCGTTGTTGGTCTCCCCGGTCATCGCAGCATTCGCATTGCCTTTCTTCTCGGTCAGCGTGATCGGCAATGCCTGAGTCTGCGCGCACAAAAGCTTTGGCGCCAAGCGGTCCTGCAGCGTCTGTCAGACTTTAACCGGGTGGCGTGGGCGTAAGTTCACTTCGGCTTCGCTGAGCTTGGGAACATGGTGTCGCAGGGCGTCCTCGGCGGTATGGGCGAGAATGTGTGATTGCTCGAGAGTGAGGCTCGGTGATGCGGTTACGACCGATTGGGCGTGGAGTCGGTGCCCGATCCAGCGGAGCTGGATCGAGAACACTCCCTCGACACCCACGGTGTCCAGTAGCGTTTGCTCGGCCAGATCGACAAGGGATGGGTCGACGCCGTCGAGAAGTCTTCTGAACACTTCGATGACGGCACCGCGTAGGACGACCAGGATGGCCATTGTGATCAGGAGGCCGATGATCGGGTCGGCGAGTGGGAATCCTGCCAACACTCCGATCGCGCCGGCGGCTACTGCCAGTGAGGTGAAACCGTCTGCACGAGCGTGCAGGCCATCGGCAACCAAGGCGGCCGAACCGATCTTGCGCCCGACTCTGATCCGGTAGACCGCAACCAACTCGTTGCCGGCGAATCCGATGATTCCTGCGGCTAGGACTACCCAGACGTGGGTGATCGGTTGTGGGTCGACCAGCCGTCGGATCGACTCATAACCTGCGCCGACCGCGGACAAGGCGATCATGAGGACGATGAACAAGCCGGCGAGATCTTCGGAGCGGCCGAGCCCGTAGGTGTAACGGCGCGTGGGGGGCCGGCGAATCAGGATGAAGGCGATCCACAGCGGGACAGCGGTCAGCGCGTCCGAGAAATTGTGGACCGTGTCCGCGAACAGCGCCACTGATCCAGTCAGAAGCACGACGGCCAGTTGGGCGAACGCAGTCAGGCCAAGAATGACCAGACTGATCTTTAGGGCACGTATGCCCTCGTTGCTCTCCTCCAGAGCGGTGTCGATCGAGTCGGCTGCGTCATGACTGTGAGGTTTGAAAATCGAGAGGAAGATTCCGCGGAAACCATCATGAGTATGCGGATGATCGTGCCCCGCATCACCAGGATGGCCAGCATGGGGGTGGGTATGGCTGTGGTCGTGGTTGGGGTGTGACATCTCAGTGTCCGCGATGTGGTTCGAGCTGGTGCACGTTTGCACTGTTCCGGTGGTGCGCGGGGGTGCCTTCGCCTTGATGTTGCGCGTGGTGAATTCCGTCGAGTACGAGTTGGCGGGCATGATCGCTGTCGAGCCGGTAATAAATAGCGTTTCCATCGCGCCGGGTCTGGACCAAACGAGCCAAGCGAAGTTTCGCCAGATGCTGGGACACCGAGGCTGGTGCCTTGCCGACGCTCACGGCGAGTTCACTGACCGACTTTTCTCCGTGCAGCAGCACCCACAGCAACGTCAGTCGGGTGCCGTCTGACAGCATCCGAAACACCTCGACCGCGAGGTCTACGTCGTCTTCGGACGGCAACCGCGTACTACTATCTGCATCCATACGCATATAGTAGTACGCAACCCCAACGAGGCCCTCGCTGGAACCAAGATCAGTCTGTCCGGCGAGCATCGGTTCCATCAGACCCGGCGCCCCCGGAGATCTCACACAGCGGACGTGGATATGGGCAGGGTTTCCCGTGTCCAGGACGGTTCTAGCTGGGCCCGGTGAGAGCCGCGATCTGGTGGTGTGGCGCCCAGGATCGCGCCGCGGGCGAGGTTGCCTTTGGTGCCATGGCCACGGCGAAGGCTGTGGTGATTGGGACTGCGAGAACTAGTCCGATAGCTCCGACGAGTGTGCGCACGATCTCCTGACTGATTTGTTCGGTGGTGGCCATTTCGGCCAGTCCGCGCTGGTAGGCCGAGATGAGCAGCAGGATCGTCATCGCCGTTCCTGCATAGGCGAACACGAGCGTATAGACGCTCGAGGCAATGTGATCGCGTCCTATCCTCATCGCCGAGGTGAAGAGTTCGCGGGCCTGTGCGGCGGGCTTGGCGGCGCGCAGTTTCCAGACTGCGCTGGCTTGGGTGACGGTGACGTCGTTGAGGACACCGAGTCCGGCGACGACCATCGTTGCCGCGACAACGCCGGAAATTTGCAGGTGTGGAGCAACCGCAATGAGCGTCTGGTCGTCCTCGGTTCCGATGCCGGTCAGATTGGTCCAGCCCGAGGCGAGGATGCCGAACCCGGCTGTCAGCGCGAGGCCGCACAGAGTCCCGAATACTGCTGAGGTGGTGCGGATCGATACGCCGTGCGCGAGGTAGAGCACCGCGAGCATGATCGCGGTGGAGCCCACCACGGCAACGGGCAAGGGGCTTTCCCCGGCAAGGAATGCAGGGAGCATGAACTGTGTCAGAGCAAGGAGTGTGACACCGATGCCGAGGATGGCGAACAGCCCTTTCCACCGGGCAACTGCCACCACGACGACAAAAAACATCAGTGCGAGCAGCGTGGCAAGCATGATGCCGGCGACGACTGCGGCGAGTATTTTCGCAAAGCCGGGTCTGGGCGGTCCGGGATCGACCGGTCCGTGCGAATGGGTGTGTGTCATGAGAGGTCGTGTCCTGACTGAAGAATGAAGTCGGGAGTTCGACGCGCCAAGGCGGCGTGCTGGTGGGGTGCGGCGCTGCGCCACACCCCACCAGTTCGGCTTACTGTTTGAGCAGATCGCTCATCGTGGCGATTTCACCGGTCTGGGCGGCTTTGATCGCTTCGGCCAAAGCGATAGCGTTGGCGTTTTTGCCCTTGGCGATCTCGGTGTCGGCCATCGTGATCGCACCCTGATGGTGGGCCGTCATCATGGTCAGGAACATCGTGTCGAAAGCCGTTCCCGACGAGCCCGCAAGCGATGCCATGTCCGAGCCGGACATCATTCCAGGCATTGCATCCGAACCGTGATCCATGCCCGACATGGATGTGTCGGGCACCTTCTTTTTCCAGCCCTTGAGCCAGCCTTCCATCGTGGCGATTTCGGGGTCTTGGGCGCCTTCGATGGCTTTGGCGAGCGCCTTGACATCGGAGCTGGCAGCGCGGCTGTCGGCGAGCTTGGCCATCTCGACTGCTTGCCGGTGGTGCGGGATCATGTCTTGAGAGAACGTGACGTCGTTGCCGTTGAACGTTGAAGTTGTTGCGGAATTATTGTTGCTGCCGCATGCGGTCAGCACGAGCGATGCGCCGAAAATGAGCGCGACTAAGAGCGTTTTCTTCATGGGTTTTCTCCTGATGGATTGAGCGAATGGGCTGGAGCCGACGAACGATACGAACGTCGAAGCAGTCCTACTCAGCACCTCAGGATGGACAGGCTGATCAGATCTGGTCGGGCTCTGGTCACTGATGTGACATGCGTGTGGAGGTCGGTGGAGGTCCGCTTGATCCAGGCGACAACTCGCTGCCGCCTCAGAGTCAGCGCGACCCACAAGAGCAGGGCGCCGCCGAACAGCACAGCCAGACAACACGCGACTAGTCCGCAATCGTCGCCGTGGCCCGGAGTTTCATGGCCTTGCTGGCCCGTGCCGTCGATCACGGCAGGAGGCATTACCCCCGCCTTCATGTCGAGATCAGGGCTCACGGTCGCGGTCGACGCGACCGCGGTCCCGTGTGAGTGGAAAACGGCCAAACCATGCATACCCACGATGCCGAACATGATGCCGCCAACAACAGCGAGCAACAGCACACGCATACGCCTGCGTTGCCCAACCGGGCGCCTCGCCATCACAGGAACGATCCTAGCGGCACTACGAAACGCCTTTCCCGCGAAGCGAACATCAGGAGCGCCGCTCAGATCATTACCGCCTGGGAAGATCCCGATCGCCGCCACGCTGCGCTGCCTTACTGGCCGTGCGCTCGGCCTGAAAACCAGACCAGAAACCTCGACTGCTCGCCGTCAGGTCTGCCGATCATGAAGGTCGCGCATCGCTTCGCACAGGAGTTTCGCCGCACGGTCAGCAGACAGGTGAAGGACATCCGCAGCCTCCCGGTAGGTGTGCGCCCCAAACTTGCATAGTGCCAGGACCGCACGGTGGTCGTCGTCAAGTGTGTGGAGGTCACCGAGCATTTCCGATCTCGGGGAGGAGCCGGGCCTGGCCTCGCCATCGGCAATCCAAGCAAGGCGGTCACGGCTGATCCAAGCTCTGACTAGCGAAGCGCTCAGCTCCCGAGAATGTTGCGGACTGGGGCCGGTAAAGCGATCCGCGACGATTGCTTGGATAACGAGATGTTGGGCAAGTTCGGAGTTGTCGCTGAGTACGCTGGCCAGCCGAAACAGGTCATCTGCGTACCCATCGAAGACGACGGAAGACTGTCGCCGGGCCCGGTTCCGGCGGCGCCGAGACCGACTCACGATCGCAATGGTGGGCTGCGAGGGCGACGTTTGAGGCGACACCTCATACGTATCTAGAATTGTGTCCATGTTCCCCAACCTGTCTGTTGCCCCCATTAGTAGGATGGGTCCGATCAGGCGCCAGCGGAACGACAAAGTCTATGCACTTTTGTCCCGTGGTGTGGGATAGTCGCGCAGGGCCGCATCTTGCGTGCCACAGGCAGGACGAGCGTGACATTACGCGAGTACGATGCGGATCACCTGGGCGGTGGGCTGCGAATTCAGCAGGTCAGCGATCTGTTGGGGATTCCGGGGCCGACGCTGCGTTCGTGGGAGCGGCGGTATGGGTTCCCGGTCACCTTCCGAAGTGCGGGTGGTCATCGGCGCTATTCGGTAGAAGCAGTGACGCACCTGCGGTTGATGCGCGACGAGATAGCTCGCGGCAGGGGCGCGGCTGATGCGGCTCGCTCTGTCTGCGTGATGCTCGGTCTGAACAATCCTGCCCGCGCTCGCATCGACCAGATTCTGCTCGCGTCCGAACAGCGGGATTCCGAGGCCGTTCGGAAGGCCCTCGAACTGAGCCGCTGCGAGCTGGGACTCGCCGCCGCCATCGACCACGTGCTGATGCCGACGATGCGCGAGGTCGGGTCTTGGTGGGAAACCGGCCGATGTGATGTGGCGCAGGAACAGTTCGTCACCCGCACGGTGCGGCGGTGGCTGGGGGGCGTCGCGGCGCTCTCGACGCCGGTACCTTCCGTGAACCCGGTGCTTCTGGCCTGCGGACCGCAAGACCTTCACACCGTTGGGTTGGAGGCGCTCGCGGCACTTCTCGCCCAACAGCAGCGCAGCAGTCGGGTGATGGCCGCCGGGACGTCAGAAAAGAAGCTTCTGGCCGCTGTGCGGAAAGCGGATGCTGCGGCGGTCGTCCTCGTCTCGCACCTCCCGACCCATCGCCGATCCGCGATCGACGAGCTTCGATCGGTGTCGCAGGCGGGCTGGCCGGTCTTCTACGCCGGCAACGCCTTCGCGTTCCCGGACAGCCGGCAGGACGTTCCGGGAATATACTTGGGCGAGAATCTGACGATCGCTGCTGACATGATCATCACGTCATTGTCGGCCGGTGCTCCGAACCCGGACTGACCCATCCCAACGGGCGGCTGCTTCGAATAGATAGTAGACCGCTTGAGCGGTGAGGCCGAGAAGGGCGATTAATGACCGTCGACGTACATTCCTTGATTGGCGCCTTCGCCTTGGGAGCCCTTGATCCAGACGAGCACGCCCGTTTCCAGGCTCATCTCGAAAACTGCGATGACTGCCAAGACGGACTGGTGAAGTTTCGCGACGCGGCAATACGGCTGGGCGACCTCTAGCTCAATTGGCTCGGCGGTCGCTCGGATTGAACCTCGGCGGGGCTACTCGGTTGGCGTGGGCTTCGGAGTGTCAAACCCGCACTGCTTGGTCTCCGACGCAATCTGCTTGGTCATTCGGTCATTGCCAGCCGCGTGGGCGTCGGCGATGGTGCCGGAATAGATCTTGTTGTCCTTCGACTTCAAGTTGACCGCAGACACGTCCACAATCAGCTGGAAGCGGGTGGCGCTGCTCGTTACCTGCGGGGTGGGCGTCCACGTGGGCTCGGTCTGCTGCGTAGCGGAATCGCTTTGCCCCCGGACCCCCTTTTTTCTTTGCCATGGCGTCCCCTGAGGTTGATTGTCGCGAAAAGCAAAGGGGTTGAGCGTGCCGCCTGTCCCGCGATCTAGAATTGTTATGGCTGATTTCCGCTAGAACGAGCCGTCGCTGTCGGTCATACTGGAGCCATGACCATCGATCACGAGCAGTGCTATCGGGCCGTCCTGTCCCGCGATGCGCGCTTCGATGGGGTGTTTTTTACCGCCGTAAAGACGACCGGGATCTATTGCCGCCCATCGTGCCCCGCCGTCACACCGAAACGGCAGAATGCCACGTTCTATGCCACCGCGGCTGCTGCCCATGAGGCTGGCTTCCGTGCCTGCCGCCGCTGCCGGCCGGATACGACGCCCGGATCGCCCGACTGGAACGTCCGAGCCGATGTGGTGGGTCGCGCCATGAAAATGATCGGTGATGGCGTCGTGGAGCGGGCTGGCGTCGAAGGCTTGGCAGCGCGCCTGGGCTACAGCAAACGGCATGTCACTCGTATGCTTACCGACGAGCTCGGCGCCGGTCCGCTCGCGATCGCCCGTAGCGGTCGTGCCCAGACGGCCCGAATCCTGATCGAGACGACGGCAATGCCGATGGCCGACATCGCGTTCGCTTCGGGTTTCTCTTCGATTCGCCAGTTCAATGACTCGATACGCCACGTCTACGACCGCACTCCGACGCAGATGCGTGGCACACGAAGCGTCGGGACAGCCGGTCGATTGTCGCTCCGCCTCGCGGTACGCCAGCCGTTCCACGCCGCGGGTCTGTTGTCGTTTCTGGGTGCACGCGCGATCGACGGGGCAGAGACCGTTGACGGCAATGTGTATGCGCGCATCGTGACCTTGCCGCATGGTGACGGCGTCGTTGAACTCACTCTTCACGCTGACCACGTCGACTGCCAACTCGAACTTGAGGATCTCCGTGATACCGCGGTGGCGGTTGATCGTTGTCGCAGTCTGCTTGATCTCGATGCCGATCCATTGGCGATCGACCACGTGCTGTCGGCAGACCCATTGCTTGGCCCGCTCATCAAGGCCGCGCCGGGATTGCGGTTGCCCGGCCAGACTGACGGCTTCGAAGTCGCGATAAGGGCAATCGTTGGCCAACAGATTTCGGTCGCGCGGGCACGTACGATCTTGGGGCGGTTCGCGCAGACATACGGCGCGCCGGTTGACTTCGAACTTGCCCGCGAACACGGACTGACCCATGCTTTCGCCAAAGCCGGCGCGATGGCTGACTTGGCGCCGGAAGATTTGCCCATGCCGAAGGCACGAGGGCGCGCCGTGATCGGCGTCGCGCAAGCAGTCGCTGATGGCAAGATCGACTTGGCGCCCGGCGCCGACCGCCGGGCATCCCGCGCAGATCTGCTGGCGATGCCAGGCATCGGCCCATGGACTGCCGACTACATCGTGATGCGGGCGCTCGGCGATCCCGACATTCTGCTCGAGACCGACCTCATCATCCGCCGCGTGCTTGGCGCTCTCGACCTGAGCGTCGACGACGCCGAGGCCTGGCGGCCATGGCGCTCATACGCAGCGATGCATCTGTGGCGTGGCAGCACCGAGATTCTAAGGAGACAACCATGACCACACGCTGGATGGATTCGCCGGTTGGCGGGCTGCGGCTGCGCGCCGATGGCGACAAACTCGTCGAGATTATTTTTGATGCTGTGGTCAAGGGCAGGCGTGTCGACAGCGCGGTACTCGACCTGACCGAGCAGCAATTGACCGAATATTTCGCGGGGGAGCGGACCGAATTTGAGTTGCCGTTGGCGGCGCAGGGGACGGAGTTTCAGCATCGCGTCTGGGACGAACTCATCAAAGTGCCGTTCGGCGCGACGGCGAGTTATGGCGATATCTCACATCGGCTCGGCCTTGACCGACGTGGTCCGCGCGCCGTCGGTGCTGCCAACGGTCGTAACCCGATCCCGATCGTTGTGCCCTGCCATCGGATCATCGGGGCCGATGGCTCGATGACCGGCTATGCCGGTGGCCTCGACAAGAAGATCACCCTGCTCGATCTGGAATCGCCCGCACTGTTCTGAGCTGGCCGCCTGTGGATACCGTGCTGTACGGGGGAGGCATCTGGGCCAATCGTGGAGTGCATGACCTACGACACCCCGCCACTGCGGCGCCTCGAAGACATGCCACCCATCCAAACTCAAGAAGATCTGTGCCAGTTTTGGCGATCGCTCATGGGGCCACTCGGCTTCGGCTGCCGGCGCATTTGGTTCATCATGCTGGCCGCCGATGGTCGCCTCCTGCCTGGGCTGGTTCAAGTCGACGACTGTCCGAGTGAGCCCGATCCAGTCATGCTCGGACACCTCATGGATCGAATTCTCGAATTGTTGGACGCGGACGCGCAGCGACATTCGGTCGCGTTTCTGTGGAGCCGTCCCGGCAGCGCACCTACGACCGAGGTGGATGCGTTGTGGGCCAAAGCCATCCGGGCAGCCGCCGATCGGTCGATGCTCACGACCTGGCCGGTCCATTTGGCCAATGATTTCGATCTACGAGCGCTGACCCCCGACGATCTCGCCGCCTAACCCGGACCGGACGTCATCCCCAATGAACTCCATAGGGTCCGTTCGGGATGACGTCCCGCTTCGGCGAGCTGAGCGGGTAGCTCGTCAGCAGGGCGGCGTCGTCTCCAGGCGGCAACTCCTGGCGATGGGTGTGCCGCGATGGAGAACGCGGGCGCAGGTCGATGCCCGTCGTTGGAAGCGCCATCATCGGCAGACCGTCGCCGTTCACACCGGGCCATTACCGTTGTGCGCGGTTCAATGGGCGGCAGTTTTCGAAGCTGGGTCCCGTGGTGCGCTTGATGGAGTGTCGAGTCTGATTGCCGGCGGACTTACCGGATTCAAGGAAGAGCGACAGCGGGTCTCGGTCCCGCGCGGCGCCAAGGTGTTCCGGTCCAGGTTCGTCAATATTCGTCAGACACGGCGATGGCGACGCGATGACATTGAGTCCGATGGAATCCCGCGGGTACGAATCGAAGTTGCCGCGGTGCACGCTGCCCTGTGGGCGGTGAGTGATCGCCAGGCGGCGCTGATCTTGTCGATGCTAGTGCAACAGCGATTGACGACGGCCGAGAAGATCGCAGTTGCGCTGCTCGAGGTGCGTCGTGATCGCCGACGCAGATTTGTCGAATCGGTCCTGATGGACCTTATGGGTGGTGCCGAATCACTCGGTGAGATCGATGTTGCGATTCTGTGCCGTCGACGCGGCCTGCCAGAGCCTGACCGGCAAATGCTCCGTAAGGGCCGGGGGACGACCTATTTTCTCGACGCCTATTGGCGCGCTTATGCGGTGGTCCTTGAAATCGACGGTATTCACCATCTTCACGCGCAGAATGTTGTCACTGATGCATTGCGACAGAACAGCGTAAGCCTCGACGGCGACACCGTGCTGCGGCTGCCGCTGCTTGGCTTGCGCGTCGCTGAAGAAGAATTCTTTGCCCAACTTGAGGCCGCCCTAGGCAAAGGTGGCTGGCGACGCGACACAAGTCCGTAACGTCATCCTCAATGAACTCCATAGAGTCCGTTCG
The DNA here is from genome assembly GCF_057586615.1 of Aeromicrobium changchenzhani. Classification (NCBI taxonomy): domain Bacteria; kingdom Bacillati; phylum Actinomycetota; class Actinomycetes; order Propionibacteriales; family Nocardioidaceae; genus Aeromicrobium; species Aeromicrobium changchenzhani. Next base: position 2,424,140 of record NZ_CM172480.1, on the reverse strand, counting down.
GGATGACGTTACGGCGGGTAAGGGGTTAGGCGCCGGGACGGCGAAGGGATTTGGAGAGCCGGTCGGCGGCGGCAGCGACGGCCGGGGCATGCATACGGCCGGGTTGACGGGTGAGTCGCTCGAGCGGGCCGGAGACCGAAACGGCCGCGACGACCTTGCCGGATGGCGCGCGTACTGGCGCGGAGACCGACCCGACTCCCATTTCACGTTCACCGATCGACTGAGCCCAACCGCGTCGGCGTACAGCGGAAAGTTCGGCGGCCGAAAACACTGCCTTGAGTAATCCTTTGTTCATGCGATCGGGATCTTCCCAGGCGGTAAGAATTTGAGCGGCCGAGCCAGCATGCATCGTGAGTTGGCTGCCGACCGGAATCGAGTCGCGTAGGCCGGTCGGGCGGTCTGCGGCGGCGACGCATACGCGGAAATCACCTTGGCGGCGATAGAGCTGTGCGGATTCGCCGGTGATGTCCCGTAGGCGGGCCAGGACGGGGCCGGCCGCAGCCAAGAGGCGGTCTTCGCCAGCGGCCGCCGCGAGCTCACCGAGGCGGGGTCCGAGGATGAAACGTCCTTGCATATCGCGGGCGACGAGCCGATGATATTCAAGAGCGACGGCAAGCCGATGCGCGGTTGGTCGAGCCAGGCCGGTACTCGCCACGAGCGCCGCAAGAGTTGCCGGTCCCGGCTCGAGTGCCGCCAAGACGAGTGCGGCTTTGTCAAGAACACCGACTCCGCTAGAGTTGTCCATGTCTTGATACTGCCGTATCGAAATGTGAGACGCAAGTGTTTTGGGTGCCGACGTTGCCAAGAACACAGCGCAGCGATGAATGAGGAGAGTGCAATGGGTAAGACCCTTGCGGAGAAGATCTGGGAAGAACACGTCGTCCGACGTGCCGACGGAGAGCCGGATCTGCTCTTCATCGACCTCCACCTGATCCACGAGGTCACGAGCCCACAGGCATTCGACGGTCTCCGGATCGCCGGCCGTCCGGTGCGCCGGCCCGATCTCACCCTCGCCACTGAAGATCACAACATTCCCACGACCGATCTCGACAAGCCGATTGCTGACCTCGTGTCGCGTACGCAGGTCGAGACGCTGCGTCGTAACTGTGAAGAGTTCGGCGTTCGTCTGCACCCGATGGGCGATATCGACCAAGGCATCGTGCACGTCATCGCTCCACAGTTGGGTCTGACCCAACCAGGTATGACGATTGTCTGCGGCGACTCGCATACTTCGACGCACGGCGCGTTTGGTTCGATCGCGTTCGGCATCGGCACCAGCGAGGTCGAACATGTCCTCGCCACGCAGTCGTTGTCGCAGTCCAAGCCGAAAATGATGGCCGTCAACGTGGTCGGCGACCTTCCTGAGGGCAGCACCGCGAAAGATCTGATTCTGGCGCTCATCACCCAGCAAACGACCGGCGGTGGCCAGGGCTACATCGTGGAATATCGCGGCGAAGCGATCCGCCAACTGTCGATGGAAGCTCGTATGACGATCTGCAATATGTCGATCGAATGGGGCGCCAAAGCCGGGCTCATTGCGCCGGACGAAACGACGTATGACTACCTCAAGGGCCGACCGAGCGCGCCGCAAGGTGCCGACTGGGACGCAGCAGTCGAGCACTGGAACGGTCTCGTTACCGATGCCGACGCGGTCTTCGACAAGGAGATCACAATCGATGCCTCAACCATCGCGCCGTTCGTGACCTGGGGAACCAACCCGGGCCAGGGCGTCGCACTGTCGGGCAATGTTCCCGATCCGGCCGAGATCGAGGATGAGAACCAGCGGATTGCCGCCGAGAAGGCGCTGGCTTACATGGATCTCGAAGCCGGCACGCCGATGAGAAGCATCAAAGTGGACACGGTCTTCATTGGTTCGTGCACGAATGGACGGATCGAAGACCTGCGTGTCGCGGCCGGGCTCATCAAGGGCCATAAGATTGCCGACAACACGCGCATGCTGGTTGTGCCGGGGTCGGTGCGTGTACGTCTGCAGGCCCAGGAAGAGGGCCTCGACGTGATCTTCAAGGACGCCGGTGCCGAATGGCGTGGCGCGGGTTGCTCGATGTGCCTGGGCATGAATCCCGATCAGTTGACACCGGGGGAGCGCGCCGCGTCGACGTCTAACCGTAACTTCGAAGGTCGTCAAGGCAAGGGTGGTCGCACCCATCTCGTGTCGCCCGATGTTGCCGTAGCTACCGGCATCCTCGGCCACCTCGCCAGCCCCGCTGACCTGATCTCCGCAGAAGGAGCCTGACATGGATAAGTTCACCTCGCATACCGGCAACGGCGCTCCGCTGCGGCGCAGCAACGTCGACACCGACCAGATCATCCCTGCGGTCTGGCTCAAGAAGGTCACCCGTGACGGCTTCGAAGAAGGCCTGTTTTCGGCGTGGCGCAGCGATCCCGCGTTCGTTCTCAATCAGGACGCCTATAAGAACGCGACCGTGCTGGTTGCTGGACCTGATTTTGGCACCGGATCATCGCGCGAGCACGCCGTCTGGGCATTGCAGAATTATGGCTTCAAAGTCGTCATTTCGCCCCGCTTCGGTGACATCTTCCGCAGCAACTCCGGCAAAGCCGGCCTACTCGCGGCACAGACCGATGACAAAGTCGTCCAAGCGTTGTGGGACCTGCTCGATGCCGAACCATCGACTCAGATCACCGTCAATCTCGAAACACGTACGATCACCGCTGGCGACGGGCCCGACCGGATCCAGGACTCGTTCGACATCGATGACTACACCCGGTGGCGTCTGCTCAACGGGTTCGATGATGTCGCGATTACCTTGAGTCATGAGGCCGACATCTCGGCGTTCGAGAAGACCCGCCCGAGCTTCAAACCCGCAACACTCTAACGCCTCGCGGCGAGCGCCCCTGTCCCCAAGATTTGGCGGGTAAAGTGCCGTTTCGAGCGACTTTTCACTCGGAAACGGGATGATCGCGGCCAAATCTTGGGGACTGGCAGGGGCGAGGGGTTAGAAGATGCGGATGGCGGTGACGATTCCGTCGGCATCGTGGTCGACATGGACGCGTTGGCCGGGGCGCACATGACGGAGTTTCCCGTTGTCTACCGCTGATTGGGTGAATTCGAGCCGTTGACCGGTGTCAGTGAGCATCGTGCCAGCGCCGGAGGCGGCTTGATAGGTCTCGACTGTGGCCTGCATACGGTGAACACTAGTCGGCGTTGCTCGAATTGGCGGCGCGCGGGGATATAGGCTCAGCACATGCATCGGCGGCCGCAAACACGAGCGCTGAAAATCATCGTCTTTTTCCTCCGGCCGATCCTGCTGGCGCTCACCAAACGTGATTGGCAGGGCGCAGAAAACCTGCCCGACGGCGGTTTCGTGCTGGCGCCGAACCACATCTCCTACCTCGACCCGCTCCTGCTGTCGCATTTTCTGGTCGACAACAATGTGCCGCCGCGGCTCCTGGTCAAGGACACGCTGATGGACGTCAAGATCATCGGCTCAATCTTGCGGACCCTTGAACAGATTCCGGTCCATCGGGGGACCGAAGGCGCCGCGCAGTCCCTGCGTGCGGCATGCGCGGCCGTCACGGCCGGCAGCGTCGTCACGATCTACCCGGAGGGAACGATGACCCGGGACCCCGCAGGATGGCCGATGAGCGGCCGGACGGGGGCCGTACGCGTCGCGCTGGCTACGGGACGGCCACTCATACCGATCATGCAGTGGGGCCCGCAGGACATCATGTGGCCCTATCGCAAACAACTCCGATTGTTTCCCCGCAAAACGATTCACATCCGGGTTGGTGAAGCACTCGACTTGTCTGAATTCGTGGGCCAGCCATTGACCGAGCAACTGCTCCATGCGACCACCGAACGCCTCATGGACCGGCTGACTGAGATGATGGCCGAAGTTCGCGGCGAATTGCCGTCAACGCCGCGTATCGATGTGCACACGCTGAAAAAATCGAAGACCAACTACAACGAACAGGAATCGTGATGGCCAAGATCGCCGTGATGGGTGCCGGCTCATGGGGTACAGCGTTTGCGCTCGTGCTGGCCGATGCAGGCAATGAGGTGACGATCTGGGGTCGTCGGGCCGAGGTGTGCGACGCGATCAACAACGATCGGGAGAATAGCGAGTACCTTCCCGACGTTGAGATCCCCGCGGCGATCTCCGCGACCACTGACCCCGCTGAAGCATTGGCAGGCCGAACGATCGTCGTGCTCGCTGTGCCATCGCAGAACCTGCGTGCGAACCTCACCGCCTGGGGCGAACACCTGCCCGCCGATGCGATCTTGGTCAGTTTGATGAAGGGTGTTGAGGTCGGCACCTGCAAGCGTATGAGTGAGGTCATCGCGGAACTGACCGGCGCCGGACCCGAACGGATCGCGGTCGTCAGCGGCCCGAACCTGGCGCGCGAGATTGCTCGGCGCGAACCGGCAGCGAGCGTTGTGTCGTGCGCCGATGCCGATGTGGCCCGGCAGCTCCAGAAACTCATGCACAGCCCGGCATTCCGGCCATACACGAACACTGACGTCATCGGCACTGAACTTGGCGGCACCACCAAAAACATCATCGGCCTCGCCGTCGGCGTATGCGTCGGGCTCGGCTTCGGTGACAACACGAAGGCATCGGTCATTACGCGTGGCCTCGCCGAGACGTCTCGATTGGGACTTGCGATGGGGGCCGATCCAGTGACGTTCTCCGGTTTGGCTGGCATGGGCGACCTCGTCGCCACCTGTTCATCGCCGCTGTCGCGGAACCGGTCGTTCGGTGAGAAGCTCGGGCAAGGCATGAGCGTCGCTGAAGTTACTGCGCAGACCCGACAGGTCGCCGAGGGCGTGAAGTCATGCCAATCAGTTGCCGAATTGGCGCGGATCCATCAGGTTGATATGCCGATTGTTGAACACGTCACAGCCCTGATCGCTGGCGAGATGACTCCGTCGGAACTGGTTAGGGCGTTGATCTCCCGAGAGGCCAAACCTGAACTGCGCTGAGACCAATGGTCAGGAGACGGCTTCGATCGAACCGATGATGTCGTTCCACAGGTCCTCGACATCTTCGATACCGACTGAAAGTCGTACGAGACCTTCGGGAATTGTCGTGGGCTCGCCAGCAAACCGGCGGCGCCGCTCCCACGTCGTTTCAACTCCACCGAGGCTTGTCGCATAGGTGATCAATCGGCTGTGTTCGGTCATCTTCTGCGCTGCTTCGGGCCCGGCAACGATCTCGAAGCCGATGATGTTGCTGAAGCCGGGATAGCGCGAAGACGTGACCAGATCAGAGGCCTGCAACCGCTGATGAATCTTGATCGCATTGGCTTCGGCCCGGTCCAGCCGAACGTGCAGGGTGCGGATGCCGCGGGTGGTCAGGTAGCACTCGAGTGCACCAGGGATGGCGCCTTCGACGCGCCGCCGTGACTCAAGCGCTTTCCAGGCTTCGTCATCGTCGGTCACGACTGCGCCGAGAATGACGTCGCTATGGCCGGCGAGCAACTTGGACGCCGAGTGCACGACAAAGTCCGCGCCCATAGCGAGTGGTTTTTGGCGCAACGGAGTGGCAAATGTATTGTCCACGGCGACGAGTGCGCCAGCGTCATGAGCGGCCGCGGTGATAGCCGCGATGTCGGCGATCTCAAGCGCTGGGTTGGTCGGCGACTCGATCCAGATCAGCGAAGCGCCCTGTGCTGCAGCAATGACTGCCGCGGTGTCGGAGATGTCGACGACACGCAGCCCGATCTGGCCGCTGTCCGCACGTGTTGTCAGCTGCGTCATGCTGCCGTTGTAACAATGTGCTGGTGCGACAACAATCCCGCCCATCGGGACGAGCCCGAACACTGCGGTGGTCGCAGACGTACCCGAGGAGAATGCGAGCGCTCGACCGCCTTCGAGTTGGCCGAGCACCGCCTCGAACGATTCCCAGGCAGGGTTGCCGTGCCGGCCGTATTCGGAATCGGCTCCGGGGATGAGCGCGCTGGCCAGCGTAATGGGTGCGTTGAGCGGTCCGCCGGGGATGCGCGGGGGACGTCCGGCGCTGACGGCGACAGTGGAATCAGCAAAATCGTGACTAGGCATGAATCCATTGTGCTCCGACCGTTAGTCTGTTCTGCGATGAGCCTCCCCACGTCTCCTGTGTCCAACCGTCCCCGGATTGCCGTCGTCTTCGGCGGACGATCCAGCGAGCACGGCGTCTCCTGCCTGACTGCACGTGAGGTCCTTGCCGTGATCGACCGTGAACGCTATGAGGTTCAGCCGATCGGCATCACCGCAGCCGGGGCCTGGGTCGCCGAAACAGCGGACTGGCCCGATCTCGAGCCCGGTCGGCTACCTTCGGTGCGCTCCGCATTGCCGCCGATCGAGTGGGAGAGCCTGCGCACTTACGATGTCGTCTTTCCGTTACTACACGGGCCGTGGGGCGAGGACGGGACAGTCCAAGGCCTGTTCGAAATGGCAGATGTCCGGTATGTCGGGGCCGGCGTGCTCGCCAGCGCAGTCGGCATGGACAAGCCATTCACCAAGACCGTGTTCGCTGCTGCCGGACTCCCGCAAATCCCCCACGTGACGGTCCTGCCGGGGCAATGGGACAACGACCACGAGCGCACCGAGGCGCGGATCCATGCGCTTCGCCTGCCGGTGTTCGTCAAACCGGCACGAGCCGGCTCCAGTTCTGGTGTCACGATGGTCGAACGGCCTGAAGAGCTTGATCTGGCGATCCGGCTGGCCAGCAAGTTCGACCCGAAGGTGATCGTCGAGGCATTCGCTCGCGGCAAACGCGAACTCGAATGCGGCGTCATGCAGCAGCCAGATGGTACGGCGATCGCGAGCGTTGTCGGCGAGGTATCAGTTGCGGGCGCGGCCGAGCACGAGTTCTACGACTTCGAGTCGAAGTATCTCGACGGAACCGGCGTCAACACGGTCCCAGCCCAGATCCCCGTGACGCTAAGTGAACGGATTCAAAAATACGCGGTGCAAGCGTTCGAAGCGCTCGGTTGCGAGGGCCTGGCGCGTGTCGACTTCTTCGATACCGATGACGGGCTGATCATCAATGAAATCAACACGATGCCTGGCTTCACGCCGTACTCGATGTATCCGCTGTTGTGGGAGGCCTCCGGCATCCCGTACGCCGAACTGATCGACCGGCTCATCCAACTCGCGTTGCATCGACAGACCGGCCTGCGCTGACCAGAACCGCGCTCAGACGCAGGGTTTAACGCTGGGGTCGTGTTTCTTGACCGACGCAGCCAAGTCGACGAGAGCATCGGCGGCCGGAGCGTAGTCCTTGGGCACTTCGACACTGATGTAGAACTGCCGGCCGATCGTGGTGAACAGTTGGCCGTCGGCGGTTGATTCGGTGAACCAATCGACGTCGTCGACGTTGTCACACCGTGACACCCGGTCGAGGCGTGTGGGCTTCTCGACGGCGCAACGCAGGATGATCTCCGGATCGCCCCACGCGGCTGCATCGGTGTCCTTGACCTCGCGGGACTTCTGCCCGGCGACTGTCCCGGGAATATCGGCATACAGCGCATCGCAGTTTTTTTGGGTGTGCGGAGTCGTCGGATAGGGATCAACGGAGACACCGTACGAACAGCCGCTCACCATTATCAGGGCCGCGACGACGAGGACAGCAAACTGCATGCCAAAGTTTGGTTTCACGTCAGACGGCGATCAGAAGCGAACGACGGGGCAGGTCAACGTACGGGTGATTCCCGGGACCGCCTGAACCTTGGAGACGACCATCTGGCCGAGCTCGTCGACGTTGGCACCTTCAGCACGAACGATGACATCGTATGGTCCGGTGACGTCCTCGGCGAGCGTCACGCCTTTGATTTCGGCGATCGCCTTCGCCACATCGGCGGCTTTGCCGACCTCTGTCTGAATCAGGATGTATGCCTGCACGATCATTGACGTCTCCCAATCTTGGAACCACTCGACTCTGTCACGTTACAGGATCCTCCCGACGGCCAGACCGCGTATCCGCGGGGTGGCCTGGCTGCGCCACAATGGAGCCATGGACCCCCAGATGACGGTTGCAGAGCTCGGCGAATTCGGCCTCATCGAAGAAATCGTCAAACGCGTCGGCACTGGCAGCCACATACTGATCGGGCCCGGCGACGACGCCGCCCAGGTCGAGACGCGCGACGGTTCCTATCTCGTGTCGAGCGATCTGCTGATCGAGGGGCGACACTTCCGGCGCGATTGGTCCGCCGCGAATGATATCGGCCGCAAAGCCGCGGCCTGCAATCTCTCTGACATCAATGCGATGGGCGGTGTCGCGAATGCGCTCACCGTTGGCTTCGCTGCGCCGCCGGACTTGCCGGTGCAATGGGTCACCGACATGGTCGAGGGGTTTGTGACCGAGTGCAAACATGTCGGCGCGACACTTGTCGGCGGCGATATTACGGCTTCGGACAAGATCGTCATCGCGGTCACCGTCATGGGGGAGGCGTCGCGGCCGGTCCGTCGCTCGGGCGCAGCGCCTGGCGACATCGTCGCGTATGCCGGCCAACTTGGTTGGGCTGGCGCGGGCTTCGCGACGCTCAGCCGAGGCTTCCGCTCGCCCAAACTCGCCGTCGACGCACATCGGGTTCCGCATCCGCCGTATGCGGCCGGACCGCAGGCCGCGGGACTTGGCGCGACCGCCATGACCGATATCAGCGACGGGCTCCTGGCCGATGCTGCACATATCGCGGCAGCCAGCGGGGTCGCGATCGATTTTGACTCAAGCCGGTTTGAGATCGCCGCGCCGGTCGCCACGGTTGGCGAGGCATTGGGCGTTGATCCGCTGCGGTTCGTTCTGACCGGAGGCGATGACTACGCGCTGGTCGCAACATTCAGCGCGCAGACCGAGTTGCCGGCTGAGTGGGTTCAAATCGGCACCGTTGCGTCAGGCAGCGGAGTGACCGTCGACGGCCAACCATACGAAGGCAGCCAAGGCCACCAACACTTCCGCTGAGAAAACCAGTTCGCCGAGTGGCACGAACCCGGGCTCAAACTGCCCGGATGGGGCCATCTACCTGCCACTCGACGGGTTCAGTTGGCTTGGGTTCAGTTGGCTTGGATGCGCGCGAAGGGTTTCGCGGCTTCAAGTTCGTAGGCCAGTTCGAGCAGCGTACGTTCGTCGCCGTGTGCGGCCGAGAAATGGACGCCCAGCGGCATATTAGCCGACGTCGTGCTGAGCGGGAGTGAGATTGCCGGGGTGCCGGTGGCGTTGTTGAGCGGGGTGAACGCGGCATATGCTACGAGCCGCTCGAGCAGCTGGTCGAATGGCACATCGGGGGAGAGATGGCCGAGCAGCGGTGTCGTGTAGCCGAGGGTCGGCGACAGGCAGAGGTCGTATCCCTCGAACGCGGTCGCATAAAGCTGCTGGGTCTTCTTGAGCCGGCGGATTGCACCGGGAAATTTGTACATTTTGCGCTTGAACATTGCCGCGAGGCCATTGGTGAGCGCATCGGTCTTGGACTTGTCGAAGCCCGGACCATAGATTTTCTTGCCCTGCAGCCGAGAAGCGAAGGCCAGCAGACCCCAATAGAGCGTGAAGTCGTCGGCGAACGATCCGTCGACCGGCACCGGCACCTCGATAACGGTATGGCCGAGTTTGTCCAGCAGCATGGCGGTGTCGCGCACGGCGCTGCGGGTGTCCTCATCGGTCGGCGTCGACGTGATCGAATCGACGATCATGCCGATCTTCAGCCGGCGCGAAGACGGGCCTTCGACGAGGCCGATGCGTGGCAGCCGGGGATTGGCATGGAATCGCTCAGCGGCAGCAATGAAATGCGCGGTGTCGCGGACCGAACGGGTCACAACGCCATTGGAAATGATGTCGATCGGCAACGATGCAGCTTCGGCGGCCGGGATGACCCGGTCTCTGGTTGGCTTCAGCCCGACCAGACCGCAGGCCGCCGCCGGTATGCGAATCGAGCCGCCGCCGTCATTGGCATGCGCGATGGGAACCACGCCGGCGGCAACCATCGCAGCTGATCCGCCCGATGACGCGCCGCTGGAATAGGCCAGATTCCAAGGATTACGGGTTGGCGGAAGGCCCTGATATTCAGTCGATGCGTTGAAGCCGAACTCCGGCAGCGTCGACTTGCCAAGGACGGTGAAGCCCTGGGCGAGGAACTGACTTGCGAACGGAGCGTCGGCCATGGCCGGTTGGGCATTGATGGCCAACGAGCCCTGATTGGTTGGCAACCCGGCAACGTCGGTGTTGTCCTTGACGAAGGTCGGCACTCCTGCGAACTCGCCCGTTGAAGGGGCGTCTGCGGCGCGGCGCGCACGATCGAAAGCGGCGAGTTGAATGCCATTGAGTTGCGGATTGACCGCGTTGGCGCGCGCGATTGCGGCCTCGGTCATGTCTCGTGCGCTGACGTCGCCGGACCGAATGAGTTCAGCGACGCCAACTGCATCGAGATCACCCAACGCATCGTCGGGGTTGAACGCGTGAACGCGTTCGGAGATCAACGGCTGACCTTGCCTGCCTTGAGGCAAGATGTGCATACGTTGACACGTTGGGGAGTGCCCTTGATTACCGCGCGAACGCGCTGGATGTTGGGGTCAAAACGACGCTTCGTGCGTCGGTGCGAGTGGGACACGTTGTGGCCGAAGCCGGGTCCCTTGCCGCATACATCGCATACCGCTGCCACAGCGATCACTCCCGGAAGGTTGAGTAGATAAGTCAGTATGTCCGTCAAGGACATGGCGTCGTCCGAACGGACAACCAAGCAAGAGTATCCGATGGGGCGACACTGAAGCCAATCGGATAGCGATCTACTGGATCGACCTATTGGGGTCGGTCAGTACCTACCGATACTCTCGCCCCATGACCTTGGCGCTCAATCCGACGGCATTCGTGGAATGGACCCGTCTGCTCGTTGATTCGCTGGCGTTGGCGCGCGCCGAGATCGATGCGCTCAACGTGTTTCCCGTCCCCGATAGCGACACCGGCACCAATGCTTATTTGACCTTTGTTGCGGGTGGCGACGCGCTCGGTGAACTCGATGATGATGCGGACCTCGCCGACATGATTCGGACCTACGCGAACGGCCTGTTGATGGGGGCCAAGGGCAATTCCGGAGTCATCCTGTCGCAGCTTGTCCGCGCGTGCTTTGCCGAGCTTGCTGGTGCGGTCACGATGGGCGCAGACGATGTTGCGCGCGCATTTGCGAGCGCAACCCAGGCGGCCTACGACGCGGTTGGCGTTCCGGTCGAGGGGACAATCCTTTCGGTGTCGCGTGCTGCCTCCGACGGTGCTGCCGCCGCTGCCGCAGACGGAGCAGATGCCCGCCAGACGTTCACGCGCGCCGCGCAGGCGGCCCGTGTCGCGCTGGCACATACGCCCGAACAGATGGAAAAGCTCGCCCGCGCGGGTGTCGTTGATGCAGGCGGCCGCGCTCTCGTTGTCGTTCTGGATGCGACGGAACAGGCCTTGACCGGTCGTTTCGACCGCGCCATCGCACCCAAGTCCATCCCGGTGCCGATCCCGTCCGATGATCTCGTCGCCGGCGGCCCCGCCTACGAGGTCATGTATCTCCTCGACGCGACCGATGCGACCATCCCGGAACTGCGCCGTACGCTGGCCGGTCTTGGTGACTCTCTAGTAGTGGTCGGCGGTGAAGGATTGTGGAACATCCACATCCATGTCGACGAGGTCGGCAAAGCGATCGAGGCCGGAATTGCAGCCGGCCGGCCCTATCGCATCGCGGTGACGCATTTCGCCGATCAGATCGCCGCCAATTCTGCGTACGCTCGTTCCAGTCGACAGGGTCGCGTCGTGATCGCTGCGACAACCGGTGCGGGGCTGACCGATCTATGCGGTGAGGCCGGTGCAACGACACTGAGTTTCGACCGCTCCCAGCAGCTCACCATCGCCGCTATGAAGGCTGCCCTTCGAGACACTCGGGCCGAAGAGATCGTCGTATTGCCCAACAACCCCCGTTACGTTGGGTTGTTCGAGGCGGCAGCGAAAGAAGCCCGTATTGACGGACTCCGAATTGCGGTCATCCCCACGCATGCGCAGGTCGAAGGGTTGGCAGCGCTCGCCGTACACGATGCCGGCCGATCCTTCGATGAAGACGTCGTGGCGATGACGAGTGCGGCGGCGCACACGGGCCATGGCGCCATCACGGTTGCCGCTGAACCCGGCATGACGATGGTCGGACCGTGCGCGGCCGGGGACATCCTCGGGGTTGTCGCCGGCGATTTTGCGTATGTTGGCAGCTCGCCGATCGAGGTCGCGATCGAAGTTGTCGACCGGATCGTCTCACCTGGCACGGAACTCGTCACGTTGGTCGTCGGTCACGGCGCTGAGGCCGACCTCGCTACCGCGGTCGAAGCACACCTCCAGCAGACCCGTCCGGACATCGACACGATGATCTATTCCGGTGGTCAGGAGAACTACCCGTTGTTCGTCGCGGCAGAGTGAGTCGATGACCGCCACCCTCGATACCAAGCTCGGCAACGTTTTGGGCGACAAGACCGCCAAAGCGTTAGCCAAATCGTTCGAACTGCGGACTGTGGGCGATTTGCTGCACCACTACCCGCGCCGCTACGCGGAGTTGGGTGCACTGACGGATCTGTCCAAATTGGTTGTCGGGCAGCACGTCACGATCATGGCCAGGATCAAGAGCGTTAAGAACTACAGCTTCGGCTCGGGCGGACGGCGCACCCGTACCGAGGTCGTCGTCTCTGACGGCACAGGGCTGCTGAAATTGACCTTTTTCCAACAGGCCTGGCGGCTCAAAACGATGTTGCCGGACACGTTGGGCTTGTTTGCCGGTCAGGTGAGCGAGTTTCGTGGCGAGCTCCAGCTGACCCACCCCGATTTCGAGGCGATCAACACTTCGGACGATCCGACCGAGGACAATCGGATCGGGCGCGGCCTCATACCGCTGTATCGGGCAACGTCGGCATTGCCGTCGTGGCGGATCGAGGTCTGTGTGGGGTTGTGTCTGGATGCCCTCGACCAGATCCCTGATCCAATTCCAGCCGAGTTGCTCGCCGAACACCGTTTCTTCGATGCGAAGGGCGCCTTTGAGGGCATCCACCGGCCACGTAACAAGACCGACTGGCAGCGCGCTCAGGCCCGATTCCGTTTCGAGGAGGCACTCGTCATCCAAACGGTGTTCGCGCTACGCCGGGCCGCCGTGGCGGGGGAGCCAGCAACGCCACGACCGCTTGTCGGTGGTGACAGTCTGCGTAGCCGCTTCGAACAACGGTTGCCGTTCACGCTCACTGCGGGGCAATTGTCGGTGGTCGACGAGATCTCCCGCGACGTCGCTGACAGCCATCCGATGCATCGTCTCCTGCAGGGTGAGGTCGGGTCTGGCAAGACCGTCGTGGCGCTGTTGGCAATGTTGCAAATCATTGATGCTGGCGGTCAGGCGGCCATGCTGGCGCCGACCGAGGTTCTGGCCGTTCAGCATCATCGCGCGATCACGATGCTGCTTGGCGATCTCGCCAAGGGCGGCATGCTGGATCTCTCCGGCGCGGGCTACGCCGACGGTGCCACCCGTGTGCGGCTACTGACCGGCTCGATGAGCGCCAAAGCGCGCAAGGCGTCGTTGCTTGATGCGGCATCTGGCGAGGCAGGCATCGTCATTGGCACGCATGCGCTTATCCAAGAGCATGTGCAATTTGCCGATTTAGGTCTTGTGGTCGTCGACGAGCAACATCGCTTCGGCGTCGAGCAACGCGCCGCGCTCGCCGACAAGGCCGCAGTCAAACCCCACATCCTCGTCATGACCGCGACCCCGATCCCACGCACCGTTGCAATGACTGCCTTCGGTGATCTTGAGGTATCGACGTTGCGCGAACTGCCGGCGGGCCGACAACCGATCCAGACCAATGTTGTTCCCGTTGCCGAGCAGCCGGCCTGGCTCGATCGGGCCTGGCAACGCATTCGTGAGGAGGTCGCCAAGGGCCGGCAGGCCTATGTCGTGGTGTCCCGCATCGGCGACGGTCACAGCGACAAAGGCGACAAGGGCGGTGAGGAAGCAGCCGATGCGGGCGACAAAGGGACGCATTCGCTGCTCGAGGTGTTCGAAGATCTGACCGGCGGCCCCTTTCACGATCTTCGTGTCGGGATGCTGCACGGCCGGATGGGAACGGACGACAAGGACGCCACGATGATGGCGTTTGGCGCGCACGAGCTGGATGTGCTGGTCGCGACGACGGTCGTCGAAGTCGGTGTCGATGTTCCCAACGCCACGGTCATGATTGTCCTCGACGCGGACCGGTTCGGCATGTCTCAGCTCCATCAGTTGCGTGGCCGGGTCGGACGCGGCGCTGAGCCCGGCCTTTGCCTTCTGGTCACCGGCGCCGAGGACGGTGCGCCATCGCGTGCGCGACTGGACGCGGTTGCTTCAACGACGGACGGCTTCGAGCTGTCCAAACGTGATGTGGAGTTCCGGCGCGAGGGCGATGTGCTCGGCGCCGCTCAATCGGGCGTACGCAGCAGCCTTCGACTGTTGTCGGTGGTCAAACACGAAAGCGTCATCGTGGCGGCGCGCGCCGATGCCGATGCGGTCGTTGCTGCTGACCCCGAACTCACCGCCCATCCGGTCCTCGCCGCTGCAGTCCGTACGCTGGAAGCGACCGACCAGGCCGACTTCTTGGAGCGCACATGACGCGGATTATCGCCGGCACGTATGGCGGGCGCAGCCTGCGTACCCTGCCCGGCGACGGCACGCGGCCGACGACGGATCGGACCCGCGAGGCGCTGTTTTCTTCGCTGGAGTCCAAGTTTGGTGGCCTGATCGATCTGCGCGTCCTCGACCTGTTTGCCGGATCCGGTGCGATCGGTCTCGAGGCGGCCTCCCGGGGTGCGGTGCACATCGACCTAGTCGAACAGGATCGGCGCGCGGCGGACGTCATACGCGCCAATGTGGCCGAACTTGATTGTCACGTCGCCCACGTCAGGACCCAACCGGCCGAGCGTTTCGTGCAGACGTTGCCGGTCGTCCCATACGACGTGATCTTCGTCGACCCGCCCTATGCCTACCCGCAGGACGACCTTGCGGCATTGCTCGTCGCGATGAGCAGCACATCTTGGCTGAGTGCCGACGGGGTCATCGTCGTGGAACGAGCCAAACGCGATCGTTTCGTCTGGCCGCAACCGTTTGAAGCGATTCGGGACAAGAAGTACGGCGAAACGATCCTTTGGTACGGTCACTGACATGAGCAACGTCGTGTGCCCGGGTTCGTTCGATCCGGTGACCAATGGCCATCTCGACATCTTTGGTCGTGCCGCCAAACTGTTCGACAGCGTGACCGTTGCGGTGCTGGTCAACGAGTCGAAAAGTGGTCTGTTCTCGATGGCCGAACGGTTGGAGATGCTGACCGAGGAGACGGCGCAGTTCGACAATGTCAAGGTCGCTACCTTTGGCGGACTTCTCGTGGATTTTTGTTCCGAACACAACATCACCGCGATCCTCAAGGGGCTTCGCGGCGCCTCAGATTTTGATTACGAACTCCAGATGGCCCAGATGAACCACCATTTGACCGACGTCGACACGCTGTTCATGCCGACCAGCCCGGGGACCAGTTTTCTGTCCTCCAGCCTGATCAAGGAGGTCGCCAGGAACGGCGGCGATGTCGCCGCCCTTGTCCCAGCGTCGGTACTCATCAGGCTCAAGGACCGCCTCGCGATCTGACCTCACGCGCCGGACCGCATGGTCGATTGGCCGCGGGGTGCCTGCGCACGCTAAGATTGTTCACGGCCTGCTTGCAGGCCATTGATTTGTTGAGCGCTTCGTTGGATGTGGACTCTTGTTGTCAGGACCCTTTGTTTTCGACACCCGTGAATTGGGTCGTCGGCCGGGCACCGAAAGCACGGTTGTCCGCACTGTCGAGGCGCCAGCGGATCTCGGTATCGACATCTTCAAGGTCGCCGAGGGAAGTGACATCGACATCGAGCTTCGGCTCGAAGCAGTCATGGAAGGTGTGCTGGCAACAGGCACCGCTTCGGTACGATTAGCTGGGGAGTGCGTACGATGCCTGGGACCGATCGACGACAGCGATGTCATCGATATCCAGGAATTGTGGCTCTACGAAGGCGCAACCGAAGATGAGTTCCAACTCAAGGACGACCTGCTCGACCTTGAGCCCGTGCTGCGGGATGCGGTGGTGCTTGCACTTCCGCTCAACCCGTTGTGTGATCCGGAATGTCCGGGATTGTGTTCCGAATGCGGAGTGCGCCTCGCGGACGATCCAGACCACACACATGGTGAGGCGACCGACCCCCGGTGGGCGGCACTGAGCCACCTGACAGATCAACCAGCGTCGGATCAATCATCCGACTCGAATAAGGAGTAATCGTGGCAGTCCCGAAGCGGAAGATGTCGCGCAGCAACACTCGTCACCGCCGTTCGCAGTGGAAAGCCACTGCCGTACGCCTTGTCGACTGCGCTAACCCGGCTTGTGATTCCAAGGTTGTCTCGCACCGTGCCTGCCCCGAATGTGGGCAGTACGGCGCACGCGGCGAACGCCGTCAGGTCATCTGACGGTCGCGGATCTGACAATGGTGGATTCGCTTCGGCAGGTTTTGGGAGTTCCCGAGCTTGATGCCGAGCTTCTTCAGCATGCGTTGACCCATCGGTCATACGCGTACGAAAACGGCAATGTGCCCAATAACGAGCGCCTTGAGTTCCTCGGCGATTCGGTGTTGGGCCTTGTCGTTACCGACGCCCTTTTCACGAAGCATCCCGATCTTGCCGAGGGCCAATTGGCCAAGATGCGCGCTGCGGTCGTTAGTGCCAAGGCGCTTGCGGTTGTCGCCCGCACGCTCGGCCTCGGTGAATATTTGCGCCTGGGGCACGGCGAGAACACGACCGGTGGCCGGGACAAGTCCTCGATCCTGTCCGACACTGTCGAGGCGTTGCTCGGTGCGATCTATGTCCAGTTCGGGATTGAGCGTTCCGCGGAGGTCATCCACCGCGTCTTCGACCCGTTCATTGCCGCCGCGGCCGAACTTGGTGCTGGCCTCGATTGGAAGACCTCCCTGCAGGAGATTGCCGCCAACAATGACCTCGGGGTTCCGCATTACGTTCTTGACGGTGCCGGCCCCGATCACGAACGTACGTTCACCGCATCGGTCGTCGTCGGCGAACTGACCTTCGACGGTGGTTCGGGCCGTTCCAAGAAGGACGCCGAACAGCAAGTCGCGGAGATCGCCTGGAGCGTCATCAAGGCCGATATCGACGGCGCCTGACCGTGCCCGAACTTCCCGAGGTTGAAGTCGTACGCCGTGGGATCGACAGCCATGTGGTTGGTCGAATAATCCGCGCCGCGACCGTGTTCGACGCCCGTTCGTTGCGCCGCCATGTCGCCGGCCCCGCTGATTTCGTCGACGCACTCGCCGGTCGAGCCGTCACCGGCGTTGCTCGCCGGGGAAAATATTTGTGGCTACAACTCGACGACGATGCGGTCATTTGCCATCTGGGTATGAGCGGCCAGGTACTCGTCGAACACCCCGACGCTCCGCTAGAAAAGCACGTCAAAGTCGTGCTCGACCTCAGCGACGGCATGCAAATGCGGTTCGTTGACCCGCGGATCTTCGGCGGCATGTCGTTCAGCCCCGGTGGCGCGGATCTGCCCGCCGAAGTGGCTCATATTGCACGTGATCCGCTCGATCCGTTATTCGACGCTGAGGAGTTTCGGGTCCGGCTCACCAAGCGCTCCACCGGCATCAAACGGGCGTTGCTGGATCAACGGCTGATCTCGGGCGTCGGCAATATTTATGCCGATGAGTCGCTCTGGCGCTCAAAGCTGCATTACGCCCGCGACAGCGGCAACCTCCGCGCGCCCGAGATCGCCCGACTGCTTGTCAATGTCGTCGACGTCATGACCGAATCGCTCGGCCAGGGCGGGACATCCTTCGATGCGATGTACGTCAATGTCAATGGGCAGGGCGGCTATTTTGAGCGGTCGCTCAACGCATACGGGCGAGAAGATGAGCCGTGTGACCGCTGCGGCACGACGATCCGTCGGAGCCCGTTCATGAACCGTTCCTCATACTGGTGCCCGACCTGTCAGCGACGCCCCCGCAATGGTCGCTGGTAAGAGCCGGCCGCACTCCTTCGCCGTGCTCATTCCAGGTGGCGCGCTAGAGCGCGCCGCCTGGCCGGCTGGCTTCGCTTCGCTCGCCCCATGGTTGCGGCCAGTCTCGCTTTGCTCGTTCGATGGCCGCTGGCTTCGCTTCGCTTGCCCTATGGCGGGCTGGCATCGCTGCGCTCGCCTCATGATTGGCTTGCGATAACCTTCGAGCGATGGACAGTCCTTATGGCTCCGAGGCACGCGAACGGATCGTGCACGAGTCCAACAAGCGCGCCGGTCGCACGCCGTTTGAGCGTGACCGTGCCAGAGTGGTCCACTCTGCGGCGTTGCGGCGGCTGTCGGCCAAAACTCAGGTTATGGGTGCGGCAAGTGACGACTTCGTACGCAATCGACTTACCCACTCACTCGAGGTCGCCCAAGTCGCCCGGGAGTTGGGCAAAGCGCTCGGCTGCGATCCCGACATCGTCGATTCGGCGGCACTGGCGCACGACTTGGGGCATCCGCCATTTGGTCACAACGGTGAGGCGGCGCTCGCGGAAGCGGCCGTAAAATGCGGCGGGTTCGAGGGCAACGCCCAAACGCTGCGCATCCTCACTCGGCTCGAGGCCAAGACATTCGATGCCGACGGCCACAGCGTCGGGCTCAATCTGACCAGAGCAACGCTCGCCGCGTGCGTGAAATACCCGTGGACGCGTGCCAATGCGGGGGTCAAAGCACCCAAGTTTGGGGCCTACCTCGACGATGTCCCCGTATTCGACTGGCTGCGAGCCGGCGCACCCGAACGCCGCCGCCCGATCGAGGCGCAGGTCATGGATCTGGCCGATGACATCGCCTATTCGGTGCATGACGTTGAGGACGGCGTCGTCGGCGGCTGGTTCGCCTTGGCTCCAGAGCGCCTCGACTTCGACACGATCTGGTCGGTCGCCCGTGATTGGTACGACCATGACGCCTCTGACGATCAGTTGGCCGCGGCCTTTGACCGACTCAACGCCATGCTGGAATGGCCCGTCGCTGGGTTCGATGGCAGTCGTCGCTCCCGTGCTGGACTCAAACGATTGACGAGCGCCCTGATTGGCCGGTTCGCGTTTGAAGCGCAGCACGCCACCGAGCAATGCTGGGGCGACGGCCCGCTCGTACGTTTCGGTGCCGATCTTGAGATTCCGGCCCCGACGCTCGATGAGATCACCGTGCTCAAGTCGATCGCGGCGCACTATGTGATGCGATCGGATGACCGCGCCGCGCAGTTACGCCTCCAACGGGAGATCGTCGGCTCGCTTGTTGTCGCCCTGAGCGCGACCGGCGACCAGCATCTGGAGGCAGAGTTCGCAGCCGATTTTGCCGTGGCTGGGACTGACGCAGCCCGACTCCGCGTTGTCATCGATCAAGTGTCGAGCCTCACCGACGTGTCCGCCCATGCGTGGGCTGTCCGCCTGCTCTCGTAGACTGCGTTTATGGCCGGGCTGATCAAGGACGAAGACATCCAGATCGTCCGCGAGCGTGCCCGAATCGATGAAGTCATCGAACAATACGTGACCCTCCGCAACGCTGGCGCCGGCGCGCGCAAGGGGCTTTGCCCGTTCCACGACGAGAAGTCGCCGTCGTTCAACGTACGCCCTGCGCAGGGTTCCTATCACTGTTTCGGTTGTGGCGCCGGTGGTGATGTTTTCAAGTTTCTGATGGAGATCGAGGGGCTCGGTTTCGTCGAAGCGGTCGAACGACTCGCGACCAAATATGGCATCCAACTGCGTTACGAAGAAGGCACCGATCGGGGGCCGCGTCGCGATCCTCGTCAACGCGGACGTCTCATCGAGGCGCACAAGTTTGCCGCTGAGTTCTATGCCAGCCACTTGGCCAATGCAGCCGATGCGCAGGCCGGTCGGCAATTCGTCGCAGACCGAGGCTTCGATCAGGCGGCGGCCGAGACATTCGGCATGGGATTCGCGCCGCGCGGGGGAGAGGCGCTCGTTGGCCACCTGCGTGGGCGCGGCTTTACCGATGAGGAGTTGACCGTCGGTGGGCTCGCCTCGAGCGGGTCGCGTGGACTGTATGACCGCTTTCGTGGCCGGTTGATGTGGCCGATCCGCGAGATGACCGGTGAGGTGATCGGTTTCGGCGCGCGGAGGATGTTCGATGACGACCGGGTCGAGGCCAAATACCTCAACACGTCCGAGACCCCGATCTACAAGAAAAGCAACGTTCTTTATGGCTTAGACCTCGCTCGCCGCGACATCTCCTCGACGAGCCAGGCAGTTGTTGTCGAGGGTTACACCGACGTCATGGCCTGCCACGAGGCCGGGGTCAAGACAGCGGTCGCCACCTGCGGCACCGCTTTTGGCGAGGATCACGGCCGGATCCTGCGTCGTGTCCTGCTCGATCACGATGCCTTCCATGGTGAGGTCATCTTCACCTTCGATGGTGACGAGGCCGGCCAACGGGCCGCGATGAAGGCGTTCTCGGGCGATCAGCAGTTCGTTGCGCAGACCTACGTTGCGGTCGAGCCGCGCGGCATGGACCCGTGTGATTTGCGCCTAGCCGACGGCGATGCCGCGGTCCGTGAACTCGTGGCCTCCCGCATACCGCTGTACCGATTCGTCCTCGACAACACGCTGAAGAAGTTCGACCTCGACCGAGGTGATCAGCGCATCGACGCGATTCGTGAATCGGTCGGACTTGCCACGTCGATCCGTGACAAGTCGAAGGTCGAGGAATTCATTCGTGAGATCGCGACGCGGGTCGGCGCAGATGTTGATCAGGTTCGAGCCGAACTCAAGCGAAGCAAAGGCCGGCCGGTGAAATCATCCAGCCGGGCCGTTGTTGCCGATCAACCGCAGGAGCCCGCGCAAGAAGTTGTCAGCCTCGGTGCGCCGCAGTTCGCGGACGAACGCGAAGCGCTCAAAGCAATTGTGCAGTTCCCACAGTTTGCCCGTGACTTCGCTGGCGACCTGCACGAAAACGACTTCACTCACCCATTCACTCAAGAACTTTGGCGTCACATCAGCGTCTTGTCCTTCCCTGATACGGCCGATGTTGGCTGGGTTTCGCGAGTTTCGGACAGCTTGGAGGATGAGCAGCTCAAACGCATACTCAGCCAGTGCGCGGTTGAGCCGCTGCGCTCGACGCAAGCCACGACCCATGCGGTGGTTAATTCCCTGCTAGCGCGGCTGCAGGAGGTCACGACAGCCCGGCGAATCGTCGAGGTCAAGTCGAAACTCCAACGGACCAATCCGATTGAGCATGCCGACGACTACAACCGAATGTTCGGCGAACTTGTTGCGCTCGAGCAGCAGCGCCGTTCGCTCCGCGAGCGCGCGATCGGCTGAGTTTTCCCCAACCGGACGCATTGCTGGATCTGTCCACAGGTTGTTATTGAGTTGTGTCAGCCGGTGGCAATATCGGCGACGCTGGCCAGATGGATCCGTATCTGCGCCGCATCGCCGCAATCCCCCGACTCGACAAGACCGCCGAGCACGCGCTTGCCGTGCGGGCCCGATCCGGCGACCGGTGGGCCCGCGAACAATTGATCACATCCAGCCTTCCGTACGTATTCATGCGCGCACGAAAACTTGGCCTGTATGGACAACGATTGCTCGACGCGGTCCAAGCTGGAACGGTCGGTTTGATCGAAGCGATCGATCGTTTCGATCCCACCCGGGGTGTGCGCCTGTCGACATATGCCTGGTGGTGGATCGGCGACGCCATCTCGCGGGCACAACCGCCGCCTGAAATTGTCTCCGATGAAGTCGATCAGGTCGCCGAATGGAACTCTTCGGTAGAGGTCGAGGACCTATTGATAGATGTTGATGACGACCTCGTCGACATACTCAGGCTGCGGTTCGGGATTGGTCCCAAGGTTGCGGCCGCGCGGTCCCGCCGGGAGGTCGCGTGCCAGCTCGGATTGACCGCGAGTCAGGTCCGGACGCTGGAGGCCAAGGCACTTTCGCATCTACGTGAACGGCTTGCTAAGGTTGGTGACCGAGCTTCACAATCAGCATAGTGAGGCCGGTCCCCTGTAGCTCAATTGGCAGAGCATTCGGCTGTTAACCGGAGGGTTCCTGGTTCGAGTCCAGGCGGGGGAGCCATGATCACCAGCACAGCTGCCGCGATCGATGACGGTTCCTGGATCCAGTTCGCGAGTCTGGGAATTGCCTTCGTGCTCTCGGCCATGATCGGCCTGGAACGCGAATTGCGCGCCAAGTCAGCTGGTCTACGTACCCATACTCTTGTCGGCATCGGTGCTGCGCTGTTCGTGGTCATCTCCAAATATGGCTTCGCCGATGTGCTCGGCGCCGACCACATACAACTGGACCCATCCCGTATGGCGGCCAATATCGTGACCGGCATTGGCTTTATCGGTGGCGGGCTGATTTTCGTCAAAGGCGATGCCGTACGCGGCCTCACCACAGCGGCGACGGTATGGATGGCTGCTGCGGTCGGGGCGGCCGCCGGTGCTGGGCTCTGGCTGTTGGCGCTCGTCGCAACCGTGTTGCATTTACTGGTCGTCTACGGAGTGCGCTTCGTCGAACGACGCCTTCCACAGTCATCAACGGCCGCGAGCAGCATCGAAGTCACCTACGGCATCGGCCGCGGGGCGTTCGGCCGTGTTCTCGAACTCTTGACGTCCTCGGGATTTACGGTCGCACAGGTCACGGTTAAATCACCGACTGATGAAGAGCGTCGTGCCAGTATCGTCCTGAGCGGTTATGGTTCGGTGGCGAAGATGGCCGCGCAGATCGAGGGAATCACCGGGGTCACCGGTGTACGCGCGAACGACGCGAACGCGTCGATCGAATAGCGATCAGTCACCCCAACCCATGCTGAACACCTCGAATGCCGTCGCGAACGTGACGCCGAGGCGTGCGCCGGTCGGCCGGGCCGAACTTTCGAGGAACTCCTCGGGATCGAAATGTTCCCAGCCCAGCCCCGTGATGTAGGCGTCGTGGGCCTTGAGCGACTCAACGCCCTTACCGAAGGTCGCGGTCGTGTCCACCGCGTGCGCCGAGTCGGGTGAACCAGCCGCCCAGACGGCTTTGACACCGCCCCAGGGCTCCAGCCCATCATCGAGTTGATCGGAGAACACCCAGCGATTACCGGCATCGCGTGCGGCGTCGAGCGTCGCCCGTCCGGTCGCAATGTGATCCGCCTGATTGAGCGACTGGCCGCCCCACGTGTCACGAAAGTTGTTGGTGATCACGATTTGTGGGCGATGTTTCCGGATCAGTCCGGTGATCGCATGGCGGAGCGGGACGCCATACTCAAGAATCCCGTCGGCCAGACCCAGAAATTCCACGGTGTCGACGCCGACAATTCGCGCAGATTCGATTTGTTCGGCGACGCGTACTTCGCGGCACTGCTCAGGATTCATGCCGTCGATGCCGGCTTCGCCACTGGTGACCATGCCGTAGATGACGTTCTTGCCCTGGGCGGTCCAGCGCGCGATCGCAGCGGCGGCGCCAAATTCGAGATCATCGGGATGAGCGACGACGGCCAAGAGAGTATCCCAGTCCTCGGGCACCGGGGTGAGTTCGTGTGAGGTATCCATACGGCTAGGCTAGATCCGATTTGCTGCGGGGAGGTAGCTCAGCTGGTTAGAGCAAGGGACTCATAATCCCTGGGTCGCGGGTTCGAGCCCCGCCCTCCCTACCAAGAATGGCGTGCCGTGACGCTGGGATCGGGGCGACACCGTCGAGGTCGGATTCCATCCACCGGCTAGATATGGGATTTGAGCCTTGGACTGCGGATTGGAACGTAAGCGGCCAGTCCAGAACGTTCGGGGGGACCGCCTGGACCGGCCTGAGCAAAATTCTAGTCGCCTCGGATCAGCATGTCTTGAGAATCAGCAATCTTCTCAAAACGTTCTCACACTAAGCCGAAGGCGGCCTTCTGATCGACGGGAACCAGATTGATGAACTCGGGGTTGTCAGTCAATATTCTCGGGATGAACGAGCAGTACGGCAGCAACTGTCCGTCGCGTTCACGGATGTCTTTGAGCGCGCCGATGACGAGTTTCGATCCGAGTCCGCGGCCGCCGAACTCGGGAAGAACCTGGGTGTGATTGAGCGAATAGACCGCGTCCGCCAGCGAATAATCGAGGAAGCCGGCGAGCACTCCGTCGACTCGAATCTCGAATCGATGCTGGTCAGAATTGTGGGAGACCTCGGTTGTCGTCATGGCTCATTCTTATCACCGTGTCGACGTGCACTTGTGGCTTATGTGATCAATGGGGCACAATGGCATTGGTGCAACCCGCAGTCCGCTGGGGAAGGCGACACTAGGGAGGCACCAATGAGTTCGACCTTGCAGAGCGTACCCACACGGGGCGTTCTATTTGTGCATTCTGCACCCTCTGCTTTACTCCCGCACATCGATTGGGCGGCCAACGGTGTGCTTGGCATGCCGATCGATGCCGATTGGGTTGCCCAGCCAGCGGAACAGGGTAGTTATCGCTGCGAGGTTTCCTGGCAGGCACCTGCGGGTACCGCCGCCAAGATTGCATCTGCCATGCGCGGCTGGGAACGCCTTCGCTTCGAGGTCACTGAAGAGCCGACTGTTTCGACCGAAGGTGCTCGCTTCTCTTACACTCCGACGCTGGGAATCTTCCACGCGCTGACCGGCCTACATGGTGATGTCCTGATCCCTGAGGATCGGGTGAAGGCATTCATGGTCAAAGCAGCCCGGGGTGAGATCACGATGGAGCTTGCGCTCGAAGGGCTGCTCGGCACCAAGTGGGATGACGAGTTGGAGCCATTCCGCCACGCTGGCGAGGGCGCCCCCGTCCGTTGGCTACATCAGGTGATCTGAGACCCGCGAGTGGCACGTACATGGGCCCAAAACGTCCGAATGAGCCCACGTGCATGCCACTCGGCGAGTTCAGCGGGCGACTGAGTCGCGGATCAACTAGCCAATTGTGATTTTGACCGACGGGGTGGACTCATTGGTGCTTTTGTTGAGCATGCGGAACTCACGCTCGCCGGTGCGGGTGGTGAAGATGACGGTGCTGAATTTGCCGGAGGAGTCAGTCCGGGTCGTCACCGGGAAATTGTCCCAGCTGCTGTCAGCATCCTTGACCTGGACCTGAATCGTCGCGCCCTTGTCGGACCCGGGAAATTCGCCGGTGAGTCGCAGTCGCTCGCCGGGAGCGATTGACGTGTTCGCCGCCTTCAGCGTGGGTTTCGGCGTGACCTCGGCCGAGGGTGGCGCGGTCTCGGTTGGCGTGGGCGTAGGCGTGGTTGCTTTCGTTGCGGTTGGCGTCGCGGTCTCGGGCAACGACACATCCTTAATGCCGGTTGCGTCCACAACGAGGACTGCGCTCAGTCCGAAGATTAGGCCCACGGCGATGCCGACAAGGGCAAAGCCCCACGCGAACTTCTTAGCGAGCGTCTTACGCTCTGCCAGCTGCTCATCAGAGAGGTTTGACGGGCCGCGTGGAGCTGATCGGGCGACCGGGCCAGCGGCCGCCAGACCGGCGATTGATTCAGCCGTGGCGGGGCGCGCGGGGGCGGTGACCTTCGGGTCATGGTCGACGATCGCGGTGATCGCGTCTTGGACGGTGACCAGCTGGTTGATGGTGTCGTCGGCGAGGTACGTGTCGAACGAGTGCCCCAACTGTTCGCTGATCTCCACCAGCGAGAGCGAGTCGACGCCTAGGTCCTTGGCCAACCGGGCTGACGGTACGACTGCTTCGGGCGCGCAACCGACTACCTGAACGGTGATCCGAGTCAGGCGGTCGAGTACGGCAGCAGAGGAGGGCACAGTCAGAGCCTAATATGTCGGTCAACGGGCCCGGCTACCCTATGACCCCACAAGGTTGTGGATCGACGAATGATGGCTGGATTCACGCAGCGGGTTCGGGCTCTGATGTGGACGTTTCCAGTTCCGGTTGGAGCGAGAGGTCCTCGCCTCGCCGCGGTCGAGTGCGGCCGCGGTTTCCCGATGCCCATTGACCGATCACGACCGCAGACCAGCCGATGAATGCGCCGGCAACATCGTCGGCAAGATAGTGCCAACCGAAGTAGATCGTGGCGATGACGACCAGCACGAAGTAGATCCAGGCGGACCATCGGATGATCGCGTTGAGCCCTGCACGGGAGAAGAACAGGCAGGCGGCCAGAACCACGGACACGTGCAACGACGCGAAGCCCGCGATGCCAAAGATGTGGTTGCTACCGGGGTCTTCTTTAAACATCCAGCCGGAATTGGACAAGCTGTTTTGGAGCGTGGACGCACCCGTTGCAGGGAGTTCGAGGAATGACTGCGGTTGCGCGAACGCAGGGCCTAGGGTCGGGAGGATGTAGTAACTGGCCGCACCCATGACCCAGTTGAGGCTGAGCGTTGTGGCATACCAAGCGCCAAGGGACAGGTCGCGGCCCCAGACGAGGAACGCGCCGAGCGTCAGCGGGATCAGCATCAGGTAAGAGACGTAAACATACGAAAGCACGTGCGCCGTGAAGCCGGTGCCGAGCAGGTTTTGGAGAATCTGCGCTGGATTGTGTCCGAACATCACCCAGTGATCGAGTTCGAGCATCTGATAGTCGAACCGGACGTCCTTGCGTACGACCGGAAGATAACTCTTGATATTGCGGTAGCCGACGTAGCAGGTATAAAACGAGCCAAGACCAACGAGAATGTAGACCACCCGTTTGACTGACCATTCCTCACGAACGATTTTGACGACGGCCTGGGGGAATGCGACGATCCGGCCTCGCCACAGTGCCGTCGGAATGATGCCGGCGGCAAAAAACAATAGGACGATGAGCGGGAGCCGGACGTAGGATGGTCCGAGGAAGCCGTCGGGATCGCGAATTGGCAGATCCAGACGCTGTGACATCACTACAGTCAGGACGGCGACCGCCACAGAAAGAGCCACCGCAAAGGTGTAAGGCCAACGTCGCATGAGGTTCATCGTATTCTGTCGACCCCAAAAACTGTTAGGCGCTGGACCGTGATGGGCGCCACGTGTCGGAATGACGCCCCGACACGTGGCGCGATCGACTCAGGCTCCGGCACCCTCTTGAGGGATTCCGGCGACCGCGGTCGGGTCATCGATGCGGAAGCGTTCGAATGCTTCGCGGACGACCTCAGGCTTGACCAACGACCGTTGAGCCAAGCTCTGAAGCACCGTGACGACGATCGACTCAGCATCGATCTGGAACTCACGGCGGGCCGCCGCACGGGTGTCGGAGAAACCGAAACCATCGGTACCGAGTGACTGCCACGGTCCTGGGATCCAGCGCGCGATCTGATCGGGCACGGCGCGCATGAAGTCGCTTACGGCCACCGTGACGACTTTCGAATCCATCAATTTCTGCGTGATGTACGGCATGCGGCTGTATTCACCCGGGTGGTTCAGATTCCACCGCTCGGCATCAACCGCATCGCGTGCCAACTCGTTCCACGATGTGACTGACCAGACGTCGGCGAACACGTTGTAGTCCGACGCCAAAATCTCCTGCGCCTTGAGCGCCCAGGGAACGGCTACTCCGGAGGCCATGATGCGTGCACCCGCACCTTCGCCCTGATCGGCCGCCCGGTAGCGGTAGGCGCCCTTCAAAATGCCTTCGACATCGACGTTATCGGGCTCCTTCGGCTGGACGATCGGCTCGTTGTAGACCGTCAAGTAGAAGATGACATTCTCGCCCTCAGGATGATCCTCAGAGTGCCCGTACATACGCTCAAGCCCTGATTGCATGATGTAGCTGATCTCGAAGCCGAATGCCGGGTCATAGTGGACGATCGCGGGATTGGTCTGCGCGAGGAGCGGCGAATGGCCGTCGGCGTGTTGAAGGCCCTCACCGGTCAGTGTCGTGCGGCCAGCGGTGGCACCAATGAGGAAGCCACGTGCCAATTGATCAGCCATCGACCAGATCGAGTCACCGGTTCGCTGGAAGCCGAACATCGAATAGAACATGAAGACCGGAATCATGGGTTCGCCGTGCGTCGCGTACGCGCTGCCAGCCGCGATGGCCGAAGCCATTCCGCCAGCCTCGCTGATGCCTTCGTGCAGCAGTTGGCCCTGTTCGGACTCGCGGTAGGCGAGAAGGAGTTTCCGGTCGACTG
The DNA here is from genome assembly GCF_057586615.1 of Aeromicrobium changchenzhani. Taxonomy (NCBI): domain Bacteria; kingdom Bacillati; phylum Actinomycetota; class Actinomycetes; order Propionibacteriales; family Nocardioidaceae; genus Aeromicrobium; species Aeromicrobium changchenzhani. The sequence goes on along the minus strand of NZ_CM172480.1, from coordinate 2,396,068 downwards.
GCTCGTACGTTTGCCCGACCGGACTGTAGATCTTGGCGGTCGGGAACATCGAGTCCATACCAAAAGTGCGGTATTCATCCGGTGCGATCGGGACCAGCCGTTTGCCGATCTCTGGATCGCGCATCAGATCGCGCAGCAACCGGACGAAAGCCATCGTGGTGGCGATCGCCTGCTTGCCCGAGCCCTTCTTGAGATCGTCATAGACCTTGTCCGGTGGCAGCGTGATGGCGACCGGCTTGACGACGCGATGCGGTATCGAGCCACCGAGCGCCGCCCGCCGCGCCATCATGTATTGGATCTCTTCACTGTCCTCGCCCGGATGGTAGAACGGCGCGGAGTCACCATTTTCAAGATCGGCGTCGCTGATCGGGATCTGTAGGCGATCACGGAAGCGCTTGAGATCTTCGTTGGTCAAATGCTTCATCTGATGGGTCGAATTGCGACCGGCGAATGAATCGATTGACCATCCCTTGATCGTATGCGCGAGGATCACGGTCGGCTGGCCGGTGTGTTTGGCGGCTGCATCGAAGGCCGCATAAACCTTGCGGTAGTCGTGGCCACCGCGCGGTAGCCGCTCGATATCGGTATCGCTCAGGTTTTCGACCATTGCACGCAGGCGGGGATCAGGGCCGAAGAAATGCTCACGGTTGTAGGCACCGGATTCGACCGAGAGGGTCTGGAACGCGCCGTCGGGAGTGCGGTTCATCTGATTGACGAGCACGCCGTCGGTGTCCCGGGCCAGCAGGGGATCCCACTTGCCGCCCCATACGACCTTGATGACATTCCAACCGGCCCCACGGAAATAGGATTCGAGCTCTTGGATGATTTTGCCGTTGCCGCGTACCGGCCCGTCGAGCTGCTGCAGATTGCAGTTGATCACGAACGTCAAATTGTCGAGCTCTTCACGAGCGGCAAGGCCGATCGCGCCGAGCGATTCGGGCTCGCCCATCTCGCCGTCACCCAGGAATGCCCAGACGTGCTGCTGACTGGTGTCCTTAATGCCACGGTGCTGCAGATATTTGTTGAAGCGCGCCTGATAGATCGATGCAAGCGCACCCAGACCCATCGAGACAGTGGGAAACTCCCAGTAGTCGGGCATACGACGTGGGTGTGGGTATGACGGTAGGCCCTTGCCTGGCCCGTGGGAATATTCCTGACGGAACCGGTCGAGCTGTTGCTCGCTCAGACGGCCCTCCAGGAAGGAGCGCGCGTAGATGCCGGGGGAGGCGTGGCCCTGGAAGAAGATCTGGTCGCCACCGCCAGGATGGTTCTTGCCGCGGAAGAAGTGGTTGAAGCCAACTTCATACAGGCTCGCCGCCGACTGGTAGGTCGCGATGTGGCCGCCGACGCCGAGGCCTGGACGGTTGGCACGGGACACCATGACGGCTGCGTTCCAGCGGATGATCGAGCGGATACGCCGTTCGATTTCCTCGTTGCCGGGGAACCATGGTTCGCGCTCGGGCGGGATCGTGTTGATGAAATCAGTGCTGCGCAGTCCGGGAACGCCGACGCTTTGCTCACGTGCGCGCTCCAGAAGGCGCAACATGACGTAGCGGGCGCGCGATCGACCTTTTTCGTCGATCATCGCATCGAGCGATGCAACCCATTCCTCGGTCTCATCCGGATCGATGTCGGGGAGTTGCGTCGGTAGGCCCTCATGAATTACTGCTGGGCGCTCAGAGCCGGGTTGCGGCATGATATCTCCTGAAGTCTTGTGGACACCTCCCATAGTGCCACCACTGATTCGCTAGTGTGATACCGGCAACACCAAGAGAGGGCTACTCACGAGTAGACTTTTCGCATGCGAATCTTGCTCAAATTGGGTAGGTTCGTCCCATGTGTTTTGACGCCCCAAGGAGGCATCGTTGACCGCGGATAAGTTGGGTTTCAAACCCGACACGGTTATCCAGGAACTTGGCTGGGACGAGGATGTCGATGAGGCGCTTCGTTCCGATATTGAGACGCGGACGGGCAATGCGCTTGTCGACGGGGACATCGGTGATGTTGTCGATGGCGTAGTCCTGTGGTGGCGCGAGGGCGACGGCGATCTCGTCGACGGCCTAGTTGACTGCCTGCAGGACATCGTCGAAGGCGGCGGCATTTGGTTGCTGACGCCCAAGGTCGGCCGACCCGGATACGTTGAGAATGCAGACATCTCTGAGGCTGCGCCGGTTGCTGGGCTTTCGACCACGTCGACGTTCTCCGCTTCGGCCGATTGGGCCGCGACTCGCCTGTCCACCCCCAAACGTTAGGAAAATCTGTGACGATTGAAATCGGTCAGGAAGCGCCTGACTTTACCCTCAAGAATCAGCATGGCGAAGATGTCACGTTGTCATCATTTCGCGGCAAAAAGTCGGTCGTGCTGATGTTCTACCCCTTCGCATTCAGTGGCATTTGTACGGGCGAATTGTGTGAGATCCGGGACAACCTCCCCGATCTCGGCGGTGACGACACGGAGGTGCTTGCGGTCTCGTGCGATCCGATGTTTTCGCTTCGGGCGTTCGCCGATCAGGACGGCCTCACATTTTCGCTGCTGAGTGACTTCTGGCCGCATGGCGCAGTTGCATCGGCCTACGGAGTTTTCGTCGAGAAGGTTGGTGCCGCGAGTCGCGGGACCTACATCATCGACGTCGAGGGGATCGTTCGCTGGAAGGTCGAGAACGGTCTGCCCGAGGCGCGTGATCTCGACGAATACAAGCAGGCGTTGTCCGCACTCGTCTGATTGACCCCTCGGGATGATTATTTTCAAGCAATAGTGTTTGATAGAACATGCTGCGACCGTTGAGGACCCGAGACCCCGGCGGTCGCAGCGCCTATGTGTCCGTACCCCGCGATTTGAAGCCTTTGCCACCTGTCAGCCCCGGTTTTAGGTCGCAAAGGCTTCAGATCGCGGATTGGCGGGATGGTGCGATATCGTATAGGCGCTTCAAAGCGGGCGAATAGCTCAGTTGGTTAGAGCATCCGGTTTACACCCGGAAGGTCGGGGGTTCGAGTCCCTCTTCGCCCACAAATGTGCTGAAATTCCGTGGTTCGGAAAGGTGGAGCACCGTTCTCCCGTCCGCATTCACACGAAAATCACACGAAAATGCGACAGAGATATTGAGAAGCTATCCTCGGAGTTCGAGGTCGCAACGACGGTCGGCTGACGGTGCTCTCCGGACAACGACCACCGCTGAGGATTGGCCTAGTCGAGCGGCAGCCCACGCTGACGCGCGACAATCTTGATCGCGTGTCGAAGCCCCGCTCCGCGGACGTGGAACTTGTTGCCATCGACGATGGGACGCTCGTTGGAGAGCGTGTCCGCGGCGACGCGACTGGCAACCCCGGGGCAGGTGCCGGAGAACCGCCCGCTTAAGCCGTGAACGCGAGGCCGGGCATATAGAGGTACGTCACGTCGCCTTCAGTTGGGTAGTTGGCGGTAGCGATGTCGAGACGAATCCATCGACGTCGTGACTTTCCCACTGGTTTCCGAACTGCGCGCTTTCCGACTTCAGTCGGTCGATGAGGCGCGTGAAGTCTGGCGTCCCGACTCGCGGGGCAGCCTCGGCTCTGAACTGCGCGAGGAACCGCTTGCTGTCGACGTCCCAGTCGTCCAGCAGGTCCCGGACGGACGGATCAGTGAAAATTAGCCACAGTAGATTGCGGTCCTCCTCGGTAACGCTCGCGACGCCGGGGTATAGCAACTCGTAGGCAAGATTCCATCCGACGATGTCCCACCGATCGGTGATGGCGTACGCCGGCGATGGGCCCAGCGCGTTCAAGAACACCTGACCGTGGTGAGGCAGGACATGCTTTGACCGCCCATCTGTACCCCCCGAGCGTGAGGAGATATCGTTGCTCGGCCGGCGTGAGCTGCAAGGTGCGGGCCAGCGCGGTCAGAACCTGCCGGGATGGGTTGACTCCACGCCCCCTGTTCCAGCCACGTGTACCACGTGACACTCACCCCAGACAGCAACGAGACTTCCTCTCGCCGCAGGCCGCTGACCCGGCGCCGGGCAACGACTGGAAGTCCGACCTGGCTCGGCTCTATCTGGCGACGGCGTGTGGACAGGAAAGAGCCCAGTTCGTCTCGAGCACCCGACCGCCCTCGCATCGCACCCCGCCCTTCCTAGTGGCGTTGATACCAGCATAAACAGTGGCCTGTCTCTTCCACGTGAAATCTGTGAGGGTGATCACACAGAGACCCGAGGAGACACCCATGACCAATGTCAAACCCATCAGCGAATTCGTCGGCAAGTGGTTCGCCCTGATTGTCCTCATTGCAGGAGGGATCGCCTTGTTGACGCCTGACACCTTCAGCGGTGCCACCCCAGCCATTCCTTGGCTGCTGTCGATCATCATGCTCGGGATGGGGATGACACTCCAGCTCTCAGACTTTGCTGTCGTCGCGCGACGACCGTGGGCACTACTGCTTGGCGTGGCGGCACAATTTGTTGTGATGCCGTTGCTCGGTCTCGGCATCGCAACTGCACTTGGTTTGTCCGCTGCGCTGACTGCTGGCATGGTTTTGGTCGGATCTGCCCCTGGTGGCACTGCTTCCAACGTAATGGTTTACCTGGCCAAGGGCGATACTGCGTTGTCGGTCGCCATGACCTCGGTCTCCACTCTGTTAGCTCCGCTCCTCACTCCGCTCCTCACTCCGCTCTTGGTTCTCTGGCTCGCAGGTGAGGTGCTGCCGGTTGACGCGAGTGGCTTGTTCGTCTCGATCCTGAAGATCGTGCTCGTCCCGGTGATCCTCGGAGTGGTCCTCCGGCTGTTGTTCCCAACTTTCATCGAAAGCATTCTCGATGCCCTCCCGCTGGTTTCAGTTGTAGGCATCACTGCTGTGGTCGTGGCCGTGGTGGCGGCCAGCGCTCCGACCTTGCTGTCGATCGGAGGCGTCATTGTCCTGGCTGTCGTGCTCCACAACGGACTTGGACTCGCCGTGGGCTACGGAATCGGCAAGGCCTGCGGCCTCGACGCCGCCAGCCGACGCGCCGTAAGCATCGAGGTGGGGATGCAGAACTCCGGGTTGGCTGCTGCCTTGGCCTCTGTCCACTTCACCCCAGCTGCCGCGCTGCCAGCCGCAATCTTTTCGGTTTGGCACAACGTTTCCGGATCTCTGCTCGCAAGCTACTGGTCACGTCGATCCGTCGGCGAGGAGGTTGCAGGGCGCGGTACCGCTCCGGCGCGAAATTCAGCTGGCTAAAAGCACGGCAATTCCATCCGATCGACCGATGAAACCCCTACACCATCAGTGAAGAAGGCTCGAATGCCAAACCTTGAAAACGTGACCGGAGCATCGTTGATCGACCTGCGGCCGCGGAGCCGCGAGGCGACCGAGGGATTGGGGCAGGCCGCCGCACGGGGCATGCTCCGCGGCGCCGGGCTCGGCGATGCCGACTTGCTCAAACCGCAGGTCGGCATCGCCTCCACATGGAACGAGGTCACCCCATGCAACCTGAACCTCGACCGGCTTGCCAGGGCCGCCAAGGAAGGTGTCCACTCCCGCGGCGGGTATCCCCTGCAGTTCGGCACGATCTCAGTCAGTGATGGCATTTCGATGGGCCACCGCGGCATGCGCTACTCGCTGGTCTCCCGTGAGGTCATCGCCGATAGCGTCATGCAGGCACAGCGGTTCGACGCATCCGTGCTGCTTGCCGGTTGTGACAAGTCGCTGCCGGGCATGTTGATGACGGCTGCCCGTCTTGATCTGGCCAGCGTCTTTGTCTATGCAGGGACCAGCTTGCCTGGCGTGGCCAGGCTCTCGGACGGTTCAGACAAACAGGTGACCATCGTTGAAGCATTCGAAGCGATTGGGTCCTGCATGTACGACCAGATGTCGCGCGCCGACGTCGACATGATCGAACGCTCGTACTGTCCCGGCGAGGGTGGATGCGCAGGCATGTACACCGCCAACACCATGGCCAGTGTTGCCGAGGCGCTTGGCATGTCGCTGCCGGGGAGCGCTTCTCCGCCGGCCACGAACCGGCGGAGGATGAGCATCGCTCGCGAGGCCGGCCAAGCAGTCGTTGACCTGCTCGAGCGCGGCATCACCGCGCGTCTGATCCTCACTCGTGAAGCATTCGAGAACGCGATCACCGTCCTGATGGCGTTGGGAGGCTCCACCAATGTGGTGCTGCACCTTCTCGCTATCGCCCACGAGGCGAAAGTCCCACTTGAACTCAACGACTTCGACACGATCAGCCGGCGCGTTCCTCTCCTGGCCGACATGAAGCCCTTCGGCCGACACGTTATGGCCGACCTGGACCACATCGGCGGCGTGCCGTCGTGATGCGTGAGCTCTTTTCAGCCGGACTGCTGCACGGCGACACACTGACTGTCACTGGTCGAACGCTGTCGGAGAACCTCGATGACCTTGACCCGCCGCGTCCGGACGGCGAAATCCTGTACTCGATGTCGACTCCGTTTCGACCAGACGGCGGCATCGCTGTCCTGCACGGCTCCCTTGCCCCCGAAGGAGCGGTCGCCAAGACTGCCGGCATCGACACGACTGCTTTCTCGGGCAAGGCAAAGGTCTTCGCCGGAGAGCAGGATGCGCTCAAGGCCGCGATGAAGAAACAGATCGCAGCCGGCGACGTCGTCGTGATCCGCAATGAAGGACCCGCCGGCGGACCCGGAATGCGCGAGATGCTCTCGCCATCACGGCCGCGATCAAGGGCGCTGGCCTAGGTCAAGAGGTCCTTCTGCTGACCGACGGGCGCTTCTCAGGCGGCACCACCGGACTCTGCATCGGCCACGTTGCCCCTGAAGCTGCCGTCGGAGGCCCCATCGCGCTGGTGCAGAACGTCGACACCGACTCGCCAGCTCGAGCCCATGGCGACCTGGGCAGCGAAGGTTGTCCCGATGCCGACCACGGCCAGGACCACCCCGGCGATCTGTATCGGGCTCTGAACCAGGACGCCGATCGTGGGCAGGCCAGCAATATCAGCGATCGGTGCGGCCACGGCGGCGGCGAATGCAAGAACGAACAGCACCCCTCCGGTCCACTCAACCGTGCCGGCCCGGCCGCTGATGCCCCTGAAGCCGGTGTCGCCAGTGGAGTGATACTGAAGCCAGGTGCGCCAACCAAAGGCGATGGCGAAATACACCCCAAACAAGACCAGAGCGAGGGCAGCCATCATGTCCTCCACCCGAGGTCAATTTCGCGGGACTGCGGCCCGAAGTCTGTTGCGCAGCACGCGTCCTGGCAGTCGGTGCAGCCGCAACCCTCGTTCAGGTCCGATCCCATGCTGATGGGCGAGCAACATCCCTCACCCTTCCAGGCTTCGAGACCTTCTCGAGCAGCGACGCCCGCGATGATGAGGCCGGCGATCGGGTCGGCCCATGACCAACCCAACGTGGCGTTGAGCAGCAGGCCCGCCAGAAGGGCGGCCGACAGATAGGTGCACAGCAGGGTCTGGGTGCCATCGGCATAGACAGCGTTCGACCCAAGCGCCCTGCCCGTGCGGCGCTGCGCGAACGAAATGAAGGGCATGACAACCAGCGATACGGCTGCGAGGACGATGCCGACCGTTGAAGCGTCAGGATCCGCACCAATGATCAGCGCGCGTGCCGATTCGAACCCCACGTAGGCGGCGAGCGCGAAGAACGAGAACGCCAAAAGGCGCAGCGCCTGTCGTTCACGGGACTCAGGAATGCGATGCGAGAACTGCCATAGGATGATCAGCCCGCTCGACACCTCGACGACCGAGTCGAGACCGAAACCGACGAGGGCAACGGATCCTGCGACGATTCCGGCGCTGATGGCGATGACTGCCTCGATCACGTTGTAGGTGACCGAGAAGCCGGCGAGCACCTTCGCCCGGCGGCCGAGACGCGTCATGGTTGCAGCGTCGAGGTCAGTCATGAGCGCTCACGCCGTGGTTGGGGCACAAGGTGACCGCGAACCCGGTGAGGTCGAGGAGCTCCTCGGCGGCCGCGAGCAAAGTGGTCGTCGCCTCAGCGTGGGTGACGCTGAACACTGATGCGCGACCTTCAGGACGGGACAAAACCAAGCCGCAATCCTTGAGGCAAGCGAGGTGCTTGGAGACGGTGGACTGAGCCAGCCCAAGGTGTTCGGTCAGCTCGACCACGCGATGCTCGCCGAGCAGTAGGTGCTGGAGAATCACCAAGCGCGCGCGGTCGCTGAAGCCATGGAACAGACACGCGGCCGCTGTGAGAGATGCCACAGATTCTTGATCGTGATTGCCAACTATCATCGTCATATCACGATGATAAATGGAATATGCGTAGGCCGCAACAGGTCGAGTCAGTCGTCGGCTTCACGGCTTTCCGACCCGAGACCATTGCCGCCGGGATTTGCCAGGGGCCCGCTGGAACAGATGGAGCACCGCACATTGGCTTCAGGCTGCCTTGCATCTCATGGGTTTCGAGGCAGATTAGTTGCGAGACACCTGTGCTGATTGTTTGGAGCAAAGCCCCAACGCGTCGCTCGTGGCTACTAGACACTTGCTGCAGGGTCGGTGTCTGGCCGGCTTCCCTGAGTACGCCCGCAACAGACGGAGGCTCTGGACGAAGAACGTATCTACTTGTGGCATCTACCGATCCTGGGCTTACCCGATGAACTGGGTCGCGTCGAGGTGTCGGGCGCCGAGCGCGTTGGTTCTTGCCACGGCGCTGGCCGCGAAGGCCCAGCGAGTCAGAGGAGAGTTCTCGTAGTTCGCGCCTGCGACGAATCCGCGCATCAATGGCTCGCCGAGGGCGTATGTCAGGAATCCGCAGAGCCCGGGAAGCGCGATGTTGCGCCCCACCGTAGGTCCCAGCAAGTGCTGGCTGTCGACAAGGTCGTCGAAGTAGTCGACGAACGACATAAAAACTCTTAGACCCCTGTGATCGCTTTGATTTGACCCACGGTTTAGTTTCCAGAATTGGTGGCGTCACCCAATCTTGCAGCAGTCTCCAACGGCACTCAGGGACGTTTACGCGTAGCGTTCAAGAGTCCGCCGATCGGCGGCCACGCGAGCAGGTTCCCAGTCGAAACGACCCGGCGACCACCCGGCCCGGGTCGGCGACCAGAAAAAGAACGAGACCTGCCGCTCCTCGAACCGCCAGCGTCCGTCATCACAGCGTCGCATCCGGTCGGTGTACCGACCCGCGGCGATGTGGGCATCGCCGTCCACGACACACGGCTGGTCGAGCCAGGTCTGGCCGGTAGCGGTATCGCCGTCCAAGTCGATCGTCTCGTTGCTGCTGAAATGCCACCACGCTTGGAGGGGTCCTTCTCGCAGTTCGGCAAAGAAAGTCCGCAGCTCCGCCCGACCGCGGACGGTGGAGAGGCCGATGAATGCACCCTCGGGGGTGAACAGTTCGACCAGTTCGTCCCAGCGGCCGTCGTCGAGGGCCTGGCAGTATCTCGCGCGGAGCTGCCCGATTTCGTGCGCGTCCTCTAGCCGGAGGACGCGAGCCTCGAGGTCCATGACGGTCAGCCCGTAGCCGTAGCCGTAGCCGTAGCCGTTGGGGTTGCGGTGTCGATGGGCGCGTCCGTCGCGGCTACCAACTCGTCCCAGGTCACTCCTGGCGCCAGCTCAACGAGCGCGAATTGGTCGCCGGCGACGTCGAGTACCGCCAGGTTAGTGATCACTCGGTCGACCACACGACGCCCGGTGAGCGGCAGCGAGCACTCCTTGACCAGCTTCGGTGCACCTGTTTTGGTCAGGTGGTCCATGAGTACGACGATACGTTTGGCGCCGCTGACCAGGTCCATGGCGCCGCCCATGCCCTTGACTATGGCGCCGGGGACCATCCAGTTGGCGAGATCGCCGGCAGCCGAGACCTGCATGCCACCCAACACGGCGACATCGATGTGGCCGCCTCGGATCATCGCGAAACTGGTGGCCGAGTCGAAGTAGGACGCTCCCGGCACCACGGTCACGGTCTGCTTGCCGGCGTTGATGAGGTCGGGGTCTACCTCGTCGTCGTAGGGGAATGGGCCGACTCCGAGGATGCCGTTCTCCGCATGCAGGGTGACCGCAGAGCCGGATGGCAGGTGGTTGGGAATCTGAGTGGGGAGCCCGATGCCGAGATTCACATAGTCGCCATCCTTGAATTCGAGCGCCGCACGCGCCGCCATTTGTGGACGGGTCCAAGCCATGTCAGTTCATCCTCTCGCGGATTGTCCGCTTCTCGATGTCTTTCTGTGCCGCCTGCTCAGACGTCAGTTCAACGACACGTTGCACGAAGATTCCTGGTAGGTGGATGTCCTCGGGCCGGAGCTCGCCGACCTCCACAACTCGTTCGGCTTCGACCAGTGTCAGCTGGCCAGCCATTGCCGCCGGAGGGTTGAAGTTGCGCGTTGAGGCATGAAAGACACAATTGCCGGCGCGGTCGGCTACGGACGCACGGACCAGCGCCACGTCGGTGACGATCGACTCCTCGAGCACCATCTCGATGCCGTTGAAGTTCCGGACCTCCTTGGCGGGCGAGGCCAGTGCTATCGAACCGTCAGGGTGGTAACGCCACGGCAGGCCGCCTTCGGCCACCACCGTGCCAACCCCCGTTGGCGTGAAGAACGCGCCGATACCGGCCCCGCCGGTGCGCAGCCGTTCGGCCAGCGTGCCCTGCGGGGTCAGTTCGACGGTTAGCTCCCCGCTGAGGTACTGCCGGGCGAACTCCTTGTTCTCCCCGACGTACGACGCAATGACTCGGCTGATGCGGTGCTGTTCGAGAAGCAGACCAAGCCCGGCGCCGTCGACGCCGCAATTATTGGAGACGACAGTGAGATTGTCCGCGCCCTGTTCAAGCAATGCCTCGATGAGGAACCAGGGGATGCCGACGAGTCCGAAGCCGCCGACGGCGAGGCTGGCGCCGCGGGGGATATCGGCAACAGCGTCGGCCGCGCTGGGTACCACTTTGTCGATCGTCATGCTGTCCCCGCGCTGAGATGCTCGATAATCGACGCCGTGACCTTCCCGGGCTGTTGGGCATTGGCAAGGTGCGCCGCATCGGGTACGACGACGAGTCGGCCGTGGCGGACCGTGTCCGCGATCTTAGCCAGGTGTGGCGGTGGTGTCGCGGGGTCGTCCATACCAGCAATGGCGAGGGTGGGTGCGATGATCGACGCCAGGTCGTCGCGGAGGTCCATTGTTGCGATGGCCTCACAGCAGGCGGCGTATCCCTCGGCGGGGGTGCTGGCAACCATGGCCTCGCTCGATGCTTTGAGGCCTGGATCGGCCTCCAGCAGACCAGGCGTGAACCATCGGGCGACCACTGCCTGAGCGACTGCGGAGGTACCGTGAGCGCGGACCGTGGCGGCGCGTTCGTGCCACGCCGAGGACGGCCCGAGGTGGACGCTGCTGCACAGGACGACCAGCCGACTGACGCGATCCGGCTCACGGGAAGCGAGCCGCATGCCAGTCATGCCGCCGAGGGAGAGCCCCACAAAATGAGCGCGCGCGACGCCGAGACTATCGAGCAGCGCCACCACGTCGTCCACGAGATCGTCGATATCGTACGGACCGGCGGGGACCGGCGAACCGCCGTGCCCGCGGGCGTCATAGCGCACCACCCGGAAATGCTGCTCAAGGTCAGCGAGGTTGGCGTCCCACATAGACATCGTGGCGCCGAGAGAGTTGGAGAGCACGACGACCGGCGCATCGTTTGGGCCGGTGACGACCCGGTGCACGGACACAGCGCTCATCGGATGGCCTCGAAGACCGCGGCGAGTCCTTGGCCGCCGCCGATGCACATCGTCTCTAGCCCGAAGCGACCCTCGCGCCGATGCATCTCGTGCGCCATCGTGGCCAAGATTCGGGCGCCGGTCGCGCCAACCGGGTGGCCCAGTGAGATGCCCGACCCGTTGGGATTCAGACGGTCATCGGTAGCGTCGAGCTTCCACTCGTGCAGACAGGCCAGCACCTGGGCAGCGAAAGCCTCGTTGAGCTCGATGACGTCGATATCGTTGAGCATTAGGCCCGCTCGTTCCAATGCGGCCGCGGTCGCCGGCACCGGCCCTATGCCCATGACCTCGGGACCGACGCCGGCAACTGCCCAGGACCGCAGCGCCAGCAGAGGTCGCAGCCCGCGCCGCTCAGCCTCATCGCGCGTGGTGACGATGCACATCGCGGCTCCGTCGTTCTGGCCGCTGGCGTTTCCGGCGGTGACAGTTGACTTGGGGTCATCCTTCAGTCTTATCGGTGACAGCGCAGCGAGATCGCCCATCGTCAGCCCAGCCCGAGGGTGCTCATCGCGATCCACAATGATGCCGGTCTTACCCCGGCGGTCAGACACACTGACCGGCACCAGCTCGGCCGCGAACCGGCCCTCGTCTTGGGCGGCTACTGCACGCTGCTGGCTTCGGAACGAAAGCTCGTCCTGTTCCTCCCGCGAGATGGCGTACTCCCGGCGCAGGTTCTCCGCGGTCTCCACCATTCCGCCTGGTACGAGATGATGCCGACCTCCAGCAGTCTCGCGGGCCCGAACCAGACGGTCCATGAGTTCGATACTTCCGCCACGCACGCCGCTGCGGAGCCCCGTCGCGTAGTGCTCCACCTGCGACATCGACTCGACTCCACCGGCCACAACCACACTTGCCGAGCCGGTCGCGATCATGCCGGCGGCGTACAGCACTGCCTGCAGGCCCGACCCGCAACGGCGGTCGACCTGGATGCCGGGCACTCCTGTGCCGAGACCCGCGTCGAGGGCAGTGGTGCGACCAATCGCGGGTGCCTCACCGCTCGGATAACACTGCCCGAGCACGACGTCGTCGACGTCGCCCTCGCGAAGACCCGTGCGGCGCACTAGTTCGGCGAGGGCCTGCGCGGCCAGATCGCTTGCGGACAGGGAGGAGAGTGCGCCCCCGAACCGGCCCACGGGGGTCCGGATCGGTTCGCAGATCACGACGTTGGTCATGACGCCACGCTAGGCCCGATTAACGATATGGGGAAATATCTATATCGCGTTGATTAAGAGTTAAAAACTCTGAATAATTCGACGGCTCACGGACAACGAGGACCCCTCTCGGGGTCCGAGTGCAAGGGCGTGGGCTGACTGTCTGCCTTGTCGGCCTTAAGTGGCCTTGACAATTGATTCGCAGGAGTAACAACTATCCGATGATTAAAACCGTGCAAGTATGGCTGGATGGAACTTCGCCACCTGCGGTACTTCGTCGCGGTCGCCGAGTTGCGGCATTTCGGTCGGGCCGCGGCCCGGCTGCACATGGCTCAGCCGCCGTTGTCGCACCAGGTGCGGCAACTCGAGGCGGAGCTCGGAGTCGAGTTGCTGCGCCGCACCACTCGCCGGGTCGACCTCACGGACGCGGGGGCGGTCTTCCTGCAACGAGCCCGGGAGGTCCTTTCGGCAGTCGACGCCGCCAGCGGTGAGGCGCAGCGGATCGGCGCTGGGCTCGAGGGGCGACTCGTCGTGGGTTGCGTGGGGTCGGCGACGTATAGCCTATTGCCGAGCCTGGCCCGCACATTGCGTGAAGAGTTGCCAGCCGTGGACTTCAGTTTCCGCGGCGAGATGCTCGTGCCGGACCAGGTGGCGGCGCTACGCGCAGGCGAGATCGACCTTGCACTTCTGCGCCCACTCGCCGACCATCCTGGACTGGAATTGACCTCGCTGCGCCGCGAGCCGCTGATCGTAGCGCTCCCGGACGGTCACCGGCTGGCCGGTCGCAAGCGGCTGCGCGTGGCCGACCTCCGCAACGAGGACTTCATCGTGCACCCCGGGCACGGTCGATCGGTGATGAGTGGGCTGGTCCTCGCCCTGTGTCGCGAGGCAGGGTTTGAGCCACGCGTCCGGCAGGAGGTGGGGGAGACGTCCACCTTAGTCACGTTCGTGGCGGCGGGCCTGGGCGTTGCCGTGGTGCCGGAGCCAGTTGCCGCGCTCGGTGTGGCGGGCGCGACGTACCGGCCGCTCGTCGGGAGCGGCCACGTCGAGTTGTCAGCGGCGATCCGTGCGGGTGACGACACGCCGTTGCTGGTGCGCGCGCTGGGGATTCTGGCTGCCCTGATCAGCGAGTAACGCGCCGGTCGGACCGACCCAGAGCCGTCTCAGTAAAACCCATCCCGATGGGGCGGGGAGTGCGGCAAACTGTTGGTCTGAAGCATGGCTAAGTCGCGTTGGATCGCGTCGGCCGCCGCCAGCATGAGTGGTACTACCTCGTTGATCATTCGGTCCATCGTGGTGCGCCCCAACGTGCTGGAGTAGGCCAAGGCGGCGAGCACCTCGCCTTGGTGGTTGCGAACCGGGACTGAGGTCGATAGAAGCCCGTCTTCGAGTTCGGACTCGGCGACGGCGTAGCCCGCACGGCGTACGTTGTGGAGCGCGTCGCGGAACCGCAGCGAGTCGGTGATCGTGCGCTCGGCCCGCGGGGGGAGACCCGCGTCGATTACCGCCTCGATGACGTCCGGTGACGACCAGGCGGTGAGTACGTGGCCCATCGAGGTCGCATGCGCTGGGACGCGGCTGCCCACGTCGACGGCGACACTGAGGATCCGCCGGACTTGAACCCGAGCAACATAGATGACCTCGATCCCGTCGAGCTGGGCCAGAGAGGCGGACTCCTGGGTGGCCTCGGCGAGCTGCAGCAGGTGCGGCTGGGCGATCTCAACGATGCCGTGGGTCGCCGCATAGTGCTGCCCGATGGTGAGCACCCGGGGCGTCAGGGACCAGCGTGGTCCGGCGCCGATGACGTAGCCCAGTCGTTGCAGGGTTAGCAGGATCCGTCGCACCGCCGGTCGCGAGAAACCGGTGCGAGCAGCGAGCTCGGCCGGGGTCGGGTTCGGCAGCTCGGCATCGAAAGCGAGGAGCACGGCAAAGCCCCGTTCAATGCTCTGGACGAAGTCGCGGTCGTTGGCCATCTCAGCGGACTCACTCATACTTACGACCTCCCATTGGGGCGCAATTGGGTATCGGTGGGGTAGCTCTACCTGTTGACAATGGCGTGTGACATGGACCACTGTCGAGGTGAACGCACAACGTACAACAAGTACGCACAGCGTACACTAGGAGGTGGGCGACATGGAGACACGGGAGATCCGGGACGCATTCGGTGAGTTCGCCACGGGAGTCACCGTGGTGACCTGCACCAACGAGGACGGCGAACCGCACGGCGCTACCGTCAACGCGTTCACCGCGGTCTCGCTCGACCCGCCGCTCGCCCAGGTCACCCTCGGCCGCGACTCCAAGGCCTGCCAATTCCTGGACGGGCGACCGTTCGCGATCAACGTGCTCGCGGCCGACCAGCTCGACGTGGCGTGGCACTTCGCCGGCCGCCCGGCGGAGGAGACGCCGGCCTGGGGCGTCGGCGTTACGGCCCCGGTGCTGGAGGGAACCGCCGCGACGATCTCGTGTCGGGCCTGGCGCACCTACGACGGCGGAGACCACCTCATCTTCATTGGCGAGGTCGAGGAGGTCGAGATCCCCGGTCGGGACCCGCTGCTTTTCCACGGCGGCCAGTTCCGCCACCTCAGCCCGCTCGAGACCCGCGTGGCCTGGGACGGGTCCATCGACAACCCCGACCACGGCTGGTTTGACGCCACCGCACATTTCACCCCGCTCTGCGACGCCATCCGCGTCTGAGCCCTACCTCTCGCAACGAAGGGAAACATCATGACCACCATTCAGGACCGCAAGCTCAGCACCGTCGAGGAAGGACTCAACGATGTCCGTCCTATGACCGGCGACGAGTACATCGAGTCGCTCCGCGACGACCGGGAGATCTGGATCTACGGCGAACGGGTGAAGGACGTCACCGAGCACCCCGCCTTCCGCAACCCCGTCCGGATGACCGCCCGCCTCTACGACTCACTCCACGACGAGGCGACCAAGGGCGCGATCACCGTGCCGACCGACACCGGCAACGGCGGCTTTACGCATCCGTTCTTCCGTGCGCCGCACAGCTCCGCAGACCTGCAGCAGGACCGGATCGCGATCGAGAACTGGGCCCGCCAGTCATGGGGCTGGATGGGCAGAAGCCCCGACTACAAGGCCAGCTTCCTCGGCACCCTCGGCGGGAACTCCGAGTTCTACCAGCCCTTCGAAGAGAACGCGAAGCGCTGGTACAAGGAGTCGCAAGAGAAGGTCCTCTACTGGAACCACGCGATCATCAACCCGCCGGTCGACCGCAACCTGCCGCCCGACGAGGCCGGCGAGGTCTTCATGCGGGTCGAGAAGGAGACCGACGCCGGTCTCATCGTCTCCGGTGCCAAGGTGGTCGCCACCGGCTCGGCCATCACCAACTACAACTTCATCGCGCACTACGGACTCCCGATCAAGAAGAAGGAGTATGCGATCGTCTGCACCGTGCCGATGGACTCCCCCGGACTGAAGTTGATCTGTCGCCCGTCCTACACCATGGCGGCCGACGTGATGGGCAGCCCGTTCGACTACCCGCTCTCGAGCCGCATGGACGAGAACGACACGATCTTCGTCTTCGACAAGGTGCTGGTGCCATGGGAGAACGTCTTCGCCTACGGCGATCCCGAGAAGATCAACAACTTCTTCCCGCAGTCCGGCTTCATCCCCCGATTCACCTTCCACGGCTGCATCAGGCTCTCGGTAAAGCTCGACTTCATCGCCGGTCTTCTGCTCAAAGCCCTGGAGTGCACCGGCAGCAAGGACTTCCGCGGAGTCCAGACCCGCGTCGGTGAGGTGATCGGCTACCGCAATGCGTTCCGCGCCCTGGCCGACGCCATGGCCCTCAACCCCGACCAGGGACCCAACGGAACCGTCCTGCCCAAGCTGGACTACGGCCTGGTCTACCGCCAGCTGATGATCGAGGCCTATCCCCGGGTCAAGGAGATCATCATGCAGGACGTTGCATCCGGCCTGATCTACCTCAACTCCAACGCGGTCGACTTTAAAACCCCAGAGATTCGGCCCTACCTCGACAAATATGTCCGCGGTTCCAACGGGTACGACGCCGTCGACCGAGTCAAGGTTATGAAGGCCCTCTGGGATGCCGTCGGGACGGAGTTCGGTGGCCGTCACGAGCTCTACGAGCGCAACTACTCCGGTAACCACGAGAACGTGAAGGCCGAGATACTTTTCGCCGCCGAGGCGCAGGGCGAGACCGACGCGATGAAGGGTTTCGCCGAGTCGATGATGGCCGAGTACGACCTCGATGGCTGGACTGTCCCCGACCTCATTAATCCGACCGATGTCAACCGCATCCTCAACCGCTGATTCAAGAACGAGAAGGAGATCATCATGACAACCACGCAAACCTCACCCACTGCTGCCGGTTCCGGCGCCAGCGCGAGCGAGAACTTCAGGGCTAGCGCCGAACGGCGTGCCGTGGCCGAGACCGCTCCCGAACGCATCAGTTCCGTCGTCACGGCCGTGCTCCAGGGCGTCCACGACGTTATCCGCGAGTACAACGTCACGTACCCCGAATACCAGGCCGCTAAGGGCTGGCTGATGGAAGTCGGCGAGACGGGCGAGTGGCCGCTCTTTATGGATGTCTTCGTGGAGCACGTTGTCGAGGACGTTGTGTCCGAAGCGCAGCAGGGCACCAAGGGAACCATCGAGGGCCCCTATTACCTTCCCGGCCAGATTGAGTTGAGCGCGACCTGTTCACTGCCACGTCGCGACGACGAACAGGGCACCCCCCTGGTGCTCGAGGGTCAGGTCCGCGATCTCGATGGTACGCCGTTGGGCGGCGCCACGATCGACATCTGGCATGCCGACGCAGCCGGATATTACTCCGGCTTTGCGCCCCACGTCCCCGATGGCAACCTTCGCGGCGTCGTCACCACGGACAACGAGGGCCGGTTCGCGATCTCGACGGTCCAACCGGCGCCGTACCAGATCCCGACGGACGGGCCGACCGGCAAGTTGATCGAGTCCGCCAGCTGGCACCCGTGGCGCCCGGCGCACCTCCACGTCATGGCCCGTGCCGAAGGGCACAGGACCATCACCACACAGCTCTACTTCGCCGGTGGCGAGTGGCTAGACTCCGACGTTGCCGAGGCCACCAAGCCGGAGCTCATCATCGACCCGCAGGACGACGGCACCGGCACCCACCGCTCGACGTACGACTTCGAGCTCGAGACTGCCTGAGAGCCGTGCACCCCGCGTGCGGAACCAGCACTTTGTGGTTCCGCACGCGACCTCAACGAAAGGCAGCACCGTGCCCGTCACTCACGACGACATGGCCATCGAGCGGATCGAGACCGTCATCATCGACGTGCCGCTGCGGAGGCCGCATAAGTTCGCCCGCGTCACCATGGATGCGCAGCCCGTGCTGCTCGCCTTCGTGCACACCCGCGCCGGTGTCGTCGGCGTCGGCGAAGGTGTCGTGCCCGGTGGTCCGTGGTGGGGCGGGGAGTCGGTGGAGTCCATGAAAGTCACCATCGATACGTACGTTGCACCGCTGATCGTCGGCCGTCGAGTGGACGACATAGAAGGGATCTGGCGTGATGTCTCAGACCGTGTGAACGCCAACCTCTACGCCAAGGCAGCCGTCGAGGTCGCCTTGCATGACGCCTGGGCGCGAAGCCTCGGCGTCCCGGTCCACACGCTTCTCGGCGGACTAGCCCGGACCAGTATCGACGTGACGTGGGCGCTGGGTGCCGAGTCTGAGGAAGTCGTCGTGGAGGAAGCCCTGGCAAAACTCCACGCCGGGGAGCACCGCTCCTTCAAACTGAAGATGGGCGCACTTGAGCCCGAGGAGGACACCCGGCGGGTCTGCGCAATAGCAGAGAAACTGGCCGGGTCTGCGGGGGTGCGGGTCGACCTCAATGCCAGGTGGAACCTGAACACTTCACGCACCTATCTGCCATGGCTGGTCGCGGCGGGGGTCGAACTGATCGAGCAACCGGTGCCCGGCGAGCAGATTGAGGCACTGGCTGAGATCAATGCGTTGTTGCCAATCCCAGTGATGGCCGATGAGAGTCTACGCACGCCGGTCGACGCGCTCCGGCTGGTGCGGCTGCGCGCCGCCGACGTGTGGTCGATGAAGACCACGAAGGTCGGCGGCCTGCGTCGGTCCCGCGATATCGTCGCGATCGCGAACGCGGCGGACATCCCGTGCCACGGAGGCACGTCTATCGAGACCGGCATCGGCACGGCTGCGTCGCTGCACCTAGCCTGCGCGGCACCGGGAGTCACGTGGGGCAGTGAACTCTTCGGTCCGCTGCTGTTTGCTGAAGAGATCTTACGCACGCCGTTGCGTTACGCCGATGGTGCTCTGCACCTGCCCGACGGACCCGGGCTCGGCGTCGACCTTGACCTAGACGCGGTGGCTGCGCTCCGACGTACCCATCTGACCAGAGGAGATTAGTTATGTTATTTCACGTACGGATGGACGTCGCGATCCCGCATGACCTCGACCCAGGGGTGCGTGCGGACCTGCTGGCACGCGAGAAGGAGCGCGCTCTTGAGCTCCAAGGCTCGGGTGCTTGGCTGCAACTGTGGCGGATCGTCGGGGAGTACGCCAACATCAGCGTCTTCGAAACTGCGTCGAATGACGAGCTGCACAGTCTGTTGTCAAGCCTTCCGCTGTTCCCCTATATGACCATCCAGGTCACGCCGTTGGCCACACACCCCTCGAAGCTGGACGGGTGATGTCCGGGCAGGTCCTCCACGGGTGGCCACAGATTCCACTGCGCGAGTCCGTGGTCACCATGGGAGTGTTCGATGGCTTCCACCGCGGCCACGTGGCGCTGGTCGACGCCGCGCTCGAACGGGGCCGGGGTCGGGGTCTGCCCACAGTTCTGGTGACGTTCTCGCCGCACCCCTTGACCGTGCTCGCACCCAAGCGGGCGCCTCGCCAGCTCCTGAGCATCGAGGATCGGGTCGAGCTCGCGCTCGCTCTCGGCGTCGACGCGGTCGTTGTACTTCCTTTCGATGCGGAGCTGGCCGCTGTGCCGGCACAGGACTTCGTGGCCGACGGTCTCGTGTGGCACCTCGGGGTCCGTGACCTGGTCGTCGGCGAAAACTTCCGCTGTGGGCGCGGGGGCGAAGGCGACGTGACCTTTCTCCGTCGTGCCGGCGAGACCCAGGGTTTCAGTGTGCACGCGGTCGGCCTGGTGCGTGAGGGCGACACGGCGTGCTCCTCTACGGAGGTGCGCAGGTGCCTTGACTACGGCGACATGGCAAGCGCCGAACGGTTACTCGGTCGGCGCGATCCAAGGATCATGGCGGCCGCGGGGTGATCCCGTTGGGAACCTCCCGCAGCGTATTCGTGCCCGGTGTCGACGGTGTCCAGCGATGGCATCGACAACCTGGCCGCGCACTCGTTCTTCACCGTCGCGTGCGCCCGACCGCCGACTATCCAGTTCACTTCGGCAGGTATCAAGGACACACTTCGCAACGTACTGGCCACCGGCGAATTCGTAGTTAGCCTTGCGACCCTCCCGATGCTCGGCCAGATCAACGCGTCCAGCGCGGCAGTCGCACCCGGAGTGGACGGGGGTGCAATGCTGGGTGTGGCGATGGAGCCCAGTGACCACGTGTCGCCCACGTGCGGCTGTCTGAAGCACCGATCGATTGAACCGACGAGCGGTTCGCTTTCGGCCCTCAGGATCGCGCGCGGGTCCGACCTGGCACTCGTCGCGATACCAGGCCACAAGAGCCTGACCGCGACGATGAACGGCAAGGATGGCGAAGGGATTCGGCAGTTCCTGGACGGCAAAGGCAAGCTGCTCCTTGATCAGGAGGACTTCGGGTTCGAAGTCTTCGGCCAGCACATTCTGCTCGGCCACGCACGAACGTACGGTGTCGACTCCAATGTCACCAACTCGGATGAGGCCATTGCCGCACCGGACTCAAGAAAAGCCAATGGGTTCAAGATCGGCCTACTTCCAGGCGATGCTGACTCTTTCTGAACTTTCTTCGTAGACAAATACAAGGGCACAGAATGGGCCGCGGCCTGTGGGCTGGGCATTGCCTGATCTCACAGATCCTCCAGATTCCCTGATCAACTACCTAGCCGACAATGACTCGAACAGAACAATGATCCCGCCGCGCTGATGCTGGCAATCTGACCACAGGCGGTGGCGTACCTCAGTGTGAGCCGTCCCAAGTTTGATGCGGCATCCTCTCGGGTCAAATGATGGATCCGCCGTCGGGTCGGACAGTCTCGTAACCCTAGGAATAAGAGGCGTCTCAACGACCGTCCGAATCTGCATCGTGAACGGACGTAGTTCCGGCCCTCGGCGCTCCGGAGGCTGGGGACACGCTCGTCATCGCAACTCTTGATCGGCTCGGACGGTCGACGCAGAACATGCTCGATTTCGCTCAAGAGCTCCGTGACCGCGGCGCGGGCCTGCGGGTGTTGGACCTCGGCGGCGGCGACGTCGGCATATCAACACCGATGGGGTCGATGTTGTTCACGATCATGGCCGCTCTGGCGCAGATGGAGCATGACATCAAGCGCGAGCGGATCACCGACTCGATTAACAAACGCCGCGACGCCGGGAAAGACCTCGGTGGGCGCCCCCGCCGCGTTACCGACAGCCAGATCCGTAGCCCTGTTCGTCTGGTCGACGGCGGCGAGCCAGCCGCACAGGTCGCCTGCGATCTCGGAATGTCCCGAGCGACGTTCTACCGGCGGTCGCGTGCGCTGTTGAGCGAGATGGAACGATCGCAAAACGCCGCCACATAGCGGTGCAATCCACAGTAGCGGGTTCAGAGGACGCAGCGTCCTTGTTGAGCTGTCCGTCACTCTGAGGTATATCAACTGGGCTGCCGCGGTGAACACCCCTGATGGCAGATGCCCGGTTCGGGTTTTGGTGTTGCTGACGGGGTCCTAAATAGAGATCGCGGAGTTGAGATTTGACTCAACGCGCCCTCCGCTACCGAATCATTTTCCGAGAGCACGCGCAACGAGCAACCGCTCAAACGTTCGCGCGTACGGAAATGGGGACGCTGGCCCTTGCGGTCTGGACGAAGTCGCGCACCGTGATGGCAAATGACGGGAGGGGACTGCCCAGACTTTGGTTGACACCTGACCTGTGAGGATTTCGGTCTTCGCTGGAAGGATGTCTGTTATGCCTAAGCCCTATCCCGTCGAGTTTCGTGATGATGTTGTTGCGGTTGCTCGCAAAGGTGAAGCCCCGCTGTCCCAGATCGCGAAGGACTTCGGTATTTCGGAGTCGTGTTTGTCGAACTGGTTGAAGAAGGCCGATGTTGAGGACGGCAACCGTCCTGGTGTCACTGAAAAGCAGTCGGTCGAGGTGCGTGAGTTGAAGAAACGTAACCGGCTGTTGGAGCAGGAGAACGAGGTCCTGCGGCGTGCGGCAGCGTATTTGTCGCAGGCGAACCTGCCGGGAAAATAGTCTTCCCGCTCGTCCGTGAAATGGCCGCGGCCGGCGCCCGAATCAGGGTGTCGGTCACGGTGGCGTGCAGGGTCTTGGGTTTGAGCACCAAGGGGTATTACAAGTGGCTCAAGGCACCGGTCAGTCAACGAGACTGGGACGATGCGCACCTGATCAACGCGGCCCTTGATCTGCATGCCGAGGACCCAGGTGATGGCTATCGGTTCATCGCTGACGAGCTCGCCGACCTGGGGTTCGCCGCGTCGGAGAACCGTGTGTGGCGGTTGTGCTCCTTGCAGGGGATCTTCTCGATCCACTCCAAGAAGCGTGGCCTGAACCGCAAACCCGGCTCACCGGTCCATGACGACCTGTTGGCCACCAAAGATGAGAACGGGAAGCCTGGACGTGACTTCACCGCGGACGCGCCGAACACCAAGTGGCTCACCGACATCACCGAGCATCCCACTGCTGAGGGAAAGCTTTATCTGTGTGCGATCAAGGACTGCTATTCAGGTCGGATCGTGGGTTACTCGATCGACTCGCGGATGAAGGCATCGCTCGCGGTCTCAGCGTTGCGCAACGCGATCAGTCTCCGCTCGCCTGAGGGAACAATTGTGCACAGTGACAGAGGCAGCCAATTTCGCTCCAAGAAGTTCGTCCGCACCCTCAGGATCAACGGCCTCTTGGGGTCGATGGGGCGGGTCGGAGCGTGCGGAGACAACGCCGCCATGGAGTCGTTCTTCTCATTGCTGCAGAAGAACGTCCTCAACACCAGACGGTGGGACACCCGCGAGCAACTCCGCCTCGCGATCGTGACCTGGATCGAGACCAAGTACCACCGCAAGCGCCGCCAACGGGGCCTGGGCAAACTCACACCAGTCGAGTTTGAGACCATTTACATGGCCGCTAACGCGGCCTGAAAACCACCAACCCGAGGTGTCAACCAAATCGGGGGCAGTCCCAAACGTCCGATCCTGCGTAGGCTGTTACAGCTGCAATCACAGCCGTAACGAAGCCGGCGGTAGCACCCCGCCGCACATTTGACGATCTCATGACAATCTTCCCTTCGTCGGTTCTGTCATCAAGGAGCGATCGACCAGTTGATGGCTAGGTGCAGGAAGGCTTGCAGGCGATGGCAGGGATCCGGATCTTTATATTCTTCTTGCTGCAGCCGCCATACGTTTCAAGGTAGACGAATGCGGCGGCCGTGGCACCAACCGCGCCGACGCAGCCAACTTGTCCTACTGCCGGCACGAGGCAGATCGCAGTAGCTATGGCAGCACCTCCGCCTTTAAGGACGGCCTTCTGATCGACGGAATTGAGGTAAACACAGAGGTGAAGAAAGCCGAAGCCTCCTGCGCTGAGAGACGGAGACGGTGCTTCTTCGCGCAAGGCCGATTTCAATGTGGTAGTTGCACTTTATGTAACTAGGTACGTAGAGTCTATCTCGTTACAGTTTCCGATGGAGGAGTAGCCATGGAACCACAAGAGGCAAAAGATTCTTTGAAGGTCGTCGAAACTGCGCCTGCGGTTTCTCGACGACCCTCCGCATTCACGGTCGCGGCGGGCGTGCTCAGCTTGATGCTAATGCTGGTCGGCAGCGCCGGTGTGATCATCTCCGAGCCGCCACGAGGCGTTGGCATACTCGCGGCAGGATCGCTACTAGTGCTTGTTCTGGTCTGGGTCACCCGCCGGTCGCCGGGTGAGTCGGTGTGGCGGCCGATTGACCATGTTGCACAGTTGGCAACGGTCATCGCGACGACGGTGCCGATGCATCGTTTAATCTGGCCTGCCGACGACAACGTTGTCGCGAGTGCGTGGATCGCCTCCTCGATTGCGGCACTCGCGCTGGGCGGCTTTCTTGCGCTCAGGTGGCGTCGTTGACTACAGCTCGCGATCCCCGCTTGGCTCTGCCGACGGCTATGCACAACCCGGCTAGGCTGGCGATCCTCGCGTCGTTACGCCAAGTCCAATCGGCGGACTTCGCCGCGCTTCGCAAAGCGTTCGAGATGTCCACGCCAGAGATGTCGCGTCAATTGGCCATCTTAGAACGCGAACAGTTGATCGAGGTTCGCAAAGCACGACGCAATCGACAAACAATCACCCAAGTACGGCTATCCGAACGAGGGCGGACTACGTTCGAGGAATACCTAGGCAACCTCAAACGTATCAGCGATGGCATCCCGATCTGGCCCTAAATCTCATTGCAAGGCTGGTAGCGACCAATTTGAATACCGGACACCGTCACATGATCAAATCGGGTTGTCATAATCGAAGCTGTAGTTGGTGAGGTTGCTGAAGCCGACGTCTCCCAGATGAATGGCGCGAGAACCCTCGTAATCAGGAGACCCCAACCCCAGCCCTGACCAACGACGCGTCTACGCCCTCAACTGAGCCAGGCCCTCAAAAGGCTGTTGCTTCACGCCCATGGCCCCGCACACCAGACGGCAAATGCTCCGAGTGCGGCCGCGAGGCCCGCGACCCCTCCCTTGACCCCGATCTTGACGCCCCGCTTCACTGCCTCCTTGGTGATGAGCTTCGCGGCATCTTTCCACGCCTTGTCCTTAAGCTTATTGACAATCGCTGTCGAGGCGCCCCCCAGGCCACCGAGTCCGACGCCTTTTAGCAGGCAGGTGGCGTAGCTGTCGCCGGAAGCGGCAGTGCGCGACAAGGGCGCATTAGTTGGAGGGGATGCCAGACCGGGAGCGTTCACTGCATCCCCGTTCACATTTGCCTGCCAGGCGTCGCGAAATGAGTCCGCGAACTCCTTGCCGAGGTCGGCACGAGTTGACGCGTAATCGAACTGGCCTTCAGAATCAACTAGCTTGTCTGCATTGACGCTGCGCAGATAGGTGGCAAGCTCCGACACAGTGGCTTCACTACCGGCCTGTGCCGTTGCGGTTGAGACGGCCCCAGGCCGCTCCACGAACGAAGTCGCCGACGCAGATGCGGGAACAATCCCACCAATCAGACAGCCACTCATGCAGATTGCAACTGCAGCGATTCCGCGGCGCTTATTGAGATGCATACATACTCCCTAGAATGGTGCGCATGTCGCAGCCGAGGGGAACTCAGAAGTCGGCACCCCCCGCGCCACGCTTCCGCAGGAAGCGGAACACACCGGTTCACGCCATTGCAACACAACAATCATGATCTGAGACAGGTCGCCCTTTGCGTGCCGAGCGGGTCGAAACACCCTTGTCGCTGAACCCCGGGATTCGTCGCCGCAGCACTACCCGGTCTTCATGTTGGCGACGGTGCGATCCCCAACACGACTCCGCCGATGACACGAGTAGCTGCGTTCACGCTGCAGGAACCACAACTGGCCACATCGCAGTTCAGATTATGCCGCGATGATCATCGGTCCCGCTGGAGCCGTCCGGAGGTACATTCCGGAACAGGGTTTGACACAGGGGTTGATCTGGGGCCGACATCTAGCGTCGCCAGAGCGCCGCAAATGGAGCCTATTTCTATTCGACCTACTCGGGGTGTTGGTGACGTCGCGGGCGAGCATCGGTGCGAAGAAGTCGCGGACGAATTCCGGGAGGCTGCCGTAGTGCAACGACGGCGCCTCTTCAGCTGGTTCGCCGGTGGTGGGTCCGTCTTCCCAGCCGGTCGAGCCGCTCACGGTTTTGGTGCCCTGACTGGTTTGGCGTGTGGGTCGTCCATCTACGGCAAGGTTCAGGCCAGAACGCTTCCTGCGCGGGTGACTGCAGGTAGGTCGAGATGAGGATGCCTCGCGACCCGTAGCGGGGGTACAGGTTTGGGAGTTCGGCCCAGCGGCAGACGTTCCCGGCCTCGTCCAGGACCACCAGCAACGGTGTGGGCAGACGTCCGCCGGGTTCGATCCTGGCGAGGTCTTCGGCGGCCTCGCAGACCGTGGCAGCCAGGCTCGCTCATGTTCACCTGGTCGGCGGTCCAGGCGAAAGCCCGAGGGGGTCCTCGCCGCCGCCATGGCTGGGCCCGGAGTTCGCGTTTGCTGCGCTGAGCCGTCGAAGAAGTGGTCACCAACTCCAGACAGCGCCCATTTGCGGTGGTCGGCTGTTCTTGGACAGGTCTGCGTGGTGGGTGTACCGCAAATGGACAGGGTTTGCCACCTGCCCAGATCACATATTGTTTGGCAGAATGCGGTTTTACCGTCGAGCAATGATCAGAACCCGTGGATGGTTTTCAGCGAGATCGTGTGAAAGTCGCGTACCTTCCTGACTGATCGTGGCCGGACTCGATGGACGATGCGCGCGGGGTCCGCCGTCAACGCCTTTGCCATCCCCCGAGCGCTGCGTGCAGGGCGGTACCCCCCCCGCTTGCGTCGGCCGCGGATCGGCCGCAGAAACCTACTAGATGAAAGCGTCGGCAGTACCGTTAAGGAGATAGTCCCGATTCAGGGTGCCGTACCCATGCCACTTTGGCTGTTGCCAGTTGACCTATCGGTGAAGGCGCCGGTGGCGTCGACCTGGATACGTCTTTCGCCGGCAAAGTGCTTTTGGGCGAATTGGGCTAAGAGAGTCAGTGCGAGGTTCATGATGATGTAGAGGCTCGCGATGACGAAGACGGTCTGTAACGTGTTGCGGAATTCGCCGAAGATGAGCTTGCCGGAATAGGTGAGACCTGGTGCAAGGATGACGTAGCCAAGGCTGGTGTCCTTGAGTGCGACGACGGCTTGGCTGATAATCGCTGGCAGCATGATCTTGATCGCTTGCGGGAGCAAAATGATGCGCATTACCTGGGTTCCGCCCATACCAATGGCGTAGGCGGCCTCCGGCTGACCGCGCGGCACGGCTTGGATCCCGGCCCGGAAGATTTCGGCTAGCACAGCACCGTTGTAGAGAATGAGGCCGATCACCAGTGCAGCGAAGGCATTGTTGCCTTGTTCGGGGCCGATGTAGAACCAGGTGGCGATGATGAGCATCAGCAGTGGGACGGCGCGGAAGAATTCGACGATGAGCCAGGATGGCCAACGCAGAATACGATGGTTGGACAACTTGCCCGGACCTAAAAGAAGGCCGAGGATGAGGGCACCGGAGATGGCGAAAACTGCTGCCAACAGCGTTTGGGCGAGACCAGTGATGAGTACATTGACGATTCGTGGTGTGACGAACGGTTCCCAATAGATATTGGCGAATTGGCCCTTGCTCCAGAATCGCCACACCATTAAGGCTGCGATGGTAGCGAGAACAAGTCCGGAGATAATGCTGTATAGGCGGTGTCGTGCACGGCCTTTCGGCCCGGGTGCATCGAAGAGTATCGAAGCGGCCATCAGTTAACCCTCCAGTGACGTTCGAATGCGGCGGCAATGAATGAGACCGTTTCGACGATGATCATGTATCCGGCGGCAATACCGAGGAAGATCCACCACAGGTCGGCGGGGTGATCGTTGAGCAGTGATTTCATCAGGGCTGTGGCCTCGGCCATACCGAAGACCGCGCACAGTGAAGTGTTTTTTGTCAGAGCGATGAGGACACTTGCGAGTGGTGGGACGACTGCGCGGAAGGCTTGCGGCATGATGACTTGCGTCATGGCTTGATTGGAGCCCAGACCGATCGAGCGGGCGGCTTCGGCCTGACCGATGGGAATTGAGTTGACCCCCGAGCGAACAGACTCGCAAACGAATGCCGACGTGTAGAGCGTCAATGCGAGGACGTTCATGTTGAAATAGCCCAGCTGTACGTCGATCTTCGGCAACCCGAAGACGACGAAGAGCAACAACACTAATAGTGGAGTGTTGCGGAAGATCGCGATGTAGAGGGAACCGACCTTGTTCAAGATCGCGATCGGACCGACTCTAAGAGCTGCTAGTAACGTGCCGAAGATGAGTGACAGGACTCCGGCGGCGACGAAGAGTCGCAACGTGACCCAGAATGCGGTCAGTATCTTGTCGATATTGTCAATCAAAACTTGCATACATCACCTCTACAGGGTCAGTTCAACGGCGACCGGTTCAATGGAAGGGCCCGATATGGGGCGGCCTGAACGGCCGCCCCATATCCGATGGTTACGGGCAGGCGTCCATCTTGGGCGGTTCGGGTGTGGCAACGCCTGACTTGCCGAGCGTCGCCTTAAACGCCTTCTTCCAGCCGCCATCGTCTTCGGCTTCTTTGATGGTGTCGTTAATGAATTGGCATAGTTCGGGATATTTTTTGTTGTAGCCAATGCCATAACGTTCTACCGAGAACGGCTCGCCAACTACTTTCAATTCATCAGGATTCTCTGCGACGTATCCCAAGAGGATTGAGCCATCGGTCGTCATCGCGTCAACGGCACCGTCGAGTACTTGGTCGCGGCATTGAGCATAAGCGTCGAAGCCCCTCGCCTTGGCGCCCTTAGCTTCAACTTGTTGGAGCGACATTGATCCAGTAACAGAGCAAACATTCTTGCCTTTGATGTCGGCGACACCCTCAATGTTGCTGTCCTTCTTCACCAGGAGTTGCTGGCCAGTGACGTAGTAGGGGCCGGCCTGGCCCACGATTTTGCGGCGTGCATCGGTGATTGAGTATGAGGCGAGAACGAGATCAACGGTGCCTTTTTCCAGGAACGGTTCGCGGTTGTCCGAAATCGTTTCGACCCAGTCGACGTCCTCGGGTTTGATGCCGAGCTTTGCGGCGATGATCTTGGCCATTTCGACGTCGAGACCCGTTGGTATCTTGATGCCGGCCTTTTTGAAGCCGAGGCCTGGTTGATCAAATTTGACACCGATTTTGATTTTGCCCGAATTGGCAATCTCTTTCATCCGCGTTCCAGCGTCGAAATGCGACGCAGCATTCTTCTCGACTTTGTTGTCGACCGGGTTCTTGTCCGCCTCGCCCGCGTTTCCGCACGCTCCGAGGATCAGGGCCGCGGCTGCGCCGATGACGGCGATCCGGGCATATTTAAGTTTCATGGTGGTTGCCTTCCTCAGTGTCTCAAGATCTTGCCCAAGAAGTCCTTGGCGCGATCGGTTTGGGGGTTGGTGAAAAATTCCTCGGGGGTGCTCTCCTCGATGATGGCGCCGTCGGACATGAAGATGACTCGATGAGCTGCAGTGCGGGCGAACCCCATTTCGTGGGTGACGACGATCATCGTCATACCGCCCTGGGCGAGCTCGATCATGGCGTCAAGCACCTCTTTGATCATCTCGGGATCCAACGCCGAGGTGGGCTCGTCGAAGAGCATCACCTTCGGGTCCATGGCGAGTGCTCGCGCAATGGCCACACGCTGTTGCTGTCCGCCTGAGAGTTGGGCAGGCCGCTTGTCGGCCTGGGAGGCGATACCGACCCGCTCCAAGAGTTGGTGTGCGCGTTCAGTGGCGTCGGCCTTTTTCTTTTTTCGTACCTTCATCGGGCCTAGCGTTACGTTTTCCAAAATGGTCTTGTGCGCGAAAAGATTGAACGATTGGAACACCATGCCGACGTCGGCTCGAAGCGCGGCAAGGCCCTTGCCTTCCTCGGGGAGCTTTCTTCCGTCGATCAAAATGGTGCCTTTGTCGATCGTTTCTAGGCGGTTGATTGCCCGGCACAGAGTGGACTTACCCGAACCCGAGGGGCCGATGACCACAACGACTTCGCCGGGGGAAACCGCTAGGTTGATGTCCTTCAGCACGTGAAGCTGACCGAACCATTTCTGCACGCCCTGCATCGAAACCATCGGCGTCGACTCGGGCTGATCTGCATCGGTGTGCATCAATTCAAAACCTCACTTTCCGGTTGAGCGGTCGGACTGGATGGCGAACGACCGTCGGCCGTGCCAAACATTCTTACGGTAGTTATATTGCGTTGTCAACGTCACATGCAATCAATGTTGCATGATAGTCAAAGGCTCTTGACACAAATCAAGTTGCATTGGTTAAATGTAATGCAACAAAACTTGCATATATGGAGAGGGCGCAATGGAGACGGTATTGACAAGCCTCGACGACGGTTTTATGACGTTGACGATGAACAGGCCCGACCGGCTTAATGCCGTGAGTGAAGACATGTACCGCCGGTTGATTTCCGCTTTACAGTCGGCGGACGCGGACCCCGCAGTGCGGGCCATCGTCCTGACTGGTGCTGGCCGCGCTTTCTGCGTCGGTGCTGATCTCAAGGCGCATTCTGCCGGCGAACGCACACCAGCAGATCGTGCCGAGTACGTTGATCTCGGCCAGCGCGTGTGTGAACAGATCCAGACTGTGGGCAAGCCGGTCATTGCCGCAGTGCGCGGTTACGCTTTGGGCGCCGGGGCCGAAATGGCCGTCAGTGCCGACTTTCTGATCATGGGATCCGACGCGCAGATGGGCTTCCCGGAAATTTCGATCGGCACCTTTGTCGGTGGCGGCGTAACCCACCGTCTACCGAGATTGATCGGTTTGCGCAAGGCTACCGAGATTCTGATCCTTGGCGAAAAGTTTTCGGGCAAACAAGCATTCGAATGGGGCCTGGCGAACGCCTTCGTTGACAGCGACCTAGTCCTCGATGAGGCAACACGTTGGGCACAACAACTGACAACCAAGGCGCCCATCTCCATGGCGAAGCTGAAGTCGGAACTTCGTCGTAATGAGTCTCCCGAAGAGGCGCTGTCTAGTGAAGCGGTCGAGTTGCTGGATGTCATGAATACCCAGGACTGGGCCGAAGGCGTAGCGGCTTTTGCTGCGCGCCGGGCACCTGTCTTCAGAGGAGAATAATATGCTCACTTATTCCTCCAACCACGGTAACGGCGACGCGCATGATCGGTTGGTGCGTCTTCTCGCTCCTGAATCTATCGCGATCATTGGCGCCTCATCAGACTCATCTAAACGCGGCTACCAAGCAGTAAGGGCGCTCAAAGAATCATCCTTTGCCGGACCGATCTATCCGGTTAACCCGCGCGGCGGCGAGCTTCTCGGATTGACGGTGGTGAAAAGCATCGACGACCTGCCCGACGGAATCGACGCTGCGTTGATTGCACTCCCCGGCAAAACCGTTCCCGATGTGCTTCGCAACTTAGCCCACAAAAACGTCGGCGGAGCGGTGGTCCTTGCCAATGGATTTCTCGAGGCCGGTGCCACGGGGGCTGACCTGCACGCCGAGTTGAAGGCTGCCATAGCCGAAACCGGGGTGCGAGTTATTGGCCCAAACACTTCCGGCATGTTGAACGTCGAACTCGGCGCTAATTTGGTCGGACTCAGCGGAGTCGAAAAGGGGCCTATCAGCGTCGTGACCCAGAGTGGAAACATGTGGTTGTCCCTCGTTGCCGACAATGCGGCCGCGAAAGGGCCGGGATTTCAGTACTACATCGGACTGGGCAACCAAGCCGACGTCCGCTACGGCGAATGCATAGCCGTTTTGGCCGACGACCCTCTGACGGGTGCGATCGCGATTTATGCCGAAGGCATTCAGAACGGCCGCGACTTCCTCGTGGCTGCAGCCGAAGCGGCCAGTAGACGGCCGATCGTCATGCTGCGAGGCGGCCGATCCGCGATCGGACAGCGGACCGCGCTGTCCCATACCGGATCGATCGCCGGATCCGATGTGGTGGCAACTGCAGTTTTGGCCCAAGTGGGCGTTGAACTGGTTGATCGCTCGGACGAACTTGCTGTAGTGGCCGGGGTTCTGGCCACCACCCAATCCATCCCCTCCGACCAGCGCGTTGCAATACTGAGCGACGGCGGTGGCCACGCCACGCTCGCCACCGACGCGCTCTCAGCTGCTGGTGTCGAACTCGCAACACTTTCTGAAGTCACCCGCCTACGGTTGCGTACTGTGCTTGGGCCGGCAGCTGAAGTACTCAACCCAGTCGATGTAGCCGGCGCTACCGATGCCGACCCCACACTGTTCGCTGATTGCGTCGAAGCACTCATGGCTGACGAAGGGGTGGGAATGGTGCTCGTCGTCGGGCTGTACGGCGGCTATCATCTCCGTTTCGACGAGCGACTCGAAGCGTCGGAGGACCTGACAGCGGAGCGAATTCTTGACCTACGAGCCAGATCTGGCATCCCCGTACTTGTGCAGAGTTGCTATGCCTCTAACGATGTCCAAAACCACAATCTTCTCAGGTCAGGTGGCATCCAAGTGCTTGCGTCGATCGACCACGCGGTCCGGGCCATCATTGCCTTGTCCAACCGGGGCAAGTGGCTCGCCTCCGCCGGTGACCGTAAATCGTTGCAGTTGGACGACGATGATTCAGCAGCGAAGACGCTGACCACCACAGCCCTAGATGAACCGGCTGCGCGCCGGCTTGTCGAAAGCGCTGGGCTGCATACAGGTGAGTGGATTTTGGCTACATCGGCTGACGAGGCGCTCGCCGCCGCCACAAAGTTCGACGTGCCATGCGCTGTCAAAGTGGTCTCGCCCGAGGTGTTACACAAGTCTGATGCCGGCGGAGTCCGCCTCAATATCGAACCCGACGACGCCCAAGCAGCATGGAAAGGTATCGCCGATTCCATCCGTGCAACTATCCCGAACGCCTCCATCGACGGCATGATCGTCACACCGATGGCGCAACAAGGCGTGGAGTTGTTGATCGGTGCCACGCGCGACCCAATCTTCGGACCGCTAGTCGCATTCGGCTCAGGTGGCACCATGGTCGAGATCCGCGGCGACGTGACTTTTCGCGCGGCGCCTTTCACCCACGCCGAAGCCACAACCATGATCAGCGAGACGATCGTCGCCACGATGTTAGATGGATACCGAGGCCTGCCAATCGTCGACCGGTCGAAACTTGCAGCACTGCTCGTGCAAGTCGGAGACTTGATCGCCGCAGACGCCCGCATCGCCGAACTCGATCTGAACCCGGTCATAGCCAACGCCTCCGGAATTGTCCCTGTCGACGTACGCGTCGTCCTCACTGAGTCGAAATGAGTACCGATATGAACGCCGTGCCTGTCCTAGTGTCTCGTTATGACAATGTTGTCACGTGGACGCTAAACCGTCCCGAAGCCCGTAACCCAATCTCCGAACTTGATGTCATTGAAGCGCTCGAAAAGGCAGTCAATGATGTCAATTCCGAGCCATCAGTACGGGCGGTGATCATCACTGGTGCCGGCACCGCGTTCTCCTCAGGCGGCAACGTCAAACACATGCGTGACCACATCGGAATGTTCGGCGGAACGCCCGCCGAGTTGCGACAGGGATATCGCCACGGCATCCAGCGAATAACCCGAGCGCTCTATCACTGCGAAGTGCCGATGATCGCTGCAGTAAATGGTGCGGCCATCGGCGCCGGGTGCGACCTCGCGGCCATGTGCGACATGAGGATTGCCTCCACCAAGGCGAAGTTCGCAGAAAGCTTCGTCAAAGTCGGCATCATCCCCGGCGATGGCGGCGCATGGTTGCTACCACGGGTGATCGGACACGCACGAGCTAATGAAATGGCATTCACGGGCGAAACGATCGATGCCTGGACTGCCCTTGAATGGGGTTTGGTTTCTAAGGTCGTAGAACCCGAACAGCTCATGGATTCGGCTCGCGAACTCGCGAATCGGGTTGCGGCCAACCCACCACAGGTGCTGCGGATGACCAAGAAACTTTTGCGTGAAGGACAGCAGCAGACGTTGGAGAGTTCACTCGAACTCGCTGCAGCCATGCAGCCGATTGCACACCAAACGCGGGATCACTCAGAGGCGGTCATCGCTATGCTCGAAAAGCGCACTCCTAACTTCACCGGAGAATAGACTCAGGGCGTCCAAACAACCTCACGAGAAAGGCCCCGATGACCGCACCTAGAACGTACGAAGAACTCACCGTCGCATTACAAGAGCGAATGAGCACACTTGCTGCCGGCCAGCAGCGGATTGCAACGTTGTTGTTAACCGACCCCGATGGGACGGCATTTCGCAGCATTTCGAAAACGGCGAAGCATGCAGGGGTCCACCAGTCCTCGGTCGTACGTTTCGCCGCCCTTTTCGACCTTCAAGGTTACCCGGCGCTAGTTGCACTCTGCCGCGATCACCTTGCGCGCGAAGCACAGCTTGTTGCCCGCTTCGGGCTGGCGCAAGAGCAGTCCGAGACAGACCTGCTTCGCTCAGTCGCTGAGGCCGACCAGCAGAATATTCAACGCACGTTTACACGAATCCGCCCTGAACAATGGGCCGAAACTGTAGAACTATTAGCGGACGCCGACAATGTCCACGTCATGGGATTACGAAAGTGCATGCCAGTTTCACAACTGATGGCCTATCTGCTGCGCCTCGTGCGGTCCGACATCCACCAAATCGCGCCCGTCGCCGGGGCATTGGTAGATGAGCTGCGAGATCTGCGCAAGGGCGATGCGTTCGTCGCCATCTCAATTCACCGCTATACCGCCGAGACAGTACAGGCCTTCGAAGAGGCTCAAAAACGTGGCCTTCGGACAATCGCCCTGACAGACACCGCTGCTTCACCGCTCGCACAGATCGCCGATACTACCTTCCTGGTCGATTGTGAGGGCGTCACGATCCTGCGATCGATAGCCTCATTCATCTCTCTCGTACAGGCTCTTGCCACGGGAGTGGCTGTACGCAATGGGACCCAGAGCCGTGACCAATTGCTCAATGATGAGGAACTGTTTTCCAAGTTTCAGGTCTACTCGACCCGATAAACACTCTCAACTGCCAGTTCACCTAGCGACCACAAACGCTTACAGCCGTTTCCCACTGGATCTGCTCTCGGCCGACCGACACTCTTTGTCAGGGAGGACTGGATCACCAGACGCCCGGCTGAGCGTGGGCCGCTGCTACTCAGAGCGCATCGTTAACGGATGAGGGGAGGGTTAATAACCGTCACCCGAAAATCACACAGAGATGGTCATACACTGTGGGAAAGCGCGTGAGATTCAAGCCCACCTCGGTAAGACACGAAAACCCCCTTGGGCGGGAGAGCCCCCTGCACGGAGCGCAGCTAGCAGGCGCCCCAGATGCCAGCGGTTCTCTTCTGTGCGGCACGCTCTGCGGCCCGATAATCGTCGACGAGTGCGAAAGGATTCCGGGCGTATATGTAGACCCGGGCATGGCCGGTTGAGACTTGCTTCAGCCCCACATCGAGATTTGTCTTGGTGTAGACAAAGCGCAACGCACGGCCATAACGGTCCACGGTGTCCTGCGTTTTGTCGGTGTAGAGCTGCAGCAGATCGCCGCGAGCAACCAACGTTTTCAAGTAAGCCGTCGCTGCTCGCCCACCACACTCAAGCCGTGGGTATGTTTCGGGCGTGTCAATGCCAATGATGCGAATGTTTGCTCGATTACCGTTCGGCATCGTTACCGCAAGTGTGTCGCCGTCGGTCACGCTCACCAGTCGCGCCAATTCGGCCTTTATGAGGGAGCCCTGAGGTTCTGGAGCGTGCCGAGGCTCTACCTGTGTCGATCCTTGGTCACGGTCGTTGACCGGCTCTGCTCGGTCGTCGCAGCCGGCAAGCAGGGAGAACGTTCCAAGAACCATCAGAACCAGGATTAGCCCGATCGACACATCCTTTCGCCTGCGTTTGGCAGGCAGTGTCTGGATGGGAAAGGGCGCAAGCACGAGTTGAGATTATCGCAGCGAAATGCGCGGCCAGTCATTTTATCCGGAAACGACCGTACTAATATTCGGTTTATGGAGACACTGGACGAGGCGCTCAAGCGCGAGCATCGCGAGATCGACGAAGACATAGCGATTTTCGCTGCCGG
This sequence comes from Aeromicrobium changchenzhani, assembly GCF_057586615.1. Taxonomy (NCBI): domain Bacteria; kingdom Bacillati; phylum Actinomycetota; class Actinomycetes; order Propionibacteriales; family Nocardioidaceae; genus Aeromicrobium; species Aeromicrobium changchenzhani. The sequence goes on along the minus strand of NZ_CM172480.1, from coordinate 2,360,296 downwards.
CGGCGACGATCGGGAAGACCAGATTTCTTCCTTGCGGCGCGCGATGGCCGGCCTACGCCGGCACATCTATCTCGAAGAAACTTTCCTGTTTCCGCCGCTGAAGGCGGCCGGCATGATGGGCCCGATCTTCGTGATGCTGCGTGACCACGGCCAGATGTGGCGCACGATGGACAGCCTCGAACTCGAACTGCGCAACAACATTGCCGACGAATCGATGCGGCAACGTTGCACCGAGCTGATGGCCGAACTTGAGGCGCACAACTTCAAGGAGGAGCAGATCCTCTATTCGCAGGCCGACGGCATCCTCAACGCCGAGGCCAGCGATGGACTCAAGGATTTCATTGCCGAGGGCGCGACCCCCGAGGGATGGGCCTGCGCGCAAGCACTGGGCTGATTCAGGTGCGGTGCTGAAACCTCAGAGTTCCTCATACGTTGCGGTGTCAGTATCGAGACGCCACACTCGGCGCTGTTTGCTCGGCTTCGGTATGCCGGACTTCTCCAGGCCGGTCGAGATCAACCGATGCCAAGTGGTCGTCGGCAAGGACTTGACCACCACGATGTAAGCCGGATGGTGCGATTCGGGCAAGTGATCGAGCACCTGGTAGAGCTCGATGCTGGATGGAAGTGCACCGGCCTGCAGCGTGACGGCCGTGACGATCTCGCGATTCTTCCCAACCGCATAGGTGATGGCTTGATCGACCGCAGGGATCGCTGCGACCTCGCGGCTGATCGCTGACGGTGCCACGATGCCCCGCGGGGTTGTGATGAGCGACGCGACCGCTGCATAGTGCCAGAAGTTGCTCTGCTCGTCCTTAGTGAACAGGTCGCCGGTCGAGCGCCACGCATCACCGGGTTCGAACACGCTGCGCATCGGTATGCCAGCCATCGCATCGGCCGGATTGACCTTCGACAGGAGCAGCCCCACCTCGCCGCGTGCGGCCTCGTAGCCAAGTCCATCATCGCCGGTTCGCATCGAGCCTGCCGCAGGGTCGTAGGCCGCAATCCGTACGCGCGGGGTGCCGGGAACCGGCCATCCCATCGACCCGACCGGCTTGCCCTTGACATTGGCGAGGATCGCATCACCTTCGGCGGAGGCATAGAACTCGAGCACACGGGCGTTCGGGAAGCGGTCCTCGACGCGGCGCCACAGATTGCGAGGCATGCCTGAGCCCATGAACGTGCGGATCGGTGCGGATGCCTCCGCAGCGTTGATCGGTCCGAGCGCAACCGCGCGTAGCGACGTCCATGTATAGCTCACGTGGGTGACGCCGTAGCGTCGCACTTCATCCCAGAACGTCTCTGGTTTGTTGTCGCGTGCCAAGGCGAAACGGGCATTGCCCGCGATCGCTCCGCCAATGCTCATCAAGATTGCGGAGGAATGGAAGATCGGCGTCGTGCAGTAGACCGTGTCGCCGGGTTTGAGCCCCGCAGCCGTTGCTGTGCCGAGCGCCGACATTGCCCAGCGCCGGTTGGTGATCGTGATGGCCTTGAGCCCGTCGCCACGCCCGGTGAACAGGATGAAGGCGATGTCTCCGGCTCGATGTGGGTTGGGGCGATACCACGCCGGCAGCGGTACGTCATCGGGATCGATGCGTTCCATGTCGAGTACACCGGCCGGCATTTCACGTGGGTCCGGACCGCCGCCAAGCACGCACCAGGTAACCCCTGACAGCTTCCCTACTCGGTTGACGTTGTCCGGATCGGAGACTACCCAGGTAATCGCACCGAGCGCGGCCTCGCGCTTAAGGTCCCCGTCTGGTCGGAGCATGACCGCGGTCGCGCCCAGTCGGCTCAGCGCGGCGATGAGAACAAAGGCGCTTGGTCGCGTACGCATCAGCACACCCACGCGGTCGCCCTGCCGGATGCCGACGCTGATCAGGCCCTTGACGACGCTGTCGACCCGGTGCCTGACCTCGCCCTGACGATGCGCGCGGTCCTCGAACAGAAACGCCGTGTTGTCGGGTGATCTGGCTGCCATCTCATCAAGCAGCAGCCCCAACGAGATTGGCGTCGACTGATCGAGGAGCTCAATTCGGGCCAGCCGTGGCAGTTGCGCGGGCGCCGAAGAGAGCAGACCGCGCGCGATGGCAGCCGCGCGTTTTGCACTGTCGACAGCAAGTAGCGTCGCGCCCACGCCGAGTTCGGCGGCTTGAATCGCAGCAGCAGCGCCGACGCTCGGATGAATGCGCGACTTGTCGTCAACCTCTGCGGCAGGCAGTACGTCAGTAGGAAAATTGCCGCCAGCCGTGCGCCATTTCACCCACTCCGCGACTGCCGGCCACGTCTTGTTATTCGCGGTTGATCCGACAACGAGGCCGAAGTGGCCAGCGTGCAGCGTCATCTCGTAGACCTCGGCACGCGGCGCCGCCCGGCTAATCGCCCGCACCGACTCAGGATGCCCGAGCGTGTCGGACGATCCCACAAACGTCAGGATCGGCACATTGATGTCGGCCAAGGAGACCATCTGGTCCGCGATCGAAAACCCGCCCGCAAGCATACGGTTGTGCGCGACAAAGAGTTCGAGGAGTTCCGCGATCGCCGGTCCCGACCACGCCGTGAAGCCGTCGCGCTCGAGGAATCGGCGTTGGCGTTCGCGCGGGAGCAGCGACTCGCGATCATGCAATGCGAGCAGGAACTTTGTCTGGCTCTGAAGGGTTTTCGCCGGGCTCAATAGTTTGAAGCCGGTACGCGATGCCCAACCGGGCAGATTGATGTGCCGAAGCAGGCCACTTGCAATCAGTCCTTCAGTCGCACGGGCCGCGACGTCAGGGGAGATCGGGAACGGCAACGGCGCACGTGCATCTACCGGGGAGCCGAAGGTCACAATCGAGTCGATGCCTTTGCCGCGTCGAAATGCCGCCGCCTGATAACAGAACATGCCGCCCTGTGAATAGCCGGCGAGAACGATGTCTCGGCCGGTGGCCTCGATAACCTGATCGATTGCAGTGCTCACCGCGAGGACATGATCGGTCAGGGTCCGTTCGGAACCGCCAGCCTCATACTTGGGGTCGCCAAAATCGACAACCCAGACATCGAGCCCTTCGCGATGCAAACTCTGTGTGGCTGACGAACTGGGTGAGACATCCCAGACATCGGCAGCAAGCATGAGTGGCGGAACCAATACGATCGGCGCGGTCGAATCGAGAATGTCATCGGCGAAATAATGGCGCAAACGGAACGTCAGTTGTTCCGAGGTGACCGCATATGGCGAGGGTTCCTCACCGGTATCGAGCCCGCCATAACGCACGACTTCAGCGACATTCTTCGCCGTCGCCACGATCCGTTGGGGCACTCCGAAGGAGCGGCCTGAGTCGTGCGCGTGCGTAGATGTCGTCTTTTTTGGCATGCGGATCTCCAAGTTGTTCGACTGAACGCTTGAGTTCACCCTAGGCCCACCGGTCCGAATTGGGGCGGATTTGCTCCTGTTCAGGCGGTTAGCCGATCGATGATTTCTTCGGTCGAACCGTCGCGGGCATAGCCGAAGCCCCGGCCAGCCCATAGGTTCAGGCCGTGTGGGTCGCCCTGCTGGTTAGCAGCAGTACGGATCGGGGCGGTCAGATGATGCACTGCCGGATAGCCGAGCGGTGCCGAAGAACTGAACGTATCGGTGAAACGGTTGCGCAGTGCCCGCGCCGGCCGGCCGGTGAACGACCGGGTGATGACAGTCTCGGCGAAGCGCGGATCGCCGAGTGCATCGCGGTGGGTTGCCTTGGTGCCGGCCCCATCGGCCTTGAGGAACATCGTGCCCGCTTGCACGGCTACCGCCCGGGCACCGAGGGCAGCATGAAGGTCAGCTGGGCCGGAAATGCCGCCGGCCGCGATCACTGGCAACGGGATCCGCTCGCGGATCGCGGCGATGAGTTCGAGTGTTGAGGTCGTGCCGAGATAAAGCTCCGGGCTGGTCGTGCTGCTGTGACCGCCAGCGGCGCCGCTCTGCGCGACAACGGCATCTGCGCCCGAATCGTAGGCAAGTTCGGCCTCATCGGCGTCGGTGGTCGTGATGATCACGCGGCTACCGGCCGCGCGGAGCCGTTCGATGATCTGGCTGTCAGGAACGCCGAAGGTGAAACTCACCCACTCGACAGGGTCGGCGGCGAGCAGATCGAGTTTGGCCGTCCAATTGTCGTCGTCGGTCCACCGGATCGCTGGAACCTCAACGCCATAATGGGCTGCCCAGGGTTGCAGGCGCTCCCGATAATGCTTGATCGCGTTGCGATCGACCGATGTGGTGTCCGGTACGAACAAATTGACGCCGAAGCGGTCAGTCGTTGCCCGCACCGTATGGATTTCGTCGGCAACTGCCTCGACACTCTTGTAGCCGGCCGCTAGAAAACCGAACGCACCTGCTGCCGCGGCGGCCTTGACCAGCGCCGGTGTCGATGGGCCGCCCGCCATGGGCGCGACGATGAGCCGACGATCGCCGAACAGGTCGAGCGTCACATCTGACTCCATACCTCTGAGCTGCCACGACGGTGGCTGTCGACCAAGTGGGTGTCGACGATGCCTACGGCTTCCATGAGTGCATACATGGTGGTGGGGCCGACGAACGAGAACCCTTTCTTGCGCAGTGCTTTCGACAGCGCCAACGATTCCTCCGACTTGGTGGGTACCTCGGCATAGGTTCGGGGTTGGGGGGTGCGCTCGGGCTTGAACGACCAGATGAAATCAACCAATCCGCCGTCGTCGCGGAGCGCGATCGTGGCCTTGGCGTTGCCGATCGTCGCGACGATCTTCTGCCGGTTGCGGACGATGCCCGCATCGAGCAGGAGCCGTTCGATATCGGTCTCGGTGAACCGCGCAACGGAGTCCGGGTTGAAGCCAGCGAACGCCGCACGGAACGCGGGGCGTTTGCGCAGAATGATCGCCCACGACAGACCTGACTGGAACGCTTCAAGGCTCAACCGCTCGAACAAGCCATGCTCATCGCGAACCGGCATGCCCCACTCGATGTCGTAATAGTCACGCATCATGCCCTCGCTGGCGGCCCACGCGGGACGGGAAAGCCCGTCTTCGCAGACAACCACGCCGGACGTGGAGAGTTCAGGATCGGCCATGGCAACAGTATTTCAGCCAGCGCTGGTGCGCTCGTATCGGGACAGCGCGAGCGTACCGATCGACAGGATGATCCAGGCGGCCAAAATCAGCACCGGTTTGAGCGCGGTTGAGCCGCCGAAATAGACCACCGCGACAAGCGCCGACAGCGATGCTCCATGCGGGAGCCAGCCCGTGAGGGTCGCCCAAGGCTGGGGAAGGAGTAGCGGGCTGGTCGCCAGGTAGACCGGAATCGCCAGCAGTAAGAAGACCATTGCGGCTGCGCCGATGCCGGCGAGCCCGAAGAAATTCTGCAGCGCCATCGTGGCGGAGCCAGCGGCGAATACGGTCAACGCGCTGATCGCCCATACGGTCAGTGTGGGTGCGCCGGACGTTGCCCCGACCAGGAGCATTCCAACAAGACCACTCCCAACCGACAATGCGCCCAACCGCATGAGCCGCTTGACGCCGCTGGCCAATGTCGATGCTCGAACGCCTTTTCTTACGGCAATTTCAGCCGCATATATGAAGCCGACGACATTCGCGAGGAGTGCCAGCAGGCGGAGCGGGCGTTGGCCGTCGGGGTACTTCGCCGGCACCAGATCTTGCACGCTGATCGTGCGGCCCTTGCTCTTCCCGATTGCACTCAAGCGGTCGGTGACGGCGGCGATGAGGGTATGTCCGTTGCCGCCGCCGACATACACGGTGTCGACTGTCCCAGCCAGATCGACCGACACAACAGCAACCACGCGACCGGCCCTGACGTCGCTTCGGCCGTCGGCCGCGGTTGCGACGACTCGGGCGTCAAACGGACGGCCGGCCATCGAATTGATGTCACTGACGAAGCCGTCGGCGACGATGAAAGGCGCGGCGACAGCGACCGGTACGCGATGGAGTTGCGGCGTTCGAGCGCCCTGCCACACCAGCAGGAATATCGCGGCTTGGACGAAAATCACGACGATGACTACCAGTAGGGCACGGCGGTGTGGCGTCATTGTCATGGCTGTCAGGATAGAACAACAAATTGACGAGTGGGGCTGGAGGTGAGCGGATGATCGGCTGGCGGATTCGAGTTCTCGCAATGATCCTTCCGGCGGCACTGCTCCTGTTTGGAGTTATCGCATTGGCACCGACCCCCGGCCAGGTGCGCGAGCCAAACATTCCGTCCAGGGCAACCGAGACGAAGTGTCTGCCGATCGAACCAATCCACGACGTTGCCGGGCTAAATACGTTGGTCAGCAGCGTTCGCGGTGGACCGGAATTCCAGGGCGCTGACGTCGGTGCCGACGTAACCCTTCAAGACGGCCGCCGGCTGTGGGTCTTCGGTGACACCCTTCGGGCCCGCGATTTCCCCGGTCAGCGATTTGTCCGCAATTCGATGCTGGTTTTTACCGACACTTGCGCGCAGGTCGTCCTGCCTGCCGATCATGGTGCGCTGATCCCGGATCGGGCCGATGGCGTTGGCTATTGGCCGATGTCCATCGCTAAGGTCGAGCGCCCTGGTTACGACCTGGTCGGCGTCTCGGTCGAGCGAGTCCGTGGCGGGGCCGATCTGGGCAGGTCCGATGAATTCACCAATCTTGGTCCGGCGGTCGCCGTTTTCATCGTGACCGTGGGCGATGCACCGCAGCTGATCGGGATGCGCGACATCGGCCGCGATAATCCGAGCCGGACTCAGCCAGCGTGGGGCGCAGCGTCGGTGGTCGACGGAAAATGGGTCTACCTCTACGGGACCGCAAATCCGGAGCAACCAGGAGTTTTCGGCTTCTCCGTGGCAGTCGCGCGGCTGCGGCCGGTCGATATCCTCAAGCCAGCGGCCTGGCGTTATTGGGACGGAACCCGATGGGGGAAGGATCCAGCGAAGGCACGAAAGCTGATTCCCGCCGTCGGTGGTGTCTCACAGACGTTCAGCGTCTTTCGGCGTGGTGACCGCTGGTATGCGGTCAGCAAACAGGATGAATTCCTGGGCCGTGATCTGGTGATTTGGACGGCACCGGGACCAACCGGCCCGTTTACGGTCAGCCCCTCGTTGGCAGCGATCCCTTCGAACACCGCCACCGGAATGCTTCGGTATATGCCGTTGGCGCACCCGGATCTGTTGCCGAAGGAGGGGTCGATCGTGGTGTCCTTCAGCCAGAACAATGCCGATGTTGGAAAGATCAGCCGCGACCCGTTTCTCTATCGACCATACTTCCTGCGTGTTGATCTGCCCTGATTCAGGCGGCGGGTCAAGATCAGATCGCCAGGGTCGGGTGTAGCCGTTTCATCGTGACGACGCGGCCGCGTTGAGTCGAAATAACCGTGATCGCGAGGGCGAGTACGGCGAATAGCGCCAGCGCCAACACATCGGCGGTGAGGCCGACCGTCGAGCCTGCGGTGGTCTTCCGAATACCGTCCACGGCGTACGTCAAAGGCATCAGATTGTGGAGGAAGCCGAAGAATGATGGCGCGGTTTCGATCGGATAAGTGCCCCCGGCTGCGGTCAACTGCAAACAGATGAGAACGATTGCCACGAATCGGCCAGCGCCACCGAACACGGCGATCAGCATTTGGTTGATCGCGACAAAAGCAAAGCCGGCCATCAACGAAACGCCGAGTAATTGCAACCGGGATGCCGGTTCGATTCCGACGAGGAATTCCAACACGCTGACCAGGAGCAACACCTGGACCGCAGCGATCAGCAGACCTGGTAACAGTCCGGCGAGTGCGATGCGCGTGCTCGATGCAGTCGATGCGATGGCGCGTTTGGAGACCGGTCGCAGCAGGAGGTAGATCGACATCGCACCGATCCACAGTGCGAGGGCTATGAAGTAGGGGGCCAGCGCTTCGCCGTAGTTGGCGACCGCGTGCGCATGCGCCGCGTCACCGGTCAGTGGTGTCGAAGCGGTCTTTGCGAGATGGCTGCGTTCGGCGGAGTTGTAGTTGGGTACTTTTTCGCCACCGTCGAGCAGGCCGGACTCGAGTTTGTGTGCGCCAGCAGCGAGCGCACTGGAGCCTTCCGCGGCCTTCGCTGCGCCGTCGCTCAGCGACTTGGTTCCGGTTGCAAGCTGTTTGGCACCGCCAGCAGCCTGATTGATGCCGCCAACCAGCGCCGGAGTGCTTGCGGCAAGGCGGGCATTGCCGGCGGCCACCTGAGCCGCGCCGTTGCTGAGTTTCTGTGTCTGCCCGGCAAACTTCTTGGCCGTCTTGGCTGGCACATTGAGGTCCGCTTTGAGTTTTTCAAAATTAGCGAGTGCGTCCGTGAGCAACGGACATAGTTGTGGCGTATCGGCGGGCACACACTGATCACTTGCGGTCTGCAATTGCGTCCGGATCGTTTCGGCATTCGCATTGGCGGTGTCGGTGGCACCGGTGATGACTCCGGTCAGAGACTGAACAAGCGAGTTGACCTCCGCGGTGCCGTTTGCCACCTGCTTCGCACCATCGGCCAACCGCTTCGTGTCACGGGGCAGCGTTCTGGTCTTGTCCGACAGGGTGCCTAGACCGGAGGACAGCGCTGATGCACCAGCGTCGAGCTTGGTGGCACCTGCGGCCAGCTTTTGCGTCCCGTCGGTCAGTTGATCCGCGCCGTCGGCCAACTTGCCGGCACCGTCAGCCGCATCGTTGAGGGCGAGTTTGAGGTCGGAAAAACTCAGATAGATGTTGTCGAGATAGGTCTCGGTGACCTGAGCATTGAGGGTGGATTTGGCGGTGGTGAGGATTACCTTGGCGATGTTGCCGTTGATGTAGTTGATCGCGTCATTCGTCTCCAGCCGTAGATTGCCCTGGATCGCCTTCATCGGATCGTCGCCACCGGTTGACGTGGCCGCTGCAGACAGATTCTCAGGGATCGTCAGGACTGCGCGATAGTCGCCGTTGGCGAGCCCTTTGCGCGCGTCATTGGCATCGGTTAAGACCCAGTTGTAGTTGGACTTGCTGTCGCTGCCGATCAGGTTGGCGCTCAGTTGGCGGCCCACCGCGATGGGTTGCTTTTTGCCATCGCGGTCGGTGATCTGGATCAGCTTGTCTTGATTGACGATCGCTGCCGGTATGCGGTCGAGATTGCCGGTCGGGTTGAGGTTGGCCCATACATACAACGCACCGTAGAACAGCGGGACCAGCATGATCGCGATGATCGCAGCGCGGGTGAGGCGGCTGCGACGGAAACGGGCCAATTCGAACCAAGGCAGGGGAGGGGAGGGGAACATCAGAACATCAATTCTTCGATCGTGCGGGTCGTATCGAGTTCGAGGAGATGGACGTGGCTTGAGTGCGGTGGCGCGGCGGCCGCTGATTGTGCGCTGGCGACAACACTGATGGGACGGTCTGCGATCAGTTCGGCCAGTGCGGCCCAGAACACGTCGATCGCTTCGGGCGAGCGCAGGTCGTCGACGTCCTCGACCATGATGATCGCGGGCGAATCAACAAGCGCCAGGCTGACGCCGAGTAGTTTGCGTTCCAATCGGGACAAATTGGTGATCAGATCATTGCCGGCTACGGGATGGAACGCGATTCCGGCCGTGTGATGTGCCGAATCCAGCGCTGCATTGAGCGCATTGCGGACCGGAGTGATCGATTTGGCGCGTACCCAGACGCTAAGCGATCGGATCGAAATGCGCTCGGCGATGTGTTGGTCGACGCTCAGGTTGTCTTCGAGGTCGTTGATTCCCGCGAATTCGCCGAGTGAGACGGTACGGCGGACGATGACCGCCTCCTGCGGGAGCAGTCGGCCGTTGACGCGAGCGAGGCCATCGTTGAAGTGCATGCGACCGGCCAATGTCAGCAGCAGCGCGGTCTTGCCAGAGCCGGTGGGTCCATGGACAAAAAGCCAGTCGGCCTGTGGGAGGTCGATGTTGACATCGTTGAAGACGACGCCGTCCTCGCCGCGTGAGGTGAGCCCAGCGGTCGTGATCGCCGCAACCGACGTGGGCGTCGGCCAGGACGCAAGGGCTAGTTGGCGTTGGATGGCCTCACCCTCGATGTCGGCATGGGGCAGGATTGCCTCCAGCCGAGCCGGCAGAACCCAGGATTTGCGTCCGAACAGTTGTAGGACGGCGGGAGCGAACAACATACGAATGAGGAACGCATCGGCGAACACTCCGACGGCCAGCGCGAATGCGATTGGTTTGATGTTCGGATCGCCCTGGGGTACGAACGCAGCGAATACCGCAAGCATGATGATCGCGGCCGCGGTGACGACCCGTGAACTACCGACGAAGCCATCGATGATGGCGCGATGCGGATCGCCGGTCTTGATGTATTCCTCCTTCATGCGCGACATCAGGAAAACCTCATAGTCCATCGACAGACCGAACAGCACGCCCATCAAGATGATTGGCAGGAAGCTGATCAACGGTCCCGTGTGGTCCAGATTGACGAGCGGGCCTAGCCAGCCCCACTGGAACACCGCAACGACGGCTCCGAAGGACGCGCCGGTCGACAGCAAGAAGCCGATTGTGGCCTTGAGCGGTATGACGATTGAGCGGAACACGATCATCAGGAGCAGCACCGAAAGTCCAACAACGACCAGCCCATATGGCAGCAGGGCCCCGCTTAATCGTTCGGAAATATCGATTCCGCCGGCGGTCAGCCCGGTGACGCCGACCTCAACGTCATATTTCTGCTCCCACGTGGACGCGCGATCGCGGATGGACTTCACCAGATCACTGGTGGCCTGGTCATTCGGACCGGTCGTGGGAATCACCTGGACGATCCCGGTGTCGCCGGTCGGGTTGGGGGTGGCAAGACCGATCGCGGTAACGCCATTCATCGCGCGTAGATCGTCGGCGATGGCATCGACAGCGCCAACCGGGTCGGTCGTCTGAATGACGTCCATCGTGATCAGCAACGGGCCGTTGAAACCCGGTCCAAAATGTTGATCGACCAAGTCGAAGGCCGTGCGTTGCGTCGTCCCCGGTGGTGAGCTGCCGTTGTCGGGCAGCGCCAAGCGCAGATCTTTCGCCGGCAGCGCGATGATGATCAAGCCGACCATGACGATGGTGATCGCGAGGATCGGGAACCGGATGATGGCCGCGACCCAGCGACGGGAGAATCCGCCGGGGGCCCGTGCGTTGGCACGACGAGCCATATGGATGCCGGCAAACCCTAGCAGTGCCGGCAGCAGGGTTAGCGCGACCGCGACCGCCACGATGACCGAGAGCCCGGCGACGAGCCCCATGACTGTGAGAAAGGGTATTTGGGCGATCGCAAGTCCGATGAGCGCGATCACGACGGTGACACCGGCGAAGACTACTGCTGATCCGGCAGTGGCGACCGCACGGGCTGCGGCCTCCTCTGGTTCGACTCCTTCAGACAACAATTCGCGGTGTCGCGAAACGATGAATAGCGCATAGTCGATGCCGACGGCCAGGCCGATCATTAATGCGAGCAAGGGCGCGGTGCTGGAAATCGTGACGAAGCCGGTCGCGATGAAGGTCAGCGCGGTCGTGACAACCACCCCGACGACCGCGGTCACAATTGGTAGGACGGCGGCCCGAAACGAACGGAACATCAGGTAGAGCACGATGAGGGCGATGATGACGCCGATGACCTCGGTGATCGAGAGTTGTGGCCCGGTGCTGGTGAAAATATCGCCGCCGAATGACGCGGTGAATCCAGCGGCCTTCAGCACATCGCCGGTCTTGACCAACGCTGCCGTCTCAGCCGGCGTGACAGCGGTGAGCTTACGATTGAACTGGATCTGAATCTGCGCGGCGCGGCGGTCTTTTGCCAGTGCGATGTGAGTCGAGTCGTCATACGGCGAGATGACCTCGCTGACGCCGCCGACCGTCTTCATGGCAGTGATCGTGTCGGCGATCAATCGCTTGGCTATCGGACTATCGATCGTTTGCCCCTTGGGTGGCAACACGACGAGATAGGCCGAGGCGCCGCTGAGCTCGGGGAAGGTGCGGTGCAGGGAATTGATCGCCGTCTGTGACTCAGTGCCGGGGATTTCGAAGCTGTTTTTAGTACCCGTTGAGAAGCCGAGCACCGCAAGACCGAGTACGACGATCAAGGCGATCCAGAATGCGGTGACGCGACGATGATGGCGATAAGCCCAGCGCCCCAGCGCATACAAAGAGATTGACACAAATTGACGATACAATTGTGTATCCAATACGTCAATGTATCCAGTATGGTGATCGATATGACACGCGACACTTCGGCCAACACCGGCACGAGGCGGCGAGCCGCAACGCGTGAGCGGTTGCTCGATGCGGCCCGTGAAGTGCTGGCTGGTGATGGCATTCAAGGTGCCTCGGTCGAACACATTTGTGAGCGAGCGGGCTTCACTCGGGGCGCGTTCTACTCTAATTTCGCCAGCAAAGATGAACTCGTCCTCGCGATTTTCGAGCGCGAGAAGGCGGCAATGTTTGAGACGCTGCATGCGGCCGTAGACGTCTCCGGGTTGGAAGGCCGTGATCTCCGGGCCGCGACCACCCTGATCATGGATCGTTTTCTCGACCTTCAGCCAGGTGATCGTGATTGGTATCTCGTCAATGCCGAGTTTGGGATCCATGGCATCCGACACAAACAGGTCGGTCGGGAGTTCAATTCCGCATGGAGTCGAACGAAAAGCGAGTTCGCCGACTTCATGGTCCATGTCCTCAATGCCATGGGGCGACGGTTCACGATCGACCCGGGCCAAGCGGCCACGATCCTGATTGGAACATATGACCTCGCGCTGCGCGAGGCATTGATCGACGGCCGCCCGATCGACTCTGACCTGCTGCGCAGCAGCCTGCCTGACCTGCTCCTTTCGGTCACTGAAGACATCCCCGTCGCCGACGACTAGGGTCTATTTCATGGCCAAGACATTGCGCGAAGTCGTCGCTGTTCTCGATGCGCTGTACGACCCGCGCCATGCTGATGACTGGGATGCGGTCGGCACCGTGGTGGGCGATCCTGATGCCGAGATCGGGTCGATCCTGTTGGCGGTCGACCCGGTGCAATCGGTCGTCGATGAAGCAGTCGCACGCGGCGCTCAACTCCTCGTGACGCACCATCCGCTGTACCTCAAAGGCGTTACGAGCGTCGCCGCGACGACGCCCAAGGGGCGAGTCGTTCACACCATGATCCGCAACGGGATCGGCCTCCACACCTGTCATACGAATGCCGATTCACCCGTATTCGGCGTTTCCGAGTCGATGGCGCTCGCGCTCGGCCTGCACGACATACGTCCGCTTGAACCCGACCCGGAGCCGGCGCTCGACCGGTGGGTCACCTACGTTCCGCAAGAGCAGGCCGCTGCTGTCATGGCCGCGATGCACGCCGCCGGAGCCGGTGCACTCGGGGATTATGACCTCACCGGCTTCACCTCGATCGGGACCGGATCGTTCCGCCCGCTTGAGGGCGCCGAACCGGTCATTGGTGTCGTGGGCACGAGGGAATTTGTTGAGGAGATCCGCATCGAAGTCGTCGCGCCCACATCGTTGCGCGCTGTGGTTCGGACTGCGATCCGTCGTGCACATCCGTATGAAGTCCCGGTCATTGACGTGTTCGAGCTCATCGCTCCGGACGAGACTGATCGCGGGAGCGGCCGAGTTGGCACCCTCGCCGAACCGATGACGCTGGGGGAGTTCTCTACTGTCGTCATAAATTCGCTACCTGCGCATCACAGCGCAAACCGGATCGCTGGCGACCCTGATCGGATTGTCGAGACGGTCGCATTATGTGGCGGCTCGGGGGACTTCCTGCTCGAGCGGGCAGCCGCGATTGGGGCCGATGTCTACGTCACATCGGACCTTCGACATCACCCGGTCAGTGAGCACCTGGAGGCGGCAGGAGCGCCTGCCATCATCGACGTGCCGCACTGGGCGGCCGAATGGACGTGGCTTCCGGTTGCGGCGCGGGAGCTCGGTGCTCAATTGGGGGATACGGTGGAGATCAACGTCTCGACGATCGTCACCGATCCGTGGACGTTCGTGGCAACATCCCAACAAAGGAGCGACCGCTGAAAGCCGATCCCTTCGCGCAACTCTCGTTGCTCGATTTGCAGGCGCAGGACTCCATCCTGGCGCAACTCACCCATCGTAAAAAGACGCTCCCTGAGCTGGCCACGCTCGCCGAGCTCGGCGCCCAGGTGCATGAGCTCAACGGTCAACGCATCGAGGCTGATACGACCGTTTCGGACCTCAGCACCGATCAGCGCAAGGCCGATCTCGAGGTTGAACAAGTCAAGGCTCGTCGCCTTAACAACGAAAATCGGATGAACTCCGGTCAGATTGCCAATCCCCGTGATCTAGAGAAGATGCAGCAGGAGACAACCGCGCTCAATCGGCGCATCGCCACCCTCGAGGACGAAGAGCTCGAGGTCATGGAAGCACTCGAATTGGCTCAGGCGACGCTGTCGGAGGCCACTGAGAAGCTCGATCGGATCAATGAATCGATCGCGACAGCGGAGGCATCGCGAGATGCCTCAGTTGCAGAGCTCGACGCGGAAGCGCGGACGGCCGAGGCCGAGCGCAAGGAGATCGCGGCCAAGGTTCCCGAGGATCTGACCGCGCTGTACAACAAGTTGCGCGCCCAATATGGCAGTGGTGCGGCTCCGCTTCGAGCCCGCCGTTGTGAGGGTTGCCGACTGGAGCTGAACGGCTCCGACCTGCGCGAGCTTGCGGCAAAACCGAGCAATGAGGTTCTACGCTGCCCCGAATGCAGTCGGATCTTGGTGCGAACGCTCGAATCAGGGATCTGAGCGTGCGGGTCATCATCGAGGCTGATGGCGGCTCACGCGGCAACCCTGGCCCGGCGGCCTACGGCACGATCCTTCGCAATGCCGACACGGGTGTGGCCATTGCCGAACGCGCTGAGTTCATTGGGCACGAGACCAATAATGTGGCCGAATATCGAGGACTGATCGCGGGACTTGAGCTCTATCGGGAACACACCCCGGAGGCCGAACTCGAGGTTCGGCTGGATTCCAAACTCGTCGTTGAGCAGATGGCGGGTCGGTGGAAGGTCAAACATCCATCGATGCGGGCGTTGGCGGCACGCGCGCAGGAGCTTGCACCCGCTGATGTCATATGGACGTGGGTTCCGCGTGACCAGAACGCTGCAGCGGACGCGATCCTCAACGTCGCACTCGATAACGCTCCTGACGTTCCTGACACTGCTGCTGAGATCAAGGAGACGAGCCCAGCGGTCGGTTGGGGGAGTCAGCAGTCCGGTGAGCCCACCACGATCGTCCTGCTGCGTCATGGTGTCACTCCCAACACGGTGCGCAAAGTGTTCTGCGGTAGTGGCGGCAGCGATCCGGGACTCACTGAGCTCGGCGAAGAGCAGGCCGGCCGCGCGGCCACCTGGCTTAAACAGTTCGGCAGCGTCGATGCGGTCGTCGCCTCGCCGTTACGGCGTACGCAAGAGACGGCCGGCATCGTTGCCGGTGAGCTTGGACTGCAAGTCAGTCTCGAAGCCGGGATTGTGGAGACCAATTTCGGTGAGTGGGAGGGCTACAGCTTCGCCGAGATCATGGCAAAGTGGCCCGCCGAGATGGATGCCTGGCTTGGCTCGACCGCGATAGCTCCGCCCGGTGGCGAGACGTTCGACGCGGTCTCGGACCGGGTCGTTGAGGCGCGTGATCGGCTCCTGAGCGCATACGCTGGCAAGACGGTCGTTGCCGTCAGCCACGTCACGCCGATCAAGCTGATGGTCCGGCTCGCGCTGGATGCACCGATGCGCTCGATCTACAAGATGGAACTGGCGCCTGCGTCAATCACGACCGTCACCTTTTGGCCCGACGGACGGCCGTCGTTGCGCAACTTCTCCGTGGTCCCGCACTAGCCCGGGATCAGATTTCGGCGACGATGACGTCGAGCCGGTTGCCCTGTCGCTCGACGGTCCAGCCGATGTCCACGAGCGTGCTTTCGAGCTCGTCGGCTGTCGTCGGGTTCGCGCCGGCTTCCAACAGCGCTCGGACGATTCGGCCCTTCGTGGCTTTGTTGAAATGACTGACGACCTTGCGAGTGCCGTGATGTTCGTGGAGTACACGCATCGTCGCGGTCTGTGCGGCCAACGCTCCGGTGGGCTTGAAGAGGTTGACGTACATACCCGAACGCAGATCAATCAGTAAGCCCGTGCCGACGAGATCGGCCAGAACGGGGCCGAGCTTTTTGCGCCAAATTCCGGCGACCGGGCCGAGCTGCGGCAGCGTCACATCGCCAGACAAACGATATGCCGGAATGCGGTCCGAGGGACGCACTAACCCGAACAGAGCACTAGCGACCGCGATAGTTGAGTCGGCCCGTTTGCGTGCAATGTCATCGAGCGAGGCGAAATCAAGGGCCGTATACAAAACGCCGGAATAAACCTCATCCGCGCGCGCCGCCGGCCCAGCGCGCAGATTGGCATTGCGAGGCAGCGCATCGGCGAGCGTCTTGCCGAGCCCCAACCGCGCCATCGCACGCTTCTCGTTGCCAGCGCTGACGGCGATCAGGCTCGTGAGAATGCGCTCGCGAGTCGGATTGAGGGCACTAAGATCCAGTGTGTTCAAGTCGAGCGGCTCGCCCGCCACGGGGATCGTCTTACCTTCGGACGGCGGCAGCAAGATCAGCACGCCCTGAGCCTATCTTTCACCAGAGCAGTGATGTCCAGCCCCATAGAATGACCGTGCACAGCGTGACGATGATCGGGGTTGTTGCTAACCCCAGCGCATGGAATTGGCGGAGTGATGACAACTCCCGCCCAGCCGACTGACGCCACAACAAATTGGCCAATGAACCGATCACGGTCAAGTTGGCGCCGACGTTGACACCGATGAGCAGCGCCAGTACGCCGGCGGGCCCGGCCAGCGTCGCTGCGGGCAACAACAGTAACGTCGCCGGAATGTTATTGACGACATTGGCAACAACCATTGCGATCAGCGCGATCGAAAGAAGTGCGCCGAGCCCCGCTGTCGTCGGCAACAGATCGCCGACCCAATCGCCCACGACTGTCGAACTCAAATACGAGACGACAAGTGCCCAGACGAACACGAACGCGGCAAGCGGAAGGTTAGCCGCTTCCAATAATTCGGACCATGTTGTGCTGCCGCGCAGCAATGCATAGCTGCCGATCAGGATCGCGCCGGCCGCAGCCGGTATGACGGGGGTCGCGCCGCTGGTGAGACCAAATAACACGACGATCACTACCGCGAATGGGAACAGCGGTATCGCCGGAGCGGTGCGGGGCTGTGGTTCATACGATGCAGCCAACTCGTCGCGGAACCACCATCGCAGCGCCACATACTCGAGCCCGATCGCCGCGATCCAGACCGGAAACATGGCGCGTGCGAAGCCAACGAAAGTCAGACCGGTCGCGGCGAAGGCCAGCAGGTTGGTCAGATTCGAGATCGGCAGCAGCGTTGATGCAGAGTTGGCGAGGCGAACCGAGACGAAGGCAAAAGAGCGTTGCGGGGGTGCAGTTGATGCGGCAAGCAGAACTGGAGTGAGCAGAACGACGGTCGTGTCCAGGCTGAGGACGGCCGTGACACCGGCTGCAAAAATTATGCAGAACATCAACGCCCGCACCCGTGAGCCACCCGAGAATCGATCGAGCTGTCCGCCGAGCGCAACGAACAACCCTTCGGCGGCGCAGGCGCGCGCAAAGACCATGATGGCGATCAGAAATCCGATGATCTCGGCGAGCGACCGGGCGTCGTGTGTCACTGGTTGAGCGTACATACCGGTAGAGTGACGCCAAGCGAATGAGTCGGCCGGGCAGCCGCGTTGGATTTCGGTCCACCGAGGAAAGTCCGGACTCCGTAGAGCAACGGTGGTGGCCAACAGCCACCCACGGTGACGTGCGGGACAGTGCCACAGAAATTAGACCGCCAGCGGCTTTCGCCCGATCAGCAGCGAGCTTGCTCGCTCGTGGAGAGGGTGAAAGTGCGGGTGAGGGTGAAACGGTGGGGTAAGAGCCCACCAGCGTTCCAGGTGACTGGGACGGCTAGGTAAACCCCACTGGGAGCAAGACCAAGATGGAGGCTTCGGCTTCTGCGCTGACGGGCTGCTCGTCCAATGTCAGCGGGTAGGTTGCACGAGCGGCACAGCAATGTGTCGCCTAGATAGATGGCTGCCCGGGCCAAAGATTAAATTCAGCGGCCCGACAAAATCCGGCTTATAGGCCGACTCATTCGCCCCGCCGCTATTCAGCCGGTGCAGACGCCCACCTGAGACTGGCCACGTCCGGTATAGGACGACACGCGATGGCCGTCCACGTAAATCGTGCAGGTGATGTAAGTCGCTGCTCCCAACACTTGGAACGCGACTTGAGCGAGTGGGCGTTGGCCCCGAATCTGGAGGCGTTTGGACCAGTCCGACTTTCCGGTGGGAGTAACGCGATACTTTCCCTTCGGCGTTACGTAGCCGAATACATAGAGTGGACCGTCGGACTCGGCAACGAGTCTAACGTCGTGGACGTCCGACGTGCTGCCGCTGCCGAGGGTTATGGAGTTGCTGTCGCCAGCTCCCAAGAAGCCGTTGGCCCCTCCCAGACCTTCGGCAGGCCCGTCGCTTGCCGCTGTCCCGAGGTCTGGGAAAGGGTCGTAGTCTCGCCCGAAGCCGGGCTCAGCTGTTTGGGTTGCCGGCTTGTCGGCGCCGCCGGAAATGATCATGAACGTCGCAACGAGCGCAACGCACGCTGCGAACGCGGTGAACGCCAAAATAACGCGGTCTCGAGTGGCTTTGGGAAGTTTCATTGGCTGTCTTTCATCGAGCCGGAAACGGTCAGTATCTCGGCGCCGTCATCGGTCACCAGGAGCGTGTGCTCAAACTGAGCGGTGCGGCTCTTGTCCTTCGTCGTGACGGTCCAACCGTCCTCCCACATGTCCCAGTCGGCGGTGCCGAGCGTCAACATCGGCTCGATCGTGAACGTCATACCGGGCTTGATGACGGTGTCAAAACTCGGATCGTCATAGTGCGGGATGATCAAACCGTCATGGAACGCGGGCCCGACGCCATGACCGGTGAAATCGCGCACGACGCCGTAGCCGAAGCGTTTGGCGTAGGACTCGATTACCCGCCCGATCACATTGATCTGACGGCCCGGTTTGACCGCGCGAATCGCGCGCATCGTCGCCTCGTGGGTGCGCTCGACCAACAGCCGCGATTGCTCGTCGACGTTGCCGACCAGATAGGTCTTGTTGGTGTCGCCATGAACATCGCCGATGTATGCAGTGATGTCGATGTTGACGATGTCGCCGTCTTCGAGTGGTCGATCGTCGGGGATCCCATGGCAGATCACCTCGTTGACGCTGCTGCACAAGGACTTGGGATACCCGCGATAACCCAGGGTCGACGGGTAGGCGCCATTGGCGACGATGAACTCATGGCCGACCCGGTCGAGCTCGTCGGTCGTGACGCCGGGCGCGATCGCCGCCTCGACCGCATCCAGCGCGCGCGCCGCGATTCGGCTGGCGATCCGGATCTTGGCGATCATTTCAGCATCACGTACGAGCGACCCTTTGTACGGCAAGGGTGCGGTCTGGCCGACGTACTCCGGACGGTCGATCGAATGGGGCACGGGGCGTTCGGGGGATAGGACTCCAGCGATCAATTCACTCACGAAGGCAGTCTATGCGGTCGCCGTGAGGCACTATGGAGACCATGAGTGACAAGTACTACTACTGTCTGACCCATCGAGCCGTCGAGAGCAAGGATGGTTGCAAGGCGGCCGACCGGTTGGGCCCCTACGATTCGGCAGACGAGGCATCACATGCCCTGAGGATTGCGGAGGAGCGGACCAAGACCTGGGATGAAGATCCCGGCTGGAATGACACTGAGCCCGCCAGCGATGCCGCGCCCGAACAACCGGCTGAATGAGTCTTAACCACCAGCGCCGGCTTCGGTTGGAACGGTCCGGGCCATGGATCGGCGTTGCGGGACTCTTCGTGGTCCTCTGGATCTCGATCTCGACTGTTCTGTATGCCCCGTGGTGGGGCGTCCTTCTAGCCCTGCTGCTGTTGCTGCCGCAGTCGATGCTGATGGCCGCATGGGCGCGCTCTCGCCCAGCGTGGTGTATTTGGATTCCGCCGGTAGGAGTCCTGGTGTGGTTTGTGCTCGTGCTGTCCGGCGTCGAATGGTGGAACTGGCACGTCTGACTAGCGTGTTCGGGGAGGCTTAGCTTTCGAACGAGTGCTGGGGCTCAGGGAACGCGCCGCCCTTGACCTCTGCCACGTAGGACTGTGCTGCTTCCAGCATAATCGCGTGCAGGTCGGCATAGCGCTTGACGAAACGGGGCGCTTTGCCGGTGCGCAGGCCCATCATGTCCTGCCATACCAACACCTGGGCATCGCAATCGATACCGGCGCCGATACCGACGGTGGGTATGCGCAGCGCTTTCGTGACCTCGGCAGCAACTGGTGCCGGCACCATCTCCATGACTACCGCGAATGCTCCGGCAGCCTCCAATGCCTTGGCTTCCTCAATCATCTGCGCGGCACCATCACCACGGCCTTGGACGCGGTAGCCGCCGAGGTTGTGTTCGGACTGTGGAGTGAAGCCGATATGGGCGCAAACCGGGATGCCAGAATCGGTGAGAAGTTTGACCTGCGGGACGACGGCGAGGCCGCCCTCAAGCTTGACGGCATGCGCGCCGGCTTCCTTCATGAAGCGCACCGCGGTATGAAATGCCTGTTCCGGCGACGCCTGATATGAGCCAAACGGCAGGTCAGCCAACACGAGCGCACGTGTCGCCGAACGGGACACTGCCCGCACGAGCGGGATAAGTTCATCGACCGTCACCGGTAGTGACGTCTCATTAGCGAACACATTATTCGAGGCGGAATCACCGACAAGTAGAACCTCGACGCCCGCCTCATCGAACGTCGCAGCCGCGTACTGGTCGTACGCGGTGAGCATCGTCCACTTCTGCCCTTGGTCTTTCAGCGACTGGAGATGATGGGTTCGAATACGCTTGATCGGGGTGGCCGGCGCAGGTCCGCTGCCGTAGGGTGCAGTCTCTTCGCTCATGATGTTCCTCCGCTTCTCGCAGCTCCCATGATGGAGTCCACGGACTGCTCAAGCGTTGCACAGAATGCGGGCCGTCGCCCTGTGATCTGTCGCACGTGGGACGGTCAGAGCGACTCGCGCCAGCGGTTGGTGATCGGTACGCGCCAATCGCGACCGAAGTTGCGACCTGAAACTTTCGGACCCGGCGGATACTGTCGCCGCTTGTATTCGGCGCGATCGATCAGGGCGATAACCCGCTCCACGATCGCCGGGTCGAACCCAGCCGCGACAATTTCTTTCGAGCCATGATTCTGGTTCACATACCGTTCGACAATCGCATCGAGGATCTCGTAGGGCGGAAGCGAATCGCTGTCGAGTTGGCCCGGCCGGAGTTCGGCGCTCGGCGGTTTCGTGATCGTGGCCGGGGGGATCGGCGGGGTCTCGCCGATGGCGACCGCAGACGCATTGCGCCAGGTGGATAACTCCCACACAAGTGTCTTCGGTACGTCCTTAAGTGGTGCGTAGCCGCCGACCGCATCGCCATAGATCGTTGAATAGCCGACCGCCAGCTCAGACTTGTTGCCGCAGGCCAGAACAAGATGGCCGTGCTGATTGGACAGCGCCATCCAAATCACAGCACGTATGCGAGCCTGCAGATTTTCGACCGCGAGACCATCGATTTCGAGCGTGTTGGTGAACACATCGACCATCGGGGCGATCGCGATGGTCTCGAAGTGGAGCCCGGTGCGTTCGGACAACTCGGCGGCATCGGTCTTGGAATGTTCGCTCGACCAGTCGCTGGGATTGGAAACGCCATAGACCTTGTCGGCGCCGATCGCGTCGCAGGCGATCGCGGCGACCAACGTCGAGTCGATGCCGCCCGAAACGCCCAACAAGACGGACTTGAAGCCGTTCTTGAGCACATAGTCGCGCAACCCCATCACAATGGCCGCATAGGTCTCGCCGAGATTGTCGAGGCGTTCGGTGATCGGCGGATTCGACAGTGGTGCGTATGCCGGCAGCGGCTCGGCCGAGATGACGTGACGTTCGATCCGGAACCCACCGATCAGGATGTCAGGATCGGGCATCGGCGCAGTGGCCGCGGGCAGCTCCAGATCGGTGATCAGTAACTCTTCGGTGAACTGCCCGGCGCGTGCGAGGATCGCGCCGTCCTTGTCGACGATGATCGAATCGCCCTCGAACACGAGGTCGTCCTGGCCCCCGGTCATGTTGACGTAGGCCAGCGCGCATTCACCCTCACGGGCGCGACGGGCGCATAGGTCGTAGCGGGCATCATCCTTATTGCTGGCATACGGCGAACCGTTGATGACCAGCAGCAATGCCGACTCAGCGGCGTCGACAGCGGCGCTGGGCCCGTCCTGCCAAATGTCCTCGCAGATTACCAAGCCGATGTCGATGCCATGGATCTGGAGAATCTGCATCGAGTTGCCGGGCACGAACCAGCGGAACTCGTCGAACACGCCGTAATTGGGCAGGTGATGCTTGAAATAACGGGTAACGATTTTGCCGCGATGGATGACCGCGCCAGCATTTGTCGGCGACCCCTTGGGAACCCCCAACCGGGGGACGGCGCCCGGCACCCGAACGAGGGAGGCAAACATAGCCACCCATCTCGCCGAGTCCCTCATTGTTGAGCTCGAGCGCCAACGTCTGGATTGCGGCGCGTGAGGCATCGACAAAGCTTGCCCGCAGTGCGAGGTCTTCGACGGGATAGCCGGTCAACATCATTTCGGGGAAGGCGACCACATGCGCGCCCTGATTATTTGCGTCACGCGCGTAGTTGAGGACCCTGGTGGCATTGCCGGAGATGTCACCCACCGTGGGGTTGATCTGCGCAAGTGCGAGTCGGAGTTGCGGCATGTGATGAGACTATCCGGCGTGTATGTCAGCCGAACAGGGCTGCATCGCGGCGCTCAGTCACGCCCGAGCAAGGCCGCCGTGTACTTCGCGGTCCACACTGCGGGCTGCCCGCCGGTATGGATGAAGATCGCCGCATCGGTCATCAACTCAGGCGGCCGCGTCAGGAGGGCAGCCATCGCTTTGCCGGTGTAGACCGGATCGAGTACGAGCCCTTCAGTCACGAGCGCGGTCGACACTGCTGCCGCAACCTCGGGCGTCACGACGCCATACGCCGGCCCGGTCCCGTCGATGATGTTGACCACCGGGATATTGGTGCTGCGTCCGGTGATGAGACCAGTGGCGAGTTCGGTGGCCGCGATCTTTAGATCTGTGCCGCCTTTGATCACATCGACGCCGAGCACAACCGGTCCGCCATGGATTGCGTGACCGGCGATCAAGCCGGCCTGTGTACCTCCGGTCGAGGAGGCGTGGACGATCGTCGCGTCACCCGTGCCTGCGGGCAGCTGCTTAATAATCTCCTCGTATGCCGTGAGGTAGCCGCGTGCGCCGACCGGGCTCGAGCCGCCGAGCGGGATGAAATAGGGCGTCTTGCCGCCGCCACGAAGCGAATCGACGAGGGCTCGTGCCATCGCCTCGAGACCGCCCCAGTCGTCACCGGGATACCACGTGATCTGTGCGCCGACGAGCTCATCGAGCACCAGATTGCCTTCGATCGGGCCCGGCTGCCCCATGAGTACGAGATGTACCTCAAGGCCGTGAATTCGTCCGAGGATCGCGGTGAGCCGGGCGTGATTGGACTGCGCTGCGCCGACTGTCACGAGCGTGTCGCAGCCCTGCTCCTCGGCATCGGCGATCAGGTGCTGAAGTTTGCGCACCTTGTTGCCGCCCATGCCCGGACCGATCAAATCATCGCGCTTGACCCACAGCCGTCGCAGACCGCACGCCTCGGCGAGCTGGGGGCATTCCTGAAGTGGGGTGGGAAGCAAGACGACCATGTTCGTGAAGTTAGCACTTGCGGGTCCGAAACACGGGTGAAACACACGTTGGGCACACTGGTGCCATGGGTAAGCAAGAAGACTTCGTGCTACGCGCACTCGAAGAGCGTGACGTCCGCTTCGTCCGCCTGTGGTTCACCGACGTACTCGGCTCCTTAAAATCGGTGGCGATTGCGCCGGCGGAACTTGAAGGCGCCTTCGCCGAGGGCATCGGTTTTGATGGCTCGGCGATCGAGGGCTTCGCCCGGGTGCACGAGTCGGACATGTTGGCCAAGCCCGATCCGGCGACGTTCCAGATCCTCCCGTGGCGTGGCGAGACGCCCGCAACCGCGCGCATGTTCTGCGACATCCTGATGCCCGACGGCAGTCCCTCCTATGCGGACCCGCGGCACGTACTCAAACGGACGCTCAAGAAGGGTGCTGACGCTGGCTTCACGTTCTACACCCATCCAGAGATCGAGTTCTTTTTGTTCAAGGGGAAGCCGGAGAAGGGCGGCCGACCCGTCCCGGTCGACGACAGCGGCTACTTTGACCACACTGCGCAGGGCGACAGCCAAGACTTCCGGCGTGAGGTCATCACGATGCTCGAAAGCATGGGCATTTCGGTCGAGTTCAGCCATCACGAGGGCGGGCCCGGCCAGCAGGAGATCGATCTTCGCTATGCCGACGCGTTGTCGACTGCGGACAACATCATGACGTTCCGCACGATCGTCCGCGAGGTGGCGCTGAGCCAGGGCAAGTGGGCCTCATTCATGCCCAAACCGTTCACCGAACACCCCGGCTCGGGGATGCATACCCACGTATCGCTCTTTGAGGGCGATGAGAATGCGTTCTACGAGGCTGGCGCCGAATATCAACTGTCGAGAACCGGTCGGGCATTCATCGCTGGGGTCCTGCACCACACGCCAGAGATCACCGCGGTCACAAATCAGTGGGTTAACTCCTACAAGCGGCTCGCCGGCGGCGGGGAAGCGCCCAATTATGTGTGCTGGGGCCACAACAACCGCTCCGCGCTCATCCGGGTCCCGATGTACAAACCACACAAGGGCCAGTCCGCCCGGATCGAGAACCGCGCGATTGACTCGGCCTGCAACCCCTATTTGGCCTTCTCGCTCGTGCTGGCTGCCGGGCTTAAAGGGATCGAGGGCAGTTATGAACTTCCGCCCGAGGCCGAAGACGATGTCTGGTCACTCAGCGAGAACGAACGCAAAGCACTTGGCATCGCGCCGCTGCCGCGCAATCTCGATGAGGCGATCCGAACGATGGAGTCCAGCGATCTGGTTGCCGAGACACTCGGCGAGCATGTCTTCGACTTCTTCCTACGCAACAAGCGTGCCGAGTGGAGCGACTACCGCACGCAGGTGACGCAGTTCGAGATCGATCGGCTCATGCCGGTCCTCTGAGCCAAGCGGTAGTGTCGCCTCGTGGCCCCTGACAGTCGACCGATTCCTCAAACGTTGGCGCGTAAGGGGTTCCGGTTCGTCGAGACGGCATCGCAGCAATTGGCGCGGTTGCCAGGGATTCCTGCCGAATTGGTCAACCAAATCGGTACGGTGGCCAGCCCTGACACGGCGTTGTCCTCGATCGAGTCGATCGCGGAGTCATACGGCGCGGATCGATTGTTCGCGCTGCTCGATGCCGATGTGCAGTTGCGCCAACGTTTGCTGATCGTGCTCGGCACGAGTGAGGCGCTTGGTGAATTCCTTGCCCGCCACCCCGAATATCTCACCGATCTTGGTGCCGATCAGCTGTCGACGACGGCGCTGCCGCTTGATGAACAGCGTCGCGAAGTCGGACACGCAAAGACCCCCGACGAGTTGCGGATCCACTATCGCCGCGGACTCTTGCACATTGCCGCACGCGACCTCAACGATTACACCTCGTTCGAGGAATCCTCGGCCGAACTGGCCGATCTCGCTGTGGCGACACTCGGTGCCGCACTGGCGCTCGCCCACGCCGAAACGGAGGACGCGCACCTGTGCCGGCTGGCGATCATGGCCATGGGCAAGACCGGCGGCCGCGAGCTCAACTACATCAGCGATGTTGACGTCATCTTCGTTTATGAGCCGGTCGCCGGCGCAGACGATCAGGATGCGGTGCGCGCAGCAACTCATTTGGCTGCCGCGACGATCCGAATCTGCGGGGAGCTCACCGCCGAAGGCACTATCTGGGAAGTGGACACTGGGCTGCGTCCCGAGGGCAAGTCCGGCCCGCTCGTGCGTACGTTGTCCAGCCACATCAACTACTACGAGCGGTGGGCGACGACCTGGGAGTTCCAGGCGCTGCTCAAAGCGCGCTTCGCGGCGGGCGACGCCGAACTCGGAAAAGCATATGTCGACGCGTTATCGCCGATGATCTGGAATGCCAGTGCGCGCGACAATTTCGTCGCCGACACACGGGCGATGCGACGGCGCGTGATCGACAATTTGCCGAGCGCCGAGCTGCACCGCCAGCTCAAACTCGGTCCAGGCGGCCTGCGTGATGTCGAATTCGCGGTCCAGCTTCTGCAACTCGTCCACGGCCGCGTTGATGTCGCGTTGCGCAGCCCCTCAACGCTGCCCGCGCTCCGTGCGCTCATTTCGGGCGGCTATGTCGGCCGCCGCGACGGCGCCGCGATGGAACGGGCGTATGAGTTCCTACGCACCCTTGAACATCGAATCCAGCTGTATCGGCTGCGCCGATCGCACGTCGTCCCCGATGACGAGGAAGATCTGCGTCGGATCGGTCGCAGCATGGGCTACCAGCGGGCACCGGGGGACAGTCTTGTCCGCGACTGGCAGGTGCATCGTCGTGAGGTTCGCCGCCTGCACGAGAAGTTGTTCTATCGCCCGCTGCTGGAAGCGGTGGCAGCGCTGCCGACTGAAGGGCTGCGACTCACTCCAGAGGCGGCCGAACAGCGACTCTTGGCGCTCGGTTACATCGATCCGGTCGGTGCGCTCGCGCACATCAAGGCACTGACCGCCGGCGTCTCGCGGCGTGCGTCGATCCAGCGTTCGCTGTTACCGGCGATGCTGTCGTGGTTCGCTGAATCGCCCAATTCGGACGGCGGATTGCTGGCGTTCCGCAAGATCTCCGAGAGTCTCGGTGACACGCACTGGTATCTGCGCAAGCTCCGCGATGAGGGCGAAGGCGCTGAACAGCTCGCCTACATTCTCTCCTCCAGCAAATATGTGTCCGACTTAATTTTGCGTGCCCCCGAAGCGGTGGCGATGCTGGGTGATGCCGACGAACTCGTACCGCGCAGCCGCGACGGCCTGATCAGCGAGATGAACAATGCCGCGAAGCGGCACACCGTTGCTGCCGATGCGATCCGAGCGGTCCGACGAATCCGTCGCCGTGAGCTGTCACGGATTGGTATGGCCGACATTCTCGGACATCTCGATGTTGGCGAGGTCGGCGAGGCATTGACCGATGTCGCAACTGGCGCTCTGTCGGCGGCGCTGATCGCGGCGATCAGCGCATTCGAGGCCGACAAGGGGCCGATGCCGACGCGGATGGCGATTGTCCTCATGGGCCGCCTCGGCAGCCATGAGATCGGCTACGGCTCCGATGCCGATGTGATGTTCGTGCATGATCCGCTGCCCGGCCCCGATGGCGGTGCGCCCGATGAGCAGGCTGCTGGCGAAGCTGCGCTCGCCGTGGCCCGCGAGCTCCGCAGGATGCTGGCTGCCTCGGGTGTCGACCCATCGCTTGAGGTGGATGCGGATCTGCGCCCCGAGGGCAACTCAGGCCCGCTCGTGCGCAGTATCAAGTCATATGCCGGCTATTACGAGCGCTGGTCGGCGGTCTGGGAGGCGCAAGCGCTGTTGCGCGCGGAGGCCATCGTGGGTGATGAAGAATTGTGCGCGAAGTTCACCGCGCTGATCGATCCGCTGCGCTGGCCAAGCGAAGGCATTTCCGATGTCGACGCGCGTGAGATTCGGCGCATCAAAGCACGGGTCGACTCCGAACGGCTGCCGCGCGGCGCCAATCCGGCCACCCATCTTAAACTCGGCCGTGGCGGCCTCGCAGATGTCGAATGGACCGTACAACTTCTGCAGATGCAGCATGCTCATGCCGTCGAGGGCCTACGTACAACCAAGACGCTCGACGCGCTGCATGCGGCTCGTGACGCGGGGTTGCTCGAGGCCGAGGACAGCGAATTGCTGGAGGCCGCGTGGCGGCTGGTAAGTAGGATTCGCAACGCGGTAGTTCTGTATCGGAGCAAACCAGCCGAATCGATGGTCGAACAGGCCGAAGATCGCGCTGGCGTCGCGCACCTCATGGGTTATGACGTCGACGAGGGGAGCAGGATGGTCGACGACTATCTGCGTACAACTCGTCAGGCCAGGCAAGTTGTTGAGCGGATCTTTTGGAATTGATCATCGCCGCCGCGTATCCGGTGTAGCGTCTTAGCGTGGGCATATGGATTCAGCGATTGAGCGTGATAGCGACCGCATTTATCGTGATGCTGGGCCTGACGTCTTATCAGTCGGCCAGTGCCGACGATGGCTCCGCGCCGATCAACACTGTGTTGCCGACGATCTCCGGAACGTCACAGTATGGTTCGGTCTTGATTGCAACAGCGGGGAGCTGGGGCCCCGATGGAGTGACCGTCAGTCGGCAGTGGCTCCGTGAAGGGACTCCCATTCCGGATGCGAAGGGCGCGAACTACACGATCGGGCTTCGCGACATCGGCAAGCGCCTGTCGGTGCGGGAAGTTGCTTCGCAGGCCGGCGGTCCGGTCGGAGTCGCGGAGTCGATCCGTACTGCCGCGGTGTCGAAGGCGCCGATCGCCAATACGAAGCGTCCGGTGATCTCTGGAACGCGGAAATTCCGCAAGACGCTCAAGACGACGACCGGTACCTGGTCAGTGCCCCGAACGACTTTCTCGTATCGGTGGTACCGAAATGGCGTCGCGATCTCCGGCGCGGTGAAACGGTCTCATGTGCTTGCACCAGCTGATGTTGGGAAGAAGATTTCCGTGCGCGTGACGGCTTCGAAGCCTGGTCATACCAGCGCAAAGACTTACTCAAATAAAACTGGCGCAATCCGTCACCTCAGGCCCCGTAAGAAGACGGTTACCTATCGGATCGTCACAAAAGGGAAGATCACCGCCAGCCTTTCAGCATTCCGTGCTGAAGCGAAGTCGACGCTCAACGATCCGCGCGGGTGGCGGGGCATGGGCGTGGCGTTCAAAGAGGTAAAGAAAGGCGGGTCATTCTCCCTTGTCCTGAGCCAGGCTTCGAAAGTTCCGAGTTATTCATCCGGCTGCAGTAGCGTCTACAGCTGCCGAGTTGGTCGCTATGTCATCATCAACCAAACGCGGTGGCTCCATGCCACCCCGACTTGGCGATCGGCCAAGGGATCGTTGCGGAACTACCGCCACATGGTCATCAATCATGAGGTTGGCCACTGGCTAGGCCACAATCACAGCAGTTGTGGTGGCAAAGGCCGCCTGGCGCCAGTGATGATGCAACAGTCCAAGGGACTCCACGGTTGCAAAATCAATCCATGGCCGAAAACAGGAGAACTTTCGTCCTCCCGCTTTCACATCAAAAAGCCCTGATTAATCGTCCTGGTTGTCGTCTGCGGCGGTCTTGGTTGCCTCGCGGATCTCGAAGATCTCGGTCGCGAACGAGCCAACCTCGGCAGTGATCTTGGCAATCGCATCGAACACGATGCCCGCGACCGCGCGGGTCGTTGTTAAGGCTGCTTCGGCGGACTGCTGCATGGCATCCTTCTTGATTTCGTGGCGACTCAGTGCCATCCGGGCGGACCTTTCTAAGCAGCGACCTTGGTGGACTCGACGTCCTCAGACCCATTATGCGATGTCTGTGCGGCCGCCGCCTTGGCAGCCCACTTGCGCTGATAGCGCCGGGCCCATTTGGTCTTGTCTTTTGGCGGCAGACCGAGCTGGACAATTTGCTTGGCAACACTGAAAAGCTGCTTGGAGAAACGGCCACTGTTGTATTGCAGTCCATATTTGTCGCACAGGTCGCGAACTTCGACGGCGACCTCGGGATAGCGACGGGCCGGAATGTCGGGGAACAAATGATGCTCGATCTGGTACGACAGGTTGCCGCTCATGACGTGGAACAACTTGCTGCCGGAGATATTGGCCGAACCCAGCAACTGGCGCAGATACCACTGGCCGCGCGTCTCGTTCTCGGCATCGGCCTTGTGGAATGTCTCGACCTCAGCCGGGAAGTGGCCGCAGAAAATAATGTTGAAGGTCCAGATGTTGCGCACGACGTTGGCGATGCCGTTGCCGGCGATAGTCGACAAGAAGAACGGTCCGGTCAGCGCAGGGAAAACGACGTAGTCCTTGAGCATCTGTTTGCCGACTTTCTTGCCCGCACGATGCCACTGCTCACGGCCTTCGTCGTCGGTCTTCTTGCCGCGCAGCAGGTCATCCCACGGGCTGCCATGGGCCATGACGCCGAATTCGAAGATGAGCATCAGCGCGATCGCATAGGCCGGGTTGCCGAGGTACTTCCACGCATACGGCTGATCGGAGTCGATCCGGACGAGACCATAACCGATGTCCCTGTCCAAGCCGTGAATGTTCGTGTACGTGTGGTGCTCGAAGTTGTGCGTACGTTTCCAGTCCTGGCTTGGCGCCACGTTGTCCCACTCATAATTGTGGCCGCTGATCTGGGGGTCATTCATCCAGTCGTACTGGCCGTGCATGACGTTGTGGCCGATTTCCATATTCTCGATGATCTTCGATAACGAGAGCGAGGCGACGCCAGCGATCCACGCCGGCGGGATGAACGGCAGGTACATGAGCGCGCGACCGGCGACTTCGAGACCACGCTGAGTTTTGATGACGCGGCGAATGTAGTCGGCGTCGACCTGGCCGAGATCATCGAGAACACGCTGCCGAATCGCGTCGATCTCATTGCCGAACTCTTCGAGCTGCTCATAGGTCATGACGTCGAGGCCGATGGTGGCACGTTTGGTGGTGTCCTGGCCGATGAGCGGCTTGGGTGCTTCGTTGTGATTGTGGGCGGTACCGGGCGCGATACGCGGGCGGGGATGACTCATGGGGTTCTCCTTCGTTGGTCGAGTGAGTTAAAGGGCGACGCAGGCATCGCCGACCGGCGTGCTTACGCAGATCTTGATGACTTCGTCGGTGTTGGCTTGGATCTCGCCGGAGATGACATGTTTGACGGCGCCGTGCTTCTTCTTGACAGCGCAGGTGTTGCATACACCCATGCGGCAGCCGTAGGCCGGCTTGAGCCCGGCTTCTTCGGCCTGCTCCAGGATCGTCTTGCCGTTGTTGGCGACTTCGAACGAGCTCTCGTCGAAGGACAGGGTGCCAGTTGCGTCGGCGGCATCGAGATTGACCTTCGGGACCTTGTAATATTCAATCCGCAGTTGATCGGCGGCACCGATCTCGGTGTAGCTATCGCGAACGGTTTGGATCAGGCCAGCGGGACCACATACAAAGGCCAGAGTCGAGCCGAGATCGATGCCAAGATTTTTGAGGTGTTCAATCGAGTAGCGGCCAGACAGGTGAGCGCTGGCCTCGGGTCGGCGGGTGTAAACCCGAACGACCTTGATGTTGGGCGTGCGGTTGATCGCGTCCAATTCGTCGCTGAACATCTCATCGTCGCGCGACCGCGCGTAGTGCAAGAAGGTCACCTTGCCACGGTGGCCGCCGTCGACCAGCGTCCGTAGCATCGACATGACCGGCGTGATGCCGCTGCCGCCGCTCATGAGCAAGAGGTTGTCGGGGACAACCTCGGGCAAGATGAAATCGCCTTCGGCAGGGGAGAGGTAGACGAGCGTCTTGGGCTTGAGGCCCGAGCGCAGGAATTGTGAGACGTAGCCATCGGGATGCGCCTTGACCGAAACGCTGAAGTGTCCGTCATTGCGATATGCCGAACTTGACACTGAGAACACGCGAACACGGCGTTTGCCCTCGACTTCTACGCCGAACTGGACGTGCTGGCCGGGCTTGAAGCCGGTCCAGGCCCCATTGGGCTTGAGGACGACGGTGCGGGCATTGTCAGTCTCGGCGATGATCTCGACGACGCGGCCGCGAACATTTTGGACCGCAAGCATGGGATGGATCTGGTCGAGATAGTGGTCGACCGTATGGGGAGTTGCCATGGTCGCTACTGCCTTCGAGGCGAGGAGCTTGCGGAGAACCGCCATGGGACACACCCTTTCCTTGAGTACTATTTATGACTTCAGTGTACTGGTGAACAACTGTACACTGAGAATGATGCAGGATGTGCCAGCCAAGCACAAGGGGTGTCGCGGTGATGCCTGACACTAGGTCAACACGTGTACACCGAAAGGAATTGACTAAGGTATGAGCGTGACAATCGAACCGGTGCGTGACAATTCGCGGCAGGCGCAGAAAGAGCGCACGCGTGAAGCGATCATGTCCGCTGCGCTTCGCCTGAGCGCGGAGCAGGGATTTGGGCAGCTCAGCCTGCGTCAGGTGGCGCGCGAGGCCGGCGTCGTGCCGACCGCGTTCTATCGGCATTTTGGCTCGATGGAGGAGCTCGGACTCAGCCTAGTCACTCAGGCGTTCACGACATTGCGCACGATGATCCGCGATGCGCAGCGCGATCCGGAAGTATTCACCAACATCATCGACGCATCGGCCGACATTCTCGTACGCGTGGTCAAGGAGAACAAGGAGCACTTCGGGTTCATCGCTCGCGAGCGGTTCGGCGGGCGGGGCCTCATTCAGCGGGCAATCGTTCACGAACTCGATCTGTTCGTCAGCGAACTTGCCATCGTGCTCGCCCGGTTGCCTAACATCGAGACGTGGTCGAGTGCCGACGTTCAGATGGTGTCTCGGCTGTTCGTGCGCAATATGGTTTCAAATGCCGAGGAAGTGCTCGAAATGCCCGAAGGGCGACTTGATCTGGAGGAGTCGATCAAGGACGGCGCGCGGCGTCAGATGCGACTGATCGTGCTGGGGTTTCGCGACTGGAGGTCGTGACCACCAGCGAATGTCAGTGGGCGCTGTAGACGTTGGCTGCGACCTGTGCGGCGCCGTGCGTCTCTTGCGCACTGGTTGCAAGGCGGTCGAGCGCTAGAACAAAAACGTCGTCGCCGAGCTGATCCTCCAGGTCGAAAAGAATCTCCGGATCAGCGTCGAAGTCGGCCGACCAGGTCACGTGTGAACTCAGCGGCTGTGTCCGCTCGACCTGAATGGTCGCTTTGTGCCCGGTGATCGGGAACGGCGGCTCGGGCATTGAGTAGCAGAGCGTCATCGTCTCGTCATCGCGTGACAGGACGGTCACGACGAGATCGGCTGGCGCCTCGGGCCCATCGGGATAGTGCCGCAATTTCGGGTGCCATTCGGCAAAATCTTCGACAAAGGCCCACACTAATTCGGCCGGAGCTGCGACAAAGGTTCTGCGGGTTATGCGGGGCATGAAGATCCTTCGAGTGCGTCAGGTGGTCTTTCGATTATTTCATTGCTGGGTGGTCAGTTGGGCATTCTATGGTGAGGCACTGGTCACGTTGTCGCGCAGCCCGAGGTCGGCTGCGAGACGGTCGACGACCTGATCGAAGAAGCACTCGTTATCGCTAACCGAGCCGGCAAGATGTCCGAATAGTTCGAAGGAGATTGAGCCAAACAGCGCGGCCCAGGCGGCAACTAGACGGAATGCGACCTCTGGCGTGGCGGTTGCAGCGGGCACCTCGAGGTGGCGGAAAAAGTCGAGCGCGTCCCGCATTGCGGTTTTGAGCGTGGCGTCAGCATTGCCGGCGCGCGGAATGATCGAGGGGTCAGCAGTCTGTGCGTCAAGCACGACGCGGACAAGAACGAGGGTCCCGCGTGCTGCTGCATCGATGGTGACCTGCGGCGCGGAATAGCCCGGGACGGGGGAACCATAGAGCAGCGCGTAGTCACCGGGGTGATCGATCGCCCAGCTGCGGATCGCGCGACACGCAGCCGTCCAGCGCTCGACATAATTATCGCGGACGACGACCGAGTCGTCGGCGTTCTCGACGGTCTCGCCGAGTTCGTTATAGGCCACGATCAGGAGTGCGGTCAGGAGTTCGTCTCGGCTGGCGAAATAACGATAGATCGCCGACGACACCATGCCGACGTCGCGCGCGACCGCGCGGAGCGAGAGTTCGCCGGGACCTTGTTTCGTGAGCCGAAGTCGTGCTGCAGCCAGAATCTCGGCGGTGATCTGAATACGCGCGCGCTGCCGCGCGGTGGGTGCCTTGTCGGTTGCCGCAGGGGTTGTCACATCCCTACCTTGGCGCAAAGTGAGAGCATCTGCAACAAATGAGAGCAATGCTCTTGAAGTTTTTGGAAATATCTGCAACTCTGAACAAGAGAGCGGTGCTCTCACTTCGGTTCTAGGAGAAATCATGAATGATCGACACCTTATTGTCGGTGCCGGCCTGGTTGGCCGTCATGTTGCGAAACTGCTGGCCGACCGCGGATCCGATGTTGTTGTGCTGACGAGATCGGGTACGTCCACCGGAATCGATGGGGTTCAACACATCGCGGCGGATGCTTCGGATCCTGAAAAGTTGAGCGATGCCGCAACCGGGGCCGCCGTGCTCTACAACTGTGCCAACCCCGGTGGCTACACATCGTGGGCGCGGGTATGGCCGCCACTTGCGGCATCGTTCTGACCGCTGCCGAACGATCTGGCGCGGTGCTGGCCAGCACCGGCAACCTGTATCCATATGGCCCGGTGGATGGTCCGATAAGTCAGGGCCTGCCCGATGCCGCCACCGACACGAAAGGACGACTGCGGGCACAAATGTGGGCGAACGCCCGTGCCGCGCACATCGCTGGACGCCTTCGCGCCACGGAGGTTCGGGGTTCGGATTACGTCGGCAGCGGCATTGGTGCCAACGGCCATATCAGCCGGCAACTGCCCACCATTTCGAAAGGTAAACGCGCCTGGGTCCTCGGTTCGGCGGACCAGCCGCATACGTTCACCGACGTGCTCGATGTTGCACGTACCCTGATCGCTGCGGCCGCCGACGACACTGCTTTGGGCCGGGTGTGGCATGTGCCGAGCAATCCCGCGCGAACGCAACGCGAGGCGATCACCGACGTGCTCGCCGCGATGGGCAGGCCGCCGGTTGCGGTCAGTGTCATCCCAGGGCCGGTGCTACGAACCCTTGGGCTCGTGTCACCCATGATGCGTGAGATCAGCGCTTTGTCCTACCAGTGGAACCGCCCCTATGTTCTCGATGACCGGGAGGCACGGGAGCATTTCGGTATCACGCCGACCCCGTGGGACGAGGTTTGTCGCAGAACTGCCCAACCAGCGGCCTAATCGCCAGCCGCACCGCGGAACACCAGCATGCTGCATTCGGTTTTCCACCCCAGGCTCGCATACAGCTGCTGGCCATCAGCCGAGGCCGCGAGTATTCCAGTTGTCGCGCCGTCCTCGATAGCCCAAGCGCTCAGGGAGTTCATGATGATCGAACCCAGCCCACGGCGGCGATAGCGCGGCATCGTCTCGATCCGATCGAAGATCGCATCGGTACCGACGGTCGCCGCGTTTCCGGCCGCGGCCAGATGGTCGCGTTCGCTGACGTGGAGGATGGCCCGAGCGCCATCGAGTTCCCATGTCGACTCGAATCCGGCCGGCAACCCGCATTCGTCGTTGGACAGGCTGCAGGTCATCAATGCCTCGTCGTCGCGGTCGATGACAAGCCCATCATGTGGCTTGAGGTAGGTCTCGGGTTGTCGCGTGAAGACGGTGACGACATCGCGGTTGTCGCCAGCGATGCGGGCTGTGATGACCGCTAATTCGGCGGGGGTGGGCTCGGTCGCTAGGTATTCGAAGCGTCGTGAATCGAGCATCGTCGCAATGCGCACGACGCCGTTGAACTCGGTCCATGGGTGACCTGTGGCTGCCGACCAGCCGGCGACCCAACGCATTGCAAGGTCCTTCACTCGCTCATGGTCACACGGCGTCAGCACACGCGGGGCGGTGGGGGATCAGGTGGTGTGCTTGCCACCGTTCGCACTGTGGCCGGTGACCGCATCAAGCAGCCGGTCGTCGACCTGATCGTAGATGATCGTGCCGATCCAGACGATCAGAATGGTATAGATCCAGGTGCTAAAACCTTCGAGGTTGAAGCTGGCCCGCTCAGTCAGTAGATCGGTCAGCAGCAGCGCCACCCAGACTAATGCGAGGCCGCCGACGAACGTCGCGCCCGACGCATACTTGCGTGCGAGTGCGGACATCGCGCCGCGCAACAGAACCGTGAACAAGCTGACGAGTACGGTGCCGATGATCCACCCGGTGAAGGACAAGGTGAATTTGTCGAACACGATGGCCGCGAGCAGGAACAGAATTCCGTTGGCGGCAAGCGCCAAAGCGATGCGGGTAAGCCACTTCATGGCTCCACACTGGCATGAAGCGCGGTTGGTGCCAATCACCGAAGGCCGGCAATGGCGAGGCCGTCGAAACCGACAGCTGAGGCACTCGGCCACCCAGTTGCGCCTAACGCTCTAGCCGTGCCTAGCGCGATCGGATACGGTCGCCCGTCCTGCCTCGAGCCGTGCGACGGGTACGCGGAACGGTGAACAGGAGACATAATCCAGTCCAACGCTGTCGAAGAAATGGATTGATTCGGGATCTCCGCCGTGCTCCCCGCAGACGCCCAGCTTAAGTTCGGGACGAGTCTGGCGCCCCTCGCGGGCGGCGATCGCGACCAAACGACCGACGCCATCGGCGTCGATGGTCTCGAATGGCGAAATGGTGAAGATGCCCTTGTCCAGATACGCGGCAAAGATTTCTGCTTCTACATCGTCGCGAGAGAAGCCCCACGTCGTCTGGGTGAGGTCGTTAGTCCCGAAGGAAAAGAAGTCGGCAGCATCAGCGATGCGATGGGCGGTCAATGCTGCGCGTGGCAATTCGATCATGGTGCCGATGGGGACATCAAGTGTGACCTCGTGCTCGGCCGTCACTGCCGCGATGATGGCAGAGGCCTCATCGCGTACGAGGTGTAGTTCTGTGACTGAGCCGACTAGCGGCACCATGATCTCCACCAGGGGAGTCTTGCCCGCCTTTTTCTGGTCACAGGCCGCTTCGACGATCGCGCGTACCTGCAGCGCGAAAAGACCGGGCACCATCAGTCCTAGCCGAACTCCGCGCAGGCCAAGCATCGGGTTTGACTCATGTAACCGCTCCACCGCGGCCAACATTTTGGTGTCGGCGTCTGCGGCCGCACCGGCCTCGCCGCGCTCGGCGGCAACGGCAACCTTGACGGCAAGCTCAGTTCGATCGGGCAAGAACTCGTGGAGCGGTGGATCAAGAAGGCGGATCGTCACGGGAAGGCCATCCATCGACTCGAGCAGCTCGCTGAAGTCCTGTCGCTGCAAGGGCAGGAGAGCAGACAGGGACGCCTGTCTTTCAGCAGGGTCATCGGCCAGGATGACTCGCTCAATCAATGACCGTCGATCGCCAAGGAACATGTGCTCGGTGCGGCACAACCCGACGCCTTCGGCGCCGAGACTGCGAGCAACGGCGGCGTCCTCGGCATTGTCGGCGTTGGCACGAACCTCAAGCCGTCGGCACGAGTCGGCGTGGCTGAGCAAACGATCCACCGCACGTATCAGGTCGGCTGTTTCCGCGTTGGCCCCAGCTAAAGCTACTTCCAGCCCATGCGTGGTGTATGTCTCCACCGGCGATGGCACCACCGGTAGTTCACCGACAAAAACCTCGCCGGTCGACCCATCCAGGCTGATCAGATCACCTTCACTCAGTGTTGTATTGCCGATACGTAGGGTTTTGGCCGATGCATCGATGTCCAGCATTTCAGCGCCGCAAATGCACGTCTTGCCCATACCGCGAGCAACCACAGCCGCGTGGCTGGTTTTGCCGCCGCGCGCGGTGAGTATGCCCTGCGCCGCGATCATGCCCTCCAGATCGTCGGGGTTCGTCTCCCGACGTACCAGCACGACACGATCTCCACGCTCGGCCCATTCTCTAGCGGTTGACGAGGCGAATACCACTTTGCCGACTGCAGCCCCCGGCGACGCGGCCATTCCCTTAGTCAACAATTCGCGATCGGCCCGTGCATCGAACTGCGGGAACATTAGCTGGGCCAATTGCTGCCCCGACACCCGTTGCAGCGCCTCGTCCAGCGTTATCAACTGCTCGTCGACCAGTTGTGCGGCAATTCTGAATGCCGCGCCCGCGGTTCGTTTGCCCACCCTAGTTTGCAGCATCCACAACGTGCCACGTTCAATCGTGAACTCGATATCGCACAGGTCACGATAATGAGTTTCGAGGCTACTCATCGCCTCGATCAACTGTCGGTGCGAT
Organism: Aeromicrobium changchenzhani; assembly: GCF_057586615.1. Taxonomy (NCBI): domain Bacteria; kingdom Bacillati; phylum Actinomycetota; class Actinomycetes; order Propionibacteriales; family Nocardioidaceae; genus Aeromicrobium; species Aeromicrobium changchenzhani. The sequence continues at coordinate 2,322,220 of NZ_CM172480.1, read as the reverse complement.
GCCGCGTCGAGTTGCGCCAAGTCGTCCAAACTCAAGGTATTGCGGATCCCCGCCACCACATCTTCACCCTGGGCGTTGGACAGATAGTCACCGTAGGCGCCGATCCGACCCGAAGCTGGATCACGAGTGAATGCGACGCCGGTGCCGCTGGTCTCGCCCAGATTCCCGAAGACCATCGTGCAGATGTTGACTGCGGTGCCCAACTCTTGCGGAATACGTTCCCGTCGACGATATAGGCGGGCGCGGTCGGTATTCCAGGAGCGGAACACCGCACGGATGGCCATGTCCAATTGCTCACGCGGATGCTGAGGAAATTCGATACCGGAATGCTCGCGGATCGCGATCTTGAAAGTATCGACCAACGACTGGAGTTCCTCGACGTCCAGACCCATACCCAGATCGTCGCCGGATGCCTTGCCCGCTCTGGCCAACGCCTCGGAGAAGATTGTGTCGGGGACCTCGAGAACAGTTTTTCCAAACATTTGTAAGAGCCGCCGGTAGGAGTCCCAAGCGAATCGTTCATCGCCACTTTCCTTGGCTAAGCCTTTGACGCTCGCATCGTTGAGCCCGATGTTGAGCACGGTGTCCATCATTCCGGGCATCGAGAACTGAGCCCCGGAGCGCACACTGACCAGCAGCGGATCGTTGGCGGCGCCTAATGTGCGCCCGACGCTACGTTCCAACTTCCGCAGCGCCGTCGTCACCTGCACACCTAATTCGGCTGGCTCGGTCTCGCGACTCAGGAACTCTCGACATGCGTCAGTGCTGATCGTGAAGCCCGGCGGGACCGGCAAACCCAGACGAGTCATTTCGGCCAGGTTGGCGCCCTTGCCACCCAACAGAGCCTTCTGATCCTTGCTGCCTTCGGAAAATTCATACACATACTTGGTCATGGGAATCTCTCTGCCGAAGGACAACTAATGTGAGTTCGGTCATCTAGGCCCACCAGTTATTAGCGGTCTTGATGTGAATGGCGCCGGACATCTATTTCAGTCGTCGTAAATTTTGGCATTTAGTCGGACCACGATTGACCTGCCCAGTATGACTCGTCAGCTACCAAGATCACCATGAGGGGTAAAGCCTGTAACGACGAAAATTCGACAATCTCGATGCGATTCTTCCCGATGACGGAGTGCGACAGATTGGCCCCGCGACGAGTAGATAAAATCCAAAATGTTGCATTTTAGAAGATTTTGCGGGAAAGTAAAATTGATCAATTCAAGAATTCAGAGGGTGCAGGAATGAAACATGCCGACGAGCGGTTACGCGCTGCTGGTCTGCGAGTTACCCGGCCTCGGCTCGCAATACTGGCCGAGGTGTCTGTCCATCCCCATGCTGATGTCGAGTCGATCGCGACCGGCGCGAGAGCGCGGACCGGATCGCTGTCGACTCAAGCGGTCTATGACGTGGTCCATGCCCTGACCCATGTTGGCGTGTTGCGGCGCATTGAGCCTGCCGGCTCGCCCGCACGTTTTGAGCTTGCGCTGGGCGACAACCACTACCACCACCTCGTCTGTCGTGCCTGCGGCGAGATCGTTGACGTCCCGTGCGCGACTGACAAAGCACCCTGCCAGCGAGGCCGCAGGCTATTTGATCGACGAAGCAGAAGTGACGTTGGGGTATGTGCGCCAGCTGTCGAGAATCCCAGCAGGCATAACGGCCCCCAACAAACCATCGCATCAACACCCCATCGAGTAGAAGAGAACAACAGATGAGCACAGCTGCAAGCGACTCAATTATCGATCAGTACGATGCGCCAGCGCCGCAGAAGTTAGGCCCGCTGACCCCGTTGATCGGCGATTGGGAGGGCAATGTCGGTGTGGACCTCTCATACCACAATCAAGACGATGTGACTGGGCGCACGCCGTATTTTGAGAAGGCCAGCTTCAAGCCGATTCCGGTCCAGGAGAATGGCCAGCAAACGCTCTGGGGATTGAACTACTCCATGACGGCGTGGCGCCACGGCGAAGAAGCTATGGACCCGTTCCACGACGAGATCGGCTTCCTGCTGTGGGACAAAGACAACGGTCAGGTAATGCGCAATGTCGTTTTTGGTCGTGGAATCGCGATTCTGGCGGGAAGCGATGCTCAACCGTGCGATCGAGTGCTCCACTTCGATGCCAAGCCCGGCGATCCGTCGTACGGTATTTTGCAGAATCGTTATCTGATGGGCCGTGCGGAGATCAAGGACTTCACCAGCACCTTCACGCTCAATGATGACGGAACGCTCAGCTACATCGCGGACCTGCTGCTCCGGCTTACGGCCACCGGGACCGAGATGCACCACACCGACGAGAACACGTTGCATCGGGTCAAGCGCTACCATCCGAGCGTCGAAATCGGCTGAACCCCTCGAGGGTTTAGCCTGTCTATGGGCGCCTGAAGACCACCAATGGGATGCGGCGTTCGCGGTACCGGGAGTTACCGAGCGCCCCTCATTTCTTCAATCGATAGGTCGAAGTGCACAACTTTGTGCGAGAGGACAGGGAGGTCCTCAGTGACCTCGCCGACTGGATAGCTAACCGCCGGGATGCACCCGTCGGGATCCGTCCTGCCCGTGTCGGGGAGTTGCCCGAGGTGACCGAGACAGGTATCGGCATCCAGGCGACCTGGGCGGCATTGCATGACGTGATCCTGCCTACGACCTTCCCGACTGACCATCCTCGCTACCTAGCTTTCGTTGGTGGTTCACCAACGCCAGCGGCAATTATCGCTGACGCCGCCCTATCAGCAGCGGCTGTCTACGGGGGCAGCGAACTTGAAGCCGGTGACGTCGTGGTGGCCGAGCGTGTCGCGATTCGTTGGTTGTGCGACCTCGTGGGTTACCCCGCAGAAGCGCACGGCGTTTTCGTGAGTGGTGGGTCACTGGCCAACCTCAGCGCACTGGTTGCTGCGCGGCACGGACGGGTGGCTCCCGGCGGGGGAGTCCCGCAGATCATAATTGCCAGCGGCTCAGTCCATGCCTCGGTCCGGGCCGCCGCAGCGATTATGGGCTGTGCGATGGTATCGGCGGGCTCGTCCGATCGTCCGCTGTGCGGTGTCGATCTGATGTCGGTTCTAGATTCCCTCGATGCCCGGGATGTTGTTGCAGTCGTCGCCAGCGCGGGGACGACGAATACCGGCGCGATAGACGCGCTTGATGAGATTGCCGGCTGCTGTGCTGAGCGGGGAATCTGGTTACATGTTGATGCTGCTTATGGTGGGGCTGCTCTTCTATCGCCGGGTCAGCGCGCTGACTTCGAAGGCATCCAGCGCGCAGATTCGGTCACGATCGATCCACACAAATGGCTTTTTACGCCGTTCGACTGTGCCGCTGTGCTTTACCTAGATCCACGTATTGCCCGGCGAGCCCACCGCCAGCGCGCGGAGTATCTGGACGTTATCAATGGCATTGAGGTCGACAACCCGGCGGACTATGCGGTCCATCTGACCCGTAGAGCGCGCGGACTGCCGTTATGGGCCTCGCTCGTTGCCAACGGCACCGATGCCTATGTGGATGCGGTCGAATGCTGCCTTGCCGTGGCCGGTTATGCGGCGAAGCGGATCGAGGCGAGTCGTTATCTTGAACTGGCAACGGAGCCCCATCTCTCGGTGGTGTTATTTCGACGATTGGGCTGGACCCCGGAGGATTACGCGCGGTGGTCGGTTCAGGCCCGCGCCGGTGGAATGGCTCTGGTGACGCCCACCACTTTTGTCGGTGGCATCGTCTTTCGGCTTTGCTTCGTCAATCCTCTGACCTCCACCGAAGATGTTGATCTCATCCTGAACAGTTTGGAATCTGATGTGTCCACGAAATGAGCCGATAGTTTGCCGTCAGCAGGCCATTGACCCGAGGAGCGGCAAGGAGCCATGCGCAGAAATCGAAACCTCACAGTGAAACGCACCTGGGTTGTCTGGGCCGAAGCCGCAGTCGCGCGACTGGGCTGGGCGGTGCTGATCCTTGGTCTGGTGATCAACCAGATCGCAGAATCGATGTCTCACCAGAAGGGGCCGGCGATCCTGCTGGCTTCGCTGTCAATCTTCTTCCCCTTAATCTTGTTGCGCGTCGTGCTCGCGGTCAGTCTTTACCCTGGCCGCCGCGCGACCTTGCTGCTGCTGCTGGCTGCGATCGCTGCGTGGGCCTTGGGGTCGGTTTGGGTCAATGCTGCGCGAATGGCTGGCGAAGCTGATTTCCCCGCCAATGGTGAATGGCTTTTTCTCGTCTCCTACCTAGGCATGGCTGGCTATTTGCTGCGGGATCTGGACCGTCGCCAGTCACGTCCTGCTCGTGGCTGGCTGGATATCGCCATCATTTGTGGCGGGACCGCCTGCCTCGCGTCTTTGTTACTCGTCACACCGGTTCGACTAGTGTCCGGCCAGGACGGGATCTCTCTCCTGCTGGCATTGGTCTATCCACTCGCCGACGTGATTTTGGCTCTGGTGGTGCTTGGGCAATCACTCCTGTTGATGCGCAATGACCGACCCAAGTCGGTCATGTTGGGCACAGCATTCATCATGATGGCCTGTGCCGATTCAGGATTCGCGCTGCAGGCATCGGCGCGTACCTATGATTTTGGCAATCTCAGCATTGCACTGTGGGGTGGAGGGTTCGCCCTCCTGGTGGCGGCCGCGTGTCGGCCCCAACAATCCGTCATCCGAGCAATGCCCAAAGCGGCTGGCACGACACTCCTGGTTGGCGCCGGAATCGTCGCTCTAGCGGTGCTGACCATTCGCCCGGACGAGACGCTCGCCTACTACACGCTGCCACCAGCGGTACTCACCATGACCGCAGTTGCCGCGCGTATGGCGCTGGCACTCAGGGATGCCAATCGAGCGAATGAGGCGTTCGAAATGTCCCATACCGATGACCTCACGAGATTGCCTAACCGGCGCGCCGTTCGTGCTTGGTTGGGCGAGCGTCTGACCGATCGCAAACCGCTGGCGCTGATGTTGCTCGATCTTGATGGTTTTAAGGAGATCAATGACTCGCTGGGACACCGCGCGGGGGACACCGTCCTGACATTGGTGGCGGTCCGGTTGAAAGAGGCAGTTGACCTGCACGTCCGGGTGGCTCGTCTGGGTGGTGACGAATTCGCGATCATCTTGGACACCACCGACGAGATCGAGCTGTTGGAAATGGCACACGGAGTGCTCAACGAACTCGCCAAACCCATCCTTGTTGAAGGGATCGAGATCTGCCCCTCGGGATCAATCGGTGTCACCGTTGTGCTTGCGGGTGAACACAGCGGCAGCGAGGTCATGCGGCGTGCGGACGTGGCGATGTACCAGGCTAAAAATTCAGGTTTTGGCGCGGCGCTTTATGACGCTGAGCTGGATGAGTTCTCACGGTCGCGACTGCAGTTGGCTGAGGAGTTGCGCAAGGGAATCACTGATGATCAGATCGAAGTTTGGTATCAGCCGCAGATTGATGCGGCCACAATGCAGGTGTCGGGGCTGGAGGCGCTGGTGCGTTGGCGTCACCCCACCCAGGGGCTGATCAGCCCCGTCTCATTCCTTCCCGCCGCCCGACGGGCGGGTCTGATGGGCCAGCTCTCAGAGCTTGTCGCCGCGCGGGCTATCCAAGATCTCCGACTGCGTCAGCAGTCGGGGATCGATCTGCGCGTGGCAATCAATTGTGCCCCGCAAGAGCTGCTGGGGCCGAGCTTCCTCGCGCGGCTCTACGCTTCGATCGTCGATGCGAAGCTTGCTGCGGACTGTGTGGTCCTCGAGGTGACGGAGGATTCTTTCCTCGCCGACCCACAACGCACGCGCGAGATCCTGCACGAACTGCGAAGCAATGGCGTGCAGGTCTCCATCGATGACTACGGCACCGGCTTCTCATCGCTCACCTATCTGCGCAATCTCCCGGTCCAGGAACTTAAGATCGATCGGTCGTTGATCGGCAACGTGGCCACGGACGAACGTATCCGAATGATTGTCGCGTCAACCATCCAGCTCGCCCATGCCCTTGACATGCGAATTGTCGCTGAAGGGGTCGAAAATGCCGCGGACCTCAATTCGCTGGTGGTTATGGGGATCGACATCTTGCAGGGCTACCATCTCGCCCGGCCGATGCCGTCGTCGCAGATCAATCAGTGGGTGCTCGACTGGAACTACACCCACCAATCGGACGAGTCCTTGCGATCGGCAGGCCGAAAGTTTGAACTAAACAGAGAGGAATCATAATGGCTGCTGCTCCGCTGCGGTTCGTGTTCGATCCGGTAGGGGAGGAGCTCGCCGCCGCATTGGGATGTGAGGCGGACGTCTTCATGGAGACCTATGGCAATACGCCCGAGGAGTTCGAGGTCGAGTACGGCCCCTATCGGGCCTCGACCGGCTTTTTCACGATCCTCGAAGACGATGGCGAAGCCGTGGCCACAGTCAGGTTCATCGCTCCTGGACCGGCGGGGCTGAAGACGCTCAACGACACGAGCCGCCCACCGTGGCATGTCGACGGTCTGCGATCGGCGCGGGCGGCTGGTGTCGACCCGGCGCGGACCTGGGACATTGCCACCATCGCGGTCCGCAAGAACGCGGGACGTGGGGGGCTCTGTGCGAGTGCGCTGTATCACGGCATCGTCTCCGCCGCTTTCGCTAATGACATCGACTTCATCGTGATGAACATGGACTCCCATGCACGTCGGTTGTTGACCGCTCTGGGGATGCAAACCCAGGCTTTGCCAGGGACTAAGACCGGTGAATATCTGGGCTCGACCAATAGCACCCCGCTGTGGACCAACCTGTACCAGTTGTTCGAGCGACAGCGTCAAGAGAGTCCGGATGCCTACCGACTGATCTTCCAAGGGATCGGCTTAGACGGCATCGCCATGCCGACCGACTGGAAATGGCATCGCCGAAGCGTGGTTTAGGGCGGGGTGCGAACAACGCGGGTCAGATAACCCGGGACAGCTGCGCACACTCGTCGATCAGACGTTGACCGATCTTGTCGAGTTCGTCGCCAATACGAAATTCCGGCCCCGAAACACCGATGCACGCGGTGGGTTCTGACCCTGAGCCGAAAACCGGTGCTGCAACACCGACGAGTCCTTCTTCGTACTCGCCGAGGGTGATGGCATAGCCGATCGTCCGAATCCGTTCGAATTCTCGTGCAAGTGCAGCTGGTTCGATGATGGTGTGTTGTGTTCGTCGTTCGAGCGGCTCGGTCGGCAGGGCCAAGGCATCGAAGGCATAAAAAACCTTGCCGGGAGCTGAGCAGTGCGACGGCACCTCGACGTCGTTCCAGTTCATGGCACCGATGACGCTCGGTGTATCGACCTGGCTCACATACATCACCGTATTGGACCGGAGCACCGCGAGATTGACCGTTTCGCCAGTTGTCACGCTGATCCGCTCCAACATGGGTTCGGCCGCTGCGGACAGCGCCTCAACCTGATCGAAGTGAGTCGCATAATGCTCGAACAGCGCGCCGGCAACGTAATTCCCTGAATCATCTCGATTGATCAGGTCTTGGCGAATGAGTGCGTTGAGCAATCGCGAAGCAGTCGAGCGTGGCAGGTCGGTCAGCTCCACTAGGTGGCGATAACTGACGGACTCCGGTGCGTGAACGATGATCGACACCAGCTGCGCCGCCCGGTCGAGCGCTTGGGTGCCGCTGGCGGGTTGCATCGACGGCTTCTGGAAAAGTTCCATATTGTGGAACACAATACTCACAATGTGGTGATAATCTCAAGTCATAACGTCACGTCGAAGGGGCGAAACTAAAATGATCCGCATCTGTGCACAAAATGAGATCACGGCCGGCGAGGGGATGCGGGTCGACAGCATTAGCCCCCCGATTGCGATCTTCCGTACCGAGGACGACGAATTTTTCGCCGTTGACGATACCTGCACTCATCAGGACGCATCCTTGGCCGACGGCTGGCTGGAGGGATGTGAGATCGAGTGCCCGTTGCATGCCTCGAAATTCAACCTTCGTACCGGACTGGTCGATGCGCCACCAGCGAAATTGCCCATTCGCGTCCATGAGGTGACGCTGTCCGATACCGATGTCTATGTGACGCTGTCGACCGATGCACCCAATCTTCCGCCAGGCATCTCGGCGGTGGCATCATGACTCGGGTGCCAGGATCTGTCCTTATCGTCGGCGCGAGTCTCGCGGGCTACTCAACCGCGCGGGCACTTCGCCAGCGTGGGTTCGATGGGCTGATCCATCTCGTCGGTGATGAGCTTGAGCGTCCCTACGATCGTCCACCGCTGTCGAAGGACTTTCTGCTGGGGACGGTGAATGAGGCCGACCTCGCGCTGGAGCCTGACGAAGAAGAACTTCACGTGACTTGGTCGTTGGGACACCGCGCGGTCGCGCTGGATCCGGCAGCGGGAGTTGCGACGCTCGATGACGGCGGAATTGTCCGCGGTGACGCAGTTGTCGTGGCTACCGGATCGCGCGCACGAGCGTTGCGGCCCGATCTCGCCGGCGTGCACACCGTACGAACCTTGGCCGACGCCCGTGCACTCCGTGACGAACTTATCGACGGCGCGCGTCTCGTGGTGATCGGCGGCGGATTCATTGGTGCAGAGATCGCTTCGACCGCGCACACACGGGGCCTGAGTGTCACGGTCGTTGAGGCCGCCGATGTGCCGTTCGAAGGACCACTCGGCGGGGAAGTCGGAGCCGCCATCGCAGGTCTGCATGCAACCCACGGCGTCGAGCTGATCGTTGGGACGCCAGTACTCGCGATTCGGGGCGAAGGGCGAGTCAGTGGGGTCGAACTCGCTGACGGTCGACTGCTCGATGCTGATGTCGTTGTGGTGGGCATCGGCGGCATTCCCAATGTCGAATGGCTTGAGGGCTCGGGGCTCTCGATCGACCGGGGACTGCTCTGCGACGCGGACGGGCGTACGGACTCACCGCACGTCTTCGGCGTCGGCGACTGCGCGGCGTGGTTCGATCCGGAGTACGGGCAGCACCGCCGCATTGAACACTGGACCGAAGCCAGAGATCGCCCACTTGCCATGGTCGATGCGCTCTTGGCGGGATCAGGCGAGCGGCCAGAGGGTGTGACGCATCGCGCGCCTTACTTCTGGTCGGAACAATATGGCGTACGCATCCAATACGCCGGCCGCAGACACGGCGACGAACGCGTGTCCTTCGAGGCCGGAAGTGCCATGGGTGAGGACCTACTCGCGGTCTACTGGCGCGGCGATGAGCCCGTGGCGGTGCTGGGAATGAACCAGCCGAAACTCTTCAACCGCTGGCGTCGGGCACTGCGGACTAACTTCGTGACCAGGCAGGACGTGCTCGTATGACCACCACGCAGGACGTTGGCAGCCTGATCAGGACGTTGCCCGGGAGTGCCTACACCGATCCGGAGGTCTTCGCGAAGGAATGTGAGCGGATCTTCGAGGCCATGTGGTTCTGCGTCGCGCGTGGCAGTGACATCCCGACCCCCGGATCATTTCGAACCGTGCAAGTGGGGTCGGAATCGATCATCGTCTCGCGATCGCGTCGTGGTGAGGTCCGTGGCTTCTTCAACGTGTGCCGCCACCGCGGTGCCAGACTTTGCTTGGACGATGTGGGCGCGGTCAGCCGGTCCTTTCAATGCCCCTATCACGCGTGGACGTATGACCTAGATGGGAAGCTCATTGCCGCCCCCAACCTAACCAAGATGCCCGACATCGATCGGGAGGAGTACGGACTTAAGAAGGTCCAGGTCCGGGAATGGCTCGGAAATGTCTGGGTCTGCTTGGCCGACGAACCGGTTAGCTTTGAAGAAACGGTCGAACGCGATGTGATCGATCGCCTCGGGGAACTCGGCAATATCGACCGCTACGACATTGCATCGCTGGCCATTGCCCGACGTATCAACTACGAGGTCAAAGCCAACTGGAAACTCATCATCGAAAACTTCATGGAGTGCTACCACTGCGCGACCATCCACCCTGAGCTCACCGAGGTGCTTCCTGAGTTTGCCGATGGACTGGCCGCGCAGTTCTTCGTGAACCACGGTGCCGCGTTCGGGCCGGAGATCAACGGGTTCACCGTCGACGGTAGCGAAGGTTTTGAGCGCTTGCCCGGTATCGATGATGGCCAAGACCGCAAATACTTTGCGCTGACGGCCAAGCCGCAGGTGTTCATCAATTTGGTGCCTGATCATGTCGTGTTCCACCGGCTTTACCCACTGGCTGCCGACCGCACGCTCGTCGAATGCGATTGGCTCTACCTGCCCGGTGTTGTCGAATCGGGGCGCGATGTCAGCAAGTCGGTCGAATTATTCGACCGTGTCAATCGGCAGGATTTCGACGCCTGTGAGCGTTGCCAGCCGGCGATGTCGTCCCGGATATATGCCGATGGCGGCGTGCTGGTCCCGAGTGAGCACCACATCAGTGCTTTTCACGACTGGGTACAGGACAAACTCGCCTGAACAAGCCTTGAGGTTAAGGCGGCTGACGCTGGGAGCTTTCATCGGTCGCTCCGGCGGCGCGACCGCGGACGTAAATTATTCCCAATCGAAATGATTCTCGGCCCATGCCCAGTCGATGCGTTCCTGCTCGAGTCGGAGCCGCTCGGCATGCCGCCCGTTCAGTAGATCGACGTATACCTGATTCTCTGCAGCAGTGAGTCTATTGAGCGTGGCCGATGTTGGCGATGGCTCGCTACCCCAACGATCGCGATGTGCGATGAGGGTTTCATGGTCCATCAGGAAACTCGTGGTCTTCGGCAGCTGGGAGTGTAGTCGATCAAGGATGGCGAATCCGTGGGTATCGAGGTCGCCCCAATAGTGGACTTCGGCCTCCTGCAGCCAAGGGAGTGCGCCGGGATGGTCGACCGCGAAGCCGGCGCCGAAGATCACCACGCCTCCGGTTGGTACCGGCATGCTCAGGTAGGTGATCTCATTTTCGATGATGATCGCAGTTCGGGTGGCCGTCCGCACAGCGGAAAGCTCATCGAGTCTGAAGCTACCTTCGGACAGATGGCCGGGGCGACGGCCCGCACCGGCTTGGACAAAACCCAGTCGCGCACTGGTGGTGCCGACGTGGTCAGCCGCAGAACGTGATCGAAGGCGGCGACCTCGGCGTCGACACCGAGCAGCGCCCAGGCTTGATCCCAGGCTGAGATGATTGCGTGCGACGGGAGTTGATTGCGGCCGACGAGGCGCCCGCCGATCTGCTTGTACACGATCTTGTAGCGCTGGCGACCCCGTACGGACGCGCCGCTTTCGAGGTCCGCAATCCAGGCTCGCACATTCGCGAGATCATCGCCGATCTGTGCGGCTTTCGGCCCACGCAATGGCACCGAGATCGGCTCGAACGGCCTGTCGGCGGCGTGGGCCTGCAGGAGCGATCCGTCGGTCCAACGACGACGGACCTTGGCGCGGATGTCGGCCGGCGTGGTCCAGTTGTGCGCGGCTTTCAGAACATGCTCATTGCTCACGGGTTGCTGCTGTCTCGTTGGGCGTGGAACTCCTCGATCGTCAATGTCTGCAGCCGCGAGTAGCTGCCGGTGGGGTTGGACCTCGGCCACCGTCATCGCGGCAGTCGAAATCACCGTCAAGGATGTGGCTCACCCCGATGCCAAACCGACACTCAAACGAAATCGATTCACCGCCGACCTCGTCAAGGTCCGTGGCGTGTGGAAACTCCAGAACCTGCAGCAAGTGGCGGTGAACCTGTCATGACGATCGTGCGCAAATATGGCCTTACCGTCGGTGTCGCGGTCATGTTGATCGTGGGAATGCTCGGCTGGTGGATGACGATCGACGCCCGCACCGATTCGGCCGCGCAGAACCATGCGGTGGTTGACAAGACCGCGAGCAAGAAGGTCAAGACCGAGGTATCGGTCGCATTGACCCAGGTGCTCACCTATGACTACAACGATCCGAAGGCCACCGAGGCAGCCGCTGAAAAGGTGCTGTCCGGTGATGCGCGCAAGGAGTACGACACGCTCTTCGCGTCGCTTCAAAAGCGTGCACCTGGACAAAAGCTTGTCCTGACCGCGCAAGTCACGGCTGCTGGCGTAAAGCAACTCCATGTTGACAGTGCCAAGCTTTTGGTGTTCCTTGACCAGTCGAGTCAGCGCGCCAGCGACAAAGAAGCCAGCGTCTCGGCCGCCCAGCTATCGATCACCGCCAAGCAGAGCAACGGGAAGTGGAAGATCACCCAACTCAAACCGCTCTGATGCTAGGCGGGATCGCTCACATCAGCGAGCGTTCCCACTGCCGGCTACGGGTCGCCGTGCACCGGTGCCCTCGTTCCGGGAAGCTGCTTCTCCCGGTGGGTCCCCGGACTCGTCGCGGGTACGGCTTTGCGTCATTGCCCGCCAATCCTGAGGTGCTAACCGTTCGCTCTGAACGCGCCGAGACTCCAGCACGCTTCTTACCCACTACATTCGACCAGCCGAGACACTCGCATTCGCCATCAGCCGTGACCTCTGATGGAGAGACTCGTTTGGTCCGCGCTGCGTGCCGGATCGGGGGCTACCCACGCACGGAAATTCTTGTCCCGCTTTGTGATCTCCGCTGGGCTTATGTTCCTTTGGTCGCCGTGCACAGAAACACGCCGAACTCGCGGTCGCCCTTGAGGATGGTTGTGGCGTCGACGAAACTCACGTTGGCGAAGCCAGCGCTAACTAGCTGTTCGGTAAGGCGCTGCCTGTTGAATCCGTGATGTCCGTCAAAGTCGACTTTGTCGGCGTGGAAAGCGCCGTCGGGATCCTCGTCAAGGTCCGCGATGGCCAACCGACCGCCGTCGACCAGCAGCCCGGAAACGGACTGCAACAGCCCATCCAGGTTCTGCACGTGGTGCAACGCCATCGAGCTCCACACCACGTCGTAGGCCCCATCGAACCGGTCTACCGTCAGGTCTACCTGGACAGCGCGCAGTCGGTCACTGAGCCCGGCCGCCTCGATCCGCTGCCGTGCGACCTGCACCATTCCGGAGGAGAGGTCGATCACTACTACGGAGCCGACCGAGTCGGCGAGCAAGATGCTCAGCCTGCCGGTGCCACCGCCGACGTCAACAGCACTCATCCGAGGGTTGAGGTTCACGGCCGCCTTGATGGCCTGGGCCACCGCCAACTGCCGTTCCTCGTGGCCGGGTTTGTCGTCCCACGCCGCTGCCTCGTCGTCGAATCGCTTGTGTTCGTTCATGCGCTCGAGCCTAGCCCCGGCGCTGCCAGCCGCGGCGGCCTACTGGACGGGGCAAACCCCGACGGCGCCTGACCGCAGTCACTTGCGGCACTATGACGCGACATGCCTGCTGGTGTGAGCTACCGGGCCGCGGACGGTGCTCTCAGCGACGGCGGATCGCCAGGCGGCTGCTCGCCGCTACCGCCAGGTCCGTGCCAGTCACACGCCACCCGGTGTGCGTTGCCCCAGCCAAGTTCTCCAACACAGCCAAGGTGGGGCTACGGGCAGACGGCGGCGAATAGGAGTCTCGATTGGTTCGCCAACCGAGATCGCCGAGCAGTTCACTGATGGTCTCTCGCCAGTCCTCGGCAGGTGCGCCGCTACCGGCAACTGCGAGCGCCAGCCAGCCGGCTTGGCGATCGAAGTCCTTGGTGCCCAAGGGGAGCCGCCCGATGATGTGCTGCAGCAGTGCTTGTGGATCCTGGCGGGTGCGCACCCCCGCAGCCGTCGGGGTGATCCGGCCCTTGCGGACCGCAACGAGTCCGAGCGCTCGCGCTGTGTCGCGGGCAGCGGCCACAGGTGGTGTCAGGTCCTCCCTGTTGGCCTTGCCGATCCACCACCCGCTGATCCCTGCGTCCTCGGCGAACCGCTCAACCAGCTTGGGTGGCAGGTAGCCCGCAGAAGTCAGCGCCACCCCGTCGCCGATGGCCGCCAGGAGAATCCGGTAGGTCTGGGTCAGTCGGGCAGCCTCGTCCTCACAGATATCAGTCGGCCCGTGCGAGATCGGGGTGCTGAGTACGTCCCGCAAGCGACGGTTGCCGCGCTGCTCGAACTGTCTGAATAGATCGGCGAGTTCGCCGGTGACTGCGACAGGCTCGGCCAGAGCCACCGACAGGGCATCGTTCGCCTCGTCCACGTCGAAGTGGTCCGGGTGCCAGTCCAGCGGCAGCCATTCGCGGCCGTGGGAAGCGTCATCGAAGACTTCGGGGAGCAGCGTCTCGTCGTACCCGCTGCGCACCCATGCCGCCAACTCGTCATAGCCGCCGATCGCGCCACAGTCCTCCGGCGGGCAGGCCATCCGACCTGCGAGGCAGCGCACCGTCGTCGGCGGATCTTCCAGCACCTTTTCGACCTTGAGCACGTGGTCCCAACCGTCACCGAAGTCGTACTCATACCAGAGGCCGTCGCCCTCGGCGGTCAGGATTTGGTCGAGGCGAACCTCGTCCTCCAGCAAACCGTCCTCGCCCTCCTCGATGTCGAAGCGCGTGACGAAATACGGTGCTCGGACGTCGCTGGCTGTGCGGAAGCGATGGAGATGACTGTCAGTCCAGCCCATCGCGGCCTGGATCACGTCATGCACCTGCGGAAGCATCAGGTTGCCAGGCAGGTCGAGCCGTCGCCAGATGGGCGGCTTCGCGCCATGTAGATCGAGACGAACCCGGAACCCCCGAATGTCGGCCGGCGCCGGAAGCAGAGCGGGGGCCTGCTCGGTGTCCAGCTTCTCGAAGATGCTGGAGACGCGGCCGCTGAGCAGGCCATCGAGGAGCGCCCGGCTCTCACCGGGCGTCGCTCCAGCCAGCAACTGCTTGACTAGGTCTTCGACATCGCGTGGTTGGTTCACGGCACTAAGTCAACCAGCCTCTGGCGAACCGAGACGATCCGGTCACATCGGCCAACGCGACCTCACCGGCCAACTCAACGTCCGAGATCACCCAGGATTGCTCGCAGCGCTCTCGGATTGCCGAGCCCGGTCCGCCGCTCTGAGCAATTGGCGCACCCATTCTGGGCAGGTAGCCGCGACCTGGTGGATCGGTGTGGAGCGCGAGGTGTTGCCTGCTGTGCCGGGACTGTGAGCTGGTCGCAGCGGCGCGGTGACGCCGCTACCGTGTGCTTCTTCCTATGTTGTCGGTCAACTCATTTGGGGTCCAGGCGGGCCACTGTGTGGCACCGACGATCACACCTTGATTTGTCTGAAGAACGATTCGAGGACCCGTGTGGGCAGAGTTGTCGTAGACCGTTGCGGTATCGCAAGTATCAACCGAGCGAGCGACGAGCGTCCACAGCCGGTGGTACCTCTGTCGTACCTTCTCCTCGGGGACTGCATGCCCACCGGATGCGACTCGGTACTCAACGCGTCGGACGGTCAACTCCTCGGGCACAAGGACCACGTGAAGCGCGACGAAATATCCAGCTTCGTGTGCCTCGTTGATCAGATCGAGCTTGGACGGGTGAGAGAACACCGTCTCGGCAATGAACGGTTGCTGCGCCGCGATGAGCGCTGTCCTGGTCTGCGCCGCTACGCGCGCGGCCTCGTAGGACTTGCCCTCAGGATCATCGGGCCAGCGCTTGGCCGCGATCTGATCAGCGTTGACGAACGCAGTACCCGGGGGGAGGGAAGCCGACAGAATTTTTCGCACGAAGGTTGTCTTGCCAGCGCCATTTGATCCGACTACGAGGTCTAGGCGCACGTGTACTCGTGAGAACTGATTCGCATCCGGCGGCTAAGCCACGCTGATGACAGAGGACGAGCCGTCGGGGCGATATTCGACCAGCCGACCCTGCTCATCGAGTGCAACAGTCGTGACCCCTTCCGCCGCGAGTTCGTCACCCAGGTGAGTCGATACGACATTCTCTTCGATAGCCGCGGCGATCTCGGCGTTCACGACCGTGTTTTCGTGCGCCGAGAGCTCCCGCATGGGGAGGATGCCGGCGAGCGCGGACTCCACGCGGGTCCGTTGCGCGCTGGAGACACTCGAGACGGCGCGGCCCACGCGGACCCAATGATCCAGTTGCTGGCGGGCCGAACGAGACTGCCGTGCGCCCTCGACCGCCGCCGCGCTCACCAAATCGGCAGAGAAGCGCGTGACCTTGTCCTGAACCCCAGTCATAGGGAACCTCCGTAGCAGTGTGCTACCAAGTGTAGCACTTGGCAACACATGGGCCGGTCCTGCCGTTGTGGACCCGGTTTCATTCTGAGATGCAAACAGCGCGCTGGTGCCGACAAGCGGCCGACACGACGTATCGATCTGCGCTGTCCGTGACATCCTGGGCGCCCGAACGCGGCGAAATGACGCAGGGTCCCCTTTTGCGCCAGTCCGCAATGATCATATTCACGCCTGTGCCCCAGTGCGATTGCATTCAGCTTTTCCTCGATCGCCGTGTCGCGATCGAGGGCTCCAAACCTCCGAAATCCCTCCACAATCAGTCGGCAACAGGTGGGGTCGTTCGGGTATGCTCGGCAGCGTCAGTGACGTTCCCTCCTCAGTTATTACGAGGGAATCTGTACTTTCCGGTACTTTTCAGTAGGCTCCGGAAGCCTCGCGACGGCTCCCAGAGGGTTCAGAATCAAATCTCACCCTCAACCGCCACGAGACTTGGTGCAGACAGTGGCCGGATCGTCGCGAACCATCACCGATCCACTCGCCCTCGCCCAAAGGGGCCGTGCCCGTGTCAACCCCACGGTGATGATCCAGTGGAGTCTGGCCGTTCCGACTTGTCCGTGATTCGGTTCTTGGGGTGCACTGGGTACGCCCAACAACGAAAAACGGCGGCTGACGCTGGAAGGTGTTGAGAGACGTTTCGGCAGGTCAGCCACCGTTTTCGGCAACTACTGACAGCGGGTGAAAACCCCCGGATCAGATGTCGTAATAGAGAGTTGACTAACGATGATTCAGCCCGTGACCTGCAAAGATGCCTTTGTTCAGACACTCCCGGCGCACGTAGGGCGCACGAGAGCTTTTTGGGAGGCATCATGAATGGCCCGGAAACTGTCTTCGCCTGCCTGATTTGTGGTCAGCGAGTCGGCCGTTTCTGGGGTATCGGCGTGACGTATTCGCCTAGTGGTTCAGATCCCTATGAGGCCTGTACGGATATTTCAGTAGCTGGCTTCTGCCGCGCTCATCGAGATGAGGTTGTCTCGTTTGCTCGTGAGTTGGTCGCGGAGAAGGGCACTGTTCTCAAGCTTCTTGAGCCGGCCATTGAGCTGCGTTCGGGCGAAGTTGAACAATTCATGACGTTCGCAGCGGCTCACCTCGCGTAAGCAATCGAATAGACAGCGCGGGGCGGGGTGGGTCTCGGGGGTGGATCGCAGAGGCTCCGACCGACGCGGAGCGGCGGTTGGAGGGGCGATTCGCGGCCCGCACCGCGCGAACGGGACGCGGGTGCGTGTCTGTAACACAGCACCCACAAACTGCATCCCCGTCTTTCTGAGTACGGTTGCCACATGACTGAGACGACGTTGCCCGAACAAATTTCAGCTGGTTTTATAAGTTATCGTCGGGACGACAACTCTGTTTTTCACAATGTGGTCGACCGGTTACACGTCGACATCGCTAACACCTACGAAGCGCGCACAGGCCGTGTGTTAGATCTCTTCCTCGACCGTGACTCAATTGGGTGGGGAGAAGACTGGCGCGAAAAGATTCGGAGCAGCGTTCAGACTGCGACAGTGTTCATTCCAATTGTGACGATGCGATATTTCACCAGTCAGGCATGTCGAGATGAGCTGTTCGCGTTTCACGAAGCCGCGAAGAACCTTGGGGTAACTGAACTACTGCTGCCGATCATCCTGATGGGCGCTGAGAACATAACTAAGGATGATGAACGACCTGAAGTTCAGTTGATCGAGAGCCTGAACTATAAGAACATCGAGCCTGCATATCGCGCTGGCTTCGATTCTCCCGCGTGGCTCCAAACAATTGACATGATTGTGGCCGACTTGATCAAGGGTTTGAAGGCTGCGGAAGATGCGCTGTCTGCTGAAGATGCACGGGAAGCTGCAAGTGTTGCCGGTCCGAAGCCCCGCGTGAATGACGAGCGCGACGAGGATCTGTCCGAGGATGACATACTCGACGTTACGACTATAACCCCGGAGTTTGAGGCAATCACGGCGTTGACGGAGCGGGCAAATGGCGGAGTTGTCCTACTTGGAGAGGTAGCGTCATCTGTTCTCGAAGGTGTCGATTTCGAAAAGATGACACCCAAGCAAGTAAATGCCCGAATGTTCAAGGTGGCGGAAGCATTCAAAGGACCAGCTAAGCAGCTCGAGATCGATGGCAAGGCGCTGGAAGAGCGCATTACAGCAACGGACGCGCGCCTACGGCGGCTAGTCAGCGAGCTGAAAGACATCAAAAACGAAAATGCACAAGCATTTCTCGCGAATTTGATCACGGGTTTTGGCGAGAGCTCTGAGCTCGAGGGGGTTGGCGCCCAAATGGAGACGCTTGTCGGTGAGATGAAGTTTGCTTCGGCGCTGAGCGTCGCGGTTCGGAATTCACTGAAACCAGCAATTCGGGGCGTTCGCTCGGTTCAAACTGCCGTGAACACCTTCAACAGTTGGCAGCATTTCACTGAAGGGTGAAATACAGACTGTTTCTTAGTCGCTAGTCTGAGACTATGAGTGATTTTCGATCGGATCCCATGCCGTCAGTTGAGGGACATGGGCGTGCCAAAGAAGCTTGGGAAAAATACTTGCACGCCAGCAATAAAGTTTTTGCTCCCGCGGTGGAGACCGTCTTTGGCAAATCGATTAGGAGCTTTTCAGCCGGCTCGGTCTCGGACTTGGTCGGGTTTTGGGTCTTTTGGCACATGTACGGCGGTTTTGAAGGACTGCAAAAGCTTGGTATGAGCAGATCGTCGATCTTTCGGAAGGTTGCTGTGTTCCGCAAGGCCTTCGGTTCACACCCGGATGAGTATGAATTCCCAGGGATTCACCTCAATCTTGAGGAATATTTTGGCGTTGCCACAGAAAGATAGCGAATACTAGTCGCAAATATTGGACTAGATTGCCCAAGTCCGGCTATAGTCGCAAACATGACACTAGGCAGCGGTTCAATCGTGGAGCTGGCCTCCGGCGTGGATGCCTTCTACCTGACTGGATCTTGCGTTCTGCCGTCTGTGCTCTTGGAGGACCTCGATTCGGCGCGGTCGCTGGCCCGAGAGACTCACGAGCCGGCGCTCCTCGCGTTGGGGGATGTTGAGTTTCGTGTCGCTGGGGGAGGAGTTAACCGATATGCCTACCGGCTGGATCATCCGCACGGAATGATCGCTTTTACGTCGAGTCGATCGCTGCCGCCGGTTTTCGTTCAACCACGAGCGTCCTTTATTCACGCGGTGGGCGTGGTCGAGGCGCTTCGATGGTTCGTATCTGTGCTCGAGCTCGTAGTTGGTACCGTGACGTGGAAGGCGAGCCGTGTTGACCTGTTTATGGATTCGCACGGCTGGAACCTCGATGCGGAGGATCGCGGCCGGTTTGTTTGCCGCGGGACGCAAAGGATCACTTATGAGGAGAGCGACGGCCTAACGGGTCTTCGCTTTGGTGCAGGGAAGCCTGTCATGGCACGGATCTATGACAAGACGATTGAAAGTCGACTGGAGGGTACTGATTGGTGGGCGGCTAAGTGGGGTGAGGCCTACCAACCCGACGAGCGGGTCCTGAGAGTTGAATTCCAGATCGGCCGTGAGCTTATTCGGCAGGTCGGGCTGAGCAGCCCTGATGAAGTGTTGGCCGAGTTGCCGCGGATCTGGGCATATCTGACAGATGAATGGCTCACGTTCCGTCAGGAGACAGGGGATTCGACCCGTTCGCGTTGGCCGGTGTCGGCGGAGTGGCGCAGCGTTCAGTCTGCTTCGCTGCGGGGTGATGCGCTTGGTATTGAGCGTGTTCACGCCGGGGAGCGGGCTGGATCGCTTCGTCGACTTCTGCCGGCGCTTCAGGGCTACCTGGTATCTGCAGGAGCTCTGCTAGGCACGAAGACATTGGATGAAACGCTTTTTCGGGTGGGTCGTTTGATCGCCCTCCATGAAGAACGAACCTGCGTGACATTCAGCAGTCGGCTTGCTTCGAGGCGGATTCTTTTGGGGCTGGAGACATGAGCCGCTCGCTTAAGGGAAGCCTTCCCGAACGACTTTGGACACTAGAGGAGACGGCCACGTTCCTGTCCATTCCGGTGGCGACGCTTTATAAACTCAATCACAAACGCACGGGGCCGAGATTCTTCCATATTGGCCGTGGCTGCCGGTATGACCCGCGCGACGTCCTGGAATGGCTGCAGACTCGAGTCGTCATACCGGAGAGGGCGTAGCAGGCATGGCCTCTATCTCTGATCGCTGGCATGTTGCCCAGCATGGCTCGGGTCGTAAAGTCCGTTCTGCTCGCTTTGGCGTTGGGATGCGTTGGCAGGTTCGTTATCGGGATCCGGCAGGGGAGTCACGGAATCGCTCATTTGAGCGGAAGGTTGACGCCGAACGTTTTCTGGTGGAAGTTTCGTCGCAGCTCCTGAAGGGCGCATACGTCGATCTTCGGGCTGGAAGGACTCCGTTCGGAGACTACGCGACGTCGTGGCTTGCTCGGCAGACGTTCTCATCGACGTCGCGGGTAGCGGTGGAGGTGAGGCTCCGGGTTCACATCCTCGCCGAGTGGGGAACGGTACCGCTCGCGGGGATACGGCCGGCGATGGTTCAGGAATGGATCGTCTGCTTGCAAAAGTCGTTGGCTCCGAGTTACGTTCGCTTGATCGTCAACTGTTTCAGTACGGTGTTGTCGTCGGCTGTCGTTGACGGGTTCATCCTTCAGAATCCGTGCCGCTCGTCGGTTGTGAAACTTCCTAAGCTGCGCCCGAAACGCTTTCGACCTTGGTCGGTTGATCAGGTTTTGTCTGTTGTTGCAGCTCATCCGGCAAGATTTCGTGCGGTGCCCGTCGTCGCTGCCGGCTGCGGTCTAAGACAAGGGGAGGCTTTCGGCGTTCGCATCCAGGACATCGACTTTCCCGCGGGGGAACTTCACGTTCGCCAGCAGATTCGGTTGGAAGAAGGCATCCCGACTCCTGCACTGCCGAAGTACGAACGAACACGGACCGTGCCCTTGCCTGAATGGGTCGCAATCGCGCTAAAAGCACATATGAGCAACTGGACCCCGATGGCGGGGGAACGCATCATGGCTCCGTCGCATGCCGGCCTCCTGTTCGTCAGCCGTGAGCGTAAGCCGCTGAATAAGAACTACTTCAATCCCAGTGTGTGGCGTCCCGCACTCGTCACTGCAGGCATTCCCCGTGAGCGTGAGAACGGGATGCACGCATTGCGACACTCTTGCGCTTCGATGTGGCTTGAGCATGGTGTGAGCATCAAAGCAGTCTCTGAGTATCTGGGTCATGCCGATCCAGGGTTTACCCTCAGGGTCTACACACATGTCATGCCCTCGTCTGGTGAGAAGGCGCGCAACGCAATGGACGCGGCATTCGGAGTGGGGCGGAGCCCCTCCGAAGCCGCGCCCATTGCTGGCGCACACTCGGCGCACGAGAGCACGCCAAGCGGTGGAAACTGATGGAAACTATCGAACGATATTTTCCCCGCTGCGACGGGATATTCTTACATCGCAGCAGTTCAGCGAACCGTACCTATCAGATGTCGTAATACAGCTCGAACTCGTGCGGGTGCGGACGCTGCTGCACGGGAAGGATCTCCTGGGTGCGCTTGTATTCGATCCACGTCTCGATCAGATCGGAGGTGAACACGTCGCCCTGCAACAGGTATTCCTGATCAGCTTCGAGCGCATCCAGCACCGCGTCGAGCGAGGTCGGCACGGAGTCGATCGCGTCGTACTCGTCCGGCGGCAGTTCATAGATGTTCTTGTCGACCGGGGCAGGCGGCTCAATCTTGTTCTTGATGCCGTCGATACCGGCCAGCAATAGCGCCGAGAAGGCCAGGTAAGGATTGGCCGACGGGTCGGGGCAGCGGAACTCAATGCGCTTGGCCTTGGGGTTCGATCCGGTGATCGGGATCCGTACGCAGGCCGAGCGGTTGCGTGAGCTGTAGACGAGCGCGATCGGCGCCTCGAAGCCCGGCACCAGTCGGTGGTAGGAGTTGACCGTCGGATTGGTGAACGCGAGCAACGACGGCGCATGCTTCAAAATGCCACCGATGTACCAGCGCGCCATATCTGAAAGCCCGCCGTAGCCGGCCTCGTCATAGAACAGCGGCTTGCCGTCCTTCCAGATCGACTGGTGGACGTGCATACCTGAACCGTTATCACCGAAGATCGGCTTCGGCATGAAGGTCGCGGTTTTGCCGGCCTCCCAGGCGGTGTTGCGGATGATGTATTTGAACTTCATCACGTCATCGGCGGACTTGAGCAGTTCATCAAAGCGGTAGTTGATCTCAGCCTGGCCACCGGTGCCGACCTCAGCGTGGGCACGCTCGACGAGCAGTCCCGCATTCTGAAGGTTCTCCACCATGTCGCCACGCAGATCGGCAAAATGGTCAGTCGGCGCGACTGGGAAGTAGCCGCCCTTGTAACGCACCTTGTAGCCGCGGTTGTCGACTTCGCTGCCGGTGTTCCAGGCGCCGGCAGCCGAATCGATGTGATAAAAACTCGAGTTGGCACTGGTCTCGAAACGCACGTTGTCGAAGACGTAGAACTCGGCCTCAGGCGCGAAGAAGGCGGTATCGCCGATGCCGGTGCTCTGCAGATATGCCTGCGCCTTGCGGGCGATATTGCGCGGATCGCGCGAGTATGACTCGCCGGTCAACGGATCGTGTACGAAGAACTCGATCGCGAGCGTCTTGTGCTTACGGAACGGATCGATGTACGCGGTCGTGACGTCGGGGAGCAGCGCCATGTCCGATTCGTGGATTGACTGGAAGCCACGGACCGAAGATCCGTCGAACATCAGGCCGTCTTCGAAGACCTCGGGTCCAAAGGACGAAACCGGGATGCTGAAGTGTTGCTGGATGCCAGGTAGATCGGTGAAACGAACGTCGATCTCCTCGACACCTTCGTCCTTGATGTACTTGAACAACTCGTCGGCATTGCCGAACATGGGGCCTCCTTGGCCGCTTTCGCGACCCTTATTCGATTGATACGGCGGCGGGTGCGACGCTGCACCGTTGGTATGACTTTAGAGGGAGGCGATTTCTCGCCAGTGACCGGATTGTTTCGATAATGTTACAGAAGCCTCAGATCGGTGCGCGAATTCTCGGCTCGGTAGGCTCACAGGGTGACTATTGCTGGCTGGCCCCGCCGTATCGGGGCGCTCTTCGTGGACTGGTTCATCGCACTGCTCAGCACGGCTGCAATCACCGGAGCGCCGATCGTCGGATCGAGCAACACCAACCCGTTCATCCCGGTCGGTGTATTTTTCGTCGAGGTCGGCCTGATCACCGGATTGCTGAGCTATTCGATCGGCAAGCGAGTTTTCGGCATCAAGATCATCGGTGAGGACGGCGGACCGATCGGTCCGGTTCGTGCGCTCATTCGCACAGCACTCGTTTGCCTGGTGTTCCCGCCCCTGATCCAGAGCGAACATCAGCGCGGCCTGCAGGACGTCGCAGTCGGTTCGATGGTAGTCAGAGCCTGAATCAGCCGCGCATTGCCTTGCGCGAGCCCTTCATGCTGGTTGGCACTGGGCCACGCGGCATCGGCAGTGGTGGGCGAGCAGCGTCAAGCGCACGTAACTTCATGATCACGGCCGTCATTTCGCGGGGTTTGATCTTCTTGGGCAGTTTGCGCACATGCTTGGCGAGCTTGGTCAGTTTGACTTCGCCCTTGCTTTTATCGTCGCCCACAAGGATCGAGGTGATGGGGACTTCGCCCACGACGCGTGCATGCTTCTTGACCTCGGTCGCAAGCAGCGCACGCGCGCGGCCGGGGTTGCCTTCAGCGACGAGTACGACACCAGAACGGCCAACTGCCCGGTGGACGACTTCCTGGCTCTTTGTGACGCCCACGGCGGGTTTGATGTCCCAACCCTTCTTGAGCATCTGCAGAACTCCGGCAGCAGCACCGATTTGTCCTTCAACCTGCGCATATGCAGCCTTCTCGGCACGTCGGCCGAAAACAATTAACACTGCGAGCAGACCGGTCAAGAGGCCGAAGACGACCGCCATGATGATCGAGAATGTCGTTGCTTTGCCCGAACCAAAGACGAAGTAGCCGAGCGTTGCCATGGCACCGCCAGCGGCAAGGAACCAGAGCAATAAAATGGGACCGAGATTGCGGTCCGAGCGCTTGGTGATCTTGTAGGCCTGACGAATCTGGCGGATTCGGCCCTTGGGAGGTTCGTTGGCTGGTGCTGACATAAGGGCTAGTCTACTGTGCCGCGGTAGGTGCAGATTGCGCGGCTTCACGTGCCGCCATGGCCTGTTGGTAGAGCCGGCCGGCGCGATAAGACGAGCGTACGAGTGGCCCCGACATGACACCGGCGAAGCCGATCTCTTCAGCCTCCTGTGCCATCTCGACGAACTCTTCAGGCTTGACCCAGCGATCGACTGGGTGATGCAGTTTGGACGGTCGAAGGTACTGCGTGATCGTGATCAGATCGCAGCCCGAGTCATACAGGTCGCGCAACGCCTGGGAGATCTCTTCGCGCGTTTCACCCATACCGAGGATCAGATTGGACTTGGTGATTAGACCGTAGTCACGGGCACTGGTCAGGACGCCAAGGGACCGGTCGTAGCGGAATCCCGGGCGGATTCTCTTGAAGATACGGGGGACTGTCTCGACATTGTGGGCCAGCACCTCGGGGCGTGAGTCGAAGACCTGCTCTAGGAGCTCAGGAACTCCGTTGAAGTCGGGGATCAGATTCTCAACGCCAGTGCCGGGATTGAGCTCGTGGATCTGGCGGACTGTCTCCGCATAGAGCCAAGCGCCACCGTCAGGGAGATCATCGCGCGCGACGCCGGTGATCGTCGAATATTTGAGCTTCATCTTCTGCACGCTCTCGGCGACCCGGCGAGGCTCATCAAGGTCGAGCGCCTCCGGCTTGCCGGTGGCGATCTGGCAGAAATCACAGCGACGTGTGCATTGCTCGCCACCGATGAGGAACGTCGCCTCGCGGTCTTCCCAACATTCGAAGATATTGGGGCAGCCAGCTTCCTGACAGACCGTGTGCAGGCCCTCACCCTTGACCAGATTCATCAATTCGGTGTATTCAGGACCCATTTTGGCGCGGGTCTTGATCCACTCGGGTTTGCGTTCGATCGGGGTCTCGGCGTTGCGGACTTCGATACGGAGTAGCTTGCGGCCTTCAGGAGCGATAGTCACGCCGTCAGTCTACGGCCCGCTTAAACCCCGCGGGTTCGACGGTGGACCCGCCCACAACTGAGGGAGGGTCTCCACCGGACCGGCGGTGGCGCTTAGGGTGGAATGCATGCTGGAAACACGAAGCCTCAGTCGGGTCTACGGCGATACCACCGTCGTGGACAACGTCGATTTCACCGTTACCCCTGGCCGTATGACCGGATTTGTCGGCGCCAACGGTGCCGGGAAGACCACGACGATGCGGATGCTGGTCGGCGTTCTCAGCCCGTCCGCCGGTGAGGTGCTCTGGAACGGTGCTCCAGTCACGACCGGGCAGCGCAGGCGGTTCGGCTACATGCCCGAAGAGCGCGGCCTTTATCCGCGGATGAATCTCGTGGATCAGCTGGTCTACTTTGGTCGATTGCATGGAGCACCTCGGGCCGACGCAGCCGATCGTGCGCACGAACTATTGGAACATTTTGGTCTCGAAGAGCGCGCCGGAGACCTGCTCGACAAACTCTCGCTGGGCAATCAGCAGCGGGTCCAGATCGCCGCCGCCCTGATGCATCGGCCCGAGGCACTCGTCCTTGATGAGCCGTTCAGCGGGCTTGACCCGCTCGCGGTTGATTCCGTGGTCGAGTTACTTGCTGATCAGGCGAACGGGATACCCGTCCTGTTCTCGAGTCACCAGCTTGACCTCGTCGAGCGGCTTTGTGACGACCTCGTGATTCTGTCCAGCGGGCGAGTTGCCGCTGCGGGTTCAGTTGATGACTTGCGCGGTCATGGCCCCGAGCGTTATCGCATCGTCCTTGACCAGGGCGATGCCGCCTGGTTGCGTGCCGTGCGCGGCATCGTTGTGCGGACCGTCGAGGGACCATCTGCGGTGGTTGATCTCGATGGCACGACGGCCCCGATGCTGTTGACCGAGATCATGGCGCGTGAGCCGGTGCGCGAGTTTGCCAAGCTTCAACAACCCCTGTCAGAGATCTTTCGGGAGGCGATCCAATGACCAAACCCAACCGGACCGCAGTTGACCGCCGAGAGCGGGACGGCGCACCAGCGGATGTGTGGAAGATCGTTGCGGAGCGTGAAATCAGCACCCGACTGCGGGAAAAATCATTCAAGATCAGCATCGCGGTCATGGTCGCGGCGATAATCGGCTCAATTGTGTTTTTCTCGATCCTCGGTGGCAAGCCAACCACCTACGATGTGGGCGTAACGGACTCCTCGGCCGCCGCAGTCGTGCAAACGGCTTCGAAAAACGTTGGCTCCCTGCAGGGAGGGTCCCGGGCAGTCAGCAAGACGTATGCGACAGTCGGTGCCGCCGAACGGGCCGTGCGTGCCAACGACGTCGATGCGGCACTGATCCGAACCGCTGGCAACTTCGAAATCATCGGTAATGACAGTGTCGAACCGCAACTCTCCTCCGCGCTGTCGGCCGCCGCAGGCAGAACCGTACTGGCATCCAATGCGGGCGAACAAAATGTTGATCTGAGCGCGCTTCAGAAGAACACCGAGGTGAAGCAGCGACTGCTCAACCCCGATGCCGACTTGACCGGCGAGCGTGCTGTCGTCGCGTTCTATTTCGTGCTGCTGTTCTACCTCACCGCCGTTACTTTCGGCATGATAATTGCGCAAAGCATCACGCAGGAGAAGGAGAGCCGCGTCGTCGAGATCCTGGCCGCTGCTATTCCGATTCGTGCTTTGTTGTGGGGAAAGGTCATTGGGAATACGATTCTTGCGCTCGCGCAGGTTGTCCTGTTCGTTGTTGCCGGTGCGCTGACATTGGCCGTGACGGGAGAGCAGGAACTTCTGGGGCAGATCGGACCGGCGATGATTTGGTACGTCCTGTTCTTTGTCATCGGCTTCGTGGCGCTCGCCAGTCTGTGGGCAGTAGCGGGCTCGATGGCTTCGCGGCAACAGGATCTTCAATCGACGACGATGCCGGGACAAGTCCTGCTGTTTGTGCCCTATCTGTTGGCTGTGCTCGCAGGTGAAGGGGTCAAAACGGTCTTCTCCATGGTCCCGATCTCCTCAGCGATGTTGATGCCAGTGCGTATCGCCGAAGGTTCTGTCCCGGCCTGGCAGATCGCTGTGGCAGTAATCGCCAATGTGGTGACCACCGTGTTCCTCGTGCGGGCGGGGGCGAAGGTGTATGAACGAACGTTGCTGCGCACCGATCAGCGAATCAAGTTCGCCGACGCGCTGCGAATTAGCGACTGAGACCGAGAATAGGCACGGACGGTTCGTTTGCGACCATGGCGCCTTGAAGGTTCGGTGACGGCGTGTAAGTGTTCCAAGCCAACAGCTCGACAAGGTGCGGTTTGACCAGTTCAGCGGCCTCGTGCACGGTGACATCGCGACCCAGCTCGGTGCTCAGCGATGTCGTTCCTGCGTCGGAGATCCCGCATGGAATGAAGGTGTCGAACCAACTCAGATCGACATTGCAGTTGATCATGAAGCCATGCATTGTGACCCCGCGTGCGACTCGAATACCGATCGCGGCGAGCTTCCGCTCGGGGTGGGTCGCATCGGCATCAAGCCAGACACCGGATCGGCCAGCGACCCGGCCGCTGGCCACGCCGAGTTCAGCGATCGCGCGGATGATGGCTTCTTCGACTCGGCGCACATAGTCGACGACGAGGACATGCGAGGGAAGTTTGGTGATCGGATAGCCGACTAGTTGGCCGGGGCCGTGGAACGTGATCTTGCCGCCGCGGTCGACGTCGACGACCGGGGTGCCATCGGCCGGGCGCTCGAATGGTTGGGTGCGTTTGCCCGCCGTGTAGACCGGCGGATGCTCGAGCAACAACGTCGTGTCGGGGATGAGGTCATCGGCGCGCTGGCCATGGATCTCGCGCTGGAGCTCCCACGCTTCGACATAATCGAGCGCACGGTTGTCATACCAGTCTTCATAGAACTGCATGGTCTGATTGTTCGGTTCAGATGCAACGCTCACCCGCTCAGCGTATGCCTCCGATGATTGCCCGACGCGCCGGGATCTGCTGCGTCTGGCTGTGGACAACGTGCTGACCAATTCGGCCGTATGCCGGCAGAGTAGGACGATGGACTGGCTGCTGACCCTGATCGCGATTTTCGCCGCACAAACCCCGGCGCCAGGCTCGGCCGCGGGGTGGCAGCGTGCGTTGGAAGGATTCGACACAATTCGGGCCACCGCATTCGAGCTCGATGCGCCCGAGTTGTTGAGCATCGTCTATCCGTCCGACTCCGAACTCCTCGAGGATGAGTTTCGACTGCTCGCGAACTATCGCGACCGGGGGATCGAAATCGAGTCGATGCACATGCAAATCAAACGCCTCAGCGTTCTGGAGGAGGACCCCTCCCATGTACGCCTGCTAGTTGTCGACCGCCTGAGTTCGACTCAGATCGTCATGCCCGACGGCAGCAAGCGTGCTTTGCCACGCGATCGGCTGACCCGACACACTGTCCAGCTGACATTGACGCCCGAAGGATGGCGAATCAGCTCAGTGCGGCCTTGAGCGTCGTGGCGAGATCGGGCTGCTCGAACTCAAAGCCGGCCGTGAGCAAGTGCTCAGGAATGATGCGCAACGATCCCAGCAGTTCCGCGGACAGGTTGCCTAATGCCATCCGCATGGGAAGGCCAGGCACCGCCATGAACGTCGGCCGGCGCAACGCCTGACCAAGTTCACGGGTGAACTCCGCATTTGTCACTGGATTCGGGTTGGCGAAATTGAACGGACCCGCAGCACTTTTGTGGGCGAGCAAAAACATAGCCGCTCGCAGCCAGTCATTCTGTGAGATCACCGAGAAATACTGTTTGCCGCCCGCGAGTTTTCCGCCCATGCCGAGCCGGAAGATTGGCAACAAGGCCTTGAGCGTTCCCCCGCGACGGTCGAGCACGAGCGATGTGCGCACGAAGCAGACGCGCGCTCCCGCGTCGATCGCTGGCTGGGCGGCGGCTTCCCAGTGCCGGACGATGTTGGGCAGCACACCGTTGCCCGACGAACTCTGTTCGGTAAGCTTCTCGGCGCCCCGATCATTGCCGTAGGCAGACATACCTGAGGCAGAAATCAGGATCGGCGGCTTTGGTGCGGCGGCGATGGCACCGGCCAGCGTCTTGGTTGCCGAGACTCGTGACTCAAGCAGCGTACGTTGGTAGGTCTTGGTCCAGGGCCAATGTGCGACCGGCGCACCGGACAGGTTGATCACGGCGTCGGCCGAATTGATCAGTGACTGGTCGACGTTGCCAGCCGCCGGATCCCATATGGACGCCCCTGAATTGGCCTCCCCAGAGCGGATCAGAGCCGTGACGCGGTGTCCGTCGTCGCGCAAACGAGAGGCCAGCGGGGCCCCGAGAAAACCCGAAGCCCCACCGATAACAACATGCATATTTAGCTACCAAGCTCGTTCTCGAACGAAGCTTCTTCAAGACGTTCCTTGATGGTGGACAGGAACCGTGCAGCGTTGGCGCCGTCCACGATGCGGTGATCGTACGTCAGCGCAAGGTAGACCATCTGACGGACCGCGATGCTCTCGCCGATGTGCTGATCGTCGATGACAACCGCACGCTTGACGACGGCGCCAGTGCCCAAGATGGCCGACTGCGGTTGGTTGATGATCGGTGTGTCGAACAGGGCACCACGGCTGCCGGTGTTGGTTAGCGTGAACGTGCCGCCGGACAGCTCATCGGGCAGGATCTTATTGGTGCGCGTCCGCTCGGCGACATCGGCAATCTTGCGTGCGATGCCGGCAATTGAAAGGTCTCCGGCGTCCTTGATGACCGGAACCAGGAGACCGCGTTCGGTGTCGACGGCGATGCCGAGATGCTCACCGTCGGGATAGGTGACGGTGCCCGCTTCCATGTCGAGCGATGCGTTGACCTGCGGGAATGTCTTGAGCGCCTCGATCGCCGCTTTTGCGAAGAACGGCAGATAAGAGAGTTTGACGCCTTCACGCTCGAAGAACGCATCCTTGTGCTTCGCACGCAGTCGGGCAATCTCCGTGACATCGGCCTCAAGAACCGTCGTGAGCTGGGCCGACACCTGTAGCGATTCGTGCATACGGGTTGCGATCGTGCGACGCAAACGGGTCAACTTCTCGGTCTTGCCACGCAACGGCGAAACCTCGGTAGGCGCTGCGGCTGCCGACGCGTCCGCGGTAGGCGCTGCTTCGGCGGCCTTCGGCGCGGCATCGAGTACATCCTGCTTACGGATGCGACCGCCGACACCGGTGCCGACGACCGCGCCCAGATCGACACCGTGTTGGCGAGCCAACTTGCGAACGATTGGAGTCACATAGCTTTCGCTGCCAGCTGGCGCAGATGTTGCTGGGGGAGGTGTTGCTGGGGGAGTGGCCGCGACCGGCGGGGCCGGGGTGGGGGCCGGGGTGGGGGCTGCCACCGGAGCTTCCGGTTCTGGCTCCGGTTCGGGAGCCGCAGCTGGCTCTGGTTCTGGTGCAGTGGCTGGTTCGGGTTCGGGCTCTGGTTCTGGAGCTGCAGCCGGCTCTGGTTCTGGAGCCGGATCGGCGGCTGGAGCCGCGCCAGCAGCGCCGACGATTGCGAGTTCAGCGCCGATCTCGACGGTCTCGTCCTCGGCGACCTTGATCTCCAGCAGGGTGCCGGCGACCGGTGAGGGGATCTCGGTGTCGACCTTGTCGGTCGAAATTTCGAGCAGCGGTTCATCGACGGCAACGTCATCGCCAATATTCTTGAGCCAGCGGGTAACGGTGCCCTCGGTGACGCTTTCGCCTAGTTCAGGCAGCGTCACGGCAGTGCCGGAGGCCGCAGGTGCTGTTTCTGCCGCGGGCGCAGGCTCCTGAGCCGGCGAGGCCTCGGTGGGCACCTCGTCCGCTTCGCTCACTTCGGCCTCGGGCTCGGCCACCGGATCGGGGGCTTCGGCTGCGGGAGCTTCTTCGGCAGGCTCGTCAGCTGCCGGAGCAGCATCCTCCGTCGCCTCGCCTTCGCCCGCTTCGCCGATCACTGCGAGTTCCGCACCGATTTCGACGGTTTCGTCTTCCTGTGCCTTGATCTCCAGCAGGGTGCCGGCGACCGGTGAGGGGATTTCGGTGTCGACCTTGTCGGTCGAGACTTCGAGTAGTGGCTCATCGACCGCGACTGCATCGCCCACGTTCTTGAGCCAGCGGGTAACGGTGCCTTCGGTGACGCTTTCACCGAGGGCGGGAAGAGTGACTGACGTTGCCATGGTGACCTCTGGGTTTCTCAGGCGTGGGAGTGGAGTGGTTTGCCAGCGAGCGCCAAAGCCGCTTCGCCAAGCGCTTCGTTCTGCGTCGGGTGCGCGTGGATGAACTGAGCGACATCCTCGGGGAACGCCTCCCAGTTGACCATGAGCGAGGCCTCGCCGACCTGCTCGCCATAGCGGGAACCGATCATGTGAACGCCGACGATCGGGCCGTCCTTCTCACGTACGAGTTTGACGATTCCGGCGGTCTGGAGGATCTGGCTCTTGCCGTTGCCACCGAGGTTGTACTCGTAGGTGTCAACATCGCCGTATTTCTCGCGCGCCTGCGGTTCGGTCAGACCGACCGAAGCAACCTCGGGCTCGCAGTAGGTGACACGCGGGATACCGGAGTCGATAACCGGCATCGGTTTGAGGCCGGCGATCTCCTCGGCGACGAAAATTCCATGGGCGAAACCGCGGTGCGCCAGTTGGAGACCAGGAACCAGATCGCCGACCGCATAGACATTGGGAACGTTGGTGGCGAGTCGCTCATTGGCGAGCACCCAGCCACGTTCAGTCGCGATGCCCTGCTCCTCATAGCCGAGGTTGGCTGAGTTGGGTCCGCGGCCGACTGCAACGAGCACCAGATCGGTGTCGAGCGTCGAACCGTCTTCGAGTGTCACTTTGACGCCCGCATCGCTCTGTTCAACGCCGCTAAATTTGATGCCGGTCTTGAAGTTGATCTTGCGTTTTCTGAATGCGCGCTCGAGCTGTTTGGCGAGCGATGGATCTTCAAGCGGGATGAGAGTCGGCAGACCTTCGATGATCGTGACATCGGCGCCGAACGACTTCCATACCGAAGCGAACTCCACGCCGATGACACTGCCGCCGATGATGACAACGTTCTGGGGGACTTCGCTCATGCCGAGCGCCTCGTCACTGGTGACGACGCGGCCGCCAATCTCGAGGCCAGGAAGAGTGCGGGCATACGAGCCGGTCGCCAATACAATATTTTTGCCGGTGTAGCGCTCGCCGTTGACCTCGACGGCGTCTGTGGCGACGAGTTTGCCTTCGCCTTCAACGACCGTGATGCCGCCGGCCTTGATAAGACCCTGCAGACCCTTGTACATACGGGCGACGATGCCGTCTTTGTAAGCATTGACGCCGGCCATGTCGATGCCGTCGAACGTCGCCTTGACGCCGAAATTGCTCGACTCGCGCGCTGCATCCGCGACTTCAGCCGCGTGCAACAGCGCCTTGGTGGGGATGCAGCCGTTGTGGAGGCAGGTGCCGCCCAGCTTTCCCTTTTCGATCAGGGCCACACTCTGACCCAATTGGACCGCTCTCAAGGCGCAGGCATATCCGCCACTGCCGCCACCCAGAATCACGATGTCAAAGTTGTTGCTGGCGCCGTCCGCCACCTTGGCCTCCCGTGTCAAATGCCTTCGCAGTTCATCTTGTCACTTGAGTCAAGTCACAAACATTCGGGGGGACTTGCACAGGGGACGGTCTTGCGGCCGGCTGTGGGGCGTCGGGCACACTTGGTTTCATGGCGAAGTTCAAGAAGAAGAAAAATACCCGCACCGAAGGTGGCGCGAAGGTGTCCGATCGGGATGCCACGCGTGCCGACATGCAGCAGTTGATTGACTTCACCGCATCGCGCAAAGGGGTTGAGGCTTTTATCGAGCCCAAGACTTCGGTCACCCAGACGACGGTTGTCCTCGTGGCTTCCGATGGCGAATGGACCCGTCGCCGGGTTGCCTCGCCGCAGGACGCTCTTGCCTTGGCAAAAAAGCTCGAAATTCCGTGCTACGACGCCAACCGGGTCGGCTATCCGCAACGTATGCGCGACTTCAACGTCCGACAGGCACAAGCAAAATCGTCCAGCTCGACCACAGCCACTGCCAAGCCCCAATCGGTGCAGTCGCCTAAGGAACTTGCCGCGATCATGACGCTTGAGTCGATCGCGCACGCTGACCCGTTGCCCGACAATCCGTCGAATGATGACCTCGAACGGCTGTGGAAACGCGCCCGCGCGGCCGCCCACCCGGACCGTACCGGCGGCGATCGGTCACAGTGGGACAAGGCCGAAGAAGCTGCCCGCGCGCTCGGCCTCGAAGCCTGAGACCGGCTCAGTCCTCGGCAATCTCCGTCGCGAGCTGGATAAGCGTACGGACGCTTGAACCCGTTCCGCCGACCGGCGTGTAGTCATAGGCAGTGCCGTCGTTGAAGGACGGTCCAGCGATGTCCAGGTGTACCCACGGGTAGTCGCCGACGAATTCGCGCAGGAAAGCCGCTGCGAACAGCGTTCCACCATATGGTTTGGGATTGTGCTGACGCAGATCGGCAAGACTTGATGACCGGACCGTGGCCTTCATCTCCTCGGTGATCGGCAACGGCCACATGGACTCACCTGCCGTACGCGACGCAGCGAAGACCTGTTCGGCCAGCTCGTCATTGTTGGTCAGAATGCCCGACGTACGCAGGCCGAGTGCGACCATGCAGGCGCCGGTCAAGGTTGCGACGTCGACGATCAGATCGGGCTTCTCCTCAACTGCGAGCGATAATCCGTCGGCAAGCACCAGTCGGCCTTCGGCGTCGGTGTTGTGGACCTCAACAGTCTGGCCATCGCGGATCGTCAGAACATCGCCGGGGCGAGTCGCATCACCACTGGGCATGTTTTCGGCGATGCAGGCGAATGCGGTGACGCGGATCGGTAGTTCAAGTTCGGCGATTGCCGACATGGCGGCGACGATCGACGCCGCGCCAGCCATGTCGAGTTTCATCGTCTGCATCGAGGCACCAGGTTTGATCGAGAGTCCGCCCGAATCGAAGGTGATGCCCTTGCCGACCAAGGCGAGATGTTTGCTGGCACCGCTGGGGGAGTAGGTCATTTTGACCAGACGTGGCGGGACGCTCGAGCCACGCCCGACGCCGAGGATGCCGCCGCAGTGTTCCTTCTCGAGTCGCTTCTCATCCCAAATCTCGACCTTGACGCCGGTGGGCGCGTGCGCGTCGATTTGGCGGGCGAACTCCGGCGGACGGAGATCGCCGGGCGCGGTGTTGACCCAATCGCGGGCCTGATTGACCGCGGCTGCGACCGTCACGGCGCGTTCGACGGCCTTGGTCGACGTGGTCTTGCGTGCGAATGCGGTGATGATGACCGCGCTCTTGACGACCTTGGGGGCCTTCGCGCCCTTCTTCTTGGTCTTGTAACGGTCGAATGCGTAAGCGCCGAGCTCGAGCCCTTCCGCGACCGCAGCGATGTCATCGATGCCCGCAGGATGCAGGTCGACCACGACCGTCGCGGTGCCCTTGGCGGCCTTGAGACCCCGGGCGGCGGCGCGGCGTAGATCCTCACCGGTTGGCGCAGCGGGCAAACCGACTGCCACCACGAGGCCAGCCTTCGACGTACCGCCCGAAGGGAACGTCACGACCTGGCCGTCATCACCGGTGAAGCCGAGAACCTTGAGGTGGTCAGCGAATTCGCCGGCATCATCGTCATTTCGGATACCGAGGATGAGCGCATCGGCCCGGGTAGTCAATGGATTGGTGGAACTGAGTGTCAGTGCAGGCATGATCACCACTCTAGCCACGTCCGAAATCGCTCTCGGTATACGTTGGTCCTCATGAACTTGTTGCATTCGCCACTCCACGATCGACATGTTGAGTTGGGCGCAAAATTCGCAGAATTTGGTGGCTGGGAAATGCCGCTCGAGTACGCCGGCGGCGGAGTTCTCGCCGAACACAAGGCAGTACGCGAAGCGGTTGGCCTTTTCGATGTCAGCCATCTGGGCAAAGCGCTTGTACGGGGCACCGGAGCGGCCGATTTCGTCAATCAATGTTTTACCAATGATTTGGACAAAATCGACAGCGGCAAGGCGCAATACACCCTCTGCTGTGATGAGAATGGCGGCACAGTTGATGACCTGATTGCCTACCTGCGTTCGCCGTTTGAGGTATTCCTCATCCCAAACGCCAACAACACGACCGAGGTCGTCGCACGGCTCGTCGCACAGGCGCCCGAAGGCGTCGAGGTGATCAACCAGCACCGCGACTTCGCCGTGCTTGCTGTGCAGGGGCCATTCAGCGATGACGTGTTCGATGCGTTGGGGCTGCCGACCGATCACGACTACATGTCATTTGTTGACGGTGAGGTTGCCGGCCAGAAGTTAACGGTGTGTCGTACCGGCTACACCGGTGAGCGTGGCTATGAACTCGTCGTCCCGACAGATGGCGCCATTGCGGTGTGGGATGCGGTCATGGCGGCGGGTGAGCAGTTCGGCATACGTGCCTGCGGTCTCGGCGCGCGCGACACGCTTCGTACCGAGATGGGCTATTCATTGCATGGCCATGAACTGTCGTTGGAAATCAGTCCAGTCATGGCGCGCGCCGGGTGGGCTGTCGGTTGGAAGAAACCGATGTTCTGGGGAAAGTCCGCGCTCGAACAACAGCGCGCTGAGAAGACCGTGCGCACGGTTCGCGGACTGGCCGCGCAGGGTCGGGGAATCCCCCGACCGGGTATGGCTGTTGTGGACGCCGCCGGTTCCGAGCTTGGCGAAATAACCTCGGGAACGTTCTCGCCAACGCTGCGACAGGGGATCGCGCTGGCGCTGCTCAACCCGGGTGTTGCCGATGGCACGACCGTGACAGTTGATGTCCGTGGCCGTCAGGAATCGTTCACCGTGACCAAACCACCCTTCGTTCAACCGTCGACACGAGAGGCTTAGCCATGGCATGGATCTGGACATACGAAAAGAGCGACAACACGGTCACTGGCCGCTCTGAAGAGTTCGAGAGCCGCGGCGATGCCGAATCGTGGGTTGGCGAAGCATTCGGTGATCTGCTCGGTGAGGGCATCGATCAAGTGCGGTTATTCGATGGCGAGGCCGAGATCTATGGCCCGATGAGCCTGCACGCCGAATAGCTACTGTCCCCAAGATTTGGCGGTTTTAGTGCCGAAATTCAAGAATTATGGCGCAGAAACGGGATGATTTCGGCCAAATCTTGATCAGCTGGGACGGCTTTTCATCGTCTGCTCGCTGGTCAGGGCGGGATCGGCCACAACGATGTCGCCGAGGGCATTGTCGATGGCGGCCATGACATCGGCTTCGAGCTTGACGCCGGAAGCCTTGGCGTTCTCGGTGACCTGCTCGGGCCGTGATGCGCCGATAATGGCGGCCGACACATTCGTGTTCTGCAACACCCACGCAACCGCCAACTGAGCCATCGAGAGCCCGACTCCATCCGCGATCGGTCGAAGTTTTGCGACCCGTTCGAGCGTCGTATCGGTCATGAACCCGCGGACAAAATCGGCCCCGCCAGCGGTATCGGTGGCGCGTGATCCGGCCGGGGGCGCCTGACCAGCCGCGTATTTGCCAGTCAGGACGCCTTGGGCGACCGGCGACCATACGATCTGGCCGATGCCGAGCTCTGCACTTGTCGGGACGACTTCGCCTTCGATGACCCGCCACAGCATTGAATATTGCGGCTGGCTCGAGACCAACGGAATGTGGAGATCGCGGGCGAGCGCGTGGGCACGGCGAATCTGATCGGCGGTCCATTCCGAGACGCCGATGTAGTGGGCACGACCCGAGTGCACGACGTCAGCGAACGCTTCCATCGTCTCCTCGAGCGGCGTCTCAATATCAAAACGGTGTGCTTGATAAAGATCCACGTAGTCGGTCTGGAGGCGTTTGAGCGATGCGTCGATCGACTCGAGGATGTGCTTGCGGGAGAGGCCCGAGTCGTTGTGGCCCTTGTTGTTGGTCGGCCAATAGACCTTCGTGAAGATCTCCAGGTCCTGGCGGGGCTGGCCCTTAAGTGCGCGACCAAGGATTGCTTCGGCCTTTGTGTTGGCGTAGGCGTCGGATGTGTCGAAGGAGGTAATGCCTTCATCGAGTGCCTGCTTCACACAGGCATGCGCCGCATCCTCCTCGACCTGCGAACCATGGGTGACCCAGTTGCCGTAGGCAATCTCGGAGATTTTTAGACCACTGCTGCCAAGATGACGATATTCCATGGCTTCACACTATGACGCGAAGTCAACCAATCAAGAGTGGAACGAAAAGATTCAGTAACGGTCTTTGAGCTTCTCGCCGCGCTTGACCTGAACCTTCGGCATCCGAAACCGCCGCAGTTGGCTGGTGCGCAGGACCGAATAGGCGACCGCGCCACGGGTGGCATCGGGTTCGAAGCGAGCACGCAACTCCTTTTTGAGCCCGCGCACCATGAACACTTCATCAACGGTGGTGCCTAGAATGACCGCGACCCACAGCACGACTGTCAGGAGCCCGGCCCAAGCCTGACCCGCGAATATGCTGAAGAACAAAATGACAACAAGGGCCGGCAGGAGAACCTCAGCCAAGTTGAAACGGCTGTCGACATAGTCGCGACAGAACCGTCGTACTGGCCCGGCTTCACGCGGCGGCAGGTGACGATCATCGGTGCCGGTGCGCATCGCCTCGCGAGCCCGTGCCCGGGCGGCATCGCGCGCCACCCGTTGCTTCTTAGACTGTTCCTTGCGGGTCCCAGCGTTCTTCATCTGCTTCTTGCGGGCCGCTTCGGCTTCTTTGCGAGTGGGGGTTGCGCGACCTTTTCCAGTCGGCGAGTTCGGCTTGTCTACCACCCTCGCAACCCTACCCGTAGGCTTACCAGCATGAGCATCTGGAAGCGCATCCTGCGGATCTTCCGCTCCCGTAAGCATCGTGATGTCGACGATATCGAGGCATTGCGCGGGACTTTGGATTCGAGTTATCGCAAGCAGACCGAGCTGCTGCAGCGAGTACGTCGTGGGGTTGCGGACGTCGTGACGAGCCGCAAACGCGTCGAACTGCAGATCGCCCAACTTCGTCAGCAGTCCCAGCAGTTCGATGCTGTCGCGCGCACGGCGGTGGCCAACGGCAACGACGATGATGCGCGTGACGCGCTGACCCGCAAGGTGACGCTCGACAAGACAATTGAGGGCCTTGAGCAGCAACATGATGGGCTCAAGACTGAAGCGGGCAAACTGGAGGATTCGGCACGGGAGATCCAGACCAAAGTCGAGGAGTTCCGGCTGCGCAAGGACACGCTGACCGCGCGCCAGACTGCGGCTGCGGCGCGTGCTGAGATCAACAGCGCGACGACGGGCATTTCCTCGCGTATGGGAGAAGTCGGCCAAGCGATCGAATCGGCCGAACAACGAACCCGCGAACTTGAGGCGCACGCTGATGCGGTGGATGAACTTGTTGCTGAGGGTGTCATCACCGGACCGGGCAGCAACGTCCACTCCAGTGCGGCCTTCGACCGGCAATTCGACCAACTGAGTGCCACGACCGATTTTGATTCGAGCAGCGTCGACCGAGAACTCGAAGCGATCAAATCGGCCGGGGGAGGCAACGATGGCCAAGACTCGGTTCAGAAGTGATCGTGGTCTGACCCTGCGAATGGGCGGTGTCGGTCTTGGCCTCGGCGCCCTGTATGTCGCCTTCGGTGTTCTCCTGATCAACTACTCAGGCGCGATTTTCGGCATCGTCATCACTGCGGGCTTTGCGTGGGGTCAATGGTACTTCTCCGACAGCCTCGCACTTAAATCAATCGGAGCGAAGCAAGTCAGCCCCGAACAAGCACCGGAACTACACGGCATGATCGACCGACTCTGCGCTCTGGCGGACATGCCGAAACCACGAGTCGCTGTCGCCGTCACCGACATGCCCAATGCCTTCGCAACCGGCCGTTCGCCCAAGCATTCCTCGATCTGCGTGACAACCGGCATCCTGCAGCGCCTCGACGCCGACGAGCTTGAAGGCGTTCTTGCGCACGAGTTATCGCATGTCGCCAACCGCGACGTTTCGGTCATGACCGTCGCGTCCTCGCTTGGCCTGCTGGCCGGCTTCATCACGCGCTGGGGAATGTATTTCGGTGGCGGCAGCAGCCGAAACCGCAACAACAATGGGGGCCCGGCGTTTATCGTTGTGTTTCTCGTCAGCATGGCCGTCTATGCAGTGAGCTTCATTCTTACCCGAACGCTGTCGCGATACCGCGAGTTGAGTGCGGATCGCAGCGGTGCCTATCTAACTGGCCGGCCGTCCAAGTTGTCCTCTGCGCTGGTCAAGATCTCCGGTGACATGGCGCGCATACCCAACAGGGATCTGCGTGATGCGGCCGGACTCAACGCGTTCTTCATCGCGCCCGCAATCAACCATGAGTCGATGGGTGCGCTGTTCTCCACCCACCCATCGCTGGAAAAGCGGCTTGAGCAACTCGCCGAAGTATCGGCCGATCTCTCCGAACAGGTCTGAGCACACATGGGAATTTTCGACGCGATACTCGGCCGCAGCAAACCTGCCGTCGCCAACTTGGATGTTTTGTTCGCGGTCCCGCAGGCAGCGCTGTCTTTGCAGACCCAGGGCTTTACCTTCGCGGGCCTCGGCGCGGTTTGTTATCGACCGGCGGAGGGTGCGGCCTTCACGAAGGTGGAGGCCGACGCCGAAGCGTTGCTCAAAGCCGAGGACGGTGCGACGGTCAACCGTAGCGATGACCAGTTTGGATTTCGTTGGCAGTCGCTGGCCCACGCCACGGACGACGTTTCGGGGCTCGTGACCGATCTGCACGCGGTCAACTCATCGCTCAACGATGCGGGTTTCGGCACTGCGCTGCTGTGTTCAACGATCAACTTTCTGACCGCCGACCACAGGGCATTTGCGTTGGTCTACCTCTACAAACAAGGCACGTTCTATCCCTTCGCCCCCGACGGTACGGAGCGCCGTGACAATGCGCTCGAACTCCGACTCAAAGGCATCATCGCCGACGATATTCCGATTGAGCCGCAACTCAATCGTTGGCTCGCCATCTGGGGCGCACCCGGACTTTGATACGGGTTAGATTGGTGGGGTGACTTTTGACTCCCTGACCACCGACCAAATTCAGTCGCTGTTCGATGAACAGACCGATGCGTACCGGACGTTGCAAAATTCCGGGCTCAAACTCGATCTGACCCGCGGCAAGCCGTCACCGGAGCAGTTGGATCTGTCCAATGAACTTCTCACGTTGCCTGGTGCCGATAATTTTAAAGACGCTGCTGGCGTCGACACCCGTAACTACGGCGGGCTCAGCGGACTCCATGAACTCCGCGAGATCTTCGCCGAAATCATGCAGGTTCCGACCGATCAAATCGTCGCCGGTGAGAATGCCAGCCTCGCGATGATGCACGATATTCTGGTCCACGCGATCCTCCACGGCACACCTGATTCGCTCAAACCGTGGGGCAAAGAAGACGTCGTCAAATTTATCTGCCCGGTGCCCGGCTACGATCGCCATTTTGCGCTCACCGAACAATTCGGCATCGAGATGATCACCGTGCCGCTCAACGACGATGGTCCTGACATGAACGCTGTTCGCGCGCTCGTCGCCGATCCGCAGGTCAAGGGAATTTGGCTCGTACCGACATACGGCAACCCATCGGGCGCTGTCGTCAGCGAAGCGATCGCCGCCGAACTCGCAGCAATGGAGACCGCTGCGCCGGATTTCGCGATTATGTGGGACAACGCGTATGCGGTTCACCACCTGACCGAGGAGCAGACCAAGACCGCCGACATCCTTGGCCTGGCAACCGCATCGGGCCACCCCAATCGGCCATTCATCTTTGCCTCAACTTCGAAGATCACTTTCGCTGGCAGTGGCGTCTGTTTCTTGGGCGGATCGGTCGAGAACATCAAGTGGTACCTGCGGCATCTGGCCAAACGCACGATCGGCCCGGACAAAATAAACCACCTGCGGCATGCGCGCTATCTGAAGAGTGCCGACGGCGTGCACGCCCTGATGGACAAGCACCGCGCGATTCTCGCACCCAAATTTGAGACCGTCACCTCGATCCTCGCGGCGCGGCTCGGCTCCTACGACGTCGCAAAATGGACCAACCCCAAGGGCGGCTATTTCGTAAGCCTCGACGTGGCCGATGGCACCGCCGATCGGGTCGTCCAGTTGTGCCGGGAGGCAGGCATCGCGATGACTCCGGCGGGCGCCTCGTTCCCGCACGGCGACGACCCCAACGACCGCAACATTCGGATTGCGCCGTCATTCCCATCACCCGAT
Organism: Aeromicrobium changchenzhani; assembly: GCF_057586615.1. Classification (NCBI taxonomy): domain Bacteria; kingdom Bacillati; phylum Actinomycetota; class Actinomycetes; order Propionibacteriales; family Nocardioidaceae; genus Aeromicrobium; species Aeromicrobium changchenzhani. The sequence goes on along the minus strand of NZ_CM172480.1, from coordinate 2,280,911 downwards.
GACCTGTCGGTCGCGATCGACGGCTTGGCGACCTGCGTCCTGCTCGCCGCGGCTGAGCACGCGCTTGCTGTGAACTGAATGCGGGTCCTGATCGCGCCGGACAAATTTGCCGGCACACTTACGGCTTTCGAAGCTGCCCGCGCGATCGCCGAAGGCTGGGCCCAGACCGCGCCCGACGATGTATTGACGTTGGCGCCGATGGCCGATGGCGGGCCGGGTTTTGTCGATGTATTGGCCCAGTCGCTTGACGGTGACTTACTCGCCGCAACCGTACGCGGGCCGCTCGGCGTCGACGTGCCGTTGTCGATGTTCAAGATCGGCGACACAGTTCACATTGAGAGCGCCCAGGCTTGTGGGCTGGAATTGGTCGCCGAACGTCGCCCACTGGCGGCCAGTACGTTTGGCGTTGGCCAGGCTCTTATGGCAGCGATCGCCGCGGGCGCACGCTCAATCGTGATTGGTCTGGGCGGTAGTGCGACCAACGATGGCGGAGCCGGTATGTTGGCCGCGCTCGGCGCCACTGCTGACGTTCCGCTGGACCAAGGGCCCGAGGGTTTGGCCGGCGTGAGCAAGGTCGATCTGAGTGCGCCGCGCGCCGCGCTTGACGGCATCAGCCTGTTGGTCGCAACCGACGTGGATTTGCCGCTGTTGGGCATGTTCGGTGCCACCAAAACATTCGGGCCGCAAAAGGGGCTCTCCGATGCGGACATTATCCGCGTCGACGGGCTGCTCGACCGCTTCGTGGAGGTTACAGCAGGCTCCACGCCATCGGAGCGGGCGTCCGCCGATGTCAAGGGCGCTGGCGCGGCCGGTGGGCTCGGCTTTGCGCTGCTGTTATTGGGTGCTGAACGAATCTCCGGGATCGATCTCGTTGCTGGCGCACTTGGCCTCGGTGAGAGCGCGACTCAGAATGATCTGGTCATCTCCGGAGAAGGCTCATATGACTTCTCCTCCCGCGCCGGCAAAGTCGTATTTGGTGTCGCAGCGGCGGCGGGCGCTGCGGCCCGCCCCTGCATCGTCTTGGCCGGCCGAGTTGACGTCGGAGCCCGAGAAATGCGCGCCATGGGCGTGGAATCGGCCTATTCGATGACTGATTTGGTGGGGGAGGAGCAGTCACTTAACAATCCGCAATCCAGCCTTGCCACACTCGCCGCACGCGTTGCGCGTTCGTGGTCGGGATAAATGATGCGTACCATGGAATCAATTCGTCATGAGGGGTGTTGTAGCCCAGTGACGAGCCCACGAACAGGGAGAAGCACACATGACAGCCGACAGCACAACGCAGGCCGCACAGACCGCCATCGACGGTGTATCGATCACCCCCGGCGCTGCAGCGAAGGTTTCCAGCCTGCTCGCACAAGAAGGTCGCGACGATCTCGCACTGCGCATTGCCGTTCAGCCCGGTGGCTGCTCGGGCCTGCGCTACCAACTCTTTTTCGACGAACGCTCGCTTGACGGCGACGAAATCAAAGACTTTGACGGCGTCAAAGTTGTTGTCGACCGGATGAGCCTGCCCTATCTTGGCGGCGCCACGATCGACTTCGTCGACACGATCGAGAAGCAAGGTTTCACGATCGACAACCCCGCAGCGAGCAGTTCTTGCGCCTGCGGAGACTCATTCCACTAGGTTCCACTAGGCAAACCCAAACTTTTGGGAGTCAGATCCCCTTCGCGATACGACATCGCGGAGGGGATCGCCTATTGTGTTCCTCGTGCATATTGCAGTTGCCGGTTCGGTTGCGACCGACCATCTCATGACCTTTCAGGGAAAATTCGCCGATTCGCTGGTCCCCGACCAGCTCGACAAGCTTGCGCTGTCGTTCCTCGTCGATGATCTTGACATCCGCCGCGGCGGATGCGGAGCCAACATCGCGTTCGGATTGGCCGCACTCGGCCACCGCCCGGTGCTTGTCGCATCGGTGGGGAATGACTTCGAGGATCTCGGCTATCGGACATGGCTGAGCGATTCGGGCGTCGACTGCGATCACCTGTATGTGTCGCAGACTCTGCACACTGCCCGTTGCACGATCACGACCGATGATTCACACGCCCAGATCGTGACGTTCTATGCCGGCGCGATGGGCGACGCGCGCCATATCGACCTAGCTGCGCTCAATCAGGAGCTCGGCGGACTTGACCTCGTCCTAATCGGTCCTGATGACCCCGAGGGGATGCTCCGACATACCAACACCTGCCGTGAACTCGGGCTTCCATTTGCGGCTGATCCTTCGCAACAACTCGCCTGGGCCGACGGCGAGATGATCCGCCAACTGATCGACGGCGCCACGTACCTGTTCAGCAACGATTACGAAGCCGCGCTGATCGAAAAGAAGACTGGTTGGTCGACCGCTGACGTTCAGTCGCACGTTGACACCCGGGTGATGACGCGTGGGGCTGCTGGTGTCAGCGTTTATACCGCCGACGGCGCAGAAATTTTCGTTGCGGCTATCGATGGCATCCTGGCGATCGATCCGACCGGCGTCGGTGACAGTTTCCGTGCCGGCTTCTTGGCCGCTGTCGCTGCTGATTTGCCGCTCGAACGTGCTGCGCAGGTCGGCTGCACGATCGCCGCGAGCGTCGTGGAAACCAAGGGAACTCAGGAGTATGTTCTTGAGCGCGAATCCTTCCTCAAACGCTTCAGCACCGCGTACGGCCAAGCCGCTGCCAGTGACGTCACTGCCGCGCTCACGATCGGATGAGAATGCTTAGCCAACACAGCCTGACCTCAGCATTACTCCGGTCACCGGCTGGAGTATGGTGCTGATGTCATCAATTGCCTGTCTTAAGCCAGAAAGGCGCCTCGTGGGTCGGATGAAATTGGCGATGGTCGTCATCGCCACCGTCGTATTAAGCGGCTGCTCCCCAGTCGACGATCATGATTTGAAACGATTGGCCTTGCCAATCGCTGCGAGCGATCGTTCACAAGCAATGTGGAATCTATGGCTTGGTGCCTGGATTTCTGTGCTCGTGGTGTTCTTGTTGGTGTTCGGCCTGATCGTCTGGTCGATTTTCCGCTATCGCCGTCGCAGTGACGACGAAGTCCCTGATCAGGTGCGCTACAACCTGCCGATCGAGGCGCTCTACACGATCGGCCCGGTCATCATCGTGGCGATCTTCTTCTTCCATACGGTGACATCGCAGAATGAAATGCGTGCCAAAGTTGACAACCCGGACCACACGGTCACGGTCGTCGGCAGCAAGTGGCAATGGTCCTTTGACTACGTCAAAGAAGGCGCTGTGGATGGCGATTCAGTCTTCGAGTCTGGCACGCCTGAACACCCGGCGAACCTTTATCTGACGGTGGGCGAATCCGTACGTTTTGATCTTAAGTCGCCCGATGTGATTCATTCGTTCTGGATCCCTGAGTTCTACTTTAAACTTGACGTCATTCCCGGCAAGGTCAATTCTTTCGATATGACGCCGACCCGTGAGGGCACTTTCACTGGCCGTTGTGCCGAGTTATGCGGCCTTTATCACTCGCGCATGATTTTCAAGGTGCACGTGGTTTCCCGTGCAGAGTTCGACAAGCACATAGTCGACCTCAAGACCCAAGGCAATGTCGGCGAGCCGGTGGGTGCAGCCGAAGCTGACAGGATTGCTGGCCTTGCCGAGCCCAAGAGTGGAGCTGAGAACTGATGGTTGATGCGACAGCAAATTTTGATGCGCAATCGGTACCGGTAGAAAAGACCATCGGCCAGCGGATCGTCAAGGTCATTACGACCACGGACCACAAGGTCATTGGCAATCTCTACTTCGTGACCACATTCGTCTTCTTCATTATCGGCGGCATCCTCGCGCTGATGATCCGTGCCGAGCTCGCCCGTCCGGGTATGCAGTTCGTCGATGACGACACCTACAACCAGCTGTTCACGATGCACGGCACGATTATGCTGTTGATGTTCGCGACGCCGCTGTTCTTTGGCTTCGCAAACGCCATCATGCCGCTGCAGATCGGTGCGCCGGATGTGGCATTCCCGCGGCTCAACATGTTCAGTTATTGGCTCTACCTGTTCGGCAGCACTATCGTCGTTTCAGGCTTTTTGGTTCCTGGTGGAGCGGCGAGCTTTGGTTGGTTCGCCTATGCGCCACTGAGCGACACAGTCAACTCACCAGGAATTGGCGGTGACCTGTGGGTCATGGGCCTGTGGATGTCAGGGCTTGGCACAATTTTGGGTGCGGTCAACTTCATCACCACAGTCTTCACGATGCGCGCACCAGGCATGACGATGTTCCGGATGCCGATCTTCACTTGGAATACGTTGGTTACCGCTCTGCTCTCGTTGATCGTGTTCCCGATCTTCGGTGCCGCTTTGCTGGCGCTGGAAGCTGATCGAAGACTCGGTGCCCATGTGTTCGACCCTGCCAATGGCGGGCCGATTCTCTGGCAGCATTTGTTCTGGTTCTTCGGACACCCAGAGGTCTACATCATCGCTCTGCCGTTCTTCGGCATCGTCACCGAAGTCCTCCCGGTATTCTCCCGCAAGCCGGTCTTCGGCTACGTCGGACTTGTCGGTGCGACGTTGTCGATCGCTGCACTTTCGGTCGCGGTCTGGGCGCACCACATGTTCGCCACCGGTTCGGTTGATCTCGCATTCTTCTCCTTCATGACATTCTTAATCGCCGTGCCCACGGGAGTGAAGTTCTTCAACTGGATTGGCACGCTGTGGGGCGGCTCGCTGTCCTTCGACACCCCGATGCTGTTCTCGCTTGGCTTTTTGGTCACCTTCCTGTTCGGCGGCCTGACCGGTGTGGTGCTCGCGTCGCCCACACTTGACTTCCAAGTAACGGACACGTATTTTGTCGTGGCGCACTTCCACTATGTGGTGTTCGGCACCGTCGTGTTCGCGATGTTCGCCGGATACTATTTCTGGTGGCCGAAATTCACCGGCCGTATGCTCAACGAGCGGCTCGGCAAGATTCACTTCTGGCTATTGTTCGTCGGTTTCCATATGACGTTCCTCGTCCAGCACTGGCTCGGCGTCGAGGGCTTCCCGCGTCGCTACGCCGACTACTCACCCAGCGACGGATTCACGACACTCAACGAGATTTCTTCGATCGGTGCCTTCTTGCTGGGTGCGTCGACGCTGCCCTTCATTTACAACGTCTGGAAGTCGCGCCGTGGGCCACTGGTCGGACTAGACGACCCATGGGGCTGGGGCCGGTCACTCGAATGGGCGACGTCATCGCCGCCGCCGCGGCACAACTTCGAATCGTTACCGCGGATCCGCTCCGAAAGTCCTGCTTTCGATCTGCACCATCCGGAAATCTCTGAACTCCAACTGCTAGACAACTCTGAGCACGATGAAATCAGAGAGTTGACCAGCACGATGAAGCACATCTCCAAGGACGGTGCGAAAGAATGAAGTCCGAAACATGGGTCATGATCGCTGTCGGCGTGTTCTTCGCGGTGCTTGCGCCCATCTATTGGCTCGCGAGCGAAGATCCCACCGGCACCGTGGCGCTGACGATGACGGCCCTACTCTGCGCGCTAACGGGCTTTTACTTGGCCGTTGTGTCCAAGCAGATCCCCGAGCGTCCCGAGGACCGCAATGACGGCGAAATCGCCGACGGCGCGGGTGAACAAGGCTTCTTTCCGCCGTACAGCTGGTGGCCGCTGTTCGGCGCCATGGCACTCGGCATGGTTGTTGTCGGCGTTGCCGTTGGCTGGTGGCTGTTCATCATCGGCCTTGGCATTGGTGCGATCTGTGTTATGGGATGGGTCTTTGAGTACTACCGGGGCATCCACGCGCACTGAGCCTGTCGATTTCGCATGATCGTCGTCACCGCGTAAACTGGCGTGGTGAAGACACGGTTATTGGTGGCGCTGTGCCTGGGGGCGTCGATGGGTGTCGCCGGGTGCTCCTCGGTGTCCAATGTTGTCGCACCACCCAAAGAAAATGCCGCGCCGGTCCAGCTGACCAGCAATATTGCCGATAAGGCCAAAGGCATCCACGTCGACACCGTCGTGACCGCCAAGGCCGCTAACGGCGAGGTCACCGGTGCATCCCTGTACTTTGGTAACAACCCACACAAGAATGTCATCAACGGCATGGTGAGTGGCTCAGACTGGATTGCATCCGATCTACTTGAGCCCGGCAAGACCTACCATTTCACCATCAACGGCACGAACGCTGACGGCAAGCGGGCTACGTCCACCACGGTGTTCACCACCGAGACACTGACACTCAAGCAGCAGACCTACCCATCGGTGGCACCGCTTCAGGGCGAAACCGTCGGTGTCGGCATGCCGATCATCGTGAAGTTTGATCTTCCAGTCCGCAATCGCGCGGCGTTTGAGCGCAAGATGCGGGTCGAATCGACGCCCGTCGTCACCGGCTCCTGGAGTTGGGTGAGCGATTACGAAGTGCATTTCCGGCCAAAAGAGTTCTGGTCTGCCGGCACGAAGGTCCGGGTGCACGTCGATGTTAACGGGCTCGATGCGGGCGACGGTGTCTATGGCCAGCAGAGCCAGGATGTGGCCTTCAAAATCGGGCGCTCGGTCGTCAGCACGGTCGATGTCGCGACCCACAAGGTCACGGTGAAGATCAACGGCAAGGTTGCCAAGGTTATGCCGGTGACGACAGGCGATGCCTCGCATCAGTCCCGCGAAGGCACCAAAGTCGTCATGGAGAAGTTTTCCACGGTCGATATGGATGCGGCGTCAACCGGAGTGGATGCGAAGGACCCGAATTATTACAACATTAGCGACGTCCGCTGGGCGATGCGCCTGACCAACTCCGGCGAGTTCATCCACGCCGCGCCGTGGTCAGTCGGTTCGCAGGGTGTTGCCAACGTCAGCCATGGCTGCACCGGTATGAGCACCGCCAATGCAGCGTGGCTATTCAGCCGTTCCAAACGCGGCGATGTGATCAAGTTCGTTAATAGTTCGCGCTCGATGGAGCCTGGCAACGGCTACACGGACTGGAACATGTCCTGGGCGTCCTTTACCAAGCGCTCTGCCCTCTGATCCCTGCGCTCTGATCTCACGGCGCTATACCGGCGCTGAGGGCAGTACGGCCTGGACGAGGTGCCACTCCCATACCTATGACACGGAACTGTCGCTTTGCACATGTTGCAACCTGTGAGGAGCGACAGTTTCCCACGATATCCTGGGAAACTATGGACGGGTGAGGAGCGGCTTGATACGTAAAAGGAGGGCAATCCCGAATCGGGACTGCCCTCCTTTGAGGTTATCGCTCAGCGTTCCGTGATCAGTGTTGCTTGGGCACACCGGTTTCAGAGACGCCCTGGAAGTCTTCGCCCAGAACGACCGGATGGCCGTCGTGCTCGCCCAGGTGGTCACGAGCGTGGTCGACTTCCTCGACTGTCGGCTTCTCGACCGAACCGTCGTAGAAGAAGGCCCGAGCCCTGCCTCGCAGACGGTCCTTACGGCTGCCTGGCGCACGTACGCCGTTCTTGTCGGTCTTGGGAGCTGCTGCAGCCAGCACTGGTACGCGATCCTGTGTCGTGAGGACGTACTCGTTGGCCAATGGCAGCGGAGCGTGTCGTTCCGAGTAGCCGCCTTCCGGCGTACGTTCAAGCACGCCGGTTTCGTAGCCGTGCAAGACGCGTTCCTTGTCGGCATGTTGTAGGCCGATACAGAGCCGCTTGGTCACGATGAACGCAATAACCGGCAGGACAAAGAGACCGATTCGGAGGAACCAGGTGATTGCGAAGATGTCGAGATGGAATTTCGTCGCGATGATGTCGTTGCCGCCGCCAGCCCACAGCACGCTGTAGGCGGTCATGCCTGCCACACCGAGCGCAGTGCGGACCGGAGCGTTGCGCGGGCGATCGAGCAGGTGATGCTCGCGCTTGTCACCGGTGATCCAGGCCTCGATAAACGGCCAAGCGCCGAGCACAACGAAGAGCATCGTCATGGCGCCGACTGCGGGGATCAGAACATTCCAACTCCACGTCAGACCGAGGAATGTGCTCTCCCAGTTGGGCATAAGCCGCACGGCACCTTCAGAAAAGCCCATGTACCAGTCGGGCTGGGATCCGGCGGTGACCTCTGAGGGGTTGTACGGACCATAAGCCCAGACCGGGTTGATCTGAATCAGCGCACCCATGATCGCGGTGAAGCCGAAGACGATGAAGAAGAAGCCGCCGGCCTTGGCCGCGTAGACCGGAAGCATCGGATAGCCGACAACGTTCTGTTCAGTGCGTCCGGGGCCAGCCCACTGGGTGTGCTTGTGGTAGACGAGCAGCAGCATGTGCGCGCCGACGAGTCCGAGCAGCAGTGCCGGAAGCAACAGAATATGCGCCATGTAGAGACGGGGGATGATGATGTCACCGGGGAACTCGCCACCGAAGATGAAGAACTCGAGGTAAGAGCCGACCACGGGGATCGAGCGAAGCAGGCCATCAACGAAGCGGAGGCCGGTGCCCGAAAGCAGATCGTCGGGAAGCGAATAGCCCGCAAAGCCTTCGATCAGACCCATCGAGAACAGGCCGACACCGATGAGCCAGTTGACCTCGCGCGGCTTTCGGAATGCGCCAGTGAAGAACACGCGCAGCATGTGCATCATCATCGCCGCAACGAACAGTGCCGCCGCCCAGTGGTGGATCTGCCGGATAAGCAGACCGCCACGAATGTCGAACGAGATGTGGAGGGTCGAGGCGTATGCCTGTGACATTTCCAGGCCGCGCATCGGAGCGTAAGGGCCGGTGTAGGTGGTTTCAGCCATGCTCGGCTGGAACCAGAAGGTCAGGAACACGCCGGTGAGCAACAAAACGACGAAGCTCCACAGTGCGATCTCGCCGAGCATGAAGGACCAGTGGTCCGGGAACACCTTGCGGAGATTCTTTTTGGCCAGGCCCGCAATGCCGACGCGTTCGTCGATCCACTGGACCGGGCCCGACGCCTTCTTACCGACGTCGGTGTTTTCGATCGGGGTGTAGGTATCGCTGCTCATGATTTCTTGTCCAGTTCCTTCTGGTCGTGTGCCAGTCGGGGATAACTAGGTCCAACGATTTCAGGGAAGTCGCTGACCGCGATTAAGTAGCCGTCCTTGTCGACCGCGAGCGGCAACTGCGGGAGCGGACGGTGCGCGGGTCCGAAAATGACTTTGCCGTTGTCACCCAGATCGAAAGTCGACTGGTGGCACGGGCAGAGCAGGTGGTGGGTTTGCTGCTCCCAGAGGCTGATCGGGCAACCGACGTGGGTGCAGATTTTCGAGAAGCAGAGGATGCCGTCAACGCCCCAGTTCTCGCGGCCCTTGGACGGGGTGATGTCTTGCGGCCGCATACGGACGACAATTACGGCTGCTTTGGCCTTAGCCTGCATGGCCTCGACGCCGTGGATAATCGGCTCACCATCGGTGTCGGTCTCGAACAAGATCGCCGGCTCACCGTTGACCAGTTGGCCGACTTCCAGGTCCGCGGGCTTGATCGGCGTGCCGGACACGTCGTTGACGACGCGCATACCCTTCTTCCACACGGTGTAGGTATGGCCGTAGGGGAGCGGGCCGAGGTCGCGCATCAAAACGATCGCCGGGAGTCCGAGCATGCCCATCGCGCCGAGCAAGCTGTTGCGGATCAGCGGGCGTCGGCCGAAGCCGGACTCCTCGATGCCGCTGTTGAGCTCAGCCATGACTTGCGCCCGATCCTCTTGCGAGGACACCGCCGGATGGCGGAGTTCGAAGATTTCGTGATCGCCCATGAGCTTCTTGGCCCATTGGATCGCGCCGACGCCAATCAAAAGCAGCGAGAAACCAAGGCTGAGTCCCAGCGCAAAGTTGAGCGCGGAGAAATTCAGGAACGTTTCGGTCTTGTCGATCGTGAAGTAAAACACGCAGAACACGAGTGCAAGCACGGCAGCCACGACAAACATGCCCGCGACCTGACGTTCGGCGCGACGTTCCTGCTCGGGGTAGACATCGGTCGGCCGATACTGATGCTCCGGAATGCCCAGATCAGCTATCGGTTCCTGCGGCAGGCGATCCAACTCGTCGCTCATTCCTTCTTCACTCTCGCTCCATGTGCGCCGATCCAGATGGCAAAGCCAACCAGCCCGCCGATGCCAACTATCCAGACAAAAACGCCGTCAACGACAGGGCCAAGGCCGCCGCCACCGATACCGCCGTAGCTGGGCTCGCTCTGAACGGCTTTGACGTAGGCGATCACAGCGCGCTTGTCCTGGGGCGTGATCACGTCATCGGAGAAGACGGGCATCTGCTGGGGACCGATCAACATGGCCTCGTACATGTGCTTGGCGCTGACACCCTTGATTGACGGTGCGTAGCGGCCGCCGGGGAGCGCGCCGCCGGCGCCAACCGAGTTGTGGCAGGCGGTGCAGTTGGTGCGGAAGAACTCGCCACCGCGGGTAATGTCCGCGCCGGTTGCACCCTTGTAGTCAGTGTCCTTGCTGCCCGGGATCGCCGGGCCAGGCGCGAGCGAGGCGACGTAGGCAGCGAGCTGTCTGGTCTCCTTGGCGTTGTAGACCGGTTCCTTTTTGGCAGCCTGCGGACCTGTGAGAGCCATCGGCATACGACCGGTTCCGACTTGGAAGTCGACCGACGCAGCACCGACGCCGACGAGGGAGGGGCCGTAATTCTCGCCCCTCTTGGTGACAATTCCTTCGGCGTTCATGCCGTGACAGCTGGCACAGCCGATCAGGAAGAGTTGACGCCCAGCCTCGACATCGAGTGAGGTTTTGGCCTCATCTGCAGTCGCTGCTCGGGGAGCAAACGTCGAATACAACCCACCCGCGACGAGGAGCCCCATAAGAAGCACCACGATCCCAGCGAGAGGGTGTCGGCGTTTTGTCGACAAGTTCCGCACGGAAAACCTCATTCCTGATTTTGCGACTCAGATTACAGCGAACGAACTGGTGAAGTTATTCAGGTACACCTTGCTTATTTGAGCAGGTACACCGTGGCAAAAAGCGCGATCCAAACAATGTCCACGAAGTGCCAATAGTAGGACACAACAATTGCCGACACTGCCTGCTCGTGGGTGAATCTGCGGGCCGCGAACGTACGGCCAATGACCAGCAGGAAGGCGATGAGTCCGCCGAGGACGTGGATGCCGTGGAAGCCGGTCGCGAGATAGAACAAGCTGCCGTATGACGACGCGGGGATCGTGATGCCCTCGTGCACGAGCTCGGCATACTCGGTGGCCTGGCCGGCGATGAAGACCGAGCCCATGAAGTAGGTCAGTACGAACCACTCACGCATGCCCCATTGCTTGAACTGCAGCAAGGTGCCGGTACGGCCGGCGCGGCCACGCTCGGCCGCAAACACGCCGAACTGGCAGGTGACCGATGACAACACGAGGATCGTCGTGTTGGCGGTCGCGAAAGGGACGTTGAGCTTGTCGCTTGAGTTGGCCCACAACTCCGGAGAAATGTTGCGGATCGTGAAGTACGCCGCGAACAAAGCTGCGAAGAACATGAGCTCACTTGAGAGCCAAACAATCGTCCCGACGGTGACCATCGAAGGACGTCCCTCTTGGCCATGAAGTCGGGATGCAGGAATCACTGATGTAGTCGCCACAGGATCATTATGTACGATCAGACTGTGAATGATCACAAGACCCTGCGTGTCCTTGTCTACAGCGACGATAGTAGCGTCCGCGACCAAGTCGTTTCGGCGCTTGGTAAACGGCCACATCCGTCGCTTCCGCCCTTTGTTTACAGCGAAGTTGCGACCGAGCCGGTCGTGTTCCAGTTGCTCGACGCTGGTGGAATCGATTTGGTAATTCTTGACGGCGAGGCGGTTCCGGTCGGTGGAATGGGCATCGCCAGACAAATGAAGGATGAAATATTCGAGGCGCCTCCGGTGCTCCTGTTGACCGGCCGAGTTCAGGATGCGTGGCTCGCCACATGGTCGCGTGCCGATGCCGCCGTGCCGCATCCGATCGAACCGCTGCGTCTTGCCGAGGCCGTTATCGACCTGGTCCGCAGCGAGCAACTTGCCGGCTGACGGGATCGCTCGGATGACGTCATACAGCACGTGGCCCGATGTCCTGTCCTCACTCGTAGCGGGCGTGGACCTCGACGCCGGCTCTACCGCGTGGGCCATGGAGGAAATCCTGTCCGGCAACGCCACGTCCGCGCAGATCGCCGGCTTTGCCGTCGCATTGCACGCCAAGGGCGAGACCGTTGCCGAGGTCCAGGGGCTCGTTGACTCGATGTACAGCCACGCGACGCCACTCAAGGTTGAGGGTCGCATCGTCGACATTGTCGGTACCGGCGGTGATCGGGCCAAAACGGTCAACATTTCGACGATGTCCGCGGTCGTTATCGCCGGTGCGGGTGCGCCAGTCGTCAAGCACGGCAACCGCGCCGCGTCCAGTGCGAGCGGTTCGGCTGATGTGCTCGAAGCACTCGGCGTACGTCTTGATGTGCCAGCGACCCGCATTGTTGACGTCTTGCATGATTCGGGCATCACCTTCTGTTTCGCCCCGGTGTTCCACTCGTCGTTCCGCTTCGCCTCGGTGCCGCGCCGTGAACTCGGCATTCCGACGGTGTTCAACCTGCTGGGCCCGTTAACCAACCCCGCCCGTCCGGCGGCGATGGCAGTCGGTGTGGCCGACAAGCGTGCTGCGCCGATCATGGCCGGCGTCTTCGCCGCCCGCGGCGCCGATGCGCTGGTATTCCGCGGCGATGATGGTCTCGACGAGATCACCACGACGACGACCTCAACGGTCTGGGTTTCTGACGGCTCCACAGGCACGGTGTCGCAGACGACGGTCGATCCTCAGTCGCTTGGGCTTAGCCGTTCTGGTGCCGACGCGCTCAAGGGCGGCGACGTTGCGTTCAACGCTGGCGTCTTCGGCCGCATCATTGATGGCGAGCAGTCGGCCGTACGCGATGCGGTGCTCCTCAATGCCGCAGCCGGGCTCGTCGCGCATGAAGGCATTTCTGGCGATCTCGATGATCGGATGAAGTCCGCAATCGCGCGCGCGGCCGAATCGATCGATTCGGGTGCGGCGCGCAAGGTGCTGGACACGTGGGCGGCAGCCACCCAGAAGGCGACTGCGGAGCTCTAACGGTCAGGAGCCGATCGAGAACGCCTCTTCGAGATCGTGCTGGCTGAACGTCTGGAATGCGATCTGGGTCTGGGTGGAGAGAACGCCCTCGACCTTGTTGACCTGATCGGCAACGACAGCGGCAATGTCTTCGTGGGTTCTGACCCGCACCATCGCGAGCAGATCGAGTTCGCCGGTCACCGAGTAGACCTCGCTGACGCCAGTGATGCCGGCAATTGTTTCGGCAATCTCATTGAGATGCGCAACATCGGCCTGGATGAAGACAATTGCGGTAATCATTTTTTCGATCCAATCATCGGATCAGCCTAACGCGACGGTCGCGTAATTGGGCAAATGCCGCGCGGATCCGATCGCTGCGCAATGCCACGAGCCACGCACGATTCGGATGCCGACCTGGTCGAGCCAGCGCAACAGGCATTCGGTCTCCTCGACAGTCGCGGCCGGGACGGGCCCAAAGCCGCCCGCGACCGATTCGGCTGATGCGATCAGAGCGTCGATCCATACCTCGCTGATGGCGCCGTGCGGCATGACTCCGGCGGCGGCCAGCCGTCCGTAACGCATGACATGGATCTCCCAGCCATCCACATGGCTTACTGCGGCCACGAGTTGCTCGGTTTCGGTGAGTTCGCGCAGTCGTTGGCTACGCGTTGCCGCATGTAGGAAGGCAGTGACACGGTCACGCCAGACGGCTGCATCCTCATAGCGCTGCTGGGCCGCCAGATCGGCCATTTTGGCAGCAATGTTGGCAACCAGCGTGGTTGGATCGCCGGTCATCGTCGCGCGCATGGCAGCGACCTCGCCGGCATAGATCTCGGGCTCCGCCGAGCCGTCACAGGGGGATAGGCAGTGCCCCATCTCGGCCAGGACACATGGTGATTTCTTGGAGCGTAACGACAACCGTTGGGTGCATTGTCGAATGCGGAACGTGTCGTGTAGCGCAGCGAGGGTGCCTTCGGCCGCGGCTCGGCCGCGGAACGGTCCGATGTAGTCGGCGTCGTCGTCGAGGATCGTGCGTACGATCGACAGCCTCGGCCAAGCCTCACGGGTCAGCTTGAGCCAGACGCGTTTGTCTTGATTACGTGAACGCCGGTTGTAGGGCGGCCGATGATGCCCGATCAGCCGGAGCTCGCGCACCTGCGCCTCGAGCGCGGTCGCGCAGACGATTCCTTCGATGCGTTCGGCGAGCTGCACCATTTCGGACATCCGGGAACGAGTTTCGCTCTTGGTGAAGTAGTTGCGGGCTCGGACCCGGATATTGCGAGACGTGCCGACATACAGGACGGCATCGCGCGCATCGCGGAACAGATAGACGCCCGGGGCATTGGGCAAGTGATCGGCAAGCCAGCGCTTTTTGCGTTGTGCGGGACTGACTCGTGACGTGTAGGTGGCGACTTCCTCGAGCGTTGAGACGCCGAGTGGTCCGAGCCGTTCGAACAGCGTGTGCAGGACGTCGACGGTCGCCCGAGCGTCGTCGAGCGCGCGGTGAGTGGGTGACGTTGTGGCATGGAAAGCCGCTGCGAGAGTGGCAAGTTTGAAATTGGCGACCTCGTCGCGCAGCAGTGTCCGCCGGGCGAGGACGACGGTGTCGAGCACTTCGAATTTGGGCCAGGGGAGTTCGAGGTCGCGGGCCGCATACTTGAGGAAGCCGACGTCAAAGGGCGCATTGTGTGCCACCAACACGCTGCCGCGGGCGAACTCAAGGAAACTTGGCAATACTTCGGCGATGTGCGGTGCGTCGATGACCATACGATCGGTGATCCCAGTCAATACCGAGATGAACGCCGGGATGACCTCGTCCGGGTTGACCAGCGTCTGGAACTCGCCAAGGACCTCGCCGCCACGCACCTTGACCGCGCCGAACTCGGTGATCTTGGAGCCCTTGGCCGCCGAACCACCGGTCGTCTCAAGATCGACGACGCAAAAGGTGACGTCGAGCAGCGGTCGCCCCAACTCATCGAATGATGCTTGCACCGCTTCCACAACCTGAACGGTAATCGTCTGCACCGACACATACGCCGCCGAGTCACTCTCGTCGGCATTCTGTCAGGGGTGACGGTTAGCGTCCTCGGTATGAGTGTCCACGGTATAAACAAAGGAGCAAAGATGAGCGATTCAGTCGTGGTCGATTGTGACCGTTGCTTGGTGAAGAGTCCTAGCGCCTGTGGTGACTGTGTGGTGACGGTCCTGCTCGGCGCTCCGCCGGCCGGCATCGAGATCGATGCCGCCGAAATGCGGGCCTTCGATGCGCTGTCGGAGTCCGGCCTCGTGCCACCACTCCGGCTTGTGACGGCCGTCACGGAGCCCGACGTGCGGGCCGGATGAGGTTGAACTGAGCCCCTGCAGCGCCTAAAGTATCTTCTTGTGTGTTCGTGATAGTCGAATCTTCCTGATTCGGTGCTTACACACCGCCTAAATGCTGCACATGTGGGGAAGATATGCGCAGCATGCCGGGGACCCAAGCAATTGGGGTGAATCGGCGCGTACTCGTACGCGTTGTAGGGCAGCCTTTGGCCCGAACCCGTCAGCTAACCCGGTAGGCGTTGAAGACGTAGTAGGAGAATGTGTGCGCCATAAACGTGCCGGTGCAATTGTTGCCGCGGCAACATTTCTGTCTTTTGCCATGATGTCGTTTTCGACCGCTCAGGCGACACCCGATGTGACGGTGAAGGATGTTGAAAACGCATTCCATCAGGTCGAATCGGTATCTGAGCAGGTCAATCAACTCGGGGTCGAGGTCAAGGCCGCGAAATCCGAGATTGGCGATCTAAACGCGGACATCGCCCGCGACCAGCAGTCGTACGATGAGCAAAAAGATGAACTTAGCGCCGCAATTGTCGCTCAACAAATGGACGCACCACTCGGTGCGACGGTCAACCTTCTGGGCAGCAAGAATCCCGAAGCGTTCCTCGACGGTCTTGGCGCCGTACAAGCGCTCAACACCTCGCGCGCCGATGCGCTCGAGAAGTTCGGCTCGACGAGCAAAGAGTTGAAGAACCGCCGGGCGCAGCTCAAGGACCGGATGGCCGATCTGAAACAGGATCAGCAGAACACCAAGGCGAAGCAGGCTGAGATCCGCAAGAAGTACGATGCCGCCAAGGCCGATCTTGCCCGACTCACCGCCGCCCAGCAGGCTAGTTTCAACTCCAGCGATGTCGACCTCAATTTCGAGATCAATGCCACCGGCCGGGCCAAGAAAGCCGGAGATTTTGCTGCCGCCCAACTAGGCGAGCCTTACAAGTGGGGCGGCAACGGCCCCAGCGCCTGGGACTGCTCGGGTCTTACCCAGCATGCGATGGCGGCCGCTGGAGTTTCGATTCCACGCGTTGTCGGACCGCAATATGCGGCGTCACGGCACGTGTCAATGGGCAGTTTGCAGCCTGGCGACCTCGTGTTCTACTCGAGCATGTCGCATGTCGGCATCTACATCGGCAACGGCAAAGTGATCCATGCCCCGCGGCCAGGCAAGCGGGTCGAAGTGACCGGGCTCGGTGGCTTCTCCAAGGCCGGACGGTTTGGCTGATCCACCGGTCGGGGGCAGACGCTTCTCACCAAATCTGATTGCCGGTGTTGTTTTGGCGATCATGGCCACAACCTTTCTGGTGTGGCAGCGCCCGTGGCAGTCCGCGCCAGCGGTCCAGCCACAGAGCATCTCGAACAATGCGCCGGACGTTATCGCCGCACAGTTTCGAGCACTTCAGACGGCACGTACGCAGGCGCAGTTCAGCGCGGCGGCAGGCAATTCACCTGCCGCGCAGGCTTGGTCGGCCAAGACATATGCCGGTCTGCAGGCACTTGGTGGCACCGACGTCCGGCTGCGGTTCATCTCCGGCGGGCTTGCCGGTGTCCGCACGGATCGGGCGACTGAGGCCACGGTCGAGGTCAGTTGGAAGCCTGGCGCGGCCTCGGGTATGGCGCCAGTCCGAAGCCGAGCGGTCAACGTCACGTTCGTACTCGATCCAATTGCTCGTGGCCGCTTTGCGGTCCGGAGCGCCGTCCGAAATGACGGGGCGATGCCATTATGGCTGCTCGGCGAGGTCAGCGTCGCGAACCACCGAGGCACCACGATCATTTCCATCGACGGCGGCGCGAGCGACCAGATAGCGGCTCAGACGGACCGTGCGCGTGCCGCAGTGCGCGATGTTGTCAAGGGTGCGACCGGCCGTTTGGTGGTTATCTCGCCGCACTCGGAGGAACAGTCCGCCGCGCTCCTAGACCAGCCGATCGCCTCAATCAAACAGATTGCGGCGGTGACGACCACGATCGATGGCAACTCGAGGACCAAAACAACGCCGGTCATTGTCGTTAACCCGGCCGTGTACGCGACGATGGACGCACGTGCTGCACAGATCGTCATGTCACACGAGGCAACTCACGCGATGACAAAGGCGGCCGGCAGCGCGATCGAAACATGGGTTGCTGAAGGTTTTGCCGACTATGTGGCGTTGCACGCGGACACCGCTTCGCTCGCGGTCAGTGCCGGCCAAATATTGCGCGTCGTGAAGGCCGATGGTGCGCCGCGACAGCTACCATCTGCGGCCGATTTCGGCTCACAGCAACATGGTTTGGGCGCCATCTACGAGTCGGCGTGGCTGATTTTCCGTATGCTTGGCGCCGAGTATGGCGACGCCAAGGTGTTGACGTTCTACGATACGGTCCTAGGTGGTCGGTCCGTCAACAATGCGGCGAAGAAAGCATTCGGTCTCAACACGAGCCAACTCACCCGCAAATGGCGGGCCTATCTTGCGGTGAAGAGCGCCTCGATCACGTCGTGAAGGTCACGGACGATGACATTGCGTTTGACCTTGAATGACGGCGTCAGATAGCCATTTTCCTCGGTCCAGTCCTCGGGCAGGATCTGGAACTTGCGGATTGATTCCGCCTTTGAAACCAGCGAGTTGGCATCATCGATGGCCTTTTGGACCTCACTACGCAGGTCGGGAGAGTTGAGGTCGCCGTCATACGATTCGCGATCGATCGTGACGAGTGCGGCGATGAATGGTTTGCCATCGCCGACCACGAGGCATTGGCTGATGAATGGGTGCGCGCGTACGCGGTCCTCGAGTACGGCAGGCGCAACGTTCTTACCGCCTGCGGTCACGATAATTTCCTTCTTGCGACCGGTGATCCGGACATAGCCGTCGGCATCGACCTCACCGATATCGCCTGAGGAGAACCAGCCGTCCTCAGCGAGCACCTGAGCAGTCGCCTCGGGGTTGTTCCAGTAGTGGGTGAAGACTTGGCCACCGCGGAATTCGAGTTCGCCATCGGCCGCGACCCGGACCTCGGTCGTGCCGAGCATTTGTCCGACCGTCCCGATGCGCGACTTGGTCGGCGTGTTAACGCACAGCGCCGCTGCTGTTTCGGTGAGCCCGTAGCCTTCAAGAACAGGTACGCCGATGCCGCGATAGAAGTGGGCCAGACGATCGCCGAGCGGCGCACCGCCGGAAATCGCATACTTCGCTTCGCCGCCGAGCAGTATGCGGAGCTTGACGTAGACGAGTTTGTCGAAAACTGCGTGTTTGGTGCGCAGTGCGATACCGACCTTGCCGGCTTCCTGCGCCGTGCTGTAGGCAATCGCGGTGGCAGCGGCACGATCGAAGATCTTGCCTTTGCCGTCGGCCCAGGCTTTTTGGCTGGCGGAGTTGAAGACTTTCTCGAACACGCGGGGCACCGCAAGGATGAAGGTCGGGTGGAACTCGCCGAGATGTGCGACGAGGTCCTTCACCTCGGCGGTATGGCCGAGCTTCGTGCCCGACCGGACAGCGCCGAACTGGATGATGCGGGCAAACACGTGGGCGAGCGGTAGGAAGAGCAGCGTGGAGGTGTCGTCGGGGCAGAACAATTCGGGCAATGCGTCGAGTGCTTCGCCGAGCTCATAACGAAAATTGCCGTGCGTGAGAACGCAACCTTTGGGCTTGCCCGTCGTCCCTGAGGTGTAGACGATTGTCGCGACGGTGTCGCTAGTGATGCCAGCACGGCGTGACTCAAGGTCGTCATCGGAAACGTCGACACCGAGGGTCGAGATCTCCTCGACGGCCCCAGCCTCGATGCTCCATACGTGGCGGAGGTCGGGTGCGTTGTCGCGCACAGCGTGAAGTCTTTTTAGGTGGTCGGCTGATTCGACAATTGTTGCGGTCGCGCCTGAGTCGGCCAGAATCCAGCTAATCTGACCAGCGGAGGAGGTCTCATAAATCGGCACCGTGGTCGCACCGATTGACAAGATGGCGTAGTCGAGCAGCGTCCATTCGTAGCGGGTTTTGGACAGCAGAGCGACTCGGTCGCCACCCTGCACACCAGCGGCGATAAGGCCCTTGGCGATACCCGTCATCTGGGCGTTGAACTCGCCGAGAGTGACGTCGATCCAGTCGCCCCTGTGATTGCGGGCAAACGCCACATCGTCGTGATGATCGGCGAGGCGATCGCGGATATCGTCAGTGAGATTCCCCAGAGTGGTCACCTACGGCAGGCTACAGTCAGGACGAATCCTTGATAAGGGGGGATCTGGTGCCGAAGTTAGGGATCGCAAATGAATGTGGTGTGGCGCGCCCAGCCGGAGTCGTGAGCGGATCACACGGTAAAATCAGTGACTGGATTGAGCCCGCCCGTCGTGGGTTCGTTGAGGAGACGTAATGGCCCGCACCAGCAGCGACATTGTGATCGACGCCGAACCACCGGCGATCATGGCGGTCATTGCCGATTTCGAGTCCTATCCGGTCTGGGCGACTGGTGTTGAGAAGACCGAAGTGCTCGACCAGAACGCCGACGGACGCGCTCACCAGGTGCATTTTGTCCTCAACGCGGCACCGATTCGCGATGAATATATCCTCAAGTATGACTGGCGGGCGGATCGCTCGGTGTCTTGGTCGTTGGCTTCGCCCGGAAAGATCCTGACCGCAATGGATGGTTCCTATTCACTCGATCGGATTGCCGACGGCAGCACCCGGGTGACTTACAATTTGTCGGTGTCGGTGTCGATCCCGTTGCTCGGCATGCTCAAGCGCAAGGCCGAGAAAATCATCATCGACACAGCACTTAAGGGCCTCAAGGAACGAATCGAGGATGGCAAGAGTGTCTGACGATCCCGACCCGATCGGCACCGTTGCCGACGAAGCTATGAAACTTGTCTTCGCGCTGACCGCCTCTGCTGGTTCGGGCAACAGCGATTCGAGCAACAGCGAATCGACCGATCACGTTTGCAATAACGGTTGGTGCCCGTTGTGTCAGATGGCCAACTACATACGTGACAACCCAGAGGCAGTCGAACGTGTGACGCACGCGGCAGCGACATTGACCCGCTCACTTCGCGACCTGCTCGAACAACTCGCACCGCATCAGCAGGAAACCCCATGAGTCTTTCGATTGGTGTCGACATCGGCGGGACGAAAATTGCCGCAGGGCTCGTCTCCGAGACCGGCGAGATCGTTGAGTCGGCCCGGCATGAAACACCTGCGACCGAGGCCTCGGAGATCGCCTCGATGGTGGCCGAGCTCGTCGAGCGGCTCAAAGGTGAGCATGACGACATCGTTGGCGTTGGCGTCGGCGCGGCCGGTTTCATCGACGCGGGCCGGTCGACCGTGCTGTTCTCACCCAATATCGACTGGGTCGACGAACCGTTGGCCCAACAAATCCACGAGCAAGTTTCGCTCCCGGTCGTCATCGAGAATGATGCCAATGCGGCTGCGTGGGGTGAGTTCTGTTTCGGCGCTGGCGAGGACACCGACGATCTGTTATTGGTCACGGTCGGCACCGGGATCGGCGGCGGCATCGTGCACAGCGGACAGTTGTTCCGGGGTGGCTTCGGTGCAGCGGGCGAGATCGGCCACCTGCGCGTTGTGCGCGATGGTATCGAGTGTGGTTGTGGACAGCGCGGCTGCTGGGAACAGTATGCAAGCGGACGAGCTCTCGTACGGCTGTCGCATGAGCGTCTCGGCGGGTTGATCGCCGACGACATCACTGGACCGCAGATAACCAAGCTCGCCCAGGACGGTCATCCGGGGGCGGTGGAGGTCTTTGCGGAGGTCGGACACTGGCTTGGCGAGGGCATCGCGACGCTGTGCTCCGTACTCGATCCGTCGGTCGTGGCAATTGGCGGCGGTGTGGCTGAAGCCGGCGATCTGCTGCTCAAGCCGGCCCAGACGGCCTTCGACCATTTTCTCTCGGCAGGCGACCACCGACCACACGCCGAGCTGCGCATGGCTGCGCTCGGCAACAAGGCCGGACTTATCGGTGCCGCCGATCTGGCACGCAGTGCTCCCGCGGCCTCTACGGCCGCAAGCCGGTGATCGAGAAGCTTGCCATCGGCATCGATATCGGCGGTACCAAGATCGCCGCCGGTGTCGTCGATCAGGACGGCATAGTCATCGAGCGTATGTGGCAGCAGACGCCTACAACGAGTCCCGGCGACGTGCTCGATGCGATCTCCGCAATCACCGAAGCACTGCGGCGGAACCACCACATACATTCAATTGGGATCGGCGCGGCCGGCTTTGTCGATGCGACTCAATCGACCGTTCTTTTTTCGCCGCACCTCGCCTGGCGGCACGAGCCACTGCGCGACGCAGTGTCGCGGCGGACCGGGCTGCCGGTGCTTGTCGACAATGATGCCAACGCTGCCGGTTGGGCCGAATGGCGCTTTGGCGCTGCACAGAATGAGCCCGATCTCGTCCTGATCACGCTGGGTACCGGTATCGGTGGCGCCTTCGTGCTTGATGGTCGGGTTTATCGCGGCAGTTTCGGTATCGCCGGCGAGTTCGGCCACATGCAGGTTGTGCCCGATGGCATCGCCTGCGAATGCGGCAACTCAGGCTGCTGGGAGCAGTATGCGAGTGGCCGGGTGTTGACCCGACGAGGTCGTGCCGCAGCGCAGGACCGCACTCCGCTCGGCGAAGCATTGTTGGCCCGGGCAGGCGGCACGGTGGCGATGATCGAAGGCAGCCACGTGACCACGTTGGCCCAAGCGGGCAACGCCGAGGCCGAGGCCTGGATCGGTGATGTGGGGGAGTGGCTCGGGGTTGGTATTGCAAATCTCGCCGCTGCGCTGGATCCGGGCATTTTTGTCATTGGGGGTGGCGCCAGCGAGGCCGGCGCGATGCTAATCGATCCGGCCCGGGTCGCCTTTGGTCGCGCACTGACCGGTCGTGGCTATCGTGCGGAGGCACGCATCGTGAAGGCGCATTTGGGGCCGGATGCCGGCCTGATTGGAGCCGCCGACATGTCGCGGCTCAGAGCACGGCGCCGTCGTCCGGCCAATCCGGGTGCGCGGGCCCGTGTTCGGGCAGCCGTGAAATCAAATAGATCACCGCGGCCACGAAAATAATCGATACCGAAAAAACGATCGGGCGCGACAACACGACGCCGCCGACCGTCGCGAAGACCAGCAGCAACGGGCCACCCAGAATGATTGACCACGCGGTTGTGCGCGCAGGGTTCGGCGCTCGTGGCGCTCGTGGCGCGGGAGTTCGGTAGGCGACCTCGTCATCGTCCGCATCGACTGGGGCCGGTCGAGCTGACGTCGGATACGGGTCAGGATTGGGATCGGGAATGATCGCGTCCTGATCGGCAAGCGAGAAGTCCAGATCGAGGCCTTCCACGATCCGGTCGAACTCGTCGTCACCGCCCATCGGCGGATGGCTGTCAGTCACTGGCCAGCCCAAATTGGCGGCCAATGAAGTCGGCGGTCATATCGAAGATCAGTTGGGCATCGTTGTCGATCGTCGCAACGTGATAACTGTCATGCAGGGCCACGAACTCCTTGGCCGTCGACGACACGCCCGCCAGGATTATATCTTTTGAGCCGATATCGACGACGTGATCCTCATCGGAGCGGAAGAACAACAGCGGCTGGTCGACCTTTGCCAGATTGGTCCGTACGTCCTTCCACATCGTGATCTGGGAAGCTAGCGCGCGAAGCGGTGTCTTGTCATAGCCGATCTCATCAGCGCCGGCCTTCTTGATGTCGTTGCCGATACCGGGCAGCGAGGGCAGGAGGCGCTTGAGTACGGGAAGAAGCGGCAACGCGGCGTTCTTGAGTGCTACCGCGGGATTGACCAGAACCACTACGTCGACATCCGTAGGTCGTTGTTCAGCGAGTCGTAGCGACAGGCAGCCGCCCATCGACAAGCCGGCGACAACGACTGTGTCGCAGTGCGTGCGCAACTCAGTGAGCGCTGCATCGACCTCGCGGTACCAGTCCTGCCAGCCCGTCGTGTTCATGTCTTGCCATGTCGTGCCATGTCCGGGAAGGCGAGGCACCCGTACGGTGTAGCCGCGCTCGGCGAGATCCTGTCCCCACGGCCGCATCGAGGCAGGCGAGCCGGTGAATCCATGGATCAACAGAACACCGATCGGACCACCATCGACGGCCAAGGGCTCGGTTCCGGCAACGGGCTGGGGGGAGTTCGTTGGCATACCTACGTCTTCTCTTCTCGGTGTGGCGAAATGTGCGCTGTCTACAGAGTAGAGTCTTGCCGTACTCAAGGAGGCGGCGTGTTCTATTGGTTCTTGAAGTTCTTGGCGTTGGGTCCGCTATTGAAGTTGATCTTCCGCCCTTGGGCCGAGGGTACCGAGAACGTCCCCAAGACCGGCGCGGTGATTCTAGCTAGCAATCACCTGTCCTACAGCGACTGGTTGTTTATGCCACTGGTCATCCCGCGACGCGTCACTTTCGTTGCCAAATCCGAATATTTCGAGGGCACCGGAATCAAGGGCTGGCTGCAGAAAACATTCTTTGCTGGCTCCGGTCAGGTGCCGATCGACCGTTCGAGCGGTTCGGCCGCGGCTGGCGCGATCAAAACTCAGCTTCGGTGCCTCGACGATGGTGAGGTTTGCGGCATCTATCCCGAGGGCACGCGTTCGCATGACGGCAGGCTGTATCGCGGCCGTACCGGTGTTGCGCGCCTGGCCCTTGAGGCCAAGGTGCCGGTGATCCCGTTGGCGGTCATCAACACCAATGTCGTTGCGCCACCGGGCAAAGTCTTTGGCAAGATGGCCCGCCCCGGCGTCCGGTTCGGCAAACCACTTGATTTCAGCCGCTATGAGGGCATGCAAGACGATCGCTACATTTTGCGCGCCATCACCGATGAAATCATGTACGAGATCATGCGGCTTTCCGATCAGGAGTATGTCGACCTGTACGCCCAGGATGCCAAGAAGCGTGACCGTGAGATTGAACGTGCGGCTGCCAAGGCCGCCGATCAAGCGGCCGCCGATGAGGTCTGGGAAGAAATCAAACCCGAATAACGAGGAGAGAATATGCGCGTTGGCGTGCTCACCGGTGGCGGAGACTGCCCCGGACTCAATGCGGTGATTCGTGGCATCGTGCGAAAAGGGGTCAAGGAATTCGACGCTGAATTCGTTGGTTTTCGCGACGGCTGGCGCGGTCCGCTGGAAAATTTGACCCGCCCGCTCGATGTGGATGCGGTGCGCGGGATCCTGCCCCGCGGCGGCACGATTCTCGGCTCATCACGCACCAATCCCTTTGCCATCGAGGGCGCGGTCGAGCAAATTAAGAGGAATCTTGCCGCGAACGATTGTGACGCGCTGATCGCGATCGGCGGCGAGGACACGCTGGGCGTCGCCACGAAACTCGCTGAGCTCGGCGTCAACGTGGTGGGCGTGCCCAAGACGATCGACAATGATTTGTCAGGCACCGATTTCACCTTCGGCTTCGACACTGCGGTCAACATAGCAGTGGAGGCGATCGACCGGCTGCATACGACGGCCGAATCGCATCAACGGGTGCTGGTCGTTGAGGTGATGGGTCGGCATGCTGGCTGGATTGCGCTGCACAGCGGCCTTGCCGGTGGCGCCAACATCATCTTGATCCCTGAGCGGCCATTCGACATCGACAAGGTCTGCGCGCAGGTAGAAAGCCGGTTCGCGACGCATTACGCGCCGATCATCGTGGTGTCCGAGGGCGCTGTTCCCGCAGCCGGCGGAATGACGCTGGTTGACAGTGCGAAGGACTCGTTCGGTCATGTGCGGCTCGGTGGGATCGGCGAGCGGTTGGCCCGTGAAATTGAGACTCGTACCGGCAAGGAAGCGCGAGCGGTCGTGCTTGGTCACATCCAGCGCGGTGGGACGCCATCGGCATTCGACCGTTGGCTCGCGACGCGGTTCGGTCTGCACGCGATCCAGGCGGTCCACGACGGGGACTTCGGCATGATGATGGCGCTGCGCGGCACCGAGATCAAGCGTGTCCCGCTGGCCGAGGGCACCGCGAAGCTCAAGGTCGTGACCCCCGAACTCTACGAAGAGGCTGAAGTCCTGTTTGGCTGAGTTGACGTTAGCCGCAACCATCGGTCGAGCGGAGCGAGACTGGGCGCTTGGGCGCGGCCCGGCGGCGGCGAGGCACGAGGCGCCGGGTGCCGAGGGACGAGGCGCGCGCCGTATCCTTGAACCCGTGAGCATCCCCACCCTCGAAGAACTCCATGCGATCGGCGCGGCCCAGCAGCCGACGTACCTTGACACGGCTGCACGCGATGCGGCTATTGCCCAACTTCGCAAGATGCCGCCGCTCGTTTTTGCCGGTGAATGTGATCATCTCCGGGACAAACTCGCCGCGGTCGCGCGCGGCGAGGCCTTTGTGCTGCAGGGCGGTGACTGCGCCGAGACATTTGACGGTGTAACCGCCGATAACGTCCGCAACAAGCTCCGGGTTCTGCTCTCGATGGCAGTCGTGCTGACCTACGCAGCGAGGGTTCCCGTG
Organism: Aeromicrobium changchenzhani; assembly: GCF_057586615.1. NCBI lineage: Bacteria > Bacillati > Actinomycetota > Actinomycetes > Propionibacteriales > Nocardioidaceae > Aeromicrobium > Aeromicrobium changchenzhani. The sequence continues at coordinate 2,255,209 of NZ_CM172480.1, read as the reverse complement.
GTCAAGATCGGGCGTATCGCCGGTCAGTACGCCAAGCCGCGCTCCAAGGACACCGAAACTCGCGGTGACGTGACATTGCCGGCCTACCGTGGTGACGCGGTCAACGGCTTTGCCTTCGAAGCCGAGTCTCGAGCCCACGATCCGCAGCGGCTCGTCGACGTTTACAACGCGTCAGCGGCCACGCTCAACCTCACCCGTGCCTTTGTCACCGGCGGCTATGCGGACCTACGCCAGATGCATTCATGGAACACCAACTTCGTCCGCACCAGCCCGGTCGGCGAACGCTACGAACGCGTCGGCGCCGAGATCGATCGCGCGCTCGCGTTCATGGAGGCATGTGGCGTTGATCCCGACGAGTTTCGTACGGTCGACTTCCACTCCTCGCACGAGGCGCTCATCCTTGAGTACGAACATGCGATGACCCGGATCGACCAGCGGACCGAGCAGCCGTATGACGTCTCGGGCCATTTCGTCTGGATCGGCGAGCGCACCCGTCAACTGGGTGGCGCCCACGTTGAGTTACTGAGCAGGATCGCCAACCCAATCGGCGTCAAGCTCGGCCCGACGACGACTCCTGATGAAGCGATTGCGCTCTATGAGAAGCTCAATCCCGATCGAATCCCGGGCAAGGTCACGTTCATCACTCGCTTTGGCGCGGACAAAATCCGCGATCTGCTGCCGAACCTGGTGGAGAAAGTCACCGCTGCTGGCATCGAGGTCGCGTGGATTTGCGATCCGATGCACGGCAACACCTTCGAAACTGCGAATGGTTACAAGTCACGTGAGTTCGACGATGTCATCGATGAGGTCCGGGGCTTCTTCGAGGTGCATCGCACGCTGGGCACGTGGCCCGGCGGCATACATGTCGAGTTGACCGGCGATGACGTGACTGAATGTGTCGGTGGCGGCAGCGCGCTCTCGGCGGCCGATCTCTCGCACCGCTACGAGACACTGTGCGATCCACGCCTCAACCGCGCGCAGTCGCTCGAATTGGCGTTTCTAGTCGCGGAGATGCTCGCCAAGACGTCCTAGTCTCCAAGATTTGGCCGAAAATCTCCCAAATATTCTCCGAGAGTCGCGGGAAATGGGCATACATCGGCCAAATCTCGGGGCGGCGCGGGGGCGCCATGCTCGGCGCGGCTAGTCGGGTTGTACGCGCAGGGTCATCAATGTTGTGGCCAAGGATTCGTACTGGCCGCTGAGCAGCAGTAGCTCGATCAACTCAGGCTCGTTCAGATGCCTGGCCAACTCAGTCCACGTTGCATCGGTGATGTCCCGGCTGGACCCCAGTTCATCGACCGCAGCGAAGATCGCGCGTTCACGAGCCGGCCAGCCGGACCACGAGGCATCGCGTATGTTGGCCAGTTCGTCTTTGGTCACGCCCACCCTCCGGCCGATCCGGGCATGGTGCGCGTACTCGTAGTCGCATTCACGGTTGGTGGCGATGCGCAGGATGACGAGCTCGGTCTGACGCCGGGGCAGTTTGCCACCTGGCATCATCTTCGAGCTGTACCAGAGCCAAGCCCGAAACAGCCCGCGCTGCCGGCCCAGCGTCGTGAAGATATTGAGCTCTTTGCCGCCGACAACTTTGCCGGCCAGGACGCTGAACGATTTGTTGACAATGCCCAGGTCCTTGAGCGTGCCGGGTTTGATGCGGGGAGTCGACATAGTCATCACTCTAGCGAGGCCCCGGCGCGGGTTTCTGAGCTCTCCGCAATGATCATCGCGGTCAGGATGAACAATCCACCCACGAGGACCCGCGGACCAAGAGATTCGCCGCCGAACGCGACTGCGAAGCCGGCCGCAAAAACCGGCTCCATCGTCATCAGCAAGGCCGCGCGCGCTGCGCTGATGTGTGCCTGAGCCCAGGTTTGGGCGAGCATCGCGACTGCGCCGGCACCGATAGCCATATATAAGACGGCCAACCAATCGCGCGGATTCTGCGCGAGCTCGATTCCGCCGGGCGCTGCGATCAGCAGGCATACGCCACCGATCATCGCGGTCTGGATTGTTGCCATACCGATCGCGTCGCCAGTTGTTGCCCACCGGGATAGAGCAACGATGTGCAACGCATACAAGATGGCGCTCGCGAACGTGATGCTCTCGCCGAAGCCGATGTGGAAGCCGTGCAGCGACAGAATCGCCAGACCCGCGGTCGAGAGCGCGACCGCGATCCAGACGACTGGGGGAATCCGTTGACGCAGGAGCGCGGCGGCGAGGAGCGGCGTCAAGACCACGTACATGCCGGTCACGAATCCTGAGACGCTAGCCGCAGTATGGCTGAGACCAAATGTCTGGAGCAGCTGCGCGGCCGTATAGATCAGCCCAGCGTATGCACTTTGGCGGCGGAGCCGGGGATCCATGCGGCCGATGGCGCGTGGTGCGATCAGAAATAATGTCAGCGCTGCAATCGTGAACCGGACGCCGAGGAAGTCTGGGACCGGGAGGCGTTCATTCAGATCCTTGATCAGAATGAAGGTTGAACCCCAGAGTGCAGTCACCGCGAGTAATGCTAGGGCGGCCAGTCGTGACTTCACCTAGAAGCCGAGTTGGCTCAGCGTGATCGTGGAGCCCTTGGCAGCTTTGCCGTTGGGATTTTGGGACTGTACTTTGGCGTTGCCAAATTTTGTGGGGGACCACTTCACCTTAAAACCGGCTTCGGTCAGGATTTTTTCGGCCTCATTGGCGCGCTTGTCCACGACATCAGGCACGGCAATCAGAGCGGGTCCGTTCGAGACCGTCAACGCGATCGTGTCGTTCTTGAATTTGGTGCCGCCGTTGGGATCCTGACTGATGACGATGCCCTTTTTGACATCATTGCTGAACTTGGTGTTGACCTCGACCCTGAAGCCGGCACCTTCGAGCGCCGCGACCGCATCGTCTTTCTTCTCGCCCTGATAGTTCTTGACATCGATCGGTTTGCGACCCTTGCTGACATAGACGTCGATGGCGGTGTTGCGTTTGACCTGGGTGTCGGTGTTGAGTTTCGTGCCGACAATGTTGCCGGCGTTGATCTTTTCGTCGAATTTCTCGCTGCGCGTGCCTAATGTCAGATGCGCATCGTCGAGGATCGTCGTTGCCTCGTCAATCGTCCTGCCCTTTAGCTTGGGCACTCCATAACGTTCTTTGCCCTTAGAGATGACCGCTTTGATCGTGCTTTTGGGCAAAATTTTGGCGCCCGGCGCAGGGGACGTTGACATGACCGTTCCCAGTGGCGCCGTCTCGGAGAATTTGTTCTCCTTGACCTCGAATTTGAAGCCTTGGCTTTGCGCCTCCGCCTTGGCAACGCTTTCGGCCATCCCGGTAAGCGGTGGGGTGCTGACATAACGGCCGATACCGAAATACCAACCCAGCAGAGCAACAAGAACTGCGAGCACGATCGCGGCGATCAGAAGAACCTTGCCACGTTTGGCTGGCGCATGATCGGTCTTGACCTGTTGATACTGCTCGGATGTCATCTGCGGGTGCATACCCGGCCGGGCTGCGGCCGGGGTGGACTGTGCGCGCCAATGCAGCGTTGCCTCTGGTGCGCCGGCGGTGAGCCCGCCAAACGACTGGGTCGGTTCCTCGGCCAAGCCCGAGGTCGGGAGCACATTGATTGATGGGATCGGATCGGTGTTTTCGTTCGCCGATGTGCTGGCGTTCGTCGTAGCGGACCTGGGCCGGGGAAGCAGGTCGTCGGTCAGGTCTGGATCGTCGGCCAAACCCGCATCGATGGCACGCAGGACTTGACGCACCTGCTGGAGCATGACGTGCGCATCGGCCGAGCGCTGGTCCCGGTCGCGGGCCGTCGTGCGGGCGACCAGCGCGTCTAGATAGGGCGGGATGCCTTCGATCGATTCGGAGGGTGGATGGATGTCCTCGTGGACATGTTTGTAAGCCACCTGGATCGGGGTCTCGCCAGCGTGTGGTTTGAGGCCGGTGAGCATCTCGTACAGGAGCGCGCCGCAGGCATAGACATCTGAGCGGGCATCTGCGCCGGCGTTAAGGACGATTTCGGGAGCGAGATAGGAGACCGTGCCGATGAGGGTCCCACCGGTTGCCGTGGTGGCTGCGCTGACGGCACGAGCTAGGCCGAAGTCGGCGACTTTGATCTCGCCGGTCGGCGTGATGAGCACATTCTCGGGTTTGACGTCACGGTGAATGATGCGAGCCGAATGCGCCGCAGACAGTGCAATCAAGATCTGTTCGAGCAGCGTCAGCGCGCGCCGTGGCGGCATCGGGCATTCCTCGCGCATGACATCGCGCAGGGTGTTGCCGGGGACGTACTCCATAACGAGGTAGGTGACTTCGCCGTCGGAGCCTTGGTCGAAGACTGCCACGACATTGCTGTGATTGAGTTTGGCGGCGGACCGGGCTTCGCGGACGAAGCGCTCGGTGAACTGACGGTCATCGCCCATGCCGCTGTGCATGACTTTGACGGCCACAACACGATCAAGCCGAGTGTCAGTGGCCATAAATACGCTGGCCATACCGCCACGGGCAATCCGTTCGCCAATGACATAGCGATCGTCGAGGACACGCCCGATGAGGGCTTCATCGCCCATCGCTGCCACGTGTGCCCTCCCTCAGTCGACAGGGCCCGAATTGGGCCAATCCCCGATCGTAAGTCTAGAGAACGATGCCCCGCAGTAGTGGCTCCCCCTCGGTGCGTGTCACGCTTATTCGGTGGAAGAACTCAAGGAACTCGTCTCAACCTGGCTATCGGTGCGTGAAGCGGCCGACCAACTTCAGGTGTCGCCGAACAAAGTGCGGCAGTGGATTCGTGAGCGCGAACTGATCGGTGTCACCCATGGCAACGACCAGCAGATACCGGCCGACTGCATTGCCGATGGCAAAATCGTCAAAAAATTGGGCAATACGTTGACGTTGCTGTCTGACGTCGGATTCGATGATCTCGAAGCGGCAATCTGGCTGTTCACACCGGAGGAGTCCCTGCCGGGCCGCCCCATTGACGCCCTGCGTGAAAATCGTGGTCGGGAGATTCGGCGCCGGGCCCAGGCACTCGCGTTCTGATCGCGACGCTCAATACGTACGACGAGTTGCTTTGACCAACAGCGTCCGCAGCTGGCCTTGCACATCGGCGTCAAAGTAGGTGAGTGCCGACTCGGCCTGATTCTCCAGATCCGCAATCTGCTGTTCCACGGCATCTGCGGCTCCGGTTGATGTGATCAGTTCGCGGAGTTCAGCAATGTGCTGATCGTTGCCGAGCCCCTGTTCGAGCAGCCGAAGGCCGGTCGCATCGGTGCGTTCGGCGGTGCGAGCGATCAGGACCGTCCGTTTGCCTTCGCGGAGGTCGTCTCCGGCCGGCTTACCGGTGATGTCAGGGTCGCCGAAGACCCCCAGCATGTCGTCGCGCAGCTGGAATGCTTCGCCTAACGGCAGCCCAAAATCGCTCAATGCGGTGATGAGGTCGGCGTCGGCGCCGGCGAGCGCCGCCCCGACGTGGAGCGGGCGCTCAACGGTGTATTTGGCAGATTTGAACCGTACTACTCGCATTGCTTCAGCGGCGGAGAATTCAGTATGGGTCTGGCCCGCGACGTCGAGATATTGGCCCGCGACGACTTCGGTCTTGCAGCGGTCGAAGAATGCGAACCCGCTTGCGAGATTCGCTGCGACGATGGGGGACTGAACCGCAGCAGCGCGGAGTGACTCATCTGCCCACGACAGCATGAGATCGCCGAGCAAGACCGCCACCGAACGGCCGAACTGTGCGGCATTGCCGATTCCACCCGAGTCGAGGTGGCGGCGCTCGAAGTGCCGGTGAATGCTGGGATTGCCGCGACGAGTGTCGGACTCGTCCATCAGGTCATCGTGGACGAGCGCGCTGCCCTGCAGCCACTCAAAAGCAGCGGCGGCGGCGAAAATGCCCGGATCGGTGGGATCGCCACCGGCCGCGCACCAGCCAGCGTGGCAGAACTCCGGGCGCAAACGTTTGCCGCCGGCAACGAAGTCGGTGGCAGCGTCGATGAATGGAGCGAGTTCGGGCCCCAATTCGGCGAGGTGAGGACGTTGTGCTTCGACGAATGCGGACAGTTGCGTATCGATATGTGTCCGAAATGCGGATGCACCATGCGGTGTAGTCACACATTCGACGATACCGTTGGTATATGAACCCAGCCGATTGGTCTCTGCTCGACGTGCTTCGGGCACCCACCCCGGCGTTCTCATTCGAGTTCTTTCCGCCCAAGGACGATGCCGGCGAAGAGCTCCTCTGGCAGACAATTGCTGAACTCGAACCCCTTCAACCGACCTTCGTTTCGGTGACGTATGGCGCGGGCGGCACCAGCCAGGATCGTACGGTTCGCATCACGGCGCGGATCGCCGAATCGACATCGATCCGACCGGTCGGACATTTGACTCTCGTGGGCCAGAGCAAGGGCGAGGTGGAGTCTGTCCTCAAACAATATGCGGCCGCTGGCGTCGCGGATGTTTTGGTGTTGCGTGGCGATCCGAAGGGGGGACCACGCGCGGACTGGGAGAGTCACCCGGACGGGATGGATCACGCGGTTGAACTCGTCGAGCTTGCCCATCAGCTTGGTGACTTCTGTATCGGCGTCGCAGCGTTCCCCGAGGGGCATCCCGATGCCGATGACCTCGACGCTTGCGCGCGCGTGCTCGTGGCGAAGGCAGAAGCCGGCGCATCGTATGCGATCACGCAGTTGTTCTTCCGAGCATCGGATTATGTGTCACTCGTTGACCGTGTTCGTGCGCTTGGCTCAGACCTACCGATCATTCCGGGCATCATGCCGATCCTCAACTTCGCGCAGGTGTCGCGGATGGCCGAGTTGTCCGGCGCAGCGCTTCCGCCGGAAGTTCTGGAACAGATCGAACCGATTAAATCGGACAACGATGCGGTGCGGGCCAAAGGCATCGAACTGGCAACCCAGTTATGCCACGATCTGCTCGTCGCGGGAGCGCCGGGGCTGCATTTCATTACGCTCAACCGCTCGAAGGCGACACGGGAGATTTTCAACAAGCTCAAGGAAAATCACGACCTATAAGCACGATGTGTGCGATGTGGCCCGTTCCGTTTGAGTGGAACGGGCCGAAAGTGCACAAATCTCGGGGTTAACGGGCCTGGGGGCCGATTGATTCGGCGATGGCGGCGGTCGCCATACCGATCAGCTCGAGGGAGCCGCCTGCGTGGGCGTGGGCGCCGGCGAAATGGACACCGTTGCTCGGAGCAACACCGGGTACGGTCAGCGCTGACGTCCAGGTCTGCCACTGCCAACCCCAATGGCATTGGCGGACCAAGTCGACGGGGGACCGAGTCCAGCGCGCCGTGATCGCCGCGCGTAGATCCAATCCGAGTCGCGCGATTGCCATGATCGGATCCTCGCCCGAGCCATGCTCGACGGTCCACTGCCCTGGGGCGCTCCGCCACAAGCGGATCGGCGGGTTTGAGTGGACCAGAATCTCATCACTGAGGTCGAGCCCGGACTCGTCGAGGGCGAGAAATGTCCGCGACAGCGGCATGCGTCGCAGGCCGGTTGGCGCGGGTAGGGATGAGGGAGCGTTCGGCGCACACCAGATAACGATGTCGGCGCGAATATCGCCGCTTGAAGTCATGACACCGCTGGCCTGCCCTTCGGAAAAGGCGATGTCGAGCGCGGTGGTCCCGGTCACAACATCTACTGTGCGTTCTTCGAGCCGTTTCGTGAGCGCGTCGGCAAGAGCTGGCCGTCCGCCCGGAAAGCGCCAAAGCCCGAAATTCCTTTCGACGTAGTGGCTGACTGCGACGAATCCGGGTGTGAGGATCCGTTCGTCACCGTCGAGCCTGGCCGGGTCGAGGACAAGCTTGCGCAGGTAGTACTCATCCAAATCTCGTTTTGCAACGCCGGCAAGACTCCGACGCGCCCGCAGGGATTTCCATTGTGCTTTGGTGAAGTCTTTGCGGCCGTCGAAGGTGCGGTCCAATGCGACGCGGCGAAGGCTGTCCCAGACGGGAGCGAAACTGTCGACCCACGGTGACCACTTGTCGCTATCGAAGGCGGCCATCAATGCGTTGTGCTGATCGCCGCGGTTTCCCATCGGCAGGTCCAAGACGAGTTTGTCCTTGAAGATGTGACGTCGGCCGGCGATCTGTTCGAATTCAATGCTGCGTTCGAGCTGCCGTCCCGATTTGCGAAACAGATCGCGGAATACGCCCGGCAGGGTGACGGTCTCCCGGTGCGCCTGCCACGTAACACCATCCCGCTCGGTCCCGCGCAATTCGCCGCCGAGCACGGCCTTCTGCTCGATGAGTGTGACCCGATGGCGGAGCTTCGCGATACGGGCCGCCGCGGACAGGCCAGCAAATCCGGCACCGACGACAACCACGTTTACCATGGCCGAAGACTACGGGGTGGCCGAGCCTGAGCGGCAAACCCGGTGTCGCAGTGAACGTATGAGTCCGAAGCGGTTCCAAACCGTTGACTGCACAGCTGTGGCCATGTGGCAGAGTTATGCGCATGATGGGTCCCGTACGCACCGAGGTGATGCGGCAATCCGTGTTGGATGCGGTGACTCTCGCCGGCGGCGCAAATGCATCGCTTGAGATCCTCGACTTGGGTGGCGGCACCGGGGGTGACGCGGTGCGACTGGCCCGTGAAGGCCATCGGCTCACGGTCGTCGATCCCAGCCCGGACGCATTGGCCGCACTGGATCGCCGCTCACTCGACGAAGGTGTTGCCGAAGGCGTCATCGGGATTCTTGGTGATACGACCGACTTGCTTGAGCACGTTGGGCCGGAGCGCTTCGATCTTGTCATTTGTCACGGTGTCCTTGAGTATGTCGACGATCCCAGTCAGGCGCTGGATGTGGTTGCGCAAGTCCTGCGGCCCGGCGGGCACGTGAGCACGGTTGTCGCAAGTCGTCATGCCGCAGTGTTTGCCCGTGCGCTTGCCGGCGACTTCGTCAAGGCAGAGGCGCTGTTCGAAGCATCTGCGGCGACCTGGGATCTGCGGGTCGACGGGCCACGCCGTTTCACTCTCGTCGAAATCCACGATCTGCTGGCTGAGCATCATCTGACCGTCGTCGACACCAGCGCACTGCGAGTGTTCGCCGATCTTGTGCCCAGCACTTTGGTCGATTCCGAGCCCGGTGCACGCGACCGGTTATATGCATTGGAGTGCCGCGTGAAGAAGTCGCCGGAGTTCGCTGCCCTCTCCGCTGGTCTACAATCGATCGCACGCCTAGAATGGTCGGTAGACCCCGCCGATCGAGGAGGAAGAAGTGCCGCTCTCTGAAGAAGAGGCTCGGCTGCTCCATCAGCTTGAGCAATCCCTTGCCGCTGAAGATCCAGATTTTGCCTCCACTCTTCGTGGCTCGAAGATGTTCGCGCGCAATCGAAAACTTGCCGTTCTGGCTGGCTTTGGGTTTGTCGGTGGCATCGGCTTGCTGTTGGCAGGTGCAATGATCCCATTGGTCGCCATTGGGGTCGTCGGGTTCATCGTGATGCTGGCTTCGGCCTACATTTTCGCCAATGCCTATCGGCACGGCATCGGTGGCGCAGTCGAGGAGCAGAGCAAGCCCCACAATGCTCCACCGAAGCCCTCCGGTTCGTTTGTCGACCGCATGGAAGAGCGCTGGAACCGCCGCCAAGAGGGTGACGACTGGCGATAAGCCAGCCGGGAGGGAAAAACCCCTCCACCCTCCTCCACATTTCGTGAACCGCCCCTTCGGGGGCGGTTTTTTTGTTGCAAAAGCAGGCTTCTTCGAGTGCATATCGGCGCCAAGATGCGTCCATATTTTTCCTCAAAAACACTAGGTTTTGCGTTGACTGTGGTGATTAGTGGGGTAGAGTGGCGCAAAATGGAGCGCGAGGGTAGGCGCATGGGGAACGGCGGAGGTGAATCGAAGTGAGTCCAGAAGCGACCAACTTCTTCGGTACGTTCACCCCGCGTCTTGACGACAAAGGTCGGCTGTTCCTGCCAGCCAAATTCCGAACCCGCCTCGACCGTGGCGTTGTGCTCACCCGTGGTCCGGACAACTGCATCTTCGGCTGGACGCCCGAAAGCTTCAATGCGTTCACCGACCGGGTTCGTGACACGCCGTTTAGCAACAAGGAGGCGCGCAACTTCCTGCGCATGTTGTTCTCCGGCGCCTCGGACGAGACGCCAGACAAGCAAGGCCGCATCTCAATCCCGCAGGTATTGCGCAGCTGGGCGAGTCTCGACAAGGAATGTGTCGTCGTCGGTGCGATGGATCGCATCGAGATCTGGGACGCACAGCGTTGGGACGACTTCGCTACCGCACAAGCAGGACCATTCGCCGATATGTCCGAAGAAGTGATGCCCGGAATCTTCTAGTCGCTGTGCGAGATATCCGACCGTTTGGCACTGACATCACTTCCCCGGTGTCAGAACCACCCGGTCGGAGATCTGGCATCACGACCGGACCGGGCCAGATGAGAACAGGAGGAACCGATGCACGAAAACGTCAGGCGGGTACGCAACGATGTCGCCGATTCATTGGTTCTCATGGGTTTTTCTTTTGCTGCCTCAATCGTCGCCACCGCGATCTTTGCACTCCTGATCCAGTGGGCGTTATGACTGAGCCGACGCATATCCCGGTGCTCCTGCGACGAGTCCTCGAACTGCTCACCCCGTCGCTCAGCAAGCCCGGATCGGTCGTTGTGGATGCAACCCTTGGCCTCGGCGGACACGCCGAGGCCTTTCTGACGACATTTCCCGAGACGCACCTCATCGGCATCGACCGTGATCCGATTGCGCTCGACAAGGCACGTATGCGACTGGCGCGCTTCGGTGACCGCGTCACCTATGCTCCAGCGGTGTACGACCGCATCGGCGACGTCGTGCGGGATGCGGGATTCAAGGCTGTTGGGGGAGTGCTGTTTGACCTGGGCGTGTCCTCGATGCAGCTCGATGTCGCCGATCGCGGGTTCGCCTACGCCCACGATGCGCCGCTGGACATGCGGATGAACCCCGAGGACGAACTCACTGCCGCGACAGTGCTCAACACCTATGACGTGCGTGCTCTGACTCGGCTCCTGCGGATCTACGGTGAGGAGAAGTTTGCCAAGCGGATTGCCGAAAATGTCATCGCTGAACGGGCCAATGAACCGTTCACGACGAGTGCCCGACTGGTGGATCTGATCCGCAACTCGATCCCGGCCGCGGCTCGTCGCACGGGTGGCAATCCGGCCAAACGAACATTTCAGGCCTTGCGAATTGAGGTCAACGATGAACTCGGTGCCGTCGAGCGCGCGTTGCCAGCTTCGCTGGATACCCTCGAAATCGGTGGACGGGTCGTCGTACTGGCCTATCACTCGCTCGAGGACCGATTGACCAAGCGGGCCTTCACCAAAGTCACTACGAACACCGCGCCGCGCGGCCTGCCAGTTGTACCGGCGAACATGATGCCGCAGTTCACTCTCGTGACGAGGGGTGCCGAGCAGGCCAGCGACGGCGAAATTGCTGCGAACCCGCGGGCCCGGTCGGTCCGGTTGCGAGCGATCGAAAGGATCGCCGCATGAGCGCCCTGGCCAATCCGCGCACCCGACGGGTTCAACAACCAGTTGCCCCCAAACGCCTCAGGCTAGTGGCGCCAGCCAGCGCAACGACCAGTCGCACGCCATTTGTGGTTGTCGTCATCTTGATCATTTCGTTGGGGCTCGTTGGACTGATCTTCATCAGCACGGTCCTCCAAAGTCAGGCCTTCACGCTTGACAAATTGGACCGACAAGCGACCGAGTTGCAAGCCAAACAGGAAGCATTGACCCATGATCTTGATGCGATCAAGAGTCCTGCCGGTCTTGCCGCCGCAGCAATCGGTTATGGCATGGTTCCGAACGCCAATCCAGTGTTCCTTCGACTCAATGACGGCTCTGTTATCGGTAAGGCCGATCCAGCTCTTCCAGATACAAATGTGAAGCGGGTCGACCGATGACTAAGCGTCAGCGACTCACCCGCAACCGGCTACGGGTCTGTCTCGTCTTCGTTTTTCTGGTCTTCTCGGTCTTCGGTATTCGGTTGTTCCAGATCCAAGGCATTGACTCGCAGGCCTATGCCGCGATGGCCGTCAACGCAGGGACAGCCAAAGTCACCGTGCCGGCGCCGCGCGGGAAAATTCTCGACCGCAATGGGGTGGCGCTAGCCAGCACAACCGATGGGACGACGCTTACTGCCGACCCGAGTATGACCGCAGCGAATGCGACCGCAATAGCGCGCATACTCGTCGAAATGTTGGGCGATGAGATCGACTACTTCGACGCGGTTGCGAAATTGCGTACCCCGAAATCGCGTTATGTTGTGGTGGCGCGTCAGGTGCCGCAATGGACTGCCAACAAGGCACTCGCGCAGATTGCCAAAGCCAACTTCACCGGCGTATTCAGCCAGAAAGAAGCGATCCGCACCTATCCGGGTGGCAGTCTCGCGGCTAATGTCCTCGGCTACCTCAACGGTGCGGGCAAAGGTGTCGCCGGCCTTGAACAGGAATACAACAAGGTTCTGACCGGCAAAGATGGTTCGAGCACATATGAAGTTGTGCCCGGCACCAGCCAGCGCATACCCATGGCCGACAGCACAGTCACCCCGATGCAGCCGGGGCGGAACGTCACGACCACGATCGACCGAGACCTCCAGTGGTACTCCGACCAACGTCTCGTTGACGCGGTCAAAGCTTCGAGCGCTGACTGGGGGCTCGCTGTCACGATGGATGTGCGGACGGGGCAGCTGATTGCGGTCTCACAGGCGCCGACCTTCAACCCCGATACCAGGACTGGCATGACCGCTGCCAACACAGTCTCGCGCTTCCTACAGACCGTGTTTGAACCGGGCTCGGTACAGAAGGCGGTAACGTTTTCGGCGCTCGCAGACCAAGGCAAGATCGGTCCGGACTCCAAAATTGTCGTTCCCTCCAAGATCCAGGTGGATGGTTTTCCAATCGGCGATTACTGGCAGCACGGCACACTCCACCTCACCGCCGCGGGCGTCATCGCCAAGTCTTCCAACCTCGGCACGATTGTCGCCTCACGGCAGATGAGCGATCAGGTGATGCATGATTATCTGGTTCGCTTCGGCTTCGGGCAGAAGACCGGAATCAAGCTGCCCGGTGAGTCAGCCGGCATCCTCGCCGCTGCGTCATCATGGACGAAGGCCAATCATGCGACGATTGCGTTCGGTCAGGGCATCTCAGTCAATGCACTGCAGATGGCGCGTGCGGTCGGCGCGATTGCCAACGGCGGCATGATGGTCAAACCCACAGTGGTCACGAGTGTCGGCAACAAGAACGGCAAGCAAGTCGATGCTCCCGCTGATACCGGGCACCGTGTCATTTCACCCAAAGCCGCCGCCGCGGTGACCCGCATGATGGAAGCGGTTACGGCGCCTGACGGAACCGCTCCAGCTGCCGCGATCAAGGGCTACCGTGTCGCCGGCAAGACCGGTACCGCCTGGCGCGTCAATCCACTCACTGGTCGTTACGTGCGGGGGCAGAATACGGTGTCGTTCATGGGCTTTGCACCCGCGGACAACCCGCGGTTCTTGACCTACATCGTGCTTGATAGGCCGTTCGCGAACGCCGGTGGTGGCTCGACGGCCGGCCCGGTCTTCCACGACATCATGTCGATGGCGCTCGAGCGCTTCGGCGTCGAACCAACCGGTTCACCGAGTCCCAAGGTTGCCCAGAACTGGTGATGAGTAGGCTCAAGGGGTGTCCGAATTGATGCGAGTACGGCCGCGCACGACGCCGAGCATCGGGCTCGGTGACATCGCTGCCCATCTGGGTTTGGCCGTGCCCGCTGACAATGCGGAGTTGCCCGTCATAACCGGTATTGCGCTCAACACCGCCAGTATCGAGCCGGGTGATCTCTATGCTGCGCTGCCTGGCGCACGGGCCCATGGCGCGGATTATGCCGATCGAGCAATCGCGGCCGGCGCGGTCGCGGTGCTTACTGATCGAGCCGGGGCGCAGCGGGTCAGTGGTGTGCCGGTGCTGGTCGCCGAGTCGCCACGAGCGGTGCTCGCTGAACTCAGCAATTTTATCTACGCCGATCCGAGCAGCTCGTTCACGACAATCGGCATCACCGGCACCCAGGGCAAGACCACGACCACGTATCTCGCTGCTGCCGCGTTGGCCGGTGCTCGTACCGCGCTGATCGGCACAATCGGCACCATTATCAATGGCGTTCCAGCGGAGTCGGCGTTGACGACGCCCGAAGCACCGCAACTACAGGCCTTGTTCGCCGTGATGCGAGAAGAGCGTATCGACGTGTGCGCGATGGAAGTCTCCAGCCATGCGATGGTGCAGGGCAGGGTTGATGGCTTCGTCTTCGATGTTGCGGTATTCCTTAATTTGGGTCGAGACCACCTTGATTTTCACAAAGATCTTGAGGACTACTTTCAGGCGAAGGCGTCGTTATTCACACCCGAGCACGCACAGCACGGGGTTATCAACGTCGATGATGCTCACGGCCGTCGGTTGGTCGAGCAGACAACGCTGGCGGTGACGACGTTCTCAACTGAGGGCCGAGCCGCCGATTGGCGGGCGATCAACATTCGACCGCACCGACTCGGCACAGACCTCGAAGTACTGGGCCCCCATGGCGAACAATTTGAGCTCTCGGTGCCGCTGGCTGGCGTGTTCAACGTCTCGAATGCTCTGGCCGTGATCGCGGCATTGGCTAAAGCCGGCTTCGAGCCAGCAGACCTAGCAGCTGGAATCGCCACAAGTGCCGGTGTCCCCGGGCGGATGGAACGGGTCGACGTCGGCCAGCCATTCACCGCGGTGATCGACTATGCGCACAAACCCGATGCCGTGACGGCCGTGCTGAAAGCGTTGCGCCCGGTCACGGCTGGGAGCTTGATCATGGTGCTTGGGGCTGGCGGCGACCGTGACCACGGCAAACGGCCACTCATGGGCGCGGCCGCCGCAGCCGAGGCCGATATCTTCATCCTGACCGACGACAATCCGCGGACCGAAAACCCGGCCGCAATTCGTGCTGCGGTGCTTGAAGGCGCTGCCGGCGGCGCCGCGAACATTATCGAAATTGCTGGCCGGCGCGCCGCCATCGCCAAAGCAGTCTCGATCGCCCGCACCGGCGACACGGTCGTGATCGCTGGCAAAGGACATGAGCGTGGCCAAGAGATCGACGGCGTGATTCATCCTTTTGACGATCGTGCGGTGCTAATCGATCTGATCGGCGCCGACGGCGGCGAGGCATGATTGAGTTGACGCTGGCGGAGATCGCCGCGATCACCGGTGGTGTGTCGTACGGCGATCCATCGGCAAGAGTGCCCGGGGTTGCGGTGATCGACTCGCGCAGTGCCCAGTCGGGTGATCTGTTCGTGGCGATTGACGGCGAGCACGTTGACGGGCACGACTTTGTAGCGGCGGCAATTGCTGGCGGTGCAGCCGCAGTCCTGTGCAGCCACCGGGTTGATGCGCCGTGCGTTGTGGTCGGCGATTCCACTGCAGCGCTTGGCCTGATTGCACATGAGATGTTGCGACGTCGTGACGACATGACCGTCATTGCCATCACCGGGTCGCAGGGCAAAACCAGCGCGAAGGACCTCATTGCGCACGTCTTGTCAGATGCGGCGCCCACGGTTGCAACCGTCGGATCACTCAACAATGAACTGGGTGTGCCATTGACGGTGCTCAGCGTCAACGCCGACACTCGATTCCTTGTCCTAGAGATGGGGGCACGCGGTATCGGACACATTCGTACGCTCTGCGCGATTGCACGACCCGACATCGGTGTTGTCCTCAACGTCGGCACCGCACATATCGGCGAGTTCGGCTCGGTCGAGAATATTGCGATCGCCAAAGGTGAGCTCATTGAAGCGATCGGCACGGACGGCACTGCCGTGCTCAACGCGGATGACCCGCGCGTCATGAGAATGGCGGCTCGGACGAATGCGCGGGTTCTGGCGTTCGGAGCGGAAGGCGAGCTCGAATTCTTCGATCTCAGCCTCGATGTCGGTGGCGAGCCACACTTTACCCTGTCCTACCATCCTGAAGCGCGGGCTGAACACGTCGAAGTGCCGGTCCATATCCCGCAGCTAGGCGCCCACCATGCTGTCAATGCGGCTGCGGCCGCCGCGGTTGGTATTGCGGCGGGGCTTCGGCTCGAGGCGATTGCCGCGGCCTTGAGTACCGCAACCACAGTTTCGCCGATGCGAATGGCCAAAATGGTTCGGGCCGATGGCGTGACGATCATCAACGACGCCTACAACGCAAACCCGGAGTCGATGTCGGCCGCGCTGCGAACGTTAGTTGCGATGGGTGGAAACGGACAAACTTACGCAGTGCTCGGCGAAATGCTTGAACTCGGCTCAGCGAGTCCCGATTCGCATCAACAAATCGGTAGATTGGCTGCCGATCTGGGTGTCGATCACGTGGTCGTGGTGGGTCCGGGAGCTGCCAAAATTGCCGACGGTGCAGGGGGTCTTGCGATCCAGGTGGCCGATGTTGCTGCGGCCGTGAAGTTTCTCACGGCTCGAATTGGCGCTCAGGATGTCGTGCTTGTGAAAGCATCGAGGGGCGCACGACTTGAGCGCGTCGCCGAGGCGTTGGCGCTGCTATGACGGCATACTTCGGGCAGAACCGCATTCGGTTCACCGCCATCATGAGGAAGGGGACAACGAGTCCATGAAGGCGATCCTCATTGCCGGCGCTTTCTCCCTTTTCGGCACCCTGATCGGCACGCGGTTTGCCATCAAGGTCCTAATCGCCAAAAATTATGGCCAGTTGATCCGCGATGACGGGCCGACGTCGCACCACACCAAACGCGGCACGCCGACCATGGGCGGTCTCGTCATCATGTTCTCGGTTGTCTTCGGCTACCTCATCGCCAAAGCCGCGACCGGCTATTGGCCCTCAGCCTCGGCGATCCTGATCCTTGGTTTATTTGTTGGTTTGGCTGGGATTGGTTTCCTCGATGACTACATCAAAATCTCGAAGCAACGCAATCTGGGTCTACGCAGCAAAGCCAAACTTATCGGCCAGGTCGTCGTCGCGCTGACCTTCGCGATCCTTGCTCTGATGTGGGACGACGAAACCGGCCGCACCCCGATAACGCGCGGGATCTCTTTCACTCGAGACATCCCCGGCTGGACGTTGCCGACCGCCGTCATCGTCGTCTGGGTCCTCCTGATGATCGCCGGCACCAGCAACGGGGTCAATCTGACCGATGGCCTTGATGGCTTGGCCACTGGCGCCTCGGCAATGGTGTTTGGCGCATTTGTTCTGATCAACATCTGGCAGAGCAATCAGAACTGCTTCACCAGCCCTGGCCCGAAGTGTTACGAGGTTCGTGATCCCCTGGACCTTGCTGTTGTCGCGTCGGCGCTGACCGGTGCTTGTTTCGGCTTCCTGTGGTGGAATGCGTCGCCAGCGAAGATCTTCATGGGCGACACCGGATCGCTGTCACTCGGTGGCGCAATGGCTGGCTTCGCGTTGATGACGCGCACCGAGTTGCTTCTGGTTGTACTCGGCGGATTATTTGTTGCAATCACCATGTCGGTCATCATTCAGGTCGGCTATTTCAAGATCTCCGGCGGCAAACGCGTGTTCCGAATGGCACCGTTACAACACCATTTCGAATTATTGGGCTGGGAGGAGATCACGATCGTGGTCCGCTTCTGGATCATTAGCGGACTGTGCGTCGCCTCTGCGCTTGGCATCTTCTATTGGGAGTGGGTCACGGGCGTATGACCGGTCCCGACCTCGGCTCATTGGGTCGGGACTCATCCTGGGAGGGAATCCACGCCGTTGTCACCGGCTTTGGCGTGAGCGGGTTCGCTGCTGCCGATTCGCTCCAGCATCTTGGCGCGCGGGTGACGGTCCTCGACACGGGTGACAACGCTGGCTTGCGGGACAAAGCGACGTTGATGGAGATCCTCGGCGCGGACGTGCGATTAGGCGCGGGCGCAACCGCTGAATTACCCGCCGATGCCGATGTGGTCGTGACTTCGCCGGGCTGGCGACCGACGTCGCCGTTGCTTGTCGAGGCCGCAGGCCGCGACGTTCCGGTATGGGGTGAGGTCGAACTCGCCTGGCGTTTGCGCGGCGACAACCCGATCCCGTGGCTTGCTGTCACCGGAACCAATGGCAAGACGACAACAGTTCAGATGCTCGACGCGATCCTGCGTGCCGAGGGGCTTCGCTCGATTGCGGTTGGCAATGTCGGCATACCGATCCTTGAGGCGGTCATGAATCCCGATGGCTTCGATGTGCTCGCCGTCGAATTGTCGAGTTTCCAACTGCATTGGAGTTCTTCGGTCTCCGCGCAGGCGAGTGCAGTGTTGAACATTGCCCCCGATCATCTTGATTGGCACGGCTCATTCGATGCCTACACAGCGGCCAAAGGCAAGATCTATGAGCATGCCCAGCTTGCCTGCGTCTACAACGTCGAGGATCACGCAACTGAACAACTTGTTCTCGACGCCGATGTTGTAGAGGGATGTCGAGCGATTGGTTTTACACTGGGGATTCCGGGCCCCAGCATGATCGGCCTCGTCGATGACGTGATCGCCGACCGCGCGTTCATTGAAGGCCGCGCCGCCAATGCAGCTGAGCTTTGTTCGATCAAAGACCTTCATTCGCAGGCGCCGCACAACATCGCAAATGCGCTTGCTGCGGCAACTCTCGCCCGGGCCCACGGGGTCTCCGCTCGGGCGGTTCGGGCGGGCCTGCGCAGCTTTCGCCCCGATGCGCACCGCATTGCGGAGGTGGCCGTGATCGACGGAGTCGACTATGTCAACGACTCCAAGGCAACCAACCCCCATGCTGCCCGGGCCTCGATCCGAAGCTTCGACTCGGTTGTATGGATTGCTGGCGGTTTGGCGAAGGGTGCCAGCTTCGATGATCTGGTCCAATCGGCGCGCACGAAATTGCGTGGTGTCGTCCTGATTGGCCAGGATCGGGCGGTGATCGCGGACGCATTGCAGCGACACGCGGCTGATGTGCGCGTCGTCGAGGTCGAAAACGGCGATGATGACCTTATGGACCGCGTTGTGGCGGCGGCAGCACAGTTGGCTCAGCGAGGAGACACGGTGTTGCTGGCTCCGGGATGTGCGTCGATGGATCAGTTCAAAAACTACGCAGCACGCGGCGATGCCTTTACCGAGGCGGTTAATCGACGCAAAGGCTGAATCACAGGAGGCAGCATGAGCGACAGCGGCGGACAGCCAGTCCGCACGATGTTGACCGCGGCCCGCAAAATCCTCGAACGCCCGCTCGCCTCCTATCAACTGATCCTCGGCGTTGGCGCGATCCTGCTCGGGCTTGGCCTGATCATGGTTCTCAGCGCCAGCTCGGTGCTCGCACTTCAGGCATTCGGTGATTCGTTTTACATCTTCAAACGGCAGTTGATTTTCGCCGTTGTGGGCCTCATCGGTGCCGCGATCGCTGCCAATATCAGCCTCACGACTTTGCGCAAACTCGTCTACCCGGTCCTGGTCGGCACGACCGTGCTGATCTTGGCGACTTACACTCCGCTCGGCCTCACCGTCAACGGCAACCGCAACTGGTTGCCGTTGTTCGGTGGCTTTCAGATTCAGCCGTCCGAGTTTGCCAAGCTCGCAATCGTCCTGTGGGCTGCGGACCTCTATGCGCGCAAGGAGAAACTACTTCGAAATCCGCGACACCTGTTGGTGCCGCTGATCCCCGTCGCAGGCCTCGTTACGCTGCTCGTTGTGGGTCAAGGGGATCTCGGCACGGCTCTGGTCCTGTTCGCCGCCATCGTCGGCATGCTGTGGGTCGTGGGGCTGCCAGGCAAATACATGGGCGGCGTTGCACTCACGATCGGCGCGTTGCTGGTGTTCTTCGTAGCCACGGCGCCGCACCGCGTTGTGCGGCTGCTCAGCTTCCTTGACCCGCTGTCGAGTGCTGATGCGGCAGGCTATCAATCGGTGCACAGCATGATGGCGTTTGCCACCGGCGGCTTCTGGGGCGTTGGGCTTGGTGCAAGCCGGCAAAAATGGGGGACCCTTCCCGAAGCGCACACCGACTTCATCTTGGCCGTGATCGGTGAGGAGCTCGGGCTGTTCGGCACATTCGTCGTCGTCATTCTGTTCATGTTGCTCGCTTACACAGGTGTACGCATTGCCACTCGTACGAAGGACCAATTCGTCCGCTATGCGGCCGCCGGCATCACGATCTGGCTCATGACGCAGGCAGTTGTCAACATCGGCATGGTGCTCGGGCTGCTTCCCGTCATCGGCATCCCGTTGCCGCTGTTGTCCTACGGCGGTTCCAGTCTGCTGACGACACTGATCGCGTTGGGGCTGTTGGTCAATTTCGCCAAGACCGAGCCGGGGGCGCGACGCGCGCTTGCGGCCAGTCGCAAACGGCGCGGGTCACTGCGGAGTCGCCTGCCCACCCTCCAGAGGAGATAGCTCGTGCGTGTACTCCTTGCCGGCGGCGGAACTGCCGGTCATACCTCACCGCTACTGGCCACCGCTGCGGCGCTGGTGGAGCTTGAGCCCGACATCAGCATCACCTGCCTTGGGACTGCTCGCGGGCTTGAGGTCACACTGATTCCCGAAGCGGGATACGCACTCGAATTGGTGCCACCAGTGCCGCTGCCGCGCAAACCCGGTGTGGAAATGCTGCGCCTCCCTGGTCGGTTGCGCGCTGCCAAGCGGGCAACCGCAGCGGTCTTCGACCGGGTTAAGCCCGATGTAGTCGTGGGTTTTGGTGGCTACGTTTCTGTGCCCGCCTATCTGGTCGCTCGTCGCCGCAAGACACCGCTGGTCGTCCATGAGGGCAACGCACTGCCCGGCATCGCCAACCGGCTCGGTGCGCGTTTCACCACACATGTCGCCACCAGTTTCCCGGACACTCCGCTGCGGCATGCTGTCTACACCGGATTGCCGATTCGCCGGGCGATCTCGTCGCTTGACCGAGTCGCTAAACGGGCCGAGGCGCGTGCTTTCTTCGGGCTCGATGCGGATCGTCCGACATTGCTGGTCACCGGCGGATCGCAGGGGGCCCGACGCATCAATCACGCGGTGTCGGCTGCTGCTGTCGATCTTGCTGCCGCCGGTATTCAGGTCCTCCACGCGGCTGGCCGGCCCGATGAAGTCGACCTGCAGCCGCGCCCGGGGGATCCGCCGTATGTAGTGCGCCAGTTCATTAACCGGATGGATCTGGCCTATGCGGCCGCCGATTTGATCGTGTGTCGCTCGGGTGCCAACACAGTGACCGAGGTGGCCGCAGTAGGCCTGCCGGCAGCTTTTGTTCCGTTGCCGATCGGCAACGGTGAGCAGGCGCTCAATGCCAATTCGGTGGTCCAAGCCGGCGGTGCACTACTGATCGACGATGATGCGTTCACGCCGGCCTGGATCGATCAGGTCGTCATACCGTTGATCACGCGCCCTGATCGGCTTGCCGCGATGTCTGCGGCGGCCTCGGGAATTGTGGCCCGTGATGCTGATCGCAAGCTCGCCGAGATGGTCCTCGCGGCGGCGCGAGGATGAAACTCCCCGTACCCAACGACATCCCGCCCGCCGATCAGTTGGGCAAGGTGTTCTTCATCGGCATCGGGGGCGCGGGCTTATCTGCGATCGCGCGACTCATGCATGCGCAGGGCATCTCTGTGAGCGGCAGTGATGCCAAGGATTCGGCCGTACTGACCGCACTCCGGGCTGAGGGGATCACCTGTTTCGTTGGCCAGGACGCCGCTCATGTCGATGGCGCCGACACGGTCATCGCCTCAACTGCCGTACGGGCGGATAACCCTGAGATTCTCGCCGCTGCAGCGTCGGGCGCTCGGCTGTGGCCGCGCTCGGCCGGACTTCAGTCGGTGTTCCTTGGCCATCGCACGGTCGCGGTCGCCGGCACCCACGGCAAGACCACGACGACCGCGATGCTGACCTCGGCACTGATGGCCGCCGGCGCGGATCCATCGTTTGCGATTGGGGCCGAAGTCGAGAGTCTTGGCACGAATGCCCGGATCGGAAGCGGTGATGTCTTCGTCGCCGAAGCCGATGAGAGCGACGGGGCTTTCTTGGTCTACACCCCGACCGGCGCGATCGTCACGAATGTCGATGCCGATCATCTGGACAATTACGGCACGGTTGCGGCCTACGATGCGGCATTTGCTGAGTTCATCACGCATATCGGCGAGTTTGTGATCATCTGTTCCGATGATCCCGTTGCGGCGGCATTGGCCGAGCCCGCCCGCGCTCGTGGTTTGCGCGTGATGACTGCCGGATTTGCTGAGTCAGCCTCACTCCACGCCCATGAGCTGGTGATTGACGGCACGCATACTGGATTTGCTGTGCGCCGCGATGGCGTTGAGCTCGGCCGCGTCGAACTTCAGGTGACGGGGCGGCATTACGCCCAGGATGCGATGCTCGCGCTCGGCGCTGGCCTCGAGCTGGGGTATTCCTTCGACGCTCTGGCGCGCGGGCTCGCCGCTCATCAGGGTGCACGTCGCCGCATGGAATTCCTCGGTGCGGCCGGCGGCATTAAAGTTTATGATTCCTATGCGCATCACCCGACTGAAATCAGGGGCGATTTGGCGGCGGCACGCGCAATCGCCGGGCCGAGCCGGCTGGTGGTGGCATTCCAGCCACATCTGGTGAGCCGTACGCGGCTCTATGGCGGCCGGATGGGACTCGAACTGTCCGCCGCTGATGATGTCGTGGTGGCCGACATTTATGTGGCCCGCGAGGATCCCGATCCAGCAGTTACTGCGCAACTTATTGTCGATGCGGTGGTCGGAACGCCCGCTGTCGTCGGTGGTCCGATTGAGCGACTGGACGAAGTCCTGCTCGCGCGATTGCGACCTGGCGATGTCTTGTTGACCCTCGGTGCCGGTGACATCACGACCGTTGGCCCCAAAGTGCTCACGCGGCTCGGTGCCGATGACTGAGCAGCGCTTCACGCAACGCCGTCGGGCCAGCCATTGGCACCGCATCAGGTTCTGGTTGATCGTGATCCTCGCGTTACTGGGCGCCGGGACGCTGATCTGGTTGTTCTGGTTCTCGGCGACATTCGGCGTGCGTAATGTAGAGATCAACGGCACCGAGACGCTTAAGCCGCACGCCGTCGAATTTGCCGCTGCGGTTCCAAAGGGTCAGCCACTGGTTCGGGTGAATACGACGCAGATCGAGTCACATGTGTCGCTGTTGGCAAGGGTCGAATCGGTTGACGCACGCAGGCATTGGCCGAACACAATCACGGTGAACATTCGCGAGCGTCATGCGATCGCATGGATTCGTGACGGCACGACGATCCGGGGTGTTGATCGCTTCGGTGTGGATTTTCGTTCGTATGCGAAGCCGCCCAAGGAGCTCATCGAAATTCGAATCACCGCCAATACGCCGAAGCGCCGGCAAGACGCAATGGTCGAGGCAACCAAGGTGATCGGCAGGATTCATGCCAAGGACACCGCCCTCGAATCGTCGATCGATCATGTCACGGCTGGTACGAAAGATTCCGTTGAGTTGGCGTTGACCAAAGGCCGGACGGTTCGCTGGGGGAGCGCGGCAGATTCGACCGCAAAAATCACCGTTTTGAAGCCGCTGCTCAAGATCAAGGCGAGAACCTATGACGTCTCGGCGCCCGAACAGCCAACAACTCGCAAGTAGCTCACGAAACTGACCGAGCATGCGGCGTGTCGGCGACCAACTTCGGTCCGCGCCACGTAACTTTTATAGTGTTCAGGTTGACATAACTATAACCCTCGAGTTGAGGGTTAGGGTTTCCAGGGGCTGATCCCGAAGCGCAATTCTAGGAAAGGTTCGCACGCGATGGCTGTACAGAATTACCTCGCCGTGATCAAGGTTGTCGGTATCGGCGGAGGCGGCGTCAACGCCGTCAATCGCATGATTGAGGTCGGCCTCAAAGGTGTCGAATTCATCGCCATCAATACGGACGCCCAAGCGCTCCTCATGAGCGATGCTGACGTCAAACTGGACGTCGGCCGCGAATCGACCCGTGGACTTGGCGCCGGTGCTAATCCGGAGATTGGCACGAAGGCCGCCGAGGACCATGCAGAGGAGATCGAAGCCACACTCAAAGGTGCTGACATGGTCTTCGTCACCGCCGGTGAGGGCGGCGGAACTGGCACCGGCGGCGCGCCGGTCGTGGCGCGCATTGCGCGCTCGTTGGGTGCGCTGACGATCGGTGTTGTCACCCGACCCTTCAGTTTCGAGGGACGCAGCCGCTCGGGCCAGGCCGACGCCGGCATTGAGGCGCTGCGCGAAGAAGTCGACACGCTCATTGTTATTCCGAATGACCGGCTGCTGTCGATCAGCGACAAGAACGTCAGCCTGTTGGACTCGTTCCGCCAAGCCGATCAAGTCCTATTGCAAGGCGTTTCGGGAATCACCGAACTCATCACCACACCAGGGCTCATCAACCTCGACTTTGCCGACGTCAAGTCGGTCATGTCCGATGCTGGCTCGGCACTTATGGGCATCGGCTCGGCGCGTGGCGAACATCGCGCTGCGGTCGCTGCCGAAATGGCTGTCTCCAGCCCGTTGCTCGAGGCTTCGATCGAAGGTGCACGCGGCGTGCTGCTGTCGATCGCCGGTGGCTCCGATCTCGGCCTATTCGAGATCAATGAGGCGGCCGGCTTGGTCGCCGACGCGGTCCATCCCGAGGCTAAGATCATCTTCGGTGCGGTTATTGATGACGCCCTCGGCGATGAGGTTCGAGTCACCGTCATTGCCGCTGGCTTCGACGGTGGTGAACCGAAGAATCGCGATGTCGCGAAGCCAGCGCTGTTGCGCGATCTTGATGTCGACAAGCCGGTCGCCGAGCCGGTGCCCGAGTCTTCGCCGTCCTACCTTGCACCCAACCGGCATCTGGACGGCCCGCCAGCGACGGCTCCGGTCGAGCCGATGCCGGTCGATTATGGCGACGATCTCGACATACCCGATTTCCTTCGCTGAGGAAGGGCCCAGTCCGTTGTTCTTCTCCCGCGGATCGCTCGGTCCGGTCGAGTTCGCCTTCACCACCCGTGTTGGCGGGCACAGCGCCGGACCGTATGAATCGCTGAACCTTGGCGGCTCGACACCGGCCGAAGAAGGCGCCGACGACCCTCAACTCATACGCCGCAACCTTGCGACGCTAGCCGAAGCAATCGACGTTCCGGTGACTCGCACGATGAGTCAGGTGCACGGCTCGACCATCGCATTCATTGACGCGAACGAGGACGTTCCGATTGCCGATGCGATGATCACTGATCGCACCGGCGTCGGGCTGGTCGCACGCGTAGCCGATTGCACGCCGATCGTGCTGGCCGATCCAAGGGCACGCTTGATCGCGGTCGTGCACGCCGGTCGCGCGGGACTTGTTAACGAGATCGCGCCGGCCACCGTACGAGCCATGCGCGCGCGGGGCGCGACGCGGATTCAAGCCTGGCTGGGACCACGTGCTTGTGGCGCTTGCTACGAACTTCCGCAGGAGATGGTCGATGAGATCAGCGCGCAGATTCCCGCGGCTCGATCGCGGACGTCGAAGGGCAGCGCCGGACTTGACGTCGGCGCTGGCATCCTGGCCCAGCTAGCCGCCGAGGATGTCGGCGTCAGCGATCTAGGGGCCGGTGCGTGCACGATCGAGGACGAACAGTTCTTCTCCTACCGTCGTCAGGGCGCACGCTCGGGCCGCCAAGGTGCGATCATTCTGCTCCATCCGGACGAATCATGACCCGCCGCGACGAACTCGAAGCGAACCTTCACGACGTTGAGACGCGCATCGCCGCAGCCTGCACCGAAGCGGATCGACCGCGCTCAGAGGTGCGGCTCATTGTGATTACGAAGACCTATCCGGCGAGCGACGTCGACCTGTTGGCGGGGCTCGGCATACGCGATGTCGGCGAAAACCGGCACCCAGAGGCTGGCGACAAGTTCGACGCTGTGCAGGCGTCCGACCTGCATTGGCACTTCGTTGGCGGGCTGCAAACCAACAAAGCGGCCGCGGTTGCGCGCTACGCCGATGTCGTCCACAGCGTCGATCGAATCAAACTCGTACGCGCGCTTGACAACGGCGCGGCCGCTGCTGGCCGCACGCTCGAGTGCCTCGTTCAAGTCGCACTCAGCGATGACGAGGGACGGTCGGGTGCTGACCCGCACACCGTTGATGCGATTGCAGATGGGATCGCGAGTGCCGACAACCTGAACCTCGGGGGAGTCATGGCGGTCGCGCCGCTCGGCGCCGATCCGGCGGTGGCTTTCGCCCAACTGGCACGAATCGCTGAGCAGGTGCGGGGTAATCATCCCGAAGCAACAACTATCTCGGCTGGGATGAGTGGCGATCTTGAGGCTGCGATAAAGGCCGGCGCGACACACCTGCGAATTGGGCGTTCGGTGCTCGGCGAGCGGCCTCCACTCAGGTAATCTCGAACATGTAGTTCTTGTGACTACGCACCATTACACATATCGAACGTACGGAGACCTCATGGCTGGCGCAATGCGCAAAGTTGGTGAATACCTCGGCCTCGTCGAGCAGTCCGACTTCGATGACGAGTTCGATGACTACACCGAGCCCGCAGCCCCGACACCGAGGGCCGAAGCTCCACGAGCGGCCGCGGCCCGTAGCACGCCGGCTCCCGTCACGAGCATTACCGATCGTCGCAGCCCTGCTGCTGCGGCACGAAGCGATCTGGCCAGGATCGAAACGGTAACGCCGCGCAATTACAACGACGCGCGCACAATCGGTGAGCACTTCCGTTCGGGAGTGCCGGTCATCATGAATCTTTCGGAGATCGATGACACCGATGCCAAACGCTTGGTCGACTTCGCTGCGGGACTAATCTTCGGCATGCACGGCTCGATTAATCGGGTCACGGCCAAGGTGTTCCTGTTGTCGCCAGAAAATGTGCTCGTCTCGGACGAGGACAGACAGCGGATCGCTGCCGGCGGCTTTTACGACCAGACCTGAGTCGTGGTAGCTGTTGGCAAGGTCATTGACTTCGTCCTGTTCGCGTGCATTCTGATCCTGTTGGCAAGGTTTGTGCTTGATTGGGTGCAGATGTTTGCCCGTCAATGGCGGCCAAAAGGGGCCGTTGCAGTGCTCTGTGAGGCGCTCTATTCGTTGACTGATCCACCCTTGCGCGCGATCCGAGGTGTCATACCGCCGGCACGTCTGGGTGGGGCAATGATTGACTTCTCGCCGCTTATCCTCCTGGTGGGCATCTACGTGCTTCAAGCGGTGAATCGCGCGATATTCTTCTGAAGATCCGACCGGACCTAGACCGTGTGGCAGAAGTGACCGGCTACAGAGTACGGTGGAACCCGAATTGTCCTATTCATGTGAAACAAATTTGAGGTGAACTCATGCCGTTGACGCCCGAGGACGTACGCAACAAGCGTTTTACTCCTGTCCGACTCCGCGAGGGCTATGACATGGGCGAAGTCGATCAGTTCCTTGATGAGGTTGAGGCTGAACTTGAGCGGCTTACGGTCGAGAATCAAGAACTTCGCGCCAAAGTCACTGCCGCTTCGTCCGGTGAACAGACTGGTCTGATGCCGGCCGTCACGGCTCCGGCCACGACCGGATCGGTGCCCGCTCAGCAGGCACCGGTTGACATTGCCCCAGAAGTCCCCGAGCCTGCTCCTGAACCCGAACCAGTCGCGGTTGCCGCGCCTGAGCCGGCCCCAGTGGTTGAGCGGCCCCGCGCGACGATGGGCGAGGCCTCGTCTGCCGCTGCGCGGCTGCTCGAGATTGCGTCGAACAACGCCGATCAGTTGATGGAATCGGCCAAGGATGAAGCCGATCGAATCGTCGGTGAGGCACGTACGAAGGCCGAGCGACTCAACAACGAATCGCGTGGCAAAGCCGATCGACTGGAAACCGATGCTCGCATTCGTGCGCAGAAGCTCGACGAGGAGACCAAGGAGCGTCGCCAACAGGCCATGGCCACTATCGAGCGCGAGCGCTTCGAACTCCAGCGCGATGTCGAGCACCTGCGGGCCTACGAGCGCGAATACCGTGCCCGCCTGAAGAACTACTTCCAGAGCCAGCTCGACGGCTTGGCCGCGCAGGAGAAGACCGGATCTGATCCCGTTGATGCTCCCGCCGATGCCTCGCCCAAGCGTATTCGTTCGTTGCTTGGCGACGACGACAACAACCTCTGAGGTCAATTCGAGAACGGCCCCGGCTCCTCATCTGAGGAACCGGGGCCGTTCTGTGTATTGGATTGGCTACGCGCGTGAATCAGGCCTTGCGCAGATCGAACGACAGCCCCAGATCGGTGTCGACGACGTTCGAGGCGCCAGCAGTTTCGCTCATGCTGGCGGCAAGTACCTCTTCGGCAATCTCATCAGTGTGGGTGCGGAGTGCCTCGGCCAGCTCGCCAGTTGCAGTCCACTCCAGTGTGATGCGATCGCTGACCTCCAGACCGGAGGACTTACGGGCTTCCTGAATGAGCCGGACAGCCTCGCGAGCGAGCCCCGCGCGACGAAGCTGATCGTCGAGCTCCAGGTCCAGCGCCACGGTCTCGCCTTGCTCGTTAACAACCGACCAGCCTTCGCGCGGCCGTTCAGAGATGATGACGTCGTCGCGGTCGACGTCAATTGACTGCCCGTCTAGCACAACCGATGCCGCGCCGTCGGACGATAGCGCTTCCGCAAGTGCGGCCGCATCGGCATCGGCGATTGCGCCAGCGACCCGAGGAGTGTCTTTGCCAAAGCGTTTGCCGAGATTGCGGAAATTAGCCTTGGCGCTGAAATCGACGAGATCGGAACCTGCGTTGCCGAGCGATTCGAGCGCACCAATGTTGAGCTCTTCACAAACCTGGGCGCGTAGTTCTTCACCCAACTGTTGCCAAGCGTGGGAGCCGATCAATGCGCGCCGCAGGGGTTGGCGCGTACGAACCTTGGACTCTGCGCGTGCAGCGCGGCCCAGCTCGGTGATGCGGCGGGCCATATCGACCTGAGCGCCCAAGCCATCGACAATCAGCGACTCATCGGGCACCGGCCAGTCAGCCAGGTGGACCGATGGCGCAGCATCGGCGTCAACGGATCGGATGACGTCCTGCCAGACCTGCTCGGCGATAAACGGTGTCAACGGGGCCATGAGCCGGGTCAGGATATCGATCGTCTCGTGCAGCGTCGCGAACGCAGCCGGATCGCCCTTCCAGAAGCGGCGCCGCGAACGACGGACGTACCAGTTGGACAATTCGTCGATGAAGCGTGCGATCCGAACGCCGACCTGATGTGTGTCGAAACGTTCCATCGACTCGGTGACATCCCGATTGAGTTCGTGCACCTGCGAGATCAGCCATCGATCGAGCAGCGGCCGGTCCGCGATTGCGGGGGTCTCGCTGGCCGGAGTCCAGCCCTCGGTGTTGGCATACAGAACGTGGAAGGCAACGGTGTTCCAGTAAGTCAGCAGGACCTTGCGCACGATCTCTGACAGCGCAGAGTGGCCGATCCGGCGCGGTGACCACGGCGAGCCGGAGCAGGCCATGAACCAGCGCAACGCATCGGCGCCGTGCTCATCCATGAGCGGCATCGGCAACAAGATGTTGCCCAAATGCTTGGACATCTTTTTGCCGTCCTCGGCCATGATGTGGCCGAGGCAGACGACATTCTCATACGAACTCTGGTCGAACACGAGGGTTCCGACCGCCATCAGTGAATAGAACCAGCCACGCGTCTGGTCAATCGCCTCGCAGATATATTGCGCCGGATAGGCCCGCTCGAACTTCTCCTTCGAGCCCTCGACGTGCGGGTAGCCCCACTGCGCGAATGGCATCGAGCCCGAATCGAACCACGCGTCGATGACCTCAGGGACACGACGGTAGGTGCCGGGTGTGCCGTCAATTTCAAAGGTGATGTCGTCGATGAACGGCCGGTGTGGGTCGAGCGCGCTCAGATCGCGACCGGTCAGCTCCGACAACTCCGCACGTGACTCGATGCACATGAGCTTCGTTGGGTCTTGATCATTGCGCCAGATCGGCAGCGGCGTGCCCCAGAATCGGTTGCGCGACAAGGCCCAGTCGATGTTGTTGTCGAGCCAGTCGCCATAGCGACCGTGCTTGATCGTTTCGGGGAACCAATTGGTGTCGTTGTTCTCCTCGATCAGCCGATCTTTGATCGCGGTCGTGCGGATGTACCAGGCGGGCTGCGCGTAATACATCAGCGGCGTGTGACAGCGCCAGCAGTGCGGATAGGAGTGCTCGTAGGCCAACTCGCGGAACAACAGGCCGCGCGCGGACAGATCGGCGACAAGCTTTTTGTCGGCCGTCTTGAAGAACTCGCCACCGACGAGCGGCACCTCGGCCTCGAAGTGTCCATCAGTGGTGATCGGATTGACGATTGGCAGCCCATACGCCTTGCAGACCGCCATATCGTCGGCGCCGAAGGCGGGGGACTGGTGGACCAGACCGGTGCCATCTTCGGTCGTGACGTAGTCGGCGAGAACGACGTAATGCGCCTCGCTTGGGAAGGGAACCAGATCGAAGGGCCGCTGATAGGTCCAGCGCTCCATGTCGCGGCCGCGTACCGTCTCGCCGACCTTCCAGTCCTCACCGAGCGCCTTCTCGACGAGCGGTGCCGCGACGATGAGCGATTCGCCGTCCTTTGTGGCGACGACATAATCGACATCGGGGTTAACGGCGACGGCGGTGTTGGATACCAGCGTCCATGGCGTTGTGGTCCACACCAGCATTGCGGTGCCAGCCCAGGGACCAGACGTGAGTGGAAAACGTACGAAGACCGATGGATCGGTGATGTCTTCATAACCCTGAGCGAGCTCGTGGTCGGAGAGGGTCGTGCCGCAGCGTGGGCAATAGGGTGCGACGCGGAAATCCTCGGTGAGTAGTCCCTTGTTGAAGATCTGTGCCAACGCCCACCACACGCTTTCGACGTAAGCAGGCTCCATCGTGCGATAGGGGTCGGACATGTCGACCCAATAGCCCATGCGGTCGGTCATTTCCTCAAACAGGTCGACATTGCGCAACACTGCCTCGCGGCATTTGGCATTGAACTCGGCGATTCCGTAGGCCTCGATGTCGGGCTTGCCGTTGAAGCCGAGCTCTTTTTCAACCGCGATCTCAACGGGCAATCCGTGGCAGTCCCAGCCAGCCTTACGGTCCACGTGATAGCCCTGCATGGTCTTGAAACGGGGGAATACGTCCTTGAAGACACGGGCCTCGACGTGATGGGTTCCGGGTATGCCATTGGCAGTCGGTGGGCCCTCATAGAAGGTCCAGCGCGGTGCCCCCTCGGGGGTCTTCAGACTCGCCGCGAAGGTGTCGTCGCGGGACCAGAGCGCCATGATGTTGCGCTCGAGCTGGGGCAGGTCGACGTGGGTGGGGACGGGCCGGTAGCCGGGCACTTTTTCATCGCGTTCAGACACAACTTTGATTCTACGGCGATTGGAGTTGAGTCTAGCCCCCGGTCGGTCTACTCTCCCCGCATGTCAAAGATCAAGTTGGCCGTCCGCCCCGACGAGGACCCGTGGACCGCCGATGAACGCAAGACCGTCACTGCCGAACTCACCGCAGACCGGATCCGACTGGGCGAAGAACTCGACGCGTCGGCCCGCGATCTTCAAGATTTGCTCCGTGAGGGGGTCAACGCCGCTGGTAATGATGAGGCCGATGTGGGCTCGTCGAGTGTCGAGCGGGATTCGGAGCTGTCCTTGCAAGCCAATCAGCGTGAACTCCTGCTGCAGACCGAAAAGGCGCTCGGTCGGCTCGAGTCGGGCACTTACGGAACGTGCGAGGTGTGCAACGAAGCGATCGGCAAGATGCGACTGATGGCGTTTCCGCGTGCGACACTATGCATGACATGCAAAAAGCGCGAGGAGCGTCGCTGAATACCGGCGGCCATACACATCCACCCACGGCGACCTACATTCGACTGTTCTTGTTGGTGGCCATTTCTGTATGGCTGCTCGACCAAGCCACCAAAGCGCTTGCCGTTGCCAAACTCGACGGCCATGACCCGCTCACAGTGATCCCCAAGGTTTTCGAACTGACGTTCACCCGCAACGGCGGCGCGGCGTTCAGCATGGGAACGGGTATGACCGCGGTGCTCAGCGTGGTGGCGATCGTCGTGTGTGTGTTTGTGCTGCGGGCGGCGTCGAAGCTGCGCGATCGTGGTTGGGCGGTGGGCCTCGGCCTGTTGCTCGGCGGCGCGCTCGGCAATGTCACCGATCGGATCTTCCGCGAGCCTGCGCCGTTCCGTGGCCATGTCGTTGATTTCCTGCACATCAGTCATTGGCCGGTATTCAACGTCGCTGACATTGCCCTGACCTTGGCCGCTCTCACGATCGTTTGGCGCACGTGGCGCGGCGTCGGAATCGATGGCAGCCGATGAGCGTCGAGGAGACCGCGTCGGTCGCATTGGAACGCAAAGTCGTACGCATTCCTGAAGGTCTTGCCGGTGAACGCGTTGACAGCGCATTGGCACGGCTGTTGGGCTTGTCCCGTACGCGGGCCAGCGAACTTGTGGCGTCCGGCCACGTTCTGGTCGACGGTGCACCGCCAGCCAAGTCCGATCGGGTGTTACCCGGGTCAATCATTGAGGCCTCGATTCCGGCCCCACGAGTCGCGACGATCGTCCCGGTAGCGGTCGACAATCTGCACATCATCCACGACGACGATGACATCGTCGTGGTAGACAAGCCGGTCGGCGTCGCGGCACATCCCAGCGTTGGTTGGACCGGTCCCACCGTGCTCGGGCACCTGGCCGCCGCCGGCTTCCGTATCTCGACTTCGGGCGCACCTGAGCGCCGTGGCATCGTGCACCGACTCGACGTCGGCACCAGCGGGTTGATGGCGGTCGCAAAATCCGAGCACGCTTACACCGTCATGAAGCAGGCATTCCGCGATCGGACGGTCGACAAGACCTACCATGCGCTCGTACAGGGTCACCCGGATCCGTCCACCGGGACCGTCGATGCGCCAATTGCGCGTCATCCCAAACACGATTTCAAGTTCACCGTTCGTGCCGATGGCCGCGCCAGCATCACGCACTACGACACGCTTGAGGCACATCGCTATGCGAGCCTGCTGACGATCAAACTCGAAACCGGCCGCACCCATCAGATTCGTGTGCACATGAGTGCGTTGAAACATCCTTGTGTCGGCGATCTGCAATACGGAGCGGACCCGACCTTGGCGGCCAAAGTTGGGCTTGAACGGCAGTGGCTACACGCGCATAAATTGGGTTTCATTCATCCACACACCGGCAATTACATTGAATTTGAGTCCGGTTATCCCGATGACCTGCAATCGGCACTGGACCTCATCCGCAATCTGGACTGAGCGCGCCGCTTGGGCCATGACAAACTGAACCCATGAGTTCCTTTTTCGAGCAGTCCGACAAGTTGAAGGATGTCCTGTATGACATCCGCGGCCCCGTCAGTGCTCGAGCCGCCGCCTTGGAGGCCGAGGGACATCGGATTCTCAAACTCAATATCGGCAATCCCGCGCCGTTTGGCTTTGACGCTCCCGCCGAGATCCTGCAGGACGTCATTGCCGGCTTGCCAACCGCTCAGGGCTATTCCGATTCGCGCGGCATCCAGTCCGCCCGCCGTGCTGTGGTTCACGACTATCAGCTGCGTGAGGGCTTTCCGACGATCACCGTTGATGACGTCTGGTTGGGCAATGGTGCCTCCGAACTGATCCAGATCTCGCTGCAGGCGCTGCTCAACAACGGTGACGAAGTGCTGATTCCGACGCCGGATTATCCGCTGTGGACCGCCGTCGCCAATCTGGCCGGCGGTCATCCGGTGCACTATCGCTGCGATGAGGACAACGGCTGGAATCCAGACCTTGAAGACCTCCGATCAAAGGTCACCGATCGCACCAAGGCGATCGTCGTGATCAACCCCAACAATCCAACCGGCGCGGTCTATTCGCGCGAAACGCTCGAGCAGATCGCCGCGGTCGCGCGTGAGCATGATCTCGTCCTGCTGGCCGATGAGATCTACGACAAGATCCTTTACGGCGATGCGGTGCACATACCGATGGCCTCGGTCGCCCCGGACGTGCTCTGCCTGACTTTCAACGGCCTCTCGAAGGCTTACCGGGTGTGTGGCTATCGTGCTGGCTGGCTCGTGGCAACGGGCCCGCTCGAACGCGCGCGTGACTACCTTGAGGGCATCACCTTGCTGTGCTCAATGCGGTTGTGCCCGAACGTGCCAGCGCAGAATGCAATCCAAGTGGCACTCGGCGGCTATCAGAGCATCAACGAGTTGATCCTGCCCGATGGACGGCTGCTTGAGCAGCGCGACACCGCAGTTGCCGAGTTGCGCAAGATCCCGGGTGTCACGGTGGTCGAGCCCAAGGGTGCGTTGTATGTGTTCCCGCGGCTCGACCCTGAGGTCTATCCGATCAAGGATGATGAGCAACTCGTCCTCGATCTGCTGCTCCAAGAGAAAATTCTGTTAACCCAAGGCACCGGCTTCAACTGGCCCCAGCCGGACCACGTACGCATTGTGACGCTGCCATGGGCTCGCGATCTAACCGAGGCAATTCAGCGGTTCGGCAATTTCTTGAGCTCCTACAGCCAGGCCTAACGGCTCGACGCGAAAGTGTCGGCACGATGAGGCAGG
This sequence comes from Aeromicrobium changchenzhani, assembly GCF_057586615.1. Taxonomy (NCBI): domain Bacteria; kingdom Bacillati; phylum Actinomycetota; class Actinomycetes; order Propionibacteriales; family Nocardioidaceae; genus Aeromicrobium; species Aeromicrobium changchenzhani. Next base: position 2,220,736 of record NZ_CM172480.1, on the reverse strand, counting down.
ATTCTCCGTGACGACAAACGGCGAACGAGGGACACGCATGAGTGGCATGATCCGGGCGACCGGTCTGATCAAAAAATACAAAGGCGTTGAAGCTTTGTCGGGGCTGGACCTCGACGTTCCCGAGGGCAAGGTATTGGCGCTGCTGGGGCCGAATGGCGCCGGCAAAACCACTGCCGTGCGCATTCTTGCGACCTTGTTGGAAGCAGACGGTGGCACGGCAGAAATCGCCGGTATCGACGTTGCAACTGATCCCGATGGGGTTCGCCGCCGGATCGGACTTTCGGGCCAGTATGCGGCAGTCGACGAATATCTGACGGGTTATGAAAATCTTGAGATGGTCGGCAGGCTTTATGGGCTCGGCCGCGCCAAATCGGCGCGGCGTGCGCGTGAATTACTTGAGCGATTTGATTTAGCTGATGCCGGCGATCGTCCAGCTAAGACCTATTCCGGCGGTATGCGACGACGGCTGGATCTGGCGGGCGCGCTGGTTGCCGAGCCGCCGGTCCTTATTCTCGATGAGCCGACGACCGGTCTGGATGTTCGAAGCCGTCAGCAAATGTGGACGGTCATCCGTGATCTGGTTGCTGCTGGTTCTACTGTTCTCCTCACGACCCAATATTTGGAAGAAGCTGATCTGCTTGCCGACGACATTGTCGTCATCGACCATGGCCGCGCCATCGCCCACGGCACTGCTGATGAGCTCAAGGCGCAGACCGGTGGTGAGCGGATAGACCTGGTCCTCGCCGACGCATCGGCGCGGCAGGCAACTAGCAAGATCTTGGCCGCAATCGCGATCGGCACCGTGCAAGTCGAGGACAACGGTCGGTCCTTGACCGCCGCAGTTGCCGGTGGAGCGCCGCAATTACGCATGGTTCTCGACCAACTGGAAGCCCAAAACATCGCGGTTCTGGACATCGGTCTTCGTCGGCCAACTCTGGACGACGTGTTTTTGAGCCTGACGGGTCGTGCCACCGAAACAGTCGTCGACGAAGTCAGCGAGGAAGCACCATGAACAACGCAATGCGCGCCGGAGTCGACGGCTGGGTTGTTGCAAAACGCAATCTAATCAAAATCAAACGGGTCCCGGAGATTTTGATTTTTGTGCTCCTGTCACCCATCATGTTTGTCCTGTTGTTCGCCTACGTCTTTGGCGGTGCGATCGATCCGGGTGGCGGCGTCAATTATCGCGAATTTCTCATCGGTGGCATCTTCGCGCAGACCGTTGTGTTCGGGGCGACTTTCACTGGCGCAGGGCTGGCCGAAGATATGCAAAAAGGCATCATCGACAGATTCCGCTCATTGCCAATGTCGCGCTCGGCGGTGTTGGTTGGTCGGACCAGTTCGGACATCGTTTATAACATCCTGTCGCTGGCGATCATGGCGCTAACCGGTCTTCTCGTCGGCTGGCGCATCCGTGAGGGCGCGCTCAAGGCAGCGGCGGCATTCTTGTTGCTTCTGCTGTTTGCCTATGCGATCAGTTGGGTCATGGCCTATGTCGGTCTGCTCGTACCGGGCGTGGAAGTCATCAACAACGCGTCGTTCATCGTCATCATGCCGCTGACCTTTGTGTCCAATGCCTTTGTGCCGCTCGAGTCGTTCCCCAGTGGGCTACGCACTTTTGTGGAATGGAATCCGGTGTCGGCGGTCACGCAGGCTTCACGGGAGCTTTTCGGCAACACCAGTGCTTCGATGCCGGTGCCTGATGTCTGGTCAATGCAACATCCAGTGCTCTACACACTCGGCTGGGTGCTGTTGATTGTGGCTGTGTTCGTGCCGCTCTCGGTTCGTCAGTACCAGTTGACGAGCCGCCGCTGAGAGCCGAATACCTTGCCGCGTTGGGGTCCTCAAAGGGCGACAATGACGGAAAGGTAGGGCGCGAGTCGCGCCTGCTCCAAACTAGCCGGGACCTCCATTAGGCTGGAGGTCTTCCCCGCATTTTTTCCTAAGGAGGACGCTGCCCATATGTCGAGTGATTCATCATTTGTGCACTTGCATGTGCATACCGAATACTCGCCGCTGGACGGTGCATCACTGCTTGGACCGCTGTTCGAACGCACCGCCGAATTGGGTATGCCGGCGATTGCGATGACCGATCACGGCAACCTCCACGGGGCCTACGACTTCTATTCCAAGGCGAAGGCCGCCGGGGTCAAACCGATTATCGGTTTGGAGGCCTACCTCACCCCCAACATTCCGCGATCGCAGAAGAAGGCGGTTCTGTGGAACAACGGCACTCCAGATGCCGATGTCGCCGGCCGTGGTGCCTATACACACATGACCTTGTTATCGGAGACGACCGAGGGCATGCACAATCTGTTCCGGATCGGCTCCTATGCGAGCCTTGAAGGCCAGTACCGCAAACCGCGTGCTGATCGCGATCTGTTGCAGCGCTACGGCAAGGGGATTATCGGAACGACAGGTTGCCCGTCGGGCGAGATCCAGACCTGGTTGCGCATCGGCAATTACGAGAAGGCCCGTGCCTCGGCAGCCGAGTTCCAAGACATCTTCGGCAAAGAAAATTTCTTCCTCGAACTGATGGATCATGGGCTCGGTATCGAGACCCAGGTGCGCGCGGGTCTGCTCCGGCTCATGAAGGACCTCAACCTTCCGCCGATCGCCACGAATGACTCGCACTACACCGCGCCCGAAGATGCCGAAGCACACGCGGCTTTGCTGTGTGTCCAATCGGGTAGTTCCCTGGCTGACCCCAACCGGTTCAAATTCGATGCAAACGATTTTTACATCAAGTCCGCCGCCGAGATGCGCTCCTTGTGGGAGGACAAGAACGATCTCAAGGCGGCCTGCGACAACACGTTGCTGATTGCCGAGCGGTGTGAGGTCGAGTTCGTGCCGTCGACCGGTGGCTACATGGCCCGGTTCGATGTCCCGGAGGGTTTCACCGAAGAGTCCTGGTTCGTCAAACAGGTCTGGGAGGGCATTGAAGAGCGTTATCCCGACGGGATCACCGACGCGGTTCGGGCCCGTACGGAGATGGAACTCGACGTCGTACGGAACAAGGGCTACTGCGGCTATTACCTCGTTGTTGCGGACTTCATCAACTGGTCCAGGGCCAATGGCATTCGGGTCGGGCCTGGACGTGGATCGGGCGCCGGGTCGATCGCCGCATACGCCTTGCGCATAACCGACCTCTGCCCGCTGACGCACGGGTTGATCTTTGAGCGTTTCCTTAACCCTGAGCGCCCCTCAATGCCCGACTTCGACATCGACTTTGATGAGCGCCGTCGCGGCGAAGTGATCCAATACGTCAGCGACAAGTACGGCAGCGAACGCGTCGCCATGATCGCCACTTTTGGCCGGTTGAAGTCCAAGGCCGCGATCAAGGACGCCACACGTGTGCTCGACTATCCGTTCGCGATGGGCGACAAAATCACCAAGGCATTGCCGCCCGATGTCATGGGCAAAGGCGTCCCGTTGACTGATTTGTTTAACTCTGATCACCAACGCTATGGCGACGGGGCCGAATTTCGTGCTCTGCACGACAGCGACGCCGAAGTCCGCAAGATCTTCGAAACCGCCAAAGGTCTTGAGGGCCAAATTCGCCAAACCGGCGTCCACGCCGCCGGTGTGATCATGTCCAGCGATCCGCTGATCGACATTGTGCCGATCATGAAGCGCGAGCAAGACGGCGCGATCATCACCCAGTTCGACTACCCGATGTGCGAAGCGCTCGGGCTGGTCAAGATGGACTTCCTCGGACTGCGTAACCTGACGATCCTCGATGACGCGCTCGTCAACATCAAGGCCAACCTTGGCGTCGATCTGGTGCTCGAGGATCTGACCTTCGACGATCCGGCCGCCTACAAGCTGCTGTCTCAGGGCGACACGCTTGGCGTGTTCCAACTCGACGGCGGGCCGATGCGCGCGCTACTCCGGTTGATGAAACCCGATAGTTTTGAGGACATCTCGGCACTCATCGCGCTCTATCGACCCGGCCCGATGGGTGCCAATTCGCATACCAACTATGCGTTGCGCAAGATCGGTCGGCAGGAGATCACGCCGATCCATCCGGAGCTCGAAGAGCCACTAGCGGAGATCTTGTCCACCAGCTATGGCCTGATTATCTATCAGGAGCAGGTCATGGCGATCGCGCAGAAGGTTGCTGGGTTCTCGCTTGGCCAGGCCGATCTGTTGCGTCGTGCAATGGGCAAGAAGAAGAAGTCTGAGCTTGATGAGCAGTATGCGGGTTACAAAGACGGGATGCTCGAGCGCGGCTATTCGCAAAAGGCAGTCGACACGCTGTGGGAGATCCTGCTGCCGTTCTCGGGCTACGCGTTCAACAAGGCGCACTCCGCCGCCTACGGAGTTATCTCCTACTGGACCGCCTATCTGAAGGCCAACTATCCGGCCGAATACATGGCTGCGCTGCTTACCAGTACCCGCGGTGACAAAGACAAATCGGCGATCTACCTCAATGAATGTCGCCACATGGGCATCACGGTGCTGCCCCCCGACGTCAACGAGTCGGTCTCCAACTTCGCTTCGGTCGGCAAGGACATCCGCTTCGGCATGGGCGCGATCCGCAATGTTGGCGAGCATGTCGTTGGCGAGATCATCCGCGCCCGCGAAGAAAAAGGTGGGTTTGAGAACTTCACCGATTTCCTTGACAAGGTGCCGCCGCACGTGTGCAGCAAGCGGGTTGTCGACTCCTTGATCAAGGCCGGCGCCTTCGATTCTCTGGGGCACCATCGGCGCTCGCTCACGACGATCGCTGACGACGCGGTCGAGCAATACTCCGTGCTCAAGAAGGGCTCGGAGCATCAAGATTCGCTATTCGGTGGCACCGAGGACGAACACGCGGGAATCACCATCAAAATCCCTGACATCCCCGAATGGGAAAAGACTCAACTGCTCGCTTTCGAGCGCGACATGCTCGGCTTGTATGTTTCCGATCATCCGCTGTTCGGCCTCGAGCATGTCCTACGCGCCAGCAGTGATTGCACGATTGGTGAAGTCCTCGCCGACACCGATCGGCCCGATGGCAGCACCGTACGTCTCTGCGGTCTGATCACGGGCGTTCAACGCCGCATGAGCAAGAAGGGCGATGCCTGGGCTTCGATCACACTCGAGGACCTGGAAGGCGCGGCCGAGATCATGATCTTCCCCGCGGCCTATCAACTGTCTTCGACAGCGCTGTATCCCGACACCGTCGTGGTGGTCAAGGCACGGATCCGTCGCAACGACGAAGGCATCGACCTGACTGGTTCGGAAGTGACGCTGCCAGCGCTCAATCTGGGTGGCGCTGAAGCGCCCGTCACGGTGACCATCCCGGTCGCCCGCTGTACCCACGACACGATCGAAAAGTTCAAGCAAGTGCTGAGCGTGCACCCGGGGGTTGCGGAGGTTCACTTGCGCTTGGTTGGACCCGCCTCGACCAAGGTGATGCGGTTGGACAATGCTTTGCGGGTGACTCCTTCTTCGTCATTGATGGCTGACCTCAAAGAACTCCTCGGACCACGGTGTCTTGCATGAGTCCAACGGCCGGTATGAACTCGCTGCTCAAATGGATCGGTGTCGATCTACTGCTCGGCATCCTAGGCGGCATCGCGTGGATTGTGTTTGCGCAGCCGGCGCAATGGCAGGTGACCGCGCAGGGCATCATCTTGGACGAGGAAGCCGCAAAGGGTCGATTCAGCGTAATCGTGACGTTCATTCTGATTGGTATCGTTGTTTCGTTCGGCTGGGGGTTATTTGCGGGCATCAGCCAACGCGATCGGGGCTGGCGTTGCGTCCCGGTGTTCCCGCTCGTCGCACTCGCTGCCGCGCTCATCACCTGGCAGATTGGGGTGCATTTTGGTCCGCCGGATCCGGCCACGGTCAAGGGTGTTGCTGTTGGCGGGTCGATTCCGCAGAAACTGGCCGTAGATTCGTTCGGGCCATTTGTCATCTGGCCGATTTTTGCCTTGATCGGTTTGTTCGTCGCGGTCTATTCAGCGGGCTATCGGGGCGACGATCGCACCCGTCACCGCGATGAGGTCGCCGGGAGCTAGCCGCACGTTCAGCCCGCGGCGGCCGCCGGAGACGAAAACCTCGTCCGCTAACTCGGCCGACGCGTCAAGCACCGTCCGATGCTTTTTCTTCTGGCCGATCGGCGAGATGCCGCCGAGCACATAACCGGTCGCACGTTGCGCGGTCTGCGGATCGGCCATGTGCGTTCGTTTCGCGCCCACTGCTTCGGCCAGTGCCTTGAGATCGAGCGTCATTGTCACTGGAATGATTGCTACGACGAGTTCACCATCGGCCTCGGCCATAAGCGTTTTGAACACCAGGTTCGGTTCGAGGTCGAGCGCTTCGGCCGCCGCCAGTCCATATGACTTCGCGCGGGGGTTGTGACGATACGAATGCGCTGTAAAGGAGACCTCCGCACGGTGCAGAAAAGCCGTAGCGGGGGTGCTGTCCGATGCTGCAGGTTTGGCCACAGGTCCATTAAACTCATGTGCGGGCCGGGCCGGGGCGGGTACTCCGTAGAATGGGCCGGGTGATGCGACGCCTCGACCTCCGACGTTCCCCTGCCGACAGCTCTATTGATGACTATGCGGACGCCGTGCCGCGGGCCGAGTTCGATGTGGCCCATGCGGTGGAGATCATCGGTCCGATCTGCGAAGACGTACGTACTCGCGGTGCTGACGCGGTGCTTGATGCCGGTGAGAAGTTCGACCGGATTCGCCCGGCGTCATTGGCTGTTCCAGCCGACGCCCTCGCCGATGCCTTGACGCAACTTGACCCTGCGGTTCGTGCTGGACTTGAGGAATCGATTACCCGATTGCGTGCCACCTGCACGGTCGAACTCGAAGACACGTTGACCACCGAGGTCGCGCCCGGTGCACGGGTTGAGCGGCGGATCGTCCCGATGCAGCGAGTCGGGCTCTATGTGCCGGGCGGCCTTGCGCCACTTGTCAGTACGGTCATCATGAACGCTGTGCCGGCCCAAGTTGCCGGCGTACGCTCGATCGCGCTGGCGAGCCCGCCACAAGTCGAGTTCGACGGATTGCCGCACCCGACGATCCTTGCCGCGTGTGCATTGCTTGGGATCGACGAAGTTTATGCCGCCGGGGGAGCGCAGGCGCTCGCGATGTTTGCCTATGGTGCGGGCCCGTGCCGTCCCGTCAATTTGATCACCGGGCCGGGAAACATCTATGTTGCTGCCGCCAAACGCTATTTGCAGGGCACCGTCAGCATCGACGCCGAGGCCGGTCCGACCGAGATTGCGATCATCGCCGATGCCAGTGCCGACGCCGAGTTCGTCGCAGCCGATCTGATCAGCCAGGCCGAGCATGACCCGATCGCCGCCAGCGTGCTCATCACCGACAGCGAACAGCTTGCGGATGCCGTCGATGCCGAGCTCGAACGCCAAGTCCCGGCGGCCCGTCACCACGAACGCATCAGCACCGCGTTGACCGGTCGGCAGTCCGCGACTGTTCTTGTACGCGACCTCGATCAGGCGGTCGATGTTGCCAATGCCTATGCCGCCGAGCACCTCGAGATCCAGACCGAAGACGCCGAAGAGTTGTCCGAGCGGATTGTCAACGCCGGAGCGATCTTCGTCGGTCCGCACACGCCGGTCTCGCTCGGTGACTACTGCGCGGGGTCGAACCACGTGCTTCCGACCGCAGGGTGCGCCTGCCATTCTTCGGGATTGTCGGTGCGTGCCTTTTGCAAGAACATGCACGTCGTCAACTATTCCGAGGGCGCGCTTAGGACGGTTGGTCATCACGTCGTCACGCTTGCCGCCGCTGAGGATTTGCCCTCGCATGGTGCCGCGGTGTCGGTCCGGCTCAAGCGTTTGTCCGGCGGCGGTGCCTGATGCCGATTCCAGACTGGGTGCCGATCCGCACTGATCTGCGCGCCTTCGAGCCCTACGGCGCGCCTCAAATGGCCGACGTCATCTGTCTCAACGTCAACGAAAACCCATATGCGCCGAGTGCTGTCGTCGCTGCTGATATCGCTGAGTCCGTGCGGGTGGTCGCAACCGGGCTCAACCGCTATCCCGACCGGGAAGCGGTCGAGCTCCGCGCAGCGCTGGCAGATTATCTTGGGCACGGCCTCGATGGCGACCAGATCTGGGCTGCCAACGGCTCCAATGAAGTGATGTTGCACATCTTGCAAGCTTTTGGCGGTCCCGGCCGATCGGCGATGTCATTTGCGCCGACCTACTCGATGTACCCCGAGTATGCCCGTGACACGCATACCGATTGGGTTGCCGGCCAGCGCGAGGAAGATTTCACCGTCGATGTCGACCGTGCTGTTGCGCTGATCAATGCGGTGCAGCCCGATGTCGTGATTCTGACCTCGCCAAACAACCCAACTGGGACGGCGCTGCCGGTCGAGACAATCCACGCCGTGATCGAAGCGGCCCCGGGAATAGTCGTGGTCGACGAGGCCTATGCCGAGTTTCGGCGCGCGGGCACGCCGAGCGCGCTCGAACTTCTCGCCGACAATCGGCGGCTGCTGGTGACCCGTACGATGAGCAAAGCGTTTGCGCTGGCCGGTGGGCGGCTCGGCTATGTGGCGGCGGATCGCTCGATCATCGACGCGCTGCGTATCGTACGACTGCCCTATCATCTGTCTGCGGTATCGCAGGCGGTTGCGCTGGCCGCACTGCGGCACCGCGATGAATTGCTGGATCAAGTTGATCAATTGCGCGCCGGCCGCGATGCGCTTGTGGAATGGTTCGAGCACCACGGGATCGAGGCCGCGCCGTCCGATGCCAACTTCGTGTTGTTTGGACAATTTGCCGATCGACATTTGATTTGGCAGGGTCTTGTCGACCGCGGCGTACTCATCCGCGAGACTGGACCCGACGGTTGGTTACGTGTGTCGGTCGGTACCCCGGCTGAAATGAAACTTTTCTACAAGGCACTACTGGAGGTGCTCGGCTGATGGCCGACAAACAGCAGGTCACCGGTCGGACCGCGCGCATTGAGCGCAAGACGTCCGAATCCCATGTCGAGGTCGAGCTCAGCCTGGATGGCACGGGTCAGCACTCGATCTCCACCGGTGTCGGCTTCTACGATCACATGCTGACCGCGCTCGCGCGACACTCGCTGATGGACATAAACGTGCAGGCGACCGGTGATCTGCACATCGATGCGCACCACACGGTCGAAGACGTGGCGATTTGCATTGGCGAAGCGCTGCGCACAGCGTTGGGCGATAAGTCGGGTATTCGTCGCTACGGCAATGCCACGATCCCGCTCGATGAGGCGATCGCCACCGCCGTTGTTGACGTCTCAGGTCGACCGTACTTCGTCCACTCTGGTGAGCCCGAACGACAGATCACCGCGATCATCGGCGGGCAGTATGTTGGCTCGTTGACCGCTCACGTCTTTGAATCAATCGCCCACCACGCTGGCATCACAATGCACGTCACGCTGTTGGCTGGCCGCGATCCGCACCACATCGCGGAAGCACAGTTCAAGGCGGTCGCGCGGGCATTACGTGAAGCGATCGCGTTGGATCCACGCGAGAGTGGCATTCCTAGCACCAAGGGCGCACTCTAACGGTGGCCAAGGTCGTCGCGGTTCTCGATTATGGTTCGGGCAATCTGCGCTCCGTCGTGCGCGCGGTCGAACGCAGCGGGGCCGAAGCGATTCTGACCTCCGATGCCACGGTGGCTGGCTCGGCCGACGGCCTCGTCGTACCCGGAGTTGGTGCATTTGCTGAATGCATGCGCGGGCTGAAGGCGATTGGCGGCGATCGCATCATTGACGCCCGTCTGACCGGTTCGCGGCCGGTCCTTGGCATCTGCGTGGGTATGCAGATCCTGTTCGGCAAGGGCATCGAACACGGCACGGACACCGAAGGCTGTGGGCAATGGCACGGCGTCGTGGAGAAGCTGCAGGCACCGATCCTGCCGCACATGGGCTGGAATACCGTCGAATCCGATTCGGCCACACAGATGTTGGCTGGCATTGAGGACGAACGGTTCTACTTCGTGCACTCCTACGGCGTCAGGACTTGGACGCACCAGGTCGCCCGCGCCTTCCCCGATCCCGCAGTCATCTGGACCGAGTATGCCGGCGACCGATTTGTGTCAGCGGTCGAAAACGGTCCCTTGTGGGCGACGCAGTTCCATCCGGAGAAGTCCGGCGACGCGGGAGCGCAACTGCTGACCAACTGGTTGGCAACGCTCTAACGACAGATAGCATCATCCGCGTGACCCTCGAACTCCTTCCCGCCGTTGACGTTGCCGACGGACAGGCTGTGCGCCTCGTCCAGGGCGAGCTCGGTAGCGAAACCGCTTACGGTTCGCCGCTCGACGCCGCCCTCCTCTTCCAGAACGACGGGGCTGAGTGGATCCATCTGGTGGATCTCGACGCCGCGTTTGGGAAGGGCTCCAACCGCGAACTGCTTGCCGAGGTGGTCGGCCGGCTCGACGTTCGGGTCGAACTGTCGGGGGGAATCCGCGACGACGCTTCGCTCGAGGCCGCATTGGCCACCGGCTGCCGCCGCGTGAACCTTGGCACCGCCGCGCTCGAGAATCCCGAATGGTGCGCAAAGGTGGTTGGTCAGTTCGGCGATCGGATCGCCGTTGGCCTCGACGTGCGCGGCACGACGCTCGCTGCGCGCGGTTGGACCAAAGAGGGTGGCGATCTGTTCGAGGTCCTTGAAAGGCTGGAGCGCGACGGCTGCGCCCGCTATGTCGTCACCGATGTCACGAAAGATGGCACCCTTCAGGGCCCGAACCTCGATCTGCTTCGCCAAGTCTGTGAGCAGACCAAAAAGCCGGTGGTTGCCTCCGGCGGAGTGTCGAGCCTCGACGATCTGCGTGCGATTGCCGCGTTGACCTCGATCGGCGTTGAAGGCGCAATTGTCGGCAAGGCCCTGTATGCCGGAGCATTCACGATGCCCGAAGCGTTGGACGCGGTCCGTTAGAGACGAACGATGAGGGTTTGGTGTCGCTGGGCGGTTCAAATCCCTCATCGTGCGTCCTGCGGCGCGTCCCGATAGGCTCATTGAGTGAGTCTTGCCGTCCGCGTGATCCCCTGCCTCGACGTCGACAATGGACGTGTCGTCAAAGGCGTCAACTTCGTCGACCTGCGCGACGCGGGTGATCCGGTCGAGATGGCGAAGGTCTATGACGCCGAAGGTGCCGACGAGCTCACCTTCCTCGACATCACCGCGTCGAGTGACTCCCGCGACACGACGTTCGATGTGGTCAGTCGTACCGCCGAACAGGTCTTCATTCCGCTGACTGTCGGCGGCGGTGTCCGTACCGCCGAGGACGTCAATACGCTCCTGCGCGCCGGCGCAGACAAGGTTGGCATCAACACCGGTGCCATCGCCCGACCCGAAGTCATCGGTGAGATTTCCCGCCGGTTCGGCAATCAGGTGCTCGTACTCAGTGTCGACGCGCGACGCAGTCCTGACCAGCCCAGCGGGTATGAGGTCACGACACACGGCGGCCGTCGATCGGCCGGACTCGACGCAGTCGAATGGGCCCGCACCGTCGGCGAACTCGGCGCCGGTGAAATCTTGCTCAACTCGATGGATGCCGACGGCACAAAAAATGGTTTCGATCTGGAAATGATTCGGGCCGTCCGCAGCGTTACACAGGTACCGCTGATTGCCAGCGGTGGCGCCGGGAAGCTCGAACATTTCCCGCAAGCGATCGAGGCCGGTGCCAATGCCGTACTCGCCGCGAGTGTTTTCCACTTCGGCGTCATGACGATTGAACAGGTGAAGATGACGTTGCGAGCAGCAGGGCACTGTGTCAGATAGAACTGTGTCAGATAGCACCACCGCACCCGAATCAGCCGCGGACAATCTGGGGGACGCGCGACCCTCGACCGCCGGTGGCATGGCGCTGCTCGGCCGCGGGATCCGCGAACAAAAGAAACTCTTCACGCTGTCGGTGATCGGCAGCGTGATCTTCGGCGCCATGACGGTCGCCGATGCGAAGGTCCTTGGGTGGGCTACCAACCATGTGATCACGCCGTCGTTCGCCCGTGGCGAAGTGACCAAGGGCGCACTTGTTGCTGCGGTTCTGCTGTTCATGAGCGTCGCGATTCTGCGGGCGCTCGGCATTATCGGCCGCCGACTCATCGGCGGCATCGTGTTTTACCGCCTCATTGCGGACTACCGGCGCAGGGTCACCCGTAAATATTTACAGCTCCCGATGGCCTGGCACCACCGCCATCCCACCGGCCAGTTGCTCTCCAACGCCAATGCCGATGTCGAAGCGGTCTGGGCAGTGTTCATGCCGCTCCCGATGGCGATCGGAGTCATCGCGATGCTCGTTGCCGCGGTCGCCGTGATGCTCGCTGCCGATGTCGTGTTGACCCTCGTCGGACTCGTGGTTTTCCCCGCGCTGTTTATTATCAACATCGGCTACCAGCGATGGCTCAGCCCACGGGTCGCGCATGCGCAGGCACTGCGCGGCAAGGTCAGTGCCGTCGCACACGAGTCTTTTGACGGCGCGATGGTGATCAAGTCACTTGGTCGCGAAGCCGACGAGACGGCGCGTTTCAAGGTCGCCAGCGATGAACTGCGCGACGCCAATATCGCCATCGGCCGGATCCGTAGCATCTTCGATCCGCTGCTGGAGGCCCTGCCCAACATCGGCATTTTGCTTGTCATCCTGATCGGCATGAGCCGCGTGACCAGCGGTGCAGCCAATCCCGGTGATGTCGTCAGCGTCGCCTACCTGTTCACGGTGGTCGCTTTTCCTGTACGCGCCATCGGCTGGGTCCTTGGCGAATTGCCGCGCAGTGTCGTTGGCTGGAACCGAGTTCGCAATGTCCTTGAGGCTCAAGGATCGATGGAATACGGCACCGGTGCAGTTCCCGGCCACGGCGCGGTCGCGGTGTCGGTTCGGGACCTGTCGTTCCGCTATGACGATGACTCAGCCGACGTCCTGCGCCATATCGACTTCGACCTCGAGCCTGGCAAAGTCGTCGCAGTGGTCGGGGCGACCGGCAGCGGCAAGAGCACGCTCACGTCGCTGCTGACGCGACTGATGGATCCGATCACCGGCAGCATCAGCCTTGGCGGTGAGGACCTGCGCGGCCTCACCCACGACTCGCTCGCGAACACCGTCGCAGTTGTCCCGCAGGCTACCTTCCTGTTCGATGACTCGGTGCGCGAAAACGTCACGCTGAGCGCAGATATCACCGACGCCGGCGTATGGGATGCGCTGCGAACGGTTCAGGCCGACGGTTTTGTGAGTGCCTTGCGCGACGGTCTGAGTACCGAATTGGGGGAGCGCGGCACGAGCCTGTCGGGTGGCCAACGGCAACGCCTGGCATTGGCACGAGCGCTCGTACGCCATCCGCGACTGCTCGTCATGGACGATGCGACGAGCGCTCTCGATCCAGATGTTGAGCAACGAATCCTGCGTGCGCTGGCGGAGCAGACTGCTGACGGCACCGGCCCGACTGTGCTGGTCGTCGCCTACCGCAAGGCGACCATCGCGCTGGCCGATGAGGTGTTGTTCCTTGCCGATGGTGCTATCGCGGACCGCGGCACCCATACCGAGTTGATCGAGCGGTCCGAGGACTATCGCAATCTCGTGGACGCCTACGACCAAGCACGGGAGGCCCACGAATGAGCACCGCAATGGGCACTGCCTCAATGAGTACCGTGGAAACTGAGCGGATCTCCGGCCTTGCCGTCGTCCGGCGAGGGTTGTCGATGTCCCCGGCGATCAAGCAGGGGCTCGGTCTGACGATGCTGCTTGCGGTCCTCAGCACCGTTGGCAGTTCGGTCGTGCCCATCGTCGTCAAGGTCACTATTGATTCCGGTCTCGGCGAAGGCACAACGATTGACACCGGCAAAGTCACCGCGTACCTGGTGGTCGCCGGCATTCTGATTGCTCTGACGGCGGTCTGTGCGTATGCGATGCGGGTTCGACTGTTCACCGCGAGCGAGCGCGGCCTCGCCGAAGTCCGCGTTGATGCGTTCCGGCACGTGCATGATCTATCAATGCTCACGCAGAATGCCGAACGCCGCGGTGTCTTGGTGTCCCGTGTGACCTCCGACATCGATCAGGTGTCCCTGTTCTTACAATTCACCGGCATCATGATCATCATCAGCATCGGTCAGATGATTGTCGCGGCCGCAATTATGGCCTACTACTCGTGGCAGTTGACGATCGTCGTCCTGCTGTGTTTCCTGCCACTGGCGGTCAGCCTTAAGTACTTCGCCGAGCGCTTGAGCCGCGCCTATGACATCGTGCGGCGAACTGTGGGCGAACTGCTTGCGGTCATCGCCGAACCTGTCGTCGGTGCCTCGGTGGTTAAGGCCTATGCGATCGAACCCCGCACGCAGCGGCGCGTCGACAAGGGGATTGACCGCAACCTCCGGGCCAATGTTCAAGCCCAGAAATTGGTTGCCGTGACCTTCGCTTCGGCCGGCGTGGCCGGTGGCTTTGCGAATGCCGCGGTCATCTCGATCGGCGTCATCCTTGGTGTCGCCGGCGGATTGTCGATGGGCACCGTCATCGCCTTCGCGTTCTTGGTTGGGCTGTTCGTCGGCCCGGTCCAAACCGCTACCCAGGTGATCACCGACGCGCAGAATGCGATCGCGTCGTGGCGCCGCGTCATCGAATTGCTGGACACGCCCGCCGATGTTGTCGATCCAGGCGCTGGGGGAGCGTTGCTCGAACCGGGTCCGCTTGGTGCGACGTTCGAACATGTGGTCTTCGCCTATCCGGGTGGACCCGACGTGCTCAAGAACGTCGATGTCACGATCGAGCCGCGTCAACGCATCGCGATCGTCGGGGAGACCGGATCGGGCAAGACAACGTTTGCGAAATTGCTCACACGGCTTATGGATCCGACCCAAGGGACCGTGCGTCTGGGTAGCACCGACATCAGCACGATTGGCTTTGCCACGCTTCGCCACCATGTCGTCATGGTTCCGCAGGAGGGCTTCCTCTTTGATTCATCGCTTGCCGACAATCTCCGCTACGGCAAGAAAGACGCCACCGATGCGCAGTTGCTCCGAGCGATCGAGGATCTCGGACTCAACGGCTGGTTCGAAACGCTCCAAAACGGTCTTGCGACCGCGGTGGGACAACGTGGCGAATCGCTGTCCGCTGGTGAACGTCAACTCGTTGCGCTGATCCGCTCGGCGCTCGCCAACCCCGATTTTCTGGTCCTCGACGAGGCTACCAGCGCCGTCGATCCACAGACCGAACTCCGCGCCACGCGCGCGCTCGACAAGCTATTGTCCGGCCGTACGAGCGTCACGATCGCGCATCGGTTGTCGACCGCCGAAACCGCTGATCGGATCCTCGTTTTCGATGCTGGCCGACTCGTCCAAGACGGCACCCATGCCGAGCTCCTTACCGTTGAAGGGGTCTATGCGCGCTTGCACGCCAGTTGGATCGCCCAGTCCAATCTTTCGATCGACCTGACCCGCTGACACGATGCGGGCGAGTTGGCGCCTACCTGAGAGAATGACGACGTGAGTGAACTCGATCCGGCCATTGCAGCCCGTCTGAAGCGCGACCCCAACGGGCTTGTCCCAGCAGTCGTCCAGGACGCTGTCAACAAGGATGTCTTGATGTTGGCGTGGATGGATGATGAGGCACTGCAGCGCACATTAACCACCGGCAAGGGCACCTATTGGAGTCGCACCCGGCAGGAATACTGGGTCAAGGGCGAAACCTCGGGGCACACCCAGGCGGTCCGTGAAGTGCGACTCGATTGTGACGGTGACACGCTGCTGGTTGTAGTCGATCAGACCGGTGCGGCCTGCCATACCGGTGCCAACACCTGCTTTGATATGGACCGACTCGCGTGAACGCGCGCCGACTGTATGCGCCGAGTGTCCTTGGCACGCTCGCAATCGGAGGGCTGGCGTTTCTCGCCGCCTCACGAACCTGGGCGGCAGCAACGATCCAGGCCAAGGGGCTTCCGCCCGCGCCGCTCAAGGTCTCCGGGGCAGACGCCGTCCCGCTCGTCCCAGCACTTGCACTCGTGGTCGTGGCAGCCGCGCTCGCCGTCCTTGCCGCATCGGTTCGGGTGCGCCGTGTGGTTGGAATCCTCGTCATCGTGGTTTCGATCATCGCGATCATTACGATTCTGCGTGCCAGCGGCGCGATCGATACCGCCGTGGCCTCGGCCGTGCACGATTCACCGGCCTTCATTGGCAGCAACACGCCGCAGGACGTGAGCCATGGTGCATGGCGGTGGATTGCGCTACTGGCCTTCGCCGCCGCTGCTCTGATCGGGACGATAATTGCCCGTTTCGGTGCGGACTGGCCCACGATGGGACGCAAATACGAAGCGCCGACCGCGCATACGGTGGCCACCGATGATGAATCGGAATCTGACATCTGGAAGGCATTGGATGAGGGTCGCGACCCCACCCAGTAGTCTTATGCCCACGCCCAGTTGAACAAGGAGAACTCACACCATGTCGCACGGATCTTCACCGGCTGCTTGGACCGCCGTCCTCGTATGCCTTGCTGGCATCACCTTGGCCGGCGTCGCCACGATCCCGACGCCCAATTGGACTCTATTCACAATTGGCGTCGTCATCTTCCTGCTCGGCGGTGTGATCGGCTGGGTTATGGCCGCCGCGGGCATGGGCATCGACCGCGCTCAGCACTGAATCTTTCGCACACTGACCGACCGCACCAACTGATCGGGGACCACGTTATGTCCGAGTACGACGCAACACCACCGCCGTATCCGAGCTATCCAGGTGATTCGGCAGCGCCGATGCCGCCGGCTGCAGCTCCGTATGGGGCGCCGCCAATCCAGCCGGCCGGCCAGTATGCGAGCTGGATCAAACGGGTCGGTGCCTATGTGGTCGACGGATTATTGACGTTCGCAATAATGGTTATACCGTTTGGGATCGGCGTGGCGCTGCTCGTGACATCATTGTCGACGAGCACCGATCTGAATGGCTATACGACGACCGAAGTGACCAATTCAGGCGCGTTGGCAGTCGGGATCATCATCATGGTGGTTGGTTTCCTGCTAGCTTTCGCGTTCGGAATCTGGAACACCGTGTTCCGGCAGGGCCGCACCGGCCAGACGATTGGCAAGAAGGCCCTCAACATCCGGGTGGTCCGGCTGGACAACGGACAATTCATGGGCACCGGCACAGCATTTCTGCGTTGGATCATGGCCTATCTGCTCGGCAATCTTTGCTTCTTGGACTACCTGTGGCCGCTCTGGGATGATCGCAAGCAGACGTGGCACGACAAGGTTGTCGGGACGGTCGTCATCGATTCATGACAGTCATGGACCGAACGCTTGATCGCCGAGCGTCTATGCGAGCTCCGATTGCCGTTGGCGCGGCCGGGTTGTCCGCTGCGGTCCTGTTGCACTTTTATGACCCACATTCCTCGGGCTCATACGGCTTTTGCCCATTCCTGCTGCTGACCGGCTATCCATGCCCGGGCTGCGGCGGGTTGAGGGCGGTCAACGATTTAACTAAGTTCGACATCGGCGCGGCCGTGTCGAGCAATGTGCTTGTCGTCGCGCTTGTCGCGGTGTTGGCGGTGGCGTTCATTTGGTGGATTCCCCGCTGCTGGCGGGGTGAACGGGTTCAATTGATCACGCTTGGAGCCCGCACAGGGGTTGCGGTGATGATCCTGATCTTTGCGTTCGGGATCTTCCGCAACACCCCGTGGGGTTCATGGCTTGCGCCCTAAATCGGCTCAGTAGTTGCCGTCGAGCGAACTGCTTTCGTAACCGCCGGCGAGGCCGATAACGACGATCGCGACGATGATCAGGATGGTCAGCCCGACGCCGATCCAACCCATAATGATACCGGCCTTGGCCTGACCTTCACCGGTCTGCAGCCCGCCGGAGGCTTGGACCTCGTTTTTGGCCTGGTAGCCCAAAATGATGGCCGGGATGCCAGCAAGTATTCCGAAGCAGCAGACAAAACCGAGAATGCCCAGAATCATTGACCACAGGGCCTTCTGATTGCCCTTGGGCATTCCACTGGGCTGGCCAGGAGCCGGAAAGCTCCCGACCGGTGGCTGGCCGTAGTTGGGGTAGTTGTTCTGCGGAGGCGGCGGGAAGCCCGGGTATGCGTTGGGGGGCTGACCATGCGGCGGCGTTGGGCTCGCCGGATAGCCCTCGGGAGTGGGTTCGTTGCCCGGCGGGGGCGGGGGTGGTGGCAGGTTGCTCATGCAGGGTTCACTTTCTGTTGATGATTTTAGAAGGAAGCCGCACTCAGCTCGAAGGGTGCGACGGATGGTTGGGCGTCGATGTCAAAAGCCACCGAACATGCCAATGCCAAAAAGGACAAGATATAGCAGCGAGAACGCGGTGGCGATGCTGCCGCAGATAATGCCAGCAAGCGCCTGTCCAGCGCCAGCTTGTGCGGCGCTGGGTTGTATTGCCCCCGATTGGGTAATTTGCCCTTTGGCGATGATACCGAGAACAATCGCGGCGATGCCGGCGACGGCGCCGAGTCCGCACATGCACATCAGCGGGATGCTGACGATGCCCAAGATCATCGACCACAACGCCGACTGATTGGCAGCTTGCGGGGTGGGGACATGCGGGTAGCCGCCTGGCGGCGGGAATCCGCCCGGCGGGAAGGGGTTCGGCGGGAAGGGGTTCGGCCCGCTGGGCATGCCTGGATTTGGCGGATTCGGCTGATTCCCCGCCGGCATCGTCCCATAGCCTGGCAGGTCGTCATTCGGGTCGGAACCGTCCGGATAGGGCGGGGGATGACTCACGGGGTTCCTTTCCAAGGATGAAGTCCACACCTTATTGCAGAAGGTCCTCAGTTCGCGAAAACAGGGGAGGAATGTCGGTCAACCAGTTTGGGCGATCTCGCTCACACCGACGGGGCCACGGGCCGAACAAATGTGACGCGGGATATCGTTGTTGAAATGTATTTTCGTTGTAAGGGGAGGTCTCGTGTCTGTACTCGATGAGATCCTCGCGGGCGTGGCTGAAGACCTCGCGGCCCGTCAGGCAACGACGACGATCGATGACCTGAAGGCACAGGCTGCCAAGCAGGACCCTGCCCTTGACCCGATGCCGATATTTCGCGCCGATGGCGTCTCGGTGATCGCCGAGGTCAAACGCTCGAGCCCCAGCAAAGGCGCGCTCGCCACGATCAAGGATCCGGCGACGCTTGCTGCCGATTATGCGGCCGGTGGCGCCGCCGCGATCAGCGTTCTGACCGAGCAGCGACGCTTCGGCGGGACGCTTGACGATCTGCGCGCCGTACGAGCAACGGTGGATGTTCCGGTGCTCCGCAAAGACTTCATCACCACCTCCTATCAGCTCTGGGAGGCCCGCGCTGCCGGTGCCGATATGGCGCTGCTCATGGTGGTCGCGCTTGAACAATCGGCACTTGAAAGCCTCATCGAACGCGCGATGTCGATCGGCTTGACACCGCTGGTCGAGGTCCACAATGAGGAAGAGTTGTCGCGTGCGGTTGATGCTGGCGCCCAACTCATTGGGGTCAACGCCCGTAACCTCAAGACGCTCGAAATTGATCGCTCGACCTTCGGGCGCATCGCCCCGCTGATCCCCAACAATTTGGTACGGGTTGCCGAGTCCGGTGTCCGCGGGCCACATGACGTCATTGAATATGCAAAGTCGGGCGCCCATGTCGTCCTCGTCGGCGAGACGCTGGTCAAGGACAACAACCCGCGTTCTACCGTCGCTGATCTCGTTGCCGCCGGTGCGCATCCTGCGCTCCAGCATCGATGGTAAGAAATGGGTCTTCACTCACGTTCGAGTATTTTTTAAGGCTTGTTTCCTCAGGAGTTTAGTATGACCAGCTACACACAACCGGACGAGTCCGGCCACTTTGGCCCGTTCGGCGGACGATTTATGCCCGAGGCGCTCATAGCGCCACTCGACGAACTGGCCACAGCATGGGAGTCGGCGAAGGCCGATCCGGTGTTCATGACTGAACTTGATCGGATGCTGCGCGAATACGCCGGCATCCCGAGCCTGTTGTATGACGCCACGCGCTTCTCCGAAGTGGCCGGCGCTCGCATCCTGCTCAAGCGCGAAGACCTCAATCACACCGGTGCACATAAGATTCGCAATGTTCTTGGGCAGGCTCTGCTGGCCAAACGCATCGGCAAGCCGCGTGCGATCGCGGAGACCGGCGCCGGCCAGCACGGAGTCGCCGCGGCCACGGCATGTGCCTACCTGGATCTTGAATGTGTCGTCTACATGGGCGAGTTGGACACCCAACGCCAAGCGCTCAACGTTGCCCGGATGGAAATGCTCGGCGCCACCGTTGTATCGGTCAAGACCGGTAGCCGCACACTCAAGGACGCCATCAATGAGGCGTTGCGCGATTGGGTCTCGAGCGTTGACACGACCTCGTACCTCTTTGGCACCGCCGCCGGACCGCATCCGTTCCCATCAATGGTGCGCGATCTGACCCGCGGCATCGGGGATGAAGCACGCGCCCAATGCCTCGCACTCACCGGCAAGCTGCCCGATGCCGCGGTTGCCTGTGTCGGCGGCGGCTCAAATGCGATCGGGCTCTTCACCGCATTCATTCCCGACGCTGACGTCAAGCTCTATGGCATCGAAGCCGGCGGTGACGGCTTCGAGACCGGCCGGCATGCGGCCACAATCACCGCCGGCGAGGTCGGTGTACTGCATGGCGCACGTTCCTATCTCTTGCAAGACGAGGACGGCCAGACGATTGAATCGCATTCGATCTCCGCAGGCCTGGATTATCCAGGGGTTGGACCTGAACATGCCTATCTCGCCAAGACTGGTCGCGCAACCTATCAACCGGCAACCGACGCCGAAGCGATGGCGGCCTTCGACCTGCTCTGCAAGACCGAAGGCATCATCCCCGCAATCGAGTCGGCGCATGCCCTCGCCGGAGCACTGAAGATCGCAAAAGAGCTGGGCCCGGACGCCACAATTTTGGTCAACCTGTCCGGTCGTGGCGACAAAGACGTGCATACCGCCGCCGAATATTTTGGTCTGTTGAAAGGCGATAAAGCATGAATGCTGTCAGCGAGACTGCGCTCAGCGTCCGACTCGCCGAGATCCGTGCAGAGAACCGCGCTGCACTCGTCGGCTATCTGCCAGCGGGATTCCCCACTGTCGAAGGTTCGATTAAGGCAGTCCAGGCGCTGGTCGAGGGCGGCGTCGACATCGTTGAGGTTGGTATGCCCTATACCGATCCGGTGATGGACGGCCCGACGATTCAAGCGGCCGCCGAACAAGCGCTTGCCGGCGGCACTCGTACGGCCGATGCGTTCAAGGTCGTACGCGCAGCCGTGGACGCCGGTGCACCGACCGTGATCATGACCTATTGGAATCTGGTTGAACGCTTCGGTGTCGATGCCTTCGCAACGGCCCTTGTTGAAGCCGGCGGTTCCGGACTTATTACGCCAGACCTCGTTCCTGAGGAAGCCGGTGAATGGACGACGGCCGCGGCCGCGCACGGGCTTGATCAGATCTTCTTGGTCGCGCCGTCTTCAACCGATGCACGCGTCGCGATGACCGCCGAGGCTGCCAGTGGCTTCATCTATGCGACTGCGATCATGGGTGTGACCGGCCTGCGCGAGAAGACCAGCAGCCTTGCGCCCGAGCTCGTAGCCCGTTTGCGTACCGTCACTGACAAGCCGATCGGTGTGGGGTTGGGCGTCAGCAATGCCCAGCAGGCACACGATGTGGCCGAATTCGCCGATGCCGTCATCGTTGGGTCGGCGCTCGTACGCTGTTTACTGGATGCGCCGGACGAAGCGGCAGGGCTGGATGCTCTGCGTAGGCTTGCCGCGGAACTCCGCGCCGGTGTCGAACGACAACGCTGATACGTAAGGATCGCTGAATGCTCGCAACATTTATCCCCAGCCCGGACCACGGAGTCTGGTATCTCGGGCCGGTGCCATTGCGCGCGTATGCGTTCGGCATCATCATCGGCGCTCTTGTTGCGCTCTGGATCGGCGAACGCCGCTTCGTTGCGAAGGGCGGCAAACCCGGTGTCATCGGCGATATCTCGATGTGGGCGATCCCATTTGGCATTGTCGGCGCCCGGATCTACCACGTCGCGACCGACCCGGAGCTCTATTTCACCGCTGGCAAAAACCCACTTGATGCATTCAAGATTTGGGAGGGTGGCCTCGGCATTTGGGGTGCCATTGCGCTCGGCGCAGTCGGTGCTCTGATCGGTTGTCGGCGTGCCGACGTGAAGTTCGCCGACGTTGCCGATGCACTCGCACCGGGCATTTTGATCGCCCAAGCCATCGGTCGCTGGGGAAACTATTTCAACCAAGAATTGTTCGGCAAGCCGACGACAAAGCCATGGGGCCTTGAGATCGCCCCGATCCACCGGCCGGAAGGCTTTGAGCAATATGCGACCTTCCAGCCGACATTCCTGTACGAATCGATCTGGAACCTGCTCGGTGCGCTGCTGATCATTTGGCTGGGCCACCGTTTCCGACTGACCGGCGGACGCGTGTTTGCGCTGTATGTCATGGTCTACACCGTCGGCCGGTTCTGGATTGAACATCTGCGCATCGACTTCGCGCACCACATTCTTGGCTTGCGGCTCAACGACTGGACCTCGATCATCCTGTTTATCCTCGCGACGGCCTACTTCATCGCGAAGCGGCCCAAGGATCCTGCGCCCGAAAACGCAGACGCCACCGACGCTAATTTGAAGGACACCGACGTCACCAACGCCGAATAGGTCGATGATCGGGCAGTTCTCGCGCCACGGGTGATGAGGAACTCAAAACGCATGCTGGCTCCACTGGCCTGATCGTGTGTAAACTGGTGACGCTGACTAGGGCCAATGTCGTCCCCGGTTGAATCCATCACCATTTGACGACGTGAACAAGGGGCCCTAGTGACCACATTTCCCCCAGCACAAGGTCTATACGATCCGCGCAATGAGCATGATGCTTGTGGCGTTGCTTTCGTTGCCACTCTGAGCGGCGAGCCCAGCCACGACATCGTCGCGAAAGGCCTCACCGCACTGCGCAATCTCGATCACCGAGGCGCGGTTGGCGCCGAACCTGA
Source organism: Aeromicrobium changchenzhani (assembly GCF_057586615.1). Classification (NCBI taxonomy): domain Bacteria; kingdom Bacillati; phylum Actinomycetota; class Actinomycetes; order Propionibacteriales; family Nocardioidaceae; genus Aeromicrobium; species Aeromicrobium changchenzhani. The sequence continues at coordinate 2,197,784 of NZ_CM172480.1, read as the reverse complement.
TTCGGGCGACGGCGCTGGCATCTTGCTGCAGATTCCCGATGGCTTCCTGCGCGCGGTGGTCGGTTTCGACTTGCCGCTTGCTGGTGCGTATGCCGTCGGCACTGCCTTCCTGCCGCAGGACGCCGCCGAGGCAGCCGCTGCACGAGCCCAGATCGAACAGCTCGCTGAGGAAGAGAATCTCCGCGTGCTCGGCTGGCGTGAGGTTCCAATTGATTCGTCGCGGCTGGGCGCCACTGCGCGGTCCACGATGCCGTCGTTTAGCCAGTTATTCGTTGAAGGTGCGCGTGGCCGGGTCATGGGCATCGCGCTCGATCGACTTGCTTTCTGCCTGCGTAAGCGTGCTGAGCATGAGGCAGCCGTCTATTTCCCAACACTGTCGGCGCGCACACTTTGCTACAAGGGAATGTTGACCACCGACCAACTCGAGATTTTCTTTCCTGATTTGGTCGATGAACGAATGCTGTCGGCCATGGCGATCGTCCACAGCCGGTTCTCAACCAACACGTTCCCGAGCTGGCCGCTGGCGCATCCATTCCGTTTCATCGCCCACAACGGTGAGATCAACACCGCGCGCGGCAACCGTAACTGGATGCGGGCGCGCGAGGCGCTGCTCGACAGCAACGTCATTCCCGGCGAACTCAAACGGCTCTTCCCGATCGTCGATCCCGCGGGCAGCGACTCTGCATCCTTCGATGAAGTGCTCGAATTACTGCATCTCGGCGGCCGGTCACTTCCGCAGTCGATCATGATGATGATCCCGGAGGCATGGGAGAACAATCACGACATGGACGCCAAACAGCGTGCGTTCTATGAGTTTCATTCCTCGATCATGGAGCCGTGGGACGGCCCCGCCTGTGTCGTCTTCACCGACGGCACACAACTCGGCGCGGTGCTTGATCGCAACGGTCTGCGCCCGGGCCGCTATTTGATCACCGAGGATGGTCTCGTCGTGCTCGCTTCGGAGGCCGGTGTCCTTGATATCGACCAGTCGACAATCACCCGGAAGGGCCGCCTGGAGCCGGGCAAAATGTTCCTCATCGACCTCGACGAGCATCGCATCATCGAGGACGAAGAGATCAAAAATGATCTTGCGTCGGCACAGCCATACGATGAATGGCTCTACTCGGGGCTGATCCGATTCGAGGACCTACCCGACCTGGAGCACATCGTCCACACGCACGCCTCGGTGTCTCGGCGCCAACAGGTTTTTGGCTACACCGAGGAAGAACTGCGCATCCTGATCGCGCCCATGGCGACCAATGGCCTTGAGCCGATCGGGTCAATGGGCACCGACACACCAATTGCCGCGATTGCGGAGCGCCCACGTCTACTGTTCGACTACTTCACGCAATTGTTCGCTCAGGTAACCAACCCACCGCTGGACGCGATCCGCGAGGAGCTTGTCACCTCGCTTGCCGGCACGATCGGGCCTGAGCGCAATTTGCTCGATCCGACCGCGGCTTCCTGCCGCATGCTGCAGTTGCCGTTCCCGGTCATCACGAATGATGAGCTCGCCAAGATCCGGCACATGAACCGGGACGGCGACCTGCCCGGCTTCGCGATCTACGTCATACGTGGTCTGTATGAGGTCAATGGCGGGGGAGCGGCGCTCGAAGCCAAGTTGACTGAGATCTGCGCAGAGGTGTCGATGGCAATTGCTGACGGCGCACGCATCATCGTGCTATCTGACCGGCACTCCAATGTCGAACTTGCACCGATCCCGTCGCTGTTGCTGACCAGCGCGGTTCACCACCATCTCGTCCGCGAAAAGGAACGCACTCAGGCCGGTCTCATCGTCGAGGCCGGAGATGTCCGCGAGGTGCACCACGCAGCACTCCTGATCGGCTACGGTGCGACTGCGGTCAACCCCTATCTGGCCATGGAAACGGCAGAGGACCTCGCCCGCGATCAGGTTCAGATCACCGGCGTCAAACCTGAGCAAGCGGTCCGGAACCTGGTCTATTCGCTCGGCAAAGGCGTGCTCAAAGTGATGAGCAAGATGGGAGTGTCGACGGTCGCTTCCTACACTGGTGCGCAGATCTTCGAGGCGATCGGTCTGTCGCATGCGGTCGTAGACAAATATTTCACCGGCACGGCATCACAAATCGATGGCATCACGCTGGACACGATCGCGCAGGAAGTGCGCAGCCGGCACGATCTGGCCTATCCAACCAGCGGCATTTCGGCCCCGCACCGGCAACTCAGCAGCGGTGGCGAATATCAATGGCGTCGTGACGGCGCAGAGCATCTTTTCGACCCCGAGACAGTGTTCCGGCTGCAGCACTCGACGCGTACCGGTCGCTACGACATCTTCAAGCAATACACCCAACGCATCGACGATCAGGCCGAACGGTTGATGACGTTGCGCGGAATGTTCGAGTTCGTGCAGAACGGCCGTATGCCGATCAACATCAGCGAAGTCGAGCCGGTCAGTGAGATCGTCAAACGGTTCTCAACCGGTGCGATGTCATACGGCTCGATCAGCCAGGAAGCGCACGAAACGCTCGCGATCGCGATGAATCGGTTGGGGGCAAAATCCAACACCGGCGAGGGCGGCGAGGATGCCGATCGCCTGTATGACCCAGAACGTCGCTCCGCGATCAAGCAGGTCGCCTCGGGACGATTCGGTGTGACGAGTGAATATCTGACAAATGCCGATGACATCCAAATCAAGATGGCGCAGGGTGCGAAACCCGGCGAGGGCGGCCAGCTGCCCGGCCCGAAGGTTTATCCGTGGATCGGCAAGACCCGTCATTCGACGCCCGGAGTCGGTCTCATTTCGCCGCCGCCGCACCATGACATCTACTCGATCGAGGATCTCAAGCAACTTATCCACGATCTCAAAAACGCCAATCCGAGTGCCCGTGTGCACGTTAAATTGGTGGCGGAAGTCGGGGTCGGCACGGTTGCCGCCGGGGTCTCGAAGGCGCACGCGGATGTTGTACTGATCTCCGGGCACGACGGCGGTACAGGCGCGGCGCCATTGACGTCGCTCAAGCATGCCGGCGGTCCGTGGGAGCTCGGCCTCGCCGAGACCCAGCAGACGCTATTGCTCAACGGACTGCGTAACCGGATCGTGGTTCAAGCCGATGGCCAGCTGAAGACCGGTCGGGACGTGATTGTTGCGGCCCTGCTGGGCGCCGAGGAATTCGGTTTTGCCACCGCGCCATTGGTTGTCAGTGGCTGTGTGATGATGCGGGTCTGCCACCTCGACACCTGCCCGGTCGGCATCGCGACGCAGAACAAAGCACTCCGCGCGACGTTCTCCGGCAAGCCCGAGTTCGTCGTCAACTTCTTCCAGTTCATCGCCGAGGAAGTCCGCGAACATCTGGCCCGGCTCGGCTTTCGTACGATCGCTGAGGCGGTCGGTCACGTCGAAGCACTCGACGTGCGCAAGGCGGTCAACCATTGGAAGGCTGATGGTCTTGACTTGTCGCCGATCCTGTTCCGACCCGAGTTACCTGAGGGCGCTTCGTTGCTTAATACGACGACGCAGGATCACGGGCTGGATCGGGCCCTCGACAATCAGCTGATCGCCTTGAGCGCCGATGCGCTCGAGCGTGGTGAGCAGGTTCGGGCACAACTACCGATCCGTAACGTCAACCGCACGGTCGGCACGATGCTCGGTCACGAAGTCACTAAGCGTTATCGCGGTGCGGGCCTGCCCGAGAACACGATTGACCTCACCTTCACGGGGGCGGCCGGCCAGTCCTTCGGCGCCTTCCTGCCCAAGGGGATCACCTTGCGACTAGAAGGAGAGGGCAATGACTACGTTGCCAAGGGGCTCTCCGGCGGCAGGATCATCGTGCGTCCGCCGCGCGACGCCCAGTTCACCGCTGAAGCGCAGATTATTGCTGGCAACGTCATCGGCTATGGCGCTACTAGCGGTGAGATTTTCATCCGCGGTCGGGTCGGCGAACGCTTCTGCGTGCGCAATTCGGGCGCTTCGGCCGTCGTCGAAGGGGTCGGTGACCACGCGCTGGAATACATGACGGGTGGCGTCGCCGTGATCCTTGGCAGCACCGGCCGCAATATCGCCGCCGGCATGAGTGGCGGTGTTGCCTATCTGCTCAATCTCGATGAGTTGCGGGTCAACACCGCGATGGTCGAATTGACCCCGGTGGGGGAGGAAGCGGCCGAACGGTTGCGGGTTCTAGTCCAACGACACGTCGAGGAGACCGGTTCAGCCATCGCGGAACAGTTGCTGGGCGATTGGCCTGCTGCGGTTGGCAGATTCACCCAGGTCATGCCGCGCAACTACCGGCTCGTGCTCGAAGCACAGGCGGCGGCTGAGACGGCCGGAATGTCCGAAGAAGATACGACAGCGTCAATGATGGAGGTGGCTGCACGTGGCTGATCCCAGAGGTTTCATCAAACACCCGCGCGAGGAAGCACCCCACCGCCCGGTCGAGGAGCGCATCCACGACTGGAACGAGGTTTATCCCGGCGGGATCGGTAAGGCACTATTGCCGATCATCACCGATCAGGCCAGCCGTTGTATGGATTGTGGCGTGCCGTTCTGCCACAGTGGCTGCCCGTTGGGCAACCTCATCCCCGAGTGGAACGATCTCGTCTATCGCGACGATTGGGACAACGCGATGGACCGGTTGCACGCGACCAACAACTTCCCCGAGTTCACCGGGCGGTTGTGCCCGGCACCGTGTGAAACCGCGTGCGTCGTTGCGGTCAACCGTGATGCCGTCACGATCAAAAATGTCGAAGTATCGATCATCGAAAAAGCTTGGGAGCGCAACAACGTACGCCCCGAACCGCCGGAATGGTTGACCGGCAAGACCGTCGCCGTCGTGGGGTCCGGCCCAGCCGGCCTCGCCGCGGCCCAGCAGTTGACTCGCGCTGGCCATACCGTCGCGGTCTACGAACGCGACGATAAAGCTGGCGGGTTGCTGCGTTATGGCATCCCGGAGTTCAAGATGGAAAAGATCCATGTGGATCGCCGCATCGATCAGATGGAGCGTGAGGGCACGGTGTTCCGTACCGGGGTGCAGGTCGGCGACACGCTGACCGGCTCGCAATTGCGGGATCGCTATGACGCCGTCATCCTGGCCATCGGCTCGACGATTCGTCGAGAGCTTCCGGTGCCGGGACGCGAGTTCGACGGCGTACACCAGGCGATGGAGTTCCTGCCCCAAGCCAATCGTGTCGCGCTGGGGGAGACGGTCGAAAATCAGATCGTTGCCACCGGCAAGGACGTGGTGATCATCGGCGGCGGCGATACCGGATCGGACTGCTTGGGGACCGCAACGCGTCAGGGCGCCCGTACGATCACCCAGCTGGAGATCTTGCCGCATCCGGGGACCGACCGGCCAGAATCGCAGCCTTGGCCGACCTATCCGATGACCTTCCGCGTCTCTTCGGCACATGAGGAGGCCGGTGAGCGGGTCTACTCGGTCTCGACCAAGGAGTTCCTCGGGGACGCTTTGGGAACTGTCCGTGCCCTTCATCTCGTCGAGGTTGAGTTCACCGGCGGCAAGTTCATCGAGGTGCCTGGAACTGATCACGAGATCCCCGCGCAACTCGTGCTGTTCGCGATGGGATTCACCGGTCCGCAGCAGGAGGGACTTATCGAACAACTCGGTGTTGGCCTTGATGCGCGCGGCAATGTTGCCCGTGACAAGAACTTTATGACGAGTGTCGATGGCGTGTTCGTTGCCGGTGATGCTGGCCGCGGTCAGTCGCTGATCGTATGGGCGATTGCCGAGGGACGTTCGGCCGCGTCGGGCGTCGATGCGTGGTTGTCAGGAGAGCGAAATTTGCCGGCTCCGATCGAGCCAACAACCCGTTCGATGATGGTGTGATGGGGTTCGGCGCGGAAGCAGCGAGGGGCTAGGGTAGAGGCGTGCGAAGAGCGAAGATTGTCTGTACCCTCGGCCCGGCAACTGACACGTACGAACGGATTTTGGCGCTCGCTGAGGCGGGTATGGATGTGGCGCGACTCAATATGAGCCACGGCACGATCGCCGACCACGAACAGGTCTATGCCCACGTGCGCAAAGCGACCGATTCGGTCGGCAAAGCGATCGCAATAATTGCGGACCTGCAAGGCCCCAAGATCCGGCTTGGCACGTTCGCCGACGGCCCGGTGTGGTTGGTTAAGGGCGCGACGTTCACGATCACGATCGACGACGTTTTGGGCACTGTGGAGCGAAGTTCGACCACTTACAAAGGATTGCCCGGCGATGTGAGTCTCGGTGACGAGATTTTGATTGATGATGGCCGGATCCGGTTGCGTGCCACCGCCGTCAGCGCGACCGACGTCACAACAACGGTCGAAATTGGTGGCGCCGCCAGCAATCACAAGGGCATCAATCTTCCCGGTGTTGAGGTCAACGTTCCGGCGATGAGCGAGAAGGACATTTCCGATTTGCGTTGGGCGCTGAGGCAGGGCGTCGACTTCATCGCGCTGTCGTTCGTGCGGTCGGGCAAGGATGCCGATGACGTCCGCAAGATCATGGACGAAGAAGATATCCGGCGCCCAATCATCGCCAAGATTGAGAAGCCACAGGCGGTCGATAATCTCGATGAGATCATGGACGCCTTCGATGCTTTCATGGTGGCCCGTGGCGATCTCGGCGTGGAACTGCCGCTCGAGGACGTCCCGATCGTGCAGAAGTTGATCGTCCAGAAGGCCCGTCGCAACGCCAAGCCGGTCATCGTGGCAACACAGATGCTTGAGTCGATGATCAGTTCGCCGCGGCCGACACGAGCCGAAGCATCTGACGTTGCCAATGCTGTCCTCGATGGCGCCGACGCCGTGATGTTGTCCGGCGAGACGAGCGTCGGTGAATATCCGATCGTCACGGTCCAGACGATGGCGCGGATCATCCAGTCGACCGAGGAACATGGATTGCCGCTGATGGCGGCATTCACCTGGCGCCCCCACACCAAACGAGGCGTCATCTGCCGGGCTGCGGCCGATGTAGCCGAAGCCGTCGACGCGCGATATCTGGTTGCCTTCACGACGACCGGCGACTCGGCGCGACGAATGACCCGCTACCGCTCACGGGTTCCAGTGATCGCTTTTACCCCCGATCCGCTCGTCCGTTCGCAACTCGCGCTCAGCTGGGGGATCGAGACGTTCGAGGTGCCGTATGTCAAGCACACTGATGACATGGTCAAGCAGGTTGACAAGGCGCTATTAGAGATCGGTCGCTGCTCTGAAGGACAACAGGTCGTCATCGTCGCTGGGAGCCCGCCGGGAATCCCCGGTTCGACAAACGCGCTGCGGATCCACAACATGGGCGACGCAATCAACCGCAAGGCGCCTGCCTACGGTGATCTTGTTCCTGAGCCCCGCAAGGTCTGAGTTGGGGGTGAGTAGCAGGTTGCGTGCCGCTTGTGGTCCCGCGAACTTGTATCTCACCAGCCGGCAAGCCGGCACCGCCAACACTTGCGTCGGCACCGAACGCAAAATGTCCCAAGCGTCAGCTTGAGACATGCATGCGTTTCGGTGCCGGGTGTGGGAGTCGAACCCACACGCCCTTTCGGACAATGGTGTTTGAGACCATCGCGTCTACCATTCCGCCAACCCGGCCAGGTTGCCGCACGAAGCGGCTGGTGAGCCACTTTCCAGTCGGCCAAACCAAGCCGGAAATTTGCTGCCGGATAACCTTCTCACGTGAATGTCTTGAACGACGCATCGGGCCCTGGCACGTCGGCACTACGTGTACTCATCGCGGAGGACGAAGCGCTAATCCGCCTCGATCTGGCCGAAATGTTGGCCGAAGAGGGGTATGAGGTCGTGGCGCAGGCTGCGAACGGCGAACAGGCCGTGGCCCTGGCCCTTGAGCATCGGCCCGATCTCGTCGTCATGGACGTCAAAATGCCAAAGCTCGACGGCATTGCTGCAGCTGGCCAGATCGCGGCGGCGCGCATCGCGCCGGTGGTTATGCTGACGGCGTTCAGCCAGCGTGAGCTTGTCGAACGAGCTCGTGATGCTGGCGCGATGGCCTACCTGGTCAAACCATTCTCGAAGTCTGATCTGGTCCCGGCGATCGAAATGGCGCGCAGCCGCTTCGAAGAGATCCAGCAACTCGCGGCCGAGGTTTCGGACCTTAACGAGCAATTGGCGATTCGCAAACTTGTCGAGCGGGCCAAATCCATACTTCAAGAAGCTTTGGCGATCAGCGAGCCCGATGCATTCCGGTGGATTCAGAAAACAGCGATGGATTTGCGTCTCTCGATGCGGCATGTTGCTGAAAGCGTCATTGCGAACGGGCCCGAAATTGGTCAAAAACGCTCCGAATGAGCCGATCATGGTTACAAAACGGATACAAACACGATTACCCGTCGAAACTCCACCGCGATGACACCTCGGGCGACTAGGTTTCAGTCACAAGGCTTCGTGATCGCAGTCACAGAGCCCGAACCGATCGCCGAACATACCGTTCACGATCTTCGGACCAAATAAATGCGGAGGATATATGAAACGCCCTTCCAAACTGGCAACTGTAGCCGCTGTTGCCGCTGCGAGTGCGCTTGTGCTCGCCGCATGCGGTGGCGGTTCCGGTTCCGGCGACAAGAAGGCAGCCAGCGATAGTTCAGCGCTGAACATGCCGGTCTACTTCGTCGACGGCAACACTGCCGACTACAGCAAGAGCTTCGATCCGGGCACGCTTGAAGGCGTCAAGGCTACCTATCCAGGCGCCAAGCTCGGCGACGACTTCAAGAAGCGCATGCTTGAGGTTGACCCGTCACTCAAGAACTACACCTACGGCCCTGAATCATATGACGCGGTCATTGTGTCTGCGCTCGCTGCCGAGATCGCCAAGAGCGATAACTCCAAGGCAATCGCCAAGGAAATGCAGAACGCTTCGGCAGACGGCACCAAGTGCACGACATTTGCTGATTGCCTCAAGCTGATCAAGGCCGGCACCGACATCGACTATGACGGTGTCAGCGGACCGATCAACTTCAACGGCACCGGCAGCCCGTCGGCGGCCACGATTGGTATTTTCAAGTACGGCAAGGACAACAACTACAAGCCGGTCGATTACGTGACCGGTGAAGTGACCTCCGGCGGCGATCCTGTTGCCGGTCAGGAAATCGAGGGCACTCCGCCCAAGGGCGACGGAAACCTCATCATTGGCTCGCTGCTTCCGCAGACGGGTGACCTTGCGTTCCTCGGCCCTCCGGAGATCGCTGGCGTTGACCTTGCTGTCAAGGAAATGAATGCTGATGGCGGCGTACTCGGCAATCCCGTTAAGCATGTGAAGGCTGATTCCGGTGACGGAACTCCCAACATTGCTCCGGGTGAAACTGACAAGTTGCTCAAAGCAAAGGCAGACGTCGTTCTGGGTGCTGCATCGTCGAGCGTTTCGCTTTCGGTGATCGATAAGATCGTCAACGCTGGCGTTATGCAGATCTCCCCGGCGAACACGTCGACAGCATTCGACACCTACAAGGATCAGGGCCTGTTCTTCCGTACAGCGCCCTCTGACATCCTTCAGGGCCGAGTCATGGCGGACCTCGTGGCGAAAGATGGCGGCAAAAACATCGCTATCCTCGCTCGCCAGGAATCCTATGGTGAAGCGCTGGCTAACAACATTGAGAAGTTCTTCACCGAAGCTGGCGGCAAGGTTGCGGTCAAGAAGTTCTACGCACCGGATGCGGCCAACTTCACGGCCGAGGTTGCGGCTGTCAAGGACTCCAAGCCCGACGCAGTTGTTGTTGTCTCGTTCGATGAGACCAAGAAGATCATTCCTGAAATGGTCAAGGTAGGCATTGGCCCGCACAAATAAAGGCTGACATCTAGCAAATCAAGCAAGGGGTCCGGACCACTTCGGTGGGCCGGGCCCCTTCTTCATGCCCACGCACCTGGGCCAGCACCCCGCCGAGTGGCACGCACCTGGCCCAGCCCCCCGCCGAGTGGCACGTACCTGGGCTCAAATCAGCGAGATGAGCCCAGGTACATGCCACTCGACGAAGTTCGGTAAGGGAAACTCGGCGAGATGAGTCCAATGGGGCTGTGGACGGTCGGGGTTGTCCACAAGTTGCGAATTGGGGGTCGTGGCGGGCGCTGTGCTCGGTCACGGTGGGAGGATGCATCGACCAGTCGACCCACCAGATCATCCCATCGTTTTCGGCACCGAGGCCCAATTCGGCCTCACCCCGGACCAACTTAATGGACCCGGCTGGACTAGGCCGTGCCGCCAGCTGTACCTGCCGCCGGGCTACGCGACTGACCTGCACAGCTCGTGCTCCGCTTATCAGCACGTCCTGACTGCAGATGGGGTTTTCACCCATCTGACCGCCGCGGCCCTGCGTGGTTGGTGGCTTCCGTATGCCGTGAGCGACATCCCGCTCATCGTGAGCAACCCCGCTGACTCGAACCATTTGGTGCGGCAGGGCGTCTACCAGCGCAGATGTCAGCTCAAATCAACCGACCGAGATGAAGTTGACGGGCTTCGCTTGACCGCACCATGTCGGACCATCATCGAATGTGCCGAAGACCTGTGCTTTCTCGACCTGACCGTGCTCATCGACAGTGCGCTTCATTCCGGCGCCACGACCATGCCAGAGCTCGAGCGTGCGGTCATACCTCGCCGGCGCGGTGTTCGGATGTTGCGTCGAGCAATTCTCGCGGCCGATCCGAACAGCGAATCACCGTGGGAGACGATCCTGCGTTTGTTACACGAACTATCCGGCATACCGGTCGTCTCCCAGTACTTGCTCAACGACGATCACGGACGGTTCATTGCGCGGGGTGATCTGCGGATTGTGGGGACCAACCGGCTCGCTGAATATGACGGCGCCGGACACCGGGAGCGTGTCCAACATCAAGATGACCTTCGACGGGAAAAGGACGTTGCGCGGATCAGGTGGGAGCGTTACGGATATACCGCAAGCGAGATTTGCCGACAACCCGAGATGATCATCCATGATGCCGAAGTCGCCAAGGGGCTGACGCACAATCGGGCCCGGTTGAAGCTCTGGCGCGAAGAGTTCGACAAGTCGGCCCTGTCGGGCGCGGGCACAGCCGCGCTCTTTCGCCGGCTGCGCCGATTCACCTCGGCCTAAACCCCATCGAGTGGCACGTACCTGGGCTCAAATCAGCGAAATGAGCCCAGGTACGTGCCACTCGACGAACCGAGGACAGACTTGGGCGAACTGGTTAGCGCTTCTTGGCCAGGGTGCCCAGATAGAGCTGGATGACCTTGGGGTCGTTCATGAGGTCACGACCGGGCGCGGTGTATGCGTTGCGGCCCTGATCGAGGACATAGCCCCGATCACAGATCTGCAGGCAGCGCCGGGCGTTCTGCTCGACCATGATGACGCTGACGCCGGTACGGTTGATCGCACGCGTTTGTACGAATACCTCGTCCTGGAGTTGCGGTGACAAGCCGGCGGACGGCTCATCGAGTAGGAGTACCGACGGGTTCATCATGAGCGCACGGCCCATCGCGACCATCTGACGCTCACCACCGGACAACGAACCGGCCCGTTGGTGCTTGCGATCCATCAGCGCAGGGAAGAGGTTGCCGACGAACGTGAACCGCTCGTCGAACAGCTTCGGGGCCTGATAGCAGCCCATCTGCAGATTCTCTTCGATCGTGAGACTCGGGAACACGTTCTCGGTCTGCGGAACGAATCCGATGCCTTTCGAGACCAACGCATCGGCACGCTGATTGGTGATCTCCTCATTGCGCAGCTGCACCGATCCGGTGCTGATGGTGACCAGCCCGAAGAGCGCCTTGAGCAGGGTCGACTTGCCAGCACCGTTGGGACCGATGATGCCAACGAGTTCGCCCTCCTGGCAGTAGAGGTCGGTTCCGTTGAGGATGTCGACCCCCGGCAGATAACCGGCGATAAGGTTATCGGCTCGCAGGATCGCACCCTCAGCACAGCGCAGGTGCTCCGCGCGTCCTTCTTCGACCTCGGGGAGTCCCTCGACGTGTGCGACCGTCCGCCCGTCGTCGGGACCGGGGATTTCTTCGACTGTCATGAATTCTCCAGATCAGCGCGTTCGTCGGTGATGTCCATGTCATGGTGTTCGCCCAGATAGGCATCGATGACTCGGGAGTCGCCCATGACATCGTCGGCAGTGCCCTGCGCAATGATCTTGCCTTGGGCCATAACGATCACATGATCGGAGATATCGCGCACCATGTCCATGTCATGCTCGACGAAAAGCACGGTCATGCCCTCTTCGCGCAGTGACTTGACGTGACCGAGAAGTGATTGTTTCAGCGCCGGGTTAACGCCGGCCATCGGCTCATCAAGCATGACGAGTTCGGGATTGACCATGAGCGCCCGCGCCATTTCGAGCAGTTTGCGCTGACCACCTGACAGTGAGCCGGCGAAATCATTTTCTTTGGTGTCGAGCTTGAACCGCTTGAGGAGGTCACGAGCGCGCTCGGTGATTTCGTCCTCCTGTCCCTTCCACAGCCGTTTGAATGGTGCGGTCAGGAAATGCTCGCCCTTCTGGTGGGTGGCGCCCAAGCGCATATTCTCCAGCACCGTGAGCTTCGAGAGCACCTTGGTCAGCTGGAAGGTACGCACCATGCCGAGTTGCGCGACCTTGTGGGCGGGAGTCTTGGCGATCTTCTTGCCGTTGAAGGTCCAATCGCCCGAGTCGGGCTCGTCGAATCCGGTCAACAGGTTGAAGAACGTCGTCTTGCCGGCGCCGTTGGGACCAATCAGGGCGGTGATCTTGCCCCGGGGGACCTCAACATGGTCGACGTCGACGGCGGTCAGACCGCCAAATGTGCGGGTGACGTTATCGGCCACCAGGATTGCATCGTTGTCAGCGGGCATCGAGCGCAATCTCCTTTCGGTCTCCGAAGACCCCTTGTGGGCGGTAGATCATGAGTGCCATCAGTACGATACCGACGATCATGAACCGGACCGAACCGATTTGATTGTCCGTCATCAGCCAGGTTGGCATGATCGGATCGTCGCCGTTGGTCAGCTTCGTAAGAATTCCGCCAATGAGCGACAGCAGCGACCAGAAGACGACCGCGCCGAAGATCGGACCGAATACCCGGGCCGCACCACCGAGGATCAACATTGTGTAGACGATGAAGGTCAGGTCGAGGTTGAAGTTGTCCGGTTGGATCGAGTTTTGCCCCCAGGCAAGCACGAAGCCACCGAGAGATGCGACGACGCCGCCGAGGACAAGCGCCTGCATCTTGTAGGAGTAGACGTTCTTGCCGAGGCTTCGTACTGCGTCCTCATCCTCACGGATTGCCTTCATGACACGGCCCCATGGGGAACGCATCAACAGCCAGACAAACGCACTGACGAGGATGACCATGATCCAACCGACCGTCATAACCCATAGATCGCCGGGTCGGAAGCCGAGGAATGAGCTGGTGTACGGATTGGCCGAACGGAACGCCGCGGTGAATCCGGAGACGCCGTCGCGACCGTGGAATTGGTCCTTGTGGGCCGCGCCGACATACAGGCGTACGACCTCGCTGGCAGCGATTGTCGCAATGGCCAGATAGTCAGCCCGCAACCGCAGCGTCGGAACGCCGAGGACGAGCGCAAGCAGCCCTGATCCGACGAGCCCCATCGCGACCGCTGCGAAGAACGGCACATTGAACGATGCAACTGCAACGCCGAAGGTGTAGGCGCCGACAGCCAGGAATGCCGCTTGGCCGAAGTTGAGCAACCCCGCGTACCCAAACTGAATATTAAGACCGATTGCGGCGAGGCAGAAGTAGACTGCCGAAACCGAAATACCGGCCTGTAAAGCACTTGTGATGACGTCCATGATGTCCTCCCGCCTATCCGATTCGTTGTTTTCGGCCGAAGAGGCCTTGAGGTCTGACCAGCAGGACCAAGATCAGCAGGAACAGCGCCGAAGCGATCTTGAGTTCGGACGGTATGACGAGCGTTGACATCTCAATCAGTAGGCCGACCAGCAGGCTGCCAATGATCGCCCCTGGAATCGAGCCGAGGCCGCCAACGGTGATCGCGGCAAACATGACCAACAGGATCTGGGCGCCGAGGTCAAACTTCACCGATTGGCTGAAGCCAAGCAGGATGCCGCAGGTGCCGGCCAGCAGAGTGCCGATGGTCCAGACCACGGTGATGACCCGGTCGACGTTGATGCCGGTCGATGCGGACAGGTCCGGATTATCGGCGATTGCGCGGGTGGCGCGGCCGACTCGGGTGCGCTGCAGTCCGACGATGACGGTGGTAAGCATTGCGATTGCGACTGCCATCAAAACCAGATCGCGAATCGAATAGGTGACTGGGCCGAGGTCGATCCCTCGGGGCGTCGTGTATTCGCCGTAGTTGAGCGTGCGACCACCGGTGAAGAACTGGAAGACGTTGCGCAGCAGGAACTGCAGGCCAATCGACACAATCATCAGGGCGATGACGCCTGTCCCGCGATGCCGCAACTTTCGCCAGAAGAGCGTGTCTTGGACGAATCCGAAGCCCGCCGACAGGACCATGGCGATCACCGCCGCGATCCAAATGTTGATGCCCAGCGTCACGTTAAACGTGTAGGCCACGATCGCACCGAAGGTGACGAGTTCGCCGTGCGCGAAGTTGGAGAGTCCGGTCGTTCCGTAGATCATCGACAGACCCAGCGAACCGAGCGACAAAATGATGCCGAAATACAGGCCGTTGTAGACGATCTGGGGTACTCGGTCGATCCAGGTAGTGGCTTGGACCCCGTTATTGCCGATATCGAAAATCGGGGTGAATTGGCCCCGGCCAGCGTCCAATTCCAAGGTCAGCTCGGTCCGGGCACCTTCGTCCATTTTGACGCCCTTGGGGAAGGTTCCGGTGTCCAACGCAATAGTTGTCTTCCCCACCGCGGGGACTTCGAGGTTGTAACTTCCTTCGGCATCAGTGACGACTGACAAGGTCTGACCGTCGCCGGTCGTGACATTGATGGTCACCCCGGGCACTGGGGCCCGGTCGTTCGATGCGTCGACGAGTTTTCCGCTGATCACAGTGACGGGGGTTGCGTCATCTGCAGTGGCGGGGCTTGCGCCGATCAGAACAAATAACGCTCCGATGAGAAGTGCGAAAATTGCTGCGTGTCGCAGTCGCACATTCAACTCCTGTCACCTATAGGTATGTCTGACTGAATGTTGTCTGCCGAGGATCATAGCGACCTCACGGTGTCAGATGCGTCACATCGGGGTCGATAACGGATTTTCATATGTTGCAGTTCGGCAACGTTTCCAAAACGGCACACTATCGAAGATAAGTGGTCAGCGCAGAACGACAACAAGTTGCGTCGCTAAGGGCGCCAAGACCAGTGCGGGTAGCAAATCGCCAACCGCCATGTTCTTCACGTTGAGCAGTCGTAGTGCGACGCCAATGAGGATCAACCCGCCCGTTGCGGTGAGGACCATCAGGTGCGCTTCCGGCAGGAACGAGCCGAGGACGACTCCGACCAGAGTCAGCCCGCCCTGGACTATGCCGACTGACAGTGCCGATGCCATGACGCCGATGCCGAGTGAAGCGGCGAAGGCTAGGGACGCGAATCCGTCGAGCGCAGACTTGAGCAACAGTTGGTCGGGGCCGTTGCCGATGCCTTCATTGATCGATCCCAGGATCGTCAGCGGGCCGATGCAGAATACGAGTGAACTGGTGACGAAGCCCTCGATGAAGCGATCCTTGTGCTCGGTAGCCGCGCCATGGCTCCCGCGGGCAAGTCGGCCCTGCAACCAACCGCCGAATGATTCGAGCCGATCTTCGATCCGTAGCCACGATCCGAGGATGCCGCCCAAAGCCAAGGAACCGAGCACGAGCAGCACTGGCGCGCTGTTGCCGACGGCAGCGGCGACAGCCGGCTTGGCGATCTCCATGGCGGCCTGAGCGGCGATGAGCAACGTCACGAGGCCGAGTGCATCGGTGACCAGAGCACGGGTACGAAGACTAAGTTTGTGCCCGATCAGGAGACCAAAAGCTGAGCCGATGAGCACTGTCGCGATATTCGTGACGGTGCCGATTCCGATGAACATGGAACTGGACTCCCGACTGGTTGGCGACGCTTCGACTCCTCGGCGTAGTCTGGCACCTCAGCCGATGTTGTGGATCTGGGGACTCCCGCATATTTCCCGCTGAACAGTCAGCACAGAGTTTTCAGGAATGGATGAGCCATGTCGTCTCGATCGTCGATCACGATTCGTATGGCGGACCGCGAGGATGCGGCTGCGCTGATCGTACTCTGGCGTGAATGTGCCACGACGTCGCGCGATCAGGGCGTAGACACGCTCGCCGCGAGCGCATTGTGGCAAGAGCCCGGTGTTGCCGAGGCCGCCGCGGCCCTCGAGCTCAATATCGCCAATCCTGAACGCCGCATCTACCTTGCATTGATGGAAGGCGAGGTCGTGGGCGCGGCGATGTGTGGGCTAATCACCACGACACCGATCAATCTCACCCGCGTGTTGGTGGTCACGGATCTGCAGGTCATGCCGAATTGTCGGCGCCGATCTGTCGCGTCGACCTTGCTATCGGCAGCAGCCAAATATGGTGACGAAGCGAACTGCGAAGTGGTTGCTGCCATTTCGCCGGCTCATTCGCGAGAGCCGAACAGGTTCCTGACCAAACTCGGCTTCAGTCAGGTGTCGACCGTACGAGCAATTCAGGCCAGCAAATTGCAGGCCAAGTTCTCCACCAAGGCCACCAAATCGCGTGACACCGGCAAATTGATCGCAGTACGCCGCACATTGCGTCGCCGGCAACTCGATTCGTACCGTTCGGACCTCCAAGACCTGACCGAATAGGCCCTGACCGAATAGGCCCGGTCCGGCCCTATGCGGTGCCGGGCGCTCCGGGGGTGGATTTCTCGTCGGCAGTTGCGACTAGAGTCGTGGGCGTGGATCGACTTCTTCTTATTGACGGACATTCGGTTGCCTATCGCGCATTTTTCGCGCTGCCGGTGGAAAATTTCGCCACGACGACAGGGCAGCCGACCAATGCGGTCTTTGGTTTCACCTCGATGCTCATCAACGTCCTGCGTGATGAACAGCCCACCCACGTCGCGGTAGCTTTCGACGTTTCCCGGCACTCGTTTCGTACCGACGAATACCCTGAATACAAGGGAACGCGCGCCAAGTCGCCCGAGGAATTCAAGGGTCAGATTCCGCTGATCAAAGAGGTCCTTGGCGCGATGCACATCACGACGTTTGAGAAAGACGGCTTCGAGGCCGACGACATCCTTGCCACGTTGTCGACGCAAGCCGATGCCGCGGGCATGCAGGTGTTGATCTGTTCGGGTGATCGTGATGCCTTCCAGCTTGTCAACGACAATGTGACTGTCCTTTATCCGCGCAAGGGCATGTCTGATCTTGCGCGTATGACACCGCAGGCTGTGCAGGAGAAATACGGCGTCATGCCGGAAATGTATCCCGACATTGCGGCGATGGTGGGCGAGGCGAGTGACAATCTGCCCGGCGTCCCAGGGGTCGGACCGAAGACCGCGGCCAAATGGTTAGGCCAATTCGGCTCGCTTGAGGAGATCATCAACCGGGTTGATGAAATCCCCGGCAAAGCCGGCCAGTCGATGCGCGATCACCTAGACAATGTTGTGCGCAACCGGCACATTAATGCTCTGATTCGTGACTTGGAGTTGCCGACCGGCCCAGCCGATCTGGCAATGCCCGAGCTCGACCGCGAAGCGGTGCACCAGGTTTTTGACAGCCTCGAGTTCCAAGCGTTGCGGGAGCGTCTGTTTGGCGTGTTCGGCGAGGAAAGCATCAGCACCGACAGCGGCTTCAGTATCGACGGCACCACCATCAGTTCCGGTGGTGTACGCAACTGGCTCGATACCCACACCGTCCGTGATGTCACCACTGGCGTGCAGGTCTCAGGTGATTGGGGCGGCGGCACTGGCCGGCTCGACACAATCGCCTTGGCGGTCGAGTCGGGCGCGGCCGCCTACATCAAGATCGAATCGCTGTCGCCCGATGATGATGCTGCGCTGGCTGGCTGGCTCGCCGATCCCGATCGGTCGAAGACGCTGCATGACGCCAAGGGTCCGCTGCATGCGATAGCTGCGCAGGGCTGGCAACTGCATGGGCTCAGCAGTGACACGGCTTTGCTGGCCTACCTGCTCCGGCCCGATCAGCGCGCCTATGATCTGGCTGATCTCACGATGCGTTATCTCAAGCGGGAGCTTCGCGACGAGGACGACAGCGCACAGGGGCAACTCGCGCTGGACGGCGTGGCCGAGGACTCCGAACCGCAGATGCTCCGAGCGCGTGCCGTGCTCGACCTCAGCAGCGTGCTGGGCGCCGAACTCGCCGAGCAGGACGGCACGAGCCTGCTGACTGAGCTCGAATTGCCGCTGCTGGACGTTCTGTTCGAGATGGAACGAGTCGGGATCGCAGTTGACGATGACTTCTTGGCTGAGCTTGAATCCGAGTTTTCGGCCCGAGTGCAGAATGCCGCGGCCGAGGCGTTCAAGGTGATTGGCAAGGAGATCAATCTCGGTTCACCCAAGCAGTTGCAGGTCGTGCTGTTCGATGAGCTCAACATGCCCAAGACCAAGAAGACCAAGACCGGCTACACGACCGACGCCGATGCGTTGCAGTGGTTGTTCGCCCAGACCGAGAACGCTTTCTTGGCGCATCTGCTCGACCATCGCGATGTCATCCGGCTGCGGCAGACGATCGAGGGGTTGCGCAAGACGATCGCGTCCGATGGCCGCATCCACACGACATACGCCCAGACGATCGCAGCCACTGGCCGGCTGAGTTCCAATAATCCCAATCTGCAGAATATTCCGATCCGCACCGAGTCAGGGCGTCGGATCCGTGGCGCCTTCGTGGTGGGCTCGGGTTATGAAACGCTCCTGACCGCGGACTACAGCCAGATCGAGATGCGCATCATGGCGCACCTGTCTGAGGATGCCGACCTGATTCAGGCCTTCGGCTCGGGCACGGATTTTCATACGCGGATCGCGAGCAAGGTTTTCGGCGTCGAGCCCGATGAGGTTCATGGTGAGTTGCGTAGCCGGATCAAGGCAATGAATTACGGCCTTGCCTACGGCTTGTCCTCCTACGGTCTTGGTCAACAACTGGGCATCAGCCCGGGCGAGGCACAAGTGTTGATGGATGATTATTTTGCGATCTTCGGGGGAGTGCGCGACTATCTCCATGGCGTCGTTGAAGAAGCGCGCAAAACCGGCTATACCGCGACGATCATGGGCCGCCGGCGTTATCTGCCCGATCTCAATAGCGACAACCGGCAACGCCGCGACATGGCCGAACGAATGGCACTCAACGCACCGATCCAGGGTTCGGCGGCCGACATCATCAAGGTCGCGATGCTCGGCGTCGATCGCGCGCTCCGGTCCGAAGGTCTGACCTCACGCATGCTGCTTCAGGTCCACGACGAACTCCTCCTGGAAGTCGCCGCCGGTGAACTTGAAACGGTGGAGGTACTCGTACGACGCGAGATGGCCGCGGCTGCGGATCTTTCCGTTCCGCTCGACGTCTCGGTCGGCATCGGCACCTCCTGGCAGGCCGCCGGTCACTAACCGCTCCGTTGAGCGGAGCGACCGATCAGCCAGATTGTTCCGATGTTGTCGGTACGAACCAGACGATCGTGGCGAGTACGGCGGCGACCGAGGCCATTGTGAGGATCAGACCGGTGATTCCGACCCCGAACCCGTAGGCGCAGCCAATCACCGCGATGACGGCGATCCACAGCATGACGACGATTCCGTGCGCGCGTCGTGCCAGCGCGTCAAATGTGAGCAGGTGAACGATTGCCAGGATCGAGCCGGCGAGCGCAAACAGCCATAGTCGTGACGTGATGGCCGCGTATTTGTCACCGCCAACGAACACCAGCGCCAACCGGGGGAGCGCAGCGGTGAGTATGACGGTCAGCGCGCCGAAGGCGGCAACCAAAATGGTGGCCTTACGGCGGGCGAACAGTGATTCGGCCCGAGCAAGAGCAGGGAAGAACACGACGCTGACAAATTGCGGCAGGAACAGCGCACCCTTGGCCACGATCAGACCAGAGGCATACAGGCCGCTCTCATGTGCATCGAACAGGTTGCGCGCAATGATCGAGTCGGCATTGCTGAGCACGAAATAGGCCAATAGTGCGTGTGTGCCGAGGGCGGCCTCGCGGACCAGACTGCGACGACTGGTTAGTTGGGATGCGGATTTCCGGAGTGCGAACAATCGCGTTCCGGCCAGAACCGGCAGCCAAGCGCCCAGCGCGATACCGATCATGGCGGAGTCAACGCCCGGGTGGATTGCAATTGCCGCGGCCCCAACCACGAGTCGGCCAACCCCATTTGCAATATAGATCGACGTGAGCGACTTCCACCGTGAGGTGCCTTGGGCGATTCCGGCCTGTGCCCCCATGACGGTCAACGGGAAGAGCGTCGCACCGCACAAAATGACCGGCCAGTAGGTGCCGAGCTTTAGCATCGGTGTCAGAACAAATGTTGACGCAGCCACCAATGCGGCGACCAACCCGGCGGTAGCGACGGTGACGCGAATCGTGTTGCTAATGATGTCGCCCGCCCGGTCTGGCGCGACCGCAATTCTGCGAGCAGTCGTAGCTTGCAATCCGAGTGAGGCCACGTTGCCGACGAGAATGATGCCGAATAGCGCCGTCAATGCGCCGAATTCTCGCGGCAGCAAAGCGCGAGCGGCAACGATGTTGAAGCCGTAGATGGCCACGTTCATGACCATCATTCCGGCGGCGACTGTTGCCCCTCCGGGGATACGGGCCGGGGCTGACCCGCTGTTGGACGTCACCACGGCACAATAGCCGTGACCGGTTCACGTCTTGCGAAGGGGCAACCACATGCAAGTGCGTCGCTTTGTTCTGCCGACGTGGTCGATAGTGCTTGCGCTGCTCGTATGCGCGCCGTTGCTGCGTCCGGGTTACGTGCTGTCCTATGACATGGTCTGGGTTCCCCACCTTTCGTTGACTCGGCCAGACCTTTGGGGACTTGGTACCGCGTTGCCTAGGGCCGTACCCTCGGACGCCTTCGTTGCTTTGCTCGGTGCGATAGTCCCGGCGATGCTGGTTCAGAAAACGGTGCTGCTCGCTGTCGTGTTCGGATCGGCACTGGGCATGGGGCGTTTGATGAAAACGCAGCCGCTTGCCGCACAACTTGCCGCCGCAACCTTGTTTGCCTGGAACCCTTTTGTCGCCGAACGACTGGCGCTGGGACAGTGGCCGCTTCTGTTGGCATACGCCGCGATCCCGTGGTTGATCCTGACAATTCGAAGCGACGCGGGAGTGCGGCATCCGGGTGTCCCACTCGCACTGTTGGCCACCGCGTTGAGTCCGGCCACCGGACTGATGGGCATTCTGATCGGGTTTGCCGTGAAGAAGCCCGGCCAGACAGCGCGCCTCGCCGTTATTGCGGCTGCCGTCAACGCGCCGTGGCTAGTCGCGGGTCTACTGCATTCGGCGATTGCCCGATCCGACAGTGCCGCAGTGGCGCTGTTCGACCTTCAGCCCGAGGGGCAACTCGGCAAGCTCGGAGCAGCGTTGAGTCTAGGCGGCATTTGGAACACCGACGTGGTTCCCGATTCGCGCACCTTCGTGACAACAGCCGTGTTCGCGGTTGTGATCTGGACGATCATAATCATCGGGCTCCTTGAATTGTGGCAACGAGATCGCCGACTGCTTGTCGGCCTTGGTGGCGCAGGCGCGATTGGCCTCGCGCTTGCACTCAGTGGCTGGCTCGCACCCGGGATTATGGCGGACTTCGTGCGCCACGTACCGGCTGCAGGCATTCTGCGTGATGGCACGCGTTATCTGCTCCTACTCGTGCCGTTGGAAGCAATTGCCTTCGGCCATGGCCTTCATGGGCTCGGGAAACGGATCCGCGGCCGGCAACTCAGACAGTTCGCAGCGGTAGGCGTCATCCTGCTGCCCGTCATCGCGCTCCCAGACCTCGCTTGGGGAGTCGGCGGCCAGCTCCAACCAGCTAGTTATCCAGCCAGCTGGACGGCAGCTCGGCAGACAATCGTGTCAAGCGATCTACCCGGCGACGTGTTGATTTTGCCGTTCTCGGCATACCGCCGGCCCGAATGGAACCGCAGCACTCCAGTCCTAGATCCGGGGGGACGTTTCTTCGGCCGAACCACCGTGACCAACGACGTTCTATTGGTGTCGAACAAGCCGATTGCAGGGGAGGACCCGCGCGCCGCGCGAATTGGCAAGGTCTTGGATAGCCCACATCCGGCCAACCTGTTGGCCCGCGAGGGGATTGGCATCGTTGTCGTCGAGACCGACGCCGGAAAGATCCCAGCCGACACTTTGACGGGGATGAAACGCTTGTATACGGGTACAGGCATTGAGGTGTATGCCATCGACCAGCCGGCGGTGACAGCAATCGATAGCACCGATCGACTCATCATGATCGCCGCATGGACCGCCGCTCTATTGGCGCTTGGGTTCGGCGCGACGGGTTTGGTTCTGCGTCGGTTAAAGCGGTAGCTTCCGAAACATCGGACTGGCTCTGCCCCATCCACTAATGAGCTCGATTTGTTATGTCTGGTAAACCCCAATGGAAAAGACCAAAATCCAGATGAGCGCAATGATCTGCAGGACTCGGTCGTGCAGGACAGCATCCTCGGGTTCACCGGCAAGTCCCCGATCAATGTCGACTGCGTAACGCAGCAAGCCCATGACGAACGGCGCGATGGAAATGGCTTGCCAATTAATCGCAGTGTCCCCAGCGATCTCGAAGGCCCAAAGGCTGTACGCCGTTACAGTTACCGCGGCCGCCAGACTCCAGACAAATCGGAGGTAAGACTCTGAATATTCGGTTAGGTTGCGCCGTGTCCCGGCTTCGGTGCCCAAGGTGCGAAGTTCGGAATAACGTTTCCCTGCGACCATGAAGAGTGATCCGAATGCGGCCACCAACAAAAACCATTGTGAGAGCGGTACCTCGGCTGCAACGCCACCGGCGATAGCGCGCAATAAAAAACCGGCAGCCACAATCGTAATGTCGACCACAGCTTGATGCTTTAGCCACAGCGCGTATGCCAGTTGAAGCAGCACATAGACCGCGAGCACAATTCCGAGATCGCGGTTGACGCAGCTGCCGAGGATCAGACCGCCAGCAACCAGAATGCCCGCTGCTGTGCGGGCGACCGGGATTGAGACCGCGCCCGACGCAATTGGGCGGAGTTGTTTGCGCGGGTGCAGACGATCGGCAGCGAAATCGAACGTGTCGTTATTCAGGTAGACGGCGGCGGCAACAAGCGTGAACGCCACAAACGCCCCGACCGTGTTCAGAAGCACTTGAGGCTCGTCCAGAACGCCTGCCGCCAAGGGAGCAGCAATCACCAGGAGGTTTTTAGTCCATTGCCGCGGACGGGTAGCCGTGAGCAGTGGAGTCCAGCGACGGGTGGGGGGAAGGTCTTTCATGGTGCGATCAGCCTAACGGTGTTCTAGCTCACCAAACGCGTCGATTTTGAATATGACCCTTTTAGGCTGATATGCTGACATTGCCTTGAGGGAGGACATAGATTATGGGAACTATTGCAGGTGGAGCTATCGCCTTTTTTGTTGGACTTGGACTTGCCGGTGCAACCGCATTGGGAGTCGTTCAGTCTCAACAAAGTGCCGGAAATTCTCCGGTTTCATCGACCAATGTGAGTTACGGCAGCAATAACTAAGTCGTTCTTCTGCGCGACCGCTTGATCTAAAACGTGGGCGAATTCCTGTTGGGAGTTTGCCCACGTGAATTTGTGTGACTTCGCCAGTGCGCCACGGCCGAGGAATTCTCGCCGATCGGGGTTTAAGAGTAGTTCCCGAATTGCCGCCGTAAACGTCTCGGGCGAATCTACAAGAATGCCCGAATCCTTGTCATCGATCGACTCTGTCGTCCCGCCGGCGGACCGATAGGCAACTGTAGGTGTCGAATGTGTCCCGGCTTCGCCGACCACGATGCCCCAACCTTCCTTGAGGGAAGGCAGCGCCATCAGCCACGACTGCGCGTAGATCTCGTGCTTTGTCGATTCATCGACGAAGCCGTGGAAGATCACGCGATCGGCGACGCCACGATCCCGCGCGTAAGTGCGAAGTTCTTCTTCCCACCATCCGGTGCCGACAACGTCGAGCATCAAATTGGGTATCTCGGGCGCCAGGTCGGCCAATGCATCAATGGCATGCTCGACCTGCTTGTGCGGCACTAGCCTGCCCACTACACATATACGTGGTGTTTTCGATCGTATCGAGCGGACAACAGGTGCGGGGTCGTTGCCGTTATGAACGATCGAGATTCTGGATCCGTCGACACCCAGCTCGATCAGTTCCATGCGCGTCGCAGCGGAGACTGCGATGTAAGGGCTGTTGCGATACAAGCGAGGTGCCAGCCAGCGTTCAATCCACCAGCCCACCTTGCCCATCAAACCGGGATACACCACCGGCCATTGTTCACGGTGCACATGGTGGACTAGGACCACGACAGGCTTACGGGTCGCGAGGCGGGTGAAGAACGGCAACCCGTTCTGAACATCAACCACAAGGTCGATCTTGCCGAAGCGGCGAAAAAGGATGCCGAAGAACGCATGTGCGTAGACGTCCAATTTTGATCCGCGCCGAATGAAACGGACACCGTCGATGACTTCGTCCCGGGGTGCCTGCGCGTGCGCGGCGCAGAAGATGGTGACCTGGTGTCCACGCTCGGCGAGACCATGAGCCATCGATTCAACGTAGCGTTCGGAGCCCCCGCCTTCAGGGTTCTTCATATCCCGCCAATTACAAAACAGGATGTGCATGGTCATACTCCCAACCGACGGATATCGCCGACGATTTCTTGTGCCGGGCCATCAACCTGGCTGCTCCCCCAGAACCAGCATAAATGCGAGTCTTCCCTCTGAGTTCCGTTCCCTCAACGGATAGCCGATTCTATCAGTCTTTATGGTCCATCGGTCAGGTAAGGTTCTGCGCGTGCCCGCTTCAATTGCCCGTCCTACTCTTCGGCGCTCGTGGCGGCTATTTCGCGCATTCGGCGTCGAACAGACCGATCCGGATCACTTTTATGGCACGTTGGCTCGTGATTCGGTGGCGCAGATCGAGCAGTTCCATGATCTCTCTGGTCAGCGCGTTCTTGATGTGGGCGGTGGTCCGGGATATTTCGCAGATGCGTTTCGCGGCGCCGGCGCGACCTACAACTCGCTCGATGCTGACCTTGGAGAACTTTCGGGTCTGGGTGATCCGGAGCCCGGAACGGTCCTCGGCAGCGGAATGGACCTGCCGTTTCGGGACGACAGCTTTGACGTGACCTACTCTTCGAACGTTCTCGAACACGTAAACCGGCCTTGGCGTATGGCCGACGAAATGGTCCGCGTGACGAAACCCGGTGGACTGGTGTTCCTGTCGTACACACTCTGGTGGGGACCATGGGGAGGCCATGAAACGGCCCCGTGGCATTTCCTTGGTGGACATCGCGCTGCTCGACGGTATGAACGGAAACATGGACACCGACCCAAGAATGTTTTTGGTGAGTCGCTCTTCGCGGTGACCGCATCAGCCGGGCTGAGCTGGGCTCGCCAGCAGGGTGGGGCTGACATCGTTGTCCTCATGCCACGTTATCTGCCGAGATGGTCCTGGTGGATTCTTCGCATTCCGATCCTGCGGGAGTTGGTGACGTGGAACCTCGCAATCGTCCTGAGGAAAAGATGACCGAGGTGCCCACCAAGTTTCAGTGGCGATTTCGGCTGCTGACCTGTTGCCTCGCCTTGACCACGATCGCGTTCATCCAGAGCCCCGGCCGCATCGTCGCTGATACCAAGCTCGATCTCGTTCTCAACCCGGGCGGTTTCCTGCATCGGGCTATGACCCTGTGGGATCCGCACAGCTCGTTTGGGCAGGTGCAGAACCAGGCGTACGGCTACTTCTTTCCGATGGGGCCATTCTTCTGGCTCGGTCACCTGATCCACCTCGATCCGTGGGTCATCCAGCGGCTCTGGTGGGCGCTGCTGCTGTGTGTCGCTTTCGGTGGCATGGTGAAGTTGGCCAGCGAGCTTGGCGTGAAGTCGGACGGCGCACGGCTCCTCGCGGGCTTCGCCTTCGCCCTATCGCCGCGGATATTGACGGTCATTGGGCCGAGCTCGATTGAAGTGTGGCCGACTGCCGTCGCGCCGTGGGTTTTAATTCCGCTGATCATCGCGACCCGCCGAGGGAATCCGTTCAAGGGCGCCGCGCTCAGCGCACTAGCGGTGATGTGCATCGGCGGCGTCAACGCCGCCGCGACACTCGCGGTGCTGCCGCTCGGAGCCCTGTGGCTCCTGTTCGCCGAGCCTGGTCCGCGGCGCCGCCGAATCATGCTTTGGTGGCCACCACTCGTCGTGCTCGGCACACTCTGGTGGATCATCCCGCTGTTCCTGTTGGGTTCCTACAGTCCGGCGTTCCTCGACTACATCGAGAGCTCATCGATCACGACGGTCGCTGCTTCGGCGTTCGATGCCTTGCGAGGTACGACCGACTGGGTGCCCTACATTTCCCCGGCTTCGCAGGCAGGTAACCAGCTAATCAGCCAGCAAGTGCTGATCATTAACGGTGCGGTTGTGGTCGTCCTGGGCCTCGTAGGTCTCGCGATGAAGTCAACCCCGCACCGCCGGTTCCTGTTCGCCGGCCTACTGCTCGGACTAGTGCTCGTGACTGCAGGTCACACCGGATCGATCCAAGGATTCGGTGCCGGATCGATCCAGGAAGCGCTCGATGGCGTGCTGGCGCCCCTGCGCAACACACACAAGTTCGATGTTGTCCTGCGGATTCCACTCGTGATCGGTTTGGCCCATGCGGTATCGGCGCTGACGGGTCGCCAAGTCGTCGAGAAGAGCGGTGATTACGCGGTACGGGCGATCGGCGTCGGTTTCCTCACCGTTGTCGCAGTGACCGGGGCCACGGCACCAGCATGGAGCGGTCAGCTGGCCAACACGGGCTCTTTTACCGCGGTCCCTGACTACTGGGCACAGGCCAGCGACTGGCTCTCCGAGCATGCCACGTCGACCTCGCTGTTGGCACCCGCGTCAGCCTTCCCCGAGTACCTGTGGGGAAGCACAGGAGATGAGCCGCTCCAGCCGTTGTCGACCAGCCCATGGGCAGTCCGCAACAGCATCCCGCTCGCGAATCCGGGAACGATTCGCTTCCTCGACTCGGTCACGGCCGAACTCAACCAGGGCCGGTCCACGGCCGGTCTGGCCGCGACCCTTCGACGGGCGGGCGTCGAGTATCTCGTGGTCCGCAACGACCTAGACACGACTGTCACCGGCACTAATGTGGAGCAGACCTATCGCACCCTCGACGAGTCGGACGGGTTGACAAGTGTCGCGTCGTTCGGCCCGGAGCTCGGCGGCGACCCGGTCTTTGACGCTGGCACTGCAAGGTCCTTCGCGAACGGCGGTTGGCAATCGCGCCACCCGGCGATTGAGGTGTTTAAGGTGCAAGGTGGCGCATTTACGACGGCCCAGACGACACCGTCCACCGTCGTCGGAAATTCCGAGAGCCTAGCGCTCCTTGACGATCTGGGCGTCACCCCTGGCAGTTCGGTCGTCATGGCGCCGGATCAACCTGCTGCGGGCGTGCCGTCGTCGCTCGTGTTGACCGACGGCAACCGGCGTCAGGAAGTTGCCTTCGGCTCGGTTGACGCCAACCGGTCCAATTCGCTGGCCGTCGGCGACCCCTACTCGAGCACTCGCAGGGTCCACGACTACGCCGGGGGTGCTGCGGGCACGTCGTGGCTGGCCGTGCCAAAGCTTGAAGGCGCACGGTCGCTTCAGGCTTCGGGCTCGCGTGCCAATGCCTCGACGGTGGGAGGGACCCGGCCCTCCGAACAGCCGTGGTCCGTGTTCGACGGTGATCCGCGCACCTCATGGACAACCACCGACAAAAATCCGTGGCTCAAACTTCGTCTCGACGGACCCCAAGACCTTGGCGTCGTCACGATCACCCCTAACCGAGCGCCTGGAGTCCAGCAGCGACTAACCGTGCAGACCGAACGAGGCCCGCGACAGATCGTGACCGACGGCCGTGTGCCGGTCTCCGTGCCGGTCGGAACCGTCAAGGACCTCAAAATCGCGGGCTCTACCACCGGCGGGAGGCTGTCGATCGCCGAGGTCACCAGCTCGAACCTGTATGTCTCCCGCCCGCTCGTGCTCCCGACCGTTCCGGCCGCCTGGCCCGCCCCAAACCACATCGTTCTCGGCGATGATGGCGTCGATCGGCCCGGCTGTCTCCAGATCGAGGGCATCGACCGCTGCCGAGCCGATCTCGAGGAGCACGGTGAGGACAGTTTCGGGATCGACCGGCGTCTGTCGCTACCTTCGGCGGCTGACTATCGCGTTGTGATGACCGTGCAGCCGGTGGGCGGCGCCGCGCTGGATGCCTACCTCCAACAAGACGACAAGGCTCAGATCACATCGTCGTCGACGATCAACGACGATCCTCGTACGAGCGTCAGCCGGATCATGGATCAGGACCTCAAGACCGGCTGGATTGCCCGGCCGGGCGACACCGATCCGTTCGTGTCAGTCGTCTGGTCGAAGCCCCGGAAACTGTCGTCGATCCACCTCAATACCGCC
The DNA here is from genome assembly GCF_057586615.1 of Aeromicrobium changchenzhani. NCBI lineage: Bacteria > Bacillati > Actinomycetota > Actinomycetes > Propionibacteriales > Nocardioidaceae > Aeromicrobium > Aeromicrobium changchenzhani. The sequence goes on along the minus strand of NZ_CM172480.1, from coordinate 2,169,279 downwards.
GGTTCGATGCCGGCGAGCCAGCCGAAGAAAGTGGTCCTCGAATTCGGTAAGGGCGTTCAGCGCACGGCAACGCTCGTCGACGGTGTCGCGTCGTTCCCCGAAGTTACGAGCGACCGGGTCGATGTCCACCTGACCGCGGTGACACATTCGCTGACCTTCGACCCCTCCGGCCTGGGGGAGCGGCTCCCGGTCGGTATTAGCGAGCTGTGGTTCGGGCCGGTCCGCAACAACACGGTCGATACTTCCGACAAGATGATCACCTTGCCGTGCGGCGTCGGTCCGTCCCTAACCATCGATGGCATCGCATACAAGACCTCGATCGCGACATCGACCGCGGATCTGGCGGACGCTCGGTCCGCCCAAGCGACCCTATGTTCGCCGGATCCACTGAGCCTCGGCGCCGGTGACCATTTGCTACAGGTCAAAGCCTCGCCGATGTTCCGAGCGACAAGCACCGAGTTGTCCCAATCATCGGAAGTGACACGGATCGCGGCGACGGTCCTGGACCGCAAGGACTCTTCGGACTCCAAACGTACGATCGCTCTCCCAGCTGACCGCGACCCGTCGATCGTCACTACGAGCGAGAACTTCAACAAGGGCTGGGTCGCACGGTTGGACGGCAAGGTCCTGACGTCGTTGCAGGTCAACGGCTGGCAGCAGGCCTGGAAGGTCCCTGCGCACAGCGCGTCAACGATCACTCTGACCTATCAACCCAACCGGCTCTACCGCGTCGGGCTCGTCGCCGGCGCTGCCGGTGCGGTGTTGCTGTTGGTCCTGGTGCTCTGGCGCCGCGACGATCTCGTCGTGGTGGGTAAAACGCGCAGGACCCGTCGATTTGCGGGAGTCATTCCGGTCGTCGGCGTCGTCGCCGGTTTCGGGCTTGTCGGTGGACTACCGTTCCTCGTCGCGCTGACCGTCGGTGCCGCCGCAGCGTGGCTACTTGTCCATCGGGGTCTCGATCCCACGTGGTTGCCCGCAGTGCCGCTGACAGTTGCCGCCCTCTTCTATGTCGTCCGCCCGTGGGGAACGGCATCAGACTGGGCCGGCACGTTTCAGATTCCTCAGATCTGCGTTGCGCTGACGCTCGGAACCCTGGCCTTCACCGTCTTGTCGGACCGCCAGGTCTTGAGCCGTAGGAACGGCAACTCCACCAAGCGATAGAGCAGCTCGGAAACAACCAGACTGATCACAAGGACGACGACGAAGAGCACGTATGGATTGCTCTGGAACAATTCGAAGCCGAGTCGTGGGGCGGCGAGATCGAGCACGATGACATGGCAGCAGAACAGGCTGTACGAGATGTGGCCGATGTGTCGGAGCCATGGATGGGACAAGACGCGAGCCGTGATCGTGTCGTCCGGCCCCAGCACGCACGGGATGATGACCAGAAACGCGATGAGGCCGTACAGGATGTTGCGAACGACCGCCTCGGATGGCTGGATCACCACGAGGAACGGTGAGCCCGCGATCGGCGTCGCGCTCAGGACGAATAGGACGAAAGCCGCAATCCAACACGTCGCGCGGTCGCGAGCCATCGTTACGATGCGCCGGGTGATCCGGAGACGTGGTTGGGCCTCGTCGAGTGTGATGATCGCAAGCAGAAGGCCGAGCGAGAACCACCCGATGTAACTCAGCAGTGAGCGGCTCGTCCAACTGTCGAACTTTGCCGCGCCGCTGGTCACTTCGGCAACCCAGATGACGTTGGCGACATAGAACGCGGCCAGGCAAGCGACGAGTCGCCGGGGACGCCAACTGCGGCGGCACACAATGGTGAACAGGAAAGCCATCAACAGCGGCAGTACTAGATAGAACGCCACCTCGGTCGCCAGACTCCACATCTGCGTGAGGCCCTGCGGCAAACTTTCAGCGAAATAGAGGTCGACGAGGGCGAAATTTTGAAGCCAGCGGATCGGTCCGAGACCGTCGTTCTCGCTGATCAGCAGCAGCGCGGCGACCACGCAGACGAGATAGACCGGCAGGATGCGCAGCGCTCGCTTCCAGAAGTAGCGCGAAGTGCTGTCGTGGCGATCACCGGTCATCATGGTCTGTAGGAACGGTCGACCGAGGAGGAATCCGGAAAGCACGAAGAAGATTGCTACCCCGACCTCGAGTCGCTGCGTCGCGACGCCAATCAGGCCAGCCCCGTAGGCACCGGCCCAGAAAGACGTGTGGGTGCCGACGACGGCGATGGATCCCACGGCACGCATTGTGTCGAGTTGTGGATAGGAACGTCGTAGCGTGAGCTGAGTCATTGGGGCACAATCGTCGGGCCGATGCGTAGGCTGTCCAGACAGAGTGTCACTCCGTCGGCGGGAGCGATCGTGACAGAATCATAGACGCCTTCGGTCCGGATAAACAGCGTGTGTCTTCCGCGCTCGACCGGGCTATGACTGCTCTTGTAGCCTGCGACAACGTCGACGCTGCCAGCTCGGTCGGCTCGATAGGTCACGGCGAGCCAGAACGGATAGTCGTAGGTCTTTGCGCCGAGGTCGATCACCCTCGGTATCGGCCCGGACACACAATCGCCGAGAGCCGTCGGAGGCAGATCCATACCGCCGTCGACACGCCCTGGTTCGAGGACGCCGAAAGCGTTGAACACTTCCATATCCGTGGCGATGGACGGCGTCCTGAACTTGTTTGCGAGCGGCGCCATCAGCACGGCGATCTGGTTGTAGGGCAGCAACAGTCCCGGCATGACGGTTTCGGGCGAGTTCTGATCGGCGAGAACGACCGGGGTCGGGCGCTGTTCGAGCTGTTGCTTGGCCGTCGTGATGAACGATCGAGTGGCGAAGTCGCGGTGCCATGGTTCGACGTACTTGACCGAAGAATAGAGCGCCCCGCTGACGAACAGTGCGCCGGCGAGGATCCACGCCCAAGCCGGAATCGTGATCGCAATCAGTGGGGTTTCGCGCGGGCGTAGTGGATCCGTCGCACCACGCATTGGCATGATCATCAGCCCGATTGCAAGCGTTAGGAACGGCAACAGATCGGTCCAATAGCGGATGTCGAGCGATGCTCCGACCCCGAATAACGCGGAGCGCCCGCTTGCGATGGTCAGGAACGACGCGATGACGAACGGCACCACGAAATACAAAGGTTTGAGCGCACCATGGGATTGGCTCGCCGCATAAACCAAGAGTCCGATGATCACGACGATCGACAAAGTCGAGGCGATCTGCGGGGGCCCGGACAGGAGCCGCGGACCCATACCCTCGCCCAGCCACAGCCAGCGCCATGGTCCGCCCAAGATGCCGGTCGCCAGCCCCGACACGATGCTGTCGTTGGCGACGGACAAGTAGTCGGGCTTAACCGTCGTCGGCGCGGCCTTCTCACCATGGGTGGCATATAGCGTGAGGTAGACGACACCCAAGGCTGCGTACAAGGTCCAGGCGAACCAATAACGTCGTAGCACCGTTCTGATCCGCCGTATGGCAGAACCGTTGGCGAAGTAGCTCAAGGCGACCATGCCCAGGACGAGCGGAATCAGAATCGCCTTGACATATGAGAGCAAACCGAACCCGAACGCCAGCGCCGCGAGGATGGCATACCGTTTGCTTCCTATGCGCAGGTAGAGGACATGAAACGTCACGGCGCCGAACGCTGCAATCTGGACCGGCAGGAAATTGATCGCCGACGCCCACCACATCACAGCCGGCATTGAAATTGCGGCGAACAGGTAAAATGCGAGCGGGATGAGGATCCTGGGACGGTTGCCGAACAGAGTCCGCAGCATCCACCAGCAGCTGAGGCTAGCGATGGCCTGCAGTGCGACGAGTTCAGTCGCGGCGGCTGCCCAGTTGAACGAGCCTGCCTTGCCGACGATGGCGACAAGGAGGAATCCGACCGGCATGAAGTGCACATTATGTCGATGGAAGTACCACGACAGGTGTTCGCTTTTGCCCTGTGCGACGTCGGAGAGAAATAGCAGGTCGTCGCTGATGAACCAGCCACCGTAGATCGCCCAGGCGCGGAATGCGACCTGGATCGCAATCAGCGCAAGCGCGATCGTCGTGATGAGCGAGGCTCGAGATCTGCGGTCCGCCGCGGCCGTGCTCAGGTTTTTGACAGCCTGCACGACGAGTGAACTCACGAGCCAAATCATGTCACAGACTTGGGTCGTCTTGGCCCTGTTCCCAAACGCGGCAGCGGCAGCCGAAGCCTCGAAGTTTTTCCCACGTCTTAGTTGCCGAATCTGACCCCGAACACTGGTACCGTGACCGAGACATTATGTGGAGGGAGCCCACTGTGGTTAGAAAACTGGGATTGGTCGCGCTGTTTCTCGGTGCGTTTTTGATCGTGCTTGCTGCACTGTCGAAGTTCTATATGTACGACCGGTTGGCGGTCGCGCCGATGAATACGCAAACGTCGAGTACCGCCGTAACCCTTCCGGGTGCCGATGCTCAGTATCTCGATGTCGCGGCTGGCCTCAAGGTCGTGACCGGACCGTTGAAAAATACGAAAGTCATTTCCGGCGATGTTGCCGCGAGCAAGAAGGCAAGTAAGGCGCTGGGTCGTGACATTGACGTATGGGACGTCTATGACTGCACCGACAAGGCAGATTTCGACTGCGGCAGTGGGGAGACCCCGCTGAGCGGGACGACCGACCGCGTCGCCTTCGACGCTAACACCGGTGAGACCGTCGCTTGGAAGGACACCAAGTCGGTGAGTGGTGGCGAAACCATCGCTCCGGCCGACTTCAAGGGTCTCTACTTCAAGTTCCCATTCGACGCACAGAAGAAGACCTACGGCATGTGGGACGGCACGGTGCGGAAGGCTATTCCCACCAAATACGTCGGCCAAGGCATGGTCAAGGGAATGAAGGTCTATAAGTACGTGCAGACAATCGCTCCGGTTAAAACCGGCACGATTGACGTTCCCGGCTCTTTGGTTGGGTCGGACAAGGCAACAGTCACGGCTGATCAGATCTACTCGGCCGTGACCAAATACAGTGTCGATCCGGTCACCGGAGCAATCTTGATTGGTGAAGGTGCGCAGGACAACTACCTGGAACTCAACGGTGAGCGTGTGCTGACCACGACGAAGGCAACACTGAAACTCACTGACAGGAATACCACCGACACCGTCAACGAATACAAGTCAAAGGCCACTTTGCTTAAACTGGTCCAGACCGGCTTTCCGATCGGCGGCGGAATCGCTGGCCTCGTTCTGTTGGTGCTAGGCGGAGTTGCACTCCGTTCCAATAGCACTGGCGGCTCGGGCAAGCGTGCACACGCAGATCTCGAGAACTAGTTCAACTAAGCAAGAACTGCCGCGTATCTTCGGGTGCGCGGCAGTTCTGTTCTAGCTGCACCCTCGACCGCTGGGTCGGGTATCCAATCGGCCCAGCCATATCTTCGGAGATGTTATGGAGCGCATACAACTCCAACCGCGCCGGGTTCTTGCGATGCTGCTCGCGGCGATCCTCGGTTGCGCAGTGCTGGTCGCGGTTCCGAGCGTCACCGATCGTTCTGCGGCTTATGCGGCAAGCAACACGTTGTCAGCTTCTCCAAGCCGTCCCATTTCGGGCGAAAACTTCTTGTTCACCTTCAGATTGTCGTCGAAGGTCGCACGGCCCGTCACCCTCCAACGGAGGTCGGGAAAGAACTGGAAGACCGTGGCCCGCAGCAAGACGAAGTCGTCCGGCGCCGGTACCTTCTCCACGAAGATGACGGCCTCATCGACGAAGTATCGTGTCTACGCGCCGAAGACGACGGTGACGGCGAAGAAGAAAAAGAAGAAAAAGAAGACGACGTATAAGTCGCGATACACCTCGCAGCGCACCGTCTACACGGTTGCCCAGTCAGGGTCGCTCACCTTGGGCGTCGCTGACCGGTCCACGCATCGCGCCGCCGCGACAGCAACGTTCACGCCAGCGCGCTCGGGGCGACTCGTAAGGTTGCAAGTTCTCGACGCGGAGGGCGTCTGGCGGGACCTGGCGGCAGCGAAGAAGCAGAGTTCGGCTGGCCGGGTGGTGTTCGCCAATGCGGTGCGCGCCGATGTCGAGCAGCCCCAAGCCATTCGGGCGTCGGCCTCGGCCTACAAGGGCGCGTCGGGTGTGAGCGTCAAGACAACGATGGCGGCGGCACCGCCCGCGCCCAAACCGGATCCCGACCCGCAGCCTGATCCGGATCCCCAACCAGATCCTGACCCGCAACCTGACCTTGCGGTGCTTCCGAAGATTTCGATCACGACGGATGCCGCGACGCCCATTACGACAAAGGACACCTACGTCGCGGCAACCTTGACGGTCGATCCGCGTGGCTCAAGCACCAAAGCGTTCGACGGTCGCATGCGCATTCGGGTCCGGGGAAACAGCACCGCGTGGCTGAACAAACGATCTTTCAAGGTCAAACTCGATGCAAAGGCCGAAGTACTCGGCATGCCAGCCTCGAAGGACTGGGTAATGCTGGCGAATTTTTACGACCGGTCGATGCTGCGCAATGCGGTCGCCTTCGAGATCGGGCGTCGTCTGCGCATGCCGTGGACGCCGCGCATGGAGTTCGTCGAGGTCGTTGTCAATGGATCGTTCCAGGGGCTCTACCAGTTCGGTGAAGGTATCAAGGTGGCCAAAACCCGGGTCAACATCACCAGCCTCGAGGCCGATCAACCCCCGGAGGCGGGTGGGTATCTCCTGGAAGCTGACGCTTGGCCTGATGACGACCCGAGTTTTTTCACCACGCAGGGGCTTCACATCAACATCAAAGATCCCGACGATCTTCCCACGACCCAAAGCGACTACATCACCGACTACGTTCAGCGTTTCGAGGACGTGCTCTACTCCGACGACTTCGCCGATCCGCTCAACGGATACGCCAAGTATCTTGATGTGGACTCGGCCGTTGACTGGTATTTGGCCAATGAACTGATGAAGAACATCGACGCATCGATGAATAACAGTTGCTGGATGTATAAGGACGCCGGCGGGAAGTTGACCTTCGGTCCGCTGTGGGACTTCGACCTGAGTGCGGGCAACCGCCAGGAATGGGAAACCAGCAGCCCGCAGGGGTGGTTCATCCGAACGAACTGGTTCGATGCTGGCCATCCGGGATCCGGTCCATCACAGATCAAAGGCCCCCAGGGTCACTGGCTCAATCGGCTTTTCGAGGATCCCGCCTTTGAGGCCAAGGTGCGTGCGCGCTGGGCGGAAGTCGCGCCGTCGTTGGCGACGATTCCCGCGTTCGTGACGGCCAGCGCGGCCACCGTCGCTGATGCCGCCTCGGTTAACTTCACCATCTGGCAGATCGACGCCACATTCCTCGACGAAGACCATGTGTTCTGGGGGACCTGGGACAGTGAGGTCAGCCACCTCACTGACTGGTTGCAGCAGCGGATCGATTGGATGAGCAGCGAACTCGCGGGGTAGGTTGAGTCCATGGCTCGTGCATCTGCAGCAGACCTTTGCCGTTTCGTCGACCAATCGCCGTCTCCGTTCCATGTATGCGCGACGGTGGCCGCCGATCTGGAGGACGCCGGCTACGGCCGCATTGAGGAAACCGATGCATGGCCAGCCGCGCCGGGAAAATACTTCCTGATCCGGGGTGGTTCGCTGATTGCGTTCAACACCGAATCGGCGACGGCGGCCAGTGACGGCTTCCGCATTATTGGTGGGCATACCGACAGCCCCAATTTGCGCGTCAAGCAAAATCACGACGTCGACTTGCTGGGCTTGGACGTTGTCGCACTCGAACCATATGGCGGCGCTTGGCTGAACTCCTGGCTCGACCGTGATCTGGGCATCTCCGGCCGATTGTCACTGCGCGATGGCACCGATCGTCTGGTGCATGTGGCCGAGCCGGTCTTGCAGGTGCCACAACTGGCTATTCATCTGTCCGAAGAACGCAAGGGCGTGACGCTTGACCCGCAACGCCAAGTCAATGCGATCTGGGGTCAGGGGAGCGGTTATGCCTTCCTTGAATGGATCGCCGACTTCGCTGGCGTGGTGTGCGATGACGTCCTTGGCTTTGAGCTGATGACCCATGACACCGCGCCGAGCGCAATAGTCGGCGCTGGCTCGGAATTCGTGTCCGCCCCGCGGCTCGACAACCAAGGCACCTGTTTCGCTGGCAGTCGTGCCTTCCTCGCGGCCACGCCGGCAGCTGGCACCCGTACGGTGTTGGTGCTGTTCGACCACGAGGAAGTTGGCAGCATGTCAGAGCGGGGCGCCTTCTCCGATTTATTGGCGACCGTGCTTGAACGAATTGTGTTGGCCGCCGGTGGTAGCCGTGACGAATTCCATCGGGCCATTGCCGCATCGATCCACGCCTCCGGTGACATGGCCCATGCCACGCACCCGAACTACATTGACCGCCACGAACCGCTCCACCGCATTGAAATCAACGGCGGACCAGTGCTGAAAATCAACCAGAATCTTCGCTATGCAAGCGATGCGGTCGGCGCACGGGCATTCGCGCTCGCATGCGATCAGGCCGGCGTTCCGCTGCAGCGATACGTCCACCGGGCCGACCTGCCCTGTGGCTCAACGATCGGCCCGATTGCCGCATCGCGCACGGGCATCACGACAGTTGACGTCGGCGCCCCGCAACTGGCGATGCATTCGGCTCGTGAACTCATGGGCGCGCGCGACATCATGATGTATGCCGATGCGCTGGAGGCGTTCCTCGCACCGAAGGACTAGCTCGCGAGACTTGACCCAAGAGTCGAGTTGATGTCGGCGTTCAACAGTTCTGGCACGCTGCTCACATGCTTTCGGTGATGCCTTTTCTGGACCGAGGCACCCGCACGTTCTGGCGCATCAAGGGCCACCCGGTCGAGCTCACCGGGGACGAGTGCTGGCTGTCTGCCCCTATGCACGACGACCAGAAGATTGGGGATGCATGGTTGCAAGCCGCCGCATCCGCATACGGCGGCGCCGTGCACGAACAGGTGGAAGGCGCCGGTCTGCTGCCGGACATGGCGCAGCTGGACGGGCCCGATTTCAGCGCTGCTGATCTGCGACCGGAGATCCGTGACTTCTACGAGCACACCTCCCAATGGCGGATGGAGGTATGGACCCAATGGAATCCACTCTTCCAGCCCGGCGGCGAACTCATCTCCCGATATTTCGGCCGTCGTGTGCAGCAACTCGCCGTGCCAACCCACCCGCTGGACGTCGCGCTCGGCATGGACAGCAGAGTGGCAACGATCGTTGACGGCGACGGCATCCAACGGGCGGCAGGCTGGATCCGCACGTTGCGGTCGACGGGGGGAGTTCGTCTATAGCGGGTGTTACTCGACCAGAACGCTGCCCGGGACCGATCAGCCCAGTATCCATGTCGCCTTCCCACTCGAAGCAGGTAACGTCCAGGTTTTTCTACGGCCCAAGGTACTGCCTGGCGGAGCACTGGAGCTGAGTTCCCCGGCGGGGTCTTTTGGCCAAGACGGCGCCTACGTTGTCGTCCAGAGTCAGGGACGGACCCACGCCGCGCGAGCGCCCATCCACGAAACGTTCCATCTCTATGTCGATGCTGAGGGGGTCCTGCGCACAGATCACACACTGCGTCTGTGGCCCGCGACCGCGGTCCGCCTGCACTATAAATTGATGCCGGCTCCCGCATAGCGTAGTTGTTGAGTACGCCCTGGTCAGCCGCGGCGACTCACCTCGGGCAACGTGCGGGCCACGACGACTCCCAGCAGCCCGAGTGCGGCGAGGAAGATGAGGGCGGCATCGAGGCCGAGGGTGGCCAAGGCACTGCTGATCGCGCCGGTAGCGAGAAGGATGACCCCCATCGCGGTGTTGCTGACCGCCACATAGTCGGTACGCGTATCGCCCTCGGCCATGTCGACGACGTAGGTCTTACGCGCCACCCGAACGCTCAGATGGGTCAGTGCGAGGACAAAATAGGTCACCGGAAACAACCAGCTTGAGCTAGCCAGCTCGTCGACCCGGGCGCCAGCGACCAAGGCAAGGACGACCACCGAAGAGATGCCTGAGCTCCAGATCATGACTTTGCGGCTTGACCGGTCCGCAAGCCGCCCGGAGATGCGGCCGCCCAAGATCCCGGCGAGGCCCGAGGCGATGAGAAAAGGGCCTAGATCATTCAGGCCGCCGGCGCCATTCCTGGACGCCATGATCACGATGAACGGTGGGCTAAGGGCTGAGACGAGCAGTAATGCCCGGACCATAACGAACCGCCTGAACGCCCGGTCAGCACGCAGCAACTGCCACGACCGTTCGATCCAGTTGTCCGCGTCATCCTTGACCGAGGTGTCGCCAGCAGGCTCTCGTATGAGGGTGAACACGATGAGCGCCAGGATCCATACGAACGCCGACGCTGCCAGCAGGCCGGCCAGTACGCCGGCGTTGGTGTCGGTTCCACCAAGCAGCCGAATGCCCAGACCGACGGTGACCGCGGCGATCCCGGACACCAGTGCCGAGATCCCGTTGATCTGACCGCGCTGCCCCTTCGGGATGGTTCGGCCGAGCACATCCTTGGACGAGATCGAGGACATCGCCCGCCCGAGGGAGAACACCGCCAGTTCGATCAAAATCGTGACGCCTGCGGTCACCTCTGTTGCGACCGCCGCAGTGAAGGCCATCAGCGCGACCGCCACGGCCTGGACCGCGCCGCCGGCGACCCAGATCCACTTGCGCTGCGCAACGCTGTGAACCCACGGCAGCATGGCCGCTTGCGGCAGCATCGATCCCGACTCGCGGATCGGCAACAGCAGCCCGATCGTCCAGGCGGGCGCGCCAATCGAGGTCAGCAACCAAGGCAGCACGGTGGAGGCATTGACGATCTGATCGCCGGTGTTCTGCAATGAGTTGGCGGCCACCAGACGAAGCGCATTGCCGGGAAGGTTGGTACGAGCCGGCTCGGGGAGTTCTTCGGTCATCGCGGCGTCGGTCTTGAACAATTTTTTATACACCGGCGAACTCATGGAGTTGATCCTAATTCAGAGGGACCCGAATTCAGGCGTTCTGCGGCCTTCGCGTAGTCTGGAGCGCGCGTTGTGGCCTGCACGACCTCAGACCGAGCAGGCTTGTGCTCGTGGCCGTGTCGGACTAATTTTCTCGGCATTCACGATCCAATGGCTACCGGCGTGTCCGTACGATTCCATCCATCCATTTGAGGCAATCCCTATATGACAATCGCAACCCCATCTGCGATACCGCAGGTTGCGGTCAACGACATCGGCAGTGAAGCAGACTTCCTCGCCGCTATCGACAAGACCATTAAATACTTTAATGACGGCGACATCGTCGAAGGCACCATCGTCAAGGTCGACCGGGACGAAGTCCTGCTCGACATCGGTTATAAGACCGAGGGCGTTATCCCTTCCCGTGAGCTGTCCATCAAGCATGATGTCGACCCGAGCGACGTTGTCGCCGTCGGCGATGTCGTCGAAGCACTTGTCCTCCAGAAGGAAGACAAAGAAGGCCGACTCATCCTGTCCAAGAAGCGTGCTCAGTACGAACGCGCCTGGGGCGACATCGAAAAGATCAAGGCCGAAGACGGCGTTGTCGAGGGAACTGTCATCGAGGTCGTCAAGGGCGGCCTGATCATGGACATCGGTCTGCGCGGCTTCCTGCCCGCATCGCTGGTCGAAATGCGTCGCGTGCGCGATCTCGACCCGTACATCGGTCAGAAGATCGAAGCCAAAATCATTGAGCTCGACAAGAACCGCAACAATGTGGTCCTGTCGCGCCGTGCCTGGCTCGAGCAGACTCAGTCGGCAGTTCGCCAGAACTTCCTCACCGAGTTGCAGAAGGGTCAGGTCCGCAAGGGCGTCATCTCCTCGATCGTCAACTTCGGTGCGTTCGTGGATCTCGGCGGCGTCGACGGACTCGTCCACGTGTCCGAGTTGTCCTGGAAGCACATCGACCACCCGAACGAAGTCGTTCAGGTTGGCGACGAAGTCACCGTCGAGGTTCTCGACGTCGACATGGAGCGCGAGCGCGTGTCGCTGTCGCTCAAGGCGACGCAGGAAGATCCTTGGCAGCACTTCGCTCGTACGCACCAGATCGGGCAGATCGTCCCGGGCAAGGTCACCAAGCTTGTTCCCTTCGGCGCGTTCGTTCGTGTTGAAGAGGGCATCGAGGGCCTCGTACACATCTCCGAGTTGGCCGAGCGCCACGTGGAGATCCCCGAGCAGGTCGTCCAGATCGGCGACAGCGTCATGGTCAAGATCATCGATATCGATCTGGAACGTCGCCGCATCTCGCTCTCGCTCAAGCAGGCCAACATCACCGAGGCGGCCGTGGGTGACGATTTCGATCCGACGCTCTACGGCATGACGTCCTCGTACGACGCCGAAGGCAACTACGTCTACCCCGACGGTTTCGATCCCGAGACCGGCGAATGGCAGGAAGGCTTCGACGCCGCCCGCGCCACGTGGGAGAAGCAGTACGCCGAAGCGCTTGAGCGTTGGGAAGCCCACAAGAAGCAGATCGTGGAAGCCGACAAGGCAAACGCCGAAGCGAGTGAGAGCACCAACTACTCCTCCGGCAGCACGGACGAAAGCACTGAAGATGCTCCAGTCGAGGGCTCGCTTGCCTCCGACGAAGCGCTTCAGGCACTGCGTGAGAAGTTGACCGGCGGCGAATAATCTCGCAGCCGCACGACATGACCCCCGGCCCTTTGGGCCGGGGGTCATCTTATTGTCGGGGACTTGGAGGCTGCGCTACACATGCGAATTGGGGGGAAATGAATCCGGATGACTGCGCGGTGCTGGGCGGTGTCCGTAACCGTCGTGGCTGATTGTCGCGGCAAGGGCGATGAGTGAGGTGATCGCTAGGATCGCGAGGATTAGAATGATCATGGCAGTAACTCTATTGACTATGATTTACTGCCACCATAGGCAGGAAAGACATAGTACATTGAGTTTCTGCCACATTCGTGCGACGGTGGTTTCATGACCAAGATCGCGGTGATTGTGCAAGACGGTGTCGAAGCATTCGGGTTCGGCGTTCTGGCCGAGGTGTGGAATGAGAGCTATCACCCCGAGGATGACAATCTGGTGTTCGATTTTGTCGTCTGCACGCCTCGGCCCGGCCGGGTCAAGGGCCAGGCCGTCGACATTTTCGTTGACCATGGGCTTAACGCAGCCGATGATGCCGACATCGTGGCGGTCACGGCGCGTTCGCCGTGGACGTCGCCGTCGCCAGAGGTCGCCGAGAAACTTCGCGAATTGAGTGGACGAGGTGTGCAGATCGTGGCGTCCTGCTCAGCCGCCTTTATCCTCGGTGAGGCCGGTTTGCTGGACGGCCGTGAATGTACGACGCATTGGCGCTATGCGAAGCAACTCCAGGCCACCTATCCACTCGCCAAGGTCAACGCCGATGTGTTGTATGTCGATGACGGCAATATTTTGACCGGCGCGGGCTCGGCCGGCGGCATCGATGCCAGCCTCCACCTTATGCGCCGGCTCTTCGGCGCTCGGACTGCCGCCGCAGCGGCCCGCCGCATCGTCGTCCCACCGCATCGCGATGGCGGACAGCAGCAATACATCCGCACGCCGCTCGGCCAGACCGAGGCCGACACGCTTGCGCCGCTGTTGCAGTGGGCGAGTCAACGTCTCGACGAGCAACTCTCGGTCGAACGGCTGGCCGCCGAAGCACACATGTCGCCGCGGACATTCGCGCGTCGCTTCCGCGACGAGACGGGCACGACCCCGTTGCAATGGCTCACGACGCAGCGACTCGCACTGGCCGAGGAACTCCTTGAGAACTCGACTCTGCCGGTCGAACAGATCGCCGGCCGCGTCGGTTTCGGCAATGCCGCTGCCTTTCGGCACCACTTCGCGGCGACCCGGGGCACGTCGCCACAGGCCTATCGCAAGACATTCTCCTGCTGCCAGGTGGATCAGCAGGCGGTCTAACCCAATTCGGTGCGACGGATCTTGCCGGTCGCTGTGCGCGGCAGCGCATCCATACGAACGTATTCTTTGGGCCGTTTGGGCGGCGCCAGCCGTTCGTTCGCGAGTGCTTCGAGAACGGCTGGATCAACGTCACCGACGTATGCGGCGCAGACCCGTTGCCCCCAGGTGTCGTCCGCGCGGGCAAACACCGCCAGATCGATCAGCCCCTCGACGGTCTCGAGAGCGGCCTCGACCTCGGCGGGATAGACATTGACCCCGCCGGAAATGATCAAGTCTTCACGGCGCGAGTTGAGATAGACGTAGCCATCCTCGATCCGGCCGAGATCGCCAACTGTGAACGAATTGCCGCGCCATGCTTTCGCAGTCTTATCGGGATCACGCCAATAGGTGAACCGGGCATGATCGGGAACCTCGCACCACAGGAGGCCCTCATCGTCGGCTGTCATGCTGCGGCCTGGTCGAGACCGGCCCAGCGAGCCGCGATGGCGCTGCCAGTCAGGGGCCGAGCAGGCGGTGAATTGTCCCTCGGTTGAGCCGTAGAACTCCCAGACGACATCGGTACCGAACAGATGGTGCGCGCGAAGCCGAATTGGCTCAGGGCAAGGCGCGCCGGCATGGGCCACCAGCCGGAACGAATCGGTCGTCAACTCGCGGCCACTCTGGTCGAGGTACGCGAACAACCGTTGTAGGTGCGCCGGCACGCAAAACATCGTTGTCGGGTGCACTGCAGCCACGGCGTCGACAAAGTCAGCTGCATCGAAGTGGTCCATCACCGCGACTGAGCCGCCAGCCAGCAACGTCCCCATCGCAAAGCGCAGCGGCGCCGAATGATAGATCGGGGACACCACGAGGTTGACGTCGTCGGCGCGGAAGGCCCAGAGACTTTGTTCCTCCTGCACCAGCGCTTTGGCGTCGTTGGGGGAGAGGAGACCGGACCAGACGCCCTTGGGACGCCCTGTGGTGCCCGAAGTCAGATGCATCGGACGGGCCAAAGGATAGGTCGCCAGCGGCGCTTCAGGTCCATCAAACAACGCTTCGAGACGTGCCTGGTCTTCGATGAGGAGGCTTGGCTCAAGGTCGTCGATGATGCGGCCGCGTTCGTACGGGGTGAGTCGTGGATCCAAGGGGACCGGAATGATCCCGCTTCGTAGCGCGCCGAGAACGACGCTGAGATAACTGCTCGAGCCAACCAGTGAGAGCGCGACGCGATCACCGGGCACAAGACCGAGATGAGCAAACGAGCCAGCAACATGAGCCTGCTCAACCGCACTGCGCGCGGCGGTCAAGACAATCGGGGTCATAAGAGAGACTGTCTCAAGGCGTGAGAGGTATGTCACGTTCTACGCCTGATTTTGCGCATATCTTCGTTTTGAGACTGAAAATGAGCGCCAACTGTGCTTGAGTTGGGAGTTGTCTCCGGACAACTACCCCCTGTCGTCAATCCCGTAGGTGATTAAGCGTGGCCTCAGCCCGCCATAAGCACACCCTTGAACGAAGCCCCGTTCGGCGCGTTCTGCGCGTATCAGTGCCCGCGTTCGCGGTCCTGGCATTGGTTGCCGGATCCATGGTCGTGGCATTTGGTGGCTCCTCGTCCGCGCCAGCCACAGCGTCAACAAACGCCAGCGCGAATTTGAACGATTTTGCCAACCGGGTCAGCCGAAGCCAACCACGGCTGCCGCTCGTGACCGTTCCGACGGCAGCGGCGCCGAAGAAAAAGGCGCCGAAGGTGGAGGCACCGAAGGTCACAGCGAAGAAATTTGTCGTCGTTGCGCTCGATGTCCGTACCAAGCCGGTGGAAGACGCCAAGGTTCGCGGCGAGGTCAAAGCTGGCTCGAAAGTGGGCGTGACGGGCAAGACGAAGGATGGCTTCTCAGAAATCGCCTTTGAAGATGCCGCTGGTTGGGTTAAAACCCAGTGGCTCAGCGATGATGAGCCGACCGGCGGCGCACCATGCGCTTCGGGTTCGGCCATGGAGTCCGGCCTGCAACCGGACACGATTCGTGTGCACCGTGCCGTATGCGCGAAGTTCCCGCAGATCAGTCGTTACCTCGGTCGCGGCGGTGGCGGCGAGCACGCCTCAGGCCGTGCCGTCGACATCATGACGACCGACCGGGGCACCGGTGACGCCATCGCCGCCTACGCCCAAGCGCATTCGCGTGAGCTCGGTGTCAGCCAGGTCATCTGGCAGCAGCGCATCTGGACCGTACAACGTGCCGGTGACGGCTGGCGCCCCATGTCGAACCGCGGCTCGGCGACGGCCAATCACATGAACCATGTCCACGTGACCACCGACGGCAATCGGGGCACCACGTCCGTAGGCTGATCGGCCTTTGCTGACGCAGGCTCGATAGGGTGCATCCCATGTTGCGAGTGGGTCTCACCGGTGGAATCGGATCGGGCAAAAGTGCTGTTAGCGAACTCCTGGCTCAATACGGTGCCGTGGTCATCGACTACGACCTGCTGGCCCGCGAGGTGGTCGAGCCAGGCCGTCCGGCGTTGGCCGCGATCGCCCAGCGCTTCGGGGCTGACCTGATCACTGCCGATGGCACCTTGAACCGCCCGGGCCTTGGCGCAATTGTGTTCAACGACCCCGAATCATTGCGCACGCTTGAATCGATCACGCACCCGGCGATCCGTGCGTTGGCGATCGAACGCGAAGCCGCCGTCGCTCCGGACGCGATCGTGGTCCACGACAATGCTCTGCTGATCGAGATGGGCCATCACCCGTCGATGGACGCGGTTGTTGTCGTCGATGTTCCGCAAGACGTTCAGATTGAGCGACTTATCGCTAACCGGGGGATGAGCGCGGCCGAAGCACGGACGCGGATCGGCAATCAAACCAGCAGAGAAAGTAGAACCGGTGTTGCCGATTTTATAATCGACAACACCGGTTCACTTGACGAGCTGTCCCACAACGTCGGGGGTCTGTGGGAGAGTCTCGTCGGCTTAGGCGGCTAGATCCGGATCTGCGATCTGCCGTAGTTTGTTGAGCGCTTCGCGTTCGAGCTGGCGAACCCGCTCGGCCGAGATGCCGTGCCGCTTGCCGATATCGGCAAGCTTGTGTTGGCGACCATCAAGCAGCCCGTAGCGGGCACGGATGATGTCGGCCTCGCGCTCACCGAGATGATCGATCAGGCCACCGAGCCGGCTTCGTGCTTCGACGTCCAGGAAGTCGAAGTCGGGGCCCGGCTGCGTGTCCTTCGCGATTAGATCGCCGAGCGAGGTGTCGCCATCGTCGTCAATCGGGGTGTCAAGGCTGACGTGGTCACGGCCCCACGCGAGTAGGTCGATGACGCGCTCGACATTCATACCGAGCTCAATGGCGACTTCTTGCGGATCGGGGTCGTAGCCGAGGACACGCTCAAGGTTGCGACGTGCGCCGGTGACCTGGTTGAGTTCCTCGACGACATGCACGGGAAGGCGTACGACACGGGCCTGTTGGGCGATGCCACGGGTGATCGACTGGCGAACCCACCACGTTGCGTACGTCGAGAATTTGAAGCCTTTGACGTAATCGAATTTTTCGACCGCGCGGATCAGGCCGGTGTTGCCTTCCTGAATCAGGTCGAGCATGGGCATTTGCGCCCGGCCGTACTTGCGGGCGATAGAGACGACAAGGCGAAGGTTGGCTTGAATGAACTCTTGAAGGGCGCGTTCGCCTTCTTCGGCGAGCCACGTCAACTCTTCTTCGTTCGCGCTCTTGGGGGCGCCACCCTTGCGACGACCGATGCGACCTTCGTCGAGGAGATGCCGGGCGAAGAGTCCTACCTCGATCGACGTGCTCAACTCGACCTCACGCTCCGCATCAAGCAGTGGCGTGCGGGCGATCTCGGCGAGGTACATGCCGACGCTGTCCTTGCCCTCTGTGACCTTGATCCTGGTTGCCATGTGTCACCCATTTCCTGGTTGCTCTTTGGGTTGATCTTGTACTATGCACAACGCTCAAGCCTTGGTGGAGATTCCACTCTCAGTAATTTCTTATCAACCGTGGTCACCGGGCCTGCGCCATTCGCTCGGGCACAATCTGAATTAACGATGGCGATTCCGTGTCATTTTGCTTTGCTGCTCGTTTATTGGTCTGTGAATGACCGACGAATCAGCCGACGAGGACTTCTGGGCACTGCCGCGGCAGGAGGCGCCGCGATTGCCGTCAACGGATTGGCCATCGCGCCGGCAGCAGGGGCAGCCACCTTGCCCAAAAACGTCGATGTTGTCGTGGTGGGGGCCGGAATCTCGGGTCTGGTCGCGGCGCGGAATATCGCCGCCAAAGGCAAGTCAGTCCTCGTGCTCGAAGCACGCGATCGAGTCGGCGGGCGGGTTCTGAACACAACGGTCAAGGGCGGATCGATCATCGAGGCAGGCGGCGCGTTCGTCGGACCAACCCAGGACCGCATCCTTGCTCTGGCCAAGGAGCTCCGTGTTGACACCTTCAAGGAATATGTCGAAGGCAAGAACGTCTACGTGTCAAAGCTCACCGGAGCGATGACATACACGGGCACGGTTCCGCCCGATCCGCTTTCACTGGCGGACGCAGCGTTGCTGCAACTGCGCATTGACGAAATGTCCAAGCACGTTCCCGTTGACGCGCCGTGGACAGCAAAACAAGCCGGAACCTGGGACGGCATGACCGTCGAAACGTGGGTCAAACAGAACACGCTGTCGCCCTCGGTGCGCAATCTGTTGCTGTCCTATTTCGAGCCCAGCTTTGGCCAAGATCCCAAAGGCATGTCGCTTCTGTTCTTTCTTTGGTGAGTAATGATCAGAACCTGTGGATGGCCCTCGGCCGGGTGACGTGAGCGAGCGCACCTTCCCGAGGATGATCTGCAAGACATCAGGTTCGGATCAGGACCGGCGTTGGTGCGCTGGTTCGGGAAGGTACGCCCATGCTCAAGGTAGTCCAGGAGAAGCAGGAGTCCAACGAGGTCGGTGTCGGCGGTGCGTCGGTGCTCGACGAGCTGGTCCGTGACGCGGCGCGGCAGATGCTCGCGGTCGCGTTGGCGGCCGAGGTCGCTGCCTACATCGAGGTCCACGTCGGCGAGGTCGACGAGTCTGGGCTGCGGTTGGTGGTCCGCAACGGGTTCCGCGACGAACGGGACGTGGTGACCGCGGCGGGCCCGGTCACGGTCAGGGCGCCGCGGGTCAACGACAAGCGCATCGACGAAGCCACCGGGCAGCGTCACCGGTTCGCTTCGGCGATCCTGCCGGCGTGGGCCAGGAAGTCCCCACGAGTGGCGGAGGTGTTGCCGCTGCTGTATCTACACGGCATGTCGACCAACGACTTCGCGCCGGCGTTGACGCAGTTCCTCGGCACCAGCCATGGCCTCTCACCGGCCACGATCACGAGGTTGACCAAGGACTGGCAGAACGAGGCTGCGGCGTTCAACCAGCGGTCCCTGGCCGAGACGGACTTCGTCTATGTGTGGGTTGACGGGATCCACCTCAAGGTCCGCCTCGAGCAGGACAAAGTGTGTCTGCTGGTGATGATCGGGGTCCGCGCTGATGGCACCAAGGAGCTCATTGCCCTCGATGACGGGCACCGCGAGTCCACCGAGTCGTGGGCCGACCTGCTCCGCTCGTGCAAGCGCCGCGGGATGGCTGCTCCGGTCCTCGCGGCTGGCGACGGGGCGCTCGGGTTCTGGGGCGCACTGCGCCAGGTGTTCCCCGCGACCCGCGAGCAGCGGTGCTGGTTCCACAAGATCGCCAACGTCCTCAACGCGCTCCCGAAATCGGCCCAACCCGACGCGAAAGCCGCGCTCGCCGAGATCTGGAACGCCGAAGACAAAGAGCACGCCGAGAAGGCCGCCGAGGCGTTCGCATCCACCTACGGCACCAAGTGGCCCAAGGCCGCAGCGAAGATCACCGGCGACCTCGACGTGCTCCTCGCGTTCTACGACTACCCCGCCGAACACTGGGTCCACCTCCGAACCACCAACCCGATCGAGTCGACCTTCGCGACCGTCCGACTACGTCAGCGAGTGACCAAAGGACCCGGCTCCCGAGCAGCGGGAATCGCGATGGCGTTCAAGCTCATCGAGTCCGCACAAACCCGGTGGCGGGCGGTGAACGCACCCCACCTCGTCGCCCTCGTCAGAGCCGGTGCGGTCTTCAAGAACGGGGTCCTGGTCGAACGACCTGACGACCAGGAAGGCGGTGGAAAGCAAGTGGCCTGAGAAACATCATCCACAGGTATTGACTATTACTCTTCTTTGGTTTCTGGCGACCGCTGGCAACGAGAATAATCCGGGCACGTTTGAACGGTCCTCGGGCACCGCGAATGCTGCCCAAGACTCACGTTTCGTCAATGGCTCGGGTCAGATCCCACTCCGATTGGCCAAGGCGTTGGGCAAGCGGATTGTGCTTAATGCGCCGGTTCGGAAGATCAAACAGACAGCCATGTATGCAGATGTGACCACTGATCGCGGCACCGTACGGGCCAAACGAGTCATCGTGGCCGTCCCTCCGCCGCTCGTGCTTGGCATCGACTGGGAGCCGTTCCTTCCGCCGAAGCGGCTCCAGCTGATGCAACACCTCCCGATGGGCACGTTGATGAAGTGCGATGCCGTCTATGACAAGCCATTCTGGCGCGCGAAAGGACTGTCCGGTTCAGGCGTTCTTGACAGCGGTGCGGTGCGTGTCTGCTTCGACAACAGCCCGGCCGATTCGAAAGTCGGCGTGTTGCTTGCCTTCGTCGGTGGCGCCACCTGGCGGCAGTACGGCGTGCTTCCGGTGGAAAAGCGTCGCAAAGCGATCCTCGAAGGCTTTGCCAAAGTCGTTGGTCCGGAGGCTCTGAAACCGATCGATTATGTTGAACACGACTGGACCCACGAACCGTGGACGATGGGCGGACCGATCGCCGCTGCGCAACCGGGTGCTATCACCGCCTTCGGCTCGACGATTCGCGAGCCGCACGGACTTGTCCACTGGGCTGGGACGGAGACGTCCACCTATTGGTCCGGCTTCATGGACGGCGCTGTTCGGGCCGGCGAGCGTGCAGCGGCCGAGGTCATCGGGACGCTCTGACGACTGCGAACGGCGTCATCCGATACCGTCGAAGACTATGAGGAAAATTATCGGGGGCCTCATCGTCCTGACCGTTGCCCTTTCGGGCTGCGGTGGCGGTGGCAATGGCGACAAGAAGAAGTCTGTGGATCCGCTCCAGCGTGATACGACCGTGGTGAAGGCGGCATGGACCGTGGATCTGGATCCCATCGGACAACCCGTCGTTGCTGGGAATACGGCCGTCGTGATCGCCAAAGACACCGGCAAACGACTCAAGATCGTCGGGGTCGACAGCACGAATGGCTCTATCGCGTGGTCCTATCCGGTCAGTCCCAACGAAGTTGTCGGCGGCATCGCTCTCATCCCGCAACTGACAAAGAATGCATCGGGCCAGCAGCGCGTGGTGTTTTACCGACCCAAGAAGAAGCCCGACGCCAGCAGTCAAGCCGGCCTCCGTACACCAATCGTCGCGGTCGACCCGGCAAGCGGCAAAGTCGTCGCGACGTCTCCCGTGATTGAGGCGGCCGACACTGTGAGCCCGTGTGAGGATGGCACCGACGCGTGTGTCAATGCCGCACGGGAGGGTGCCGCCAAATACTCCAACATCCGCTTCGACGTCGATACCGGCAAGCTGAGTGGCACGGCCGAGGGTCCTCCAGACAACGCCTACCAAATCGGCACACAAGGGCTGTTTTCGACCTTTGACGACCGGCAGAAAATGGGAGTCCGACGCGGCGGCAAGACACTCTGGACCGCATCTGTCGTCGATCGCTTCGGGCCGGACCGGACGACCAGCGGCGGATGGGCGTTTCTCTACGAGGCCGAACCCGATCGCTACACCGGATTGGTCGGCGCCACTCGCAAGAACCTCGTCAAGGGACAGGACTTCGTCTACGACTTGGCGAAGCAGGACCTCGTCTCGTTCGACGGCGCCACTGGACACCTGTTGTGGACGCAAAAATCCTCCGATCCTTGCTTCCAGCCGACCGATCTCGATGACGAATCGACGGTCGGTGTCATCGATCATCCCGTGCGATGCCCGGTCACCGGCACTCTGACCTTCACCGACCCCGATGTCGTGCCCAAGGGAGTCACGATGTCCGTCGAGGGGTATGACCCTGAGACGGGCAAGGCCACGTGGTCGCATGATCTGCCCGATGCGGCCGCCGCTGACTACCAAGCACGGAAACCGCGGGTCCTGATTCGCGGTGGCGCGAAGATCGTCGCGACGCTCGCTGCGGGACCTGCCTTGATCGACACCGCGACGGGCAAGGCGGTTAAAGCTACGGGACCCACCTTCGCGTGCCAGAGCAATGCCAAAGATTTCAAGTATGTCGTGGCGACCGATTACAGCGGTAGGAAAGATGCCACCCATCGCGGAACGGGACTTGTGAGCCCGTGTCCGGCCGATGCCGCGCCCGCGACCGGCGGCTTCACCGCTGCGGCTATCGAGGAATCCGGCCTGAAGGTCTCCGACTCGTCATACGTTCTCTCGACCCCACAAGGCCTCGTCGGCTATCAGCTCGGCGGACGATAGGATCGGGGGAGCCAGCACCGGCCATTCGTAGGGCCTGTCCAGATTGCAAGGAATTTTGTGTCCCAGCTCAGCATCACCGCCGTCCGCGCCGACAACCGCAGCGAAGTGCAGGTGGAGACGGGAACGAAGGCCTGGCAGTTGTTCGCCGACAATCCCAGTGTCATTGCAGCCCGGCTTGGTGACGAGCTCAAGGACCTCGCTTACGAGCTCGCCGACGGCGATGTTGTCGAAGCCATCGAGATGGACTCGAGCGATGGCCGCAACATCCTGCGCCACTCGACCGCGCACGTGATGGCCCAGGCCGTGCAGGAACTTTTCCCACAGGCCAAGCTCGGCATCGGCCCACCGATCACTGACGGTTTCTACTACGACTTCGACGTCGAGGTGCCGTTCGTGCCGGAGGATCTGGAGAAGATCGAGTCACGGATGCGCAAGCTCATCAAAGAAGGGCAGAAGTTCGATCGTCGGGACATCTCCGACGATGCGGCCCGTGAAGAGCTGGCCCATGAGCCCTACAAACTCGAACTGATCGGTCTCAAGTCCAAGTCAGCCAACGGCGACATGGAGAGTGCTGCCGAGGGCGCCAGCGTTGAGGTCGGCGACGGCGGCCTGACCATGTACGACAATCTCAAGCGCGATGGGTCGCTGGCGTGGACCGATCTGTGTCGGGGCCCGCACCTGCCGACCACCAAACGTATTCCGGCATTCAAACTCATGCGCAGCGCAGCGGCCTATTGGCGCGGCAACGAGCACAACAAGCAATTGCAACGAATCTACGGAACGGCTTGGGAAACCAAAGAAGCCTTGGATGACCATTTGCACCGTATCGAGGAGGCCGAGCGTCGCGATCACCGCAAGCTCGGCCGTGAGTTGGATCTATACAGTTTCCCCGATGAGATCGGCTCAGGTCTGCCGGTGTTCCACCCCAAGGGCGGCGTCATCAAGCGGGAGATGGAGGACTACGTCCGGCGCCGGCACATCGAAGAAGGCTTCGATTATGTCGGCACTCCGCACATTGCGAAGGAAGGGTTGTTCCACACCTCCGGTCACCTGCCGTATTACGGCGAGGGAATGTTCCCAGCACTTGACGTCGATGGCATGGATTATCGCCTCAAAGCGATGAACTGCCCGATGCACAATCTGATTTATCGCTCGCGGCAGCGTTCTTACCGTGAGTTGCCGCTGCGGCTGTTCGAGTTCGGCCACGTCTATCGTCATGAGAAGTCCGGCGTCGTGCACGGACTCACCCGCGTACGCGGTTTTGCCCAAGATGACTCGCACTCATACGTCACTCCGGAGCAGGCGCCGGCGGAGATCAAGCACCTGTTGAATTTCATGCTGAGCCTGTTGCGTGACTTCGGCCTCGACGACTTTTATCTTGAGCTATCGACACGCGACGCCTCGAAGGACAAGTTCATCGGCTCGGGCGAGGATTGGGCAATCGCGACCAAGGTGCTCGAGGATGTTTGTGTCGAGAGCGGCCTCGAATTGGTCCCCGATCCGGGCGGAGCGGCCTACTACGGACCCAAAGTTTCGGTGCAGGCGCGGGATGCGATCGGTCGCACCTGGCAGCTCGGCACAATCCAATACGACTTCAACCAGCCGGCACCAGATCGCTTCGCGCTGGAATATGTTGCCGCCGATGGTTCGCGTCAGCAGCCGGTCATGATCCATTCGGCCAAATTCGGCTCGATCGAGCGATTCATGGGGGTTTTGGTTGAGCATTACGCCGGCGCCTTCCCGCCGTGGCTCGCCCCCGTCCAAGCCATCGGCATCCCGGTTGCCGAGCGGCATACCGACTATCTGTATGAGATCGCGGCCAAACTCAAGGCCAAGGGCATCCGTTTCGAGATCGACGAGGCCGATGAGCGTATGCAGAAGAAAATCCGCAATGCGCAGGTGCAAAAGATCCCGTTCATGCTGATCGCGGGGGATAAGGACATCGAAGCCGGTGCCGTGTCGTTCCGTTATCGCAATGGCGATCAGGACAATGAAGTTCCGGTCGACGAAGCGGTCCAGCGCATCGTTGACGCGGTCGCTTCGCGGGTGCAGGTGTGAGTCACGACGCTGAAGGCACGGGCCCGGAAAGCGCCAGCGCGGCATCGCAGGCCGGCGTCGGTGAGCCCGATGCCTTCGACCGGCTGTGGACCCCACACCGCATCGCCTACATCAGGGGCGAAAACAAGCCCGAGAATGGCGCGGAGTCAGAGTGCCCGTTCTGTCAGATCCCGACGATGAATGATGCCGACGGGCTGATCGTTCATCGCGGCGAGTCGGCCTTCGTGGTGCTTAATCTGTATCCATACAACGCCGGGCATGTGCTCGTCTGCCCGTATCGCCACGTCGCTGACTACACCGACTTGACGCTCGCGGAGACCGCCGAGATCGCCGATCTGACCAAGCAATCGATGCGGGTTCTGCGCGCGGTCAGCAACCCGCACGGATTCAACCTCGGCATCAATCAGGGCCGGGTTGCCGGCGCCGGCATACAGGCCCATCTACATCAACATATCGTTCCACGCTGGGGTGGGGATGCGAATTTCCTGCCCGTGATTGGCCGTACGAAGACCATCCCCCAACTGCTGGGCGAGACCCGCGAAATGCTCGCGGCCGCTTGGTCACAGGAGTAATCATGCTTGAACGTTTCCGCCAGTTCTGGACCAAGGTATTGGCCCCGGTCGGTGACCTGTTCCTCCGGATGGGCATCAAGCCTGACTGGGTGACGATCACCGGGACGCTCGGTGTGAGCGTCGGTGCGCTGTGGTTCTTCCCGCGCGGGCAGTTCCTTGTCGGTGTCCTGGTGATCACCGCCTTTGTGTTCTCGGACCTCATTGACGGCTACATGGCGCGCTCGTCTGGGCAGTCGTCTAAATGGGGCGCCTTCTTGGACTCGACCCTCGATCGTGTGGCCGATGCGGCGATCTTCGCTGGCCTCGTGCTCTACTACGCGACGCCAAAACATCACGACACCATGTACCTGTCGCTGAGCCTCGCCTGCCTCGGATTGGGCATGCTCACCTCCTACATCCGGGCACGTGCCGAATCGCTCGGTATGCAGGCCAAGGGAGGCATCGCCGAACGTGCTGATCGAGTTGTCGCGATCTTGGTCATGACTGGGTTGTCGGGGCTGTTCGATCTCCCGATCCTGCGTGAAATCACGCTGTGGGGGCTGGCGCTTGCGGGCATCATCACGGTCTTCCAGCGGATGGCGATGGTGCACAAGCAAGCCGTCGCAGTGCGCGAATAACTATCTGACAGAGTTTATGTAACATCACACTTGACACATACCTTCGGTATGGCCCACGATGAAGTCGTAGCCAATGCAGATCGAGGAGATATGACGATGTCGCAGACACTCCAAACCCCGCCGGAGATTCCCACTGGGATCACGACCGAGGACTATGCAGCCGTGCTGAAGTCACTTTCCGAAGCTTCGGTAGCGCGGCACTTCGATGCCTTCGCTGATATCGACTGGGATTCGCCGGACTTCACTGTCCGCCCCGATGATGCGCGCTGGGTGCTGCCAGCCGCGATGGATCCATTGGGGGCACACGCTTGGTATCAGTCGCAGTCTTTGGCCCGGCAGATCGAGATAGGCCAGTGGCGCCAAGCCAATATCCTGAAAGTTGGCTTGCAGTTCGAGAACATTCTTATCCGCGGCATCATGCAATATGTATTCACGCTGCCCAACGGATCGCCGGAATATCGCTATCTGACGCACGAAGCGACCGAGGAATGTCACCACACGCAAATGTTCCAGGAGACGGTCAACCGTATCGACGTTGACGTGCCTGGCATGCCATGGATTCTGCGACGCGTCGCCGGTGTCCTCCCGTGGGCGGCATCAGCCGTGCCGGTCGTCTTCTTCATGGGCGTGCTCGCCGGCGAAGAGCCGATTGACCATACGCAGAAGGGGCTACTGCGAGCCGGCGGCGACATCCCGCCGATCCTGGCCCGCATCATGGAGATTCACGTCGCCGAAGAAGCACGCCACATCTCATTTGCGCATCAATACCTGCGCCGCGCAGTGCCGCAGCTGGGCCGCGTCGACCAATTCGTCGTCTCACTCGTGTTCCCGATCGTCATGCGCGCGCTCTGCGACGCCATCATGGTGCCGCCAAAAGAGTTTCACAAGGAGTTCGACATCCCGCGCAAGGTCATGAAGGACCTCTACTGGCGCACGCCCGAATCGCGTAACCGTCTGCGTGACATGTTCGGTGATGTGCGGATGCTGGCTGAGCAGACCGGGCTTATGAACCCCGTCGCGCGTCGGGTCTGGAAGCTGTGCAAAATCGGCGGCCGGCCTTCGCGCTATCGCAGCGAGCCGCCGGTCGTGTTCAAGACTGCTGCCTGAGTCGCCGCTATGCCCCATGTGGTCACGCAGGCTTGCTGCGGTGATGCGTCCTGCGTGTATGCGTGTCCGGTCAACTGCATCCACCCCACCCCAGACGAGCCCGACTTCGCGACCGCCGAGATGGTCTATATCGATCCGGCGTCGTGCGTTGATTGCGGGGCCTGCGTTAGCGCCTGCCCGGTCGCTGCAATTGTTCCGGGCGATCGGGTGCCCGAGGATCAACTCCCATTCGTCGCGATGAACGAGCTTTTCTATGCTGCCGGTCGGAACTATCCGGTTCAGGCACCCGTGCCTAAAACTGTCGAGATCGAGCCTGGCCTGCGGGCGCTTCGGGTCGCCATCGTGGGCGCCGGGCCGGCGGCGATGTATGCCGCCGATGAGCTGCTCAAACAGCCTGGCGTCGAGGTGACGGTTTTTGATCGGTTGCCGACGCCGCATGGGCTGGCGCGTGCTGGCGTCGCACCCGATCACGTGCACACCAAGGAGGTTGCCGACCTGTTCGCCAAGATCGAGGATCAGGACGGCTTCGCCTATTCGCTTAATGTCGAGGTCGGGCGGGATATCAGTCACGAGGAGTTGCGCCAGCATCATCATGCGGTGATTTATGCGACCGGAGCGTCCAAGGATCGGGCGCTGGGGATTCCGGGGGAGGAGCTGCCCGGCAGCATCACCGCAACCGACTTCGTGGCTTGGTACAACGGCCATCCCGATCAGGCCGAGCGGACTTTTGATCTGTCCGGACCACGTGTGGTCATCATTGGCAATGGCAATGTCGCGCTCGATGTGGCGCGCATCCTGACGACGGATCCAGATGAGCTGGCCGAGACCGACATTTCACCACGGGCTTTGGCTGCGCTCCGCGATAGCGGCATTGAAGAAGTCATGATTCTCGGGCGCAGGGGAGTGGCGCAGGCGGCTTACACGCTGCCCGAGCTCACCGGTCTGATCGGTCGCAGTGGGGTTGATCTGGTAGTCGATCGCACCGATCTCGTCCTCGACCCGATCACTGCTGCAGCGCGCGACGCGGATGACTTGGATGTCGGCCTTGAGCAGAAGATCGCGTTACTGGAAGAGATTGCCTGGCGCGGTGCGAAACGCAATCGGCGACGTATCGTGTTTGGCTTCTTGGCCGCCCCGCTTGAGTTCCTCGGTACCGATTCGGTCACGAGCATGCGGGTCGTACGCAATGAACTGCACGTAGACGACGCCGGAGTCGTGCGTGCTGTGCCGACCGATCGCGTTGAGGTGGTCGATGCCTCGCTCGTGCTCCGCTCGATCGGCTATCGCGGGGTTGCGGTGCCCGGCGTCGAATTCGATCAGGTCGGCGGAGTCATACCGAATGTGGCGGGGCGGGTGTCGACCGGGACGTATGTCGTGGGTTGGATCAAACGCGGTCCCAATGGATTCATCGGTACCAACAAGTCGTGCTCACGCGAAACGGTCAGCAACCTGTTACGTGATTTCAACGGGGGCGAATTGATTGAGCCGACCGGGTCTCGGGCCGAGTTTGCTGCCTTACTGGCTAGTCAAGGCTGCGAGATCGTGGACCTACGCGGTTGGCGTTCGATCAGTGCGGTTGAGCGTGCGCGCGGACGTACCCACGGGGCCGTGCGCGAGAAACTTATCTCGCGCTCCGAGTTGCTGGCCGCAGCGCGCTCGAAGCCGCCGCGCTCAAGGATTTTGGCGCGACTGTCCAGATGATGTCCGCCGTATTCGGCCGCTGCCGTCGCGGGTAGACTCGGAATTATCAATCCGGTGCGACAAATTGTTAAGGAACAGCAGTGAGCGACGAACAGACTTCGGTCGGCACGGGCCGCGTCAAGCGCGGCATGGCGGAAATGCTCAAGGGCGGCGTCATCATGGACGTGGTCAATGCCGAGCAGGCACGTATTGCCGAGGACGCTGGCGCAGTTGCCGTCATGGCACTCGAGCGTGTTCCCGCCGATATCCGTTCACAGGGCGGCGTGGCGCGGATGAGCGACCCCGACCTGATCGACGGAATCATCGCGGAAGTTTCGATCCCGGTTATGGCCAAGGCACGTATCGGCCATTTCGTTGAGGCGCAGGTGCTGCAGTCGCTCGGCGTCGATTACATCGATGAGTCCGAAGTGCTCACACCGGCTGATTATGCGAACCACATCGACAAGTGGAAGTTCACTGTTCCGTTCGTTTGTGGCGCGACCAACCTTGGCGAGGCGCTGCGGCGTATCACCGAGGGTGCGGCGATGATTCGCTCCAAGGGCGAAGCGGGCACGGGCGATGTGTCGAACGCGACCGGCCACATCCGCTCGATCAACGGCGAAATCCGTCGACTGTCAGCTATGTCCGAAGATGAGTTGTATGTCGCGGCCAAGGAACTTCAGGCGCCGTACGATCTGGTCAAGGAAATCGCCGAAGCCGGCAAACTTCCCGTCGTGCTGTTCGTCGCCGGTGGCATTGCGACGCCATCCGATGCGGCGATGATGATGCAGTTGGGTGCCGAGGGCGTTTTCGTCGGCTCCGGTATCTTCAAGTCGGGCAATCCGGAGGAGCGTGCCCAGGCCATCGTCAAGGCCACCACCTTCTTCGACGATCCCGATGTCATTGCGAAGGTTTCGCGTGGACTCGGCGAGGCCATGGTCGGCATCAACGTCGACGAAATCCCCGAACCGCACCGCCTGTCCGAACGCGGCTGGTAACCCGGCGCTCAACGAAACCAAGAGGGCAGAGCCCTCCTGCTTATGCTGCCCAGGGGTTGGCGACGGGTATGCGTTCTTCGTGGCGTAGGGGTTTCTGGAATGC
Organism: Aeromicrobium changchenzhani; assembly: GCF_057586615.1. NCBI lineage: Bacteria > Bacillati > Actinomycetota > Actinomycetes > Propionibacteriales > Nocardioidaceae > Aeromicrobium > Aeromicrobium changchenzhani. Next base: position 2,139,790 of record NZ_CM172480.1, on the reverse strand, counting down.
GTCGACGCGTCTGGGCGGGATGACTTCGACGATTCCGTCGGCTCCCATCCGGGCGTCCCATTCGCCGTCGTGAAGCAGGTGGTGATGGAAGTAGCAAAAGAGTGCGCCATTGTCGAGGGTGGTTTCGCCGTCGTGTGAATGCCACACCAGATGATGAGCTTCACACCAGGCTGGCGGCCGATTGCAATTTTTCCAACAACAGCCGCCGTCTCTTTTAGCAAGGGCGATGCGTTGGTGTTTGGTGTAGATCCGCTTTTCGGTGCCGTAATCAAGAACCTTCGACTCGCCATCCAGCACCAAGGGAATCAACTGGGCGTTGCAGGCGAACCTGCGGGCCTGGGAGGCCGACATTTCCTCGCCGGTCGACAGCGACACGGTGCCGATCTGGTCACGCAACTGGTCAAGGTCCATACTGATCGTCACTGATGCGGCCAGGCCGCCATGGCTGGGCATCGCATCGGACGGCAAATGCTCCAACAACTCCAAGAAAGCACGCCCCATCCGTTCAGGATGTGAAAGCCGGCCGACAGCGGCATCAGAATGGGCGCCTTGTTCATCGCGTGAACCCAGTTGGAACGATTCCCGACGTGGTGAAGCGATCCCCTCCAAGCAGGCCTTCAAAATCGATGCCTGTGCGGTGGGCAGGAGCCCGCGGATCCGAGTCATCCCATCGCCACCATTAATAAGTTCAAGTTGGGTCGACCGCAACGCCTTCTGTTCCTGCTTCCTGAGCTGTTCACCCAAATACTCATCAACACCATCAGGATCGATGACTTCGAGGATCCGATTCGCGAGCCGGCTGAGGTTCTTCAACCCAAACTGTCCAGCCAATCCCAAAAGATGCTTTTCTGCGAGCGGTCGTTCAGCATCAGCATAGTCAGGAAGATCGTTGACCGCGGTCGCAATAATCTCGGCCTGATCGGAGTTGATCTCACCGGCCGCCCACGCAGCCTGCGTCGCCACAACGTTCGGGCTCATCTGTTCGGCACGACGCACCGTCTTGGAAGCCGTATAAGGCGAGATCTTCGTCAGGTTCGCGACCCACACACTCGCCGATGAATTGCCGGCCAGCCGAGGCAGGCCCCGCTCTATCGCCAGGCCCGTCAACCGGGCAGCTTCAGCCTCGAGCCGAGCGATCTTGGTGAACACCTCAACGACACCGGCGGTGACTTGCTCATCGCTGAGCTGCCACCCCTCCAGCTGCCTTGTGTCCACCATCACATCCCCCGATGCCCTCAAGATCTTTCATCGAACACCTGTTCGATCAATTACTTCTATCGTAGGCGCCGCCACCGACAAATACAACCCATTTTGCACAATAATTCGCTGCAATTGCAGGAAATAATCGGTCACACGGGCGACCACATACGAGCCTCGTTTCAATCCTAAACGTGGGCACTGACACCCGACAATGGCGCCGAAATCCCCGAGTCGCATCGCCTCGCTGAACGCGACTGGTGAGCCCAGCGATCGCCCGTTTTCGGGACTTAAGGCCCGACTTCACGGCATATGGCCCGTCTTTGGCTCTTTTTTAGTTCTTATGAAGTTCTTACGTCATAATTGCCTTATACGTACGTCATAGATATGTAAGTCCTTGATCGAACCTCGATCGGGACACTGATTGAGGGAGAATGGCATGAAGAAATCAACAAAAGGCGCAATAGCTGCGGCAGCAGCGGGAGTCCTGCTTCTCGGTGGCCTCGGTTCGCTGGCCTACTGGACCGCTACAGACACGGTTGACGGTGGATCGATCGAGGCTGGTGACCTCAAACTCACCGGCGGCGATTGTGGCGACACGTGGGTCTACGCCACCGGTTCTGCGAGCGCTGGCGACCCGGTGACACTCTTCGTGCCTGGTGACAAGGTGAGCCAAGTCTGCACGTTCGTGCTCCAGGCGACTGGTGACAACCTCTCGGCAAAGGTTGCGGTCCCCACGACGTTCACCCCCACCGAGACGCCGGTGGGAACATCGGCTGATTTCACCGTGACGGGCGGGTTCGCCATCGATGGGGCTAACGCACGGACGATTGCCAACAACGGCACCGTCAACTCCGCCGATGATGGGGCCACCATCACCGCGACAATCAATGTCACCGTTCCCTTCGGCACGGACGAAACTGGTACTCCCATTGTCAACGGCAACGACATGCAAGATCTGCTGGCCGAATTCGATGATATCGCGGTGACGCTCACTCAGGTCAATCCGAACCTCTGATTGGCGCGGGCTGCCTGGCGATGCATTAAAGCTTCCAGGCAGCCCACACCATCGGCAGGGGGGCAGTCGATGAAGCGAACACACGGAATACTCGGTTGGGCTGGCCAGGTGATCGCTTGGGTTGTGATTTTGGTTCTTGTCGCGGCCGTCTCGGCCGCAGTTCTCATACCGCGCATCGGCGGAGCAACTCCTTATACGATCCTCACCGGGTCGATGCAGCCGAAGTACCCGCCGGGGACGCTGGTGGTCATGAAGCCGGTGCCGCTCAAGGATGTTTCGGTGGGCACGATCATTACCTACCAATTGAAGTCCGGCAAGCCGACGGTAGTTACGCACCGGGTTGTTGCGGTGGCCACCTCGATCAAAGGCAGGCGAACATTCACCACCCAAGGTGATGCCAACAACGTCGCTGATGCAAAGCCAGTCAGGCCCGTTCAGATCAAGGGCAAGCTTTGGTACCACGTCCCTTATCTGGGCTACGTCAACAAGTTCATTACTGGGAGGGAGCGCCACATCACCATGATCATCGTTGTGTCAGGCCTCCTTCTCTATGCCGCTTATATGCTCACTAGTTCGTTGCGGGATCGGTTTCGCAAGTCGCGACACCGGAGCTCTGTGGATGCGTCATGAAGCGCTTTCTGGGCCGTCTCTTGGGTATGACGTTGTTAATCGCAGGAGCCTCAATCTCGCCGGCTTTCGCTGCCAACGAGCTCGGTCTCAGCCGCGACGGTGTGAACTGGACACACTCGATCACCAACCCAATCTTTGATGAGTCAATGCGGTGGGTGCCTGGTGATTCTGAGGCAGCCACGTTCTATGTGCGAAATCAGGGTGGAACGCTCGGTGATCTGACAGTTGACGTGCTGGGCTCCCGGGTGGGCGACCTGATCGACTCCGGCGACCTCCATGTCACTGCAAAAGGCGGCAATGGGAACTGGACCACGGTTTCCGAGGGCGGTACGCATCGGTTGCTGACCAGTCCCAACATCCCCGATGGCGCGGTTGAACCGATAAAGGTCACTGTTGCCTTCGATTTCTCCTCGCCAAATGCGACGCAAAACCGAGCATCAGATCTGGCCTTCCGTGTGACCCTGTCGCAGGCAGCTGCACTTGCGCCCACGGATGACGAAAAGGATGACACAAAAGGTGACGGGACCGGATCGTCAGGCCTACCCGTCACAGGTGCTCCCGCAATCGGTTGGTTCGTCGCAATCAGTGCCGTGTTGATAGGAATCGGGCTTGCATTGGTCCGGCGTCGACACGAAGAGGAGAGCGCAGATGTCTAGCCACGCCGCTCCTCGTCGCAAGAATTTTTGGCGTACTCTCACTTCCGCCCGTGCACGGGCTGTGTTGAGTCTAGGAATCCTGCTTGGATTCGGTGCAGTGGGCACCTCTGCATATTGGACCGATCAGGCGACGGTCAGCGTAGGCCCCATCAGTTCGGGATCGTTGGACCTCGTCCTGTCGCCGACAGCGACGATCCCGAGTTCGGCTTCGAACCCCGGTTTTGACACTGTGGGGCAGGGCGGTACCTGGACTTTCCCCGTTGTCGAGCTCGACGATGTCTTGCCTGGTGAATCCGTAGCCATGGAGATCTACATCCACAATGCCGGCTCGACACCGCTGAAGTTCACCGGCACAGCTCAGTCGTCTAGTAACAGCTTCGCAGGGAAGCTCCTCGTTACTACCAAACCCGGAGCAACAAAGGGAACGCCGACGGGAACGAGAGCGGACGGTGATCGGCGGGGCAACTGTGTGGGCGGAACCGCAAACTGGTGGACCAACGTGGCCATCAGCACCACTCCGAGCGCGATCACGCCATCAAACACACCCGTGACCCTGCAGCCGAGCACCTACCAGCGTCTCTGCATGCTGGTGACGTTCGACTCCACCGCAGGTAATGGGTTGCAGGATGTCTACACCACCATCACGGCCACCCTCGCAGCGGTTCAGCCGTCGTGAAGCCCAAAATGATGGAACAACGACCGAATTCATTCCCGCACTGGGTGCGAGGACTGGGGCAGGCGACCCTATGGGTTGGTGCGATCCTTGGGCTCCTTTCGATCGTTCTGACCGTAGCCACCTTCGCGTTTGGCGTGCAGCCCCTGGTGTTTCGCTCCGGATCAATGTCACCGGAAATCAACGCGGGCGCGCTGGCCTTCGCCAAAGAGGTGCCAGCCTCACAAGTCGTCGTCGGAGATGTCGTATCGGTCGTTGACAGCGATGGTCGGCGCGTCACGCACCGGGTCACGGCAAAAGCAACCGACGCGACCGATTCGGGAGCGGTTGATCTGACGCTCAAGGGCGACGCCAACGAAGCCGTGGACGCTGACCCGTACGTGATCAAAACCGCAGACAGAGTCATGTTTGACCTGCCCTACGCCGGGTATGTCGCGGCCTGGCTTTCGGGACCGGTGGGCATGTTTCTGGCCGGCCTAGTTGTGGCAGCAGTTTTGTTGTCGCTGTTTTTGCGACCTAGCCGAAGGCGGCCACCGAGCAGACGCGCTACGACCGGCAAGGGGTTGACCCTGCTCATCGCGATGGGTTTGCTCGCACCGGTCGGATTCGCGCAGGGCACAGCGACCGGAACCGACGCATACTTTTCGGACACTGCGGCGTTCGAAGCAGGGGTTATCGGCGCGCATCGCGTCCTCGCCTTCGAATGGCAGCCAACGCACTGCACGAATGTGGGTGTTGCGGTTCTTGGCTTCTATGGCAGCGTGCGGTTCAACTGGAAGATTCTCGACAAGCGGTATGAGACGGCATGGACATCTCCAGGTCTTATTGCAGGGTCAAAGATTGACTCTCAGACCGGTGCGGTTGGTGCGAACGTCTATACCGATTTCAGGGGCGGGATTCTCATTAACCCTGACTTCAAAAACCCCGTACTCTCGGGGGACACAGTGACGGTGACAGGCCGATCGCGACTGCGGTTGACGCCGGCTTGGGTCTCCGGGACTACGCGTGTGCAAGCGGTGGATCGAAGTTTGCTTGGTCGAGTCCGTTGTGCAGGCGAGGAGGTGCCCCCAGATGTTCTCATCACGCAACCCACTGATGCAGACCGCAGCCGTTCACAGGTTCAGACCGCGGTCAACAACGCGTGCGGTGGTTCGTCCCCGCTCAAGGCCGCTTGCGGCACCGCCCAGCCTTCGGGCAGTAAGACGATCACTGCTATCGAGTACGAGCTGAAACGGACCAACATCTTGGGAACCCGATGCTGGAATCCCGGAAACAGCACCTATCAGGCCGGTGCGTGCGGTACGTGGCGTCCCGCCACCTGGTCCACCGGCAGCGGGATAAGAAGTTGGTCCATCCCAAGCTCGAGCTCGGCATACACTGATCTGTGGGGAGCTGGTGCCTACACCATCACGGTAAAGGCCACCGACAGCAACGGTCAGGTCTTTACCCGGATAATCACCTTCGACGTAACGTTCCTCTGACCGTGGTTCGCGATCGCACGGAGTCGGTCGGCCGCAATCGATTCTGCGCGACCCGACCTAGTTGATCCTTGCCAGCCAACCCCATGACCTGAAACCCACGACTTGTATGTGACAGTCGCGAAGGCTTTCGCGATCTCTTCGATTTCGGTTGAGGCTCGATGTTCTTTGAGCCCCCGCTAGTGCATACTTAATCCATCACCCGCAGTCACGTTATGGGAGTTTCGTGGCGGGTGTGCAGAGGGAGCAGCAAGAGCTGCAGTCCACGTGGGCTGCGGTCTATCTGCTTTTTCTTCCCAGTCCCGGGAGGGAGTGGCGGCGGTAGGTTTGTTGAGTTGGTTCTCCCCCCTCCAGCCTGCCGCTGTCCGCTGGAGCTGCGCCTTTGCTGAGACCGTGCCCAGAAGTGTTATCCACACTGAGCCGTCGAGACGGTTGTGTTTTTGCCGGTGCTGCTCATAGATTGCTGGAAACGGTCAAGCGTATCGGGCACACTGGGAGGATGACGACGGTGGATCAGCAGACGTGGACGACGCTGGCGGCACTTGCCACGTTTGCGCTTGGCCTGTTTGTCTACCTCGTCGCTATGAAACGAGATTTGCGCGCCGACTTCAAGGCCGACATTGCCGGTCTGGATGCGAACCTGGATTCGACCCGAGGTGAGCTGAAAGGCGACCTTAATTCGATCCGGAATGAGCTTAAAGACGACATCGCTGATTTGGACGTGAAACTTGATTTAACACGTCGTGAACTCAAGGGTGACATTGCCGAAACTCGATCTGAACTCAAAGCAGAAATCGGCAAAGTCGAAGACCGACTCATCTCGTTGGAAAACCGGACCTACGACATCTCCGCCCGCCTCCCCGCGCCGCCAGCGGGTTCGGTGCCATGAGCACGCCCGGGGCCCATACACTCAATAGGTGATTCCACAACCTACGGTCGGCGTCTTCGCGCTTCAAGGCGATGTCCGTGAACACTTCCGTGCGCTTGCCAAACTCGGCCTCGAAGCGATCTCGGTACGCCGGCCCGAAGAGCTTGAGCGCTGCGATGCGTTGATCATGCCCGGTGGCGAATCGACGACGATGTATAAACTCGCCCGGATCTTCGAACTCTTCGAACCGCTGCAAGAACGCATCCAGGAAGGTATGCCGGTATTTGGCACCTGCGCCGGCATGATCATGCTGGCCGATCGGATCAACGACGGCGCCAAAGGACAGGAAACGCTAGGCGGCATCGACATCACAGTCCGGCGCAACGCCTTCGGCCGGCAGGTGGATTCATTCGAGGGCAATATCGATTTCGACGGCTTCGACTCGCCCATACATGCCGTGTTCATCCGTGCGCCGTGGGTCGAATCGATCGGCAACGACGTCGAGGTTCTTGCCACCGTTGATGCGGGGGAGTCCGGCGGTAGGATCGTCGCGGTCAAACAGGGCAACCTGCTCGCCACCTCATTTCACCCCGAGGTGAGCGATGATGACCGCATACACCGCTACTTTGTCGATATGGTCCTGACGGCATAGGTTCACGACACACCGAGTTCGAATTTGTAGATCCGCAGTTACCGAGAAGGGGGCCACATGTCCGGTCACTCCAAATGGGCGACAACCAAACACAAGAAAGCCATCGTCGACTCGCGACGCGGCAAAATGTTCGCCAAACTGATCAAGAACATCGAGGTTGCCGCCAAAATGGGCGGACCCGACCTCGACGGCAACCCGACCCTGTTCGACGCGGTCCAAAAAGCCAAAAAGTCCTCGGTCCCGATCGACAACATCAACCGTGCGGTCAAGCGCGGCGGTGGCCTCGATGCAGACGGTGTTGACTACATCACCATCATGTATGAGGGCTACGGCCCCGCCGGTGTGGCGTTCCTGATCGAATGTTTGACCGACAATCGCAACCGTGCTGCGATGGAAGTACGCACCGCGATGACACGCAACGGCGGCACAATGGCCGATCCCAACTCGGTGTCCTACATGTTCGCGCGCAAGGGCGTCATTATCGTGCCCGCCGAGCACGACGGCGTGGAGTTCACCGAGGATGACATCCTCATGGCGGTTCTCGACGCCGGTGCCGACCAAGTCAACGACCTCGACGGTTCCTTCGAAGTGGTCTGCGAGCCGACCGACTTGGTGGCCGTACGCAGCGCGCTGCAGGACGCCGGCATCGAATATGACTCGGCCGACGCTTTATTCGTCCCGTCGGTCACCGTTGTGGCCGACGCTGAAGCAGCCGGCAAGGTATTCCGACTGATCGACTTCCTGGAAGACTGCGATGACGTACAAAATGTCTTCGCCAACGTCGATGTCTCCGACGAAGTGCTGGCGCAACTGGCCGAAGACGACGACTGAGCCGACCGACTAGTTGGGCGGTGCGCTCGAGACTCGTCCGGCGAGTCTGCTTCTGCCTGACAGTGCACTCGACTAGAGTCTCGAACAGGTGTTCGGTGACAGCCTGGTCATCGTGGTCGTCGAGGAGGTGCCATGCGGGTTCTTGGGGTCGACCCTGGCCTGACGCGTTGTGGCTTCGGTGTCGTTGAGGGCACTGTCGGCCGACCATTGACGATGCTTGACGTCGGCGTTGCCCGCACACCGCCTGAGCTCGCGGTCGAGAAACGACTCCTATCGATCGGTACCGAGCTCGACGAATGGATCCGGCGCCATCACCCAGAGGTTGTGGCGCTTGAGCGTGTCTTCAGCCAACACAACGTGCGCACCGTCATGGGCACCGCCCAGGCCAGCGGCGTGGTGATGTTCATCGCCGCCAAACACGGACTGCCATTGGTTCTGCATACCCCCAGCGAGGTCAAGGCCTCGGTCACCGGAAGCGGCCGGGCCGACAAAGCACAGGTCACGATGATGGTCACACGATTGTTACGACTCACCGAGGCACCCAAACCCGCAGATGCTGCCGACGCCCTCGCGATCGCGATTTGTCACATTTGGCGTGGCGGTGCCACCAACCGATTGGCTGAGGCGGTCGCGCTCCATGGTTCACGTGCCGCCGGCACCGGCAAGGCAGGGATCCGTTGATTGCGTTCGTACGCGGCAAAGTTGCCGCCATCACCCTCAGTGCCGCCGTCATCGACGTTGGTGGCGTCGGTATGCAGGTCAAGTGCGCGCCCAACACTCTCGCGACGCTGCGTATCGGCCACGAAGCACAGGTGGCCACCTCAATGGTCGTACGCGAGGACTCACTGACGATCTTCGGTTTCGCTGACGATGATGAACGCGACATGTTCGAGCTTGCCCAGACGGCCAGCGGCGTCGGCCCCAAAGTCGCGCAGGCAATGCTTGCCGTGCTGTCCCCGGATCGGTTGCGGGCCGCGATCGCTGACGGCGATCTGTCTACTCTGACCTCGGTCCCGGGCATCGGCAAGAAGGGCGCCGAGCGCATCGTCCTCGAACTCAAAGACCGCATCGGTCCGGTCACCGCCGCTGCGCCGCAGACCGGTCGCGGTGCCTGGCGCGGCCAGGTCCATGACGCCTTGCTTGGTCTGGGTTGGAATGCTCGGGCCGCCGACGGCGCGGTTGACGCGGTCGCTGCCGACCTCCTGAACGGGAGCGAGCCGGACATCTCCTTCCTGTTGCGCGAAGCACTGCGTACGCTGTCGAAAGCATGAATATGGACACTGAACCCAGCAACGACGGGACAGACAGCGACCTCGACTTCGAGGGTGTTTTTGCGGGCGCCGCTTCCGAGGAACGGGCTTTCGAAGCAGCGCTGCGCCCCCGCACCCTTGAGGAACTGATCGGCCAGGAGCGCGTACGCGAACAGTTGGCACTCATGCTCGACGCGGCCCAGGCCCGCGGTCGGGCACCCGATCACGTTCTCTTGTCGGGGCCGCCCGGACTCGGCAAGACGACGATCGCGATGATCATCGCCCACCAGATGGCCGCGCCGCTGCGCATCACCAGCGGCCCGGCGATCCAACACGCTGGCGATCTGGCGGCAATCCTGTCGGGCATGAATGAGGGTGACGTCCTCTTCATCGACGAAATCCACCGCATGTCCCGACCTGCCGAAGAACTTCTTTACATCGCGATGGAAGACTTCCGCGTCGATGTTGTCGTCGGCAAAGGGCCGGGCGCGACCGCCATCCCGTTGGAGATCCCGCCGTTCACGGTGGTCGGCGCGACGACCCGAGCCGGCCTGCTGCCCAGCCCGTTGCGCGACCGTTTCGGCTTCACCGCGCAGCTGGAATATTACGAACCCGCCGAGTTGCATCGGATCGTTGACCGTTCGGCCGGATTGTTGTCACTCGCGATCACCGATGCCGGTGGTCTGGAGATCGCTTCGCGCTCGCGCGGCACGCCACGTATTGCCAACCGGCTACTCCGTCGGGTCCGCGACTATGCCGAGGTCCGCGCTGACGGCACGGTCAATGAAGCGGCAGCGCATGCCGCGCTCAGTCTGTATGAAGTCGACGCCCTCGGTCTCGACCGGCTCGATCGCGGCGTGCTGACCGCGCTGTGCAAGAGCTTTGGCGGGGGACCGGTCGGCATCTCGACGCTCGCGGTCGCCGTCGGCGAGGAACGCGAAACGGTCGAAGAGCTCGCCGAGCCATTCCTCGTACGATTGGGATTTCTGGCTCGAACCCCGCGTGGCCGGATCGCAACGGCCGCAGCATGGCGGCACCTCGGACTGGTCGCCCCGGTTGGCTTTGACCAATTGCCGATCGGAGAAACCGACCCCGAAGGGTGAGTCAAATCACCGGATGTGGAGCGGGGAGATAAACTACCCGATGGCCCAGAGGCCGATTTCGTCGTGCAGCGACGGAAACACTTCAATTCGGGAGAATTCACGATGGGCAGTTGGGATACTTACCTACCACTGGTACTTCTCGCACTCGTCTTCTGGCTGTTGATCCTGCGCCCCATGCGCAAGCGTCAGCAGGCTTTCAAAGAGACTCAAGGCGCGATCGGCGTGGGCTCGAACGTCATGCTTGGCAGCGGCATTTACGGCGAAGTTGTCTCGGTCATTGATGACAAGGCAGAGCTGAGAATCGCACCAGGAACCACGATCACGGTGGCTCGAGCCGCAATCGCGCGCGTTGAAGTCCCGATCAATCCCCATGACGCCGAAGCCGGCGCTCCGGAACAACCAGAAGGTAACTGAGTCTGTGGCAAGTCCCAAAAACACCAGGGCGGTACCGCATCCGAAGCGGACCCTCATCATCTTCATTGCAGTGATCATCGCGCTCTACGGCATCGTGGCGCTGACCGATCTGACGGCAAAGAAGGGTGATGACAGCGCGTGGCAGCCCAAATTGGGACTTGACCTTCAGGGCGGCACGCGCATCACGCTTCTCGCAAAGGATTCCACCGGCAAGATCCAGAAATCCAAACTCAAAGAAGCCCGCAACATCATCGACCAGCGGGTTAACGGCACGGGTGTCTCCGAAGCCGAAGTGACGACACAGAGCGACAATCAAGTGCTCATCGAAATCCCCGGCGAACAGAAGCAGGGGATTGCCGATCAGGTTGGCAAGACCGCCCAGCTCCGCTTCCGGCTGCTGTGGGCCGTCGGCAACAACACCAAGTCGCAAATGAAGCCCGATGAGATTAAGAAGGCCGTCGCCGCTGTCGACTGGAGCAAGCTGACGCTCGAGCAGAACATCGCCGCCGAAACCGAAGGCGTCAAGTCATTGCCGAAGGAATATCAACAGGCAATCTTGGCTCTGCAGGATCAGGCCAATGGCTTCGCCTGCACCAAGGCCGGCCTTACCACCGTTGACGACGTCGCCAATAAGGCGATGGTCACCTGCGATCCTAAAACGGGTGAAACAGAGGTGCTGAGCCCGACCGTCATCTCTGGCACCCAGATCAAGAGCGCCGACAACGTACTCAACCAGCAGAACAATGAATGGGTCGTCGCACTCGCGCTTAAGGGACAGGGCAAGAAAGATTTCTCCACCATCACCGACGCGCTCTACAAGCAGGAGCAGGGTGGCAACGAGCAGGCAAGCCGCTTCGCGATCGTCCTCGACGGTGAAACGTTGAGTGCTCCGACGACCAACGGACACTTCACCGACGGGAAGTCACAGATTTCCGGCGGCTTCACGATCAAGACCTCCAAAGCGCTGGCCAACTCGTTGAAATACGGCTCGCTGCCGTTGACGTTCACGATCGCCAATGTGAGTGCCGAGGGCCCCTCGCTGGCCGCCAGCCAACTCCAGGCGGGCCTGATCGCCGGTCTCGTCGGCCTATTTCTCGTGGTGGTCTATAGCTTGCTGTACTACCGAGGCCTCGGCCTTGTCGTCGTGGCATCGCTCGCGATAGCCGGCGCCATCACGTATGCCATGGTGTTGATCCTGGGCAAGGGGATGGGCTTCACCTTGACGCTCCCTGGCATCGCTGGCCTGATCGTGGCAATCGGTATCACCGCCGACTCGTTTATCGTGTTCTTCGAACGATTACGCGATGAAGTTCGTGATGGCAAATCATTGCGCCTTGCGGTTGAAACCGGCTGGGTCCGCGCCCGCGGCACAATCCTCGCCGCCGATGCGGTGTCGTTCTTGGCCGCACTGGTGCTCTACATCTTCGCAATCGGCGTGGTCCGCGGCTTCGCGTTCGCGCTCGGCCTGACGACCGTCATCGACGTCTTCGTGGTGTTCTTATTCACCAAACCCGTCGTGTCGCTGCTGGCCAAGACCAAGTTCTTCGGACAGGGTCACAAACTTTCCGGCTTCGACGCTTCACACCTGGGTATCCAGGGTCGAAAAGTCACCGAAATCGGACGTACTCCGGGAAGTAGGGCCTGATGGGCAAGCTCGGCAATTTTGGCCATGATCTTTATGAGGGGCACGTCTCGATCGACTTCGTCGGTCGCCGCAAACTCTGGTACTCAATCTCCGCAGTGATCTTGGTCCTGGTCACCGCTGGATTCTTTGCACGTGGTTTCAACATGGGCATCGAGTTCAAGGGCGGTGTGGAATTCACCGCAACGGTGCAGAAGACCGATAGCAATACGGTAGACATCATGACCAAAGCGGTCGCCAACGCCGGAATCCCGGATGCGAGTGACCCTCAGGTCATCACCTCGGGCAGCAACCGACTGCGCATCGACACCAAGCCACTCAGCCAAGACGATGCGTCGATCATTGACGCCGCTCTGACAAAAGCCGGTGCCACTGAAGTGAGCCAGAATCTGATCGGCCCGACTTGGGGTCAGGAGGTAGCAAGCAAAGCGCTCACCGGACTCATTGTGTTCATCGTTCTCGTCGTCATCTTCATCTGGGCCTATTTCCGCGAATGGCGTATGTCGCTGGCGGCGATCGTGGCGCTCGCACACGACCTCATCATCACCATCGGTGTGTATGCCTGGACCGGCTTTGAGATCACCCCAGCCACGATTACTGGTCTGCTGACGATTTTGGGCTATTCGCTCTATGACACCGTCGTCGTATTCGACAAGGTCAGAGAAAACACACGCGGCTTCCTCAAATCAAGCCAATACACCTACGCCGAGTCCTCGAACCTCGCGATCAATCAGACACTGGTCCGATCGATTAACACCTCGATTACGGCGCTGCTGCCGGTTGCCGCGCTGTTGCTCGTCGGTGTCACGGTGCTGGGCACCGGACCGCTGAAGGACCTCGCGTTGGCGTTGTTCGTGGGTATGGCCGCTGGTACCTATTCGTCGATCTTCATTGCGACTCCAATGGCTTCACAGCTCAAGGAGCGTGAACCGTCGACGATTGCGCAGGCGAAGCGTGTCATGGCCCGGCGCAACAAGTTGGTCGAACGCGAGGTCGCGGCCGAAGCCGAAGAAGGCAACGTGAAGACTGAGGTCGGCACGCGGCCGGTGCTTCAATCGGGATCGGCCAAACGTACCCAGCCCAAACGCACGACGAGATCGAAGCGAACCAAGTAGGGTCAAGGTTTGTTGGACTGCTGCCCCACGACGTGGAAGGTCTCGAACGGTGACCCACATACGTACCAAGTTCGTCCTGACACTGGGCGGCACGATCTTGGCGTGCTCGGCAGCTGCCGCTTGCGGTAGCCGCTCGATCAATACCTATTGCGCTGACCTGGCTGCCTCCGACGGCGACTACTTGGCGTTGGGTGCCGGCGACTCGGCCCAACTCGACAAGGCGCTTGCGCGCACGCATACGCTCGCGAAAGAAGCCCCCGATGCGGTCGCAGATGACTGGAAGGTCGTTGACACGGCCGTACGATCGCTTCGTAAGAACCTCAGTGCAGGCGACGATGAGCCGGCAGGGCCCGGCGATGCCATCGCCAAACTCAGTAGTACCGAATTCACCAACGCCACCCGATCGATCGCCAAGCATGCACAAGACGTGTGCAAACTAGACATCACCGGCTGAGCCGGACCAATGCAGTTATTCAGGAGTGAATCAACGATGATGGATCTGTCGCAAACGATCGACAAGCTGGTGCGGCCGATCGAGGACTGGCCGGTGCCCGGCGTGACCTTCCGCGATATCACGCCGCTCCTCGCCGATCCGACCGCGCTGCGCGAAGTCATCGAGGCGCTGGCCGAAATCGGTCGGACCATGACCGATGGGCCGATGGACGCGGTGCTCGGCATCGAGGCGCGCGGCTTCATCTTCGCCCCTGCGGTCGCGATCGCGCTCGGTGTGGGCTTCATCCCGGTCCGTAAGGCCGGCAAACTTCCCGCCGAATCACATGCCGTCACCTACGGCCTCGAATATGGGGAAGCGTCGATCGAAATGCATACCGATGCGCTGCCGACCGGCTCGCGAGTGCTGGTCGTTGATGATGTCTTAGCCACGGGTGGGACGATGGCAGCAGCAACTCGATTGGTCGAGACGGCCGGTTCGACTGTGGCCGGTAACCTCGTCGTCATCGAACTTCTCGACCTGCACGGCCGCGCAACTCTGCGCGGCACACCCACCGCCGCGCTGCGCGCTTACTGATCCTCAGGAGAACCTATGAACCAGCACCAGATCCGCGTTGTCGCGATTGTCGTTGTCCTCATGATGGTGATTGCGACGGGCGCATCGATCGTCAGTTCGCTGTAGCGTCATCGGTGGTTGCGTCTGGCTCTAGTATTGGACGTGAGCGAAGGATGTGGGCGTGGCAGACCGGGTAGAAGCAGCAGCGAAGGCCGCCGAGTCGAAGAACACCGAGTCGGCGTCGACCTCGGCGCGCGTCCGCACACGTCTGGCTCGCTTCGGCGGCAAGACCAGTTCGGTCAACCCAGTCCTCGACCCGCTGCTGCGAACCTACCGACGCACGCACCCCAAGGGTGACGTCACGTCGATCCAGCATGCCTACGAAGTTGCCGAGCACATGCACGAGGGGCAGAAGCGCAAGAGCGGCGACGCCTACATCACCCACCCACTCGCGGTTGCCTCAATCCTCGCCGAACTCGGTATGACCGCGCCGACGTTGTGCGCTGCGCTGCTGCACGACACCGTCGAGGACACGCCCTACACGTTGGAGGAGCTTCGTCGGGACTTTGGTGACGAGGTCGTTCAACTTGTCGATGGCGTGACCAAACTCGACAAGGTTAAATACGGCGCACAGGCCCAGTCCGAGACGATTCGCAAAATGGTTGTCGCGATGAGTCGTGACATTCGGGTGCTCGTGATCAAGCTCGCCGACCGGCTGCACAACATGCGTACGCTGCGCTATCTGCGGCAAGACAAGCAGGAGCGGATCGCCCGCGAGACGATCGACATCTTCGCCCCGCTCGCACACCGGCTCGGCATGAACACGATCAAGTGGGAACTTGAGGATCTGTCGTTCGCGACGCTGCACCCGAAGGTCTATGACGAGATCGTTCGTCTTGTTGCCGATCGGGCGCCGTCGCGCGAGGAATTCCTTGAGCGCGTCATCGCTGACGTCGAATCCGATCTCAAGCCCACGAAGATCAAAGCCAAGGTCTCCGGTCGGCCCAAGCACTATTTTTCGATTTATCAGAAGATGCTGGTCCACAGCCGTGATTTCGCCGACATCAACGATCTGGTTGGCGTGCGCATACTGGTCGACTCAGTCGCCGATTGTTATGGCGTGCTCGGCGTCCTGCATGCCCGTTGGAATCCGATTCCTGGACGTTTCAAGGACTACATTTCAGTTCCCAAATTCAACATGTACCAATCCCTGCATACGACCGTGATCGGTCCGCAGGGCAAGCCCGTCGAGCTGCAGATCCGTACCTACGCGATGCATCGACGTGCCGAATACGGTGTCGCCGCCCACTGGAAATACAAAGAGGACGCGCTCGCCGACGTCAACGGGCATCGAACAGGGGCCACCGGGAGGAACGGCAGCGAGATGGTTTGGCTGCGTGAACTCCTCGATTGGCAGTCTGAGACCGAAGATCCGGGCGATTTCTTGGACTCGCTGCGGTTTGAGATGCATACCGCGGGGGTGTATGCCTACACGCCGCGTGGTGACCTGATCCAACTGCCGGCCGAAGCGACACCGGTTGACTTCGCCTATGCCGTTCATACCGAAGTTGGTCATGCTTGTATCGGCGCGCGCGTCAATGGCCGGCTGGTCTCGCTTGAATCCGCGCTTGAAACCGGCGATGTTGTCGAGATCTTCACCTCGAAGGCGCCGACGGCCGCGCCGAGCCGTGACTGGCTTGAGTTCGTCAAGAGCCCGCGGGCGCGCAACAAGATCCGCCAATGGTTCACCAAAGAGCGGCGTGACGAGGCAATCGAGCGCGGCAAGGATCTGATTGCCAAGCAGATGCGCAAGGAAAATTTGCCGCTGCACCGATTGTTCAAGCACGAGACGCTCGATGTGGTGGCGCGCGATCTGCACGCCGCCGATGTCACGGCGCTGTATGCCGGTGTTGGCGAGGGAACCTTCAGCCCGCAAAACATCGTCGAGCGGGTCATCACCCTCGCCGGTGGTCGAGATGGTGCCGCCGAGGACCTGGCCGAGGCCACCACACTGCCCAGTCGTACTGGCCGACGTCGCTCCGGTGGTGCCGGTGAAGCAGGCATCGTCATCGAGGGACTCGACGGCGACGTCATGATCAAACTCGCCCGCTGTTGCACGCCGGTGCCCGGTGACGCGGTCCATGGGTTCGTCACACGCACGGCAGGCGTTTCGGTGCATCGCGATGACTGCAGCAACTTCTTGGCACTCCAGTCACAGCCCGAACGCATCGTCGAGGTTCAATGGGCTGCGACGGCCAAGAGTCTGTTCCTTGTCGCGATCCAGGTCGAAGCGCTCGATCGGCCGAGACTGCTCAGCGACATCACCCGGATTATCTCCGATCAGCACGTCAATATTTTGTCGGCGTCGCTGTCCACCGGCCGCGACCGGGTCGCCAAATCGCAATACACCTTTGAGATGGCTGACCCGAAACATCTTGGCCACGTTCTTAGCGCAGTACGTACCGTCGAAGGCGTCTTCGACGTCTACCGTCTGACGCATTAGCGTTGGGCGAATCGCCGTACGGTGCCCGTTCTGGGCCTCCAAGAGACTGGAAAATGGCCAATAATGATGGACTATCGAGGGGTTGGAACCGTTGACTGAAGTGATCTACGAATACGCAATACGTGAATGCGTGCCCAAAGCATCGGCGCGCGAGAAATTATTGAACGATCTGGCGCGCGAAGGCTGGTCGCCTGTTGATCTGCGCGCGGCGCGCGCGTTTGAATGGAGCAACAAGGACCAGATCACGTTTCGACGCGCCACGAACTGACCCGTGAGTTGAACAGAGTTAGCTAGGAACTGGGCTCGTTAGGAACTGGGCTCGCTAGGAACTGGGCTCGCTAAGAGAAGTCGGCCTGAGTCTTTTGCGCCATTTCGAGGAAGGCTTGGCGGGACTCGAGGTTCTCTTGGAGCCGCTTGACCAACGTGGTGTTGCCTGCTGACTGGGCCTGATCGAGCTCGGCCTGGGTGTCGTCGATCGCCTTCTGCAACTTGCCGATCATATCGTCGGCACGGGCGGTCAACTCGGGATTGGTTTTGGTCCATAACGCGTCGCCGGCATTGCGGATCGCCGTTTCGATCTTGCGGATACGGCCCTCGAATTCTTTGACCTTCGCACGCGGAACCTTGCCAGCTGCTTCCCAACGATCGGCAATGTCGTGCCACGCCTTGCGGGCCGCGTCAACGTCCTTGATCGGTAGAAGTGCTTCGGCGTCAACGAGGATCGCTAACTTCTGTTCGGCATTGACCTCATACTCGGCATCGAGCTGAGCATTTGCCGCGTCGCGAGCCTCAAAGAACACGTCCTGCGCTGCGCGGAACTGCTTCCAAAGCTTGTCGTCGACGCCGCGCGGCGCCGAGCCAGCCTTCTTCCAACGCGTCATCAGGTCGCGGTATTTGCCAGCAGTCGGTCCCCATTCGGTTGACGATGACAGGGCCTCGGCCTCGGCAATCAGTTCACGCTTGGCACCTTGTGCAGCATCGCGCTGGGTGGACTGCTCGGCAAAATGGGCCTTGCGCCGGCGCGTGTATGTCGTGCGGGCCGAAGAGAACCGATGCCAAAGTGCATCGTCGGTCTTCTTGTCGATTCGGGGGAGCGCCTTCCACTCATCAAGCAGGGCGCGCAACTGATCTGCGCCAGCGCGCCAATCGTTGCTTTGGGCGAGGGTTTCGGCCACGCCAGCGATCCGCGACTTCTCCGCGACGGTTTCCTTGGCCTTCTCCGCACGGGCGGCGCGGCGCTCCTCACGATGCTTCTCGATCGAGGGAGCAAGCGCATCCAGCCGAGTGATCAGAGCGTCAAGATCGCCGACCGCCTGTGCCTCGCTGATCTGCGTACGCAGTTTGTCCGCAGATTTGACCGCATCGTCTGGGGCGAGAGTTCCGGCCTCGAGCCGCTTCTCCAGCAGTCCGATCTCAGCCTCGAGGCCCTCGTAGCGACGTACATACAAAACCATCGCCTCGGCGGGATCGCCGCCGACCCACTGGCCGATGACTCGTTCGCCGTCTTTCGTGCGTACGTAAACATTGCCTTCGGTGTCGACACGACCCCAGGGGTTCTCAACAGGAGAGCTCATGACCGACAGTCTAGGAGCATACGCATTCGCGGTCACGTATGCACCTCGCGTAATCTGTGGCTCGTGTTCCTCGCCTCTTTCCCAGCCGGTCCGTTGCAAGCCAATTGTTATTTCATCGCACGTGGCCCAGGTGCCGGTTGCGCCATCGTCGATCCAGGTATGGATTCGGCGTCCGGCATCGCCGAAGTCGTCACTGAACAGAACCTCAAGCCGGAGGCGGTGCTGATCACGCACGGTCATTTCGACCATATGTGGTGCGCCGCGGAGATCGCTGCAACCTACGACATTCCGGTCTGGATCCACCCCAACGATCGACATTTGCTGGCCGATCCGATGGCGGCCATCTCGAATGAATCGTCCGCGTTGTTGCGCCAACAGCTCGGTATGACCGAAATCCCCGATTTCAGCGAGCCCGCAGATGTGCGCGACGCGATCGGCGGCACTGTGATCGAGGTTGACGGGATGATGTTCACCGTCGATCACGTCCCCGGTCATACGCCTGGATCGGTGGCCTATCGGGTCGATTACGACGGACCCGAGGCGGTCTCGCAGCTCATGTTCTCTGGCGACTTCCTGTTCCAAGGTTCGATCGGCCGTACCGACCTCAACGGCGGATCGCACCCGGACATGATCACCAGTTTGAGGAATGAAGTACTGCCGCTCGCCGACGACATCGTTGTGCTCCCCGGACACGGACCGCAGACGACGATCGGCCGGGAACGCGCGGCAAACCCGTTTATCCAAGAGCTGCTGACATGAGCAAGATATCGGGCTTCCCTGAGTTCTTGCCCGCGGGTCGTAACGCCGAGTTGCTCGTCCTCGATCACCTGCGCAGGGTCTTCGAGCTGCACGGCTTCGCCTCGATCGAGACACGTGCAGCCGAGCCAATGGAGCAACTGACCCGCAAGGGCGAGATCGACAAAGAGGTCTACGTCCTGCGCCGTCTCCAGGCCGATGACGCCGGCAGCGACTCAGGTCTTGGCCTGCATTTCGACCTGACGGTGCCCTTTGCTCGCTATGTCCTAGAGAACGCTGGCAAACTCGATTTCCCGTTCCGCCGCTACCAGATCCAGAAGGTATGGCGCGGTGAACGACCCCAGGAAGGCCGTTTCCGCGAATTCACCCAGGCTGATATCGACATCGTCGCGAAGGACGAACTTCCGTTCCACTTCGATGTTGAGGTCGCCCGCGTCATGGCCGAAGCGCTGTCGGGCCTTCCGGTTCCAGCCATCCGTATGCAGGTCAACAACCGCAAGGTCCTCGAAGGCTTTTATCTCGGACTTGGCATCGCCGACACCGCCTCTGTCATGCGCATCGTCGACAAGCTCGACAAATTGTCCGGCGACAAGGTCAAAGAACTCCTCATGACCGATGCGTCACTCACCGTCGAGCAGGCCGACAAGTGCCTCACGCTCGCGCAGATTTCAACGCCGGACGGACGTTTCGTTGAACAAGTACGGGCGCTCGGCGTAAGCCATGAACTGCTCGACACTGGCCTGGCCGAGTTGGCCGAAGTGATCGCAGCCGCGGCAGGTATCGACGGAGTCGAGATCGTGGCTGATCTGCGCATCGCGCGTGGCCTTGACTACTACACCGGCACCGTCTTTGAAACCCAAATGGCTGGCTACGAGCATCTTGGTTCGATCTGCTCAGGCGGACGCTATGACCAACTCGCAAGCGACGGCAAGAACACCTACCCGGGCGTCGGCATCTCGCTCGGGGTCTCCCGGATCCTTGTCCCGCTGATCAACAACGGCCTCGTCGCGGACCGCAGCGTGCCGTCGGCGATCCTCGTCGCACTTGTCGACGAGGATTCGCGCGATCAGAGCAATGCGGTGGCTCAACAATTGCGCGCCCGCGGCATACCGACCGAAGTCGCGGCGGCGGCACAAAAATTCGGCAAGCAGATTCGTTATGCCGAGCGCCGAGGAATACCGTATGTATGGTTCCCCGCCAATGGCGACGACCCGCATCAGGTCAAGGACATCCGCAGCGGCGAACAACATGATGCGCAACCGGACAACTGGAATCCGCCGGCAGAAGATCTTCGACCCCGAATCAAGGAGCAACAGCAGTGATCCGCACCCATGACGCCGGCAAACTGAGCGCACGCGAGACCGGCCAACAGGTCACCCTCGCAGGTTGGGTCGCGCGCCGCCGAGATCACGGCGGAGTTGCGTTCATCGATTTGCGCGATGCCTCCGGGGTTGTCCAAGTCGTCGTGCGCGATGAGCAGATCGCCCATCAATTGCGCGCGGAGTACTGCCTCAAGATCGTTGGCGAGGTGTCCAAACGCCCCGAAGGCAATGAGAACACCGCGATCCCGACCGGCGAGATCGAGATCCTGTCCGATGAAGTCGAGATCCTTTCTACTGCCGCGCCGCTGCCGTTCCCGATCGACGAATCGGCGTCATCGGGGGCTGGCTCGGTCGGTGAAGAGGCACGCCTCAAGTACCGCTATCTGGATCTGCGCCGAAGTGGGCCGGCTCAAGCCATCCGTTTGCGCAGCAAGGTCAACGCCGCGGCACGCCGCGTGCTCGAGCAGCAGGACTTCGTCGAGATCGAGACGCCGACCCTGACCCGCTCGACGCCCGAGGGTGCACGCGACTTCTTGGTGCCGGCGCGACTGCGTCCGGGCAGTTGGTATGCGCTCCCGCAGAGCCCACAACTGTTTAAGCAGTTGCTCATGGTCGGCGGCATGGAGCGCTACTACCAGATTGCGCGTTGCTATCGCGACGAAGATTTCCGCGCCGATCGGCAGCCTGAATTCACCCAGCTCGACATCGAAATGAGTTTTGTCGAGCAGGCCGACGTCCTTTCGCTCATGGAAACCATCATCCAAGCCATGTGGTCGCTTATCGGATACGAGGTCCCGCTCCCGATTCCGCATATGACTTACGCCGAGGCCATGCGCCGCTTCGGTTCGGACAAGCCGGACCTGCGCATGGGTCAAGAGCTCGTCGAGTGCACCGAGTACTTCAAGGACACTCCGTTCCGGGTCTTCCAGTCCGAATATGTCGGCGCAGTGGTCATGCCTGGTGGTGCTTCGCAGCCGCGTCGTCAGCTCGACGCCTGGCAGGAATGGGCCAAGCAGCGCGGCGCGAAGGGCCTGGCATACGTCCTCGTCCAGGAAGACGGTGAGTTGGGCGGCCCAGTTGCCAAAAACCTCACTGATTCCGAACGCGCCGGTCTTGCCGACCATGTCGGCGCGAAGCCCGGCGATTGCATCTTCTTCGGTGCCGGCACCACCAAAGCCACCCGCGGCCTCCTGGGCGCTGCTCGCCTCGAGATCGGTCGTCGCGGCGACTTGATCGACGAGTCGGCGTGGGCGTTCGTTTGGGTGGTTGACGCCCCGCTGTTCGAGCCGTCCAGCGATGCTGTCGCCTCAGGTGATGTGGCCGTCGGCGCTGGTGCATGGACCGCCGTCCACCACGCATTCACGTCGCCGCAGGACATGGAAACCTTTGACACCGATCCCGCCAACGCCCTTGCCTGGGCTTACGACATTGTCTGCAATGGTGTCGAGCTCGGTGGTGGATCGATCCGAATCCACCGCAACGACATCCAGAAGCGGGTCTTTAAAATCATGGGCATCCCCGAGGATGAGGCGCAGGAGAAGTTTGGCTTCCTGCTTGACGCCTTCACCTTCGGTGCGCCGCCGCATGGTGGCATTGCCGTTGGTATGGACCGGATTTGCGCCATGCTCGCCGGCGTGGATTCGATCCGTGAAGTCATCGCGTTCCCCAAATCCGGTGGCGGCTACGACCCACTGACTGCCGCCCCGGCACCGATCACGCCGGCCCAGCGCAAGGAAGCTGGCGTGGACGCTAAGCCGGAGGCTCCAAAGGCCGAATAATCCCGTCAAAGGTTTCCCACGATAACCCCGGTTGTTGTCACTTCTAACAGGTTGCAACCTGTTAAAAGTGACAGCTTTAGGGGTTATCCTCGGAAACTGTCACTGGGAAGAGTCTTAGTTTTCGTCCTCAGGATCAGTGGTTCGTAACACCTGGAACAGTATGTTGTCCTGCCATTTCCCGCTGATCTTGAGGAACTTCGGGGCCATACCGATCCGCTCGAAGCCGTTCCGGTCGAGCACGTGCTGGGACGCGATGTTGTCGAGCAACGTTTCGCCTTGGATGCGGTGCAAGCCCAGCTCTTCGAACGCAATGCGTTTGATGTTCCTGAGCGCTGCCCCGGCGAGACCGTGGCCGTTGTGGGCTTCACCAACCCAGTAGCCAACGCTGCACGACTGGAATGGGCCCCGCACGATCCCGTTGAGGGTGATACGACCGGCGACGCTCCCGTTCTCGTCGAGGCTGATGAGTCGAGTGATATTCACCGTCCAATCTCATCACAGCCACCACTTGAAGTTTCCGGGGATAACCTCGGTTGTTGTCACTTCTAACACGTTGCAACCTGTTAAGAGTGACAGTTTTCGGGGTTATCGTGGGAAACCGCCACCGGATAGGGTCGACGTATGAGTGACGACGGATTGTTCGACCTGCCGGGCGCTCCTGAATTGGGTCCGAGGCCCGGCGGCGGCAGTTTGGCCGGTTCCGGCGGCCGCAATGCGCCGTTGGCGGTACGTATGCGGCCGCGCACGCTCGATGAACTCATCGGTCAGGCGCATCTGCTGGCACCGGGGTCACCGCTACGCCAGGTCATTGATGGTGACCAGCCACTGACGATGTTGTTGTGGGGGCCGCCCGGCACCGGCAAGACCACGATTGCGTCGCTGATCAGTGCACACACCAACCGACGGTTTGTCGAGGTCTCGGCCGTCTCTGCCGGGGTCAAAGAAGTCCGCGAGGTGATTGCCGGCGCCCGCCGAGCGCTCGCCGCGAGCGGGGTGGAGACAGTGCTGTTCGTCGACGAGGTGCATCGTTTCAGCAAGGCGCAGCAGGATGCGTTGCTGCCCGGAGTCGAGAATCGTTGGGTGTCGCTGGTCGCGGCCACCACCGAGAACCCGCACTTCAGCGTCATCGCTCCACTTCTGTCGCGTTCCTTGCTGCTGACGCTTGAATCGCTTGACGATGAAGGCATCGGCATTCTGATCGACCGCGCGGTCGCCGACGAGCGCGGACTGGCCGCGGCTGTGACGCTCACGCCGGAGGCGCGCGATCACCTCGTACGCCTGGCCGGCGGTGATGGCCGCCGAGCTTTGACCTATCTGGAGGCCGCCGCCGGTGCCACCACCTTGCAGGGCAAAGCCGTGATCGATGTCGAGGATGCTGCGCTTGCCGTCGACAAGGCCGCGGTTCGCTATGACCGGCAGGGCGACCAGCATTACGACGTCATCAGCGCGTTCATCAAGTCGATGCGCGGTTCGGATGTGGACGCGGCGTTGCACTATCTGGCCCGCATGATCGAGGCTGGCGAAGATCCCCGCTTCATCGCGCGCCGGCTCATGATTCTCGCGAGTGAGGACATCGGCATGGCCGATCCGACCGCGTTGGCGAGTGCTGTGGCTGCCGCCAACGCGGTGGCGATGATCGGCTTCCCCGAGGCACGCATCACCCTCGCGCAGGCCGTCATCACGCTGTCGCTTGCGCCCAAATCGAATTCGGTGATCCAGGCGATCGATGCGGCGATAGCGGACGTGCGTGCCGGCAAAATCGGTGCCGTACCGCCTGCACTGCGCGATGCGCACTACGTGGGTGCCAAGAAACTCGGCCATGGCCACGACTACCGCTACGCGCACAATGATCCGCGCGGGATCGTTGGCCAACAGTATGCACCGGACAGCGTTGACGGCGCCGAATACTACGAACCAGGGGAACACGGGGCCGAGGCAACGTTCCGCGAACGGCTGTCGCGAATCCGCAAGATTCTTCGCGATCGGTGAGGCAGTAGGCTCGGGGCATGTCAATCGAGCTCCTGCTACTCGCGGCGACGGCTGTCCTTGCCGTTGTGGCGGTCGCTGCTGCGCTGGTGGCAGTGCGTGCTTCACGCCCGATCCGCGATGCGGGTAGCACCCAACAGCCATCCTCGACTGAACTTGTGCGGCAAGAGCCCGCCACAGAACCGACGTCGACCGATGTGGCGACGGTTCCGGTCGCGCGCATCGTTGAAGGGCGAGTCATCGTTGCCCCGAGTACCCAACAGATCGTTGAGGCCACGTTGGGTCGGCCACTCGTGCGCATATCGGTGCTCAGTCACGGACTTGCGCACGCCCTGCGGCCGGAGAGCCGCGACCGAATCATGGCTTTGATGCGGCGAGAGTTTCAGGGTCGGCGACGGGCACGCAAACGGGCCGCGAAGCAAGCCGCCCGACGCGAACATCCGGTACCCGAGCGGGCCATCGACCGTCGCGTTGTGGCGACCGAAGCTTGGCTCGGCGAATTGCCGCCGTTGCGCGATCCGGCGGTGAAGCCGTGAAACCACGCCTCATCTGGTTCGCAGCCGGATCAGTCGCGGGACTGTATGCCTCGCTCAAGGCCAAACGGGCCGCCTACCGCATCAGTCCATCCGGATTGGTCGATCAGGCGAGCGCCCTCGGGGTCGGTTGGCGTGCCTTCAGTTCGGAGTTACAGCACGGTATGACCGCCCGCGAACGACAAATTGCGTATGACCTCGCGTTGCCGGTCGACTATGGTCCGTCCACGCCCGACCTCCTCGAACCGACGACTTCTGAACTTCAAGCAAAGGAACAGCACTGATGGACACTGCGGAAATTCGCAGCCGTTTTCTCGCTTATTTCGAATCCAACGGACACACCGTCGTGCCCTCGGCGCCGTTGCTCGTCGATGACCCGAATTTGCTGTTTGTCAATGCCGGAATGGTGCCGTTCAAACCCTATTTCCTCGGTCAGGAGACGCCGCCGTTCGCGCGCGCCACCAGTTCGCAGAAGTGCGTCCGCACCGGCGACATTGAAGAAGTCGGCAAGACGACTCGACACGGCACGTTCTTCCAGATGAACGGCAATTTCTCCTTTGGCGACTACTTCAAAGAAGGTGCCATCGGTTACGCCTGGGATCTCATCACGAAGTCGCAGAACGACGGCGGTTTGGGCTTTGATCCGGACAAGGTCTGGGTGACCGTACTGCCCGAAGACACCGAAGCGCGCGACCTTTGGCGCAGCATCGCTGGGCTGCCCGACGAACGGATCCAGGGTCGTGGCCTTGAGGACAACTACTGGAACATGGGCGTCCCCGGTCCGGGTGGGCCATGCAGTGAGATTTATATCGACCGCGGCGCCGAATTCGGCCCCGACGGCGGCCCGAACGCAGATGAGGACCGGTTCCTGGAAATCTGGAACCTCGTGTTCATGCAGGAAGAGTTGAGCGCGGTCCGCAGCAAATCAGATTTCGACATCGCCGGCCCGCTGCCGCACAAGAACATCGACACGGGCATGGGCCTGGAACGCGTCGCCTATCTGCTGCAGAACAAAGACAACCTCTACGAGATCGACGAGATTTTCCCGGTCATCGAACGCGCCGCTGAACTCACCGGACTCACCTACGGCAAGAACCACGGCGATGACGTCCGGTTCCGAGTGGTGGCCGATCACGTTCGCAGCGGTCTGATGCTTATCGGCGATGGTGTCACTCCGGGCAATGAGGGACGCGGTTACGTCCTTCGCCGGTTGCTGCGCCGCGCGGTTCGTTCGATGCGGCTGCTGGGCTTTGAGGACCGGGCGCTTCCTGAGCTCTTGCCGGTGAGCCTCAGCCGGATGAAATTGTCCTACCCGCAGCTCGAAAAAGGCTTCGCCCGGATCGAACAGGTCGCCTACGCGGAGGAAGAGGCGTTCCGCCAGACCCTCGCCAAGGGCACGCAGATCTTCGACCTAGCCGCTGGCGACGTCAAGAGGAGCGGTGCGACCATACTTGCCGGCGACGCAGCGTTCCAATTGCATGACACGTATGGCTTCCCGATCGACCTGACCCTTGAAATGGCGAGCGAACAAGGGCTTGAGGTCGATGAGGCTGGCTTCCGTGCGCTCATGGCCGAACAACGCAGCCGTGCCAAGGCCGATGCGAAGTCCAAGAAGGGCCAGCATGCCGACACCTCGATCTATCGCAGCGCGCTCGACGCCTTCGGTCCAACCGAATGGCTGGCCTACACGTCGCTGAACACCGAATCATCGGTCCAGCGGCTCCTGATCGAAACCGATTCCACGACGCACGTTGGCGAGGGCCAGATCGCCGAGGTCGTGCTGGACCGGACGCCGTTCTACGCCGAATCCGGTGGGCAGAATGCCGATGCGGGTCACCTCGTCTGGGACGGTGGTCGCGCGGAGGTCCTCGACGTACAGCGACCGATCCGTGGCCTCGTCGTACATCAGGTCCGCGTTCTCGAGGGGGAGCTGACGGAGTCAGCGGCACTCGAAGCGCAGGTTGATCCGCATTGGCGCCTTGGTGCCTGCCAGGCGCACTCGGGCACGCACGTCGTCCATGCAGCCTTGCGGGAAGTTCTTGGCCCGACCGCATTGCAGGCCGGCTCCTACAACCGACCAGGCTATTTGCGTCTCGACTTTGGTTGGAACGGCGCGTTGTCACCGACCCAGGTGCATGATGTCGAAATTGCTGCCAACCGTGCGCTGCGTCAGGATCTAGCGGTCTCGGCCAACACGATGACGCTGGCACAGGCTCGCGACCTCGGCGCACTGGCGCTGTTCGGCGAAACCTATGGTGAGGCCGTCCGCGTCGTCGAAATTGGCGGCCCGTGGTCACGCGAACTTTGCGGCGGGACCCACGTTGCCCGGTCTTCGCAGATCGGCACGGTGGTGATCACCTCGGACGGCTCGGTTGGGTCAGGCAACCGCCGCATCGAGGCGTTGGTGGGCATCGAAGGTTTCGAATATTTGGCGCGCGAACGTGACTTGGTCGGTCAGCTCACCGAACTACTCAAGACTCAGCGCGAAGATGTTCCCGCGCGCGTTCAGGACATACTCGGGCGGCTGCATACTGCGGAGAAAGAGATTGAACGCAGCAAGGCCAAACAACTCATGGGCGCGGCCGCGGACATTGCGACCGCGGCCACCGATCTCGGGGGAGTCGCCTTCGTTGGCCACCGTGCCGATGGTGCAGGTGGCAGTGACGTACGTACGTTGGCGCTTGACATCCGGGGCCGCCTCGCTGGCCGGCCCGCGGTTGTCGTCGTGATTGGGACGGCCGGTGACAAGCCGTCCGTCGTGGTCGCACTCAATGACGAGGCGCAGGCCAAGGGTCTCTCCGCCAATACGTTCATCGGCGTCATCGGTCCGAAGATCGGCGGCAAGGGTGGTGGCAAGCAGGACGTCGCTCAAGGCGGCGGCACCGACCTCGGTGGAATCGAGGCCGCATTCGCTGCCGTGGCAGCAGAGTTGGGACGTTGACCGTCCGCCGCGGTCGGAGGCTGGCCGTCGACGTCGGCGATGTGCGCATTGGCGTTGCGGTCAGCGACCCCGATGGCTTTTTAGCGACACCGGTGGAGACCGTGCCAGCCGGACCAGATTCACCGGCGCGGCTTGCTGCGTTGGTAGCCGAATATGATGTGCTCGAATGCGTTGTCGGCCTCCCGATCGGCCTGTCGGGCCGTGAGGGCCCGGCCGCAATTAAGGTGCGTGCGTACGCCGAACAACTCGCTGAACTGATTGCGCCGGTACCCATTCGGCTGTTCGACGAGCGAATGTCTACGATGACTGCTGACAGTATGTTGCGTGAACGCGGAAAGTCCGGACAAAAACGACGCAAGGTGATCGATCAGGCTGCGGCCACGGTGATTTTGCAAACTGCACTGGATGCCGAGCGGACTAGAGGGTCGGCGCCAGGCGAGACGCTCTGAGGGACGATGACTGATAACGGCCTGGACCTTGTCACCGGTGGTACGCCGCGCCAACCCGGACGCCAACCCGGACGCCGTCGCGCACAACGGCGAAAACGGCCACCGTGGGGGCGGCGGATTCTCGCACTAGTCGTCGTTCTGCTGCTCGTTTTCGCGGGTTATAAAGGTGTCAGCAAGGTCAAGGACGCGCTGAGCGGTCCGCAGGACTATGCCGGTCAGGGCACCGGAACCGTGGTGATCGAGGTCACCTCTGGTGCCAATGGAATGGTGATTGCCAATGCCTTGGCCAAGGCCGGCGTGGTCAAGAGCTCCGAAGCGTTCTATCGACTTTCGCTCAATGACAAGCGGGCACAGACGATCCAGCCTGGTTTTTACAATCTGCGTAAGCACATGTCGGCTGAGGCTGCCCTCACCGCATTGGCGGACAAGGCCAACCGGGTCGAAGGTCGAGTCGTCGTTCCGGAGGGCGCCCGCGTCCCAGAGATTGCCGCAGCGATAGTCAAGGGCAGCGAAATCAAACGTAAAGCTGTCCTGGCCGCCCTCAACAATGCCAAAACACTGGGCCTGCCGGCGGCCGCCAAAAACAATCCTGAGGGTTATTTGTTCCCGGCGACGTACATGGTCCAGCCTGGCACTACCGCCGAAGCGCTGCTCAAGCAGATGGTCGCCAAAACGGTCGCGGTTGGCAAAGGTCTGGACATCGATACCCGCGCCAAAGCGCTTGGTTTCAACTCCGAACAGATCCTCACCGTCGCAAGCCTGTTGGAGTACGAAGCGAAGAAAGACGCCGACTATTCCAAGGTCGCTCGTGTCCTCTACAACCGGCTCGACAAGGGCATGCGGCTGCAACTCGACTCGACCGTCTCGTATGTGAGCAAGCGCAAGGGTGATGTGTTCACGACCGACGCTGAGCGCAACAGCCCGGACGTTTACAACACCTATCAGCATGATGGGTTGCCGCCGGGGCCGATCGGATCGCCGGGGGAGAAGACGATCGAGGCGGCGCTCAACCCGGCGCAAGGGTCGTGGCTCTACTTCGTCGCGGTCAATCTCAATACCGGCAAGACGATCTTCTCCAACACCTTTGCTGAACACAATCAGGCAATCCAGAAGCTCAACGAGTTCTGCAAAACATCGGACAGTTGCTGATGCCCAATCGTTGCGCAGTGCTGGGCAAACCGATCGGACATTCGCTGTCGCCGGTCATGCACCGTGCGGCGTATGCCGAGCTTGGCCTCGACTGGGATTATGCCGCGATTGACGTCGCCGAGTCTGACCTTGCCGCCTTTATCGCTGGCTGCGACGCCTCCTGGCGGGGGCTCTCCCTGACAATGCCGCTCAAACGCGCGGTGATGGGTTTGGCCGATGACGTCGGGACCGTGGCCGCGAAGCTAGGGGTCGCGAATACCGTCGAGTTCCGCGACGGCCGTATCGTGGCCAGCAACACCGACTGCGCCGGCGCATTGGCAGCACTCGCCGAACGCGGAATCCGTGACACCCGAACGGTCAGAATTCTTGGCGGCGGTGCGACCGCGACATCGATCGCCTATGGGTTGGCGACCAACGGCGTGCGCCACATCGAATTCGTCGTCCGAAATCCCAAGACCGCGACTGCCGCCGTTGACATCGCGACGGCCGCGGGCGCTGAGGTTGACGTGCGGCTGATCGACGAAGCACTTCTGGACGTCGTCGACCTGCTGGTGTCGACGCTGCCGGTCGATGCGGTCCGCAAAACCGCTCACGATCTCGTTGATGCCGCGCGCGCCGTTTTCGACGTCATCTACGATCCGTGGCCGACGCCGCTGGGCAAGGCGGCCGAGCAGGCCGGCCGACCATTTGTTTCGGGGCTTGATTTGCTGGCCCACCAGGCCGCATTTCAAGTTGAGCTGATAACTGGATCGCCGATCGACCCGGCCCTGTTGCGCAAGGCCGCCAGCACCGAACTCGAGGCGCGCAGGGCGGCCGAGTGTTGATCGTCGTCGTGGCCGCACTCGCGGCCGGGCTGCTGGCGACCGGCGGCCCACGGGTTTTGGCACGCCTGCCTGAACCGCCCGAACCTGATCCGGACAAGACGTCCTACGCAGACCTTGCCGCGGCACCGCACCTGGCCATTTGGCTCGCCGTTTCGGCGGCCGCATTTGCCGGGATCGTCGCATCCGTCATCGATGTTGACTGGCTGGTTCCGGCCTGGGTTGTGTTCGCCGCCGTCGGTGTCTTGCTCGCCTATATCGACTGGAACACGAAGTTGTTGCCGCGACTGATCGTGCTCCCGTTGGACGCCGCGATGTTGCTGCTTGTCGCGCTGGCCGCGTTGCTTGAGGATGATTGGTCGATGCTGCGGCGTGCAGTGATTCTTGCGGCGATCGTGTTCGTAATTTTCTGGCTGTCCAACTTAGTGTTCCCGCGCGGCCTCGGCTATGGGGATGTTCGGTTGTCGTTCGGGCTGGCTCTGCCGCTCGGCGCACTCGGTGGACAAGAACTTCTCGTCGGCATTTATGCGGGCTTCCTGATCGGCGCAGTCGGCGCCATCATTTTATCGCGACTGCGGATCGTCGATGCCCGAGACTTCGCCTTCGGGCCCTATCTCGTCCTTGGGGCGTTCGTGGGGTCGGTCTGGGGTCCGAGCATCGGTACATTGCTCGGCTGACCTGCTGCACAGTGCCATAACCAATGGATGGGAGACTTGATCCATGCTGCGTTGGTTGACTGCCGGAGAGTCGCATGGCCCTGCACTCGTTGCCGTGCTCGAAGGGCTACCCGCGAATGTGAGTGTCACCAGCAAGGACATCCATTCCGCGCTGGCCCGCCGCCGCCTCGGCTACGGCCGCGGTGCGCGTATGACGTTCGAGGCTGACGAGCTTGAGATTGTCGGCGGCATCCGCCACGGGCTGACGCTCGGCGGCCCGATCGCGCTGCGCATCGGCAATAGCGAATGGCCCAAGTGGGATCAGGTGATGTCGGCCGATCCGGTCGACCCCGCAACGCTCGCCGGGCTGAAGCGCAATGCCCCATTGACCCGCCCTCGGCCCGGTCACGCTGATCTTGCCGGCATGCAAAAGTACGGTTTCGACGAAGCTCGGCCGGTGCTCGAACGCGCCAGCGCTCGGGAGACTGCCGCACGCGTCGCGCTGGGCGAGATCGCGGCGCAGTTCATCGCACAGACCACCGGAGCCACGATCGTGTCGCACGTCGTCGCGCTCGGCACCGTCCAGGCACCGGCCGGAATCATTCCCAGCCACAGCGATGTTGAAGCGCTCGACGCCAATCCGGTTCGTTGCTTCGATCCGGCCACAACTGAGGCGATGGTGGCTGAGATCGACGCCGCACACAAGGACGGCGACACGCTCGGCGGCGTCGTCGAGGTCGTCGTGGAGGGATTGCCGCCCGGACTTGGTGCGCATACGCATTGGGACAAACGGCTCGATTCGCAACTCGCGGGCGCGTTGATGGGTATACAGGCGATTAAGGGGGTCGAGGTCGGTGACGGCTTCGAGCTCGCACGCACCCGCGGTTCACTTGCGCATGACGAAATCGTCAACACCGATGCGGGCATTCGACGCACGTCAGGACGCTCCGGTGGCACCGAAGGCGGCATGACAACCGGTGAGATCCTTCGGGTGCGCGCCGCGATGAAACCGATCGCGACTGTTCCGCGTGCGTTGCGGACGATCGACACAGCGACCGGTGAGGAGACCCGGGCGCATCACCAACGATCAGACGTCTGCGCTGTTCCGGCCGCCGGCATCGTTGCCGAAGCGATGGTGGCGTTGACCATCGCGAATTCGATTCTCGACAAGTTCGGTGGCGATTCGGTCGAGGAGACAAGGCGCAACGTCGAGGGTTACCTCGCCAACTTGAGGTACCGATGAACCCCTATGTCGTGTTCGTCGGCCCGCCCGGTGCGGGCAAGACGACGGTCGCGACAGCGGTTGCCGAACAATTGGGTCTGCCATTTCGTGACACCGATGAGGACATCGTCGCCTCGACCGGCAGCACAATTGCCGAGCTCTTCATCGACGCGGGCGAGGAGCATTTTCGTATGCTCGAAGCTGCCGCAGTTGCTGCGGCACTCGCCGAACATTCCGGCGTGCTGGCCCTCGGTGGCGGCGCAGTCGTCAACCCGCAGAGCCGCGCGGCGCTGCTCGAGCACCGTGTCGTCTTCCTTGACGTGGGGCTAGCGGCGGCGGTCAAACGAGTCGGCATGAATGCCAACCGGCCGTTGCTGTTGGGCAATGTTCGCGCGCAACTCAAAGGGCTGATGGATCAGCGCCGACCGCTCTACGCCGAAGTCGCGGCAATTGGCATCGAGACCGATGCACTTACGGTCGATGCGGTGGTCGCGAAAGTGATTGATTTTCTGAGGGAACCGGTATGACCAGACGGCTACGCATTGAAACCGCAGCACCCTACGACGTTGTCATTGGAACCGGCGTTCATGGCGAGCTCGCCGGCCTGCTTGGCGCCGGTGTCGACCGGATTGCGATCATCCATCCGGGGGTGCTTACCGGCGCTGCTCACCGCTTGCGCGATCCGCTCGTGGTCGACGGCTTCGACGTTCATCTGATCGAGGTGCCCGAGGGTGAGGCGGCCAAACGCGTTGATGTTCTGGCGTTCTGCTGGCAGGTTCTCGGTGCGTCCGGCTTCACCCGCTCCGATGCAGTCGTCGGACTCGGCGGTGGGTCGACGACCGATCTTGCGGGGTTCGTCGCTGCGAGTTGGCTCCGGGGAGTCAAATTCGTCACCGTGCCGACGACAATTCTTGGCATGGTCGATGCGGCGGTCGGCGGCAAAACTGGCATCAATACCGAATCGGGTAAGAATCTGGTTGGCGCATTCCACGAACCCGCCGGTGTCCTGTGTGATCTGGAAACGCTGACCACCCTGCCGCAACGCGAAGTGAGCAGCGGGCTCGCCGAGATCATTAAATGTGGCTTTATTGCCGATCCGAGCATTCTCGAACTCATCGATGCTGCACCGGGACAAGCGGCTGACGTTCGCAGCGCGATTCTGCCCGAGTTGATTGCCAAGGGCATCATGGTCAAGGCGCATGCCGTGGCTGGTGACTTGCGGGAGTCCGGTTCAGGAGCGGATGGCTCGATCGGCCGCGAGGCGCTCAACTACGGCCACACTCTCGGGCACGCGATTGAACGCTTCGAGGGTTACCGATTCCGGCACGGCGAGGCGATTTCGATCGGCATGGTTTTCGTTGCCGAGCTCGCCCGACTCAGCGGCCGCATCTCGCCGGATTTGGTTGACGCGCATCGCCGGTTGCTCGCGATGGTCGGCTTGCCCACGACCTATCGCCCCGATGCTTTCGAGCCGCTTCTCGCTGCGATGCGACTCGACAAGAAGGCTCGGGGCTCACAATTGCGCTTTGTCGTCCTTGATGATGTGGCGTCCCCGACGATCTTTGCTGGCCCAGATGAGGAACTGTTGCGCGCTGCATACGCAACCTTGGCCTCCTGATATGAGCGTGTATGCCGACCGCCGTGGCCGGCTCACCGCAATTTTGCAACAGCGTGATATTGCTGGTGCGCTCATCACCAACCTGATCAATGTGCGATATTTGACTGGTTTTACCGGCTCCAACGCTGCCTTGCTGCTCGATGCCGAAGGCGTGGGATTGCTTCTCACCGACGGCCGCTATCAGGATCAGGCCGCGGTTGAAGTTCCTGATCTCGAACGCCGCATCACGCGCGACCTGTTGGGCGTAGCAGCCGAGCGTATGCACGCCGGTGACTGGGCAGTTGAAACCCATGTACTGAGCATCGATGCGCATGTAGCGCTGACCCGCGCTGCCCCCGATGTCCGCACCATATCGCTCGAACGCGCGGTTGAATCGCTTCGCATGATCAAGGATGACAGCGAAATTGATGCCCTGCGGCGCGCCTGTGAGATCTCGACAGCCGCGCTTGCTGACCTCATCGAAGGACCGCTGCGTGGGCGGACCGAGCGGGAGATCGCCCATGATCTCGAACGACGGATGTTCGATCTGGGGGCTGAAGCCATTGCCTTCGACACGATCCTCGCCGCCGGCGAGAACACAGCGATCCCGCACCATAGCCCCGCCGAACGAGTCGTCCAGGCCGGTGACCTGCTCAAGATCGACTTCGGTGCACGGGTCGACGGTTATCACGCAGACTGCACGCGAACATTCGTCATTGGCGCGGCAGCAGATTGGCAACGGGAGATTCACGACGTCGTGCGAGCCGCGCAACAGGCCGGCCTCGACCAACTCACCGCCGGCACACCCGTGAGTGACTCGCTGACTGCGGTGCGCAAAGTTCTCGACGATGCCGGCTGGTTGGGGTCCTTCACGACCGGCCTCGGACACGGAGTAGGACTCGAGATACACGAGGACCCGTTCATTGCTGCTCAGAGCGTAGGTAAGATAGACCCCTGCACCGTCATGACGATGGAACCGGGGATTTACCTGCCGGGTCGTGGGGGAGTGCGTATCGAAGACACAGTTGTCGTGGCGTCGGGTGCCCCCGAGGTGCTGACCACGATGACCAAAGAACTTATGGAGCTCGCCTGATGGCAACCACGAACGACATCAAGAACGGTATGGTCCTGGACCTCGACGGACAGTTGTGGTCCGTGATCTGGTTCCAGCACCACAAGCCCGGCAAGGGCGGGGCCATGGTCAAAACGACGCTCAAGAACATCAAAAGCGGCAAGACCGTGGACAAGACGTTCAACGCGGGCCTCAAGATTGAGACCGCCAATGTCGACAAGCGTGACATGCAGTACCTGTATCACGACGGCGCGAGCTTCGTATTCATGGACAACTCGACGTACGACCAGCTGAATATCAGCGATGCAGTCGTCGGTGATGCGAAGGATTTCCTGCTCGACAATCAGGAAGCCATGGTCGCCATGCATGAGGGCACCCCGCTTTACATCGAACTTCCGGCTTCGGTCGAATTGTTGATTGAATACACCGAACCCGGTCTGCAGGGCGACCGCTCCAGCGGCGGCACCAAGCCAGCGCGGCTCGAGACCGGTCGTGAGATCCAGGTTCCGCTGTTCATCGTCAACGGTGAAAAGGTCAAGGTCGACACCCGCGACGGCAGTTACCTTGGTCGCGTGTCGTCCTGATGGCTGCTCGTACTAAAGCCCGCAAACGCGCGCTAGACGTCCTGTTCGAGTGTGAATTGCAGAGCATTCCGCTCGGTCAAACACTCGAGGGCCGCCGATTGGCCAATGACCCGCCGGTCAACGACTACACCGTCCAACTCGTCCAGGGCGTCGCGGCTGAACAGGAGCGTATCGATGCGTTGCTTTCGGAGATATCAGTCGGTTGGACGCTCGATCGGATGCCCGGGGTCGACCGCAATCTGCTCCGTATTGGCGTCTACGAGATCCTTTATGTGGATGGCGTCCCCGATGCCGTCGCGGTAAGCCAAGCAGTCGAACTCGCTCGGGATCTGTCGACCGAAGAGAGCCCCGCTTTCGTCAACGGCGTGCTCGCGAAGCTGATTGAGCGCAAGCCAACGCTGGCTTCCTAACCTCCTGACACCGGACAGCGTGTGGCGTCTTGTCGCTGTCATGCCGTAAGCTAAGCCGCTGTGAAAGTAAAACTAGATGAACGGAGATGCCTGTGGGAGGACTGCCCTTCTTCGAATACCTCAAGGCCTACCAGTCCAAACTAATTTTTCTCACTCAACAGCATTTGCTGTTTTCCATCCTCGTGATCGTATGTGCAGCCATCCTTGGGGTGGGCATCGCGATCCTGACTTATCGATCTGCCACGTTGTCCGCCGGAGCCGTCAGCGTGTCCTCGGTGCTGTTCACACTCCCATCGATCGCACTGTTCGGCCTGATGATCCCGATCACCGGACTCGGGATAGTGACTGCGTTCCCAATCCTCGTCCTGTATGCGCTCCTGCCGATCATCCGTAACGCAGTGATTGGCCTGCAAAGCGTCGATGTCGATATGGTCGACGCCGCTCGAGGACTGGGCATGAGTCGGCTGGGGATACTCCTTCGGATCGAGCTCCCGATCGCATGGCCAGTGATTCTCACCGGTCTTCGTATCGCTACCCAGTTGACCGTTGGCTTGGTCGTCATCGCGGCTTACGTACGCGGTCCGGGACTGGGGGAGATCATCATCCACGCGCTATCGGCACTCGGTTCGGTCAACACGTTCAACGAAGCGCTCGCGGGAACGATTTTAGTCGTCGCGCTCGCACTGCTGCTCGACTTCGCTTTCCTACTCATCCGCCGATTCACCACTCCTAGGGGGTTACGTGTCTGAATCCAACGAGATGGGCGGCGTACCTATCGTCCTGAAAAACGTGACCAAGAAATATCCGAACACCGCTAAGCCAGCGGTGGACGGACTTGATCTGGAGATCCCGGCGGGCGAAATCGTCGTCCTTGTCGGCCCATCGGGCTGTGGCAAGACGACGACGATGCGGATGATTAACCGGCTGATCGAGCCGACGTCTGGCAGCATCACGATCGATGGGAAGGACGTCTTGTCGCTCAACGATGTCAAGTTGCGTCGTACGATCGGCTACGTCATCCAGCAGGTTGGTCTCTTCCCACACTTGACCATCGCGCAGAACGTCGCACTGGTCCCGAAGATGCTCAAGCAGCCGAAGGCTCAAATCAACACACGCGTCGAAGAAATGCTCGAATTGGTGGGCCTCGAGCCCGGCACCTATCGTGACCGTTACCCGCGGCAACTCTCAGGTGGTCAACAGCAGCGTGTCGGCGTGGCCCGCGCACTGGCTGCCGATCCACCGATCATGTTAATGGATGAGCCGTTCGGCGCGGTGGATCCGATCACCCGCTCGCGGCTCCAGGATGAATTTCTGTCGCTCCAAGAAGATCTGCGCAAGACGATCGTGTTCGTCACGCATGATTTCGATGAGGCCATCAAACTTGGCGATCGGATCGCGATCCTGCGTGAAGGCTCGGCGATCGCCCAATACGACACGCCGGCGGCGATTTTGGCCAATCCTGCGGACGAATTTGTCGAAGGATTCATCGGGCGTGGAGCGACGCTCAAACGGCTCGCGCTTGAGCGATTGTCTGATCTAGATCTCGGTCCCGCTGCCGCAGCAGGCTCGACGGCTTCGACGATCTCGATCAAAGCGACGCTCAATGACGTGCTTGACATGATGCTCGCCGAGGGCCACGACATGCTCGTTGTCGAGCGCAGGGGCGTCGCTGTCGGCACGGTCACCCTCGACGATCTGTTGGCGCGTTTGGGTGAGATGCGGGCCGACACATGAGCATCGAGGCCGGTGACACGGCGACACTTGCAGCACCGGAGATGGAGGGGAGCCCCCAGGTCCGAAAGAAGCGTCGGCCGCTGTTCCGGTGGACCGATCTGCTGGTGCCGGTGTTCTGCGCAGTCGCACTGGGCGCGGATGTGTTGTACCTAATGAACGCCGACCTTGACTCGATCGTGAGGCGGGCAGTCGAGCCCAGCCGCGTGTGGCATCAGACGCTCGACCACGTTCAAATCAGTTTGTTGATAGCACTGTTCGTGATGGCCATCGCGGTTCCACTCGGAGTCCTCGTGACCCGGCAGCGGTTCAAATGGCTGTCCCCAGGAGTTCTCGCTGTGGCGAACGCCGGGCAGTCCGCTCCCAGCATCGGCCTGTTGGCGATCATCGGCATTTTCTTCATCGGGTTGTGGGCCGTTGTCGGCGTTCTCACTGCATACAGTGTCCTGCCCGTGCTGCGCAACACCATCGTTGGCCTGGAGCAGGTGGATGACGGTGTCAAGGATGCGGCGCGCGGCATGGGCATGTCCCCGATGGGTGTGCTGTTCCGCGTTGAGTTGCCGTTGGCAATTCCGATCATTGGTGCGGGAGCACGCACCGCCGTCGTGCTGGCCGTGGCGACCGTTGCGTTCGGCGATTACGTCGGTGCTGGCGGACTCGGCGACCTGCTATTCGGCAGCATCAAGCTCGGACGCAATGAGGTACTGGTCCTCGCGAGCCTCCTCATCGCTATCCTCGCGCTTCTTCTCGACTGGGCAGGGGGGTTGGTTCAGCGAGCATTCACACCACGCGGCATCAGGTAGGCCAAAAGGGCCTGTACTTACAACCGAAAGGTATGAACATGAAGGCAATCCGACATACGACAAAGCTGGTCGCGGGCGCGGCCACCATCGCGCTGGCTCTGAGCGGCTGCGGCTTCAGCAGCAGCGGAGGCAGTGGCGATGGGAGTGTCGAAGCCGGATCGGTCGATCCAAATGCACTGAAGGGCGTAAGCCTGGCGGTCGGCTCCAAGGAGTTCGATGAGCAACTACTGCTCGGCCAGCTCACCATTCAGATGCTCAAGGCTGCTGGCGCGAAGGTCAGTGACAAGACCAATATTCAGGGCAGCACGGCTACGCGCAACGCGCTCAAGTCCGGCACGACTGATGTCTATTGGGATTACAACGGCACCGGTTGGATCAACTATCTCGGCCACGACAAGCCGATCCTGGACCCGGTCAAGCAGTTCGAAGCCGTCAAGACGGAAGACTTGGCCAAGAACAAGCTGGTATGGGGTGACCCGGCGCCGTTCAACAACACGTACGCGTTTGCCACGACCAATGAGTTCGCCAAAAAGCACAACCTCAACACTGACTCGGACATGGCCGCGTATCTGAAGGCCAATCCTGATTCCACGGTCTGCGTTGAGAGTGAGTTCGCTGGCCGTCCTGACGGCTACCCGGGCTTTCTCAAGACGTACGGAATCACCGGATCGTCGAAGTTCACCAAGAAGCTCGGCGTCGGTGTTATCTACACCCAGACCGACAAGGGCAAGTGCGACTTCGGTGAAGTGTTTACGACCGATGGACGTATTGTGGCGCTTGGTCTAAAGCCGCTGGAGGACGACAAGAAGTTCTTCCCGCTGTACAACGGTGCAGTTGTTCTGCGCGCGGACACCAATAAGAAGCATCCCCAGATCCTCGAGGTGCTCAAGCCGTTGAGCGCGAAGCTCACGACCGCGACGGTCGCCGAGCTCAACGCCAAGATCAGTTCGGATGGCCTGCCGCCGAAGAAGGTTGCCGAGGACTTCCTCAAGCAGGAAGGCTTCATCAAGTAGCCATTCCGTGGCACGGGTCTCTCTGCGTTCGTTCGCGCGATCACCGCGACCGAACGCAGAGAGACCTTTCTTGTTTTGTTCGTGGGACATGGGCAACGAGGTCGGGTCCGCAATGGACAAGATCGGGTCCCTGCTAAAGTCGAAATCGAAAGACATCCTTTAACCACCGTCCCGAGAGGCGGAGAAGGAGGTCACGATGGTCCCGCCCAGCGGCTCCCACGTGCCTGATGATGCCCGATCCGCGGCCCGCACCGTCCTTGATGACAAGGACATTTCCCGTGCACTCATCCGCATCACCCATGAAATCCTCGAACGCAATCGTGGTTCAGCCGATCTGCTCCTGCTCGGCATACCGACCCGTGGCGTTCATCTGGCCAAACGCATTGCAACGCGTATGAGCGATGTCGAAGGCCGGACGATCACCGCTGGCGCGCTTGACATCACGATGTACCGCGACGATCTGCGCTCTAAGCCAGCGCGAACGCTCGAACACACCGACATCCCCGATGACGTCGAGGACAAGATTGTTGTTCTGATCGATGACGTCTTGTTTTCCGGTCGCACGATCCGAGCCGCACTCGACGCGCTGACCGAACTCGGCCGGCCGCGCGCGGTCCAACTTGCGGTCTTGATCGACCGCGGCCACCGTGAACTCCCGATCCGCGCCGATTTCGTTGGTAAGAATCTACCGACGTCACTCACGGAGAGCGTCAAGGTCAGCGTCAAGGAGCTTGACGGCAGCGACAGCGTGGTGATCCGGCAGACGGACGCGGCACCCGAGGGCGGTGCTCGATGATCAAGAATCTCCTGAGCGCGGGCGACCTCAGCCACGATGATGCGGTCCGGATTCTCGACACGGCCGAAGAAATGCTGTCGGTTGCCAAACGCCCGATCAAGAAGCTCCCCACGCTGCGCGGCCGTACCGTCGTCAACCTCTTCTTTGAGGACTCGACCCGTACCCGTATCTCATTCGAAGCCGCCGCGAAGCGATTGTCGGCCGATGTCATCAACTTCACCGCAAAAGGTTCCAGTACGTCCAAGGGGGAGGGGCTCAAGGACACCGCGCTGACGCTGCAGGCGATGGGTGCGGATGCGGTCATCGTCCGTCACCATCACTCTGGCGCCCCGCACCGTCTGGCGCACGCGCATTGGACGACGGGCGCCGTGATCAATGCCGGCGACGGTATGCACGAACATCCGACCCAGGCGTTGCTGGATGCCTTCACGATGCGTCGACATCTCGAAGTAGACGGAGCACACGGGCTTGCCGGCAAGAACGTCACGATCGTCGGAGACATCTTGCACAGCCGCGTCGCACGCTCGAATGCGCTGTTGCTCAACACGCTCGGCGCCAACGTCACGTTCGTCGCCCCGCCAACACTCCTGCCGGTCGGGATCGAGAAGTGGCCCGTCGCGACATCATTCAACCTCGACGACACACTCGAGAATTCTGATGTGGTCATGATGCTGCGGGTCCAGCGCGAGCGAATGCATGAATCGTTCTTCCCCAGCGCGCGTGAATACAGTCGCCGCTATGGTCTTGACGTCGCGCGGATGAATCGGCTTCAACCGCACGCGATCGTGATGCATCCCGGCCCGATGAACCGCGGCATGGAAATCACCGCCGATGTCGCAGACTCCGAACGTTCAGTCATCGTCGAACAGGTCACCAACGGCGTCGCCGTACGAATGGCGGTGCTTTACCTGTTGCTTAGCGGGAACACCGAAACCGATCCGCAGCCGGAAGCCGCGCCCACCAACGAAGAAGGCAACGCATGAGCTCGTACGTCATCCGCAATGCCCGGCTACTCGGGGAGGATGTCGTCGACATTCTCATCGAAGGCGGACTGATCACCGGGGTCGGTCCGAAGCTCGATAGTGATGCTGAGGTGATCGAGGCTGAGGGGCTGATCGCGCTGCCCGGGCTGGTCGATCTGCATACTCATGTGCGCGAGCCTGGCCGCGAAGACGCCGAAACTGTGCTTACCGGATCGCAGGCCGCTGCACGTGGTGGCTTTACCTGTGTTCACGCGATGGCCAACACCGATCCGGTTGCCGACACTGCTGGCGTCGTTGAACAAGTGTGGCGGCTTGGTCGCGAAGGTGGCTACTGCGATGTGCAGCCAGTCGGCGCGGTCACGGTTGGACTACGCGGCGAAGGCCTCTCTGAGCTTGGCGCGATGGCCGATTCGGCGGCAACGGTCCGGGTGTTCTCCGATGATGGCAAATGCGTATCGGATGCCTTATTGATGCGCCGCGCGCTCGAATATGTCCGAGCATTTGACGGTGTCATTGCACAGCATGCGCAGGAGCCACGCCTGACTGAGGATGCGCAGATGAATGAGGGGCCGCTTTCGGGCGAGCTTGGCCTGGCCGGTTGGCCCGCAGTCGCTGAAGAGGCAATCATCGCTCGCGATGTGCTGCTTGCTGAGCATGTCGGCTCGCGATTGCATGTCTGTCACCTATCGACGCGCGGTTCGGTTCAGCTCATCCGCTGGGCAAAGAGCCGCGGGATTAACGTGACTGCTGAGGTCACGCCGCACCATCTGCTGCTCACCGATGACCTTGTACGCAGTTACGACCCGATCTATAAGGTCAATCCGCCGCTGCGCTCGGCCGATGATGTTGCGGCGGTGCGCGAAGGTCTGGCCGACGGGACGATCGATGTCGTTGCGACCGATCACGCGCCGCACCCGATGGAGGACAAAGAGTGCGAGTGGAATGCTGCGGCATTCGGCATGCTGGGACTCGAAACAGCGCTCTCCGTCGTACAGCAGACGATGGTCGATACGGGGCAGCTCACGTGGGCGCAGGTCGCTGACCGGATGTCAACGAAGCCG
This sequence comes from Aeromicrobium changchenzhani, assembly GCF_057586615.1. Taxonomy (NCBI): domain Bacteria; kingdom Bacillati; phylum Actinomycetota; class Actinomycetes; order Propionibacteriales; family Nocardioidaceae; genus Aeromicrobium; species Aeromicrobium changchenzhani. The sequence continues at coordinate 2,097,517 of NZ_CM172480.1, read as the reverse complement.
GCTGGAATCGGCCGCGTCGGCAATCAGGGCCGGCCGATCGCGGTTGGCGAGCCGGCCAACATCGTCCTTTATGACAGTTCCCGTTCGCGGGTTATCGACCCGCGGGACACGGCGTCACTGTCACGCAATAACCCGTACGCCGGACTGACCCTCCCCGGGATCGTCGTCGCGACCTTCCTGCGCGGGACCCCAACAGTCCGCAACTCTGAATTAGCAAAGGTGAACGCATGAGCCAGCCGGCGGTATTGGTACTCGAAGATGGCCGTGTCTTCCATGGCGAGGCCTATGGCGCACGTGGCGAGACGGTAGGTGAGGCGGTCTTTTCGACCGGTATGACCGGCTATCAGGAGACGCTCACTGATCCGTCCTACCGCCGTCAGATCGTCGTGATGACCGCGCCACACATCGGCAATACCGGCGTCAACGACGACGATTCTGAATCCAGCCGGATCTGGGTCGCGGGCTATGTCGTACGAGACCCTGCACGAGTTCCCAGCAGTTGGCGCTCGGTCGGCTCGCTCGATGAGCAACTGGTGGCGCAGGACATCGTCGGGATCAGCGGCGTTGACACTCGGGCGCTGACACGCCATCTGCGCGAGTGCGGCTCGATGCGGGCCATCATCAGTTCCGAATCGTTCGACGAGCGAGCCCTGCTCGCAAAGGTCAAAGAATCGCCGCAGATGGCCGGTGCGGATCTAGTCAGCGAGGTGACGACCGAGGCGGCATATGTCGTCCCGGCGGTCGGGGCGAAGAAGTTCACTGTTGCCGCGATCGATCTGGGCATTAAGGGCATGACGCCACAACGGATGACTGAACGTGGGATCGAAGTGCACGTCCTGCCCGCCGACACCACGATCGAAGCGATCGAGGCAATCAAGCCCGATGGCGTGTTTTTCTCCAACGGGCCGGGCGATCCAAGCACCGCCGATCACCCCGTCGCGCTGCTCCGCGAAGTGCTCGATCGACGGATTCCCTACTTCGGCATCTGCTTCGGCAACCAGATCTTTGGCCGCGCGCTCGGCCTCGGCACGTTCAAACTCAAATATGGGCACCGCGGGATCAACCAGCCAGTGCAGGATCTAACCACCGGCAAGGTCGAGATCACGAGCCACAATCACGGCTTCGCGGTTGATGCGCCGATCGAGGGCACATTCGAGACGCCGTACGGACCGGGCCGCGTGACTCACATCGGATTGAATGACCAAGTCGTCGAAGGGCTAGCGCTGCTCGAAGCGCCGGCTTTCAGCGTCCAATACCATCCTGAGGCCGCGGCCGGTCCGCACGACGCCGCCTACCTCTTCGACCGCTTTATCGACCTCATGCAAAGCGCGGCAGTGCCCGAAACAATTGGAGGAAAGTAACAACATGCCAAAACGGGAAGATATTCAATCCGTCCTAGTCATTGGCAGTGGCCCAATTGTCATCGGCCAAGCCTGCGAGTTCGACTACTCCGGCACCCAGGCCTGCCGCGTCCTGCGCGCCGAGGGCCTCCGGGTCATTCTGATCAACTCCAATCCGGCGACGATCATGACCGACCCCGAGTTCGCTGATGCGACCTACATTGAGCCGATCACGCCTGAGTTCGTCGAGAAGGTCATCGCGAAGGAACGCCCCGATGCGCTCCTGGCAACCCTCGGTGGCCAGACCGCGCTCAACGCCGCGATCCAGCTGGATGAGCGTGGCGTGCTGGAGAAGTATGACGTCGAATTGATCGGCGCCACGATCGAGGCGATCGAAAAGGGCGAGAACCGCCAAACGTTCAAACAAATCGTGTCAGGGTTGCCGTCCGAATGGGGCGCAGAGTCAGCGGCCTCGATCATCTGTCACACGATGGCGGACTGTGTGTCCGCGGTCGAAGACCTTGGTTATCCCGTAGTCGTGCGTCCGTCCTTCACAATGGGCGGTTCCGGTTCGGGCATTGCTTACGACGAACGCGATCTCCACAAGATCGCCGGCATGGGTCTGGCGCTGAGTCCGACCACGGAGGTGCTCCTAGAAGAGTCGATCATCGGCTGGAAGGAGTATGAGCTGGAGGTCATGCGTGACAAGGCCGACAATGTCGTGATCGTTTGTTCAATCGAGAACTTGGATCCGATGGGCGTACATACCGGTGACTCGATCACGGTTGCACCAGCCATGACGCTGACCGATGTTGAATATCAGCGATTGCGCGACATCTCAATCGAGATCATTCGCGAAGTCGGGGTCGACACCGGCGGCTGCAACATCCAGTTTGCGGTCAATCCTGCGAATGGTCGCATCGTCGTCATTGAGATGAATCCGCGCGTATCACGCTCGAGTGCCCTGGCGTCCAAGGCCACCGGTTTCCCGATCGCCAAGATCGCCGCCCTGGTTGCGATCGGTTACACGCTCGACGAGATCCCCAACGACATCACGCAGGTGACGCCAGCCAGTTTCGAGCCGACGCTCGACTATGTCGTCGTCAAGGTGCCGCGGTTCGCGTTTGAGAAGTTCCCCGCCGCCGACCCGATCCTCACGACGCATATGAAGGCGGTCGGTGAGGCGATGGCGATCGGCCGAAACTTCACCGAAGCGCTCAATAAGGCGTTGCGCTCGCTCGAAAGTTCCAATGCGTCGTTCGACTGGACCGTCAAGGCCGGCAACAAAGCCGATTTGCTCGAAGCCATCAAGAAGCCGCATGACGGCCGACTCAAAGTTGTTATGGACGCGATTCGTGCGGGCGCAACGGCCGAGGAGATCTTCGATGCGACCAAGATCGATCCGTGGTTCGTTGACCAACTGTTTCTCATCAACGAAGTGGCCGACGACGTCCGTGCCGCCAAACAACTGAGCCCAACGATTCTTCGTCGGGCCAAACGGCACGGGCTCTCCGATGTCCAGATCGCTGGGCTGCGAGGCATGGACGAAGACGTTGTGCGCGGCGTTCGTCACGCGCTCGGCGTTCGGCCGGTCTACAAGACGGTCGACACCTGTGCGGCGGAGTTTGCGGCGAAGACGCCCTACCACTACTCCTCCTACGACGAGGAGACCGAGATTGCGCCGCGCACCAAACCGGCCGTCCTGATTCTTGGCAGCGGGCCCAATCGCATCGGCCAGGGCATCGAGTTCGACTATTCCTGTGTGCACGCAGCGATGGCGTTGTCCGAGGTTGGTTACGAGACCATCATGGTCAACTGCAATCCCGAGACCGTCTCAACTGACTACGACACATCGGACCGTTTGTACTTCGAACCGCTGACGCTTGAGGACGTCCTCGAGATCGTCCATGCCGAGCAGCAGGCTGGCCCGATTGCCGGTGTCATCGTCCAGCTCGGCGGTCAGACGCCACTGGGACTGGCCGAAGGCCTCGAAGCCAATGGCGTGCCGATCGTTGGCACCTCACCGTCGGCTATTGAGTTGGCGGAGGACCGCGGTGCATTTGGCAAGGTCCTTGACGCTGCCGACCTCCCGTCGCCCAAACACGGAACCGCGACCACGTTCGCCGGCGCGAAGCAGATCGCCGACGAGATCGGTTATCCGGTGCTCGTACGGCCGTCGTTCGTCCTCGGCGGTCGCGGCATGGAGATTGTCTATGACGAGGAGACCCTCAAGGAGTACATCAACCGGGCGACGACGATCTCGCCGAAGCATCCGGTGCTCGTCGATCGCTTCCTTGACGACGCAATTGAGATCGACGTCGACGCGCTCTACGATGGCACCGAACTGTTCCTCGGCGGCGTGATGGAACACATCGAGGAAGCCGGCGTTCATTCTGGTGACTCCTCCTGTGTCCTGCCGCCAATAACCCTGGGCAATTACGACATCGATCGGATCCGTGAGTCAACGCGCGCGATCGCCGATGGGGTGGGCGTTCGTGGGCTGATCAACATACAGTTCGCAATGTCCTCGGACACCCTCTACGTCCTTGAGGCCAATCCGCGTGCCTCTCGGACCGTGCCGTTCGTTTCTAAGACGACCGGCACCCAGTTGGCCAAGGCCGCCGCGCGATTGATGCTGGGCGAATCGATCGCTGATCTGCGCGTGGCGGGCGTGCTGCCCGAACATGGTGATGGGGGAGTGACGCCCGATCACGCGCCGGTCGCGGTCAAGGAAGCGGTCATGCCGTTCAACCGATTCCGTACCTACGAGGGCAAGTACGTCGACACGCTGCTCGGCCCAGAGATGCGTTCGACCGGTGAGGTCATGGGAATCGATCAAAGTTTCGGAATTGCATTTGCGAAGGCGCAAGCCGGTGCGCAAGGCGGGCTGCCAGCCGCTGGCAAGGTCTTCGTATCGGTCGCCAACCGGGACAAGCGCCACATGATTTTCCCGATCAAACGGCTCGCCGATCTCGGCTTCGAGATTCTCGCGACGACTGGCACCGCCTCGGTGTTGCGCAGGAACGGTGTCGACGCGACGGTGATCCGTAAACTCAGCGAGGACGTTGTCGTCGGACAGGATGCCTCAACGATCGTCGAGAAGATCCACAATCACGACATCGGTCTGATCATCAACACCCCGCATGGTGCGACAACCGGGGGCAGCCCACGTGTTGACGGTTATGAGATTCGCACAGCCGCCGTTGCCGAGGGCATTCCCTGCATCACCACGATCCAAGGGCTCGCCGCAGCAGTGCAAGGCATCGAAGCCTTGATTGCCGGCAGCATTGAGGTCTGCTCGTTGCAGGACTGGGCTAAGCGACTGGCGGGAGCTCAAGTATGAGTTTCGGGTTGCGTGCTCGCGCAGCGATGACGGCGTACGGTCCGGCGTGTGTCGGGATTGATCCGCATGCGACGCTGCTGGCTGAGTGGGAACTTCCCGACACCGTCGACGGGCTTGCCTCCTTCGCGGCGACCTGCGTTGAAGCGTTCGCCGGCCAGGTGGCCTTCGTTAAGCCGCAGTCGGCCTTCTTTGAACGGTTCGGATCGGCTGGCATCGCGGTTCTCGAGGAGACGATCGGCAACCTTCGCCATACCGGCACACTCGTTGTGCTGGACGCCAAACGCGGCGATATCGGTTCGACGGCCGCAGCTTATGCCGAGGCCTATCTCGATGATGATGCGCCGCTTGCGGTCGACGCGATGACGGTGAGCCCCTTCCTCGGCTTCGGATCGTTGCAGCCGTTCTTCGACGTCGCCGAAAAGAATGATGCGGGTTTGTTTGTCCTGGCCCTGACCTCGAACCCTGAGGGACGCGAGGTTCAGCATGCGCGGCTGGGCGAGCAGAGCGTCGCGGGCAGCGTTCTGGCCCAACTTGCCGCGCTCAATGCGGGCGCAACGCCAATGGGTTCATTCGGTGCGGTGATAGGCGCGACGATCGGTTCAACGACCGAGGACATCGCGATCAACGGCCCGTTGCTCGTGCCAGGCCTCGGTGCGCAAGGCGGCACGGTCGACGATTTGCGGCGCCTGTTCGCCGACGTGTGGGACAACGTCATACCGACCTCCTCGCGTGGGGTTCTGCGTGCCGGACCCGATCTGCGGGCCCTCCGCGCGGCTGCACAGCAGCTCAACGACGACTTGCGCTGAAGCCCCACTGGCAACAATGGCCACGGGCAGGAGGTCGCGCCACACTATGGTCCTGACCTGCAGTAGGCTGATCGGGATTTGATGTCGACCGGTCGGGCAACCAGGTAGGTTCCAGGCTTTCGAGGAGTGTGGATGAAACGACTTGGAGTTGCCTTCGCGGTTGCGATGATGGCGGCAGGAACCCTGTCGGGTTGTGGCTCAAATCCCTACTGCGACGCGGTCGAAACCAATACCACCGCGCTCAACAATTTCGGTCAGTCACGCACCACCAAAGACTTCACCAAATACGCCGGTGTCATGGACGCGATCGCCAAAGAGGCGCCGAGCGACGTCAAGAAGAACTGGTCAACACTCGCGGCGAAGACCCGTGGCGTGCTGGCCGCGCAGAAAGATGTGGGGCTAAAGCTCGAAGAGATGAAGGACACCAAAAAGGTTGCCAAGCTCTCGACCGCTCAGCTCAAAAAAGTCAACGATGCGTACCTCGCTTTCAACGGCACGACCAAGGAACGCACCGCGGTAGTGAAGAATGTCAAAAAGGAGTGCAAGATCACACTGAAGTGATCTTGTCATCCCGTTCTAGTTGAGGTGATGTTGTGGCTCTTCCCATCCTGACCACGGAGCAGCGGCAGGCGGCGCTCGCGAAGGCTGCTCAGGCGCGCCGATTGCGTGCCGAAGTCAAGAACCGATTGAAACATTCTGGCGCGACCCTCGCGGAGGTCATCTCGGAGTCGAAAGTGAATGAAGTCATCGCCAAACTCCGTGTGATCGACCTGCTCCAATCGATGCCCGGCGTCGGCAAAGTCCGCGCCAAGGAAATCATGGAGCGCATCGGCATTGCCGACAGTCGCCGTCTGCGCGGCCTTGGTGCCAATCAGATTTCGGCGTTGTTGCGCGAGTTCAAAGACCGTGCCTGACGGCCGTTCCCCGGTCGTTCCGCATCGTCTGATCGTCCTTGCCGGGCCTACAGCCGTGGGCAAAGGCACGGTTGCGGCCTGCGTACGCCTGACCCATCCGGAGATCTGGATCTCGGTGTCGGTGACGACCCGCAAGCCGCGCCCCGGTGAGGTCGATGGCGTGCATTATCTGTTTGTTTCGGACGCCGAGTTCGACGAACTCATCGCCTCCGACGGCTTGTTGGAATGGGCGGTGGTTCACAAGGCCGCCCGCTACGGCACACCACGAGCGCCGGTCGAACGGGCCCTTGCCGACGGTCGCAATGCGCTTCTGGAGATCGATCTCCAGGGCGCACGGCAAGTTCGTGAACGTATGCCGGAGGCCTTCTTGTGCTTCCTGGCGCCACCGAGTTTCGCCGAGCTGGAGCGCCGCCTCGTTGGCCGTGGCACGGAGAACTCGGTCGAGCGCGAGCGGCGCCTTCGGACCGCAAATATCGAACTTGAGGCTGAATCGGAGTTCGATGTCACGATCGTGAACACCGATGTCAGCGCGGCTTGCGAAGAATTGGTAGACTTGTTTGCGTCCGGCAGCAGCCGGGCGAAATCCTAATTTTTTGTGAGGCCACGTGTCTGGGACCCGTTCTGTCGCTGAAGGCATAACCAACCCACCCCTCGATGATCTGTTGACCAAGACAGACTCGAAGTACAAGCTCGTTCTCTACAGTGCGAAGCGCGCTCGACAGATCAATGCCTACTACTCTCAGCTCGGCGAAGGTCTGCTTGAGTATGTTGGTCCGCTGCTCGAAACCCATCCGCAGGAAAAGCCGCTCTCGATCGCGCTCCGCGAGATCAACGCAGACTTGCTGACCTGTACGGACATCGAGCCCGAGGAGTCCTGACCCCTCCGGAACATGTGGATGCGGTGAGTGAGCACAAGTCATGAGTGAAATAGTTCTTGGCGTCACCGGCGGAATTGCCTCATACAAGGCCGCCGAGTTGCTCCGGCTCTTCACCGAGTCCGGCCACAGCGTTCGCGTTGTGCCCACCGCGGCGTCGCTGAAATTTGTCGGCGCCGCGACGTGGGAAGCGCTCTCGGGCAAGCCGGTGCAGACCGGGGTGTTCGAACACGTCCATGAGGTGGCCCACGTACGCATCGGGCAAGCCGCCGAGCTGATCGTGGTGGCTCCCGCAACCGCCAATACATTGGCGCGTGCTGCCCATGGCCTTGCCGATGATCTGTTAACCAATACTTTGCTGACCGCACGTTGCCCGGTCGTCTTCGTCCCTGCGATGCATACCGAGATGTGGGAGAACGCTGCGACCCAGGCCAATGTGGCCATCCTGCGTGTGCGCGGGCATGTTGTCGTCGAACCTGCGGTTGGCCGGCTGACGGGGGCCGACACCGGCAAGGGGCGGTTCCCTGATCCGCAGGCGATTTTCGAACTCGCCACGGAGCTCCTCAACCCGAGACCGCAAGATTTGATCGGTCGCCGAGTGGTCATCTCCGCTGGCGGCACGCGTGAATATCTCGATCCGGTCAGATTTTTGGGCAATCGCTCCTCCGGCCGGCAGGGATTCGCGCTCGCCGAGGCCGCGGTCGCGCGCGGCGCGACGGTCACTGTTGTGGCTGCCAATGTGACGCTCCCGGCGCCGGCGGGCATCGACCTCGTCACGGTTGTGACGACCGAAGAATTGCGTCAGGCGATACATCAATTGGCGCCCGAAGCCGATGTAATTGTCATGGCGGCCGCGCCGGCTGATTTCCGGCCGGCCACGTTCGCCGATGCGAAGATCAAGAAGTCGGCTGACGGCATCGCGCCGGACATTAAACTCGTCGAAAACCCCGATATTTTGGCCGAATTGGTTGCCTCTCGTACGCAAAAACGTCCCGTGATCGTAGGGTTTGCAGCCGAAACCGGCGATGCGCAGGCCTCGGTCATCGAACACGCACGCGACAAAATGACTCGTAAAGGTTGCGATCTGCTTGTCGTCAACGATGTCAGTTCCGGCCGTGCTTTCGGGCAACTGGACAACGAAGCGGTCATCCTTGGCGCCGATGGGTCGGTCGAAACTGTGCCCTTCGGACCCAAGGTCGCCTTGGGCCATGCCATCTGGGACGCAGTTTCCCACTGGTTGGACTAGTCACCTTTTTGCTTGTTGCGCGTTATAGAGTTAGTCGATAGTCAACCCAGGAGTAAATGTGAGTCGCTTCTTCACGTCCGAGTCGGTCACCGAAGGTCATCCGGACAAAATTGCCGATCAGATAAGTGACAGCGTGCTTGATGCTCTGCTGGCTCAAGATCCCGCCAGCCGTGTCGCCTGCGAGACGTTTGTAACGACCGGGCTAGTCCTTGTCGGTGGCGAGGTCACGACCGAGGCATACGTCGATATTGCACGGATCGCCCGCGATCGTGTGTTGGAGATCGGCTACGACTCCTCGACGAAGGGTTTCGATGGTGAATCCTGCGCGGTCCAGGTGACGCTTGATGCGCAAAGCCCCGACATCGCCCAGGGCGTCAACAACGCCGAGGAAACCCGGTCCGACGGTTCGGTCGACCCGCTCGACCTCCAGGGCGCTGGCGATCAGGGCATCATGTTTGGCTATGCCAACGATGAAACCGCCGAACTCATGCCGCTGCCGATCACGATCGCACACCGGTTGGCCGAAAAATTGACTGAAGTGCGCAAGAACGGCACCTTGGCTTACCTTCGTCCGGACGGCAAGACCCAGGTCACGATCGAATATGACGATGACGACATGCCGATACGCGTTGAAACGGTGGTCGTATCAAGCCAGCATGAAGAGGGCATCGATCTGGAAAGCCAACTGACCGCCGATATTAAGAAGCACGTTGTTGATGCGGTTCTGGCCAACTACGACATCGACAGCAGCGGCTACAACCTGCACGTCAACCCCACCGGCAAGTTCGTCATCGGCGGACCGATGGGCGATGCCGGGCTGACCGGGCGCAAGATCATCGTCGACACCTACGGCGGCTACGCGCGCCATGGTGGTGGCGCATTCTCGGGCAAGGACCCGTCGAAGGTTGACCGCTCGGGTGCTTATGCGATGCGTTGGGTGGCCAAGAACATCGTGGCGGCCGGACTTGCCCGCAAGGCCGAGGTCCAGGTCGCTTATGCGATCGGCAAGGCCCACCCGGTCGGTTTCTACGTCGAGACGTTCGGCACCGAATCGGTTCCAGTCGACGCGATTCGCGCAGCTGTCCTTGAGGTGTTCGATCTGCGTCCCGGCGCGATCGTCCGTGACCTTGACCTGCTGCGCCCGATCTACGCCAAGACTGCCGCATACGGTCACTTCGGCCGCGAACTCGAGGAATTCACCTGGGAGCGCACCGATCGCGCGGAAGCACTCAAGGCCGCGATCAAGTCCTGACCCCTACCGCCGAGTGGCGCAAGAATGACGGATTTCGGTTGATTTTCTGTCATTCCTGCGCCACTCGGCGTCGTTTTTGCGCCACTCGCGATGGCAGGATCGGTATGTCGGGGCTGGCTGATAGAACTGCCCTATGACCGATACCGGGGGAGCCGAGCAACTCGAGTTGATCGCTCCGCCACGGACTGTTGCTGTCAGGCCCAAACCGACCCGCCAATCTGTTCCATTGGCCACCGAGTGCCCGATCGCGCGCGTGGCGGTCGATATGCCGCTGCCGCACCTTGACCGGCTTTTCGATTATGCCGTTCCGCTCACCCTCGACACCGACGCGCAGCCGGGTTGTCGGGTCAAGGTGCGCTTCGCTGGCAAGTTGGTCGGGGGCTATCTCATCGAACGCGTCGAACACAGCGGTCACACTGGCACTCTCGCGCCGCTAGCTAAAGTCGTGTCGGCCGAGCCGGTCCTTCGTCCCGATGTGCTGACCGCCGCCAGATCGGTCGCTGACCGTTATGCGGGCACCCTCGCCGATGTCCTCCGGCTCGCGGTCCCGCCCCGGCACGCCCGGACCGAAATGAAGCCGCCAGGTGCGCTCGGCGATGCCGAAGGTGTGCAGATTGAACCTGTCCAGGATGTGATCGAGGTCGACGATGATGTTTGGGGCGCATACGAGGCCAGCGCAAGCTATCTCGCCGCAGTGGCGGCCGGGGAGTCACCGCGGGCCTGCTGGGCGGCATTGCCGGGTGCCGGCGCATTGACAGCGATTGCACAGGTTGCGGCCGCGACCCTTGCGAGCGGCCGTGGCATCATCGTGTGCGTTCCAGATGCGACCGATGCCGAGCGGCTTGATCATGAGTTTCGCGCAGTTCTTGGCGATTCTCGGCATGTGATCCTGCACGCTTCTCAAGGGCCAGCCGAGCGTTATCGCTCGTTCTTGGCACTCTCGCGGGGCACCGTCAAAGCAGTCATTGGCACGCGTGCCGCGGCCTTCGCTCCCGTCCATGATCTCGGCATGACGGTGATCTGGGACGACGGTGATGATCTGCATGCGGAGTTGCGGGCGCCCTACCCACACGCTCGTGAAGTCCTGTTGACGCGTGCGCTCGCCGTCGACGCCGGTGTGCTCATTGCCGGACATGCCCGCACAGCAGAGGCTCAGCAACTCGTCGATTCGGGTTGGTGCCGGGAGTTGTCCGCGACGCAGCCAGCCCGACGTGCAGCCTGGCCACGAATCGAGATTACCGACGGTTCGGTTGCTGGCGGTGCGCCGGCGAGGTTGCCGCGGGCCGTGTTTACGGCGATCCGGGCCTCGACCGGACCGGTGCTGATTCAGGTTCCGCGGCGGGGTTATCGGGCTGCCTTGGCGTGCCAGCAATGCCGGGCCAGGGCCGAGTGCCTGCACTGTCACGGCCCGCTGGCTCAACATTCTGCCGATGCCGCGCCGGTATGCCGCTGGTGTTCGACTCGCGTCGAGCAGTGGGAGTGTCCGCACTGCCAATGTCGGCAACTTCGAGCTCCGGTGGTTGGCACCTTGCGCACGGCCGAGGAAGTGGCACAGGCGTTTCCTGATCACCAGGTCATCACCTCCGGTGGCGCGACGATCAGGTCAACAGTGCCGGCCGAACGATCGATCGTTCTAGCCACACCCGGGGCTGAACCCTGGGCCGAGGGTGGCTACTCAGTCGTCGTTCTGCTCGATACCTGGCTGATGCTCGGACGACCTGAGTTGCGCGTCGTCGAGGAAGCCCACCGGCGCTGGTTCAACGCTCTGGCGCTGGCTGCCCCCGGTGGTAGCGGAATCGTCGTCGGCGATGCCGCGCCGCTTCAAGCACTGGTTCGTACCGACCCGGTCGGCTTCGCACGCCGCGAACTTGCAGAACGAATCGAAACGCATATGCCGCCAGCAGCACGGATCGGGACGCTTGAGGCTGACCCCGGCCTGATTGCAGCGCTCTCAGCGCGACCGTGGCCGGCTGAAGTGCTCGGACCGGTCCCACTGCCCGGCCGCGGTGACGATCCCGCCCGTGAACGGCTGATCCTGCGCACGCCCCGAGCACAGGGACGGCTGCTTGCGGCCGCGCTCAAGGAGTTGCAGTCCGAATGCAGTGCCGCCAAGGCCCCTATCCCACGAGTTCAGATCGACCCCTTGATCCTGTGAGGTGCCAGCGACCGTCGGTCACACGGGGCCCTAGACTCGGGACGTGAGATTGGTCTTTGCGGGTACGCCCGAAGTTGCTGTGCCGGCATTGAATGCGCTGGTCGAGAGCCGACACGATGTGGTGGCTGTGGTCACCCGCCCCGATGCGCCAGCTGGGCGCGGGCGCACCCTGGTGGCCTCGCCGGTCGCCAAGCGGGCCGCCGAACTCGGCATCGAAGTGCTCAAACCTGAGTCTGCATCTGACCCCGCGTTCCTGGCCCGGCTGCGTGAGCTCGAGCCAGCCTGCTGCCCGGTTGTTGCCTACGGTGCGATGATCCGGCGCGAAGCGCTCGACCTGCCTGAATGGGGTTGGGTCAACCTACATTTCTCGATCCTGCCCGCCTGGCGCGGTGCCGCTCCCGTGCAGCGTTCGATCATGGCTGGCGATGAGGTCACCGGTGCCTGCGTGTTCAGTCTGGTCGAGGAACTGGACGCGGGACCGGTCCTGGGTCATCTCACCGAGCGGATTCTCGACACCGACACTGCCGGCGACCTGCTCCAACGACTTGCTGAGGCAGGGGCCGGCCTGCTCACCGATGTCCTCGACCACATTGAGGACGAAGACATTTCGGCGCTCTCGCAACCCGAGGACGGCACGTCATACGCGTCGAAACTGACAGCGCAGGACGGGCATGTCGACTGGACGCGGCCCTCTTTCGCACTCGATCGGCAGATCCGTGGCTGCACGCCGGCGCCCGGAGCCTGGACGACGCTTGCCGGCGATCGATTCAAACTTGGCCCGATTGGCACCTGCGAGGAAAACACGCTTGAACCTGGCCAGATCTTGGCGGGCAAGAACGAAGTGCGCGTTGGCACCGGCACGACTGATGTGATCCTCCAATTGGTTCAACCGACCGGCAAAAAGCAGATGATCGCGGCCGACTGGGCACGTGGGGCCAAACTCGACGGAACTGAGCGGTTCGAATGAAGGATCCGGTACGCATTGCCGCATTTGATGTACTGCGTGCGGTCGAAGAGCGCGATTCCTACGTCAATCTGCTGCTGCCCGCGCTGTTGCGGGAGCGGCGGATCGAGGGACGGGATGCGGCCTTCGCCACCGAACTCACACACGGAACGCTCCGCCGCCGCGGAACTTACGACGCAATCATCAACGTTGCCGTCAGCAAGGGCATCGCGACGGTTGATCCGGCCGTACTTGACGTTCTCCGACTGGGTGCCCACCAGATTTTGTCGATGCGGGTCCCTGCGCATGCCGCAGTATCTTCCAGCGTCGATCTCGTGCGCTCGGAGATCGGCCACAAACCGGTCCACTTCGCCAACGCGGTGCTCCGCCGGATCTCACAGAGCGATCTTGAGACGTGGCTGGCCAAGGTGACGCGTGGCCGCTCGCGGATCGAAGCGCTGTCGATCACCTACTCGCATCCGGTGTGGATCATTGAGGCGCTCAACGCTGCGCTCGACGGCGACTGGGCCGAGACCGAGCACCTGTTGGCCGCCCAGAATGAGTCGCCCAAGGTTACCTTGGTGGCTCGTCCAGGGCTGTGCGATCCAACTGAACTTCCTGGTGAGCCAGGCCGCCGGTCGCCGTATGCACGATATTTGGATTCTGGTGATCCGGGCGCGATCCCGGCGATCACCGAAGGCCGTGCTGGCGTGCAGGATGAAGGCTCTCAACTCGTCGCAATCGCATTAGCGGAAGCGCCGCTTGACGGACCCGACCAGCGTTGGCTCGACCTGTGTGCGGGCCCCGGTGGCAAGGCCGCGCTGCTGGGGGCGTTGGCCGCCCAGCGTGGCGCGATGCTCGTGGCGAATGAGGTTCAGCCGCATCGGGCCGAGCTGGTTGCACAATCATTGCGTCAACTGAGCAACACCTCGGTCACGATCGAGGACGGCCGGGCTGGTCCGTGGCCCATGGCCAGCTTCGATCGCGTGTTGGTCGATGCGCCGTGCACCGGCCTTGGCGCATTGCGTCGCCGGCCCGAAGCACGCTGGCGACGTCAACCAACCGATCTTGATCAGCTGGTCCCACTCCAGAGCGACCTGCTGCGCAGCGCGCTGGACCTCATACGCCCTGGCGGAGTGGTTTGTTATGCGACCTGCTCGCCGCATCTTGCCGAAACGCGCGGTGTCGTGGCTGCAGTCCTGGCTGAGCGACCGGATGTGTCCGCCGCTGATCCGGTCAACCTGTGGCCGCATCGAGATGGCACCGACGCCATGTTCTGGACCATACTGACCAAATCTGCCTGACCGCCTCAGTAGGAGGTGTCTGAGCAACCTAACTCGATGGTGATGAGGTTGCTGATCCACCGCCCCTCAGCGCGATGGGTTGCTGAGCCACCGCTCGTGCGTGAGCGCGGCTGATTAGACTCTGCGGCATGGGAATTCAGATCTCGCCGAGTATGTTGTCGGCCGACTTCGCCAACCTCGAGGCCGAGGCCAAACGCATTGGGAGCGCCGACTGGCTCCATGTTGACGTGATGGACAATCATTTCGTCCCCAACCTGACGCTGGGCGCTGATGTCATGGCCGCGCTCGCGAAGGTGGCCGAGCAGCCGATCGATGCCCACCTCATGATCGAAGACCCCGATCGGTGGGCCCCGGCCTTCGTTGAGGCTGGCGCGACGAGCGTGACATTCCACGTCGAGGCGGCGCATGCGCCCGTACGTCTCGCTCGCGAAATTCGGGCCAAACACGCCCGCGCTGGTATGGCACTCAAGCCGGCCACGCCCATCGAACCGTATGAGGACCTGCTGCCCGAACTCGACATGGTGCTGATCATGACCGTCGAGCCCGGCTTCGGTGGCCAAAAATTCCTCGACCTGTGTCTGCCGAAGATTCGACGTACGCGCGAACTGCTCGACAAGGTCGGCGGCGACATCTGGTTGCAGGTCGACGGGGGAGTCTCGCTTGAGACAATCGACCGCTGCGCCGACGCTGGAGCGGACGTGTTCGTGGCCGGATCGGCAGTGTTTGGCGCCGATGTGCCTGATGACATGATCGGCCAGTTGCGGGCACAGGCCCAGCAACATTCCTGTCTGGGCTAAGATTGAAGCACGAGCAAAGCAATGCGCTCGCGTGCTCCGGGGTCGGTGTAATTCCGAGCCGGCGGTTATAGTCCGCGACCTGCAGCCACTTCGGTGGTCGCAGTTGAGCTGGTGAAACTCCAGCACCGACGGTGAAAGTCCGGATGGGAGGTGCACGCAGCCGTAGTGCCGCCACCCTGCGACGCGACGGCTGAGGCCCCGGGGCATGCGCGCCCTGACCCGGAGGCCGACCCTGATGGCAACCACGATCGAACACGACGCGATGCGCCGCGCGATCGACGCCGCCGGTTCGATCGTTGCTACGTTCCCGAATCCTCGCGTCGGTTGTGTCCTGCTCGATTCGTCCGGACAAACGATTGCGATTGGTGTCCACCGCGGTGCTGGCACCCCCCATGCGGAAATCGATGCGCTCAACCAAGCTGGCGCGGGCGCCGCGGGAGCCATCGCAGTGGTGACCCTTGAACCCTGCAATCACACGGGCCGGACCGGGCCGTGTTCACGAGCCTTGATTGCAGCCGGCGTCACCCGCGTCGTCTATGCCCAGCGCGACCCAAATGGGAAGGCCGCCGGTGGCGCCGACACCCTTCGGCAGGCCGGAATAGACGTCGAAGCCGATGTGCTGACCGAAGCCGCAGCGGCGATCAACGTTGAGTGGACTCACGCGATCACCACCGGTCGGCCATTTGTGACCTGGAAGTACGCAGCGACGCTTGACGGGCTAAGTGCAGCATCCGACGGCAGCAGCAAATGGATTACCGGGCCCGAAGCGCGCCGAGACGTCCAGACCTTCCGCGCCGGTGTCGATGCGATCGCGGTTGGAACCGGGTCGGTACTGGCGGACGACCCGCGGCTAACCGTCCGTGATGCTGAGGACAACCCGCTGCCCTATGAATCGCAGCCCTTGCGCGTCGTGGTCGGCGAGTCGGTCATACCGCGCCACTACCGCGTCTTCGACACCGCCGCGCCGACCCTGCTGATCCAGTCCCGTGATCCGCAGACAGTGCTGAAACAACTCGCCGAACGCGAGATCCGCCACGTATGGCTCGAGGGCGGTCCCCGTCTTGCTGGCGCGTTCTGGAATGCCGGACTGATCGATCGCGTTATTGGTTATGTGGCGCCCGCGTTTCTGGGTGCTGGACTTGCTGCGCTCAAGACCGAATCGACCACGCTGGCCGACCTGCGGCCGATCGATCTGACCAGCATCGACCGCATCGGCAACGACATTCGACTGATCGGCACGCCACTGCGTGCACCACGAGAGGACTTCAGCTGATGTTCACCGGAATCATCGAAGAATTGGGCCGGGTCGAGTCGATCGCTGAACTTGGTGACTCGATCAGGATCACGATCCGTGGCCCGCTCGCCGTTTCGGATGCTCATCATGGTGATTCGATCGCGGTGAGTGGATGCTGCCTGACCGTGATGGGGCAGACCGAGACAACATTCGATGCCGATGTCATGAAGGAGTCGCTTGATCGTACGATTCTGGGCGATCTGGCGGTCGGCGATCAGGTCAACCTTGAACGCGCGATGCCGGCCGGCGCTCGGCTCGGTGGCCATGTCGTACAAGGTCACGTTGATGGCACCGGACACATTCTTGATCGCACGCCGAGCGAGCACTGGGAAGTTGTACGCATCGGCCTCGCCCC
Source organism: Aeromicrobium changchenzhani (assembly GCF_057586615.1). NCBI lineage: Bacteria > Bacillati > Actinomycetota > Actinomycetes > Propionibacteriales > Nocardioidaceae > Aeromicrobium > Aeromicrobium changchenzhani. The sequence continues at coordinate 2,080,893 of NZ_CM172480.1, read as the reverse complement.
TGAGCTGGCCAAATATTTGGTCGCCAAGGGTTCGGTCACGGTCGATGGCATCTCGCTTACCGTCGTCGACGTTGTCGATTCGCCCGAACCTTGGTTCTCGGTCTCACTTATTCCCACCACCCTCGAAGCGACAACACTCGGCGCCAAAGTGTCGGGGGATCGCGTCAACCTCGAGGTCGACATTCTCGCCAAGTATGTGGAGCGGCTTATCGCACCACGCTTGGTCAAGCAGGAAGGAGACCGCGGATGACCGTGCGTCTTGACAGTATTGAACGTGCCATTGCGGATATCCGTGCTGGCAAAGCGATCGTTGTCGTCGATGACGAAGACCGTGAAAACGAGGGCGACATCATCTTCGCCGCGAGCCGAGCAACGCCCGAACTCATGGCTTTTCTGGTCCGCTATTCCAGCGGATTGGTCTGCGCACCATCGACCGGTGAAATTCTCGACCGGCTCAGCCTTCCGCTGATGACGCCGCACAACCGGGAGAAGATGCGGACGGCTTACACGATCTCGATCGACTCGCGTGATGGCATCACAACCGGCATCTCGGCACATGACCGCGCGCGGACGTGTCGTGTTCTCGCCGATTCGGCGACCGAACCTTTCGAGCTGGTTCAGCCCGGCCACATCCTGCCGCTGCGCGCCAAGCCCGGGGGAGTCCTTGAGCGCGGCGGGCACACCGAAGCCGCGGTCGACTTTGCTCGTCTTGCGGGATTGTCACCGACCGGCGTCATCGGTGAGGTCATCAACGATGACGGCACGCTGAAGCGCGCTCCAGAGCTCCGCGAGTTCGCCGACGAACATGGGATTGCGCTCGTCTCGATCGAGGATCTGCAGATTTATCGCCGCCTGCATGAGAGTCAGGTGGATCGGCTCGCCGAGACGAAATTGCCAACTGAGTTCGGCGAGTTCAAGGCATACGGATTCCGTGATCGCATCGACGGCAACGAACATATTGCACTTGTCTATGGCGACCCGGGAGCCGACAGTGCGCTCACCCGATTGCATTCGGAATGCCTGACCGGGGATGTTCTTGGCTCGCAGCGCTGTGATTGCGGACCGCAACTCACCGCGTCGATGGCCGCCGTCACGTCGGAGGGTGCCGGCATCATCATCTACCTGCGCGGCCATGAAGGCCGTGGAATCGGCCTGCTGCACAAACTTCAGGCCTACAGTTTGCAGGATCAGGGGCGTGACACCGTCGATGCAAACCTCGAACTCGGTTTCGGCGAGGACGAGCGTGACTATGCCGCGGGCGCACAGATCCTGCGCGACCTCGGCGTCACCTCGGTGCGGCTGCTGACTAACAATCCCCACAAGACAGAGGCGCTCGAGCAATACGGGGTCAAGGTCATCGAACGGTTACCCCTGGAGATTGCGCCGACCGCCGATAGCCTGCGCTACCTGCAGACGAAAGCTGCGCGCATGGGCCACGACCTGCCGCATTTGGGCGCGGGGTCGTCTGAGGTGCCAGCATGAGCGGCGCAGGAGCGCCGGCGCTGACGCTCGATGCCCGCGGTGCGAAGGTCGTCATTGTCGCGTCCAGTTGGCACACCGAAGTGATGGACGGGCTGATCGCCGGTGCGCAACGCGCGCTCGTCGACGCCAACGTCGATGACATCACCCTCGTACGCGTGCCCGGATCATTCGAGTTGTCGATCGTCGCGCAGGCCCATGCAAATGCTGGCTTCGACGCGGTCATCGCACTCGGTGTCATTATCCGCGGCGGAACCCCGCACTTTGAGTATGTCTCGGCCGCTGCGACCGATGGCCTGACTCGAGTCGCGCTCGACACCGGCGTACCAGTCGGCTTTGGGCTGTTGACGACCGACAACGATGAGCAGGCACTCGACCGTTCCGGGTTGCCCGGCAGCAAAGAGGACAAGGGCCGAGAAGCTGCTGAGGCGGCGTTGTCGACGTGGTTGATTCTCAACGATCTCCGCGCCTGAACCTGTAGTCGTCCGCCCAGCGGTTGCAGAGCCGAATGCAAAAGGTTTGTACGACAAACTGGTTGACGCCAATCGAGACGGTTGATAGGTTTGCAGCGCAAACTAGTTTGAGGGGGAACTATGGACCGCAAGACACTCGAATCGGCCGCAATACGGGCCACCAACTTCCGCGGATTGGTGGAAGTGCCCGGCGGCCTGTTTTTCGTCATTATCGGTCTGGGCGGTCTTGGTTGGGCACCCTTCGACCGCGACTGGTTCTTCGTTGTGGCGATCCTCGGGGTGTTCATAACGATCGCGTATGTCAATCGCTACTACGACCGTCAATATGGCCGAGCCACCCTTACCTTCAGCCGCATGCTCGACAACGTCGGACTCAATGCGCTGTTCTGGTTGGGAGCACTCGTCGGGCTCATCATCGATCTTGGTGTCGACGGGGCGATCAGCATTTTTGTGATCGCTACGGCCGCCTCGATGTTCGGTTGGTATGCCGTCTCGATCGGTTTGAGAGCACATCACTTTCTGATCTGGGGCGCACTGTTGGTCCTCGGGCTGATCCCGATGTGGGGCTCGCTCGATCAACGAACGGCAGTGGCTTGGTTGCCGATCGGCACCGCGATGATCGTCTGTGGCCTGATGGATCACCTGGCCTTGGCCCGGTCTCACCCGGTGGCCGATGAAAATGACTGAGGTCACCAGGCCATCAGATGAGGGAGACCTCATCCTTGACCGGTTGATCCACGAACCGGGACGCCTCGCGATTCTGACGGTTCTGACGTCGGTGAAATCGGCCGACTTCCTGTTCCTGCAGCGGGTGACCGGGTTGAGCAAAGGTAATTTGTCGAGTCACCTCTCTAAGCTTGATAGCGGCGGTCTTATAACGGTCAAAAAGGCCTTTGTGCGTAAGAAGCCCAACACCAGCGTGTCGCTGACGATGGAGGGTCGCCAGCGCATCGCGCGACATTGGGCACAACTCGAACGACTCAAGAATTTCTCCGTAGAGTGACCCGATAGTCTTGTGCTCGATGAAGACTTTTGATCAGCTGTTCGCCGAGTTGTCCGATAAGGCGGCAAATCGCCCCGAGGGCTCGCGCACTGTCGCCGAGCTTGACGCTGGCGTGCACACGATCGGCAAGAAGATCGTTGAAGAGGCCGCCGAGGCGTGGATGGCTGCCGAGTACGAAGGCAATGCCCGTACCGCCGAAGAACTCAGCCAGTTGCTTTACCACGTACAAGTCATGATGTTGGCCAAAGGGATCACGCTCGACGACGTTTACGCGCATCTGTGACGGGTGGCCCGCAAGGGTCATCCGTGCCTTCGCCCCGTAGGTCAAAAGAGTCTCCCTGACGGAACTGAGGAATCATGCTAAAAATAGCGGTACCCAATAAAGGTGCATTGTCTGAAGCAGCGGCCCAAATGCTCGCCGAGGCTGGCTATCGGCAACGTCGCAACGCCCGCGATCTGGTCATGCTCGACGCTGAGAACGGCGTTGAGTTCTTCTATCTTCGTCCCCGTGACATCGCAATTTATGTTGGCGCCGGCACGCTCGATGTCGGTATCACCGGTCGCGATCTTTTGCTTGACTCGCGGGCGGAGGCCGATGAGTCGATCGCGCTCGGCTTCGGCGTATCGACATTCCGCTTCGCGGCGCCGATCGGCACGATGAATACGATCGAAGATCTCCAGGGCAAGCGCATTGCGACCTCGTATGACGGCATCCTCGGCGGCTATTTGGCCGAGCGGGGGATCGACGCAAGCGTCGTACGCCTCGACGGAGCGGTCGAATCCTCGATCCGGCTCGGTGTTGCCGATGCGATCGCCGATGTCGTGGAAACCGGCAGCACCCTCCGTCAGGCCGATCTTGAAGTGTTCGGTGACCCGATTCTGGCCTCGGAATCGGTCCTGATCACGCGCCGCGGTGCTTCGAACCCCAAGGGCTTCGAAGTGTTCAAACGACGCCTCGACAGTGTCATTGTCGCCCGCAACTACGTCATGATGGATTATGACATTCGAGCTGAACTCGTCGAGCAGGCAATTGCCGTGACGCCCGGAATCGAATCGCCGACGGTGTCGCCGCTGCATCGCAAAGGGTGGGTCGCCGTACGCTCGATGGTGCCGCGTGATTCCGCCCAGCGCATCATGGATGATCTGTGGGAGCTTGGCGCCCGCGGCACTCTGGTCACCGACATTCTTGCTTGCAGGATCTGATGATCTTCCGGCCGGTTGGACCGCGAATTATCGCCTACGGTTCGATCGTTGTGATCACGGTATTGACTGTTGTTATCGGCGTTGCACTGCGGGACACCACCGGCTTCAGCTGGTTCGAGTGGGCCACGTTCGTGGCAATGCTTGTCGCTGTCTTCATCGGTTTGCATGGTGTCGCGCGCAGCTATGTTGATGCTAATGACGACGGCCTCGACATCCTCAACGGCTACAAGCGGCACCACATCGAGTGGACACAGATCAAAGGCATTGCCATGAACTCGGGTGCACCGTGGCCGACGCTCGTGCTCAAGGACGATGAACGAGTCATCTTATTCGCGATCCAGGGCAGCGACGGGCCGTCTGCACGGAATGCGATCGCGCAGATCCACAAGCGGATCAAATGAAGCACGAGCGCGTTCTGGCCGCGCCGGCCTTCCCCGGCGATGACGGTCGCATCGACCCCGTACTGCAGTTGGCGATCGACGCCGTCGAGGGCATAGACGACAGTTCCGAGATCATCGGCGCGTTGTGCACTGTGCGTGTGTTTGTCCCGGTGATCGCTCTGCTCGGTGAGGTTCCGGCCGATGGGGACAAGGATGCCGATATGGCGGCCGTGTTCATGACCGGCGCCGACGGTCGGAAGGCATTGCTGGCGTTTAGCTCGGTGGCTGCGATGCAGGCCTGGGATCCGGACTCGCGGCCGGTCCCGATCTTCGGCCATGACGCCGCCCGGGCTGCACTCGATGAAGATGCCACAGCGCTCCTGCTGGACCTAGGTAGCCCGCATTTCACCGTTGTTGAAACCGATGACCTCACACATCTGGCTGCAAGGCACCGGCTGGTTCAGTCCGCTGCCGGCCCGGCTTGGCTGACGTCCTGACCCCGCCTGCGCGCGGCGATTTCGGAAATCACCCGCAACGCTGCTATTCTTGATTACGAAGTGGAGGTCCACCTCCCACCTGCTCGGTTTTTGACCGTGGGGTAAGTGATTGGCAGTGCGTTTGCCGGTCGTGAAGACGTGAGTCGCTGTTGCGGGTCACGCCGTTGGTGGCCCCGTTTCATACGGAGGCCACTTTTTTCATGTGGTCCCAGCCCAGACGTTTCAACCCTTGGAGGACCCATCACCACAGATTTGCGTGTCAACGAGCGGATTCGTGTGCCAGAAGTGCGACTCGTTGGTCCTAACGGAGAACAGGTCGGCATCGTACGTATCGAAGACGCTTTGCGTCTCGCCGAAGAAGCCGATCTTGACCTCGTCGAGGTCGCGGCAACCGCTCGACCGCCTGTGTGCCGGCTGATGGACTACGGCAAGTACAAGTACGAAGCCGCGCAGAAGGAACGTGAATCGCGCCGCAACCAGACCAATACTGTCATCAAAGAAATGAAGTTGCGGCCGAAGATCGACGCACACGACTACGAGACCAAAAAGGGTCACGTCGTGCGCTTCCTGAAAGCCGGCGACAAAGTCAAGATCACGATTATGTTCCGTGGCCGCGAACAGCACCGCCCCGAATTGGGATACCGGTTGCTGCAGCGCCTCGCTGCAGATGTTGAAGATCTTGGCTTCATCGAATCCAATGCGCGCCAGGATGGTCGCAACATGACCCTCGTCCTCGGCCCGTTGAAGAAGAAGTCCGAAGCCCAGGCCGAAGTCAAGGCCGAAAAGGTGAAGGCAGCCACTGTCCTCGCCGCTGAACGTGAAGCTGACAGTGCGGCCGACAAGGCGCATCGTGAAGCCGAACACAACTCCGCGACGCCCAAGAAACCTAAGCGTCGCTCCGAAAACCTCGACCCAGACATGGAGGCATAATGCCGAAGTTCAAGCCCCACTCGGGCATGAAGAAGCGCGTCAAGATCACCGGCCGAGGGAAGCTTCGCCGTGAACAGACCAACCGCCGTCACCTGTTGGAGTACAAGTCCTCGACACGTACCCGCCGGCTCGCTGGCACTACTGATGTTGCCAAGGCCGACGTTCCCCGCGTGAAGAAGATGCTCGGTCTCTGACCCGAGCCGCATCCAACCCCTGACTTAGAAGGAGAATCAGATGGCACGCGTCAAGCGGTCTGTTAACGCACAAAAGAAGCGCCGGGTAATTCTCGAGCGCGCCGCCGGCTACCGTGGCCAGCGCTCGCGCCTTTACCGTAAGGCCAAGGAGCAGGTCACTCACTCGTTCGTCTACTCGTACCGCGATCGCAAGGCCAAAAAGGGCGATTTCCGTCGCCTGTGGATCCAGCGCATCAATGCGGCAGTTCGTGCCGAGGGCATGACCTACAACCGTTTCATCCAGGGTCTCAAAGCCGCTGGTGTCGAGGTTGATCGCAAGCAGCTCGCCGATCTCGCAATCACCGAGCCGGCCGCGTTCTCGGCGCTCGTTGCGGTGAGCAAAGCCAATCTGCCCGCGGACGTCAACGCGCCCAAGGACAACGCTGCGGTCTGATCCGCAGTCACTGAGCTGAAGACAAGACAACGATTCGCGTGGCGAGTCCCGACCAGCCCGACGGGCTGACTACTAGATCTGCCAAGGTCAAGTATGCGTCGAGGCTCGCCACGCGCTCGTTTCGTATGCAGCACCGCGAGTTTCTTGCCGAAGGGCCCCAGGCGGTCCGTGAGGCACTGCGGATCGACGATGTCGTCCGCGAGATCTTCGTGACCGATGTGGCGGCCGAACGTCATCGCGACCTACTCACAACCAATGTGCCAGTCCACTACGTCGATGAGCGCGCGCTTGAAGTCGTCGCCGACACGGTCCACCCGCAGGGCATCGTGGCGCGGTGCGCCTTCGTCGACACGACCGTGGACAACATCGTCGCCGCGCCACTTCGTCTGGTGGTGATCTGCGCCGACATCCGTGACCCCGGCAACGCTGGCACTGTCATACGCTGCGCCGATGCGGCCGGTGCTGACGCGGTCATTTTCACCGGCCACAGCGTCGACCCGTTCAATCCCAAGGCCGTCCGCGCGAGTGTCGGCAGCGTGTTCCATCTGCCTCTGGTCATCGGCGGCCAGACCGAGGACGTCACCGATCAGTTGAAGGCGGCGGGGCTGACCGTGCTGGCCGCCGACGGCGGGGGAGCAGTCGACCTATTCTCCGATGAGGATGTGCTCGCTGGCCCGACCGCGTGGCTTCTGGGCAATGAAGCCTGGGGTCTACCCGATGACGTGGCGGCACTGGCCGATCACAGTGTGTCGATCCCGATTTTCGGTCGTGCGGAGAGCCTCAACCTCGCAACGGCTGCGGCTGTGTGTTTGTACGCCTCGGCCCGCGCACACCGAACACGCTAAATTCATCCTATGGACCCCGACCTACAGCTTCACCCCGACGGGATCCTCGTGGTCAACGCTGACGGGATCGTCGAGGGCGCTAACAAGTCGTTAATCCGGATGGCCCGAGTGCCGGAGAATTTGATCATCGGCCGACACATCCGTGATGCCATGCCATTTGGTGACCTCAACGGCAATATGTGGTTCGAAAGCATGGACCCGTTCGGCGGCCTGATGACCCGAACACGTATCTCCGAGCAGTCATGGTGGTCACCCCGCGGTAATGAATACCTAGTGACCGCGGCACTGGTCCGCGCTGAACCGCTCGGCCCGGTCCAACGCATGATCGTGTCGATGCGATCGACCCGTGTGCGCAATCGACGTGACCGCGAGCGATCAGATCTCGTTGCGACCGTTGCACACGAACTGCGCTCACCGCTTACCGGTATTAAAGGATTCTCCTCGACGCTGCTCACAAAATGGGACAAATTCTCCGACGAACAACGCCAATTCATGCTTGAGACCGTCGACGCAGACGCTGATCGACTGACGCGGCTGATCACCGAACTACTCGATGCCGCGCGGATCGACGCCGGTCGGCTGACGCTTCGTCGTGGTCCCGTGCATCTCGATGAATTGGTGCGGCGAGTGCTCACGAATGTCTCCGCCGGCAGCGGCCATCCCTTCGATCTGACAATCCGCGAAGACGTGCCGCTCATCTGGGGTGATTCAGATCGGCTTATCCAAGTCATCACCAATCTGATCGAAAATGCGTTGCGGCACGGCAACGGTCTCAAAACGGTCGTGGTCCAGCGGACCGAACCGCCAGGATGCGGTCACGGTGTCTCGCTCGAGATCCATGACAATGGGCCGGGCATACCGCTTGCCGAACGCGAAAGGGTCTTCAGCCGCTTCTGGCGGTCAGGCCCGGGCGCGGGCAGCGGACTCGGCATGTACATCGTCAAGGGAATCGTGGATGAGCACGGCGGCACGGTCCACATCACTGATAGCGACGGCGGCGGTGCCAACATACTCGTGTGGCTGCCGATCAATGAACCGGCCGGACTGACCGACTGAAACGGTCGCTGTGTCCGCCTCCTAGACTTGCTTCGTCACCCACCTGTCTTGCCTGCACAACCGCTGAGAAAGGGCTAACATGTCGGCCCCCAACAATGACTACGATCCGGTCGAGGTCACCCCGCTGCATACCGACGAGGTCGAACGTATGCGTACGGCGGCCCTTGTCGCGATTGCTGCGGCCGAATCGCCCGACGATCTCTTGCAGGTGCGCCACGATCACGCGGGTGACCGATCGCCGATCGGACTCGCCAATCGAGAGATCGGCGCATTGCCGCCGCAGGCCCGCAAAGAAGCAGGAATGCGCGTCGGTCAGGCACGTGGCGCGATCAATAAGGCGCTGGCTGAACGGTCCGCGATCCTCGAGGCCGAGCACGAACTACGGGCCTTGGTCGAGGAAGCTGTCGATGTCACGTTGCCGTGGGACGGCGAGCCGGTTGGCGCTCGACACCCGCTGACAACAATCCAGGAGACCGTCGCCGACATCTTCATCGCGATGGGTTGGGAAGTCGCCGAAGGCCCCGAAGTCGAAGCTGAATGGCTCAACTTTGATGCGCTCAATCTCGGCCCAGACCATCCGGCCCGCACGATGCAAGACACGTTCTGGGTCACGCCCGAAAAGGCCGCGCTAGTCCTGCGCACGCATACGTCGCCGGTCCAGGCCCGTACGATGCTCTCGCAGGAACCGCCGATCTACGTCGTGGTCCCCGGGCGGGTGTTCCGCACCGATGAGCTCGATGCGACCCACTCTCCGGTGTTTCACCAGTTGGAGGGTCTGGCGATCGATGAGGGCCTGACGATGGCGCATCTTAAGGGCACCCTTGACCACTTTGCGCGTGCGATTTACGGGCCGGAGATGACCACTCGATTCCGGCCGTCATATTTTCCGTTCACCGAGCCGAGCGCCGAGATGGACTTGCTCTGCTATGTATGTCACAACGAATCCGGCGAGGTGGCCACGTGCCGCACCTGTCGCGGTGAGGGTTGGGTCGAATGGGGCGGCTGCGGGGTCGTCAATCCGCGGGTCCTCATCGCCTGTGGGGTGGACCCGGAACGCTATTCGGGATTCGCCTTCGGCATCGGGCTCGACCGTACGATCACCGGCCGCTACGACATCGCCGACCTGCGCGATCTCACCGACGGTGACATCCGCTTCACCCAGCCGTTTGGAGTTGAACTGTAATGCGCGTTCCAGTTGAATGGTTGCGCGAATATGTTGATCTGCCCGCCGAACTCACGACTGAGACGTTGGCCGATCGCTTGACGATGCTGGACCTCAAGCTCGAGGAGATCATCAGCTCGGGCATCAGCGGCCCCCTGACTGTCGGTCGAGTCCTGACTCTGGTCAAGGAGCCGCAGAAGAACGGTAAGACGATCAATTGGTGTCGGGTCGACGTCGGCGCGGATCACAATGACACAGCTGAAGGTGATGTGCCAGCCGGACGCGGCATCGTCTGCGGCGCGCATAACTTTGTCGAAGGCGATCTTGTGGTCGTGTCCCTGCCGGGCACGGTGCTTCCCGCACTCGCGAAGTTCATTCCCAATGGCAAAATTTCGGCTCGTAAGACCTACGGCCACGTGTCCGACGGCATGATTTGCTCTGGTTCCGAGCTTGGCATCTCGAGCGATGCTGACGGCATCATCGTGCTCGAAGCTGGCTCGGCCACTCCTGGCGACGATGCAATCGAGCTGCTCGGGCTTGGCCACGAAGTGCTCGATCTTGAGGTCAATCCGGATCGTGCCTATGCGTTGTCGATGCGTGGAGTGGCCCGCGATGCCGCGATGGGTTATGGCGTCGACTTCACTGATCCAGCAGACCTGACGCCGATTAGTGATGCTGGTGGCTATCCGGTGCGGGTCGACGATCCCACCGGTTGCCCGGTGTTCGCGATGATGGCGGTTACCGGATTTGACCCGTTGCGAAGCACTCCGCGCTGGATGGCCCAACGCATCGAACTGGCTGGTATGCGCTCGATTGGGCTCGCCGTTGACGTCAGCAACTACGTGATGCTCGAACTCGGACAGCCCAACCATGCCTACGATCGCGCCAAACTCGATGGCTCGATCATCGTCCGGCGCGCGAGTGCGGGCGAACAGTTTGAGACGTTGGACAGCGTCATGCGCACCTTGTCGAGTGATGATCTGGTGATCACCGATGAGAGCAAGATCATCAGCCTAGCCGGGGTTATGGGCGGTGAGGACATTGAGATCGATGACAATACGACCGACATCGTCATCGAGTCAGCCAATTTTGACGCCGCGACGATCGCTCGTTCAGCGCGGATTCATAAGTTGCCGTCGGAGGCTTCCAAACGCTTCGAACGGGGCGTCGATCCGCACCTTGCGGCTCGGGCGGTTCGTCGAGTCGCCGAATTGCTGGTCGAGTTCGGCGGTGGTCAAATTGACTCTGCCACGACCGTGGTTGGAGTCCCACCGAACCCACCGACCATTACGATCGATGCCGCGCTGCCGGCGCGCATCACTGGGGTGGGCATCGATCAGGCCACTGCCGTCGCGGCGCTCGAGGCAAATGGCTGCACGGTTACGACGGATGGTTCGGCGTTGACCGTTGTTCCGCCGTCGTGGCGTTCCGACCTCACCGAACCTTACGACTTGGTCGAAGAAGTGCTTCGTGTCGTCGGCTACGACTTGGTGCCATCGGTGTTACCGCAAGCACCTGCCGGGCGGGGGCTCGCAGCGCCGCAGCGCCTGCGCCGTCGTGCCGGTCATGTCTTGGCCGGGCTCGGGCTCATAGAGGTCAAGACGTTCCCGTTCGCCGGTCCGGCGGACTGGGACCGGTTGGGCTTGACCGAGGATGATCCACGTCGCCGCCAGGTCATGCTGGAGAATCCGCTGTCGGCCGAACAGCCCGGTATGACAACAACGTTGCTGCCCGGACTGCTCAAGGCACTCGTGCTCAACGTTGGGCGCGGGCATCAGGACGTGTCGATCGTCGAGACCGGACGGGTGTTCCTCCCGCGGGCCGAACTGGTCTGCGCGCCAATCTATGGTGTCGAGCACCGGCCGAGCGTCGACGAGATTGCCGCCCTGGATGCAGCGCTGCCGAAACAGCCTTTCCACGTCGGTGTCGTCATGGCTGGCGAACGTATTCGTACCGGCTGGAACGGACCGGGACGACAGGTTTCGTGGGCCGATGCGATTGAGATCGTGCGCCGTCTGGCGGCTGCCCTTCAGGTCGAGATCGACGTCGAAGCCGCTGATTATGCGCCATGGCATCCCGGCCGCTGTGCCGCAATTCTGCTCGACGGTCAGGTCATCGGTCATGCCGGTGAACTGCATCCGCACGTCATCAAATCGGTTGGTGTTCCAACTCGTACAGTTGCCGCCGAAGTCGACCTTGATGCGCTTATTGCTGCTTCGCCGGGTATCGGTCCGAAACCGAAGTTCTCGACGTTCCCGGTCGCGAAGGAGGATGTCGCGCTGGTGGTCGATGAATCGGTTACGTCTCGGTCGGTTGCTGCAGCGTTGGCGAGCGCCAGCGAATTGATCGAGTCGGTGCGGCTGTTCGATGTCTATTCGGGCGAACAACTCCCCGCGAGCAAGAAGTCGCTCGCATATGCGCTGCGACTCCGGGCCCCCGATCGAACACTCAAGGACGACGAGATCAAGGCCGCCCGAGATGCCGCCGTGAACGCAGCAAATCAGGCCGTCGGCGCCACTCTGCGCGCCTAAGTTTCCGCACTAGAACGAGACGGTGGGCGGTAGTTCCTGCCCGGCGGGAGCCTGATAGAACTCGCGCGCGGCGACGCCAGCAACGCCGGTGAATAGCAGCCACGGGATCGTCTTGACCAGCGTGTTGAGTTTGGCAACCGCATCGTTGTAGAACTGGCGTGCGAAGGACAGCTTGTTTTCGGTATCGGACAACTCGGTTTGAAGGTCCTGGAAATTTGTCGATGCTTTGAGGTCCGGATAAGCCTCGGCGACCGCGAGGACGTCGATTACGGCCTTGTCGAGCCGTGCTTCGGCCGCCGATTTTTCTTGAACGGTGCCAGCTTTGGCGGCCTGCGCCGCACCGGCCCGCGCGGCCGTGACTTCATCGAACACGGCACGCTCGTGCGTGGCGTAGCCCTTGACTGTGCTGACCAGATTCGGAATCAAATCGGCCCGCCGGGTTAGCTGAACGTCGATACCGCCCAGGGCTTCCTGTGCGCCGATATCGGCCTTGCGGAGCCGGTTGAAGCCGATGACGCTAAAGCCGATGACGGCAATGACCACTACCGCGATAACAATCCACATGTCGGGTTCCTCTCGTAGAAAACTGGGTTGAATTGACGGTTACCAGGACCCACCGCCGCCACCGCCACCACCACCGCCGCTGAAACCGCCGCCTCCAGAGGATGACGAGGCTTGCGTGGCCTGGTACGCGCCGATCGATGAGGACAACGATGACTCAAAGCTGGAGAAGGCCGACCCGCCGCCCCATCCCAAGCCCGTGGCGGATCCAGCCGCTGCACCGTACCAAAGCGGACGCGTCGGCTCTTGGCCGGTTTGCGCCTTGTATTTACTGGCCCAGCGGTCGGCACAATCGAAGGCAACCGCAAACGGGATGAAGGCGGTGTAGAGATCCTTGCGGGCGCTGAAATCAAGCCGTTCCTTATTGGAATTGGTGGACAACAGTCGCTCGAACCCACCAGCTCGCGACCAGATATCGCGCCCGCCGCTCGTGTGACGAGTGCCGACCCCGGCGAGCAGCATTCCGGCACCACCGATCGCGAAAGCCGCGAAGGGTAGGCCCATCAAGGAGACTCGGAATGGATTGAAGATCAAACCGGCCGCACCGATGGTCATCGCTGCGATGACGGCCAGTCGACCGCGTTTCTCGGAGTCGACGGGAACGACGATCTCGGACTTCTCGGCCCACGTGCGAACCGATGAGCCGATCGAACCTGGCAGCGACTCGAGGGTGGACCCGGCGGCGGCCGATCCGTCGGCGGCAAACGCGCCACCGATGGCGGTCAGGCCGAGCGATTCCCCGACCGCACGCGTGACTGGATCGGTCTTCGCCCACTGTTCGGGAGTGCCGGTGCCAATGATTGTCCAGTGGTCGTCGCCGTTGTCGGTCAGTGTTGTGAGGCCTTGTTCAGCTTGGTAGAGCAGGGTTGAAGTCAGCGCATTGCCCGGAACCCGCTCAGACACGACATAGGCAGTCTGGACTGGTCCGAGACCGGCGGGTGGCTCATACATGATGGGGAAGCCGGGCTCATCCTCCCTGGTGCGACGCTCCCAGACATACCCGACAATCAGGCCGACGAGGGAGAGCACCAACAGGATGGTCGCGATGATCACGGATCGGCCGTAAACGACGTCGCCGGCAACGCCCCACGGAAGCGTATGGCGGGGTGGGGTCTTGACCGGGACGTCGACAAGGACGCTCACCGGGGTCCGCGGAGGCAGCGCGCCGGTCGTGACGGTGACGGTACGAGTGCCCTGGCCGTCGATCGTGCAAGGGAACGACTGGCCTTGGGCCGACGAGCCGCATTTGAGGTCCCCGCTCGGCTTCGGCAAATTGATGGTTGTCGTGGACTTCATGATGTCCGTCTGCCATCCGCTAGGCACGACATCCCAGAGGAACAGCGAGTGGCGGCTCTGCTTGCCTGCCCAACTGGATGAGCCGTCCGAGCCGCTACCCGCATTGGTCGGCGAGAGGGCGTCCTTGACCAGATAGGAGATTCGATAGGTGTGCGACCCAGGGGAGACGTACCGATCGGAGTCGCCGATCTTGGCGACCCGATACCGTTTGCCGGTCTCCCACGAGAGCGACGACGGCTCGCTGGATCCGTCGAGTGTTACCGCAATCTTCTGCGGCACGTATCGAACGTGCTTGTCGGTTCGATCGGTCAGATCCCAGAAGCGGAAGATACCGTGCCGGCCACGCGGGAAGTTGGCGGTGATCGTCTCGACCGCCTTGAGCGCGCCATCAGTGCCGATCCGGTAGTCGGCGCGGTAGTTCGTGACCGTGACCGGGTCTGGGGAGGTCGAAGAGTCGGAGCTGTCGAACTGCTCGGCGAGGGGCCAGAACAGGCCACCGAGGGTGATGAGTGCGACCAACGCGGACACCATGATCCGTTTCATGCAGGAAGACTAGTGGTCGGGCCAGCGGTACAATAAACGCCACGTCCAACCCCCGCTATGCAAGAATTTGCAGACCTATGCAAGAATATGAATCATGTCCAAAGTATTAACTAGTCTTCCCGTCGGCGAACGCGTCGGCATCGCCTTCTCCGGGGGCCTCGACACATCTGTCGCGGTCGCCTGGATGCGTGACAAGGGTGCCATTCCGTGCACCTATACGGCCGACATCGGCCAATACGACGAGCCTGACATCGCCGGGATCCCCGGTCGTGCCATGCAGTACGGTGCTGAGCTCGCGCGGTCGATCGACTGTAAGCGGCCGCTCGTCGACGAGGGGCTGGCGGCGCTGGCATGCGGAGCGTTCCACATCCGATCGGCGGGCCGGACCTACTTCAATACGACACCCCTGGGCCGTGCGGTCACCGGCACACTCCTCGTGCGGACGATGCGCGAGGACGGGGTCAACATTTGGGGCGACGGTTCGACGTTCAAGGGCAACGACATCGAGCGTTTCTACCGTTACGGGCTGCTTGCAAACCCCGACTTGCTTATCTACAAACCCTGGCTCGATGCGGCCTTCGTCGCCGAGCTCGGCGGCCGGAGCGAGATGAGTCAGTGGCTAACCGAGCGGGATCTCCCGTACCGGGACAGCCAGGAAAAGGCCTACTCGACCGACGCCAACATCTGGGGCGCGACGCACGAGGCCAAGCTGCTCGAGCACCTCGACACCAGCCTCGAGAGCGTCGAACCGATCATGGGCGTCAAGTTTTGGGATCCGTCGGTCGAGATCGCGACGGAGGACGTCACGATCTCCTTCGAGGCGGGTCGTCCGGTTGCGATCGATGGAGAGAGGTTCGGCGGAGACCCGGTTGCTCTCGTCCATGCAGCGAACACCATCGGTGGACGGCACGGGCTCGGTATGTGCGACCAGATCGAGAACCGCATCATTGAGGCGAAGAGCCGTGGCATCTATGAGGCACCAGGGATGGCGCTGCTGCATATCGCGTACGAGCGGCTGGTCAATGCGATCCACAATGAGGACACAATCGCCAACTTCAGTCAGCACGGTCGTCGGCTGGGGCGGCTGATGTACGAAGGGCGTTGGCTGGATCCGCAGGCGATGATGCTGCGGGAGTCCGTGCAGCGCTGGATCGCCTCGGTCGTCACCGGCAACGTGACAGTGCGTCTGCGGCGGGGTGAGGACTACTCGATCCTCGACACCCAGGGGCCGTCGTTCTCATACCACCCCGACAAGCTCTCGATGGAACGCACCGAGAACGCAGTGTTCGGCCCGACCGACCGCATCGGTCAGTTGACGATGCGCAACCTCGACATCGCCGACTCTCGTGCCATGCTCGAGCAGTATGCTGCCCAGCCGCTCGACCAAGGCCAGATGCTCGTCGAGAATGGAACGCTCTTCGGTGAGCTGCCCGCGGGCGGAGCCATGCGGA
This sequence comes from Aeromicrobium changchenzhani, assembly GCF_057586615.1. Classification (NCBI taxonomy): domain Bacteria; kingdom Bacillati; phylum Actinomycetota; class Actinomycetes; order Propionibacteriales; family Nocardioidaceae; genus Aeromicrobium; species Aeromicrobium changchenzhani. Next base: position 2,064,856 of record NZ_CM172480.1, on the reverse strand, counting down.
TCGAGGCCAATCCCACTGCCGCGACTGACGAGGAGTTGGCGCTCGACGCTGCAGCGATGGAATCTGGCACGGACTGACAATTACCACAAATGACGAACTGGATGAAGGTGGACGTATGACCACGATTTCCGTGGCGGTCGCTGGTGCGAGCGGTTATGCGGGGGGAGAGTTGCTGCGCCTGTTGTGTGCGCATCCCGATATTGAGATCGGTGCGCTGACCGCGGCCAGCAGCGCTGGTACGCGGCTCGGTGCGCACCATCCGCACCTGCTGCCATTGGCCGATCGGGTAATTCAGCCGACGAACCATGACACGCTTGCTGGCCATGATGTTGTGTTTCTCGCGCTGCCGCATGGTGCCTCTGGCGCGGTCGCGGAGACGCTGGGCGATGCGGCTCTTGTCATCGACTGTGGGGCGGATTTTCGGCTGGTGAGTGCTGACGATTGGTCGAGTTTCTATGGCGGTGAACACGCCGGGACGTGGCCTTATGGGATGCCCGAACTCATCACGGCGGACGGCAAACAGCGCGATGTGCTCGGCGGTGTTCGCCGCATTGCGGTTCCCGGCTGCAATGTCACGGCCATAACGCTGGCGCTTCAGCCAGCGGTGGCTGCTGGCCTGGTCGAGACCGCCGATCTCGGCGCGGTGCTGGCCAATGGGTTCTCCGGTGCTGGTAAGGCGAACAGAACGAATCTGCTGGCGGCAGAAGGCCTCGGTTCGGCCTTGGCCTATGCGGTCGGCGGGGTTCACCGGCACATCCCCGAAATCGTGCAGAATCTACGCTCCGCGGGCGCCGATCAGGTGACGATCTCGTTCACCCCGACGCTGGTGCCGATGGCGCGTGGCATCTTGGCGACCACCACCGCGAAGCTCAAACCTGGTGTCGACGAGACTGCTGTCCGGGCGGCCTACACCGCGGTCTACGGCGATGAACCATTCATTCATCTGCTGCCCGAAGGCCAATGGCCGACGACAGCAGCGACGCTGGGCGCAAATAGCGCTCAACTCCAACTCACTGTCGATCAGTCGGTCAATCGGCTGGTTGTGGTGTGTGCCATCGACAACCTGGTGAAGGGCACCGCTGGTGCTGCCGTGCAATCGATGAACCTAGCGCTCGGCCTGCCTGAAACATCCGGACTTTCCACGGTCGGAGTTGCACCGTGATCCCAGCAACTATCCCAGCCCACGTAAGGACACAATAATGAGCGTGACAGCAGCCGAAGGGTTTCGGGCCGCCGGCGTGGCCGCGGGGCTCAAGACGAGCGGTCGGTCTGATATTGCGGTGCTCGTGAACGACGGCCCACTCAGCTCACTGGGTGCCGTGTTCACGTCCAACCGATGCAAAGCCAATCCGGTGTTATGGAGCCAGGAGGCTGCCAAAGCGGGCAGCGCGCGTGCCGTTGCGATCAATTCTGGTGGTGCCAATTGCTATACTGGGGCTGAAGGTTTCCAAACGACACATGCGACTGCTGAGTTCGTAGCCGATGCGCTCGGGGTAGGTGCGCTCGAGGTTCAAGTCGCTTCGACCGGGCTGATTGGGATGTTGAACAACCGTGACGCGCTCCTTGCCGGCGTAGGCAAAGGGCTCGACGAACTCAGCGACGATGGCGGGTTGCAGGCTGCTGAGGCGATCATGACAACCGACACTGTCGCGAAGGAAGCGATCCAGCTCGCCGATGGTTATGTGGTCGGTGGGATGGCGAAGGGAGCCGGTATGTTGGCGCCCGCCTTGGCCACCATGCTGGTCTTCATCACGACCGATGCTGATGTCGATTCGGCTGCGTGCGACGCGGCGCTGCGCGAAGCGACCCGCACAACATTTGACCGGCTCGACTCGGACGGCTGCCAGTCGACCAACGACACCGTGCTCCTGCTCGCCAGTGGGGCCTCCGGAGTCAAGCCCGAGCCGGCTGAGTTTGCCGCCGCCGTGCATTCGGTGTGCCACAAACTGGCCGCTCAGCTACTCGCGGACGCCGAGGGCGCCGATCACGAAATAACGATTGCCGTCATCGGGGCTGCGACCGAGAATGATGCGCTCGAAGTCGGCCGTTCGGTCGCGCGCAGCAATTTGTTCAAATGCGCAATCTTCGGCAAGGACCCAAACTGGGGACGCATCCTGGCTTCGGTCGGCACCACCCAAGCAGCATTTGATCCGGCCAATCTCGACGTCGCGCTCAATGATGTCTGGGTGTGCCGCAACAGCGGGCCGGCGGAGTCTCCCGACCGGATCGACCTCGAACCGCGTGCCGTGACCGTCACGATCGATCTCAAGGCCGGGACCGAGACGGCGACGATCTGGACGAATGACCTAACCCAGGCATACGTACACGAGAATTCAGCGTATTCGTCATGAGCGCCAGCGAAATGAGCGTGGATGTCGTATGAGCGCCAGCGAAATGAGAGTGAATGCAGCATGAGCGAGGACATTTCGGGCATGACCCCGGCCGAGTGGAAAAAGGCGACCGCAAAGGCATCAATTCTCGCGGACGCACTGCCGTGGATGAAGAAATATCATGGCAAGATCGTGGTCGTGAAATATGGCGGCAACGCCATGACCGACGAGGCGCTCAAGCAGGCTTTCGCGGAAGACATCGTGTTCCTGCGCCTCGCGGGCTTCAAGCCCGTTGTCGTCCATGGCGGCGGCCCGCAGATCAGCGTGATGCTTGACCGGCTCGGTATCGAGTCCGAGTTCAAGGGCGGGTTGCGGGTCACGACTCCCGAGGCTATGGACATCGTGCGGATGGTTTTGGTCGGTCAGGTCGGACGTGAACTTGTCGGCTTACTCAACCAGCACGGCGATCTCGCGGTTGGCTTGTCCGGCGAGGACGGCGGGCTGTTCACGGCGCAGAAGAACATGCCGATCATCGATGGTGAACCGACCGACATCGGTCTCGTCGGTGAGGTCGTGGGCGTGCGCCCCGAGGCCGTACTCGATCTGATCGAAGCCGGTCGCATCCCGGTTGTCTCGTCGGTGGCACCCGATACCGACGGTCAGGTCTACAACGTCAACGCCGACACCGCAGCGGCCGCGCTTGCCTCGGCACTCGGCGCCGAGAAACTACTCGTCCTGACCGATGTCGAGGGCCTGTATGCAGACTGGCCCAACAGCACCGATGTGATCGGCGAGATCTCGCCCGAATCCTTGGCCGAACTCATCCCCACGCTTGCCAGCGGCATGATCCCCAAGATGACGGCTTGTCTGAAGGCAGTCCAAGGCGGCGTACATCGAGCCACAGTCGTGGACGGACGTCAAGAACATGCGGTGCTGTTGGAGATTTTCACCGATGAGGGTGTCGGGACCCAGGTCGTACCAGGTGCAGCAACGAAGATCCGTTCGGCGCTCTACGCAACAACGGTTGAGAAACCGGCAAAGGAAGGCGGCAAGTCATGAGGAGTAAGGACATGAACGAGCGTTACCAAGGAGCGCTCATGAATACCTTCGGGCCGCCGCAGCGCATCCTGATCCGGGGCAAGGGCGCGCACGTGTGGGACATCGATGGCAATCATTACATCGACCTGCTCGGCGGTATCGCGGTCAACGCGCTCGGCCACGCCCATCCGGCGATCATTGAGGCGGTCACGACGCAGCTGAGCACACTTGGGCACATCTCCAACTTCTTCGCCTCCGAGCCGCAGATCGAGCTGGCCGAACGGCTGATCGAGCTGATCGGTCACGACGGCCGGGTGTTCTTCACCAACTCGGGCACCGAGGCCAATGAAGCCGCGTTCAAGGCCACACGGCGCACCGGCCGGACCAAGATCATAGCGGCCGAGGGCTGCTTCCACGGTCGAACCATGGGCGCACTTTCGCTGACCTCGAAGGCGGTCTACCGCGAGCCATTCGAACCGCTCGTCGGTGACGTGACCTTCATTCCCTACGGCGACGTTGCTGCGCTCGAAGCAGCCGTTGACGACACCGTCGCAGCGGTGCTCCTCGAACCGATCCAGGGCGAGGCCGGGGTGGTGGATCCACCTGCTGGTTATCTTAGGGCTGCTCGCGACATCACCAGCAAGAACGGCGCCTTGCTCTGGCTCGATGAGATCCAGACCGGAATTGGCCGCACAGGCGCGTGGTTCGCCCACACCGCCGACGGCATTGTGCCCGATCTGGTCACGGTCGCCAAGGGTCTTGGTGGCGGTATCCCAATCGGTGCTTGCATCGCGCTGGGTGAGGCCGGCCAACTGCTCCAGCCCGGCAATCACGGGACGACATTCGGCGGCAATCCGGTGGCCACCGCGGCCGCACTTGCCGTGCTTCGCACGATCGAGGACGAAAATCTGCTGGCCAACGTCCTTCGGGTGGGCGAGCAATTCCGCTCGGCGCTGTTGGCACATCCACGGGTACTCGAAACCACTGGCCGTGGACTCTTGATCGGGGTTGTGTTGGCTGGCGACTTTGCTGCCGCGCTCCAACAATCAGCACTTGATGCGGGCCTGATCATCAACAATCCGACGCCGAATCGTCTCCGGCTGGCGCCACCGTTGAATCTTTCGAGCGATGACGCTGACAGCGCGCTCAAGACCCTGTTGTCGCTCTTGGACGAGCTACCGGCCCCAGACAGTACTCCATGAGGCATTTCCTTCGCGATGATGACATCACATCCGCTGAGCAGGCTGAAATTCTTGTGCTTGCGGCCGAGCTCAAAGCCGATCCCTATCGGGAGAAGCCGTTCCTCGGCCCACAATCGGTCGCGGTGATCTTTGACAAGGCCTCGACTCGTACGCGGGTGTCTTTCAGTGTCGGCATTGCCGATCTCGGCGGTCATGCTGTTGTACTCGATACGGTCACGACGCAGGCCGGACGTGGCGAGATCGTTTCGGACACAGCAAAAGTCCTCGGCCGCATGAGCAGCGCGATTGTCTGGCGCACCTTTGCTCAGTCCGGCCTCGACGAGATGGCCGCCAACGCGGGTGTGCCGGTCATCAATGCCCTCAGTGATGACTTCCATCCGTGTCAAGTTCTTGCTGACCTGCAAACGATCATCGAACGCAAGGGCCCGCTCGCCGGGCTCACGGTCGCCTTCCTCGGCGACGGGGCCAACAACATGGCGCATTCGTATCTCGTGGGTGGCGCCATGGCCGGAATGCACCTACGCATTGGTGCGCCAGTGACGCATTCGCCGAATCCGGAGTTTCTGGCTGACGCCGAACGCATCGCTGTTGGCACGGGTGGTTCGGTGCTCGTCACCGCTGATCCCGATACAGCTCTCGCCGGCGCTGATGTCGTCGTTACCGACACCTGGGTGTCAATGGGGCAGGAGTCCGAAAAGGCTGAACGACTCGCGCTGTTCGGCGCCTATTCGATTACCACGGGGGCATTGGCCAAAGCCGCGCCCGATGCGATCGTGCTGCATTGCCTGCCGGCCTATCGTGGCCTGGAGATCGCTGCCGATGTGATCGACGGTCCGCAGAGCGCGGTATGGGATGAGGCCGAGAACCGCCTCCATGCCCAGAAAGCACTCATGGTGTGGCTGCTGAGACGCGCCGACGAGGTCGTGGCATGAGCGTCCCCGACACCAAGACCGCCCGGCAGCAGCTGATTGTCGAGTTGCTCGGCCGCAACGCCGTACGTTCACAGGGCGAGCTGGCCGAATTGCTTGAGCGGCAGGGCGTCATGGCAACGCCATCGACGCTCTCCCGAGATTTAGTCGAACTCGACGCGATCCGGGTACGTCATGGTGAAGATGGACTCGTCTATGCCGTCCCAGGCGAAGGTGGCGACCGCCGACCCCGACCGGCCGCCGACAGCGCGGCGGCGCAGACCCGGTTGGCACGACTTGCCCGCGAACTTCTCGTGACTGCCGAGGCATCAGCCAATCTGGTCATCCTTCGCACCCCGCCGGGAGCAGCCCAATATTTTGCTTCCGCGGTCGACCACACCGCGAGCGCGGAGATACTGGGAACGATCGCTGGCGACGACACGGTTCTATTGATCTGTCGCGATCCGCAGGGCGGCAAGGGTGTAGCCGACCGGCTGATGCAGCTCACCGCAGCAACACCAAAGGAGACATCGTGACCGATTCGAACGAGAAGACCCGATTGTGGGGTGGCCGGTTCGCCTCGGGGCCCTCGCCCGAACTCGTTGAACTGTCGCGCTCGACTCATTTCGACTGGCGACTCGCGCCATATGACCTCGCCGGCTCGCGCGCCCACGCCCGAGTTCTGGCCGGTGCCGGGCTGCTTACGGCTGACGACCTCGAACGACTTCTTGCGGGCATTGATGCGCTCGAGGCCGAAGTCGCCGCGGGTGCTTTTGTGGCGTCTGCTGACGACGAAGACGTACACACCGCCCTCGAACGCGGGCTGCTCGAACACCTCGGTGCTGAGCTCGGCGGCCGACTACGTGCCGGTCGGTCGCGCAACGACCAGGTGGCGACGTTGTTCAAGATGTTCCTGCGCGACCACGGGCGCCGGATTTACGTTCTCGTGACCGATCTCGTCGCGGCGCTCGCCGATCAGGCCGAGGCGCATCTTGGCGATCCAATGCCGGGCCGTACCCACCTCCAGCATGCCCAACCGGTGCTCCTGTCACATCATCTGCTCGCTCATGCGTGGCCGCTCGTGCGCGATCTGAGCCGGCTCGATGACTGGGACGCCCGGGTTGCCGCCGAGTCCCCATACGGATCGGGCGCGCTCGCCGGATCGTCGCTCGGACTTGACCCCGAACACGTTGCGTCCGACCTGGGCTTCAGCGGCTCGGTTGCCAATTCGATCGACGGTACGGCCGCACGGGATTTTGTGGCTGAGTTTGCATTCATCACCGCGCAGATTGGTGTCGATATCTCCCGCTTCGCTGAGGAGATCATCCTGTGGAACACGAAGGAGTTCGATTTCGTCAAACTCCACGACGGTTTTTCGACCGGGTCGAGCATCATGCCGCAGAAGAAAAACCCGGACATCGCCGAACTCGCACGCGGCAAGGCCGGTCGGATGATCGGCAATCTGACCGGACTGATGGCAACGCTCAAGGCGTTGCCGCTGGCCTACAATCGCGATCTGCAGGAGGACAAGGAACCGGTCTTCGATTCAATCGACACGCTCGAAGTCTTGCTTCCTGCTTTCACGGGGATGGTTGCGACGCTGACGTTCAACACTGTCCGTATGGCTGAGCTCGCGCCGCAGGGATTCTCACTTGCGACCGATATCGCCGAATGGCTGGTTCGGCAGGGCGTTCCGTTTCGGGTTGCCCATGAGCTTTCCGGCGCCTGCGTCCAGTCCTGCGAGGAATCGGGCAAGGAACTGCATGAGTTGACCGATGCGGAGTTTGCCGCAATCTCCGAACACTTGACGCCGGCTGTACGCGATGTTCTGACCGTTGATGGCTCGATCGCATCCCGGAATGGCCGCGGCGGTACTGCTCAGGTTCAGGTTGTAGCGCAGCTTGCCGAACTGCGTGCCCGGCTAGCCAGCCGGGCTTGATCGCCGACCTAAACTTGCCCCGCTTAACAGCAGGATCACCGCAGTGCCGTTGACCGTTGATCCTGGCCGTGACACGCCTGCCGGGCTAGCTGCCTACCGCAGACTCTTCCCCAACCCGCCGAAGGACTGGACGCTGCTCACTGGCGATAGCACCGCCGTGCACAGCGTATTAAGAGCGCTCGGCGTTTACTCGAAAACTACCGCCGAAGAGAAGTTAGCAGCGGTCGACTGGATGACCGGCAAAAAACTCACCTACGACGTTGAACATTCCGATGAGGTGTTTTTGCCGATGCGAAGCAGCGAGAACGCTTTTTGCTTGAAGGACCGCCGCATATCGTTGCCGGTGACCCGCTGCCGGCCAAGATCAAGACGTTCATGAATGCCGACGGGCTCAACAACCTCAACCATCCGGCGGCGACCGATTGGACGGTCAACCAGGCTCTCGAGGCCATCAGTTGGCTCGCCGGTACCAATGTCGGGAGCGCCTGATTCGCTGCTCTGCGGCCACGATGGGCCAGTGACCGTGTCGTGTGACCGGCGCAAACACGATGCTTAAATGGTTACGTGAAACCTGACGTCACGGAGCGAGCCCGCTCGCTGCTCGGACGAACAGTGATCAGTCATGGCGTGACCTTGCGTATCACTGAGGTCGAGGCTTATGGCGGTATCACCGACCCGGCTTCGCACGCCTATACACGTACAAATCGCTCCGAGATCATGTTCGGTGAGCCGTGGCATTTGTATGTATATCGGAGTATGGGCCTCCACTGGTGTGCCAACATCGTGACGGGTCCGACCGAAATCGCCGCAGCGGTGCTGATGCGGTCCGGGCAGATCGTCGATGGGCTCGACATCGCCCAGGAGCGGCGTGGCGATGTCATCGAACGCCAGCTGGCGCGCGGACCGGGCAACCTTGCCCGTGCACTCGGCATCACCGGCGATGATCTGGGTACGGATCTAACCGTCGCTGGTGGCGTCGAATTAGGCCCGCCGGTCTCGCGGGCGGCCGATATCGTCAGCGGCCCGCGTGTTGGTGTCTCAAAAGCGGCCGATGTGCCATGGCGGTTCTGGCTCCCGGGAGATCGCACTGTGTCGGCTTATAAGCGCAACCCACGCGCACCTCGTCCCTGAGCAGCGACTCTGTACCGCCGCAACCGCTCGCTCGGCCCTAGCTGCCGATCACCAGCGGTTCTTGGCCTCTTCCGCCCAGCCAGTGAGGCCATCGAGCGAGTGGGTCGTGCCAGCATCGTCGATCGCCGAGCCACTCCACGTGCCGAAAGCCTGGAATGTCCTCGCGGCAATGACACCCAGATTGCTCGCCGCGCGTCGGCGGTGGAATGGCATCAGCATGGCGTCGACCTTTTCGCCGTGCACGTGCCACGGTGCCGCCGCATCGCGCAGGTCGTAGGACCACACGAGATCATCGCACCAATAACTGAGTTGGCCGTCCACGAACAAACCGTTCTCGGTCACGCCGGTACCATCGGTCCATTTCCCGCCCAGCTGCAGGCCGAGCCGGTGACCATTCGAGTTCCCCGCGCCGGCAGCCCAATTCCAACGCACGGAGTATGGCCACTTGCCGCGTCCGCGATCGAGGACGGCGAAAGTTTCGGGCCCACCCAGTGAATGCTCCACACCATTGATCGTCAGCGATCCCGAAGCCGGGAGGGCAACTTCCTTGAGCGTGTACTGGAACCGGCGATCACTCCACGGCACCACGACCCCGAGGCCGTCACCGCCGCGCTCGACCTGCAGAACGACGCTCAGACCCTTGGCTTCGACCTTGATGATGGTGCAGTCACGCTCGTCGAGAAAACGAAAGGTGGCCTTGCGATTTTCCGCCATGACGAGGACCGGGGGCAATGTGTCGGGGAGCAGAATGTCGCCCGGACCGAGCGTTGTCGAATCGGCAACGTACTCGCGTTGTTCTTCTCGATCAAAGATGTAGAGCTGGGTTAGGTGCGCGTAGTCGAGACCGGCGATCGTCATACCGATGACGAAGCGCGGTGACACGACGCCCCAGTAATCCCAGCGTTTGTTGCGGCCCCAACCGCGCAGGTTGGTCCGCAACAGGGGAGTGCGGGCGAAGCCGACCGCATCGCGGTTCAGCCGGCCGTCGGCCGCGCACAAGTCGACTGGTTCAGTGATCTCCGGCACGTTCATCGGTCGAATCTACGCTGTCATCGGGCAGCGCACAGACACCGTCCTCGCATACCGGGGCTGAGCTGTCGCCGACCGTGATCAGTTTTGCTTGCGGCTTCATGAGCGCGCTTCCCAAGCTTCGGTCAGGGCTTGTTGGAAAGTTGCCGATTCTTGCGCACCCGAGATGCCATATTTGCCGTCGATGACGAAGAATGGCACTCCATTGATGCCGTAAGCGAGGGCCTGTTCCTTGTCGGCAGCGACGGCCGATAGGTATTCGTCGGCCTCGAGCGAAATGATGACTGCGGCGCGATCGAGGCCCACATCGGCAGCGAGGTCCGCGAGGTCGGCAACATGTCCGACATGGCGGCCTTCCTCAAAGAAGGCTGCTAACAGCCGTTCTTTCATCTCGATCTGTTTGCCCTGTGCTTTGGCGAAATGGAGCAACTGATGGGCCTTGATCGTGTTGGTGTGCTGGATTGCATCAAAGTCGTAGGTCAGTCCAACCTCCGCAGCAACCGTGCCAACGTGCGCCAACATTTCGGTGACCTGCTCGGCAGGCATGTGCTTGTGTTTGACCAGAAAGTCGACTCCACTGCCTTCGAAGTCGACCGGCGTGTCGGGGGAGAGCTCATAACTGTGAAATTCGACCTCGACCGAGTGTTCGTCGTCATCGAAGGCGGCCACGGCAGACTCGAATCTGCGTTTGCCGATAAAGCACCAAGGACATGCGATGTCGGACCAGATGTCTACCTTGATGGGATTGCTCATATCGGTTCCAACCCTCGCGGCGGTCAGGCTATTCCGTGGCGGCGCAGTGATGCTGGTCGTCCCGGCGAAGCAATCCGGTGGCCCCTGTGATGCGCACATACGCGAGAATGATTTCAGATTCATCAACCGACCTGGAGTTGAAGTGACACACGTACTCGATGACCTCGCCGCGCGCGGACTGATCGCGCATTCGACCGATCCGGAGGCGCTCCGCGCCGAGATGGTGGCGGGGCCGATTACGTACTACGTCGGCTTCGATCCGACCGCTCCAAGCCTGCACATCGGCAACCTGCTCCAGCTGTTGACCGCACGAAGACTCCAACTTGCTGGCCACAAGCCGCTGATCTTAGTGGGTGGCTCGACCGGCCTGATCGGTGATCCGAAGGAAGCCGGCGAGCGGATCATGAACACGAAGGCGACAGTTGGCGAGTGGGTTGACCGGATTCGGGGACAGGTCTCTGCCTTCGTGGACTTTGATGGGCCCAACGCTGCCACTATCGTCAATAATTTGGACTGGACCGAGAAGGTCAACACGATCGATTTCTTGCGCGACATTGGCAAGCATTTCCCGATCAACCGCATGCTGGCGCGTGATGTCGTGAGCAGCCGGCTGGAGAGCGGCATCAGCTACACCGAATTCAGTTATGTTCTCCTGCAGTCGATGGACTACCTCGAACTCAATCGCCGGTATGGCTGTGTCTTGCAAACCGGCGGCAGCGATCAGTGGGGCAACATCACTGCGGGGGTCGAACTTATCCGCCGTGCCGACGGCAAGCGGGTGCACGCCCTCGCAACCCCGTTGATCACCAAATCTGACGGGACCAAGTTCGGCAAGACCGAGGCAGGAACGGTCTGGCTCGACCCCGACCGCACCAGCCCGTACGCGTTCTATCAGTCCTGGATCCAGGCCGAGGACGCAAAAGTGGGGGAGTACCTCAAACAGTTCACCTTCGTGCCGGTCGAGGAGATCGATGCGCTCATGGTCGAACACGCCGAACGGCCGGGTGCTCGTGCTGCGCAGCGGCGACTAGCTGCCGAACTCACAACCCTCGTACACGGGGCTCAGGAGACCACAGGTGCGGAACTCGCTGCTGGGGCGCTGTTCGGACGGGGCGAACTCGCTGAGCTACCTGAGTCGACGCTCAGCGCCGCATTGGGTGAAGCCGGCGTGATCGAGTTTGCGGCGACCGCTAGGCCCAATGTTGTGGATGCATTTGTTGCGACCGGACTGGTCGACAGCAAGTCGGCGGCACGGCGCGCAATCGCCGACGGCGGCGCCTATGTCAACAACACGCGGATAGTCGACCCTGACACGCTTTTGACCGATGATCTGCTAGTCCATGGCAGGTGGGCGGTACTCCGCAAAGGCAAGCGCAGCGTGTCGGGCATTTCAATCCTGAAATAGGCCGGAATCTCGGTCATTTCGTGTCGTGTGAGCGGCGCCACACAATCTCGATTTGACCTGATGGCAGCCGCTCAGTAATGTTCTTCTTGTTGCTCAGCACGACGGAGCGCAAGGCCGAAAAGCCGGGCACTCGAACTGAGCAAACACCCCAACCGAAACGCCTGTTTCTTGGCAGCAAAGCTCCAGAAACAGTAGCTGATAACGAGGGTGGCACCGAGTAAGACCCCGGTTTGACCGGCGGAAATACACGGTGTAGGTTAGAACCGCTGCTTGAAACGGCGGGACGCAAGATCGAGAGATCGGGTGTCCGGATCAAGCAGCTACCTCAACCAAATCGGCTAACGCCAGGGGGCTTCGTGCGCCCTGAACAAGCCGGCAAGGACGAGGAACACAGGAAGCGAACCCCGGCTTGACGCCGGCGACGCGGACAGTGTAAGTTAGACGAGTTGCCTCAAGGCCGAAACCGTAAGGTTGGAGCCGAGATGTGCGTCTGATCCTTGAGAACTCAACAGTGTGCCAAAAGTCGACGAGAATAATCAGTAATAACCCCGTCGATAGCGATGTCAGCTTAGGCTGGCACCTTATTGATGGAAATAACGGACAATTTATTTGTCAGCAACTAATTTGTCAGGTTACAAACAACGTTGAGGAAGTGCACCGACCTCGGTCGGCGTGTCTTCTGAAATTTTCAACGGAGAGTTTGATCCTGGCTCAGGACGAACGCTGGCGGCGTGCTTAACACATGCAAGTCGAGCGGTAAGGCTCCTTCGGGAGTACACGAGCGGCGAACGGGTGAGTAACACGTGAACAATCTGCCCTTCTCATCGGAATAACCATTGGAAACGATGGCTAATACCGAATATGACAACGGATCGCATGATCTGTTGTGGAAAGCTCCGGCGGAGAAGGATGAGTTCGCGGCCTATCAGCTTGTTGGTGAGGTAATAGCTCACCAAGGCGATGACGGGTAGCCGGCCTGAGAGGGTGACCGGCCACACTGGGACTGAGACACGGCCCAGACTCCTACGGGAGGCAGCAGTGGGGAATATTGGACAATGGGCGAAAGCCTGATCCAGCAACGCCGCGTGAGGGATGACGGCCTTCGGGTTGTAAACCTCTTTCAGCGGGGACGAAGCGAAAGTGACGGTACCCGCAGAAGAAGGACCGGCCAACTACGTGCCAGCAGCCGCGGTAATACGTAGGGTCCGAGCGTTGTCCGGAATTATTGGGCGTAAAGGGCTCGTAGGCGGTTTGTCACGTCGGGAGTGAAAACTCAGGGCTCAACCCTGAGCGTGCTTTCGATACGGGCAGACTAGAGGTATTCAGGGGAGAACGGAATTCCTGGTGTAGCGGTGGAATGCGCAGATATCAGGAGGAACACCGGTGGCGAAGGCGGTTCTCTGGGAATTACCTGACGCTGAGGAGCGAAAGCATGGGGAGCGAACAGGATTAGATACCCTGGTAGTCCATGCCGTAAACGTTGGGCGCTAGGTGTGGGGACCTTCCACGGTCTCCGTGCCGCAGCTAACGCATTAAGCGCCCCGCCTGGGGAGTACGGCCGCAAGGCTAAAACTCAAAGGAATTGACGGGGGCCCGCACAAGCGGCGGAGCATGCTGATTAATTCGATGCAACGCGAAGAACCTTACCTGGGTTTGACATATGCCGGAAAGCCGTAGAGATACGGCCCCTTTTAGTCGGTATACAGGTGGTGCATGGTTGTCGTCAGCTCGTGTCGTGAGATGTTGGGTTAAGTCCCGCAACGAGCGCAACCCTCGTCCTATGTTGCCAGCACGTAATGGTGGGGACTCATAGGAGACTGCCGGGGTCAACTCGGAGGAAGGTGGGGATGACGTCAAATCATCATGCCCCTTATGTCCAGGGCTTCAAGCATGCTACAATGGCCGGTACAAAGGGCTGCGATACCGCAAGGTGGAGCGAATCCCAAAAAGCCGGTCTCAGTTCGGATTGGGGTCTGCAACTCGACCCCATGAAGTCGGAGTCGCTAGTAATCGCAGATCAGCAACGCTGCGGTGAATACGTTCCCGGGCCTTGTACACACCGCCCGTCACGTCATGAAAGTCGGCAACACCCGAAGCCAGTGGCCCAACCCGCAAGGGGGGGAGCTGTCGAAGGTGGGGCTGGCGATTGGGACGAAGTCGTAACAAGGTAGCCGTACCGGAAGGTGCGGCTGGATCACCTCCTTTCTAAGGAGCAACTGGCAGCCGGCGCAAGCTTGGTTGTCCATTTGAGTCTGTTTATACGACGAATGTTCGTATGCAGCTCAGCTCACTAGTGGATCGTCGACTATTTGGCTTGCTGGTGGCCACGAGAAGTTAGTACAACAAAACGCGTTCCTTGTGAATGCGTCGAGTGCGGAACCTCTTCTTGGAAATCATCAGCGAATCAGGCACACTGTTGGGTCCTGAGGGATCAGCTCGTTAGAGTTGAACCCTCGGACCGTAAATCCCCGCGAACTACCCGGAGCAATTTGGGCAAGCGTGGGAATCTTTTACGGGACCGATCGTATTTTGAGAACTTCACAGTGGACGCGAGCATCTTTGTAGTAACAACAAGCTACTAAGTGCACATGGTGGATGCCTTGGCATCGAGAGCCGATGAAGGACGTTGGAGTCTGCGAAAAGCCCCGGGAAGTTGACAACCAAGCTGTGATCCGGGGATGTCCGAATGGGGAAACCCAGCTGGAGTTAAGTCCAGTTACCTGCGCCTGAACACATAGGGCGTTTGGAGGGAACGTGGGGAAGTGAAACATCTCAGTACCCACAGGAAGAGAAAACAAAAGTGATTCCGGTAGTAGTGGCGAGCGAAACCGGAACAGGCTAAACCGTTTGGATGTGATAGCCGGCAGGCGTTGTCCAGACGGGGTCGTGGGGCCGCATAGTTCTTTCTGCCTAAAGAACGAAGAGTTACAAATCAGTGTTGAAGTTGAATCGGACTGGAAAGTCCAGGCGTAGAGGGTGAGACCCCCGTAAACGTAAGGCACTGACTCTTTTGCGTTACCCCGAGTAACACCGAACCCCTGAAATTCGGTGTGAATCTAGCGGGACCACCCGTTAAGCCTAAATACTCCTCGATGACCGATAGCGGACAAGTACCGTGAGGGAAAGGTGAAAAGTACCCCGGGAGGGGAGTGAAATAGTACCTGAAACCATGTGCATACAAGCCGTTGGAGCGATCCCTTGTGGATTGTGACAGCGTGCCTTTTGAAGAATGAGCCTGCGAGTTAGCGATATGTAGCGAGGTTAACCCGAGAGGGGAATCCGTAGCGAAAGCGAGTCTGAATAGGGCGATTGAGTTGCATGTTCTAGACCCGAAGCGGAGTGATCTATCCATGGCCAGGTTGAAGCGCGGGTAAGACCGCGTGGAGGACCGAACCCACCTAGGTTAAAAACTGGGGGGATGAGCTGTGGATAGGGGTGAAAGGCCAATCAAACTCCGTGATAGCTGGTTCTCCCCGAAATGCATTTAGGTGCAGCGTTGCGTGTTTCTTGCCGGAGGTAGAGCACTGGATGGGCTAGGGGGCTTACCAGCTTACTGAACCCAACCAAACTCCGAATGCCGGTAAGTGAGAGCGCAGCAGTGAGACAGTGGGGGATAAGCTCCATTGTCGAGAGGGAAACAGCCCAGACCATCAGCTAAGGTCCCAAAGCGATAACTAAGTGGAAAAGGATGTGGAGTCGCAGAGACAACCAGGAGGTTGGCTTAGAAGCAGCCACCCTTGAAAGAGTGCGTAATAGCTCACTGGTCAAGTAATTCCGCGCCGACAATTTAGCGGGGCTCAAGTTATCCACCGAAGCTATGGGATTCATATGTGTACCTGGCCTTAGGGTCCAGGTGTATGGATCGGTAGGGGAGCGTCGTGTGGCGAGCGAAGCGGCGGTGTAAACCAGCCGTGGACGCCACACGAGTGAGAATGCAGGCATGAGTAGCGAATGAGGAGTGAGAAACTCCTCCACCGAATGACCAAGGTTTCCAGGGTCAAGCTAATCTTCCCTGGGTAAGTCGGGACCTAAGGCGAGGCCGACAGGCGTAGTCGATGGACAACGGGTTGATATTCCCGTACCGGCACTGAAACGACCATGTCGAACCTAGTGATGCTAAGTGCCCAAAGCTGGCGGGACTCTTCGGAGCGATGTCGGCGGAGCGCATGACCCAAACTAGTAGTAGACAAGCGATGGTGTGACGCAGGAAGGTAGCTCATCCGCGGCGATGGTAGTCCGCGGGTAAAGTCGTAGGGCGAATGATAGGCAAATCCGTCATTCACATGCCTGAGAACTTATGCCGAGACGTTTAGTCGAAGTGAGTGATCCTATGCTGTCGAGAAAAGCATCTAGCGAGTCTCAGAGCCGCCCGTACCCCAAACCGACTCAGGTGGTCAGGTAGAGAATACTAAGGTGATCGAGTGAACCATGGTTAAGGAACTCGGCAAAATGCCCCCGTAACTTCGGGAGAAGGGGGGCCGGACGTGTTATCGGACTTGCTCCGAGAAGCATTGAAGGCCGCAGAGACCAGGCCCAAGCGACTGTTTACTAAAAACACAGGTCCGTGCTAAGTCGTAAGACGATGTATACGGACTGACTCCTGCCCGGTGCTGGAAGGTTAAGGGGACCTGTTAGCTAGCAATAGCGAAGCGGAGAACTTAAGCCCCAGTAAACGGCGGTGGTAACTATAACCATCCTAAGGTAGCGAAATTCCTTGTCGGGTAAGTTCCGACCTGCACGAATGGAGTAACGACTTGGGCGCTGTCTCAACCATGGACTCGGCGAAATTGCACTACGAGTAAAGATGCTCGTTACGCGCGGCAGGACGGAAAGACCCCGGGACCTTTACTATAGTTTGGTATTGGTGTTTGGTTCAGTTTGTGTAGGATAGGTGGGAGACTTTGAAGCAGGGACGCCAGTTCTTGTGGAGTCATCGTTGAAATACCACTCTGGCTGTACTAGATATCTAACCTAGGTCCATTATCTGGATCAGGGACAGTGCCTGATGGGTAGTTTAACTGGGGCGGTTGCCTCCTAAAATGTAACGGAGGCGCCCAAAGGTTCCCTCAGCCTGGTTGGCAATCAGGTTTCGAGTGTAAGTGCACAAGGGAGCTTGACTGTGACAGCGACAGCTGGAGCAGGGACGAAAGTCGGGACTAGTGATCCGACGCTGGCAAGTGGAAGCGGCGTCGCTCAACGGATAAAAGGTACCCCGGGGATAACAGGCTGATCTTCCCCAAGAGTCCATATCGACGGGATGGTTTGGCACCTCGATGTCGGCTCGTCGCATCCTGGGGCCGTAGCAGGTCCCAAGGGTTGGGCTGTTCGCCCATTAAAGCGGCACGCGAGCTGGGTTTAGAACGTCGTGAGACAGTTCGGTCCCTATCCGCCGCGCGCGTAGGAAACTTGAGAAAAGCTGACCCTAGTACGAGAGGACCGGGTTGGACGAACCTCTGGTGTGCCAGTTGTTCCGCCAGGAGCACTGCTGGTTAGCTACGTTCGGAAGTGATAACCGCTGAAAGCATCTAAGCGGGAAGCATGTTTCAAGATGAGGTTTCCCACCGGTTTACCGGGTAAGGCCCCCAGCAGACCACTGGGTTGATAGGCCAGAGGTGTAAGTGCAGCAATGCATTGAGCCGACTGGTACTAATAGGCCGAGGGCTTGTTTCTTACAAAGTTTGACCGCGTCCACTGTGAGGTTCCCGAGATATGATCGGGAACCGCGAAGATCGATTGCGCATTGCGCAGCCGTTCTCCAAGGTTTTTGAAATCTCAATAGAGTTTCGGCGACCATAGCGAAGGGGAAACACCCGGCTACATTCCGAACCCGGAAGTTAAGCCCTTCTGCGCCGATGGTACTGCACGGGGGACTGTGTGGGAGAGTAGGACGTCGCCGGACAATTTTTAGCGCATGGCCGCCCTTTCGAGGGCGGCCATGTTGCATTTACCGGGCATTGCAGTTGTAGGGAAATAGGACGAGGTAGGTTCGGAGCATGGCAGAAGGACGTAGGCCGCAAAGCGGCAGTCGCGGTGGAGACAACTCCCGCGGCGGTAGTGGACGAAGTGGTTCAGGTAGTGGTCAAGGCCGTTCCTCGGGGCGGCCGGGCGCGGGTCAGGGCCGCTCAGATGGACTGCGTCGTGATTCGAGTTCCGGCGCGCCGAGACGTGACGACAGAGCAGGTACGTCCCGGCGGGATGGCAAACCAACCGGCGGCGGTCGCCGTGATGGTGATGACCGCCGCGGCGCACGCGGGGCGCGTCCCGAACGTAACGACACCTATCGTGGCCGCGCCACCGATGGTGAACGTCGCGACGGTGGATTCCGAAGTAGCGACCCGGCCGAACGTACCGCTGAGCAGCAGATCTATGACGGTCCCCCGATCCCCGATGACGTCGCGGCGAAGGATCTTGACAAGTACGCGATGCGTTCGCTGCATGGTCTTGCCGACAAGTTGGTCGATCGGATCGCCCGCCACCTGGTGATGGCAGGTCTGCTGATGCACGAAGATCCAGAAACTGCCTACCTACACGCGTTGGCGGCACGCGCGCGAGCAACTCGCAACCCGATGATCCGCGAGGTGTGTGGCGAGACGGCCTATGCGGCCGGAAAATTCCGCGAGGCTCTGGCTGAGTTCCGCGCGGCCAAACGGATGAACGGTGACGTTCTCTACAGTCCGATGATGGCCGACTGCGAGCGTGCGCTTGGGCATCCAGATAAAGCGATCAAGATGGATACGCCGGACCTGCGCGGCAAGTTGGACGAGGCTGGGCAGATCGAATTGTCGATCGTCGTTGCCGGCGCACGACGTGACATGGGCCAGGCCGATGCGGCAGTGCGGCTGCTTGAGACCGAGCCGTTGCACAGCAAGTCGCGCGCTGAGTGGGTGGCGCGGTTGCGCTATGCCTATGCGGACGCGCTGCTCGGCAGCGGTCAGAAGGACGAAGCGATCGAATGGTTCCACCGGACGGTGGCGGTCGATGGCGACAAGATGACCGATGCAGAAGAGCGGCTAGCCGAGTTGCTCTGATGTTTTCCACATTGAATCCCCGCCGGTGGTTTGTCCACAGGCGGGGATTTCGTGTCTGTCGAGCTAGCGCACGCCCGTCAAGGTGGAGTCATGACAGACCTAAGCAATCATGTGAGCGTCGCCGGGCGCGTTTCGCAGTCGGCGGAAATCAAGACCCTGCCCAGTGGCGATCAGCTCGCCACCTTTCGGATCATCGTGGATCGACCGGCGGCAGCGCTGCGTCGGTCCAAACAGAAAGTCGATACCTTCGACTGTGCCGCATGGACGGCCAAACTGCGGCGGAAGGTCGAAACATTGCAGCCGGGCCAACCGGTGTTAGTGACGGGGCAATTGCGCCGTCGTTTCACCCGAGTCGGTGGCGTGCCGGCGAGTTTTGTGACGATCGAGATCAATGAGCTGCGTAAGGGTGAGACCAGCGGTTGATCGGTATTGTTTTGGGCTTCGTTAGGCTCGGCGACATGATCCTTGCTGAGTCGACCAGTCCGTTGTGTGAGTGTTACGACGTGGCGATGCTGGATCTTGACGGGGTCGTCTATCGCGGCCCCGATGCGGTGCCGGGAGCGGCCGACGCATTGCGAAAGGCGCGGGCAGCGGGCATGGCGCTGTCCTATGTCACCAACAATGCCTCCCGCAATCCCGATGATATTGCGGCCCACCTCAATGAACTTGGAATGCCGGACGTTCACGGTGCGGATGTCGTCACATCGGCGCAGGCGGTGGCGCATTTGATCGCCGATGCGGTGCCTGCGGGTTCAGAAGTTCTCGTTGTTGGCGGCAAAGGGCTTTATGATGCGTTAGCCGAACGCGGGTTGCGCGGTGTTGATTCCTTCAACGACAACACTGCGGCCGTCGCGCAGGGCTTCGATCCCGACATTACTTGGCGGCGGCTTGCCGAAGGCACCTACGCGGTCAACTCCGGCCTTCCGTGGTTCGCCAGCAACCTAGACATGTCGGTGCCGACGGCACGGGGCATCGCACCGGGCAACGGAGCACTGGTGGGGCTGATTGCCCAAGCCACCGGACAAGAACCAATAGCGGCAGGCAAACCCGAGGCAGCGCTGTTTGACGAGACCGCCCAACGTGTGGGCGGCAACCGTCCGCTGGTCATAGGCGACCGGCTGGACACTGACATTCAAGGGGCGGGAAACGTCGGCCTCGATAGCCTTGCCGTGTTGACCGGGGTGAGCGATCTGCAGGGGATGGCTGACGCGGTCGGCCAGCAGCGACCCTCCTACATCGCTGCGGATCTTCGTGGCTTGACCGTCGCCCATATGCCGGTGGCTGTCACGGCAACGTCCGCGACCTGCGGTTCGGCCGAAGTTGTCCTCGACGGGTCGGCTATCAGCGTCGGTCGTCCTGGCGATGAGGCCGATCGGATCCGTGCCGCGGTTGAGTTGGCGTGGACATACCGAGACCGCACGGGTGCTTCGGCACGGGTGGATGGAATAATAGGCATATGAGTGAGCCGAGCAACTCCGCCGAGATCGATCAGCTCGTCGCTGCACTTGATCGCCTCGAAGAGCTTCCAGTCGATCAGCATCCGGCGGCCTTCGACGAGGTGCACACGGCCCTGCGTGATGCGCTCGCAAACGCCGGACGTGTCGAGGACCCCGGCGCCCAGTCATGACCAGACGGCTCAGACTCGACGCCGAGCTGGTGCGGAGGGGATTGGCCCGCTCGCGTGAGCATGCGAGCAGCCTCATCGAACAGAAATTGGTCAAGGTCGGCGGGGCGGTTGCCAGCAAGGCGGCCACCGGGGTCACTACTGACCAGGCAATTGTGGTGAAGGAATCGGCCGGCCCGACCTACGCGTCGCGCGGTGCCTACAAACTTCTCGGTGCGTTTGACGTGTTCAAGCCACTGGGTCTCGAAATCAAGGGCCGTCGTTGTCTCGATGCAGGTGCTTCGACCGGTGGATTCACTGACGTTCTGCTGCGCGAGGGTGCCAAGGAAGTCGTTGCCGTCGATGTGGGTTATGGCCAGCTCGTTTGGGCTCTACAAAGTGATGAGCGAGTCCACGTGTTTGATCGTACGAATGTTCGGACCGTGCAGCCTGACGACATTGGTGGTCAGGTCGACCTCGTCGTCTCGGATCTGTCGTTCATATCCCTTACGGTGGTCGTGCCGGCACTGACGCGTGCCTGCGCGACGGAAGGCGACATCGTCCTGATGATCAAACCGCAGTTCGAGGTGGGTCGAGGCAATCTCGGCAAGCACGGCGTGGTCCGCGATCCGGCACTTCACGCCGATGCGGTCCTTCGCGTCTGCCGATCGGCATTCCAACTCGGCTGGGGCACCCATGCGTTGGCGCCCAGCCCGCTGCCTGGCCCCGCCGGCAATGTCGAATACTTCTGTTGGCTCCGCACCGATGCGCAAGCCCCCGACGAGCAAGCCGCGGCGGCCGTCGTCGCGGCTGGACCGTTAGTAGCGGTATGAACCGAACAATTCTTGTCATCGTCCACTCTGGTCGCGAAGAAGCGGCCAAAGTCGCCACTGCATTCGCTCAAGACATCGTCCAATCCGGGATCGACGTGCGCATTCTGCAGGTCGACGAGCCTGCGCTTTCGGCCGCGGGCCTAGCTGGCGTTGAAGCGGTGCCGTCCGAGCATGCCGCCGACGGATGCGAACTCGCGGTCGTTTTCGGCGGTGACGGCACGATCCTTCGTTCCGCCGAGATCTGTCATACGACCGGCACCCCACTGCTCGGGGTCAATCTGGGTCATGTGGGATTCCTTGCTGAAGCCGACGCGGAGGACATCCACGAGGTCGTACGCGGTGTCGTGGATCGCAGCTATAGAGTTGAAGAGCGACTCACGCTTGATGTCGAGGTGACCGTTGGGGGCGAGATCGTGGCAACTAACTGGGCGCTCAATGAGGCCTCGGTCGAGAAGGCCGAGCGCGAGCGGATGCTCGAACTCGTCGTGGAGATCGACAATCGTCCGCTCTCACGTTGGGGCTGCGATGGCGTCGTATGTGCGACGCCGACCGGATCTACGGCCTACAACTTCAGCGCTGGCGGGCCGATCGTCTGGCCCGAGGTTCAAGCACTCCTCATGGTTCCGATTAGCGCGCATGCGTTGTTTGCGCGGCCGCTTGTCGTCTCGCCCGAATCGACACTTGCGATCGAGGTGATCGGCGACGGTGCCAAAGGCGTGCTGTGGTGTGACGGGCGCCGAGCCTCCGATTTGCCGACTGGGGCACGTGTCGAAGTGCGCCGCGGTGCCCGGCCGGTGCATCTGGCTCGCCTAAAAGATGCGCCGTTCACCGATCGTCTGGTCCGTAAGTTCGACCTGCCGGTGTCCGGGTGGCGTGGGGCAGCCGAACTCAGGATGAACGGCCGCACCTGATGTGGCGTCACATCCGACTGTCCTCGCTTGGTGTCATCGAGGAAGCAGAGCTCGACCTTGCCGCCGGCTTCACGGTCATAACCGGTGAGACCGGGGCAGGCAAGACAATGGTCGTGACCGCACTTGGATTGCTGCGCGGCGAGCGCGCGGATTCGGGTTTGGTGCGCCATGGTGCGGCTCAAGCGCGAGTCGAAGCCTCCGTGGACATCCCCGCCGGTTCAGGATTGCCCGATTTGATCAACGATGCCGGGGGAGTCGTTGAAGAAGGCGAACTCTTGATTGCCCGCCATCTCTCGGCACAGGGCCGATCCCGCGCATTTGCCGGCGGTGCGGGCGTGCCAGCGTCGCTGCTGGCCAGGGTGAGCGACGAACTTGTCGCAATCCACGGTCAATCTGATCAACACCGATTGCTACGCGCTGGCGAGCAGCGGGCTGCACTCGACCGCTTTGCGGGCCCCGAGTTGACCGCGGTCATGGACGAATTCAGCCCGGCGTTTGTCCGCTTGCGGGCCATTGCGCACCGCCTCGACGAGCTGCGCACGACAGCCCAAGAACGTGCCCGCGAGCTTGACCTGCTGACCTTCGGACTCGATGAGATTGCCGCGGTCGAACCCGAGCCGGACGAGCACGAGCGGCTGGTCGTCGAGGAGAACCGGCTCGCTCATGCCGAGTCGCTCGTCGTGGCGGCAGAGCGGGCGCATGCGGCCCTCGTCGGCAATGAAGGTGACAGCGACGGTGCCCGATCCCGTGTTGCCGAGGCGTTGTTCGCGCTTGGCGATGCACAGGGTCATGACACAGAACTTGATGAACTGGCCGAGCGTGTGCGGGAGGTCTCGGTCCTATTGGACGATGTGGGCGGAGAGCTTGCGGGTTATGCCAGCGGAATCGATATCGATCCCGCGCGTCTTGCGACCGTTCAGGAACGACGAGCAGCACTTACTGGATTGTTGCGAAAGTATGGCCCTGAGCTTGCGAATGTACTCAGCTGGCAGCACCGGGCCGCAGCTCGACTCAACGACCTTGGGAGCGACGATACGCAGATCGAGGCGCTCGAGACAGAGCGGTCGACGCTTGGCGCGGTTGTCCTGAAGCTTGCCCAGCGCCTGACCGAGATGCGCACCGAGGCCGCCTCCCGACTCGGTAATCTGGTCACCGACGAACTCCATGCGTTATCGATGCAACATGCGCTTCTTGCCGTCGAGGTCACGCCACGCACGGACGATTCGCTGCGTGAGCACGGACTCGATGATGTCGAGTTCCGTTTTGCGGCCAACAATGGAATGTCGCCCCGTCCGCTCAACAAGGGCGCCAGCGGTGGCGAGCTCTCTCGCCTGATGCTCGCGCTCGAAGTGGTCCTGGTCGACCGGGCGACCGTCCCGACCTTGGTTTTCGATGAGGTGGATGCCGGCATTGGCGGCAAGGCCGCGGTCGAGGTCGGCCGCCGACTGGCGCGATTGTCCGAGCATGCGCAGGTGCTGGCGGTGACCCATTTGCCGCAGGTTGCTGCCTTTGCGGACCATCATTTTCATGTCCAGAAAGACGACAACGGTTCCGTAACCAGCAGCTCTGTCGTCCGGCTCGAGGGTGATCAACGAGTCGACGAGCTCGCACGGATGCTAGCTGGTCAAGAAGATTCGGCTTCGGCCCAGGCGCATGCGCGAGAATTGCTCGAACTGGCCGCATCCCCTGCGCTGAAGTGACGCGCTGAGCATCCGACGTCCCAGAAATTTACGTTATTGCGTGACACGATGGATGGCGATGAAAATTCTCAGCCGTTCCAAGCGTCCCCCGGCCGATGCCACCGGTGTTATCGGTGTTGCACGAGCCGAACGGGACAACGCCCAACTGAGCAAGAAACTCAAAAAAGGTGACATCGCGGTCATTGACCACATCGATCTTGATCGGGTTCACGCCGAAGCGCTCGCAGAGCGCGGCGTGCGTGCGGTGGTCAATGTTTCGCCGTCGACGTCTGGCCGCTATCCGAACCTCGGTCCGCAGATTCTTAGTCATGCTGGCATCCTGCTGATCGATGCCGTGAGCCCGGAGATCTGGTCCGGTTTCAAGAGCGGCGACAAGCTCCGTATTGATGCGGGCGTCATCTACCGCGGTGAGCAGCAGATCGCTTCGGGCATCGAGCTTGATGATGCGAAAATTACTGCCCTATTGAGCAGCGCGCAGAGTGGGCTGTCGACCCAGCTCGAGTCATTGGCTGCCAACTCGGCCGAACACCTGCGCCGCGAGCACAAAATGTTGCTCGAAGGCTCCGGAGTGCCGAGATTGCGTACGACGCTCCGTAACCGCCCAGCGGTCGTGGTCTCCAAGGCATATGAGTATGAAGCCGACCTCGCAGAGATCAAGGGGTACCTCAAGAATCATGATGCAGTTCTGATTGGTGCGGGGTCCGGTGCTGATGCGCTACTTGATGCGGGTTATACGCCCGATCTGGTGGTCGGAGCGCTGAGCAACTTGTCTGACCGCGCACTTAAGGAATGTAAAGAAGTCGTTATCACCAGCACCTCGGGGCAACTTACGGCGATCGAACGGCTCGAAAAGACCGGCGCCGATGCCCAAACATTTGTCGCTGCAGGATCGGATGAAGACCTTGCGTTGGTTCTCGCCGATACGAACGAGGCTTCGGTTATCATCCTCGCGGGCGGGCATACGAGCCTTGTCGATTTCCTCGATCGTGGGCCCACCGACATGTCGAGCACGTTCCTGACCCGCTTGCGGGTCGGCACTCGGCTTGTCGACGCCAAAGCGGTCGCGCACTTCTCCCAGCAGCGGTCGCGGACCTGGCCGATCCTGCTGCTCCTAGCATTTGCTCTGATTGCCGTCGGCGTTGCCGTTGCCGTAACGCCAGTCGGCGATTCTTGGGTCACCTGGACCGGGCATCATCTACAGGACTTCTTCGACTGGACGTGGGGCCTTTTCACGTGATCAACTTTCGCTACCATTTGGTGTCGATTGCCGCGATTTTCTTGGCGCTTGCTGTGGGCATCGCCTTGGGATCGGGCCCGCTAGACAATGCGAAGAATGTTGTCGACGGTGGCTCATCGGACGCTGCCGAGGTCCAGCAGGGTGACCTCGCGAGCTTTGATACCGCCTATGCAACTAAAACCGGCCCCGCCGTCACAAAGAACAAGCTATCGGGACAGTCGGTGCTGATTCTCACGTTGCCTGGTGCTCGTGCCGGCGAAGTGCGCGGTCTTAAGTCGAGCATGACTGCTGCCGGTGCGACAGTGGCGGGTGAAGTCGAACTATCAGCCAAACTGCTCGATTCGAGTGGACGGCAATTTGCCGAAGGCGTCGCACAGCAGGCCGCCAAGGGTGTCAACGGGGTCGCTACGACTGGTGACAGTTATGTCCGTGTCGGCTCGGCGCTTGGCCGTGGGCTGTTTGCCAAGACCACTGCCAAAGTTGATACGCCAGCCGCCACAATCACCGCCGCGTTCAAAGAAGGCAAACTCATCGCCTTCAACAAGCGCCCAACTAGCCGGGCCACATTGGCGCTCATCGTTGCTGGACCTGGTAAGGCCAATGGCGAGCAAGGTTCGGGCAACATCGCCGCACAACTTGCGTCGGCCTTCGATTCGCAGGCCAAGGGCGTACTCCTTGCCGGACCGAGCCGCTCCAGTGATGACGGCGGTTATCTCCAAATCCTTCGTTCAAGCGATGTTGCCAGCCAAGTGTCGTCGATCGACGTCATTGATTCACCAGCCGGCCGGCTCATTGCCGTACTCGCTGCGGCTCGCGAATTGACCGGAGATGCGGGGTCGTTCGGTACGTCGCGCAGCGCGGATGGCGCCATACCAAATTGATCAGCTCAAACTGATCGAACTGTCGCATTGGTGTGTTGTGTCCGCGTCGAGCGATTTCATTGGTAGACTGAAATCCCGTGGAGCACTGATGGTTTTTGAACCATCGAAGGCCATAACATGATCGCACCTTTACCACGGGAGTCACCTTGGCAGCATCAACGCCAACAAAGCATCTATTCGTTACCGGTGGCGTTGCTTCGTCCCTCGGGAAGGGCCTGACGGCCTCAAGCTTGGGCAGGCTGCTTAAGTCCCGCGGTCTGCGGGTGACGATGCAGAAGCTTGATCCATATCTGAACGTGGATCCGGGCACCATGAACCCGTTCCAGCACGGTGAAGTTTTTGTCACTGATGACGGCGCGGAGACCGATCTTGATATCGGCCACTATGAACGTTTCCTCGATGAGGATCTATCCGGCAATGCCAATGTGACCACCGGGCAGGTCTATTCGGCTGTCATCGCTCGCGAACGGCGGGGCGACTATCTTGGTGACACGGTGCAGGTCATCCCGCACATCACCAACGAGATCAAATCGCGCATGCTATCGATGGGTGGCAAAGACGTCGATGTAGTAATCCATGAGATCGGTGGCACCGTCGGTGACATCGAGAGCCAGCCATTCCTTGAGGCTGCACGTCAGGTCCGCCACGATGTTGGCCGTGACAACGTGTTCTTCTTGCACGTCTCGCTGATCCCGTTCATCGGGCCGTCCGGTGAACTCAAAACCAAACCGACCCAGCATTCGGTCGTCGCGTTGCGCTCGATCGGCATCCAGCCTGATGCAATCGTCTGCCGTGCTGACCGGCCGCTACCTTCCAGCATCAAAGCGAAGATTTCACTTATGTGTGATGTCGAGGAAGAAGCGGTCATCGCCTGCAGCGATGCCGCCTCGATCTACGACATCCCGAAGGTCATTCACGCTGAAGGGCTGGACGCTTACGTCGTACGCCGGCTCAATCTGCCGTTCCGTGATGTTGATTGGACCCAGTGGGACGAGCTCCTGCGCCGCGTCCACCAACCGGCCGAGCACGTCAAGATCGCGCTGGTCGGAAAATACATTGACCTGCCCGACGCCTATCTTTCGGTTGCTGAGGCGCTTCGTGCGGGTGGCTTCGCCAATGACGCCAAGGTTAATCTGACCTGGGTGCCATCCGATGATTGTGCGACCGAAGCGGGCGCGGCAGCACTGCTCGGCGACATGGACGGAATCTGCGTTCCGGGTGGTTTTGGAATTCGCGGTATTGACGGCAAGATCGGTGCCTTGAAATATGCCCGTGAGCAGAAGATCCCCACACTCGGGCTGTGTCTCGGCCTGCAGTGCATGGTTATCGAGTATGCCAGAAACGTCGCGGGCATCACCGATGCGAGCTCGACCGAGTTCGGCGCCAATCCGGCCAACCCGGTCATTGCGACCATGGCTGAGCAGCTTGCCATCGTCGATGGTGCTGGTGATTTAGGTGGCACGATGCGGCTCGGCTCCTACCCTGCTGAACTCACTCCCGGAAGCGTTATCGCCGAAACCTACGGTGTGACGCAGGTCGATGAACGGCACCGTCACCGTTATGAAGTCAACAATGCCTATCGTGAACAGCTCGAGGCCGCCGGATTGGTGTTCAGCGGGACCTCGCCGGACCACACCTTGGTGGAATTCGTCGAGTTGCCGCGCACCGTGCATCCGTACTACGTCGCGACCCAGGCACATCCGGAGCTGAAGTCTCGTCCGACGAAACCGCATCCGCTGTTCGTGGGTTTGATTGCTGCGGCCCTTGCCCGTCAACAGGAGATGTTGCTGCCCGTGGACGCCAATCGGTCGGTCGACGCATGACCGCTGCGGCTCATCCGAGTCTGCCGGGCGTACTCGGTGATGGCGACACGCTGTGCGATCAGGCGCTGACGTGGCCGGTGGCTGCGAGCCAGCCAATTTTTGATAGCGCCTATTTGAGTCTGGCGATCGATACGATTGTCGATCCGGCGGGGGAGCAGCATCCGCGGGTCGTGGCTCGACCCAATGACGCAGTGGGAGTGCTGGCGTTCGACGACACAGATCGAATCCTGCTGGTGGAGCAATACCGTCACCCCGTGCGCCACCGCATGATCGAAATTCCTGCCGGAACGCTGGATGTCGACGGTGAGAGCCCACTTGCTGCCGCGCAGCGTGAACTCGGCGAAGAAGCCGACATCGTGGCCCAAGACTGGTCGTCGCTGCTGACATTGAAGGCGACGCCGGGCTACTCGACTGAAGGCTGGCAGGTCTATCGTGCCGAAACGCTCAGTGCCGTCCCAGTTGCGGAGCGTACCGAACGGATCGCTGAGGAAGCCGACATGGTTCAGCTGTGGATCGCGTTCGATGCCGCGGTCGATGCCGTGCTCGATGGCCGCATCAGTGATTCGATGACGGTTGCGGCAATTCTGGCCGAGCAGGTACGCCGCACGCGATGAGCAGCGAAGTGTCGCGCGCTGCCGCGGACTATCTCAGCCACCTTTCGGTCGAACGCGGCCTCGCCGACAATTCGCTCAAGTCGTATCGACGCGATCTGCGTCGTTATTGTGCGTATCTCGACGATCTTGGCAGCGTTAGGCCTGAAGCTGTCACGGAGGCGCAGATTCTCGGCTTTCTGGGAACATTGCGTACCGGCGACGACGAGCACACGGTGCTGAGTTCGGCCAGTGTCGCGCGCACAATTGTTGCAGTTCGTGGCTTTCACAAGTTCCTCCTGCGTGAAGGCATCGTGCAGGTGGACGTGTCGACGGCGGTCAAACCGCCCCGGCCCGCGCAGCGACTGCCCAAGGCCCTGCCGCTAGCCGACATCGAGGCGTTGCTGGACGCGGCCGGCAAACCCGGCACAACACTGGCCAAACGCGATAAAGCATTGCTGGAAGTCTTGTACGGCACCGGAGCGAGAATCTCCGAGGCCGTCGGCCTCGACATCGACGACCTCGATTTCGAAACCGGAGCGGTTTTATTGCGCGGCAAAGGTAGCAAACAACGCATCGTGCCGCTGGGTTCATATGCGCAAGCGGCGCTGGTTGACTACATCAACGTCGCTCGTACCGAATTGGTGTCAGTTAAGGGCAGCGGCCCTGCGTTATTTCTCAACGCACGTGGTGGGCGGCTGTCCCGCCAGAGTGCATGGACGGTGCTGACCAAGGCGGCAAGTAGCGCTGGCATCACGAGCAGCGTGTCGCCACACACCCTGCGGCACTCATTTGCGACGCATCTGCTTGATGGCGGTGCGGACGTCCGAGTCGTCCAAGATTTGTTGGGGCATGCCTCCGTAACGACGACACAGATTTATACTCTGGTCACGGTCGAGAAGCTACGCGAAATTTATGCCACGGCCCATCCACGAGCACGACGGTGAGCGGTAGAGTGGCGCTCGAAACGCCGGTCGATCAACAGAGGACGTTTGTATGAGCCAGGAACTGGGACCAACCGGTCGTCCAATGCCAATTTTTCCCGATCCAAAGCCCCGTACGCCTGGCGCCCGCGCCACGGTGATTGCTATGTGTAATCAAAAGGGCGGCGTCGGCAAGACCACGACGACAATCAATCTCGGGGCAGCATTGGTCGAGACCGGACGGAAGGTGCTGCTCGTCGATTTCGACCCGCAGGGCTCGCTGACGGTCGGCCTCGGCTTCAATGCGCATGAACTTGAACAGAGCATCTATCACGTTCTGATGGACCGGGAGCTCACGCTCAAAGACATCATGTTGGAGACCTCGATCCCGGGCCTCGACCTCATTCCGTCCAATATCGATCTATCCGCAGCCGAAATGCGGCTGGTAACCGAGGTTGGCCGTGAGCAAGCGCTTGCTCGAGCACTTCATCCGATCCTCGAGGACTACGACGTCATCCTGATTGACTGCCAGCCGTCGCTCGGCCTGCTGACGGTCAATGCATTGACCGCAGCCGATGGGGTCCTTATCCCGCTTGAATGCGAATATTTTGCGCTACGCGGCGTCGCGCTGCTCAAGGAAACGATCGAGAAGGTTCGTGAACGAACCAATTTTGATCTGCGCATCATCGGTTTGCTTGGCACGATGTATGACGGTCGAACGTTGCATAGCCGCGAGGTCATTCATACCCTCGTCGAGGGTTGGGGCGATGCGGTCTTCCATACCGTGATCCGTCGCACTGTGAAGTTCTCCGATGCGACGGTGGCCGGTGTACCGATCACCGAGTACGCCTCAACGTCGAACGGCGCAGAGGCCTACCGCCAACTTGCTCGTGAGGTGTTGGCTCGATGCCCAGGCGCGTAAGCCTGCCGGGGGCCGACGAACTGTTTCGTTCGACCACCCCCGCGAAAGCCGCAGGCAAAGCGGAGCCCGAGCCGGCAGCTGAGCCAGCGGCAGGCAACAACGGTCGGGCCAAGCACGACGAAAAGATGACGATCTACCTCACCGGGGCAGAATTGCTTGCCGTCGAACAAGCGCGCCTCAAACTTCGGGGTGAACTTGGTCGCAATATTGACCGCGGTCGACTGGTTCGGGCAGCGCTTGGACTTGCGCTGGCCGATCTGGACACCCACGGTATGGACTCCGACCTGGCGCAGAGGTTGAAGGAACGGTGAGCAGCGCAGATGTCGAGGAGCCCACTGAATCGGGCTTTTCGGTCAATCTCGCCAACTTCGAGGGCCCGTTCGACCTGCTGCTGCAGTTGATCTCCAAGCACAAAATGGATGTCACCGAGATTGCGTTGTCAACAGTGACAAATGAATTCATCGCCTACATCAAGGCACTGGGTGGTGACCTTGAACAGACGACCCAGTTCCTTGTTGTCGCCTCGACCTTGCTAGACCTCAAGACTGCTCGATTGTTGCCGCAGGCCGAGGTTGAAGATGAGGAAGATCTCGCGCTGCTCGAGGCGCGTGATCTGCTGTTTGCCCGGCTCATGCAATATCGGGCGTTCAAGCTTGTCGCCGGTGTGCTGAAGAAGAAACTAGCGGGGGAAGAGCGTCGCCATCCACGCTCGGTTGGCCTCGAACCGCGTTTCGCTCAATTGCTGCCCGAAGTCCTGATCACAATCGGTCCTGAGGATCTGGCCCAATTGGCTGCGGCAGTGTTCGCGCCCAAGAGCGAACCGATATTGTCGCTTGCCCATCTGCACGCGCCGCAGGTCAGCGTGCGCGAGCAGGCGCATCTATTGGTTGATCGATTGCGTCGCTCCGGCACCTTGACTTTTCGGGCACTCACCGCCGATGCGCCGGACACCGTGACCAAAGTGGCCCGTTTTCTCGCTGTGCTGGAGTTGTTTCGCGAGGGTGTCCTCTCGCTCGAGCAGGCCACGCCGCTAGGCGACCTGCACATACGCTGGACCGGCACTGATGATGGCGATATTGACGTTGGCGATGAGTTTGACAATCCCGACGGTGCGCCGGATGACACTGCGCCCACTAACACCGCGCCAACTAAAGACGTGAATGACGAGAGCAGCGATGACTGACAACAATTTTCCTAGTGGCCCGCACGAGCTCGAGTTGGAGATGCTTGATCTCAAACCCGCGCTCGAGGCGGTTTTGATGGTCGCCGATCAGGCGCTCGACGAGCTCACGTTGGCGCAGGCGGTTGGGCACCCGCCGATCGACGTGCGCGATGCCCTAGCCGAACTCGCGGACTCATACGATGAGCAGGGACGGGGTTTCGAGCTTCGCCACGTCGGTGGCGGCTGGCGTTTCTACACGCGCGAAGAGTTCTCGCGCGCAGTCGAACGGTTTGTCCTCGACGGTCAACAGGCCCGTTTGACGCAGGCGGCGCTCGAGACGATGGCTGTTGTGGCCTACCGACAGCCGGTTAGCCGCTCTCGTGTCTCGGCGATCCGTGGTGTCAATGTTGACGGTGTCATGCGTACGTTGGTGACCCGCGGGCTGGTCGAGGAGGCGGGCACGGACCGCGAGAGTGGCGCGATTCTCTATGCCACCAGCAATTATTTTCTCGAACGGATGGGTCTGGCCTCGGTGGATGAATTGCCCGAGTTGGCGCCATACCTGCCCGAGTTGGAGGATCTTGACGATGACCCCGGCGAGACCCTCTCGACGCATGTCCAGGTCGACGACGAAGCAGGCGAAGCGACAGCTGACGAAGCGGTGTCCGTCGACGAGTCTACGACTGAGGAATCGAACGAATGAGTGATGAGGGCCGTATCCGGCTGCAGAAGTTCCTGGCGCAATCGGGCGTCGCGAGCCGACGCCGCTGTGAAGATTTTATGATCGCGGGCAGGGTCGAAGTCAACGGCGAAATCATCACTCAGATGGGCGCCAGAGTCGACCCGTTGAGTGATGTTGTCCGCGTTGACGGGAAGCGGCTGCCGCCGCCGTCCGAGCATGTTTATTTGGTGCTCAACAAGCCTCGGGGCATCGTCAGTTCGATGGCCGATGAGAACGGCCGGCCCGATCTGAGTGCGATTGTCGCGCATCGGACCGAACGTGTTTTCCACGTCGGGCGATTGGATACCGACACCTCGGGGCTGCTCGTGCTGACCAATGACGGCGACTTCGCCCAGCGTCTCGCGCACCCGTCCTTTGAGATCACTAAGACCTACGTTGCGTTGGTCCAGGGGACAGTGAAGGATTCGCTGGCCGAACTGCTTAAACAGGGTGTCGATTTGGAGGACGGGCAGGCACAGGTTGACCGATTTATCGTCAAGGACCGCTCGCGTGGCGACTCTCTTGTCGAACTTGATATCCACATGGGCCGCAATCGAATAGTGCGCCGAATGCTGGCCGCGGTCGGCCATCCGGTCAAAGAACTCACACGTACCCAGTTCGGTCCGATTCACCTTGGCGGGCTTCGTGCTGGCGTTATGCGTGAACTATCTCGCGATGAGCTCGGCGAGCTTTTCGATAGCGTGGACTCGTGACCGCAGCACAAATCGATGGCGTGATTGCCCAGCCTGTCCTGATCATCGGTTGCGGACTCATCGGAACGTCGGTGGCCTTGGCATTGCGCGAACATGGCATGGCGGTCTTTCTTGAGGACGCACGGACGACGAATGTTGAGTTGGCTGTCTCGCGGGGTGCTGGCCAGTCTGGGCCGGTCGACAACCCCGGCCTTGTTGTGGTCGCAGTTCCGCCAGCGTCGGTCGCTGATGTCGTGGCACAGGCGCTCGAGCAGTGGCCACAGGCCGTCGTGACCGATGTGGCAAGCGTCAAGCAGGGGATTGGCGAACAGCTTGCCAACCACGCAGGTTCGTCCCGTTATGTCGGCAGCCATCCAATGGCCGGTAGCGAACGCTCCGGACCAATGGCCGCTTCGGCCAGGCTGTTCGAAGGACGTGCTTGGGCTGTGACGCCGCGCGCTGATGCTGACCCGGCGGCGGTTGAAATGATCCGTACGTTGGCCAGTCTTACCGGCGCGGTTGTGGTCGATCTGGACGCCCATACGCATGACGAGGCCGTCGCTCTGGTGTCGCATCTGCCGCACCTGCTGTCGGTTCTAACCGCCGCACAGCTCAACGGTGCACCCGAGACGCACATGGCGCTTGCGGGACCCGGACTGCGCGATGTCACCCGGATCGCTGGCAGCGACACCGGCCTTTGGCTCGAAATCCTCCAAGGCAATGCCGCCAGTGTCACCGCGCTGCTGCAAAACGTACGAGCCGATCTTGACACTTTGATCGACGGCCTCGACAGCGACGTCAACGCAATCGCATCCGTGCTGCGACGTGGCCGCGAGGGCACCCGACAAGTGCCCGGAAAACACGGCGACAAAATGGTCCAGATGGCGATCGTGTACGTCCAGACCCCCGACCGCCCGGGCGAGTTGTCCAGGTTGATGGCGCATACGGGAGAATCAGGTATCAACATCGAAGACATCCGCATCGATCACGAACTTGGACGCCCGGTCGGCCTCGTCGAAGTAGTGGTTGCCGAGCATAATGCCGAGTCGCTGGTCGAGGCGCTGACTGACCGCGGCTGGTCGGCTTACAGGTAGGGGAGAAGACGTGAAAACCGCTCTTGTCGTTGCACTCGACGGTCCGTCAGGTTCGGGCAAGTCCAGCACCGCGCGTGGGGTCGCGGACCGGCTCTCGCTGGCTTTTCTCGACACCGGCGCGATGTATCGCGCCATGACGTGGTCGCTGCTCGAACGCGGTGTTGACATCAATGACCAGGTCGCGGTTGCAGCGGCGGCTGAATCGGTGCACATCGTGTCTGGCACCAATCCGCTTGCCCCCAGCATTGAAGTCGACGGCGTTGATGTCGCAGGCCCGATCCGCAGCGACAAAATCACCTCCGCGGTCAGTGCCGTCGCGTCAGTTCCGCGCGTCCGTGAACTATTGGTCGCTCAGCAGCAATCAGTGATCAAGGCAGCTCGCGGGATTGTGGTCGAGGGCCGGGACATCGCTACTGCGGTAGCGCCCGATGCGCAGGTGAAGATCTATCTGGTCGCCGATCCGGGGGCCCGCGCGCAACGTCGGGCCGCCGAAACCGGTGCGACCGATGCGACCAAAACTCAGGCGGCGTTGAAACTTCGCGACCAGATCGACTCGACGCGGGCGGCGTCACCGCTGGTTCAAGCTGACGATGCCGTTGTCATTGACAGCACTCACCTGAGTCTTGACGAGGTCATCGCCGCGATCGTAGGCCTTGTTGAGGAAGTTCAATGACCAACGACTCGGTGCTGTTGCCGCTGACCCCGGCCGGTCAGGGCCTACCCGAACACGGGCTTCGTTTCGCACGCAGCATCTTTGGCCCCTACATGCGCCGCCGCTGGGACATTGCTGAGCGTGGCGAATGGCTGGTTCCCGACAATGGACCGGTGATCCTAGCCAGCAATCACATCGGTTGGCTGGATGGGCCACTGTTGATCGGTACGACACCACGGCCGGCGCATGCGCTCGTCAAACGCGAAATGTATGCGGGCAAGACCAAAATGTTGTTGAAATTCATCAGTCAGATCCCGGTCGAGCGCAAGGGTTCCGATGTCGGAGCGCTCCGCCTTGCGATCCAGGTGCTTCGGGCCGGTCAAACTGTTGTGATCTATCCCGAAGGCACGCGCTGCGATGGCGAGTTCACCGAACTTAAGGGTGGCGTCGGCTATTTGGCGCTCGTCACCGGCGCGCCGGTCGTACCGGTTGCGATTTTTGGCACCCGTAGTGCGGGGGAGAGCAGCTCGGCCAAACCGCCAAAGGGTGCGCACATCGACGTCATTTATGGTGCGCCGATACAATTTGAACAACGCGACTGGCCGCGCGAAAAAGAAAGCGTCGCTGAGGCCAACGAGCAGATTCATCAACATTTGCTCGCACATCTTGCCGCGGCCCAAACCAAATCCAAGTTGAAATTACCCGGGAAACTTCCCGCTGGAGACACCCATGAATGAGTCCGTTCCCGTTCTGGCGGTGATCGGTCGACCCAATGTGGGTAAGTCCACCCTCGTCAACCGCATCATTGGCCGCCGCGAAGCAGTCGTTGAGGACATTCCTGGCGTCACGCGTGACCGGGTGTCTTATGACGCCGTGTGGAATGGCCGCGAGTTCACCGTTGTCGACACCGGCGGTTGGGATCCCGATGCCAGAGGCCTGGCCGAGCTCATCACGGCACAAGCCGAGATCGCTATCTCGGTGGCCGATGCTGTCCTGTTTGTAGTCGATGCCACCGTTGGCATTACCGATGCCGATGCTCAGGTCGTCAAGATTCTCCGCAAGTCGAAAAAGCCGGTTGTTCTGGCTGCCAACAAGGTCGATGACATGCGTACCGAGGGTGAAGCGGCCACCTTGTGGAACCTCGGTCTCGGCGAGCCCTATCCGGTGTCTGCCCTGCATGGTCGCGGTAGTGGCGACATGCTCGATGCGATCATCGATGCGCTCCCCGAGCCGCCGAAAGAAGACTTTGACAAGCCGCGTGGACCGCGCCGGGTCGCGATTGTCGGTAAGCCCAACGTCGGCAAGTCGAGCCTGCTCAATCGCCTTGCGGGCGAAGAGCGTGTTGTTGTCGACAATGTTGCCGGCACCACCGTCGACCCGGTCGACGAACTGATCGAACTCGGCGGACGTACGTGGCGCTTCATTGACACTGCCGGCATCCGAAAGCGCGTCAAGGAAGCTTCCGGACACGAGTATTACGCCAGCCTACGTACGAACGCAGCGATCGAGCGGGCCGAGGTAGCGGTCATGATTATCGATGCGAGCGAGCCACTGAGTGTCCAGGACACGCGCATCATTACGTCGATCGCTGAAACCGGGCGCGCGCTGGTGATCGCCTTCAATAAGTGGGATTTGGTCGACGAGGAACGGCAGTACTATCTCGAGCGTGAGATCGAGCGCGAGCTCGTCCAAGTCCAATGGGCGCCACGCATCAATATCACCGCACGCACCGGTTGGCACGTCGACCGGCTCGTACGGGCGCTCGATGCAGCCTTCGAAGGCTGGGAGACGCGTGTTCCCACCGGCGAACTTAACTCTTTCCTCGGCCGGCTCATCGCGGAGCATCCGCACCCGGTGCGCGGTGGCAAGCAGCCCAAGATCATGTTTGCCACGCAGGCTTCGACGTCGCCGCCGACCTTCATCTTGTTCACCTCGGGCTTGCTCGAGGCGTCCTATGTGCGCTTTGTTGAGCGCCGGCTGCGCGAAACTTACGGCTTCATCGGATCGCCAATCCATATCCAGCAGCGCGTGCGCGAGAAGCGCAAACGCAAGTAGCCCCCGCCGTCCTACCACCGAGATTTGTTCACTTTCGGCCCGTTGCACCAGCTTGTAATGGGGCAAAAGTGAACAAACCGTCCGCTGGCGCCAATATTGGAGCGGCCGCGTGTTGGTCGCCTCGGTCGCTGCGGTAAGGTTTCGGCTGGTCGTATTGCGGGCTGTAGCGCAGCTTGGTAGCGCACCTGACTGGGGGTCAGGGGGTCGCAGGTTCAAATCCTGTCAGCCCGACCAATTCAGGCTCGGAAATCAGTGATTTCCGAGCCTGAAAGCGTTAGAGATTTGATCTACCCTCCAAAAACCCTCCAAATTGGGCCGATTTTCGCACCGAATTACGGTCCGGAAGCGCCTCGGGATCCCAACATTTCCGAATGGCCCCGGGTGCTCGGGCAGCCACGCACACCTGATCGACATGAACACTATGTCGAACCATGTGGCGTTGGAGCCACTGCTGAGCACCGAAGAGCTTGCCGACTACCTCGGTGTGCCGATCAAGACGATTTACGAATGGCGCACCTGCGGCCATGGCCCGTGCGCTGTGCGGGTGGGTCGTCATCTAAAGTTCGCTGTCTGCGATGTCCAGGCGTGGGTTGCGCAGCAGCGCGAAACATCGCCAGGACGTGCCAGCGCGCAGGGGTGAACTGATGGCTCGGCCACGGATCCCGATCGGGACATATGGGCAAATCATGTTCACCACGATGGCTGGGGGTCAGGTACGTGCGCGTACCCGGGTCCGCGACACGGACGGTCAAATGCGCCGGATCGAAACCACTGCTCGGACGCGAAAATCTGCGGAATACGCCCTGAAGGAACGTTTGGCTGCGCGCGGTGACTACATCACCGGCTCCGGCGAACTTACTGCGAACAGCACATTCACTGAGCTGGTTGAGGTATGGCTTGCAGATCTTGATTTAGAAAATAAGATCGCGTCGAGCACCCGGGAACTCTATGAACGGGATATGCGTACGTTGGTGGCGCCCACATTTCAACATTATCTATTGCGGGAGATATCGATCAGCAAGGTTGATCGGTTCCTCAAAGCACAGGCCAAGGTCAGCTACAGCCGGGCCAAGCACGCCAAGGTTGTCCTGAACCTCGCGCTTGGGCTCGCATTGCGCTATGAAGCGATCAGTCGGAACCCGGTGCTAGGTACGTCTCGTTTACGCAGGCCGCCGTCCCAGGTGATGGCGCTTACGGTCGATCAGATTGAAGCGATTCGGCATGCGGTCAGGACTTGGCGGTGCGCGCAGGGCCTGTCGGGCCCCAAACCAGACGGGCAGTTGGAAGCAATTATCGAAGTAATGCTGGGGACCTCAGCGCGCATCGGTGAGGTATTGGCGATTCGAAAATGCGATGTGGATGTGACGCGTACGCCGGCGACGGTGCGAATCTGCGGCACGATCATCTCGCCCAAAGGGAAACCAACGTTCAGGCAGGATCATCCCAAGACCGCGAAGTCGAGGCACACCGTGTCGGTGCCGACCTTCACCGCTGAGGCGGTGCGGCAACGACTCGTCGCTGTCCGTCAGGAGGATCGGGACCATCTGCTGTTCTACAGCCGGAACCACACACCGTTGACAACCAATAACGTGCGGCGGCGCTTGCGCGCGATTCTGTCTGCCGCCGGTATCGATGGGGTGACACCGCACTCGTTCCGCCGAACGGTTGCCACTGTGTTGAACCGCGCTGGCGGCGCAGATCTGGCAGCTGAACTGCTCGGACATACATCCTCGGAGATCACCAAACGTCACTACATCGAGCCCGATGAGAAAGTGAACCAGGTGACCGCCGAAATCCTTGAATCACTCGCGCCAAAGAATGGGTCGACGTGAGTGGCCGCGCCATGCAGCCGTCATGTAAACAATCCTCTACACTAGGCATATTGCTGTTGAGGGTTGTTCACATTGGAGGTGAGGTCATGACACCGACGAATAGCGAGATGCTCGCTGCACTACCCGATACGTTCCGCTACTCCGAGGCACGCGAACGCATCAGCGAACGTCAGCTTCGCCAACTGATCGTCGACGGCCACATCACCGCGATATCACGGGGGCTCTACCGCAAAAGCGAATGGATCGGGGACGAGGACCTGATCGAAATTGCTGCGAAGTCACCGCGCGCAACGATCTGCCTACGCTCAGCGCTTGCCAAACATGATCTCATCGACGACATCCCTAGCGAGATCGACATCGCGAT
Source organism: Aeromicrobium changchenzhani (assembly GCF_057586615.1). Taxonomy (NCBI): domain Bacteria; kingdom Bacillati; phylum Actinomycetota; class Actinomycetes; order Propionibacteriales; family Nocardioidaceae; genus Aeromicrobium; species Aeromicrobium changchenzhani. The sequence continues at coordinate 2,026,098 of NZ_CM172480.1, read as the reverse complement.
CCCGCGCGGATCATGGACACCCGACATGACTGCGCCCGTCAGGTGGCGACACTTCGATCCCGACACGTTCGAGATCGGACGAGAACTGCTCGACATCGGCGCTCAGCGCACCATCGGCATCTTCTCCGCAGAGCGCAGCATCATCGACGCCTTCCGCATGCGACACCTCGATGGTCCCGACCTTGCCAACGAGGCACTCAAAAGATGGCTACGTCGTGGCGGACAGCCCTCGGACCTGCTCCAGCTGACACGGTCGTTTCCACGCACACTCACATCGTTGCGCCAGACCTTGGAGATCCTGTTATGAGCCGGGTCTCGCGGGGCACAGTATCGGGTGATGCCTACCTGGATTTGAAGTTGCAGGCACAACGAACTGGCAGGCCCTCTCAGGAGTTACTTCAGCTCTACGTACTCGAAGGCTTCCTAGCAAGACTCGCCGTCAGCGACGCCCGGACAACCTTCGTGCTTAAGGGCGGCGTGCTGCTTGCTGCCTACGGCTCTCGGCGGCCGACCAAGGACGTCGATCTGGCAGCCATCGGCATTGCCAACGACACCGCCGCGTTACTGGAACGGGTGCGTCGCATTCTCCGTGTGACGCTAACCCAGGACGATGGGATTGAGTTCGCGGCCGGCACTGCCACCGCTGAGGTTATCCGTGACGATGAGGAATATTCCGGTGTTCGGGTTCACGTCCAGGCTCGGTTGGCGAGCGCCAAGCTGCCGTTCCATATCGACATCAACGTTGGCGACCCGATCTGGCCCGAACCTACGACCGTGGCCATTCCGCGCCTGCGCGGTGGCACACCGATCGAATTTCCTGGCTACCCGATCCACATGGTGCATGCGGAGAAGATCGTGACCGCCGTACAGCGGGGCGTTGCAAACACGCGCTGGCGGGACTTCGGCGACATCTGGACGCTGTCACGACGTCACCAGATTGACGCACGGGATCTCCGGCAGGCCATTGAGGAGGTAGCTCGATATCGGAACGCCTCGCTGAAGCCGCTGTCGGAAGTACTCGACGGGTTCACCGCTCTAGCGCAGAACCGGTGGTCGCAATGGAGACGCCGCAGTAACTCCGATCACCTGCCCGAACAGTTCGACACAGTGCTCACCGTTGTCGTCGAGTTCGCCGATCCAGTACTCACCGCCAACCCCGACCGATCCGTATGGGACCCACTCACGGGGGCTTGGCGGTAACCACATCGGATCAGAGGTCACAACCCGATCGAACCTCGCATCTCAGGACGATGGGTGATAGCGGCCTCAAAATCGAGACGACTCCGGCGGGCTCCGGCAGACGATCGCGGCTGGAGGGATGGCAGGCGAAGACGAGTGCGCACGATCTTGATGAGACCGGACTGGACGGGCGAGTTGATTGGGGCATAGCGCACCCGCTGCGACTGAACGAGTCCCACGGATTGACTAGTCACGCGTGGCAACTTGACCCTCAGAAAATAGAGCTGTCTGGAGATTCCGTGCTCGACGATTTGAGCAAGTCTTGCGTCGATCAGGGAGAACAATCTGTCGAGCTGGTCCAGTTCGGTGGAGTCGGCCATTTCATGTGGGGCGAGTTTTTGCATGCGGCTGACAACGTTGGCCCCTTGTGCTGCTGCCGGACCGCCATTACCGAGTGGTCCGCGTAGGTTGCGTGTCGCGCGTAGGAGTGCGGTGAAGGTTTCGGTTCGTGTTTCCCATTTCTCAGCCCGAGCTGGCGAAATGGCGCTGGCGCTGCTGACGGCTTGATGGGACACAATGCGTTGTGAGTCGAGGATCCGCCGCATGTTGTGGGCATCGGGGAACTGCGCGAGGTGGACCAGCAGATTGTGCTCACCTTGCAGGATCCCTGCGAGCCCCGGCCGTACTGGCTCGCCGATCGCTGATAGTGGCGGTTCCCAACCTTGTAGGTCGACACTGAGATCTTGGGTCACAGGGCCAACTGATTGCGCGCATGCTTTAGCGGCGTGAGCGAGCCATCCTTGGTCGCGGAGTCTGACCCAGCCGGGGATGCGTGCGTAGCGCCGATCGAGAGCAACCAATCCGTGTGTTATTTCGGCGGAGTCTTTGAGCACCGTCCTGCATTGGCTCTCATTGAGGTGTGAATATCGGAGGCTCGCGCCGAAGTCGTGCTCGCCGAGAGCGGCAGCTCTTGCTACTTGCCGCCAGGTCTCCAGCATTGGGAACTCTTGCGGTGTGGTGAGTTCCTCGAGTGAAGGAAGGCCAGCGCTGGAGGCCGCGACGGCGACCTGCAGTCGGCGGTGCAACTCGCCGCCGGCACCTCGGACCCTTGCGGTGGTACCGTCGAGTTTTATCTGGGGGCTCGCACTGCGAGCAGCTTGAAGGCACCACAGAAGTGCGCCCTGGCGATAGCGGGTGATTTGCTCGCCGAGCAGTTGGCGTTCTTGAATCGTGGTTGTCACGGGGACGGTGTGGATGCCGGGCCCGCCAAGGCGTTGCTGAACACGGTGTTGGCGCAGAAGTGTGGCGAGTTCGGTGCGGAGTTGGCCGCTGTTCTCGCCGTACATTACGGCTCGTCCTTGTCGTGGGCTTCCTGCAGCATGGCCAGAACCAGCTCGATCTGGAGGCCGTCGACGCCGTGAAGATCGCCAAGCTCCTCGATGGTCGAAGCAGCGACGGCGAACAGAACACTGCGACCGCCGGCGAGCCCGTCAGTGTCGAGCGCTGGAGTGTCGTCGCCGTGGATCCAATCGAGCTGGAAGAGGACCTGTTCGTAGTCCACGGCAGCGTCAAAGGACTGGGCAAGATCGGCCAATGCTGCGACGTAGGAGCGAGCCTGCGATAGAGCAACTGCGTGTGCGAGCAGCATGGCTGCCTCCTTCTAGAACGTGCACGGCGCGAATGGGGCGCCATCAATCACAGTGAGTTGACCGGATGTATTCGCCGCCGACGATGGAGAAACCGGTGGACAACGACGGTCTGGGCGAGGTCGTGGAAGGTTAGGACGCTCGTGAACGGACCAGATCCTCAATACGGCGACGCTCGGTCACGTCGTCGATCACGAATTGAACGAAGTCCGCATCGCGGTCGACGATCACCATCTCCGCGGTCACAAGATCGGGTGCCTCACCGGGCCATATCGTGTGTCGTGTTGGTCGGTCACGATCCACTCGGGTACCCGATGTGGAGACCCATTCGCGGAGCCGGATCTTGGCGTCAGCGAGGTCGCGATGCCACGCCAGCGGCGCCGAGGGTGAGCCATCGTGATTGTAGGAGTTGAGTCAGTGCTAATGCAGCGCTGACAGTTCCCACACCAGCTCGTCGTGTCGGTGCCAGAACGGTGGAATGACCGTTGGTGGCAGACCTAAAGCGTTGACGCTGACCATTTAAGTGCTAGCCTCTACTAGAACGATCATTCTAGTGACGGGAGTCACAATGGCACCCACGTCGAATCCAGTGGTGGAAGCACTCGGCCCCTCGTCGGTGTTGTTGAAGGCTTTCGACGTGCTGGAGACCTTCAGCGCGAGTAAACGTGCGCTGACGTTCAGTGAGATTGTCCGCCGGAGCGGTCTACCAAAATCCACTACTCACCGAGTGCTGTCCATGCTCGTCGAATTGAAGGCCGTTGAGCGGGTCGGCGCTGAGTACCGCATCGGGCTTCGCATGTTCAGGGTCGGAGCGTGCTCATCGGGTGTCGACCTCCGAGACGTGGCGCTTCCTTATCTCGCGCGGCTCCGTCGACTCACCCGAATGACTGTGCATCTCGCGGTCTTGGAGGGAGATGAAGTGGTGTACCTTGAGAAGCTCTCAAGTCGTGAGGTGCCAGCATCGCCAGCGGTGGTCGGCGGCCGACTCCCAGCCTCGGTGACGGGGGTTGGCCGAGCTTTGCTTGCCTTCAAAAGCCCACTGCCCACCGATGAGCATCTCGCGCCGGACCTCGTCTGTGGCGCGAGCGGGCGCCTGGGACAGCTCTTGGCTGCGGCCCGCCGAGAAGGGATTGCACGTGATCGAGGTGAGACGGTGCCCGGCCTTGGTTGTGTGGCCGCTCCGGTATTCGTTCACGGGCGCGCGGTCGCGGCGGTGTCGCTCACGTTTCCGCTGGGTGGGACATCGGACGCGGGACTCGTTGCTCCTCTGAGAGAAGCCACGAAGGCGATCGGGCAGGCGTTGGCGCTGCGCGCTCCCTTCATACTTGCTGACGTGTAAGACTACCTACTGTGTCGCAGTCAGCCGTGGTGCCGGGTAGATCCCGCGAGATTTTCCTTGATACAGCTGAAAAGTTGATAGCTCGCATCGGTTACGAGCGGGCGTCGATCTCCATGATTTGCAGGCAAGCGGGGCTGCCGAGTGGATCGCTTTATCACCACTTTGGCAACAAGGCAGGCTTGCTCGCCGCAGTAATTGAGCGCGGTACCCAGCGCTTCTTCTTGGCCATGCCACGTCCGTCCGAGGCGACTGGAATGCCAGAAGAGCGGATGCGGTCATATTGGGAGGCTTCCGCCGACGCGATCATTGCCAACCTGAACTACTTCCAGGTGGAGTCCGATGTGCTGCGCTTTGGGCGAAGCGACCCTAGGGTCGTGAAGGCCATGGCCATGGTGCGCGAACTAGCTGAAGAGCATCTTGCTGCTGTTCTCACACCCTATGCGCACGATCTCGGCATCGAGGGGCCAGAGCCATTGGTACGGCGCCTGGTCACAGTGTCGTTGACCTACGCCAGAGGCGCTGCGCTTGAGGCGGGCACGGATGTGGACCACCTGCGGATGCTGATGTCCGAGCTCTATTACGTCGTGCGGGCTTCGATGATGGCGGCCGCAGAACCCGCCGCTGTCGCTGATCTTTAGCGAGTAGTTCCGGAGGCCGGAACCGGCAGTTCTGGACCCCGGAACGAAGTCTTGGACGCCCTTGGAAGAGGCCGCAGTCTTGGTGTACCTGAACCCTATGGAGGTACGCAAATCATGAACACGATTGCAGGACTCGGCCATTTGGTCGTACGTGGCCCGATCGCTGAATGGCGAAAATTTGGAACTGAGGTTCTCGGCATGCAACTGGTCGACGGCCTGGACGAATCGACGATCGCGTTCAGGACTGACGAGCGAGCGTTCCGTCTCGTGGTCGAGGACGGCCCACCCGGGCCCGATTCGCTGCTGGCCTTGGGTTTTGAGGCTGCGAGCATAAGCGCCTTCGAGAACTTGATTGCCCGATTGCGCGGTCAAGGCATTGAGGTAACTGAGAACTCAGAGCTTGCGAATCGCAGGCGGGTGCGCCGGCTCGCGGAATTCAACGACATTGATGGCAACCGTGTGGAGCTCCATATTTCTCCGGAGTCGCAGCGCGCACCGTTCGTCTCGCCGCGCGGCGTGCAATTCGTGTGTGGCGACCTTGGCCTCGGGCATGTTTTCATGCTCAGCGAGGACCCTCAGCGAAGCGCGGCCTTCTATCAGGAGGTGCTTGGATTCCTGTTCAGCGACACGATTTCGCTTGGCCCGGAGACTGGGATCTTCCTGCACTGCAATCCCCGTCATCACACAATTGCATTTGCGTCGATACCAGGCCTCCCCGTTGGCCTGAACCACCTCATGGTCGAGGTGAATGCTCTCGAAACAGTCGGCCGTGCGCTGGATATTGTCCAGGAGCGTGACCAGCCGATTGTGATGACTATTGGTGAGCACACCAATGACCGGATGACCTCTTTCTACGTGCAGACGCCCTCCGGGTTTGCCGTTGAGTACGGCTTTAATGGCCGTCTCATTGACGATGAGGTCTGGAAGCCCGAGCATCACGACGCTCCCAGCCTGTGGGGACACCACTTCTCGTTACCGCCAGCGATAGCGGCGGAGGTCCAAGCATGAATGAGGCCGCAGATCTTGTTGACCCAGCCCGTGGCTTTGTGGATCCGACCGTTTACACCGACGCCGACGTCTACGAGCAGGAGCTCGAACGTGTTTTCGGGCGTAGTTGGCTCTTCTTGGCCCACGATTCCCAGCTACCCCGACCGGGCAGCTTCGTGCAGACCTACATGGGCGAGGACGCGGTCCTCGTCGTTCGGCAGCGGGACAAATCTGTCAAGGCGTTCCTGAACCAATGCCGTCACCGCGGTATGCGCATCTGCCGTGCGGACCAGGGGACGAGTAAGACGTTCACCTGCAGTTATCACGGTTGGGCTTACGATCTCGAAGGGAACCTCATCAGTGTCCCGATGGAGGACCGGGCGTACCGAAACAACATCGACAAGAGCCAGTGGGGAGCGCAGAAAGTCCCCAGAATCGCGCACTACAAGGGTCTTTGGTTCGGCACGTGGTCAGAAGATATTCCGGAGTTTGAAGAGTATCTGGGCGATATGGCCTACTTCCTAGATGCCACTGTCGACCGGTGGGATAACGGCATTGAGTTCGTTCCTGGGGTCACGAAGTGGGTGATTGACTGCAACTGGAAGTTCCCAGCTGAACAGTTTGCAAGCGACATGTATCACGCTCCGATTTCGCACACGTCAGCAATGATGGCGTTGGTCGACGACCCGGACTTCTTCAGTGTAGTTCCTCCCGAGGGCACTCCTGGTGGGCAGTACGCGGGCAACGGCCACGGCTCGGGAAGCTTCTGGTTGCCCGAGTTGGCCATGCCGGATCCGATTGGTGGACCAGTATGGACCCAATGGCTCGCCGAGCAAGAAGAGCAGGTGGACCGGCGTATCGGACTGGAACGGGCAACCAAGGTCCCGATGTCGCATAACACCATTTTCCCGAACTTCTCATGGTTAGTGCCCGCCTCGACGATGCGGGTTTGGCACCCACGTGGGCCCAACCAAATCGAAGTGTGGGCGTGGACATACGTTCCGGTCGACGCTCCGCCTGATGTAAAGGCTGCCATGCGGCAGGGGACGCAGCGGACCTTCAGCCCGGCCGGCGCATTTGAGACTGATGACGGCGAGAACTGGACCGAGATGCAGCAGGTTCTGCGCGGTTGGCGTGCCCGCAAATCCGCATTCAACGTTCAAATGGGTCTGGGTTTCGAGGAACGAGACAACCGAGGGTGGAAGGGCCTATCGGATGACGTTTACAGCGAGATGGCCGCTCGCGGCTTCTACCAACGTTGGAGTGACCTCATGCGAGGAATGTCTTGGACCGAAATCACAGAGGCTGATCGAGTGCGGAATCAGACGTTGGGGGTGACTTCTCATGACTGAACAGATGGACGCAGCAACCCCATCGTCATCATTTCGGCGAGTGGACGTGAACACGCAGCACACGGTGGAGCAGTTTCTCTACGCCGAAGCCGAACTCCTTGATCAGCACCGCTATCTCGAGTGGATTGAACTGTTCGCTGACGATGTCCGGTATTGGGCGCCCACACGAATGACGCGCACGTATCGAGATCGGGACTTGGAGATCTCGGCGGACGATGAGACCGCCTACTTCGATGACAATGCGTTCTACCTGCGGGGGAGGGTGCGGCGCCTCAACTCGCATGTCGCTTGGTCCGAAGAACCTCCTTCTAGGACTCGTCGATTGATCACGAACGTGCGTATACGTCGTTTTGAGGACGGCGCGTTGGAGGTCATCTCGAACGTCTATGTCTACCGGAGCCGGCTTGAGCGGCATCAGGACTGGTTCGTCGGTGAGCGCTTCGACGTGCTTCGGCCGGCGGACGTTGCTGACGCGGAGTATCCATTCGTGATCGCTGCACGAAAGATTGTGCTGGATCAGACGACGCTGCTGGCGCCGAGCATCAGCATCCTGTTGTGATGGTGGTGCGAGAGACGCGCCTACCTGACTTGGAGGGGCGGCGTTGGATCTGGGCATTAGTTCGTGACCAGCTTGAAGAGGACGAGGGTTTTCGGGTTGACACAGAGCCCCCAATCTCGGTTTATGCAACACAGGATGAACTCTTCTGCATTGATGACACCTGCACCCACGAAAAGTTCTCGCTTGCCGAAGGCTGGGTCGAGAACTGCATGGTGGAGTGCGCCCTTCATATGGCGAAATTCAACCTGCGGACAGGTGCGGCAATGACACCGCCGGCCAGTCGACCGGTGGCGGTGCACCCGGTGACAGAGGTCGACGGTGCGGTGTATGTCGCGATTCCCAATGATTACGTGTATGAGAAGGAGGCCACCGATGGGCTGGCTTGAGGACATGAGCATTGTTGTGACGGGTGCCGGGTCTGGACTCGGTCGTGCGTTGACGCACCGCTTCGTCGCAGAAGGGGCGCGCGTCGTCGGTTTCGATAAGTCAGCGGAGAAGCTCGATGCGCTGAAACATGATCTGGGCGATGCCGTGGCGATCGCGCAGGGGGACGTTACCAGCTATACAGACAACGAAGCGGCCTGCCGTCTTGCCGTTGAGCGGTTCGGCAAGTTAGACACCTTCGTCGGAAATGCGGGACTGTGGGACTTTGGCGCCAGTTTGGCGGATACTTCGCCGGAGGAGCTCGCTGCGGGTTTTGATGAACTCTTCGCAGTTAACGTTAAGGCCTATCTCATTGGTGCGAAGGCCGCCCTGCCAGAGCTGAAGAAGAGCCGGGGCTCGATCATCTTCACCCTCTCCAACGCGGCATTCTTCCCCGCTGGGGGAGGACCGCTCTATGTTGCCAGCAAGCACGCCGGCGTCGGCATGGTCAAGCAGCTTGCTTACGAACTGGCACCTGAGGTGAGGGTCAACGCCGTGGCTCCGGGTGGCATGTCGACTGATCTACGGGGGCCGGCGGCATTGGGTCAGAGTGACTCGGCGATCAGTGAAGCGATCCCGATCCGAGAGATCGTGCGAGAGATGACGGCCCTGCATCTGGATATCGAGGCTGAGGACTATGCGGGGGCGTACGTGCTCCTGGCGGCTCGCCAAGAGTCGTCGACTGTCACTGGGTCGATCCTTGACGTCAGCAGTTTTGGCATCCCGGCACGATCTTCCGCAGTCGAATGAGCACGGTGCCACCGGGACCAGATGGGCACATTGTTGTGGTCGGAGCCGGAGTGGCTGGGTTGTCGGCGGTTCAGGGCATGCGGATGCACGGCTTTGAAGGAGCTATCACCCTATTCGAGGCGACTCCTGACCTCCCTTACGAGCGTCCGCCACTGTCAAAGAAATTGGGCGATCTGGAAGCCATCCCACTGATCGTGCCGGCTGAGTTCTACGCCCGCAACCGGGTCGAGTTACGACTTGATACCGCGGTTGTCGCTGTTTCCGGGTCGGAGCACGAGGTGCTGCTGTCGGGCGATGAGTCGGTGCGCGCCGACGCCGTTGTGCTGGCGACCGGTGTCGCGCCGCGTCAGCTCGCGGTCGAGGGCGTGGACCTCGCGAACGTGCTGCCGCTGCGAGATCTTGCTGATGCTCGACGACTGTCCAGTCGGCTCGAGGCTGGCGGTCCCATCGTCGTGATCGGGGGTGGCTTTATCGGACTCGAAGTTGCTGCGGTCGCGCGCTCCCGTGGTCTTGACGTCACCATTGTTGAGTGCCAAGCCTTGCCACTTGAGGGAGTTCTCGGCACGGACGTCGCTTCGTTCGTCAACCACCTCCATCGGGACCGTGGCGTGCGGTTTCGAACTGGGCGCCAAGTCCAGCGCCTACTCGGGCGATCGGAAGTCGAGGAAGTCGAGCTCGATCAGGGCGAGCGCTTACCAGCGGCGACGGTGATCGTAGGAATTGGCGTGATGCCGCGGGACAACTTGGCCCGCGACGCTGGCGTTGCTTGCGATGACGGGATCATCGTGGATCGATACGGGCGGACCAGCGTCCCTTGGATATGGGCTGCGGGCGATGTCGCACGGCAGGTCAATCGGCACCTTCACCACCCCCAGCGAGTTGAGCACTGGGAGGTCGCGAAGCAACACGGCTTGGCCGTAGGAGCGAGTGTGGTCGGCGCTGCCGCCGAGTGCCACGATGTGCCCTATTTCTGGTCCGACCAGTATGGCTTGAAGTTGCAGATGTATGGGAGATCTCATCCTGGTGACACCGTGGTCGTGCGCGAAGGATCGACTTCCGAGCGATTTCTGACCTGCTGGTTACGGGATGATCGGATTGTTGCTGCGGCTGGCCTCGACGAAGCTAAAGACATCCGAGCGCTAAAGATGTTGGTCGAGGCGCGTCCGATCATCGCTCCGGATGTGCTAGCCAGCAGATCAACGAATCTCAGGAACCTGGCTCGCGAAGTTGCTCAGTAGCCAACCTGAGAATGAGGGGCTGACCGGACAATCATTCTGTCCGATCAGCCCCTCATTTCTCAGTTGGGACGTCAGGATTCCGGGTAGTAACGGAAGATGATGTCGGCCACGCAGGCCGGCTTATCCGAACCTTCGAGTTCGATGACGCACCTGTAATAACAGTCGGTTCCCGCGTCGTTCTTGGAGTCCATGACGTCGGTGAGGTGGACGTGGAGACGCAGCCGGGAGCCATTGGGTACGGCTTGAGGGAAGCGGGCCCGGTCAATGCCATAGTTGAGCCCCATTCGAACGTCATCCAGCTGGAACGTCTGCTGAATCAGCCCGCCGATAAGGCTGAGGGAATGGTATCCGTGCGCGATCGTGCCGCCGAATGGCGTCTCAGCCGCCTGTGCAGGGTCCACGTGGATGAAGTTGTGGTCAAGAGTGGCATCGGCGAACTTGTTGATGGCGCTCTGATCGATGGTGGCCCATGGACTCGTACCGATTTGCATACCGACGCGTGCCTTGAGGCCAGGAATGCCACTGATATGTTCCATGATTTTCCTTTGATGTGATGGTGGGGATTTTGTGGACGAATTCAGAACCGTGAGGTTGGTCGTGCGGGAGCGGAAGGTCCCATTGGGCCGCGATCCAGCCACTCACCGATGCGGCGTGAGCGTGGGGCAAGCAGAGCTGCTGCACGCTCTTGGAGGCGGCGCCGTGGCGAGGCCGCCTCCATGCGTGCGAGCGCAGAGACGGCGGCATCCCGATTGGCCATTCCAGCAAGGCGCCGATCTTCCGCGGCCAAACGGATCGTCGCGGCCGCCGTTCCGCGGTCACTGGCCTGGCCGGCAGACACGATCGCCTCGACAGCGGTGATTGCGTCAGGAACCCCGGAGTTCAGACCTCGCCCCCCTCCGAAGGGTGGGAAGAGATGTGCTGCCTCGCCGGTCAGAATCACTCTTGCGTGAGCATCGGTGTAAGACAGGGCCACTGAACGGTTAAATCGGTAGGTCGAAACCCACACCCGAGCCTCGGCGTATTTGGCGCCCGCGACTGCAGTGATCCATTCGGAGAGTTTGGGCTCCTGCTGCCACGGCGTCACGTCCTCGCCGGGATGGCATTCAAGATCGAGACGCCAACCGCCGCCGAAGGGGACGAGTAGTACATTGCGTCCGCCAACCGCAGGATGACGGTAATGGAACGTACGGATCCGCTCCAGGGGTGCTGCTGGGTCCTCGGCGACATCAACGATGACGAAACTCGACTCAGAGCGATCTCCATCGAGTTGGATCCCGAGCGAACGCCGAACGACCGATCTCGCTCCGTCAGCGGCAACGACGTAGGCGGCTCGACAAGAGCTCCCATCGCCCAGGTCAAGGGTTGCGCCGGTCTCGTCGGTCTGGACCCCCGAAACGGGACTCTTCCAACGGAAGCTCACGCCCTCATCACGACACCGTTGAAGCAAGATGCCTTCGGTGTCGTGCTGCGAGATGGCTGCACCAAACCGGCCAGGTGGGGCGGTCGGGAAACGCTTGAGGTATACCTCCTTCCCTGCATATGTCGTGCGCAAGGTGTGCCAGTTCGTTGACTGGGCAACCATCGCCTCGGTCACGCCGGGAGCTACTGACTCCCATAAGTCCAAGGTCTCCCGGTACAGATAGGTGGCCCGGCTCCCCGGCCTCGCACGATCTTCAGGGTCCGCCTCGATCACTTCCACGCGGAGCCCGTGATGGCGTGCTGCGAGGGCTGCAGTGAGCCCGACCGGTCCTGCTCCGACGATAACGATAGGTAGAGCAGAGTTGTCAGAGTGCATTGATGGAGTCCTCTCCAGAACGTGTATGGACGGCGGCTTCTAGCTGCTTTCGGATGCCAACGCGATCGGCCTTGCCGTTGGCGAGCAGGGGTAGCTCGTCGAAGCGATGGAAGTGCTTGGGGATCTTGAATCCGGATAGACGTTCACGTAGGTGCCGGCGTAGATCTTTTTCTGATGGGTTAGTGCCGTGAATCGGTACCCAAGCGGTGTGGGCCGCTTCCCCGTACTCCGGATCTTTGATCCCAACCACGATCGCTATACCGACGTCTGGATGCGACTCCAAAGCGGTCTCGATCTCGAAGGGCGAGAGGTTGTAGCCGCCCGACCGGATCAGGAGTTTAAGCCTCCCAGTCAGCACCAGCCGTCCGTAGGCGTCGAGGTAGCCAAGATCGCCCGTATGGAACCAGCCGTCACCGTCGATGGCCTCTGCGGTCGCCTCGCGGTTCTGCCAGTACGTCGCCATCATTCCGACGCGGCGAAGTAGAACCTCTCCGCTCAACTCATCATCGTCGCGCTCGATCCGCAACTCGACGTCGTCCAGAGGTCGTCCTACTGTTGTCACCACGTCGTGTGGAGATTCGCCGGGATCAGTGAGGGTGATACAGGCCATCTCGGACATGCCATAAGAGGAGCCGACCTCATCCGACCATTCAGCGATTGCTAACGCGGTGCGTTCAGGGAGCTGACCCGCCCACCAGACGAACTCCAGGCTGGAGAGATCACATATTTCGAACTCGTCGAGTGCGACGATGCGGTTCAACATCGTGGGGATAGCTCCCATCCACACGGTTACTCGCTCACACTCAATGGCGTACAGCACCTCACGCGCGTCGAACCGAGGTACCTGAATCATCGTGGCCCCGCTGAGCACCGCAGCAGTGAGCTCGTTGCCGAGGTGCCCGATGTGATCGATCGGCATCGTTGATAGCAAGCGTGGCGGGCCAATTGGGTTCCGACGCAGCAGAGCGCGGTAGTTCAGCAGCGAACGATGTGACAACACGACGCCCTTCGGACTGCCGGTCGTTCCGGAGGTGTAGACGATGGTCAGCGGGGTGTGCTCGTCGAAGTCGCTAATGGCTGGAGGTGTGAGCTGAACGCTCGAGGAGTCCGGGTCCGTGTCGGCCAAAAATGCGGCAAACTCTGGCGCCATGGTGCCATCTGCGCTGAAGCTCAGCATGATCGGTTCGGAAAGGTCGTGCATCGTCGCTGCCAAAGCGAGGTCGTAGGTGCGATCGCCGAGGTCTGGATCGGGCATGGCGAAAAGGATCGTCGGCTGCGCATTGGCGCACACGAAGTCTAGATCGCTGCGTTGGAGGCGTGTGCCCAATCCGAGGTAGATGGCGCCGAGCTTGGCGCAGGCGAGGAATAGAAAGTCGGCCTCCGGGCGCGTGGGGCTGAGAATCGCGACACGATCGCCCGGCTGCACTCCAGATGCCACGAGTCCGGCCGCGCAGCGGTCGACTGTTTCGAGCGCCTGTAGCCATGTGTATCGGGCCGAGCGGTGTACCAAGAACTCACGTCCGGGGTGTTGCTGCGCTCCGTCTCGGAAGACCTCGTAGAGGTTGACTGCGCTGGCGTGCTGCTCGTCGGGGTTGGATGGGTCAGTGGGGTTCACGTCTAGGCCCTCCTAGGAGATACGCCGGCCATTGCGGCCGGAAACGCCGACACTCGGCTCTTAACCACTGTCGATGCCAGGTACAGGTGAAGCCATGGACGATTGCGCCCAAACTGATGCAATCTTTTGTTGCACTCCGACAAGGTCGAAGCGATGCGGCTCACGAGAACGTGAAGATCACCGGACGGGTTGACGCAATGTCGACCAACCACAATCAGCGGTTTGAAGACCGCCACCTGTCTCCAGCCGGCGAGTCCTACGGGCTAGGGTGGTGCCGTGGTTGCGGCGTCGGAACCGATTGCGAGTCTCGAGCTATTGGCGACCCTGCATGACGTGCTTGCGGCTCGAACCAGCGGGCAACTTGAGATCGCCACGGTCACTGCGGCCCGCACGCTCTTCTCCGCCGATGCTGCCTTCTGGATGGATCTCGTCGACGGCGGGTTGGAGATGACCGCTCTCGTGGGTCTGGCCCAACCTGAGGCACATCAGCTTTCGGTTGTCCCGTCAGGGGTGGGAATCGGATCTGACATCTTGATGGAGGGTGCGCCCGCGGCGGTTGAGAACTATGCGGCCGACAGTCGAGCAGTGCCTTCATTTGCAGCGCTTTTCCAGCGCGAGGGGATCATCTCGGTTGGCGGAGCGCCCATTCCCTCGTCCGGAGGGGCGTCCGGCGTCCTCTACGTGCTTAGCCGACGCAGGCGGCTGTTCACTGACGCCGAGTTGCAACTGCTGACCTCTGTCGCCGGTATTGCCAGAGAGCTGAGGACCCACATCCGCGAACGCGAAAGACTTGCGCTCGAACGAGATGATGCCCGCGGCCAGGTCGAAGCACACGGACAGCTGCTTGGAGCAGCGACTGGACTGTTGACAGCCATGCTGGATGGCGAGGATCTGCCGGCCAGTCTGCAGGCAGCTTCGGACCAACTTGGGGTGCGGCTACGCGTTGAAGGTTTATCCGCCCGGTTTGGGGGTGAGGCATCGATTGACAACAGCGAGCGGGTGCACCCGTTGGCTCGGGTTGAAGCTCGAATCCGTGGGGCAGACTCGGCAATGCTAGTGGCTGACGCGGAGGTTAATACAGACAGCCTGAAGTTATTATCGAGCCTGATCAGCCTCGATTTCCACCGGCGGCGCGCTCAGTTTGAGACGGAGATCCGACTGACTGATCAACTTGTCGACAGCCTGCTATCCAGCGAGACTGACGACCTAGAGCGGCTGTGGCGAAGGGCCTCTCTGCTTGGGATGGATCTCGCGACCCCTCGTGCCGTGGTGAGTGTTGGACACTCACAGCTGGCAGACCGGGCGCTTCTGGATCGCCTCAACCGAGAGTTGCGGTCGAGGACCAGCGGCGGGCAGGCAACGACGTACGACGGTGATGTGATCCTGCTCTGGCCCGTGCCCACCCCCGACGATGAGGGAGCACTCCGAGATCAGGTTGAGAACATGGTGCGCTCGTCACGGGCGCCGCGGTTGACTGCCGGGATTGGACCGGTGTGCCGGGGTGCTGAGGATTACCCCGCCGCGGTCCGCGAGGCCATGTTCGCCCGGCAGGTGGCCGTGCACAGCACGACCGAGAAGCGGGTGATCGCGACAGGCGAGCTCGGCATGTACCGTCTTTTTGCCCATGTTGGGGGCATGTCAGCATTGCGCGCCGCTGTACAGGAGACTCTGGGCTCGCTGTTACAGGCCGATGCTCGAGACGGCTCAGACTTGGCGCACACGTTGCGGGCTTTTCTGGAGCGTGACCGCAGGCTTGCGGAGACTGCACGCGCGCTGCATCTGCATGTGAACTCCCTTCGTTATCGGATCGATCGCATCGCTCGACTGCTCGACGTCGATCTCGATGATCCAGAGGCTCGGTTCTTCACGCTGCTCGCATTGCGCCTCAGCTCCATCGTCGGTGAGGCCACCGGAGAGGGACAATAACGAAGTCGGTGACGAGTGAACCGCATGTGGCTATTGGCGGGAGACGAAGTCGGTCACCAGATGGTTGAACTCGTCAGCGTGCTCTAGCTGGGCCCAATGGCCACAGCGGTTGAGCAGCACCGCGCGGGAGTCGGGAATTGTCGCCACCAGACGCAGCGTGTGCTCGAAGTGAACGACACGATCATCGCGGCCGTGGATGAGCAATGACGGTGCAGTGATGCTGGCCGCCTCGGCGGGGGACACTTGGCAACTGAGTAACGCTCCACTGCGGAATCCCTCGAGTGCGTTGGCGGCATGCTCGGGGTGGCTCAGGACAGCTTCTGATCGCTGGACTGCGAGCTCATCATCGGGCATGGCCGGGTCATACGCCATAATTGAGACTAGGTCCTTCATCGTCGCCGGCGAAGGCTCTTCGTATGCCTTCAGCAGAATCTTGATTCCTTCGGACGGACCGCCGCCGAATCCGTAGAGGGTGGGAATGTCCAAGAAAGCAGCAGGTCCCATCGTGATCAGATGAGAGATGCGGTCGGGATAACGCGCCGCGGCGGCGAGCGCGATGACGCCTCCCATCGAATTGCCAACCACCGCGGCTCGGTCGATGTCGAGGGCGTCCATGAGTTCAATCAGTTGGATTGGGCCGTTGAAGACGTTATCGCGGACAGCATCAGAGTCGCCCCAGCCGATCACGTCGACGGCCAGCACCCGGAAGTTCTTGGCCAGCGTGGCGATGTTCGGGCTGAAGTTGCTCCATCCTGAGGCGCCAGGGCCACTTCCATGGATGAGGATAAGCGGATGGCCAACTCCTGCCTCGTGGTAGTGCATGCGTCCGCTGGGAAGATCTGCAAACCTGCTCGTGTTTTCTTCGGTTACGGCCATTCTTGGTCCTCCTTGCTCAACTGCGCCGGGCCGTCGGGCGGTGTGATCGGTCGCAGAACTGATATGCATTGCAAGTCCAGTGTCGAATGGCCACGTGTTCGGGGCAACGGATGAGTACACCCAAACGAGCCGCAGATCTTGTCGGGATCGCACAGTGGCTCAACTGCGGCTTGTTGCATCGGCATTCTCCAGCGCGATCTACACTTCCGCAGGTGCGAGCACGATGTCGAAGCGCACGCGCTACCGCGTCTGATCACCAAGGTCGCGACTATCTGGTGTCGGCGTCCCTGCCGACTGGCGGTGGACGTCCTTGACGAGCGAGTCTTTCATTTCTGTCCGGTCCCCAGCGTTTGGACCAGATCGTGTGAGAGTTTTGGCTGTTTCGGGCTCGAATTGCTGAGTCCGGCTTTGGTCCAGCAAGAGTGTTGGTAGTCACTCTCACCGCCTACGCTCGTTGCTCGCCTCGTTCTGGGTTTCACAATAGGCGGCGAACGCTGCTCGTGTCTTCATTCCGAACGCCCGATGGGGTTGGAATCGGTTGTACTGATCAAGCCAGCCGTCGATCGCGACTCGGGTTTGGTTAACGGATCGGAACGATTCGCCATTGAGGAGTAAGTCACGCATCGACTCGTTGAATCGTTCGACGTAACAGTCCTGCTGCGGGCTGGGCTTGGCAATGAAGACCGCCTTAACACCCTGATCGTGAGCCAGCCCCGGACAGTTTCGGCAATGAATTCACGCCCGTTGTCGATGAGAATCATCGCCGGCTTGCTGCGGATCTCGAACAGCTTTCCCAAATGCTCGACAACGCTGCCAGAGCCGCTCGACCCGTTTGACGTTCACTTTCCAGCCCTCGTGGACTAAACAGGGCGTGCACCCGTCGATACCTGTATCGGGGATGGGTTTCGGCGAGTTTGTGAATCGCCTCGACCATGCGCGGTTCGTAATCCCCAGGCGCGGGTGCATACCGGTCCGTCGACCGGTTCTGACCCACCACCGTGCACGCTCGAGGCTCCGAGACCCGATGGCGGCGCTTGAGGAAATCCACTGCAGCCCGCCGCCGAGACGGGCTCACAAGTTTCTCTTCTGCAGGTCCTTCAGCGCTGCATATTCCAGCCGCCACCTGTAACTTCCATTAGGACTCTCATGATCTAAAGCACTCAGACAGAAGATGGACCGAAAAACGGGGGCCGGACGGCAGAGTGTTGGGTAGTAGTCTCCTCACATGACGTACGTCACTCATTGGCAAACAGAGGGAGACGCGTGAGCATGGATGTGCAGGGGCCGATCGAGTTCTCCACAGTCGGGCTGCCATGCCAGGAACGGGTCGAGCTGTGGGAGGATCACAACGCTGACGCGCTGATTGGACTACGGTGCCGCACGCTCGACGCGCCTCTGTTGGAGGCGACCGAGATCAACCTGCAGCTGGGCAACCTCGCCCTCGCCCGCGTTCTCGGCACATCCCACGTAGTGGAGCGGGACGCCTCCCTGATCCGTCGTCGGCCTTCCGACGCCGTAGTCATGTATTTCAGTCTCGTCGGTGATGCGTTCTTCTACTCCGAGGACGGCGTCCGAGCCATCCACCCGGGCCAATTGCTCTTGTGTGACGCCGACCGCGCATTTATGCGTGGGTTCTCGAGAGGCCTGGAGGAGCTGGTAGTCAAGATGCCTCGGGACGCCTTCGCCGACTTGACCGGCCTTCGCGCGGTCGAGCAGCCGATGGTGTTCGACTTCGCCACGGGCGGCAATTCGCACGCTGCAGCGTTGGCTCGTCATGTCAGCCGCGCCACGCGGTCGGTCGACCCAGTGCTACCCGATGAACGCGCGATCCTTGAACTGATCTCGGTGCTCACGAAGGGGGCGCGTGAGAACCTCAGTGCTGCGCACCGAGCCGCAGCGCGTTCGTATATCGAGCGCAAGGTCTCGGACTCCTCGCTGTCCGCGCCCCAAGTGGCCGACGCCATCGGCATCAGCGCTCGCCACCTCTCCCGCGTCTTCGCCGATGACGGCACCAGCGTTCCCCGGTACATCCTCGGGCGCCGTCTCGAGCTCGCGAAGGCCCTCCTGGAGCGGCCCGCAGCCAGCTCGATGACGATCGCCGAGATCGCCCATGACTGTGGGTTTGCCTCGGCTGCCCATTTCTCCAGCGCATTCGTCTCGAGGTTCGAGGCTAGGGCATCAGATGTCCGGCGCGACGCCGCCGTAGCACGTTCGGCATCGCGCGTTTCCTGAAACCGCCATCAGTCACCTTTTGCGCCCAGATTGGTCTCTTCGGTGCTTGCTGTCGGTGTGACACAGGACACTGAAACCTCAGGTCCGCTACCTACGGCGGGCGCGACGAGAGGTGACGTAGATGCCCGTTTTCGATGATGGCCAACAGGCGACGGAGCTCCCCGATTCCTCCGTCGTCGAGACCGACGTCCTCATCGTTGGATCCGGGCCGGCGGGCTCCTCAGCAGCACTGTTCCTGTCGACGCTCGGCATACCGAACATCATGATCACGAAGTACCGGTGGACGGCGAATACCCCCCGTGCCCATATCACCAACCAGCGTGCGATGGAGATCTTCCGAGACGTCGGAATCGACGACCAGGTACTGGCAGATGCGACCGAGAATGGGCTGGTCGGCGACACCGTCTTCTGTACCTCGATCGCTGGCGAGGAGATCGGCCGCATTCGCACCTGGGGAACCGGCCCCGACCGTGAGGCCGACTATCAGCTGGCTTCGCCATGTCTGACCGTCGACATCCCGCAGACGTATCTCGAGCCGATCCTTGTCAAGAACGCCACGATGCGAGGCACCCAGGCCCAGTTCTCGACCGAGTACATCTCACACCTGCAGGACGATGACGGAGTCGATGTGTCGGTCGTCGACCGGCTCACCGGGCACGCTTACACGATCCGTGCCAAGTACCTCATCGGAGCAGACGGGGCTCGGTCCAAGGTGGCTGCCGACATCGATCTGCCCGTCGAAGGGGCGATGGACATCGCAGGCTCGATGAACATCACCTTCAAGGCCGACATCGGCGAGTACGTCGGACACCGACCTTCGGTCCTCTACTGGGTGATCCAGCCAGGCTCGAACGTTGGTGGCATCGGCGCAGGCCTGGTGCGGATGGTCCGACCATGGAATGAGTGGCTTATCGTCTGGGGCTTCGACATCGCCGAAGAGCCACCGGTCGTCGACGAGGCCGCGGCGGTGCAAATCGTCCGGAACCTACTGGGCATGCCGGACCTGCACGTCGACATCACCGGAACGTCGCTGTGGGGAAACAACGAGGTCTACGCGACACACCTGCAGAAGGGGCGCGTGTTCTGCGCCGGCGACGCCATCCACAGGCACCCCCCGAGTAACGGTCTCGGTTCGAACACCTCGATCCAGGACTCCTACAACCTGGCCTGGAAGATCGCTGCGGTCCTGAACGGCCATGCGGACGAGTCGCTGCTCGATACGTACTCGACCGAACGCGCACCGGTCGCCGTTCGCATCGTCAAGAGAGCCAACAAGTCGAGCCGTGAGTTCGTCGACCTCTTCGTCGCGCTCGGTATTACCGACGCCAAGACGGAGCAGGAAATGATCGACCGTATCGAAGAGCGCAAGGCGAATACACCGGCCGGGGCGGCCAAGCGCGCCGCACTGGTGAAGGCGATGGAGATCAAGAACTACGAGTTCAACGCCCACGGGGTCGAGCTGGGTCAGTTCTATGAGTCGACGGCCATTGTGTCCGATGGGTCCCAACTTCCGGCCCCGGGCCGCGACGCCGACCTGTACTACCAAGTGTCGACAGTGCCCGGCTCCCACCTGCCGCATGCCTGGGTCGGTGACCATAAGCAGAAGAAGGCCATGATGGACCTCGCACCGTACGACCGATTCACCCTCATAACTGGGGTCGGCGGAGCGGCTTGGGAGTCAGCTGCCGAGAAGATCAGCCACGAGCTCGACGTACCGATCGGCACGGTCGTCATCGGGCCGGGCAGGGAAGTCACCGACCTGTACTTTGACTGGTCTAGGCTCCGGGAGGTCGAGGAGAGCGGCGCATTGCTGGTGCGCCCTGACAAGCACATCTGCTGGCGCTCCACCGAACTGGTCGACGACCCCGAAAACGCACTTCGCGCCGCTCTGTCATCCGTCCTGGGACGGAGCGCATCCTCATGACCCTGCGGTTCGATCACGAGACACTCGGACAGCGCGTCCGCTTTTCCTCGGGCGGGGCCGGGGCGAGCTTGACCGCCGAGGTAGAGATGCTTGATGCAGAACGCATCATGATCATCGCCTCCGAAGCAGAGCGGAAACTGGCGGAGAAGATCACGGCGGGTCTTCCGGTAGCGGTGTTTCATGACGAAGTGGTGATGCACGTACCGATGGCTGTCGCGGATCGAGCACGGGGGATCGCCGTCAACCACGATGTTGACCTGCTGATAAGCATCGGTGGGGGGTCTACGACGGGCCTCGCGAAAGCTGTTGCCCTCACGACTGGGATTCCGATCGTTGCTGTCCCGACCACCTACGCTGGGTCCGAGGCGACTAACGTGTGGGGGCTGACCGAGTCCTCGAAGAAGACCACGGGCGTAGATCCGCGCGTGTTGCCACGCACTGTCATCTATGACGCCACGCTGATGACCTCGCTTCCGGTCGAGATGAGCATCGCGTCGGGCCTCAACGCCTTGGCGCACTGCGTCGACTCCCTGTGGGCCCCTCGGGCCGACCCGATCAACGCCGCGCTGGCGGTGGAGGGGATCCGGGCACTTAACCTCGGACTTCCCGCCGTCATGGACGACCCTGCTGGGCTCGACGGTCGAGAGAGCGTCCTGTACGGCGCCTACGTGTCGGCCGTCTCGTTCGCCTCCGCGGGATCAGGTCTTCACCACAAGATCTGTCACGTCCTCGGCGGTATGTTCGACCTCCCGCATGCCCAGACCCATGCCGTGGTCCTTCCTCACGTGCTGAAGTTCAACGCACCTTTGGCGCCCGAGGCCGCAGAGCGGATCGCATCGGCATTCGGCAGCAGCGACGCCGTGGCTGGGCTCGAAGCCCTGCGGAAACGCTTGGACGCACCGAGCGCACTGCGGGACTACGGCATGCCCGAAGACGGCATCGAGGCGGCCGCCCGAGCCGTGGTCAATGCCTCCCCGGCCGACAATCCGACTCCCGTGACCATCGACAACATTACGACGCTGCTGCACGCTGCCTGGGAAGGCGAGATTCTCCGATGACGAATGATTTGACCACCGTTTCCGACGAACAGAGTGGTCGTGAGAACGACCTGGTCGACGTTGTGCTGGCGTCCTTCGACAACACGCCCGACCCACGCCTCAAGGACCTCATCCAAGGAGTCGTCAAGCACCTGCACGCCTTCCTGCGTGACGTGCGGCTGACGGAGGATGAGTGGCAGAAGGCCATTGAGTTCCTCACGGCCGTCGGGCACATTACCGACGACCGCCGTCAGGAGTTCATCCTGCTCTCCGACACGCTGGGTGCGTCCATGCAGACCATCGCGATCAACAACGAGGCACACGGCGACGCGACGGAGGCGACCGTGTTCGGCCCGTTCTTCGTCGAGGACGCGCCTCTCGTGGAGCTCGGCGGCGACGTCGCCGGTGACGCGCCGGGCCAGCCCTGTTGGGTGGAGGGAACCGTCACCGGCGTCGACGGACATCCGCTGGCTGGCGCCCGTATCGAGGTCTGGGAGGCCGACGAGGACGGCTTCTACGACGTGCAGTACACCGACGGTCGGGTTGCCGGGCGTGGGCATCTCTTCTCAGATGACGGCGGTAGCTTCAGGTTCTGGGCAGTGACGCCGACACCCTACGCGATCCCGCACGACGGACCTGTCGGGGAGATGCTCGCAGCTTCGAACCGGTCACCGATGCGGGCCTCGCACCTGCACTTCATGGTCGATGCCCCCGGATGCCGGACCCTCGTGACGCACATCTTCGTCAGTGGGGACGAGTTGCTCGCTAGCGACAGCGTATTCGGCGTCAAAGACTCCTTGGTGAAAGACTTCGTCGAACAGCCGGCCGGCACGCCCACACCGGACAGGCGGGACATCGGTGACGTCGCGTGGGCTCGGGTGCGGTTCGATATTGTGCTGGCGCCAGAGTGTTTGTGACTAGGCGCGATCTGTCGCCGCGACGTCGGCACCGATTGCCTCGGCCGTTCGGCGCAGGGACGGAACGCCCGCTGATATGAGATCGGCCGGGTCGTCGAAGGTGGTGGACGCCGACAGGTTGATGGCGGCCACCACGGTTCCCTCCGGTCCGGCGATCAGCGTGGCCAGGGAGCGTAGCCCTTGTTCCAGTTCCTAGTCGACGAACGACCTCCCCTGATCCCGTACGCGATCGATCTCCGCGCGGAGACCCTTGACGGGTTGCCGGGTTGCCGGGTGCGCGGTGTGAGCGGTCGGAGATCGGCTGACGACAGATAGGTTTCGAGATCGGCGTCGTTCATCCCCGCTAGCAGTACCCGGCCTATGGACGTGGCATAGGCGGAGCACCTGCGGGGTGAGGGCAAATCGGCGCCTGTCCGTGCGGGCGAAGCCCAGGACGACGAGTGTGTGCAGGAACCGGCGAGCGGTCGCGCGGCTCAGGGTGGTGCGTGCAGCCACCTCGCTAAGCGTCATCTCGTGGAGTGCGCCGACCCGGCCAGCTCGGTGACTGGGACCTTGCCGGCGTTAGTCAGGTCGGTGTCGCCCTCTTCGCCGGTGGTGGCGGGGCCCAGCTGGGAGACCCGGCGATGTGCACTCATCAGCTCCCCACGGGCGTCCTCGCGAGCCCGCACCAGATCACGGGCTGCCTCCGTCGCGACGTCCGGGACCGCGACCTCGACAATCTCACCCAAATGCAGCAACTGGGCCAGACCAAACCACGTGGGACCCGCCTCATACGTGGCTTTCCACGGCCGCGGCAACGCGCGGATCCACGCCTCGATCTCACCAATACCCGGTGCCAGACGCCGCCGATGGACCATTCCAGTCGCACTATCAATCGCCGCCGCGCCGCCGCGCCGCCGCGCCGGCCCCCGGCGAGCCCGAGCGGTCCTGAATACCGTCTAGTTCTCGGACACCTTGTGACCCGGTGACCGGCACTCTCTCCTAGGAAGCTACTTTTTCGGCGGCAGCCTCTTGTTCAGCAAGCAGATCGAGTGCGACGTCGACGATCATGTCCTCTTGACCGCCAACGAGTTGACGCTTGCCGACTTCAATGAGAATCGTACGAGCGTCAATGCCGTACCGTTCGGCTGCTGCTTCAGCATGTCGCAGGAAGCTGCCGTAGACGCCGGCATAACCCAAAGTGAGTGTTTCGCGATCTACACGAACCGGGCGATCCTGCAGCGGTCGGACCAGATCATCGGCGGCATCCTGCAGCGCGAAAAGGTCAGCATTGTGTTCCCAACCTTGCAGGTTGGCCACAGCCACGAACGGCTCGATCGGACAGTTGCCGGCACCGGCGCCTTGACCGGCCAGAGAAGCATCGACGCGGGTGACTCCTTCTTCGACGGCGATAACGGAGTTCGCGACTGAAAGGGAAAGGTTTTCATGGGCGTGAATGCCCAGTTCGGTTTCCGCGTCAAGCACATCACGGTAGGCGCGAATACGTTCGCGCACGCCATTCATGGTGAGACGACCGCCCGAATCGGTGACATAGACACAATGTGCGCCGTAGGATTCCATCAACTTGGCCTGCTGGGCTAGCCCAGCAGGGTTATTGAGATGGCTCATCATCAAGAACCCTGCGACGTCCATCCCGAGTTCCCGCGCCGTTGCGATGTGCTGCGCTGAAACATCCGCTTCGGTGCAATGGGTGGCAACTCGTACCGATCGAACACCCAACTCATAGGCACGCTTTAACTCCTCGATGGTGCCGACACCCGGCAGCAGAAGAGTGGTCAGTCGCGCGTTCGTGATACTCGCGGCCGCTGCCTCGAGCCACTCCCAGTCGGTGTTGCTTGCGGGACCGAAATTGAGTGACGTGCCGCCTAAACCGTCGCCGTGCGAGACTTCAATGGCGTCGACTCCTGCGGCGTCCAATGCAGCCGCAATCTTTCCGACAGTTTCGGTGCTGACACGATGCCGGATGGCGTGCATGCCATCACGTAGCGTGACGTCTTGTAGAAAGATCTTTGTGCTCATGCGACTGCCTCCGTTGCTTTGATCGCTACTAAATGTTCGGCGGTACGTAGTGCCGCCGACGTCATAATGTCCAAATTTCCAGCATATGCGGGTAGATAATCCGCCGCACCTTCGACTTCAAGGAATACAGAAACCTGGTGCGTGACAACGGCGTCGCCGACGAGCGTATGCACCGGTTGGTCTTCGGGGATCGGTGCAATCTGTACCCGTTGCTTTATCCGGTATCCAGGAACATAGGCAGCGACGGCAGCAACCATCGTCTCCACCGACTGACAGATTTTCTCCGTAACGTTATCGCTGCCGGCATTAATCAAACAGAACACCGTGTCGCGCATTATCATCGACGGCTCAGCTGGATTCAAGATGATGATCGCTTTGCCGTGGGTGGCGCCGCCAACAACTTCAATTGCGTGCGCGGTGGTTTCCGTGAATTCATCGATGTTTGCCCTCGTTCCTGGGCCAGCGGATCGCGATGAAATCGAGGCCACGATTTCGGCATACTCGACCGGCGCGATTTGTGATATCGCCGCGACCACGGGAATCGTTGCTTGGCCGCCGCAGGTGACCATATTGACATTCGCCGTGTCGAGGTGTTGATCGAGATTGACTGCCGGCACAACAAACGGCCCAATAGCGGCCGGCGTCAAATCAACGAAACGCTTGCCGAAGGGAGCCAATCTCGCCACATTGGCTTCGTGTGCCTTGGCGCTGGTGGCATCGAAGATTATTTCGATCTCGTCGAAGTCATCCATCGCGATGAGGCCGTCTGCGCCTTCGTGCGTTGTGGGGACATCCAGCCGCTTGGCCCTAGCCAGCCCATCGGACTCGGCGTCAATCCCCACCATGGCACTGAGCTCAAGCCGTTCGGACTTGTTGAGAACCTTCATCATCAAATCGGTGCCGATGTTGCCTGATCCGATGATGGCAACTTTAGTTTTGCTCATAATCACTCCTGTTATGCATTCTGTGAAAATCTAGTGGTCACGCTGCCGAGTTCGCTGATTTCAGCGCTTACGCGGGCGCCTGAACCTACCGGGTGCATGGGGCCAAGGGCACCCGAAAGAATCACATGCCCCGCGCGAAGCGGCTCGCCAAAATCACGAGCGGTGCGAGCTAGCCAGACGACCGCGTTCAACGGGTCGCCGAGACAGGCGGCACCGTTGCCGGTGGAGACGACTTCGCCATCCACCATCATGCTCATCTCGACCTCGGCTGGATCGAATGAATCTAGGCTTCGGTGGTCTTTGCCCAATACATATAGGCCGCTCGATGCGTTGTCAGCGACGGTGTCGATGAAACGGATATCCCAGCCAGCTATTCGACTGTCGACGATTTCTAATGCCGCGACGGCGTAGTCAATGGCGTCGCGGATTTGCGCAATGCTCAAATCGCCAATGATGAGATCATCGGCGAGTACAAAGGCAATCTCAGCTTCGGCCTTGGGCTGCAGAAGCCGGCTCATCGGCAGTTCATGGTTTTCGTCGAATCCCATGTCGTCAAAAAGCACGCCGAAGTCTGGCTGGTTGACGCCCAGTTGGTTCTGGACTGCCAGAGATGTCAGGCCAATTTTTCGGCCGACCGTCCGGGCTCCTCGTTTGTGGCGTTCATGGCTTAGCCGGTGTTGAACCGCATAGGCCGCATTCACATCATCGGGCCCAATGAGGTCTCGAACGGGCGCGCACGGTATCCGCGTTGAAGCAGCAAGGTGCAATCGCTCTGCGGCCGCTCGGACTCCGCGGGGAATTGGGGTGGTCATACTGCAAATCTATGGCCGGAACGTATTGTCACGGAATGAAAGCGTTCCGATAGATGGAACGACGGGGGTGTTGTTCAGTCTCTCATGAACATTTCTCGTCGGGCCAACGTCGCCGCGATGCCGGCCGCTGCCGCAGCCAGGGACGCTCGGTGTTGTTCGGGCTGAAACCGAACTCCAGCACCGGTAATGCTGATTGCCGCTTGCGGGCGGTCTTCGCGGTCCAGTATT
Source organism: Aeromicrobium changchenzhani (assembly GCF_057586615.1). Lineage (NCBI taxonomy): Bacteria > Bacillati > Actinomycetota > Actinomycetes > Propionibacteriales > Nocardioidaceae > Aeromicrobium > Aeromicrobium changchenzhani. The sequence goes on along the minus strand of NZ_CM172480.1, from coordinate 1,999,662 downwards.
GGCGCGGCAATACATACCAGACCCATCCTTGACTCCTGGTTTTCGTACGCAATCCGGTCTTGGAGCGCACGATCAAGTTGACGTTTAAGAATGCCGGGTGCTGTGATCGTAAAGGACGTGCGTCGCTCGAGCGGGCCGGAGAGCACGTCGTTGATGAAATCTTCGTCCTCAAATGCCAAAAGAACTTTGCCGATGGCCGTGCAATGCAGCGGCATCCTGCCGCCGACGCGTGACGGGGCTCGAGCCTGACGATGTCCGCCGATCTTCGACACATAAACAACTTCGGATCCTTCACGCACACCCAGATGAACTGTCTGTTGGCTACGGCTGTAGAGATCCTGCAGGAACGGCATCGCCACTTCGATGAGCTGGCGCTCAACTGACGCGCGCATGCCAAGTTCGAAAAGTCCTCTCCCCAGCCGAAATGCCCCGTCTGCTTCGCCCGCAAGGAGCCCCAACTCCACCATTTCGCCAGCCAAACGATGGACCGTCGTCTTTGGCAGTCCCGTTCGGCGCACAAGTTCGGCTAAGGCGATGGTGACGTCATCGGGTCCGAATGCGTATAGGACCGACATCGCGCGGCCTAATACCGTCCGAGGTGTGTCGGTAGCACTTCCACGGCTCGGACTTGCGCCCATCTGTGTCTGTTTCATTAGGGATGTTTATAGCATTCTCATGTCGGCAAGTTTCCGCCGCCGCGGAATTTGTCAAGGTGGTCGACGCTAGTGGGTGTTAGGCGGCTGCTTGTGTCGCGGTGTTCTCGTCCGGCTTATTGATCCATGCCGTGTCGGGGGTGCCCAGTATTTTCGGATCCTTTGTCCTGTTGAATCTTTCGGCGCTCGACACCCACGACAGCATTCGTCACGACCGCATCGACAAAACAGGGCCGGGACCGTGTGAGTTAGCAGCGATGTGAAGCGCCTCAGGTTTGATGCCGCATCCTTTTGAGTTGTGAGGATGTAGAACATGCCAAAGATGATTGATCCGGTGCTGAAGGCCCGGGCTGTGAGGTTGGTGCTGGAGCATCGTGGCGAGTATGCGACGACGACGGCCGCCACTGCCGCAGTGTCCAACCGGGTCGGGGGTCCTGAAGGCAGCGACGTCTTTCTTCGTGGGGGAACTCGACCCCCGCAACCGGCTGGGGGTGCCCCCGCTGTAGCGAAGCGCGCGGGGGAATGATGGGTGTCATCGACACGATGAGATCCGAAGGTCACGCGGTCGAGTCAGTGGGCCCCAGAATTGGTGCATCGCGCCGGGGACTGCCGGGTCCAGCGCGAGCAGGGCTGCCAGATCGCCGCGCGCACCCCTCCGTGCCTAGAACTGCCCGACGATGGCTGGGTTCATGTCGACAGCATCGACCTCGGCTACTTCGCAGCGGCATACATGGAGTCAAACAGGTGGCGGTAGCTATCGTTGACCGCATTGCGGCGCACCTTCATGCTCGGGGTGACCTCACCGTCCTCAATCGTTAGGTCCCGGTCGAGGATCCGGAAATCCTTGATCGTCTCCCAGCGGTTCAGCCGGCTGTTCATCTGGTCCACGGAGGCTTGCACGTAGTCACGCACGACCGTTAGCGCGGTCAGCTCGGAATAGTCCGTCACGGACAGGTCCCGGGCAGCCGACCACTGCGCCAAGGCGTCAGGGTCCAGCGTGACCAAGGCGGTGGCGTAGTTACGTCCCTCGGCGTGCACGATCATCTGGCTGGCCAATGGGCAGAGCGCCTTGAAGAGTATCTCGATGGACTGGGGCGCGATGTACTTGCCGCCGGAGGTCTTGATGAGATCTTTCTTGCGGTCCGTGATCCGGAGCCGGCCCTGCGCATCGAGGTCACCCACATCACCGGTGGCCAGCCAGCCGTCCGGGCTCAACACCTCGGCCGTGAGCTCGGGCTGCTGGTGGTAGCCGCGCATCACGCTGGGCCCGCGCAGGAAGATCTCGCCGTCATCGGCGATTCGCACTTCCGTGCCGATGACAGGCGGTCCCACCCGGCCGAAGGTCGGGTCGTCCAGGCGCCCGATGCAGGCACCGGCGCTGGTCTCGGTCAATCCGTAGCCCTCGAGCACCACCATCCCAGCGGCCTGGAACCACGTGGCCACATCGGGTGAGAGCGCCGCGCTCCCGGAGATCAGGAAACGGATCCGTCCGCCGAGCCGAGCTCGAACCTTGGTAAGCACCAGACGGTCCGCCACGGCGTACTGAGCGCGGGTTAGTGGACCCACCTGATGACCCGCCACGCGTGCCTGCGCCACCCGGGTGCCAACACCGAAGGCCCAGCCGATCAGCCGAGCCTTGACGCCGCCCTCTTCCTCGACGCTCTGGACCACCTTGGCGTGTACCTTCTCGAAGATTCGGGGTGGTCCGGCCATGAACGTGGGACGGATTTCGGCGAGGTTTGACACGATCCGGTCCATCCGGCCGTCGATTGCGGTCGGAAATCCGACCTGGAGTTGGACCGCCTGCAGCATCTTGCCGAACGAGTGCGACAGCGGCAACCATAAGTACTGGAGGTCATCCACGGTCAGGATGTCGAGTGCTTCGGCGGCGACGCCGATGTAGGTCCAGCAACGGTGTGGAAGCTCGACGCCCTTGGGTGTGCCCGTAGTGCCGGAGGTGTAAATCAGGGTGGCGAGGTCTTCTGAACCCACGGCGTCGACAGCCCGGTCGACCGCGTCGGGATGCGCAGCGAGGTGCTTGACCCCGAGGTCACGCAAGTCGTCGAGGTTGAGCACCCAGTCACCGTCGGCGGTGCCGTCGAAGGTGATCACGTGACTGAGATCTGGAAGGCGATCGCGTTGACCGCGCAATTTTTCTACCTGGACATCGTCCTCGGCGAATGCGATCCGGGACCCGCTGTCGACGAGGATGAAGCCGACGTCCGCTGCCCCCGTCGAGGGGTACACCGTGGTGGTCGCCGCGCCCGCACAGGCGATCGCGAGGTCGGCATACAGCCACTCGATGCGGGTGCTGCTCGCGATCGCAACCCGTTCCTCGGGACGGATGCCCAAGGCGAGCAGACCCGCCGCGAGCGTGCGCACGATCTCGCCAGTCTCGTGCCACGTCACCGACTCCCAGCCGTCGGCGACCGGGAACCGGTACGCCTCTGTGTCCGGCGTAGCCGCGATCCGGTCGAACAGCATCCGGGGCACTGACGCGGCCGCGCGCGAAAGTCGGTCGTTCTTGGCGGGCATTGTTTTGGGCATCACAGGTTCTCCATTTCAGTGGGTTTTGGAATCGTCAGCTCGACGACGACGTCGAGACGGTCGATCCCGGCAGGCACCGCGGTGGTCTTTCCGAGTCGTCTCAGCATCGCCAGCGACGGTCCGTTGTCGGCGGCGACTGTGGTCACGACACGGGTAACTCCGATGGGACGCTGTCGTACGAGCTCTTCCAGAAGGGCCGTCGCGACGCCACGGCCCTGCCACTCATCGAGAACTGTCACGGCCACGTCGGCCGCTGTGGGCTGCTGCTCGTAGCGGATCATCCGTGCCACGCCGACCGGTGTGCCGACATGATCGACGTCAATGACGACCAAGGCGAGTGCCACATGGTCGATGCCGTCGACTTGGTCCACCAGGTGGTCGAGCTGGACGCTGCTGAGGTGCGGGACGCTGGCGAGAAACCGGTGAAAGCGGGTCGTGGTGGACAGGCGCTCGTAGCCCTCGCTGAGTGCCTCCCGGTCGTCGCTTCGCAGCGGCCAGAGCAACGCGGCTGTGCCGTCGGCGAGCACGGCCTCCGCGATCATGACGTCACCCTCATCAGTGCAGTCTCGTTCCGATTCCCTTCAGCGGGTAGAGGCGATGGTCCCGAGCTGCCGGGTCATCCGGCGCCCCGAGACGTACGCATTGAGTCGACGAAATGTAGGGCTCGCGCTAATTGCAGCGACGTACTGATCAGCCAACGACCGATGAATGCTAACGGGGCATGGCAGTCGTCAGCAGCACGACAGCGGCTTCGAGCGCCTCGAGCGTATGGCGAGCATCGGGAACGATCATTTGATGGCCGGGCGCGCCGTCCCAGGATATGTCGCCGGCAGACAGTCGTACCCGCCCTTGCAGGACATAGACGGTTGCTTCGCCCGGATTCTCATGTTCGCCAAGGCTCCGGCCAGCAGCCAGCGCAATCAAGGTCTGACGAAGCGTGTGCTCGTGACCACCGTAAACAGTATGAGAACTGCGGCCACTCGGTGCTCTTTCTGCCAACAGGAGTTGCTGCCGTGCCAACGCTGTCAACGATATGTTTTCCATTCGAGAGTCTCCTTGGTTGATCCCAATTGAACGACCAGTGCGCCTCATGACGGAATGGCGATTGCTGATGAGGTACGGCTGAAGCCGCAAATATACGACCGCGTTGAAATCTTGTGAAGAGCCGGAGGCGTCTGACCACCTCGTTTGGCTGCTCGGTTCCGGAGGGTCCGACTGGCACCTGCAGTATCACGATTGATCGCGGTGGATCGATCCGACGAGGAAATCGGTCACGGTTAGACTGCTCGCGTGACCACGGGCCTTATGGAGCGATCTAGCCGGGCAGTCGAAGGACTGACGCCCGGCTATTTCGCGTTGGTCATGGCAACGGGCATCATCTCGGTGGGGATGAAGCTTGAGGGCTTCGAGGTTATCTCGTGGCTGCTATTGATCGTCTGTGCGGCCGCGTTCGTGGCTCTGCTGGGCTTGAACGTGTGGCGATTCGTGGCCCACAGGAGCGCAGTCAACAACGACTTCGGCGACCCGACGCGGGCCTTCGGATTCTTCACATTCGTTGCCGGTACGAATGTACTCGGCGTTCGCCTCGGCATGGAAGGAAACTACACGCCGACTGCCGTGTTGTTGGTTTTGTCGGGCCTTGCCTGGCTGCTGCTCGGCTACGTGGTTCCCTGGACGGCGGTGCTTGGCCGAGTGGAGCGGCCGCTGGTGGCAACTGCGAATGGCACCTGGTTCATCTGGGTGGTGGCAAGTCAGACAGTTGCCATCGCTGCGGCCACGCTTGAACCTGTGTTCGAGACTGGACGGCGCGAATTAGCCCTGCTGGCGGTGACGTCGTGGTCGGTGGGCATCTTCTTGTATGCCTCCACCGCGATGATCGTGTCGTTGCGATTGATGCTGTATGAGTTCGGACCTGAGGATCTCACGCCGCCGTATTGGGTCGCGATGGGCGCTCTGGCCGTCACTGTGCTGGCTGGCGCCCGAATCGTCGAAATGGCTGATGCTCCGATGGTGGATGTCACCCGTGGACTGGTTGCCGGGCTCGCGGTCGTGTTCTGGGCCTTCGCGACCTGGCTGATACCCGTACTCGTAGCCGCCGGGTGGTGGCGACATGTGACTCGTCATGTTCCGCTCAGGTACGACGCAACCCTATGGAGCGTCATCTTTCCACTCGGTATGTATGCCGTTGCGGGCATCTATCTTGGTCGTGCGGATCGGCTCCCGATCGTTGCAACGATCGGAAAGGTCGAACTCTGGGTTGCCTTCAGCGCATGGCTCCTTGTGGCTGCTGCCATGGCCGTCCATGTCGTCCGAACTGTGTTTATGCGCAGCCGCTGACCGGCTCGAATAAGGCAGCGAGCTGACCTATGGTGGGCTTATGAGTAGCGTGCAGTCCGGGTCCGACCGGTCGATTGACGGCCCATGACGGCGCGACGTACAACACCGATCGTGGTGCCGATGACAGAACCGCACCTTTGTACGCCTGAAGTGCGATTGCAGGCACTCGGACAGGTGCCGCTGTTCGATGGATTGATGGCTGAAGACTTGGCCCTCGTAGACGGCCAATGCCATGTTCAAGACTTCTCGACCGGGGACGCGATCTACCACATCGGCGAGGCCGCCAGCCAGTTCTACGTCGTAGCGAGCGGGCTCGCCAAGACCACACGCTCCAACTCAGACGGTCATGAAACGCTGCTGGACATATTGGGTAGCGGCGATTTTCTCGGCGCGCTACCGGCGCTTGGACCACACGCGTACCCCGACACCGCGTGGGCAATGACCCCGCTTTGCCTGCTCGGCCTTGATGCCGGTGCGTTTGAACTGGTCATGGAACAGTTCCCCTCGGTCGCACGCGCAACGCTCAAGGGAGTCTCACATCGGCTGACTGAATCTCAAACGGCGGTCCATCTCCTGTCAGGTGCATCGCTCGAACAGCGGCTTGCGGCCACGCTTCTGCTGCTTGCCGCAAAGAACGGCAAGCCTTGGGATGGCGGCACGCTGGTGCAAATTCCGTTGTCTCGTGATGATCTTGCCGCCATGACTGGAGCGGCCACCGAATCGGTGAGTCGACTGCTCAGCACGTGGCGCAGAGCCGGCATCATTGAAACGGGCCGCCGGTGGATAGCAATCCGCAACGGTGAGGCACTCGAGACGTTGCGAGCTGACTGAATCACCGTCGGCGAAAGGGGGGTTGCTATAAAGAGGGTTACGCTCGAGCTGACGGGGCAGATGGATGAGACGCCACAGAATGGGCGTCAGCTGATTCGCATCGACCATATTGCCGCTGACCTAGAGGAGTAGATGTGCCGACAAATAGCTTTGGAGCCCGAGACCAACTGACCGTAGGTGAAACGACCTATGACATGTATCGGCTGGACCGCGTGGACGGCTCGCAGCGGCTGCCTTACAGTCTCAAGATTTTGTTGGAGAACTTGCTGCGCAACGAGGACGGTGTGGTCGTCACCGCCGATCAGGTGCGTGCACTGGCAGCCTGGGACCCGGCCGCCGAACATGGCAGCGAGATTCAGTTCACGCCAGCGCGAGTGTTGTTGCAGGACTTCACCGGTGTCCCGTGCGCGGTCGACCTCGTGGCCATGCGTGATGCGATGACGTCATTTGGCGGTAACCCGCAGAAGATCAACCCGTTGGTGCCGGTCGAGCTGGTCATCGACCATTCGGTGATCGCTGACGTGTTCGGACGATCCGATGCGTTCCAACGCAATGCTGCCTTGGAGTTCGAGCGCAACCAGGAGCGCTATCAGTTGCTGCGCTGGTCCCAACAGGCCTTCGACGACTTCCTGGTGGTGCCGCCGGACACCGGCATTTGCCACCAGGTCAACCTAGAATATTTGGCCCGTGTGGTCTTCACCCGAGAGCGTGAAGGACGGATGATGGCCTATCCCGACACGCTCGTGGGCACCGACTCCCATACGCCGATGGTGAACGGTCTTGGCGTTCTCGGCTGGGGCGTCGGTGGCATCGAGGCCGAAGCCGCGATGCTCGGCCAACCGATGAGCATGCTGATCCCGCCGGTGCTCGGCTTCAAGTTGACCGGTGAGTTGCCCGAGGGGGCAACTGCCACGGATTTGGTGCTCACCGTTGCACAGGTGCTGCGCCAGACCGGGGTCGTCGGCAAGTTCGTCGAGTTCTATGGGCCGGGAGTGGCCAACGTGCCACTGGCAAACCGCGCCACATTGGGCAATATGAGCCCGGAGTACGGCTCCACCTGTGCGATTTTCCCCATTGACGATGTGACCTTGAGTTATTTGCGTCTCACCGGTCGCACTCCGGAGCAGATTGCGCTCGTGGAGGCTTATGCAAAGGCACAGGGACTTTGGCACGACCCGGACAACGAGGCAACCTATTCGCAAACCGTGGAATTGGATCTTGGCAGCATCGAGCCGTCGATTGCCGGTCCGACTCGTCCGCAGGACCGCATTGCGTTGAAGTCGGCACCACAGGAGGTGGAGTGCCTGTTGGCGAATCAGCCGGGGGCATCGTCGAGGTCGGGACCTACCGGTCTGGACGAAGCATCTGCGGAGTCGTTCCCGGCTAGCGATCCGGTTGCGATCTCGGCGGACCACAAGGTCGACCTTCCGAGTGGAGCTTGTTCCATCGACGAGGGACACGAGTGGCCCTCGCAACCGACACCGGTCACTTTCGACGATGGAAGCCAAGGCACGGTCGATAACGGTTCGGTGGTGATCGCTGCGATCACGTCCTGCACCAACACATCGAATCCTTCGGTGATGGTCGCTGCGGGTCTGTTGGCCAAGAAAGCCGTCGAACGGGGGCTTACGAGCAAACCGTGGGTGAAGACCTCGTTGGCACCCGGGTCGCGGGTCGTCACCGACTACTACAACAAATCCGGTCTCACGCCGTATCTCGAAAAGCTCGGCTTCAACTTGGTGGGCTACGGGTGCACGACCTGCATCGGCAACTCCGGTCCGCTCATCCCACAGGTCAGCGATGCGGTTAACGAAAACGACCTTAATGTGAGCTCGGTCCTCTCGGGCAACCGTAACTTCGAGGGTCGAATCCATGGCGAAGTGAAGATGAATTTCCTCATGTCGCCGCCGCTGGTCGTTGCTTACGCTCTGGCAGGCACGATGCACGTCAACTTGACTAGCGATCCGCTTGGTGAGGACCCGGATGGCAACCCGGTCTATTTACGTGACATCTGGCCGACTACTCAAGAGATAAATGAGGTCGTCGACGGTTTCATCGAGGCCGAGATGTTTACCAAGGGTTATAGCAATGTCTTCGCCGGTGATGACAACTGGAACGGGCTCGATGTTCCTTCTGGCGACAGATTCGCTTGGCAAGAGAGCTCAACGTACGTTCGTTCGCCGACATTTTTCGATGGCATGACCCGCGAACCCCAGCCACTCGAAGATATCGCCGACGCGCGCGTCCTGGTGATGTTGGGCGACTCGGTGACCACCGATCACATTTCGCCTGCGGGGGCCATCAAGAAGGACTCGCCCGCAGGTCGCTATCTGATCGAACAGGGCGTTGCGCCCGGTGACTTCAACTCCTATGGCTCCCGACGGGGCAACCACGAGGTCATGATCCGCGGCACCTTCGCCAACATCCGGCTGCGCAATCAGCTCGTCCCCGGAGTAGAGGGTGGTTTCACCCGTTATCCAGCCGATGGCGAGCAGACGACGATCTTCGACGCGGCCACGTCATATGCGGCCGACAACGTGCCGTTGATCGTGCTTGCCGGCGCGGACTACGGGTCCGGTTCGTCGCGGGACTGGGCCGCCAAGGGGACTCTGTTGCTCGGCGTGAAAGCCGTGATTGCGACGTCGTTCGAACGTATTCACCGTTCCAACCTCATCGGCATGGGAGTGCTTCCGCTCCAGTTCGAGGCGGGGGAGTCAGCGGAAAGCCTCGGCCTGACCGGACGGGAGTCCTATTCGATCGCCGGTATTGCGGGCGCCGACGCAGTCCCGGACAAGGTCACGATTCGCGTCCAGGACGGTGATGAAGTTCGGGAGTTGACCGCGACGGCGCGTATCGATACGCCGGCCGAGGCCGAATACTTCCGCCACGGAGGGATTTTGCAGTACGTTTTGCGCAATCTGCTCAATGCGGAGACACGATGAATGTCACCGTCGGATTCGATGGATCCGCAGCCGGCCAAGAGGCACTTCGTTGGGCGGCTGCTTATGCCCAGGACGTTCCGAGCCGAATCCACGTTGTGGCGGCCTTCGTGGTTGCCGATGGCGACGTCTCAGCTGAGGCGCGCGCACGAACCGAAGCAATGCTCGATGCGGCGTTGGTTGAACGCGTCGACAACATCGATCGGCAGGCATTCGAAGGCGACCCTGTCGAGGTTCTGCTGCGTTGCTCAGAGTCGTCGGATCTTCTCGTCGTCGGCCGGCATGGCACCACACAGTTGATTCACAATGCGATGGGGTCTGTGGGTGATGCGTGCGCACGGCTAGCGCATTGCCCGGTGGTCATTGTGCCGCCGCCTATGTGAGCGGAAAGTAGGGGCCAACTGCGGCCAACGACAAATGGTTGCGGTTACCTGATGTAGGTCATGGTACGTAGTCGCGTGTCTACGTAACGTCTGAGATGTCCCCGCACAACGGCGGTGGACATCGAAGACAAGGACCATGACGATGAACGTTACTGAAGCTGTCACCCACACGATTCTCCGCGCCGAAGGCTTCTCCTGCCCTTCCTGCGTGGCGAAGATCGAAAAGCGAGTCGGTCGTCTCGACGGCGTCAAGAGTGTGAAGGTTCACTTCGCTTCGGCGCGCATCGAAATCGACCACGACGAAACCGTCAGCGTCGATGAACTCATCGCTGCCGTCGCGAAGGCTGGATACGCCGCCAAGCCAGCAGCCTTCTAACCCACGCCGCTTGAGAGAGGTTGACGAAGATGAATGCATTCAACAAGCTGATGAATGGCCGGTGGACGATCCCGGCAATCTCTGGGTCCTTTATGGCCGCGGCGTTCGTGCTGTATCGCCTATTCGACACCGATACTTCAGCGAACGCGACTATGGTGGCTGCTGCGGTGGTGGCGGGTACTCCTATCGTGATCAAGGCTGTTAATAGCCTCATCGCGAGGGTTGTCGGTATTGATCTCTTGGTGGCCGTGGCCTTTATTGGTGCGATCATCATCGGCGAATACTGGGAAGCCGCGGCTGTCACGTTCCTGTTCGCGATCGGCCACGCACTCGAACTAGCAACCCTGAACCGTACGCGTTCGGCGTTGGCAGAACTCGTAGCAGTTGCTCCGGACGTCGCCGTCGTCATGCGTGATGGCGCACAGCTGGAGGTGCCCGCATCGCAGGTCATTATCGGTGAAACCGTGCTGGTCAAGAACGGTGCCAAGGTTCCTGTCGATGGCGAAGTCATCGCCGGCACTGGCGGACTCGACGAAGCCTCGATCACCGGCGAATCCATGCCGGTCGAAAAAGTTAGCGGCGACAAGGTCTTCGCCGGCACAGTCTCCACCGGTGGTTTCCTCCAGATCAGGGCAACCGGTGTCGGCGCCGACACGACGTTGGCCCGGATCATCCACCGCGTCGAAGAAGCACAGGACGCCAAGGCCAAAACTCAACAGTTCATGGACCGGTTCTCGGCCTGGTACACCCCAGCCATCATGGTTTTGGCTTTGGTCGCGGGGATGATTACCGGGAGCGTGGTCTTGGGCCTGACCATTCTGGTCATTGGCTGCCCGGGTGCGCTCGTCATCTCGATCCCCGTTTCAATTGTGGCCGGCATTGGCCGCGCGGCGAAAGACGGCATCTTGATCAAGGGCGGCGAATTCCTCGAGACTTCAGCCAAGATCACCCTCGTAGCGGTCGACAAGACCGGCACGCTTACCAAGGGCCGCCCGCAACTCACCGATGTGGTCGTGCTCGATCCACACCTGGACCGTACGGAGGTCTTGACGTGGGCCGCACGTGCTGAGGCGGGCTCTGAGCACCCCTTGGCGCGCACGATCTTGGACGCCGCAGCCGCCGAGGGCTTCACGATGACCGGGCTACCTGAGCACACCGAACCCGTACCAGGGAAGGGCATCGCTGTCGACGCGGACGGCCACCAGATCCTCATCGGAAACCTTGCGCTGCTTGAGCAATACAACATTGCCGACAGGTCGATGGCAGTCGAAACCGCCGAGCGGCTCGCTGCGGCCGGCCAAACTCCGATGATGGTTGCGGTCGATGGTGAGGTCGTGGGCGTTGTCGCAGTCGCCGATGAACTGCGTGCCGACGCCGCCCAGATGGTCGCCGATCTGCATGCAGTAGGGGTCCAGAAGGTCGTCATGCTCACTGGTGACACGGCATTGGTTGCCGAAGCTGTTGGGACGGCGACGGGTATCGACGAAATCCGCGCCGGGCTGCTGCCCGAGGACAAGCTGAATGCGGTACTGGAGTTTCAGCGCGCGGGATACACCGTGGCGATGGTTGGTGACGGCGTCAATGATGCGCCCGCGCTTGCCACTGCCGACATCGGTGTGGCGATGGGAGCGGCTGGTTCGGCGGTTGCCGTCGAAACCGCCGACATTGCGCTCATGGCCGATGACCTGCTGAAGCTTCCCGAGGCCGTATGGCTGGCGCGCCGCACCGTGGCGAACATGCGTCAGAACATTGCTATCGCTGTTGGCACGGTTTCGTTCCTGCTGCTGGGAGTGTTGCTCGGCGGGGTCACGATGGCGATCGGCATGCTCGTCCACGAGGTTTCTGTCCTGGTCGTCATCGTCAACGCGATGCGGCTGCTGCAGCGTCGGCGGTTCAGCCGGGCGCCGACGACCGACTCAACCCCCGCGCCGATCGAGGCCGCATACCAGACCGTCTGACGCCACCACCCGAACCATCATCGGAGTTTGGCTGGCCACAGGCACGAGGTCGAGGCAGGAGATCAGTGCGTGGTGCCTGCTGGCACACAGCACAATTTCCGCAATACCGGCGACGAACCACTCGTGCTCTACACGGTCTACTCGCCGCCAGAGCATGCTCTCGGTGCGGTATTCGCGACGAAGGAGGAGGCCGACGCGGCAGAAGCTGCCGGTAAGGACGCCCCCCGTCGCCTAATCGTCGACCCGCCAATCAGCAATCAAGAAGGAGAGACACCATGTCCAAGGTTTATGTATTCAACGCCCACGGCGGCCCCGAAAACCAAGAGTTGATCGACCGTCCGATGCCGACCCCAGGGCCGGGTGAACTGTTGATCGAGGTGCGCGCGGCCGGAGTGAACCCGTTCGACGTCAAAGTCCGCGCGGGCGTGTTTGGCGAGGATGGTGCACTCCCGATGCCGATGGGGCAAGAGGCGTCCGGCGTGGTCCGCGCCGTCGGGCCGGTTGCGGCTGGTTTCGCGGTTGGAGATGACGTGCTCGGCACAGTTGTCGAAGGCCAGGGCGCCTTTGCCGAACATACCCTCATGCGCGCAGATGTTGCGGTCATCAAACCTGAAGAGATCTCCTTTATCGATGCGGCAACCATTCCGGTGGCCGCTGCGACCGCCTACGACGGCACCCACCAGATCGAGCTCGAGGCAGGTCAGAAGCTGCTCATCCTCGGCGTCGGCGGCGGTGTCGGGCTGCTGGCAGCTCAAATCGGGCGGGTGCACGAGTTCGACGTGATCGGCGTCGACTATGAGTCGAAGCGCAAAATCGTGGAATCCACCGGCGCAACTTTCGTCAACTCCGGTCCGGGCATGGCAGACCGGGTCCGGGCGATAACACCCGCAGGAGTGGACCTCCTCCTTGATCTCGTCGGCGGCGAGCCGCTGCGCGCAGCGGCTGGCCTGGTCAGAGACCCTGATCGGATCATCTCCACCGTCGATCCAGCCACTGCGACCGAACTCGGTGGGAACCCCATCAAGCGAACCAAAACGGCGGTTGAGAAGATCACCGACGTCATCAAGTACAAACTCGTCGATCCCCATGTCCTTGCCGTTTATCCGCTGGCGCGAGCTGGCGAGGCAATCGCCGCGGTTGAAGCGGGGAATGCTGGTGGCAAAGTCGTCATCGAGATGTGATCCGGCTGAACGAGAACGGCTGGCTCAACCACAACAATCGCCAGTTGCTGGCCTATTTCAGCATCATTTTCATCGCCGCGCAGCCGTACTTTTTTTGCGGACGATCGACGCTCCCGCCGGCAGCCTCAGCAGACTCTGAGGGAGCAACGTACACCCCGACACGTAATCGTGATCGTGACCTCCTCAAGCCGTAGCATGAGTTGCCTCACGTCTGTTAGCGTGACGATTCATGGGCACTCGGGGCGCGTGATGGTTATGCGGTCAACGCCGATGCCGAATTCACGCGGATTCGGCATTGGTAGTCGCCGACTCAAACGAAAAGGATCCGCATGAGCGACACGATGAACAGTCCGCTAACCGATGCCTTGATCAAAACCCGGCATTTCTTCACCAAGAATCAGCCAGTTTCGCCTGATGGGCGCACGCTGCTTAAGGTGGGTGGCCGTTCGGGTGACTCGTTCTACCGCGACCGTTATAGCCACGACAAGGTGGTTCGGTCGACTCACGGAGTGAACTGCACAGGCTCATGCTCGTGGAACGTTTACGTCAAAGACGGAATTATCACGTGGGAGACCCAAGCCGTCGATTACCCAACGACTGGCCCGGATAAGCCCGAATATGAGCCGCGTGGTTGCCCCCGTGGTGCATCGTTTTCCTGGTACACCTATTCGCCGACCCGCACGCGCTATCCCTACATCCGTGGCGTTCTGCTCGAGATGTACCGAGAAGCCAAGTCCCGGCTGAAAGATCCCGTGCTCGCCTGGGCAGACATCACCGAAGACCCCGAGCGCTCGGCCCGTTATAAGCGAGCACGAGGCAAGGGCGGGTTGGTGCGAGCAAATTGGGACGAGGCGATCGAAATTGTCGCCGCCGCTCATGTACACACAATTCGTAAGTGGGGCCCCGACCGGGTCGCAGGGTTCTCGCCCATTCCGGCAATGTCGATGATTTCGCACGCTTCTGGCGCCCGATTCGTCAACTTGATCGGCGGATCCATGTTGAGTTTCTACGACTGGTACGCCGACATGCCAGTCGCTTCACCGCAGATGTTCGGTGATCAGACCGATGTCCCCGAGTCCGGCGACTGGTGGGATGCCAGCTACCTGATGATCTGGGGCACCAACGTCCCGGTGACCCGTACTCCGGATGCACACTGGATGGTTGAGGCGCGTTATCGCGGCCAAAAGGTCGTCGTCGTTTCGCCCGACTTCGCCGACAGCACCAAGTTTGCCGACGAATGGTTGCCCGCCGAGCCAGGCACCGACGGCGCACTCGCTATGGCGATGGGACACGTGATTCTCAAAGAATTTTACGTCGACCGCCAGACGCCCTACTTCAATGACTACGTCAAGAAATACACTGACCTGCCGTTCTTGGTCACCCTTGACGAAGCAATCGACGCAAACGGTGACACGACGTTCACCGCCGGTAAGTTCCTCACGGCCTCGGATCTCGGTGACGAGATCGAGCCAGAGCAGGAGAATTCCGAGTTCAAAACCGTTCTCATTGACGCGACTACCAACAAACTGGTCGTCCCGCCGGGCACGCTGGGCCACCGTTATGGCGAAACCGGCGAGGGCAAATGGAATCTTGATCTGGGCGATATCGAGCCCAAACTTTCGTTGATCGACGGCGCCGATGAATGCGTTCCCGTTGACATGCCTCGCTTTGATGCGGGCCAGGGCAACGTTGGCGTCATTCGCCGCGGTGTGCCGGCACGCCGGGTGGCTGGCCGGCTCGTCACGACGGTGTTCGACCTGATGCTGGCACAGTATGGCGTCGGGCGCCCGGGGCTGCCGGGTCTTTGGCCCACCGGTTACGACGATGCTGAATCGCCCTACACCCCGGCCTGGCAGGCAAATATCACCGGCGTCACTGCGGAGCAGGCCGAACGCATTGGCCGCGAATTCGCACAGAACGCCGAGGACTCCAAGGGCCGCTCGATGATTCTGATGGGTGCCGGAACGAATCACTGGTTCCATTCGGACACCATCTATCGCACCTTCCTGACGATGACGACCATCACCGGCTGTCAAGGCGTCAATGGCGGCGGCTGGGCGCATTATGTCGGTCAGGAAAAGGTTCGTCCGCTGACGGGTTATACCCAGTTGGCGAACGGCCTGGACTGGCTTCGCCCGCCGCGCAACATGGTGCAGACGGCTTACTGGTACCTGCACACCGACCAATTCCGTTATGACCAGTTCGGCGCCGACACCTTGACGGCTCAGACTGGTAAGGGCCAGTTGGCCGGTAAGACGACCGCCGACGTAATCGCTCAGTCTGCGCGGTTGGGCTGGATGCCGTCGTATCCGACCTTCGATCGTAATCCCTTGCTGATTGCCACCCAGGCAAAGGAAGCTGGCAAGACCACCAAGGAGTATGTGGTCGAGGAGCTGAAGGCCGGACGGCTGAACTTTGCTGCCGAAGACCCGGACGCACCGGAGAACTTCCCGCGCGTGTTGTCGCTGTGGCGCTCCAACCTGTTTGGTTCGTCGGCTAAGGGCAACGAGTACTTCTACAACCACCTACTGGGGACCAATCACACCGTCAGTGCTCCGGAGACGGCCGAACGATTCCGTCCGAAAGAAGTCAAGTGGCATGACGAGGCGCCGATCGGCAAGCTCGATCTGATGACGACGCTCGACTTCCGCATGACGACGTCGACGTTGTTGTCAGACATCGTGTTGCCTGCCGCCACGTGGTATGAAAAGCATGATCTGTCCACGACTGACATGCATCCATTCGTCAACTCGTTTAATCCGGCGATTGCACCGCCCTGGGAATCGCGCACTGACTGGGATGCGTGGCAACAGATCTCGCAGGTCTTCAGCAAACTTGCAGTGCGCCACCTCGGCAAACAGACCGACGTGGTCGCCGTTCCGCTGACCCACGACACTCCCGATGCGATGGCGTCACCGCACGGACGTGTTCGTGATTGGAAGTACGGTGAATGTGAGCCGATTCCGGGTGTGACGATGCCAAAGATCGTCGAAGTCGAACGCGACTACACCGCCGTCGGCGACATGATGCGCGCAATTGGTCCACTCATGGACACGTTGGGTGCGACCACCAAGGGCGTCACTTACGACTTGACCCAGGAGATCGCCGAACTCAAGGCGAAGAACGGTGTCGTCAGGGGCGGTCCGGCCGACGGTCGGCCCGATATCCTGCGCGATATCCAAGCCTGCGAGATGGTTCTTGCGCTGTCTGGCACCACCAACGGGCACCTTGCCACCGAAGGGTTCAAGACGCTCGAAAAGCGCACCGGTCAGCTGATGCATGATCTGGCTTCTGAGCACGAAGGCAAGCGGATTACCTTCGCCGACACGCAGCACGGTCCCGTGCCGGTGATCACCTCACCCGAATGGTCAGGCTCTGAGAGCGGCGGCCGACGATATTCACCGTTCACGATCAATGTCGAGCGGCTCAAACCGTGGCACACACTGACCGGCCGGCAACACTTTTATCTAGATCACGATTGGATGACCGAGCTCGGTGAAGGGTTGCCAACGTTCCGTCCGCCGCTGGACATGACCGCGCTCTTCGACGAGCCCGCAATCGGTGCGACACCTAGCAACGGCATTTCAGTTCGCTACCTCACGCCGCACAACAAGTGGTCGATCCACTCCGAATACCAAGACAACCTGTTCATGCTCTCGCTGTTCCGTGGCGGGCCCGGCATCTGGATGAGTCCGCAGGATGCGGAAAAGATTGGTGTGAAGGATAACGAATGGATCGAAGCGTCCAATCGCAACGGGGTGGTCAACGCGCGCGCAATCGTCTCGCATCGGATGCCTGAAGGGACGGTGTTCATGTACCACGCGCAAGACCGCCTGATCGACATGCCGATCTCCGAGACGACCGGGCAACGTGGCGGCAACCACAACTCGTTGACCCGATTGATGATCAAACCCACGCACATGATCGGTGGCTATGCCCAACAGACGTTCGCGTTCAACTACATGGGCCCCACCGGCAACCAGCGTGACGAAGTTACTGTGATTCGCCGCCGCAACCAGGAAGTGACGTACTGATGAAGATCATGGCGCAGATGGCGATGGTAATGAATCTCGACAAATGCATCGGTTGTCACACGTGCTCGGTCACCTGCAAGCAGGTGTGGACCAACAAGTCTGGGTCCGAGCACATCTGGTTCAACAATGTGGAGACCCGGCCTGGGCAAGGCTATCCAAAAACCTATGAGGATCAGGAGAAATGGAAGGGTGGCTGGACGCTCAACAAGCGCGGAAAGCTCAAGCTGAAAGCTGGCGGTCGGCTGAAGAACCTCGCCACCATCTTCTCCAACCCGAACCTGCCCGGCATCAATGATTATTACGAGCCGTGGACCTATGACTATGAAAATCTGACGACCGCGCCGGCTCAGGAGCATATGCCGGTGGCTCGGCCGAAATCCTTGCTAACTGGCGAAGATACGAAGATCAAGTGGTCGTCGAACTGGGACGACAACCTGGCTGGCTCAGTCGAGAACACCCATAACGACCCGATAGTCAAACAAATCGGTGACAAGATCAAGTTCGAGTACGAGCAGGCGTTCATGTTTTACCTGCCGCGGATTTGTGAGCATTGCCTCAACCCGTCGTGTGTGGCTTCATGCCCGACCGGCGCGATCTACAAGCGCGAAGAGGATGGCATCGTCTTGGTCGACCAAGACCGCTGCCGCGGCTGGCGACAGTGCGTGACCGGGTGTCCATATAAGAAGATGTATTTTAATCACAAGACCGGCAAAGTTGAAAAATGCACCTTCTGCTTTCCGCGCATCGAGATTGGCCAGCCCACGATCTGCTCGGAAACCTGCGTTGGCCGACTGCGTTATCTCGGCTTGATGTTCTATGACCAAGATCGCGTCATGGAAGCGGCCTCGACCCCCGACGAGCATGGTCTCTACGAAGCACAACGCGACGTTTTCCTGGACCCGAACGACCCTGAGGTGATCCGTCAGGCTCGGCTCGCCGAAATCCCCGAAGACTGGATCGAGGCCGCCCAGCGCTCACCGATCTGGGCACTGATCAACAAATACAAAGTCGCGCTGCCACTGCATCCGGAATATCGCACGATGCCGATGGTTTGGTACATCCCGCCGTTGTCGCCGGTCGTGGACGCGGTCAGTGAAACCGGCGAGGACGGCGAGCGCAAGGACAATCTGTTCAATGCGATCGATCAGCTGCGGATCCCGATCGAATACCTTGCGGGGCTTTTCACGGCGGGGGACACCGTGCCGGTGGACCGGGTATTGCGCAAATTGGCCGCGATGCGTTCCTATATGCGTGACATCAATATGGGCTGGGACGAAGACGAATCCATTGCCGAATCAGTTGGTATGACCGGGCAAGAGATCAAGGACATGTATCGGCTGCTCGCCATCGCTAAGTATGAAGAGCGCTACGTCATTCCTGCGGCACATTATGAGGACGCCCACAAGCTCGAAAACATTGCCACCGAGTGTTCGCTGAACGTCGACGGCGGCCCCGGGATGGGCGGTATGGACGGATCTTTCGGCGGCGACCCGGACATGGGCGCCGATCCTGGTGTGGGCTCGCCCGACGGGCCTGGACGTCCCGAGGGAGTGCGGATCAACCTGCTCAACTGGGATGGTCAAGGCACACCCGATGGGATCTTCCCGACCTCGGACGGCGCATCCGGATCATCGGTTGAAGCGGGGGAGCACCCGTGACACCGCGCGTTCCCGCACTGAAATTTTCGCCCGACGAATTGACCCGCGCCTGGCAATCGGCCTCGATCCTGATGGATTACCCCGACGACGATCTGTTCGAACGGCTCGAACTTCTGAGCGAGGTCGCTGCCTCACTGCCGGCCAAGCTCGGTGCTGGCCTGCAAGCAACAATTGACCACCTTCGGAGTCAGTCGGTCTGGGAATCCCAAAGCGACTACGTCGACACCTTCGACACACGTCGCCGCGGCTGCCTGTTTCTGACCTATTTCTCCAACGGCGAGACGAGGAAGCGTGGTCTGGCTCTGCTGCGGATCAAACAGGTCTACATCAAAGCCGGGCTCATCCTCACCGACGGTCAGTTGCCGGATCACCTGTGCGTCGTGCTCGAATTTGCCGCAACGACCGATCAACAGGCCGGCCTGAAAATCATTCTGGACAACCGCGCGGGTCTCGAGCTACTCCGGCTGCACCTGGTTGAGATTGATTCACCATGGCGAGGCGCGCTGGAAGCGGTCTGCATGACGTTGCCGGCGTTGAAGGGCAAAGACCATGAAGCGGTCGAACGGTTGATCGCTGAAGGGCCTGAAGACGAACAAGTTGGACTCAGCCCCTATGGAATGCCAGATCTGGCACCGATGCCCGGAGGCGCATGATGGAAAGCACACTCGACACTTTTTTGTGGCTGATTTTCCCGTATATCTGTCTGTCGATCTTCGTTCTGGGCCACGTCGGCCGTTATCGCTATGACAAGTTCGGCTGGACGTCGCGATCGAGCCAGATGTATGAAGACAAGATTTTGCGTTGGGCCAACCCGATGTTCCACTTCGGCATCTTGGCGGTCTTCTTCGGCCATGTGATGGGTCTGGGGATTCCCCAGAGCTGGACCGATGCGGTCGGGATTTCGGATCACATGTATCACTTTATGGCGATCTCCGTCGGTGCGGTGGCCGGTGTATTCACCATCGTGGGATTTGTCGGCCTGCTCTATCGGCGTCGCTTCACCAAGGCTGTGCTGGGCGTGACGACCAAGATGGACAAGTTGATGTACGTCATGCTCGCCGCAGTGATCCTGACAGGCTTGATCAACACCGGTTCAGGCGTCATCGGGGAGTATAACTATCGCGAAGGTGTCTCGGTCTGGTTCCGCAGCATCTTCTACTTCAACCCACAACCCGATCTGATGGTCGGTGCGCCGTTGAGTTTCAAGCTCCACGGCATCTTGGCCATTTCGCTATTTGCCGTTTGGCCCTTCACCCGACTGGTTCACGCATTCACTGCCCCGTTGGGCTATGTCTTCCGCCCTTACATCCTTTATCGCAGCCGAGATGATCACGAAGGGTCGCGTTCACGTCGGCGCGGCTGGGACAAGGTCGACACGATCCCACGGCGTCGATAAGGATGGCGAAGTCATGACTGAAGTTGTTAACGCCGGAACCGTTCGGGTAGAACGAGGGCGCCTCGGCCGCATCACGCTCGACAGCCCGGAACGACGAAATGCCATGTCGGTAGCCACGATGACCGATCTGACCGCGGCACTGAAGACGCTTGAGGCCGATCAGTCGGTACGGGCAATCGTCTTGGCTGCCGAAGGCACAGCGTTCAGCGCTGGACACTATCTACCGGAGCTCATCGACCGCACGCGGGATGATGAGCATCACATCTTCGAAGTGTGCAGCACACTTATGCTCACCATCGAGCGTCTATCCAAACCAGTTATCGCGGCGGTCCAAGGCCCCGCTTTCGCGGCTGGTTGCCAGCTCGTCGCCAGTTGTGATTTGGCGGTAACGGTCGACACCGCCACATTTGCCACCCCGGGCGTAAAAATTGGCCTGTTTTGCTCAACACCGATGGTGGCATTGAGCCGCAACGTCGGACAGAAGCGTGCGATGCACATGCTGCTTACTGGCAAGCCGATCAATGCCGCAACGGCTCTGGATTGGGGACTCGTCAACGACGTAGTTTCTGCCGATCAGTTGATCGATACCGCCGAAGCCTTGGCCGAATCCATTGCGGTCGCCAGCACGATCCCCGTTGGTATTGGCAAGCGCGCATTCTACGAGCAATTGCCGCTGTCTTCGGAGCGTGCCTACGAGCAGATGAGTCGGGTCATGGCTGAGAATGCCGTGACCTGCGATGCGCAAGAAGGTATCCAGGCATTCTTGGAGAAGCGCGAACCGATCTGGCAAGACAAATAGCCCACGAAGCTTGATCTGAGCGTGATCATGAATTCCCGCGTTCGCGACCGCAGTGGCAGCGGATCCTCAGCCGCTGGAGCGCCGATCCTGCTCTTGGTCGGGGCTGGACACGCTCATTTGTTCGTTGTGAAGCACGCCGGGGAGTTGGCTGCAGCCGGTTATCGGATTCACTTGCTTGCCCCGCGATTCTTCGACTACAGCGGTGTCGCGTCGGCGGTAGCCACCGGTGCCCTTGCCAGTGGCGCCGGGCGGATTGACGTGGGTGTCCTGGCCAGTAACTACGGTGTTGAGTTCCACGAGGGCACACTGACGACGCTCGATCCGGCGGCGCAGATCGCTGTCACCTCGGACGGCGACCAGCTGTCCTACAACCTGCTCTCGATCAACATCGGCAGCGTGGCTGCTCCGGCTGGCATGAACGTTCACCCAGCCGTGCTGAGAGTGAAGCCGTTGAGCGGCTTGGCTGATCTTGATGCCCGTCTGAAAGCTGCAGCGCAGCCACATGCCAGGGTCACGGTCGTGGGGGGTGGTGCTTCCGGCTTGGAGCTTGCAGCCCATCTGGCGTCGCGATCGGACGTCGGACAGGTCCAGTTGGTGGAGTCGGGATCCAGCATCGGTGCCGGCCTGCCCAACGGTGCACGCAAGCGGATCGGACGGCTTCTCAGAGCCCGCGGCGTGGCCGTGCATACCGGGTGTGTGGTGCGCGACCTCGGCGAGCGTGACCTGGTCTGCGCCGACGGCACTGAGCTGTCTCACGATGTCGTTTTGCTAGCCACCGGACTAACAGCGCCCCCGTTATTGTCCGAGATCGGTCTAGGAGATGCGGACGGTGTGCCGGTGCGGGCAACCCTCCAGCACCTAGATCGCGACGAGATCTATGCGGTGGGCGACTGCGCGAACTTCGTCCCGAGCCCGTTGCCTCGCATCGGTGTACACGGTGTCCGCCAGGGTCCGATACTGCACGCAAGTCTCCTAGCGCGCCTTCGGAACGAGGCACTGCCGGTGTACGAGCCTCAGTGTCAAGCACTTTCGATCCTCGATCTCGGCGACGGCGTCGGTCTGGCGGTCCGGGGCCGCTGGTGGTGGTACGGCGCGGGTGCATTGCGACTCAAGCGATACATCGATGGACGCTGGCTGAGGCTCTATCGATGAGTCTCCCTCTATTGTGTTGCTCTCCTGGGCGGAGTACCTACTGGTCTGGGATGAGCCGGTCACTGAGGGCTTGCAGCTAGCGTCGTGCGCCCCCGCCTGCAAGGCGATCTCAACCTGTGCCGCGGGAGCGTGGGAGCGGGGTTGGACCGCCGACGAGTTGCGGCTGATCGCCGAAGCCGAGGACTGCATGCGCAAGTCCGGCCTGTGGCTCTGGAACGACTGAATAACAGGCAATGACCGATCAGGACGTTAAACCCAGCACATGGGACTGACGTCCCGACCGGTACGGCCCTTTGGCCGTGGTCTCGATCCTCGAACCTCTACAGAGTGGGAGTGAGAGAAAGCGAAGGAGCAGATCATGGACAGCATGCGCTTGGAGCGCCCCATCGTCGTAGGCGTCGAAGAGGAGCAATCGACC
The DNA here is from genome assembly GCF_057586615.1 of Aeromicrobium changchenzhani. Lineage (NCBI taxonomy): Bacteria > Bacillati > Actinomycetota > Actinomycetes > Propionibacteriales > Nocardioidaceae > Aeromicrobium > Aeromicrobium changchenzhani. Next base: position 1,977,000 of record NZ_CM172480.1, on the reverse strand, counting down.
GCACTGCGCTATGCGCTCGTCGATGCCCACGCACAAGGTTGTGGGCTGCGAGTGGTCCACGCCTATTCGTTAGGCTTGGCTGGAACTGATCTATTCGATCGTAACGCCGTGGATACCTCGGCGGAAGATGCCGACGCAGTGTTGGCCACCGCCCGGGCGTTCATCGAGGCACAAGACATCAAAGTACCGGTCGAGTATGCCGTGGAGCGTGGCCTTCCGACTCAGGTGCTCGCGGGGGAGTCGCACCGGGCGCGTTCGCTCGTGCTCGGTCCGGAGAACGCCACCTGGTACGAGCGTATTCTCGCGAGTGAGATCGGTTGTTGGCTGTCGGAGCACGCGACCTGCCCGGTTGTGGTTGTTCCTGAGGGCTGGTTCCCGCAGGCACCACGTCGCGGCGGCATCGTCGTCACAGTGGACTGCACATCAAATGCGCACGGACCATTGACGTATGCCTTTGCCGCCGCCGAGCGGTCCCACCAGGAGCTTCACGCGATGCATGTGGTCGCTCCATCGATGTCGAAGGCTGATGAGGAGAAGCATCGCCTAAACCTCGAGGAGGTCATGGCCGGCTGGGCCGACGACTATCCGGACGTCAAAGTTTTCCAGTCCTTGGTATTCGCCGATGTTGACGAAGCGTGCCTTGGCGTGACGACCGTGGCAAATCTCGTCGTGGTTGGCCGGCCACAAGGATTCCGGCTGCCGTTTGCGGTTGCGCGGCCAGTTGCCGCCGCCGTCATCAAAGAAGCCAAGTGTCCCGTCGCAGTAATTCCTACTGACTATGCCGGCTAGCCCGATCATCAGCCATTGCCAAACCACCCCAATGACACCATCGGAGAAACCATGACCAAAACAATGCCTATGCACAACGAAACCCTGATCCAATCCCGTCAACTCGGCATGCTTGGGATGAGCGTGACCAAGGAATTTGACGTCAACATCAGCCAATGGCAAGGCCTTCTCGAGTTGTCAGCCACGCTCAAGGCTGAGAAACGTAGCCATCAGGAACAGCAGCTACTCAAGGGACTCAACATCGCGCTGGTGTTTGGTAAGAACTCGACTCGTACGCGGTGCGCTTTCGAGGTCGCCGCCTACGATCAGGGCGCCAACGTGACCTATCTGGACCCCACCGGCTCACAGCTCGGTCACAAGGAGTCGGTCAACGACACCGGCCGGGTGCTGGGTCGGATGTTCGACGGCATCGAATACCGCGGCTTCGCTCAGTCGAGTGTCGAGGAACTTGCCAGCTCCAGCGGCGTACCGGTTTGGAACGGTCTCAGCGACCAGTGGCACCCGACACAATCATTGTGCGACATGTTGACGATGATCGAACACGCTGGAAAGCCGGCCAAGGACATCTCCTTCGCCTATTGCGGCGACGCTCACAACAACGTCGCCAATTCGCTCATGGTTGCTGGTGCCATGCTTGGCATGGACATCCGGATGGTCGGGCCATCATCGCTCCAGACGCCGGATTCAGTGCTGACGGCGTCAAGGGCGATCGCGGCGGAGACCGGCGCAAAAATTCTCCAGACTGACGACGTCGCGACCGGTGTGGCTGGAGTCGACTTTGTCTACACCGATGTCTGGGTTTCGATGGGTGAGCCGGAGAAGGTGTGGGACGAACGAGTCGCGCTGCTCGGCGATTATCAGATCAACCGAGAGTTGCTTGAGGCCACCGGACGACCGGATGTGAAGTTCATGCATTGCCTGCCAGCTTTCCATGACCGGAACACTGAAGTCGGTGAGCAGATGTATCAGCGTACGGGCCGCAGTTGCCTCGAAGTCACCAATGACGTGTTCGAATCGGAACACTCGATTGTCTTCGACCAGGCCGAGAACCGACTCCACACGATCAAGGCTTTGCTAGTAGCGACGCTTGCTGGCTGAATTGACCGCACGGAGGGTGGCCGATGGCCAATCAGTTTCGACTGGTTGACCATCGGCCTTCGGCCGATCAGGCGCCGTCGTTCGTGTAGTCCGCGCCCGGCGCCGTGAGGATGCCGTCGAGTTGAGCGCTGATGATCGCAAGGAAAGATTGCCACTGCTCGGGGTAGATCGCGTCGTGTGTGATCCACGGGTGCATGACACAACTGCGCAGCACCTGAACCCGAGCGACACGGTCCCATTCGGAAGGCACGATGCCCAGTCGAGCGACGAACTCGCTTGGGACATCGCCATAGACCGTGCGGGTCAACTCGGTGTGCGACGTGATCCAGTCGTCCTGATAGAGCGGGCCGTACTCGTAGGAGAAACGATGATAGATCTCATTATTGAGTGCGTTCATTCGATCCAGATCAGTGTTGCCGCGAAGGTTGAACGCCATACAGACGATGTTGAAATCGGGGTCGGCGAGCAATGGCTCGCACATGACCTCATGGCCGGCCACCGCGATGTCCTCGACGGTCGTGAGCACGTCGACGAAGGTCTGTGATCCGGACCAACTGCGGGCGATCAGTTGCCCGTATCCAGCGTGGTTGAGCGGTAGCAGTTGATGCGCCGACCAAACCCCTGCGGCGGTGGCTCCCGACTTGGAGCCCTCGAGCACAACGCTGCCAAGACTCGTGTCGAGATTTTCAGGCGACTCGAAAACGTAAGCAGCCGCGTAGGCAATCAAGGCCAAGACGCGACGATCCTTAAACACCACCCCGCCAGCGGCGTAGGGAACATAGCCCATCTTGTGTGGGTCGACCGTGATCGAGTCCGCGACCGACATCGCCTCGTAGGCCGACCAGACCGAGGTCGACGGCCACGCCCGGTCTGAGCTGAAACCCTCGGTTGCGAGACGGGACTGCAGCTCGTCGTAGGGCAAGAATGTGAAGTCCTCGTCCAGGAACAGCGTTCTGGCATAGCCGCCATAAGCGGCGTCGACGTGGAAGGAGAAGTTCACCCCATTGGCCCGGTTGCGGACGATCAAATCCCTCATGCCGGCGATATCGTCGACGGCGCCTTCCTCAGTCGTCCCGGCAACACCGACGAGCATCAAAATTGGCGTGTTGGTGGCTACGAGGTCATCGATGATCGTCTGGAGTGCAACGAGATCCATGCGGTAACGATTGTCGACCGGGACGCGCACCAGATTGTCGACCCCGATGCCGAGCAGATCGGTTGCCTTGTCCCACGAATAGTGACGGGTACTCGGGACGAGGACCTTGCCTAGGACACCCCGGCCCACCCCGGCACCTCGGCTCGTCGCGCTGAGCACGGCGGCGAGGTGGGCTGGGTTCTTTTTGACGACGTCGAGTAGGTCAAGCGCCGTCTCGGTCGACAGGTTGAGCAGTTCCCATTCACTCTTGCCCTCGACCAGGTCTGGCAGCACCTCGCGCACTGCGAGCGGAAGCGACTTGAGATTGCGTGCCAGCCACAGCGCTTCGTCGTTGGCAATCGTGCCGTCAGCGGGGATGTGGCCCCAAGCGCGGTCGGGGTCATAGCCCATCAGACAAGCGAAGTCCTGACCGACTTCGGTCTCCATCTGTGATGTGGCCACCGAGGACTCGTAGGCGACGTTATTGGGGTTGTAGAGCATCGTGGCAATCTCCGCGAGGTTCGACACCATGAGGGTGTCGGAGTTCATGTGACCCAGATAACGAGTCGAGAACCACGGTGTCGAGCTCCTCTTGAGCCGGGAAGTCAGATCCTCAAGCACGTCCGCCGTCCGGTCGGTGATGGACTCATATGCGGGCCTTCTCATGTCGGCTGGGCTGACGATTGTCGCATCCGCAGGATGGAAAGCTCTGCGCCAGTGGATGTGCTCGTCGACGAGTTCGGCGACCTTGCGCTCGAAAAACTCGCGATTCTCGGCCTTGGGGCCGAGGAACAGCGGGCGTACGTCGATCGGGTCGGTCCCGACCTTGGGAGTTTCGGGGGACTGCGTCGTCATGGCACCAGCCTGCCCGCACGGCGATGGTCAACAAAGTGCCGAACGTCCTGAGCGCCGCTGCGAAGGTCCCTGATCGCGACGGATGGCCGGGATGGGGCGCGTTCGGGTCCCACTTGCGAGCCCAGCAATCCCATCGCAGGATTTCTGTTTTCATGGCGGCCAGGGACCTTCGACACTGTTGCCAGCCATGGGCACGAGTTCAGACTTGTATCGACGGCCACCCGAGCTCGACATAGCGCGGCCCGGCGTGTGATCACGACATCACCATCTTGAGGAGCCCCATGACCGATACAATTCCTAGGCGCGGCGAAGTTCTCGATCTTCGCCAGCTTGAACTCATCGATGCTTATTGGCGCGCCGCAAATTATCTGTCGGTCGGCCAGATCTATCTCATGGATAACCCCTTGCTGCGCGAGCCGTTATTGCCCGAGCACGTCAAGCCTCGACTGCTCGGCCATTGGGGAACCACGCCTGGTTTGAACCTCCTTTATGCGCACATGAACCGGGTCATCAAGGCCCGAGATCTCGACGTCTTGTATGTCGCGGGGCCAGGTCACGGTGGTCCCGGCCTGGTCGGCAACGCCTACCTCGACGGCACTTATTCAGAGGTCTATCCCTCGATCAGTCAGGACGAGGACGGGATGCGGTCGTTGTTCCGCCAGTTCTCATTCCCAGGAGGCATCCCCAGCCACGTGGCCCCGGAAACTCCCGGGTCGATCCACGAGGGGGGCGAGCTGGGATATGCCCTGGTACACGCGTACGGCGCGGCTTTCGATAATCCGGACCTCGTGGTGCTGTGCGTCGTCGGCGACGGTGAGGCCGAGACCGGTCCACTCGCGGCCAGTTGGCACTCCAACAAATTCCTCAATCCCGTCACTGATGGCGCTGTCCTGCCCGTACTGCACCTCAACGGCTACAAGATCGCCAATCCGACGGTGCTGGCCCGCATCCCCGAGGAGGAACTCGCCGATCTGCTGCGTGGATATGGTCACGAACCTCTTTTCGTCGGCGGCGACGATCCTGCCGAAGTGCATCAGCAACTCGCCGCAGCGCTTGACTACTCGATGGACCGGATTGCCGCGATCCAGCGGGCGGCACGCGGCGGTAACGTGTCCGAGCGACCGCGCTGGCCGTTGATTGTCCTGCGCACCCCCAAGGGCTGGACCGGTCCGAAGGAAGTCGACGGACTCAAGGTCGAGGGAACCTGGCGGGCCCACCAGGTGCCGCTGTCGGAGACGCGCACTAACCCGGCCCATCGTCAACTCCTCGAGCAGTGGCTGCGGAGCTACCGGCCTGAGGAGCTGTTCGACGACGCCGGCCGGCTCATACCTGAGCTTCAAGCGCTCGCTCCGGTTGGGCCACGACGTATGAGTGCCAACCCGCACGCGAACGGCGGACTGCTCTTGCATGACCTTGTGATGCCCGATTTCCGCGACTTCGGGGTCGAGGTCGATCGGCCTGCGGCGCACACGAGCGAGGCAACCCGTGTGCTCGGCGACTTCCTTGCCGAGGTGATCGCCCGCAATCGGCAGACGTTCCGCCTGATGGGCCCTGATGAGACGGCCTCGAACCGCCTCTCCGGTGTCTTCCGCGAGACCGATCGTGCCTGGGATGCGATGGTGGTTCCCGGCGACGACCATCTCGCTCCCGACGGGCGTGTCATGGAGGTCCTGTCCGAACATCTTTGTCAGGGCTGGCTTGAGGGCTACCTGTTGACCGGCCGACACGGTCTGTTCAACTGCTATGAGGCGTTCATCCATATCGTCGACTCGATGTTCAACCAGCACGCCAAATGGTTGAAATCGACGCGGCAGATCCCGTGGCGAGCGCCCGTCGCCTCACTCAACTACCTCCTGTCGTCACATGTATGGCGCCAGGACAACAATGGCTTCTCGCACCAGGATCCGGGCTTCATCGACCACGTGATCAATAAGAAGTCCGAAATCGTCAGGGTTTACCTGCCGCCGGACAGCAACACACTCCTCTCCGTAGCCGACCACTGCCTGCGCAGCCGCGACTACGTCAACGTCATCATCGCTGGCAAACAGCCCGCTTTGACATATTTGTCGATCGACGAGGCCATTGCGCACTGCACCAGGGGCTTGGGAATCTGGCCGTGGGCGGGCAACACCGACGGCGAACCTGATGTAGTGCTTGCCTGTTGCGGCGACATCCCGACCCTGGAGACCGTTGCGGCAGCCGATCTACTGCGTACGCACCTGCCCGAGCTAAAGGTCCGCGTCATCAATGTCGTCGATCTGATGCGGCTCGAGCCCGATTCGGAGCATCCGCACGGACTCTCCGACCGCGACTTTGACGCCCTGTTCACGACCGAGAAGCCGATCATCTTCGCATTCCACGGCTATCCGACGCTGATTCATCGCCTGACGTATCGACGCAACGGGCATCGCAACATCCACGTCCGTGGCTACAAGGAAGAGGGCACCACGACGACGCCGTTCGACATGGTCATGCTCAATGACCTCGACCGGTTCCATCTGGTGATGGACGTCATCGACCGGGTTCCGTCGCTTGGCTCGGCCGCCGCCGGACTGCGGCAGCGGATGTCGGACGCACGTCTTGCGGCGCGTGCATACACGCGCGAACACGGCGAGGACGATCCTGCGATCGCCAACTGGACCTGGCCGGAACGGTCCTGACACATGCGAATTCTGGTCATCAACGCCGGATCCTCGAGCCTCAAACTGAGACTTCTGGCCGACAACGACGAGATCGAACGCTCATTCGACCTCCCGGCCGGCGGCCACGGCTTCGACGTCGGTCTGCTCGCCCAGACCCTGCACACGTGGAGCAAGCCCGACGCAGTCGGGCACCGAGTCGTGCACGGCGGCACAAAGTTCGTCGGACCTGTGCTGATCGACGAGTCCGTGCGTGACGACCTCGAAGCGCTCGCGGACCTCGCACCGCTCCACCAACCGAAGTCGCTCGCTGCCCTTGACGCGGTCACTGCCCTCCTGCCCGATGTCCCGGCGATTGCCAGTTTCGATACGTCGTTCCACGCAACAATCCCGCTCGCCGCGGCGACATACGCTGTGCCGTTAGCGTGGCGTGAGCGGTATGCGATCCGTCGGTACGGGTTCCACGGTCTGTCCCACGCTTATGCGACACGGCGGGCGCAGGAACTCCTCGGTCAGCCGATCGAAAAGCTCCGGATCATCACGTGTCATCTGGGGGCTGGGGCTTCTCTGGCCGCGATCCTCGACGGCCGAAGCGTCGACACCACGATGGGCTTCACCCCGCTCGAAGGACTCGTTATGGCGACCAGATCCGGGAGCGTCGATCCAGGTCTCGTGTTGTGGCTCGAGGAGCATGAACACCTTGCTCCGCATGAGGTCGCCACGGCGCTCGAGCACGAGTCTGGACTGTTGGCGCTTACCGGCACGAGCGACATGCGCGAGATCGAAGCCGCGGCGGAGTCAGGCGACGAACACGCGCTGTTCGCCATCGACGTCTTCCTGCACAGCCTGGTGGCTGGTATTGCCGCCATGACCGCTGCGACCGGCGGCCTCGATGTCCTTGTGTTCAGCGGGGGGATCGGGGAGAACTCGGCGTTCATACGACGACTCGCCGCTCATCGTCTCGCCTATCTCGGCGTGCGGATCGATGCCGAGCACAACCAGACGATCGACGGCGACGGCGACGTCTCCACACCCGGATCGGCGGTTCGGATCCTCGTCGTACAGTGTCGCGAAGACGAACAGATCGCGGCCGATGTCAGGTCAGTGCTGACCAGTGGGTCCTGAGGACAGTTGGTCGGCTGAGACCGGACCGGTCCTCTAACTGGACGCATAGTTGCCGTCAGGGTCGTCGCCGAGACGCTCCGGAATCAGGGACCAAGGTCTCTGATCCGCTCAGCCGTCAGACGCCACACTGAGACTGTCACCCGGCCGGATCGTCAGGACACGCTCATGGCGATCCGGCTGACACTCTGGCCCCGCGCCATTGAGGTGGACACACCGGAGGCATCATGACGGATAAAGCAGCGCAGCGGCCGTTGGGTGCGGTGGAAAAGCTGACCGAGGCCGAATGCTTGACACTCTTGGGCTCAGCCCAAGTTGGACGTGTCGCGTTCGTTGATGCAACTGGCCAGCAGCTCATCCCGGTGAACTTCATTCTGCTGGACGGTCTCGTCTACTTCCGAACCGTACCCACCGGAATCCTGGCCCAGCTCGCGCGTGGCCATGAGGACGTTGCTTTCGGTGTGGATGGCTTCGATGCGTCGACTCGGAGCGGTCGGAACGTCACGGTGCGCGGCAGCGCGCGAGAGGTTGAGGATCGCGCGAACATCAGCAAGATACTCGGCAATCCAGGCGTCGAGCCATGGGCCGGCGGCGTGCGTCCAATGGTCATCGAAATCAGGCCCGCCAGCATCGAAGGGCGGCATGTCTTTACGCCCAGATCCGCTGCTTCGACGTTGTCGACGCCATAACTGGCATTCGGCGAGTTGGGACGAGGCCTGAAGGTCCCGCAGACTCGGGCACAAAGGCCCTACCTCGGCGGCCCCGCCAACGGTTGTCTGATTACGTACGAACACTGCTGATCCAAACAGGGAGCTAGACCATGGCAACGACGACAAAAACGCCGACCAGCGAGAACGGGAAACAGCGCAAATTCCGTTTCCCCAGCGCGTTTACGGTCCTATTCGGCGTGACCGTCGCCGTGTGGCTCTTAGCCTTCATCGTCCCGACTGGTGCCTACAAGGTCGACGGTAAGACGGGCGGACCGATTCCCGGCAGCTACCACGGCGTCGACGCGGGCCTGAGTTTCGGTGACCGCCTCATGCAACTGTTCATGGCACCGGTCAATGGCCTCTACGGAATCAAAGCGAGCGACGGTGGCTTCATCGGCCCCTATGAGACCGGGGAGTTGTTCGGCGCAGTCGGCGTCTTCCTGTTTGTGCTGGCGATCGGCATCTTCATCACAATGTCGATGAAGACCGGCGCGATCGATAACGGCATCGCGCATGTGGCTCAGCGTTTCGAAGCACGTGGCGCCGTGGTCATCGGCCTGCTGATGCTGCTGTTCTCGATCGGCGGAACGACCGAAGGTATGGCGGAGGAGACCCTGGGCTTCTACGCCCTTGTCATTCCGCTGATGTTGGCGCTTGGTTACGACCGTATGGTCGCCGCCGCCACGATCCTGATCGGTGCCGGCATCGGTGTGCTCGCCTCAACTGTCAATCCGTTCTCCACCGGTGTGGCTTCGGAAGCCGCCGGCATCTCGATTGGCAACGGCCTTGGTTTCCGGCTACTGATGTATGTCGTCCTTGTACCTATCGCCGTTGCGTTCGTCCTGCGGTATGCGAGCAGGGTCAAGGCTGATCCGTCCAAGTCGCTCGTCGGTGTCCAAGAAGGCGATGACGAGCTCATCATTCGTGGCATCGGCATCGTCCCGCGGTTGACCGGTCGGCAGAAGTCGGTGCTCGCCGTCGTCGCCTTCACCTTCACCTTCATGATCTTTGCCATCGTTCCGTGGGCCCAGATCATCAATGGCCCCGATGCCGCCAGCTTCGCTTGGCAGCTTGATTGGTACTTCCCCGAACTTGCAGCCTTGTTCATCTTGATGTCGATCCTCGTCGGACTTATCGGCGGCTTGGGGGAAAAAGGTCTGACCGACACCCTCGTACGGGGGGCTGGAGAATTTATCGGCGTAGGCCTGATTATTGTCCTGGCTCGTGGCGTCACCGTGATCATGAACAACTCGGAGATCACCGACACCGTCCTTCACTCGATGGAGAATGTCGTCAGCAACACCTCGTCTGGCGTGTTCGGACTGTTGATGTTCCTCATCAACCTGCCGCTCGCCTTCTTCGTGCCGTCGACGTCGGGGCACGCCGCCTTGGCCATGCCGATCCTCGCGCCGCTGGCTGACTTCGCCGACGTGTCACGGGCCATGGTCATCACCGCCTTCCAGTCTGCCTCGGGAATCGTTAACCTGATCACCCCGACGTCCGCGGTCGTCATGGGTGGCTTGGCGCTCGCGAAGGTCCGCTACGACCAGTACCTCCGTTTCATCGCACCGCTTCTGCTGCTCCTTGTCATCCTCTGCGCAGGCTTCATCGCCCTCGGCGCAGCGATCTGAAACGGAAGACATCATGAACATTCCTCGACCCCCTGTACGAGTTACGGGGACCTACGATCCTGATCTGAGCCGTTGGCTGTGGCTGGTCAAAATATTCCTCGCGATTCCGCACTACATCGTGCTCGCGTTCCTTTGGCTGGCGTTCATCATCCTGACGTTCGTCGCGTTCGTCGCGGTGCTTTTCACCGGTGTTTATCCGCGCAAGATCTTCGACTTCAATTTAGGCGTCCTCAGGTGGTCGTGGCGGGTGAACTTTTACGCAATTGCGGCCTTCGGAACCGACAAATATCCGCCCTTCGCCCTTGCCGTCGTCTCGGACTATCCGGCTCATCTCGACATCGACTATCCACGCGACCTTCCAAAGGGTTGGGCCCTCATCAAGTCCTGGTTGCTTGGCTTACCGCACTACCTGATCGTTGGCGTGTTTGTCGGCGCTGGGATCTTCGCCTCGAACACGGCGGGCGGCGACCAGAGCTTCTCGAGTCCTCCGGGGTTGATCGACATCCTGGTCATCACGGCCGGGCTGGTCCTGTTGTTCGCCGGAACGTATCCTCGGCCCATCTTCGACTTGGTCATGGGGCTCGATCGTTGGGTCATCCGCGTTGTCGCCTACGGCTCATTCATGACGAGCGAGTACCCGCCGTTCCGGCTCGACGCCGGAGCGCGTGACGGGGACTCACCGACCGTACCCAACGAGCCGGCCTTGGCGGCGCAGACAGTTCCGCTCTGAGTTGTATTGACGGGACGTAGGTCCTGTCAGGTGATGACCACCGGCTCTGCGTATTTGCCGCAATTTAGGGCATTCTAGGATTGAGCGACAACCAAGGAGAGCGCATGACCGACTCGACTGGACCCATCGTGGTCGCCGTTGCAGACAAACAACATGGTGCTCTGGCCTACGCGATTGCCGAGGGCAACCGCAGCCGTCGTGAGGTCCGGGTGGTCCATGCCTATGAGGTGCTGCCGGCCGCGCGCTCTCTTATCGGTGACCCGGGGGTCATCGCAGGCTATGAAGCCGGCGGTCAGGACGTCCTCAACGCCGCTCACGACTACGTCAGATCGCTCGAACCGAGCACCCTGGTGCGCTATGAGTTGTTCCGCGGGCGAACGATCAATGTTCTCACCCAGGAGTCACACGATGCGTCCGAACTGATCATCGGGCCGGACGACTCGCCGTGGCTGATTCGACTCTTCCAAGGTACCGTCACGCGCCGGCTGATCGAAGACGCATCATGTCCTGTGGTCGTCGTTCCCAGCACCTGGGTGCGGGACCGCGCTAATCAGGAAATAGTTGTCTGTGTCGATGCAGGGACGCCCGCGCATCGCGTGCTCGACTATGCATTCAGCACCGCTGATGTTCGCAACGCATCACTGCGCGTGCTGCGCGTCGAACCGATTAGTCCCGGAGACAATGCCAGCGCTCTTCCGCGGGATGACTTCGCCCATCTTCTCGAGACGTTGGGTGGCAGGTTCCCGCGGGTGAACTTCGAAACGTCAGTGATTGAGGGTGATGATGCGCTCTCGGCCAGCGTCGATCTCACACGTTCGGTCGGACTTGTTATCGCCGGACGGCCACACACTGGCCGGACGTCGATCCTGCAGCGCTCGTTCGCCGCGCGGCTCGTCGAGTCGGCTGGCTGCCCCGTGGTCATCGTTCCATCCACCGATCCCAGCACCGGCGTCTGATCCTGCGCGAAGTGAAGATTGCGAGGGACCTTGTGCCCCCGCGAGCAGGGATTTCGGCGGTGGGCAAGCGGCTTCGGCGGACTCAAACTTGTCAGTATGACGAGCCAGGAACGAACACCCGATGGCGCGCCGACAATCATTGTTGGCCTGATCAACGATGGTGACCTTGGCGCCCTCGCATACGCGCTCCAGCGGGTCTTGTCGACGCCAGCACACATCCAGGTCATACAAGTGACGCCGACTGGCGCCGAAGTTCCTGACTCTGACAGTTGTCCACTCGAGGTCATCCGGCTTGAAGGAGATGCCGGCGCGGTTCTCGTAGAAGCAAGCCGCAGCGCGAGCGCCGTCGTGGTGCAGTCCGCTGGCGACGGACGCTGCTCGGACGCGGCGATCGCCCATCTTCGTCGTTCGGCCCATTGTGAATTGATTGAAGTCGACGAGGAGGGCTGCGTCGTGGAAGCCGCCCGCACAGTGACGGTTGGCTTCGACGGATCGGTGGCGAGTATGTCCGCCCTCACCTGGGCGCTCGCTCATTCGGATTCGAGCGAGACGATCGATGTGGTCACGGCCTATCTGCCCGCATCGGATGAGTCTGCTGCGGTTGCGCACGCCCGGGCCATGGCGCCCTTGCGCGCGGCGCTTAAACCGTTTGCTGATGAGCTTCGGGCATTCCGCGTCATTGCGACCGCGATCGAGGGCACACCCGTCGAGGTGCTTCTCGAGCGGTCTGAGCCGTCGCAACTGATTGTCGTCGGCCGACACGGGACAAACGGTTTAATCCACAGCGTTCTGGGCTCGGTAGGCGAGGCTTGCGCGCGCCTCGCGCATTGCCCCGTCGTAATCATTCCACCTGAGTCGAACCGCGAGGATCAGACTGGAACGGACCAGATGAGTCGGGTTCCAGTTGGCTTGGCGTCGTGAATTTCGAAGCTGCCGCCGCGCTGCTCGGCCCGCACCTGCAGATTATTCAGCCCGCTAAAATGGGTCCGGTCACCCACCCCAACACCGTCATCAACCATCTCGATCGTCAGCAGCCCGCCGATGGCCGAAACCGTGATCGTGACCTCATTTGCTTCTGCATGACGCACGATGTTGGCGAGGCCCTCGGTCACGACGGCTACCGCATCGTCGGTCACTTGGCGGTCGGACATGAGATCAACTGGGCCCAAGAATCGGACTTTTGGTGCGCTTTTCAACTGGTCGGAGACGCGGTCTAAGACTTCGCGCATACGTGAACGGAGTCCGTTAGAGCGGTCTTTGCGCGCGCTCTTCAACGCGAAGATGCTCTCTCGAATCTGGGCAATCGTGTCATCGATGGCCGTGATTTGTTCCATGACCCGCCGTGCTGCATCGCCGGGTCCGAGGCTGCTGGCGATCGCCTGGAGGCTGAGTCCGGCCGCAAACAACCGCTGGATCACATGGTCATGCAGATCTCTGGCGATTCGGCTGCGATCCTCGAGGAGTTCCATCCGGTACTGGTGGGAACGCGAAGCGGCACGCTCCACGGCCAAGGTCAGCTGATCGGCGAAGGCTGTTGCCATTTGCTGGTCCCGCTCAAGGAACGGGGTTCGACCGGGTTTGCGCGCGAGGATGAGCACGCCCTTCTGCCCAGAGTTGACCTCGAACGGGACCAAAATGGCCTGACCCATTTTCGACTCGTGGAGCACTCCGTGTGGCGGACAATTGCGGGCGTCGTCGACGACGCGCAGTTCGCGTAGCTTGAGAACATCGTGAACCGCGCCTTCATCGATCGGATAGGTCGAGCGCATCAAATCGCTTGCGCCTATGCCGAGCGCACGGTCGACGACCAGCTGGGGATGTTCGGACGAAGTGAGCCCCACACAGACAAGATCGGCGTTAGACAGGTCGCGAACGAATTGCGTCATCCGATCGATAGCGCCGTTCTCGTCATCGGCGAGGGTATGCCGCGTGGTCTCGGCGAAGGCCGCAGAGAGCCGTTCGCGATAGGTCGCTTCCTCGAATAGTCGGGCGTTGGCGATCGCGACGCCAGCGGCCGCTGCCAATGCGCTGGCCAGTTCCTTGTCATCATTGGAGAACTCGCCACTCTCCGGATCGGTCATATAGAGGTTGCCGTAGACCTCATCACGTACGCGGATCGGCACGCCGAGGAAACCCTCCAGCGGCGGGTGGTGTTCAGGGAAGCCGCCCGAGCGCTGATCATCGGCGATTCGGCTGAGAATAATTGGGTGCGGATCATCGATCAACGCACCGAGCAGCCCCTTGCCCTCGGGAAGATGCCCAATGCGCTGCACCGTCTCGCCGTCCATGCCGACGTGAATGAATTGTTCGAGATGCCGGTCGGCTCCGATGATGCCGATAGCGGCATATTTTGCCCCGATTAGCTCGCGCGCGACATGGGCAATCCGGGAGAGCGCCGTCGGCAGGTCCAAATTGCTGGCGACGGCATTGTTGGCAGTGATGAGGTGGCGCAACCTGGATTGGGTCGACATGACCTCGTGAGCGCGCTCGATAAGTTGTTCGAGCAGAATTTCGAACTCGAACTTGGGTCCGTCAGAGAACTGAATTTTATTCGTGCTTGCGTTCATGTGAACTCCGCACTGATATTTGGTTTTCCTTCACACTAGTCCGTTATCGGTCGATTACGTCATCGTCGTGACCTTAGTCCCGTCGAATGCGGCCCTTTGCCCGTACTCCTTGAGGCCGGGCTCCTCCACAGTTGGGAGTGAGCAACTCAGGAGGAGTTATGAACATCCGCACCGCCGACCGTCCGATTGTTGTCGGAGTCAATCACGATGACTTCGCCGCGATCCACTATGCCCTCGAAGAAGCGCACAGCCAGGGCTGTGGAGTCCGCATCGTTCACGCCTACCGCCTTCCCGTCTCCGCCGTGCCGGGACTTTGGATAGACGATCAGGCCATCGAGCAGGACAAGGCTGCGGCGCAGGGGGTTCTTGATCTTGCCCGTCTGCAGGTGGATGCCGAGGGTTTCGATGTACCGGTCGAATATTCGCTGGGTTATGACGCCGCAAACGTCCTGCTCGCTGAAGAAGCGAAATCGGCGCGCGCCCTCGTACTTGGCACCGACGACGTTTCTTGGTTCGACCACCTGTTAGTTGGCGAAGTCGGCAGTTGGCTCTCGACCCGCGCCGACTGTCCTGTCATCGTGGTTCCTGCCAACTGGCCGCGTCCCGATGGGCGCGTAGGCGGCGTCATCGTCACGTTGGAGGGAACGAGCAGTTCGCATGGCCCGTTAGCGTATGCGTTCGCGCGCGCCGAGCGCTCTGGGAGCAGCCTCCGCGTCCTCCACGTGTCGCCTCCAGGAACAAGCGAAGACGACGAGAACGAGGAGCGCATCAACCTCGCGGAAATCCTTGCTGGCTGGGCTGAGACGTATCCGGGAGTCGAGGTCAATATCTTGATCACGAATGGCAGAGTAGATGAGTCAATTCTGCGCCACACCTCTCTCGCCTCGTTGGTCGTCGTTGGTCGCCCCCAGCGCCACGGCTTCCCGTTCTCCCTGGCACGACCGATTGCCGTGGCCGTCATTAAACAGGCCTTGTGCCCGGTTGCCGTCGTCCCTTCGGATTTCGAGGCATGAAGCCGATGACCAGCGCCGCCGGACGTCGTACCCTCCTTATCGTCGTCGCCAGCAAGCACGGCTCGACCGCCGAAATCGCTGAACGCATCCAACGTCGCTTGCTCCGTGATCTCCCCGCTGACAAGTGGCGCATTGATAGTGAAGATTGCGATGATATTTCGTCGATCGAGGGATATGACGCCGTTGTTCTGGGCAGTGCCGTCTACCTCGGCCGCTGGCTCAAGCCCGCAACGCAGCTTCTTTCAGTCGCGATCACGAGCCCGCCAGAGGGCCTGTGGCTGTTCAGCAGCGGACCGATCGGTACCGACGCACCCAGTAGTGAGGTCCTGCCGATCCTTCAACACACCAATCCCGAACTCAAGCTCGTCGAGCATGTGATGTTCGCCGGCGCGCTCGATACCGAAAAACTCAATCGCTGGGAGAAAGTCACCATCAGGCTGATGCGGATCAAGAGCGGAGATTTCCGCAATTGGAAGGACATCGATGACTGGGCTTCGCGTATTGCGAGGCAACTGGTCTTCTCCAACCCCATAGCCACCAACTCAACCATCACGAAAGCGGTTCACCCATGACATTTCACGTCGACTCTGAAGTAGGAATTCTCAAAGAAGCCATCGTTCATCGACCCGGCAGCGAGCTGTCTAGGCTGACTCCGGCCAATGTGGCTGAGTTGCTTTTCGACGATGTGATGTGGCCCGAAAAAGCGCGCGAGGAGCATGATGCCTTCGTCAGCCAACTTGAAGGCAGGGGAGTGGTTGTTCACCATTTTCACCAACTGCTCGCCGAATCGCTCGACCAGCCTGGCGCACGGGAGTTCCTCCAAGACCGACTGACGACAGCGACACGCTTCGGTCCGGCCCTGGATGCGCCGCTCGATGCACTGGTGGCCTCGACGCCAGCAGCGGAGCTTGCCGACATCCTGATCGGGGGCATTCTCAAGCGTGAGATCGCCCCTCTGGTCAAGGCATCGAGTTTGCTGATGTCCTACCTCGACGACGAGGATTTTGTCCTGAGGCCGCTGCCGAACCACCTCTTCCAGCGCGACAATTCAGCCTGGATCTATTCGGGCCTGTCGATCAATCCGATGGCGAAAACAGCGCGTAAGCGCGAAACAATCAACTCCCGCGTCATCTATAACTTCCATCCGATGTTCGCGGCAGCGAGAATCCCGTTCCTTTACGGCAACGACTCACTAGCTCATGAGCCGGCGACGATCGAGGGCGGTGACATCACTGTCATCGGCAACGGCGCGGTCATGATCGGTATGGGCGAACGGACCACCCCCCAAGGCGTCGAGGTCATCACACGAAAGCTCTTTGAGACCGGGACGGCGAGCCGGATCATCGTCGTCGAATTGCCCAAATCAAGAGCCTTCATGCATTTGGACACGGCACTGACGATGGTCGATACGGATGCGTTCTGTGTGTTCCCATTCCTGCCCACCGATCTGCGGACGTTCGACCTGACCCCGACTGACTCCACTGGCAACTACGCCGTCGAGGAAAGCACAGACCTGTTCGTGACGGTCGCCGAAGCGCTCGAGCTCGATAAGGTACGCGTTCTCCGAGCACCCACGACGCACATGGAAGCCGCCCGCGAACAGTGGAATGACGGCAACAACTTCCTAGCCGTCGCGCCGGGAGTCGTGATGGGTTATGAGCGCAACGTCGCGACCAATCACATGCTCGCCGACAACGACATCGAAGTCATCCCGGTGGCCGGTTCCGAACTTGGCCGCGGCCGCGGCGGACCCCGCTGCATGACCTGCCCAATCGTCAGAGACGCAGCCCTCTGATGCGCATCGTCGTGGCTGTGGGAGGCAACGCGATTCTCAAACGCGGCGCACCCATGACGGTGGCCAATCAGCGTGAGTCGATCGCCCACGCGTGTGGGCCGATCGCCAAACTCGCGCTCGACAACGACCTCGTGGTCTCGCACGGCAATGGACCTCAGGTTGGTCTACTTGCCCTGCAGGCTGCGGCGTACGACGACGCCAGTTCTTATCCCTTCGACGTCCTTGGTGCGCAGACCGAAGGCATGATCGGCTACCTCATCGAGCAAGAACTGGGCAATCAACTCGGCAATGACCGCAACATCGCCACCGTGTTGACGAGGACGGTTGTCGATGCCGACGACGAGGCGTTCACACGTCCGACGAAGTTCGTTGGCCCAATCTACGACCAAGCGACAGCGCAGGCGATGGCCGCTGCGCATGGGTGGGACATCGGTTCGGACGGCAACTCGTACCGCCGTGTGGTCCCATCGCCGATGCCACAGCGAATCCTCCACCTTCCACCGATCGAATGGCTGCTGCAGGAAGGGTGCGTCGTCATCTGTGCCGGCGGCGGCGGGATACCCACGTTGGTCGACCCGGCAACGGGCACGGTCAGAGGCATCGAAGCCGTCATCGACAAGGACCTAGCCAGCGCGGTCCTCGCCCGAGACCTCGGTGCACACCTCCTGATTATTGCGACTGACGTGCTCGGCGTCTTCGAGGACTGGGGATTGGATACCCAGCGCCTGATTGGCTTGGCGCATCCTGATCACCTGAATGCCTCGAAGTTCGCTGCCGGGTCGATGGGACCAAAAGTGGCCGCGGCCATCAACTTCGCACGTAGCGGTCAGGGTGACGCGGTGATCGGCGCGCTCGAAGAGCTTGATGGTTTGATTGCAGGAACTGCGGGCACCCGGGTATCCATGAAGTACCACGGGATCACCTATCGATGACCACAACTCTTCGTTGGGTGCTCGTTGCTGTGCTCGCGGGCCATGGGCTCATCCATCTTCTTGGAGCAGCCAAAGGTTTCGGATTGGCCGATGTTGCCCAACTCGCCAAACCAATCAGCACCGTGGCAGGGGTGCTGTGGTTGCTCGCTGCCGTCCTCGTACTCACCACCGCGGTGCTTCTCGCCGTCGGAGTGCCCACCTGGTGGTGGGCACTGGCTCTCGCTGCTGCAGCGGTCTCGCAAGTCGCCATTGGAACCTCGTGGAGCGATGCTCGGGCCGGAACCATCGTGAACGTCATCTTGGTCTTGGCCGCCGGCTACGGCTTTGCTGCTCAGGGGCCAACCAGCTTCCACGCCCAGTACCGCGAGCAAGTCACTCAAGCCCTCGCTGATGTCGACTCCGATCCTGCTGTCCTGCACGAATCGGATCTCGTGGATCTCCCGGTCCCCTTGGCGGCCTACATCCGACAATCCGGTGCCGTCGGGCAACCCCGAGTGGTCAGCTTTCGCGGCAGCTTCCACGGCCGCATTCGCAGTGGCCCGGACGCGGCGTGGATGCCGTTCACCGGCCAGCAGGTCAACAGCTATGGGCATCGACCACAGCGGATCTTCCTCATGGATGCCACCAAGTCAGGGCTTCCCGTCACCGTCCTGCACGTGTTCCACGACGCCTCGGCAACGATGCGGGTCAAGCTGCTCTCGTTGTTCTCGGTTGTCGACGCGTCCGGCCCCGAGATGGATCGCGGCGAGACCGTCACCGTGTTTAATGACCTTGTCGTCATGGCGCCAGGGGCGATCGTCGACGCCCGGGCGACGTGGACAGCCATCGATGCCCTGCACGTCCGTGGCGACTTCACCAATGGCGGCCAGACCATCTCGGCCGTCCTGACTTTCGACGCTGAGCACGACCTGGTCGATTTCGTCTCCGATGACCGGTCGGCAGCATCCGCCGATGGCAAAACGTTCACACCGCGGCGCTGGTCAACCCCACTCGCAGGGCATCGTGATACCGATGGGCGCCGGATCCTGACGTCGGGTGAAGGGGTGTGGCATTCGGTGGGATCCGAAGGGTCGTTCACCTATCTCGAGTTCCACCTGGACGCCATCACCTACAACGGAGGCGCTCGATGATCTGGCGCCTGTGGCTGTGCCGCTCGCCACGCCTAGGGCCTGGATTGGGACGCTGTTCTGCGCGATCGGGTTTGTAGTCTGCCAACCCGAACGAAGGGTCGGGCTTATAGGCCGGGAACCATCGGGTTTATCGGTAATGGGCCGAATTTCACTCCGCTGGGCAGCTTGAAGACTGAATTCGATCCCGTGTAGACCTTGCAGGTGGCGCCTTCATTCCCCGGTAGCGCTTCGATTTCCTTCGGCGTGAACATCTTGATGCCACTTCCGAGCGGGGTTTTCGCATCGGTGCTGATCTTGAACCCCTGCCGCATCTTGCCAACCCAAATGTGCACCACGCGGTCTTTATACAGGAGACGACTTATGCCGGCCAGACTTAATCGCCTCGGTCACGCCCCGATGCTTATCCATGAGTTGTGCCCCCAGCCCTTTCGGTTGAATGTCGACATTCACGGCAGAGCCATGTTGGGTGAACGCTACCGAGAGCAGTGTGAGAATTCTTAAGACTGGGTTGCCTAATTGGAGTGGCCGGCCCACCGCCATTTTCGCGACTTTAATGAAACATTCATCAACGTCATTAGCGTCGGCAACTCATGTCAACGACGAAGCGGAACAACGTGAAGATCTCAGCCATGGTGGCCACTGCGGTGCTTATGCTCGCGGCAATTTCCGGATGTGGCGACGACAGCGCAAGTAAGAAGGCCGATGCGCCTGACAAGGCCGTTGCAGCTGCAGCCAGCGGTGGATACTGCAAGCAACTCGAGGTTGCCGCTAAGGACCATTTCGGACCTGACAGCGCCGAGTGGAAACAGATGGGCGACGCCGTCGAAGCGATGCTTGCCACCCTGGATGAGAGCGGTATCAGTTTTGCCGATCTCGACTCCGTTTTTGAAGGGAAATCCCCTGGCGGTGCCGATATCGATCCCGAAGAAGCCTTGGCGGCATTGAAACCGGTTCTAGCGGCAGTGTCTGCCCCGGAGTTCCTCGCAGCGCAAGAAAAGGTTCAAGCGCATGCCACGAGTGAATGCGATGTAAACCTCTCGGTGGGCCTGGGTCCAGAGGACAGCTAGCCACGCGAGTATTTCAGCCACTAGAAGGTCATAGTCAGCAGGACTTCGCGAAGTGGCCAGCTGCGGTTGCGCCCCACGTTGGACCTCATCAAGGTCAAACGGGGGAGCGGTCGGCATAGGGTTGCCCCAGAGTCGGTCAACGCAGCCAGAGGAGAACCGTGGGTTACGAGCAGATCACCTATGTCGTCGAGAACCGCATCGCAACGATCACACTGAACCGGCCCGAGGCACGTAACGGATACACGAGTCAGATGGCCGATGAACTCGCCGAGGCACTCACTGCCGCGAACGGCGGTGACGAAAGCACTCGACTGGATGGTCAGTGGACGCTTGATTCTCGCCGAGGAAGCGCACGCCTCAGGTTTGGTGACCGCAGTGTATGAGCCGGATAAGGTGCTCGCCAAAGCATACGAATTGGCCCATGAGCTGATCGTCAACACAGCTGCCGTGTCAACCGCCGTGATCCGGCAAGCGCTGTTCCAGATGAGTCCGCTGGATTCACCCAAGTCAGCATTCGTGCTCGATTCCAAGCTAATTGGTGGGCTCGGCGATAGCGTCGATGCCATCGAAGGCGTGCTGTCTTTCCTAGCGCGACGCCCCGCCGACTTCCCCAGCCGGGTCAGCACCGATCAGCCGGACTATTTGCCGTGGCACGCCGATCGCGGCTGAACGCCTACTCGTACAAGTTGAAATTCGGCGTCGTAGCGATCCAGCGTCCCCGGCGCCGTTCGATCTGAATTGGATGAGTAAAACATTCGCTGATTAGTTCGGTCGTGATGACCTCATCGACCGTGCCAGCTGCCATGACTTTCCCGCCGCGCAGCAACATCGCATGGGTCGTGGATGACGGAAGTTCCTCGAGATGGTGTGTAACCAGAACAGTGGCCAATTCAGGGTTCTGAACGCGGATATCGTCGAGCGTTGTCAGCAGTTGCTCTCGGGCAGCGACATCGAGGCCGGAACTCGGCTCGTCGAGCAGCAGGAGGTCGGGGTCATGCATGAGCGCACGGGCGATGAGCGACCTGCCCCGCTCGCCCTGGGACATCGTGAGCCAGCCCGACGCCAACGGCTGATCGATTCCCAGCAGCTTCATCAAATCGTGTGCACGAGCGACATCATCGCTCGATGGGCGCCAGCGCGGACTAGTCTCGGTGGTGCCGAGTACCCCGGTCAGCACGATCTCCTCGACGCTCAGGTCCGAGCGCAGCGGGTGGCGGGGATTAACGAATCCAATCAAGCCGCGAAGCGCGCGCATGTCGACCCGGCCGAGTTGGTTGCCCAGCACTGTGACGGTCCCACGAGTCGGGTGATTGACCGCGCCGCAAAGATTCAGCAACGTCGTTTTGCCCGCACCATTGGGGCCGAGCAGCGCCCAATGCTGGCCAGCCTCGACCCGCAGTGACACAGCATCAAGGATTAGTTGATTGGCGCGGACAAAATCGACCGAATCCACGTCGAGGACCGTATGCGGTTGTGCGGAGGAGGTACCCATGATTGATCAATCGTAGGCCTGTCGGTGCTGGCTGACAGACTGCCTGCATGGATCGCAACGACATAGACACCCGCACCGCCGCCCTCGCTGCACTGAGGGTTTTGACCGGCCGTGACGATGCGGTGTTCCATGACGGCCAGTTCGAAGCGATTGCGGCCCTCGTCGACGACCGCCGTCGGGCATTGGTCGTTCAACGGACCGGTTGGGGCAAATCTGCGGTCTACTTCATCTCAACATTGCTGTTGCGCCGCGCAGGCGCGGGACCGACATTATTGGTGTCGCCGTTATTGGCACTCATGCGTGATCAAGTAGCGGCTGCCGAACGCGCGGGAGTGCGCGCAGTCGCAATCAATTCAGCCAATCAACATGAGTGGGATGACGTCCGATCCCGGCTCGCCGCCGATGACGTCGATATCTTGTTGGTGTCGCCCGAACGGCTCAATAATCCACGTTTCCGCGACGAGCAATTGCCCGATTTGGTTGCCCGCATCGGCATGCTGGTCGTCGATGAAGCCCATTGCATATCGGACTGGGGCCATGATTTTCGCCCGGACTACCGTCGCTTAGCCGAGCTGATCGCTGGCCTGCCGAAGGCCGTCCCGGTTTTGGCCACGACAGCGACCGCGAATGAACGTGTTGTGACTGATGTCGCCGAACAACTCGGTAGCGCCGATGGCGATGTCCTGACTATCCGTGGTTCGCTGGCCCGCACATCGCTGCGACTCGGTGTGCTGCGTCTTGATGACTCGCGGCAACGCCTGGCCTGGTTGTTGACACATCTGGACGAGCTGCCCGGCAGTGGCATCATCTATTCGTTGACGGTAGCTGCGGCCGAGGACACGGCACGTCTGCTGCGCGAGGCCGGCCACGCAGTGCGCGCTTACACCGGGCGGACCGATCCGGACGAGCGGCAAGAGTCTGAAGGCATGCTTAAGGCCAATACGCTTAAGGCGCTCGTCGCGACCAGCGCGCTCGGTATGGGCTTCGACAAGCCAGATTTGGGTTTTGTCATTCATCTGGGTGCCCCCTCGTCGCCGGTTGCCTATTACCAGCAGGTGGGTCGCGCGGGCCGCGCCACCGAAAACGCCGATGTGCTGTTAATGCCCGGTCGTGAGGACCGCGACATCTGGACCTATTTCGCCACGTCGTCGATGCCCGATGAGGACAAGGCCGCCCGAGTGCTCGATGCGCTCGGCGACCAGCCGATCTCCACTCCGGCGCTCGAGGCACGAGTCAACCTTCGACGCACGCCACTTGAGTTGTTGTTGAAGGTTCTCGACGTCGACGGCGCGGTGCGCAAGATGCAGGGCGGATGGGTCGCCACCGGTGAGCCTTGGGTCTACGACGCCGATCGTTATGCGCGTATTGCAACGGCCCGATTAGCCGAACAACAGTCGATGCTCGACTACGAAAACACCAGCAACTGCCGTATGCAAGCACTCCAGCGCGATCTCGACGATCCCACTGCCGCACCGTGCGGCCGGTGTGACAGCTGTGCTGGCATCTGGTTTCCCACTGACGTTGCGGCGACGGCGACGTCGACCGCGGGCGCGGCGCTGGACCGGGTCGGCCTCGTGATCGAACCGCGGGCACAGTGGCCGACCGGGGCCGAACGGCTCGGTGCCCCAGTCAAGGGCAAGATCCGACCCGACGAACGTGCCGAGCCAGGTCGCGCCTTGGCACGATTGACCGATCTGGGTTGGGGCGCTGCGCTCCGCGAGACTTTTGCCGCAGGAGCAGAGGACATATCGGCCAGTGCGGTGATGTTGGATGCCTGCATACGCGTATTAGCTGGCTGGAGCTGGAGCGAACGTCCGACCGCGATCGTCCAGATGCCCTCGCGGCGTCACCCGAAGCTGATCACCTCGGTTGCGGAGTGGCTGTCACAGCGCGGCCAGTTGCCATTGATTGGGACGCTCAGCCCAATCGGTGACGGGCCAGTCGGTGAGTCGGGAGGCAACAGCGCCTTCCGATTGGCCAACGTGTGGGATCAGTTCACCATCGGGCCTGAGCTTGCCGAGAGCCTCGCAAGGCACGCGGGGGAGCCGATCCTCTTGATCGATGACCGAGTGGACAGCCGCTGGACGATCACGGTCGCGGCTCGGCTGCTCCGTCAACAAGGTGCATCGGCAGTTCTGCCATTTGTATTGGCATCAGTGGCCTGAACCGGTCAATGCCTGAACTTAGCGAGCTCAGCGGCCGCGAAGCCGTTCGATCAGACGTCGGTCGCGCTTCGTTGGCCGCCCGGCGCCGCGATCGCGGGTCGGAACTGATGGACGCTCTTCGTTCGGCGGAAGCGCCGGGGTGTGATCGTCGAAGCAGGTGACTGCGAGCGGTGCGCCGACTCGCTTGGTCAGGAGTTTCGTCACGACTAGGGTCCGCTCGCGGTCGCCGGTGAGCGCTTCGATCCGGTCGCCGATCTTGACCGCCTGCGACGGCTTAGCCTTCTTGCCGTTCAGCCGGATATGTCCGGCCTTGCACGCGGTCGATGCTGCCGAACGGGTCTTGTACAACCGCACGGACCACGTCCAGACGTCGACCCGCACCGAACTCAACTCCATACCCGGACTCTACGACGTCGCCCCATGAGTAGGATCTTTGCTGGCAACAACCTGCGAGGTGCTCCGCAAGGAGAGAATCGGAAAGCCGGTGTGAATCCGGCACAGGGCCCGCTACGGTGATCTCGAGTCGCCGGTCACGCGTTCACGCAGCCACTGGACCTCGGTCTGGGAAGGCGACCGGCCGATGTTGACGGGAAGTCCGGAGACCGGCCTCGCATCGATCTGTGCGGGAGCCCTATGAATACCGAAGCCCTCTACGACATCATTTCTCGACGCCGGGACGTACGCGCCGAGTTCACTGGCACGCCGCTTGAGGAGAGAACGCTGCGACGTGTGCTCGCGGCGGCCCACGCGGCGCCCAGCGTTGGACACAGCCAACCCTGGGACTTTGTCCTGGTGCGCGACCGGGAGACCCGCCAACGGTTTCGCGACCACGTCGAGGCCGAACGTCGCAGCTTTGATGAAAGCCTTGATGCCGAGCATCGCCGAACGTTCGCAAAAATCAAGGTCGAGGGAATCATGGAATCGGGGTTGGGGATCGTCGTGACCTATGACGCAGGTCGGGGTGGAAGCCACATCCTGGGACGGCATGCGATTGCCGATGCCGGACTCTATTCAACTTGCCTGGCCATCCAGAACCTGTGGCTGGCGGCAACTGCCGAGGACCTCGGGGTCGGCTGGGTCTCGTTCTACCGTGAGCCATTCCTGGCCAATCTCCTCGGCATCCCCGACGGCATTCGACCGCTTGCATGGTTATGTGTCGGCAACATCACGCAACTCCAGGACAAGCCCGATCTCGAGCGACATGGGTGGCGGCAGAAACGCCCGCTCGAAGCCGCTATCCACTTCGAGCGATATGGCGCGGTTGCCGCCGACTAGAGTGACCGGCGTGCCAAACGACGATTCTGATTTCACGCTCGAGGCCGATTGCGACCGTGGGACGGGCTACCTGCTCAAGGTGGGACAAACCGATCAGTCATATGTCGATTTGGACGATCCAGAGTGGCTTGAATTCGACTACATCCAGCGGATGGCAGATGCGCTTGAGGCATTCGATCCGGAGCGCCAGCCGATTCGCGTAATTCATATCGGGGGAGCGGGCATGACTTTGGCGCGATATGTCGCAGCGACCCGGCCGAAGTCGCCGCAGATTGTGCTTGAACCCGATGAGGCTTTGACCGCCTTCGTTCGTGAACAATTGCCGCTGCGCCAACGCTCAGGCATTAAGGTGCGCGGCATCGACGGCAGAGCCGGGCTCGCTGCGATGCGCGCCGATTATGCGGCTGTCGTGATTCTCGATGCCTTCGATGGTGCCCGCGTGCCAGCGGAGTTGACGACCGTCGAAGCGCTCGCGCAGGTTGCAGCCGTCCTGCAACCGGGCGGAATGTTTCTACTCAACCTGGCCGATCGCGCCCCATTCGACTATCTACGAAGAGTGCTCGCCGGGCTTCGAGGCGAGTTCGCTCAGCTGATGTTGAGTGCCGAACCGGCCACGTTCAAGGGGCGTCGCTTCGGCAACGTCCTCGTATGCGCTGCCGATGTTGAACTGCCCAGCGCTGAGTTGGCGCGCAAGGCAACGCGTTCGGCATTTCCATATCGGGTGATTGCGGGCGCCGAAGTCGACCGTGCCTTCGCTCGCGCAACGCCATTCACCGATCAGGACTCGGCGCAGTCGCCCGCACCGCCGGGCGGCAAGGCCTTCTTCTCCTGACACCTTCTTCTCATGACGCTGTCGGTGGCACCCATTACCGTGAGCGGTGTGAGAATCCTGCATACCTCCGACTGGCACCTTGGCCGTACATTCCACGGTGTTGACCTGCACGACGACCAGAGCGCATACGTCGACCATCTGGCCAGCGTCATTGAGGAGCACGAGATCGATGCGCTGCTCGTGGCTGGCGACGTCTACGATCGCTCTGTTCCGTCAGTGCAGACAGTCCGATTGCTCGCATCGGCGCTGGTTCGACTGAGCCAGCTGACGACGGTGATTTTGACGCCGGGCAACCACGACTCATCGATACGACTCGGCTTCGCCGCTGAACTCATGAACGATAACCTGAAGATCCTGGCTGACACCTCGAACATCGGTGAGCCGGTCGTCCTCGGCGACGGTGCCGTTTGTGTCTACGGGATTCCCTATCTTGATCCAGATGCAGCGCGGGTATCGCTCGTGGCCGATGGGGCCGAGCTGCCAGCCCGCTCCCATGAGGGAGTGCTGACGGCGGCCATGACCACAGTTCGCGCCGACCTTGCCGGGCGCGACGGCAAGCCGACGGCGATCGTCATGGCGCACGCCTTTGTGGCTGGCGGCGAGGCCAGTTCGAGCGAGCGTGACATCAAAGTTGGTGGTGTCGACGTCGCCCCATCGGGAGTTTTCGATGGCGTCGACTATGTTGCGCTCGGCCACCTTCACAGCCCACAGAAGATCACCGCACGTCCCCGCGGTCCGATCGTGCGCTATTCAGGCTCGCCGCTTGCCTACTCCTTCTCCGAAGAAGGGCGAATCAAGTCATCGACGCTGCTCGACATCGACGACAACAAAATTGTGGTGACGCTCATCCCCACGCCCGTACCTCACCCGATCAGGACAATCAGTGGGTCCATGGCGGAGGTTCTCGACCCCGACAAAGATGAGCTCGACAATGCCTTTCTTCGCGTGCGCATCACTGACACCGCCTATCCCGATGGCATGTATGCCAAGGTCAAAGCCCGCCACCCCGGTGCGGTCGACATCCAACATGTACCCGCTGAGCCGGGCCAATACGTCTCTGCACCGAAGATCGATTCATCGACCGATCCGATGGATGTCCTCAAAGAGTTTGTGACCTATGCGACCGGTGTGGCGCCGTCGCCAGCGGAGATCGACGTTCTCCAGACGGCCTATGACGACGTTCGATCGACGAAGCGGAGCGCCTGATGCAGTTGCACCGGCTCAGCTTTCAAGGCATCGGTCCTTTTGCTGGGGCTTTCAGCATTGATTTCTCCGAATTCGGCAGCAGCGGCATCTTTTTGCTCGCCGGGCCGACTGGAGCGGGCAAGTCGACGATCATCGACGCGATTGTCTTCGCCCTTTACGGCACGCCAGCCAGCTCGGAGGCGAGTGATGAGCGTCTGCGTTCGCACCATGTTGACCCTGCGACGACGTCCTTCGTCGAGTTGACGTTTGAGACCAATGCGGGCATTTTTCGCATCCACCGCACCCCGAGCTATCAGCGTGCCAAGAAGTCTGGCACTGGCACCACCCGGCAGAATGCCACCGCCCGACTCATCAAGATCGATGCGGTCGACGACCTCGACGGGGGCACAATTCTAAGCGTCAGCGCCGCCGAAGTGGGGGGTGAGATTCCGCGGATTGTGGGGCTGACCAAGAAACAGTTCGTGCAGACCGTGGTCTTGCCACAGGGTGAGTTCGCAGCGTTCCTTCGCGCGAGTGGCGAAGAGCGACGCGGCGTCCTGCAATCAATCTTCCGGACGCAGATGTATGACGAGATTGCCCAGAAACTAATTTCTGGCCGAAAAACAGCCCGCAAAGAGGCGGAATCGGCAAGCCAGCTGATCAACACGGCAGCCAAATTATTTGTCGCGGGCGCCGGCGATGAGATCGATGATGAGAACTTCGCCGAATTCGACGATCCGGCCGACCTTGTGGCCCGCTGCCAGGCATTCGTAGCTGGTTATGAAGAGAGCCTTCAGACGAAACGGGCCAGTCGTGATGCGGCCGTCGAGTGGCAATCCCAGAGCGCCGATCGACATCAGAATGAGTTGAAACTGGCCGAACGCCTGGAGCGTCGCCGTTCGTTATTGGCCCGGCAGACCGCGTTGGCGGGTCACCGCCCCACAATCGACGTCGACGCCACACGACTCAAACTGGCACAACGCGCCGTCGGGGTTCGTTCGGCGCTTCACGCCGAGGCTGGAGCCGAAACGGTGGCCGTCAAAGCCGAATCGGATCTGGTGGCTGCGCAATCAAACTTTGGGGCCGACGCCGACCAACAAACGCTCTCCTCGGTGGTGGCGAGGATCGAAGCGATCGTGACCGAAAGGAGCACGATCGCCGCGCTGTTGCCGATCGAAGTAACATTTGCCTCCCGTGAGGACGCAATAGCCGCATCGACCGCGCGAGCGGCCGAGTTGAATTGTGAAATCAACACCCACACGGGGGCAACGGTGGATCGACCACTGAAACGGTCGGCCCTGATCGGTTTGATTGATGTTGCACGCAAAGCCGGTGATGACCTCGCGCTGGCGAACACTGCGCTGGCGCAAGCCACCGCAGTCCGAGCGGCCCTCGACCGGCTCGATGCCATGAATGCCGAAGGCGTCGGCCTGCGCGCTGGAGTTGCGACACTACTCAGTGGAGCGAGCGCAGCCCAGCAACATGTGCACGATCTGCGGCAATGTCAGTTGGCTGGGATGGCCGGTGAGCTCGCGCTCGATCTGCGACCAGATTCGCCGTGTCCGGTATGTGGATCGCTGCAGCACCCGACCCCGGCTGTTCACGACACCGATCAGCCCACCGACGACAATATTGCCGCCGCAGACCGCGCTCGAATCGAGGCCGAAACGGCACATCGGTCGGCTCACGACCGGCTGATCACCTTCCAAACGACTCGACAACACCACATCGATGAACTCGGCGAAGTCAGCGCCGAGGAAGTTGCCGCGCGGCTAGTCGCGGCCACTGCGCGGGTTGAACAGCTTGCCGAACTCGCGGGCACACACGCCGACCTTGATCGACGGCTGGCCGAATTTGATGCCGATACCCAACGGTTGGCCGCTGCGCTGACCGCCGCTCAACTCGAGCGGGCCGCGCTCGCGGTCGAACTCAAGAATTTGGTGGACCGGCTTGGCGAAGATCGCCAAACGGTGGTGGCCGCCTTGTCGAGCCGGGCAGGAAGCCTCGTGGAGCTCGATCGGATTCTCACAACCGAGCGGCGTCGGCTCGAAGCGCTGAGTTTGGCTGTTGAACGCAACACCAATGCATTGTCCGAACGCGATCGCCGCCGTGAGGAAGCTCGGCAAGCGGTCGTTGAATCGGGTTTCGCCGATGTTGCCACCGCCCGCGCGGCGGCAATGGATCAATCGGTAATGGATGAGATCACGGCCCGCGTCGCCAAACATCAACAGGAACTAGCGGTCGTCACGGCCGGATTGGCCGACCCGCTCATCGCCGTGTTGACCGGCGATGAGCTGCCGGCTGTCGATACCGCAGCCGAAACAGCCCGCCAAGCCGCGGCAGCCTGCACCGACGCGGAGAACATCGTCCATGCCGCGCTTGCCCGACACACGGATCTGGTCCACCGACTCGAGGGTCTACAGAGTGCCATCAACGACAACAACACACTGCTTGAAGCGATTGCACCGATTATCCGCATGGCCGATCTTGCCGAGGCATCGACCAAAGCGAACTCGGCCATGCTAACGCTGGGCTCATTCGTGCTGATGCGACGCTTCGAAGAGGTCCTGCTGGCCGCCAATTCACGCCTCGTACCAATGTCCGGCGGTCGTTATCGGCTAGAACGCAGTGATGAGAAGGAATCGAAGGGCGGCAACAAGACCGGTCTGGCATTGCGGATTTTTGACCAGCAAACTGGCCAGCAACGTGAACCGAAAGCATTCTCTGGTGGCGAGACGTTCTACACCTCGCTGAGCCTTGCGCTGGGGCTCGCTGATGTCGTCATGAGTGAAGCCGGTGGTATCGACCTTGGCACCTTATTTGTCGACGAAGGATTCGGCAGTCTCGACTCAGAAACGCTTGACACCGTCATGGGTGAGCTCGGCAAATTATCTGAGGGCGGCCGAAAAGTGGGCATCGTGAGCCACGTCGAGGAGCTCAAGCAGCGGGTCACCGATCAAATCACAGTCGCACGCAACTCGGATGGATCGTCCAGGCTCACGCTGGCCGGTGGCGATGGCTAATCGTGCCGCGCAGGTTTTAGTCATCGGCGAATCGCTCATCGACGTCGTGGTGAGAAGCGACGGTCCAACGTCTTCGCATGTCGGTGGTAGCCCCGCTAACGTGGCCGTGGGCCTGGCGCGACTTGGCCATCAGGTTGAGTTGGCAACATCGTTCGCTGCCGATCCGTATGGCAAACAGATCACGGCCCACTTGCTGGCCAACGGCGTCACGGTCACAGCAGGATCGGAGCACGCGGGCAATTCATCAACGGCTACCGCCAGACTCGATGCCGCTGGCGCCGCCACCTACCAATTCGAGATCGTGTGGTCACCAGCTGGGCTTGAGCCCACCACCGCTCCCGAGGTCATCCACACCGGGTCGATCGCGTCGTGGCTCGAACCGGGAGGATCACGCGTGCTCGAACGCATCAGGCGATCGGTACGGGCTGCGACAATCTCCTTCGACCCCAATATCCGAGCGCAGTTGATCGCCGATCGGGCCGCGACGACCCAGCGGGTGGAGGCCTTCGCCGCCGTGAGCGACATCGTGAAGGTCAGTGATGAAGATCTTGACTGGCTCTATCCGGACATAGCTCCGACCGATATTGCTGAGCGCTGGCTTACCGGCAGCACGTCGGTCGTATTCATAACCCGCGGCGCAAGCGGAGCGCTCGGGCTAAGCGACAACGCCGCGGTTGAGATCTCATCGCCACCGACCACTGTGGTCGACACGATCGGTGCTGGCGATGCGTTCATGGCCGGACTACTTGACGCGGCGGCCGAAGCGCAGTTGCTCGGTCCTGCGTCGCGCTCTGCACTGGCGGCGGTGGATGAGCCAACACTGCGCCGGCTTGGCACACATGCCGCACAAGTTGCAGCGCTGACCGTTGCACGAGGCGGTGCAGAGCCGCCGACCTGCACCGAATTGCGGGCGGCCGTCAGACCAACGCATCGAACCTAATGACCTAAGATACGCTCGTATCGTGGCCACATCACCTGCCGCTGCGGCGCTCTCAGCGAACGTGTGGCCGATTCGGCTGGCACGTGTATTCGCCGGGTCATTCGCAAGCGTGGTGCTCGCCACTTTCGGCCATGAACTCGGTGGTGGACAAGCACCACCAGTTGGGCTGTTGGTCTTTCTCGTTACGACCGTCGCATCCCTCCTGTGGATGCTGAGTCGCCGTCGGCTCCTGTTTGTGCAGCTGCTCGGACTTCTCCTGCTCGCTCAGATTGCGGTGCATCTGGCTGGCATGTTGACCGTCGGTATGGCTCCAATGGCGCCGCCGATGATGGTTGGACACGCCATGGCGATCGGTCTCACTGCGGCCGTGCTGGCCTATGGCGAACGAAGCGTGTGGGCTATCGCAGAGCGACTTGGCTTCCATGCAGTGGCACTCGTGCTCTATCGGCGCAGTGCGCCCGCTCAAGCGCGGCCGCGCGATCAACGGGCAGATAGTGTTCAACGACCGACCTGCCTGTTGCTGGTGGGGGGAGCTGGGCTGCGGGGACCACCGATCGGCATGTGCTGATCGACTTCATCCCCTTTTTATCCAGAAAGTTCTTCATGTCCAAACGTTTTGGGCTGCGTGTTTCCGCAGCCATGTTCGCGCTCGCAATGATCAGCGCCGCATCAGCGGCATCAGCACATGTCACGGTTTCCTCGCCCGACGCGGAGGCCGGCGGGTTCGGCAAAGTGATATTCCGCGTTCCCACCGAATCGGATACGGCGTCGACGGCGTCGGTCACCGTCAAATTGCCTGACAAGACACCATTTGCCTTCGTCAGCAGCCAGACGAAGCCCGGCTGGACCGTCAAGGTCACCGAAGTAACCCACCCCAAACCGATCAAGGTGGGTGAATTCAATCTGACAAAAACGGTCTCGGCGGTCACCTGGACGGCAAAGGATGGCGGTATCAAGCCGGGGGAGTTCGATGAATTCGCGCTGTCGGTCGGCCCGATCCCGAAGGTCAAGGCGCTCCGATTCACGGCGACGCAGAACTATTCGGACGGAACAGCGGCTAACTGGGACGAAATTCAGAAAGGCTCTACCGAGCCTGATCATCCGGCTCCGGCGTTGTCTCTTGTGAAGTCGGTTGCGGCACCGGCGCCAACGTCGGGCAACACTGACGACACCGCCCGCTGGCTGGCGCTCGGCGCAATCCTGATTGGCGCCGGTGGATTAGTTGTCGGGCTGCGCAAGAATAGGCGCAATGTCTAAGTTCATTTCAGCCGCGTGCGCGCTTGCGTTCGCTGTCCTCATGCTGGGATCGGCACCTGCGTCCGCACATGCCGTGCTGGTCAGTACCGATCCCAGCGATGGGGCACGTCTCGATGTCGCGCCGAATAAGGTTTCGTTGACCTTTAACGAGAATATCGGCTCGCGTGCGTTCGTTGTCGTCACAACGCCAGACGGCAAGCGGCTGAAGACCAAGTCTGTGACCGCTGTCGATAACAAAGTGACCGCTACGATCCCGAAGTCGGACAACAAGGGCGACTATTTGATGGCCTATCGCGTGGTCTCTGCCGACGGGCATGCGATCTCCGCCACCGTGAAATTCACTGTGACCACGGGGCGTACTGTTACGCAGGTCCAACAACCGGAGGATAACTCATTTGTTCACCGGCACAAATCACATCTGATCTGGGGCGCCGTCGGAGTTCTGGTCGCGCTCGGGCTGATGCTTGTCCCACTTCGGAAGCACCGTGATTCGGAAGAACAGTGAATAACGCAGTACGCTCGACCGCCTTCGCCGTCTTCGCCTACATAGTGGCGCTCGTCATCTTGGTCGTGGCGCTGAAAGGCGGCGGGGGAGCGCCGCAGAAGGTTCCCGCTGGCCTTCCGGATCCAGGAATGGTCACCGGTTGGGGATTGCCGGCGATCAAATTGGTCACTGATTTTGCTGCAGTTGGAACCATTGGCTTCCTTGCCGCTGCGGTGTTCCTGCTTCCCTCGGCGGGTGACCACGCGCAAGGGTTAGCCGTCGACGCGGTGGGTATCGCTCGCCGGCTGGCCGGCGTCTGGAGCATCTCATCGGTCGTGCTGTACTTTCTCTCCGTCTCAGACGTCTTCGCGGTGCCGATCACCCAGATTTGGAAGTACTCGCTGCTGTCGGAGTTCTTCACGACGACCGCATTGGGTCGCGCGATTCTCGTGCAGGCAGGGCTCGCTGCGCTTATCTACTTCGGCGCCCGCTGGATAGTCGGGATCCGGTCTCTCGCGATGCTGCTCGGATTCACCTTCGCAAGCCTGATTCCGATCTCACTCAGCGGGCATTCAGCTGGTTCGGGCTCTCACGATGTCGCGATCGTTAGCATTTTGATCCACTTAGTCGGGGTGACCCTGTGGGTCGGCGGACTGGCGGCACTGGCGTGGGTCGCGATGCGTGGAAGCAAACGCCTTGACTCGGCGATCGTTCGATATTCAACGATGGCGGCTTGGTGCTTCGCAATTGTCGCGATCTCCGGTGCCTTCAATGCCTCCGTACGTATCGGTTCTTTTTCAGCACTGTTCACCACGTCGTACGGAGTCCTCGTTCTGGGCAAGGTAGCGGCGTTGGTGGGACTTGGTTTCTTCGGACTGGCTCAGCGACGGCGAATTGTTGCCAATGGTGGTGGCTTCAGAAGTCTCGCGTGGCGTGAACTTCTGCTCATGGTGATGGCGATAGGGCTGGCCGTCGCGTTGTCGCGCACGCCGACTCCGGTGCCGGATGATCTTTACGAGAGCGTTGTCGAAGAACTCATTGGCGGTCGCATGCCGGGCTCTCCGACGTTGGCACGCTACCTCTTCGGCTGGTCGCCCAACGGTGTCGGGCTGGCGTTCGTCGGACTCGGTACGGCGTTTTACCTGAAGGGCGTCCAGGTCATGCATTCGCGCGGCGACAAATGGCCAATCGGCCGCACGATCTCGTGGTTGTTGGGCATGGTTATCGTCGGCTGGGCCACCTTCGGCGGTCTGGGACGTTATTCACATGTTCTGTTCAGCGCCCATATGGTGTCGCACATGATGCTGTCGATGGTGGCGCCAATTTTCCTCGTGCTGGCTGCGCCGGTGACTTTAGCCTTGCGTACGTTGCCGGGACCGCGCCAGCCTGGCGAAGTCTCGCCGCGACAGCTGCTCACGAATTTCCTGCACTCACGGTTCTCACGCTTCATAACCCATCCGTTGGTCGGACCGGCGCTGTTCATTGGGAGCCTGTATGGCCTCTATTTCTCGCCGATTTTCGGCGCATTGATGCAGAACCATTTGGGCCACGCAATAATGGTCATTCACTTCATTGCGGTGGGCACCCTCTACTATTACGTCCTCGTCGGCATTGATCCGTCGCCGCGAAAACTCGATCCATTAGTTCGTTTTGGCGCGCTTATGATCACCGTGCCCTTTCACGCGTTCTTCTCGATCTCGGTCATGTCGAGTAACAGGATCTTTGCCAAGTCCTACTGGGACGAGTTGCACCGCCCGTTCCTAACTGACCTTCTGCACGATCAGTATCTCGGCGGCGGGATTGCGTGGGCAATGGGAGAGGTGCCGCTCATACTCGTGATGGGCGCGATCCTCGTGCAGTGGGTTCGGTCCGACGCGCGGGAAGCAAAACGCTTCGATCGCTCAGAACGCCGCAATGGCGATGCAGAACTTGCTGCCTATAACGACTATTTAGCGTCGCTTAAAGAACACGGAAAACAGCGCGACACCCACTAACTGTGAGTGCCGCGCTGGATTTTTAAGACCCGCTGAGTTCAGACTGAGGTGTCTCAGAAGATGTTCTGAGCACCCGTCGTCGCCGCAGCGAAACGTTCCTGAGCGTCGGCCCAGTTGACGATGTTCCACCACGCCTTGACGTAATCGCCCTTGACATTCTTGTAGTCGAGGTAGAAGGCGTGTTCCCACATGTCCAACTGTGCAATCGGCGTGAGGCTGATCGGCACATTGTTCTGCTGATCGTAGAGCTGCGTCACGAGCAGGCGCTTGCCGAGGGAATCCCAAGCGAGCACCGCCCAGCCGGAGCCCTGCAGACCAAGTGCAGAGGCATTGAACTGCCCCTTGAACGCGTCGAACGAACCAAAGTTGTCGTCGATCGCGGCACCGAGGTCACCGTCGGGCTTGTCGCCGCCGTCAGGGGAGAGGTTTTTCCAGAACACGGAGTGGTTGATGTGTCCGCCGAGATGGAACGCAAGGTTCTTCTCCAGCAGATTGACCTTGCTGAAGTCTTGCGCATCGCGCGCTCCGGCAAGCTGTTCAAGCGCCTGATTGGCACCTGCGACATATGCCGCATGGTGCTTCGAGTGGTGTAGCTCCATGATCTCTGCCGAGATATGGGGAGCAAGTGCCGAATAATCGTATGGCAGATCGGGGAGTGTGTAGTCAGCCACGCATCCTCCTAAGGGAAGTGGGCACGGCGTGCCCGTCAATTGGTGAACTATCTGTTTCAACACTCATCTTGGCACTATTGTTTTAATCCATGATCGGCCACCCGGCGTGTCTTCTGCCTCAAGCGTCTGCCGCCAGTGCTGATGACCTAGTCTTTCCTTCGAGACAAAGTGCAGATGACAGCCCAAATACCGGAAGGATCGAAGTGTCGAACGACCGCGTCATAACGATCCCGAATGCGCTCAGTTTCGTCAGGCTTCTGCTCATTCCACTTTTCCTTTGGCTCGTTCTTGGGCCACATGCCGATGTGATTGCGCTCGCCGTCTTGCTGGTTTCGGGCGTCACGGATTATCTCGACGGCAAGTTGGCGCGCAGTCTCAACCAGACCTCGAAGATCGGTGCAATTCTAGATCCGGTCGCTGATCGGTTGTTTATTCTTGCGGTGGTTGTCGGCCTGTCGGTGCGTGACATCATTCCGCTCTGGCTGGCGATCATCCTGCCGCTTCGCGATGTGTTCCTGTTCGGACTCATACCGTTCTTGCGCACCCGTGGCTACAGTTCGCTGCCGGTTCATTTCCTCGGCAAGGCCGCCACCGCGAGTCTTTTGTATGCGTTCCCGCTGCTGCTGCTCGGCGATGCCGAAGGCACGGTTGCCGATCTTGCCAATGTGTTCGGGTGGGCCTTCACGGTGTGGGGCGTTGGCCTCTATTGGTGGGGCGGCGCCCTGTACGCCTTTCAGGTCCGGCGCCTATTGCAGACGACCCCACGGGTCGAACGGGTACGCGGGTGAGCCGTGGACGCCCCCGACGAAGCGCCGTATACCGGACCCGGACTGCTTGAGGGCATTGCCGATACTGCGCTGGACGACGATTACTACGAGGTGCGCCCCGATTCCAGCAAGGGCAATGCGACGCTGGTGACCGGCATCGGGCTGGCGCTGTTTGCGCTGCTGATGACGGTGGCCCTGATTCAGAACCGGAATGATCGGCCGGCGAATCAGGTCGAGGTCAACACACTCATCTCGAGCATCCAGAACCGTAAAGCGTCGGTGCAGCAAAACATTGTCGAAGCAGAGAAACTTCGCACTCAAGTCGAGAAGCTCAAGAAGGCGTCCAGCCGTATCGACCCGAAGGTCGAAGCGCTCCGGTTGATCACGTCCGATTCCGAAGCGTTCGGCCCTGGCATCGTCGTGACGGTCGATGACAGCAGCGGCGCGCGGGCTAATGGCCGGGTCACCGATTTCGACTTGCAGCGATTGGCCAATGGACTTTGGTATGCCGGTGCCGAAGCAATTTCAATCAATGGCAATCGGCTGAGTAGTTTGTCTTCGATTCGATCGGCGGGTGCATCGATCAAGGTAAACTACCATTCGATTGGTACGCCATACGTGATCACAGCATTGGGCGATTCGAGCACTCTTGCGGACCGTCTGGCAGAGAACCGTGCAGGGCGATACTGGGCGCGACGAGTGGCCAAGGCCGGGATACGGTTCGACGTGAACAAAGAGTCTGGTCTCAGGGTTCCGGCCACGCCGGCTCAGCGAATGGCGATTTTGCACGCCCGCCGCATCAGAGGAGAGTCATGATCCCAGTTCTTGGCCTTATCGTTGGCGTGATTGCCGGACTCGCGGTTCAGCCGACTGTCCCCGCTGACCTGCAGCCCTACCTTCCGATTGCGATCGTCGCCGCATTGGATGCGGTCGTTGGCGCCGTTCGTGCGCTCGGTGAGCGCCGCTTCAACGACCGGGTGTTCGTCGTCTCCTTCATCTCGAACGTCTTCATCGCCGCGCTCATGGTGTTCGTTGGTGATCAGTTGGGAGTTGGATCGCAATTGTCCACGGCTGTTGTGGTGGTCCTGGGAATCAGGATCTTCAGCAATGCGGCCGCGATCCGACGGCGGATCTTCCATGCCTGAGCGGTCGTGGCGATCCGTGCTGCGGCCAACCGCCCCGCAGATTGCTGTTGCACTCCTGCTGGCGATGCTCGCATTTGCCGTCACGCTTCAGGTTCGACATAAGGACCCGGCCGATTATTCCGGCGTGCGCAAGGGGGACTTGGTCGAGCTGCTCCGCTCGTTGGACGCGGCCAACGATCGAATCAATACGCAGGTCAGTGACCTTACGCTGACGCGAAACCAGTTGCTTGATTCTTCCCGGAAATCCGATGAAGCCACCGAACAAGCGAGCAAGCGTGCCGACGACCTGGCAATTTTGGCTGGTTCAGTCGGTGCTGCCGGCCCCGGTGTCTCAATCACGATTGACGATCCGGAGCGGGCGATTGATGCTGCCGCAATGCTCGATGCGATCGAGGAATTGCGGGATGCTGGCGCAGAAGTCATCGCGATCAATGGGACAGCACGAGTCGTCGCGCAGACCTATTTTCTCGATGATGACAATGGCGTCCGTGTCGGCGGTCGGGAAATCAAGCCGCCATATTTGATCGAGGCGATCGGTGATCCGTCGACCATGTCTGAAGCAGTGACGTTCCGCGGCGGCATGGCCGATAGGGTGCAGAATCGTGGCGGCACGCTCAATGTCGCGACCCAAGAAAAAATCACCATCACGGCTCTGGCTGACATTAAGCACCCGGAGTACTCTCAACCCACACCGTGAACGACAAGGAGCATCTGTGATCCCTGAAGATCTGTACTACAGCGAAGAGCATGAGTGGATTCGTATCGATGACGAGGTTGTGACCATCGGCATCACCGATTATGCCCAGGATGCCCTTGGCGACATTGTGTACGTCGATCTGCCTGCCGTCGGCGAGACGATCGAGTCCGGAGCCGTCATCGGTGAACTCGAATCGACGAAATCAGTCAGCGAGATCTTTGCGCCGATCGCCGGCGAGGTTATTGCCCGCAACGACGGTCTCGACAACGCGCCAGAGGTGGTCAATTCCGATCCATATGGTGAGGGCTGGTTGATCAAGGTCCGTCCCAGCGACGAAGACCCGACCATGGCGCTACTGGAGTCCGAGGCTTACTCAGCCATTATCGCAGGCTGACGTCCCAAATCATCTCATCGATGACCTGCAAGATGCTAGGTTTGAGGCAACAGAATGCTGAACCCAAACAGCAGTTCAGGATCCGTTTCAGGAGGTATTCCGATGTCGTCCCCGAACGATGGGAATGAGACCGTCGATCCGTCCACGGAAGTCACGTCAACGATGGCCATACCGGCACTCGATATCGACACCCAGGAGATGACTCCCGAGGACGTTGCCGCTACGGGCGTGCTGCCGGCTGGTAGCGCCCTGCTGCTGGTCCAACGCGGCCCCAGCGCAGGGGCGCGGTTCCTTCTCGACACCGACGCCGTAACGGTGGGGCGGCATCCGGACAGCGAGATTTTCCTTGACGACATCACCGTGTCACGCCGACATGCGACGTTCACCCGCGCTGCTAATGGCCACACGGTGAAGGACCTCGGCAGTCTCAATGGCACCTATGTCAATCGGGATCGTATTGACGGCGAAATCGCACTGGCCGGTGGCGATGAAGTACAGATCGGAAAATATCGTCTGATCTACATCGTGGGACGTACTGGCGGCGCCGCGTGACCGAATCAATGCCCGAGTTGTCACGACTCGGCATTGGCAAAGTTATCGACGAACTCCGAGCGGAGTTCCCGGAGTTGTCGATCACCAAAATTCGTTACCTTGAGTCCGAGGGATTGATTGCGCCGGAGCGAACTCCATCGGGTTACCGTAAGTTTTCGTATCGCGATGTTGAGCGACTGCGCTTTATCCTTAGGCAGCAGCGCGACACGTTTAAACCGTTGCGAACGATTCGCCAGTTGCTCGAGGATATGGATCGTGGCGTCGTACCCCAAGATGTCATCAACGGCCAGATCTCGGTGCCGCGCACGACGCTCGGTGACGACGGATTGCCGACGCCCGCCACGTTCACCGAGGGGCGCAGCCAGATCCGGTTGTCGCGCGCTGAACTCCTCGACGCTGCTGACATCAGCGGTGAACTACTCGAGGCGCTCGAACAATATGGCCTGATCAAGCGTCGCCCCAACCAGTCCTATTACGACGGGCATGCTCTGTCGGTTGCAGCGGTCGTGCGTGAGTTTTCTAGCCTGGGCCTCGAACCGCGCCACCTCAAGATATTCCGGTCCGCCGCAGATCGGGAAATCGGGTTGTTTGATCAATTGGTCGCGCCGGTTGCGAAGCAGCATGACAAGGCCAAAACTGCGGAGATCACCGGCACTATTGCGGCGCTCGCGATCCGGTTGCATACGATTTTGGTACAAGACGGCTTGAGCAGCTGATTGATCATGCGTGAGGTCGACGTGGTCGGGGTCCGGGTAGAAATGCCCACCAATCAGCCCCTTGTTCTCCTGCGCGAGTCGGAAGGATCGCGTTATCTGCCGATCTGGATTGGTGCCGTTGAAGCCTCGGCGATTGCTTTTGCCCAGCAGGGGACTGAAGGCAAACGCCCGATGACACATGAGCTGATGAGCTCGATCATCGACGCGCTCGGTGATGAGCTGGTTGAGGTCCGCATTGTTGACGTGCGTGAAAGCGTTTTCTACGCTCAACTGGTGTTTGCCTCCGGAGCTGAGGTCGAGGCCCGTCCATCGGATTCGATTGCGCTCGCATTGCGGACTGGAACGCGAATCATCTGCGCCGAGGATGTCCTTGACGAGGCCGGAATTCATGCGGCCCGCGAAGAAGATGACGAAATCGAGAAGTTCCGCGAATTCCT
Source organism: Aeromicrobium changchenzhani (assembly GCF_057586615.1). Classification (NCBI taxonomy): domain Bacteria; kingdom Bacillati; phylum Actinomycetota; class Actinomycetes; order Propionibacteriales; family Nocardioidaceae; genus Aeromicrobium; species Aeromicrobium changchenzhani. The sequence goes on along the minus strand of NZ_CM172480.1, from coordinate 1,936,805 downwards.
AGACGAAGTGAATCCGGAAGACTTCGATAAGTAACCCTCAACCTAAGGTTTAGGGTTACGACACGCCCGGAAACACGCTTGGTCGTTGACCCAGCAAACTCTCACCTTTACCTTGAGACTACTGCCGAAAGTACGCGGATGTGATTCCGTAGCGGTAGGCTTCCCCCCAACCGCATTTTTTCTGGAAGGTCCGTGGATGAACAAGCCATTGGATGAGATCGATCAGGCACCTGCCGTCGTCGCTGCTGAACAAGCTGGGGATCAGGGCTTGTTGTTCAACGATGACGTGTCGCCGATGCCTGAGGACACTGGCTTCCGCGGTCCGACGGCGTGCAGCGCTGCTGGGATCACCTACCGCCAACTCGACTACTGGGCCCGCACTGGCTTGGTCGAGCCGACCGTGCGATCAGCCGGCGGCTCGGGCACCCAACGCCTTTACTCTTTCAAAGACATCCTGCTGCTCAAGATCATCAAGCGGTTGCTTGATGCGGGTGTTTCGCTCCAACAGATCCGAATTGCGGTTGAGCATCTGCGCAAGCGTGGCACCGACGACCTGACTCAAGTAACACTCATGAGCGATGGCGCCAGCGTGTACGAATGCCGTTCCGCCGATGAAGTGATCGACCTGCTCCAGGGAGGTCAGGGTGTCTTCGGCATCGCGATCGGGGGCGTATGGCGTGAGATTGAAGGCTCGCTTGCGCAGCTGCCCAGCGAACGTGCCGTACAGGTCGAGGATCACAACGATGAACTGGCGGCTCGGCGCCGTACCCGCCTCAGCAGCTGACCGGCTGCAGACACGCGGCCGCGTGTTTCGATTACTGGCCCGACACTGGTAGGTTAGCGGTGCTTTCGAAGTCATGTGGGAGAGTCTGCTCTCCGGCAGCGCCGAAGGGGCAATTCCTCCCCGGAACCTCTCAGGCACAACGGACCACGTGATCGAGGCGAATCTGAAGCGGTGACGTGACAGATGGGGAGGCTTCAAGCCTCGATCCCATGGAGTGTCCGTTGCACGCACAGTCTGAACTCTTCGAATCCCGTCACATCGGGCCTAATTCGTCCCAGCAGGACGAAATGCTTCGTGTTGTTGGCTACGACACCTTGGATGAGTTGATGGCCGCCGCGGTGCCCGAGAGCATCCGTACCTTGTCGCAGCTGGCGCTGCCCGCGCCGCTGAGCGAAACCGAAGTTCTCCATTTGCTTCGCGGTCTGGCCCGACGCAACAATCCGGGGATATCCATGATCGGCCTCGGCTATCACCCCACGACGACACCGGCGGTTATTCGCCGCAACGTGTTGGAGGACCCGTCCTGGTACACCGCCTACACGCCCTATCAGCCGGAGATCTCGCAAGGCCGGCTTGAGGCCATGCTCAACTTTCAAACTATGATCGCCGATCTAACCGGGCTTCCGACGGCCAATTCGTCGCTGCTCGATGAGGCGACTGCGGCGGCCGAGGCCATGACGTTGATTCGGCGCGCGAATCGTCGCGGCGGCGACAAACCCATCATTCTTGACACCGGCTGCCTACCGCAGACCTTGGCAGTCATACGAACCCGAGCCAAGGCGCTCCGCATCGATCTGGTCGAGGCCGATCTGGCCGCTGGCTTGCCCGCTGTTGATGGCGCCGGCGTGATCATCGCCTATCCACGTGCCGATGGCCAACTGGGTGATCCAACCGGAATCATCGAAGCGGTTCACGCGGGTGGGGGGCTTGCGGTCGTCGTGACTGATCCGTTGGCATTGGTGTTGGTGAAATCGCCCGGCTCGATGGGCGCCGATATTGTCGTGGGATCCAGCCAACGATTTGGCGTGCCGATGTTCTACGGCGGACCGCACGCGGCGTTCATGTCCGTGCGTGCGGGCCTTGAGCGGCACCTCCCCGGCCGTCTCGTCGGCGTCTCGGTGGACACGGCTGGGCGACCGGCCTACCGCCTCGCTCTGCAAACGCGGGAGCAGCATATTCGCCGCGAGAAGGCAACCTCAAACATTTGTACCGCGCAGGTTCTGCTTGCCGTTGCAGCGTCGATGTACGCCGTCTATCACGGGCCGGAGGGTCTGCGCCGGATCGCGCGTCGGGTGAATGGCTATGCAACTCGCCTTGCGGCCGGGTTGCGCGCCGGGGGAGTGGAGACTGCTACCGATGGCTTCTTTGACACGATTGTCGCGGCCGTTCCGGGTCGTGCGGTCGATGTTGTCGCGGCCGCTCGCGCCTCGGGCATACATCTGCGCCTGATCGACGCCGACCATGTCGGCGCGGCAACGAATGAACTGACGACCGACAAGCATCTGCGCAAGCTCTGGACGGCATTCGGCGTCGATGGCATCGACGCGGTGGAGGAAGGCGCCGAGTCGATACCGACCGCGTTGCTACGAACCGACGAGATCCTCAGCCATCCGGTGTTCCATGAACATCACAGCGAAACGCAGATGATGCGTTACCTTCGCCGACTCAGCGACCGTGATTATGCGTTGGATCGCGGCATGATTCCGCTCGGCTCCTGCACCATGAAGCTCAATGCGGCTGCGGAGATGGAGCCGATTAGTTTTCCCGGGTTCGCTGACCTGCATCCGTTCGTTTCGGCGGCCGATGCCGGCGGCATGATCGAAATGATCGAGTTACTCGAATCACGACTTGCAACCGTTACTGGCTATGCCGCAGTGTCGATCCAGCCCAACGCCGGATCACAGGGCGAATTCTCCGGCTTGCTGGCGATTCGTGCTTATCACCAGAGCCGTGGCGACGAATCTCGCGATGTTTGTTTGATTCCAAGTTCGGCCCATGGCACCAATGCCGCATCGGCTGTCATGGCCGGTATGCGTGTCGTGATCGTCAAGGCCACCGACCGAGGTGAGGTTGACCTTGCGGATCTGAAGCGCCAATGCGCTGAGCATTCGAACGATCTTGCCGCAATCATGGTGACCTATCCGTCAACACACGGCGTGTACGAACACGGCATCAGTGAACTCTGCGACATCGTTCACAACCATGGTGGGCAGGTCTACGTCGATGGCGCCAACGCCAACGCGCTGCTCGGTCATGCCTTACCCGGACAGTTCGGCGGCGACGTTTCGCACCTCAATCTGCACAAGACCTTCTGCATTCCGCACGGCGGTGGTGGTCCAGGGGTCGGTCCGGTTGCCGTCGGTGAGCATCTGGTGCCGTTCCTGCCCTCACATCCGATGCATCCGGTTGAATCCAAACGGGTAGGGATCGGTGCGATCAGCGCAGCCCCATACGGGTCAGCCGGAATCTTGCCGATTCCATTTGCTTACATCGCCATGATGGGCGCTGGCGGGCTTACCCGCGCGACCTCCGTGGCGGTGTTGTCGGCCAACTACATTGCCAAGCGTCTGGGAGGAGCGTTCCCGGTGCTTTACACCGGCGATAATGGTCTTGTTGCCCACGAATGCATTCTCGATCTCCGGGAGTTGAGCAAGGAATCGGGGATCAGCGTCGATGACGTCGCTAAGCGGCTGATCGACTATGGCTTCCATGCGCCAACGACGAGCTTCCCGGTACCAGGAACGCTCATGGTTGAGCCAACTGAGTCCGAGGATCTGGCCGAGGTGGATCGATTCTGTGAGGCGATGTTGTCGATCCATGCTGAGATCGACGCGGTCGTTGCGGGGACCTTGCAGGCCGAGGACAATCCGCTGATCAACGCACCCCATACGATGCGTGAACTCAGCGAAGGCTGGAGCCATCCCTATTCGGTGGCAGTTGGGGCATTCCCCAGCGGTACGACCGACGACAAATATTGGCCGCCGGTCGGGCGCGTCGATCAAGCCTATGGCGACCGCAATCTGTTCTGTTCCTGCCCACCGATTGAGGCGTTCGCGGAGGTCTGAGCGAAACGTCTCGTAGCGTTAACGTGTGGGCCGAACTTCAGTATTTTTGTCCGCGGTCCACCAGTCGACGACCTTGTCGACGACAACCTCGGGGGATTTGACCCACATGAGGTGGTCGACGATGCCACCAACAGGTGCGGCGGCCTTCGTATAGACCCAGCGCGTCATGGCATGGGGTTCGATGAAGACGTCGGCGAATCGTTTATTTGAGGCCGACATTGCATACGCATCGCCCTGAACCTGGATAACGAGGCTCGGCGTGCTGACCCGATGCGGCACCGGAAACGGGGGTGTTCCTGAGCGTACGAACCTCGCCCATTCGCGCATCATCGTCCGGGCGCCAGGAGCGCCGAACATCGGCTTCGGCAAATAGCCGAATATGCGTGTCACAACGGGGACGGACATGCCGAGCGCGAGGACAGGAAGCCCGCCATGGGGGTAAAAGCGGTAATCGGGCACGGAGGCGCCGATCGTGACGAAGCCATCGGCGGGGGAGCAGTGGATCTGGTGTCCCGCGCCGGCTTGGGAGCCGAGGCTGTGGCCGAGCACAATCACCTTACGGTTCGGATCGTCAGCGCGGGCCTTGCCGACTGCGTCAGCGATATCGGCGATGACGTCGCCGTAGCTCCAGTCATGTCGCCGCGACGCGATAGGTTCGCCACGTTCAAATCCCCGGGCCGGAATTGCCCGGGCGGACCAACCGCGGTCCTCAAAAGACGCCACTAGCGGACGATAAAACGCGGATGGGACTGCCATCGCAGCGCTGATCAGGACTATCGGATCGGCCATAACGCGATTATGACACTGACACTGTCACTGTTGCCAATTGGGATCCACCACGGTGGGCACGTAGGCGGCTGAGTGAAAGAGCGTTCCGTTATGACACAATTTCGACGTTGACAGCGCACCTGACCAGCACAAATCGATGACAATCGAAGGGATCTTGTGAACGAGACCGTGGCCTATGCCATCGCGATTGCCGCCGTTGGGGTCGCTGTTTTCGCGGGTCTCCATACGGTGCTCAACCGGCAGTTCAGTAATCCGCTGTTCTACGCGGTGGCCGCGCTCGAAATTGCATTGGTAGTGCTGCTGATCGGCGGCACGAGCGCGCTTGCGGGAACCAGTCGCGATGTCGATCGGGTGTTGTTCGTGTCCTATCTGGTTACGATCGTGCTCATTCCGCCGGCTGCGGTGGTCTGGGGTATCGCCGAGAAATCACGGTGGGGGACCGGCGTCGTGGTCGTCGCGATGCTGACCGTCGGGGTGCTGTGTATCCGGTTGCTGGGGATCTGGCAGGGCCGGTATGTCTGACACCTCTCATGGCTTCGGCCGAATGCTCGTCGCTGTGTATGCGGTCTTTGCGATCGCGGCGGCTTCGCGCTCGACCTTCCAACTCATCACGCGTTATGACGAGGCGCCGGTGGCCTATCTGTTGTCGGCATTCGCGGGAATCGTTTACGTCGTAGCGACAGTTGCGTTGGCACGGAATGCGCAACGGCTCGCCCTGATTACGATTGGCACTGAGTTGCTCGGGGTTTTGGTGGTCGGCTCGCTGGCGCTTATCGACTCAGACCTGTTTCCCGATCAGACCGTATGGTCCGGCTTTGGTGCTGGCTACGTCTATATCCCGCTGGTGCTTCCCTTTATCGGCTTATGGTGGCTGCATCGGACGGCCAGCGACAAAGACTGAGGCCCTGCGGTCTCATACGTCGCAGGGCCAACTCCATTAAAGTTCGTCCGCCTCTACATTCGCGGCAGCGACACGAAGGATTCGATGTGAAAAATCGCTACCACTTGAAATCGGTGTGGACATTCACGGTGGACGCGAACACCGTGTGGGATGCGCTCGAAGAACTCGTCGCTGGTGATGACCCGATGGTGTGGTGGCCGGCAGTGCATACGGAGAGCTATTCCGATGGTTCGCTACATGTGCGAGCTTCAAGTGGCTTGGGCTATTCGCTCCGATTTCGGCTGTATGACCTCGAGGTGGATCGGCCGGAGCCATTGACGGTCAAGGCCGACGGTGATCTGAAAGGCGAAGGCGTGATGCGCATCGCTGCGGCAGGCCCCGCCGGCAGCACCATGGCGATTGATTGGACCGTCGAGACTTCGCGCCGCTGGATGCGCGCATCAGCTTGGCTACTTCGGCCACTCTTCGAATTTGCCCACCGGTTGGTGATGGCCAAAGGAGAGAAGCAATTCGGCCAGTGGTTGGTGGCCCAGATGGGTTCACCCGGCGGCCAAAAGTCGTAGGCTCATCCCATGGCCACTTTCATCGATGTTCATCCCGACAATCCCCAACCGCGCGCGATCGCCAAGGCCGCTGCGATTCTGCGCGACGGCGGGCTGATTGCTTATCCGACCGACTCCGGCTTCGCACTTGGCGCTCAGTTGGGCAACAAGGACTGCCTCGATCGAATCCGTAAGATCCGTCACCTTGACGATAAGCATCACTTCACCCTGATCTGTCGCGATTTTGCGCAACTGGGCCAGTTCGTTACCGTTGACAACACAATCTTCCGGGCAATCAAGGCAGCGACGCCTGGCCCCTACACCTTCATTCTCCCCGCTACCCGCGAAGTTCCGCGTCGGCTGATGCATTCCAAGAAGAAGACGATCGGCGTACGAATCCCCAAACACAAAGTCGTCATGGCATTACTGGCCGAAATGGGGGAGCCGTTACTGTCAAGCACCTTGATCCTGCCGGGCGAGGATGAGCCGATGACCCAGGCGTGGGAGATCAAAGAGACGCTCGACCATCAGATCGAAGCGGTCATCGAATCGGGCGAGGTGTTGCCCGAACCGTCGACCGTGATCGACTTCTCGAGCGGCGTCGCCGAGATCGTGCGCCGCGGCGCCGGGGACACCACACCGTTCGAGTAGGCGACCTGCTGGATGTTTAGGTGGTTTCGAGTTTGGCCGCCTGATGCAGCCAATTGATGAACAGGTCGGTGTCGATGTCGTCGACGGTGTGCAGTTTGAGATTGGCCATTGCCGATGATCCAGCGGCCTGCAGACGGCCAGAGCGGTCAGTCAACAATTGCCCCTTCCACATCATGAAGGTGAGATGCGAGGCATAAGCCTTGTATGCGGCAACCGGAGACCTGCCCATCATCCACACCGGATGGCCATGCCAGATGACACCCTCGGCGTCGGGCAGCGCCCCATCGAGAAGTGTGGTCAGTTGCTCACCGATCGGGATGAGATCGGCGGACACGGACGCGACGTAATCTTCGATCGTTCGGATCTTTGCCATGGTTATGAGACTACCGACGCTCAGCGGTGGGGGAGCGGGCAGTAGAGCTGGTTCGAGCCGTCAGGCGGTCACCGGCATGAGCGGATGGATCGCCGGAGCGGCCGCGACATGATCTCCGGCGATGGCGAAAGCTGCCGTAATATGTGGGCTCTGCATATGGGCGTCAAGTGATTCTTGATCCGCCCAGCTTTCGACGGTGAAGAAAGTCCCAGGCACCGCTGCGGACTCGAATAATTCGTAACTGATGCAGCCCTCGTCGGATTGGGTGGCGGCAGTGAGTTCGGCCAACGCATTGCGGATGGTCTCCTCCGATCCGGGCTTTGCGACGATTTCGGCGACTACACGCAATTCGTTCATGTGATTGGACCTTTCGAGTGGGGTGAATGCCACTGTAGGCGGGAAGTGGATCTTCCGCCTTTCGGTGGCTACATCGGCGGAAGCGGATGCAATATTGAGTGTCAGTGGGCGGCGCTAGATTGTAGATATGAACACCGAAATGTCCCGCGATGCGCAGCTGATCGATGCTGTCCACGCGGGTCAGCGTGCGATCAATGCCGCAGAGGCGGCCAAGTTCGTCCACCTGCTGGAGTTCGTTGACCTTCGACGTGCCGAAGGCGAGGCCCGTGGCGGACGCCGTTTTGGCGATGGTGAGGTGCACGGCGCCATGTTCGAGCTTTCGCTCGCACTCATGCTGCCGGTGGCAACGGTCCAGACCCAGGCGGCCGCGGTGCGGAGCATTCGAGCGCGTATGCCCGAGGTATGGAGCGCATGGTTGCGGGGCGAGATCACTGCCCGGACGGCATTCGCCATCGACGCGGCCGGCGATCGATTGGCGCGAGCTGAGTCGCGGGCGCATCTGGATACCGCCGCAGTAGCGGCAGCGGTGTCCAAGACTCCTGCGCAGTTGTGGTCATGGCTCAACCGGTTCGTGGAGCGCACGGAAGCCGATTCAGCACGCGAGCGGCAGCGCCGCGCATTCAAGGACCGGGCCGTATGGCGCTGGACCGAGGTTGATGGCATGGCCAAGGTGACTGCGTTGATCTCGGTCACCGACGCGGCAGCGATCGACAATGCCCTCGATGCCCGGGCACGGGCGCTCGGCTCGGCTGATGAACGAACCATGAGTCAGCGTCGCGCCGACTTGTTTACCGACATACTGCTCGGACGCAATTCTTGCGAGGCTGGGGGAGCTGAAACGGCTGGGTTTGCGGCGACGATCGGTGTGATCGTTCCGATCCAGTCGTTGGTGGGGTTGAGTGATCTTCCCGGTGAGTTCGCGGACCGCAGTGATTCAATTCCAGCCGGCATGATCCGTTCGCTGGCGGCCCGCCCCGGGACACTCTTCTGGCGGCTCCTGACCGACGAGCGCGGTCACCTGCTCGATGCCACCGAAGTGGGGCGTTTCGCCTCAGCCAAACTTGGTTTCGCCATCCGGATGCGGGATGGGACAAGCGTTTTCCCGACCAGTTCGGTGCCAGCCGCGCGTTGTGACGTCGACCATACGATTGCGCATTGCGGTCACCGTCGGTGTGCCAAGCATGGGCCGACCACGGGAAGCAATCTGGGTGTCTTGGACCGGCGGGTGCATCAGCAGAAGACCGACGGCAACCTTCGACTTCGACAAACCGAGCCCGGGGCGTTCGAATGGACGACCAGAACCGGGCACCGCTACACCCATCAGGCAGATCCGCTGCCGAGCGCGACGTGGGACAACCCCTTCGGGTTCCCGTCCGACGATCCTGTCGAGGACCAGTACTTCTGCTTGAACGATGCTCCAGATGAGCTGCCGGCCGATCAGCTCGAGCAGCAAGCGATCCGGCGAATGTGGGAACAAGCTGCCTGAAATCAAACCGGCGGCCGGGGGAGCAGTGCACCCCCGGCCGCCGGCCTGTTGATCAGCGTTACTTGATCGGCGTGTGTCCCTTCTGCAGATCGCTGGAGACCCGCTTCGGCGCAATCTTGGCGAGGCTGGCATCAGGGTAGAGGCCGCGCTTCGACATCGCCATGGTCAGGACCGCGTGAGCTGCACCATCACCGAGTTCATTGAGCGCCTTCGTGCTCAGATTGCTCATGGTGTCGCAAGCAGCGTGGTAGCAGGCGTCATAAGGCTCGCCGGCAGTACCGCCGAACACAGCAGCCTCGGCATCGGTTTTGACTCCTTCGGCGCCGCTGAAGAGTCCGCCGGATGGGATGCCGACTTCGATGAACGGTCCGTAATCAGAGCGACCATCGAAGGCAGTCGGCGCCGTCGCCAATTTCCGGCTGGTGAAGTAATCGGTGAATACCTTCTCGATCTCCGCGGAACCGGCTGGGCCCGCATCGGGCGTATCTGAACCATCACCGTCATAGACGAACCGGACGTAGTTGGGCGAGCCGATCATGTCGAAATTCAGATTGGCGTAGATCTTGTTCAGCTGTTTGGTGTTGAGGTTGTCAACGTAGTGCTCGGCGCCCAGCAGCCCTGCCTCTTCAGCACCCCAAAACGCGAACCGCACTTGACGTTGGAGCTTCTTGTTGTATTTCTTGGCTGCCATCTGTTCAGCGATCTCTAGGACCGCGGCAGTACCGCTTCCGTTGTCGTTGATGCCAGCTCCTTCGGCAACCGAATCGAGGTGCGCGCCGACGACTACCGTTTCACCCTTCTTCTTGCCCTGTGGTGAATCGGCGATCACGTTGTAGGTCTTGCGGTTGAGATCGGATTCGGTCGACGTGAACACGCGAGCGGTGACCGGTCCGCTCTGGCTCTCCTCATACAACGCAACCGCATCGTCGTAACTGAGGCCGATGACCGGGATGGATTTCGGGGCACCCAGCGTGCCCACTGACAAGTCTGTACGGCCAGGGTTGCCCTCATTGAAAATGATTGCTGCCCCATAGCCTGCGGCCGCTGCGTTGTCGGCCTTGGTGGCGAAATCACAGGTGCCGCGCTGGATCAAGGCAATTGCTGATGCCGAGGGTGCGGTGGGGAAATCCGAGGCTTCACAACCGGAGGTGCTACTCGGATCAGGCGCTGCTGGAATCACGACGTCGTTGGTCGGAACGATCTGGCCGGTGATATCGCCACTGCCCGAATACGAATACGAACCGGTCTCGAAGTCCTTGGCCGTGGGGGACACCTCAGTGAACTCTGCGGGTGCCAGATCACGTGAGAACGCGAAGGTGAACTCCTGGACCTTGACCTTGTAGCCGGCCTTGCGAAGTGCCTTAGACACGTACTTTACCGAGGCCTTATAACCTGGCGTGCCCGACGCGCGAGTGCCTTCATTCTGATTGGCGATGCGCTGAAGTTGTCGTTCGTGCTGCAAAATGCCATTGACCGTGACGGCGTTTCGCAGTTTCTTGGTGTTGACGTCGTCCGGACCTGATTTCGCGGCGACGGCTGGGCCGGCCATTGCGGCGGTCACGATAATCGCAACCCCACCAATCATTGCTTTTCGTAGTGTGGTTTGTCGCATTCTATTTTTCCCCCTGATGTGAATGACGAGGATCTCCCGCCAGACTCGGTATCCCGCCGTACGGCGATAGCAGTACGGGTTGAGACGTACATCACACAACATGGGACCCTTCGGTATGTCAAGTAGCGGACAGGTCCACGTAAGCGTTGGGAGCGAAAATGACAGGCCAATCTGAAGATCCATCCGACGAAAAGCGGGCCCATCAGCTTGGGAAATGTTGGCGCCGGTGATTGATCTCGTCACTCCGATGTCAGTTCGGGCGGCGGCAACTGTCAGGGTCGCCGACCTTATGACAGACGGACCCGTCCCGGTCGAAGACCTGGCTCGGCGCTCGGGTTGCGACCCTTATGCGCTGGAGCGACTACTTGATCATTTAGTCGCGCATGGCGTATTCACCGCGCCGCGCCCAGGGGTATTCGGACTCAATGAGTTGTCGACTCTATTGCGCTCGGACCATCCAGGTGGGATGCAGGTTTCGTTGGATCTCGATGGATCTGGCGGGCAGATGGACCTCGCCTTTACCGGCGTGCTGCATACTCTTCGTACTGGACAGCCGGCCTGGCAAACCGTCTTTGATGCTCCACTTTGGCAATACCTTGCGGCTAATCCGCAGATGAGTGCCTCATTCGACGCAACTATGGCGGCCGGTGCCGAGTACATTGCGGACGACGCGGGCGGTTACGACTGGTCCGCTGCCAAACATGTGGTGGATGTCGGTGGAGGCAATTGTGCACTGCTGGCCACGATTCTCCAGAGCTACCCCGAACTTCGCGCCCCGCTGGTGGATCTGCCGGACACCGTCGAGCGCGGCCGGGAGCGACTTGTCGCGAGTGGGGTGGATGCCCGCTGCGAATTCATGGGAGGGGTTTCTTCGATGCATTGCCAACCGGTGGTGATGTGTATGTGCTCAACAGCGTGCTGCACGACTGGAACGATATGGATGCCGGAGCAATCCTCTTACGATGCAGAGCGGCCGCGAGTGATCGCGGTCGGGTCGTCATCATCGAGGACAGCGGCGACGAGTCCGGTGACCGATCTGGCTTTGCGGAAATGAATCTGCGGATGCTTGTGCTGTGTGGCGGCCGCGAAGGTGCAGTGATGAAGATTCTCGGCGTAACGCTCAGGGTGGAAAATCTCCTTCGTTCCATCGAGTTTTATCGCAACATCTTGGGTTCTTCGGTCGAGCCGGACAAGGGCCGTGTGGTGGTACACGCCGGGTCGAGCCGGTTGACGTTGATCCCGGGGGAGCCATCCGATGGTGTGCACCATGTGGCATTCGGGATTGTGCCGTCATTTGTTTTGATCTGCTCTTGGGGAACCCATGCCGCTTGACCAAGGGCCGCGACTAGCAACACGGCAATCCCCGCCACCCATCCCACCCGCGCCATAGCAATTACCGAGGCGCGCCGCCAGTTGCTTTCCCGCGGCAAACTGTGAATGAGTGCGAGCGTTGCGAATAGTGTGGCCGGAGCTACGGGCAGCAGCTGATGTCATAACCGGGCCCGTTTCTGCTGGATGGCGAGCACTCCGCACAGCCCGGCCAAGACCGCCAGTACCGGAGCGACCGAGACCCGCTCGGAAAGCGCGGTGATCAACAATGGGAGTCCGAAGCCCACGTAGGCGGCGACGTAGAAGCCGGCAGATACGGTGCCCAACCGCCCCTTGCTGGCCAGCGCGGGCAGCCGCGAGATCCCGCTGGCGAGCGCGAGACCGCCGCCGGCTCCGAGCACGACGGAGGCCGGTATGACGAGCAGCAGGATCGCAGGTACTGCGGCCGCGAGAGCAGTACCAGCGAAGCCGACCATCCCGCAGGCGGCAGCGACCGGCGCGGCACGGGTCCCGAGGCGACCCTGAAATGGCGCTGCCAGCGCCCCTGCGCCCAGGGTGAGCCCGGCCATCAGCCCGGTCAGCGCCACAGGCACGACAGGGAAGCCGACGAGTACCGGGACCGCAGCGATCGTGCTCGCAGGGAAGGCGTACACGCAGACCGCGAGCGGCGCGACGACGAATAGTGCGCTTCGCCACGCTCCGGGGCGGAGCGCTCCGGCGGGAGGGGTCTCGGGCGTCGTGGATTGCCGGATCAGAGATTCGCCCACCGACCAGGAGGCCAGAAGTGCCACCAGCATGGTGGCCATGTGCAGCAGGTAGGGGAGAACCAGAGACCACGGTCCCCACTGGCCGATCAGGCCTGCATAAACCGGTCCGATGGCGAAGCCCGCCGTCATAGCTACCGCGGCCGTGCGAGCACCGGAGTGGTTCCCGCGTCGAGAGGCGGTCTCCATCAGCCAGGCGCTGCCAACACTGAAGACCGTTCCCGACGCCGCCCCCTGAAGGAATCTGGCGAGGTATAGGAGGGCTTCGCTGTCGGCGGCGAAGATGAACAGCAGCGAGACGAAAGCCGCGCAGACCGCTCCCGGTAAGACGATCCGGCGGCGTCCGAACTGGTCGGCGGCCCGACCTGCGATCCCGAGCGCGAGCATCAGACCGAGGGCGTAGACGCCGAAGATCGCGGTCAGAGACGCATCGGTCATCGAGAGTCGCTCGCGGTAGACCAAGAGCAGGGGAGTGGGGACATTGGTCCCGGTGGCCACCGCGAACAGCAGTACCGCAAGCCGTCGGTCTGCGCTCCAAGTCACACAGCGCAGCTTCGCACGTGCCCCGGTACGACCGAAGGGGGAGGCCATCCTCCGGTCATTCTCGGCGGTTCAGAGAATCAGGGTGCGCGAGCGCGGGGGACAATGATGGGGTGACCCCACCGTATGACGAAAGATCGTTCGCGTCCGATCCCGGGCTGCCTGACCTGAGCGTGGACTCGGATTGGCGCCGCGGCGGTATCGGCGCGGAGTTGACCCGCCTGCGAATGTCATGGATCTGGTCGCACGGCCAGCTACCTCGGCGAGCCCTTTGACGGCGGGTCCGGCGTGCTGATGCGCGCCGACCCACCAGAGACAAACGCCACCCAAAAGTGACCCGCACAGGATCCGGCTAGGCAGCCGGTTGGAGTGCGGCTGCTGCCGGAGCTGTTTGCGACCACAACACGAACGACATCGCGTCGGTCATATTGTCGAGGAGTGTCGTATCGACGTTCTCGGATGCGTCGCACGACGCGTGGTAGCACGGGTCAAAGGGCTCATTGGCCGTTCCGCCCCAGGCCTTAGCCTGCGCTGACGACTTGATCCCCTCCGCGCCGGTGAACAGTCCGCCGATCGGTATGCCAGCATCCTCGAACGCCGCATGATCGCTGCGTCCCCCCGCTGATGTCTTCTCGGTCGTGAAGCCTCGGCCGGCGAGAAACTCGTCGAACTGGCCCTCCATCTCGGTCTGACCGTCATACACGAAATAGCCGCCGTTGGGCGAGCCGATCATGTCGAAGTTGAGGTAGGCGTCGACCTTGTCGAGCTCGGCCTGATCGAGGTTCTCGACGTAGTGGCTCGAACCGAGTAGTCCCTGCTCCTCGGCACCCCACCACGCGAAGCGGACCGTGATGCTTGGATCGGGGTTGGCCTCAGCGAATGCCAGCGCCGTCGCGATCTCCGCCGCCGACCCTGTGCCGTTGTCATTGATGCCAGGACCTTCGTCGACGCTGTCGAGGTGGCCGCCGAGCATCAGGACATGATTAGGATCGGTGCCGGGCAGCTCAGCGGTCAGATTGTAGGACTCGCCGTATCGCGTGTCGAACGGCTGCTCCTTGACGGTGTAGCCAGTGGCCTTGAGTTGCTGGGTCACGTAGTCGACGGAGGCACGGTAGCCGCTGGAGCCGGTCGAGCGGTTGCCGTCGTTCTCGTTCGCGATCGCCTCGAGCGCGGAGAGGTGCTTCTGGACCTCCGCGATGTCGATATCTGGCGCTTCGGCCAGGGGCGCCGTCGCGGCGATCGGTTTCGGTATCAGGGGCTGGGTTCCGCCCGCGGGCTGCGCGAACGCTGGCCCGCCCAGTGCGGTGATCGTGGCGGTTGCGAGTGCCGCTGCTGCGGCTCTGCGGATCTTCATGATGTACCTCTCTGGAGATGAGCTGTGACAGAAAAGCCGTGGCCTCGCGGGACGTGTGATCCGCGAGGCCACGGCCTGGTTCATCTGTGCGGTGGTGTCAACTGACGGCGACCGCAGCCCAAGCCGCTTCCGTCGCCTGGACTTCCGGGCTACCGGCTCCATACAGATCCGTTGCTGCCTTCACCGTGTCCGCACGCGCATCGGCATACGTTTCGCCGCTGGTCATGTACTGGGTGAGGGCCGCGAACCAGATCGCCGCTGACTTTTCGTTGCCAATGCCAGCGACGGTGGAGTCGTCACACGTTGGGCTATTGCCGTATTCACTTTGTCCGCTGCCGTTGGCCAACAGGTAGAAGAAGTGGTTGCCCACGCCCGAGGAGTTGTGCGGATCAGAGTTCGGAACCGCTGAGCTCCAGCAACTGTATGAACGACCGTCCTTGGCCGGATCGTCCATGTAGCGCAGTGGGGTGCCGTCGCCATTGATGTCGATCTCTTCGCCGATCAGAAAGTCAGGCTTGTCGTTGGCATTGTTGGCGTAGAACTCGACCATCGTGCCAAAGATGTCGCTGGTGGCTTCGTTGAGACCGCCCGCATCGCCGCTGTATTCGAGACCCGCGGTGTTTTCGGTGACGCCGTGTGACATTTCGTGAGCAGCCACGTCAAGCGCGACGAGGGGATTCTGGTTGCCCGAACCGTCACCGTACGTCATCTGCTGACCGTCCCAGAAGGCGTTGACGTAGTTGTCGCCGTAGTGCACACGCGAGGGGACGCCAGTGCCGTTGTCGAAGATCCCGTTGCGGTTGTGTTCGTTTTTGAAGTAGTCGAACGTGGTGGCTGCGCCGAAGTGTGCATCCACGCCGGCCGACGCCGGGTCGGCTTGAGTGCCGTTGCCCCATACGTTGTCGGCATCGCTGAAAGTGGCGCAGCCGGATTGGGCGTTGCCCATGTCGCAGGTATTGCCGTCGCCGTGAACACCGTCGAGCATGCTGAAACCGCCACTGGCTTCGGTGGTCTCGATCGGAACCTCGCCCACAAAGATGCCGTTTCCGGATCCTTGGGCCGCCGCAGTCTTTGCCGACGATTTGAGCGAGCTCTGGTTGGTCTTCTGTCCCATCTGGATGGGCGTCATGATGGTCTCGGTCTGACTGCGCACTGTGCCGCTCGTGGCATCTGTCACCACGATTTGCCGGCTTGGCGTTTGCCCGTCAGCCTGCGTACCGGTGATGACCGTGCGGTAGGCAAGAGCTGATTTGTCACCACGAGCGTCCACCACGAGGGTTGGATCGCTGGCGCGGATCATCTCGCCACCGGCGAACCCTTGCCGTGCATCTTTCGCAGCAGCGGACTTCTTCACCTTGGGCGTCGTCGGCACCTTGGCGGGGTCGTCTTGCGCTACCGATGCGCCGGTCACCTTGTCAGCCGTGCTGAGATGAACGACGAAGTCGCCGCCCAGCACGGGCAGGTCCTTATAAGTTCGGTGGAAGCGGACATGGGATTGTCCGCTCTTCGCGTTGATGGTGTCGACGGCCTTGTAGGCGTCGCCGGAGGAGCCACGTACAAGTTCAGGATGCTTACTGATGTACTGAGCGGCGGCCGTCGCGGGATCTCCGCTGGCAGCCGTGCTAACGGAGGCGGTGCTGACGGAGGGTGCAACGACACCCAATCCCGCCACCAGCACGGCGCCTCCTGTGATCGCAATGAGTTTCTTCATGAAACGTCCTCTCGGTTTGGTGTTCCCGCGAGACGCTACTCATTCTTGAGGACGGTGATCATGCCATTAGGTCATGCCCCGGGTGGCGTTGCTTCCAGGCGTTGAAGGCCGGCTGCGCGTTGCGAAGTTCGGCAAGGCCGTCGGTGATGAAGCGGGCCAGTTTGTCGAGGTGCTCGGCCAGTGGGTTGTCGTGCGAGGTGATAAGCAGGCGCCGCATCCACATGGGTGAGCCAACCACGGGTTTGAGGACGGCGCTGCGTTCGCGGGTGGCCGGTGACCACATCGCGATCGCTTCGCCCATGCGAATGAGTTCGACGCTGTGAATGTCACTCAAGTAGTGAGCCACCTGCGGGGTGAAGCCCGAACTGTGGCAAATTCTGGTCATGCAATCGGTCTCGTAGTCGACATCCAACGGCGAAAGAAGCCATTGTTCGTCGGCGAGGTCAGCGAGTTCCACCTCTTCCTCGTCCGCCAGCCGATGCTCGGGGGACATGAGTACGAACGCCGGTTCGCTACCGACCGTGCTCGCGACAAGGCGTGGGTCCAGAACCAACTCATGGCCCACGAACTCGTGGATGACGGCAAAATCGAGGCGACCCGCGCACACGAGATCAATGAGCGCATCGATGCGGTATTCACTGTCGGTGACGATGTCGGTACTCGGCATCGTCGCCCGCAAGGCACGCATCAAGCCCACGAGCGCATTGCCCGACCTGACGCCGACCCTAACTTGCGCGGGAGCCGACAAATCGACGGTGGCCGCTACATCGCACTGGAGCGAATCGATGACCGACAGGACCGCGTTCGCCCGGCCGACCACCAGCCGCCCGAGCGAGGTCTGCTCGACTCCGGCGTGCGAGCGCGAGAACAACCTGCCGCCGAGATTGTCTTCGACACGGCGCAACTGGCGGGTCAAGGCTGGCTGAGTCATACCCAGCACGCTGGCGGCGCGGGTGATGCTGCCTTCGTCGGCGATCGTCTTTACCAGTCGCAGATGCCTAGTATCAATCTCCATGAATTGCACTCTAACGCCGCCCATGCCATCCGGCCATGCCACAGATCGACGCATCGCCGACCAGATCGTGATCGAATGTGCAGCGTTCTTGGGTTCCTAAACGATTCAGTACTTAGCTGAAACGGCAAGTGTTTTGATGAATGGTGCGAACACCGCTGAGTTGGTCTTGGCGAAACGGTCTTTGCCACAAACCGTCATGAGCACCAGAGCGAAATCGCCGCTGCGATAGGCGTAAACCTCGCCCTCGATCCCAGGCGTCGAGCCTGTCATACGTGCGTGCGACAGGCGTGTGGACATTTGCGCGTCGGTGTTGGTCTTCACTGGAAACGATTGCTTGTCGCGGTCAGTGAGCTTCAGCTTAGTGCCGATACCGGACCCAAGGTTTGTTGCATATTTTTCTAGAACCTGTTCCTGCGTTGGTTCCTTATCTGATCCGAGGCCGGCCGGTTGCTGAAGTGTCAAGACGCAATCTTGGTTGACCTGCCATTGAGCGGATCCTTGCTCGGTTTTAAGGCGCTTCCAAGACGATGTGACGTCCTTTGGATACAGCCAGGTGACATCCTTCGGATTGTCCGCAATTATTCCACCGAGCTTGGCATCATCGCTGTTTGAGCCGGCCGCAGTGGACGGGGATTTCGTTGCTGCGGCTAACTTCGGCTCAGATTTGCTGGCTTCCTGCGAGCCGCATGCAGTGACGAACACTAACGTGATCGCGGCAAGCCCCGCGAGGGCGCGTTTTGACATGGTTTCGTTTCTATCATGCCTGCTAGCCGTGGGTGTCACGTGTGCACCAGCAGCCTACCTAGATCAACTCAACTGAGCGCGGACTAATCACTTTGAGCCCTAGGGCGAGAACGCTCTTTGTTAGGCTCATATTATGACGGCTGCATCGACGACAACCGCCACAACGCTTGCGGCGATCGCGGGGCTACACGTCGGCTGGGGTGCAGGCTCATCGTTCCCGTTCAAGGATCGTGACGCGCTCGCCGACAGCGTCGCAGGATCGAGTGCGGCCCCAGGTCCACGGGAATGCTTCACGGTTGCCAGCTTACTATTCTTCGCAGCTGGCGTCGTCAGCGACGGGTTGCCGATCGGGGCCACGACACGCAGTCTCGGGTTGGTCGGCCTCGCCACGATTCTGGGCGGCCGGGGCATAATCGGCGTCGCCGGACGGGCCGGATCGATCGTCCCATGGACACCATCGACGCGCTTCAACAATATCGACAAGAAGTACTATGGACCGTTGTGTCTCGCCCTTGCTGGCGGGACGTTGCTGTCGCTTCGTCGCTGACAGTTAACGCCATGCTTTCGCGACTCTCACCTCAGGAACGGCTATCGCCGACTGCCGGTAGCCGTTCCCATCGAGTCTTGCCGTTCTCGATCGTGCTCGTCGGAGCGCCGCTTCCTTGTGCTTCAGGCGCCACCACCCAGGCGAGTTCCGCACCCAGATTCTTCGTACCGTGGTGAACCGTGGCCTGAACGAAACCGCTTGCAAGGCCGGAACTCCTGCGCCGGACGATCCAGTTGAACCACCACTGTGATCCGTCGATCGACTGGCCAACGCACTGGGTGGCGTAGCGTCGTTCCAATTCATCGCCTGTGGGTGGCGCTCCGCCAATGAATTCATAGAGTGACGCGTCCGACAGCACTGCGACCATCTCAGCCGCATGCGCGGGGGAGAGGGGTTCTAGGCAGAAGCGTTCGGTCGCTATCTGCTCAGGTGTTGGTCGTGTCATCACCGAAGTCTTCCAGATAGAGTTCTTCGCGGCATTTGCTTCTCAAAACTTGAGTTTGAGACCCTCATGGGAGGCAACGAATCTGAGTCCCTCGTAAAACCGCTGCGCGGCGACTCGCGTTTTGTCGGTGGTGAGTTGCATCAAGGCACAATTTCGTCGCTGGCCATGCCATCGCGTACGGGCCGGACGCTAGTGGGGGACCGCGACCTCGAGAGTCGCGCCGCCGAACCCATTCTTGATATCCCTGCCTTGGACAGTGACGACATCGACTCCGTCGGGGATCTCAAGATCGCGCTGGGTGCGAGTCACGGGCTGTTCGTCGGCATGGTCGTGGCCCAGCGTGTGTTCCCCGAGCACGTTCCCGTCCGCATCCAGCACCCGCCAACCATCGGCGTACCGCTTCGGACTGTCGTACTCCGAACTGAGTGTCACATCAAGCGACCATTCTCCGTTGCTGTCGGAATCAAGCACGGCGCCGAGGACGTCTGGATATTTAGCGTCCTTCGTATCCGGTTCGATGTTCGCAGACGCGCTGGCGGAAGTACCGGATCGTGCGCCAGCCTCGGAGTCAGAGGTGCCTGCGCCGCAGCCGTCCAGCACCAAGATCAACGCCAAGGCGGAGCCCACGCCTAACGCCACTCGGTGCGAATTCTGGCGGCGCGCGTGCGCTGTGCGGGTCATTTCTTCATGGTGCCAGTCGGCTGGTGAACAGCCCGTCCAAGCGGCACCGGGACCTGGCTCGACACACGGACCCTCGAACGCGTCCGCGCGTCCATTGGCTGCAATGCAGCAGTTGCGTGAGCGCATTCGGGTCCAGGGTCAGTCCCTGTGCAGCCTCGGGCAGGAATTGAGCGAGGCTGAGCTCGATACCCTGGTGCCGACGTTGCTGTTGTCTGGCGACAGCAACGTCGTCGATCAGCTGATGCCACTGAGAGCACTGATCTCAGGGCTGGCCAGTGACCACCCGCCACGACACGCCGCACAAATGCTGTCCTTGCTACCGGATGCTGGCGCTGCGGCGTGCTGCTTGTCAGGGGAGTCCTAATCTGCAAATTCTGCAATAGATACATTACAAGTTGACATAATATCTATTATCGGACAGCACGTAAGACGAGTAAAAACAGATCTACTGGCTACTTGTAATGGAATCGCACTTGCAGGACGACTAGGTCCTCGTTGTCGACAAGATAGACGAGACGGTGTTCGTCGGTGATCCTGCGGGACCAAGCTCCAGCGAACATGTGCCGCAGAGGTTCTGGCTTTCCGATGCCAGCCACAGGATCTCGCAATGCATCATCAATCAGACGGTTGATGCGCTTGAGCATCGTCCGGTCGGCTCCGAGCCAGTACGTGTAGTCGTTCCAACCATGAGGCGAGAAGACGAGTCTCATTCGACGAGTTCATGCTCTTCACGTTGGCCAGACGTTGCTTGCTGCAAGCTCTCAATGAGCCGCTTGGCATTGGCTGGCACTCTCAAAAGATGCGCTGTCTCCTCAAGTGAGTCGTACTCGGCGCGCGACAACAGGACAGCATCGCCTCTGCGCGACGTGATCTGGACGGCCAAACGGTCATTGTTGACCTGTTCGATCAACGGGAACAAGTTCTTGCGGGCCTCGCTGGCGGTGACTGACATTGCTCGTCCTTTGATAGTGGTACAAGTTTATGGTACCACTCGTCTGCCGATGGCGCTGCCACTCGTCCCCCATCAACACGTCGGTCCGCCAGATCAGTAGGGCGAGTAGGAACAGCAGGGCTTTCTCGGCTCAACTGGCTATCGGATCTCGAACGGCGCACCGCTCGTGCGAGACCGGGGCATCATTGGAGGTCGCGGACGGGGATCTCGATCTCGGCTG
Source organism: Aeromicrobium changchenzhani (assembly GCF_057586615.1). Classification (NCBI taxonomy): domain Bacteria; kingdom Bacillati; phylum Actinomycetota; class Actinomycetes; order Propionibacteriales; family Nocardioidaceae; genus Aeromicrobium; species Aeromicrobium changchenzhani. The sequence continues at coordinate 1,915,943 of NZ_CM172480.1, read as the reverse complement.
CCCGGTGTGAGCCGTTGTGCTCGACGCGAACTACCGTCCGTTCGGATTTTTCGGCCACCGCTTCCACGAATTCACCATCACGAAAGAGGATGGCGGCATATTCGTCGACCGCGTATCCGTTACCGAGCGACCCGTCGGCCACCCAATCCATGTACTTCTCCCGCCGACCCGGCTCGCCGAGGTAGTGCGGGCACGCACTCGCGCTGACAAACCCGAGCCCGTCGGCCAAGGGCGCCAATGGGCCGAATGAGTCGGTCGACGAGCCCTCGAACCAGCAGTTCATTCCAGCGCTGACCCCGGCGAGGATCGCACCATGCGCCGCAGCCTCAGCGAGAATCGCGGGTAAGCCGTGCAGTCGCCAGAGCGCAAGGAGATTCGCAGTCGAGCCCCCACCAACGTAGATGATGTCCTGTTCCAGGAGCATCTTCGGCTCGGTATAGCCCCATGGGTCGTGACAGAAAAGCGATAGCACTGATGTCTCGGCACGACTGGCAAAGGCAGCCTCAAAACGCTGGCTGTAGCCATCAACGTCGCCACTGGCGGTCGGTAAGAAGCAGACGCGCGGATGATTCTTGCCGGTCAGGTCTAGCAAGAAGTCGTCGATAGCAGACGTGCCATCGTCGGACATTGAGAAGCCCCCGCCACCGAGCGCGAGAATTGTGCCGAACATACGCAGAGACTAGCAGCGGGCGGTGTTCGGCCAAACACTCATTTCTCGGAAAATACTCTCGGGGTTAGCAGGGACTCGTGACCGGAAGCAGTTGAGAAAGGCCGTCACGTTGTCGGTGACTTTTCCACTTAGCTCACTTGGGTCGGACACGGCCATGACGGTTACGAACCCCCTTGTTTAGGCCAGCGCGACGGCCACAGCGTGGGATCAGCGCTGGTCGCGCCGCCGTCCGGGGGACGCTTGAACTCTGGATGATCGACAACAACGAACGGGCTATTGGCGTCTACGAGAGAATGTCTTGGACCAGCACTGATCAGGTACGGCGAGGCCAGTCGGTTCGCCACTAGTCTTGCCACAACACACTTGCAGAGATGGGAAATCATGCCAATACCGACTGAGTTTGGCACCGAAGGAATGCATTCCCACACGCCATCGGACGAACCGCTCGAAGAGTTATATGTGGTGATTGAGGGTCAAGCACGGATGCACATCGGTAGCGCCGTCTTCAATCTCAGTCCGGGCGACGCCGCGCTTGCGCCGGTTGGCTCGGAACACAACTTGCGCAACACCGGTGACGTGCTGCTGCGGGTGATGGTGGTCTGGGCAAACCGGGCGACGCTGACTGGTCCGGTTTTGGCACGGCCAAGGTAGCCCGGCGACAACGCGAGCTGTAACTGCGCGCTTGCGCGGGATGTCGATTAACCGCCTTAATGTCCCGCGACGACCGAGTGCTGCCTGCGCAAAATTTTCCACCTGCTCACATGACTTTCTCAACTGTCGCTCAGTTCGACGGCGCTTCGAGGTCGAGACGTACCTCGACATTGCGGTAGCCATGGCGCGTGAATGCCTGGGCCATGGGCGTATTTGTTGCATCCGTGGTGGCGGTGATGCGTTTTGCGCCTGCAGCGTGATGAAAAGCCGTCGCATGGATGAGCAGGTCATTGACATAACCGTGGCCTCGGCAGGCTGGCAGCACGCCGAGGTAGCCGATGTTGCGAGAACATGGCGTCGCTGACGGGATGATAAATCCGACGGTCTTGCCACGCGGATCGATCGCAACGCGCCACCAACGACGCTCGCCGGGGCATACGAGATAGAAAGCAAGCTCATCGCGGGCCAGATCGTCAGTTGATGAGGTGGCCAAGGTGCGCTTGGTCATGACATCAAGTGAGCCGGCGGCTACCTGGCTGAACAGCGAGAGGAATTCGTCATCGGGTCCCGCGCGGAACGTGAGCCTCGGAATGTGTGGCGGACGCACGGCATCCGGTGTCCACTCGAACTGGAGCCGCTCGTTGACTTGGGTGAGCCCAGCGTCGGCGGTTGCAAGTTGGCGCCACCTGACCGCGTCAACCGATGCCTGGTGCGAGCGCCAGTCCACCGGAAGGTTCACCGTGTGTGGCATCGGGACCCGCCTGCCGCGACGCCCCAAAGCGTCATGACGGGCTCGCAGCAAGGCGCTTCCCACCGCGGCGCGCGACTCGATCGGCCCCGCGACGTCCAACACATCCAGCGCAATGGGTTCTGAATTATCTCGACCCCACCACATTGCCCGGGCGATCAGTTGGTCCGCGTCATTGGTCGCCAGCCACGTCCATTCCGGACGCATCCGGCCGGCGTCGAACTCCTCGTGAATTGCCCGCGGACTCATCCCAACGACTGCGGCATCACAGTTGAAGGACGCTATGTCATCCAGATCATCGAACGATGCTTGACGTATTAGCACTGCGCCATGTTGTCACGTGCGTCGGTGCGCCGATCGCTCACAGCAAGCCAACGGCTCGAAACGCGCGGTCATAGATCTCCCGGATCACCGCCTGTTTGCGCAGGTTGTATTTGTCGATGGGTTCAATTCGGCCGGCGGCGGCGAGTTTGGTTTTTTCGTAACGTTCACGATCTTCTGGACGGTTGATCAGCCAATCCCGGAACATCAACATACGAAATGTCTCCGGGGAGTCCGGACCGAACACGTGAAGGTTCGCGCGTGGCACAGTGAGTCGGAAGCATCGGTGCTCATGGAATGACGGTTCGCGCACGGTGAGATCGAAGCCTGCTGCCGTCAGCGCGGGTACATATGAGGCCTCGTTAGTCGAGTCCGCGACGGTCAGCACCAGATCGATGACTGGTTTTGCGGCAAGACATGGCACCGAGGTCGAGCCGACATGATCGAGGCCCAGAACAGCGTCGCCAAGCGCGCCGCGAACCAACTTGGCGATTGTCTCGAACACCGTCGGCCACGCCGGGTCATAGGCGATCACTTCGACACGATCGACTGGTGGCGCACCGTGTACCCAAGGGTCTTCACCCGAGTCAGGATCGTGATGTTCAGTGATTCGTGCATTGCCTGGACGTGTCACGCTACTCCCCTCCCCTGGCGCCGCCGAAACACCGGTCAGCGCCGCTCTGCTGAGCACTTCAGAACCTAGATGCGAGACGAATCCGTTCGCAATAGCTTTCTGTTGAGACTGATCAGTCGGTATGCGCGACGAATACTGCTGACGTGTTGATCGCAAGGTTGACACGACTACCTACGATCAGACCCTGCGCGGCAGAGGCCGGCAGTTGTGCCAAAACCTCGTTGCCATCGGGCAATGCGACTGTTGCACGCGAGTACGAACCGAGGAAGCTCAGGTGGGCGATGGTGGCTTTGCCACTATCGATCTGCTGCACCGAGACCTGTTCGGGCCGCACGAGCGCAAGCCCGGGTCCGCTGTCGACCGAGTTTGCCAAGGTTTTGACTGTGGTACCGAGAAGTTGGGCTGCTCCCCCGGCGACGGTGCACGGCAGCCGGTTCATCAATCCGACGAACGAGGCAACGAATGCATCGATGGGCCGGGCATACAGCTCCTCGGGCGAATCAAGTTGGGCGATGATGCCGTTGTTCATGACGCCAACCCGGTCGGCGACCGCGAGGGCTTCCTCCTGGTCATGGGTCACAAACATTGCGGTGGTGCCTACCTCGAGTTGGATCCGCCGGATCTCATCACGTAGCTGCGCCCGGACCTTGGCATCCAGCGCCGACAATGGCTCATCCAGCAGCAACACTGCCGGCTCGATCGCCAATGCTCGCGCTAACGCAACACGCTGCTGTTGACCACCTGACATCTGGCTCGCGAACTTGTCTTTCTGATCGGACAGCCCGACGAGTTCCAACATGTCGATCGCGCGCGTACGTCGTATGCTGCCGCTCTGGCCGCGAAGTTTGAGCCCGAACTCGACGTTTTGCTGGGCAGTCATGTGTGGGAACAGACTGTAGGCCTGAAACACCATGCCCATCCCCCGCTTGTTGGCAGCGACATCTGTGACGTCAGCGCCGCCCACAACGACCCGACCGGAATCGGGTTCATCAAGGCCGGCGACAATACGAAGCGCCGTTGTCTTGCCGCAACCTGACGGGCCGAGCAGCGCCACCAACTCCCCCGGCGCGATCGTCAACGACAAACCATCGAGCGCCGTCGTCTTGCCGAAGCTGCGATGCAGGTCCTCGAGACGGATTTCGAGTCCGGTGCGTTCTTGTGCGGCAACAATCATTCAGATCACACGTCATTTCGCATGGGTAGGTTCAGCGGCAGGATATCGACGGGCGCCTCTTTGCGCTTGTGGTGTCTCGACCGTCGGCCGACAAATGAGAGCAGGACGAGTAAGACGAATGCGAATACTAGGGCGGCGAGCGAGGCAGCAACGGAGGTTTGGCTGTCACTCTTGCCCAGCAGATTGATCACGACTTGCAGGTTGTTGTAACTAAGCAGCGATGCGATCGTGAACTCACCGAGTACGAGTGCCACGGAGATGAACGCGGCCGAGAGTAGCGCCGAGCCGATGTTGGGCACGACAACCTTGACGATCACCGAGTACCAACTGGCACCGAGGCTACGCGCGGCCTCGGACAGCGTCTTCACGTCGATCGAAGCCAGCCCCGCATCGATCGCGCGATAGGCATAGGGCAACACCAGGACGGTGTAGGCAAAGGTGAGTGTCAGGCTGGAATCGCCGAAGAAGTAGGTGACCCACGAGTAGACGCCCTTGAGCCCGACGACCAACACGATCGCTGGCACTGTCAACGGCAACAAGCACAGGAACTCGATGATGCGTGACATCCCCGGGACGCGCAGGCGCACCCAGACCATCGTTGGGACGAGGAGCACCAGCATCAGGAAGACCGTCAGAGCGGCCAACTCCAACGAGGTCAGGATTGCCGCACTCAGATCGGGATTTTCGACCAGTTGTTTCCAATAGTCGAGCGTGCGCCCGCCCGACGGGATCCGGACGCTATAGATCGCCATCGAGAACAACGGGACGACGAAGAATATGCCAAGCAGGATGAAGACCGCGACGCGGAAGAGTTGCAGTCTGCGGTTGGCGCGGATGCGGGCGGATGTGCTCACTGCAACCACCTCGACGTGCGTCGAACCAGCAAGGCATAGAGGGTCATCACGACGACAACCACAAGGATCATGTCGAGCGCGAGCGCGAACGCCAAATGACTTTGACCGAGCACCACTTCACTGGTCAGGGCGTTGCGGATGAGCAGCGGGACGATGGGACTGCCCTGACTGACCAGGGCGGCAGCCGTCGCGTAGGCCGCGAAGGCATTGGCAAACAACAACAACATGGAGCCGAGGAACGCTGGCAGCAGCAAGGGCCCGGCGACATACCGCCAGAACTGCCATGTGGACGCGCCGAGGCTCTGTGAGGCTTCGCGCCATTGCACGCGCATACCGTCGAGCGATGGCAAAAAGACGATCACCATCAACGGGATCTGGAAGTAGGCGTAGACGAGGATCAGGCCCTTGAGCGTGAACAGCCAGCCATCGCCATACAGATCGAGTCCGAAGGCACTGTCGACTGCCTTCGTCGCGACCCCGGAGAATCCCAATGTCGCGATGAACGCGAATGCCAGCGTCACGCCACCGAACTGTGCGAGGACGCCGCAGGCACTCGTCACGGTCCGTCGCATGAACCCGTTGGGCGTACCCGTGACGACGGCGTAAGCAAGCAGGGCACCGAGTACGGCACCCACGATTGCCGTCGCCGCCGACAACTGGATGCTCTGCCACAACGTTTTCATCACGACGGCATCGCCGAGCGTGCGAATGTTGGACAGGCTCGGGCTGCCCTTTTCGACGAACGCGCCAACGATGACGGCGACCGTCGGGATGAGCAGGAAGATCGTGAGGAAGCCGAGGAACGGCACCAGACCCAATGCCGGGGTCAGGTGCCGAATCCTTCGATTCATCGAGACATTCCCATATCGTTGATACCGGTCAGCCGACGGCCTTCGACCAGTTCTTCGACAGATAATCAGCTGCCGTGGTCGTTTGATCGGTGGTCAGCAATAGCGGAGTACCTGACACAGCCGGCAACTTGCTGTAGTCGTCGGCATTGATGGTTCCGGCCTTCTGCATTGCATCGGCAAGGACGGGGCGAGCGCCACCGGCGAGGTAGAGGTTCTGTCCCTCGACCGAGTAAAGATATTCCTGCCACAGGCGGGCAGCAGCCGGGTTGGGCGCATCCTTGTTGATCGCCTGATAGTAGTAACCGCCAACCGCAGCGCCTTCCGGCACGACGACCTTCCAGGTCTTCAACTTGGCCGTCTCGGCCGCGTTGGTGTAGTCCCAGTCAATGACGACTGGCGTCTGGCCCGACTCGATCGTGGCCGGAGTCGGATCAAGCGGCAGGAAGTTGCCCGCCTTCTTCAACTTCGCGAAGAAGTCGACACCGGGCGCGATGTCATCGGCCGAGCCGCCATTGGCCGCCGCTGCCATGACGACACCACTGAAGGCAGCACCAGCCTGCGTCGGATCGCCGTTCAGTGCGACCTTGCCTTTGTATGCGCTGCCGAGCAAATCCTTGACGTTCTTGACGGCGGGGACCTTGGCGGAGTCATAGCCGATCGACATATATCCGCCATAGTCATTGACCCAGAGTCCGTTGGAGTCCTTAAAGTCAGCTGGTACGTCGTCGAATGTCGTGACCTTGTAGGGCGCGAACATCTTGGTGTTGGCGAGCGCTACCGATTGGCCGAGGTCAAACACATCAGGTGCACGCTTGGTGCCCTTCAACGTGTTGGCAGCATTGATTTCGTCTTGGCTTGCAGCGTCCGGCTGGGCCGACTTGACCTTGATGCCGTACTTCGCGGTGAAACCTTTGATGACGTTGCCGTAATTGGCCCAGGTCGGCGGAAGCGCGATGACATTCAGCTGACCTTCCTTCTTGGCGGCCTTGATTAGACCATCCATTCCGCCGAAGTCCTTGGCTGACGTTGCCGTCGCCGCGTCGGAGCTGCTGCCGGAGTCCTTCTTGGCTGGCGGCGAACAAGCCGCCACCGAGATGGTCAGTGCGCCCACCGATAGGAACGACACAAGGGCCTTGTTGATCTTCTTCACAGCTTCCTCCAGGAATCTAAGCGATCGAACATGCTCACACTAGGCGCTCCGAGGCTCAAGGTGCATCACAAAACGCGAACGATTATGTGAATCCCGGGCCTGAGCATATGCTCGGAGCATAGGGTCCAGTTGAGATATTGACGTATTCGGGCATACAAATCGACGCAGCGCGGCTGCTCCGAGTGGAGTGACTGGTTTGATCTCATATTTGAGATAAAGTGGCGTTATGGATGAGGTAGAGGACTATTTGCAACGAATCGGCACGCTGATCCGTGATGCGCGTCAGCATTCGGGGCTGACCCAGGCGCAGTTGGCCACCCAACTCAGTACGAGTCAGAGCGCGATTAATCGAATTGAGAAGGGGCAGCAGAATCTGACCCTCGACATGCTGGCCAGAATCGGTGCGGCGCTTGATTCGGAGCTCGTGAGTGTTGGTACGACGACCGGCCCCAGCCACCTCCGTGTCGCCGGCGGTACGACGCTGTCCGGAACGATCGACGTGAAGTCGAGCAAGAACGCCGGGGTCGCATTGTTATGTGCTTCGCTGCTTAACGAGGGCCGCACGGTGCTCCGCAAGGTTGCGCGTATCGAAGAAGTCAACCGGCTGCTTGAGGTACTCGAATCGATCGGCGTAAAGACGCGGTGGTTGAATCCCGAAAACGATCTCGAGTTGATCGTTCCGGAACAGCTCGACCTGGCCTCAATGGATGCTGAGGCGGCCCGCCGCACCCGCAGTATCATCATGTTCCTCGGCCCACTCATGCATCGATTCGACGACTTCGAGTTGCCGTATGCCGGCGGCTGCGACCTTGGCACCCGCACGGTCGAGCCGCACATGACCGCGCTGCGCCCATTCGGGCTGAAGGTCACCGCCACCGAAGGCAGCTATCACGCGATGGCGACGATCGGTGCCGGTCCGGAACGTCCCATCGTTCTGACCGAGCGGGGCGACACCGTCACCGAGAACGCAATGCTGGCCGCCGCCCGCCATCCCGGTGTGACCGTGATCCGCAACGCGAGCCCCAACTATATGGTCCAGGATCTGTGTTTCTTCCTGCAGAAACTTGGCGTGACGATCGAGGGCATTGGCACGACTACGCTGCGGATCATCGGCGTTGAGCGCATCAACTGCGATGTTGACTACGCACCGAGCGAGGATCCGATCGAGGCGATGAGCCTGATCGCTGCGGCGATTGTCACCAAATCGAGCATCACTGTCCGCCGCGTACCGATCGAGTTCATGGAGATCGAGTTGGCGCTGCTGGAGGAGATGGGGTTCGAATATGATCGAACCGCCGAATACCCAGCTGAAAATGGTTTTACCCGACTGGTTGATATCACCACCCATGAGTCTTCACTGCACGCTCCGATCGACAAGATTCACCCGATGCCATTTCCAGGGCTCAACATCGACAATCTGCCCTTCTTTGCCGTCATTGCGGCGACTGCCGAGGGCACGACGCTGTTGCACGACTGGGTATATGAAAACCGTGCGATCTATCTCACTGAACTCAATAAACTTGGCGCGCGGGTCAAATTGCTTGACCCGCATCGGGTTCTGATCGAAGGTCCAACGCGCTGGAGTGGGACCGAGATTGTCTGCCCGCCGGCGCTGCGGCCAGCGGTCGTGATTCTGCTGGCGATGCTTGCCGCCAAGGGGACCTCAGTACTTCGCAGCGTTTACGTGATTCATCGCGGTTATGAAGATCTGGCCGAGCGGCTCAATGCGCTTGGTGCGCGGATCGAAACGTTCCGGGATATTTAACCCCGATTCAGCCGATCAGCGCAGGCTGACTGACCTCCAGGTGAAGCGTCCGGACCCGTCCACAAGGCGCACGGTCACTCGTGCGAGTGGGACATGTCGTTTGTCGGCGGTGTCATAGACGTTGCAGGTGATTACGGCCCGTGCCACCAACGGGATTCTCGGTGGGCATACGACGCGAATGTTGATGCGAGATTTGGCGTTCAGCGCGGATGCGACTCCATTGGCGATGTAATGGGTCGAGCTGTACCTGACTGCGGGCCGGGTGTTCGCATTCGGCTGAACGGCAGATTTCTGCTGAATCGTCGGTTTGGGCTTCGGTTTTGGTTTGGGTTTCGGGGAGGGCGTCGGAGTGGCAGTTGGTGTCGACGGCGAGACTGTGGCGGGAGCGCTTGTCGCGGGCACAGTGGTTGTCGCCTCAGCTGGCGCGGACTGGGGCGCGTCGCTGGCAACCCAGGAGCGAAGTCCGAAGATCGCGGCCGCGGCGATTAACGCCAATACGACAATGAGCGACAGCTTTTTGTACAGCACGCCAGAAGCCTAGCGATAGCGGTGACGCCGTCGGCGTGCGACGTCCTGAACCGGTAAGGGCTTAGCGTGTACACGTGACCACTGCCGACCTCACGTCCTTTCCCTACTTCGACGCGGCGACGCCGCTGGCGCTCGCCCACCGAGGTGGATCGCTCTTGCCGACAAATATCGGAATCGAGAACTCGCTCACTGCATTCCGGCACGCGATCGAACTGGGATATCGCTACCTCGAGACCGATGTTCACTGCTCTGCCGATGGTGTGGTGTATGCCTTTCATGACGATAATCTCGAGCGTCTCACCGGCAATCCAGCGTTGATCAACGCGCTGTCATCGACGGCGATTGATGCGGTACGCCTTGGCGGCCGGGAGCCAATCCCGACGATGCGTCAGTTGTTCGAAGAGTTGCCCGACGCACGCTTCAATATTGATGTGAAGGCTGACAGCGCCGTCGATGCGACGCTCGATCTGATCGAAGAATGCGACGCTGTGGACCGGGTCTGTCTGGCCTCGTTCTCCCATGCAAGACTGCAACGGATCCGGTCTCGGATGCCAGCAGCCGCCAGCTCTTTCTCGCCGCGTGAGGCCGCCTGGCTGAAGTTGGGGCCGATCCGCTTACTGCGCGCGCTCAGCAGCCGCGGGGGTGCGGTATGTGCCCAAGTTCCACATCGTCAAGGGCGGATCACAGTCGTCGACCGCCGTTTCGTTGACCATGCGCATGCGTTGGGGATTCAAGTACATGTCTGGACGATCGACGATGCCGATGAGATGAATGAACTCCTCGACCTCGGTGTCGACGGGTTGGTGTCCGATCGTATTGACATACTCAAAGAAGTTTTGATCGTCCGCGGACAGTGGAGGGCATCCTGATGAGCGACACCGTCAAAGACCTGAGCAGCACCTCGGAACAGAAATCTTGGTATTTCTACGACTGGGCCAACTCCGCCTATGTCACAACAACGACTGCGGTGTTGTTCAGCCCATACTTAACGAGCGTCGCGGAAAAGGCTGCCTGCGGCTTCGCCACGGATGACAATCGAACCTGCCGCGTTGACTTGAACGTACTCGGGATCAACGTCTCCCCCGGCTCTTTGGTTTTTTACCTTGTTCCGCTGATCACGGTCTTGTCGGCCATCATGCTGCCAATCGTCGGGGCAATTGCCGATCGGCACGCCAACAAGCCGCTATTCATGGCGCAATTCGCCTGGGTCGGCAGCATCGCGGCGGCTGCGATGGTTTTCGTCGGCGGCACCAACTGGCAACTGGGTGCACTGTTGCTGCTGATCGCCAATTTGTCGCTGGGGGCATCGCTCGTCATCTACGACGCGATCCTGGTCGATATCGCCGAACCCGATGACCGTGATCGAATTTCCTCGCGCGGGTGGGCGTTTGGCTACCTTGGTGGCGGCCTGCTGTTGGCCGCCAACTTCCTGCTCCTAAGTTTCAACGATTCGCTTGGCATGTCCACCGAGACGGCAGTACGCATCAGTTTGGGCGTTGCTGGCCTCTGGTGGGGCGCCTTCACCTTCATTCCACTACGTGGAATCAAAGCTCGACCGCCGCGCGACTTGGTCGCCAGCGACGAAGGCACGCTCATGCGCCGGAGCTTTGGCCAGCTGTGGGCGACGCTGAAGGATCTCAAACATTTCCCGCAGACACTAATTTTCTTGCTTGCCTATTTGTTTTATAACGATGGCATCCAGACCGTCATCTACGCAGCATCGGTGTATGGCGAGAAGCAGCTGAAATTCGACAAGAGCACCGTTCTCGTTGCATTCTTAGCGGTTCAATTCGTTGGGATCGCTGGGGCACTCGTGTTCGGCCGCTTGGCGACCCGGATCGGCACCCGCAAGACAATCATGCTGACCTTGAGCATTTGGATGGTCGTCGTTGTCATCGGTTATTTCCTGCCCGAGAAGCAGTTCTTGCCATTCTTGTTTATGGCAGTCCTGATCGGTCTCGTTCTCGGCGGCTCACAGGCATTGTCGCGGTCGTTCTATTCACAACTCATTCCACGCGGGCGGGAGGCCGAGTACTTCAGCCTCTATCAGGCCTGCGAGCGCGGTACGAGTTGGTTCGGCATGGTCGTGTTCGGCGTGGTGCATCAGATAAGCGGGTCGTACCGGCCGGCAATCGTCGCTTTGATCGTCTTTTTTGCACTTGGTCTACTGTTCCTGTCGCGGCTTGACGTGCGACGCGGAATTGAGGACGCTGGCAATATCGCCCCGGCGATCGTCTGACCGCAAAAGTTGGCGCTCAGGGGAATCTTATCTGCATGCCCTACGTTGGAATAGTTAAAGCACGAGAGAGGGGAAGCCAATGGCAGACCGTGCATTACGCGGAGCTCGACTAGGAACTCAGAGTTTTGAGGACGAGCGAGGCATTGAGATGGCCCCCCGGCAGCACGTCGAGTTCGAGTGCGAGGACGGCCACAAATTTATCGTTGTGATGTCCGTCGAGGCCGAGGTGCCGGCAGAATGGGAAGATCCCAAGACTGGTCAGGTCGGCCGTCGTGTTGATGGCGAGGCTCCGGAGGAGAAGGCCGTCAAGCACGTCCGGACCCATTGGGACATGCTGCTTGAACGACGCTCGGTCGATGAACTTGAAGTGATCCTCACCGAACGGCTCAAGTTGCTTCGGTCCGGTGAGATCGGTCCGGTTCATCTACATCGGACCCGCAAGGCTAAGCCGAAGGTCAAAAAAAGCGCTTAGCCCGCCAATAGTTTTAGCGCTGAAAGAATTCTCTGGCGCGTTGCGACGCTCTGGCAAATCCCCAGACCGTAACGCGCCAGAGCGCTTCAATGACGATGCCTCGGCTCATTTTGGACTCGCCACGCTCGCGTTCAACGAACGTGATCGGTACCTCAATGACGGTGAATCCTGCCGCCACGGCCCTGCGCACCATGTCGACCTGGAAGCAATAGCCAGCCGATGCGACGTCGCGCAGGTTCAAGGCCTCAACGGTCTCGCGCCGGTACGCACGGAAGCCGCCGGTGGCATCCTTGAGCGTCAGACCCAGCATGATGCGGGCATAGACATTGCCGATCCGTGAGATCAGTTTGCGATGTGCCGGCCAATTGACAACACGCCCACCGGGAACCCAGCGTGAGCCGAGCACCAAGTCCGCTCCCCCGTCAATGCCAGCCAGCAGATCAACGAGCTGCTCGGGCTGATGCGAACCGTCAGCATCCATCTCGATCAGAACATCGTAGTCGCGTTCGATTCCCCAGGCGAAGCCCTCACGGTACGCCGAGCCAAGTCCCTCTTTGCCTGGTCGATGCAGCACATGCACGGGGTCTTCTGTGGCAAGTTTGTCGGCGATCTCGCCGGTTAGATCGGGCGAGTTGTCATCGACAATCAGAATGTCCATAGCCGGTTGGCTATAGCGCACCCGCGCGACTATGCCCTCGATATTTGCCGACTCGTTGTAAGTCGGAATCACGACCAATGCGCGACTCATAGGTTCCCTCCCCGTTCAGCTCCGTCCGCAATGTTCCCACAGAGGGTGACGCAGCCAAAACACCAGTTGCCCAACACCCTTCGGACCGATCATCTGCGGCACTGGCTGTGCGCCGATGATCGTTGTCTACTGGGTGTCGGGACAACTGCTGTAATCCACCGTTCGGACTGGGCAACAAGACGCAGGCTTTGAAGCCAACGATTCGATCTTGGTGATTAAATCAATCGTATGGATTCGGTGGGCGCCGGTCCGTGTACTGCAAGGCGGTGGTGGACATCGACGAGCCTGCCCGGGTCTGGTGCCACTGTCAACCGCTGGTTGACCTGCATAAACGCACATCATTGCAGGTCAGCGCGGGACATCTGCATCATAAAAAGTGGCGGAAAATGGGTTGCACCGGCGTGTCCTGCTGCGACACGCCGTGCGGCTCAACTGTCGATGATGATGAGTTCGCGTGCTGTGTTGTTGAGGCACTCGATGCCATCAGCGGTGCACACAACGATATCCTCGATCCGGGCTCCGAAGCGATCGGTCTGGTAGATACCCGGCTCGATCGAAAACGCCATTCCCGGCTCCAGAACCAGCTCGTTGCCAGCCACGATGTAAGGCTCTTCGTGCGTCTCCTGGCCGATCCCGTGGCCGGTCCGATGCATGAACTGTTCGCCATACCCGGCCGCGTCAATAATGTCTCGACCGATTCGGTCGACTGATTCAGCCGTCACACCTGGTCGGGCATGCGCGCGTTGGGCAGTCTGTGCTGCCAGGAGGACGTCGTAGGCGTCGAGATAGGCCTGAGGCGCCGCTCCCCCGGCGAGATAGTTGCGGGTGGAATCCGAGCAGTAGCCTGAGGGCATCGTGCCACCGATGTCGACGACGACTGGATCGCCGACCTCAATGACCCGATCGGAGAGTTCGTGGTGTGGCGATGCACCGTTGGGCCCAGAGCCGACGATCACGAAATCAACAGTTTCGTGACCCTCTGCCAAGATCGCACGGGCGATGTCGGCGCCCACGTCACGTTCGGTACGCCCGGGCCGCAGCCAAGTGGGAACGTTGGTATGAACTCGGTCGATAGCTTCGCCGGCCGTGCGGAGCGCCGAGATCTCGGCCGGATCCTTGCGGATTCGCAATTCCTGGACAACCGGCCCAGCCAGCACCTGCGTCGCATCGGGCAGTGCGTCGCGCAGCGCTATTGCGCGTGACACCCACATGTGGTCGTCGAGACCGATTGTTTCGGGATTGCCGGCGAGGCTGGCAACGAGGGCAAATGGGTCATCGGTCTCGGCCCAGGCCGCGATCTCGAAGTCGATGCCAGCGGCAGCCGCGGCAGGTTTTTCCAGCGCCGGCACGACCAGGACTGGGTCGGCGTTCGCGCGCAGCACGAGACAGGTGAGACGCTCGAGCGGCAGCGCGGTGTAGCCGGTCAGATAGCGCAGGTCTGCCCCCGGCGTTATGACCAGCGTGTCGATGCCGGTTCGGGTGGCCACTGCCTGAGCGTGTTGCAATCGTGTCGTCACACTCGCACCTTATCCCGCGCGCGAAGAATGGCAGGATGGGCTTGTGAGTACCAAGCCCCGCATTCTCCTGATGGACACCGCGAGCCTCTACTACCGCGCATTCTTCGGTCTGCCCGACTCGTTGAAGGCGCCGGATGGCACCGTGATCAACGCGCTTCGTGGCATGCTCGACTTTGTCGCGACGCTGGCAAGCACGTATGAGCCGGATGTCATCGTCGCCTGTTGGGATGATGCTTGGCGGCCAGACTGGCGCGTCGAACTGATGCCGTCCTACAAGACCCACCGGCTGGCTGATCCTGCCGCTGGTGCTGAGGACACCCCCGCATTGCTGTCTCCGCAGGTGCCGCTCATCGGCGAAGGGCTCCAGATCATCGGCGTTCCGGTGATCGGTGCTCCCGATTGCGAGGCTGATGACGTCATCGGCACAATTGCGCAGCGGTGGGACGGGCCGGTCGATGTCGTCACCGGTGATCGGGATCTTTTCCAACTCGTCGACGATGCGGCTGAGCGCCGAGTTCTCTACACCGCGCGCGGCGTTCGACTGCTCGATCGCGTGGACGAGGCCTGGCTGCAGGCAAAATATCACATTACCGGCTCGCAGTATGTCGACTTCGCGGTTATGCGCGGTGACTCGTCCGACGGGATTCCCGGCGTGGCCGGAATCGGTGAGAAGACCGCTGCCAATCTGATCGCTGAATTCGGCGACCTCCCCGGGATCGTCGCAGCGGCCGCCGATCCGAAGTCATCAATCAAGCCGAAAGTCCGTCAAAACCTGCTTGCCGCCGGTGACTACATCGCGGCAGCGTTGCCCGTCGTACGGGTCCGAGCCGATGCCGCAGTGCCGGAACACATCACCATGTCACCAGTTGACACCAAAAGGCTCGACGCTTTCGCGGTGCAATGGGGTTTGGGCGGGGTCGTCGCTCGCGTGCAAAAGGCTCTTATTCGTTGATCGAGCTGTAGGCCACGACGCCGTGCCTGAGTAGGTCGAGGGTTTCGCGGGCAGTATTGCGGAGCGATCCTGGACCGGCGGCGTCGGCGACCTGTGCCGTCACGTCGATCAATTGCTTGATCGCGCGTACGAAGTCGCCAGCGGCGAGTCCAGATGAGGTCAGGACGTCATCAAGCGAAATTCCCGAGGTCCATTCCCAGGCCGACTGCGCAAATCCGAAGTCGGGTTTACGTAGGTACTGCAGTCGATGCTCGCGCTCTAATTGTTCGAGTTCAGCGCCCACGACCGTCATGTGCTCGGCCACTTCACGGATTCGTCCACGCGGGAAGCGGGGCGGTGGCACATCGTCAGAGCTGCGGGTCTGAAATGTTAGACCACTTAGGACACTTGCCAATTCGTTGGCATCGAGCCCGTCCCAGGCACCGGTGCGGATACATTCGCTGGCCAGCAGGTCGAGCTCGCTGTAGAGCCGCTGGAGCCGTTTGCCGTCGGGTGTCACCTGATCGCCGTCGAGATAGCCAAGCCCGTCGAGCACCTCGCATACCCGGTCGAATTGGCGCGCGACAGTATTGGTGCGCCGTTCGATCCGCTGGCGTTGGTTCTGGCTGTCACGGTCCAACTTGAGGTAGCGCTCGGCCCAGCGGGCGTGCGATTCGCGGTCGGGACAACTGTGGCAGGGGTGCGCACGCAACTCCTCGCGCAATCGGCTGATTTCTGGGTTCTCGGCCGGAGGGTCCTGCCGGTATGACTTGGGCCGCGGACCGTCCACGCTGTGCGTTTTGGCGCGGAGCGCCGAGGCGAGATCACGGCGCATTTGTGGATTGCGCGCGTTGAATGTTTTGGGGATCCGCATCCGCGTGATCGCTTGGACCGGCGTCGGGAAATCGACCGTGGCCAAACGACGGGCGTGTCTACTGACGGTCAGGACCAGCGGACGGGGACCCTCCCGGTCCGAACGCGTCCCAGGATCGATTACGACCGCTACTCCGGCGAACCGACCGGCTGGCACGTGAATGACATCGCCGGGGCGCAGCTTCGTCAATGACTCCACGACCCCTTCCCGCTCGACGTTCTTACGCCGTTTTACGCCCTGTGACTCGATGTCGCTGAGCTTGCGCCGTAGGCCCGCATATTCCATGAAGTCACCGCGGTCGCACTGCGCTGCGGTGCGATAGCCCTCGAGCGCCTCGTCGGCCTTGTGGATCTGCCGGGCTAGGCCAACCACCGAACGGTCCGCCTGGAACTGGGCGAAGGATTGTTCGAGTAAGGCGCGTGCGGTCTCGCGGCCGACTTGATTGACCAGGTTGACCGCCATGTTGTAGGACGGTTCGAACGACGAATTGAGTGGATAGGTGCGCGTCGATGCCAGGCCGGCAACTTCTTTAGGATTGAGCCCCGGTTGCCAGAGGACAACACCGTGCCCCTCGATGTCGATGCCGCGGCGGCCCGCGCGGCCGGTCAATTGGGTGTACTCCCCCGGTGTGATCTCGGCGTGGGTCTCGCCATTCCATTTCGACAGCTTCTCGATGACCACCGAGCGTGCCGGCATGTTGATGCCCAAGGCCAATGTCTCGGTCGCAAACACCACTTTGCAGAGGCCGCGGCTGAACAGGTTCTCGATGACTTCTTTGAACGTCGGGAGTTGGCCCGCGTGATGCGCCGCGATGCCGCGTGACAGACCATCGAGGAACTCGTAGTAGCCAAGCACTTCAAGATCATCGCGCGGGATGCTGCTGCACTCGCTGTCGACGAACGCTCGGATCTCGGTCCGCTCTGCTGGCGTCGTCAGCGACAAGTTGCTGTCGAGGCACTCTTGCACCGCCGCGGCGCAGCCAGCCCGACTAAAGATGAACACGATTGCCGGCAGCAACCCTTCGGCATCGAGTTTGTCGACCATCTCGACCCGTCGCGGCGGGAAATAACGGGACCGCGGGCGGCGGCCGCCCTTGCCGGGCCGGCCCTTCGCCGATCGGGACAACTGCCAGTCATCACGCGCGAGCCGTACGAGCGCCTCGTTGACCTGCTCGCCGTCATCAGCGAACAGCGGATACATACGTTTGCCGACCATGACGTGCTGATAGAGCGGGACCGGCCGCCGCTCCTCAACGATCGTGACGTTGTTGCCGCGCACCTCGGTCAGCCAGGCGCCGAACTCTTCGGCATTCGACACAGTCGCCGACAGTGACACGATCGAGACCGATTCGGGCAGGTGGATGATGACCTCCTCCCACACCGCGCCACGGAAACGATTGGCCAGATAGTGCACCTCGTCCATCACAACGAATCCAAGACCGGTGAGAGTGCGCGAGCCGGCATACAGCATGTTTCGCAGGACTTCCGTTGTCATGACGACTATGGGCGCCTCGCCATTGATGGTGTTGTCGCCGGTCAGAAGGCCGACTTGCTCGGCGCCGTAACGATCGACGAGATCATGAAACTTCTGATTCGACAATGCCTTGATGGGCGTCGTATAAAAGCATTTGCGGCCGGTCGCCAATGCGAGGTGTACCGCGAACTCCCCCACGATCGTCTTGCCCGATCCGGTCGGTGCGGCGACGAGTACGCCGTTGCCTTCCTCGACCGCCCTGCACGCCTCAACCTGGAATCGGTCAAGTGGGAAGGAATACAGACGACGAAATTCAGCGAGATAGGCTGAGCGACGATTGTCGTTCAAATGGGAGTTCTTCTCCGCCGAGGACGACATGGCCTCACCCTACGCTGGGATGGAGGACAGCTATGGAACAAACACCCGCAGCGCGCCCGGACATACTGAAATGGTCATTGGCAAGGCGCCAATGCGTTCCCCATCGCCATAGGCCACGATGCCCGGCGAGCTGAGGGAAACTGTCTTGACCCGGTGGTGCTCGTAGCAGGGATGGGTGATGTGGGTTCCTTTGTACAACTTTGGGAACACTTTGAGCAGGGCCAGTTTGCTGATCGGGTTGATGATGACCACATCAAGCAGACCGTCATCGAGTACCGCGCCCTCGGTAATCCGCAGGCCGCCGCCGAACGACGGCCCATTGCCGACCGCGACCAGCATCGCGTCGCGTTGGATCTCCTCATTATCGAGAACGATCGTGTACGGGAGCGGCTTGAACACGCGTAGTTCGGCGAGCATCGCAAGATGATATTTAGTATTGCCGCGTGGCCACGTCATCGCGTTGGCACGCTCATTGACCTTGGAATCGAAACCCGAGGCGATAACCGTGGCGACGTAAGTCTGACCGGCCTTGGCCAGATCGATCGAGCGAGTATTGCCGGCAATCAGAATGTCGACTGCGGCACCGACGTCGTTGATCGGTATGCCAAGGGAACGTGCTGTGTCGTTGCCGGTGCCGGCGGGCAACAGCCCGAACGTGAGATCAGAGTCGGCAACGTGATCTAGTACGCCGCTCAGAGCGCCATCACCGCCGACCACGACGACCGAGTGGATGCCGCGATCGATGGCCTGCTTCAACAGATCTCGGGCATCGGCAGCGGTGGCACCCTCAAGCAGTTCGGCCGTATGGCCCGCGTGCTGCAGGAGATCAGCGGCGTCCTGGCCGATTGCTCGCGCCTGATGTTTCCCGGACTCTGGGTTGATGACCAAGGCAAACTTCATACGATCAGCCTAAAGCGTGCTGGACCGATCGTCATCCGGGTCATGGTCAGTGTCGAGGTCGAGCTCAGAAACTTCGTCGTCGGGAATTTCGTCCGTATCGGATTTGCGCTTACGTTTGCGGTCGGTGAGTGAGGCGATGATCTCGGACACGAGATAAAGCACTGTCATTGGCACCGCGAGGAACAACATAGTCAGTGGATCGGTGCTGGGGGTCGCCACCGCAGCGAAGATGAAGATGCCGATGATTGTCCACGGCCGTGCCGACCGCAAGCGTTTTGCGCTGACGATTCCGAGTTGATTGAGTAGAACCACAACGAGTGGGATCTCGGCGGCGACGCCAAATACCAATACGGTGCGGATCACGAAGTTGAGATAGTCGCCGAGGGTCAACAACAGTTGAATTGAGTCGGGCGTCATGCCGATGAGGACCTGGACACCCTTGGGCATCACCAGATAGCCGACGACGACTCCCCCGGCAAACAATGGCGCGCCGGTGAGAGTGAGCAGATAAACCCAACGGCGTTCGCCACGGTGCAATGCCGGAAGAATGAAGCCCCAGATCTGTGCGATCCAGACCGGGCTGGCGAACACAATGCCGAGGACGAGAGCAAGTTTGAGCCGGAAACTGAAAGACGCACCGACACCGCCAACCAAGCTGAGCTTGACGTCGAATCCTTTGCGCGTCAATAGCGGCGCGATCCCGTCGACATATGGTGCCTTGAGCAGATCGAATACCGGAATAAACAGCATCCAGCCAACGACCGTACCGATGCCGATCGCAAGCACTGCGATGACAATGCGGCGCCGCAATTCACGAAGGTGATCGACCAGCGGCATGGTGCCGCCCGGGCTCAACTGAGCCCGGCGGCCGAAACGCGAAGCCACCTAGAGCTGTTCGGGCTTCTCGTCTGCCTTGGCCGTCGACTCAAGCACGTCAGGCTCGTCATCGTCGTCATGCAGAGCCTTGACTTCGGATTTAAAGATACGCAGCGCGCGGCCTGAACCACGTGCGAGTTCGGGAAGTTTTTTGGCGCCGAACAGGAGTACGACGACTGCCAAGATCAGCAGGATCTCGGTGGGGCCAATCTGGCGGAACATGGCAACTCCTAGGACTTCTGGTTGTCTTCATCGTACGCGCCCAGTGCAAGGCGAGCACTCTCAACTACGTCATCGGCGAGTGACTGCGGCTCCACGACTCTGATTGAGCCAGCATTGCGCAGCACTAATCTTGTCATCCACGACCAGTCGGTGCCATACAGCCGCACTCGCCATACGCCATCGACGGGATCGCCGAGGCTCTCCACCTGATAATACTCACTCAACCAGTGCGCCTCCGGCCGAAGGTCCAGGACCGCAGACAGCGTCGCCGCACCGATCTGAAAGAGGCCATCGGCGAGATCGCGTGGCTTGACGTCACGCGGTTCAATTGCTTTCCCGGTGGAATCGGCGCGCAGGATTCGGTCGAGCCGGAAGAACCGGATGTCATCGGCGCGGAGACAATAGGCTTCGCAAAAAATATGGCCCTGCGCATTGAACAGCCGTCGCGGCTCAATCGTGCGATCGGCATTTTCGTCACGGGCGGCTGTCGTATAGGTGATGGTGACCTGTCTGGCGGCAGCGATCGCACTGACGAGCGTTTCATGAATATTGCGATCGACCGCTTCAACGTGCACATCGACTGGCACGGAGGTGTCGCCGACGACACTTTCGAGCTTGGCCAGGGCCGCGTCGATGATCGGTAACTGTGCGCCGCTCGCTGACGCACGCAAGGTGTGCAGCGCGACGATCAGCGAAACAGCCTCATTGGTGTTGAGTTTGAGCGGACGCGAAAGAAACTCGGCGTCACGGATGAAGACGACGCCCTCGTCCTGCAACGCGCCGAAATCGAAATCAATCAACTCACCGGGCAGTTGACCTGGACCGCAGAACATCAGCACTTTGAGGTCGGCACGGATCTGTTTGACCGTGACACCGAATTCCTCGGCAACCTGCTTGACCGGGATGCCGTCATGGCCTTGCAGGTACGGTACGAGCGCGAGCATCCGTGCGACCTGGCTCTTGGAGTCGCTCATGACGCGGTCTCGTCCGCCGCAGCACGTAGTCGAGCGATCACCTTGGTCCGTACCTCTGGCGGTGAAATCACGACGGCGTTGGGGCCATAGGAAGCAATCTCGGCGGCCACTTCCCATGGTGAGGAATAGTCGATCGTCACCTGGTCGAACTCGGCATCAACATCGGTAACCGCTTGGGCATTGCGACGCAGGGTCTGACCTCGGCCCTTGCGCAGCCGCACGATGGCAGTGCCAATGGTCTGCGCGGGGTGAAGCTTCTGTGCCAGTGCGGTGATATCGGTGCCTTCGGGAATTTCATAACTGTCTGGCGCTCCCGCCCACGTAACGTCACCGCGGACTCGCGTGAGACGGAAGATGCGTACGTCCCGGCGATCAAGGTCGAGCCCGGCCATGTACCAGCGGCCATGCCACGAGATAACGCCCCACGGCTGCACCGTTCGGTTGAGAATCTCGGCGCCAGGGCGTTGATAGTCAAAAGCGACTGGCCGGCGGACTGCAACCGCATCCCACATACGGTCGAATGAGGGCTCATTGGCCGACAGCCGCGGCTCGACCATGCGCAACACACTTGTGTCCACGGTGATCCCGGCAGCCTTCAACTTGGCGACTGCGGCCGAGGAGTCTCGCGCTAAACCAGCGTGCTCCCACACCTGCGCGGCAAGCCCGACAACCGCGGCCTCCTCGCGGGTCAGGTCAATATCGGGCAGTTCGACCGCATCACGCTTGATCCGGTAGCCGACCTCGTCCTCGAACAATTTGTCGTTGCTGCCCATCTCGACCGTGATACCGAGCTCGCGCAGGTCGTCCTTGTCGCGCTCAAACATCCGGTCGAAGGCTTGATCGCTTTGACCCCGGTAACCTTCAACGGTCTCGCGGATACGGTCCTTCGACAGATATTGCCGGCTGACCAGCAGCGCGATGAACACGTTCATCAGCCGTTCGGTCTTGAGTGGGGCCATATCCGCAGACTGTCAGAAAGCTGCGAGCAAGTCGACCGCAAAGATGAGCGTGTCGCCTGGCTTGACGGCGGTCCCGCTGCCGGTCTTGCCATAGGCGGTGTTCGCCGGACATACGAGAATGATCCGGCTGCCGATCTTTTCGCCGACAATCCCGTCGTCCCAGCACTTGATCAGCTGGCCGGCACCGACTGCGCTCGTGAACGGTTCGGGACGTGACCATGACTCATCAAAGATCTTGCCCGACGGGTAAATTTGACCGAGGTATTCGAAGGTGACGCTCTGGCCCTTTTTGACCGCGTTGCCGTTGCCCTGGATCGCGGTGTACTTCGCCATCTTCTTGACCTTGGCCGGAGTTTTCGCGGTCTTCGTGAACTTAGCTGGGTGATTGTTTTTGTCATAGCTCAGCTTGGGCAGCGTGTTGGGCAGCTTCTCGGCCTTGCCGCTGGCCTCGGCCGGAATCTTGGTCGATTTGATGATGTCGAAAAGGAAAACCATCGTGTCTTTTGGCTTCAAGTCAAGCTGCTTGCGAGCCTCGAAGCTGCCGTCCTTGGGCGGAATCGCCACCAAGATGCGGCTTCCCACCGTCTGACCTTCAACGCCTTTGACAAAGCCATCGATTGTCGTGCCCTTTTTAATCGTGATCGTCAACGGCTTGCCGGTCTTGAATGAGCTGTCGAACGACTTACCAGTGCGACCGTTGATGGCCTCGTAGTCGAGCGTCACCATTTCGCCGGTCTTGACCTTGGCGCCGTTGCCCTTCTTGACAACCTTGACCTCCGTCTTCGAGGCGCTGAAATCCTTGTCTACCTTGACCGTCGGGGTCTTGCCTTTGCTGACATCGATCGAGTTCATGCCAGAACCCGATGAGCCACAGGCGGAAAGGAACAGCAACGCGGCAAATACCGCGGGAATCAGACGACGCACAAAAAAGCCTTTGATCGAATCAATGTTTGACGGTGGGCAAACCGTTGCCACCTTACTTGGCAGCCCCAAGGGGCACGAGGCTACATACCGTCAATCAACTTCTCGACCCGTTCGTCTTGCGAACGGAATGGGTCCTTGCACAACACGGTGCGCTGTGCTTGATCGTTGAGCTTGAGATGAACCCAGTCGACGGTGAAATCGCGATGGCGCTCCTGCGCGCGTTTGATGAAGTCGCCGCGAAGCCGTGCCCGGGTGGTTTGCGGTGGTACCGACTTGGCGGTGAAAATTGACAGATCATCGGTGATGCGGCTGACCGCACCCTTCTTCTCCAACAAATAGAAGATGCCTCGATCGCGGCGGATGTCGTGGTAGGCGAGGTCAAGCTGGGCGATCCGGGGATCGCTCCAGGTCATGTCATGGGTCGTGCGGTAGCGATCGAGAAGCTTGTATTTGATGACCCAGTCGATCTCGCGTTCGACGAGCGACAGGTCCTCGGATTCGACCGCCTTGAGCGTGCGCTCCCATAGATCCATCGCGCGGTCGATGATCGGCGTGCGAAGGCCGTGACGGTCGACGAACTCGGCGGCCTTGCCGAAATATTCGGACTGAATTTCCAGCGCTGAGAGTTCCCGGCCATTGGCTAGTAGGACCTTGCGACTGCCGGTCATGTCGTGCGAGATCTCGCGGATGGCGCGGATCGGATTGTCGAGCGTCATATCGCGCATCGTCACGCCGGCCTCGATCATACGAAGCACAAGATCGGTTGTGGCGACCTTTAGCATTGTCGTTGTCTCGCTCATGTTGGAGTCGCCGACGATGACGTGCAGCCGGCGGAACCGTTCGGCATCAGCATGCGGTTCGTCGCGGGTGTTGATGATCGGCCGTGAGCGGGTCGTTGCGCTGGAGACGCCTTCCCAGATGTGTTCGGCCCGTTGGCTGACCGAGAAGACGGTCCCACGCGGTGTCTGTTGGACTTTGCCGGCGCCGCAGATGATTTGCCGCGTGACCAAGAACGGGATGAGGACATCGGCCAGTCGGCTGAATTCGCCAGCTCGGGTCACGAGGTAGTTTTCATGGCAGCCGTATGAGTTCCCGGCCGAGTCGGTGTTGTTCTTGAACAGGTAGATATCGCCGTCGATGCCGTCGTCGGCGAGGCGCTGCTGGGCGTCGATCATGAGCCCTTCGAGGATCCGCTCCCCCGCACGGTCATGGGTGACAAGTTCGTTGATGTCGTCGCATTCGGGGGTTGCGTACTCCGGATGGCTGCCGACATCGAGATAGAGGCGCGCACCATTGCGGAGGAACACATTGCTGCTGCGCCCCCACGAGACGACCCGGCGGAATAAATAGCGGGCGACTTCATCGGGCGACAGACGTCGTTGCCCCTTGAACGAGCAGGTCACCCCGTACTCGTTCTCGATTCCGAAGATCCGACGGTCCATGGCATCAGACTAGTCCGCGATTGGTCACCGTGCGGGGACGAACGATGAGGGTTTTGTGTTGTTGGGTGGTTCGGCTCACTCATCATGCGTTCAGGCCGCGTGAAGATCAGACCGGATATTGCCTTGCCAGCCAGCTGCCCGAAACATCCGGATTAGCTGGTCGGCGACTGTTGACTGCTCGTGGCGGACCGCATATGAGGTGAAAATCAACAGCCGTGGGCCGGTGATCACGACCTCATTGGCGCGTATCAGGTCCGCATCCCAGCGACGTATGCCGTGATGTGGCAGCCTGTGTATCTCGACCGCGATCTGCCATCTATCCCAAGCGGCATCGAGATGGTAATGACCTTTTGGGCCTTTGACTCGGGTGCGCAGTCGCACGGTCGCGAATGTGGACTCGATCGGGTTCGTGGTGCGCAGGTGCACCCAGTGTTCGGCCGGGTAGTTGAAGAACTCCAACAGCACATCTTGGTCGTCGGTGATCTTCGCGACCGCTTTGGGATATTTCGCTTCGTAGTCGGCGGCGAAGGCTTTGACTGCTGTGATGGCGTGTTCTTTGTCTTCGGCGTTGTAGATCTCGGCCAACGCGGCCCTGGCACCTGAATGGGCCGATTTGGGCAACGCTGAGAGGACGTTCGCTGATTTGTGAAACCAACAACGCTGCTCCCTCGTTTGGGGGAACACATCACGCACGGCCTTCCAGAAGCCGAGCGCACCATCACCCATCGCCAACACCGGTGCGCTCATTCCTCGGCGTCGGCACGAGCGGAGCAGACCGGCCCACGACTCGGTAGACTCACCGAACCCGTCAGCTAACGCGATGAGCTCTTTGCGCCCATCGGCACGGACCCCGATTCCCCCGAGGACTACGTCCAGGGCGGGACCCCCAACCAATAAGCACACTTTGTCTTGGTCGAGACGGACCTTGAAATGGATGCCATCGACCCACACATAGACGTAATCGGTGCCGGCCAGAGAGCGTTGATTGAACGCTGTCGCCTCGTCCTGCCACCCGGTCGTCAACCGGTTAATCGTGGCCGCCGACAAACCAGCCGCGGTGCCCAGGAACTGTTCCAACGCCGGGCTGAAATCGTTGGTCGACAAGCCGTGCAAATACAACAACGGCAACACGGCGGCCACCTGTGGTGACTTTCGTGCCCAGGCGGGCAGGATCGCCGACGCGAACCGCTGACGTGCCCCGGTAGTGTCGACGCGTTTGTCGTTGACCCGCAGCTGGCGCACCGGCACCGCACCCGCAGCCGTGACAACCTGGCGTTCGTGGTGGTAGCCATTGCGCACCACCAGCCGGCGGCCATCCCCGTCAACCAGGTCGGCGAGCTGGTCGACATAGACGGCGACCTCAGCGGCCAACGCGGCCGTCAGCATCTGGCGTGCACCATCGCGCACAATCTCATCCAACAGCGACCAACCGCCTCGTTATCGTTGGACTCTTCCGTGTTCTGCACTACCTTGAGCATGGGCGTACCTTCCCGACCAGCGCGTCAACGCCGGCCATGATCAGACTGACTGGAATTACAGATCATCCTCGGGAAGGTACGCCACTTTCACGCCACCTCGCCGAGAACCATCCACAGGTTCCGATCATTGCTCGGCACCAAATCGATTGATCGCGTCACTGGTACGCATGACTGTCATCAATCAAGTGTCGGTCCTCTTGCTCGTTCTCAACCGGACGATTTCAGCTGTTGTGGAGAAGTTTGCTCGACGGGATTCCTGTGGATAGACGAACGATGAGGGGTTTGGTCAGCGGAGCGACACGGATCCCTCATCGTTCGTCCCGCCCGGAGGACAGCCGAGGGAGGGAGAGAGAATTCAGCCGGACAGTGCTTCGGCAACGATGCTGTCGTCGAGGCGACGGAACTTGCGCAGATACTCACGAGTCCGATCGAGAATGGCGACTTCCAACGCCGTCGACTCGATCGTCCGGGGGGTCTTGGGATCGTGTCCGAGTGCCGCAGCGGCCAGTGCAATCGCACCGGCTTGGTCAAGTCCGGCCGAATAATGCTCGGTCAAATACGCCTCCACCTGTTCGCTGGCACCGCCCATGACACCGAAGCCTTGAATGTCGGCGACCGAACCGTCATAGGTCAGACGATAAATCTGATCGAGTTCGGTGCTGTCGCCGACTTCAGCTACGAAAAGTTCAACTTCGTACGGCTTCTCACCACCGGTGGAGAAGATCGACCCAAGCGTCTGAGCATAAGCGTTGGCGAGACCGCGGCCGGTGACATCACGGCGGTCATAGGAGTAGCCGCGCATGTCGGCTAGGCGTACGCCCGCGATCCGAAGATTCTCGAACTCGTTATATCTACCGACGGCCGCGAAACCGATGCGGTCATAAATCTCGCTGATCTTGTGCAACGCACGGGACGGGTTCTCGGCCACGAGCATGATGCCGTTGACGTATTGCAGGACGGCGACACTTCGACCGCGCGAAATACCTTTACGGGCGAAATCGGCGCGGTCCTTCATCAACTGTTCGGGCGAGACATAAAACGGTTGGGTCATGTCAGTCCTTTCAGTTGACCGGAGCGGATGGGCCGTCGGGCCGGATGAGTCTGCCACCGATGACCTGATCGGCAATGGCACCGACCGCGTCGTCGGCGATGCGACGGAAACCGTCGGCCGTGACGACGGTGACGACTGGGAAGATACGGCGGGTCAGATCTGGACCGCCGGTGGCTGAATCATCGTCGGCTGCGTCATAGAGCGCCTGCACGATCGCGGTGATGCACTCCGTCTCAGTCAGATCAGTCCGATAGAGCTTCTTGAGCGAGCCACGGGCGAACACCGAGCCGGAACCGACCGAGTAAAACGCGTGTTCCTCATAGCGTCCACCGGTGACGTCGTAGGAGAAGATCCGGCCGGCCTGGGTTGAAAGATCGAACCCGGCAAACAGCGGCACAACTGCAAGGCCCTGCATCGCGAGGCCGAGGTTGCCACGGATTAGCGCGGCGAGCCGGTTGGCCTTGCCGTCTGCCGAAAGCGTGGTGCCTTCGATTTTTTCGTAATGTTCGAGTTCGACCTGAAACAGCCGTACGAGTTCGATCGCAAGACCCGCGCTGCCGGCGATACCGATGCAGGAGAATTCATCGGCTGGGAAGACCTTTTCGATGTCGCGCTGCGCAATGACGTTGCCCATCGTTGCGCGCCGATCGCCAGCCATGATGACGCCGCCGGGGAACGTTGCCGCGACAATCGTGGTCCCATGCGGCGCGATACCGCTGAGATCACCCTGTCGGCGGGCGGCCGCACCGGGTAGCAACTCGGGAGCCTGATGCGAAAGGAACTCCGAGAATGACGATGAACCAACTGCCAGATAAGGCTCAGGCAGCATTACTGGCCGCCCTTTTGGACGAAGCTGCGGACGAACTCCTCGGCGTTCTCCTCGAGAACGTCATCGATCTCATCGAGGATCGAATCCACGTCGTCATCAAGCTTTTCGCGCCGCTCGGACGAAGTCTCAGTGGCATCGACCTGTTCATCGGCCGCGCCACCCTTCTGGGTGCTCTTGTGCTGTTGCTCAGACATGATGCCAACCTATCCCCATGGTCCTCAAAGTTGCGAAGGTTCCAGCAGAATGTTGCGTCCGATCCTGCAGCTCCAGCCCTCAAACCGTTCAAATGGTGGGGCGGGCAGCGGACACTAACGCTGAGTAATTCCGCGAAACAGCTCTTCGGCGGTCGCGCTCTTCTCGAACAACGCGCCGACATGTTCCTTTGTGCCGCGCAGCGGCTCCATCGTCGGAATACGTTGCAAAGAGTTGTAGCCGGGCAGATCAAAGATCACTGAGTCCCAGGATGCCGCTGCGATGTCAGCGGAGAATCGGGCAAGGCATTGACCCCGGAAATATGCGCGGGTGTCCTCTGGCGCCTCGGTGACGGCGCGTTCGATTTGCGCATCGTCGAATAGTCGTATCATCCGACCGGTGCGTACGAGCTGGTGATAGAGCCCCTTATGCAGCCGAATGTCGTGATATTGCAGGTCGATCAAGTGCAGACGCGGGTGATCCCAATCGAGTCCGTCGCGGTCACGGTAGGACTCGAGTAATGACAATTTGGCCACCCAGTCCAGTTCGGCCTTGCATTCCATCGGGTCGCGGGCGAGGCGTACGAGCACATCTTCCCAACGCTTGAGCAGATCTAAGGTCTGGTCATCGCTGCCTTCACGATCGGTGAATTCCTTGGCCTGATCAAGATATGCGCCCTGGAGCTCAAGCGCTGTGATCGTGCGACCGTCCTCGAGCGGAACCGCGGTGGTCAGCGAGGAGTCGTATGAAATCGCCTTAAGCGCGGCAATCGGATTGGCCAGGGTCAAACCCGGTTTGAGTACGCCAGCCTCGATCATCGACAGGACAATCGACGTCGTTCCGTGTTTAAGATAGATCGCTGTTTCGGAGGAGTTCGCGTCGCCGATGATCACATGCAGGCGGCGGTATTTTTTGGGATCGGCATGCGGCTCGTCACGGGTGTTGATGATTGGCCGTTTGAGCGTTGTCTCCAGTCCTACGCCGACTTCGAAATAGTCAGCGCGCTGACTGATCTGAAAACCCTGTGCGCTGCCGTCCTGTTGTCGGCCGACCCGTCCGGCGCCGGTGAAGATCTGTCGCGACACGTGAAATGGCGTCAGGTGTTCGACGATTGATTCGAACGGCACATCGCGACGCATCAGATAGTTTTCGTGCGAACCGTAGGAGGCGCCCTTGTTGTCGATATTGTTCTTATAGAGCACGATCGGCAAAGCGCCGGGGATCTGCGCGGCAAGTTCGGCGCCGCGGCGCATTACGACCTCGCCAGCCTTCTCCCACAGCACGACGTCGAGTGGATTAGTGACCTCCGGGCTCGAATATTCTGGGTGAGCATGATCGACATACAGTCGTGCGCCGTTGGTGAGGATGATGTTCGCCAGACCGAGATCCTCATCGGTCAACTGCGTCGGGTCGGCCGCTCCCCTACTCATGTCGAAACCGCGCGCATCGCGCAGCGGGCTCTCCTCCTCAAAGTCCCACCGGGCGCGCCGGGTGAGGCCATTGGCCGCAGCATAAGAGTTGACGACATGAGTTGAGGCCACCATTGGGTTGGCGGCAGGCTGGCCCTGCACCGCGATGCCGTATTCGACTTCGCTTCCCATCACTCGACGTACGCTCATGCGGCCAGCCTACGGCCTGCAGGTTAGGGCTGCTGGGACGCCAGCTTCAGAGGTATTGCCCGGTGTTAGCGACCGTGTCGATCGAACGCCCCGGCTCGTTGCCGCCCTTGCCAGAGATCAGCGTACGGATGAATACGATGCGTTCGCCCTTCTTGCCCGAGATCCGCGCCCAATCATCAGGATTGGTCGTATTAGGCAGATCCTCGTTCTCCTTGAACTCATCGAGGCAGGCCTGCAACATGTGCTGCACACGAAGCCCCTTCTGGCCGGTGTCAAGCAGATCTTTGATCGCCATCTTCTTAGCGCGGTCGACGATATTCTGAATCATGGCGCCGGAGTTGAAGTCCTTGAAGTAGAGAACTTCCTTGTCGCCGTTGGCATAGGTGACCTCGAGGAACTGGTTGTCCTCCGATTCGGTGTACATCCGTTCAACGGTGCGCTGGATCATGCCAGTGACACAGGCCTGCCGGTCATCGTTCCACTCGGCCAAATCATCGGCATGCAGCGGCAACTCCGCGGTGAGATATTTGGTGAAGATGTCGCGTGCGGACTCCGCATCGGGGCGCTCAATTTTGATTTTCACATCAAGGCGGCCCGGACGCAGAATTGCTGGGTCGATCATGTCCTCACGATTTGAGGCTCCGATGACCAAGACGTTTTCCAGCCCTTCGACGCCGTCGATCTCGCTCAACAACTGCGGCACGATCGTGTTCTCAACATCAGAGGACACGCCCGATCCGCGAGTGCGAAACAACGAATCCATCTCGTCGAAGAACACGATGACCGGCGTGCCTTCGCTGGCCTTCTCTCGCGCCCGCTGGAACACCAAGCGGATGTGCCGTTCAGTCTCGCCGACATACTTGTTGAGCAGTTCGGGGCCCTTGATGTTGAGGAAGTAGGAACGCCCCTCCTCCCCCGTCCGTTCGGAGACTTTCTTGGCCAGCGAGGCAGCAACTGCCTTGGCGATCAGGGTTTTCCCACAGCCGGGAGGTCCGTAAAGCAGGACGCCCTTCGGCGGCTTGAGTTGGTGCTCGATGAACAACTCAGGGTGAAGATAAGGCAACTCGACGGCATCGCGAATCGATTCGATCTGCGCTCGCAGACCGCCAATGCTGTCGTAGTCGATATCGGGGACTTCTTCGAGAACCAAATCCTCGACTTCGCTCTTCGGCACCCGTTCGTAGGCATAGCCCGAACGTGAATCGAGCAGCAACGAATCACCCGAGCGCAGCTTGAGTCCGGTCAGTGAATCGGCCAGCCGAACAATACGTTCATCGTCGGTGTTGCCGATGACCAATGCGCGAAGCCCGTCGGCAAGGATTTCCTTGAGCAGCACCACATCGCCGATTTCTTCGAATTCGAGCGCCTCGACAACGTTCATTGCTTCATTGAGAATGACCTCTTGGCCCTTGCGCAGGGCGGCACGGTCAACATTGGGGCTCACATTGACGCGCAACTTGCGGCCGCCGGTGAAAACGTCGACCGATTCGTCCGCATTGGACTTGAGGAAGGTACCGAATCCGGTCGGCGGTTGGGCCAGCCGGTCGACTTCTTCCTTGAGCGTGATGATCTGATCGCGTGCCTCGCGCAGGGTTGCACCAAGGCGCTCGTTCTGAGTCGTCGTTGCGGTCAGGCGGGCCTCGAGATCGTTCAGGCGGGTATCCGCTGAGGCCTCGGCGCCTAGGCGGCGACGCAGGTGTTCGATCTCGGTTCGTAAGTAGGCGAGCTCCTGCTCGGAATCGCCGCTACGTCCGTATTGTTGTTCGGTCATCGTGCACCTCCTGCGCTCTTGAAATGACCCTACCCGGATCGATCAAAATGTGAAGGCATGTTGGCGTATGGATCGTGTCGTTTTTGTTATTGGTCGCCAGCTGACTCAGCAAGGCCGGCTGGGCGTGGTCCGCGATAGTCCGGTCCGTACGCTCCTGGTGCTGGCCGTCGCGACTTCGCGAGCGATCTGACACCTGGTGCCATGCGCCGGGCCGTCACCAGGAATGCGGTGTGGCCGATCATTTTGTGGTCGGGCCGTACCGCGAGTCCTTCTAAGTGCCATTCGCGCAGCATCGTTTCCCAAGCGGCAGGTTCGGTGAAGCCGCCATTGGCACGGATGGTCTCCACGAACAATGACAACTGGGTCGTCGTCGCGACGTATGCGCAGATGATCCCGCCGGGGATGAGCCGTTCTTCGGCAAGGTCGACGCAGGTCCACGGATCGACCATGTCGAGAATGAGTCGATCGATGTCGGCCTCCTCGATGACCTCGCGGACGTCACCGATCGTAAGTTTCCATGCTGGATGCTTTGCCCCAATGCGCTGCTCGACATTGTTGCGGGCAGTTTCGGCGAACTCCTCGCGCAATTCATATGAGGCAAGCGAGCCGTCGGGGCCGATTGCGCGCAGCAGATAGGAGGTTAGGCTGCCCGATCCGGCGCCAGCCTCAACGACTCGCGCGCCGGGAAAGATATCGGCCATGGTGATGATCTGGGCAGCGTCCTTGGGATAGATGATCGCTGCTCCACGCGGCATCGAGACGACATACTCGTGCAACAGGGGGCGAAAGGCTTGATATTCGCCGCCGAGCGAGGACTCGATAATGATCCCCTCGGGCTGACCAATCAGATCGTCGTGGAGGATCTGACCCTTCTTGGTCGAGAACTGTTTGCCCGCTTCGAGTTGCAGATTGTGTTTGCGACCCTTGGCATCCATGATCCGGACCCAGTCACCCTCGGCCATGGTGCCGCGGCGTACGCCGGACAGTGCGTTGTTGTCGGTCATGCCTTGCCATTTCGGTAGGCGACATCTACCCGGTCGGCGAGGAGCCGGCCGAAGGTCGTGCCGTCGGATTCGGTCAGTCGGTAGACGTCGGAGGGTGTTGCGGCCATCGCCCGGACCAAGGGTATTCCGTGCAGATCTGCGGGCAGGCTTGGTGCGTCCACGGGCGCATCAACACCGGCCTCGCCGATGTGGCGCGCATACAACGAGTTGAGGCGGGCACTCCGGTCTGCATTTCGCAGCGCCTGTGTGGCGCCGGTCCACAGGAACCATGCGATCAGGATGCCCACGAGCACGTCGACCGACCTGACCGCATCGTTGTGGGTCAGCATCCAATAGAGCGGGAATGCAACCGCGATGGCCGCGAAGAGCCGGCCGATCCAAGCCGCGGTTTTGGTGCCGGTGGCTTCGTCGCCGGTTGCAGCCCAGATGATCGCGCGAAATACCCGTCCACCGTCGAGCGGCAGCCCCGGGATTAGATTGAACGCGGCGACGAGCAAATTGACCCAAGCGATCGCCGCCACAATCGCCTGGCCGCTGCCGGCTGTGAGCGCGGAACTGCCCAGCCATGCGACCAGTCCGATCGAGAGCGACGCAAGCGGGCCGCTGATCGAGGTCCAGAACTCCTGAGCCGGCGTGCGGCTTTCGCCCTCAATCGCGGTCTCGCCGCCCAATAGATGCAGAGTTATCGACGCGACCGGCATCGCATAGCGACGGGCGACCCACACATGGGCCAACTCATGGATCAGTACCGACACATATAGAGCAAGAACAAAGAGCCCGGCAAGAACATAGGAGTTGTTGGGGCCGCCATTGTCGAAGCGTGGCGCAAACAGGACGATCAAGACGACCGCCATCAGCAACAACGATGGTTTGATCAGCAGATCGATGTCACGGAGGCGGGCCAGACGCAGTGTTCCCGGTGGTGGTCCGGAATCATCTGGTCTGCTCACACATCCACGCTACCGTGCTCGCCCTGGGCTAACCTCGACAGCGCTGTCGGTGGACGGCGTTAGTGTGCCGGTATGGCTTCATCATCGGTTCGCGCTTCACTCTCGCCCAGCCGGGCCGGGGACTTCATGACCTGTCCCTTGCTCTATCGCTTTCGTACGATCGACAAACTTCCCGAGCCAGCGAGCCCTGTCATGGTGCGCGGGACGTTGGTTCATGCGGTACTTGAGCGGCTGTTCGATGATCCGGCTGCTGAACGAACCCTCGAGCGGGCCGTATCGATGGTGCCAGCCCAGTGGGCGGCATTGCTTATTGATCGGCCAGAGCTTGCCGACTTGTTCGAGGGTGATGATGCGACCGACCAAGCCGAGTGGCTCCAGAGTGCGACCGCGTTCCTCGATCAGTATTTCCGGATGGAGGACCCGCAGTATCTCGAGCCCGAGTCCCGCGAGTTGTGGGTCACGTACGAGTTGGACTCGGGGTTGACGCTCCGCGGCATCGTTGATCGCCTTGATGTGGCACCGGATGGACGGATCCGCGTGGTCGACTACAAGACCGGCAAGTCACCCAATCCGCGCTTCGAGGGCAAAGCGTTGTTCCAAATGAAGTTCTATGCGCTCGTCATCTGGCGCACCCGCGGCGTGATCCCGACGCTGCTCCAATTGATGTATCTCGGTGATGGGCAGTTTTTGCGTTACGAGCCGAATGAACCCGATCTGGTTGCGACCGAAAATAAACTTCGCGTGCTCTGGTCAGCCATTTCGGCCGCGACCGAGAGCGGCACATTTGCGCCGAGCAAAGGCCCGCTGTGCAACTGGTGCTCGTTCAAGGAATTGTGCCCCGCATGGGGTGGCACTCCGCCGCCATTCCCCGTGTTACCCGCGGTGAATTAGAACAACCGACGAAGATCCGCAGGCATCACGCCAGCCAGGCTGGTGAGATGGGTCCGGTTTGGTGCTTCGGTGACCGCGACCATGTTCGGTACTGCGAGTACAAGGCAACCAGCCGCATTGGCAGAATTGGCGCCTGTGTTGGAGTCTTCAATCGCCAGACACCGACCGGCATCGATACCGAGTTTGGACGCGGCCAACAGGTATGGCTCGGGATGCGGCTTGCCGTTGGTGACCATGTCACCAGTGATCAACGCATCGATTGGCAACTGTTCAGCGATGGGCACCGCAATCGACTGATAGGACATCGTGACGATCGCCTGCGGAATTCCCTCGGCCCGCAGTGCCTCGATGAGCTGTTTGACGCCAGGCCGCCAGCTGACCACTGTGGAGTGCAGCGTGGCAGCAACGTGCTTGACCAAGAACTCGACAATCGCCCCTGGTGATAAGTCAATCGAAAGGTGGCTTCTGATGTACGCGCCGGAATCAAGTAGATCGAAGCCGACGAGTTGGAGTCCGTCGGCGTCGGTCCATTCCTTGCCGTAGGTTTCGGCGAGGTCACGCTCGGCAGCCATCCAGAGTGGTTCGGTGTCGACCAGCGTTCCGTCGAGGTCCCAGAGCACCGCAGCAGGCAGAAGGTCATGGTTTGACGTCACCACCTCAGCCTATCGGCTGGTCTGGCAGCGTCGCAGCGCGCTGCAGTGCTCATACGAAAGACAATGATCATATAATGAGACGGACGGACCGAGGGATGAGACAAAAGCGCCCCGTAACGACTGCCCCAGTAGTCTCGTTGAATCCCTTGACACGTGCCTAGCCGGGTCCGTCGAGAACACAGTAGAGGAAATCCGTTGACCGAGTCATCGTTCGTTCGCCCTGATGCCACCGCCGAACTCACCGCACTCCTCGAGGATCGGATTCTTGTCCTCGATGGCGCGATGGGGACCATGATCCAACGCCACAAATTTACTGAAGAGCAATATCGCGGCGAGCGCTTTAAGAATTGGCCATCGGACGTCCAGGGCAACAATGACCTCCTTAGCCTGACGCAGCCAGCCGTCATCAGCGATATCCATCGTGACTATCTGCAAGCAGGCGCGGACCTGGTGGAGACCAATACCTTCAACGCTCAGGTCATCTCGCTGGCTGATTACGGCATGCAGGAAATCGCGTACGAACTCAACTTCGAGTCGGCGCGGCTGGCCCGTGAAGCCTGCGATGAGATGACCCGCGAAACGCCGGAACGTCCCCGTTACGTCGTTGGAACAATGGGGCCGACCAACCGAACCGCCTCGATCTCTCCCGATGTCAATGATCCGGGCAAACGCAACACCAGTTTTGACGAGTTGGTGGCGGCCTACACCCAACAGGCCAATGGACTCGTTGATGGCGGCGCCGATGTCTTGCTGATCGAAACAATTTTCGACACGCTCAATGCGAAGGCCTCAATCTTCGCCTTAGAGACCTTGTTCGAGGACCGTGACCGCCGCTGGCCGGTCATCATCTCCGGCACCATCACCGATGCGTCCGGCCGTACCCTGTCCGGGCAAGTCACCGAGGCGTTCTGGAATTCAATTCGGCACGCGCAGCCGCTGCTGGTCGGCTTGAATTGTGCGCTGGGCGCCAAGGAAATGCGACCCTACATTGCGGAGTTCGCACGGATCGCCGATTGTTTCATCTCCTGTTACCCCAACGCTGGTCTGCCAAATCCATTCGGTGAATACGACGAGAGCCCTGATCAGACTGCTGGGATCCTCGAGGAGTTCGCTGCGAGTGGCCTCGTAAACCTGATGGGCGGCTGTTGCGGCACGACGCCCGAACACATCAAGGCGATTGCCTCCGCAGCCGAGGGGAAGGCACCACGTGTCGCCCCCCAGCTTGCGCCAGCCTGTCGATTGTCCGGCCTTGAGCCGCTCAACATCACCGATGAGTCGCTGTTCGTCAATGTGGGCGAACGTACCAACATCACCGGTTCTGCACGCTTCCGCAATCTGATCAAGGATGGCGACTACGGCACAGCATTGACAGTCGCCCGTCAACAGGTCGAATCGGGCGCGCAGGTCCTTGACGTGAATATGGACGAAGGCATGATCGACGGCCTCGCCGCAATGGATCGATTCACCAAACTGATTGCAACCGAACCGGACATCTGCAAAGTACCGATGATGATCGACTCCTCAAAATGGGAGGTCATCCAGACCGCGCTCAAGACGGTCCAAGGCAAGTCGATCGTCAACTCGATCTCCATGAAGGAGGGCGAGGGCCCATTCCGCGAACAGGCTCGACTGTGCCGCAAATATGGTGCCGCGATTGTTGTGATGGCCTTCGACGAGGTCGGTCAGGCTGACACCCTTGAGCGCAAGAAGAAGATCTGTGAACGCGCTTACCACATCTTGGTCGACGAGATCGGGTTCCCGGCCGAAGACATCATCTTCGACCCCAACTGCTT
The DNA here is from genome assembly GCF_057586615.1 of Aeromicrobium changchenzhani. NCBI lineage: Bacteria > Bacillati > Actinomycetota > Actinomycetes > Propionibacteriales > Nocardioidaceae > Aeromicrobium > Aeromicrobium changchenzhani. The sequence continues at coordinate 1,879,437 of NZ_CM172480.1, read as the reverse complement.
CGCGCTGGCCACCGGCATCGAGGAGCATGCGACCTACGGAACTGACTACATCGAGGCGACGCGCTGGATCAAACAGAATCTGCCCGACGTCAAGATCTCCGGCGGCGTATCCAACGTGTCATTCTCCTTTCGCGGCAACAATGTCGTCCGCGAGGCGATCCACTCGGTCTTCCTCTATTACGCGGTACAGGCCGGTATGGACATGGGCATCGTCAACGCCGGTGCGCTTGTCCCCTACAGCGAGATCGACCCCGAACTGCGCGAACATATTGAGGATGTCGTACTCAACCGACGTGACGACAGCACGGAACGCATGGTCGAGATCGCGCCCCGGTTCGCCGGTGACGGCACCAAGATTGAGGTCGCGAACGACGAATGGCGTGCTCTCCCGGTGGGCGAACGGATCACTCACGCGTTGGTCAAGGGCATCGACGACTTTGCCGAGAGCGATACCGAAGAACTGCGCCAGCTGATCAGCGACCGTGGCGGCAAGCCAATCGAGGTCATCGAAGGTCCGCTGATGGCGGGCATGAATGTTGTCGGCGATCTGTTCGGCGCGGGCAAGATGTTTTTGCCACAGGTGGTCAAATCCGCACGCGTGATGAAAAAATCCGTGGCCTATCTGATCCCGTTCATCGAAGCCGAAAAGCAGCCTGGCGACGTTGAGCGCAGCAAGGGCAAGATCGTCATGGCCACGGTCAAGGGCGATGTTCACGACATCGGCAAGAACATCGTCGGTGTCGTCCTGCAATGCAACAACTACGACGTCATTGATCTCGGCGTGATGGTGCCAGCACAGAAGATCATCGACACCGCGATTGCCGAGAATGCAGATGCGATCGGCCTGTCGGGATTGATCACGCCGTCGCTCGATGAGATGGTCAACTTTGCCGCCGAGATGGAACGCCAGAAGATGGAACTGCCGCTGCTTATCGGCGGGGCCACGACATCGCGCGCGCATACTGCGGTGAAGGTGTCGCAGAAATATCACGGTCCGGTCATCTGGGTGAAGGATGCGTCGCGCTCGGTCCCGGTCGTCGCCGCCCTGCTATCGGACGACCAACGGCCTGCACTACTCGCCGATGTGGCGGCCGACTACCAGGCGCTCCGCGAATTGCATGCGGCCAAACAGGACAAGCGGCCGGTACTGGCCCTTGAGCAGGCGCGTGCGAACCGCACGCCGATTGACTGGAGCGACTATCAGCCGCCGCGCCCGCGCATGTTCGAAGAAGACAGCGAAGCCACGGAGTACGTCAAGACATTAATCGACTACCCACTGGACGAACTGCGCGAATTCATCGACTGGCAGCCGTTCTTCAATGCGTGGGAGATGAAGGGTAAGTTCCCCGATATCCTGAACAATCCGACCACAGGTGTTGAAGCACGCAAACTCTTTAATGATGGCCAGGACATGCTGACCCGGGCGATCGAGAACAAGTGGCTGCGCGCGAATGCCGTGTTTGGACTGTTTCCGGCCAATGCTGTCGGCGACGACATCGAGGTTTATACCGATGAGTCCCGCACCGAGGTGCTCACCACGCTCAACAATCTGCGTCAGCAAGGTGAACGGCGCGAGGGAGTCCCCAACCGTTCGTTGGGCGATTTCGTGGCACCCAAGGAAACTGGACTTGCCGACTACGTCGGGTCGTTCGCGGTGACTGCGGGCCTCGGTGCAACCGAGAAGATCATGGAGTTCAAAGAGGAACTCGACGATTACAGCGCGATCCTGCTTGAATCGATCGCGGACCGGCTCGCCGAGGCGTTCGCTGAGCGGATGCATCAGCGCGTACGTAAGGAATTCTGGGGCTTCGTGCCCGAGGAAGCACTCGACAACGAGGAACTCATCCGGGAGAAGTACCGGGGTATCCGTCCGGCGCCGGGATATCCGGCCTGTCCTGAACACACCGAGAAGCGCAAGATCTGGGAGTTGCTCGACGTACAAAACCGGACTGGAATCGAGCTAACCGACGGCATGGCAATGTGGCCCGGTGCTGCAGTCAGCGGTTGGTACTTCTCGCACCCGAAGTCGCAATATTTCGTGGTTGGTCGGGTTGCCAAGGATCAAGTCGAGGACTATGCGGCGCGTAAGGGCTGGACGATGGATGAGGCGGAGCGTTGGCTGTCTTCCAATCTGACCTACAACCCGGAGTCGTGATTGCGGCGCGTCTCGGCGCGATTGACGCGCCGCGCCACCGGTCCTGATCTAGGCTGAGGTCGTGAGCACCGGACCGGAGATCCCCGAACTGCGCGATCCTTGGATGATTGCTGCTTTCGAGGGTTGGAATGATGCCGCTGATGCTGCGTCAGGCGTCGTCGATCACCTGCTCGATGAATGGGATGCGGAGCTCCTCACCGAGTTCGACCCTGAGGACTTCTACGACTTCCAAATGAACCGTCCGCAGCTCGGCTTTGACGAGGAAGGCCATCGGGTCTTGGAGTGGCCGAGCACGGTTGTCTATTTCGCCCGACTGCCGCAATACGACCGCGATGTGGTGCTCGTACGCGGACTGGAGCCCAACTATCGGTGGATGCAATATTGCTCCACGATCGTCGGACTTGGTGAGCTCGTTGGCGTCACTGATCTGATTACGTTGGGCGCTCTGCTTACCGATACCCCACACACTCGACCGGTGCCGATTACCGGTTCGACTGATGATGCGAGCGCCGGCAAAAAATTTGATGTGGAACCGTCGCACTACTTGGGTCCTGTCGGTATCAACACGGTCCTCGCTGATATCGCTTCAGCGCAGGGAATCGCAACGATGTCGCTATGGGCCGCAGTCCCCCACTATTTAGCCGAACCGCCATGCCCCAAGGCAACATTGGCTTTGCTTGGCCACCTTGAAGATGCGATGGGCATACCGCTCCCCCAGGGGTTGTTGCCTGAGATGTCCGAAGCCTGGCAACGCGGCGCTGATGATCTGACCGGTAAGGACGAGGAAATTGCCGAGTATGTTCAGGCGCTCGAGGACGAACGTGACACCAGCGATCTCCCGGAGGCCTCCGGCGATGCGATTGCCCGCGAGTTCGAACGATATTTGCGTCGCCGCACCACAGATCCCGAAGCCTGAAGCGTTGTCATACCCCGCTGCGAGGGTTGAGCCATGACCCGTTCGGACAACACGCTCAACAAAGTACGCAAGCTGCTCACGCTCGCCGAGGACCCGGCAGCAACATCGGCTGAGGCGGCTGCCTTTACCGCCAAGGCCGCCCAATTAATGACTGATTACGGCATCGACCAGGCGCTGTTGGCCGGGACCCGTCATGCCGCGCATTCGATGGGTGATCGCAAGATCGTATTCGTGGCGCCCTACGCACGAGACAAATGTTCGCTGGTCTGCAGGGTCGCGCAAGTCATGCGCTGCAAGGCAGTGATCCTAGGTGGTGATACCAAACTGACGGCGCACTTGTTCGGCCTCGAAGCTGACTTGGATTGCATTGAGATGCTCGCTACAAGCCTGCTGTTGCAAGGCGCACGTGAGCTAGCCGCGACGCCGATCCCGACGTCAGAGCATGTGGCGGCCTTTCGGCGCACCTGGTGGGCCGGCTTCAGTGCGGCGATCCAGCAACGGCTGGCCGAGGCCGAGCGCGTATCGATCAGTCACGTCGAACAACGCCAAGCCGCTTCCAGCCCATCGGTGGCACTTGTGCTTGCCGATCGCAGTCACGAGGCCGAAGTGGCCATGTATGAGGCTTATCCCCGACTAAAAATGGCGAGCCCGCGGCGGCTTTCCGGCGGCGGTGCGGCGCACGGCTATGCCTCCGGCCAGCGCGCCGACCTTGGCACTAATTCCGGCATCGATTCAGGCGGACGCCGTCAGTTGAATCACTGACGGTCAGACCGCGAAGCAAGCGGTCAGAGGGCCACGCCAAGCAGCGCATTAACGGCGGCCCGCACGGTCTGCGCAGCGGCCATATCGTCAGCGGAATCATCGGCGGCCCACTGATCGACCAATGCGAGGGCCGCGGGGGCGTCAAGGTCGTCGGCCAAGGCAGCGCGAATTCCCGCGACGACTGCAGCACCGGAAGAGCCGGCCGGACGGTCAATTGCGGTCCGCCAGTGTTCTAGCCGTTCAATGCCACCGGTCAGATCAGCGTCGAACCATTCCCAATCGCTGCGATAGTGATGTGCGAGCAGAGCCAATCGAATCGCCATCGGATCATTGCCATCGGCACGGAGCTTGGAAACGAGAACCAGATTGCCCTTGGACTTGGACATCTTCTCGCCCTCATACCCGACCATGCCGGCGTGAACGTAAGCCTTCGCGAAGCGTTCGCCAGTTGCGACCTGAGCTTCAGCCGCAGACATCTCGTGATGCGGGAAGGCCAAGTCGGAGCCGCCACCTTGTACGTCAAGGGTGCCGCCCAGATAGTGCAATGCCATCGATGAACACTCGATATGCCAACCCGGACGGCCGCGGCCCAGCTCGGTGTCCCACGCCGGCTCGCCAGCACGTTCGGCTTGCCAAAGAAGGCAATCGAGCGGGTTCTGCTTGCCCGGCCGCTCCGGATCGCCGCCGCGTTCTGCGAAAACCTCGGCCATGGTGGCAGCGTCTAAGCCGGATACCTCGCCAAAGGTGGGATCGGTGTGGACAGCAAAGTAAAGGTCGTCGTCAACTCGATAAACTGATCCAGTTGCCTGCAACTGTTGGATCAGCTTGACGACCAGCGGAATCGCCTCGACTGCGCCGACATAGTGATCTGGCGGCAAGATTTGTAAGGCGGTCATGTCGTCACGGAACAACTGGGTTTGGCTTTCGGCCAACTCAGCCCAATCGACGCCGGTCGCATTGGCACGCTCAAGCAAGGGGTCATCGACATCGGTGACGTTTTGTGTGTAGTTGACCTCGTGCCCGCCGTCTCGCCATACGCGCTGCAGGAGATCGAAGGCGAGATAGGTCGCGGCATGCCCCATATGAGTTGCGTCGTAGGGCGTAATGCCACAGACATACAGCCGCGCTGGGCCGTCAAGAGTAGGTCGCACAAGCTGACCGGAGGAACTGTCGAATACTGTCGGCTCGGTGCCGGTGCCGAAACCCAATTGATCGAGGGCTGGGACTTCACAGGTGGGCCAACTACGCATGCAACGAGACTATCGGCTCGTCCCACCCGGCCCGCCTACGGGCAACACGGCGTGCCGCGATGCACAATGGCGACGTGATTATCGATTGTGCAACGTATCGAGACGGCCTGCGGGAGGACACCTCCCATGATGTCGCTTCGCTTGAAGCCGCACTTGCTTCGCTTGAAGGCAGCCACGATTTCCTTTGGATTGGGCTGTTTGAACCGACGGCTCAAGAGATGGCTGAGATTGCCGGACCGCTCAAGTTGCATCCACTCGCGGTCGAGGACGCGGTCGGAGCCCATCAGCGGCCTAAAGCCGAACGTTTTGACGATCACTTATTTATGTCGATCAGGACAGTCACCTACGCCAATGACGACATTGACACCGCCGAGGTCAATGTGTTCCTCGGATCCAACTACCTGCTGACCGTTCGGCACGGCAACGGCCATGACTTTCGAAAAGTGCGTCAGCGCGCCGAAGCGCAATCCCATGAACTCCGCCATGGCCCCACCGCGGCACTGTATGCGGTGGTTGACTCGATCGTGGACGACTACGGGACGGTCGCGGCCGAACTTGAGATCGACGTCCAAGAAGTTGAGGAGTCCATCTTCGCAGCCGAACGTCGGGCCGATTCGGCGCGGATCTACCGACTCAAGCGCGAAACGCTGGAGTTCCGACGGGCTGTGCTCCCCCTGCGTGATCCAGTTAATCGTTTCGTCGGCGGCGCAATGCCGGCTGAATCATTGCCCTATTTTCGCAATATCGCTGATCATCTGACTCGCGTTGCCGAGTCAATCGACGCGACCGATCACCTGCTCGGCAACGCACTGAACGCGCACCTTGCCCAACTGAGCGTCCAGCAGAACGATGACATGCGCAAACTTGCGGCCGGCGCGACGCTGTTTGCCGTGCCAACAATGATCGCCGGAATTTATGGCATGAATTTCCGCCACATGCCCGAACTCAATTGGACCTACGGATATCCGCTGGCGGTTGGCGCGATGTTGGCACTGTGTGTGTTCATCGTGTGGCGATTCCGCAAGTCTGGCTGGCTGTAAAACTCAGCCGACCGTTGTGCTGGCCACGATGACGCCACTGGCAACCAGGATCAGCGTCAGTGCGCCGAGTCCAATGCGCCAGGCGACGAATGGCGCGTATGACTTGTGGCTCACGTAGCCGAGCAGCCAGTGAATGACGGCGAAGCCGACGACGAACGACACAATCGTCGCGACGATTGTCGGGCCGGTGCCGTATTCATTGGAACCGCTGATGTCCTTGAGTTTGTAGAGGCCGGCACCGACAACCGCGGGGATGGCCAACAAGAAGGCGTAGCGGGTCGCGGCCACCCGCTCATAGCCGAGGAACAACCCCATGCTGATGGTGGCGCCAGAACGAGACACACCGGGCACCAGGGCTCCGGCCTGGGCGAGACCGAACAAGATCGCATGAGTCATCGTCAGATTTTCGATCGGCGCGGTTTTGCGGCCGACTCGTTCGGAGATGCCGAGCACGATGCCCAAAACGATGAGCATTGTGCCGATGACCCAAAGATTGCGAAAGTTGCTGTCAATCAGGTTTTGCAGCAAGAGTCCCATGATCACGATCGGGATTGAGCCGATAATGACGAACCAACCCATGCGCCATTGTTGGGAGTCGCGTGCTGACTTGTTGAACAGGCCGCGTACCCAACCCGATCCGATCGACCAGATGTCCTTCCAGAAGTAGATGATGACGGCGAGTTCGGTGCCGATCTGGATGACGGCAGTGAACGCCGCGCCGGGATCATTCCAGCCGAAGAATTTCGGGAAGATGGCGAGATGCGCGCTGCTGGAAATCGGTAGAAACTCGGTTAGGCCTTGAATAACGCCGAGAATCACGGCTTTGATTAAATCCACTGTGCGAGCCTACCGGCAGGTTTCGGCAGCCCCTATTAGCCTTGCCATATGCAGAATCGACGGTTGGGTGCGACCGGACTCGAGGTTTCACGGATTGGTCTGGGCACGATGCAATGGGGCACCGCCGTCGATGAGCACGACGCCCAGGATCAACTTCGTACTTTTCTTGACGCCGGTGGCACCCTGATCGACACTGCTTGGAGCTACGGCCTTGGCGCCTCGGAGTCGCTCCTGGGTGAGTTGGTGTCGAAGAACAATTGCCGTGATCGCGTGGTCCTAGCTTCAAAGGCTGGCCTTCGCGCCGATTCAGGTGGTATGCGGCCGGACGCGTCGCGACGTTCTCTGCTCGCGCAGCTGGACGAATCCTTGGCTCGGCTCGGCACCGATCATCTGGATCTTTGGCAGCTGAGCGGATGGGACGAGCGGACCCCGGTGCGCGAGACCCTGACAACCCTTGAGTCCGTCGTTCGCAGTGGTCGGGTCCGGTATGTCGGAATCTGTAACTTCGCCGGCTGGCAGACCGCGCAGGCACAAACCTGGCTGGCGGGTCGAGCCGATGCATTGACCTTGGCGTCAACGCAGGTCGAGTATTCGTTGCTCAATCGCGACCTCGAGGCCGAGATCGCACCGGCAGCTGCTGCGATGGACATGGGTCTGCTGGCGTGGTCGTCGCTCGGCCGAGGCGTACTGACTGGCAAATATCGGCTTGGCGTTCCCGGCGATTCCCGCGCCGCGACCCCGGGCATCGACCAATTCGTCGCGCCCTATCTGAACCCACGGTGTTCGGCAATTGTGGAAGCCGTGGCACGCGCGTCGGAGGGCTTACAGGCCGAGCCGGCGCAGGTCGCGTTGGCGTGGCTCCGCGATCGGCCAGGCGTGTGCTCGACGCTCGTTGGTGCGCGTACTGCTGCTCAGCTCGAAGTGTCGCTTGCGGCCGAGACAGTCGAGCTACCAAATGAAATCGCCATAGCGCTTAACGAGGTATCGGAGGCCTGGGACTGATGGAATATGAATTCTGGCGGCTGACCTTGGACCGCTCCCAGTCGCGCAAAGCCGTGTGTCGGCTGTTGACCGATGCGGCCGAATACCAAGGCTGGGAATTGTCCCGGTTGCGCAAGGACCGCAGCGGACAACGCACCATAACGCTTCGGCGGAAGATTATTCGGATGCGCGCGACGCTCTGAGTCTGCGTCGTCGGGTTAACGTGGAGGTATGCGGTCCGCAGCGCAATCTGAACATCTCGCCGATCTTGTTTGCGAGGGCGGCGGCGTCAAAGGCATCGGACTTGTTGGCGCCGTGCATGAGTTGGCCGCGGCCGGATATACCTTCCCACGCGTCGCGGGGACGAGTTCCGGTGCGCTCGTAGGCTGTTTCGTTGCTGCTTTGCAGCACGCTGGCGAGTCATTGAGCCGCCTTGACGACATCGCTGCGGCGATTGACTACCGCAAGTTTAAGGACGCTCCGTGGTTCGGCCGGATTCCACTGCTCGGCGGAGCATTGTCAGTGCTCACGACCGATGGACTCTATGAGGGAAAATACCTCGAACAGTTTGTGGCTGGAGCGCTGAAGGATCTCGGAGTCGAAAAATTCGGTGACCTCCGTACGGGTGACACCTGGCCAGCGCACGCCTGGTCACTCGTCGTGACGGCAAGCGATTTGTCGAGGCGCCGGCTGGTACGAATCCCTTGGGACCTGGCTGATTATGACCAAGATCCGGACGAATTTTCGGTCGCGCTCGCCGTACGCGCATCCACTGCAATCCCCTACTTCTTCCGACCGGTTAAGGTGTCCGGCGCGACCTGGGTCGACGGCGGGTTGTTGTCGGATTTCCCGGTCGGCCTATTCGATCGGGCCGCGACCGCAGAAGCACGCTGGCCAACATTTGGCATCCGCCTGTCGGGAAAGCCCGGCACCCCGCCAATGAGTCATCCAGTTCACGGGCCGGTGGGGATCGGCATCGCCGCCCTCGACACATTGTTCAGCGCACAGGATTCGGCGTATGTCGCTGATGAGTGCACCGTCATGCGTACGATCTTCGTTCCGACCGACGCGGTCAGCACGGTCGACTTCGATCTCGGCGCGGCACGCAGGAAAACGCTCTATGACAATGGCACGAGCGCCGCTCGCGATTTCCTGAAGACTTGGAACTTCCAGCAATACGTTGAGCAGTGCCGACGGGGTTGAGCGAACTTCTGTCGAGTCAGATCTGATCGAGTAAGGCGTCGAGCACCCGTGCGCCGAACTCAAGGGCATCGACTGGCACCCGTTCGTCAACGCCATGGAACAGCGCGGTGAAGTCGAGATCGGCGGGTAGCCGCAGCGGGGTGAAGCCGTAGGAGGTGATGCCGGCCCTGCTCCAGGCCTTGCCGTCGGTGCCGCCGGACATCAAGAATGGTGCGATGTGGGCTTCGGGATCCTGCGAATGCAGGGCGACTGTCATCGCGTCGACCAGATCGCCCTCGAAAGCGAACTCGAGCGCTTTGTCAGAGATGCCAGGTTCCACGCTGACGCGATCACCGACGAGGCGCTGGACTTCGGGGATGAAGGTGTCTTCGTGGCCGGGCAGGTAGCGGCCATCAATCGCTGCGCTCGCGCTGCCGGGGATCACGTTGTGCTTGTAACCAGCCTCGAGCATCGTCGCATTGGTCGAATTGCGCATTCCGGCACCGATCATGCGCGCCGCCGGGCCGAAGTGTTCGAGCAGTTCATCTGGATCGGTTGCTTCGCTGCCGGTCAACTCGCGTACTTTGTCGAGCAGCAGTTGCATCGATGGGCCTGGGTGGGCCGGCCATTTATGTTCGCCCAACGTCACCAACGCCTTGGCAAGATGGGTGACTGCGTTGTCGGTGTTCCTCATTGAGCCGTGCCCGGCGGTGCCGACGGCGTTGAGCCGCAGCCATGCGATGCCTTTCTCGCCCGACTCGATCAGGTAGAGCCGTTTGCCGCCGACTTCGGTCGAGAAGCCACCGACTTCACCAATTGCCTCGGTGCACCCTTCGAGCCACTCGGGGTGGTTGTCGACGATCCAATGTGCACCCTTGACCCCGCCGGCTTCTTCATCAGCGGTGAAGATCAAGGTGATCGGGCGGTCCGGGATATCGCCTGCGCGCTGCCGCTGGCGGACGACCGAGAGCAACATCGCGTCGAAATCCTTCATATCCACCGCGCCGCGCCCGAACAGGTAGCCGTCGACGATCTCCCCGGCGAACGGGTCCACGCGCCAGTCCGCAGCCTGTGCCGGTACGACATCGAGATGCCCGTGGATTAGCAGACCTGACCGCGCCGAGTTCTGATTGCCCCAGCGAGCAACGAGGCTTGCACGACCCGATTCGGACTCGGCGATCTCGGATTCGATGCCGACCTCGGCAAGTGATGCCGCGACATACTCCGCGGCCGTGCGCTCCCCCGGTCCGGACGAATCCCCGAAGTTGGAGGTATCGATACGGATCAGATCGCGACAAATCTCAAGGACGTCGGCTTCCGGTAGGTATCCCATGAGCCGATACTACGTGGGGTTGCTCGCCGATGGCGCTGGGATCAATCCACCAGCAAGCGTTCAAGAACACGGCCGAACAACCATTGCGCAGTCCAAGCGGTGAATCGATCGAAAATCCGCGGAACTCCGCGCGGATGGACCTCTTCGATCCAGCTGACTTGGCTGCCGGTTGCTGAAGCGGTCACGGTAATTTCTGCCCAACCCAAAATCACGCGTCCGCGCTTTTCAAGACGACAAAAAAGCGGCGGGTTCCACTCAACGATGTCCATCGGATCATCGAATGCGATTCGACCGATTCCGGTACGCGCATTAAAGCCATTCGCGGTGGATGCGACCGTCGTGAACGGTACGTGTTCACCGTGTCTCGCCCAGTCCGTGATTCGGCGCCATGTTTCTTCCGGCGTGTTCGGGGTATCCCGCACGATCTTGATTAGAGCCACGACACAATACTAGAGGCGGACTTGGTCCGACGCAGGTCAGAGGCGGCACGTTCTACCAAAGGAATCGAATGCGTACGATGAGTTTCACCTCGGTCGAGGACGTCAAGACCCGACTCGCGGAGGTGGGCTATTTGGCCTCTGACGCCATCGCGACGACGGTCTACCTGGCGAGTGAGCTCGGCAAACCGCTTCTCGTCGAGGGCCCGGCAGGCGTCGGCAAGACCGAACTTTCGCGTGCGGTCGCGGAAGCGTGTGGCGCCGAGCTCGTCCGCCTCCAGTGCTACGAGGGCGTCGATGAAGCCCGCGCACTCTACGAGTGGAATCACGCCAAACAACTGCTGCGGATCACTGCCGGCAAGGATGAGTCTTGGGACGAGGCACGCAACGACATTTTCAGCGAGGAATTCCTTCTCGCTCGGCCGCTCCTGACCGCGATTCGTAACCAAGGCCCAACGGTTCTGCTCATCGACGAGACCGACAAGGCCGATGTCGAGATCGAAGGCCTGTTGCTCGAGATACTCGGTGACTTCCAGATCACCGTCCCCGAGCTGGGCACGATCACCGCAACCCGTCGCCCGTTTGTGGTGCTGACCTCGAATGCGACGCGTGAATTGTCCGAAGCACTGCGGCGACGTTGCCTTTTTCTGCACCTCGGATTTCCTGATGCGGAGCTCGAGGAACAGATCGTGCGGCTCAAGGTGCCCGAACTCGACACCGTCCTTGCCGGTTCGGTCATCCGCGTCATCAACGCCCTACGCGCACTCCCCTTGCGCAAAGCACCCTCGGTATCGGAGACGATCGACTGGGCACGGACCTTGGTGGCTTTGGGTGCAAAAACTCTTGACGCCGACGTGATCACCGAGAGCTTGGGCGTCATTCTCAAACATCAAGATGACATTGCCAAAGCGAGCAGCAAACTTGATCTTGCCGAGGTTCTGCAAGCACCATGAATGCCGACCGGTCAGCCGCCGCCGATGCCGACGACCTTGCCGCGCGCTTGGTCGAGTTTGTCGGTGCGCTCAGAAGCAAGGGTATTCGTGCGGGGACGAGCGAAACTGTCGATGCGGCCGCGATCATCGAGGTGCTGGGAATGGTCGATCGTTCGCCACTGCGCGAAGGGCTTGCGTCGGCGCTAGTGCGGCGCGGTGGCCAGCGCGATGTCTTCGATCAAACCTTTGACATCTTCTTTCCGGCGGGGACCGGAATCCCGCAGTCCGCGCTCGACAGCGACGCGGACTTCGATCGCCAGGATCTGCGCGACCTGCTGGCGATGGCGTTGGCCGACGATGACGTGCACGCGCTTGAACAGGTCGCCGGGATCGCGGTTGACATGCTCGGTGGAGTCGGCGATGGCGGCCAAGCCAATGGCGGCTGGTCGGCCTACCAAACCCTTGAACGGCTTCAACCGCAAACGTTGCTCGTTCCGGCGCTTCGGATTCGCCAAGGTGGCGACGGTGCTGGGCAAGGTGGCGGCGGCCAGGCTCAGAGCCAAGGCCAGGGCGGAGGCCAAGGCGAGCAGTTCGCCGACCGTCTGGAACGCGATGAAATACGCCGTAATATCGAGGTCCTCCGGTCGATGGTGGCGACCGAGGCGCGGCGACGCACCGCTGAGCTTCGCGGCCGAGACCGCGTCGTCAAGCACGCCGTACGCCGCGGCAATGATCAGATCGACTTTCTCAGCGCCAATCGCAGCCAGCTTGAGGATCTACGCCGGACCGTGCGGCCGTTGTCGCGTAAGTTGGCGACGCGCTTAGCGGCCAAACGCAAGAAGAAGAACCGCGGTCGTGTCGACATCCGCCGGACCCTGCGTCGCTCGATGTCGACCGGCGGCATACCGATGCACCCGGTGTTCGCCAATCCGCATCCGAGCCGGCCTGAGCTTGTGCTGCTATGTGATGTGTCGGGATCAGTCAGCGGCTTTTCGAATTTTACGATGTTACTGGTGCAGGCCCTGAGCGATCAGTTCAGCAAGATCCGGGTGTTCGCGTTCGTCAATGCGATGGCCGAGGTGACCGACTTGGTCAAGGAATCCGGTGACGACTTGTCCAGCCGGATTGCGGCTGAGGCCCGGATCGCCACGTGGCACACCAGTAGTGATTACGGTGAAGCTTTCGGAGATTTCGCCGAAGACTACTTAAACGCGATTGGTCCACGCACTGCGGTTCTCATTTTGGGCGATGCACGTAACAACAATCAGGATCCCAATTTTGCTGCCCTACACGCGATCACGACCCGCGCGAAGCGGACGTTCTGGCTGAATCCGGAGAGCTCCTTGCGTTGGGGACTTGGCGATTCGGTGGCCACCGATTATGCCGAAGTTGTTCAGATGCATGAATGTTGCAATGTTGAACAGTTAACCCGGTTCATAACACGGCTTTTACCCGTCTGACCTGCACAGATGTGACAGAACACATAACCAACGGATTGTTGATTATACGGTCTGAGAGCGTACGGTGGAGGCGTGCCCACTACAACCACATTGGCCCGCTCGATGGCTGGCCTCGTCGCTGCAACGTGCCTCGGGCTTGTCCTCCTTCTCGCCCTCTTTCTTGGCAGCTTCCGCGCCGGACTGGTAATCGGAATCTTCGCCGGCGCGATCATTTCCTTCGCCCTGGTATTTCTTGATGTTGGGCGCGAGAACGCGGATCATCGATAGCCATACCTGCCAATGAACGGCGATGGTCGCCGGTGACTTCACCGGCGACCATCGTCTTTTGTTTTGATTGACGGTTACTTGAGCAACGCAGTCCGCTGGACGAACGGCAGGCTGTTCCAGCGATCTCCCAAGCCGAGCGTGCGACCGGCACCAGCCAGGGCCAACACGACCAGTACAGCAGCATAGATCAGATGATCATCAATGATGGGGTTGTTGGCTGGTGGAAGAACTGCCGACCACATGAGGATAAGAAGCAGCGCGCCAGCACCTGCGGCTAGTCGCATCGCCACGCCGAGGATGAGTGCAACGCCAATGCCGAGCAGGCCAAGCATGAAGAGCCAATCGGCCCACGCGTGTCCGGCGAACTGATGATAGAAATCGGCAAACGGTCCACTGGTTGCGTGTCCGAGGAATCCGCTGGTCGGACTTCCGCCGTGGATCCACGCATCAGCTGAGGCGGTTTCGTGGCCAAGCCCGAAGAGTTTGTCAAAGAAGGGCCATAGGAAGATCCAGCCCAATCCGAGCCGGGTGATGCCTAACATGTAGTCCAGCGGAGACCGGCTGGTGGTCATGGGGTGCGAGGCATCAGCCGAGTTGGCGTGCCTCGAGTGGATGGTGGTCATGATTGCCTCTCGGTTTGTTCGTTCGTGTAATCCCACTCTCGCCTCAGTAGGCGCCGGCAGTAAGGGACTAAGTGCCTGATCGTGGTCGCCGGTGGTCCCCCCTTTAATCCGGCGGATGTCGACACCGAGTTCGTACGTATGCTGGGTTCGGCCGAAGTCGGACTAACCTGAAGAAACCCTAGATTGTGGTGCGGAGTTGGTATGAACGACGACACAAATGCAATTGGCTTCCCCGACGGACCCAAACTTGAGTTCGAGGTGTTGCTCGATCAGCTGATCGGTCGCGCCCATGAGGTGATGTCGACCCAGGTGCGGTTGCGACGTCTGGTCGCTGCGAACAATGCGGTTGTCAGCGACTTGGACCTGCCGAGCGTCCTCAGGCGCATCGCCGAAGCGGCGCGCGAACTAGTCGGTGCCAAGTACGCGGCTATCGGGATCATCGGGCCGAGTGGCAATCTCGATCGCTTCATTCATGTTGGCTTGGATGCCGAAACGGTGCGAAAAATTGGTCCGCTGCCTGATGGCAAAGGTCTGCTTGGTGCCCTGATCCAAGACCCGGAACCCATCATGCTGAAGTCGATGTCGACCGATCCTCGATCGAGTGGCTTCCCCGAACACCATCCGCTGATGACAAGCTTCCTTGGCGTTCCAATTCGGGTGCGTGATGAGATCTATGGCAATCTCTACATGACTGATCACGAGAGTGGTGAGTTCTCCATTGATGATCAGGAACTCGCCGGTGCACTTGCTGCTACGGCGGGTGTTGCGATCGCAAATGCACGCCTATTCGAAGAGTCGACCTATCGTGAACGGCTGGCAACGATTCTTTCCTCGACAACCCGTCGCATGCTTGCCGGCGATGAACATGGCGCCATCGATCTGATGGTCGAAGGCGCTCATGAAATAGCTCAGGCCGATCTTGTCTGTGTGGGGCTTGCGTCTGCCGACCATGACAATGTGGTGGTCGATCGGGCTTGTGGTTTGGGAGCGGACGCGCTTGATCAGGCAAGCTTTCCGCTCATCGACGGCGCGATCAAGGACGTGCTCGAACGGCGTGAACTTCACGTAGTCGCCGATATCCGTGTTTGCCCTCGTGACGGACTTCTTCAACGCTCACAGATGCGCCAAGCCATTGTGGTGCCCTTCGATGTCAACGCGGGTCAGGACGGCGTGCTGATCATTTTCCGCGCGCCCGGTGGTCTGCCATTCCTTTTGCGCGACCACGAGATGGCTAACACCTTTGCGAAGCAGATGACCTTGGCGGTCGAGCGTGCGGCAGCCCGTTCGCATAATCAGTATCTGGATCAACTCGAGGACCGAAGCCGTATCGCACGCGATCTACACGATCATGTGATCCAGCGACTCTTCGCAGCGGGGCTTAGCCTGCAGGCCATCGCGAGTGGCCTCGGCCCGGGCGAGCCAGCGCGGCGCCTTAGCACCCAAATCGCTGACATCGATGACACCATTGCCCAGATTCGCGAAAGTATCTTTGCGCTGAAGAACAAGTCGCGGGCCAGCTCGAGCGGCCTACGATCTCGCATCCGCGAAGTGATCGACCGGGTATCCGATCAACTCGAGAACGCACCCAAACATCGCTTTCTGGGTCCGGTTGATCTGATGTCCAACCGCGAGCTGACCGACGATGCCGTAGCTGTTGTCACCGAAGGACTCGCGAACATTGTGCGGCATGCCCATGCGTCATCGGTGTCAGTCTCGATAGCAGCCGCTGAAGGGGAACTCAGCATCGAGATCGTTGATGACGGCGTTGGCATCGACCCGAACAGTTCGCTGAGCGGTTTGGGCAATCTACGCGAACGTGCCGAGCAGCGGCACGGCAATTTCGAGGTTCGCGCGGTTGCGCCCCACGGCACCCGGCTTCTGTGGTCCGTGCCAGCCTGATCAGCCGGGTGCTGAAACTCAGCCCAGCAGTCGAGATATGAAGACCGCGGCTTGGGTACGTCGTTCCAGACCAAGCTTGGCCAAGATGCTCGACATGTAGTTCTTGATCGTTTTCTCGGCTAGGAAAAGTCGCTCACCGATCTGCCGATTGGTTAGGCCATCGGCAACGAGTTCAAGAATCCGTCGCTCCTGAGGCGTCAGCGATTTGAGTTCTTCGTGTTCGTTGTCGGTGCCATCGCGCAGTCGCTGCAACACTCGTTCGGTCACGTGCGGGTCGAGCAGTGAGGCGCCTGCAGCGACCTGCCGGACGGCGGAAAGAAGGTCCTGGCCCGTAACCTGCTTGAGTACGTAGCCGGAGGCGCCGGCCATAATCGCCGCGAACAGCGCCTCATCGTCGTCGAAAGACGTCAGGATAATCGCGCGGATGTTGGGGTCAACCGATCGGATCTGCCGGCAAACTTCGATCCCGCTACCGTCGGGAAGTTGCACGTCAAGGATTGCGACATCTGGACGGAGCGCGGGGATGTGGGCCGATGCTGCAGCGGCCGTGCCAGCTTCGCCAATGATCTCAATGTCCCCCTCACTCTCGAGGAGTTCGCGAAGTCCTCGTCTCACAACCTCGTGGTCGTCGAGCAGGAATACGCGCACCGGGTCTGCCATCATCACTCCGTAACTTCTGTGTCTACCTTCGAGTATGCCGGGCATGAGGCTTCAACCTGAGGGCCGAAGGTCCTGATTGTGGCCGGAGTTAACGGGCGTACCGAACCACCCGCCGGCCTGCGATCCGCGTGATGGTCAGCCGGATGAAGAGTTCGCGCTCCCCGACTGCCCACGGTTGCAGTTGGCGGTGCGTTCGCAGGCTGGTCAACATGTCCTGATCCGTGACTTCATCGGCCGTGCCGTTCGCAGTGATGCTCCAAGCCTTGCGATAGAGGTCCTCGTGCTGATCGACCTGGAACGCAATCTCCCCGACATCATGGGCAAGCTCGCCGAGGACGCTGTCAGCGCTGACCCGACAATAGATCGCGCCGTCGAGTTGCAGATAGTTCAGCGGCAGCAGCGTGATGCCTTGGCTGCCGTTGAAGGCGACTCGGCCGATGGCTCCCACCGCCAGTAACTCGTGGCATTGTTTCGGGGTCAACGTCCTAAACACGCCTGGGGCTTCGGCGTCGGCTGTCATGGTGTGCCTCTGTTCGGTTGTGAATCTATGGCTTCATTCTTGATCGGTCGAGGCTGCGGTGCAAGAGACCGTTGCCTCTCAGCCCCCAACGTACGTGATTATCAACGGGGCTAACGTGAAAGTGTCATCACTACAAAGGAGTTTACGGATGTCTGACGACATGTATCCCAAGGCCACAGCGGAAATGTCGAAGCGCCGAAAGGAGCTTGCCCCTGACATTCACGACGCATTCACCGACTGGAGCAAAGCAGTATTCGCCGAAGGTGCACTCGACGAGAAGACCAAGCAACTGATTGCCGTGGCAGTTGCTCACACGACACAATGCCCGTATTGCATCGATGGACACACCAAGTTGGCGGCCCGCAAGGGTGCCAGTGATGAAGAAGTCATGGAAGCCGTGTGGGTAGCCGCTGAGATGCGTGCTGGCGGCGCATACGCACATTCAGCGCTGGCGCTACGGGCGCTTGACAAGGTGCACGCGCAGCACAGCGAGGGTTAGAATCTGTGCCCAGCGGGGCCCTCGAACCCGGCCGTTGGTGAGGAGTCGATTGTCGCGCTAGCGTTGACGAGGCAGGCGGATCAAGATGAGATCCGCTCTGTGGTTCCGGGAACAATGCGTGTCCGGATCAACGGGTAGGATGTTCGACATGAATACCGGCAGTTTGATCGTTATCTTCATTGTTGTCCTGCTGCTGGCGGCCTTATTGGCCTCAGTAAGGATCGTCAAACAATACGAAATGGGCGTTCTGTTTCGGCTCGGACGGGTGCAGGAAGCGCGTGAGCCTGGGCTGCGCTTCATCATTCCAATCGTTGACGTTCTGCACAAAGTGTCGCTCCGGATCGTCACAATGCCCATTCAGTCCCAAGGCATCATCACGCGTGACAACGTTAGCGTTGATGTATCTGCGGTTGCCTATTTCCGTGTCGTCGATGCGATCAAGTCGGTGATTGCCATCGAAAATGTCTACTCCGCAATCGACCAGATTGCTCAGACGACCCTGCGGAAAGTGGTCGGCCAGCACACCCTTGATGAGACTCTTTCGGAGACCGACCGCATCAATCTCGACATCCGGGAGATTCTTGATGTGAATACCGTCGATTGGGGCGTCGAGGTCACGCTCGTGGAACTCAAAGACATCCAGTTGCCAGAATCGATGAAGCGCGCGATGGCTCGTCAGGCCGAGGCTGAGCGCGAAAAGCGCGCCAAAATCATCAACGCCGAAGGCGAATCATTGGCGGCAGCAGCACTCGGCGATGCGTCGGACACGATGATGGCGCATCCGATCGCGCTTCAGTTGCGGAATCTGCAAACCCTCGTCGATATTGGCGTCGACAAAAACACGACGGTCGTGTTCCCGGCTCCGATCATGACCATGATCGGTGATCTGTCAGCGTTTCTGACTAGGGAAGCGACTGCTGCGAGCGCGCCGGCCGTGGCTAGCACTGAGGACGCTCCAACGCCGCAATGAGTTCTTGGCGGGAGGACATGCTTTGAACCAACTCGATCAGACGTTGGCGTTCCGCAGCAACGATGAGCGGCCCGGCGGCGTTGAGCACTGAGCGAGCCACCTCAGTGTGAAAGCCGGTCGCGTCCGCGGATTGGTGAGTTGCCATGGCGTCGCGGACTGCAATAGCCGCGGCGAGTACCACCGGATGTGGCTCCGTCGACGTGCTGGCTGTTGATTGGCTGGTCGTGGGAGCAGGTGCCTCATCGACCAGCTTTGGTGCGCTGCTCGTGTTCCTGACGATGTCGGCCAACCCGTCCTTGGCTCGTTCAGAGGCGAGCCCGGCCAGTTCGTCGACCACGACATTCAGCGGCCAGATGGATTTGTCGATCAGATGGGCCTTGACCTTCTGGAACCGGACTGGCACTCCCCCGCGTTTGCGTTCCTGCATGAGCGTGAAGATCTCTTGAACAATTTCGAGGTTCGCAACCGGTTCTTTTTTTGAGTTGACCCAACCTTTTCTCGACCAGCCTTCCGCCCAGGTCGAGGCACAGCCGATCGCATACGCAGAGTCAGCCTGAATGACCAGCGGAGTCGTGGGGAACTCGTCAAGTACGTTGAGAATTGCCAGCAACTCGCCGACATTGTTGGTGCCATCGGCCACGCCCGCGTATGCGAACCGGCCATCTTCGGCATACCAAGCCCAACCGGTCGGGCTCTTGTGTCCGGGGCGGGTGTCGAGGTGACAGGAACCGTCGACGGCGACGGTAAGTTCGGAGGTCATCTATGTCCTGTCATACGGAGCGTTCGGACGACCAAGTTTGCCAGCCCACCTCGGGCGCGGGCGACTTGACACGCACCGCGAGCGGTCTGTGTCGTCCGTATCCGTAGAATCGAGACATGATTCGACAGCGGTTGGCACGAGGCGTCGTTCGCGTGATGCGCTACCAGATGGTTGGCGAGGTGCCGAAGACAGGAATCTTGGTCGGCGCACCGCATACCTCGAACTGGGACTTTGTCACGATGCTGCTGGTGATGTGGTCCGGCGGTGTCCAACCGGCCGTACTCGTCAAGAAAGAACTCTTTCGCGGGCCGGTCGGACTGATGCTTCGCGTATTCGGCGGGATCCCGCTCGATCGAAGCGATCCATCGAGTACCGTGCGCGCACAGATCGAGAAGGCTGGCAGCGGGGAGCCGTTCCGGCTGATTATTGCCGCAGAGGGCAGCCGATCCAAACGAGAATATTGGAAGTCAGGTTTCCATCGCATCGCTCGTGAGACTGGCATGCCTATCTCGCTTGCGTTTTTCGATCCGCCGACCAAGACGATGGGCTTCGGACCGACGTTCCATCCGACTGGCGATGTGCGTGCAGACATGGACTTCGTCCGTGCCTTTTATGCTGACAAACACGGCATAAGACCCGAGAAGGCGACCAAACCGCGATTGCGCGACGAGAGCAACGACGCCAACTGACCAAAACGGGTTTAGCATCGTTCACATGGTATCGACGGAGTTTCTCATCGTCATGGGCGTATCGGGATCGGGGAAGACAACCGTCGCCGTTGGCATGGCTGATGCGATGGGTTGGACGTTCGCCGAAGGCGACGACTTTCATCCGCAGGCCAACGTCGACAAGATGGCGTCGGGGCAGCCGCTCAATGATGAGGATCGCTGGCCGTGGCTGCGCGCGATCAATGCATGGATCGATGAACAGGAACAGCAGCAAAACAGCGCCGTTATCACCTGTTCGGCGCTTCGCCGTGTCTACCGTGATCTGCTGACCGAAGGGCGCGAGAACGTGCGGTTCTGCCACGTGTCTGCTGATGAGAAAACTATCGCCGAGCGGCTCGAGCGCCGCCGCGGCCATTACCTGCCTGCTTCGCTTCTGCCAAGTCAGTTCGCCGCCTTGGAGCCGCTTGAACCCGACGAACCAGGCGTCACTGTTTCTGCTGCGGCCGCCCCCGACGAGGTCATCCGCGCCGCACTGAAAGCGCTGAATCTGAAAGCCTAGGGAGCGTCGATATGACCGACATCGCGATGTTCGTGCACATGGCAGATAAGCTGCTGAGCGCAGCCGGAAACGGGCAGCTGATGCTTGCTGCGCTGCTGGGGATTGCCACCGTGGTCCTGCTGATCGTGTGGGCGAAATTCCACCCATTCATTGGCCTGATTCTGGGTACCGCTGTTTTGGGGGCGGTCGCGGCGGCGCCACCTTGGACCAGCCGCAACTGGAACTTTTAGTTCTCGCCGTGGGTGCCGGGTCGCTCTTTTTCAGCCACGCCAATGATGCGGGTTTCTGGCTGGTCAAGGAGTACTTCGAGCTAACCGTCGACCAAACGATCAAGACCTGGCCGATGATGGCAACGATTGTCTCGGTCGTCGCCTTGATCTGAGTGCTGATCCTTGGCGCCATCGCCTCATAGCGGCGGTTGCTGCGGACCGTCTGTCCGTGAAGGTCAAGGTGGGGAACTCCGGTTCAACCAGTCTCGTCCACATTGTCGAACAACTCGTCGATGGCCAGGCGGTCACGCCCGACGACCGAACCAATGGATGAGGGCAGGCGCAATCGCTGCGGCGAGAAAATGCAGGGCGACGAGGGCGAACATGGCGTCAGCGCAGTCTATCGAAGCC
Source organism: Aeromicrobium changchenzhani (assembly GCF_057586615.1). NCBI lineage: Bacteria > Bacillati > Actinomycetota > Actinomycetes > Propionibacteriales > Nocardioidaceae > Aeromicrobium > Aeromicrobium changchenzhani. Next base: position 1,858,107 of record NZ_CM172480.1, on the reverse strand, counting down.
GACTGTAGTTCGCCGCTCCGCCTTGGCTAGGCTTTCCTAACTGGTATTGAAGGGCCCAAACCGGTAGTACTGGAGCATGATTTGGCTCGCTTCTCAGGTGCGTCGTTATCCGGTGGTCGCTCTCACCATCCTGGTGGCCGCTGTCGGTGGGGTCATGGCGCTTTGCGACCAGCAGGGCTGGGCGCGGTTGATGATCAGTGCATTCGCGCTGGTGGTCGCGTCGATTCAGTTCGGAGACATGGTCAGGGGCTTATTTCGCGGCCGCTGGGGCATTGACGTGCTGGCAATCATGGCAATTGTCGCGACGGTCGTAGTCGGGGAATTCTGGGCAAGTCTTGTTATCGTGCTCATGCTCTCGGGCGGGGAAGCACTTGAGGACTATGCGGCAGGTCGGGCGAAACGCGAACTCTCGGCACTTCTGGCCCGGGCGCCACAAATTGCGCATCGTCTGCGCCAAGGTGGCACGGACGAGATTCCCGTGAACGATGTGGTGATCGGCGACACGCTGCTGATCAAACCGTCCGAGATCATTCCGGTCGATGGGGTGCTGCTCTCCGATGACGCGATCCTCGATGAATCATCCTTGACCGGAGAGAGCCTGCCCGTCGAACGGCACACCGATGAGGCGGTCCTCAGTGGCGCTGTGAACGGTGACCATGCCTTCACGATGCGGGCGACTGTACTGGCCATGGACAGTCAGTACCAAAGGATCGTTTCGTTGGTGGCGGAAGCGTCCGCAAGCCGAGCACCGATGACGCGTGTGGCGGACCGGTACGCCGTACCTTTCACCATTGTGTCGCTGCTGATTGCTGGCGTGGCGTGGGCTATTTCTGGCGATCCGGTGCGATTCGCCGAAGTGCTCGTCGTCGCGACGCCGTGTCCGTTGCTGATCGCTCCGCCAGTCGCTTTCCTGGGCGGGATGAGTCGCGCCGCTCGCAATGGCGTCATCGTCAAGAGCGGTGGAACCCTTGAACAGCTTGCACGGGCAAAGACGCTTGCGTTCGATAAGACCGGAACTGTCACTCATGGTGAGCCAACCGTGGAGGCGATCCACCCCGCCGGCGCAATCACGGGTGAAGAACTTTTCGTGTTGGTGGCCTCCGCCGAACAATATTCCTCCCATGTGCTGGCGCGCTCCTTGATAACCAGTGCACAACACCGAGGTTTGGCGCTACGTCCGGCCACAGCTGCGCGCGAACATGCCACTAACGGCGTCATCGCCACCATCGACAGCAGAGAAGTGATCGTCGGTAAACGTGCCTTCGTCGCCGAGCACGCGCGGGACGTGGCGGAGGCGACACTGAGAAGTGGGCAAATGGCTGTCTACGTAGCGGTTGACGGGGTGTTTGCCGGAACCATCCTGCTCAGCGACCGATTGCGGGAGAATGTAGCAGCAACGTTGGCAGCGCTCGACAAACTCGGCGTGCGGCACCACCTGATGCTCACTGGCGATGCTGCGGCCACAGCCGAGTATGTCGCCGCCGAACTCGGCATCACGGATATACGAGCCGACCAGTTGCCTGCCGACAAGGTCGATGTCATTCGGCGGCTGAGCCAGCGGCCGGTCATCATGGTCGGTGACGGTGTCAACGACGCTCCGGTTCTGGCCGTGGCCGATGTGGGCATTGCCATGGGCGCTAAGGGTTCGACTGCTGCCAGCGAATCTGCAGATATTGTGATTCTCCTCGATGATTTTTCTCGCGTTGCCAACGCGGTTGAAATCGGGCAACACACCATGCGGGTTGCCGTGCAAAGTATCTGGCTCGGTATCGGACTGAGTGTCGGACTCATGCTTTTCGGAGCCTTTGGTTTTCTGCCGGCAATTATCGGTGCCGCACTTCAAGAGGTCGTCGACCTTGCAACGATACTGAACGCCTTACGTGCACATGGCCACCGCACGCGGCCGGTGATCCCATCAGACCTGGCCCGAGAGGTCGCGCTGGAACGCAACTGAGACCCGCTTGAGTTGGTGGTCGCCGGTGGATTGCGCCGGCACCGAACTGCGGCTGTGCTGGACGCTGCCTCACAGTTTGTGGCATTGTTGCACTGCATTCTTTGACCTCGTTCGGGGACGGACTTCATGCTCTGGTGTGAAGTACAGCCTCATTCAGATTGCTCGACGAAAGGATATTTATGTATTTCGGTGGATCAATCGCACTCATCGCATTGGGCGCAATTCTCTCGTTCGCTGTCCAAGACAATCTTTCGGGTGTTGACCTAGTGACCGTGGGTTACATCTGCATGGCCGCAGGCGTACTCGGGATCGTTTTGAGTCTGGTAATGAACGGCCAGCGCACTCGTGGTGAACGCCGGCCAGAAGAGCTGCCGCCGCGCTGATATTCAAGAAATAGTTCACAACTGGCCGTTTTCCTTTGGGATAGCGGCCATTTGCGAATTACTCCCGTCGTTCAGCGAGCGCCTGAAGCCCGCTCGGAATTGGTCGCCCGCATTATGAGTTTGCGGAGTTCCTCATACCAGAGCACGACCGAGGCCAGGGCGATGCAGGCGGCCCAGTGCACGAAATCGAGTGCGGCAGTGCCGAACGCAACTTGCAGGACAGGCAGCTCGACGACCGCGATCTGTAGCACCAGACCGAGCCCGATTGCGCCCCACAGCCACCAGTTGGCGAACATACCGCGGAACGCACTCACCGTCCCTGATCGCGAGTTCAGAGCGTTAAAGAGTTGGGCAAGGACGAGGGTCGTGAAGCCCGCTGTCCGGGCGACGGTGAGAGTGTCGCTGCCCTCAACGAGTCCGCCGGGCAGGAAAAAATCGATCGTGAACAGCGTGACCAGCGCAATTACGAGGCCGGATGAGATGATGCCCGCCCACATGCGGCCGTCGATTGTGGGTGCGTCGACACGTCGAGGCCGACGGGCCATCACGTCGTCGACTTCCGGGTCCACGCCCATCGCCAACGCCGGGGTGGAGTCAGTGACAAGGTTGATCCAGAGAATCTGGGTCGCTAACAATGGCAACGCCAGTGCCTCACCGTTTCCCGCCTTGAGACCGATTACGCCGGCCCCGACAACGCCGAGGAAGACCGTGAGAACCTCGCCGATATTTGACGACAATAGGTAGCGCAGGAACTTCTTAATGTTGTCAAAGATCACGCGCCCTTGACGCACCGCCGCGACAATGGTGGCGAAGTCATCGTCACCAAGAATCATCCGGGAGGCTTCTTTGGTGACCTCCGTACCAGTGATCCCCATAGCGACCCCGATGTCAGCCGCTTTCAGCGCCGGTGCGTCATTAACCCCGTCACCGGTCATCGCCACAATCTGTCCGCTTGCTTGCAGAGCGGCTACGATCCGCAGTTTGTGCTGTGGGGCGACCCGGGCATACACCGACACATCTTTGACCAACCCCTGTAAGTCGTCGTCAGTGCGGGTGTCCAACTCCGTTCCGGTCACGGCGTGGCCTCCCGACTCAATGATGCCCAAATCTGCGGCGATTCGCGTGGCTGTGGTGGGGTGGTCTCCGGTGATCATGACGACGCGGATGCCAGCCCGCCGTGCTTGGGTGATCGCTTCCGCTACCTCTGGCCGCGGTGGGTCAATGATCCCGACAACGCCGAGGTAGACCATGTCGTGCTCGGCGGATTCGTCTAAGCCGTCGGGCCCGGCGGTTGGTCCGTCTGCGACCCGATAGGCCACCCCGAGCGTCCGCAACGCTTCGGACGACAGGGCCTCCACCTCGTCGAGGCACTGCTGCCGAGTCGCGTCGGTCAGCGGGAGTGTGGTGTCCCCAACCTGGCGCATACTGCAATGTGTGAGCAGGACGTCGGGCGCTCCTTTGCTGAGGAGGAGATGAGTCCCTTTGTCCCGTTCGCGGTGAAGGGTTGTCATCATCTTGCGCTCGGAGGTGAATGGGATTTCGGCTCGGCGCTCGAACCGGTCGATCCGGCCTATCGTCCCGACCAGCTTGTGCGCCGCAACCAGGAAGGCGGCTTCGGTGGGATCGCCCACGATCTCCCATGCCCCGTTCCGTTCGGTGAGTTGGGCGTCGTTGGCGAGCGAACCGGCGGCCAGGAGCAGTTCGACCTCCCGGCTGTGGGTCTCGAGCGGCTCCGACCCGTTCACCAGCACTGCGCCCTCAGGCCGGTATCCGTCTCCGGTGACCTCGACGCTGCCTGACGCCGTGACGACACGGACGATAGCCATCTCGTTGCGGGTCAAGGTGCCCGTTTTGTCGGTGCAAATCACCGAAGCAGATCCCAACGTTTCCACTGAGCTGAGCTGTTTGACAACTGCATTGCGTTTGGCCAGTCGCTGCACGCCGATCGCGAGCACGAGCGAGAGGATCGTCGGTAACCCCTCGGGCACGGCCGCCACCGCGAGCGAGACACCCAGCAGTAGAACCGTGACGAGATCGGCTGGCTCGGTGACCCCATCGACAAGCACGATGGTCACCATCACCAGAACGGCGATCGCTATCACGAGCAGGCCGAGCATCTTGCTGATCTTGGCGATCTCGATCTCGAGCGGAGTCGGCTTCGCCGGTGTTGCCTCGAGCATTACTGCGATGGCACCAACCTCGGTGTCCATCGCAACGCCAGTGACGACCGCGCGACCTACGCCTTGCACGACGCTCGTCCCTTTGAAAACAGTGTTGGTCCGGTCGCCTATGGGCAATCCTGGAGCCAGACATGCCGGATCTTTGGTGACGGCGTCGCTCTCGCCGGTGAGGGATGCCTCTTGGATACGAAGCGAGGTTGATTCCAGCAGTCGTGCGTCCGCGCCCACGGCATCGCCCTCGGCCAGCACAAGTATGTCGCCGCGAACGAGTTCGGTCGAAGGCACTGTGTGCAGCTGACTCCCCCGCAACACCGTTGAGGATGCTGCGGTCATCGTGCCGAGCGCTGCTACCGCGTCCTCTGCCTTCGCTTCTTGGGTATAACCGAGAAGCGCGTTGAGCAGAACGATGACGGCGATAACCGTCGCGTCTACGGGTACACCTGTGCCGCCGTCGATGCCCCACGCCAGCAGCGAGATGACCACAGCGACCAGCAGTAGATAAATCAGCGGGTCCTGGAATTGGGCCAGAACCTTGCGCCACACCGGCACTGATCTCTTCGTACGCAGCTCGTTCGGGCCGTCGGCCAACAGTCGTCGTGCTGCCTCTGATTCCGTAAATCCGATCGTTGGGTCCACATCCAGATGGCGGGCAACTACCTCAGCGTCAAGGCCCGTGGGGTCAGAAAGAACGTCGGCCAGCGTCACGTCGCTTTGCCGTCGTTCCGACTGGCGTGCTTGACGCGAGACACGGTGTCGAACCGACAGGAATTCTGGTGGGATGGTCGCAAAACTACCTCTCGCAGCTGACCTACTTCGGAGTCCACTCGCAGACTCATGTTCGCTCCTACGTTTGGGTCATCTGTGGCGACCTCCACTATGCCCGATCGGCCGGTCGGAAGTTAGAGCCGAAGGTCCCGTCGTCAGCCCTCCGACGCCTATTGCTTGACCTGACCTGGTGGCGTTTCACCCCGAACCAACTGTTCGTCGCCGCTGTATGTTCAGGCGGTGATGCATTCACGCAGGGGGAACTAGCGCGGCGCCATCCTCGAAACCGAGGTATCCGGGACAGGCCGGATGAACAACTGCGGTACCTATAATGCCGTTATGCCTGACACCCTCGCCTTTACCGCCACGATTGTGCACCCCGACTGGATGCCGGCGTGGTCGGTGATCGAGGTGCCAGGTTCACAAGAGTTCTTTGGGACGGGCAAGTCAGTGAAAGCGAATACGACCGTCGACGGTATCCAAGTGACTTCCGCACTAATGCCGACCGGTCAAGGCCAGCACTTCATCTCGGTGAGCGCTGCCCTACGCAAGAAGCTGGGTAAGGGCGTCGGTCACCAGGTCGAGGTTGTCATCGTGCGATGACGGCTTGGCTTGGAGCCAGCGCCGATTCTTCTGCCTATGCCCGTCATCTTGGCGGCTGACGGCGAGGTCATCAAGGAGGTCCATCGCTTCCGACGACGGGTGGTGAGTATGCCTACTCGTGACACCAAGGCGGTGCATAGATCGGAGCCTGCTTCCTGTGTAGCAGGCCTATCTTCTAGGGCCGTGGGGGCGAAGTCATGGTGTCGGCGGGGTGGCCGACTCTTGGCCGGCGATCTCGCGCAGTGCAGCGAGGTGGTTCTCGAAGGCACGTCGTCCGGCGGCTGTCAGCGAGAGCCAGGTGCGCGGTCGTTTGCCGACGTAGCCCTTCTTGACCTTGACGTACCCGGCGGACTCCAGCGTGCTGACTTGCTTGGATAGTACTGAGTCGGACACCTCGACCGTGTCTCGCACGAACCCAAATTCGGCTTGACCAGCGGCTGCGAGCGTCGCAACGATGCTGAACCTGACCGGTGAGTGGATCGACACATCGAGCCGGTGCCGGGGATGGGAGTGTGTCGGTTCGGTCATGCTCGCAGCATTCGGACCGCCGCCACGAGACCCGGGACGGACACCAATATGCAGTAGGGAGCGAAGACGGCCCATCCGGGGAAGGCTGCGCTCTCCCAGAAGATCCCCGCCGTGTACAGCGCGATCGTCAGCCCGAAGCCGAGGGCATAGCGCCGGGTCCACTTACGGTCGGAAATGCGGAATTTTTTGCGGTGCCACCACAACAGCATTGCCAGCACGACGGCGTAGGCACCCATGGTGACGGCCACTCCGACGGGGTTGTCGCGCAATAGGGTCACGGTGGCGAGTGTCAGCGCGATGAGCACGGCAAGACCGCCGGTGAAGGCAGCCCCGACGCGGGCGTCTGTTCGGGACACCCTGACACGGTCGGCAGCCTCGGCGAGCTGTTTTCTGGCCTGCTCGGAGGTGTACTGGCTCACGGGGGTGTTGCTCGGTGTTGACATGCAGACAGCCTAAGAAACTAGTTTCCATGTTGTCAAGTAATCGTCACTTGGGACAAAGCTTTTACAAGATCCGACGACAGGCGGTTAGCTTTCCCTCGTCGAACCCGCGCTTCTCCTGCGAGTGTGTCAGTTTTCTTGCGTTGGCATCTGCGACGTGCTTTTGGCGACGGCAGTGCGGCGACGTTCTTTGACCCGACCTTCGGCCAAGAACACGCCTTGAAGGATGACGAGGAGAAAGATTCCAAGGAAACCTGCGGCCTTGAACAGCACGACGGCTACAGCGAGTTTGATGACAATCGCGTACACGCTGAACAAGACGCCCAAGGATTCGCGGTCTGTTTCCATTTCGCTCATAGTGTATTCCTAACCAGGTGAGAAGAGTTCGTTCGGGACCGCTGCAAGGTTCACTGACCCGGGCGTCGGGCCTTGCCGCTACCTTAAACGCAGCACTCCCGTTAATCATCGAGGTTGAGTATGTTCCGCGCTGCCACGTTCCTGGCTTTGGCCACAGTCGCCCTGACCGCTTCGTGCGGGCAGAACGTCGACGCGGTTCAGGTGACTTCCAACGGTGGCCAGTTCACCATCGATGCGATTCATCAAGGTTCGGCCCTGACCCTGCGGAAAGTTCATCTTTGTGCGAACAAAGATGAGGTTGCTCGCGTGGACAAGGTCACGTTCCTGGGGTCCAACGTTCCCAAAGTGGATTCCTTTACAGTCGAGAAGTTTGATCCGAAAGCCGTCAATCTGACTGTGGACGACGATAAAAGCGACGCGACGCTGGGTTTCCCGACACATAAAGTTACTGCCGTATGCGGGACGAAGGACAGCAAAGCCGAGAACAAACAGACGTTAGCAATTTTGGCAATAGCGACCTCATCAGAAGCGACCGTTACCGGCATCAGGGTTCGTTACACCGCTGACAAGAAGCAGCACTCCACCGTCGTCCCCTACGGCTTGAAGACGTGCGAGAAAGATGATGCCGGGTTCGACAGCGGGCGTCCCTGCGAGGACTGACGGCTGCCGACATTCGCGCAGGTCACTTGCGCCACTTCGTCTTTGGATAGTTCGGTCCACGGGGGGACCTACCGCTGGACTCAAACATCCGTTCAGTCCAGTCCGGGCTTAGGCTGGCTGCCATGAAGTCGCCGATCATCAGTTATCTGGAACGGGTGCACGCCGAGATCGCCGACCAGCGTCAGGGCAGGCCTTTTGCCGTCGTTCCGCGTGGCAGGAAGGTCGACCCAGATGATTTCGGAATTTGCTTGACCACAGTGGACGGCAATGTCTATGAGGTGGGGACGACCCGCAAGGAGTTCGCCTTGCAGTCGCTGTCTAAGCCGCTCAGTTATGGCTTGGCGCTGGATGACCTCGGGACAGCGGCGGTGAATGCCAAAGTCGATGTCGAACCCTCAGGTGATCCTTTTAACCAGATTTCCCTGGCTCCGGGTACTGGCCGGCCCGCCAACGCGATGATCAATGCCGGTGCGCTTGCCGTGGTGTCGCTCATCAAAGGCTCCGGTGGCCACTCGGCAATGGATCGGATCGTGGACACGTACTCCGCTGCAGTGGGCCGCGAGTTGAGCATTGACGAACGGATGTACAAAGCGGAACGGCGCCACAGCGACCAGAATCATGCCCTTGCCTATCTGCTGAGTTCTTTTGGCATCATCGAGGGTCGTCCGACCGCGGTTTTGGAGAACTATCTACGCCAATGCTCGGTGCGGGTCACCTGCCAGGACGTGGCGATGATGGCCGCGACGCTGGCCAACGGCGGGATGAATCCACGCACCGGCGTCCAGGTGCTGGAAGTTGACGCGGTCCAGCAGGTGTTGTCGGTAATGATGACATCGGGCATGTATGACGATGCTGGCATGTGGGTCACCAAAGTCGGGATGCCTGCCAAATCCGGCGTGGGTGGCGGCACGATGGCGGTGCTACCAGGTCAAGGTGGGATCGCCGTTTACTCACCGCCATTGGATGAGCACGGAAGCAGCGTGCGTGGTGTCGCTACGTGTCGGCGGCTTTCTGAAGACCTAGAGATGCATTTTGTTCGGTCCGCGCGATCCGGCCGATCGGCGGTCCGCTCGAGTTATCCGATCGCCCGTACCCCCTCGGAGGTTCGCCGTTCCGACGAGACCGCGGCGGTCCTTGCTAAGCACACCGATCACGCCGTCGTTGTCGAGTTGACCGGGGACCTGCTGTTCGCCGGGACGGAATCGGTGGTGCGCGAGTTGAGCAGCTTGGCCGATGCGGTCGAGATTGTTGTGCTTGATGTGCGCAGCGTCGACCAGGTGAGTCAGATGGCACGGCAGATGCTGGGTGTGGTGGCCGAGCAGTTGGCCGCGGCTGGTCGTCAGCTCGTGTTCATCGACCGCGACGGGACTGTGTCCGATGCCGTGGGTGGCGGCAAAATGCCCACCTTTGACACCCGCGCGGCCGCCGTCGCCTATTCCGAGGAACAACTCTTGCTCCGTTATGGCGGCCCGCTGGCCACACCCCGGTCGATCCCGGTAGTCCACTCCCCTGCCTTGGCCATGCTGCCGCCGGCGGACGCGGCAGCGCTGGCCGCGCGGATGGAACCGCGATCCCACAGCGACGGGGACGTGCTGCGGCGGGTCGGGCAACGCTTCGCCGGAGTGTTCTTCATCGTGTCGGGCACGGTGCACACCCTGACGACTGACTCCGATGGCAACCGGGTCCGGCTCAGTACACTCAGCGCCGGGATGACTTTCGGCGAGCTAACCCTGGGCGGCGAGGACCGCCAGCAGGCGACGCAGAAGGCAGAGGGCCCGGTCGAGCTCATGGTACTCAGCGCCGAAGCCATCGAAACACTTGAACGTGAGGCCCCCCAACTGGCGTTGTCGCTGTGGCGGACCCTGACTCGTGATGCCTACACGCGAGTCGACCAATACCTTCGTGAGGTTGCGGTACGAATTCGAGACTAGGACGCGGCCGATAGTCGTCTGGTCGAGATGATTACGCTGCCAGACCTAGTTGGTAGGGTTCGCGAACGTTTCCAAGACATTTCGTGCGTTGACCTAACCGTACCCATGCCTCCATGAACGGGAGGGTCCTCTCAGTCGTTCAATTGTGTGGTCATCTGATCTTGACCGAAACCGCGTCAGACGACGTGGCGAGACCTTTCGACTTGCCGGTGCTGACGGGCACGTAGGTCAGACGGTAGCTGTGGCGTCCTTTGGAAATCTTCTTACCTTCCGCTATGAGCACGGGTCTTGACCGCGATCGTCACTTTGCGTTTCTTGTGAGCGATGCTCGCGTCGGTGATCGACTTGATGCGGATGACAACATTGAGGCTCTCATACGTTTTGTCTTTGGTCGCAACGATCGCGCGCGTCTTTCTAATGTCGGTAAGTACTCGTCGACCGAGTCAACGGGAACCCAACCCGCTTTGGGTACCAGCCCTACTGTTTTGGGAAGCAGCGCGCTGATCTGGGCTGGGACGCTCCGCGCTGGCGTCCCACCAGTCCAGGTCACCTTTCCGATAAACAGCGGGCCTCGTGACGCGAGCAGGTCGAGAGTAGTCGTCGCGCCAGCCACCACCTTAAAATTGGTCTGCTTTAACCGGAAGCACTCGACGCCGAGCAACGATGTGATCACGTGGGTGCCAGGTGAGGAGTACCAAGCATCGAACGTGCCGTCAGCGGCGGTCACTAATTGGTAGCTGAATCCGCGATTGTTGCCCTGTCGTGTCCCCTATGCTGAGGCGCACGCAGGTTGTCGGGGAGTCGTCAAGGTCGACGGGAAGCTTCTGCCTTCGTTGATGGGACCTAAGTCCATGGTCGGCGGGCCGGCGAGGCTGTTGGCTTGAGGTTAGGTAATCGGTCCTAGCAGGAGGTGCGATGTCCACGTCGTCTGAGCCACGCATTGAACCGTCTGTCGTGGTGGACACGGCGTTCTCGCCGTACGCCGAAATGCGGGAGACGCACTCGGCGGTGGTGTTCCTCCTCGGCGACCGCGCCTACAAGCTGAAGAAGCCGGTCGACTTGGGGTTCTTGGACTTCTCGAGCCGCGAGAAGCGGCTCGCCGTATGTCGTAATGAGGTCGCTCTCAACCAGAGACTCGCACCGGACGTCTACCTCGGGGTCTGCGACGTCACCGACGTGGACAACCGTCCACTCGACCACCTGGTGGCGATGAAACGGATGCCGGCGAACCGGAGACTGTCGAACCTCATCGGTCGGGCCACCGACTTGGACGCGGAGATCCGCGGGCTCGCCCACCTGATCGCGGCGTTCCACGGTCGTTGTGCGCGCGGCACGAAGATCTCGGCCAGCGGGGACCGCGCAGCGTTGGCGCAGCGCTGGGAGTCCAACATGGTGGGCGCACGACCCTTCGAGGGTACCGTCATCGACCACGACCAGGTGGTCGAGGTAGACCGGCTGTGGAGGCGCTTCCTCGCAGGGCGCGGCCCGCTCTTCACCGACCGGATACTGCGGGGCGTGGTGATCGACGGACACGGGGACCTGCTCGCCGAAGACATCTTCCTGCTGCCGGACGGGCCGCGAGTCCTGGACTGCCTCGAGTTCGACGACCACCTGCGCTACCTGGACCAGCTCGATGATGTCGCCTGCTTGGCCATGGACCTCGAGCACTTGGGCGCAGCCGCCCTCGGCCAGCTCTTCGTCGACACCTACCTGGAGTTAGGCGGCGACAACGCTCCGGCGAGCCTGGTCAACCACTACATCGCCTACCGCGCGTTCATGCGTGCCAAGGTCACCTGCCTGCGTGACGCCCAGAGCGGCACGGGAGGTGTCGAGGCACGTCAGTTGGTCGAGTTAGCCCACCGGCACCTCGACGAAGGTCGGGTGTGCCTGGTGTTGGTGGGCGGACCGCCGGGCAGCGGCAAGTCGTCGACAGCCGCAGGCATCGCGGACCAGCTGGGGTTCAGCGTCCTGTCCAGTGACCGGATCCGAAAAGAGCTGGCTGGCGTCGACGCCGAGTCCTCGCAGGCCGCGCACTACGAAGAGGGGATCTACACCCCGGAATGGACCGAACGCACCTACGCCGAAGTGCTGCGCCGCTCCGAGCTGCTGCTGAACATGGGGGAGTCGGTGGTACTGGACGCGACCTGGTCAGCTGCCCGCTGGCGCGAGGCCGCCGCCCGGCTCGCCAACACGACGTCGAGCGACCTCTACCAGTTGTGCTGCGAAGTGGCCGCGTCGACGGCCGACGCGCGAATCGCCGGGAGGAGGACGACAACATCGGACGCCGACGCGCGGATTGCCGCCACGGTCCGGGAGTCCTTCGAGGCTTGGGCGGACGCCGTCACAGTCGACACCGCGCGGCCTGTCGAAGCTTGCGTCTCCTCGGGGGTCCGGGTGATCCGTCCGCAGACCGTGGCCGCGCGTCGCGCGGCCGATGGTATCGGTGAGCCGGGCACGGAAAGGTGATTGATGGCGATGCGGTTGGTGCGCCAGACACGGGTCGGGCCGTCAGATCGGCTGGGTAAGTGACGTGGCCTGACTTTGAGTCGTAGCCCGCTCTGCCAACTGGTCCGTTCATGCACGCATCGTCCGGCCGGCCAGCCGACGGCTGCGTGTCGGAAGGCATGTCTATCGGGATTAGCAATTGTCGGCAACCCTTTGGCACCACAACGAATGACGGTTGCGGGCCACACCAACTGTGCCGTTGTGAACACGTACGAGTACCGGCTTCGCCGTCGGTTCGGCTCGTGTCAGACCAGTAGGGCGATTCGCAATCTCTCGTCTCTCATTTTACTTGAGCGGCGGACGGTCGACCGGACAGGCGTAGCGCCAACCTGTCGGGCCGCTTGCTCTGACGATTTCGCCGTCACCGTCGACCTCGATCAGCACGCATGAGGCATTCGCTCGCAACTTGGTCATGAGGACGTCGGCGACACCGGTCAAGGGGCCAGCAAGAGATTGCATCACGAGAACGTCTGACTCGAACGCGCCTCTCATGAGGGCGTCCACTGGATCGCCTTGTTCGACCACGGTGTCGAGCGGAATGTTTAGATTTGGAGCCGCCAGACCGACGCTGATCACCCGGATCTTTGCGCGGTCAATCAGTGCTCGTTCCAACGCGTACGCCAACGCCCCAGCGTGCGGACGGCCCGGCACGATACCGACGATCATCGCAGCATGACGGGATTGCTGGTGGTCGAGGATCAAGCTCATGAGTACAGCGTGCCAGCAAGTGTCCGCCTGCAATACCGACCATATTCCCGACATCGCGGGACGTTGGGCCCTTGCGGGATCTCGCCGCCCTGCCAGTCCCCCGTCCCATGAGTCCGAATCCTGGCGGTGAATCAGTACGACGATGCGGTACCTGAACGAACTGGGCACGAGTACGGTGCTCCGTTAGCGGGAGCAGCGACCGGGTGCGCTTGCCGTGGAGGGACTTCGGTCCCGCGAAATAGTGACCAACGCCGGTGTTGAGAAGCCGGCCTGTCCGTCAGGGTCAGGATCAGGAGGCATTTGCCTCCACCACGAACGAGGGCAGCAATATGACGACGAATACGGCAATCCACACAGATCATTACATCCAGGAAATGGTCACCGAAGAGCTCGACTGGATTCCACAAGTTCACACCGAGAACGTCGGTGTTACGGTCCACGACGGCGTAGTCACGTTGTCAGGCAACGTAAGCACGCTCGCGGAGCGCGATGCAGCAGCCAAGGCCGCTCTCGGCGTACAAGGCGTGATCGCGATCGCGAACGAACTCACTGTGCACCTCATTGGTCGCGGACACAGCGACAGCGACATCGCCGAAGCCGTGTCCCACTCACTGCGTTGGAGTTCAGTCATCCCTGCTGGCCAGGTTCGCGCTGAAGTCACGCAGCATGTTGTGACCCTCACCGGGCTGGTCGACTGGGATTACCAGCGGCGCTCGGCCCGTCGGCTTATCGCTCACATCGATGGGGTCTCCCGCATCGAAGACCACATCCTCCTCAAGGAGCGTCCCACTTCTCACGACACTGAGGCCTTGGTGCGTCAGGCCATCGTCCGCAAGGCGACTCAGGATGCAAACTCCATCACCGCGACCGTCGATGGCGCCGAAGTGACGCTCAAAGGAACAGTCACCTCGTGGTCAGAGAAGCAACAGGCCGGGCACGCCGCTTGGTCCTCGCCCCATGTCACGTCGGTGAAGAACCAACTCCGAATCGTCGTTTCCTGACCACCCGGTGGCGCTGGCTTGGTCGGTGCCACCGTTCCATACCGACCGAGGAGCACCCCGATGTCCCAACACACGCAACGCGTACTCGCCAGGCGCCGTCGCCGGACGCGTCAAGTTACCGCCGTGGCCGCGCTCGCTGCGGCCTTCGCCGGGTCGGCAGCCGTGCTGGCGCGACCCGATGTAGCTGGGAGAAAAACCCGCGAGCGGACACGTCGCGATGAGAATGATGTGGCACATGAACGAACGCTCGAAGACAAAAGGTAGAAGCCGGCACAGCTGTTGCCCGTCCGCGACGAACGCCCCGCGCCAGCGAGCGCGTTGCCATCGAAACAGGCGACGACATGACCAAGGTCCCTCCGCACCGGGCCGGTGTGCTCTATTTCCCGACCCACAGCGCAAGCGAGACTGGGACTCACAAAACGAGAGGAAACGCCATGAGTAAAAACACTGTAGTGGTTGGTATCGACGGTGGCCCTGCTTCTCTGGCTGCCCTAAGGACCGCGATCCACGAAGCCCGTCTTCGTGATGGCCGGGTCGTGGCACTAACCTGCTTTCCACTTCAACGGCACCAGCAGCGAGTGCGGCCGAGCGACGCAGCCGTCACGACCTTCGAGGCTGCGACCGAGATGCTGGAAACCCTGATCGGCGACGCTGGCGAGGCCGACGCTTCGGACATCGTGCGAGAAGTCAGCAACCAGCCGCCTGGTCTGGCGCTGATCCGCTTGTCGAAGCACGCGGAACTACTCGTGCTCGGGGCAAGCATCGACGGCCTGCTCGCTCGATTCATGGGCGGGTCGGTCATGGATCAATGCCTCAGCGGGTCCACCGTTCCCGTGCTGATCGTCTCGGAAGTGTCTGATCAACTCCTCGAGACCGAAATCGACGCTGAGTTACACATTCCGGCAGGCCAAAGCGCGTGAACGGTGTCATCTTGCCGAAAACCTCAATTACGACCTGAAATATTCCGACGGTCCCGGCGAAGTCAAGCAGCACGACACCAACGTGGACCAGAAAGATCAACGTGCCTTCGATTGCACCGTTACGCTCATGACGACGAGTGCCGTCAGGTCATCACGGGAAGCCAGCCGGTCGGCCCGTGCGTGCTGCGAACAGAATCTCCTCGGCCCGACTGAGCTGTGTGGCAAGGGTCTTCTCACGAGCGAGTACTTCCACCTCGTGGCGATCGACTTCTGCCTCGCATCGCTCAATCAGGTGTTCACGATTGCGGCTAAAACCTATAGCCGTGCAGTGCCGGTGCTTTCGTGGTTGGGAAGCGACCGCTTTGGTTCAAGGTAAATGGTCCGACGCGGCAAGAACAGTGACGCCGCCGCAAACGTATCTCTATCTTGCGCTGTACGCCTTCGCGCTCGCCGGGCTCGAGCTCGTCCTTCTTGCTATCGAACCAGTGCTCGATCTGCCCCCGGATAGTGTTCTTGAGCAGATTGTTCACTGGCTGCTAACGATCTGCGTCTGGGTGGGCGGTGCGATCGGCTTGATGGCATGGGCGCTTCGGCGAACTGATTTCCGGCTGCGCGGCGACACAAGACAACGGATTGGCGCAGCACGGTGGTCGGCTGTTGTCACACTCGCTGCTGTCGCGTTGGCCAGCCAATGGACGCTTCAGGGAGGTGTCTTTCCTCCATTTGCAGAGCACCAGGCGCTTTTGGAACGCTTCGGCGACGCCGGGACAGCGGCCTGGCTGGTGCAGGTTGCCTACTATCTCGCCGAACTGGCCGTCATTATCTTGATCATCGGATTCGGGCAGAGCATGGGCGAACGGCGGTTCGGCCCGAAGTGGGTTCCGTGGGGCGGGATCATGCTGGCGATGACCTGGGGCACTGTCCACTTCCTCACGCAGGACGCCAGTACCGGGACCTACGGCATCGCCCTGTCGCTGGCCATGGGAACCGTTCATATTTTGACTGGCAAGAATCTCCTCATCACCTACCCCATCCTGCTCGTGATGTTCATCCTCTGAACACACCAAAACAGCCGATGGCTAGAAGATCCAACTTCTCATGGCCGCTCACATAGTCTGCGAAAGCGCCACGGCGGCCCACCACGCTCCTCGACGAGTTTCAGCCGCTCGAGATCTCACCCAGCGACGCCTACGCTTTGCGCTCAGGTCGACAGCTAGCGGACCCGTTCGTCGATGAGTCGCCACCGAACTAGAACAGGTTTATGCCGCACAGGGTCTACCCACTTGCGACCGTCATCAGACGCACCTGCGCCTCGATCGCGGTAACGCAGTCGCTGCTGGTTTCACGGGTTGAGACGTTTGTCGCGGGGGTTCGCCGGGCGGGAATCCCACCGGGCGCCGTTCCTGCGGGACTCGGCCGGATAGGGCTGCGGGCATGGTGCTGGTGAACATTGGGCCGGCAAAGACTGGGTCTCCGCACGTTGAGTTGACACCTGATCGTGCGGTAGTGCCTGTTCATGGTCGGTGAAGGGTTGGAGTCATGGACCCTGTAATCCAGCACGAGATGTCAGCGCCCTGAGGCGCTGAAGGTCACGGTGGCGATCCGCGCCAGCGCTGAGCGCGAGGATATCCTGGTGGTGCTCAGCCTCCAGGGTTGTCGGGCGTCTCGGCCTCGACGCCGGGCTCATCCTCGGTCAACTTCTCGCGGTCGTCAGCCGAGTGGGTCCGGTCGAGCTTGGCGTTCGCACGGTCCTGGGCGGCGTCACGTCGAATCGTTAGGCCGTCGACGTATCCGAGCCCGTCGCTGAGGAAAGCCTTCCGGTCCGCGACGCGATCTCGATCGTCAGCGACCAGGTCGCGGGCGTTGGCTTCAGCGTCACGCGCGTCGGCTGCCTTCAAGATCGATTCTGCTGCCGCGACTCGCGCATTGAGCGCGGATTCGCGACGGTCTAATTCGTTGGTGCGCTGCTCAACGTCTTGGTCTTGCTCTCCCTCGCCCATGTAGGGAGTGTGCACGCTAGTGGACCGATCACCTAGTGGCGCAGGACCTTCGTCCCGCAAAGGTGAGGACGATCGCACCTGTCGCGTGAACGGGCGAGCGGTGAAGATTGGGGCAGCAACGAGGAGGAAGTGTGCAGCGAGACCTACTAGCAGTCGTGTTGGAGATTACCGAGGGCGGCGATGTGGTCGCGATCGTCGAGGCGGGTGAGCCCACTGGCGTTGTGTTGCGTCGAGCCATTGAGGCGGCCGCAGTAAGAGCGGGAAACCTTGTCGTCATCCAGCTCATCGATGACCCCTCTGCTTTGCGTCGTGCGCTCGCCAAAGCGGTCTTGGCCCGCGACGTGACCTACTGGAGCCGAGACGCCGCCAGCATCGCAGCATCAATCGAAGCCATGGACGATCGTTCAGTCGACGATGCTGTCGCCTTCGTGCGAGATGCGGCCTGCATCGTGATGTCTTTCCGTACCTCGTGTTCTGCACGAGGAATGGCGCTTCTCCGTCGCCGAGTGCCCGATCTAGTCACAACATGATTTGGCTGATCGCCGCAGCCATCACAGTCTCTGTTCTTGCAGTCATCGGGCTAGCGGTCGTTGTTGCGGTCCACCGGGCAGCGTCGGCCGCATGGGCCAGTTGGCTGGCGGTCCGTGCTCCTGCCTGCGCTGCGGATAAGAATCGGCCAGACGAAATTCATGCAACCCCGTACACCCAAGTGCAGTAACTAACCCGACCAGTTACCCATCACGTTGCGGGCGTATTTGACGCAATTGCGCAGTCCGATCTGGTTTCCCGCGCTGGGCTGTCCAAAGCTGCGATTCGGCTTACAGGACACCTGGAAGACGTTCTGCTTGCGGGACTCGACAAGATAGATCTTCGGGCTTGGTGCTGATGACCATCGGTCCGGCAAGGACCGAAACCGCCACCGGCAAACCAGAAGACCTGGTCATAGAGGTCGAGGCGATTGCCCAGCACGTCGCTAAAAGCGGACACCACCACCATCAGATCGTCCCCCGACAAATAGGCCTAGAGCCGATCCCGCGCCAGCCAACACGGCAGTACGACGAGTGCCAGCATCGGATAAGCGAGCACCCGCTAGGTGCGCGTCGCGGAGGGTGAGCCAGGATGCCTGTCGTCGAGCTTGCCGAACATACTCTCCAAGAGCCGGTGCATCTTTTCGACCGCGCTTCTGAGAACCTCCTCGATGCTCAAAGCGTGGTCGGTGACCACGACAGGTTCATGCCCCGCCGGTCGGACCTCGATCATGCATCTCATTGCCGAGGTGGACGTCAACCCGCGTGAGGCGTCGAGCGTACGGCGCAAAAGCAGCC
Organism: Aeromicrobium changchenzhani; assembly: GCF_057586615.1. Lineage (NCBI taxonomy): Bacteria > Bacillati > Actinomycetota > Actinomycetes > Propionibacteriales > Nocardioidaceae > Aeromicrobium > Aeromicrobium changchenzhani. Next base: position 1,839,847 of record NZ_CM172480.1, on the reverse strand, counting down.
TCGACCTCGTCCTCGACGAGGACGGTCACCTGGTCGCCGGTATCGATATTGTTATCGGTGTTGACTTGGATCTGCACGGGTGAACTTCTCGAGAGGTTGCGCGGTCACAAACGAGTCTGTCCCATGGCCGACCTTCGCAACAGGGCTGTAGTCCCGCCGGTCAGTGCTTCTTTCATCACGATAGCTCCGGCAAATGCCACCGGTCACCGAAATCGTTCTATCGCGAAACCATGCTCAACTCTCGTCGGCGCGTTCACGCATCACGACGACAGGACAGTGCGCATGTTGCACACAGTGTTGACTGACCGATCCCATCAGCATGCCAACGAATGCACCATGGCCACGCGAACCCACCACCAGCAGTTGCGCAGTTTCCGATGCTGCGACCAGTGCGATCGCCGGATGTCCACGCTCAACCCGCTTGACTACCTGCGAGTCCTCGCCCACCACCTCCTTGATGGTTTCGTCCAGAAGAGTGCGCGCGTTTCCTTCGAAGGTGTTGTATTCGTCTTCGCCGAAAGTGACGGGCAAGCCATAATTCGGCGGAATATCCCACGTGGTCAACGCATGTACCGGCACCTCGAACCGCCGTCCGTACTCGACCGCCCACCGCAGTGCTCGCTTGGAGTCCGGCAATCCATCAATACCGACCACAACGGGTTCGACATCCATCGGTCCACACCACCTTCTGCGCACGACGCGCACATTCAACAACTAGATGCTTCCGATCGTATCCCCCGATGCGAGTAGAAAGAGGTGCCCAGAGTTTACTCAACACCTCGACCTGCCCAATATGGGACTGCTGCGTGTTCAGTAGGCAACTTGAACTTTGACGTTTTCGGTCTGTGCCAGACCAATGCGCATCAGGGCAACCGATCACCGCATTGTGCAGCCGCCCGTTCCGGTAGACGTGGGCACATTGCCGACCCCGGGACGTTTGGCACTGGTACCGATGCGACGGCGGTCGTGAACTGGCAGCAGCTGGTCTGCCGTCTTGGCTCGACCCTGAGGAAGGCTCTCCTTGAAAGCGCTCGTCTACCAAGGCCCAGGACAGAAAAGTTGAGAAGACGTGCCGGATCCGGTGATCCAGCGCCCCACCGACGTGATCGTGAAAATGGTGGCGACACCGACCTGCACATCTTTAAAGGCGACGTTGCAGAAGTGGAGGTCGGTCGCATCCTTGGCCACGAGGGCATCGGTGTCATCACTGAGATCGGCACCGGGGTTACCCAACTCGCCGTAGGGGACCGGGTCATCTCTCGTGCGTCAGCTCGCGCGGGAACTGCTCCAACTGCCGCAAGGGACTTTTCAGCCATTGCCTCGACCCTGAGGGCACGCCTGGGATCGGGTGGATCTTCGGCTACATGATTAATGGCACCCAAGCCGAGTATGTTCGGGTCCCGTCGATTCAGGTGACAAAGACTGGAAAGAGCAGGTGCTCGCCCTGACAGACGGTGCAGGGGTCGACGTCGCCATCGAGGCGGTCGGCGTCCCGCTGACCTTCACGATGGCGACCGAAGTCGTGCGACCGGGAGGCCATGTAGCCAACATCGGGGTACACGGCAAACCTGTCGAACTACGGCTGAACGAACTCTGGATCAAGAACATCGACATATCTATGGGCCTGGTCAACACCAATACCCTCGGGATGCTGCTCAGACTCGTGTCCGAACACGCATTACCAGCGGACAAGTTCGTCACCCACACCTTCTCGTTCGACCAGATGATCGAGGCGTACGACCTCTTCGGCCACGCCGCGGACAATGATGCGCTTAAAGTTCTGATCCATTAGGGCGCTTAATGAGACAATCCCCGTCAATGTGGCTTGCCCTCGCGTGCGGAAATATACGCTGACTTGTGGAACCACACACCGATCTATTCCTCCCGAGTTGTTCATCGGTGAAGCAGCGGGCGCAGGGGTAGCAAGTCTCCATTAGGGATACCCGGCCGGGCTTGCCGACAATTGGTGAATTTGGTCCATAGTCCTAGTGGCAACCGAATTCCAGTCTGACCAAGGTACCGAACGTCTGATCGCTGCAGCAGCCACAATTTCTCGCAATCTGTACCTGAGCGATCCGGTCGAAAATGCCGCTCAGCTGACGAGGTGAAAGTCGCCCGCCTGTGCCAACGCCGCATCAATCGCCGCAACATCGACCGTCACCGAGTCCAGGTGCTTGATGTACAGATCGGCCGGCCCGGCGTGCGTCACCTCGAAGGTCGCCTGTCCAAGACCCAATTCGGCAAAAACGTTGTACAGGGACTGGAGCGCGCGGATCACTTCATGATCGGTTCTCACCCCTGAGACACGGAGTGTGGTGGAGGTGATGTGGCTGTCTTTCATGGCTCAGATCCTACCGTTGAAGGCTTGCAGGGCGGAGTCCTCGCGCGTACCACCACGACCGTCGCCGTAGCCAGCGTAGTCGGCAACCCAGCGGATTGAGCGCACCCATTTGACCATCTTGTACCCGTGGTTGGACTCGACTCTCACACGTGCCGGAGCGCCCAAATACAGTTCAAGTGGCTCCCCGTTGCGCTCATAGGCAAGAATCGAGTCGTCTTCAGCCGCGGTCTCGAGATCGAACGCTGCATAGAACGGTTCGCGCGGTCGGTTGTCGATCATCTTCTGTGCGAGTCCGTACGAATCGACGAGCACGTAGTTGGCGCCCTCTGGCCTGGGGCCGAGCTCAGCGAGCAGGTCCGACAGTCGAACACCGGTCCACCTGGATGTTGCTGACCAACCCTGCATGCAAGTGTGCGTGGCGATGTACGAGGTCTGAGGCAGCTTCCGGATGTCGTCCATCGTGAGTACCTTCGACGTACCGTTGATGTCGTCCGCAAGCGTGATGGTGTAGCTCGCCCAACCGTCTTCGCGCGCGGCAACCCACTCGGCCGACTCGTCCTCGGTCGGCGGCAGCCCATTAGTCCAATGGAACTCGGAGAGATCCTTGTCCGTGTACGCGGACTGCTGGGAGTTGCGGGGTCGCATCCAGTTGAGGAACACCTTGCGGCCGATCTCGGTGGTAGGCACTAAGAAGCGGTGGGCGCGCGGCCGGTCGGCGAGGGTCCAGTAACTCAGGCCGATCCAGAACACGAGCACGGCAACAATGGTCGCGAGCATGATCACGAGTGCCTGCGCGTAGCGTGCGGTGTCCACATCTCCGAAAACCATGTGCACAACGTTGTACTTCTGGTGCACAAGGAAGACCAGGCTGACGTGCATGACAATGAACCCACTCATCATCACCATTGCGATGAAGTGCAGCGAACGTGCACCCTGATGTCCGCCAAAGAACTTCACGTACCGGGGATATCGGCTTCGAATGGCCGGCGCCATGGCAATACCAGAGAGCATCATGAACGGCGCGAGGATGAAGATGACGAAGCTGTAGCCAAGCATCTGGAGCGCATCGTATGGCTGAAAGTGCTCGATCGACGGCACACCAAACCCCGCATAGATGACGAACGAGTCCCAAGCCTCGGGAAACACGTCCCACGAGGTGGGGATGATGCGCCGCCACAGTCCGGTGGCGAACAGCAGGATCACGTAGACGAAGCCGTTGAGCACCCACAACATCACCGACAGGCCGTGCCAGTGGCGGCCGAGCCCGATGTTCTCTCCGCCAGGAAGCCCAATGAGCGGCGAAAGTGACCGTTCATCCATGAGCGAGGTGTATACGCCCTCTTCCTTGGGCAGTTTGCGCCTGGTGAAACGCAGCCATTCGGTGCCGGGCGCGCAGTCGTTCCGCCACCAGAGGCGCGGCAGCGACGAAAGCATCTCCCAGCCCGAGCGCAAAAGCATGCCGATGAGTACGAAGTTGATCAAATGTGTGGCCTGCAACCACAGCGGAAAATCCGGGTTACTCACGCCGGGAGTACCTGTCGCCTGCTCGTAACCCACACCCTGTTGAACGAATTCATCACGATCGCGATCCATGAAACCGCGCTGATCTCCTGTTCGTTGAGCGTCTCGGCGACGCGATCGTAGACAGCCTGCGGGATCGGAGAATGGCTGACGGTCGTCACGGCTTCGGCGAGTTCGAGGGCCGCTCGCTCACGATCAGAAAAGTACGCTGTCTCGCGCCATTGAGATAGCACCGCGATCCGATCGGTGGACTCCCCCGCTGAAAGTGCGTCCCTGGCATGGGTTCGCACGCAGAACGCGCAGTTGTTGATCTGGGACACGCGCAATCGAACCAGTTCCATCAGCCCCGGCTGGATGGCGGCGGCCGTGGCGGACTTCTCCACAGATGCCGACAAGTCGGCGAGGGCCCGAAACGCGAGCGAATCAGTCTTGTCCAATTGTGCCCGGTGGTTGTGCATCGCGTTGTCCATCGGAACAGGCTACCAACCAGCCGAACGGAGCAAATTCATCGTCGGCACGCACCCCACCTCAATTACTCAAGCGACGGTTCGAGCCACCACGACCGATAAGCCCATTACCGCGCGCAACTAATCAGGAACGGTCGCTATTCCGAGCAGCATACGGGAGTCATCTACTTCAGGGTTGTTCTGAGCACTCAGCCGATAGAAGCACGAAGCTTCGATGCGGACGCCAGCCACGGTTTCCTCCATGTGGCCTTGTTCAAGGAGTAGCGCTCCGTACGCGTGCCGCGTGGGTTGTATCCATCCCCAAGGTTCGTCATAGGGCCAACATGCCCGCCGTCTAGCTGACGGCATCGCTACACCTCTTCGCTGTGTTCTTGGCCTTCGATGTCGATCGTGGGCAAGAACCGGTCAAGCCAGCGTGGGAGCCACCATGCGCTGCGTCCAAGCAGGCTCATCACTGCGGGGATCAGCGTCAGACGGACGAGGAATGCGTCAATGAGAACACCGACAGCGAGCGCGAAGCCGAACTGTTTAATCATCGGATCATCGCTGAAAACGAACGCAGCGAACACGGAGACCATGATGATGGCAGCGGCGGCAACGACACGGCTGGCTTGTTCGAAGCCCGCCACGATGGCCCGTCGTGGCGCCATGCCCTGCGTGTGCGCCTCACGCATGGAGGTGACGAGGAACACCTGGTAGTCCATGGCGAGCCCGTAGAGGATGCCGGTCACCATGATCGGCAGGAAGCTGAGCAGCGGCCCGCCGGTGTCCAGGCCGACAAGGCCGATGAACCAGCCCCACTGAAACACGGCCGTTGCCACACCAAAGGTCGCGGCGATGCTGAGTAGGAAGCCAATGGTGGCTTTGAGCGGTATGACGATGGAACGGAACACGAGTAGCAGCAGGAGTAGCGAGAGCCCAACGATGATCCCGAGGTATTTGGGTAACGCTTCGCTGAGGCGGTCGGTGATGTCGATGTTGACCGCAGTGAGCCCGGTGACCCCGAAGGTCGTTTGGGTTTTTGTGCTGATTGCGTTGCTGGGGTTTCGGAGCGTTTCGACTAGTTGAGCGGTGCGTTCATCGTGGGGGCCTTGTGCCGGGATGACGCTGAACATGGCCATCGTGTGGTCCGGAGCGGTGCCCATCGGCCGCGCCGAAACAATGTTGTCGTTGCGTTCAAGCTCGCCAGCGATCGCATTGAGAGCAGCGGGTTCGAGGGTGGCACTGTTTTTGGGGTGGGCGACGACAACGAGGGGGGCGTTGAATCCCTCGCCGAATCCACGGCTGATCGCGTCGTAGCTCTGTCGCGAGGTGCTGTCCTGAGGGTCGGTCGCGCCAGAAGGCATACCAAGATTCATGGCGGGTGCCGGTATCGCGGCCAGCCCAAGGATGACGGCGACGCCGGCGATCGCAAACCACGGGCGTCGGACGAGGAGTTCAACCCACCGGTTTGCAAGGCGCTTCCCGCTCGAGCGAGTCGGAGCCTGATCTCTTTCACGCGCTTTGGCCGAACAGATCCGTTCTCCGATGAGTCCGAGCAGTGCAGGCAGCAGGGTCAGGGCGATCAGTACCGCCAGGGCCACGGTCGTGGCTGCTACGAGTGCCATTGTGGTGAGGAATCCGATCCCGATGACGGTCATACCGGCCAACGCAATGACAACCGTAGATCCGGCGAACACCACGGCACTGCCTGCCGTGGCGAGAGCCCGCGCAGTGGCGTCTGCCGCACTAAGGCCATCGGTAAGGATCAGATGTCGCTGCCGATTTAGGATAAATAGGGCGTAGTCGATCCCGACCGCGAGTCCAACCATCAAAGCTAGCGCGGGGGTTGCAGTCGTCAAGGTGATCGACGAGGAGAGCGCAAAGGCCCCGCCAACACCGATTCCGACTCCGATTAAGGCGGTCAGGAGCGGCAGACCGGCGGCCCATAGTGAGCCGAGGGTGATGAATAGGATGATGAGCGCGATACCCAGCCCGATCGCCTCGTGGCCGCCGATCGGCGGGTGCATCGTGTCGAGCGAGTCCGTAGGCAGGACGGTCATACCTGTGTCGGCGACAGCCTTCTCGGCGAGGTCAACGACGTGATTGGTTGTGCCGTCAGGTAGGGCGTCGACTTGAGTGGTGAACTGCAACTGGAGCATCGCGACGCTACCGTCCGGCGACACAAGGACACCCGGGACGGGAACACCGTCGATGATGAGCGGCTGGTATGGCGGGGACGATCCCGCTGGTGCTGTCGTGGTCTCGGCGCCCGGTTTCGTAGGTTCCGTACGGGTCGTGGCTTCGGTCTGTTCGCTGGGCTTTGCTCGAGAAGATTGATCCACCACGACCGGTAGCGCACTAATCCTGATGGCAGCCTTGGCAATGGCACCCGCACTTTCGGCCGTGTCGAGTCGGCCTCCTTTGGGGGCAGTGAACACGAGTGTGCCCTGACCACCGCTGGCATTGGGAAGCTCTTCGCGCAACTGGTCCAGAACTCGCTGGCTCGGGGTTCCATCGATAGTCATACTCGAGGAGATATGCCCGTCGCTGCTGACGGCGAATCCAAGGACACTACCGAGGACGATTATCCACGTCAGGATGAAGGCCCAAGGGCGACGATAGGCAATTCTTCCGAGCCTGTGTAGGAAGGTGGACATGGGCGACAGAGCCCCTTTCGGGATGAACGATTCACCGCGACGACCGAATAGTTGTCGCGTTCTGGAGGTTGATTGGGCCGCGGTGGCCTAGCTCAGAAGCCTTCGCGTAGGTGGCTGAAGGTGAGGTCGATGAAGTCGTCGATTGACATCTCGCTCCCCTCATCAACGTCGGGGGCGGTGGTGGTCTGTGCCGTTGTTTCGGGCAGGCGGATCGGGATGTGCCCGTCGAGGACGCAGGTCAGCGCACCGTAGGCCGCGCCGGCAAGAAGATGTGCGTAGATCCGCCGTCCCGGTCTGTCGACGCGGGCCAAAATCGCATCCCGCGCGGTCTCTCGAATACCTCGTTGGACTTCCAGCAGATGCGGCCGCAACGGTGGGTAGCTCTCGGCGAGCACACGAAGTTCACCGAGCATCATCAGCAGGCCGCCACTCAATTGCTGCCGGGCCACGGCCTGCAGCCAGTCGACCAAGGGCAGGTTCTCGTCAGGCGTGGTGTCAAGAGCGTGGCGGATCCGTTCGACGGCAACTGCGACGATGGCCTCTTCTTTGCCGGCGTAGTAATTAGCGAAGGTCCGTCGAGAGTAGCCCGCCCGGTCAGTCACTTCGTCGATCGTAAATCCGTCAACACCTCGCTCGCGAGCCAGCTCGAACGCGGACTGCGCTAGCGCGAGCGCGGTGGCCTGCCGTTTGGTTTCTCTTAGGTTTGTCTGACTCACGCGGCAATCATGACAGGTAATTGCCCATTAGGCAATCTTGCCTAATGGGCATCTGTTGTTAGAGTGGTGCCATGTCAGGCACCATTGCAACCCAGTCAGCAGACCATGACCGTGTCCGTTTCGCTCTGATGAATGCGGGGCAGCGAGTATGGGAATCCCGCGACCAACCGATGGGATTCCCTGAAGCCCGCGACGGTCTGGTGGAATTTTGTCGCACCGAACTTTTGCCGCATTTGGAGGCCGACGAACCATGGCTTCGTGAAGCTCAGCACTGCACTGAAGGACGGCTTGTGGCCGAAGTGATACGAGCCGAGGCGCGAACGATGACGGCCGCCGTTTACGAGTTAGCTGCCACCACCACGGCGTGCGAAGCGGTGGCATTGACCCGAGTCTTACACGCATTCCTGGCCGCTCATGATCACCATGAGAAGCTGCTACTGGCGGCTATGGAGACTAATTGATCGCCATGAAAATATCATCCAATGCAACCGCCGATACACAGCGGTCCAAGGCGACCTCGCGCGGCATGTGGGCCGCGGGTGGCATGGGCGCTCTATGGCTGAGCGCCAAAGTATTGCGAGGTTGGCTGACCCGTCGCCACGGTTCGCCGCCGCGCAGAATTCTTGACACCAAGCAACTGCCTGCCGATGCAATCAGCGTGCAAATCGACACCACCACGGACGCGCTCCTGCACGGCTGGCTGCGCCGCCCCCTCGATGCCAGCGCACTCGGTCCACCCGGCCCGGTCGCATTGGTCATCCACGGTTGGGGAGCCAGCGCCGACGACATGATGCCACTTTCGGAGCCATTGCTAGAGGCGGGACTTCGAGTACTTCTGATCGATGCCCGTGGCCATGGACGTAGCGGCGATGTTCGCGTCGCTTCGATGCCTACCTTCGCTGAAGACCTCCGTGCAGCTTTGCGCTGGCTGCGGCTCCAGCCTGAGATCGCATCGGACGGCATCGTGTTGGTCGGCCACTCCGTTGGGGCCGGCGCGGCGCTCTTCGTGGCATCCGATGATCCCGCGATCGCTGGGGTCGTCTCGCTGTCGTCGATGGCAGCCCCACGAGAATTCATGGCCGCACGACTCCAGACAAGACTTCCTAGCCCGCTGGTCCGACTCGCCTTGAGATACGTCGAACACATCATCGGGTATCGGTTCGGCGAGTTCGCGCCGCTTCACACGATCAGTCGATGCACCGCACCGATCCTCCTCGTCCACGGCGCCCTCGATCCCACCGTCCCCGTCCGTGACGCCCAACGTCTCCATACTCAACTTCCAGACCGGAGCACACTGCTCGTGCTGCCCGAGGCGCACCACGCTGACCTCGAAGCGATCCACGAAGGCGCGCCCGAACTGCTGCGCTTTCTTTTCGAGGCAGGGGTTATTCCCGTGGCGCCAAACGTACGGAAGGGCGCCGTTCCCCGGCTGTAACGGTCCGGTAGCCATGCCACTTGCCACTAACAGGCTGTGGATTTAGACGTGTTTCATCACGCACAGGCAGCAGGTGCCCATAGGTGTCGATCGTCGTGGTGATCGATTCGTGCCCAGACGCGCCTGGATGTGCGGCAACGGGGCACCGCCCGCAACGAGCCAAGCCACGTGGGTGTGGCGCGAGTCGTGGAAACGGACCGCAGCAACTCGACGACGGCCGGAGCGATGCTGATCGTGCGGCGGGATCGCGGTGTCTTGGTATTGCCGAGGTGGTGCTGGCGCATGGTGTGCTTGGAACGCAACTGCTTCTTGAGCCAGCCCGGTACTTGGGTTTCGCCGTCCTCCCCGTCACGCTTCCATGCTTTGTTGACCCGCACGGTTCCGTGGACGAGGTCCACGTCGCCGCACCACAGCGCGGTGAGATCGCTGAAGCGCAGGCCTGCACTTGACCGTGAAGGTGAGGAGGTCGCCGTGGTCGCCAGCGAGTCGGACTGCGGTGCGCAGCTCTTCCTCGGTGAGGAACCGCAACTCTGCTTGGGACTGCCTGACCCGCGATCGCGTTGATCGTCCGGTCAAAGATCCGCGTCCTGCGGACGTCAATGCCGGCTAGTACCCGTATCTGGGCCAGATAACGCTTGCGTTGCCCAGGCGACAGGTCGACGATCTGGCGCACGTACTCGTCACCGACGGACGCGAAACTTGGCGGGGCGGTTCGGTGAGGGGCCGGTCGGGTCCGTGTGGATGGGCCGGAGCCGCATGTTCCGCTACGAGGTTCGGTGCTGGCGTGACGGCGTAATCCCCGATCTGGCTGAGGCCGTCGCCAGCCCAGTCCGGATGAGTCACGATGCTGCGTCTGCGCGCCTGGTCATCGACCTCGTTCCCCAGGTCCCCCGAGCGACCTGGGGCCGCGACGAGCTTGAGGCAGGTGAGATGTGGAACTCGAATTCATTGATCTGGTGGCTGCTCGCGCGTAGCGGACACGATATCGAAGCGATCAACCCTCCGCCTCAAGGTCGCGCTCCAGGGTGGATCGCAGGACTGACCGTTGCCAGACGGTAGCCGCACACAGTTCTCGTCAGGGCATAAAGTCCCCCGAAAACATGACGCTCGGCCCTACTTTCGGCTCGGCGTTTGGGTCAGCGTTGACCTATGACTTCGACTTTAAGGGATGCATCATGAACTCTGAACTGACGGGCCTCGTGGTGGTGGGGGTCGACGAGAGCGAACAGACAATTCTGACAGTCACGGTCGCAGCTGCGGCAGCGCAGCAGATGGGATGCGGGCTCCGTGTGGTGCATTGCCTGCCGGACGTTGTACCAATGGCACCCAGCCTGGCTTCTTCCAGTAGTGCCAGATTCGACGAGATTGCCCAGCAAATCGTGAGCGCGGCGCGAAGTGTCGCGCTCGAAGTCACCGACGGCGCAATCGATATCGAGACCGTAATCCGGACCGGTTCACGTGTCCACACGCTGCTTGATGCCAGTGAGGATGCTCGCCTCATTGTTCTCGGTCATCACGGTCACACCAAAATCCGACCATTCATATCTGCTTCAATCTGTGCAGAAGTTGCAACCCGGGCGCATTGCCCGGTGCTGTCGGTGCCGGCAAACTGGACGCCTGATGTCCAACATCGGCGGATCGTTGTCGGCGTGGACGACGCTGCGCACTCATACGCGGCACTCGCCAATGGCTTCGAGTCTGCGGCCTCGCGCGAGGCGCGTCTCACGATCCTTCATACGTGGAAGTTGCGGAGTCCATATGACGCCATTGTCGGCAATATGGACGACGAAATATGGCAGCGCGACGTAACCGCTCAGGTCGAAACGGCCATCGCTGGCCTTCGTGAGATTCATCCAGAGGTTGTCGTCGACATTGATGTTCGCCACCAAGATCCAGCTGAGGCTCTCCTGCAGGCCAGCACAACTATCGATCTGCTGGTCTTGGGTCGCCGCGGCCACGGGGCTCCACTCGGATTTCACTTGGGCGCGGTTGCGCGGACACTGATCGGCGAGGCGGAGTGCCCCGTGCAAATCACGCCGCTTCAACGGTCTGAAAGCGAGTCCGATGCCGACGACGCGTTGCTCGTGGACCAACTCTCACCGAAGTTCTGACACGACCCACTTGATTGAGACAGCACGGCTCGAGAAATGACGATAAAACTCGACCAGCAGACGTCTGACTGGCCAGAAACAGTGAGTGTGGCCGCCAACATGGAGCCAGCGAGCGTGTTGACGAGACTCTGTGTCAATGCGGAGAGCGGGCTTTCGTCCGCGGAGGTCTCACAGCGCCGCGCACGCGTCGGACGAAATGCTGTTGCATCTCACCAGACTCATGCCGCCGCGGTTCTCTGGCACCAACTCCGTTCCCCCTTACTCGGCCTTCTTCTGATAGCTGCGGTCGCGTCCTATGGGTTCGGGGAGCGCAGCGATGCCGTGATCATTGGTCTCATCGTCACGATGTCAGTCGGCCTAGGTTTCATCAACGAGTATCGGGCAGAGAAGGCCGCTGATGCGCTACACGGCCAAATCACCCATCAAGCCTTGGTGATCCGCGATGGGCAACTGATCTCCGTCGACGTGACCGACCTCGTGCCGGGAGACCTGGTCCACCTGCAACTTGGCGAAGTTGTCCCGGCTGACGTGCGACTACTCGAGGTCAGCGGGCTTGAATGCGATGAAGCCTTGATGACCGGGGAGTCCCAACCCGTGTCCAAGGACACTCAGGCAGTTCCCAGCGGCACGCCGTTAGCAGAGCTCTCCAGCTGCGCGCTGATGGGGACGATTGTCCATGCCGGCAGCGGACGCGGTGTCGTAGTCGCTACCGGAACCCATGCCGAGTTCGGCAGTATCGCGGCCGGGTTGAACACTCGCCGGCTCGATACGACTTTCCAGACGGGGCTCCGTCGTTTCTCGATGATGTTGGTCTACATCGCAGGGACGCTGACATCGCTCATCTTTGTCGCGAATCTGATTCTGCAGCGACCGTTGCTCGACTCCCTCCTTTTCTCACTGGCCATCGCTGTCGGCATTACCCCTCAACTCTTGCCTGCCGTCGTCTCCACAAGTCTGGCTGCTGGATCACACCGGATGCTGCGTCGCAAGGTTCTGGTGAAGCGTCTGGTGTGCATTGAAGACATGGGCGACATCGAGACCTTGTTCACTGACAAAACCGGAACTCTCACCGAAGGCCGCATCACGTACGCACGAGCTGTGCCGGTCGGATCAGCACAGATCGGCGACGTCATCTGCTGGGGGATGCTATGCGCAGAGGAGGCGCCCACAACAGCGAACGCGACTAGGACGGCCGCCACGGGGAATGCTCTCGACCTCGCCCTGGCAAACTCCCCTGCTGCTGCACCGTTGCGTGACCGGTTAGCTGAATACATACGAACCGCCATTTTGCCGTTCGATCACGACCGTCGGATGGTCTCGGTGATCGTGCGAGACAGCGCAGGCAGATCGACGTTAGTCACCAAAGGCGCTCCGGAGACGGTCCTGGATCGCTGCCGCGATATACCCAGCGGCGCGCAGAAAGCGCTCGATGCCGAGTTCGCCGCCGGCAATCGTGTCGTTACTGTTGCAACTCGACCGACCTCTGCCATGACCGTGTCAGCCGCCGATGAGGCTGGCCTACAGCTTATGGGCTTCTTGGTGTTTCTCGACCCGCCCAAGCAGGACGCGGCCGCTGCCATCGCCCGCTTAGGCAGTCTGGGGATAACTGTCAAGGTGGTGACCGGTGACAACGCAGCCGTCGCCAGCAAGGTCTGTCGAGATCTGGGGCTGCGCGGCGAGCACGTTCTGACCGGTCCGGATCTTGACACAGTTTCTGACGCAGATCTGCGATCAGTAGTGGCCGCTACGACTGTATTTGCGCGAGTGTCGCCAGCGCACAAGGCCCGTATTGTTCGTTCCCAACTTGGCGGTCAGGGCGGTGTGGCGTTCTTGGGTGATGGCGTCAACGATGCTCTCGCTCTGCACGCCGCGGATGTCGGGATCTCGGTCGATTCTGGATCGGATGTCGCGAAGGATGCTGCCGATGTGATTCTTCTCGAGAAGGATCTCGAGGTACTCGCTGACGGAGTTGCTGAAGGACGGCGGATCTTCGCCAACACGATCAAGTACGTGTTGATGGGCACGTCGAGCAACTTTGGCAATATGTTCTCCGCTGCAAGCGCATCGGTCTTCCTGCCATTTCTGCCCATGCTGCCTTCGCAGATCCTGCTCAACAATCTGCTATACGACACCAGCCAACTTGCGATCCCGACTGATAACGTCGATGAGGAGCAGTTGCGAAGACCCACGCACTGGGACTTGGCTTTCATCCGGCGGTTCATGCTGGTCTTCGGGCCGCTCAGTTCGCTGTTCGACTTCATCACCTTCGGGGTCATGCTCTGGGTCTTTCACGCAGGAACCTCCGAGTTTCGTTCCGGATGGTTCGTCGAGTCTCTAGCGACCCAGGCACTGGTCATTTTCGCGATCCGAACCCGCCGGGTTCCCTTCTTCCGTAGTCGGCCGAGTCTCGAGATCACACTTGCCGCTCTCGCCGTAGTCGCGATCGGCGCCGCACTTCCGGCGACCCCCTTTGCACGGACGCTGGGCTTCGCACCTCTTCCGGGACCATTCTTCCTCGCACTCATCGGTATGGTCTGCGGCTATCTGGTTCTCATCGAATTCGGTAAGCACTGGTTTTACCGCACCTCGCAGCACCCGACGCGTTCCCCCCGTGGTCGCCCGGACCGGACGTGGCAACGGCGTGCCCGACGCTTCATCACGACATCAGCCGATGACACCTCGATGGGTCAACCCGTCGCGCCACCAGATCGATGAGGCCTTGGGAATGGATCCGTAAGGTCGGTGCATTGATTGTCGCGGTGGCACTGATCGAGTATCTTGCTGTGCCACAATTGGTCAAGGCACGCAGCGAACTGACTCTTTTCGCGGACGCTTCGCTCTGGCTAGTGATAATCGCCTTCCTTCTCGAAACCGCATCGTTGTTGTGCTATACGGCTCTCACCAGGACGGTTCTGCCCACTGATGGGCGGGTGTCCTTCAGGACACAATTTCAGATCGACCTGACCGGTTTGGGTGCAAGCCACCTTTTCCCCGGCGGTGGCGCGAGCGCCTCGGCCCTTCGATACCGGCTCATGACTAGCCGTGGGTTGCCAGCGGCCGACGCTTTGTCAACTGCCGCCGTTGAAACCGCGATCAGTGTGATGGGGCTCATCGCGACCTTCACCGCGGGCGTCGTCTTGGCATCTCCAAGCATTTGGACCCACCCGATCTACCTACTTGCCGGAATCGGCGGACTGACCCTCTTGGCGGCCGCCTACGTCGGCATCCGCATCGGAATACAACCTCGGACGTCGTTCCCGAGATTCCCGCCGGTCACGGTGCGCTCTAGTCGTCTCGCCCGCTGGTCAGCGAACACCGTCATGTCGGCCCGTTCCATCGCTTACCGTGGACTGGATCTGATGCGGTATCGCGATCGGCGTCGTGCGCTGTTCATCTGGGCCATGGGTAACTGGCTTTTTGATGCCGCCAGCCTGTGGTTCTGCCTGCATGCGTACGGCGTCACCGTGAATCCGGGAGCGGTCGTTGTGGCCTATGGCGCAGCGAACCTCGTCGGGCTGCTTCCTTTGACGCCGGGCGGGCTGGGGATCATCGAAGGCATCCTGATTCCTTCTTTGACCGCACTCGGCGCCGCCGGTGGTCCGGTGGTCCTCGGCGTACTCACCTGGCGCGCCCTCGAGTTCTGGCTACCGATACCAATCGCGGGCATCGCCTACCTGAGTCTGCGACTCAATAGCCATTTTCCCTCGAGCAACGATCGAACTTCTGAACGCACCGATGGCAGCAGCGCAGATAAGCATGACGCCGCGTGAATCCGTGGTTGAGTTGACGTGCAGGCCAGAAACACCACGACCGCGGGCTATCAGCGACAGGCAGCGCCGACAAGTCACGGCGGCAGGCAACACGGGACCGGAATCTCGCGTTCTTCGCTGTCGCCGGGACCGGCGTCCCATCAAGCGGCATCGACCACTCAGAGCATGCAAAAGGCCCCCGCCCGGCATTTCTACGGTGACGTCCCGTCAAGTGGTGTAAATCTCGGGATTTGAGTGTCACGGCGTTGACGTGGAGAGCCATCGCGACCGGCATGTGCTCCCCTGGTCGCAAATGCAAAGTGGCCCCGATTACGTTTCCGCAGTTCAGGGCCACTTTTGCTGCGTGTCCGAGGGGGGACTCGGGCGATCTCCCCCATTAAAAAACCCCGTGCTGTCGGTGAAAATCGACCCCTCCATGACGGGATGGGCTAGCCAACATCGTCGCTGGTCCTCAAATAGGCGGCACATCTCGATGCGCGGCCGCCACCCCGTCAGGATCTTGTATATCTGTCCGAGCGTCAGTACCAGCCTGACGCACTGTGATTCGATCAGCACAGGATGTGTCGGTCCCATTCTGGGTAGACATCGGGGCTGATTGGGAGTCCACAGACGATGCAGACGGGTTTGGTCGAGCGGGTACTGACACGCGACACGCGGACGCGAGACCGCAGAGTTTCCGCAGCCTTGACTAGAGCCGCGCGTCGTCGCTCCTGCGACCTCCGATCCCGTTCGCGATAACGAGTCCGCTCAGTCCCAAGAGCCGACGTGTCCCCCAACCTCAGGCGCGTTGACGGCACGACGAGGTGACCCGACGCGTCTAGGTAGCACTCGTCCAGCGAGACGAAGGCCGCCGGAGTCCAACGTTCTTCCGGTTCGGCGAGGTGGTTCACGTAGCGCGTCAGATCTCCGTCATCCTTCCACCAATCGTGGAGCGGCGACGCACCCTCGACAGCAAGTAGTCCGACTTGCCGCTCCGCGAGGTTCAGCAGCGCGCAGTCGCTTGCTGACATCCGAACTTCGCCTGGGGACGGCTCATTCGCCGGTGCGTAGAACCAGACGTCTGCGATACCTGCCGCCTCGTAGTCGATGTGCCGAGCCGTCCAGTCCAGCGTGCCGAGGACCGAGTGCTGCGCCTCTAACGCGGTCTGCCAGCCCTCTTCGGCCACGAGTACGTCGGCTCGACGACCGTTCATGCCAGCCTCGACGACCGCTTCCTGCACAGAGACGGTGGTCACTGAACGCGCCCAGTCGGACAGCGTCCTCTTGGCCTCAAGGTGCCAAACGGTCTCAGCCCCGTCTGCTGGTTCCGAGCCGTCGTCCAACCGCCGGAAATGGCGGAAGTGTGGACGCTGCACGTCTCCCCCGGCGTAGTGGAGCCACGGCTCCTAGTCCCCCGTCTCGAGGCAGTCAACGCAGGCGAACGAACGCGACCCGTCGCGGCCATGCTCGGCCCACCACGTGCGGTTGCGGTCTGTCGTAAGCAGCACCTCGCCGGTCGTCACGTCTTTCGCCACGATCTCACCTCGGTAGGCGCGCTCAGTCGCGTTCACTCAACACGTGCTTCGCGGCACCCCCGTGGAGCGAGCCCCGGCGCTCTGTCGCGGAGTATCGCGACCACATCGGCTGGCAACTGGATCATCCGGGCTTCGTAGCCTTCGAAGGATCCCTGTCCCCCGGCACCGTCGACAGAGTTGGCTACGGCTGGCCGTCCTCGGGTGACTGGCAGGGCAACCGCTTCTACGAGGCGCTGCCGGTCGGCCTTGGCTTCGAACGCTGTGAAGAGCTGCTCGCCCAGGCCGACTTCGAGGTCGTCGAGGTTACGGTGAGTCCGGCATCCCGCGGTACGGGTCTCGGTCAGCGGCTGCTCGAAGGCCTGTGTGACGGGCACGACGTCGCGTGGCTCGCGACATTTCAGGGTGCTCCGGCGGTCGGCTTCTACGAGAAACTCGGCTAGTCGACCTACGGCACGATGCAGTCGTCGGCCGCTCAGCAGATCAGCGACATGACGCGCGGTCTCTAGAAGGGCGGCGGGTCGTCGTCCACGGTGGCCGACTCTGCCTCGGGTTCTTCGGGCTTGGCGACATCGGTATGGGCGTCGCGGTCGGGGCACCAGCGGCGGACTGCGCAGGAGGCGCAGTGCGTACCGGGATTGGTCTTCCAGGTCGAGTCGATGTGCCAGCCGTCGGTGACCGCCCGGACGTCGTCGCGTGCGGCCGCCGCGAAGTCTGGATCGTCGGTGTCCCACGCATACACGGCACCACCCTCGGGCGTCAGCAGCTTGAGCTCGACGGTCGCGTCCTGCGGCCCATAGGCCTGCGTCACGCCGGAGCTGAGCATCGAGAGTAGGAACGGGATCTGGAAGTACTTGCCGAACGCCTCCCCTCCGAAGGCATCGCGTAGACCCAGGACGCGAAGCTGGCAGGAACAGGCCCTCTCGTCGACAGACTGTGTGTCTGTTACACATGAATGACACCGTTCCGACACAAGGGGAAGAGAAGATGAGAGCAGCAACTCACAAAGTCCTTGATTTCCTGGGACTTGACGGCGAACCGGACAACGGCGACGCGGTGCCGAAATGGCAAGGGCGTCCGCCAGGTACCGCTTGGCGGGTCGTCTCCACGTGGATCGCTCTTGCGATCGCCGCTTACCTTCTGTTGAGCGCGCGAATCCCGAACGACGATGGATTCGGTGGCTTCGTACCACTGTGGTTCGCGGTCACGATCGGCATTGCAGGTACCTATGTGACAGAGAGGGCGATGATCCGCAAGAACTGACGCACGTTTTCTCATTCACCAAAGAAGGAAGAGCCAAACAAATCGTGACTTGACCGCCAAGGTCTAAGTCCAAGGGGGCTACATGTTTACACTTCCGATTCCGCAACTGATGAAGAAGCTCGGATTCAACGTCGTCGCGGTTGCTGCAGCGACGACCGTGCTCTCCGGGATCCCGTCGCAGGCGGTAGGCGCGGAGGGCGCCCCACCTGCTCAAGCTGCCTCGAGCGGCGCCCTGCCCGATACCGAGGCGCTGACGGATCAACAGCGCACTGAAATCAACTCCGCCCTCAAGGAGGTCGGCAAGAAGCCCGTGGGGCAGTCTGCCACGCAACTGAAGTACTTCGACGATGGAAGAGTCCTCGCACTTGACGGGTCGGGAAAGACCGTCACGGAGTTGTCAACGGGCAGCTCAACGGTTGAGTCAATCAATGCAATGGTTGGCTCCGCTAGCGCCCCGCCCGCGGCAGCGAGAGGGGCGATCCCCGACGAAGTGAAGGAGATCATCGGCGCGTGCCTTGGTTTCGGCGGCTCTGGTGCCCTGACCTTTGAGGCACTGGTGCAAAAGCTGGCAACTCCGGCGAACGCGGCCAAGTTCGTGGTCCGCAGGTTGGGTGTCTTCGGGGCCGTGAGTTGTGCGGGTGGAATCATCTGGAAGTACATCTGAGCGTCCACTCGTGAGGGACGGCGTCACGGCGAGTGCGATGGCGTAGTCCGAGTAGACCGCTGACCTAGCTAGGGATACGGGGAGCGTGCGACGAACGTGGTCGCGCGCTCCCCGTTCTCAGCAGATCAGCGACATGACGCGCGGTCTCTAGAAGGGCGGCGGGTCGTCGTCCACGGTGGCCGACTCTGCCTCGGGTTCTTCGGGCTTGGCGACATCGGTATGGGCGTCGCGGTCGGGGCACCAGCGGCGGACTGCGCAGGAGGCGCAGTGCGTACCGGGATTGGTCTTCCAGGTCGAGTCGATGTGCCAGCCGTCGGTGACCGCCCGGACGTCGTCGCGTGCGGCCGCCGCGAAGTCTGGATCGTCGGTGTCCTACGCATACACGGCACCACCCTCGGGCGTCAGCAGCTTGAGCTCGACGGTCGCGTCCTGCGGCCCATAGGCCTGCGTCACGCCGGAGCTGAGCATCGAGAGTAGGAACGGGATCTGGAAGTACTTGCCGAACGCCTCCCCTCCGAAGGCATCGCGTAGACCGTCGTGAACTCCCGGACGACGAGCCGGTCGCCGATGCGCAGCACCAGGTCGGGCTTCGTCACCGCGACGACGTCGGCCGCCGCGTCGAAGCCGTAGACATTCGACTCGACCTCGACGACCTCGACCTCTTCGGCGCTCAGAGGGCAGGTCTCGACGTGGTGCCGGAGGTAGGGATGGGCGATCGCATACTCCGACACGCTCATGAGACCCGCCGCGATGTCGACTCCCGACCCGGGCTCCGGCAGGTCGTCGACGGTGCAACCGACCCGGCGGGCGTGCGCGTGCTCGAGCCACTCATGGACGAGCAGGCCGCGCGTCTGGGAGTCGCTGCCCTCCCTCTCACGCGGCAGGTGCATGTCGGTGCCGAGCAACCATTGGGCCGGACACTGGCGATAACGATCGACTCCTGACGGCGAGATCGAGCGAGTCGCATAGCCCTTGCCCGATTGGCCCAGGACGTCCCTGACGGGGATCAACGCACCGCACACCCCGTCGACCTTGCAGTCGGAGCACTCATGGCCCGGCATCGGCACGTCGAAGTTGCCGAGGTCGGCCGACACGCTCTTCGCCTGGCGGTCGCAATCGGCAACGGCCGCGGCCGGCGTGTCGTCGTACAGCACGCGGATGCTGCCGTCGGCGGCCCCGATCTCGACGACCCTGACCCGCGTGGGCCGGAAGCCTTTCGGTGCGGTGCCTGCGACGCGGGCGGCGGTATGAGCCCAGAGGACGTCATCGGGCTCGGCCTGCGTGCGCGCCGAGCCGAGTCGAAACCTTCTGATCTCCCGCACGCCGTCAGCGGTCGTGTAGAGCGGGCCCCACACCTACAGTCTCCGCAGGAACCGGCCGATCTGTGGCGTGCTGGTCAACAGCCTCAGCTCACCGATCCCGTCCCGGCGTGGGCCGGACGAAGCCTTCGCCCTTGACCCAGCCGTCGGGCCAGTAGTTTCCAGCAGCCTCGACCATCGCCTTGAATCCCTCGGCCCGAGCCTGGTTCTGCGCGTCGCTGCCAGCGCTGAAGGTTTCCTCGTGTCGCGATGCTCCGCGACCACCGCCCAAGCGCCACTCAACCCGGACGGAGACTCCTCCGTCAGCTCGCCGGCGTTTTTGAATCCATGCCATCTCTGCGCTCCTCTGACACTCAAATAGGTGTCATCGGTGCACCGCCAAAGAACGCATGTGCCGCCATAGTGCCGCCATGGCCTCAAACGCAAAGTGCCCCGACTGCGTTTCCGCAGGTCAGGGCCACAACCACACCAGTTTTATGTGTCCGAGGGGGGGGTGCCCCTATGTGGTTTGTCAAGCGGCGAGTTGGTGTTCGGACTCGTAGAGGGTGCCGTCGCGGAGCATGGCGTAGAGGACGTCGCAGCGTCGTCTGGCGAGGGCGATGAGTGCTTGGTTGTGGCGTTTGCCTTGCGTGATTTTGCGGTCGTAGTAGGCGCGTGAGGTTGGGTCGCGCAGAGCTGCGAACGCGGAAAGGAACAGTGTCCGTTTCAAGATCTTGTTGCCGCGGCGCGAGGGATGCTCACCTCGTATTGAGGAGCCGGAGCGTCGGGTGACGGGTGCGAGCCCGGCATACGAGGCGAGGTGGCCTGCGGTGGCGAAGTCCTTGCCGGAGACCTCGGTGAGGAGTCTGGCTGCGGTCCTGACGCCGACTCCGGGCATGCTCATCAGGACGGGTTGAAGAGGGTGAGCCTCCACGAGACGCTCGACTTCAATGGCGATCTCTGCGCGTTGGCGGCGCAGTGCGGCCAGCTGTTCGGCCAGGCGCGGCAGCACCATCGATGCAGCATTGGTGCCCACCACGACGACAGTCTGCTCGCTCAAGGCATGGGTGATCGCTTCGGCGAGGCGACGGCCCATGCGGGGTGCAAGCTTGCTCAGACGGTTGCCAAGTCGGGTCGTGCCGGCTTGTTTCATCGCGGCGGGTGATGGGTATTTTTGCAGGAGATCCAGCACTGCTGGGTGATCGAGACGAGGTCCCAGAACTCTCTCCAATGCGGGGTGGATTTGGGTGAGGAGACCACGAATCCGGTTACTGGTGGCGGTGGTTTGGCCCACGAGATCATCGTCGAAACCGCAAAGCATGGAGAGCTCAGCCACCTGCTCGTCAGCGAGTTGAATTGACCGCAACGCATGTGGCAACGTTCGTGCTGCTTGGGCGATGGGGGCACCTCCCTGCACGCAGTGCTAGGGGGAATCGCGGCGTCCCGGGCGTCGGTCTTTGCTTCCCCCGCATGCAGGTCCGCGATGCGGCGCATCGCTAACCCGGGAAGATAACCGACCAGCACGCCTTCGGCCTGGGCGACGGCGATCGGGAGAGCCCCAATTGTGGCGGGTTGGTCCACGACGAAGAGCACTCGACCGTGCTGTTTGAGTTTCTCGATGACCTCACGCAGCTTCGCCTCATCATTGGGCAAAGCTTTGTCATAAAGCTGTTTCCCGGCCCGGTCTAGTGCGACCGCGTGATGCTCGCCCTTGCCAACATCGACCCCGATGAAGACGTCGACCTGATCATAATTTTCGATTGCCACCGTGTCCTCCGTTCGATTAAGTCGGCCCGGAACCACGGCGGTGAGTCTCGGCATCCACGTTACGAACGGCCTGGGCAGAATGCCGGGTCGAGCCCCTATCAGCGATCACTCACTGCCAACCAGGCCCGGTGACAACACCCCCCGGATCATGAACGACTGGGGGTAACAATCATGCCGAGCCTGGCAGGCCAACACCCTCAAAGAATCACACAATCAAGGGATACAAAGAAAGTAACGGGGGGGGGACTTGAACCGGAAGGATTCACGCTCACGTTGACCATTTCGAGCAGTTTGAGCGGGAAACTCGTTCAGTTCGGCCCCGTTAATCACCGTTCAACCGTGCGATGTGCCCCCTGATGGTGCACCGACATTCAAATGTGCCTGCCATTGTATCTGCGGGTCAACAGCCTCCTGTACGGCTGGCGAGGCCACATCTTTTTGGTGTCGTCGCCAGCCGAGGCCCTCAGCCCACTGGGAGAAGAAGCCACGAAGCACTGACACATCACCTTCGGCGACCGGCAGTTCACTATCGCTACACCTTTCTAGGGTGGTCATCATCTGGGCGAGGACGGTGGTGTCGAATCCCGGATATACAGCGGTCGCTTCAACGATCAACTCTTCGCGGCCGAGGCGTTGGGCCAACTCATAAACGTCGGCGAAGTCGCGGGCTTCGCTACGACCGAACAATGCCAACACTTTCCGTCCTGCCAACTCAAGAGCCGCCAGCACCGTGATGATCGGCGTCGAAGCTGGAGGCGAATCCAGGACAAGATCCACCAGAAGTTCCTCGGGCCGACCAATCACAAGACGACAAGACGTCGGCGAATCATGGATGACCGAAACAAGGCACCCGTTCGCAGTTGTCGCGGTCGTCAGCGCTTCCTTGGCGGCAGTGACCGAGTTGTCGGATTCGACCCGACCGACACCCGCGCACACTTTTGAATTTTCCTGAAACCGACCACTGGCCCTCAAATGGGTCAACGGGTCTTGAACTCTGCCAGCGGCCGCCCATCATGGGGTCTGCCCAGAGTTTGCTCGACACCTTCGTCTGGGTTACTTCCTGGGCTTCACATTCGGTGGTGAGTCTCAGTCTTGAATAGAGCTCTTCTGGGAGAAGAATTCCTATTCGATTCGGGCGCGAAAAGCAACTTATGAGTGTCGACGACCGGTTTCGTTATCAACCATCAATCGCGACCACAGACGGCGATGCACACGTCCGAGGTGCTGCCACCTGGTGGTCCCTATTTCGATCAAGCCGACTGTCGAAGGTCGAGGTCCAGCCGGTTCTGGAGTTCGTCGATCGTCAGGCCGTAGGTCTGGCCGATCGCGATGCCGTTTGGGCTGATGGTGAAGAGGCCGTGGTCGGTGTAGATGCGGCTGACGCAGGCGAGTCCGGTGAGCGGATATGTGCATTCCGGTACGAGTTTCGGATTGCCAGCTTTGGTGAATAGGCTCATCATGACGTAGGCGTCCTTGGCGCCGGTGGCTAGGTCCATCGCGCCCCCGACTGCGGGGATCGCATCGGCCGCACCGGTGTGCCAGTTGGCGAGATCGCCACGGATGGACACCTGAAAGGCGCCAAGGACGCATACATCGAGGTGTCCACCGCGCATCATCGCGAATGAGTCGGCGTGGTGGAAGTAGGACGCTCCGGGTTGTTCGGTGACCGGGATCTTGCCGGCGTTTATCAGGTCCGGGTCGATCTGGTCGCCGGTGGCGTAGCCACCCATCCCGAGCATGCCATTTTCGGTGTGCAGGGTGATGGCGTCGGCCGGGTTGAGATAGTCGGCCACTTTGGTCGGTTGGCCGATGCCCAGGTTCACATAGGATCCCGATGGAATATCTTGGGCCACCATGTGGGCTATCTCGGCGCGGGTCAGAACCTGATTGGACGTGCTGCTCATGCTTGAGGCTCCTTAGCGATGGCCAACGGTCCAGCCGTGACGACAACTCGATTGACATAGATTCCCGGCGTGACGACCACCTCGGGATCGAGACCACCCAGATCCACGATGTCGCGCACTTCGACGATCGTGGTGTTCGCGGCCGTTGCCATGATGGGGCCGAAGTTACGGGCGGTCTTGTGATAGATCAGGTTGCCGGCCCGATCCGCGTGATGCGCACCAATAAGAGCAACGTCGCCGCGGATTGGATACTCGAGTACGTAGTTGCGGCCGTCGATTTCGCGGGTTTCTTTGCCGTCGGCCAACGGTGTGCCATAGCCTGTCGGGGTGAAGAATGCCCCGATACCGGCGCCGCCAGCGCGGATCCGTTCGGCCAAATTGCCTTGCGGAACCACCTCGAGTTCGAGCCTCCCAGCTCGGTAGAGCCGGTCGAACACATACGAATCGCTCTGCCGCGGAAACGAGCAAATAATCTTGCGGACCTGGCCCGCCGCGAGCAGCGCGGCCAGGCCGGTGTCGCCGTTGCCGGCATTGTTGTTGATCACCGTCAGATCACGCGCGCCCTGGCGCAGCAGCGCCTCGATCAACGCGAATGGCATCCCGGCTGTCCCGAAGCCGCCGATCAATACGGTTGAACCGTCGGTGATGTCAGCGACTGCAGCATCGGTGGTCGGCATTTCTTGCATCATGCGGCGGCCTCGTTCTCAAGGACAATGGCGAGCCCTTGGCCGACGCCGATACAGATCGCGGCCACGCCCCACCGCTGTCCCGTCGCCCGAAGCACGTGCGCGAGAGTGCCCAGAAGGCGCCCGCCCGAAGCGCCTAACGGATGGCCGATCGCAATCGCTCCGCCCCACTGATTCACGATCTCTGGATCAATCGCCCACGCATCGATACATACCAACGACTGCACCGCGAACGCCTCATTCAGTTCCACCGCGCCGATCTGGTCCCAGCCGATCCCGGCCCGCGCTAATGCGCGGTTCGCTGCCTCCACTGGTGCATACCCGAAGCGTTGCGGATCCAGCGCCATTGCGCCGCGACCGGCGATCCGGGCTAACGGGTCACTCCCCAACTGTTCGGCCGCACGCTCGGACCCGATCACCAGCGCCGAGGCGCCGTCATTCAAGGGCGATGCGTTGCCGGCCGTGATCGTCCCGCCGGTGCGGAAAACTGTCTTGAGTTTTGCCAACGATTCGGGCGTGCTGCCCGCCCGGATGCCCTCGTCGCGGGACAGATCCACTCCCGGGACCGCCACAACGAGATCGTCATAGCGTCCGTCATTCCAGGCCGCACCTGCGCGGCGATGCGAAGCCAACGCGAAGTCATCTTGCTGTTCACGCGAGATGCCGAACTCGTCGGCCAACTGTTCATTACACTCACCCAACGACGCGGTCCACTCAGATGGCATCAAGGGGTTGACCAACCGCCACCCCAATGTCGTCGAAACCGCTGTCGTGTCAGTTGCAGGGTAAGCCCGCGACGGTTTTGGCAGCACCCACGGCGCCCTCGTCATTGATTCCGTACCGCCGGCAATGACCACGTCGGCATCGCCTGTCTCGATCATCCGTGACGCTCCCATCACCGCATCAAGACTCGAGCCACACAAACGATTCACCGTGGTCGCCGGAACACTCGTCGGAAGGCCCGCCAACAGGGCCGACATACGCCCAACATTGCGATTGTCCTCACCAGCACCATTGGCATTCCCGAACACAACTTCATCAACGAGGCTCGAGTCCAGACCTCGATCAACTAGTGCCGAAATCACCACCGCGCCAAGGTCATCGGGCCGAACTCCAGCCAACGCGCCACCAAAACGACCGAACGGCGTCCGCACCGCATCAAACACATAAGACATATAGAACTCCTGATTCACTAATTTCCTGGCCTTAAACGGAACCGAGTCCAGCCATCATTCGCGGTCAGGATCCAATCGGTAAACCTGCATAATTCTCTGCCAGACCGGTGGCACCGGCTTCGCTGTTGACCACCCACCGAAGCTGCGAGAGTTGAAGTTGGGTATCAAACTCGTCGTCCGATTTGTGCAGCATCGAGGTCATCCACCAGGAGAAGTGGGTGCACCGCCAGGCACGACGGAGCGCTGTGTCGGAGTAAGCATCGGCGAGTTCAGGGCTATTCTTGCGAAGCAGGTCGATCAGGGCAGGTGCCAATAGGCCCACGTCGGCGACCGCGAGGTTGAGCCCCTTTGCTCCAGTGGGCGGGACGATGTGTGCTGCATCGCCAGCCAGGAAAAGGCGCCCGTGGCGCATCGGCGTCTGGACGAAGCTGTGCATCGGCAGCACGCTCTTATGCGTGATGGGGCCTGGGTTGAGTTGCCAACCGTTCTGGCCATGCCCGAGCCGGGTCGCCAGCGCATCCCAGATCCGATCGTCGGACCATTCACCGATGTCGGTTTGATTTGGCACCTGAAGATAAAGCCGGCTGATCGACGGTGAGCGCATCGAATGCAGAGCAAAACCGTCGGTGTGCCAAGCGTAGATCAACTCGTCGGTCGACGGTGCCACATCGGCAAGCACTCCCAACCACGAATAGGGGTACGTACGCTCCCGCTGCTGTCGTTTACCGGCTGGGACTGCGGCGCGGCTGACCCCGAATGAGCCATCACACCCGACAACCGCATCGCCGTCGACCTGTTGTTCAATGCCATCGGCGTCGACGAAGGTCACCGAGGGTCGATCCGAATCGACGTCGTGAACGGCGGTGTCGGTGATCCCGTAGAAGGCCAACTGTCCGGTCCCCTCGCGCGCAGCGAGGAGATCGCGCTGTACCTCGGTTTGGCCATATACCCAGACGCTACGACCGGTCAGGTCAACGAAGTCGAGGTGGTGACGCTCCTCGGGCCATTGCAGATAGATGCCACGATGCTCATGGCCTTCGCGGTGAAGACGATCGCCGAGTCCGGCCGCTTCGAGCAGCTCCACTGTGGAGGTCTCAAGAATGCCGGCACGGATCCGCGCTGCAACATAGTCCTGCGTACGGGTTTCGAGCACGATCGACTCGACACCGCCTTGGTGCAGCAGATGAGACAGGAGGAGGCCGGCCGGACCGGCGCCAATGATGACGACTTGGGTACGCATGCGATCAGTGAAGGGCCCCAGCCTACTGTTCGGCCAGCGCATCCTTCCACTGAGCGAAAGTCTATGATTGGCAATCACGACAGTCGAGGATGGGATGAAGTCATGCTTGCCAAACTCGAGCCATTCGCCAATCACCTAGGTCGCGATGTCACTGATCTTATTCCGGGGGCGCCTGCAGGTGGCCTGTCACCGGTTCATGCCGCCATCTGGAAACGCGCAGTGCCCTACTTGAACGTTCGCAGCAATGACGTCCACACCATCTATGCATATGGTCTCGCCGAAGCCTTGGTTCAGCTTCACCCCGACGCAGACGTCAACGTCGTTCTACCCGCCATCCTGTTACACGACACGGGCTGGTCCCAGCTGCCGCCTGAGGATGTTCTCGCCGCGATCGCCCCTGGTGGCAGCAGGCCCGACCTCGTACTCCGGCACGAAAAGGAGGGTGCCCGCATCGCTCGCAAGATCCTCGACGATCTCGGTCACAACCCGGCCGCGATAGCCGAGATCGTCGTCATCATCGACGGGCATGATTCGCGGATCGAAGCACTGTCGCTCAACGATTCGCTGGTCAAGGACGCCGACAAACT
Source organism: Aeromicrobium changchenzhani (assembly GCF_057586615.1). Taxonomy (NCBI): domain Bacteria; kingdom Bacillati; phylum Actinomycetota; class Actinomycetes; order Propionibacteriales; family Nocardioidaceae; genus Aeromicrobium; species Aeromicrobium changchenzhani. The sequence goes on along the minus strand of NZ_CM172480.1, from coordinate 1,812,752 downwards.
GTGGCGACTGACGCCACACGGGATCGACACCATCATGGACTGGTTCGGTCTGACCCGTGAGCAGGCACTTCGGCTCATCGAAAGCCGCGTTATGGACCAACTCTTCACTGCCGAGGCACGTACGATGGCGGCAATCCTGGCAGCGATCGCGCGCGTCGATCACGTCGACGAGCGCATCGCTCTCGGCTGATCCCCTTGTCCTTCAGGTTGGAATGAGAGATGAGGTAGTCCGATGTCCACAGCTGAACCGTCACGGACCGTCAGTAGCAAAGTGCTGGCGATCTTGGCGGCATTCGAGAAGTTTGGCTCGGCTCTGACCCTGACCCAGATCGCCAAAACCGCCGACTTGCCGCTCCCCACTGCGCATCGCCTTGTTGCCGAGCTGGAGAAGTGGGGCGCGCTCGAGCGCGACGACAACGGACGGTATCAAGTTGGTTTGCGGCTCTGGGAGGTCGCACAAAATGCCCGCCGCGGGCTGCGTGAGACAGCCCGTCCCTTCATTCAAGACCTGCATTCGCTTACTCATGAGACCGCGCACCTCGCCGTTCGGGAAGGTCGCGAGGCCCTGTATATCGATCGGGTGTACAGCCTGAGGCGTGTGCCGCGCGCCTCTCGGGTCGGTGGACGTCTCCCGCTGCATGCCACGGCCGTCGGGAAGGTTCTCCTTGCATACGAGGAGGCCTGGTTCCAGGAGACGTACGCCGCCCGCGGCCTCGAAGCATCGACCGTACGAACCCACGTCAACCCACAGCGACTGCTCGAGGAATTGGCAACCATCCGCGAAAAGGGATATGCCACCACATTGGAAGAAGTTCGCGCCGGATCGTGCTCGATCGCGGTCCCGGTTCGACTCGGCCGCGACCGTGTCGAAGCCTCTGTCGGACTGGTCATGCTTTCGCCCCATGCCACCCACATGACACGCCACCTTCCCGCGCTGCGCGGCGTGGCCCAACGCATCGAATCGGCTATTGGTCGTTTCCCTTCCGGGTACCCACTCGCAATCCGTTCAGCAGACGAGCGCTGAGCGCCTTGCCCAATCGACTTCCGGCTAATGGAAGTTTTCAGTTGTGACTCGGGCCACAGCGCCTGACACTGATGGCACACCGCAAGGTTGCACACCAAACCGAGGAAGTGTTCATGTCAACACCCGCCGCACTCACCAGCTGCCCGGTCAACCACGGCTTTGAGCCGTTTAATCAGCAAAATCCTTTCCCCTCGTATGCCGAACTCCGCGCCGAAGCGCCGGTGATGTTCGACGCGAGCATTGGCTACTGGGTCGTGACCCGTTACGACGACATCAAAGCCGTCTTCGAGGATTGGGAAACGTTCAGCAGCGAGAACGCCCAGGCCCCCGTCCGGGCCCGTGGTCCGCAGGCAACCGCGATCATGAATGAAGGCGGATTCACCGCGTATTCGGGATTGTCGGCACGGGTCCCACCCGAGCACACTCGGATCCGCAAGGTCGTTGCCAAGGCATTCACCCCACGACGCTACAAGGCTTTGGAACCAACGATCCGGCAGAACGTCGTGGACCTCATTGAAACCTTCCTTGCCCGTGCGGACAGGCGCGCTGATCTCGTACACGACCTCGCATACGACATACCGACAATTACGATCCTCACGCTCATCGGGGCCGATGCCTCCCAGGTCGACACCTATAAACGGTGGTCGGACTCACGGGCCGCAATGACCTGGGGCGACCTTGATGATGAGGCGCAGATACCGCACGCACACAACCTCGTCGAGTACTGGCAAGAATGCCTGCGCATTGTGGCCGATGCTCATGAGCACGACCGCGATTCCCTGGTCGGCGATCTCATTCGCGCCCAGGCCGATGGTGATCCCATCACCGACCATGAGATTGCCTCGGTTTGTTACAGCCTGCTATTCGCCGGGCACGAAACCACCACAACGCTCATCTCGAATGCCCTCCGCGTGCTGCTTGACCACCCCGAGCAATGGCAGAACCTGGTTGCCGACCGTAGCTTGATCGCCGGCGCCGTGGATGAAGTATTGCGGTTCAGCCCCTCAATAGTCGCGTGGCGCCGCAAAGCGACGGAAACATCGACGATCGGCGGCGTCGAGATTCCCGAGGGCGCCGATATCTTGCTCGTCATGGGCTCGGCGAACCGCGATGATGCGAAGTTCGACCAACCTGAGTCTTTCGACATCGCACGGCCAAATGCCCGGGAGCATTTGTCGTTCGGTTTCGGGATTCACTACTGCTTGGGCAATATGCTGGCCAAGATCCAAGCCCGCATCGTGGTCGACGAGGTTGCCCGCATGGCGCCCGATCTGCGTCTCATCGACGAAGACACCATCACATTCCGCGACAATCTTTCGTTCCGGGCGCCTGCCGCGGTGCCTGTCACGTGGGGGGAATGATCATGGAGAGCGACGACTATATCCAGTTCTTCGACGGTGGGATCGAGCCGAAACACGGGCTTCTGGGTGGAAAATGTGCATCGCTCGTCTCGATGACGGCAGCTGGTATGCCCGTGCCACCCGGTTTCGCCGTCACGACCGCCTTGTACGACGCGTTCGTCGTCCAGACCGGCCTGGCCGCGATCGTGAGCGAACTGTTGGCAACGCTCGATCCCGACGACATCGCCTGTGTCGACGCGGTTTCGGCAACCATCCGAGAAGAGATCTGCTGCCGCCCGGTTCCAGATGCTCTGCACACGGAAACTCTTGATGCCTACGAAGCGCTGCAGGCCCGCTTCGACCATCCCGTCCCCGTGGCCGTTCGTTCCTCTGCAACTGCCGAAGACCTCCCCGATGCGAGTTTCGCCGGCCAGCAGGACACGTATCTCTGGTTGACCGATGCGATTTCTGTCCTTGCTCACATCCGTCAGTGTTGGGCCTCCCTCTACACCAGCCGAGCAATCATCTATCGACTCAAGAACGGTATCCCCGACGACGGATTGTCGATGGCGGTCGCCGTACAAAAGATGGTCGATGCGAGGACAGCAGGCGTGGCCATCACCATGAATCCGGCGACCGGCGACCGGTCCAAGATCACGATCGACGCATCCTATGGACTTGGTGAGATGGTTGTTTCAGGCACCGTGACGCCGGACAACATCATGATGGACAAGGTCATGCTGTGCGTCGTTAACGAGACGATCGGCGCCAAGCACGCCGAATTGGTTCCCGACGCGGCGGCCGCCGAACTTGTCGAACGCGAAGTGTCTCCTGACCGGCGCAGCCGGCGATGCGTGAGCGATGTCGAACTGGTCACGATCGCCCAGATGGCGAAGCGAGCCGAGAAACACTACGGCTGCCCGCAGGACATTGAATGGGCGGTGGACAACGATCTCCCCGACGGCCACAACCTCCTGCTGCTGCAGTCACGTCCCGAAACCGTTCACTCGTCCAAAGAAGCAGTTCTTCCTCCCCCGAAGAGTTCAAACGCTTTCAGCTTCGGAAACTTCGCCGCCAAGCTCGCGGCACCCATAACCCAAGCTTGACAGTCCACAAGCACCCACCACTGCAGTTCCAAAAACTCGACGACAGGAAACAGTCCATGACTAGCCAGACGACGATGAAATCCTTCCCTCGGCCCTCTGCGCTGACCGTCCCGCCCGGAGCGGAAGGCTGGGAGAAGCTCTACCCGTACAGCCTTGTGTTCCAGAATCTCAGTGGCGCCGACGATGAGAAGTTCTGGTTCTGCGACAGCCAGCATTGGCCGACTGTCTTCAAACCGTTCGAGACGATCGGCGGAGAGTTCGCGGTCAAGTGTTTGGGCCAGTACAACACCCGTCACCTAATGATTCCACCGGCCAATGGCATCGAATTCAAGATCCATCTCGGTTACCTCTATATGAGCCCTGTCGGCGTGCCCGAGGACCAGATTCCTGCACGGGTCCCCGAGTTCGAACGCCGTGCCGGGCACTACTTCCAGAACTGGGACAGCCTGCTCGAGGCATGGCATATCAAGGTCCGCAGCACAATCGACGAGATGGAAGCGCTTAGCTTCAAATCGCTCCCCGACGTCGTCCCGTTCGACGACATCGTCAGCGGCAAGGCTATGGATGGCTCCGAAGTGCTGATGGAGAACTACGATCGGCTGATCCAGCTGTGCTACCAGAACTGGCAGTACCACTTCGAGTTCCTCAACTTGGGCTACATCGCCTATCTCGACTTCTTCGGATTCTGCAAAGAAATCTTCCCCGGCATCCCTGACCAGGCCATCGCACAGATGGTCCAAGGTGTCGACATGGAGCTGTTCAAGCCTGACGATGAACTTAAGAAATTGGCCATCCTTGCCGTAGAGCTCGGGCTGCAGTCCGCGTTCAGCGATACCGACGATGTCGACGGAACGCTTGAACGAGTCGGCGCGATGACGAACGGTACACAGTGGACTGAGCAATACACGGCAGCGCAAGATCCTTGGTTCAACTTCACCGTCGGAAATGGTTTCTACGGTCACGACAAATACTGGCTGGAGCATCAGGATATCCCGCTCAGCTACATCAAGGACTACATCCGCCGCGTTGAGGATGGGCAGGACATCATGCGCCCGGTCGAGGCCCTGATCGCCGAACGCCACCGCATCACCGAGGAATATGCCGAACTGCTCGAGGGCGACAACCGCGCCACGTTCGACGCGAAGCTTGGCCTCGCCGTGACGGCCTACCCGTACGTCGAGAATCACAACTTTTACATCGAACACTGGACGATGGGCGTCTTCTGGCGGAAAGTCCGCGAGCTCGGACGCGTGTTCGTGGCCGCCGGCTTCTGGACCGATGCCGAAGACATGCTCTATCTGACCCGCGGCGAAGTGCGCGAAGCGATCTTCGACCTCGTCACCGGCTGGGCCGTTGGCGCCGAAGCCACCGGACCGCACTACTGGCCTCAGGAGATCGAACGTCGCCGCGTCATTGTCGACGCGTTATCGACGCAGCGTCCGCAGCCGGCCCTCAACACTCCGCCCGCCGAGATCACCGAGCCATTCACCATGATGCTGTACGGCATCACGACCGAACAGGTCCAACAGTGGCTCGGCAACGATGATGAAGCCGAAGAAGGCGTGATCAAGGGTATGGCTGCTTCACCCGGATTGGTCGAGGGCCGAGCTCGAGTCATCACCCATGCTGACCAGCTCGAAGAAGTGCAGGCCGACGAGATTCTCGTGGCGACAATCACTGCTCCGTCCTGGGGCCCCATCTTCGGCAAGATCAAAGCCACCGTTACCGACATCGGCGGCATGATGAGCCACGCAGCGATCGTCTGTCGTGAGTACGGCCTACCAGCGGTCACCGGCACCGGTAGCGCGTCGACAACCATCCAGACCGGCCAGCTCATCCGGGTCGACGGCACCTCAGGCCGCGTCGAGATCTTGGAAGGCTGACCACGTGCACAACGATTCTGTCGAAGCTGCCGACCGCACCGTGCTTGTCACGGGCGCGGCCGGCGGCCTCGGCCGTTCCTTCGCCTTGGGGTTCGCCCAGCGCGGATACCGAGTCGCCGTCGCAGACATCAACGCCGCCGGAGTGGCCGAAACCGCACAGCTGATCGAGGCCACCGGAGCAATCGCCTGGCATGGTCAAGTGGACGTCACATCGTTGGAGTCGGCAGCAGCCATGACCGCAGCCGTTGCCGAGTTTGGCGGCGGCCAGATCGATGTGCTCGTGAACAACGCGGCGATCTATGCCTCGGTGACGCGCACCCCGCTGGAGGAGATAACGCCCGATGAGTGGGACGCCGTCATGGCGGTCAACCTTAAGGGGCCATGGATCTGCGTCCGTGCCGCGAGTCCTTACCTTTCCGAGGGCGGACGCGTCATCAATCTCTCGTCGGCAACGATCTACAGCGGCTCGGAGAACTGGCTCCACTACGTCGCCTCGAAAGGCGGCGTTATCGCCTTGACGCGAGCCATGGCCAAGGAACTAGGACGACGCTCCATCACGGTCAACGTCATCGCGCCAGGCTTTACACTCACCGAGGCCAGCTACGGACTGATGGAAAATGCCGAAACCTACGGCGTCGATCGTGGCGCTCTTCGCCGCGCTGGCCGACCTGAGGACATCGTCGGTGCCGCGCTCTACCTTGCCGGGCCCGACAGCGCCTTCGTCACCGGACAGACCATCGTGGTCGACGGCGGCCGACAGTTCATCTGAACAGAAAGCAGGATCTCGCAATGCCGCAAATTACTTACACCGAAAATTCCGGTGACACCCGAGTCGTCGAGGGGAACGTCGGAGACTCCGTCATGGAGACTGCCGTACGCAATGGCGTTCTGGGCATCGTCGCCGAATGTGGCGGGTCGTTGTCCTGTGCCACCTGCCACGTCTATGTCGATCCAGACGACTTCAGTGCACTGTCACCGATGGACGACATGGAGGACGAGATGTTGTATGGCGCCGCCTGCGATCGCGAGGAGACGTCCCGACTGTCCTGCCAGATCCGCATCACCGAGGGTATGGACCTCCACGTGACGACACCCGCGTCGCAGGTGTGACCGATGAATGACGGACTGCTGATCCTCGGTTCTTCACAAGCCGGCGTCCAGCTCGCCGTGTCATTGCGTGCGCTCGGCTATCAGGAACCGATTCGTCTGCTCGGTGATGAGAACCATCGGCCCTACCAGCGACCGGCCTTGTCCAAGGAGTTCCTGCAGGGCGCCATCACGAAGGAATCGTTGATCTTCCGCAGCGAGGACTACTGGAAGGAGCACCACATCGAGGTGGTCAAGAACGAGCGCATCGTTCGAATCGACAAAGCGTCCGATGGTTCGGGAATTGCCCATGCACAATCAGGCACCGAATTCCCCTTCGGCCGCCTCGCGCTCACAGTCGGGGCCCGCGCCCGGCGACTTTCGATCGAAGGCGGCGATTTGCCCGGTGTGTTGTATCTGCGCAATGCCGACGACGCACTCGAACTCAAAGCTAGAGTTCCGGTCGCCACACAGGTCATCGTCATCGGCGGTGGCTTCATCGGCATCGAGGCGGCGGCAAGCCTGCACAAACTCGGCAAGAACGTCACATTGCTCGAGGCTGGTCCTCGACTCGTCGGCCGCGCAGTCGGCGCAGAGACCTCGGAGTTTCTCCTCGAACACCACCGTAGCCAGGGAATCCGCATTGAACTCAACGCTCAGGTCACGCGGATTGTCGCCGATGGCGACCGAGTCGGTGGCGTCGAGGTCGACGGGCAAGTGATCCCCGCCAATATCGTCCTCATTGGCGTTGGCGTCATTCCCAATACAGAACTGGCCGAGTCGATCGGTCTGGACTGCGACAACGGAATCCGCGTCGACAACTATGCGATCGCTTCCGATGGGACCACCGTTGCCGTTGGTGACTGTGCCAATCTGCCAAATCCGGTGCCCGGCGCGCCGCACGGCGATCGAGTGCGGTTCGAAAGTGTCAACAACGCGATCGAACAAGCCAAGGTAGCCGCATACGCAATCACCGGCCGACGCGAGGAATATGCGGGCATCCCGTGGTTCTGGTCGAATCAAGGCGCGGTCAAATTACAGATCGCCGGAGTGTCAACCGGCTATGACCACACACTCGTACGCCGCAACGACGCTGCGGGCAAATTTTCAGTCCTCTACTACCGCAACGACCAGGTGATAGCTGCCGACGCGGTCAACACCCCACTCGACTTTATGGCGGTCAAGTCCGCACTCGCCCGGGGCGCAGAGATCCCGTTCGATGCGGCGGCGGATGTCTCGACGCCGCTCAAGTCCATCACGGTCGATCCATCAACTTCAGATCCGAAATGAGATGACGATGACCACTTCGTTGCCTGCAACACCTATCCCCCCGACCCGAACGGTCGACACGTCGCCGATCTCGCTTACCCCAGCACGCGGGAATGATCTTGATGCCATCTGGGCATCGGTCCTTCCCGAGACCAGAGCACGCTCGAACGACATACACCTTCCCATCTCGCTCGCCTTTGCCGAGCGGCTTTGTGACGCTCATCCCGAGGCGGATTCCCGTATCGTCCGCGTGGCAATTTTGCTGCACGACACCGGCTGGGGCCGAGTTGATGAGTCCCGCATCATCAGCGAAGGGTTCACCGGCGACTGGCGCAAGTCGGCCATACGCTTCGAACATGAAAAACAGGGCTGCGAGATCGCTCGTGAGGTGCTGCCGCCGCTGGGCTATGGCGAAGAGTTCGTCGAGGCCGTCGTGGTCATCATCGACGGACATGACACCCGCAAGGAAGCCAAATCACTCGAAGACGCGCTCGTACGTGATGCCGACCGGCTGTGGCGCTTCGACCACGTAGGGATCGCGCTCGCCTCCGGTTGGTTCGGCCTCGATCCGGCCAGCTATTGCGGCCGGCTGGAAGCCGAGATCATCCCCGAGTTGCTCTCCCAGTCCGGAATTGACATGGCCACAGCGGCGCTCCGGCGCTCTCGAGCCTTGCTCAAGACCGACGTGCTGCGATGATAATCATGAACCGCGACTCAGCCAACCTCCCGTGGACCCATGTCGATGACCATTACATCGACGGCGCATGGCGTCCGTCGACCGGATCGCTCCGCGAGAACGTCACGGATCCGGCCACCGGAGAAGTCTGGGGATCGGTTCCCGAGGCAACATCGGCCGACATTGACGCCGCGATGAGCGCCGCCGATCGCGCCCTCAGCGATGGCCCTTGGCCGCGGCTGACTCCGACCGACCGAGCGGGATATTTGCTTCGGATCGCCGACGAATTGGAGCAACAAGCCGGGGCTTTGTCGATCACCAACACACGCGAAAATGGTTCGCCGGTCGCCGAAACGAGCAATGCCGCCAGCAATGCCGCCAGCATTTTCCGCTACTTTGCCTCCCTCGCCCCCAATCTGGAGAGCAGCGACATCCGGCCATTCCCCCACGGCGGTGCTGAGACTCTCGTGGAGCGCGATCCTGTGGGCGTCTGCGCGCTAATTGCGCCGTGGAACTTCCCGATCAATCTGGTCGTAATCAAGCTTGCACCGGCGTTGCTAGCCGGTTGCACCGTCGTGATTAAGCCGGCCTCGCCGACCCCGCTGTCGATCCGATTCGTCGTGGCGGCTGCCGAAGCCGCGGGGGTGCCCGCCGGAGTTATCAATCTGATCACCGGGCCCGGCGCGGTCGGCGATGCCCTCGTGCGTCATCCACTCACCGCCAAGGTCGCCTTCACGGGCTCAACTCCAGTTGGTCGTAAGATCGCCGCCGCATGTGGCGAACTGTTGCGGCCGGTAACGCTTGAGCTCGGCGGAAAATCCTCTGCGCTGGTCCTGCCAGATGCCGACCTTGACGCGTTGTCGCGCGTCCTCATCCGATCTTGTCTGCGCAACACTGGACAGACCTGTTACATCTCGACGCGAATCTTGGCCCCCGTGGAGCGGTATGACGAGGTGGTCGAGATGGTGACCAACACGGTGGTTGCGGCCAAGCAGGGTGATCCCTTCGATGCGGACACAGTCTTCGGGCCGGTGGCCACTCGTGCCCAGTTCGACAAGGTCAGACAATATCTCGAAACGGCAATCGACGAGGGCGCGCGCGCCACCACGGGCGGACGCGCCGTGGCGGACACGAGCGGTTACTTCATCGAACCGACCGTATTCGCCGATGTGACGCCGCAGATGCAGATTGCCCGTGAGGAAGTGTTCGGGCCGGTGCTGAGCATCCTCCGCTACCGCACGATCGACGAGGCGCTCGAGATCGCCAACAACACCGGCTTCGGGCTCGGCGGCATTGTCTTCTCAGCAGATCCCGAGGCCGCCCTCGACATCGCCCAACGCATGGACACCGGCTCGGTCGGGATCAACTTCTTCGGGTCCAATCACAGCGCGCCGTTCGGCGGTCGGCACGATTCGGGACTAGGCGTCGAGTACGGCATGGAGGGCCTGTCGGCCTACCTCACCTACAAGTCGATCCACCGTCAGCCAGACGTCGGCTGACCGCCAAGGCTCCGCCCAATCCCTTGGGCGGCGACCTGAAGCGCCGCGATCAGCCGTGGCCGGTCGCGTTTGAGGTTCGGTACGACGATGCCGAGGGCTGCCACCACCGGGCCGCCGGACCGACGAATAGGAACGGCAACCGAGCAGGCGCCCAGACTCATTTCCTCGACCGTTTGGGCAAATCCGTGCTCACGAACCCGATGCAGTTCTTCGCGCAATCTCCCTGGCTGGATCACCGTATAGGCGGTCACCCGCTCGAGCGAACCCAACACCGACAACTGCACATCCTCGGGCGCATACGCCAACAGAACTTTACCGACTCCGGTCGCATGCAGCGGCAACTGCGAGCCGACCTGACTGACGACCGGAACCGATGCGGTCCCGGACAGCCGGTCAACATACAGCACCTGTTCCCCTTTACGAATCGCCAGATGCACTGTCGCGAGCGTGGCTCCATACACATCATGGAGGAATGGTGAGGCAATCTGCCGCAGATCGGACTGCACCGGAGCGAGCAAGCCAACCTCCCACAACCGCCGCCCGATGACGTATTCGCCGTCCGGGGTACGCCGAAGCGCCCGCCAGCGGACTAACTCTGCGACGAGTCGGTGCGCGGTGGTTAAGTTCAGGCCGGACCGGCGGGCCAGGTCGGTCAAGGCCAACTGACGATGCTCGGTGTCGAATGCCCCAAGCAGTGCGAGCGCGCGCGAGGTGACACTCGTTCCTGATACGGAGGTGTTGCCCGCCATCATTATCCTTTCACTGAGCGGAATTCTACTCTCGCGCTGGCTGCGGTGTCACGGTTACGGTCAGGGCGTGACCCAAACTGAGATCAGCAGCGAGATCGCCCATATTGCCGGGGCCTACGCGGCCGGCCGCGCCACGAGCGGGACCGAAACCCAGCCACGGTTGGACTATCCGCCTTATCGCAGCAGCGTCTTGCGACATCCGACCAAGGATCCACATCTCGTGGATCCCGAAACGATTGAACAATATGCGCCGGTATTCGGGCAGCAGGATGTGGGCGAGCTGGAAGCAGATTTGACGATCCAGCACCGTGGCGAGCCGATCGGCGAGCGCTTGGTGGTCAGCGGGCGTGTGCTCGACGGTGAGGGGAGGCCCGTGACTGGCCAACTCGTGGAGATCTGGCAGGCCAATGCCGCCGGCCGTTACATCCATCATCGCGACCAACATCCCGCGCCGCTCGATCCGTACTTCACTGGCGCTGGCCGCTGCCTGACCGACGACGCAGGCAATTACCGGTTCACCACGATCAAGCCCGGTCCTTACCCATGGAAGAACCACCACAACGCCTGGCGACCGGCGCACATACATTTCTCGCTGTTCGGCACCGACTTTACCCAGCGAATGATCACCCAAATGTATTTCCCGGGCGATCCGCTGTTTGCCCTGGACCCCATCTATCAATCGATCACCGATCAATCGGCTCGAGACCGTCTGATCGCCACCTACGACCACGAGTTGACCGTTCCCGAGTGGAGTACCGGCTATCGCTGGGACATCGTTCTGACGGGAAGTCAGCGCACTTGGATGGAGACGAGCGCATGAATACCCGTTTGCCCGCGACCGGCGGCCAGACCATCGGCCCGTTCTTCGGCTACGGATTGCCCTACGACAGGGACAACGAACTCGTGCCACAAAGCCACCCGGATGCAATTCGTCTGCATGGAACGGTGCTTGACGGGGACGGTGAGCCGATCCCGGATGCGCTGGTCGAGATCTGGCAGACCGACCCGAGCGGCGAGGTCGTCCAGCAGGCCGGTTCGCTGCGCCGCGACGGCTATACGTTCACCGGCTGGGGCCGCGCAGCCACTAATCCGATGGGACAGTACTCCTTCACGACGTTGCGGCCGGGCGCCGCCGAACCCGACACGGCTGCGTTCTTCGCGATCACCGTGTTCGCCCGCGGACTGCTGAACCGGCTATTCACCCGCGCCTACGTTCCCGGCGCCGACGCTGCTCTTTCGGTCGACGCGCTGCTCTCAGGCCTCGACAGCAGTCGCCGCAACACGCTGATCGCGCGCCCGGACGCTGACGGCTTACGCTTCGACATCCACCTGCAGGGTGAGGACGAGACCGTGTTCCTCGTCTATCCGGGCCAATGAACGGGACACTGGTGGTATGACCGATCTTTTCTGGCCCGGCGACGAACGTGCCGCCGACCTCATGAGCGGCCCGGCACTGCTCTCGAGCTTGGTGACGGTGGAATCTGCGTGGCTCGACGCACTAGGCGCCGCTAGCATCGCACCGGCCGAAGCGCGGGTCGAGCTGGGCTCGCTGCTGGGCTCTGAAGACCTCGAGGTGATCGTCAAGGGTTCCGAATCGGGTGGCAATCCGGTAATCCCCACCGTTTCCCTGTTGCGCGAACGGTTGGCAGGTTCGCATCCGGACGCGGCGCGCTGGGTGCATAGGGGCCTGACCAGCCAGGACGTTATGGACACCGCGATGATCCTATGTTTACGTGATGTTGGCGCGGCATTGCATACCGAGCTGGTCGATCAGATCGGTGTGCTGGCGGCGATGGCTGAGAAACACCGCGTAACGTCCATGGTCGCCCGGACCCTGACGCAGCATGCGATACCGACGACTTTCGGTGTGAAAACAGCCCAATGGTTGTGGTCGGTGCTCGATGCGGCCGATGATCTCATTCGAGTGTTGCGATCCCTGCCGATTCAGCTCGGTGGAGCCGCTGGCACGCTTGCGGCTGTCTGCGAACTGGCGTCCGGCGCGGGCCTCAACGATCCGCCCGCGCGCGCCCATGAACTCGTCATCGACACCGCTGCTCGACTGCAATTGTTTGCCGGTTCGCCGTGGCATACGGCCCGCGCGCCGATCACCCGGATCGGCGACGCCTTCGTCGGTTGCAACGATGCCTGGGGCCGGATCGCCCACGATGTTTCGTCTCGCTCGCGCCCCGAGATTGATGAGCTGCGCGAATCCAGCAACATCAGCCGAGGCGGTTCATCCACGATGCCGCAGAAGCACAACCCCATCCTGTCGGTGTTGATCCGCCGCGCAGCCCTCGCAGCTCCACAACTCGGTGCGACCCTGCATATTGCCGCCGCCGACGCTGTCGACGAACGTCCAGATGGCGCTTGGCACGTGGAATGGGCAACGCTTCGCACGCTCGGCCGGCATACCGCAGTTGCGGGATCACAAACGACCGAATTGCTGCGCGGACTCGAGATCGACACAGCGCGAATGCGCTCGACGCTCCTTGCCGCAACGCCTGACATTCTCGCCGAACGAACTGCCATGGCGGCGATGTTCGGCCGGCCTGGCGACGATGACCCAACAACCTATTTCGGCGCGGCCGACGCCATCATCGACGCCGTGGTCGCCCGCGCCCACACCTTTATCAAGGAGCAGCCGTGACCACCCCGACTATCACCGCCGTCCAACTGAACGATCGTCACGACCTTCCGCTCCTCGTTCTAGGACCGTCACTCGGCACCTCAGCCACGACGCTGTGGGCGGTCTGCGCGGCTCGACTGGCCAACGACTTCCACGTTATTGCCTGGGATCTGCCGGGGCACGGGCGAAACAAAACCACCGACGGGGACATCACGATCGCGTCGCTGGCCCAGGGCGTGCTCAATCTGGTCGACCGGGTGCTGGCCGAACGTGGTGAAGCACACGGAACATTTTGTTACGCCGGTGATTCGGTCGGTGGCACAGTCGGGCTCCAGCTACTTCTCGATGCACCCGAGCGCGTCGAAGCCGCGGTGTTGTTGTGCACCGGAGCGAAGATCGGCGAGGCTCAGACGTGGCACGACCGGGCGGCCACAGTCCGCGCGTCGGGCACCCCGGTGATGATCGAGGGTTCGGCGACGCGTTGGTTCTCACCCGGTTTCCTCGAGCGGGAACCCGAAGTTGGAACAGCACTACTCCATGCACTCCAGGACGCCGACCGCGAAGGTTACGCCAAGGTCTGCGAAGCGCTCGCCGACTTCGACGTGCGCATGCGCTTACCCGAAATCAACAGGCGCGTGCTCGCAGTCGCCGGGGCCGATGACAGCACGACTACGGTCGCCCACCTGGCCGCGATCGCCGACGGCGTGGTCAATGGCCGGCTCGTCGTTTTGGACCGCGTGGCCCATCTAGCGCCCGCCGAAGCACCCGCCAAGGTCGCACAACTGCTACGCGAACACCTCGGCACGACTCCGACGACAATGCGCGATGTGCGCGAGGCCGGAATGACAGTACGGCGTGCCGTCCTCGGCGATGCGCACGTCGATCGCGCAATCGCCGCAACCACCGACTTCACCCGCGACTTCCAGGACCTCATCACCCAATACGCCTGGGGCTCCATCTGGACCCGGCCCGGCCTCGACCGCCGCAGCCGATCCTTGATAACTCTGACCGCTATGGTCGCAGGCGGCCATCATGAAGAGCTCGCGATGCATGTCCGGGCCGCGCGCACCAACGGACTCACCAACGAAGAGATCAAAGAACTGTTGCTACAGACCGCGATCTACTGCGGTGTCCCCGACGCCAACATCGCCTTCCGAATCGCGCAGAGCGTCCTCACCGAGATCGACGGCGAAGACTAACGACCGATCCTAGAAAAGCTCGCCCAACGCCGCCTCGGCCAGTACATCGGCCTCGCCGCTGACGTGACCGATGACTTGTACACCGATCGGCAACCCGCCACTTGAACCACATGGGACTGAGATCGCAGACGCCCCACCAACTCGTCGATCTCCTGGTGATGCGCTACGCGGTGCACGATCTCGACGATACCGTGCTGCCCATCCTCGACGAGGTCGCAGCCGGATACCAGTAGCCCGACCCCAATTCCCACTAGTTTCCCGTCAAAGCAACGTGTTGATAAGGGTCGAGCAGACCTCAAGAATCACAAGGTGAACACATGTGGGCTTAGCAGCAAGTCGTTGGTCTCCGGAATTCGACGGGTAGGGTCGGCACGATGCCGGTATTCACTGCACCCGAGGTAACCAATCCATAGGGCAGGTCAGGTCGTTCACCAAATCGTGCAGCAGTCTCATCTGTAGGTGGCTTCTGCTGTCGGCAAACTGTTTCACTTTGCCGGAGCAACTGCATCTGTTGATGCTGTTCCAAAACAGGGCCAGTATTGCCGTTTGAAAACAGGGCCATGTGGTTGTGCTTCTAGTGTGCACCGGTCGCGGCTGGCATGTGCTCCCCGGTCGCAAATGCAAAGTGGCCCCGATTGCGTTTCCGCAGTTCAGGGCCACTATCGCTGTGGTGTCCGAGGGGGGACTTGAACCCCCACGCCCTATACGGGCACTAGCACCTCAAGCTAGCGCGTCTACCATTCCGCCACCCGGACCTGCTCGCAAGCGAGCGTTTGTGCAGCCTGAGAAGATTAGCAAACGCTGCGCCAAACTCTTGCATCGACCTCACTCCCCCGCCGGTGAGCGTTCGTACAAGGTGCGCGTGACGGCGATCGTCGGGTGAAAAGACTGGCGACTGTTTTGTAGAAAGTACCGGCGGCACCAACAGCGGGCGACAAGTGGTTGAAGCGGCCCCCGAATACGGCTACGGTCCCGGTATGAGTGACGCTCAGCTAACTGCCCAGTCCGGTACCGCAAGCCAGGACACCTCCGAGCCCGCAGAACCGCAGATTGGTGGCCTTATTGTCGTGGGCGTCGATGGTTCACCGGGCGGCTCAGAAGCGTTGCGGTTCGCTATAACCGAGGCACAATTGCGTGGTGCCGAATTGCACGCCGTGGCTGCGTGGCGCTATCCCGACAGCTACGGCGAACGTCTTGCCCTCCCTACCGACGATGAGCTCGCGACCGCTGCCCACGATGCCCTCGTCGAGACAATCGCGGCAGTCGGTGGGCCGGCAGATGTTGAGGTGAAGCCGGTTGTCAGGGAAGGCCGCGCAGCATTGGTGTTGCTGGAGTCCGCCGCCGACGCCAACCTACTTGTGGTGGGATCTCGCGGTCGTGGCGGTTTCACCGGGTTGTTGCTCGGGTCGGTCAGTCAAAAGTGCATCCAGCACGCCCCATGTCCGGTCGTCGTCATTCCTTCATCCCATCCGGACGATGACGAGACCGCAGAGTCCTCCGAGCGAGGGCACTGAGTGGAACGAATGAGCAGGGCTACGTAAGTCAGCCGGTTTTCCGGCGATCTGCCTACGATGGCCATACCCATCGGGAATCATCGAAACTTAGGAGTTGGCGTGGAACTGTTGAACCGGTCAGACCTTGAGAAGTTGAGTGAACCAGCTCGTGACGGAACGCATGTGTCGCTTTTCGTTCCCACTCACCGCTTCGGCGATCAAGTCGAAACCGATCCGCTTCGTTGGAAGAATCTGCTCTCCGGAGTTGAAACCGAACTGGCATCGCAAGGCCTCGACCGGGCGGCGATAACGAACCTGCTGGCGCCGGCCTGGGAATTGCATCGAGACACTCTTGCCTGGCAGAACATGAGCGGCGGTTTGGCATTCTTTATTCGTCCTGACTGGAATGCCTGTTATCGGCTAGAGGTCGAGGTCCCCGCAATCGCGATGATTGGTGATCGGTTCGTGATGAGCCCGCTGTTGCCCGCCCTTACCGACGATTCTCAGTTCCTCCTTCTCACCGTAAGTCAACGGCGGGTGCGCCTCCTGCGCGGCGACCATGAACGCCTAAGCGAAGTCGAACTCGACAACGTTCCCACTGATTTGCGTGAAATCATGGAGCCGCACGATCCCCGATCCAACACCATGACTCGACCGGTATCACCCAAGGGCGGCCAAGCTGTTTTCTTTGGTCATGGTGCGGCCGACGATCACTTCAAAAAGGATCAAGTACAAGCCTTTATGCAGCAGGTCGCCAACGGCCTCCAAAGCTATCTCGCTGACCAACACCTACCCATGGTCCTAGTTGGCCTCGATGAGATGTTGGCGCTCTACCGCAGCGTCAACCAGTATGCGCATCTCGCGTCCGACGAGGTGCGTTCCAATCCCGATGGTTTGTCGGCCAAACAACTCCACGAAGCTGCCTGGCCGCTAATCAATAAGCAGCTCGAGCTCAAGCGCGACAGCGAAATCAATCGTTTTGATCAGCTGATTGGCACGGGCCGGGCAGCAGACGCCATCGCCGAAATTGAAACGGCTGCACGCGACGGCCGGGTGGAGGTGCTCTTCGTCACCGCAGATCTGTGGACGGCCGAGGGAACGCCGTCAACGCCGCCCGTTGTCTCACTTGGCCGCGATAATCAGTTCAGCGACTGGGAAACGATAGATCGTGCTGCGACTGAGTCCCTCATGCACGATGGTCGCGTCTATTCAGTGCCGGCGAACACGATGCCCGGCAAGACCGGGATAGCAGCAATGTTTCGGTACTGAAAGCACGCAGGGCGGCTTGCTGAGAGCTATAAAATGGGTGAAGCCCCGGGAAGTATGAGTTGAGAGCGGACGTTGTTCGGGCTCTCAACGCTGTACTTGTTGTTGCCTGCTGGGCCATCTTTCCGGGCAATTTCGGCTAGTTCTCACTTTTCAGATGCGCACTGGTTCCTACTATTTCGTGCTGAATTCGCGGGATAAGACGGGGAAATGGCGTACGTCTCAGAACTAGAACCGAAGTCCTGTCGTTTTGCGGCGCGACGGTGGTGTCAATCATTTGTCCATATCGGTCGGCCCTCTGCTGTCTGAGATGGAGTTGTACTTGCCAGCGGCTCGTTCTAGACCGAATCAATATCGCCATGGTGAGCGCACCAAACGGGCCGTCGCCGCTAATGACGAGCGTCTTAGGGAGCATCGCCTGAAAGTGGGATAGTTTTGCGACGTCCCACCGTTGTACACTTAGTGGGAGAAGGAGGCGACATGACCATCATGGCCCGAATGGTTCGCATGGACGCGAAGCGTCGCCCCACTCTGCCCTCGGAATTGCTAGCGGCGGCAGGTATCGCGGTTGGCGAAGATTTGATCGCCTCCACCAGCGGCGACGGGGCTGTCGTCTTGCGCTCTCGCTCTGCGAACCTGCGCCAGATTCGAGATGAGATCACTGCAGGATTTGGGGCTGCGGGTCCTCAGCAGGATGTTCTCTCGCTCCGAGAGGATCGCGACGCCGACGATACTGCACTCGACAAGCGAATGAGGACGGCGTCAGACGATCCTGATGCCGTCGGCGCTGCACTGCTGGCTCGACTCGGCCTGTGAGTGACCGCAAGGCAATCTTGGATGCATCCGCAGTCCTCGCCTGGGTCCTTCGCGACCGAGGCGGCGACGCCGTCGCGAAAGTCCTTCCCTTCGGAATCATCCCGGCGCCGAACCTGACTGAGGTGCTCTACAAGGCTGTCGAGAAGGGATATGCGCAAGGCTCCAATCAATTGCATGGGCTCCTACTGCGAACTGGCCTTGAGGTCGTCAGCATTGAACCGGACGATGCGCTGGTTGCGGCCGATCTGATAATCGACTCGCGAGCAAACACCAAGACTTCTGGCAGCCTCTCACTTGGTGACGGTCTATGTATCGCCGTCGCAATTCGGCTTAATCTGATGCTCGTTGGCGGCGATCAAGAGTGGGAAGCACTAGAGCTCTCGGTGGACTACATGCCGTTCCGGTGATGAATGTGGCGAAGATACGTGTTGAATGAGGCGCAGCTCAAGGACTTTCAAGGCAGCGACGGGACGGTGCCCGATGGCTTTCGAGAGTAGCCGAGCGTTAGACGACGCATCCGTGAAATTGTCCGAAAGTTTGGGGTTAACTGAATTCCCCGTAAACGTCGGACTTCACACCAGTACAATCCATTAGCGTTTCCGCAGGTCAGAATCCTAAGAAAACGGGGAATAAACGAAGCCCCGGGAAGTATGAGTTCCCGGGGCTTCGATTTGAGTGAACGTGATGCTCTCTCTCGATCCCGAAGTGTTCTTCGTTCCCGCCCTGTCTCATCACCGACTGGCTGCCTTTGACTTGCGTCGCTGGCCGTGGGTCCGAATCCTTCTTCGTTCCCGCATTTCCCGAAGGAACTGCGTAGGTCATTTCTATCCCGTACTCACGTCGGACGCAAGAGCTTTTGCGAAGTATTTCGGCTGTTTTCGAACATTCTTCCGGCTATCCACAGGACCGTGCGTGTCACCCACAGGAATGGAAAAGTTGTGCACATGTTGTCCACACCTTGGGGACAAAGTCTCTAGTGAGGGTTCAGGAACGAACCGGCACCCGCAGCTCAGAGCAACGTCGAAATGGTATGAATCGCGAGCCCGGCGAGCCCGCCGACAACGGTTCCGTTGATCCGAATGAACTGAAGATCTCGGCCCACATGCAATTCGATTCGTTGAGCGGTCTCCTTGCCGTCCCATCGATCTACCGTCGCCGAGATGACGGTGGCGAGTTCATTGCCGTAATTGTTGACGACATATGCAGCTGCATCGGCGAGCAGGCCATCAGCGCGAGCGGAGAACTCAGTGTCGTCGATGAGTCGGCTGCCAAGCGCATGGAGTTCTTCCGTGCTGCGCCGACGGAGCAGCCCATCTGGATCCTGCAGCGAACCGATCAGCGCACGGCGCAACGCGTCCCATAGAGCGATCGATGTTGTCGAGACCCGTGGCTGGGCCAACAGCCTTGCCTTGAGTCGTTCAGCGCGTTCCATGGTGTGCTGATCATGTTGCAGATCCTCGGCGAGCTCGACCAACATACGGTCGAGCGCGTTCCTGGCTGGATGTTCCGGATTGTCACGGATGTCAGCGACCCACGAGAGTGCCTCAAGGTGTATCCGGTCAATGACCTTTTCATCGAGCCATTTTGGTGTCCATCGCGGTGCCCGTTGACCCACGATCCGGGCAAAGTCCGCTTCGTTCTCGAGCAGCCAGCGATACATCTCGCTCACACCCAGATCGATGAATCCACGGTGCGCGTTGTCGCGGAGCACCTCGGCCAAGAGCTGTCCAACGGTTGCGCTCAGTGGCTCTTCGCGAAGTCGCGGAATCAGTGCCTCGTCGATAACTGCTGCGACATCGCTCTCCTTAATGTGTGCGAGTGCGTCGGACAGAATCTTGGATCCTTCCTTGATTGCCCGTTCACTACGCCCCTCGCTGAGCAGCCATTCGCCGGCGCGTTTGGCTGCCTCAGCGGTTCGGATCCGTTCGCGTACGACGGGTTCGGACAGAAAATTGTCCGTGACGAATTCCTGCAGACTCTCCCCGAGTGCAGCCTTACGATTGGGGATGATCGCGGTATGCGGGATCGGCAAACCCAGCGGATGACGGAACAAGGCCGTGACCGCAAACCAATCTGCGATCGCACCGACCATGGCGGCTTCGGCCGCCGAGTTCACATACGCCCACCCGCCGTCGTGATTGCGGGTCAGCACGAAGATGATCGCGGCGAGCAGCAACAGCGATACCGCCAACGTACGCATACGTCTCAGCCCATGGCGGCGAACGACATCCCCTTCGGACATACCGGCGGGGACGGCGAACGATTCGGCGGCAGAATTAGACATCACCCGCGAAGATTAGCGGCATAGCTCGAAGCGAGCTCCTGCGTAGACTGCTGCCCATGAGTTTCAACGACAATGCGCACCTGGACACCAGCCAGGTGACAGGTGGTGGCAGCAACCGCGGCGGCGTCATTGCTGGTGGTGGGGTGGGCACCATCATCGTCATCATTTTGGGTCTGTTGTTCGGCGGCGATCTCACTGGCGGTAGCGGATCTGTCTTCGACACCAGCCAGATCCAGTCGCAAGGCACCAACGCCTCGAGCGTCGACTTCTCCCAATGCAAGACCGGCGCAGACGCCAACCGTGACGACACCTGCCGCATCATCGGCACGGTCAACAGCGTGCAGAACTACTGGCGTGATGCACTCTCCCAGCAGACCAACGTGCAATATCAGGACGTCAAAACCGTCATCTACAGCGGCGCAACCCAGTCAGCATGTGGTCAGGCCTCCAATAACACCGGGCCGTTCTATTGCCCGTCCGATCAACGGGTCTATATCGATCCGACCTTCATGCAGCTGCTCTCCAGCGACTACGGCAGCTCCGGCGGAGCACTTGGGCAGGAATATGTGATTGCCCACGAGTACGGCCACCACGTCCAAGACCAATTGGGCATTCTGCGCAAATACCAAGACGGCCAGACCGGTGCGACTAGCAACAGCGTCCGTACCGAACTGCAGGCTGACTGGTTTGCCGGCATCTGGGCCCATCATGCGGCGACAACCAAGGATTCTGAAGGAAGCACATTGCTCAAGTCCTTGACCGACAAGGACATCAAAGATGCGCTGTCGGCTGTTGCGTCAGTTGGCGATGACCACATCCAGTCGACGATGGGTGGCGGGGTCAACCAAGACAGCTGGACCCACGGCTCAAGTGCCGAGCGCGAGCGCTGGTTCACCAACGGCTATCGCAGTGGCGAACTGCAGCAGTGTGACACCTTCAGCGCAAGTCGGCTCTAAGTCATGACTCAGGGCGTACGCAGGCTTCGGCTCGAGATTTGGCTCGTACTCGGGCTCTCACTCGGCCAGTCCGCGGTCTATGCCTTCGTGGCACTCGTCGGGGCGTTAACGTCATCGAAGGGACTCACCAATTCGACCGCGACGCTGAATTCCTCGCAGAGCAAGCGCGAGTATTTCGACTTGACTTACCAGTTGCTGACCAATGGATTCGCACTCGTACCAGTCGCGCTGGCGCTCTATCTGCTGGCACTTGACCACACCACGACACCGGTGGCCCAGCGGCTCGGCCTTGGTCTGGATCAGCCGGGACGAGATTTTCTCTGGGGTATGGGTCTGGCCGCGATCATCGGCTTGCCCGGCCTGCTCATCTACTTCAAGGGTCGGTCAATCGGGGTCAGCGCCGAGGTCGTTTCCAGCGGCTTGCAGCAATATTGGTGGACCATCCCGATCCTGATCCTGGCCGCCGCGCGCAACGCGATCGTCGAGGAAGTCATCGTGGTTGGCTTCCTCATGACGCGGCTGCGCGAGTTCCGCTGGGGGGTTCCCGCCATCATCGCAACGAGCGCGCTGTTGCGCGGCAGCTACCACCTGTATCAGGGCTTCGGCCTCGCCTTCGGCAACGTCATCATGGGCGTCGTGTACGGCTACTGGTTCCACCGAACGAAGCGCGTTTTGCCGCTGGTTATCGCGCACACGTTGATCGATATCGTTGAGTTTGTGGGCTACCAAATGTTCGCCGATAAACTCGGACTGCGATGAAACTGACTTTTGACGATGCTCTGCCGATCAGCGCCCGCCGCCGGGACATTGCTGCGGCGATCGACGGCCATCAGGTCGTCGTCATTGCTGGCGAGACTGGCTCGGGCAAGACGACCCAGCTGCCCAAAATTGCCGTCGAACTCGGTCGAACCAGGATCGCTCACACCCAACCGCGCAGGATCGCCGCGCGGTCTGTCGCCCAACGTATCGCCGACGAATGCGACGTCACACTTGGCGAAGAAGTTGGTTATGCCGTCCGGTTTGACGATCGCACCAGCGGCTCGACCGCGATCAAATTAATGACCGACGGCCTCCTGCTGGCCGAGATCAACCGCGATCGCAATCTGTCCCGCTACGACACCGTCATCATCGACGAGGCGCATGAGCGCTCCCTCGCAATCGACTTCTTGCTCGGCTACCTCAAGACGCTGCTCCCCCGCCGTCCCGATCTTAAGGTCATCATTACATCGGCGACAATCGACGTTGAACGATTCGCTGCGATGTTCGATGCGCCAGTCATTGAGGTCAGCGGTCGTACGTTCCCTGTCGAGATCCGCTACCGGCCTCTGGCCGAACGTGACGACGGCGATTATCTGTCCGCGATCCATGACGCGGTTAGTGAGTTGCCACGCGACGGCGACATTTTGGTGTTTCTGTCCGGCGAACGCGAGATCCGTGATGCGACCGAATTCCTTGAGAGCCGGCATTATCCACGCACCGAGGTATTGCCGCTCTATGGTCGCCTGTCGGCCCACGACCAACAGAAGATCTTCAGCAGCCACAGCGGCCGGCGCATCATCCTGTCCACTAACGTCGCCGAAACCTCACTAACCGTCCCGGGCATCCGCTACGTCATAGACCCCGGGCTGGCCCGCATCTCGCGCTATAGCCAGCGGCTCAAGGTTCAGCGGCTGCCAATCGAGGCGGTCTCGCAGGCCAGCGCCAATCAGCGCGCTGGTCGTTGTGGCCGAGTTGCCGACGGCATCTGCATACGTCTATATGCCGAGGATGACTTCAACGGTCGACCTGAATTCACCGACCCAGAGATTCTGCGGACCAATCTTGCTTCGGTACTGCTCCAGATGGCGTCGCTGGATCTGGGCGACATACGGCGGTTCCCGTTCCTTGATCCGCCCGAGGGCCGGGCTATCGCCGACGGCACCAATCTGTTGCGCGAACTCGGGGCGCTGAGCGGTACGGGGCTGTCCAAGATCGGCCGGCAACTTTCTGCCTTGCCCGTTGACCCCAAACTCGGCCGTATGTTGTTGGCCGCCGACCGACTCGGTTGCTTGGCCGATGTCCTGGTCATCGTGTCGGGCATGTCGATCCAAGATCCGCGCGAACGCCCGTTGGAGCAGCAGCAGGCCGCGGATCTGATGCACAAACGCTTCGTCCAGCCAGACTCGGACTTCCTGTCATATCTGTCGCTGTGGACATATTTGCGCGACCAACGGGCCGCGTTGTCGCATAGCAAGTTCCGCAAACAGTGCAAGGCAGAATTCCTGCACTACGTCCGTATCCGCGAATGGCATGACGTGCACTCCCAACTCCGCCAAACCGCCAAAGAGCTCAAGCTGCGACCCGGCGCGATCGGCGCTGCACCGGACCTCGTACATCAGGCGTTGCTCGAAGGGCTGCTGTCCCACATCGGCCTGAAAGATACCGATGGTCGCGAGTATGCCGGCGCCCGCAATGCCCGATTCATGGTCTTTCCCGGCTCCGGACTTGCCAAGAAGCCGCCGCGCTGGCTCATGGCCGGCGAACTCGTCGAAACCTCACGACTGTGGGCGCGCACGAATGCCAAGATCCAACCCGAATGGATCGAAAAGGCCGCGACCCACATTTCAAAGCGATCCCACAGCGAGCCACATTGGTCAATCAAGCGCGGCGCGGTGATGGCACGCGAGAAGGTGACCGTCTATGGCCTGCCGGTCGTGGTTGATCGGCTCGTCACCTACAGCTCGATCGACCCCGTGGTCTCGCGCGAACTCTTCATCCGGCACGCCCTCGTCCAGGGCGAGTGGAAGACCAATCAGCGGTTTTTCACCCACAACCGTGCGCTCCGCGAGGAGATCGATGAGTTGGAGGACCGCGTCCGGCGACACGATCTGCGGGTCGACGATGAGACGTTGTATGAGTTCTATGACCTGCGGGTTGGCGCCGAGGCTGTCTCGGCGCGCCATTTTGACACCTGGTGGAAACAGGCACGTCGCCAAGATCCGGATCTGCTCACGCTGACGCAGGAGAAATTGTTGCGCGACGGCGCGGCCGCGGATGTGGAAGCGGAGTTCCCGCGCGAATGGCGTTCAGAGACCGCGTCCTATCCGCTGACATACGCCTTTGAACCTGGCACGGCGCAGGACGGTGTCACCGTCGATGTGCCGCTCGCCGAATTGAGCTCGGTCAAGGCAGCCGATTTTGCCTGGAGCGTCCCCGGTCATCGCGAAGAGCTGATCGCCGAACTCATCCGGTCACTGCCCAAGCGGCTACGTCGAAACTTCGTACCCGCACCCGAACATGCCCGAACCCTCCTCGGGCGACTCGAACCTGGCAGCGGGGATGTCACCGAGGAACTGGCTCGCCAGATGCGGCTGCTTAACGGGACGGTCGTGCATACCGACGATTTCGATTGGGCATCGTTGCCTGAACACCTCAGGATCCGGTTCCGTGTCATCGACGGCGACAAAGAGTTAGCGACGGGCAAGGATCTCGACGCGCTCCGAACCCAGTTGCGACCATATTTGCGCAAGGATCTGCGCAAAGTCGCTGCCAAGCGTGAACGCACCGGCATCACAGCGTGGGACGTCGGCACGATCCAATCGTCGATCGACGTTGGGCAGGCAACCGGCTACCCCGCACTCGTTGAGGATGGTGCCAGCGTGGCGCTGCGTGTCCTCGATGGCCGCGTTGAACAGCGAGCGGCGATGATTCGTGGACAGGCGCGGTTGTTGGCGCTCACCGGCCCGTCGCCAGTGACAAATATCGCCAAGCATCTCGATCTGACCGCAAAATTGACGCTCGCCACCGGACCATATGCCGACGGCGCAACGTTGATCGACGATTGCTATCTGACCGCGCTGGACAGTCTCGTCGTTCAGCATGGCGGGCCGGTGTGGGACGAGACCGCATTTGCCGCGCTGCGCGAGAAGATCCGTCCCGATGCTTATGACGTGACCGAGGCGACGGTGCACGCCGCGGTTAAGACCCTCAAAGCACTAGGCGAGATTACGGTAGATGGCTCCGAGGCTGGCGATGACGTCCGGGTGCAGCTGTCGTGGCTGATTTATCCCGGCTTCATCCGGGACGCCGGTGTTGATGCCATGCGGCGGTTGCCGCTCTATCTGGAAGCAGCGCGCCGCAGATTGTCGACGCCGACGTCAGCCGAGGTGTATTCCGTGCAGGACCTTGAGGCGCGGTTCCAAACACATACCGCCGCCCTCCCGCCGCTGGCCCGACTCGATCCGAGCGTTCAACATGTCCGGTGGGCATTGGAGGAATTACGACTGAGCATGTTCGCGCAGAATCTGCGGGCAGCATTCCCCGTCAGCATCAAGCGCGTGACCGCTCTCGTCGACGCCCTCTGACCCGATCATCCCCCGCCCAAATCCACGAGTGGCGCAGGTTTGTGAACGAGTGGCGCAGATTCGGGGAAATTTGCCAAGAAAAACACCGAATCTGCGCCACTCGCGAGGTCGTTGCGCGGCTTGGGTTGGGGTCAGCTGACGCCGAGTAGGTCGATCACGAAGATCAAGGTCTTGCCCGACAATCGGTGTCCGCCACCAACTGGACCGTAGGCCAGATGCGGCGGCGCAATGATCTGGCGACGACCGCCGACCTTCATGCCGGGGATGCCTTCTTGCCATGCCCGGATGAGTTGATTGAGCGGGAAGTTGGCCGATTGGCCGCGATTCCACGAGGAGTCAAACTCTTCGCCGCTGTCAAATTCGACGCCGACGTAGTGCACGTCGACGACGCCGCCGGCAACCGCCTCGGGGCCGTCGCCCACGATGACGTCGGAGATTTGGAGTTCGGTGGGCGCGTCGCCACCCTGGAAGTCGATTTCTGGCTTTTCTGTCATGTCTTCAATCCTGTCATATGGCCGCGCCTGATAGAACTGTCCGTATGCGTGCAGCCGTTCTCCATGGCCCCCCGTGACATCCACCTCGCCGATGGTTGCCAAGGCGAGTACGTACGCGTGCCGCAGGCCGACGGCACGCTCGTTGCCACACCAGCACAACCTGATCAGTCCATGATCCCGCATTTGTTGGCGCTCGCCGATGTGTTCCCAACCGGCCATCACGCCACAATGTCGGTGGGCGTAACGGCCGGCAGCACCGTCGCGGTTGTCGGCGATGGGGCAGTCGGACTTAGCGGGTCCTTGCTGCCAAACGCCTCGGTGCTGCCCGCGTCGTGGCGATGTCACGGCATGAGGATCGCCAGCAGGTCGCGCGGGATTTTGGTGCCGACGAGATTATCGCCGAACGCGGCAAGGATGGTGCCAAAGCCATACGCGAACTGCTCGACGGGATCGGCGCGGACTTCGTGCTCGAGTGTGTAGGAACCAAGAACAGCATGAATCAAGCGGTGATGTGCGCTCGTCCAGGTGGGCGGATCGGCTATGTCGGTGTTCCGCACGGTGTGGAGCTCAATATCCCGGCAATGTTCGGGCGCAATCAAGGCATCGCCGGCGGTGTTGCCCCGGTGCGCAGCTATCTCGATGAACTGCTCCCCGAGGTCCTGGCCGGCACGCTGCAGGCGGGTCGAGATTTGATCTGACGCTGCCCTTAGACCGCGTCACTGACGCCTATCAGGCGATGGACGAGCGCACCGCGATCAAATCGATGCTGGCAATGTAGGCAACTGCCAGCTGCCAGCCGCATCTCGTGTCAGTGGTCGAGTCTCGACCACCGCTGTGCAGTTGAGCGCACCATAGATGTGCGGGAAGCTGAGCACCGCGCCAGGCACCTCATCGAACTGCCATGGCGATGTCAGCAGCTCGGTGTCAACCACCAGCACGGTCAGTGCTTCATTCACGTCCGTGTAGTAGCGGTCCAGCACCGCTGCGGCCTGCGAGTCCCGCGACAGGTGGATGAATCCCTCCTGCTCGAGCGTCAGACCAACCGTGGACGTCGTGTAAGCCCCGGCCGTCTGGGCCGCACGCCAGTCCGATTCGGTCGCGATATGAAAGATGAACATCTCAATCGATCGGTGTGTGTTCAGCAGCGTCATTGAAGCGCGTCAGGTTAGCGGCGAACCCGAGCCGCTCGGCTTCGGTCCAATCAGCCAAGCGTTCGGACAGCCAACTGTGTGTCCGTTGGCGGATCGCGGTGATCTTCGAACGTGCCTGCGTGGTAGTTCGGAGCAACTGAGCCCGACCGTCGCTGAGGTCGGGGATGCGTTCGACCAACCCGAGTCGCTCCAGTGCGGCGGTGCCGCGGCTGATGGTCGACTTGTGAACGCTGAATAATTCGGCCAGATCCGTGCCGCGGATGCCTTCGTCCGCGTCATGGATTGCGTGCAGCAATAAGTATCCGCTGTAGTCGAGCGCCGGGTCGATTTCGGCGGCCAGTCGCAATCCGCGTACACGGGAGCGCCGGATCAACCGGGTCAACTGATGATCGACGTCATCGGGGAGATACTCGTCCACATACCCATCGTAACGACGAAAGGGCGCCGCCCGGTTAGGACGACACCCCTCAATCGAGTACGAATCAGATCATTTGAGCGCAGCGGAGGAAAGTCCGAGCAGCCGACGCGCCACGATCAGCTGCTGGATCTGCTGGGTGCCCTCAAAGATGTCAAGAATCTTCGAGTCGCGCGCCCACTTCTCGAGGAAGGAGTGTTCGCTGTAACCCATCGTGCCCGCGAGATCGACGCAACGCAGCGTAATGTCGTTGCCGACGCGGCCCGCTTTGGCCTTCGACATTGAGGCTTCCATTGAGTTGGCCTTGCGGTTATCGGCCAACCATGCCGCCTGCAGCGTCAGCAACAGGCTGGCTTCCCAGTCTGCTTCCATCTGGATGTAGGTTGCGGCGGCGTGCGACTGACTATTGATCGGCACGTCATAGTCGACCGGCACGCCGGCCTCATCCAAGATTTCCTTCATGAGCTCCAGCGAGGCGCGGGCACAACCGACGGCCATACCGGCCACCATCGGGCGGGTGTTGTCGAAGGTCGCCATCGCACCGGCAAAACCTTCCTTCGGATCAACATTTGGGTCGCCAAGCAGATTGGACTCGTGAACGCGGCAGTTGTCGAGCACAATCACGGCCGTGTCGGAAGCCCGGATACCAAGCTTGTGCTCAAGCCGTTCGACCCGGATTCCCGGTGTGTCCTTGGCGACCACGAATGATTTGATCGCAGCCCGGCCAAGTTTCTTGTCCAAGGTCGCCCAGACAACAACCGAGTCCGAGCGTTCACCCGAGGTGACGAAGATCTTCTCGCCGTTCAGGACGTAATACTCGCCGTCTTTGGTTGCCGTCGTCTGGATCGCGCCGGAGTCCGACCCAGTTGACGGCTCAGTGATTGCCATCGACGCCCAGGTGCCCTTGTAACGCTCAAGTTGCTCGTCGGTGGCGACCGAGGCGATCGCCGAGTTGCCGAGCCCTTGGCGTGGCATTGTGAGTAAGAGGCCGACATCGCCCCAGCACATCTCGATGACCGACAAGACCGACGACATATTAGCGCCGTTCTTGACCTTGTTCTTGTCCTTCGAGGACTTGCCTTCGCTCTCGGTGCCATCGCGGCGAACACCGGTCGCGCCAGCGCCCTGGCCTTGGCCCGAGTCGCCCATACCGTCGACCAGCGCGGCAAGTGCGTCGAGCTCCTTCGGGTAGGCGTGCTCGGCAAGGTCGTACTTGCGCGAATTGGTGCGCAGAAAACTGTCGGCGACCTGATTGGCCTGGCCGATAAACGCGCGGAACTTGCGGGGAGTTTCGAGATTGATCATGGGTTATGTCCTCTCCACCCCTCAAACGAGGAGTGTGCCTTCCATGACGCTGACGGCGCGCAGATCGCGATACCAACGTTCGACCGGATGTTCTTTGACGAAGCCGTGGCCACCGAGTAGCTGCACGCCGTCGGTACCGATCTGCATTCCGTACTCGCTGGTGAGACGACGCGCGAGCGCAACCTCACGGGCATAGTCGAGGCCCTGCTCGGCGCGTGATGCCGCCTTGTAGGTCACCAGCCGCATGCCTTCGAGCTCGATCGCGATGTTAGCGACCATAAATGCGACTGCTTGGCGGTTGGCGATCGGTTCGCCGAACGCCGTGCGGGTCTTGACGTACTCAGACACATAGTCGAGCACTGATTTGGCGGTGCCCAGCGCAAGCGAGGCCCAAGCCAGGCGGCCGAGGCGCACACATTCGCGGTAGTCATCGACTGAACCGTCACCAAGCAGCGCATCGGCGGGCACCGTGACCTCGTTGAGCACGAGTCGGCTGAGTCCTGCGGCGCGCAGACCCATCGACGGATCTGCCTCGATGCTGATGCCCTTGGTGCTCGACTCGATCAGGAACAGCGCCGGTTTGCCATCGAGCTTGGCGCCGACAATGAACAATTCAGCTTCGGCGCCGCGTACGACGGCCGATTTGAGCCCGTTGAGGGTGTAACCATCACTTGTTTTGACGGCTTCGGTCTGAAGCACGAACGGATCGAAGAGCGCACGTGGCTCGGCAATCGTGAGTGCGGCGACTGGAATGTCGTCACTGGCGAAAGACGGTAGATAAGTCTCCTGCTGCGAGGCCGAACCCCAGAGCGAGATAGCGGTGGCGACTGCCGCCGGTGCGAGACAGGCGACGGCTTGTCCCATGTCACCCGCCGCAAGTGCCTCGTTGACGAGCACGCCGGTGACCGTGGAGCGATCTTCGGACAACCCGCCGAGCGCTTCGGGGATGTTGAGCAGCGTCAGACCGAATTCGCTAGTCTGCGCCAGAACCGCTTGGGGAGTGTCGTTCGTCTTCTCCGCAGCTTCTGCGCCAGGTCGAAGCACTTCGGTCGCAAAGTCGTTGATGACCGCGACGATCATCTGCTGATCCTCGGTGGGGGCAAGATCAAAGACCCCAGAGTCGGAGCTTTTCGAAAGCCGCGTGGGCTTACCTGACGACGTAGCGCGCTTGAAGCTGCGATTTGCAGCTCCCGCGGTACGGAAGCCTGCCTTGCTGCCGTGATAGATGGCTCGCTCTGTTGACTTGCGCAAACCGAGGCGGTCAATTGCGGGCATGCTCGCGATGCGATTCAACACATGCAAGCCCATGCCCATGGGATCTTTGCGATTGGACACAAGGACTCCTAGAAGAAATGGGTGGGGCCGAATTGGCGCCCACTGGTTCTTAAAGTGTAACTCCGAGTTGCATTTTCGGGAATCACGACCGGCTGTGGCCTCGCTCACGCACTGCTGCCGTCATGCTGCCACAGGCGTTCGATAAACTTTCGCGAATCGAAAACTTAGGAGTTCGTGTGTCTGCGACACAGTCCAAGCCACTGCCCGACGGCGGTGCGGTGCGACCCATCACGCGATGGGGCGCCGCGGTCATGCATCAGGAGTTGGCTGATGTCGTTTCATACGACGCCGACTTGCTGACGCTGGTCAAAGACATGGTGGCAACGATGTATGCCGCACAGGGTGTCGGGCTCGCGGCCAACCAGGTTGGCGAAGCAGTCAAGGTGTTCGTGTTCGACTGCCCCGACGATGATGGCAACCGGATCACCGGGGTCGTATGCAATCCGGTTCTCAGCCTTCCTGAGGGCCGCGATCGCGAGCTGGAGGAAGATGACGAAGGCTGTCTTTCCCTGCCCGGAGCGTTCATGGCCTGCGCCCGGCCCGATCGTTCTCACGTCAGCGGCACCGATCACATTGGCGAACCGGTCGAATTCGACGGCACCGGTCTGCTGGCGCGCTGCCTCCAGCATGAGACCGATCATCTGTTCGGCACGGTGTTTGGCGACCGGCTCCCCGAACGTGCCCGCAAGAAGCTCTACAAGCAGCACAAGCAACTCGCCCCGGACTACCCAGCCGACTGGCCCGTTTCGCCAAAGTTCGGCGAGGATGTCGGCCCCGACCGCGACTACTGATCCAATAGGTTCGGCCGCTCAGGCCCTAGGCAGCGGCCTGGCGTTCGGCGTCCGTGTCCCAGGAAGCAATGCGCTCATGTGCATCGATTGGCGAAAGTCCGGTCCCGGCCCGCAATAGCTTGACCGCACGGCGGAACTTGCGCCGTTCAACGAGTCCTGAGATCTCTGTCACTGCTGCCTGATTGAGCCGACGGATCGGTCGTTTCTTCGAGTGTTTGTGCACCCACCATGCATACGCCATACCGATCAGCAGGCCAGCCAGCGCAGTCTGCGCCCAGAGGGGAACCATACGAGCAGTCTAGGGGCTCTCAGCTGGAGCGATGTCGTTGCAGTTCCCAGCAGGCGACGGCGACCGAGGACGCAACGTTGAGCGAGTCGATCTCTGGCGCCATCGGAATCTTGACCCGGTAGTCCGCTCCAAGCGTCCAATGCGGCGTTAACCCGTGGCCCTCTGAACCAACGATCAGCGCGGCCTTCGGAAGGTCGCTAGGGATGTCCTGCAGCTCGATCGAATCGGCCGACAGCGTCATTGCCAACGTGGTGAAGCCCGCGTCTCGAAGCAACTGTGGAGCGGCGTACCAGTCGTCGATCCGTGCATACGGTAGCCAGAACACTGAGCCCATCGACACTTTGATCGCGCGCCGGTAGAGCGGATCGGCGCAACGCGGCGACAGGAGTATGGCATCAAAGCCGAGCGCCGCGGCAGCGCGGAAGGCACTGCCAACATTGGTGTGATCCATGAGGTCTTCCAGCACCACGACGCGGCGCGCTCCGCTGAGCACCGATTCCGGTGATGGGAGTTCGGGCCGTTCGAGCGCGGCCAGAGCACCGCGGTGAACATGAAATCCGGTTAAGGTTTCGAGCGTCGCCTCGGACAAAACGAAACATTCGACATCCGTGCGATCCAGCTGATCTTTGAGCGAGTCGAACCAGCGCGGGGACATCAGGAAAGAGCGCGGTGCATTGCCCGCGTCCAATGCCCGTCGAATAACCTTTTCGCCCTCGGCCAAGAAGATGCCACGTTCAGTCTCCAATAACTTGCGCAGGTGGACATCGCGCAAGTCGACATAATCGTGAAGTCGGGGATCGTGCGCGTCGGACACTTCTACGATCTGGGCCACCGGGCTAGCCTATGACCATGAGCCTTGAACGCCCCGTCTCCCCCGATCCCTACGACCTGCTGCCTGACGTGCCGTCATTCTCGGTCACGAGCACCGACATCGTCGATGGCCAGCCGGTCAAGAACGCCCAAGTCAATGAATACGGGAACACCTCGCCGCAGCTGTCATGGTCGGGCGCTCCCGAGGGCACCAAGAGTTTCATTGTCACCTGCTTCGACCCTGACGCGCCGACGGTTTGTGGGTTCTGGCACTGGGTGCTTGTCGACCTGCCGGCCGACGTGACGTCGCTGGACGCTGGCGCTGGCTCAGCGGGAGTTGAATTGCCCGGCAAGGCGTTCCATGTACGCAACGACGGCGGCAGCCAGGACTACATGGGTTGCGCGCCGCCGCAGGGCGATCAAGTGCATCGCTATTTCTTTGTCGTGCACGCCGTCGATCGCGAGGAACTCGGCGTGGATGCTTCAGCCAGCCCAGCGGTTGTCGGCTTCAATCTGGCCTTCAAAACGCTGGGCCGGGCCGTCATACACGGCACCTACCAGTTCTAGCGGTCTTTCGTCGTGCTCGCGTCCTTCGCGGCCTCGAGCGCGTCGGAAACGGCTTGAGCGGTCGCTTCCTCAACTGGCTCGTCGCCGGTAACCGATTCGTCGAGATCAACCCGGTTCTTGCTGCCGCCGCCGTCGAGTGGAATTTTGCCGACCACGCCACCCATTGACTCGAGCGCATTGGTCAACTCAGTTGGGATGATCCACATCGTGCTGGCATTGCCTTCGGCGATACGCGGC
This sequence comes from Aeromicrobium changchenzhani, assembly GCF_057586615.1. Classification (NCBI taxonomy): domain Bacteria; kingdom Bacillati; phylum Actinomycetota; class Actinomycetes; order Propionibacteriales; family Nocardioidaceae; genus Aeromicrobium; species Aeromicrobium changchenzhani. Next base: position 1,779,743 of record NZ_CM172480.1, on the reverse strand, counting down.
AACATCTGCAGATACTGATAGGCGAGCAACTTTTGATCCGGGTTGCCGTCGTGGATTGACTGGAACACGGTCTCGATTGCCCGACCTTCGCCCTGTGCGCGCAAAATCGCAGCTTCACGTTCGGCTTGGGCACGCAGAATCGTCGCCTGCCGGTCGCCCTCGGCGTTGAGGATTGCCGCTTGCTTGCCGCCCTCGGCCATGAGGATCGCGGACTGGCGCTCGCCCTCGGCGTTCAGAATGGCCGCACGCTTGTCACGGTCGGCACGCATCTGCTTTTCCATCGCATCGGTGATGGTTGCCGGCGGATCGATGCCCTTGATCTCGACACGGCTCACTCGGATGCCCCACTTGCCGGTGGCACTGTCAAGCTCGCCGCGCAATGCGTCATTGATCTGATCACGGCTGGTCAGCGCGTGCTCGAGCGTCATTCCGCCGATGATGTTTCGCAGCGTCGTCATCGTCAGCTGTTCGATCGCGTCGAGGAAATTGGCAATCTCATAGGTCGCGGCAACCGGATCAATGACCTGGAAATAGATGACCGAGTCAATGTTGACCGAAAGGTTGTCCTCAGTGATGACGGCCTGCGGCGGGAAAGACACGACGCGTTCGCGCAGATCAACCGTGTAGGCGACCTGGTCGATGAATGGCAGGATGCCATTGAGTCCGGGTGGGAGCGTCGTGCGGTACTTGCCGAACCGTTCGATGATCGGTGCGGTTTTCTGTTGCACTCGCTTGACCGACATTCGCAAGATAGCGATCGCCAGGACTGCGACCAGGATTAAGATGACGGTTACAGGAGTCATGTCATTCGGCCTTTCGAGAAACGATGAGGGAAGCCCCATCGATGCGGACCACCGTGACTTCGGTGGATGGGTCGAAGCTTGCGGCGGGGTCTTCAGTGCGGGCGGTCCAAATTTCGCCCATGATGGCAACTCTGCCTTGGTAATGGTTGACCGTCTCCTCGACGACCGCGGTGCGACCGGCGATTGCTTCATAGCCGGTCGACAGATCCGGACCCGCATGTAGTTTCTTCGCCATGGTTGGGCGTACGAAGAACAGCATCCCCAACGACACGATCACAAATGCCAGCAGGCATAGCCACAACGGCGCGCCAAAGCCAGCCGCAACGGCGGCAGCAAATGCGCCAAGGGCAAACATCAGGAGTACCAGATCAAGGCTCAGGAGTTCGACGACCGCCAAGATAAGCGCGAGGCCGACCCAGCCGGCCCACGGGTGATCGGCAATCCAGCTGCCAAATTCATTCATCGATCAGTGTCTCCTGTCATCCGATGCTGGCCTAGGCCCCATCGGAGGCGCGGTGGCCGTACGCAGCACGTCGTGCCGAGTAGCGTCCATCTTGTTCGGTCAAATCTAGCCGCATACTGAATGCGGAGCCGAGATTCGCTCCGGTGAGCGTCGTGGCGATCGGCCCCTGCGCCACGATATGCCCATCGCGCAGGATCAGCACATGGGTAAAACCCAGCGGGATCTCCTCGACGTGATGGGACACCATCACGATCGCCGGGGCTGCGGGTGATTCGGCCAGCACTTCGAGACTGAGCAGCAAATCCTCGCGCGCGCCGAGGTCGAGTCCGCTGCCGGGCTCGTCAAGCAGCAGCAGTTCTGGATCGGTCATGAGCGCCCGTGCAATCAAAACTCGTTTACGCTCGCCCTCGCTGAGCGTGCCGAAGGTCCGATCGTGCAGGTGTGCGATGCCGAGCTCGCCCATGATCTGGTCGGCGCGGACAAAGTCTTCGTCGTCGTACTGCTCGTGCCAGCGGCCGCTCACCGCATATGCGGCGGAGACCACGACATCGCGTACCGCTTCACCGCTGGGAATGCTGTCTGCGACGGTCGTGCTGGTGTGCCCGATACGCGTACGTAGATCGAAGACGTCCACGCGGCCGAGTCGTTCGCCAAGAATGCGGGCTTTGCCCTCACTTGGATGCATCGCCGCGCCAAGGATTTGCAGGAGCGTCGTTTTGCCGGCGCCGTTGGGGCCCAGGACGACCCACCGCTCCCCCGGCTCGACGCTCCAATTGACGCGATTGAGCAGGTGTTTTCCGGACCGGACGACGCTGACGTTCTTCAGGTCGATGACCGAACGCATTCACCCTCCTGTGGGATCTCGAACACTCGATAGCAAACCTATCGCGAGCCGCAATATGTCGGACGATAGCCTCTATGGCGATGACCGAGCATTTGCCTTCGTTGCTACTCACAGACCCGACCGTCCTGATCACACTGACAGGCCCGGACAAAAGTGGTGTCAGTACCCGACTGTTTGCGAGCCTGGCTGAGTTCGACATCGAGGTCATCGACATCGAGCAACTCGTGTTGCGTGGCCGCCTCGTTTTGGGTGTGTTGCTGAGCGTTGCTGAGGACACCGAAGCATTCGAGGCCGCCGTCCACGCAGTGGGATCACGAACTGGTCTCGACGTCGCGCTGGAGTACGGCGTTGGCGACAATCGGGCACGCCGCGTCGGCCGTACACAGGTCACCGTCCTGGGCTCTCCGCTACGGCCGGGCGCCGTTGCGGCAATGGCCAGCAAGATCAGGGCTGCCGGTGGCAACATCGACCGCATTCACCGGCTGGCACGCTATCCAGTGACCGCAATCAAGATGGAGATCTCCGGCGCCGAACCCGATCTGTTGCGGGTGGATCTGGCTACCGAGGCTGCTGCTCAGGGGATCGATGTGGCGGTGCAGCCACATGGAATTCTGCGCCATGCCCAACGCTTGATCGTGATGGATGTCGACTCGACATTGATCCAAGGTGAGGTCATCGAGATGATCGCCGCGCGGGCCGGGTGCGAACAGCAGGTCGCCGAAGTGACCGCGGCGGCCATGCGCGGTGAGCTTGAGTTCGGTAGTTCGCTCGAATCACGCGTTGGACTGCTCCGCGGCGTCGATGTCGCGGAACTCGACGAAATCTATTCCACGCTTGTCTACACACCTGGCGCTCGGACGATGATCCGCACGCTCAAACGCCTTGGCTACAAGTTCGCTCTGGTCAGCGGCGGATTTACCCAGATCATTGAGCGGATTGCTGCCGCATTGGAAATTGACTATTTCGCGGCAAATGAACTTGAGGTAGTCGACGGCGCGCTGACCGGCAATATTGTCGGAACGGTCGTTGATCGGGCCGGCAAGGCCGATGCACTCCGCCGCTTTGCCGCCGAGTCCGGCATATCGGTCAAGAACACGGTGGCAATCGGGGACGGCGCGAACGACATCGATATGTTGGCTGCGGCCGGTCTGGGTATCGCCTTTAACGCCAAACCCGTCGTGCGCACCAAGGCCGACACCTCACTGAACGTGCCTTATCTTGACGCGATCATTTATCTGCTCGGGATTTCCCGCGAAGAAGTTGAGGCCGCCGACGCTGCCGATCAGCCCTCGGCACCTGCCTGAGCTCACCTCATCTTCTGAGCCCGGCAGCCAGATTGGTGCCATCAGTCGTTATGGTGTGCGAGTATGCCCGACCGTGAGCTGGTGTACGAGTCCGCTGGCATACGGCCGGCGCAGGAGCTTGTCGGGCGTCAAGCGGCTGAAGAGTCGCTTGCGCTGCTTCGCGAGGCGCTAGCCACTTCGACCGCATTAGGCTTCCCGCTGCTTCAGGGCAGGGCCGAGCATTCATTACGCGAACGTGCCTTCGATCGCGAAGCGAATACCTCGGCGCTGCACCCGGTTCGCCGCGAGATCCGGATAATTAACGGCTTTGAGGTCCGTTCCCATACCGGCACCAGCGCGGCCTGGACGTCGCGGAAGGCGCGGATGCTGTTAAAACTATTGATCGCAGCCCGGGGCGTACCGGTCCCGCGTGAGGTGTTGATGGAGCAACTCTGGCCGGGTATCGACCGGCGACTGTTGGCGAACCGTTTTTCTGTTGCTATCAGTACCGTGCGCCGTGCCTTCGATCCCGACCGTTCCTTGCCACACCAGCAATTCGTGGTGGTCGAGGACGACACCGTACGGCTGCGGATCGAACAGCTGTCGATCGATCTTGAGACCTATTTCATGCTGTTGGCTGATCCTGATCCGAATCGTCATCGGATCGCACTCGAACGATTCGGCATCGGCGTGTTTGCCGATGAACCGTATGCCGATTGGGCACTGCCATTACGGCACGAAGTGGCGTCGGTGTTCTGCGAGTCAGCGTTACGGCTGGCCCGACTCGACCTTGCTGCCGGCGATGCACGGTCTGCGAGCGATCTGTGCCGGCAGGTCGTGGCCATCGACCCGTACAACGAACCAGCCGGCACGGTCCTGATTGAGGCGTTAACCGCGATGGAGGCACACGCTGAAGCGCGGACCGTGCGCGCAGAGATGAAACTGCGCAGTGGAGACCTCCAGCGTGGGATGAACTGATCCAGGCCGGTTAGCGTCGCTTCAGCAGGTAAACTTCTTTCTTATTGCGGTTGTTGACCCACACCATGGTGTTCTCATCCCAGGAACGGACCGTATAGCCGCTCGCCGGCGCGGGCAGGACGATGTCCTTGCCCGCCCCCACCGGCTTGAAGCCGGCTCCCGTATCGATGTGGGTGTGTTGCCCCATGCGCCGATCAGAGCAGCATCGAGCGCTCCGGCGGTTGCCTTGGGAACATTTGACGTGCTCCCGGAAATCTTCGGCGACTTCCAATCGCAGCTGGCCGCTTACTTAGGCGCCGCTGGCGGCGCGCTTGTCACCTCGGGTGCATCGTCCGTGGGGCTCGCGGACGATGCCACGCTCACTGACGCTGTCGCCTTCGCCTCCTGCTCAGTCGAACTATCCGCGTCGCAGCCAGCGAGTAATAGGAAGCTCGCGCCAATAGCGGCAGTAGAACGTATGACGAATGGGACGGTCCAAGACATGCAACAACTCCGAATGATCACTGACAAGGATCAATCAGGCTATTGCCGCCGCTGTGAGAATCCTTAAAACGTGGAGCGCGCTGGGCGCGCTCGGTTTAGTCATCTTCGAGACGGAAACCCAATTTCATGGTGACTTGATAGTGCGATACCTCGGTATCGGTGATCTGGCCACGGATGCCAGTGACCTCGAACCAGTCGAGGTGACGAAGCGTGTCGCCTGCTCGTTCGATTCCGTTCTCGACAGCATCATTGATGCTCTCTGTCGAGGTGCCAACAATTTCACTGATGCGATAGGTGCGATTACTCATACGCACATCATGACCGATTGCCAAGAGAGCGTAACCTTGGCATATGAGTGACAAGCCGATTCGGCGCGAACAGCAGGTCTACAGCATCACGACTGCGTCGAGCTCCCAAAGCGAAGAGATCGGCCGTCGACAGAAACGCTATGCCTTCTCGATGGGCATCCGCACGCTGTGCTTTGTCCTCGCTGTTGCGCTGTGGAGTCACGTCCAATGGCTGTCGTGGATCTTTATCGCTGGCGCACTGATCCTTCCCTATACCTCGGTGATTCTCGCCAATGCTGGCGTACGTCGCAAAGGTGCGGGCCCGAGCCCGTTCCTCGAGAACACGCGACCCACGCTCCCTGAACGGGACGGTCATGAGTGACGAATTGACCTGTTCGGCACGCGGATGTTCACACCAGGCACAGTTCGAAGTGGTGTGGAACAATCCCAAGTTGCATACGCCTGACCGGCGCAAAATCTGGCTTGCCTGTAATGACCATGAGGTCACACTCCGCTCATTCCTCAGTGCACGGGGATTCTGGAAGGAGACGCTGCCGATCAGCAGCGAGGCGTTCTGAGCGGCGCTCGATATCCCTAACCCTGCAAGTGCCGATATTGAGCCGCCAACTACCGTCATGGTGTGTATCGTTTTCTTTTCAGTCGCCGTTGGATCGCGTTTGCGCTAGTGGTGATCGTGATGGCAGGCGGCTGCTACCGACTTGGGTTGTGGCAGTGGCACCGGCTTGAGAACCGTCTGGCTGACAATAAGGTCATCACGAAGCACTTCAAGGCCGATCCGATTGAGCTCGGCTCCGTGCTGACAATCGGCAAGAAACAGCTGGACGATCAGCGATGGACGCGGATCTCCGCGACCGGGACATATGACATCGAACATCAGGTCACCGTTCGCTTCAGCACCCGCGACGGTGCACCTGGCACAGATGTCGTGACGCCGTTGGTGACGTCTTCGGGCGCGGCGATTCTGGTCGATCGCGGTTGGATAGCGACCAGCAACAACTCGGAGGTTCCGACCAATATTCCCGCACCACCATCGGGAACGGTCACGATCCAAGGTTGGCTGCGAGCCAACAACGGCGACCGACATAACGCCAACTTGCCGGCGAACGACCAGATCCGCGCAATCTCCAGCAACGGAATGCGGGATTATGTTCCCTACAAACTTTATGACGGCTATCTGAACCTGCGCAGCGAGTCGCCTGAACCCACGACTGCACTGGCGCTTGAGCCCCATCCCGCACTCGGTCAGGGCCCCCACTTCTACTATGCGCTGCAGTGGTGGTTCTTCTCCGGGCTTGCACTCTTCGGCTGGTTCTATTTCGCCTGGATCGAGGAACGCGATCGTAAGGAGAAATTGCGCAAGGACATGCCGGCGGCAGAATAGCCCGCTTCAGCCCCGTGCACTTAGCCCGTCACGCCGCCCAACAGCGCAGTGAAGCGTCCGTGTTGAGCCAGACGCTCGCGCGCACGCTGATCGTCATACGTTCGCTCCGCGCCACCCTGCAGGAGGTCCTTGAGCGCGACAACGGCACCGTGCTGCGGCACGAGTAGTGCACTGGTAAGTTCATCGACCGCCGCGTCCAGATCGGCGCGTGGAACGCAGGCCAGCGCGAGACCGATACGTTCGGCCTCGGCGCCGTCAATTACTCTGCTCGTCGCGCACATCTCGAGCGCCCGCTGATAGCCGACCGCATCAATCAACGGCTTAGTACCGCCGAGATCGGGGACCATTCCGAGGGCCGTTTCCTTCATATTGAACTTGGCATCCGCCGACACGAGCCGCAGATCGCAGGCAAGTGCCAATTGAAATCCTGCCCCGATGGCATGTCCGTGAACCGCCGCGATCGAAATGAACTGTGGATTGCGCTGCCACGTGAAGCCTGCCTGATAGCTGGCGATCTGTTGATCGAAGCCAGCCGCGTCCAGTTGAGCCGTTTCGGCAAATGCGGGCTCGCCGGCAATCCCTTCAGGACTGAGCATCCGTCGGTCGAGGCCCGCGGAGAACGCCTCCCCCGCACCTTTGAGGATCACAACGCGTACCGCTGGATCGACATTCGTCCCGACCTCGGCGAGTCCACGCCACATCGCCGGCGTCTGCGCATTGCGCGACTCCGGGCGGTTGAGCGTGATGGTTAGGACAGCGTCATTGCGCTGGACCAGCAATCCGGCGGCTTCGAGATCAGTCACAGCCGCGAGCCTATCTCGATCCGTCGGTCAGGGGCGTCTGCCCGTGGCCTGACTACGCGAGGCTGACGAGATCGGCGTACGAGTCGTTCCACAGGTCTTCGTCCCCATCGGGTAGCAGCAGCACCCGATCGGGCTCTAGCGCGAGCACTGCGCCCTCGTCGTGGGACACCAAAATGATCGCGCCTTCGTAGTTGCGAATCGCCCCGAGAACTTCTTCGCGCGACGCAGGATCGAGGTTGTTGGTGGGTTCGTCGAGGAGTAGAACATTGGCGCTTGAGACGATGAGGCTAGCCAGTGCCAGTCGGGTCTTCTCACCACCGGAGAGAACTCCGGCGGGCTTTTGCGTATCGTCGCCGCTGAAGAGGAATGAACCCAGAACGCTGCGCGCCTCGGTGTCGGTCAGTTCTGGCGCGGCTGACTGCATGTTCTGCAAAACAGTTTGGTCCGTGTCGAGAGTCTCGTGTTCCTGCGCGAAATAGCCCACTTTGAGACCATGCCCGGGCACGATGTCACCGGTGTCGGGCTTATCGGTGCCGCTCAGAATGCGAAGCAGCGTGGTCTTGCCGGCGCCATTGAGGCCGAGAACGACGACTCGGCTGCCCTTGTCGATCGCAAGATTAACATCGGTAAAAATCTCCAAGGATCCGTAGGATTTGGAGAGTGACTCGGCCATCAGCGGAGTCTTGCCACAGGCTGCGGGCTTGGGGAATTTGATCCGGGCGACCTTGTCGTGTGCCCGTTCGGCATCAAGGCCAGCAACCATCTTCTCGGCCCGTTTGAGCATGCTTTGTGCGGCGGTGGCCTTGCTGGCCTTGGCGCGCATCCGGTTGGCCTGGTCGGTCAGTTTGTCGGCCTTTTTGACTGCGATGGCACGCTCGCGTTTGCGCCGGTGTTCATCGGTTTCGCGTTGGCTGATGTAGTTCTTCCAGCCCATGTTGTAGATGTCCACCTCGGCCCGATTCCCATCGAGATAGAGGACCTTGTTGACGGTCTCCTCTAGCAGGCTCACATCGTGGCTGATAATCACGAGGCCGCCCTTGAACGTCCTGAGAAAGCCGCGCAGCCAGTGAACCGAGTCGGCATCAAGGTGGTTAGTGGGCTCATCAAGGAGCAAAGTGTCAGCGTCGGAAAACAAGATTCGCGCCAACTCAATACGCCGGCGCTGCCCGCCGGAGAGCGTGCCAAGCTCCTGCCCGAGGACTCGGTCTGGCAGGCCGAGGCTCACCGCGATCGTTGCGGCCTCAGATTCTGCGCCATAACCACCGCCGGCACCGAAGATCGCTTCAGCGCGGGTGTAAATCTTCATGGCTTTCTCGGCTACGGCCGGGTCGTTTGAGCCCATGTCGTTCTCGGACTGACGCATACGACGCAGCGCATCGTCTAGGCCACGAGCAGACAGGATCCGGTCGCGCGCGGTCATCGTGAGATCGCCGGTCTTCGGATTCTGCGGGAGGTAGCCGACCGTGCCGGCAGATGTGATCGTGCCGCCCGCCGGCTGACCCTCGCCCGACAACATACGGGTAAGCGTCGTTTTGCCCGCGCCGTTGCGGCCAACCAAGCCGATCTTGTCGCCCTTGTCGACGCGGAAGGAGACGTTGGACATCAGGACGCGCGCGCCGAAGCGCAACTCCACATTGGAGACGGTAAGCATGGGGATTCTTTCAGGTGGCTTCGAGGAAATGGGTTCGCGATGTACGCGCCGCGCTATTCCCGCTGGAAGAAGTTCACCCAATTACTCTACCGGTCTTTTGGGCGCTCCCGAACCGACCAGGGCCCGATCTACGGGTGTCTCTGGTCACAGGTCGGTTTTTAACCTAAATTAAAGCCGAGGGCACGGAGCATTTCGCGGCCGTCATCGGTGATTTTGTCCGGACCCCACGGCGGCATCCAAACCCAGTTGATCCGGAACTCGTTGACGAGGCCTTCGAGTGCCGCACGGGTCTGATCCTCGATGACATCGGTGAGCGGGCAGGCCGCCGACGTAAGCGTCATGTTGAGGACAGTGTTGCTGTGCTCATCGATGTCAACGCCATAAACGAGGCCGAGGTCGACGACGTTGATGCCGAGCTCGGGGTCGACGACGTCCTTCATTGCTTCAATGATGTCGTCGCCGCTGGTTGGTTTGGGAGCACCCAGATCGACTTCGGGCAGATCTGTTTGCTGAGCCTGTTCGGTCATGATTTCTCCTCAGTGGTCGTGCTTGCAATTTGGAGGACGGCGTCTTTCCATGCCATCCATGACAATAATGCGCATTTTACCCGGGCCGGAAACTGAGCAACGCCGGCAAACGCGATGCCGTCTTCTAGAACTTCTTCATCCGGTACGATCTGGCCGCGCCCGTGCATCAGCGCATTGAACTCATCAAGAATCGCCATGCCTTCGGCGACGGACTTGCCCACGACAAGGTCATTGAGCACCGATGCGGAAGCCTGACTGATCGAACAGCCCTCCGACGCATACGAGATGTCCTCAACTTTGTCCCCATCGAGGTGTACCCGAAGCGTGATCTCGTCACCACAGGTTGGGTTGACGTGATGCACTTCGGATTCGAACGGTTCGCGGAGCCCGGTGCCGTGCGGATGCTTGTAGTGATCCAGGATTATCTCCTGATAAAGCAGGTTGAGATCCATGATTTCAGTCCTAGACCTTAAAAAATGTCTTCGTGAAGTTCAACGCATCTACTAGCGCATCAATTTCCTCGTGCGTCGTGTAGAGGTAGAACGATGCACGGGTCGTCGATTGAACACCGAAGCGTTGGTGCGCAGGCTTCGCACAATGATGTCCTGCTCGCACAGCAACGCCTTGTGAGTCGAGCAACTGGCTCACATCGTGGGGGTGAACCCCCTCCAGCGTGAAGCTAATCGCGCCGCCACGCATCACCGCATCCTTTGGACCGATGACGGTCAACCCGTCAACCTCCCGCATGCGTTGGAGCGCATAGGCCGTGATGTCGTGTTCGTGATCGGCAATGTTCTGCATGCCCAATGCGGTGAGATAGTCGACCGCAGCACCCAGGCCGACGGCTTGAGCGATCGGCGGTGTTCCGGCCTCAAAACGTGCCGGCGGAGCGGCGTACGTCGACTGCTCCATCGTGACAACTTCGATCATCTCGCCACCACCGAGAAACGGCGGCAACTCAGCAAGCAGGTCGTATCGTCCCCACAACACGCCGATGCCCGTCGGGCCGACCATTTTGTGACCCGTGAAGGCCACAAAATCGGCGCCGAGTGTTGACACGTCGGCGGGAAGTTGCGGGATCGACTGTGAGCCATCGACGACGACCAGTGCACCGACCGAATGGGCCCTGGCAATGATCGCGTCGAGCGGATTGATCGTCCCAAGCATGTTGGATACCCAGGCCACGGCAACAACGGCGGTCCGCTCGGTGATGAGCTGGTCAAGCGCATCGAGGTCCAACCGGCCTTCGTCGGTCATACCGAACCACTTCAGCGAGGCGCCGGTCCGCTGACTTAGCTGCTGCCACGGCACGATGTTGGAGTGATGCTCCATCTCAGTGATGACGATGTCGCGATCTGCGCCAACACGACCAGAGTCGCCAAGCACGCGCGCAACCAGATTGATCGCTTCGGAGGCGTTCTTGGTGAACACAATCTCTTCGCGTCGGGGCGCACCGATGAAGGTGGCAACCTTCGTACGCGCATCCTCAAATGCGGCAGTGGCCTCGCCGCCGAGCAGGTGCATCGCGCGTGCCACATTGGCGTTGTGCAACCGGTAATGATCGTCAATTGCGTTGATCACGCTCGCCGGCTTCTGCGAAGTGTTGGCGCTATCGAGATAGACCAGTGGCTTGCCGTCGGGCATACGACGCGACAGCACCGGGAAGTCCTCCCGGACTGCCATCACGTCATAGGCCGTCGCCTTGGTCTGGGTCCCAGCGCCAGCGATCACTACACCGCAGCCTTCGTGTACTTGTCGTAGCCTTCAGCCTCGAGCTGATCGGCAAGCTCACGGCCGCCCTGCTCGACCAGTTGGCCGGCGACGAACACATGGACGAAATCAGGCTTGATGTACTGCAAAACCCGTGTGTAGTGAGTGATCAAAAGCACGCCACGATCGCCCTGCTCGCTGTAGCGGTTGACGCCAGCCGAAACGATGCGGAGGGCGTCAATGTCGAGACCCGAATCGGTCTCGTCGAGGATTGCAAACTTCGGGTTCAGCAATTCGAGTTGCGCGACTTCGTGACGCTTCTTTTCGCCGCCGGAGAAGCCTTCGTTGACGCTGCGCTGGGCGAACTCCTTGCCCAACGTGACCCGCTCGAGCGTCTCATTGACATCCTTGAGCCACGTACGAAGCTTGGGCTCCTTGCCGTCGATCGCAGTCTTGGCGGTCCGGAGGAAGTTAGTGACCGACACGCCGGGCACTTCAACTGGGTACTGCATCGCAAGGAACAGTCCCGCACGCGCACGCTCATCGACCTTCATCGACAAGATGTCGAGACCGTCGAGCGTCACCGAACCTTTGGTCACTGTGTACTTGGGATGACCGGCGATCGAATAGGCGAGCGTTGACTTGCCTGAGCCGTTGGGGCCCATGATCGCGTGTATCTCGCCGGATTTGATGGTGAGGTTGACGCCGCGAAGGATTTCCTTCGGGCCGTCTTCGGTCTTCACCGAAACGTGAAGATCTTTGATTTCCAGAGTGGCCATTGTGTTTAACTCCTGTATGCGGAGAGGTCGACGAGGATTGCGTCGCCCTCCAACTTCGTGGGAAAGGTTTGTACGGGTACGGTCGCGGGCAGATTGACCGGAACTCCAGTGCGTACATCGAAGCGCGAGCCGTGCAGCCAACACTCGATTTCGCAGCCTTCGACGTCGCCCTCGGACAACGGGATGGCGGCATGGGTGCATTCGTCACGCACCGCGTAAATGTCGTCACCGTGACGAATGAGAGCTATTTCGCGGCCCGCACTATCAATTGCTAGCACGCTGCCGTCAGTGACTTCGCTGGCATCCGCGACGCGAGTGAAGGACGTTTCGACTGCGGCCTCGGGATCGCTCACGCGATCTTCTCGATGTTCTTGGAAAGCTCACCTGCGACGGCAGCCATAAGGCGTTCTTCGACCTGGCTAACTCCGATACGGCGAATGATCGCATTGAAGAAGCCGTGGACGACGAGGTTGCGGGCTTCCTTCTCTTCGATGCCGCGGCTCATGAGGTAGAACAGCTGCAGGTCATCAAAGCGGCCGGTCGTGCTCGAGTGTCCAGCGCCGGCGATCTCACCGGTCTCGATTTCGAGGTTTGGAACTGAATCGGCACGACATCCTTCGGTCAGCACGAGGTTGTCATTGGCTTCGAACGTGTCGATTCCCTCGGCTGCCTTGCGGATCAGTACATCGCCGATCCAGACGGTATGAGCGCCCTTGCCCTGCAATGCGCCCTTGTAGAGCACGTTGCTCTTGGTCTTCGGCTGATTGTGATCGACGAACAGACGATGCTCAATGTGCTGGCCCGCGTCGGCGAAGTAGACGCCGAACAGCTCAGCGCTGCCACCGGGGCCGGTGTAGTCGACCGAAGCGTTGATGCGCACGAGATCGCCGCCAAGCGACACCGCGACATGGCGGAAATCGGCGTCGCGGCCGACGCTTGCGTGATGGTGTGCGACGTGGACGGCGTCGTCATCCCAGTCCTGAATCGAAACCAGGGTGAGTTTGGCGCCGTCGCCGAGTTTGATCTCGACATTGGCGGCGACAACGGCGCTGCCAACGTGATCGAGAATGATCGTCGCCTTGGCGAAGTCGCCGACCTCGATGAATACGTGGCCGAACGCCACGCGCTCGGTGCCCTCGCCCTTAATAGTGAGGATCGTGGCCTTATCAACTTCGACATTGGCGGGCACCGAAACGACGGTCGCCTTATCAAAGTTGTTCCATGCCTCGGCGCTAATGCGGTCGTTGGGCATATAAACCGAACCCAGGCGGACGTCATCGCGGCCAACGGCTTCGACTGTCACGGCCGGATCGGCGTCCACTGAGGCGGACAACCGGCCACCGGTCACATAAGTGCTGTTGTGCAGTCCTCGGAGTCGCTTGACCGGAGTGAAACGCCAAATCTCCTCGAGCCCGGTGGGGATCGGATGATCGGCAACATCGAAGGAGCCATCAGGGTGAAGATGGCTGTTGACTTTGTCCATTTCGAGGCCTTCGGCCAAGTTCTGCACGGACGCTCCTTCAGGTGATTTGGAAGACTCAGTCTTGGACGAGTCTTGGATTGTTTTCTCGGAAAGATCGCTAGAGACGCTCAACCGACCGAACCCTCCATTTGGAGTTCGATCAGCCGGTTCAATTCGAGCGCATACTCCATTGGCAGTTCGCGTGCGATCGGCTCGACAAAACCACGGACGATCATGGCCATCGCCTCGTCTTCTTCGATACCGCGGCTCATGAAGTAGAACAACTGGTCATCGCTGAGTTTGGAGACGGTTGCTTCGTGGCCGAGCTTGACGTCGTCTTCGCGCACATCAACATACGGATAGGTGTCCGAGCGGCTGATCTGGTCAACCAGCAGCGCATCACATTTGACCGTGCTCTGTGAGCCTTTGGCGCCCTCGAGCACCTGCAACAGTCCACGGTATGACGAGCGGCCACCGCCTCGAGCGACCGACTTGCTAAGGATCGAACTCGAGGTGTTGGGCGCGCAGTGCACCATCTTGGCGCCGGCATCCTGATGCTGGCCGGGGCCAGCGAAGCCGATTGACAGGGTTTCGCCGCGGGCATGTTCGCCCATGAGGAAGCACGCCGGATATTTCATCGTGATCTTTGAACCGATATTGCCATCGATCCACTCCATCGTGGCGCCCTCTTCGACGACAGCGCGCTGGGTGACCAGATTGATCACATTGGTGGACCAGTTCTGGATCGTTGTGTAGCGGCAGCGAGCGCCCTTCTTCACGATGATCTCGACAACTGCGGAATGTAAGGAGTCAGAACTATAGGTCGGCGCGGTGCACCCTTCGACGTAGTGCACGTAGGCGCCCTCGTCAACGATGATCAAGGTGCGCTCGAACTGGCCCATGTTCTCGGTGTTGATGCGGAAGTAGGCCTGCAACGGGATATCGACATGGACGCCCGGCGGCACATAGATGAAAGAGCCGCCAGACCAAGCCGCAGAGTTGAGCGCGGAGAACTTGTTGTCGCCGACCGGAATAACGGTGGCGAAGTATTCTTGGAACAGTTCCGGCTGCTCGCGCAGCGCGGTGTCGGTGTCGAGGAAGATGACACCTTGCTCCTCAAGGTCTTCACGAATGCTGTGATAGACGACCTCCGACTCGTACTGAGCGGCCACACCCGAGACGAGCGCCTGCTTCTCGGCCTCGGGGATCCCCAGCCGGTCGTAAGTGTTTTTGATCTCCTCGGGGAGATCCTCCCAACTCGTGGCCTGCTTCTCGGTCGAGCTGACGAAATATTTGATGTTGTCGAAATCGATATCGGCGATTTCGGCGCCCCATGTCGGCATCGGCTTGCGGTTGAAGAGCTTTAAGCCCTTGAGTCGCAGATCCAGCATCCATTGGGGTTCGTTCTTGTGCGCGGAGATTTCGCGTACGACGGCTTCATTGATGCCGCGTTTGGCAATCGCGCCAGCGGCATCGGAGTCGGCCCAGCCGAACTCATAGCGGCCGAGGTCCTTCAACTGCGGATTGGCTTCTTCGATTGCGTTGGGAACGCTTTCTGTGGTGGTCATCGATTGACCCTCTCTGCTGATGGTGACACGTGTGGAACGTCGGGGATGTTCGTCGTGCAGACGCCGTCGCCGTGGGCGATGGTGGCCAGTCGTTGTACGTGGCTGCCGAGCAATCGTGAGAAGACTTCAGCTTCGGCTTCACACAATTGTGGAAACTCGGCTGCCACATGGGCAACCGGGCAGTGATGCTGACAGATTTGTTCGCCGCCGGGACCGACTTTCGTCGACGCAGCGAATCCGTCCGCAGTCAGGGCCTCGGCCAAAACTTTCGGACGATCTTTGGGATCTGCGGCATCCATCAGCGGACGTATGCGCGTTTCGAGCTCGGCGACCCGGTGGCGGGCGAAAGCCTGAACGGCTTCCTCTCCCCCGGTGCTCTGCAAATAACGCAATGCGCCGGCGGCCAGCACGTCATAGTGTTGGTCGAAGTGGTCTCGACCTGCTGCTGTGACGACGAAAACCTTAGCCGGACGCCCGCGGCCGCGTGCGCCGTTGATCCGCTGATCACGTGCTTCGAGGACGCCATCGATCAATAACTGATCGAGGTGTCGACGTACTGCCGCTGGTGTCAGATTCAGCCGCTGCGCGAGTTGTACCGCCGTCGACGGCCCGGCTTCCAAGATGGAATTGGCCACCCGCTCACGGGTCGGAGCATCGTCGGCAGGTGCCGCGAGCTCGTCCCGAATCTTTTTCACAACACTATTGTGCCTTTAATCGATTCGACGTTCAACAAAGGTTTGCCTTACTCCTCCTTTAGCGGTCTTTCCACATCAGAATGAGCGCCGCCGACCACTACAGTTACGGCATGGCAGCTGAGGCAACTGAGATCGAGGTGGGTAGCCGCACAGTCCGTGTGTCGAGTCCGAGCCGCGTCATCTTCGCAGCGACCGAACGGACCGGCGAGATCACGAAACTCATGGTGGCCGAGTATTACGCGGCCGTCGGGGACAGCCTCATGCGCGCGCTGCGGGATCGGCCCACCACGCTCGAACGGTGGCCCAAAGGTGTGCTGGAAGGTATGACGTTGTCGACTACCGGGAGCAATGGCGACGCGTTCTATCAAAAGCGACTGCCGCGTGGTGCTCCGCCGTATGTCGAAACAGTTCAGATTACTTTTCCGTCCGGCCGTGTCGCCGACGAAATGTGTCCGACGGAGGTTGCGGTGGCGGTATGGGCCGCACACATGGGCACGATTGTGTTTCACCCTTGGCCAGTACGCCGGGAGCGCCCCGATCATCCCGATGAGCTGCGTATCGACCTCGATCCACAGCCGGGCACTGATTTTCATGACTCGGTACGCGTTGCCGGCGAATTGCGGAGGTTATTGGAAGAGATTGGCCTCCGTTGCTATCCCAAAACGAGCGGCAATCGCGGAGTTCACGTGTTTGTCCGGATCGAACCGCGCTGGACGTTCCTCGATGTACGCCACGCCGCCATCGCGCTGGGCCGTGAACTCGAACGGCGCATCGACGGCGTCACGATGAACTGGTGGAAGGAAGAGCGCGGCGAGAACATCTTCATCGACTACAACCAGAATTGCCGCGACCGGACGATGGCCAGCGCCTATAGCCTGCGCTCGATCGCAGGAGCCCCTGTGTCGACGCCGATGTCCTGGGCAGAGTTGGCCACGGTCCAAGATCCGCGTGACTTCAATCTCCAGACCGTACCGAAACGGCTGACTGAGATCGGCGATCCGCACGCCACCATCGACGATGTCGACCATTCGATCGGGACGTTGCTCGAATGGTGGGAGCGCGATGTCGCCGACGGCCTTGGCGAGCTGCCCTATCCCCCGGACTATCCAAAAATGCCGGGCGAACCCAAACGCGTACAACCGAGTAAAGCGAAGAACGCTTGACCCGCTCCCGGAACAGTCGCCGCTGTGGCACCACCCCTTAGAGTGAAGGCGTGGATGCCGAACCCCCTCGCCTAGATTTGGGTCGATTGCTGGAACTTTCCTCCGACGGACATGCGGCTGTCGACGGCTCATCGGAGTTGCGACACGAATTCACGCGTTTCATGATGCGCTACAAATTCGGCATGGAGGAGGTCGTCACAAAGTTCTCGATCCTCCGCGACGAGTTCGCCCACCTGCACCACGACAATCCGATCGAGAACATCGAGGCGAGGCTAAAACGGCCCGACAGCATCATCGAAAAGATGGAACGTAAAGGCTGCCAGCCGACATTCGACTCGATCCAAGCGACCGTCACCGATATCGCTGGGGTCCGCGTGACGTGCAGCTTCATCTCAGACGTCTACCAAGTTTTCGACCTGATCAAGGCGCAAAGCGACATCACGGTACTGACTGTTCGGGACTACATCGCCACGCCCAAATCGAATGGCTACCGCAGCCTGCATGCTCATGTGGAGGTTCCGGTGTTCCTGTCCGATGGGGCTGTTCCGGTGACTGTCGAGCTTCAGTTTCGGACCATCGCGATGGATTTTTGGGCGAGTCTTGAACACAAGATCTACTACAAATACCGCGAAGAAGTTCCTACCGCTCTCCTCGACGGCTTACGGGAAGCCGCCGACACCGCCTCGGCGCTCGATACGACGATGGAGCATTTGCGCGGCGAGATGCAAACCCTTGGCGAACTTCCAGAAGCGCTGAAACACGAACTCCGAACCGGATCCGAACTCGTCCCCGACGAACATTTACTCAACCGGCTCCGCAGGCTCGACCGCGCCAACCCTCAGGTCTAGAGCAGAATGTCGTTCAACTCGTATGCGGCGATCTCTTCGAGTTGCGCGTAACCGCAGGATTCAGGGTCACGATCGGGGCGCCAGCGTTTGAACTGGGCGGTATGCCGAAAGCGGCTGCCTTCCATGTGTTCGTAGCCGACCTCAGCCACCCGGGTTGGTGCGAGCGGTACGAATGCGAGGCTCTTGCCTGCGCTCCACCGCGTCTGGGCGCCGGGCAGGCGGCTGCTCGATTGCGCCTGGGCGTCCTGCCACAACGCCCATGGATGGTCGGCAAGGCTTACGACTGTAGGAGCGAGCTCATCGATGAGTTCGGCGCGTCGCGCGGCCGTGAAGGACGCTGCCACGCCTACATGCTGCAGAAGGCCCTCGTCGTCATACAGGCCGAGCAGTAACGACCCGAGCAATTGTGTCTCCGGCGTGGAGGTCTTGTGCAGGCGATAGCCGGCAACAACCACATCGGCAGTCCGGGCATGTTTGATTTTGAGCATCGTACGGCCGTTGAATGCATACGGTTTTGCCAACGGCTTGGCCACAACACCATCGAGTCCGGCGCCCTCGAACTTGGCGAACCAGACTTCGGCCTCGGCCGCATCGGTGGTGGTGCGGGTTAAGTGGATCGGCGCAGCAACCGATGCCAGCGCAGCCGCCAGGCGGGATCGGCGCTCTGAGAACGGTTGGTCCACCAATGATTCGTCGCCGAGCGCGAGCAGATCGAAGGCGACAAACGACGCCGGCGTGGTCACCGATAGCGACTTCACCCGTGATGCGGCGGGATGGATTCGCTCCGACAACCGTTCAAACTCAAGCCGCCCGTCGATTGCCACAAATATCTCGCCATCGAGCACACAGCGGTCTGGCACATTGGCCGCAAGCGCCGTGACGAGTTCGGGAAAATAGCGAGTGAGGTCCTTGGCTGATCGACTTGTCAGGACAATCTCATCGCCGTCCCGGAACACTAGGCACCGGAAACCGTCCCATTTGGGCTCATACGACAACCCGCCGGCAATTGAGGCTGCGGCCGGCACGCCTTTAACCGATTTCGCCAGCATCGGCCGCACGGGTGGCAGTACCGGAAGTTTCATTATCACCCCTTGACTGGAAGACGGCTCCGGACAGCGTAACCAGTCTCACCGCCAGCCGCCTAGGTCTCCGTGCAGGACGCGGCCTAAACTGTGGGGGTGAAGCAGCCTGCCGTCGAGGTCACCGACCTCGCCATGAAATATGGCGCAGTCACCGCCGTCGATGGGCTCAGCCTGACTGTCGAAGCCGGAACCGTCACCGCGATCCTCGGGCCCAATGGTGCTGGCAAGACCACAACGATCGAAACCTGCGAAGGTTTCCGCAAACCCCAAGCCGGTCGCGTGCGCGTCCTAGGCCTCGACCCGCGTGCCGATGCCCATGAACTGCGGCCGCGAGTCGGCGTCATGTTGCAGAACGGTGGCTCCTGGTCTGGCGTCCGCGCACACGAGATGCTGCGGCATATTGCTTCATTGCACGCCCACCCGCTTGACGTCGAATCCTTGATCGAACGCCTGGGGCTCGGGTCATCCGGTCGTACCCCCTATCGCCGTATGTCCGGTGGTCAACAGCAACGATTGTCGCTGGCGATGGCAATCGTCGGTCGACCCGAACTCGTTTTCCTGGATGAACCAACCGCCGGATTGGATCCACAGGCGCGACGCGCAACCTGGGACATTGTGTCCGAGCTTCGCGCCGGCGGCGTGACCATCGTCCTGACGACGCATTTCATGGACGAGGCCGAATCACTTTCAGATTTCATCCACATTGTCGACGCGGGGGCAGTGATCGCGTCGGGTACGCCGGCCGAACTCAGCGGTTCGGCATCGCACAACACGCTGCGCTTCTCGGCACGGCCGGGCATCGATCTGATTGACCTCACCGCTGCATTGCCGTACGGATCTCTGGTTGATGAGGTTCACGCGGGAACCTATGTACTAACCGGTGTGATTGATCCGGCGCTGGTTGCTGCTTTGACCCAGTGGTGTGCCGTGAACGGCATATTGACCGAGTCGATGTTGGTCCAGCGCCAAAGCCTCGAAGATCGTTTTCTTGACCTGACCGGACGGGCCCTGCGGTGAACCTTGATTTCTCGCCCAAGCCGGGCGCAGCGTCACTGCCACGAATGATTCGTTCGCAGGCAGGCATCGAGCTACGGATGCTGCTTCGCAACGGTGAACAGTTGCTGCTCGCTCTTGTCATTCCCTTGCTCCTGCTGGTGGCTGGAACCCGTTCGGACAAGATCGTCGACCTCGGGCCGGGGCGCTCGATTGACATCGTCACGCCAGGGGTGCTGGCGCTCGCGATCTTGTCGACCTCATTCACCTCGCTCGCGATCGCGACCGGTTTCGAACGCCGCTACGGCGTCATCAAACGACTCGGTGCCTCACCGCTCCCCCGTTCAGGGCTGATGTTGGGCAAGATCGGCGCGATCCTGATCGTTGAAGCGATCCAACTGATGATCTTGATGCTAGTTGCGCTCCTGCTCGGCTGGGATCCCGCCGGCGGCGTTATGGCACCGGTGTGGACGGTTTTACTGGCGCTGTTCGGGACAGCGGCGTTTGCCGCATTGGGCCTGCTGATCGCCGGGACGCTGCGCGCCGAGGCCACGCTTGCCGTCGCGAACCTCGTCTATGTGTTGTTGTTGGTCGGCGGCGGTGTCCTCGTTCCGCTGTCGCGCTATCCGGCCGCCGCCCGTTCAGCACTCGAATGGCTACCGTCTGGCGCACTCGGTCAGGGTTTTCGTGACGTTTTCACCGGCAGTGGCCCTGGTGTACTGCCGTTCGTCGTCCTTGGCGTTTGGGCCGCCATCGCCGGCAGCATTGCCGCCCGAACCTTCGAATGGGAGTGACTGTGGGATTTCGCAGCCCGGATCGTACCTTTGTCCTGCGGTGGGCATGGGCTTCACTCATTGCAAATGCCGGTCTTGTCCTGACCGGTGGTTTGGTCCGGCTGACTGCCTCGGGGCTGGGTTGCCCGACCTGGCCCAAATGCACCGAGGACTCGTTTGTGCCGCGCAGCGCCCTCGGCGTACACGGCGTCATCGAGTTCGGCAACCGCATGCTGACGTATGTACTGACCGCCGTCGCGATCGCCACCTTCATCGCGGTATGGCGTTGGGCTGGCACTAGTCGGACAATGCGGCGGCTTGCTTTGGGAATGGGTCTCGGCATTCCGCTACAGGGCGTCATCGGTGGCATCACGGTGCTGACCAAGCTCAATCCATGGATTGTCGCGTTGCACCTCATCCTGTCGATGGCGCTGATCGCGGCCTCGGTTCTGCTCATTCTGCGCGTGCGCGCAGACGGGCAGGAAGGTCGAGCCGCCGAGCATGTCTGGTTGGTCCGCACTACCTACGTCGCGCTTTGGGCAGTGATCTATGTCGGCACGATCGTCACCGGCAGCGGACCGCACTCGGGCGATGCAATTTCGGGGCGCAATGGACTGGATCCTGGCCGATTGAGCCAATTCCACGCCGACGGAGTGTTCCTGCTGGTCGGACTCACGATCGGTTGCTGGCTTGCATTGCGCGCCACTGCACCCTTGGCGGCCCGGTCGGCTCTGGTGCTTTTAGTGGTCGAGCTGGCACAGGGGCTGATTGGCTTTGTGCAGTACGCGACCAATTTGCCGGTTGCACTCGTTGCAGCGCATCTGGTCGGTGCAGCAATCTTGATCGCCGCCGGCACTCATCTTTTGTTGTTGACTGCGCCGGTTGATCGCAGCAGCAAACCCGCCGACTATTCGGCATCAGCGCAGTAGCCATGGGACGCATGAGTGCGCTCATCGGCATTTAGGTGCTTTGCGTGGCGCCCTGATACGGGAAGAATGCGGCGTATGAAGACATTGCTGCTCGTTGGTCGCGACACCTTTAAGTCTCAATTGTGGCCGCTGTCGACTATCGCGGTGGTGTTCGCCGTATTGCTCGGCTTGGCCCTTCCACAGCTCGATTCAGCCGTTGATGCGCACTTGTCCGCCCAAGTGAATGGATTGATCTTCGGCGGCGATGCTGACACGGCGCGTTCGCTCTTGAGTTCGATATCGTCATCGCTGATCACCGTCACGGCCCTGACGTTCGCTCTCACCGTGGTGACACTGCAGTTGGCCAGCAGCCAGTTCTCCCCCAGGCTGCTGCGAACCTTCACTCGTGACCAGTTCGTCCAGGCCACGTTGGCGCTGTTTCTTGCGACGTTTACCTACTCGCTGACCGTCCTACGCGCGGTCCACAACACCGGATCGGACGGACAAGACGAGTTCATTCCGAAGTTCGCGGTCACATTTGCTTTCGTACTTGCCGTGGCCAGTGTGCTGGCGTTGGTGTTGTTTCTGGCACATCTCACCGCGCAGATTCGGGTGGAAACTATGTTGCGCAACGTTCATCGTGATGCGTCGCGGACGGTGGAGGCAGTCCTCACGAAACGCGTTCCTGCCGTCGTTGCCGCTGCCCGACCATACGAATCACAGCCACTCGCAGACGGTGTGCAACTGCTCGTAGTTGACGGCGGCTTCCTGACGTGGATCAATCAGAGCGAACTGCTCGACGTCGCCGTGAGCATGGACGCGCTGATCCACCTTGACGTCTACCCAGGTAACTTCCTGGTCAAAGGAACGCCCCTAGGCATTGCGTGGTCGGTGCTGAGCGGACCGCTCAGCGAGTCTTCGGCCGAACGAATCGCCGAACGGGTTGCCGAGTGCATCCATACAAGCTTCGAACGAACTGCAGCCCAAGACATTGGCTACGGGCTGCGTCAACTCACCGATGTGGCGAACAAAGCGCTCTCACCGGGCATCAACGATCCAACGACAGCGATCCACGCGTTGGGACACATCTCAGCATTGTTGTGCGAACTCACCGAACATGACCTCGGCGCCAAACTACTGCGAGACGACGACAAACGTGTTTGCGTCGTGTTGCGACGCCCAAACCTAGCCGACTACGTCGACCTCGGAATATCACAACCGCGCCGATACGGCGCGGCGGATCCGCAGGTTCTGGAGAAGATTTTTCATGTCTTGTCAGACCTCAGCTATCGAGCCCACCCCGACCAAAGAGCCCTAGTGCGCGATCAGCTCGAGCGCGTACGCACCACAGCTGATGCTCAAGAGTTCGACGCAACTGAACGGTCCGCGCTTGAAGCGCTCGCACTACACATCGAACAGAATTTGGCCGGCCTCGACGGGCCAAGGAGAAGTTATTGAGACTGGCGGCATTTCACGGGCGGGTCATAATTCGGCAGTTTTCCTGATCGGGAGCAACTGAGCTCAGCACGAACCCGGTCGACTGATAGGCGGCAATTGCCGCCACATTGCCGTCGATAACGCGCAAGGACAACGCTCGGCGGTCGGCCCAACTGATCACCGCGTCGATCAGTTGTGCTCCAACTCCACACTCACGCGCCTCCGCAGCGACCCACATCGAGATGAGCTCGACACCGTCAGCATGGGGAGTGGCACCGACCATGCCGATTGGCTCCGAAACGTCGTACGCGATAAAAAACGCACCAGGCTCGGCCAGCCGATCACGCCATCGTGTTTCCGTGTCGAGCGACCCGGTCCACAGCGTCACCGAGGACGCATACGCCTGCGGGCTTTCGGTTAGTGCGCGGATTCGCGCGCACCGCCAATCAGCCCAATCATCGGGACCGATCGTGCGAATATTCACGGCCCGAGTCGATTGGGTCAGCGCAGGAACGGATCGATCGCGGCCGAGACGAAGAGCAATGCCAGATACGCATTGGACCAGTGGAACAGACGCATCGGTTTGATGATCGAGAGTTCTTCGGTGCCTTTGGCTCGCGTACGGATGCCGTGCGCTTCAACTAAGAAAGCGCCGCCGAGAACAAGTGCCGCGATCGTGTAGAACGGGCCCATCGGAGTAACGGGGATGAGCACAAACGACGTGAACACCATCACCCAGGAATAGATGACAATCTGCTTAGCCACTGCCTGCGACGTCGCCACCGACGGAAGCATCGGCACGCTTGCGGCCGAGTAGTCCTCGCGATAGCGCATCGCCAATGCCCAGAAATGTGGCGGCGTCCAGAAGAAGACAACCAAGAACAGAACAACCGGCGGCCACGCCACCTCATTGGTGATCGCGGACCAGCCGATGAGCGCCGGGAAGCACCCGGCGGCGCCACCCCAAACGATGTTCTGCGACGTGCGGCGCTTGAGGATCATCGTGTAGCCAACGACATAGATGACATTCGCGGAGAGCGCGAGTCCGGCCGACAGCCAGTTGACCAAGAGACCGAGCCAGATTGTCGAGACAACGCCAAGGACGAGCCCGAAGACCAACGCGCTGCGCGTCGACACCTTGTGTCGCGGTAGCGGTCGGCGCGCGGTCCGTCGCATCTTGACGTCAATGTCGGCATCTACAACGCAGTTGAGCGCGTTGGCGCTACCTGCCGACAGCGTGCCGCCGACGATCGTCCATACGACGAGGCCAAGCGGTGGTACGCCTTGCTGGGCAAGGAACATTACCGGCACGGTTGTCAGCAGCAGCAATTCGATGATCCGCGGCTTCATCAACGCGACGTAGGCAGACACCATATTTCGGCCTGCCGAGGTACGACTCACCGCCGCCGCATTCACGGTTTCAGAAATATCAGGATCCAACGCAGTCACATGGAGCAGTCTACGTCCACACGAGTAGGCTCGTACCGATGGCTCGGCTTACCCGGCCGTAGACGGATTCGCACGACGATCAGGAGCTCAAGCTGTGACGACAGCAAGCACTACTCTGGAGTGGACAGACCTCGACCAAGCCGCGGTTGACACGGCACGACTGTTGGCCGCAGATGCCGTCCAAAAGGTCGGGAACGGTCACCCGGGCACGGCAATGAGCCTTGCTCCGGCGGCCTACCTGATCTATCAAAAACTGATGCGTCACAATCCCGCGGATCCGCACTGGATGGCGCGGGATCGTTTTGTGCTTTCTTGTGGTCATTCGAGCCTCACGCAATATATTCAGCTGTATCTCGCTGGTTATGACGTCACGCTTGAAGACCTGAAGAGTCTGCGCACGTGGGGCAGCCGAACACCTGGACATCCCGAACACGCTCACACGCCGGGCGTCGAAGTCACCACCGGGCCGCTCGGTCAGGGTGTTGGCAACGCTGTCGGTATGGCAATGGCCGCACGCCGGGAGCATGGATTATTTGACCCGAAGGCAGCACTCGGTCAGAGCATTTTCGATCACCACGTTTACGTGATCTGCTCTGATGGCGACATTGAGGAAGGTGTCTCCGCCGAGGCTTCCTCGCTCGCTGGTCACCAACAGCTCGGAAATCTCACGGTCTTGTATGACGACAACCGAATCTCGATCGAGGACAACACGAGCGTCGCATTCAGCGAGGATGTCGCTGCACGCTATGAGGCCTACGGCTGGCATGTGCAAGAGGTCGACTGGACCGACGGCCGCACCGGCTATGAGGAGAACATTCAAGGGCTCTACGACGCTTTCATCGCCGCCGACGAGGTCACCGATAAGCCCAGCTTTATCAAGTTGAGCACCATCATCGCGTGGCCGGCACCGACCAAGCAGAACACCGGCGCCTCCCATGGCTCGGCCCTCGGCGACGATGAGATCGCTGCGACCAAGACAATTCTCGGCTTCGACCCAGCTGAATCCTTCGCGGTCTCCGCTGCGGTGATCACGCATACTCAGGCGGCCCGCAGCCGCGGCATCACGCTTCAGGACCAGTGGCAGCAGCGCTACGACAAGTGGGCAGTCGACAATACCGACGGCGACGCACTCATCGAACGGTTGGGCCGACGCGAGTTGCCGGCTGGCTGGGATGCGAACCTGCCGACCTACGAGGCAAGTGACAAGGGTATTGCGACGCGCGCCGCATCGGGTGATTTTCTGACTGCGGTGGCGCCGTTGCTGCCCGAGTTGTGGGGCGGTTCGGCCGATTTGGCTGGCTCGAACAACACGACGCCCAAGGGCGAACTGTCGTTTTTCCCACCCGAACACTCCACCAAGGCATTCGAGGGCGATTGGTTCGGCCGTGTCCTCCACTTTGGCATCCGCGAACACGGCATGGGTGCGATTCTCAACGGTATGGCGTTGCACGGTCCGACCCGTCCCTACGGCGGCACCTTCCTCGTCTTCAGCGACTACATGCGCCCGTCAGTACGTTTAGCGGCGCTGCAGGAACTCCCGGTGACGTATGTATGGACCCACGACTCGATCGGTCTTGGTGAGGATGGACCGACACACCAGCCGGTTGAGCATCTGTCTGCCCTGCGCGCAATCCCTGGCCTTGACGTCATACGTCCGGCCGACGGCAATGAGACCATCGCCGCGTGGAAGGCCTTGTTGGATGTCACCGATCGGCCCGCCGCACTCGCACTGAGCCGGCAAAACCTGCCGGTCTTCCCGCGTGGCGAACAGACTGACACTGGCCAATATTGGGCGACAGCTGACAACGTCGCGAAGGGTGCCTACACACTCCTTGACACCGATGGCGTGCCCGATGTGGTGCTCATCGCGACCGGCTCCGAAGTTCAGTTGGCCGTCACTGCGCGTGAAGCACTCAGCGCCGATGGCATCAACGCACGTGTCGTGTCGATGCCGTGTCGGGAATGGTTCGAACAGCAGGACGAGGCCTACCGCAATGACGTCATCCCGCCCGCCGTGCGCGCACGCGTCAGTGTTGAGGCTGGCATTAGCCTCGGCTGGCGCGACCTGGTCGGCGATGCAGGTCGAATCATCAGTCTCGAGCACTACGGCTCCTCAGCCGACTACGTCAAACTCTACGAGGCATTCGGCATCACCGCCGAAGCCGTTGCGGCCGCTGCGCACGACTCGATTGCCGCGGCCATTGAGATCGGCGGCGGTCCGGTAGCCGTCCACGTGCGACCCGCCGGACCATTCGGTCCGGCCAACAATCCAGATGCTCCAAAATCGCGCTGATCAACACCTTATTGATCACTCCACCCAAAAGGGGATCGCATGAACGCACGACTCCAGGCACTCGCGGATGCGGGTGTCTCCATTTGGCTCGATGATCTGTCACGCGAGCGCATCGTCTCGGGCAACCTAGCCCAACTTATTGCCGAATCGAATGTTGTCGGGGTAACCACGAATCCGACGATCTTCGCCGGGGCGATGGCCAACGGCGAGCAGTATGCCGAGCAGATCGGCCAGCTCAAGCGCGCCGGTGTAGGCGTCGACGATGCCATCCTCGAACTCACCACGACCGATGTCCAGCAGGGTTGCGATATTTTGCGGCCGGTGTTCGACGCCACCAACGGTGTTGACGGTCGGGTCTCGATCGAGGTTGAACCAGGGCTTGCTCAGGACACCGATGGAACGATTTTGATGGCAGCAAAGCTGTGGAATAAGGTCGATCGGCCGAATGTCTACATCAAGATTCCGGCGACGCACGAAGGTCTGCCCGCCATCGCGGCGTCAATTGCTGAGGGCATCAATATCAACGTCACGCTGATTTTCTCGCTCGATCGTTACCGCGGTGTCATGGATGCTTATTTGTACGGTCTCGAGCAGGCATTGGCCGAAGGTCGCGACCTGAGCACGATCCATTCGGTTGCATCATTCTTTGTGAGTCGTGTGGACTCTGAGGTCGACAAGCGGCTGCCGGACGACAGCGAACTGCGTGGCAAGGCTGGCATCGCGAATGCACGGCTCGCCTATCAGGCATATGAAGAAATCTTCGGTGGGGAGCGCTTCAAAGCGCTCGCCGCGAAGGGTGCCAACACGCAGCGTCCGCTGTGGGCCTCAACCGGTGTCAAGGACCCTGCTTACCCGGACACCATGTACATCGCCGAACTGATCGTCGCCAACACCGTCAACACGATGCCCGAGAAGACCATGCAAGCCTTCGCCGATCACGGTGAGGTTGCGGGCGACGCAGTGACTGGGACGTACGAGCAGTCCCGCGCGCTGATCAACGCGCTCGAAGCGCAAGGCATCTCCTATGACGAGGTTGTCGCGTTGCTGGAAACGGAGGGCGTTCATAAGTTCGACGCATCATGGGCCGAACTTCAGCAGTCCGTTCAAGACGAGTTGGATAAGGCCTGACACATGGCTGACCTGACGATCTCGACGCTGTCCGACCCGGACTATCAGGCCGCCTTGAAGCAGTCGATCGATGACCACGTTGGATCCCGCCTCGCCGCGCAGGATCCAACTCTTTGGGGTCGTGAGGCAGAACATGAGGCCCGGATTCGGCTGTCGTGGACGTCACTCTGGGAGTCGTCTCGACCGCTCGTCGGCGAGATCGAAAGCCTGCGTACCGAGTTGAACGGCAAAGGTCTCGATCACGTTGTTCTGTGTGGGATGGGTGGCTCTTCACTTGCGCCCGAGGTGATTTGTCGTGCGTATGGAGTCGAGTTGACGGTGCTCGACACATCGCACCCGGACATGATCCGCGACGCCCTGGACGACCAATTGGAACGTTCCATTGTGGTGGTGTCCAGCAAATCTGGCGGCACTGTCGAAACTGATTCACAACGGCGGACCTACGCTGCGGCGTTCACTGCGGCTGGTCTAAATCCGGCTGATCATTTCGTCATCGTCACCGATCCAGACTCACCGTTGGACAAGGAAGCAACCGAAGCCGGTTACCGCGTATTCCGTGCCGATCCGAATGTCGGCGGTCGATACTCGGCCCTCACCGCCTTCGGGCTTGTTCCGAGCGGACTTGCGGGCGCGCCCATCGGCGACCTGCTCGACGGCGCTGCGGCGTCCGCGAACGACCAGCACCTCGACTCGGCCCAGGATCCGGGTCTCCGCCTCGGGACCATGCTGGGCGTGGCCAATCGGATCGGTGTCGACAAACTGGTCATCACCGATAAGAACGGTCATGGAATCGGCGACTGGATCGAACAACTCGTGGCCGAAAGCACCGGCAAGGACGGCAAAGGAATTCTCCCCGTCGTCGTTCCGAGCGAAACGGCTACCAATTTTGAACCCAATAACCAGGATTCGATTCTGATTGCCATCGGGACCACGACGGCACCGACCGCGTTGTCGAAATTTTCCGCCGCGCTCGATGGGCCACTTGGCGCGCTGTTTCTCATCTGGGAAGACGCCATCGCAATCGCGGGCCGTTCGATTGGTATCAATCCGTTCGACCAACCCGATGTCGAAAGCGCCAAGAAGGCCTCCCGCGAGCTCCTCGACGGTGGCGAGGCGACCGAGAAGGCGGCCTTCAAGACCGATGGCATCGATGTCTTCGGGACGAACGAGACAACGTTGCCGGCAGCGTTGCGCGATCTGTTGATTCATCTGGATCTCGCGCATGGCTATTTGTCTGTGCAGGCATATCTAGATCGCTACGAATATGCCGAGTTCGCCGAGATTCGCGAGATTCTTGCCGAACGTACGGGCCGGCCGGTCACCTTCGGTTGGGGCCCTCGGTTCCTGCATTCGACTGGTCAATATCACAAGGGTGGTCCGCCCAATGGCGTGTTCCTCCAGATCAGCGGTGAGCCGGAACAAGATGTGGCGATTCCTGGTCGTGATTTCACCTTTGGCGAGTTCATTACCGCACAGGTCATCGGCGATGCCCAGGTGCTGCGCGGCCATGGCCGGCCAGTGCTCCGCCTGCATCTACACGATGTGGCGGCTTCGCTCCCGTACCTGCGCGAGGCGCTTGCGTGATCAACCCGCTTCGCGATTCTCGGGACAGACGTCTGCCCCAGATCGCCGGCCCGTGCAGCGTGGTGATCTTTGGGATCACTGGCGACCTCTCGCGCCGCAAGCTCATACCGGCGATCTACGACCTCGCTAATCGCGGTTTGTTGCCACCTGGCTTCGCGCTTATCGGCTTCGCCCGCATGGATATGACGGGCAAGGAGTTCGCCGACTACATCCGTGCGGCGGCAGGTGCCGGTGCACGGACCAAATGGCGCGAGTCAACGTGGCGTCAACTCGTGGCGGGACTGCGCTTCGTCGGTGGCTCCTTCGATGAGGACGGGCCCTGGGAGGAGTTGGTGGCAACCCTGGCCGACGTCGACAATAAGCGCGGCACCAACGGCAATCACGCGTTCTACTTCTCGATCCCGCCGGCGCTGTTCCCACTCGTGACGACGCAACTGAAGAAGCACAATCTGGCCGAGTCCGCCGACGGGTCGTGGCGGCGAGTTGTCATTGAGAAGCCCTTCGGCCACGACCTCGAGTCTGCTCAGGAACTCAACGCGATCGTCGCGGAGGTGTTCCCACGCGAAAGCGTGTTCCGCATCGACCATTATCTCGGCAAAGAGACGGTCCAGAACATTTTGGCGTTTCGCTTCGCCAATGGAATGTTCGAGCCGATCTGGAACTCGAACTATGTCGATCATGTGCAGATCACCATGGCCGAGGACATCGGCATCGGATCGCGAGCAGGCTACTACGACGGTATCGGTGCTGCGCGCGATGTCATCCAGAATCACCTGCTCCAGCTCATGGCGCTCGTCGCGATGGAGGAGCCGGTTTCGTTCAACGCCTACAGTCTTCGCATCGAGAAGCAGAAAATTCTCGCAAACGCCCGGCCGCCCGCGCGAATGGACCTCCATACCGCTCGAGCGCAGTATGCGAGTGGCTGGGCGGGCGGCGAAAAGGTGCGCGGCTATCGAGAAGAGGCCGACATCCCGGCCGATTCGACCACTGAAACATTCGCGGCCATGCGGATCGACATCGAGACCAGGCGGTGGGCGGGCGTCCCGTTCTATCTCCGGACCGGCAAGCGGCTGGGTCGACGGGTCACCGAAGTGGCGGTTGTCTTCAAGCGTGCTCCGCACCAGCCGTTCGACAGTAACGAGGTCGAAGAACTCGGCCAGAACGCACTGGTAATGCGGATCCAGCCCGACGAGGGTGTCACGCTGCGCTTCGGCGCCAAAGTGCCGGGCACGGCGATGGAGATCCGCGACGTCAACATGGATTTTGCGTATGGCGGCGCGTTCTCCGAGTCCAGCCCCGAAGCATACGAGCGGTTGATCTTGGACGTCCTGCTCGGCGATCCTCCGCTGTTCCCCCAACTTGAAGAGGTCGAACTCGCCTGGCGGATTCTGGATCCGGTCATCAACTATTGGCAAGACTCAGCGAAGATCGACACCTACCGCTCCGGGACGTGGGGACCGGAGTCTGCAGACATCATGTTGGCTCGCGACGGACGCACTTGGCGGAGGCCCTAAATGCAGACCGAACTCCACGACACGAACTCCTCAGAGATCGCCAAGACCATGGTGTTGGCGCGCCGCGCCGCGGGCAGCCCGGCCATGGACATGGTCCTGACATTTGTCGTGATCACCGATGAAGAAGGTGTTTCCCAGGCGTTGAAGACCGCTACGGCGTTGTCGCTTGAACATCCTGCTCGGGTTATCGGCGTCATCCGGGGCTCGGGCCGCGGCAAAGCAAATCTCTCGGCCAAGGTCCGCGTCGGCCATGAGACCTCCGGCGAGTCGATCCTGCTTCGTGTTTCCGGCGAACTCAACAAGCATGCCGAATCAGTTGTGTTGCCATTGCTTCTGCCCGACTCGCCCGTCGTCGTGTGGTGGCCAAGTAATGCGCCTGATGATCCATCCGACGACGCAATCGGACGGCTTGCACAACGTCGACTCACCGATGCTGAGAGTACAAAGGCACCGGTCCGTGCGCTGCATACCGTCGCTCGAAACTATTCACCGGGTGACACCGATTTGTCGTGGACGCGACTGACACCGTGGCGGGCATTGCTCGCGGCGGCATTGGACCAGACGGCCGCAGAAGTCACCGGCGGTGAAATCGTTACCGGCCGCGGCAATCCGGCGGCTGAGTTGCTAACCGCGTGGCTCGAAAGCAGGCTCGGGATTAAGTTGCGCACCCGCCACGACGAGGGCCATCAGATTTCTTCGGTCACACTGCACACTGCGATCGGCGATGTGGTGCTGCAACGGATCAACGCGACCACCTGCAACTTCAACGTCCCGGGCGCTTCAGAACACCACGTTCCGCTGGGCACACGAACGCCGGCCGAGCTCCTCGCTGAGGACCTGCGTCGACTCGACGTCGACGTGATCTACGAGGAAACCATTTCGTATCTGCTCAAGGAGTTGGATTCATGAATCGCGATGTCACTGTCGATGTGGATGCCGCCGCGCTGGCCGAGCACGTCGCTAGCCGCTTAAGCGAACGCGTCAACGAGATCCACGATGAAGGCACTTCCCCGAGTGTCGTCCTCACCGGCGGAACGATCGCCAACGCGATCTACCGGGCGGTTGATGCCGACGCCGCCAACTGGTCCGCAGTCGACTTCTATTGGGGCGACGAACGATTTGTCCCAGACGGACATTCCGATCGCAATGACCAGCAGGCCCGTGATGCCTTCCTGACCCGCCTAGCGGTCCCCGAGGACCGTCTGCACCGCATGCCAGCAGCTGACTGGGGCATGAGTCCACATGAAGCCGCCGATGCCTACGCCGGCGTCCTACCGGCCGCGCCATTCGATCTCGTGCTGCTCGGGATCGGTCCCGACGGACACATCGCGTCGCTCTTCCCCGGCTTCGCTCAACTGCATGAAGTCGATCGGCTGGTCGTCGATGTGGCTGATTCGCCCAAGCCGCCGCCGCTTCGGCTGTCGATGAGTTTGGCGCGGCTCAACAACTCATTGTCGACCTGGCTCTTGGTGTCAGGATCAGAAAAAGCTGAAGCGGTCGCCCGCGCGCTCGGCAATGGAACGCTCGAAGACACCCCGGCAGCCGCCGTTCAGGGTCTGAACGAGACGTTTTGGTTCCTCGATGAAGCTGCTGCCGCCGCCCTCTGACGGCTCCGCACACGTCAGCTCAGAAAACGACTTCGCCGCGCTTACGACGTGTACGTAACGACGTGAGTGCTTCGGTCAAGATTTCTTTGGCCTCGGTGTCGGAACGGCGTTCCTTGACGTAAGCCAAATGCGTCTTATAGGGCGCGATCTTCTGCGCGTCCGGCGGGTTGTCCTGATCGCGGCTGGCAGGCATACCGCAACTCGGGCAGTCCCATGAATCGGGTGCCTCCGCCTCGACTGCGAAACTCAGCACGGTGTTGTGCTTATTGCCGCAGAAATATTCCACGACCTGACGGGGAGCAGCTTCGCCGCGTTCCGCTTCGCCCATGGGGCCCGAACCGATACGGCTGCCCCGGATTGCGCCTGCTGCCACTTAGCTACTCACCTTCAGGAGGAGACCGAGCGCAAAAATGCAC
The DNA here is from genome assembly GCF_057586615.1 of Aeromicrobium changchenzhani. Classification (NCBI taxonomy): domain Bacteria; kingdom Bacillati; phylum Actinomycetota; class Actinomycetes; order Propionibacteriales; family Nocardioidaceae; genus Aeromicrobium; species Aeromicrobium changchenzhani. Next base: position 1,746,810 of record NZ_CM172480.1, on the reverse strand, counting down.
ACGGCCCAGATAACGGCAATGCCGACCGTGATGCGGTCGAGGTTGCGTTCGGCAACTGACGAGCCGCCCAACGAGCTGGACACACCGCCACCGAACATGTCGGACAGACCACCACCGCGGCCCTTGTGCATCAAAATAAGGACAATCATCATCGTGCTGGACAGCGCGAGAAGTATCGAGAACGTCAGAATCACTGCAAACCTCTGTTAACGGGTACCGGACAGGTCCGGCATTGAATAGAACCGAGCAATGCCCGCGAATTCTGCTGCTTGAAGACTCGCCCCACCGACCAAGGCACCATCCACATCCGGCTGGGCCATGATCGCAGCAATATTCGCAGCCTTGACCGATCCACCATAAAGAATACGCAATGCCCCGGCGGCCTCCGGCGACGAGGTCTCCGCAACTCGCTTGCGGATCGCCCCGCAGACTTCTTGAGCGTCTTCGGGAGTTGCCACTTCACCGGTGCCAATCGCCCAGATGGGTTCGTAGGCAACCACCAGTCCGGCGATTTGGTCTGGCGCGAAGCCAGCTAACGATCCATCGATTTGGGCCAGCACATGAGCGACATGTTCGCCGGAGCGTCGCACCTCAAGCCCTTCGCCGACACACACGATCGGGGTCATGCCAGCGGCCGAAGATTTGTGTGCCTTCGTGTTGACCAGCGCATCACTCTCGGCATGGAACTCACGTCGTTCGGAGTGCCCCACTACAACGTAGGAGCAACCAAGTTTGGCCAACATCGAGGCCGAGATTTCGCCGGTATATGCGCCACCATCATGTTCGGACACATCTTGAGCGCCATAACCGATTTTGAGGTTATCGCCATTAACCACGGTCTGAACGCTTCGAAGGTCAGTGAATGGCGGGATTACGACGACTTCTGCCTTGGCGTAATCGTGTTTCTTGTCCTGCAAGGTCCAAGCCAGTTTTTGGACCAGTACGACGGCTTCCTGGTGATTGAGATTGGACTTCCAATTGCCTGCCATCAGTGGCGTGCGCGTTGTGCTCATACTGTCCGGTCCTCCGCTGTGTCGCCTTCCAAGACTTCAAGCCCCGGAAGGACTTTGCCCTCGAGATATTCCAAACTGGCGCCGCCACCGGTCGAGATGTGTCCGAATTCCGCATCATCAAAGCCAAGGAGTCGCACGGCGGCCGCCGAGTCTCCCCCGCCGACTACAGAAAGTCCGTCAACTTCAGTTAACGCTTGCGCGACTGCCTTAGTGCCAGCGGCGAACGGTGCCAGCTCAAAGACCCCCATGGGGCCGTTCCAGAAGACCGTCTTCGCTTCGCGTATGACCGCAGCAAAGGCCGCCGCGGATTCTGGACCGATGTCCAGGCCCAGCTGATCGGCCGGGATCGCGTTGGCAGCAACGACAGTTGCCGGCGCCGCAGCAGCAAACTCGGGAGCCACGACGATGTCGGTCGGAAGCAGCAGTTGCACTCCCTTATCGGCGGCCATCGAGATGTAGCGACGAGCAACCTCGAGCTGATCGGCTTCGAGTAGCGATTTGCCGACCTCGTAGCCCTGCGCCTTGAGGAAGGTGAAAACCATGCCGCCGCCGATCAACAGGCTGTCGGCTTTGTCGAGCAGATTGTCGATAACCCCGAGCTTGTCCGAGACCTTCGAACCGCCGAGCACGACAACGTAGGGCCGTTCGGGGTCCACCGTAAGCCGGTTCAGTACGCTCACTTCGGCCTCGACCAAAGTTCCTACTGCCGCAGGCAACCGTTGGGCGATATCAAAAACGCTTGCCTGCTTGCGGTGGACGACTCCAAATCCGTCAGAGACGAAGACATCAGCAAGTTTGGCAAGCTGGTCGGCAAACGCACCACGCTCGGCATCGTCTTTGCTCGTCTCGCCGGGATTGAAACGAACGTTCTCAAGCACTGCGACGTCACCGTCACCCAAGCCCGCGACGACCGTTTTGGCATCGTCCCCCACAGTGTCGCGAGCAAAGAACACCTGAGTCCCGGTGAGCTGGCCAAGCCGTACCGCGATCGGTTCAAGTGACAGCGCAGGATCTGGTGCACCCTTCGGGCGACCCAGATGCGCAACCACCACAACCCGAGCACCCGCGTCTGAAAGTCGCTTGATCGTCGGCGCGCTCGCACGGATGCGGCCATCGTCAGCGATTTCGCGATGCGTTGTGCCATCTCCGGCCTGCACCGGATCTGCCAGCGGAACATTGAGATCGCTGCGAACGAGTACGCGCTTGCCGCGGAGGTCGCCCAGATCTGAGAGGTTCTTCACGATCAGAGTGAGGAACCGATGTAGGTGGTCAGGTCGACGAGTCGATTGGAGTAACCCCATTCGTTGTCGTACCAGCCAACGACCTTGACTTGATCGCCAATGACCTTGGTGAGGCCCGAGTCGAAGACGCAGGACGAGGGATCAGTGACGATGTCGGAGGAGACAATCGGGTCCTCGGTGTATGTGAGGAAACCCTTCAACTCGCCTTCGGCTGCGGTCTTGACGATCTGGTTGACTTCCTCGACGGTGGTCTCCCGCGATGCGGTGAAGGTGAGATCTGTTGCCGAGCCAGTTGGCACCGGAACGCGCAACGCAAAACCGTCGAGCTTGCCCTTCAACTCGGGGAGCACGAGGCTCACCGCTTTGGCAGCGCCGGTTGAGGTCGGGATGATGTTGATCGCAGCAGCACGGGCACGACGCAGATCCTTGTGCGGCGCGTCCTGAAGGTTCTGGTCGGCCGTGTAGGCGTGAATCGTGGTCATGAGGCCACGCTCAATGCCCAGCCCGTCGTTGAGGGCTTTTGCCATTGGCGCAAGGCAGTTGGTCGTGCACGAGGCATTCGAAACAATGTGATGCGCTGCCGGGTCGTAATCGGTGTGGTTGACACCCATCACGAAGGTCGCGTCCTCATTGCTGCCTGGGGCCGAGATGATGACCTTTTTGGCACCTGCGTCGATATGGGCCTTGGCCTTCGTCGCGTCGGTGAAGAATCCAGTGGATTCAATGACGAGATCAATGTTGAGGTCGGCCCAGGGCAACTTGCCGGGTTCGCGCTCGGCGAGCGCGGTGATCCGTTGGCCACCGACCGTGATTGAGCTGTCGTCGTAGGAGACGTCGGCATCCAGTCGACCCAAGATCGAGTCATATTTCAACAGGTGCGCGAGGGTCTTGTTGTCGGTCAAGTCATTGACGGCGACGATCTCGAAATCGGCACCGGCGGCACGCGCGGCACGGAAGAAGTTGCGGCCGATGCGGCCAAAGCCATTGATACCTACACGTACAGTCACGAGGACTTAACTCCTGATAATCGGTGGACGTTGTCCCCTCACCTTACCGAGTCGGCTGCTGGTTCGTGGAAGCGACCGGAGAGTAGCCAGTTACAGTCGTCGCGACCGTGACCGATCAGTCACGCCTCGGGCAGCACCTCGCCGTTAAGGCTTGCTTCGGTGTCGGGGATTCCGATGTCATGGGCGTGCTTGTCCGCCATCGCCAACAGGCGCCTAATCCGGCCGGCAATCGCATCCTTGGTCAGCACGGGATCGTGCAGTTGTCCCAATTCCTCGAGGCTTGCTTGCCGGTGTTCGACCCGCAGGTTGCCGGCCATCCGCAAATGATCGGGGACGTCAGCGCCGAGGATCTCAAGTGCGCGCTGAGCGCGGGCACCGGCGGCTACCGCAGCGCGGGCTGACCGGCGCAGATTGGCATCATCGAAGTTGGCGAGTCGGTTGGCGGTCGCTCTGACCTCACGTCGCATGCGGCGTTCTTCCCAGACCAGCAATGTTTCGTGGGCGCCGAGCCGCGTCAATAAAGCGCCGATTGCTTCACCGTCGCGGATGACGACGCGGTCGACCCCTCTGACTTCGCGCGATTTGGCGGCGATGCCGAGTCGGCGTGCCGCGCCGACCAACGCAAGCGCAGCTTCCGGTCCGGGGCAGGTGATCTCAAGTGCCGACGAGCGGCCGGGTTCGGTCAATGATCCGTGTGCGAGGAAGGTGCCACGCCACGCCGCAACCGAGTCGCATGAGGCGCCTGAGACGACCTGCGGCGGCAAACCGCGTACTGGCCGACCGCGACCGTCGAGTAGACCGGTCTGGCGTGCCAATGCTTCGCCATCTTTTGAGACCCGCACGATGTATTGGGTGCCCTTGCGAATGCCATTGCCCTGTTGGACCAGGACTTCGCTGTTGTGGCCGTAGATTTCGGCGATGTCCTTGCGCAGGCGGCGCGCGGCCGCACCGGTGTCGAGCTCTGCCTCCACGACGATTCGCCCGCTCACAATGTGCAGACCGCCCGCGAATCGGAGCATGGAAGAGACTTCAGCCTTGCGACAGCACACCTTCGTGATGGTGGTGCTGGCAAGCTCTGCTTTGACGTGTGCAGTCATAGCCATGACGCGAAATCCACTCCCCGAGACCGATTGTGAGTACGGGTCATTCTATGTCAGCCCCATAACGAAATGAAATGCGGATGCGAGCCGCAGCGGGTCGTGCGTGAACGTGCCGGGCCCCGCCGAAATGTCCTGATCGATCAATTTTGCTCCTACCGAGTGTGCTGCTGCAGCGAGAATACCCGCATTGTCGACCATCCCGCAGTCTACGAGCACGTAGTCGAAGCGAAGCTCGGGCGTATGGGCGGTCAACACCGCGAGATGGTCGGCTGGTGTGAACCCGGAGGTCTCACCTGCCTGCTCGCCGAGATTCAGGACGAGTATGCGTTTGGCTGAGGTCCGTACCAACGCATCACGTAGCCCCGGCACAAGCAGATTGGGCAAGACACTCGTGAACCATGAACCGGGCCCGATGACGACCCAGTCGGCGGCATCCACGGCAGCCACCGCCTCGGTGCACGCCGGTGGATTATCGGGTTTGAGCCGCACACTGACGACGTGACCCTCCGTCGATGCAATTTCGGCCTGGCCACTCACGCAACTAAGCACATCGGGGCTGCCGGGCAGTTGGACGTCAGCTTCAATCGATAGCGGAATTGCGGCCATCGGCAGCACGCGGCCGTGCGCACCGAGCAGTTGACCGACCAAATCCAGGCCCGCGACATGGTCGCCCTGAAGGTCCCAGATGCCCGCGATTAAAAGATTGCCAACTGCATGCCCGCTCAACGCGCCATCGCCGCGAAAGCGGTGTTGCAGCACATCAGCCCAAGTCCGACCCCATTCATCATCGCCGCACAAGGCTGCCAGCGCCATCCGCAGGTCACCAGGTGGCAGGCCACCCAATTCGCTGCGGATACGCCCCGACGAGCCACCGTTGTCGGCTACCGTGACAATGCCGGTCAAGCCAACGGACAACCGGCGCAGCGCCGACAAACTCACGGCAAGACCATGACCACCACCGAGCGCGACGACCTTCTGGGTTTCAATAGCAGCGCGGCCCGGCGGGAACGCGCGACTTGTCATTCGCGGCCCAGATCGCGATGCACAACAAGCGTATTAACGCCGTGGGCACGCAATCGTTCGGCGAATGCCTCGGACATCGCGACGCTTCGATGCCGACCGCCCGTGCAGCCGAATGCAATCGTGAGGAAGCGTTTATCCTCGTGCAGGAAACCGTCGGTGAGCAATGCGATTAGACCTTCATAACGATCAAGGAACTCAGCAGCACGTGGCTGTCGGCGCACATAGTCGCGTACGGGTGCATCAAGACCGCTCTGCGGGCGCAACTCCTCAACCCAGAACGGATTTGGCAGGAACCGCATGTCGGCAATCATGTCGGCATCGATCGGCACACCGTACTTGAAACCGAAGGACACCACAGAGACCCGCAGTCCGCGCGAGTCGTCATCTTCGAAGGCTGCACGAACTCGTTTGCCCAGCAGACTGACGTTGAGATTGGTGGTGTCGATAACGATGTCTGCGCGGCCCCGGAGGACCCGAAGCAGATCGCGTTCACGGTTGAAACCGTCCATGAGCCGGCCTTCGAGGCTGAGTGGATGTGGCCGTCGGGCAGCTTCCTGCCGGCGTACGAGTACATCGTCGGACGCCTCGAGGAACAAGACCCGTGTGTGAATGCCCCGAGATCGAAGAGCTTCGATCTCGTCAACGATCGCGCCGAAGAATTGGCGTGATCGCGCATCGACCACGACCGCCAACTTGTCAATGTCTTTGGACTTGTCGATCGCACTGACTACCTCGCCAAGAAGTTGCGGCGGGATGTTGTCGATGACGTAGTAGCCAAGTTTCTCGAGCACTTTCGCCGCAGTGCCACGCCCGGCGCCGGTCATACCGGTGACGAGAACAAACTCAGAGATCGCCGTCATCAGTCCTCCAAGATCTCCCCGGTCATCATATTGACCGCGGGCGTTGTGTCTCCAGTGCTGCGCGCCAGAGTACCAACGATCGCTTTCGCCGTGGCCGGCCCGATACCGGGAACCGTCGCGATTTCGTCAACATCGGCCGCGCGCATCTTTTTGATTGAGCCGAATTTCTTCATCAACGCCTGCTTGCGGCTCGGCCCCAGACCGGGAATATCGTCAAGCTGGCTGTGCACCATGGCCTTGGTACGGCGGCCGCGATGATGGGTTATCGCGAATCGATGCGCCTCATCGCGGAGTCTCTGTAACAGATAGAGGCCTTCGCTGGTTCGCGGCAGGATGACCGGATCGGGATCACCGGGCAGCCATACCTCTTCGAGCCGTTTGGCCAAACCACACAACGCGACATTGGTAATGCCGACCTCATCCATGGCCTGCTTGGCGGCGGCGACCTGCGGCGGCCCACCATCGACGACGACGAGCGATGGCGAATAGGCAAATCTGCGCGGTCGGCCGGTTTCAGGATCGATGCCCGGACCGGCTGCGTCGTTGGTGTCCAGCGCACGTTTGAGTTGCTCAAACCGACGGGTGATGACTTCGTGCATCGAACCGACGTCATTCTGTCCCTCGAGCCGCACCGTGAAGCGCCGGTATTCGGACTTGCGTGGCAATCCGTCCTCGAACACGACCATCGAAGCGACAATCTCGGTTCCCTGCAAATTTGAGATGTCGTAGCACTCAATCCGCAGTGGCGCAGCCGGCAGGTCAAGCGCCGCTTGAATCTCCTCGAGCGCAAGGCTGCGCGTCGTGAGATCACCGGAGCGTTTAGTTTTGTGTCGCGCGAGGGCCTGCTTGGCATTCTGCTCAACCGTCTGCATCAGCGCTCGTTTGTCACCGCGCTGCGGCACGCGAAGGCTGACTTTGCTGCCACGTTTTTCCTCCAGCCACGCGGTCACGATTGGCCGATTGGAGGGCGCAACCTGAACAAGGACCTCGCGTGGAATCGACTCCGGCGGTTCCTCTTCATACAGTTTGACCAGAGCACGCTCGACGAGTTCTGGGGTGGAAGCATCATCGGCTTTGTCGGCCACCCAACCGCGCTGACCACGGATCCGCCCGCCGCGAACCGAAAATATCTGGACGGCCACTTCCAGCGGATCCTCGGTCAAGGCGATCACATCCGCATCGGTGCCATCGCCGAACACAATTGAGTTTTGTTCGAGCACTTTGGTGAGGGCGGCAATATCGTCGCGTAGAACGGCCGCGCGCTCATACTCCAAATTGCGGGCGGCGGCCGCCATGTCGCGTTCGAGTCCCCGCAGGTACGTGGTCGTCTGGCCGGCAATGAATGCGGTGAAATCCTCAACGATCACGCGATGTTCGTCCACACTGACACGGCCTACACAGGGCGCAGCGCAGCGGCCGATGTCTCCGAGCAGACAGGGCCGGCCGATCTGTTGAGCGCGGCGAAGAACCCCGTTGGAGCATGACCGCATCGGGAACACGCGAAGCAGTAGGTCAACGGTTTCGCGGATCGCCCACGCGTGTGTGTAGGGGCCAAAATAGCGAACTCCCTTGCGCCGCGGCCCGCGCATAACTGTGACCCGGGGCAGTTCTTCGTTAACCGTGATTGCCAACCATGGGTAGGACTTGTCGTCACGAAAGCGAATGTTGAAACGCGGATCGAATTCTTTGATCCACGTGTACTCCAGCTGGAGCGCCTCGACCTCGGTGTTGACGACCGTCCAGTCCACCGCGGTTGCAGTCGTGACCATCTGCTGAGTACGCGGATGAAGTCCAGCAATATCTTGGAAATAGGAGTTGAGCCGGGATCTCAGCGATTTGGCCTTGCCGACGTAGATGACCCGCCGTTGCGCGTCGCTAAAGCGATAGACACCCGGCTGCTCGGGGATTTCCCCCGCAGCGGGTCGATAGGTCGCAGGATCAGCCACGTCGCAAGCCTACGTCGTGATTCGGACAGATCGGCGGGAGCTGATCACACTGCCGTGATGGTGCCGTTTTCGTCCGCAATCTTGACCGGTGGCAGTGGTTTGGGCGCGGGCCCACCGACGACCGATCCATCGGTGAGGGAGAACTTGCTGCCATGGCACGCGCACATGATCTCCTTGGTCGAGATCGTGCTCACGATGCAGCCCTGATGCGTACAAACTGCGGAAAACGCCTTGAACTCGCCCGCCGACGGTTGGGTGACAACGATTTTCTGGTCGGGGAAGATCTTGCCGCTGCCAACTGGGATGTCAGTTGCCTTGCCAAGCGCAGTGCCAGCTTTGACAGCAGGCGTCGAATTGGGATCGACCGGGGCATCAGCGCTGTTGCGGGCAGTTCCGCAGGCACTCAGCGCAGCACCAGCACCGACCGCGGCAACGCCCTGAAAGACGGTCCGCCGAGACAATTGGTCAAACATCATGGTGCTCCTGTGGTTCGAATGAAACTCGTGGCTCAACGATAATTCTTACCTACCCGCCCAAACAGTGGTTTACGGCAGTCCCATCAAGGCGTGGCCAGTACGGTCTTCAGGAAACTGCCGGTATGGCTGTTGGGGTTGGCGGCAACCTGTTCGGGCGTGCCCTCCGCAATCAGCAGCCCACCGCCGCTGCCGCCCTCCGGACCCATATCGATCAGCCAGTCTGCTGTCTTGATGACATCGAGATTGTGCTCGATGACGATGACCGAATTGCCGGCGTCCACAAGTCGTTCGAGCACGCCAAGAAGCTTACGAATGTCCTCGAAATGAAGCCCCGTGGTCGGCTCGTCGAGCACGTAGACCGTCCGGCCCGTCGAGCGCTTCTGCAATTCCGAGGAGAGTTTGACCCGTTGGGCCTCACCACCGGAAAGGGTTGGCGCGGGCTGTCCCAGCCGTACATAGCCCAAACCAACATCGACGAGTGTCCGAAGGTGGCGCGCGATCGCCGGTATCGCGGCGAAGAAGTCCACCGCTTCCTCGATCGGCATGTTGAGAATGTCAGCCACCGTCTTGCCTTTGTAGCGAACATCGAGCGTCTCCCGGTTATAGCGGGCGCCGTGGCAGACCTCACAGGGGACGTATACATCGGGCAGGAAGTTCATCTCGATCTTGATCGTCCCGTCGCCGGAGCATGCTTCGCAGCGGCCGCCCTTGACGTTGAAGGAGAATCGACCCTGCAAATAGCCCCGCATCTTGGCATCAGGGGTTTGCGCAAACAGTTTGCGTACGTGATCCCAGACGCCGGTATAGGTCGCTGGATTGGAGCGCGGGGTACGACCGATCGGGGATTGATCGACATGGATGACCTTGTCGACGGCCTCGACACCCTCGATCGTGCGATGCCGGCCGGGAATCGTGCGGGCCTTGTAAATCTGTCGCGCCAACGAGGTGTACAGGATGTCGTTGACGAGGGTCGATTTGCCCGACCCGGACACCCCCGTCACCGCGACGAACAGGCCAAGCGGGAACGTCACGTCGATGTCCTGCAGATTGTGTTCCTTGGCGCCGCGAACGACGAGATCGTGTCCCTCGACTCGTGGCCGCCGTTGTGTTGGCAGTGGTATCTGCTTGCGGCCGGACAAGTATTGCCCGGTCAGGGATTCCTCATTGTCCAGGAGTTCCTTGACCTCGCCAGAAACAATCACCCGCCCGCCATGTTCGCCGGCCCCCGGACCGATGTCGACGACCCAATCGGCTGCCCGAATCGTGTCCTCATCATGTTCGACGACGATCAGCGTGTTGCCGAGGTCGCGCAGGCGTAAGAGCGTCTCGATCAGCCGGTGATTGTCGCGCTGGTGGAGTCCGATCGACGGCTCGTCAAGGACATACAAAACACCCACCAAGCCCGCACCGATCTGTGTGGCGAGCCGAATGCGCTGCGCCTCACCGCCGGACAATGAGCCGGAGTTGCGATCAAGCGTCAGGTAGTCAAGTCCAACATCGAGCAGGAACCGGAGCCGCTCATGAATTTCTTTGATGACCCGCTCGCCGATCTGAAGTTCACGATCGGTCATCTCAAGGTCTTGCAGGAACAAATCAGCGTCACGGATCGAGAGGGCGCACACCTCAGCGATGTTCTTGGGCCCCTGAGTTGCCGAGTTCAATTGGACTGCGAGGATAACCGGCTTGAGCCGCGTGCCGCCACAGGTCGGGCAGGGCACATTGCGCATGAATCCCTCCAACCGCTCACGGCTGGTGTCTGATTCGGTCTCGGCGTGCCGGCGTTCGAGGTAAGGAATCGCGCCCTCAAATGCGGTGTAGTAGGAGCGCTCACGGCCATAACGGTTCTTGTAGCGAACATGAACCTTGGTTGCATGGCCGTGCAGGACCGCATCCTGCCCTTCTACGTCAAGCGATTCGAAGGGTTGATCCATTGTGAAGCCGAGTTCGGCACCAAGTGCTTCCAGCAGCCGGGCAAAATACTCCGAAACCTGGGCTGAAGCCCACGGCGAGACCGCACCCTCGCGGAGGCTCTTCTTCGGATCCGGAACAATCAGTTCAGGATCGACTTCAAGCCGGTTGCCCAGCCCGTGACAGTCGGCGCAGGCACCAAATGGTGCGTTGAAGGAGAATGAGCGCGGCTCGAGTTCGTCGACCGCGAGCGGATGGTCGTTCGGACACGCTAACTTTTCCGAGAACCGCCGCGTACGATTGGGGTCTTTCTCCGGCAGATCGACAAAATCAAAGATGACCAGACCATCGGCGAGGCCGAGCGCGGTCTCGACCGATTCGGTCAGACGCTGTTTGGAGCTGTCTTTGACCGTCAGTCGATCGACAACGACATCGATCGTGTGCTTCTTCTGTTTGGCCAGTTTAGGTGGCTCGTCGGACAGGTTATGGGGCTCGCCGTCAACGATCGAACGGCTAAAGCCTTGCGTTTGGAGTTGGGCGAACAGTTCGAGATATTCACCTTTACGGCCCCGGATGATTGGCGCCAACAGTTGAAATCTGGTGCCCTCCTCCAATGCCATAATCCGGTCGACGATCTGTTGCGGCGTCTGCCGTGCGATCGGCTCGCCGCAGACCGGGCAATGTGGCCGGCCAGCGCGCGCATACAGCAGGCGAAGGTAGTCGTAGACCTCCGTGATCGTGCCGACGGTCGAACGAGGGTTCTTGGATGTCGACTTCTGGTCGATCGACACTGCCGGGGACAGGCCCTCGATGAAGTCGACATCGGGCTTGTCCATCTGGCCTAGGAACTGGCGCGCATATGCTGACAACGACTCAACGTACCGGCGTTGACCCTCAGCGAAAATCGTGTCGAACGCCAGACTCGACTTGCCCGAACCGGAAAGACCGGTGAACACAATCATGGCGTCTCGTGGCAGATCAAGAGAGACATTCTTGAGGTTGTGCTCGCGGGCGCCCCGGATGATCAGTTGCTCAGCCACTACGGTTCCTCGACGTTTCGATGATGTTCGAACAGGTGTTCGCCATTCTATCGCGGCGGGCAAGAGCGCGCACCGTAGGATCGGCGCATGACGACATACACAGGCGATGTGACCGTAGGTGGCCCCGCGCAGACGCGGGTGGCAGGTGACCTCAGTATTACCAAGGTTGCCGTCGGGCCGATGAACAACAACGCATATCTGCTGCGTTGCACGTTGACCGGTCAGCAAGCGTTGATCGACGCGGCCAATGACGCTGAGACGTTACTGACGTTGATCGGCAACGATGGCATCGCGAAGATCATCACGACGCATCAGCATTTTGATCACACGCAGGCACTCGAAGCAGTCGTTGCCGCTACCCGCGCTGAAACCATTGCCGGCACGGAGGATGCGGACGAGTTGCCGGTTCCGGTCGATGCGACGGTCAACGACGGCGCCCGCATCCTCGTCGGATCGTGCGAACTCGAAGTGATCCACTTGGTCGGACACACTCCGGGATCGATCGCGCTTCTGTATGACGATCCGGACGGCTCCGCTCACCTGTTCACCGGTGATTCGCTGTTCCCCGGGGGTCCTGGACGGACAACAGATCCGAAAGACTTTGAGACGTTGATGAATGACCTCGAAACCAAGGTATTCGACCGACTCCCCGACGACACATGGATTTACCCCGGCCACGGCGGTGACACGACGCTAGGAGCGGAACGCGCATCGCTCCCCGAATGGCGCGCCCGCGGCTGGTAACGCTGACGAGTCACCTACGTGCGCCGAGGAGTCACCTACACATACGTGAGCCTGAATGATCGAGCCAGTGAACGACTCGTCGGTGCACGTGAACGACTCGTCGGCATAAGTGGGTTAGAAGGTTACCGGGAGTTCATCGACGCCGAACACGAATGAGAGTTGGCGGAAGGATAGTTCTTCCTGCGGCTTGGCGACCGCAAGATCGGGAAAACGCGCCAGCAGTTTCGGGTAGGCGATGCGCAACTCCATGCGGGCCAGTTCGGCACCGACGCACCGATGCGCGCCGTGGCCGAAAGCCAGATGCGCAGATGACGGTATGCGAGTGGGATCGAAACTGTCTGGGTCGTCGCCGGCCGCGCTCTGATCGCGGTTGGCACCGATCAACGAGCACAGAATCACATCGCCCGCCTTGACTGGTTGCCCAAACAGATCCATGTCGTGCTTCGCAAAGCGCGGGAAAGCCATCTGGACGATCGACAGATAACGCAGCAACTCTTCGATCACGCGATCCAGGTCTTCCCGATTGCCGCTCTTGACGCGAGCCACATATTCGGGATTGCGCAGCAACACCATCGTGCCGAGTGAAATCATGCCCGCAGTTGTTTCATAACCGCCGGTAAAAACGCCATCGGCCAACCCGGCAAGGTCGAAGTCGGAGATCAATTCGCCTTCATTGCGAATGATCTGACCGATCAAGCCTGGGCCTGGCTCCTTGCGCTGCCGTGCGACCGCGTCGAACAGGAATTCACGCTGCGCCGACACCGCACCGAACGCCGCTGCTGCGCCGTTCATCGCATCAAAGCGGGCACTTCCCAGCTGGCCGAATGCCTCGGTGTCCTCGTAGTCAAGTCCCAACAACGCGCATATTGTCCTGAACGGAATCGGGAAGGCCAGATGTTTTGCCAGATCGGCGCCGCTGCCCGCCTGTTCGAGTATGTCGAGTTGTTCGTCAACGATCTTTTCGATCACCGGTTCAAGTCGCGCCAGTCGCCGCATCGTGAATTCCGGCGTCACGATCTTGCGCAACCGGGTATGCAGCGGCGCATCGGTGAAGCCCAATCCGCCAACGTCATCGGCCGTGGCCGGGCCGTCGCCGGTGAACAGATGCCGGATGTCGTGGCTGTAACTCTTGGTGTCAGTCAGGACCGTACGTGCCTCGTCATATCCCGTGACCAAATATGCCGTGAAATCGAATGGCAGGTCAAGCTTGTGTAAGGGACCGGTAGACCGGATCTGCGCAAGTTCGGGGACGGGGTCCGTGCCGATGCGCTGCAAAGGGATCTTGGTTGATTCGGGGATGATCGAAATACTTGAAAGGTCAATGCCCTTCTTCTGTATCCGGCGGACAACTACCTTGCCAATCTGCAACCGAATCCATGATTTCACGTTGAACACTTATACGAAGGTACACGGGATTGTTCCGGGTATGTTGATGCCATACCGGCAGCATGTCATTTAGAGGTCCTGTGTGGGCTTGCCCCGCCGTGAACTGACCAGCAAGCTCACGATCGCCGTGACCGAGAGAGTGCCGACAATCACACCAAGACTGAGTGGCGTGGAGATTTCGGGGACGTGCAATCCGTTGCCGCCGTTGATGAACGGCACTTCGTTTTCGTGAAGCGCGTGGAGCACAAGCTTCACGCCGATAAAGGCCAGTAACACTGCCAAACCCTGTGACAGATAGATCAACTTGGTCAGCATGTCGCCGAGCAAAAAATAGAGTTGACGCAGACCCATCAATGCAAAGACGTTTGCGGTGAAGACGAGGTAAGGCTCCTTCGTCAGGCCATAAATCGCCGGAATCGAATCGAGCGCGAACAACAAATCGGTCGTTCCCAGTGCCAGCACGACGAGGAACATCGGGGTCATGAAGGTTTTGCCGTTGTCCTTCACGAACATCTTGAGTCCGAGCCATTCGTCGCTCGTGTTGAAATAACGGCGGGCGACGCGTACGACCGCATTCTCACCGTCATCGTCGTGATCGGTGTTCTTAATCAGGCTGTATGCCGTGTAGAGCAGGAAGGCGCCGAAGATGTAGAAGATCCAAGAAAACTGTTCGATCGCGACCGCCCCGAGCGCGATAAAGATGCCACGGAAGATGAGCGCCAGCACAATGCCGACCAGCAACGCTTCCTGCTGATATTTCCTCGGTACCTTGAAGCTACCCATGATGATGATGAAGATGAACAGGTTGTCGACTGACAAGCTGTACTCGGTCAACCAGCCGGCAAAGAATTGCAGCCCATAGTCACCGTTGGGGCCTGGCTGATTGTGATAAATCCATACCCATGTGCCGAAGGCCAAGGCCAAGCCGACAAACACGCCGAGCGCGACAGCGCATTCTTTCAACGTTGGCTCGTGCGGTTTCCGGGCAACAATGATGATGTCGAACAACAAAACGCCGATCGTCACACCGATCGTGATCGTCCATTCGAGGGTGGAGACCTGCATGGATTAGCCTCCGGCGGTAGTCAAGCTGCCGGAGGTCTCTTCCGCCGCTTACGCGACCTGCGGCCCCGGAGAATCCATGAGGATTCTCGTGATGACGACACCGCAACTGGGGAATACTCCCCTCCGCTAACCATTGTGGCAGGTGTACAAAGCGGTCGGTCGCTCAGGCCACAGTCCTCGGTGATTCAGCTTTGTGCGGCCAACATCCCACGAAGTTCCTTCTTGAGTTCGCTGATTTCGTCACGTAGGCGGGCAGCGACTTCGAATTGCAATGCGGCGGCCGAGGCGTGCATCTGCTCACTGAGCTCCTCGATCAGCTCGGCCAACTCCCCTGCCGGTCGATCAGCTAGCGATGCGGTGTGAACGCCAATCGGCATCGGTGTCTTTCGACCCTTGCCGCCGCCAGCCTGCGCCAGCAGCGTCGTGGTGTCGGAATCTTCGCGCGCGAGCATCTCGGTGATGTCACCAATCTTCTTGCGTAGCGGCGTCGGGTCGATGCCATTCGCGGTGTTGTAGGCAACCTGCTTCTCGCGGCGGCGATTGGTCTCATCGATCGCCATCTCCATCGACGCGGTCATTCGATCGGCATACATGATCACCTGGCCGGACACATTGCGCGCCGCACGACCAATCGTCTGAATGAGCGAACGACCCGATCGAAGGAAACCTTCCTTATCAGCGTCGAGAATCGCCACGAGGCTGACTTCGGGCAAGTCCAAACCTTCGCGCAGGAGGTTGATGCCGACCAAGACGTCGTACTCCCCCATCCGCAGCTCGCGCAGCAGTTCGACCCGGCGAAGGGTGTCGACCTCGCTGTGCAGATAGCGCGTGCGGATGCCAGCTTCGAGCAGGTAGTCGGTGAGATCTTCAGACATCTTCTTCGTCAAGGTCGTGACGAGCACTCGCTCCTTGCGCTCCACCCGAAGCCTGATCTGCGCGATCAGATCGTCGATCTGCCCCTTGGTCGGTTTGACGATGACCTCGGGATCGATCAGCCCAGTCGGTCGAATGATCTGTTCGACGATTTCGCCACCGGTCTTTTCGATCTCATACGGTCTGGGCGTCGCGGACAGATAGACGGTTTGTCCGACCCGCTCGAGAAACTCTGGCCACCGCAGCGGTCGGTTATCCATTGCGCTCGGCAACCGGAAACCGTGGTCGACCAACGTCCGCTTGCGCGACATGTCGCCCTCATACATTGCGCCAATCTGCGGAACCGTCACATGTGACTCGTCGATGACAAGCAGGAAGTCTTCGGGAAAATAATCGAGCAGACAGTTGGGCGCCGATCCAGCCGAACGGCCATCCATGTGTCGGGAGTAGTTTTCGATGCCAGAACAGGTGCCGACCTGCTGCATCATCTCGATGTCGTAGGTCGTGCGCATACGCAACCGCTGTGCCTCGAGCAGCTTGCCTTCGCGCTCAAGGACCTCGAGCCGCTCGGCAAGCTCGGCCTCGATCGACGGAATCGCACGCGCCATGATCTCGTTGCCGACCGCATAATGGGTGGCCGCACCGACATAGATCTCGGGCTCATCGCTCAATATCTCGCCGGTCACAGGATGCAAGGTCATCAAGCGCTCGATCTCGTCGCCGAAGAACTCAACCCGGACCGCCATCTCCTGATAAACCGGGAAAATCTCGACCGTGTCGCCCTTGACCCGGAACGTGCCGCGGGTCGTGGCGATGTCGTTGCGGGAGTATTGCGCCTGCACCAGCATCTGCAACAGTTCGTTGCGCGGCATGTCTCGACCGACCTCGAAATGCAGCATCCGGTTGAGATATTCCTCCGCTGAGCCGAGGCCATAGATGCAGGAAACTGTTGCCACGACAACAACATCCCGCCGGGTTAGCAGCGACCACGTCGCTGAGTGGCGGAGCCGTTCGACCTCTTGGTTGACCGAGGAATCCTTCTCGATGTAGGTGTCGGTCTGCGGGACGTATGCCTCAGGCTGGTAATAGTCGTAATAAGACACGAAGTATTCGACCGCATTGTCGGGAAAGTAGCCGCGGAGCTCGTTGGCAAACTGGGCGGCAAGCGTCTTGTTGGGCTGAAGCACCAATACTGGTCGCTGTATACGCTCAGCGAGCCACGCAATCGTCGCAGTCTTGCCCGTGCCGGTCGCGCCCAAGAGCAAAACATCCTGCTCACCGGCGTTGATGCGTCGTTCGAGCTCGTTGATCGCCGCCGGTTGATCGCCACCGGGGGCGAAGTCGGCAACGACGTGCAACGGCGCGACCTGACGCCGAAGGTCATCCAGTGGTCTCATAGTTCCGAGCCTACTTCTCAGCCCTGACAATTCCATGCGTAGGCTATGCGAATGGTCACATCCCAACGTCGCATCGACCGCAAGCGCGAAATTGTCGCTGCCACGCGGGCCTTGTTCGATGAACGCGGCCTCCGCGACGCCCAGATCGAAGATATCGCCAAGGCCGTCGGCATCAACCGAGCCATTATTTATCGGCACTTCTTCGGTAAGGAAGAGCTCTTCGCAATGACGCTCGTCGGCTATCTTGACGAGCTTGATGTGGCGATTACGGCGGCCGAGCAGGTAGGCGTAGATCCGCCCGAGCAACTGCGAAATGTCATCGAGGCATTCTTGTCATTTGGCGAGAAATATCCGGCGTTCGTTGACTGCGCCCAGGCTTTGCTGCGACGTCGTGGCGAGGAGCTCCTGGCCGAGATCAGCGAGTCGGTCTTGTTCCGGGTCGGCCGCATCATGTCGACGTGCCTGACCCATGTCGTGGATGCGCTCGAGGCCGGTGTCAAATCCGGCGATTTTCAGGTTGCCGATCCGTATCTGCTGGCCAACGTGATCTACAACCAAGCGCTCGGCGGTCTCAATCTGGCGCGGTTCCAGCTATCGGTCAGTCAGGGCAATCCCGGGTTGCCGCTCGTGGACCAGATCGCCTTCGCCGACGTCAAGGTATACATAATCGAGGGCACTGTCGCGATGGCCCGCGGCGTTGGCACCGCTTAGGACACAAAACTGCGTGATCCCGCAGGGCCGCTGGAGGCCCGCAGAATCACGCAGTTTCAGCGTGCGTTGATCAGCGTTCGACGATCGCGACGACGCCCTGGCCGCCGGCCGCACAGATCGAGATCAGGCCACGGCCCGAACCTTTCTCATCAAGCAGTTTCGCCAGATTGGCAAGAATGCGGGCGCCAGTTGCAGCGAAGGGGTGGCCAGCAGCCAACGACGAACCCTTGACGTTGAGCTTGCTGCGATCGATCGAGCCCAGTGGCTTCGACAGGCCGAGCTTCTCCTTGCAGAAGGTCGGGTCTTCCCAAGCCTTGAGCGTCGAGAGCACCTGGCCTGCGAAGGCCTCATGGATTTCGTAGAAGTCGAAGTCCTGCAGGGTTAGGCCCTGGCGAGCGAGCATCCGCGCGGCCGCATAAGCGGGCGCCATCAACAGACCTTCACCGCCGTTGACGTAGTCGACTGCAGCGGTCTCGTAGTCGACCAGGTATGCGAGTGGCTTCCAGCCCCGCTTCTTGGCTTCTTCGTCCGATGCCAGGAGCACCGCTGAAGCGCCATCGGTCAGCGGAGTCGAGTTGGCCGCGGTCATCGTCGCGCCCTCCTGGTTCTTACCGAATGCGGGCTTGAGCGTTGCGAGTTTTTCCATCGACGAACCCGGCCGAAGGTTGTTGTCCTTCGCCAAGCCAGCATATGGCGTCATCAAGTCATCCATCCAGCCCTCGTCATACGCGGCCGCCATGTTCTTGTGCGACGTCACGGCAAGTTCGTCCTGGGCCTCGCGGGTGATGTTCCAAACTAGGTTGGTGATTGCTTGGCTGTCGCCCATCGAGAGCCCCGTACGGGGCTCGGAGTTCTGTGGCTGTTCGGGCGCCAACTGCGTGGGACGTATCTTCAGCAACGCCGCAATGCGTCCCTTGGTGTCCTTGGCACGGTTGGCTTCAAGCAGGATCTTCCGAAGCTTTTCATTCAGGCCAAGCGGCGCATCGGACGTCGTGTCCGAACCGCCCGCAATGCCGAGGTCGATGCGCCCGAGCGCGATCTTGTTGGCCACCTGAATTGCGGCCTGGATGCCTGTGTCACAGGCCTGCTGAACGTCATTCGCGGGAGTCGTTGGCGAAAGTTTGGAGCCGAGTACGGCTTCACGCGCAAGGTTGAAATCTCGGCTGTGCTTGAGGACGGCACCGGCGACGAACTCGCCGACGCGTTCGCCCTCAAGGCCGAAGCGTTCAACGAGTCCGTCGAGGGCAGCGGTCAGCATCTCTTGATTAGACTCGTCGATGTAAGCAGTGTTGGAGCGGGCGAACGGGATGCGGTTGCCGCCGATGATGGCAACGCGGCGGACTGAACCTTCGCCGAACGTGGCCGGTGCCGTCGCCTTGGCACCGGGCTTCGCTGCCGACTTCTTCGCTGCTGTGTTGCCAGCCATTGCAATCTCCTGAGATTTTCGCGGAAAGGATAATGTTAAGAACGTTACGAGGACCACATTGAATCGTGTGGACTCTGGTTGTAACTAAAGGTTACAGTTTGAGACCTAGTGCAGATACCGTTGGTATGCGAGAGATAGGACACACCCACCATGAGCGACCGTTATCAGTCACTTGCCCATAATCCCATTGGTAAGTTCTTGGTTCAGAACCTTGGTCTCCCCAACCCGCCATACCTTGAACGCTGGGAAGCCGGGCAGCCCCTCGTCAAGGGAACCGTACTCCTTGGCGCTGCTAAGGGCAGCACCCTCGGCAAGAACGTCGCCGAGCTGATGAAGGCAGCTGACATCAGAACCGCACCCAAGCAGGTCGAGGGCGACAAGTACAAAGGCCTTGTTTTCGATGCGACCGGGATCGACAACGCTGCGGATCTCGTCGCCATCCAGAAGTTCTTCACACCCGTGCTGCGCAGCCTCAAGGGCTGCGGACGCATTGTCGTCATCGGCACGCTCCCGGAGGCCACCACATCAACCAGTGCATCAATCGCGCAGCGCGCACTCGAAGGCTTCACCCGCTCGCTCGGCAAGGAAGTCGGCCGCGGTGGCGCCGTCAACCTCGTCTATGTCGGAAAGGGCTCGGCCGCGTCGCTCGGTTCGACGCTGGGCTTCCTGCTCTCCGCCAAGTCGGCCTATGTTTCGGGCCAGGTCATACGCCTTGGTTCGACCGACTTGGTCAAGGCAGACAAAGTTGCCGATCCGGCCAAACCGCTGGCTGGCAAGGTCGCGTTGGTGACCGGCGCTTCGCGTGGTCTTGGTGCGGCAATGGTTCGCACGCTGCACCGTGATGGCGCAACGGTCGTCGGCCTCGACGTGCCACCGCTCGCCGACGACCTGAAGAAGCTCATGGACGAGCTGGGCGGTGGCTCGATCATCGCCGATATCACCGCAGCCGACGCGCCGGCCGCCATCGCCAGCTACCTCAAAGACACCTACAAGGGCGTCGACATCGTCGTACACAACGCTGGCATCACGCGCGACAAGCGACTCATGAACATGAAGTCCGAAAACTGGAACTTGGTCATCGACATCAGCGTCGGCGCACCGCAACGGATCACCGAGGAACTCCTGTCGCAAGGCTTGATCAACAAGGGCGGGCGCGTCATTGGTATTTCCTCTATCGCCGGCATTGCGGGCAACAACGGTCAGACCAACTACGGCACCGCCAAGGCCGGTGTCATCGGCTTCATCAACGATCTCAGCAAGCGCGTCGCCAAAGACGGCATCACCGTCAACGCGATCGCTCCGGGCTTCATCGAGACCGACATGGTCAAGACGATCCCGTTCGGCATCCGCGAGGCCGGCCGTCGGATGAACTCCATGTCGCAGGGCGGTCAGCCGATCGACGTCGCCGAGGCGATTGCTTGGTATGCCAACCCGGGGTCTTCTGCCGTCACCGGCAATGTCGTACGCGTGTGCGGCCAGAGCCTGCTTGGTGCCTGATATGGCGACACGTTCCTACGCGAAGGCACCGTCGGGTTTGCCGTTGATGCTCAAAGCAGCACTGCCTGCATTGCCGTTGATCGGTGGACTACCGGGCGTTAAACACGCGAAAGGTGCGATCCCTGACCTCATCCTTGAACGCACCGGCGTTGTCACTGACCGCACGCACCTCGACGCCTACAACGAGGTCTGTGGCTTTTCCCGCGCCACTACCCTGCCGGCGACCTATCCCCACATGGCAGCATTCGGCCTGCACCTTGCGCTCATGGCTGACACCGCGTTTCCGTTCGCGCCGATGGGTCTGGTGCACCTACGCAATTCGATCACCCAGCATCGTCCGATTGGTGTCGATGAGACGTTCGACGTTTCCGTACGCGCCGCCGACCTGCGGCCGCACCCGAAGGGCAAACTGGTCGATCTGTTGACCACAGTGACGATCGACGGCAAGGTCGTATGGGAGGAAGTCACGACCTTGTTCTCACGCGGCAAGAATGGCGCGGCGGAGACTACTGCCGCACCCATGGCTGGGGCCGAGGCACCGGATGGTGTCGTTCATTGGCGGCTGGCTGGCAACCTTGGTCGGCGGTACGGCGCGGTGTCTGGTGATCGCAATCCAATCCATCTCTATCCGATCACGGCGAAGGCCTTCGGCTTCCCAACTAACATCGCGCACGGTATGTGGACCAAGGCGCATTGTCTTGCGGCCCTGCAGAATCGCCTGCCCGAGACGTTCACGGTGCACGTGGAATTCAAGAAGCCAATTCTGTTGCCGACGACGACGATCTTCGGATCCGAGCCGACCGCCGATGGTTTTCTTTTTGGCGTCAAGGGTTCAAAGAAGCCGGTCACCCATCTAACCGGACGAATCACGAACGCACTGTAACTCCGAGCGGTCCCCGAGATTTGGCGGACAACGGGCGTTGTCAAGCTGCTTGGAGTCGTTGAGGGTCGTCTTTGGGGAGGTTGATGCCAACGGTGTCGGCGGGGGTCGGCGTGCTGGGACGGGTACGGAATCGTTCGGGGTGCGCGTCGTAGTAGGCCTGATGGGCTCGGTCGCGTTGTTGCCAGCGTTCGCGCCAGCTGCCGTCGTGGACCTCGTTGGGTGAGAACAGTGCGATTCCGGAGTGCTTGTGTTGGCTGTTGTACCAGGGCACGTAGGACGTCATGTGAGCTCTGGCGGCCTGCAGGTCAGGAAAGGTGCCCGGATAGTTCGGCCGGTATTTCATGGTGCGGAACTCTGACTCGGAGAACGGGTTATCGTTCGACACTCTGGGCCGGTTGTGGGTCCGATCGATGCCTAGATCGGCCAGCAGGTCCTTGAGGACGTTTGAGCGCATCGCGGGCCCCGAATCGGCGTGCACGGCCCGCGGCAGCCCGTGCTCGCCGAAGGCGTGCTCGAACATGTCGACCGCCAGATCGTCGACCTCGCGTTCCTCGACCCGCCAGCCGACGATCTTGCGCGAATAGATATCGATGATTGAGTAGCCCTTGAACGCGACACCACGCCACGGGCTGCGCAGATCGGTGATGTCCCAGGACCAGACCTGTCCTGGGCCGGTCGCTTCCAGCACCGGCATCTCCCGCGGCGTCTTGCTGCGATGTTTGGTGGGCACGTCGGGCCGTGCTGACTGATCTTCGATGTCGGCCGCGATCCGCCACCATGACCTTCGGGACGCGAGCATCACCCCGGCGTCCCACGCGGTCGCGAACGCGTGATCGACTGAGTTCCCGACCGTCCACGCAGTGTTGATCCGTTCGACGATCAGGGCACGGTCAGCCGCACTAATGCGGGACCGATAGGCCCGATCCATCTGCGGCACCGGGTCAGCGGTCAGCTCGCGCGGGTTGGCCCGGTAGTGCCACGTCGACCGCGACACACCAGCCAACTCCAACGCCTGACGTTGCGACCCCACCTGACAGGTCAGATCGGCGACGAGCTCGTTCTCAGCGTTCAGGAATCGGATGGATCGTTCATCTGCGGGGTTTCGTCGGGCTCGTGTCCGCTCATCGCGTGCAAGAGCCCGATAGCTTTTCCCAACGCATCATTGGTGCCCTCAAGCTCACGAATCCGCTCGTTGAGCTTCACGATCTGGGCCTCGTGCGCTGCGCGTTCAGCAGCCCGCTGCTTCTCCAACGCCGTCCGCTTGGCCGGTGGAATAGTCATAGGACTACCTTCTCGCGGGATCAGCCGCCGGTCCAGATCGCCCTCGAACACCGCCAATCGCCACTTTCGCAGACAGTCATACGAGACACCCTGCGCCGCCAACCAAACAGACTTTTGACCGAACGGCTGCACGTGATACTCATGCACAAACTCCCGGACCTCATCGGCCGTGAACCCCATCCCTGCCGTCACCACCCAGCTCCTTCACCAATCGCGAAACTGACTCACAACCAGCCTGGCAAAGAGGGCAAAGCCCCGTTTTTGGAAAACCTTCGGGCTGAAAATGGGATGATTTCGGCCAAATCTTGGGGACTGGGTTGTAGCGGCTAGGGCTTGGGTGTGATGTGGCGGATCAAGCCCTCCTGCGCGACTGTCGCCACGAGCGTCCCATCTTGGGAGAACACTCGGGCCGTGCTCAGTCCTCTGGCGCCTGAGGCGGACGGCGAGGTCTGGTCGTACAGCAGCCACTGATCGGCCTGGATCGGACGGTGGAACCAGATCGTATGATCGAGCGATGCCGGCTGAACCTCCGGCGCTCCGATGAAAGTGTTGTGCGGTACGAGACTCGCTCCCAGCAGGCTGAAATCACTGATATAGGTGAACGCCGCATTGTGCACGATCGATGAATCAGGCAACGTGCCATTAGCCCGAAACCACAGCCGCTGACATACCGGCACCAGATCGCGTTGGGGATCGTTCTCGGGACGGTTGTCGCCGACGAATCGCAGGTCGAAGGAGGCCCATTCCTTCTTCCAACTCATTGAGAAGGCGTCGCCGCGGCCAGCGAACAGGTCGATCAATTGTGGCGCGTCCTCCGGTTCGGGGACATCTGGCATCCGGTCTTGATGATCGAAGCCGTTCTCATGCTTCTGGAAGGATGCCGTCATGTAGAAAATGATCGCGCCGTGTTGGCGGGCCTCGACGCGCCGGGTGTTGAATGAACCACCGTCACGGACGCGCTGAACGTCATACACGATGGGAATGCTCGGATCGCCGCCGAGGATGAAATAGACGTGCAACGAATGCACATGTCGCTCATCGGGAACGGTGAGTTGCGCGGCCATCAAAGCCTGCGCCGCAACCTGCCCGCCGAAGACCCGTTTCAGATCCGACGAGACGGGCTGAGCGCCCCGGAAAAGGCCCACCTCAAGTTGTTCGAGGTTGAGCAGTTCAACGACTTCTTCCAAGGATGCAGGCACGGGATTATCTTAGTGATCAGAAAAATGGCAAGGTGCACCGCTCACCCGAAGCCCCACATCCGGCTAGTTTCAGCCTTCGTCGGTCTTGCGGGTGCGCGCTAGAAACTGTTCGAACTGACGGGCGAGCTCATCGCCGCTTGGCAGTTCTTCATCGTTGGCCAGCAATGATTCAGCCGCGCCGCGCGTGAACGCGTCGTACTGTTGCTCGAGGCCGCTTAGGAGTTCGCCGCCATCCTGATCGCGGATCTGCTGTTCGATCTCGGCCAAAGCAGTGCCCTGGCGCAGTCGAAGCTCCTCAATATCGAGGCGCAGTCCAGTGCGATCAGTGACGGCATCGAGCAGCGCAACGGCAGCGCTCGGATAGTCGATTTGCGCGAGATAATGCGGCACGTGTACGACGTAGCCGGCAGCATCATGACCCAACTGGCCCAGCCGGAATTCAAGCAGCGCCTGTGCCGAGGACGGCACGATGACCTCAGCGGACCAGAGATTCTTGCGATCCACCAGTGCCGGGCGGGTGCCGTGCGACGTGATCATCAACGGCCGGGTGTGCGGAACGCCCATCGGCACCGCAGCGATGCCCAGCGTCAACGAAACGTCGAGTTCCTCGATCACGTCGTGGACGTCAGAGATAAACGATTCCCAACCAAAATCTGGCTCGGGCCCAGCCAACAACAAGTACGGTCGACCGTCGAGGTCATGCTCAAGCACGAGGTCCAACGCTGGCGGTTCGTAGTCCTCGTAATGGTCCACACGGAACTTGATCAACGGTCTGCGCGCCCGATAGTCGAAGAATGAGTCCACATCAAAGCTGTGAACGATCTCGCCATGGCCCGAACTCAGCGCCTCGGCGGCGATACGCGGCGCGGAGCCGGCACCGAGAAATCCATCAAGGGCATGGATGAGCACCGGCCGCTCGGAAAGCTGCCGGTCTTCTTCTTCACGTTTGAATGGCCACTTCAACTTCAATGCTCTAACCCTTGCCGATATTCCCGATGAGTGTCTTCACCGTGTCGGTCGCGATCGCTTCGGGGGTGAGGCCGAGACGTTCGAGTATGACGGCGCGCTTGGCGTGTTCATAGAATTGTTGATCGACCGCGTGTACCCGGATCGGCGTGTCGATGCGGGCATCGATCAACGCCTGCGTGAACATCGAGCCGACGCCCCCTGCCTTGCCGTTGTCCTCAACGGTGACGACCAGATCGTAGCCTGCGGCCAAGGCAATCAAACGCTCGTCGAGCGGCTTGACCCAGCGCGGATCGGCAACTGTGACTCCATATCCTTGTTCGCGTATGTGGTCGGCCGCCTCGGCACCCATGTGCACCATCGAGCCGATCGCCACCAGCAGCACGTTCTTGTCCTCATCACGGCTCACGATGTCGAAACTGCCGATCCGTTCGAGCGCGGGAAGATCCGGCGCCACAGCACCCTTCGCATAGCGGATAACAGTAGGCGCGTCATTAACATCGACCGCTTCGCGCAGCAATTCACGTACCTGTGCGCCATCGCGAGGCGCGGCCAGCCGCAGCCTCGGAACGATCTGCAACAGCGACATGTCCCACATACCGTTGTGACTCGGGCCGTCGTCGCCGGTGATACCAGCCCGGTCGAGGACAAAGGTCACACCGCAGTTGTGCAAGGCCACGTCGAGGAGCACTTGGTCGAAAGCCCGATTGAGGAAGGTGGCATAGATGGCAACGACCGGGTGCATCCCCGCCATGGCGAGGCCCGCCGCGCTGGTAACCGCGTGCTGCTCAGCGATGCCGACATCAAACACACGATCGGGGAACTTATCAGCGAAAGCGTCAAGCCCGACCGGGTAGAGCATCGCAGCGGTGATGCCGACGATGTCGGGACGTTCAGCGGCGATTTTGACGATCTCGTCGCGAAACACCGAAGTCCAACCCGCCGGCGCGACCATCTTGACCTCGCCGGTTTCCCGGTCGAACGGATTGGCCTGATGCATCTGATCGGTCACATTGTTGATCGCGATGTCGTAGCCCTGACCCTTTTGGGTCAAAACATGCACTAACACGGGGCCGCCGAAAAGTTTGGCCTTGGCCAGCATGCCCTCGAGCGCGGGTAGATCATGCCCGTCCACCGGGCCGAGGTATTTGATGCCAAGGTCTTCGAACATGCCCTGTGGCGCGATCGCGTCCTTAATGCCTTTTTTAATGGCGTGCAGCGCGTCGTAGGTTGCGGGCCCAACATAGCCGGTGCGATTGAGCCGATCCTTGATTGCTTTGAGCGTCGGCTCGTAGCGGGGATTTGTGCGAATTGCGGTCAGATGATTGGCCAAGCCGCCAACTGTTGGGGTGTAGGACCGGCCGTTGTCGTTGACGATCACGACGAGTTTGCGGGTCTTGTCGGCCGCGATGTTGTTGAGCGCTTCCCATGCCATACCGCCGGTGAGCGCGCCATCGCCGATGACGGCGACGACATGATCGTCTTTGCCCAGGATCGCATTGGCTTTGGCCATGCCGTCGGCATACGACAGGCTCGTCGAGGCATGTGAGTTCTCAACCCAGTCGTGTTCGGACTCAGCCTGACTGGGGTAGCCGGAAAGTCCGCCCTCGGTACGCAGCGTGCCGAACTGATCGGCGCGGCCGGTAAGCATCTTATGGACATAGGACTGATGGCCGGTATCCCAGAGCACGCGGTCAGCGGGCGATTCAAAGACTCGATGAATTGCCATCGTCAGTTCAACGACGCCGAGATTCGGTCCGAGGTGGCCGCCATTGCTAGCCACGGCGTTGACGAGCCGCTCGCGGATCTCGGCGGCCAGGACGGTCAGCTGTTCGCTGTCGAGGGTCCGCAGATCTGCGGGGCAGGTGATGCTGTCGAGCACGCCCATGCCGTCTCCTTCCATCCATGCGGTGAACGATTCAGTCTACCGGTCGTCGCCGAACGGTCCGACGCATCACCACACTACGGCTCGTTCGGACTATGTGCAGTCCCGGTAGCGGCCGCGAATGTGAGCCATTGCATCGGAATCGGCGAACTCAATGTGTTCGATGGCCGCTTCAACGAGTAATGCCCAGCCGAGATGGCGCGGTTCGCCGGACGTGATTCTGGCGCCGACCCAACCGGCTGCGCTGTCGAGCACCGGGCCCCACTCGCTCTGTTGCCAACTGCCCAGCGTGAAGGGTCCGCCCGGGGCCGGCGCGACGCCGCCGAAAACATCGGCGAGGTGGGCATCGGTAAGTGCCAGCAGATTGACCGTCAACACCGAATCGAGCACATCGGCAAGATCGGAATCCTCGTCGATCAGCCCCGCGACCATGCCGGGCTCGCCGTCGGCGATCAGCATCGAGGAGACCGTGAGCCCACGCCGTCCGCTGCCCTCGCCCGCGGCCCAAATCGTCACGGGTGCAGGCACTCGTCCGCGCAAACGACGCAGCGGATCGCGTTCGTCGTCGGGGGGAAGAAATGGATGCTCCGAATGGATTGTCATGCTCGCAGTCCCTCCTTCCCGATCGTGTCCAATAGCTAACCCCGTGGGACCGACGTTTCGTCAGCGGGTTGGTTAGCCGAGCAGGCTCCGCAATGCGTATTGCAGGATCCCGCCGTGGCGGTAGTAGTTGGCCTCGCTCGGCGTGTCGATTCGCACCAGCGCGTCGAACTCGATGCTCGGTCCGGACGCCGGTGTCGCTTTCACGTGCACCGTCTTGGGCGTGCGGCCCTCGTTGAGTTCGGTGATGCCGGTGAAGTCGAAGGTCTCCTCGCCGGTCAGTCCGAGCGATTCGGCGTCGGCGCCTTCAGGGAACTGCAGCGGCAGAGCGCCCATACCGATCAGGTTGGAGCGGTGGATGCGCTCGAATGACGTCGCGATAACAACCTTGACGCCTAGCAGCACGGTGCCCTTAGCGGCCCAGTCACGCGACGAACCCGAACCGTATTCTTTGCCGGCCAAGACGACCAGCGGGACGCCGGCTGCCATGTACTGCTCGGAGGCTTCGAAGACCGTGGTCACTGGCGTGTCTTCGACCATCAGATTGCGGGTGAAACCGCCTTCTGTTCCCGGTGCCATCTGGTTACGCAGGCGGATATTCGCGAACGTTCCGCGGATCATCACCTCATGGTTGCCGCGGCGTGAGCCGTAGGAGTTGAAGTTGCGTGGCTCAATGCCGTGCTCGGCGAGGTACTTGCCAGCCGGACCATCCTTCTTGATCGCGCCAGCGGGCGAAATGTGATCGGTCGTGACCGAGTCGCCGAGCTTCAACAGAACACGCGCACCGGTCACCTCGGTGACATCGGTCGGCTCGACCTCCATCCCGTCAAAGTAAGGCGCCTTGCGAACGTAGGTCGAGGAGTCTTCCCAAGTGAAAATCTTGCCCTCAGGCGTCGGGAGAGTCTGCCAACGCTCATCGCCGGCAAACACATCGGCGTATTCCTTCTTGAACGTCGCCGAGTCGATCGACGAGGCGATAACCTCTTCAATCTCCGCAGGCGTCGGCCAGATGTCCTTCATGAAGACGTCATTGCCGTCCTGATCCTGGCCCAGAGGGTCGCGGTACAGGTCGACGTCCATCGAGCCAGCGATCGCGTAGACGACCACGAGCGGCGGCGATGCAAGGTAGTTCATCTTGATGTCGGGGTTGATGCGACCTTCGAAGTTACGGTTGCCCGAGAGCACCGAGACTGCGGCGAGATCGCCATCGTTGACCGCCTTGCTGACCTCGGGGATGATCGGTCCGGAGTTACCGATGCACGTGGTGCAGCCATAACCCACCAGGTTGAAGCCAAGTTTGTCGAGATATGGCGTCAGGCCCGAGCGGTCGTAGTAGTCGGACACAACCTTGGAACCGGGTGCAAGCGTCGTCTTGACCCACGGCTTCGTGGTCAGACCCTTCTCAACTGCCTTCTTGGCCAGCAGCGCCGCGCCGATCATGACCGAGGGGTTGGACGTGTTGGTGCAGGAGGTGATCGCGGCAATCGCTACGACGCCATGATCGACTTCGTACTCGGTACCGTCGGCACCCACAACCTGCTGCGGATTGCTCGCTCGGCCACCATCGGTCGGGGCCTCGGTGTAGTTGGCAAGTGCGCTACGGAAGCCTTCCTTGGACTCGGTCAGCGATACCCGGTCCTGGGGACGCTTCGGGCCCGCGATCGACGGCACAACGGTGCCGAGATCGAGCTCAAGGTATTCCGAGTAGCGCGCTTCCTTGTCAGTGTCATGCCACAGACCCTGCGCTTTGGCATATGCCTCGGTGAGCGCGATCTGTTCTTCGCTGCGACCGGTGAGACGCATGTACTTGGTGGTCTCGTCGTCGAGCGGGAAGATGGCGATCGTGGAGCCGTACTCGGGGCTCATATTGCCCAGCGTTGCTCGGTTGGCCAACGGCACAGCGGAGACGCCCGGCCCGTAGAACTCGACGAACTTGGCAACGGCGCCGTGGTTACGGAGCATCTCGGTGACCGTCAACACGAGGTCGGTTGCGGTGGCACCTTCGGACAGTTCGCCGTGCAGCTTGAAGCCGACGACGCGCGGGATCAACATCGAAATCGGTTGACCGAGCATGGCGGCCTCGGCCTCAATGCCGCCGACGCCCCAGCCCACGACGCCAAGGCCGTTGACCATTGTCGTGTGCGAGTCGGTGCCAACACAGGAGTCGGGGTAGGCGACCGTCTTTCCTTCATGATCTCGGGTGAACACGACGCGAGCAAGATGCTCGATGTTGACCTGGTGCACGATGCCGGTTCCCGGCGGCACGACCTTGAAATCATCGAAGGCGCCTTGGCCCCAGCGGAGGAACTGGTAGCGCTCCCGGTTGCGCTCGTACTCGATCTCAACATTGCGCTCGAAGGCGTCCGGCGTGCCGAAGACGTCCGCAATGACGGAGTGATCGATAACCATTTCAGTCGGTGCGAGCGGGTTGATCTTGGCCGGATCTCCACCGAGATCGGCCATTGCCTCACGCATCGTGGCGAGGTCGACAACGCATGGAACACCGGTGAAGTCCTGCATGATCACGCGGGCCGGAGTGAACTGGATTTCTTTGCTCGGTTCGGCGTCGGCGTCCCAGCCGGCTAGCGCTCGAATGTCATCGGCAGTGACGTCGGCACCATCCTCGGTGCGCAGCAGGCCCTCGAGCAGGACCTTGAGGCTATATGGCAGCGAATCGACATCGAGCCCCTCCCCCGTCACCGCATCAAGTCGGTAAATCTCGTAAGACTTATCACCGACCTGGAGTGAGTCTTTGGCTTCGAAGCTGTCGACGGACATATGAGTCTCCTTGATTTCGCGTTCGGGTCCATCCTGCCCAGCACCATCATGCGCCGGTCGCTCAGGTTTGCCTAACCCTGCTTTCAATGTCTCTTGACATCAAGATACATCCAATTGAGACAAACTTCCACTCCCGCAACGACGAGTCGTGCAGTTCTGTGGTTCAGAAGAAGTCCGGGAAATGAAAGAACAACGGCCAATAAAAGACGACATAATTGGCCCCGACCGCGACTACGCCGAGGACACCCACGACGGCTAGGTACTCAAGTATCGTGCGGCGGCCCGGCGCCAGTTGCGAACCCTCACCAGTTGCTGTCTCAACCCGCGTGCGGGCCAACACATCGGCAAGGCCACGGCGCGACTGCAGAACGATGGGAACAACAAGCACGATCAGCGCTAGGTAGGCCGCTCCGCCGAAATGCCAACTTTCGGGCGTCAGTCTGCGCAAAACTGTCGGGAGCCCGATTGGGATCGCGGCAACAGAGAGATCGAGAAGCGCGACCATGACGAGACCGCGAACGAAGCCACGGGCCGCGCCGGTCGGTTGGCCATCCGCCACATCGACAACGCGGAGCCCGACCCGATGTTTGCCGATCGAATGGCCGCGCAACCCTTGGCGTATTCCGTTATTCCACAGCAGGAAGACCTCACCAAAAATGAGGCCGGTCAGAATCAGCCCATCGGACAGTCCAATCTCCCAATAGTTCTTGCCATCACCGAACAGGTCCACGAGCCCGTGCGCGATTGTGAAAACCACCGCGCCGGAGGTGAATGCCCCGCAAAACAGCAACGCGTCCTGAAGCAACGCCGCGCGTCGCATGCTGCGGATCGACTCGAGTTGTGTCATGGGGTCCCTAACGCATTGCTTTGACATATCCAACGATCGCTCGGCCGTCACGCATACGATCTTCCCACGTGATGCCCAGTCCCAGCAGGATTGCACTCACGACGGCGATGAGCGCGACACGGGGTGCGGCATTTGCGTACGGGCCGATATTGAACAGGACCAACAGAACGGCAACCGACACACCGGCGACGAACGGCGCCTGCCAACCCAACCGAACGCCGACGCCCAATGCCACAACCGCGCCGATGCCCAGTATGAGCGCACGCAACCCGACCGGGTTGGCAAGCGCTTGCGGCAGGCTCGGAAGCATCGACAAGGCAAGTCCGGCGCCGAGATAAATCCAGGTGCTACTGGTCGGGTGCTTCCGAATCGTGAATAGTCCAATTGCGAGCGCTGCCACTCCGAGCGGCAATGTGTAGGCCTCCACGAAAGTGAAACCTTGATTGACGATCAGCAGCAGGTAGGCCACGATCAGCGCCGCGATGCCAGGTCCGACATACCAACGACGCGATACAACAGCCGATCCGAGCGCAATGAGAACCACGCCGGCGATCGTCCACCGCGCCGACAGTTCACCCGACGATCCGGCCCACACTAATGCTGTGAGAGTGCCGACCGCGCCGACGATTTCCAGCGGAATTCGTGCGATGTGTGTAGTCAGGATCAAATTGGCTGCGGCGATCAGCGTCAGGCCGATCCCAAGAGCTACGAAAACACTGACCGACTGGGTGCCGTCGACCATCTCGACGACTGCGGTGCCGGCGCCGATGGTCAAGATTGCAGCGACTGCGGAATAGCCCATCCGTAGCCATATTGGCCCATCCACGAAGACGAACCCGGCCAGCAATAGCGCAGCAATGATCCACGCGACACTCGACAGACTGGCATTTGACAGCGCCAGCAATGCGCCGCCGGACGCGAGGATTGCCCCGACCGCTCCGAGCATCGGTGCAGCCGACCTGAGTTGGGCTATCAGCAGCACTCCGGCCGCAGTCAGTAATACGGCAACAGCGACCCACACCGGGAGCCGGCACAAAACAACTGCTTCAGCTAGAGCAATCCCAGCGGCCGGTGCGAAAAGCCAAGTGGAATCTGGAAAAGTTCGGCGCCATTCGGGCCACCGTGGCACGGCCCACACGACCGTGAGCCAGCCAGCAAGCACCGCCAGCACCCACCACCAATCAGTCCGCACCGTCAGTTGCGAATCAAGGCGGGCATCCCAGGCCCCTGCCCAGCTCTCGTTGACCGCACGACCAGCGACGTCGACGACATCACCAAGCCACATAATCACGATGGTCACGAGTCCGATGAACAGCGGCACGGCCCCGAGCCGTAGGCCACGGACCCAATCGGATGTGCCACGCAGCGCTGCCACCGCAAGGATTGCGGCGAGCACGCCAAACACGACCCAGACGCCCTCTGGGTACCACTCATCGGCGGCCGGAGTCATGATCAGCGCACTCAACGCAACGACCGCAAGCGCGACCGCCGGGATACGCACCTGCCGAACCACGGCCGCCACAACGATCGACGCTCCGGCCATGAGCAACATCGGCAAGCCATGACGCTCGTCGACGAGTTGACTCAGCGCCGAGTGGTCGAGGAGTTCAACGAGTGCAACGCCGTATGCGAACAGGAAAAACAACCCGACAAGGATTCGCGCCGCGATCGTCAGCGCGCGGATGTTGGCAGGTCGTGTCGCCAGCGCCAGAAGCCCGGCCACTATGAGCGCGACGAAGGATCGCCACGAAAGGTCCCAGTCATCACCGATAGCAGCGGACCCGATGCCAGCGAGCGCAATGCCGATCGATCCGGCGATCGCCGCGGTAACCAGATCGGTATGCAGCCGTGGTCGGGCAATGAGAACGATGAGAATGGCCAGACCAGTTAAAACAACGCCCCAAATAACCCACGCCCACGGCAGACTTATTGCACCGAGCCCAGCCATGCCCTCATATCGAGCCGCAAAGAAGTCGAGCGTGAGTAGGGCGAGAAAAACCGTCCACACCGCTTCGGCTGAAGCCCGCAATGTGCGCCGGGTGACCCAGAGGGCCAGCATCCCGATGACGACTGTGACCGCACTGAGAATCAATGTGCGCCCGACCAGACCCAGGTTGTCCCAGGATTTGGTGACAAAAATGAAACCCGCCACAATCAGGCCGAATGCGCCCAACGCCAAGATGATGGTGCCAACCGACCAATTGCGCTCTGCGCGCGGCGGAGCCGCCGGAACCGGGCCACCGGCACGCGGATAGCTGGGATAATGCGTTGGCTGGGCAGAAGCTTCCGGTGCCGAAGGAATGGGCGCGGCCTGTTGATTGACCGGCTGCGGTTGCGGCTGCTGCGGTTGCGCGCGCTGCGGCTCAGGCGGAGCTTGGGCTGCCGACGACGCGGCCGTCGACGTGCTGCGCGCCTGCAACAACAAATCGTCGGCCTGTAACAAGGTCTGCCACAACTGACGGACGGCAACTGAGGTTAAGTCGAGTCCACACGTCGGGCAGTGCGATTCTCCGCTAATGCGGTGCTGGCAATCTGGGCAAACGTGCGGATTGGCAAATTGCATACCCCCACCCTGTCGGCTAGGTCAGTCCCTGACAAGGACCGCAACGCACTCCACGTGCTGTGTCATGGGGAACAGGTCAAATGCGCGAATCGAGTTGACCTGATATCCGAGCGTTGTGAACGTCGCGATGTCCCGAGCCAGCGCGGCTGGATCACAGGCGACATAGGCAATCGCACGTGGGCGAAGCGCTGCGATGGGTGCCACGACCGCCTTGGCACCGGTGCGCGGCGGGTCGAGCACGACAAGGTCGAGCGCATCCCCCATTGTTCCGGCCGCGAGCGCCGACTCGACCGGCGCCGGAATTAAAGTGACCTGCGATTGGGCGTGCAGGTTGCGGCGTGCGTCGCGCGATCCGCCGGGATCGGCTTCGACGCTGAACACCGTGCCGGTAGTGCCAACGGCAGCGGCGAGGAAAGCGGTGAACAGACCGACGCCAGCATAAAGATCCGCGACCCGCTCGCCCGGCCGCACCTCGAGCGCGGACATAACGGTGTCCACCAGAACCGAGGCAGCTTGCGGGTGGACCTGCCAGAACCCGGAGCCGCTGACCCGGAACGAATGCTCGCCGACGTGCTCGGTCACCGAGGCTTTGCCGCGCAGGACTTTCCCGGCCGTCGTGACCATGCTGACCGGGCCGAGTTTAGGCAGCTTGCCACGATTTTCCTCGATCACGACGAGTTGATCATCCTGCGACGAGACCACCGCCTCGAGCGAGTCGGCCTTCCACGTGTGATCAAGCACCGCGGGCAGCCGGTCGCTGGCGATAAGGCACTTGTCGATTGGGACGACATCGTGCGAGCGGTGCTTGCGAAGCCCCGGGCGACCGTTGCGGTCGATCGTGTAGGTCATACGCGTGCGCCAGCCAAGGTCGTCGGGCTGCACCGCTTCCACGACACCGTCCCAGTCGATACCGGCCAGGTGGCGCAGTTGTTCGCGTACAACATCGCCGAGCAGTTTTCGCTGAGTGGCGGGATCGATGTGCTGGAAATCGCAGCCACCGCAGACACCGGCGTACTTGCACGGCGGGTCGACCCTTCCGGGTGCTGCCTTGATGACCTCGACCGCGTCGGCACGCAGGAATCGCTTGTTGCGTTCGGTAATGACGATCCGGACCCGTTCACCCGGCAACGTATGCCGAACAAACACGACCTGGCCATCCAGATGCGCAATGCAATGCCCACCGTGGGCAATGCGTTCAATCTCGACGACCGGGCCAGGCTGCTCAGTCATCGGCTCCCCCGCGGACCACGCCGCACGTCGCCAGCGGCTGAACGTTCTTTGAGCGCCTTGACCTGTTTGGCCGACCGCAACTGGAACGCAACGCTCGTGACCATGACGCCGGGTGTGAACAGGAGGCGCCCCTTGAGCCGCAGCGCGGTCTGGTTATGCAGCAACTGCTCCCACCAGCGACCCACAACGTACTCGGGGATGTAGACCGTGATGACGTCACGTGGGCTCGCCTTGTGGAGTTCCTTGACGTAGCGCACCACCGGCCGCACAAGTTCGCGATAAGGCGAGTCGATGACCTTGAGCGGGATATTGATTTCAAGCTCGTCCCAGCGCTTCATGAGCGCTTCGGTGTCGGCGGCGTCGAACTTCACCGAAAGCGCCTCAATGGTATTTGGCCGGGACACCCGCGCATACGCCAATGCCCGCATCGTGGGCTTGTGCAATTTTCCGACAAGGACGATCGCATGTACCCGCGACGGCAAGATCACATCCGTGTCATCAATCTCGAGTTCGGCCGAAACCCGCTCGTAATGCCGGTTGATCGCCAACATCATGACGAATAACAGCGCCATCGCAATGATCGCAATGTAGGCACCTGCCAAGAACTTGGTGATCAGGACGATGAACAAGACCGTGACCGTCATGGCCAGGCCGAAACCGTTAACGATCCGTGACCGGAACATGCGGCCGCGTTCGGCTGGGTCAGTTTCAGTTGCCAGGTGCCGGGTCCAGTGTCGGATCATCCCCAATTGGCTTAAAACGAATGAGACGAACACGCCAACGATGTACAACTGGATCAGCTTGGTGACTTCGGCGTCGAAAACCTGGATGAGCACAATCGCGCCGACAGCAAGTAGGACGATGCCGTTGCTGAACGCAAGCCGATCACCACGGGTGTCCAACTGCTTGGGCAGGAAGCCATCCCGAGCAAGAATCGAACCCAGCACGGGGAAACCATTGAATGCCGTGTTGGCGGCAAGAACCAGAATCAGGCCGGTGCAGGCAACCGTGAAGTAGAACATGATCGGCAAATTGGCGTAGATCGCCTCGGCCAGTTGGCTGATGACGGTGTTCTGTTCATAGCCGGCGCCGATCGCCTTGCCGTTGAGCAACAATTGACGTGCCGGATCCTCGACATAACGAAGGTCCATGAGGTCGGCCAGCACGACGATGCTCATCAACATCGCGATCGACAGGGTGCCCAGCATCAGCAGCGTCGTGGCCGCGTTGCGGCTCTTGGGCTTGCGGAACGCCGGTACCCCATTGCTGATGGCTTCGACGCCGGTCAACGCCGTACAGCCCGAGGAAAATGCCCGCGCCAACAGAAACACCATCGCGACGCTCGAGACGGCACCGGAGAACTGTTCGGCCGGAGCGATCTCGTACACGGAACTTGCGGCCTTCGGCAGTGTGCCGAAGGCTTCGCGAATATAGCCCCAGATACCCATCGCGATGATCGCAAACATGAACGCATAAACCGGGACCGCAAATGCCTTGCCCGATTCCTTAGTTCCACGCAAATTCATCGCCATCAAAGCGAGCACGAGGACGCTAGCTGCGGTCGCTTCATGGCCATTGAGCCACGGCAGCGCCGAGGACGCGTTCTGGACGCCTGAGGAGATCGACACGGCCACGGTGAGCACATAGTCGACCAACAGCGCACTCGCGACGGTGAGGCCCGCCTTGCGGCCCAAATTGACCGTCGCGACCTCGTAGTCGCCGCCGCCGCTGGGATAGGCATGGACGTTCTGCCGATAGGAGGCAACGACGGTCAACATGACCAACGCAACGCAGGCACCGATCTTCCAGTTGAACGCATAGGCCGACATACCGCCGAGCGATAACGTCAGAAAGATCTCATCGGGGGCATAAGCAACCGAAGACAATGCGTCGCTGGCAAAAATCGGCAGAGCCAGTCGCTTGGGAAGAAGTGTCTCCCCCAATTGGGTACTGCGGAGTTTGCGACCCACGACGGTACGTTTTGCGATGTCGGCTATTCCCACGGCCACGATGCTAGACCCCGCAGACGTCATCGACACAATCTCGGTGTCGGCGGTGTAGCGTCTCCTGCGTGCACATAGTGATCATGGGCTGCGGACGAGTCGGCGCGCTGCTTACGCGAAGCCTCGAAAAGCGCGGCCACACGACCGCCGTCATCGACACCGACCCGGAAGCGTTTCGGCGTCTCGGACCAAATTTTTCCGGCGTCACGGTCGTCGGTGTCGGATTCGACCGCGAAGTCCTCATCAAGGCCGGCATCGAGCATGCGGATGCATTCGCGGCCGTGTCGAGCGGCGATAACTCGAACATCATCTCCGCGCGCGTCGCGCGCGAACAGTTCGGAGTCGGCAACATCGTCGCCCGCATCTACGACCCGGGCCGCGCCGAGGTCTACGAACGTCTCGGCGTTCCCACAGTTGCCGTGGTGCCTTGGGCATCCGATCAGGTCCTGCGCCGTCTGCTGCCCACCGGTTCAGAGCCGACCTGGCGCGATCCTTCGGGCGAACTCCGACTCGATACGGTCTACGCGCCTACTGCGTGGATCGGCCGTTCCGTGGCAGAACTCGAACGTCAAACCAAGGTCCGTATCGGCTTTTTTACCCGACTCGGCGGTGGCCAGATCGCGCGCGCCGACACCGTGATCCAAGAGGGTGACTTCCTTGCTGTGTTCATGCGCGAGGACGAAGCCCACGACGTGCATCAGGCCCTCGAGGCCGGGCCGGAGGAGAACTAGATGAGAGTCGCTATCGCCGGCGCTGGTGCAGTGGGCCGCTCGGTTGCTCAGGAGTTGCTCGAGAACGGCCACTCGATCCTGCTGATCGACAAAGAGCCCTCGTCGATCCGTTCCGAATCGGTGCCCGACGCGCAATGGCTGTTGGCCGATGCCTGCGAACTTTCCTCATTGGAGGAAGCGCAACTCGAAACCTGTGATGTTGTTATCGCTGCGACCGGCGACGACAAGGCCAATCTGGTCATCTCGCTATTAGCTAAAACAGAGTTTTCGGTGCCGCGCACTGTCGGCCGGGTCAACCACCCCAGCAATGAATGGCTCTTCGGTGAATCCTGGGGCGTTGATGTCGCGGTCTCAACGCCACGGCTGATGGCGTCGCTGGTCGAGGAAGCGGTCACGGTCGGCGACCTCGTGCGGTTGTTCACTTTCCGTCAGAGCGAAATAAATCTCGTCGAACTGACGATGCCGGACGATTCGCCATTCGTCGGCAGGAGCGTGCAGGAGGTCAAGTGGCCTCCTGATGTTGTTCTCGTGGCCATTCTGCGCGACAACACGATTCAAACGCCCGACGGTGACCGCTCGCTCGAGGCCGGCGATGAACTTCTGTTCGTCACGCCTGCGGCCTCCGAGGATGCGCTTGGGAATTTGTTGTCGCCGAAGCACTGAGTCAGTTCAACGCTCAACCGGGGTCTTGTCACGGCCGAGCAACCATGCCATCGCGGCGAAGCTGGCAACTTGAAGTGGCCAGCCGAGCGCAATCTTTGCGGTTCCCAGCAGTGCGACGTGTTCGCCACTCCACAGCGGATACTGGATCAGCACCCGCAGGATGCAGGGTGCCGCGAGGACCCAGGTGAGCCGGTTGCACAGTCGCACCATCGCCTTGTCCACGTGCCACGCGGTTGCATCGCCCGTGACGCTGCCAACGAGGAAGCCGAGTACGGGCCACCCAACCAAGATCGACAAGATCAAGACGACCGCATATCCACCGTTATAAAGAATTCCCGGCAGGAAGGCGTCCTCGGCCCGACCGGAGCGGGTGGCGAAAACGGCGGCAATCGCGATGCCGACCAGCGCATTCACGACGAATTGTGGATTGCTGCGTTGCAGTAGGCGAGCGAGCAGAAGCGCCACTGCCGCACCAATACTGATGATGAGTGCAGGTTTAAGGTCGTGGCCAATGATCCACGCCATGGTGAACGCAATTGTCGGGACTGCGCTTTCGAGCACTCCGCGCCGACCGCCAAGGGCCTTTGCGAGTTGGGCTCGAACGAGGTGCTCTACCGTTTCAACATTATCGGTGTTGTCGGTCATACGCCGAGTTCGTAACGCGGGTTATAAATCACACGTTCCCCGCGGCGGATCCCGAGTCGACCGAATGCGGTCAATTGTCGGCCCGGTTCGATCCCTTCAATGCGGCGCCGGCCGAGCCAGACAAGCGTCACGCTCGCGGAGCCGTCATATAACTCTGCTTCGAGCGCTGAGACGCCGTTGTTAGGTCGATGCGTGACTGATCTGAGCACGCCGTGAATCGACACCGGCTCGCGCGTTGGCTGCGTAGCGATTGGTGAACAACCAGCCCGTGCGGCGTCCTGTTTGAGTTCGCCTGCCTCGTCGTCGACCGTTGTCAGTCGACCGATGGTCCTGCTGATGAGTCCGCTCATGCTTCAAGTCTAGGCATGACCAAACTTATTCGCCGACTTAACCCTCATCATCCGGGCGGATAATTTCGCCGTCATCATCGGTTTGGAAAACTTCGGCTCCGGCCGGGAGCGTCAACGTCAGTGCCTCGCGCGGCATCATCGGTTCGCTACCGCGGACCACGATCGTGTTGCGTAGCGCATCGATCAGGACGCCCTCATCCTCGGGTTCGAGGCCGGCGTTGCCGAGCAACGTGGCACGTAGGAACCAGCGCGGACCCTCAATGCCGAGGATGCGACTGGGCTGGAATAGATCCGGTTGATCGGGCACGGGAACGCGAATCCTGATCTCCGCGCCGAAGACGCCATCGGTGGCTTCATACTCACCACCAAGCTTCTCGACCTCTTCGATCAGATCGGCGCGAATCTCTTCCCACAGACCGCCCGATCGCGATGCCGCGAAGGCACGCAACTCGATTGCCGAATCCTCGGTCATGAGCACTGCCGAACCGATGATGTCGCTGTCGCCGTCGGTGGGCAGTTGGAGATTGAAACCAACTTCTCCCTTGATGACGAGCGCACCGAGATCGATGTAGGTGGGGTCATCGCCGGGCGACTTCTCACTCACATCCCATGGCCCGTTGGCGCGCACGTCGACCGCCAGCGGCTCTGGTGTCTGGTCGACCTCAGTCGTCACCTCGTCCGCGTCGTCGTCTGTCTCGTTGACGGCTTCGTCCTGTGTTTTCCGACGTATACGCATCAAACACTCTCCCTTTGTTCGGATATGTCGTTCAAGCTGCGGTGGCCGCCCGTGGAACCATAGCCGCCGGCGCCACGAACTGAGTCGGGCAACACTGTCACTTCGGCGAACTCGGCATGCGCGACCGGTTGGATAACGAGTTGCGCGATGCGGTCGCCACGGGACAACCGAATCGGCTCGTGCAGGTCGTGATTGATGAGTAAGACCTTGATCTCACCGCGATAGCCCGCATCGATAGTGCCGGGCGTGTTGACCACCGAAAGCCCGTGCCGTGCGGCTAGGCCCGACCGTGGATGGACAAATGCGGCAAAGCCGTCCGGCAGCGCGATCGAGATTCCCGTTGGCACGAGCTGCCGCTCCCCCGGTTCGATGCTGACGTCGAGGCGCGAATGCAGATCCGCGCCAGCGTCCCCTGGATGGGCGTATGCGGGCAGCGGAATCGTCGGATCCAGCCGGCAAATCTGAACATCAACCACGCGATCGACCCTACCCGTTGGATCCACGCTGTCGGGTAGTGCAGTCTTGACCCGTGACGAATTATTCCGAGACGCTCCGCCCTTCGGCCGGTTGGTGGCTACTCGTGGTCGGCTTCGCAGTCAGCACCGGCTGGATCTTTCTCGTGGTCTCCAACTGGACTGTCGGGACCGTCGTGGGCATTGTCAGCGCAGCCGCACTGGCCGTTCCGCTCTGGATCGCCGGCTCGCTTGAAATCGAAGTGCGCGGCGGAGACTTACTCGCCGGAGGTGCGCGGTTGCCACGAGCCGCGGTCGGGGCAGCCACCGCGCTGGACCGTGAGGTGCTCCGTCACACCCGAGGTGCCGGCGCCGATGCCCGCGCGTTCTCCCGCATACGTTCGTATGTTCCGACCGCCGTCAAAGTCGAGGTCAACGACCCCCGCGACCCGACTCCTTACTGGCTCGTATCGACCCGCCGCCCGGATGCACTAGTTGCATCACTGGCCACAGCGGACAAGGATCAGCGTCAACCGATCGGAGAAGAACAGCGTGTCGAAGAAGAGCAGTAAGAAGAAGGGCAACAAAGCTCCCGCCGCCAAGAAGATCAAAACAAAGCAGTCCACCAAACAGGCCTGGAAGATGATGGATCGCGCGTCGACCATCGCCGCCGCTCTCGTCGCCCAACGGATCACCGCAGCGTCGTGGCGTTTGGCCACGGGCAAGCAGCCGCCCACGAACGCGAAACACCCCGAGGTCACCAACGCCGAAGCGGTCGGCTGGGCGATCGTTGCTGGCGCGGGGGTTGAACTCGTGAAGGTGCTGGTGCGGCGCAGCACCGCGAACTACTGGATCAAATCGACCGGGAGTCTACCGCCGGGCATGAAGCCACTCAAGACGCCCGAAGCAACCGCGCGGCGCGAGGCCGCGCTGGCCGCCAACCAGAAACCGGCCGCTCCTCCAGTGGAGGAAACGACCGGTAAGCGGGCGAAGCGAAGGTCCCGTAGGTCCTAAAAATCGCAATCGCGGCAAATCATCTTGCCGTTCTTCTCCGACGCCAGTTGGCTTCGGTGATGGACGAGGAAACATGAGCTGCAGGTGAATTCGTCGAGTTGCTTCGGGACGACCCGCACGGCGAGTTCTTCGTGCGAGAGATCGGCTCCGGGTAGTTCGAACGATTCTGCTGCTTCGGTTTCGTCTACATCGACCTTGCCTGAATTTTTCTCATGCCGACGAGCCTTGAGTGCTTCAATGCTGTCTTCGGACTGTTCTTCTTCAGTCTTCCGGGGTGCGTCGTAATCGGTAGCCATGGACCCTCCTTCTGTGCGATGCGACCGGCGCGATTGTGCCACATGTTGAGGCTTCAAGCACACTCAGAAGCCACAAGCGTGCACGAGGGCGAAAAATTCCTTCGCGATATCGGCCCGCGCGGCCATAACAAGCCGCTCATTCGGGATGCCGTCCAACCCATCAAGAATGATGCCCGCTTCAGTCGCAATGAGTCCACCGGCGGCTAGATCCCACGCTTTCAAGCCTTGTTCGACATACGCGTCATACATCCCTGAAGCCAATCCGCACAGGTCGA
Organism: Aeromicrobium changchenzhani; assembly: GCF_057586615.1. NCBI lineage: Bacteria > Bacillati > Actinomycetota > Actinomycetes > Propionibacteriales > Nocardioidaceae > Aeromicrobium > Aeromicrobium changchenzhani. The sequence continues at coordinate 1,704,700 of NZ_CM172480.1, read as the reverse complement.
GCGCTGCCGAGCCCGTGCGCCGTATGTCCCTGACCTGCGGGAGCATGACGGCCGCGGCCGCGGCCTGATGTGCACGAACCGACCGGACATAGTTGAAGCCGGTGGCAACGAGCGCGTGATCGAGTTGCCCGCCACGGGGTGCCGCGAGCCGTGTGGACTCCGAATCGGTGCGTTGGAATGCTCCAGCACCGCGGATCGCCGTGTATTCGGTGCCGTTTGCGATGTTGATCACATAGCCGACCTCAACCCGCCCATTGATCGATGCCGCGATCGACACCGCATAGAACGGGAGACCATAAACAAAGTTGACCGTGCCGTCGATCGGATCAACGATCCAGTCAACTCCCGAGCTACCAATCACATCGGCACCTTCTTCACCGACAAACCCGTCCTGGGGTCGAGCAGCAAGGATTTCTGCCCTGATTCGGCGCTCGCACTCCTCGTCAATTGCGGTCACAACATCGGTGGGGCTCGACTTTGTGGCCGCAACCTCGACACGACCACGAGGCCGGGCATCAGCTACATAGCGGGCCGCCATACGACCCACCTCTTGCGCAAGTGTCATCAGTTCGTCGGGAGCAGTCACGAAATCGTCGACCGTTGGGCCCGGGGATTGGCGCAGCAGTTAGCTGGACACACATCGTGATTTGCTCCTAGATTCCCCACGGCGCATCGTTCGACCTGCTCGCCGCGTTCGATCGCGGCACGCTCTAGGAGCAAATCACGCACCATCGCGACGAAATTCCGATGAGTGCCCGGCGTTGCCACCCGGACGAAGTCCATGCCTAACTCACTGGCTGTCGCGGCGGCCTCGGTGTCAAGGTCAAAAATGACTTCCATGTGATCGGACGTGAATCCAATCGGCACCACCACGACCGACCGCACACCGTCAGCGTGCAATTCGCGCAGTCGGTCATTGATGTCGGGCTCGAGCCACGGCATTGACGGTGGCCCAGAACGCGAACAGTAGGCAAGACTCCAAGACTTCGTGCCAGTTCGCTCGGCAACTTGGGTGGCCACCTCGAGGTGTTGACGCTCATACATGTGCAACCCCGGCCCTCCGCTTGCCGCATTCATCGAATCGGGGATCGAGTGGGTCACGAAGACCACATGGGTTCCTGCTGCTGCACCGTCGAGTGCGTCGGCAGTGGCTTCGGCGAACGGCCCGATGAAACCTTCGTGATTGAAATAGGTCCGGGTCCGGTTGAGCTCGATTGTTGTCGGCTCGGCCGCAGCAAAGACATCTTCGCGATACTGGCGACAACCCGAATAGGACGAGTAGGCGCTGGTCACAAAGCACAGTGCTCGGGTGATCCCATCGGCTTCCATCTGTGCAAGAGTGTCGGCGAGATAGGGATCCCAGTTGCGATTTCCCCAGTAGACGGGAATGTCCACCGCATTCTCGGCGAAGTCGGTGCGAACCGCAGCCAGCAGTTCTCGGCACTGGTCGTTGATCGGCGATCGGCCGCCGAATAAGTAATAGTGTTCACCGACCGCTTCGAGCCGGTCGAGTGGAATACCCTTTCCACGAGTCACGTTCTGCAAGAACGGCACCACGTCGTCGGGTTTCTCCGGACCACCGAAGGACACAAGGAGAACGGCGTCGTACGGACTGGGATTCATAACCCATATTTTGCCATCAGCACATTGCGCACATCGCCTACCCCGGGAAGGAGTCCTGTGCTTGAGCCATATCGACGCGTTCTGTCGCTTCCCGGAGCGCTCGCGTTCAGTGCTTCGGGACTCGTAGCCCGCTTCCCGTTGTCAATGACCGGGTTCGGCATCGTGCTCTTGATCTCGGCTCGCACGGATTCCTATGCCTTGGCCGGCACGGTCTCGGCCGCCTATGTGCTCGCAGCTGCGGTTGGAGCTCCGACCCAAGGCCGGCTTGCTGATCGCTTTGGCCAAGCGGTCGTCCTGCGATGCGTCGGGATTGTGTATGCGGTTGGTATCGCACTCTTGCTAGTTGCCATCGAATTGCGGTGGCCAACGCTCTCGATTCACCTTGCCGCGATGCTGGCTGGCCTGGGTTCGGCCCAGGCCGGATCTATGGTCCGAGCCCGCTGGTCGCATACGATCACGGACCGTTCGCAACTGAATTCGGCGTTTTCGGTCGAAGCGATCTTGGACGAGATTGTCTTCATGGTCGGCCCGGTTGCGGTGACCTTTCTCGCGCTCAACGTGGACGAGATCAGTGGGCTGGTCGCGGCCGCAGCAGCCGCGCTCATCGGCACGTTTCTCCTCGCCGCGCAACGTCGCAGCGAGCCGCCACGGTCCCAACAAAAGGCGGGTTCGCGCGAACCGCTCGGCTGGGGGTTGCTCGGGCCGGTCATGTTCGCCTCGAGCGGCCTCGGAGTCCTGTTTGGTTCGACCGAGGTCATCGTCGTGGCGTTTTCAACCGAACTCGGGCAACGCTCGGCCGCCGGACCAATCCTTGCCGTGTGGGCTGGCGGCAGCTTGCTGGCCGGCATCCTTGTCGGTGCGACGTCGCTGCCAGTGAGTCCGGTTCGTCAACTGCGGTTCTCACTGCTTGGACTGACGCTGCTGTTCATCCCGTTGCTGTTTCTCCAATCGATTGGTTGGCTGGCGCTGGGTATATTTCTGAGCGGCTTCATGATCTCGCCGACCTTGATCGCAGCCATGAATCTGATCGAGTTGTATGTGCCGCCGTCGCGACTCACTGAGGGCATCGCGTGGACGTCCACTGGCATGGCGATCGGTGTCGCACCGGGTGCCGCGTTCGCCGGTTGGCTTATCGATCGGTCCGGCGCATCGGCAGGCTTCTGGGTGCCGTTGATCGCCGGTGCGTGCGCGACGATCGTGGCGTGGTCGGTCAACCCGCCCCAACGTCCGGTCCGGGGTTAACGCACCGCCCCGTTCAGGCTAACCTAGGCCTCGACATGACCGATCTCACTCTTGCCGATGAAAGCGTCGATCTCGTACGCCGCTGGATCGACCCCGCCGCCCAGGAAAAGCAGCGCCGCAACCCGGCTGCGAAGCGTCTTGCGCACCTCCTGAAGGACCCGAGCGGTCTGGACTTCACGATCGGCTTCGTCGACCGGGTCATCCGCCCTGAAGATCCCTACGTCGCAGCGCACAATCTCCGCTCACTCGCGGCCAAAACACCTACGTTCCTGCCATGGCACTTGCGTTTCCTCGTTAAGTTGGGAGCCTTGTTTTCGCTGCTGGCACCACGTTTCGTCGTAGCTGTCGCACGTCGCTCGCTCCGCCGTATGGTCGGTCATCTGATCATCGACGCCCGGCCGGACAAACTGGGCAAAGCCATCGGCAAACTCCGGGCCGACGGCGACCGCCTCAATCTCAATTTGCTCGGCGAGGCCGTGCTCGGTGAGCGTGAAGCCGCCCGGCGACTCAAGGGCACCGAAGAACTGCTCGCACGCGAGGACGTCGACTACGTTTCGGTCAAGGTTTCGGCAATCGCCAGCCAGCTGTCGATGTGGGCCTTCGACGACACCGTCAACCGCGTCGCTGACAACTTGATGCCGTTGTATGAGATCGCAGCCGCCGGGCCAGACAAATTCATCAATCTCGACATGGAGGAGTACCGCGATCTCGACCTGACGATCGCCGTCTTTACCAAGGTTCTCGATCGGTTCCCGCAGCTTGAGGCAGGCATCGTCCTGCAGGCCTATCTGCCCGATGCGTTGGGCGCCATGGCCCGCCTACAACAGTGGGCACACGAGCGCCGCACGGCGGGCGGAGCGCCCATTAAGGCGCGCATCGTCAAGGGTGCCAATCTGGCGATGGAGCATGTCGACGCCGCGTTGCACGGCTGGCCACAAGCAACCTGGGCGACCAAGCAGCAAACCGACACCAACTACAAGCGGATCCTCAACTACGCATTCACCCCCGAACGCGCCGATGCGATCCGCATCGGCGTCGCCGGACAGAACCTCTTCGACATCGCCTACGCCTGGCTTCTGGCGGGCCACCGATCAGTCCGCGATGCAGTCGATTTCGAGATGCTGTTGGGTATGACCTCCGGACCGGTGTCCGCGGCGCGCCAAGAGATCGGCAAGCTACTGCTCTACACGCCGGTTGTGCATCCGGATGAGTTCGATGTGGCAATTTCCTATCTCGTACGCCGACTCGAAGAAAATGCCAGCTCGGACAACTTCATGTCTGCGGTGTTCGACCTCAGCACTAGTGCCGAATTATTCGAGCGGGAGAAGCACCGATTCATCGAGTCGGTCAAGGATCTGGATGATGACGTCCCCGGCCCTAACCGCAAACAGAACCGGCAGCACGAGGGCGTGTTTTCGTTCTCGGCCCCATTCACGAACACGCCCGACACCGATCCGTCGTTGCCGGCCAACCGCGCCTGGGGTCAGGCGCTGTTGGATCGTTCGATCTACACCCAGCTGGGCGAGCACACGGTCCACGACAACGCCATACCCGGGCCAGCCAGCCTTGAATCGCTGATCCGCCACACCCGCGATGCTGGCATCGAGTGGGGCAAACGTGACACCGATATCCGGGCCTGGCTGCTGCACCAATGCGCAAGTTCTCTGGCAGCACGCCGCGGTGACCTGATCGCAGTGATGGCCGCTGAGACCGGCAAGACCATCGCCGAAGCCGATGTCGAGGTTAGCGAAGCAATCGACTTCGCCAACTATTACGCGGAAGCAGCCCGGCGTCTCGATGCCGTCGATGGCGCAACCTTCACGAGCTCAAATCTGACCGTTGTGGCACCCCCATGGAACTTCCCCGTCGCAATTCCGGCAGGCTCGGTGCTGGCAGCTCTGGCCGCCGGCAGTGCCGTCATCATCAAGCCCGCGCCACAATCGCGTCGCTGCGCTGCGGTCATGGTCGAAGCGTTGTGGGAAGGCGGGATCCCGCGCGATGTGCTTACCTTCGCCTCGATTGATGAGGGTCCGCTCGGCAAAGCGCTCGTGTCGCATTCGATTGTCGATCGACTCATTCTTACCGGCGCTTGGGAAACTGCAGCATTGTTCCGTTCCTGGCGAAATGATCTCCCGCTGTTGGCCGAAACCAGTGGCAAGAATGCGATCATCGTCACGCCGAGCGCCGATTTCGACCATGCTGCTGCCGATGTCGCCAAGAGCGCATTCGGACATGCCGGGCAGAAATGTTCAGCGGCAAGTCTGGTGATCCTCGTCGGCTCGGTCGGAGAGTCTAAACGTTTCGAACGGCAACTCGTCGATGCTGTGTCTTCCCAGCAGGTCGGCTATCCACAGGATCCAAACGTTTTCATGGGGCCGTTGATCGAACCGGCGCAGGGCAAGCTCGCCGATGCATTGACGACCCTGGCGCCCGGTGAGGACTGGTTGATCAAGCCCGAACCACTCGATGACACCGGCCGACTTTGGTCGCCGGGGGTTCGCAGCGGTGTCGCGCCGGGCAGCCACTTTCATTCCACCGAGTTCTTCGGTCCGGTGCTCGGCATCATGCGGGCAAAGAATCTTGAAGAGGCAATCGCGTTCCAGAACGCAACCGACTACGGGCTGACCGCTGGCATCCATTCACTTGATGCCGATGAGGTCAACCAGTGGATCGACCAGGTCGAGGCGGGCAACCTGTATGTCAACCGCGGCATCACCGGCGCCATCGTTCAGCGGCAATCGTTCGGCGGCTGGAAACGATCCACCGTTGGGACAACGGCCAAGGCTGGCGGCCCCAACTATCTGACCCACTTGGGTTCGTGGGAGCCCAAGCCATTGCGCCCAGTCGCGCAGACCGGCCCGCTGAGCGAGCCTACGCAAGCGCTACTCGTCGCTGCGGCCGAACTCGTGTCTGTCGCCGAGCTCGACTGGCTACATGCTGCCGCGGGCTCGGACCAAAACGCTTGGCAACGTGAGTTCGGCATCGAGAAGGACCTTTCCGGTCTCGGCGTGGAACGCAATGTATTCCGCTATCTGGCAATGCCCGTCACCGTCCGCTTCGGTGAGAACGGTCGGCTCGCCGAACTCGTACGCGTATTGATCGCAGCCGATCGCGTCGGCGCCACTGTGCTGGTCAGCAGCCACGTCTCCTTGCCAGTCGAGCTCGCCTCTGACGTACGCGTTGAGTCCCACGCCGACTGGCTGGCCGCCGTTAAGCGCCTGCACCCCGAGCGGATTCGTCTAGTTGGTTCCGACGCGGGTGCCCTCGCGGGCGCAATAAACGGCGATCCTGACGTTGCCATCTATTCCAATCCGGTGACGCCATCAGGCCGGCTTGAGGCGCTACCGTTCCTGCGCGAGCAAACCATCAGCATCACGACGCACCGCTTTGGCAATCACGATGCCGCATTCGATGCGGTACTCCCCCGTCGTCACTGAACCCAAAGCTGCTGAACCCAAAATCCGTCAGAAGCGAAGAACCTTTCGCGTTTCGGCGCGTCGAGTGGGAATCAGCGCGCTGACCGACAACACTGAGAAGACGTAGATTTGATGGAGGATCCCATGCGCGAACTCGGTCTCGCCAGGCTGAGCGACGACAAGGCGGGTCTTATCGCGCTCGATTCCGCCACTGGAGAAGAATTCCGCATACGTGCCGATCATCGGACCAAGTCTCTGGTCGACTCCCTGTCACCGACAACCAAGCCGAGCACCGGTCAGTTGGAGAGCAAGATGAACAGTTCACTGAGCCCCCGCGACATCCAGACTCGAATCCGTCGTGGCGAAAGTCCTGAAACGATTGCCGAGGCAGCGGGTGTCGAGGTTGATCGGATCATGCCATACGCCGTTCCGGTTCTTGCCGAGCGCGAATACATGTGCGAGCAGGCCCGCAAGACCGTGCTCCGCCGCAAGCACGCCGGTGGCAGTGGCGTCCTGCTCGGCGCACTCGTCGACGACCAGTTACTTGCGCGCGGCGGCGCCCCGGAGACGGCTGTCTGGAATGCCTGGAAGCGCGAGGACGGCCGTTGGAACCTCGCGATCCTGCCCGAAGGCGCCAACGAAACCGCTAATTTCCTCTTTGACGTTCCTGGTCGGTATGTCGTGCCAGCCGATCAGCTGGCGCACGATCTGGTCGGCGATGTGGCACTGCCCGACTCAGCGGATATGGCGATCGCCGATGCCGTGCGTTCACCACTCAACGATGAGCCCGCCGTCACCCATGCCAACACCGAACAGCACCCACACGGCGTCTCATCATTGAAAGCGGCCCGGGATCGCCGTGCCATGGGACAGCTCGCATTGGGCGAAGAGGCCACCGATGAGCCGGGCACGAGCGGCGAGAGCCGCGCTAACAGTCCCGCCGAAACCGGCGAACGTATCGAAACGGACGAATCGACTTTTGTCGACGAATACACCACCTATGACATTAACGAGATCGACCAGAACGTCGCAGTTCCTGACACGATCGCCTCCCACCCGGCTCAGCAACCGAGCAAAAAGCGGCATGAGCGCCGTCGAGTGCCGAGTTGGGACGAAATCATGTTCGGCGGCAAGCCCGAGGCGGAATAATCGCTTTAATACTTTTCTTTCAAGAAAAGGGCAGTACATCGGGTGACAGTTGCGCAGCGCGTGCCGTGGCGGCAGTCATTCGGCGTCGATGGTGACGTCGGCACAACACCTCATAACCGATGACGGGCTGTCGGTCGTCGCTATAGTCCACATCGCCGACGACAATCACGTCACCCTCGGTGACCATGGCACCATCCTCGGTGCGCGCATTGTGGGTGGCGCGAGCGCCGCACCAACATAATGCCTCCACCTGAAGCGTCTGCACCCGATCGGCCAATTCGATCAGGCGAGCCGAGCCGGCGAAGAGCCGCGTGCGAAAATCGGTGAGGATCCCAAACGCGAACACATCGATGTCGAGTTCATCGACGATTTTAGCAATCTGGTCGATCTGATCCACAGTGTAAAACTGTGCCTCGTCGCAGACCAGATAATCGATGCGTCCACCATGGGTTAACTGATCGACAACGTAGTGCCAGAAGTTGAAATCGATGGGGACCTCGACCGCTTCGGCCGAAAGGCCCAGCCTGCTGGAAAGCGTTGAACGCCCAGCGCGGTCGTGTGAGGTGAACACCCGCCCGACACGACCGCGGGTCTTGTGATTGTGATCCATCTGCAGCGCAAGCGTCGACTTGCCGCAATCCATCGTGCCGGAATAGAAGTTGAGATCAGCCACTGGTCAAGTCTGCCAGTTACCGGTGGTCGAGTTGTCATGGCTTACGGCCAGGGTGCACACATTCAACTGCTGACGAGCAACGGAACGCGCATCTCCGTCGGTGTGACTGAGCCGTGGAAACCGGTCATCTTCTGTTCGATCGCGAAATCGACCGAAGAAAACACCGCAAAATTGCCGAGTGAAGCAACCAGCACATCGCCGATACGTGGCCGAACCAACGGGTCGATCGGGCCGAACCAGTCCTCGACACCATCCTGAGTACGTACGACAGCACGGTCGCCGAGCATCTCCTGCCAACGCTGAGCGACCTCCTCGGCAGCGCCATCGCGGGTGTGAATGTGGCGAAAGCGCGCTTCACCGGCCACGAGCGTGACATCCTTGCGCAACTCAGGATGCTGGTCGAGATCGAATCGGCCTTCCTTGGGGACATCCACCATGCCGTGGTCGGCCGTGACAACGAGGACGGCATCGGGCGGCAGATCTTCCCGCAACAGACGCAGGTCGGTGTCGATCGTGGTGAGCATGGCTTCCCATTCAGGCGAACCGCAACCGCGCGCATGACCGGTGTGGTCAAGCCTCGATTCATACGCATACACGACGGACTGAGCACTCGATTCCGAAGCGTCGACGATTTCGTCGAGTCGTTCCCAGACCGTTTCGATGCCACGAAAAGGAACTCCACGCTGGCTGCACAAGGTGAGGCCAGATTCAGCAAACATCGTGTCGTTGACAACCGTGACCGCAATGCCTTCGACCTGGAGGCGCTCAAGAACTGTCTCGTGTGGCTGCCACTCGAGCGGATCAACCGGCTGATCCCATTTGAGTGAATTGAGTCGCTGATTGGTACCGGGAATGCGGTTGGTGTAGCCCAAAACGCCATGGCGACCGGCGTTCAGTCCGGTCCCGAGCGAGGTGAGGCTGGTTGCGGTGGTCGATGGTACGCCCACAGTCATCGGCTCGCCCAGTGCCAGGCTCGATAAGAATGGGGCCGCCGCCGCATGATCGCGCAACAGATCAAATCCCATGCCATCGACGAGCAACACGACATACCGCGGTGCCGACGGGAGGTCCAGCGTGTTGGCAAAGCCGTCCACGCCGATTGCAGCACCAATACTTGGGAAAACAGTCTCCAATGACCGGCGGCCGAAATCTGGCAGCATGGTATTCAACGAACCTCCAACGCGGTGCGTGCTGACAGTGAACGCGCAAACCGGAGCAAATGCTGCACTGCTGCGCCACCGTCGGCCGTTGCGCTCAACCGGAGCGTGAAATCATCGCCAGCGATGCTGCCGGTGTAACCATGATCGGCTTCACACTCCGGATCGGCACAGCGTGCTGGTTCGAGGTCGACCCGCGACACCGCGCCCCAACTGATCGTCATGAGCACCTCTTCGGGGGCCTTGTTGGCAGCGCCCTTGGGGCTCGACGGCACCATACGGGTAACGACGACGGAGCGAATCGAGCTGACCGGAACTGCCTCACTGGTGGTTGAGGTGTAAGCCTCGGTCAGGATTTCGTCGGCCGGATGCTCATCGGTGTGGACGAGGACCAGTCGGGATCCAGTCAACGCAAGCACCGTCATGTGGCGACGAATCTCATCGCGATCGAAGGTTGGCTCGTGATGCAGAACAAAGTCGAGGACTGGTTCATCGGCAAGCGCGTCACGCATACCGGCGGCGACGGCTTCGGGATAGTAACCACTACGGGATACCGCGGCGAAGAGTTCTTTGCTGCTGTCGGTCATCAGACGAGCGTATCCCCCGCGGTTGCGGGCTGGCTGAGCCGTCGGGCATACCAGTCGCCGCGGCGATCAGTCGTGGGTACGGCCTTGGCCCGGGCGCTGAGCACGCTAAATCCTTCCGTGCGTACGAGTACCGGCTCAAGGTCGAGTTCGGCAACTTCGGGAAGGTCGTCCTTGAGCGCGGCAAGCCGCAAAATGATGTCCTCGATCGCACCGACGTCGACCGGTTCGGAACCGCGATAACCATAGAGGATCGGCGCGGATTTGAGGTCACGGATCATCGTCTGAGCATCGACATCGGTGAGCGGCGGAATGCCGTAAACCCGGTCGCCGAGCAGTTCGCTGGGCGCACCGGCAAGACCGAAAGATATCAACGGGCCGAAAAGTGGATCCTCCGAAGCCCTGAACGTCAACGGGACTCCTTCGGGTGCAGCGCGCTGCACGAAGAACGTCGTCTCACGGCGCATCCCCGCCCAGGTCGTGAGATCATCCCACGCCTCCCCCATCGACTCCGCATCGGTGATGTCACGCCAGATGTGGGCGAGATCGGGACGAGCGCGTAGGTGTTCAGAGCCGGCCTTGAGCACGACTTCCCAGCCGAGTTCCTCGCCAGCTGTGATGGCCTCTTCGCGGGTGTGAACGTTGACCCAGGTCCAGATGTCGATGCCATAGCAGGCGAGCAGATCGTGAACCTGTTTTGTCGACAGAATCGCGCCGCGCGGTGCCTTGGCCAGCACTTCGCGGATGATCTCGCGCGCATCGCCGGTTCGATGATCCAAGGCGACGCGAAAATCTCCTTGATCTTTGGCAGCCCACTCCGCATAGTGCACAACGCGGGCCAATGCGCGTACGGCTGATTCTGGTGCGGCATAGGACGGTACGGAGCCGCGGCCGGCCTCGGCGCCAAGATCAGGGACACGCAGGAGTTCGGGCACGCCTTCCCGGCCCAAGAAGGTCGAGACGATCGGTTTGTCGGACTGTTCGCCGATCGCGGCAAGGACATTGGCGACCTCCTCGCCGGACGTATTCAACGGCGGGATGTAGACCGCAACAAGTGCGTCGATGTCGGGACTGATCAGCGCACGTTCGATTGCCTTCTCGAAGGCCGCCTCATCGGCATCAGCGCCAAGTGCCACCGGCGGGCTGACGTTAAGACCAACTGCCGCCGCCGCATCAGCAACGAGCAACCCCATTGCATCGGAGTTGCCGACAATTGCGATCCGATTGCCCCGCGGCAACGGCTGATGCGCGAGCAACTGCGCGACGTCGAACATCTCATCTAGGGTGTCGACCTGAATGACCCCCGCCTGTCGGAACATCGCATCGACAGCGGACTGTGGCGCAGCGGTTTGTTTGATCACGTGGCCGACCGGAATGCCCTGGGTGGACCGGCCGGATTTCACCGCCACGATCGGCTTGGTGCGCGACACTCGGCGGGCAATCCGCGAGAATTTGCGTGGGTTACCGATCGACTCCAAATAGAGCAAGACAACCTCGGTCGCATCGTCCTCCTGCCAGTACTGAAGCAGGTCGTTGCCCGACACATCGGCACGGTTGCCGGCCGACACGAAGGTGGAGAGCCCCAGCCCACGTCGGGCGACGGACTCGAGGATCGCGGTGCCGAGCGCACCAGATTGGCAGAAGAAGCCAACCCGCCCGCGGTGCGGCATGGTCGGCGCCAGCGACGCGTTGAGTTGCATGTCAAGACCGGTATTGATGATGCCTAGGCAGTTCGGGCCGATCAGCCGCAATCCGTAACTACGGCTGAGACCAAGCAATTTTCGCTGCCGTTGACGGCCGCGGGGACCTTCCTCGGCAAAGCCTGCGGAGATGACCACGAGGCCGTGCACGCCCTTGTTGGCGCAGTCGAGAACGACATCGTTGACCGATTCTGCCGGCACCGCAACGATGGCCAAATCGACTTGATTGGGTATGTCGCTGACGGTCGCATATGCCGGTATCCCCGATACCGACATGGATTGGGAATTGACCGGATAAATGTTGCCGGTGAAATCGCCAAGAACCAAGTTGCGAACCATCGCCTGACCGATACTGCCTTGCCGCCGACTCGCGCCGACGACCGCAACACTGCTGGCGTTGAAGATGCGCTCAATCGAAGCTGCTTCGGCACGTTGCTCCCGCGCACGCATCACTCCAAGCGCAGTTTCGGTGGGATCGAGCCTAAATTCCAACCGTAGGACGCCGTGTTCCATCGTGTTGGCGACCACGTAGCCCATTTCGCGGAAAATCTGGAGCATTCTGGTATTGGTGGGCAGCACATCGGCGACAAATGCGCCGATGCCGCTCTCACGTCCGGCTTGGGCGAGGTGTTCGAGTAAGAGTTGGCCAATGCCGCGACCCTGATGGGCATCTTCCACAAGGAACGCGACCTCAGCCTCGTCGTCAGTCACCGCGTCATAACGGCCGACCGCAATGATGTCGTCGATCATCGTGATGACAAATGCCACTCGCCGGTTGTTGTCGACCGTCGTAAACCGTTTGACGTCCTTGACCGACAGCTCCGGATAAGGCGCGAAGAATCGAAGATACTTAGATTCGTCGGACACTCGCGCGTAGAACGCGACGAGCCCGTCAGCATCGGCAGGAACAATGGGCCTGATCTGGGCCGCTCGCCCATCCTTAAGCAGGACATCGGCGTCCCAATGGTCCGCGGCACGTACATCGGTGGTCACATGCTGAGCGTATCGTGACGGCGTTCACGGCGGGGATCAATCCATACTTACCCGGCGTGGCAATCGACCCGACCTGCGTGATCGCGGGACAATAGGGATCGATCAGGAGAGGACGTATGGCGCGCCGCACCACCAGCACCCAGGACGACGATTTCGACGAGCACATTATCGACACGAGCATCGTCGCAGAAATGAATTCGAGTTATCTCGAATACGCCTACTCCGTGATCTATTCGCGGGCACTGCCCGATGCCCGCGACGGGCTCAAGCCGGTGCAACGGCGAATCCTTTACACCATGGACGACATGAGCCTGTGGCACGACCGCGGCCACGTCAAGAGCGCCCGTGTTGTCGGCGAGGTCATGGGCCGGCTGCACCCACACGGCGACAGCGCGATCTACGACGCGATGGTTCGCCTGCATCAGCCATGGTCTCAGCGGCTCCCGTTCATCGACGGCCACGGTAACTTCGGTTCACCCGATGATCCGCCAGCCGCAATGCGCTATACCGAAGCGCGCATGGATCCCGCTGCCGAAGCGATGACGGCATCGATCCACGAGGACACCGTCGACTTCCGACCCAATTACGACGGTCGCGAGACCGAACCAAGCGTGCTTCCGGCCGCATTGCCCAATCTGTTGATCAATGGTGCCAGTGGCATCGCGGTCGGTATGGCCACCAACCTCGCGCCGCACAACCCGATCGAGGTCATTCAGGCCCTGCGCCACCTGATCAAGAAGCCGGAGGCTTCGCTCGACGATCTGATGCGTTTCATTCCCGGCCCCGATTTGCCGACCGGCGGCAAGATCATCGGCCTGGACGGCATCCGGTCCGCCTACGCGACTGGCAATGGCAGTTTCCGGATCCGCGCCACAACCCGGATTGAGGCAGTGACGGCCCGCCGCAAGGGCATCGTTGTGACCGAGTTGCCTTACAACGTCGGGCCCGAGAAAGTCATCGAAGCGATCAAGAAGTTGGTCCAGGCCAAGAAGCTGCACGGCATCTCCGATGTCAAGAACCTCACGGACCGGCACAAGGGATTGAACCTGGTCATTGAGGTCAAGAACGGCATTCACCCCGAAGCATTGCTCGAGCAACTGTTCAAGCACACGCCAATGGAGACGTCGTTCGGCATCAATGCAGTCGCCCTCGTCGAGGGACAACCCCGGACCCTTGGGCTCAAGGAAATGCTTGAGGTCTATCTGCATCACCGCTTCGACGTCGTGCGTCGCCGCAGTGAATACCGTCGCCGCAGGGCCACCGAACGGTTGCACCTCGTGGAAGGTTTGCTGATCGCAATCCTGGACATTGACGAGGTCATCCAGTTGATTCGCGGCAGCGACAACACTGCTGAGGCGCGCGAGCGGCTCATGCAGGTCTTCGATCTCACCGAGATCCAGGCCAATCACATTCTCGAACTCCAGTTGCGACGCCTGACGAAATTCTCCCGAATCGAGCTCGAAAAGGATCGCGACGAGCTGCTCCAGACAATCGCCGATCTCGGAGCGATCCTGGCCGACGAAAACATCCTTCGCGGCCTTGTCGGCGACGAGCTCGCAGCGATGGCGAAGGAGTTCGGCAATCCGCGCCGCACGATCCTGCTCGAATCGGCCGGCACAGTCGTCTCGTCGGCAACGCCGCTCGAAGTTGCCGACGACCCGTGCTGGGCTCTGCTGTCGGCGACCGGTCTGTTGGCACGGACCGCCGACGATTCGCCGTTCGGCGAGGTTACTGGTCGGGCCAAGCACGACACAATCGTCGCGGCAATCCGGACGACTGCGCGTGGTGAGATCGGCGTCGTGACGAGCGACGGCCGCGTGCACAAACTCAACGTTCTCGATCTGCCCGGTCTACCACCGACCGCACATTCACCGCATCTGCAAGGGGGCGTGCCGGTCAGCGAAATCCTCGCGCTCGATGCCAAGGTTTTAACCTTGATGACTTTCGCGGCCGATCAGCCCGGGCTCGCCGTCGGCACCAAGGCCGGCACGGTCAAGCGCATCAAGCCCGACTACCTGGCGAATCGCGATGATTGGGATCTGATCCATCTGACCGCGGGCGACGAACTCGTCGGTGCTGTTCCGTTGACGACCGGTCACGAGCAACTTGTGTTCATCACGACTGATGCCCAACTACTTCGGTTCAGTGCCGATGTTGTACGTCCGCAGGGTCGCTCCGGCAGCGGCGTTGCCGGGATCAAACTCAGCACCGATTGCTCGGTGGTGTTTTTCGGTGCGCTCGACAGCCAGCACGAGGCCGAAGTCGTCACGATCGCCGGATCCATCGATGCGTTGCCCGGCACCGAAAATGGCGCGGCCAAGGTCAGCCCGTTGGCAATCTATCCCGCCAAGGGGCGTGCCACCGGTGGCGTACGCTGCCACCGCCTACTCAAGGGCGAGGATGCGCTCATTCTGGCGTGGGCTGGCCCCGGGCCGGCGATGGCCTCGGCAAGCAGCGGCTCCGCGGTTGACCTACCCGAAACGACGGAACGCCGTGATGGTTCGGGAACGCCGTTGGCACAGCCCGCTATCGCGGTTTCCGGCCCCGTATCCGGGTTGCTCGGAACCCAACTCATGGAAGACTGATCGCGTGCGCATACGAATCTTCACCGTCATTGTCGCTGTCACCGTCGTGATCGGCCTAGCCGGCTGCGGTGGCTCCGATGCCAAACCCACGGCCAGCGATCTTGCACCACGGTTGGCGAAGGCCAAGACCGCACTGGATGGGGCCGAAACAATCCATCTGGAGCTGAGCACCACCAAGCTGCCAAGTGGCGTCAACGGGCTCCTCAGCGCGGACGGCGATGGCAATCACTCCCCCGCTTTCAAGGGCAAAGTCAAGGTCGTCGCTTCGGGTGCGAGCCTCGGCGCCGACGTCGTTGCCGTCGACGGCACCGTTTATGCCAAGGTGAGCTTTGCACCGGCGTTCCTAACCATCGATCCGGCTTCCCTTAAAGCGCCTGACCCGGCGGCGCTGGTCGCCACCACGGGCGGCGTTTCCGATTTGCTGATCAAGAGCACGAAGCTCTCAGATAATGGCAAAAGCCGTGCCGGGTCAGTCGTACTGACCAGCATTAAGGGCACGCTCCCCGGTGCCGTGGTTCAGTCGCTGGTGCCGTCGGCCAATGCCGCCAAACCGTTCGCGGTGACCTATCGGCTGACCGACAAGAACGAACTCCATGACGCGACGATCACCGGACCCTTCTATCCCGGCGCCGATTCACTGACCTACACGGTCAGCGTGACGACCTCATCGACACCAGTGACAATCACCAAGCCGTGAATCCAACCGGGCCCGCGGGGACCCGAGGCGCCGCGGCCGGGTCACACACACTCCTAGCGCTCGCGGCCGTCGCGATCGCTTTTGCTGCGGCCGACACCTATGTCGTCGTGCTCGCACTGCCGGACATGATGGCCTCAACCGGCCTTGACATCGATCAATTGCAACGGGCCGCCCCGATCGTGTCGGGGTTCCTGCTCGGTTATGTGGGCATACTCCCGCTGATCGGTCGAATCTCTGATCTGCGCGGCCGAGTCCCCGTCCTGCTCGGTTCGCTCGCGATCTTCGCGCTTGGTTCATTGGTGACGGCAGTCGCCTACAACCTCGACAGTATGGTGATCGGCCGCTTCATCCAGGGTATGGGTGGCGGCGGCCTGATCCCGCCGACGCTCGCACTGGTCGCTGACACCTGGCCGCCCTCACACCGCGGTTTGCCACTCGGGATCATCGGCGCGGTACAGGAACTCGGTAGCGTTCTCGGCCCGCTCTATGGTGCCGCGGTGTTGGCAGTTGGCGACTGGCGCGACATCTTCTGGCTGAATTGTGCGATCGGACTCGTGCTGGCCGCGGCGATGCTTCACACCCGAACCGACAAGCCGCGCAACGACGCGACGGCACAGCGGAAGCGGCACGACCTGCTCGGCATTGGGCTGCTTGTGCTCATGCTCACGGCACTCGCGCTGGTAATGGCCGCCCCAAACTTTCTGACCGCGGGCATCAACTCCGGACGAGCTTTCCTTCCGATCCATGGTGATTCGCGCTGGCTGACGCCGCTGGCGCTGTTCTTGTATCTGGCTTTCGGGTTGTTTGTCCTTCGTGAAGCGCTCGCCCGACAGCCGTTGCTCAGCTGGCGTGCCTGGGGCGAGATTGCGCGCGCGACCGACTTGATCGGCGCTCTGCTGATGGCGATCGGATTGGGCGCGGTGATCGTCGCGTTCGCTTCAGCCGAACCTGAGAGCAATTCGATCAGCGCTAACGCACCCATACTGCTCCCGATGGCATTAATTGCTGCCATCGCCTTCGCCTGGCGGCAGAAAACAGCGCGATCGCCACTGATTCCGCGGCGTGCACTGGCACATCGAGCCGCATGGGGTTCGATGGCCGTTTCCTTTTTCATCGGCGCAGCACTCATCGCAGCGCTGGTCGACATACCTTTCTTTGCGCGGCTGACGATCTACCCGGACTCCCAACTGGACGCTGCGCTCGTCCTCGTCCGTTTCCTCGTCGCATTGCCGATCGGCGCATTGTTGGGCGGGTGGCTGCTCCGATATACCAATGCGGCGGTGCTCACGACGGTCGCAATGACGATGAGCGGCCTTGCCTTCGTCCACATGGCCACATGGAACGAAAAATCGCTTGAGCACCCAATCGAGACGCTATCGCTCATCGTGGCAGGAATTGGCTTTGGTCTGGCCATCGCGCCGATCAATGCGGTCCTGTTGGAGGTCACCGACGATGCCGTCCATGGCGTTGCATCGGGTTTCCTGATTGTGGCTCGTATGGTCGGTATGTT
This sequence comes from Aeromicrobium changchenzhani, assembly GCF_057586615.1. Classification (NCBI taxonomy): domain Bacteria; kingdom Bacillati; phylum Actinomycetota; class Actinomycetes; order Propionibacteriales; family Nocardioidaceae; genus Aeromicrobium; species Aeromicrobium changchenzhani. Next base: position 1,687,371 of record NZ_CM172480.1, on the reverse strand, counting down.
GATCGGCATCTCGGCCCTCACGACGATCGGTCTACATCGCTTTTATGCGGCATCCTCGGCGATTCCGCCGGCCACGGATCTCTGCAATGGTGTCAATACCGCATGTGACGCCTACCAGGATGCGCTGCTCGGCGCCGGCATTTCACAATTGCATGCGGTCTTCGCGGGCGCGGCAGTTTGCGCGTTCCTCGCGGCTGTACTCGGCAGCATACTTTTGCGACCAGGTCGAACGAGCACAACAACGCAGCAGTAATGTGGAAATGTGAATGATTTTTCCGACCTTCTCGCTGCCAATGAAAATTATGCCGCTGACTTTGGCCTCTCCGGATTCGACGGCATCGCCCAAGCCGGTGTCTGCATGGTGACCTGTATGGATTCCCGCATCGACCCGCTTGCCATGATCGGTATCCACGCCGGCGACGCCAAAATTCTCCGCAACCCGGGTGGGCGTGTCGATGACCAGGTTTTGGTTGCGCTGGTGCTGAGCGTCGCTACGCTCAACGTCAACAGAGTCATGATCGTCGAGCACACTCGCTGTGCAATGGGATCGTCCACCGATGAAGAACTACATGACAAGATTTCTGAGATCACCGCGACCGATTCGACGTGGTTGACGCTCGGCGTCATCACCGATCAAGAACGCACCGTCATCGCCGACGTCCACAGAGCGCGATCGCACCCCCTGATCCCGAGCACCGTCGGAATCGGCGGCTTCATCTATGACGTCGACTCAGGACTGCTCAAGCAGGTCGCCTGAACTAGTTCAAGCGTCGATCTGGTCAGCATCTAACTCGTAGGCGCCTTGCACAATGAACTCCTTGCGCGGGGCAACCTCATGGCCCATGAGCAGTTCGAAGACCGTGGCGGCTTCCTCCGCGTCGTCAACGGTGAGTCGGCGCAGGGTGCGATGACGTGGGTCCATTGTGGTCTCGGCCAGCTGGTGGGCATCCATCTCACCGAGGCCCTTGTAGCGCTGAACCGGGTCCTTCCAGCGGATGCCTTTCTTGGCTAACTCGGCCAGCTTGCGCTGCAATTCTGGATCCGAATAGGTGTACACGTACTTCCCCGTCCCCTTCTTGGGGTTGGTCAACTCGATCCGGTGCAGCGGAGGCACCGCCGTGTAAACCCTGCCGGCCTCCACGAGCGGCCGCATATAGCCGAAGAACAAGGTCGCCAGCAGACAACGAATGTGCGCGCCATCGGAGTCGGCGTCGGCCATGAAGATGATGCGTCCGTAGCGAGCATTATCGACGTCGAACGTACGTCCCGAGCCAGCACCGACGACTTGGATGATCGACGAACACTCAACATTCTTGAGCATGTCGCCGATCGAAGCCTTCTGTACGTTGAGGATCTTGCCTCGGATCGGCAGGAGCGCTTGGTATTCCGAATCGCGGGCTGACTTCGCAGTGCCTAGCGCCGAGTCTCCCTCGACGATGAAAAGTTCGCTGCGTTCAACGTCATTGCTGCGACAATCGGCCAGCTTGGACGGCAATGCACTGGATTCGAGCGCATTCTTGCGGCGCTGCGTGTCGCGCTGCTGGCGGGCCATCAGCCGTGTCCGGGACGCACCCACGACCTTTTCCATGACGCGCTTGGCCTTTGCCCGGTGCGCCGTCTTATTGGACGTCAGAAACGCCGTCAGTTCATTCCTGACGACCGTGTTAACGATCTTCTGCACAGCGGGTGTGCCGAGAATCTCCTTGGTCTGCCCTTCGAACTGCGGCTCGGCCAGCCGCACCGTGACCACTGCTGTCAGCCCTTCGAGAATGTCGTCCTTGATGACATCGGGGTCAGCCGTCTTGAGTTGGCGAGACGCACGCAGCACGTCATTGAAAGTCTTGGTGAGCCCGCGCTCAAACCCTTGGATATGGGTGCCGCCCTTGGGCGTGGCAATGATGTTCACGAAAGACCGAACATCATGCTCATAGCCATCGCCCCACCGCAACGCGATGTCGACGCCCAGATCACGGTCAACATCCTGTGGGCTCATATGGCCCTTGTTGTCAAGCAACGGAACCGTTTCGGTGAAGGTCTCGTGGCCCTGCAGCCGAAGAATATCGGTCACTGCCTCCCCGTGCGCGAGGAAATCGCAGAACTCCGCGATGCCGCCGTCATGCTTAAACGATTCCTCGATGACTTCCTCGGCGCGCTCGTCACGGATCACGATCTCCAGTCCGGGGACTAGGAATGACGTCTGGCGCGCGCGGGTGGCGAGTTCGTCGTAGGAGAACTTCGCGCCCTTGATGAAGATTTGCGGATCGGACCAATAGCGCACCCGTGTGCCGCGCCGCGCCTTGGCGACCTTGCCGATCTTGCGCAACTGATTGCCTGGGGTGAAGTCGTCGTCAGGGTTCGGACCGGCAAAGACCCCCGGCACGCCACGCCGAAACGACATCGCCCAGGTGACGCCGCCCTTGTCGACTTCGACATCGAGGCGGGACGAGAGGGCATTGACCACCGAGGCGCCGACGCCATGCAGGCCACCGGTCGCAACATAGGAGCCGCCGCCGAACTTGCCACCGGCGTGCAGTTTCGTGAAGACCACTTCAACACCGCTGAGCCCAGTTTTCTTCTCATTGTCGACCGGGATGCCGCGACCGTTGTCGTGGACTTCGACCGAACCATCACGGTGCAGGATGACCTGAATTTTGGTGCAAACGTCAACGAGCGCTTCGTCCACCGCATTGTCGATGATCTCCCACAGGCAATGCATGAGCCCACGAGTGTCGGTCGAGCCGACATACATGCCCGGTCGCTTGCGGACTGCTTCCAGCCCTTCGAGGACGAGCAGGTTCCGGGCGTCGTACGTGGCTTCGATGATGATTTCCTTGCGCAACATAACTGCACCACCACGTTGGTGGCTAGTTCCACAATATCGGGGCAGCCCGCTCAAACTGGCCGGGACACGCGGGCACGAAATGCGTGTCCTCCCATCCCGGCTTGGCATGACAGGGTATGCATAGGAGCACGGATTCAACTAGTTGGGACCGTCGCCTGATGGGAATAGCGTCACATGCGAGGATGTTATAACTATCGAACGAAGATTCCAGAGTGAAGAGAGGTCAGACATGACGGCAGTTGCTGAAAAGACGTCAGCGCTCACCGCAACGGATCGTTGCGATCGCTGTGGTGCTCAGGCCTACGTACGAGCAGAGCTGAGCAATGGCGGAGAACTCCTGTTCTGCGCACACCACGCCCGCGCCCACGAGGACAAGCTTCGTGAGATCGCGGCCCAAATCCATGACGAGACCGGACGCCTTGCGCAGGTTCCGGCCACGGCACACAACGACGAGAACTGAGCAACGGCCCAGCTAAACAACTGGGTTGGCAAACGACAGAACGGGCTCCCGACCAATTGGTTGGGAGCCCGTTCTGTTGTGGCTCGGCCCGACGCGACGCGACGGGCCCAACTCACTCAGTCCAAATAATCGCGCAGGACCTGTGACCGCGATGGGTGCCGCAGTTTGCTCATGGTCTTGGACTCGATCTGGCGGATCCGCTCACGCGTGACGCCATAAACCTTGCCGATCTCATCGAGCGTCTTCGGCTGACCGTCGGTCAGACCGAAACGCATCGAAACGACGCCAGCTTCGCGCTCGGACAGCGTGTCGAGCACGGCGTGGAGCTGCTCCTGCAGCAGTGTGAATGACACTGCATCGGCTGGAACGATCGCTTCGGAGTCCTCGATCAGGTCGCCAAACTCGGAATCGCCGTCCTCGCCCAGCGGCGTGTGGAGGCTGATCGGCTCGCGCCCATACTTCTGAACTTCGACGACCTTTTCGGGCGTCATGTCCAACTCAGTGGCAAGCTCTTCGGGGGTGGGCTCACGGCCCAAGTCCTGAAGCATCTGGCGCTGGACGCGGGCCAACTTGTTGATGACCTCGACCATGTGGACCGGGATGCGGATCGTCCGGGCCTGATCGGCCATTGCGCGGGTGATGGCCTGACGGATCCACCAGGTCGCATAGGTGGAGAACTTGAAACCCTTGGTATAGTCGAACTTTTCGACCGCACGGATAAGGCCGAGGTTGCCTTCTTGGATGAGGTCAAGGAACAACATGCCGCGGCCGGTGTAGCGCTTGGCTAGCGAGACGACCAAGCGCAGGTTCGCTTCAAGCAGGTGGTTCTTGGCGCGACGCCCATCGGCGCGGATCCAGTCAAGTTCTTCGCCGAGTTTGGGCGAGATACGCCCGCCCTTCGTAACCTTCTCTTCAGCAAAAAGTCCAGCCTCGATGCGCTTGGCCAGCTCAACCTCTTGGCCGGCGGTCAACAGCGAAACTTTGCCGATCTGCTTTAGGTAGTCCTTGACCGGGTCGGCGGTCGCGCCGGCAACCATGACCTGCTGGACCGGCTCATCGCTCTCGTCAGCGGCCGACAGTGTGAAGCCAGATTTCTCGTCTTCTTTCAGCGTGGGGTCGGTCTTGACGTCCTTCTCGAATTCTTCGTCGGGAATATCAGGCAGAACCTTCTTGCCAGTCGCATCGACCAACGCAGTCGCAGCCTTTGTTGCCGGCTCGTTCACGACATTCTTGGTCTTCTTCGCCGCGGCCTTCTTGGCAGGTGCTTTCTTCGCCGCAGCCTTCGCGGCGGGCACGGTCACCTTCTTAGCGGGTGTCGCGGCCTTCTTGGCGGCAGGCTTCACGGCGGGAGTAGCGGTCTTCTTGGCAGTTTCGGCAGTCTTCGTCACGGTGGTCTTTTTTGTCACTGTCTTTTTCGTAGGGACGGAAACGGCCGCTTTGGCGGCCTTCTTGGGCGTGGCTTTGGCGGCAGCCACAGCTTTATTGGCTGGCTTGCTCGCCGTCGACTTCGCAGTCTCCGGTTCGGGCTTGCGTGCTGTTGTCTTCTTCACGGGCTCCTTCACGACCGGTTCAACTGCAACGGTGGTCACTTTCTGTGCCTGATCCACAACGTCGGGACCCGATGATTTCTTATTGATAACGGCCCGCAACCGGGAGCCTGCGGCAGAAACAACCGACACAGAAAACCTCGCAAAAGCAGAGTTAGGGCGCGGCAAACCGGTCCTGTGGTCAACCGCAGTTTCCTCAAGTGTGCCATGCGTATCCAACTCTTCGGAGAGCAGGGCACGGATTTCCTTAGGAAGCTCTCAGTTTGTGGGCCATTGGTGGACCGGCACATTGCTGTGCATGTGTTCCTCGTATGCAAGCGTCGTCAATCGCAACGCCTGTGTTCGGTCCGTTTCGGTGCGAAGCCGACGCTCATACTCAGCGATAAGCCACGTCGAACCGTTGCGACCGGTGATGCAGCGTTGTTCGATGACGCCCAGCAGGGCGTCTTTGATTGGGGTTGCGACGCCGTATGCCTCGAGGCCGATGTGTGCGAGTGGCAAAAGCTGCCGAAGGACAAGTTCTCGGGCCCGAACTGCGCCAACCGACGGCCAGTAGAGCTCGGCTTCGATGCCATTGCGCGCGGCCACATGGAAATTGTCCTCGGCGGCTTTGAACGACAGCTGCGACCACACGGGCCGGTCGCTGTGACTGAGCGCTTTGACAAGACCAAAGTAGAGCGCGGCGTTGGCCATCGTGTCGATAACTGTCGGCCCCGCCGGGAGGACACGGTTCTCCACCCGCAGATGTGGTTTGCCCTTAGCGACGTCGTAGATCGGCCGGTTCCAGCGATAGACCGTTCCATTGTGCAAACGGAGCTCGGCGAGGGTTGGAACGCGGCCGGCCTCGAACTCAACCAACGGGTCTTCGGCATCAACGATAGGGAGGAGCGCCGGAAAATAACGCACATTTTCCTCGAACAGATCGAACACCGATGTGATCCAGCGTTCGCCAAACCAGACCCGGGGGCGCACGCCCTGGGCTTTCAACTCATCGCTGCGGGTGTCGGTCGCCTGCTCGAACAACGGGATTCGGGTCTCATGCCACAGTTGTTTGCCAAGCAGGAATGGCGAGTTGGCGCCGACTGCCAACTGGACTCCAGCGATCGCCTGCGACGCATTCCAAATCTGCGCGAAGTCATCGGGCTCCACCTGAAGGTGCAGCTGGGTGCTCGTGCAGGCCGCCTCCGGAACGATTGTGTCGGCGGTAGTCTCAAGTCGATCAACCCCTTCGATCAAGATCTCGATGTCTTCGCCACGAGCGTTGAGAATTTGCTCTGACAGCAGTGCGTAGCGCGGATTTGCCGAGATGGAATCCCCCGTCACGTGGTCGCCACCGAGCGTCGGAAGGATCCCGATCATCAGCAGATTTGCACCAATGTCACCGGCTTTGGTCTGTGCCCCGTTGAGGTCAGCGCGCACATTCTCCTGCAGTACTGACAGACCGTCGCCGGCCAGTCCGCTGGGCGGAACGTTGATCTCGACGTTGAACTGGCCCAGCTCGGTTTGAAAGGCTGGGTCGGCGATCGCTTCGAGTGCTTCGCCGTTCCTGAGGGTGGGATTGCCGTCGGCATCGATCAGATTGAATTCGATCTCGATCCCCACCTGTGGATGCTCCACTGAGAGGTCGTACTCGCTAAGTATCCGTGCGAACACGTCAAGACAGCGACGTACCTTGGCGCGATAGATCTTACGATCTTCGCGCGTGAACACCCGGGCCTCGACGTCTTGTCCCATGCGGACAGCGTACGAGATTATGGTTCATTCAGGCCCCAATCCGAGGCATCATTTTCAGGCGACGGCGCCGCTGCGGACCGTGTCCTCCCAGACTTTCGGCGACATGCCCGACTGAACGGTATCCAGCAGGAGCGATGCCATCGTGTAATTCGGATCGATTTCGCTAGCACGAAGTGCGGCGATGAGCGACTGCGTGCCATCTCCGGACAGCCACGCAGCGAACGCTGCAAGACACAACACCGCGGGCTCATAAGGTGCAACGGTCGACTGAACGACCTGGGTCCAAAATTCAAGCGATGTGACGGCGGTCTTCCGGGTGATGGTCTCCCACAGCAGATCTCGCACGGCCTTCGACGAGGCCCACACAGCCAATATCGCAATTTGCTCGTCTTCGAGCCGGTCGCCACGTTGATACGACGTCAGAATCGGCCCGATGTATGCCATGCCGACCGGGCCCAGTTCGGCCGCAGGCGTCGCGCCCATCTGCTGGACTATCCGAGCCAGGACCGTAGCTATTAGCTGCTCCATCTCGTCGACCCGCGGACCGGTGACCGCGGCGAAACGTTCCACCAGCGCCTCCCGATTGGGCAAAATCTGCATGCCCTCGAGGACTGCCTCAACCACCGCCGGGCTGCAACTGGCGACATAAGGCTCGGGCCAGCCAGCACCATCTGGGCCGACTGGCCACAATGTTGAACCATCGGTTCGGACCGCGTCGATCACTGGAACTCGTCCCAACAGATGGTGCATGTGTTCCATCCAGGCGTCGGCGGCGTCGGCCTGTTTGGTCACCGCGATCAGAATCGCACCGTCGGCCCCGTTGTTCTGCAGATGTCTGGTCGCTAGTTCAGCGGCCATTCCTGCATCGGCACACCGGGGCACATCCATACGCAGACGGAAGCCGAAGCGTCGCCGTGGCCCGTATGTCGCGATCGCGATAATCGACTCCTTGGGATCGAAGCCGAATAGCGACGGCAGGAGGTCGAGCAGGTCTGAATGGTCATGGGCTACAAATCGAGACGATGTCATGTGATTACGATCGGCCCGTTCCACCCCGATGACCGGAAGTATTTTCGCTGCTGTGGACAACAGCAGCGGGCCTTCGGACTGTGGATAACGAGTCGGGTGTCGGTCGCCCGCACCAACCCGTCAAGATGGAGTCATGCGGTCCACGGCATCGATCATGCATCTGGATCTTGATGCGTTTTTCGCCTCGGTCGAACAGCGCGATAAGCCGTCGTTGCGCGGCAAGCCCGTCATCGTCGGCGGGATCGGGCCTCGCGGCGTGGTCGCGACCGCATCCTACGAAGCGCGGGTGCGCGGGGTTCGCTCGGCAATGCGGACCGCTGAAGCTCGCTCCCGGTGCCCACACGCGGCCTTCCTGGGCGGGCGCTTCGATGCCTATCGTGAAGCCAGCCGGATCGTCATGGGCCGCCTGCGGGAAATCACCGAGTTGGTCGAACCGCTATCGCTTGATGAGGCCTTCGTCGATCTCGCCGACAATCCCGACTTCGACCCCAACCACGCCCGCGAATTCGTCGAACAGATCCGTGCCGATGTAACCGAGCGGACCGGCGGGCTCACCTGTTCGATTGGCGTCGCATCGTCCAAACTGATGGCCAAGATCGGCTCCGAACTGAACAAGCCGGATGGAGTATTTGTCGTTCCGCCGGGCGGGGAAGCCGAACTACTCGGTCCGATGCAGGCGACCGCCATCCCCGGGGTTGGCCCGGCCACCGCAGAGCGACTACGTCGCATCGGCATACTCACCGTCGAAGACCTGCGTGTGCCGAGCGAGGACGAACTGATGCGCATACTCGGTAACTCCTCGGGCAGATCGCTGTGGCGATTGGCCCGAGCCCTTGACGATCGTGTCGTCCACGCCTCTCGGGAGGCCAAGTCAGTGAGTGTCGAGGACACATTTGCGACCGACATCACTGATCGCGCCCAACTCACTCTTATCATCGACACCATGTCGCGCAAAGTGGCTCAGCGACTTCGCAAAGCCGGCATGTCCGGCCGCACCGTAACGCTCAAAATTCGCCACCACGACTTCGAGACCCACACTCGCTCGGCCACGCTAAAAGGTCCGACTGACAGCCCTTCCGTGCTGTCCCGGACCGCAACCGGATTACTTGCCCAAGTTGATATCTCCGGCGGCCTTCGGTTGCTCGGGGTCGGAGTCAGCGGACTCGCCGATTGGGTTCAAGACGACCTGTTCGCCGACGATCACGCCGAAGCCGAGCCCGAGCCGGACGATGACGAAGCAACCGAAAATGCGCCAATTTACTGGTATCCCGGGATGGATGTGACCCATTCCGAGCACGGAGCTGGCTGGGTCTGGGGGTCCGGCCTCGGTCGGGTGACCGTACGCTTCGAAACCCGCAACACTCCCCCGGGGCCGATCCATACGTTCCGAGCCGATGACTCTGAACTCAGTGTGGGGCACGCGGGTACCGTCGAGCCATGACTGTGCCCCCCGTCGCCCGCACGATCCCCTCGATCCGCAGCCACCATGGCGATGACGTCGTCGACAATTATGAGTGGCTCCGCGACAAGGACTCGCCCGAGACACTCGCCTACCTCGAAGCTGAAAACGCCTACGCCGAGGACCAGACCGCCGACCTCGCCGACCTCCGACAGACAATCTTCGACGAGATCAAAAACCGCACCCAGGAGACCGACCTGTCGGTGCCATCGCGCCATGGCAGCTGGTGGTACTACTCCCGCACAGTTGAGGGCAAACAGTATGCATTGCGCTGCCGCTGCCCGATCGAGGACATCGACGATTGGAATCCACCGCCATTGGATGCTCACATCGAGATCGCCGGCGAGCAAATCCTGCTTGACTCCAATGCAGAGGCAGAAGGGCACGAATTCTTCTCGCTCGGGGCTTTTAGCGTCACGATCGATGGCAACTTGTTGGCCTATTCAGTCGATGTTGTCGGCGACGAGCGCTACACGATCCGGATCAAAGACCTACGCACCGGCGAACTACGCGTCGATGAGATCAGCGGCGCCAGCTACGGTGCAACCTGGTCCGCCAGCGGGAGCCATCTGTTCTATTCGACCGTCGACGACGCCTGGCGGCCATATCGAATCTGGCGACATACGCTTGGCAGTGATGTAGACGACGTGCTCATCTACGAGGAGACGGACGAGCGGTTCTTTGCCGGCGTCGGCTCGACTCATTCGGACAAATATCTCGTCATTGGTGTGTCGTCCAAGATCACCTCCGAGGTGATGGTGCTCAATGCCAACGATCCCGAGGGCGACTTTCAGGTTGTGCTCCCCCGCACCGACGGGGTCGAGTATTCCCTCGAACACGCTGTCATCGCTGGCAAGGATGTCTTCCTCATCCTGCACAACGATGGTGCACCCAACTTCGAGCTCATCTCAGTTCCGGTCGACGATCCCAGCAGCCGTACGGTCATCCTGCCCGGCAGTGCCGACGTTCGCATCGAGGACATCGATGTCTTCGCCCGCCAGCTCATGGTGTCGTTCCGTCGTGATGCACTGCCACGTGTCGGGATCATGCGCTTTGCCGAGTCTGGCGTCGGAGCGCTCACCGAGATTGACTTCGGTGAAACTCTCTTCAGCAGCGGAATCGGTGGAAACGCCGAATGGGATCAGCCACTGGTACGCGTCGGTTACGGCTCTTATGTCACCCCGGGCACCGTCTATGATTACGTCGTCGACACCGGCGAACTCATCATCCGCAAACAGGCGGTCGTACTCGGCGAGTTCAACCCCGACGACTACGAACAACACCGCTCATGGGCCACCGCGCCCGATGGCACGCGCGTACCGATGTCGATCGTGTGCCGCAAAGGTACGCCGCGCGATGGCTCCGCACCCGCGTTGATCTACGGGTATGGCTCCTATGAGGCCAGCATGGATCCAGGCTTTGGGATCGCCCGGTTGTCCTTGCTCGATCGCGGTTTCGTCTACGCCGTCGCGCATGTGCGTGGTGGCGGCGAAATGGGTCGGCATTGGTATGACGACGGCAAGATGCTCAACAAGCGCAATACCTTCACCGACTTCATCGCCTGTGCCGAACAACTCGTTGCCGAGGGCTGGACCAGTTCCGATCGGCTGGTCGCCGAAGGCGGCAGTGCTGGCGGCTTGTTGATGGGTGCCATCGCCAATCTGGCACCCCAGGCATTCACCGGGATTGTTGCCAATGTGCCCTTCGTTGACGCGTTGACCTCGATTCTGGATCCGTCGCTACCGTTGACGGTCATCGAATGGGACGAGTGGGGCAATCCGCTCCATGATCCCGAGGTCTATGCCTATATGAAGTCCTACACGCCATACGAAAACCTCGTTGCGCAGGATTATCCGGCAATCCTCGCGATTACCAGCCTCAACGACACCCGAGTTCTATATGTCGAACCGGCCAAATGGGTTGCCAAACTCCGGGCGCTCAAGACCGGCGATTCCCAGCTGTTGCTCAAGACGGAGATGAACGCCGGGCACGGTGGTGTGAGCGGCCGCTATGCCTCCTGGCACGAACGCGCCTGGGAACTCGCGTGGATCATCGACAGGGCCACACCGCGCGGCTGACGCGGCCGACGACGCAATGCGCTGACTCAGTCGGGGCGACGGACGACCGGCATCGGCAATAGCAGCGCGGCTGGCGCATGTTCCGGGACGGCCGGGGTGTTCGGCTGATGAGGCGCGATCTGGACATAGGGTTCGCCCAACGCCGGCCGGGTGTCGGCTTCGCCTTTATTGGGCCACATCGCCATTGCGCGCTCCGCCTGCGCGGTGATTGTCAATGATGGGTTGACGCCGAGATTGGCAGAGATCGCCGAGCCGTCGACGACATGAAGACCCCGATAGCCATACATGCGTTGATACGGATCGACGACCCCGTCCTCGATGCTGGTGCCGATTGCACAGCCACCGATGAAATGCGCCGTAAGCGGTATGCCGATCAGATCGCCGGTCGTCCCGCCGGCAATACCGTCGATGTTCGCCGCAAGTTGTCGGGTGACCTTATTGGCCTGTGGGATCCAGCTTTGGTTGGGTTCACCACTACCCTGTTTGGTCGTCATTCGGCGGCCAAGTAGGCCCCGCTTGGTGAATGTCGTCAGTGAATTGTCGAGCGTCTGCATCACCAGCACAATGATTGACTGTTCTGACCATTTGCGTGGGTTGTGCAGCCGCAAGATATTGCGCGGCCCGAGTTTTGCGTAGACCTTTAAGGATGCGAGGAGCCGCGAACCCTTGCCGCCGTCAGACAGCGCCGCGCCCATCAAGGCCAGCAGGTTGCTGCCTTTGCCATATCGCACCGGTTCGACGTGTGTCACGTCATCGGGATGGAAGGACGAGGTGATCGATACGCCACGCGAGTAGTCCGCGTCTTTGCGCTTCGACCGCGCGGCGAGCACTGCTTCGGAGTTTGTCCGACTCAACTCGCCAAGCCGCGGCGACAGGTCCGGCAGTGAACCGCTGTCGCGACATTGGTGCAATAGGCGTTGGGTGCCAAGGGAAGCGGCTGCGAAGAGCACGTGCTCGGCGGTGAACACCTTGCGTCGCCTGCCCAACCATCTCCCGGTGGGCTGAGTCGTCACCGCATAACCGCCAGCGATCGGCTTCACACCCGTCGCGGTGGTCAACGGGTGGACCTGGGTGCCGTTCTGCTCGGCAAGATAAAGATAGTTCTTCACCAGTGTGTTCTTGGCGTTGTGCCGACAACCGGTCATACATTCGCCGCAGTTGGTGCAGGTATTGCGTTCGGGGCCCGCTCCGCCGAAGTACGGATCGGCATTCGCCTCGCCCGGCGCAGAACCGTCGGGGCCAAAGAACACACCGACAGGCGTTGGCCGGAAGGTGTCGGCCACGCCGAGCTGGTCTGCCACCTTGCGCATCTCATTGTCGGCGGCGGTCATACCCGGGTACAGGTTGGCGCCCAGCATCTTCTTGGCCTGGGTGTAATACGGCGCCAGTTCGCTCTCCCAATCGGCGATATCGGCCCATTGTGGGTCAGCGTAGAACGCCGGAAGTGGCTCATAAAGCGTGTTCGCATAAACCAGCGATCCACCACCAACACCTGAACCGCTTGCGATCAGGACATTTCGGAGCAGGCTCAGGCGCATGATGCCGAAGCAGCCGAATCGTGGCGCCCAGAGATAGCGACGTAGGCGCCACGAGGTCTTGGCATATTCCGCGTCGGCAAACCGTCGGCCGGCCTCGAGAACACCAACCCGGTAGCCCTTTTCGGTGAGCCGCAATGCCGAGACGCTGCCGCCGAAGCCGGAGCCGATCACCAGTACGTCGTAGTCGAACGTTGTCATGGCACAACAGCATACGGCTCTATTGACGTCTCGCCAATAGGCTGGAACCCTAAGGTTATGACCACGACCCGCCGCCGACTCGCCCCAGCGACTCGGCGGCAGCAGATCATCGGAACGGCGCGTGCTCTCTATTCAGACCGTTCTTATGAGGAAGTCTCGCTCCAGGAACTCGCCGATGCCGCCGGGGTGACCCGAGGTCTTCTGACGCATTATTTCGGCGAGAAGCGAGAACTGTTCCTTGCGGTGATGCGCGATTCAATTGTGATGCCGCCGGTCCCCCTGACCGACCTCGACGGCGCCTCGGTTGAGGAACGCGCTCGGCGCACGATGGATTGGATCATGAGCGCAGCGACGACATACGGCCACGCCTGGGTCAACGCAAGCGGCACCGCCACGCTGCCCGGCGACGCCGATGTCCAGCTGATTGTCGATGCGGCCGACGATCAAGCCGCGCGACTCGTGCTCGATGCGCTGGGTGTTCCAGACTCCCCCATGCTCCGCGTTCGCCTGCGGTCGTTCGCCCCGATGGTTAAGTCGGCCTGCCGCGAATGGCTGCAACGCGAGACTCTGACCCACGATGAAACGCTCGATCTCCTGACCTCAACCCTCATCCATCTCATCGACAAGGACAATGCATGACTTCGATCGGCATCATCGGCTCTGGCTTCGGAGCGCTCTCGGTCGCAATCGAGATGACCAAGGCCGGGCATACAGACATACGGCTGTGGGAGCGCGCCGATGATCTTGGCGGTGTGTGGCGGGACAACACCTATCCGGGCGCCGGTTGCGACGTCCCCTCACCGCTCTATTCGTTCTCATTCGAACCCAATCCGAACTGGTCGCGCCGATATGCCCTGCGCGATGAGATACATGCCTACATCAAGTCCGTCGCAGCCAAATACGGCATCACACCACGAGTCCAACTCGGACACACCGTCGTCGCAGCCCGTTATGACGAGATCGCCCGCGACTGGACGGTGACATTCGAATCCGGCGAGGAGCAGCGGGTCGATGTGCTGGTCAGTGCGGTCGGCCAGTTGTCGCGCCCACGTACACCAACGATCAGCGGAGCAGAGTCGTTCGAAGGCACCGTCTTCCATTCAGCAGAGTGGGATCACAATGTGGACCTAGCCGGCAAACGCGTTTGTGTAATCGGCGCAGGGGCCAGTGCAATCCAGTTCGTGCCGCATCTGGCGCGGTCGGTTGCCAACCTCAGCCTGTTTGCGCGATCAGCCAATTACATCTTGCCCAAACCCGATAATCCGTACTGGTCAGTTCAGCGCTCGATGTATCGCCATCTACCATTCACACAACGCCTCGAACGTGATGGCATCTGGGCGATTATGGAGCAGTTCGCGCGCGGTCTCGATGACGAATCGAAGGTCGGGCAGGTCAACAAGTCAATCGCGATGCATCACCTCAAGCGCCAGATCAAGGATCCCACCCTGCGCGCGAAACTCATGCCGGACTATCCGATCGGCTGCAAGCGCATCCTGTTCTCCAATAACTACTATCCGGCCCTCGCCAGGCCGAATGTCGATGTGATCACCGCAGGGGTCGAATCGATCACGCCGACCGGCGTGCGCGACTTGGACGGGGTCGAGCATCCGGCCGATGTCATCATCTATGCGACCGGCTTCGATGCCCAAGACTTCCTCGGCTCGATCGATGTCACCGGACGCGATGGACGCAAACTGGCCGATCAATGGTCCGAAGGAGCGCACGCCTACATCGGGATGTATGCCCCGAATTTTCCCAATTTGTTCTTGAGTTACGGGCCTAACACCAACCTGGGCGGCGGCTCGATCATCTACATGCTTGAGGCGCAGGCCCGCCACATGCGCAAAGTCCTGGACCGGATGACGGCCGGCGGCTACCGGTCGGTGGAGGTCACCGCTGAAGCGGAGCAGGCCTACGACGACGATCTGCAACACCAACTCGAACATTCGGCGTGGGCGCACTGCGACAGCTGGTACCGCCACGCCTCCGGCCGCATCACCTCCAACTGGCCGGGCGCGACGCTGCCATTCGCCAAGCGCACGAAGCACATCGAGACCGATGCCTTTGTGTGGTCATGATGTCCTATCCCCCAGCGCCATGGAATCTGACCGCGCACGCTTACGTTGGCACGTTCCTCATAGCTGCCAAGGATTTCGGTGAGGCCGCGCCGCCAGGCACCAAGCCAGTGCGGTTATTTGGCCGCTCGATCGTCGGCACGGCATTCTTTGTGTACGAGGAGCCGAGTCCGCTGGCTTACAACGAAATCATGGCAACGATGCTCGTTCGCCAGGGTTGGCGCGTCTGCGTCACGGTCACCAAGATTTGGGTCGACAGCGAAGCGTCGCGTGACGGCGGTCGCGCGTTGTGGGCGATCCCAAAGGAGCTGGCCAAATTTGAGATCAGGCCAGCCAGCTCATATGTGGCCGCAGCAATCGGCAGGCTCACGGTCGGACGTTGCAGGGCCCTGCCGTTTGCGCTGCCGCTGAAATTTACGGTGGCGCAAGACCGCGCCGGATCGTTATTGACCACCGGCGTGCGTGGACGTGGACGGATCGGGCTGGCACGCGCGCGATGGCACTTCGACGCCAACGGTCCGCTGGGTTATCTCGCGGGACGCAAACCGCTCCTAACGGTTAGGCTGAAACCGCTCCGGATCGCTTTCGGCGTGTAAACCAGCGAGGACACGAAAATGGCAGCCAAACACTTCAGCGTGACTGGTCAATTGCCGACCGGTCCGGCCAACGCTCGCCAGCTGATCATCACCTCATTCGCCTCCGCTCTTGGGCGCGAGGGTTTCCAGGTCGGGTCCCAGACAGAGACTGTCATCGTGCTTGAGAAGGTCAGCCGGAGCACGCTGACGTGGCTCGTGACAATTTTCTTCTTTCCGATCGGGCTGATCGCCTTTTTCGTAGGCAAACGTAGTTATAACGTGACCGTCATCATTAGTCCTGAGAACAATGCGTCAACAAACGTAGTCGTTTCTGGAGTGGCAAGCGCTCGAACTGTTTTCCTCATCGAGGATGCTCTTACCGGCTGAATCAGTAGCCAGCACAGCGACCGGCAACGTCCTTGGCGGAGCCGATTTGGCAGTTGACCCCCACGGAACCGCGACCGAGCTCGAGGTTGACGTTGCTACCGACGCCCCCCGCGTTGAGCACGCCGATTCCGAGCGCAGCAACGTCATAGCGGTCCGTGGGGACTCTGTCGGCACCAGACTCCCAATCGGGATAGGTCAGTAAGGGGTTCGGGTCCGGACTGTGCCCGGCTGCAGGATCGTTTTCAAGGTTGGCTTTAAGTGAAACCAGCCCATTGACGCCGAGGTAGCCATTCAGAAGCGTGCTCAACAGCGTCACGATCGGCGCGGTTGCTGCGGAAAGCGTCGTGCCGAGGGTCTGGACCGGACTACCGGTGGCATAGATCAGGTCGTGCAGCGTGTTGCCGAGCAGCGGGCCAACTCCTGTGGTGAGGGCTCCGAGAATTCCTGTAGTTAGGGGGTTCACCAATAATTCGATTGCACAAGCCACGGGGTTCAAGACACCGCAGGTTCCGCCGAGCAACGAAAGCGTCGGCGCGAGTACGGCTGTCCCGTCCATGAGTTGCTGCAACGAAGCATCGATCGGCACCGTCACGGTCGCGACTGGAATGACGTTGCCGAGGATCTCCGCCTTGAGCGGGATCGTCAACGTCGTCTGCACCCGTGCCAACGACAGTGCTGAATCCACCGCCGCAACGACATCGCTAGCCCAATTGTTGAGGGCCTGCGTCAGCGCCGTCACGAGCGCGTTGGTCACCACGCTGTTGAGGACGAGTTCGGTGTTGGGCGCCAAGCCGTTGAGCCCGTGCGCCTGAGTCCCATTGAAACCCTGACCGCTGTATGCCTGCCCCATCAGCGCCGCGAGGTCAATCGAGACCTTACCGTTGCCGAGATCTAGGCTCACCGTGTGATTATTGTCCTCGATTTGCGCTGTCGCGAGGCTGTTGACCACGCTGAAATCTGCGGTCACAGTTGGCCCGGTCATCGTCACGGTACCCAGACTCAACAGGCCTAGCGTCCCACTCAGCAGACCAACCACACCGCCCGTGATTCCGGTAAGCACTCCTGCGTTGCCGGCCAATCCGCTTAGCAGAGTCTCGATATTACCGACAGCACCGGTCACAGTCCCACTCAGGGCCTCGACCGTCGGGCTGTCGATATCTGCCTTGAGCCCAGCAACGGCATACGTCCGCTTGAGGTTGGCATCAATATCGCCGGACCAGGCATCGGCACAACCATCGAGCGTTGCGCGCCCGGCCACTGCGCCGATCTCAAGATCTAGATCGGTGACTCCGCTGACGACATCGCCAATTGCCTTGCCAGTCAGCGAGTTGACGAGGGTCGACAATTTGAGGGTGCCAAGTGTTGGCGGCTTGCCGTTCGTGGCGTTGCTGGTCACGATGACGCCGGAGTTGTTGACCACACCACTTGCACCAAGCGTATGTCCGTCGCGCTTCGCCTGTGCATACTGGTTGATCAAGCCGACGTCGGTGTTGAGTGGGAGCTTCAAGAAGTCCGACAACGGCGTGCTGGTCAGCGGCAGTTGCAGGCCGAGTGCACTCACATCAAGCGGATTGACATATGCACCAGAGCCGACATTTTGGGCGTTCGCGGGGCTCGGATGCGGCGTGATGCCGTCATTCGTGGTGGTCATGCCCTTCAGACTCACCGCTGTGCCCAAATCAACCGGCAACAGCGAGCCGCCTAGCAATTTTCCGGCGGCTCGGGTCTTGAAATTGTCGGCCACAGCGCAATTAAGCGTTCCCAATGCGGCGGTATCCCATTCGTTCTCACGCCAACTCGCATTCGACATAACAATGACCGGGAGCGACGACGCGATCACGGCGATGACGCTCGTCAACAAGATCCCGCTGTTGAGCCGTTGGATCGCTTTCATTCGCGCTGCAGCCGAGCGGAGCGGATAGAGGAAGATCGAGTAGAGGATCACACCGATCCGGTTTGTCCATCGTGTGCAGAAATCGAAATAGCGCCGCGACAAATCCTCGACCAGCGAATGCGGCATTCTGCCCACGCGGTCGGCCCAGCGAATGCATAGCCGAAAATAGTTGCGCATCAGTTGATCGATGACGCCGCCCGCAGGTGTTCTGCCGGCCCGATTCTTAAACGTCATCGGCGCTCCGCCTGTCGAACAGCAGCCTGCCTAGACGCCAGGCCGAGACCGATCGCGCCAAGGCCAAGCAGCAACAAGGCAACCACCGGACCACCGGTGTTCGGCAATGGCGAGGTGGTCCCAGATTCGACCGGAGTGGTTGGCCGCGTGGGCTCGGTAGTTGCGCCCGAGGCATACAAGCCGACACCGAATTCACCGGTGAGCCCCATCAGCGACTTATCGTTCGCACCCTCCGGGGGGAGCGCGAGTGTCACCAGGAAGTGGCGGTCAACGCCGCGGTCAATGTCAGGAAGCGTCCAACTGTCGGCGGCCGTTGCAGCCGTCGGCGAGGACGAGAGCGAAGCCAATGATGTTGCCGTGATGACCGTAGATGGTGCCGACGGACAGTTTGGGCGCTGGGTTGTGCTGCCGCCAGCGTATGGGTCTGGGCAGCCTTCTACTGCGATCGTGATTCCGTAGCGTGGGTGGTTGACCGCAGCGCCGTCGCCGAACACACGCATGCTCAGCGTGCCCGATGACGCCTCCGTGAGGCTTGCATCGAGCCGCCAGTATCGGCTGTCGCCGGGTGCCAGATTCATGAACTGGGCTCCGGCCGGATCGGCAGTCAGTGACAAATCACCAGCACCACTTGATGCAGACGTACGAACGCCTGGTAGCCCACCGGGAAGTTCTGCGGCCACCGCGACGTAGGCCTGCGAAAGGGTGAGCGCAAGACCGACGATGAATAAAGTGAGAGCACCGGGCAGCCAGCCCAATGTGCGAGCGAAGGCGCGTGGTTGTCGAGTCATCGGTGGCGCCCTTTCTCGCGTAATTCGGCCTCGATCTCGGCGAGCGGTGCCGGCCAAAAGGTCCATAGAATCAGCAGTCCGACCATCAGAACGACAGCACCGAGAAAGATTGGTGTCTTGAGCACGGCCATGATGTAACCCGCATTCGGCACCGCGACCTCGACCCGAAGTGCCTTGGCAACCTCGTAGGGATACATGTCGGGGGTCTTGTTGGCATCGCCCTGGAGGATCAGGCTGCGCAGATTCGATTCGCCTGCCACCGGCTCGATCTTCTTGATGCGATGCGTCACCAGCGGCGAAGCGCCATCCAGACGCACTGTGACGATGTCACCGACTGCCAGTCTCCCAGCGGCGACCGGCGTCGAGAGCGCGCCCGAACCCTGCGGAATCGTTGGCGCCATCGAACCGGTCTTGAGGACGATAACGGTCGCCCCACTCTGCTGGGAGTAAATCAACCACCCAACTGCACAGATGCCGAGCAGCGCGGTGACGGTCAGAATGATGTCTTTGAGCACACCGCCGAGCCGTGGCAGCCGCCAACGGTGCGCAGGGCGCGGTTCGACCCCAACACCTGCTTCGGCCTGGCGGGTGCAGAATGTGGCCGAACCGCCTGAAGCGGTCATCCGATTAGCTTGAAACTGCTGCGAACCGCCACGCCGGGAACACGGTGCGACCCTCAAGGGCCTGTGTCGTGACGTTGTCGGGAAGGGTGATGGCGAAGCAGTAATACTGCACGTCGCCCCGGGCGGCCGCAAGGTTTTGGGTGGCGATCGGACTCAGCGCGTCGGTAAACAGTTTGTTCGTGACAATCGCGGTTCCGGCAGTGGCGAAGTCAGTCCGGCAGTTGGCAGCAACCGCGGCATCGTCGGTCACCCTGACCGTGTAAGTCAGGTTGTTCCACAGGAGGCCACTCGTATCGACGGCAGTTTTGCCGGCTGCAGCCACTGGCGCCTGCAAAGTCAGCCCACCGGCCACCGAAGCTGAGGTCGTTGTCAGCGCGACGGGCGCCAAGATCGTGTCACCTGGCGTCATGCCGCTGGGATCGACATTGAAGGTCAACGGATTGCCGGGGTTGGTTTCGTGGTCGGTGAACGTACTGGCCACGGTGGGCACAGTCGTGGTCCATGCGTCCTGTTGGACATTGAAACTGCTGGTGCCGACTCCGTCGCCACCGCCGGGTCCGGTGCCACCGAACACCCATTCGCTGTCGTTCCAGGCTGCCAACGTCACGACGGCGGCAAGACCCACAGCAACTCCCGCCGAGGTGATTGCCATGATCTTACGGCGACGCCGGGTACGCGCAGCGGTCTGTGAAATGGTCATGTTGCTCCCTCTAACTCAGCGAATGACAGTCCGAATGGTTCGATCTGCTCCCTCATCCACGGCATATCATAGCCAGTTCGGAGGATGTTGGCGACACAATTCCGCGAATTTACACAAGCTGCGATCGGCAGACCACCTCCGCAAATGAACGGCCTGCTGTTCAGGACATGTCAGCGCTGCGATCGGCGTTGAATCAACTGGATCAGACCAGTGATCAGCACGGCACCGAGCACTGCGGCGACAACTGCCACCCGCGGATCGGGAAAGAGCGAGTCGCCGATGACGCCGATAAGCGCGTACGTGCACGCCCACAGGAGGGTCGCAAGTGCCGCAGCGCTGACGAACCGAATCCACGGATAACCACCGAGCGCTGCTGCGACGAGCACCGGGACACGGCCACCGGGCACAAGTCGCGAAACCAGCAGCGTGCGCAATTCATTGGCCTCGATGCGTGCGCGCAACTTGCTGAGCGCCGCACCCGGGTCGTCCCGCTGAAGCCACCCCATGCGCTGAGCAAGCGGTTCACCGGCCGTGCGCAGGGCGCCATACGTGATGAGGTCACCGACATAGGCACCTATCGCACCCGCCGCGATCACCAGAACTAGTTCCCACGGATGAGTCCCGCGGGCAAGAACTGCTGCAGCACTCACTGCTGCCCCCGTGGGAACCACGGGGATCACCGAGCCGAAAGCCACAATGCCGAAGACCGCGAGCAGAGCGGCTGGACCTAGGCCCTCGCTCATCGACCATCCTCGACAATGAGCGGGGTCCTCGTGCCGGGGACTGCGGAGATCACTTCAGCGTCGGATGCGTCCATTGCGGCGATAAAGCGGGCAGCCGGGGTCACGAACAGTTCTTGATAGTTTCGCTTGCTGATGAACTGGAGGCCGACTGGCCAAAACGTGGCAAAGTGCACTGGCAGCGCCCATCGTGCGCCGACTGCCTGCACTGCTGAGGCGGCTTCGATGGGGTTCATGTGCTCGGGGCCCAATGTCGGTCCCCAGCCCCCAATCGGAACCATTGCGAGGTCGACGGGTTCAACCGAGGGCATGCGGTCCGTCAGACCGGAGTCGCCTGGATACCAGAGCGTATGCCCTGCGCCGGTTACTCGAAATCCGACCGCTTGCGCTTTCGTGCGGGCGAGCTTGTGTCGGCGACCGTCATGGTGCGCAGGCAGCACCTCGATATGGACTCCCGCGACCTCGATCGAATCGCCGGGTTCGACCTCGATTAGTTCACGTGAGCGAAGCGCGCCCAAATAGGCGCGTGCCCCACGTGGGGCAACGATGGGGGCCTCGGGCCGGACCCGTGCCAACGAACCAGCATGCAGATGGTCCGCGTGAAGATGAGAGACCAACACGAGATCAAGCTCCGCGGCCAGCGCCGTCGGGGTGGGCCCGCGGCGGCGCAAATGTCCAAGTCGGTCGACGAACAAAGGATCTGTTCCGATCCGGATGTTGTCCATCTCGACAGTCGCTGAGGAGTGCCCCCACCATGTCACCGAGAGTCCTCCGGTCATCGGTCGTTCGCCGTTCGCAGACCGAGTTGTTCGAGCCGGCCGATGAGTGCTGCATGGACTTCTGGTCCGCTGAGTCGACTCGAGTGCGGCATGTTCCATTCAACGGGATGGATAAGGAGCGCGTCCGTCTGACCACCGCCGAGTCCGCCGTGCGAGCCGACCAACTCTTCGAAGGCGACGACTTCATCAAGGTTGGGGATGTATCGACCCATCACGATCACATCTCCGACGTGGTCACGCCGATCGAGCCCGCACAGGTCGTTGCATGCCTCCGCGCCATACGGCGTGGTCGGATCTGTTCCCTCATACGTGCCGGCACCCGGACCATCCAACACCCGCCATCCGTCGCGCCCCAACGCCACCAACGAACCATCGTCGCGGCGCACGAGAAGCAGCCCGATGTAGGGGTTCGACCTTAGCCCGTCAATCAAGTCAGGAAAGCGCTTGTGGACCGTCTCCAGCGTCACACGTCTGGGCTCGTCAGTCAGGTAGACGTGCGCCAGGCTCCCCGAGGTGGTGATCACGAGATCATCCGGGACCTGCTGCCTGGCAGCATCCTTGTCGGGACCATCAGCACGTCGAGAGCGATTGAATACACTGCGGAAGGCTCGCAAAGCAAGCCGATCTGATCTCAGCGCGCCGGTGAGGAGCACGTTCGCCGGCCCCCACGGTTCGGTTGGCCGATCGTCGTCGTGCATGGCGGCCGGCCGCGAAGCCAATTGATGGATGAGGGCTGACAACGTGTGACCGGTCAGTTGACGGAACGTTGTTCCTTGAGTCTGGCCGTGGTCGGAAACGACGGCGATCTCGAAGTCACCGCGAATATTCTCGGCCAGTTCCATGAAGAACTGAAGGACCCGGTCCAGGCTCTCAAGGGTCCGCATGGACTCGGGCCTGCTCGGTCCTGCGTGGTGCGCAACTTCGTCGTAATCCACGAAGTCGACGAAGATCACCGGCGCACTTCGAGCCATGTGCTCCGACACGATGGACACATTCAGGTCGCGAAGCACCACAGTCGTGAGTCCGCGCAAGAGCACGAAGATGCCCCCTCTGTGGACTCGCGGCAGAACTCCACGTCGGCGCTGGCGGCGCCCCTGATGCAGCTCAGTGAGCATCTGTCCAACGAAGAGAACGGCTGAACGGATAAATCCCGAGCGGGCGACGGCAAAGGAGGCCGCCCCTGGCACCGAGGAAGGCCAGCGCGCATCGCTCATCGTCAAGATTCTTGACGGAGCATCACCGGAAAACAGGTTGGAGACGCTGACACCCCCGTCGGCTAGGAGGCCGCGACCGGTGCTGAAGCCACGCTCAGTCTCCGCGAGATCTGCCGGTTGGCTCGATTGGACGATTCGTTCGGCCTTCTTGTCGTACCAACGAAATGCCGGAATGCTGGTTTCGTCGCCATGCAGAAGAACAGCCTGTCCAGCGGGCGTTGTTGCCGGCACGCCGGTATGCCAACCGCGTAGATCGTGCGAACCGGACCGGAGCCACCGCGAAACCGTGGGCATAGCGCCAGCAGTGATGGCCTGATGCATCAACGCTTCACCGACACCGTCCAATTGCACGACGAGAAGCCCCGGCTTAGCGATGCCATGGCGCCGGGTGATCCGCACCGATTGGCCAAGGACTTGTCGGAAAAAAGTCTCATCGCTGCTGGCGTCAAAGAGCCAGTTCACGCCGGCAGCGACTACTGCCGAGCCCCATGCTGCGACGACGACCTCCCCCAGTGTGAACGGGCGGACGGTCGAGACGAGTTGAAGGGCCACGCCGAGGATCAACGCCTGCGAGAGAAGCCCGGCTAGGAGCAGCCCGATCGTGCCTGTAACTGCGGTGAGTTGGATCAGCACCGGTCGGAGCAAAGCTCCCACGAGCAACGCCACCACGGCAAGGGTTGCGACCGACATTGCACCGCGCGCGACCTGCTGTCCTGGAAGCAACCAGAGAATGACCGCCAAAGCCAGAAACGAAACAACGAATGAGCGCAGAACCCCACGTCGCCAGTTTCGGTCAGGGCGCCACCTCGCCATCAATCGCCAGGTCAGGCGCAGACGCGACCCCAATGCATCGGGGCGCTTCACGTCGCGGCCTTACAGCCGAAGTCGATTGCTTGCACATCAGGACTCTATCCAGCCCCGAGTTGCCGAGCCGAATCCGTGGTTCAGACGTGACTAGTTGTCCCGTCCGCGATCGTCATAGCCGCGGGACACAATCACAGCGGCACCTCCGAATGTTGTCGCCATGTAGTTAAATTGATGGCATGCGTGGTTTTGACTGGAAAGAAGCGCGAAGCCGTAAACGTCAGGGCGACGATAACGACACACAAACCAGGAAGCCTGCCACATTTTTTGAACGCTTTTTAGCGGGCGTACTGCTTAGCGTTCTCGCAGTTGCGCTCCTGAATACCGGTGTGCCCATCTTTGGCTTCATTGCGGGCGCGGTTGCGATCTATCAGTTTGCCATTGCTGCAATCGCTCAAAGAGTTAATGACGACGAGAACTGAATGCGATTGCTTCGGTCCTCGCGCATCCGGTGGGGCATTCTCGCGAATGCGCCTCTGACCTGCACTTATGTTGGTGGGCGATACTGGGTTCGAACCAGTGACCTCTTCGGTGTGAACGAAGCGCGCTACCACTGCGCCAATCGCCCGTGTGGTGCGTGGAAACCCTAACGCATCACCGACAGCAAATCACAGCCGGTCACCCACGGGACGTCATCCCGGACGTACTCCATAGGGGACGTTCGGGATGACGTTACGGGGTGCTCACACTGAGACGCCGAGAAGTGCGCCGATTGAGTAGGTGACGATCAAGGCGAGCACGCCACCAACAACAACTCGGGTTATGGCGGTCTGCCGAGAACTCGCCCCCAAGGTCGCACTGATGTAGCCGGTCACCACCAATGCCACGATCACCGCGACGAAGGTCGTCGGTATCCGCCAACCCGCAGGCGGCGCCAGAATCGCAATCAACGGAAGCAGCGCGCCGATTGTGAACGAGATTGCCGAAGCGATCGCGGCATGCCATGGACTTGAGATGTCATCTTCACCCAGATGGAGTTCAACTTCGAGGTGCGCGGCCAGCGCGTCGTTCTCGGTTAACTCGGTCGCCACCTGATGGGCAGTTTCCCGCTTCAGTCCCTTTGCGGCATACATGTCGACGAGTTCCTGAAACTCTTCCTCAGGGAAATTTTCTAGCTCCCAGCGTTCCTTCTCGATCAGCGCCCGCTCCGAATCGCGCTGGCTGCTGACCGATACATACTCGCCGAGTGCCATTGAGATCGCGCCGGCCGCAAGCGAGGCGACGCCAGCGATCAGGATCGGCCGGGTGGCATCGGTCGCGGCGGCGACGCCGACAACGAGCGCCGCAACGGAGACGATGCCGTCGTTCGCGCCAAGGACGCCAGCGCGCAACCAGTTCAGTCGAGCAGCGATGCCCGTGTCATGCGGTTCGTCATCATGTCCCGAGTCGGCCGACGGACGGTCAAGAATTGGTTCTCCTGTGTTTGCCACGTGACCAGAAAAGCACTATCTCGTCAGGTTTTCCAGCAAGGTCTGGCAAGCCTAATCTCGATTTAGGGATCAACTTCCTTGCCTCTTTCCCGGGCCCAGATGGCTTGCGCCGCCTGCGTGATCGGGCCGGGCGCTGCCAGTTCACGATCGTCGACCCGGCTGATTGCCTGTATGTCGCGGGTCGTGCCCACCAGGATGACTTCGTCAGCCGCACGCAGAATGTCAATCGGCGCATCGCGTTCGACGACATCGAGTTCGCCAGCACACCATTGAAGTGTCAGCGCCCGTGTGACGCCAGCAAGGCATCCCGATCGCAGCGTCGGCGTGATGAGTTGGCCGTCGAGCGCGTAGAAGATGTTCGATCCCGTACCTTCACACAGCTGCCCGATGGTGTTCGGCATAACCGCCTCTGATGCTCCGCGGGCCAGTGCATACTCGACCATCAGCGCATTCTCGGCGTATGAGGTGGTCTTGAGTCCGGCAACTGCCCCGCGCTCATTCCGCGTCCACGGTACGGTCGCAATCGCGCTCACACTTGGTGGTTTGGAGCACGGCTCGGCGATAACGACTGATGTCATCCCCTGCTGCCCACGGGGCGAGCCGAGCGGTCCTGAGCCCGATGTCACAGTGATCCGTATCCGACCGAACGGCAGGTCTTGATCGATAAGTGTGGCGTCAACACCCGCACGAATTGATGCCAGATCCGGCGTGCCGATGCCGAGACCAGTCGCCGAGCGCACGAGCCGCTCAAGGTGTCTGGTCAGCGCAAATGGCACACCGTTCTCGACTTTAACCGTCTCGAAGACACCGTCACCAACAACCAAGCCGTGATCGAGCACAGAAATTGCCCGTTGTTCCGGCGATTCAAGTAAATGTCCATTCAGCCAGGCGCGCATGACTGCACCATAGCGCGACCCCCGATTGGGAACATGGCCTGTGATCGGCTAAAGTTTCGTTTCGGCTTGGAACACATAATCGGATCGCCGATTATGCAAACCAAGTGTGCGGACATAGCTCAGTGGTAGAGCATCACCTTGCCAAGGTGAGGGTCGCGAGTTCGAATCTCGTTGTCCGCTCGGATGCAGGTTAATCACCTGTTCCTGTAATATCTGGTCGAGTGGCCGAGAGGCGAGGCAACGGACTGCAAATCCGTCTACACGGGTTCAAATCCCGTCTCGACCTCGAAAGTAATCACAACTGAATGCCCGATCCTCACGGATCAAGGCGCGATTGGCGCAGCGGTAGCGCGCTTCCCTGACACGGAAGAGGTCACTGGTTCGAACCCAGTATCGCGCACCAGAGAAACCCCCGGAATTCCGGGGGTTTTCTGCGTTTTTGGGAGAATTGTTCCCATAATTCATTCCCCAAATATGCGTTTGTCCGTCTCACCTATGGTGGAGACGCGAGCTTGTCTCGCCACCGCCCCTGCTACTTTCCCCCGATTGTGGCGGGGCGGTGTTGTTTGTTTCGGTGGTGAACCCTGCCGCCCGTAGCATGCAGATGCAGCTCATCACGTCGCTCACAAAAGGAACATCATGCCAGCATTGGTCATCCTTCTCATCGTTCTCGCGATCGTCACCGGTGTGGCCGGCGCCTTGATCAAAGGCGCGTTCTGGCTTTTCATCATCGCCGTCGTATTCCTGGCCGGCTCATATTTCGTCCACCAATCCGACAACAAGAACTGAAAAGACGAACAACTGGGTGTGGCTAGGCGTATTTGCCGTCATCGGTATCGGTTTCGGACTAGCCGCCCAGACACGACACTTATGCGGGCTGCAGATTACGCACCGAGTCGATTAGGCCACGATGCCCGGCACAAAGATGACAAAGACCAGTAGGGCGACAACACCGACAAGCGAGATAGCAATCACCGACAAGACCCGTGCCGCATTTGGCGAGCGTCGCCGCACGGCAAAGGACACCCCTACCAAGATCAGCGCGACGGCTATCGGCAATCCGCATACGACCCCAATCGCCATCCCCACAAGAGAAAGCGCCGAATCTGACTGAAATGAATCGTAGAAGAGCAGAATCGCAGCGATAAGCGCAGGAATGCTGAGCCCTACCGTGGCCCATGAGCATCGACGCCAGATGACGTCTACCTGATCTGTCATGGCCTGACCCTAGTCGGTCGGATACCAATAGCCACCGAAATTGGCGCCTAAACTTTAGACAATGGCTCCGACACCGATGCTTCCAATGCGTCGGTCAACAGACCGATGAGCGCCTCGACTTGCAGGTCCGTGGACGACGATAGTTCTTCGTCGGAGCCGTCAAGCGCCCGAGCGGCGAGGCCAGCCTTGCTGTCGATGAGCTCCACGATCTTGGTGTCGATCGTCTGCGCGGCAACAATGCGCCACGCCGTGACTGGCTCTTCCTGACCAATGCGGTGAACTCGGTCGATCGCTTGGGTCTGCTCGGCATCTGTCCACGACAACTCGGCAAGCACAACATTGGACGCGATCTGCAGATTGAGCCCAACCCCCGCGGCGGTCAGCGAACACACGGCAATCGAAACATCGGGATCATTCACGAACGCATCAATGTTCTTCTGGCGGACCTTTGACGTCTGATCGCCACGGATCGACGTATAGCCGATCCCACGCCGCTTAAACGTCTCCTCCGCAATATCCATCACGTCGATGTGTTTAGCGAAAAACACGACCTTGCCGACGCTGCGCGCAAGTTGCGCGGTGTAATCGGAAGCCAATTCTGCCTTGGCCTGACCGATGCGCCGCATCATGCTGAACACATTTTCGTCGGACTTCTTGGAAGCATCTTCACGCTCCCACTTAGCGACCCGGCGTACGAGTTCGTGATCGATACCCTGGGCGGTCACGCCGGACGTGCGCGTCTCGAGGGCACGTTGATAACGCGCCACCAGTCGGCGGGTAAGTTCACGCTCGACCGCGCGGATCGAACGGCCAGCCTCGCCGTCCAACTCAACGGTAATGTCGGCGATCCGGCGGGCCGGAATGTCGGCAGCGACATCAACTTTGCGGCGCCGCACAATACCCATGTCAATGACGCTGTTTCGGGCTGCTGAATAGAACTGCGGATTGATCGGCGTCAGGCCGGTCTCCTCAAGCGATCGCATGAGTTCGGCGCACGGCTTCTTCTCATCAATCCAGCCGAGGTACTGCCAGATCGCGCGAAAGTCGTCAATGTCGTTGATCAGCGGGGTTCCGGTAAGCGCCATCAGCAAGGGTCGCGACGTACGCGAGCGAATCCGATCGGACAACTGCAAGACATTCTGTGAACGCTGTGATGACTTGTTCTTGATGAAATGCGCCTCGTCGAGCACCATGCCGCGGAAGCCAAGATCTCCGAGCCAGCCAACATGTCGGTCAAGCACCTCATAGTTAACGATGACGATGTCGGCAAAACCGTCGATATTGTGCCCATCGCCTTGGATCACCGTGGCGCTGTGTTTGGGCGTCCACATGCTCGCCTCACGGGCCCAGTTGGTCTTGACGACATTCGGTACGACGACCAGCAACGGGTATGCCTGTGCTGCCTGCGCGGCAAGCAATGCCTGAGCGGTCTTGCCCAGACCGGGTTCATCGGCCAACAGAAAGGTCCGATGGCCGTCGGCAGCGGCGGCAATAAGTTCCGCTTGGTGCCGCATCAGCTGAGGCCCACTCGTGATGAGTGATTCATCGGGCTCGGGCAGATCCATGCAGGCTGAGGCGCCGCCGGATGCTCGTTCGAAGGCCGACAGCAGCGGGTCAAGCAGTTCCCAACTGGCTAGTCGTTTGGGCTGAGGCTCTTGGTGTTCGGCCTGGGTGAACTCCGGCGTCAGGAATGGGTTGGCGAGTCTGCGCGAAATAATCGCCT
Organism: Aeromicrobium changchenzhani; assembly: GCF_057586615.1. NCBI lineage: Bacteria > Bacillati > Actinomycetota > Actinomycetes > Propionibacteriales > Nocardioidaceae > Aeromicrobium > Aeromicrobium changchenzhani. The sequence goes on along the minus strand of NZ_CM172480.1, from coordinate 1,658,346 downwards.
GCGGCACGACCTGATGTTCGGTCTGGGTCGAGTTCTGTGCGGAGCTGATAGGGGCAGGCTCTGGGGCCGCGACTTCAAATCCGGCCGTCTTTTGCATATCTCGTTTAAGTGCTTTCGCCGCATCAGATACGACCACGTCATCGGCCAGGAGTTGCAATAGCGATGTTTCGAGCGTTGCCGTCTTGGCGAGGATCACGGCGACTCCGTCAAGCCGCTTGAGTTGTTCCGCGCGATGCGTTTCGGGGTTGCTCTGATCGGCCTTGACCCGCGCGCGTTCTTCACGCGCAAGGAGCGCAATGACCTGGAACTTTGTCCGTGTCGAGGCCGTTATGGCACCTCGTTGAACTGCGGCTTCGACCTCACGTACGGCGCGGGCTAGCACCGGCATGATGCCGTCGGTGTCCTTGTGATTGGTGCGACGCTGCCCACGAGTGGGGTTGCGCGAAGCGCCGGTCTGGCGCTGGCCTCGTCTGGCCAAGAAATCCTCCTTGGAAGGGCACAACATGATCGTCGTGGCGGTACAGCAAACCTCCGGCCGTGCAGCCTGACAATGGGACATCAAACCGCTCGAGTCCCGGTGGCCATACGACCATCCGAGCCGGTTGAACGCTGCGTGCGCGGAGTATGGGAACTCCACGTGGAGTGTCATGCGGCCCTCAACAACGGCGCTTGGCCGACCATTGAGTTACGAAGCCATGTGGCAACCAGCTCCGCATGAACACTACAAATCTACCCTACCGCCGGTTCAGCCACCAGTGTCGAGGTTCGAAAAGGACATTCGAGCCGGTCGCAGCAGACCTCAGCGCGGACCGACATCCGTGACCCGTAGGACCGCTTCGCCTGCCTCGTCGGAGGCTTCCAGATCCACTTCAGCGCTGATGCCCCAGTCCCGATCGCCCTCGGGGTCCTCGAATGTTTGCCGCACAATCCACGTGTCTTCGCGTTCCTCGACCATGAACAACTGCGGGCCCCGGGCTGCCGGACCGGAGCCGAGTTCGTCGTATTCCTCGCGATAGGCCGCAATTGCCGTCGACCAGGCAGTCGCATCCCAGCCGTCGCCAGCATCGAGTTTGCCCAATTCACTCCAGCGGCCGAAAGCGGCCAATTCGACCCGTCGGAACATCGCGTTACGGACGAGGACGCGAAACGCCCGCACATTTCCAGTCACCGGGCGTGGCGCGGCATTGCCGTCGGCGATCGGCTTGATCCCGCCGGCATCAGTGTCGGGAGCAATCAACTGCTCCCACTCATCGAGCAGGCTCGAATCGGTCTGGCGCACGAGCTCCCCCAGCCATTCGGTCAGATCGGTGAGTTCTTCATTGCGGGCCTTCTCCGGAACCGTGCGGCCCAATGTCTTGTAAACATCAGAGAGATAGCGCAGCACCATGCCTTCGGAGCGGGCCAGGCCGTAGTCGCCGATCAACTCGGAGAACGTCATGGCGCGCTCCCACATCTCACGGACGACCGATTTGGGCTTCAGCTCGTAATCAGCCACCCACGGCTGGCCTTTGCTGTAGTGCTCATAGGCGGCGTCGAGCAGTTCGCGGAGCGGTTTCGGATGAGTGATTTCCTCGAGCAGTTCCATCCGTTCGTCATACTCGATCCCGTCCATTTTCATCTCACCGATCGCTTCGCCGCGAGCACGATGCCGCTGTGCCGAGATAATGGGGCGCGGATCATCCAACGTCGCCTCGACAATCGAAACCATGTCAAGCGCGTAGGTTGGCTCATCGCGGTCCAGCAGGTCGAAGGCGGCAACTGCGAACGGCGACAATGGCTGGTTGAGCGCAAAATTGGCCTGCAGATCGACAGTAAGACGAAGCGTGCGGCCCTCATCATCAGCCGGTTCTATGCGTTCGACCACTTCGCCAGCGATGAGTGCGTCGATGATGTCCAGCACCTTCTGCAACATGAGGTCCTGGGTCGCTTCGTCTTCGTCGCACTCACGCAACAGATGTTCGAGCGACACCATGGCATCGCCCGGACGGGAGATGACGTCGAGAACCATGGCGTGCGTGACGCGCATACGAGAAACGAGCGCTTCTGGCGTTCCGGTGCTCAACCGATCGAAGGTGCCTTGGTTCCACGAGACAAAGCCTTCTTGAGGCTTCTTGCGCACGATTTTGCGGAGCTTCTTCGGATCATCCCCTGCTTTCGTGACCGCCTTGAGATTTTCAATCTCATGTTCGGGTGCAAGCGCGATAACGTGGCCGACCGTGTCATACCCGGCTCGGCCCGCCCGGCCCGCGATCTGCTGAAACTCGCGTACCTGGAGCTGGCGTTGACGGGTGCCATCATATTTCGACAACCCACTGAACAGGACCGTGCGAATCGGGACATTGATGCCGACGCCAAGGGTGTCGGTGCCGCAAACAACTTTGAGCAGTCCTGCCTGCGTCAGTGTCTCGACCAAACGCCGATAGCGCGGCAGCATGCCAGCATGGTGGACTCCGATGCCCATCCGAATCAGCCGCGAAAGCGTCTTACCGAAGGCTGACGTGAAGCGGAAGTCTCCAAGTTGGGTGGCGATCTCATCGCGTTCCTCACGCGTGGCCACCTTGATGCTAGTTAACGCTTGTGCGCGCTCGAGCGCCGATGCCTGCGTGAAGTGGACGACATATACCGGCCCCTGATGGGTCGTGAGCAATTCCTCGAGCGTCTCCTGCACCGGCTTCGTGACATATTCGGAGACCAGCGGCACCGGACGCTCCGTCGAGGAGACGACCACGGTGGTTCGGCCCGTACGACGCGCCAGATCCTGCTCAAGTCGCGTGGTGTCCCCTAACGTCGCCGACATCAACAGGAACTGTGCGCGCGGCATTTCAATCAGCGGCACCTGCCACGCCCAACCGCGATCCGGATCGGCATAAAAGTGGAACTCGTCCATGACGACGAGGCCAACATCGGCCGCCGCACCTTCACGGAGCGACAGGTTCGCTAAAACCTCGGCGGTCGCGGCGATGATCGGCGCATCAGCGTTAACGGCCGCGTCGCCGGTGATCATGCCGACGTTGTCTGCGCCAAAGATCTCGCACAGAGCGAAGAACTTCTCGCTCACCAATGCCTTGATCGGCGCCGTGTAGAAACTGCACTCACCGCGCGCAAGCGCCGCCGCCATCGCGCCGGTCGCAACGAGGCTCTTCCCCGAGCCGGTCGGCGTCGACAAGATCACGTTGGAGCCGGCGACACACTCCAGAATCGCTTCATCCTGCGCCGGATACAACGACAGACCGCTGCTATCAACCCATTGATTAATTGCGTCATAAACCGCGTCTTCGTCGTTGCTAGTGACTTTGGGCAACAGATCAATGAGACGCATGCCTGCATTCTCCCAGCCACTGCCACGCGCGCCTGCAGGCGTCTTGCTCCTCAGCGCATATGAAGAGCCGCGCAGTGGTAATCGGGGGGGGTTCCCACTGCGCGGCTCACGCACTAGCCTAGCCGTCGACCGGATCAGTTGCGCGAAGGCCCCAACCATCTGTGCAGGCCCGCTCAGACTTGTTTGGAAGTCCAGGTAAATTTGCCGGTCCGATCGGTCATTGTCACTTCTGCGGCGGCCAATTGTGTATCGGGTTCGTCGGCCGCGAAGACCTTGCAGGTCATCTTTGTTCCTTTGACCAGATCAATTCGCTTGGGACATTTGATCTTAAGCGACTGCTTCGCAACGGCTTCAAGTCGTTCCTTGATTTTGATCGCGATGTAGCCCGTCGAGGTGGACGGCACCTTGGGTGTTGTGGCGGTTGCGGACGGCGTCGGTTTGACGCCGGCATCTGAGCTGTCCTTCGCGCCACACGATCGAACCAAGAACAACACCGCGACAATCACGAGAATTGCCGCTACGACGGCAACCAGCCGATTCGAGATCTTCACTAAACAGACTCACTTCCAGGTTGGTCGTTCCCAGCTTCGTTACCGGCGATGATGCGCTTGAGCCCCCGCCGAAGGCTGCGATCCGGATACACCTGATCGAAGGCCGCGTTGAGGGCCGCACCGATCAGTATGGAGATCGAGATGACATACAGCCACAGGAGGATGGCAATTGGTGCTGCCAACGGCCCATAGATTGAAGTTCCACCGGCCGACAAACCCAATGCCCAGCGCACGAGATAGCTGCCGAGCATCCACATGACGAGGGTGAAGGTCGCCCCTGGCAATCCGTTGAGCCATGGCTTTCGCACTGGCACAGCCAAGTGGTAAAGCGAGGTCAGGAAGCCAACCGAGGCAACGAGAACCGTCGGCCAGTAGAGCTTAGCCAGAATCGCAACCCGATCGGGCACAATGTCGTGAACGACATCTGGGCCAGCCAACACGAGCGGGACAAGCACGATGCCGATCAGTAGCGCGATGACATACATTCCGAACGACAAGGCCCGTGTCTTGACGATGCTGCGCCGGCCGCCCAGTCCATACATGATTGTGATCGTGTCGATAAAAACGTTCAAGGCACGCGAGCCAGACCAGAGCGCGAGCACGAAACCGACCGAGATGACGTCGACGCGGCCGCCGTGTAGGACATCGTCAAGGGTCGGCGCAATCACCTGATCGACGGTGGTGGGCGTGAGCGCCTTCGAGGCCAGATCCAGAACCCGAGCCTGCAGATCCGCAATTTCGGCGACTTGGAAACGCTGGGCGATGAAGCCGATCGTGCCGGCCAGACCGAACACGAGCGGTGGCAACGACAAGATTGCGAAGAAGGCGGCCTCGGCAGCGAGGCCCGTGACCCGGAACCGAAATGAACTGCTGGCGGTTTTCGCAACGATCTGAGTCAGCGATCGAGACATCGCCGGTCGAGGTACCGGTTCAGCCGTCATGGAACTACCGTAGCGACATGGATCCCTTGCAGCGTTCACCAGAGAACCAATCGACGCCGCTTGTCGGTTACAACGTCCTGACCGCCGACCGTGCTTTGACCGCTGCGATCACCGCATACGCCGGGCCGGAAGCCGATTCGGTGCTGGACACGCTGACCCCGCTCGGCAGTCTCGCCGGGTCAGCCGAGGCACGCGAGCACTGGCATCTGGCGAATGAAAACGAGCCCACACTGCATACGGCCGACCGGTATGGCAATCGGATCGATGAAGTCGACTTCCACCCCTCTTGGCATTGGCTGATGGAGAAAGGTGTTGGTTTTGGGCTCACCGCCGAACCATGGATCTCATCGAATCCAGTCGCCCATCTGCAGCGCGCCGCTGGCTTCTTCACCTGGGGCCAAGTCGAACAAGGCCATATGTGCCCGATCACGATGACGTATGCCGTTGTCCCGGCGATGCGGGCCGATGATGCGATCGCCAAGGCATGGACCGACGGGCTGGCCTCAACCACCTACGACTTCGGCCTACGCGCACCCGAGACAAAGAAGGGTTTGCTCGCTGGGATGGGCATGACCGAAAAGCAAGGCGGTTCGGATCTGCGTACCAATTCGACGATCGCCGTACCGACCTCGGTCCACGGCGAGTATCGCCTCACCGGCCACAAGTGGTTCACCTCGGCGCCGATGAACGATGTGTTCCTTGTGCTCGCGCAGGCGCCGGAGGGCATGACCTGTTTCGTGGTGCCGCGGGTCCTACCCGATGGCGGCCGGAACACAATCACGCTCGTACGACTCAAGGACAAGCTCGGCAACCGTTCGAATGCGTCGAGCGAAGTGGAGTTCAACGACACCTACGCACTGCGGCTCGGCGACGAGGGGCGCGGCATTCGGACCATTATCGACATGGTGTCCGCGACCCGCATGGACTGCATTCTTGGTTCAGCCGGGATCATGCGTAAGGCAATTGCCGAAGCGTCGTGGCATGCCTCCCAACGATCGGCATTCGGCGCAACGCTGGCCGAACAGCCGGCGATGATCAATGTGCTTGCCGACCTCGCGGTTGAGAGCGAAGCCGCCACGACGGTCGCACTGCGATTGGCCGCCGCTTTGGACAAGCCCCACGATGCCCACGAGCAGGCATTGCGCCGAATTGGCCTCGCCCTCGAAAAATTCTGGGTGTGCAAACGGACGCCGTTCATGGTCGCCGAGGCACTCGAATGTTTGGGCGGCAACGGCTACATCGAAGAAAGCGGTATGCCGCTGCTGTTCCGCGAATCCCCGCTCAACTCGATCTGGGAGGGAAGCGGCAACGTCAACGCTTTGGACGTGATCCGTGCGCTGTCTCGCGAGCCGGAATCACTTGAGGCGTGGATCACCGAAGTTGGCTCGGTCCGCGGTGAGGATCGGCGGCTCGATGCGGCGATCAACGGTGTCCTGACCGAACTCAGCGATCTGTCCGAGGTCGAGTATCGGGCCCGGCGCATTGCCGCGACGATGGCAGCGTGCCTGCAGGGTTCGGCTTTGCTCAAAATCGGCGACCCCGCCGTGGCCGACGCCTTCTGCGCATCACGACTCGGTGGTGATTGGGGCGGAACGTTCGGCACGTTGCCACGCGGAGTCGACATGGCCGCTATTGTCGAGCGCACCACCCCACAGCTGGAGTCCTGAATGCGCAAGCTCCTCGCCGCAGCGATCTTCGCTGCGCTCACGACGTTTGTCGTGGCATTTTCGATGCGCGCACCTGACGCCGTGGTCGCGTTGATTGCGGTGGCCGGTGTCACGGTCCTCGTCACCTGGTTCGCCGCACAACACTCGACCGAGGGCGACTCAGGGCTGGCCCTATCTAACCCAGCAGCAACCGTCGCATTGACGCTAGTCGGTCGCAGCAGCGCAGCGATTATCTTGCCGCTGATCGCAGCTCAGGTGGTCGGTGCAGTCCTCGCCGGCCTCGGTGCACGTGCGTTGTCCGACCAACTCGGCGAGACACTCATTTGGGCTGAACCGTCGATCGTCGGTCTCGTCGTGGTCTTACTCGTTCTTGGTGTGGTCGCGACCTGGCTGCTGTTTGCGATCGATCTACAAATCAGCGAAGGATTTTCGGCCATCCCGCCGATCCTGACTGGCGCAGCGCTGCCGGTCATACTCGCGGCGGCGCTCAATCCTGCAGTCGTACTCGGTCTGGCCAGCGGCAACTTGTTGAGCTGGAAGATTGCCCTCATCGCCGCCGCTACGGGCCTGATCGCCGCAGTGATCGGTACGTACACCGCCCGCGTGATCTCACCAACAGTTTGAGCACCTGACCGATTGGTGAGCAGAATCGTCGTGATTCGGCGTCAATTTTTTGCTGAAGAACCGGACTTAAACTCTAAATCGTCTCACTCATTGGACGCTAGTCTCATAATATGAGAATTTCGTTTGTGCCTGACGCCGCACGGTTGCAGACTCATATTTATGTTCGCAGCGCAGACGACCCACCTCGTGGTCCGTATCCACATCGACTTCGGCCGTGCGCGCAACATGCTGTGTCGACCCTGATCGCGCCTCCCATGACATGTCCGGCCCGCGACGACATCGGAGCGTAGGCGCGCTCTCCCCGTCGTGTCGCGGCGTCTGGGTACCAACGACACCCATCACATTCAACTCCCTGATCCGGCGGCCACCGGGTCATCAAATCAGCAACGCCCTAGGAAAGGAGGCACGCAACATGACCGCACCAGCCCTCATTGCTCTTGCGCACGGAAGCCGCGATCCACGATCGACCGCCACCATCACTGCCCTTACGGAGTTGGTCGCATGCATGCGTCCCGACCTTCGAATCGTGCCGGCATTTCTCGACCAATCCGCACACAACTTCGATGCCGTCGTCGACCGACTCGTCGCCGACGGCCACGCGGAGATCGTCGTCGTACCGCTCCTGCTAACTGAAACCGTCTCCCGCAAGTTCGACATCCCCGAAATCGTCGCTGCAGCGGCTACTCGCCATGACGACTTGCATATCGCGGCAACCGACATTCTCGGCCTTGAGGCAACATTCCTTAGCGTCTTGGACAAACGGCTCCGCGAGGCTTTGTCGAAGAATCGGGTACGCGAACTCGATGCTCTTGTGCTCGCAGGCACCGGCTCAACCGATCCGCTTGCGAACGCCATGGTTGCTCGCGCGGCCAGGGCCTGGGGCGCGCGGCACCATCTCCCGGTTATCGCCGCTTTTGCCTTGGCCGCTCCCCCGGCCGCTGGTGAGGCAGTACGAGCACATCGGTCCGATGGTCGACGCCACATCGCGGTCGGCTCGCTGTTCCTGGCTCCGGGGGTGCTCTACGATCGGGTCAGCGAACTCGCGCTTGAAGCCGGTGCGGTCGCGGTAGCCGAACCACTCGGTGTCGATGACGAGGTCGCCCGGGTCATCTTGGCCCGCTATGCGGTCGGTTCCCTCGACCTCGTCCCGCTCGACGCGCTCTTTGCCTAGACACGTGCCGTTAGGCGTGTTTAAGTCGTTCCTTTTCGACCGCGAGATCGAAGGTTGCTGCGGGCCATTCCAGTTTCATGGCCTTCAGGTGTTCTTCGAGCAGCTGAGCGATGGCCCAGTTTCGGTACCACTTCCTGCCGCTTGGGACGATGTACCACGGAGCAGCGTCGGTCGAGCAACGTTCTAGCGCGATCTCATACGCGGAACGGTAGTCATTCCACAGCGCCCTTTCATCGAGGTCGCCGGGGTTGTACTTCCAATACTTCGTCGGATTGTCAAGCCGTGCGGCCAGTCGCTCCAACTGGTCCTCGGGCGTGATTTGGAGGAAGCATTTGATGATGGTGCCGCCGCCATCAGCGAATGCTTCCTCGAAGTCGTTGATCGCGTCGTAGCGGCGCTCGATCTCGGCAGCATCGACGAGCTTGCGCACCCGCCCAATAAGCACGTCTTCGTAATGCGACCGGTCAAAGATCCCGATCATGCCGATATCGGGTAGTGCTTTCTCGATTCGCCAGAGAAAATCGTGCGTCAATTCCTCTTTCGTGGGTTTCTTGAACGATGTAATGCTGACGCCGGACGGGTTCACCAGGCCGGCTACATGCGCGACGATGCCACCTTTACCGGAAGTGTCCATCCCTTGCAGAACGACTAAAATCTTGCGGTTAGTGGACCCGCTTCGCCCCTGCGCATACAGCCGTTCCTGCAGGTCATCGAGCGTCTCACCGGTCGCGGCCATCGATGCTGACGCGTCTTTCTTCGAACCGTCAAACCCCGGCGTGGATCGTGAATCGTATGCAGTCAGGTCGATTGATCCGGCCGGGGCTTTGAGCAGTTCACCAAGCGTCTTTGCCATGGCCGCAGTATGCCCGATGATGCGCTTCACCACTAGGATCGCGGCATGGATCTGGATCTGGCGGCGCTGACCGAGTCATATGCCTACCCGTCGACCGACCGGCCCTGGTTGCGTACCAATTTCGTCAGCACTCTCGACGGCGCAGCGTTCGCTGCTGACGGCCGTTCCGGGTCCCTTGGCGGCGATGCCGATACCCAAGTGTTCGCACTGCTGAGGTCGCTGGCCGATGTCATCATCGTCGGCGCCGGGACCGCACGGGCCGAAGGCTATCAAGCGGTCCGTGCCGACGAGGTCGACGGCGAACTGCGCGTACGGCTTGGACTGAGTCCGATTCCACCAATCGCGGTCGTGTCGAAATCACTCAAGATCCCTGCGGGGCTTCTGGTTCCCGGCCAATTCGTGATCACCACGGGTGATGCGCCACAGGCTCAACTTGATGTGCTCCGCGAGACGGTCGACGTGATCGCGGTCGGAACGGGCCAGATCGACTGGGCTCAGGTCTTCGAGCAGTTTGCTGCGAGGGGCTTGAATCGGCTCTTGTGCGAAGGCGGCCCTAGCCTCCACGGCCAACTGGTCGAACTGGATCTCATCGATGAACTCTGCCTCTCGATTGCGCCGATCATGGCAGCTGGACCTGCCCCTCGCATCGCCCAGAGCGGGCTCGCAATCACCCATCCCATGAAGCTCGGCCATTCGATCACGATCGACGACCTCCTGTTGACCCGATGGGTCCGCCACCGCTGACGGTCGGTCTATTGTGAAGGTTAACGACGAAGGGATACGCCCATGTATGACGTTGTCTTGCTTATTGAGCGTGAGCTCAACGCACTCGACGCCGATCAGATCATCGCGTTGCACGAAGGGCTCGACGAGCCGGTGAATTATCACCTTCTCCTGCCGATCGAGAGTTCAACCGCGATCTTGACCTCGTCGATGAGTGCGCTCGGCGCCGGCGAGTTCATGCCGTCCACCGAACCCGATGTTCTGGCCGAGGTGCAGCGTGAGATCAAGACTGCTGGCCAAGGCGAACTCGACGCAAGCGCTGCGCTCCTACGCGCCCGCACCGCCAATGTGGTCGAACATCTGACCGAGGATGATCCGATCACGGCCCTCACCGAACTGGTGAAATCCAGCGCCGCCGCCGAGGCCATTATCCTCACGGAGTCGCATATCGTTGCTGAATTCCTGCGGCTTGACTGGAGTTCACGAGCACGCCGCAAGCTGGATGTCCCGACCCTGCACCTGCTTGAGCACGTACCGTTTGACGCCCAGAGGTAATCTGGCCGCATGGTTGCCAAGGTCGAAAAAACAGATGATGAATGGCGCTCTGAGTTGAGTGCCACCGAGTTTCATGTGCTTCGCCAGGCCGGCACCGAGCGTCCGTTCAGCAGCTCGTATGAGAACGATTCGACGGTCGGTGTGTATGCGTGTCGAGCCTGCGGTGCCGAACTTTTTCAAAGTGCCACGAAGTTCGACGCGCAGTGCGGGTGGCCGTCATTCTACGAGCCGCTGGCCGAGGATCGCGTCGTCTATCTCGAAGATGACTCGCTACTGCGCAAACGCGTCGAGGTTCGCTGCGCCAACTGCGACTCCCACCTTGGCCATGTGTTCAAGGGCGAGGGTTTCGAGACGCCAACGGATCAGCGCTACTGCATCAACGGCATCAGCCTGAAGCTCGAGCCCAACCAAGCCTGACCCCGCGCCGCTCAGGCGCTCGATCTGCGCGGCCGCAGCTCAGGGCCAGAGCGCAGTGAGTTCCGCGACGCTGTGTAGGCGCCCGGTGTAGAACGGGATCTCAGTACGTACGTGCAGCCGGGCTTTGCTGGCCCGCAATTCACGCATCAGGTCCACGATCCGATGGAGTTCATCGGCTTCGAAGGCCAAGATCCATTCAAAGTCGCCGAGTGCGAATGCTGGCACCGTGTTGGCCCTGACATCGGGATAGTCGCGCGCCTGCATGCCGTGTTCGCGCAGCATGTCGCGGCGTTCTTCGTCGGGCAGGAGATACCAGTCATAGGACCGTACGAACGGATAGACGGAAATATATTTCCGCACGTCCTCCTCGGCCATGAACGCCGGCACATGGGACTTGTTGAACTCGGCCGGTCGATGACATGCCAGCTGTGACCACACCGGTGTCATACGGGCGCCGAGCGCCGTACGACGGAAGGCGTTGTAGGCCGCTTGGAGCGCATCGGGATCCTCTGCGTGCCACCAGATCATCAGATCGGCCGTGGCGCTAAGCCCACTCAAATCGTAGGTGCCGCGAACAATCACATCATCGGCGGCGAGCTTGGCGAATAACGCTTCGACCTCGGCGGCCTCGGCGGCGCGATCGCCGTCAGCTAGGACCCGGTCGAGTTTGAACACCGACCACATCGGGTAGCGCATCGTGTCGTTGATCTCTTTGGCAAGCTTGCCGATATTGGGAATACCGCTCATACGTTCATTGTCCCAAGGTCATCCAAAAGCCGAGCCACCGCACCCTGCGCAGAGCCAATCACTGCCGGTATGCCAACGCCTCGATAGGCCGCTCCACAAACCTCCAACCGCGAAACTGAGTCGATATCGGCATCGATCGTCTCGATCTTCTCGAGATGTCCGACGTCGTATTGCGGCAACGAACCGCCCCAGCGGGTGACAACCGCGTCGATCGGATCGCCCGTGACACCGATTGCTTCGTTTAGGTCGGCAAGCGCAATGTCGATCAGTTCCGCGTCGCGGTGTTGCAATAGCGCGGCCTCGCCAGCACGGCCGATCGAGCAACGTAATACGAAGGTGTCCGCGCCCGCGGCGTCGGCAACCCACTGCCATTTTGACGACGAGAACGTGGCGGCCTTGACGGCCTTGCCATCGATTGGCGGCACGAGAAATCCCGAGCCAGCAGGAAGGTTCTGTAGCGCATCGCGCGCGATCGCGATCGTGATGATTGCCATCGAGGCGTAGCCGATGCCGGCCAGAGCAAACGCCGCGGTTGGAGCCACTTCGGCCAACAGCCGGGCAGCGCTCGGAGCCGGCACAGCGACAATCACGGCATCGGCCTGGATCGTCTCCGCAGCGATCGTGGGGCCCACCACGAGCTCCCAGTGCTCGCCGACCCTACGCAGCTGTCGCACCGTTGCATTCGTACGAATGTCGGCACCACTCTTGTCAGCGACTATCTGTGAGAGTTGGCCAATGCCGCCAGCAAGCCCGGCAAAAATGGGTCCGGTCGCGGTTGCTGAAGCTCTCGCCGTAGTGGCACCAGTTAGCAGGTCATCACCCAGCGCGGCAATCTGTGGCGCCGCCGCCCACAATGAAAGTTTGGCGGCGTGACCGGCATAGACGCCACCAAGGAGCGGCTCGACAAGTCGGTCGACAACCTCCGTGCCAACCCGTTCGGCGACGAACTCCCCCACCGATATATCTGCCGTTGGCTCCTGCACCCGAACTGACTGCGGCCGGATCGAGAGAATCCCGGTGGCCTCGAGTGCATCCAGATCGGCAGGGATCCCCATGACGGTCGGCGGCAGGGGTCGCACGGCACCGTGAGTCCAGATTCCCGCCGAGGTCGTGGCCGGATGTACGACTCGATCGTTCAAGCCCACCGCAGCGATCAGCGCGAGACCTTCGGGACGGCGCGCCAGAATCGACTCGGCGCCAAGATCAACTGTGATGCCGGCAATTGTGCCGAGTCGAAGCTTGCCGCCGAGGCGATCTGAGCCCTCGAAGAGGACGACTTCATGGCCCGAGCCGTTAAGCGCCAGTGCGGCGGCTAGACCGGCGATTCCGCCGCCAACGATCGCGATACGCATGACTCAGCGAAGTTCGTAGCCGTGGATGAAGTCGACGAGCCGCGTCAGCGCATCGGGATCGGTCGCTGGCAGTACACCGTGGCCGAGGTTGAAGATGTGACCGGGCGCGGCACGACCTGATTCGATGACCTGCGCGGCCTTGGCCGTCATGACCTCGGTCGGCGCGAACACCGCAGTCGAATCGAGATTGCCTTGAAGCGGCTTGTCGCCACCGATCCGCCGATTCGCCGTCTCGAGTGTCACTCGCCAATCGACGCCGACAACGTCGGCACCAGCATCGCTCATTGAGTGCAGCAGTTCACCAGTGCCAACACCGAAATGGATGCGCGGAACATTGAGATCTGCCACGGCGTCGAGAACCTCGGCCGAATGCGGCTTGACGTAAGTGTCGTAATCCGCGAGCGACAAATTGCCGGCCCACGAATCGAACAACTGGACCGCGGAGGCTCCCGCATCTACCTGCACCCGCAGAAACTGGCTCGCGATCACCGACAGCCGGCTCAACAGCGAATGCCACAGGTCGGGCTGGGAATACATGAACTGCTTGGTCAGCCGATGATCTTTCGACGGCCCGCCCTCGATCAGATAAGACGCAAGCGTGAACGGCGCGCCAGCAAATCCGATCAGCGGGGTTGTGCCGAGTTCGTTGATGAGACCCTTGACCGATTCGACGATCGCCGTGACGTCATCTGGTTCAATGTCGCGAAGTTGGTCCAATTGCGCGGCCGTACGAATCGGCTCAGCTATGACCGGCCCGACACCCGGCACGATGTCCAAGTCGACGCCGATTGCTTTGAGCGGAACGACGATGTCGGAGAAGAAGATCGCCGCATCCACGCCGTGTCGGCGTACCGGCTGCATCGTGATCTCAACCACGAGGTCCGGTCGGAAACATGATTCGAGCATCGGAATGCCCTCGCGGAGTTTGCGATATTCGGGGAGGGAACGGCCCGCCTGGCGCATGAACCACACAGGCACATGCGGTACCGATTCGCCTCGGCAGGCCCGAAGGAAGACGCTGTCGTTCAAAGTAGTTGCCACAGCACCAGTCTCTCAGGTGATCCGGAGTGTCAAACCCCTAGGCCATGACCGATTGGGCCTACGATCGGATTGTGAGTGCACGCACAGTAGAAAACGGCATTCCCGCAGACTTCATTGCTGCCGTGGAGCAGGTTCGACGAGCGCCCTTGCGTCCGGAGGTCGTCGCTGACGAGATGCCCGCGCCCAAGCGCATCGCCCCCTATTCATATGCGATGACCGGCGATGTTGTGGTCGATCAGGAGGACCTTGGCACCGGCCGCTTCATCCTGCTGCACGACCCGGCCGGCAACGACGCCTGGCAGGGGACGTTCCGTTGTGTCACGTTTGCTCGCGCCGACGTCGACCCTGAAATGGCCGCCGACCCCATGCTTCCGGCTGTTGGCTGGAGCTGGCTGTCCGAGGCACTCGACAAGCTGGGTGCCGAGCACATCGCGGCGAGTGGCTCGGTGACCGTTGTACGTAGTGAGGCTTTCGGCGAAATGTCCGATAGCGGTGGCGATGCCCAGCTCGAGGTTCGCGCATCGTGGACACCCCAGACCACCAAGGGCGAACATGTCGCGGCTTGGTCCGACCTGCTGTGCACGATGGCCGGGTTGCCGCCACTCGCGCCCGGTGTCATACCGTTGCCGAACCGCCGTGGTCAACGGTGAGCGAAGAAACCGAGCGGCCCGAAGTCTCCGCCGAAGAGGTTGTGCCCGCCGCGCCGCCATTGCACTTGCGTGACCCGCTTCCGACAGTGATCAACACTCAGGCCGCGCTCGAGGATTATTGTGAGCGCCTTGCTGACGCATCCGGCCCGGTCGCGCTCGATGCGGAACGCGCGTCGGGCTACCGCTATTCGCAACGCGCCTATCTGGTTCAAGTGCGCCGTGAGGGGATCGGCACCGCGCTGATCGACCCGATTGCGTTCCCTGACCTCACCATGCTTGATGACGCGATCGGCGATGCGGAATGGATCCTGCACGCAGCCTCGCAGGATCTTCCCTGCCTCGCCGAGGTGGGCATGCATCCCACCGCGCTGTTCGACACCGAGCTTGCGGGCCGACTTCTGAACTTTCCCAAGGTCGGCCTTGCAACGCTGGTCGAGAGTGAGCTCGGTTTCAGTCTGGCGAAGGAATACTCGGCAGCGGACTGGTCGACCCGTCCGCTGCCAGAGCCGTGGTTGTTCTATGCCGCGCTTGACGTTGAAGCGCTGGTTGAATTGCGCACCACCATCGCCGATCAACTCGACGCCACGGGCAAACGCGAATGGGCCGATCAAGAATTCGAAGCGTTGCTGTCATTCACTGGTCCGGCGCCGCGCAACGAACCCTGGCGGCGTACCTCCGGCATCCACAAAGCACGCGGCCGACGAGCGCTCGGGATCGTCCGATCCCTGTGGGAGGCCCGCAATGAGATCGCGATCGAACGCGACATCACCCCCGGACGGATTCTGCCCGATGGGTCCATCCTGGAGATTGCGCAGCATCCGCCCAAAGATGTCAACGAACTCAAAGCGATGCGGGTTATGCGTAACCGCGGTCCGCGCCGCTTCCTGACGACATGGGACGACGCGGTCGGTCAGGCTTTGCAGCTCGCCGAAGCCGACCTTCCGACGATCGGACAACGCTTCGACGGGCCGCCACCGCAGCGTTCTTGGCCGGACAAGCATCCCGAAGCCGCAGCCCGGCTCGCCGCCTGCCGCACGGTAATAACCACGATCGCCGACACCAATGATTTGCCAGCTGAGAACCTCGTGACACCGTCAACGATTCGCGCACTCGCTTGGGAGCCGCCGAGCAGCCACACGCCCGAAACCGTATACGAAGCGCTTCTGGGTGCGGGTGCACGGCGGTGGCAGATTGACCTGACCGCCACCGAACTGGCGGTTGCCCTAGACGCGGAGCCGATTTCGAACGAATCCACTGGATAGGTAAGCCACGCCTAAGTTAGACTTCCTAGTGTGTTAGCCAATCTCTTGATCGGCCTTCGTGAAGGTCTCGAAGCCAGCCTGATCGTCAGCATCTTGATCGCCTATCTGGTCAAGGTCAATCGCCGCGACGAAATCCGCTTCATCTGGATCGGCGTAGGCTCGGCAATTGCCGTCGTTGTTGTCCTGTTCGGCGGGATCACGATTGCCTTCGACCAATTGTCCTTCTTTTGGCAGGAGACGATTGGTGGAACGCTATCGATCATGGCGGCAGTCCTCGTCACCTGGATGATTTTTTGGATGCGCCGGACCGCGCGCGGGCTGAAACGCGAACTCGAGGGCCAAATGGAAAGCGCGCTCGATCTGGGCGCGGGCGCTCTGGTCACGATCGCGTTCCTGACCGTTGGTCGCGAAGGGCTCGAGACCGCAGCAATCCTCTGGTCAACAATCGTCGGCAGTGAGGGCAACGCAAGCCCATTCATCGGGGCAATTCTCGGCTTCATCATCGCGGTGATTTTGGGCTACCTGATCTACCGTGGCGCGCTCAAGGTCAATCTGTCCAAATTCTTCACCGTCACGGGCGCCCTGCTGATCGTGGTGGCCGCCGGGGTGCTCGCCTACGGAATCTTCGACCTCCAGGAGGCCAGCGTCTTGCCGGGCTTCGCCCACCGTGCCTTCGATATCTCGGCGACAATCCCGCCAGATAGTTGGTACGGCACCCTGCTCAAGGGCACATTGAACTTCCAACCCGACCCCTCATGGTTTCAGGTCATCGCCTGGGTTGGTTATGTCATCCCAGTGTTGTATCTCTATCTCGGCCGGCCCACCAAGAGCAGCTCCGCCGCGCCCGCACAGCCGGTAGCCGCAGCCTGACACCATCGGTTGGGCCGAAGGATTAGGGTCGTCGTATGACGATCGCCGGTGACCCGTTCGCAACTGTGCTGGACCTACTGCACCGCAACGTCGTTGACGGAACAGAACTCGGTGCATCGATTTGTGTGGTCAAGGACGGCGAAGTCATTCTCGATGTCTGGGATGGCTGGGCCGACCGCGAAAAGACCCAGCCGTGGCAACGCGACACAATCACGCCGGTGTGGTCGATCTCCAAAACGATGATCAACCTCGCAGCGCTGGTCCTCGTCGAGCGCGGACTTCTCGACCTCGACGCACCGGTCAGCAGTTACTGGCCTGAGTTCGCCGCCAATGGCAAAGAATCAGTCTTGGTCCGCCATCTGCTCGGTCATACGTCGGGCGTCTCCGGCTGGGCCCAACCGGTCACTGTCGATGACATCTTCGATTGGGATAAATCAACCGCGATGCTTGCTGCGCAGCCGCCGTGGTGGGAGCCGGGCACCGCCAGTGGTTATCACCTGCTCAACCAAGGTCATCTCGTCGGCGAGGTCATCCGCCGGGTCTCCGGTCAGATGCCGGGCCGGTTCCTCGAGACCGAGATCGCCGGCCCGCTTGGCGCAGACTTCCATATCGGGCTTGATCCAGCTGATTTCGAGCGAGTTTCGAACGTCACTCCCCCGCGGCCACTCGATCTAGATGTCACGGCGGTCGATCCGGATGGGATTCCACTCCGTACCTTCACCGGCCCGTTCGTCAAGGTCTCCGAGTCCCGCTCCGAACGTTGGCGTACGGCCGAGGTGCCCGCTGCAAACGGCCACGGCAACGCCCGCTCGCTGGCCCGAATCCAATCGCTCATCTCGCACGGCGGAACGATCGACGGAGTGACACTCCTGTCGCCCGCGACAATTGATCGGATCTTCGAACAGCAGTCCTACGGCCCGGACAAGGTGCTCGAAGTGGTCCTGCGTTGGGGCATCGGTTATGCGCTGCCCGAGCCGACGACCATTCCTTCGGTCCCGCTGGGACGCAAGTGTTTTTGGGGCGGACTCGGCGGCTCGTTCGTACTCAACGATCTCGACAACCATATGACGATCGCCTACGCGATGAACCGCATGATCTTTGAGTACGCCCCAGGTACCCGGCTGTCCCGCCCGTCCGGCGATTCCCGCTCAGACGCCTACATCGCCGCGATCTACGAAGCCGTTTCATGAGCGAGTTTCATAAGCCATCATTGCCCGGGGCTGAGCTATTCACCGCACAGGCCGGCGGCGCTGATCCAGCCGAGCGAGTCGCGGCCGGCCATCGGATCGCCAATCTGTTGGTTCGCGGACCGCGCGATACCGACGACGAAGGCATGGCTGAAAGGGTCCTGCATCTCGCCGATGAAGAGGGCCTTGCCGTCATCGCGGAGCTGTGGGCACCGGCGGCGGCCGACACCGTTGCGGGTGCACTGTGGCGCCTGTATGCCCTGCGCACCTGGGTTTATCGGCAACCGGTTCAAGCCGCGTTGGAGTTCGCAGCCGGGCGCCAGTTCGCCCCGGTTTCGGAAGTTTTGGCCGGAGTCGTCGACCCGCCCGGACCCGATGAGGTCATCGAGCTTGTCGACACCGTGATACGCGGAATTCGTACCACTGACTTCGATGTGATGCTCGACCGCGCCGCTGCCTTCGCCACGATTGTGGGCGTGGGTCGGGCGCATCTGGAGTCGGAGGATCCGCACAGTGCAGCACGTTTGGTCGACATGGCCAAGGCATTGCATCACGCTGCCGAACTCGATCGAGCCGACGCACTGCACTGACACGAGGCTGCGGGCACAAGGTGCTGGAATTCTGGCCGCAGTCCGTTACGCTGGATCCCACGTCGGGCTGCGGTAGCCCCGGGTCCCAAAATTAGCCGCTACGAGCGGCCACGCGCCGTGAGGCGCTTCCCAGCCCGACGCATAACTTCCTCCCCCGTACGCCGACGAGTCACTCACGTACGCCGAGGAGTCACCTACGGGGCGCAAAGGTTGTGTACGAGCGGTTCGGCCGACCGATATCGGCGAGTGCTTCGAGATCGGACTCGCTCGGCTGCCAGGCGACCGCCGCGACATTGGCCCTGACCTGCTCAGCTTTCGTGGCCCCAGCGATAACGCTGGTCACGGCCGGCTGCGCGGCAAGGCCGCCGATTGCGACCTCGAGCATCGACAGGCCGCGATCCTTCGCATACGTCTCGATCGCTTCGATCCGATCCCAGTCAGCGAGGTTATAGCGCGCCTCCTGGCTTTCACCGGCGAGCCGAGATCCCGTTGGCGCTTTCTGCCCGCGACGGTATTTGCCGGTCAACAGCCCATACGCAAGCGGGAAGTACGGGAACACGCCGACGCCGAGGTGTTGGGCCGCCGGTATGAGTTCGGCCTCGGCTAGCCGGTTGTAGAGCGAATACTCATTCTGCGCTGAGATGAACTTATTGAAACCCCATTTCTCGGCGATGAATTCGGCTTCAACCAACTCCCACGCAGCAAGATTGGAGCAACCGATGTGCCGCACAAGCCCCTCATCGATGAGCTCACTCATGGCCCCCAGAGTGTCCGCGATCGGCGTGACCCGATCGGGTGTGTGCAGTTGATAGAGGTCGATGTAGTCGGTACCAAGCCGCGTAAGACTCGACTCGATCGCGCGACGCATGTAGGCCTTGGACGCCCGCGCATCTTCTGATCCGTTCTTACCCTCCATCGCCATGCCGAACTTTGTGGCGATGACGACATCTTTGCGACGGACACCCAGCGCGGCACCGAGGATTTCCTCCGAAGCGCCCGCACCATATGAATCCGCCGTGTCGAAGAATGTGATCCCCGAATCGATCGCAGCGTCGATCACTTCCTGCGACTGAGCGGCATCGATACGGGTGCCAAAGGCGTTGCAACCCACGCCGATCGTCGACACCTGCATATCGCTGGAGCCAACCGAACGCATCATCATCTGAGTCATGGCTCCACGCTATCCGCACGACCGCTACACTCGGCGGATGCCTTCGACCATCGCGCTGCAGCGCCTATCGACCCTCGTGGTCGGTGCGTTGTTCGCGGTTGCGTTCGTCATCGGCGGCGCAAGCGCATCACAGGTCAGCGCGGCGCAAGGTCAAACCCTCATCGGCGCACATATTTCGGCGTCGAGTTCACATGCCCATGCGATCCACCCAACACCCTCGCTCGACGAGTTACCCGCACATGTTCAACTCATCTCGACCGGCCCGGACGCCGAAACGGTCACCGCGGTCGAACGTGCAATTGAGCGCACCAAGTCACGGACCGCATGGTATGTCGCCACAATCTCCACGAACTCCGAACGGGCTCCCCCGGCGATCTGATTCGCCCTCAGCCCATTCCATACGGTCATCGACCGTCCTCATGAAAGATTTTTCATGTCCAACCGAGCCCCCATGTGGCGCGCGATCTGCGCCTTTGCGGCAATCGCTATCGCACTCGCTCTCGCCTTCACCTCGGCCGCCAAGCTCGGCCTTGACCTCAAGGGCGGTACGCAAATCGTCCTCGAAACGAAAGACACCGACCGGGTCAAGGCAAATGCCGAGTCGACTGATCTCGCCCTCGAAATCCTGCGCGGACGCGTTGATGCGCTCGGAGTGTCCGAGCCAACGCTCGCACGTTCCGGCGAGCGACGAATCATCGTCGAGTTGCCGGGTCTGCAGGACCCGCGTGAAGCAGCGAAGGTCATCGGTAAGACCGCACAACTCTCGTTCCACGAAGTAAAAAGTGTCGCGGCTCCGGATGCGAAGACCGATGACGCCTCGACCGACGGCGATATCGTCCTACCGGACGAGGATGGCCAACCACTCAACCTCGGCCCGGTGGTCCTCGGCGGCAATGACGTCAAGAACGCGCAAGCCGCCACGCCTGAGCAGAGTCTGGGCGAATGGGTCGTCAACGTCGATTTCAATAAGACGGGACAGAAAGGGTGGAAGGAATTGGTCAGCTCAGCCTGCGCCAATCCCGACGCCGGCCAGCGCGTTGCAATCGTTCTGGATAAGAAAGTCATTTCCTCGCCGGGAGTAGTGCCCGATCTGTGTGCTGCGGGCGGCGGCAATTCGACGTCGATCAGCGGCAGTTTCACCCAAGCCTCGGCCAAAGACCTCGCCGTCCTCATCAAGGGCGGCGCACTGCCCGTACCCGTTCAGGTCATCGAGCAGAGGACGGTCGGCCCAACGTTGGGCGCATCTGCGATCGACGCCTCGATTGAGGCAGCCATCATCGGCATCATCCTGACCGGCCTCTTCATCATCTTCATTTATCGTCTCGTCGGCTTCATGGCGACGATCGCATTGGGCACGTACGCGCTCATTGCCTATGGCTTGCTGGTCTGGCTTGGCGCAACGCTGACGCTGCCTGGTCTTGCTGGTTTCGTGCTCGCAATCGGTTTGGCCATCGACGCCAACGTGCTCGTGTTCGAGCGAGCGCGGGAGGAGTATGCCGCAAACCCCAGCGCTGGGCTCTCGGTCGCACTCAACACCGGCTACAACAAGGCGTGGACAGCCATTCTCGACTCTAACGTCACCACATTGTTGGCGGCCGTTCTTCTGTTCTTCCTCGCCTCCGGCCCGGTCAAGGGCTTCGGTGTCACGCTTTCGATCGGTGTCATCGCCTCGATGGTGTCAGCGCTCATCATCGCGCGGGTATTCACCGAATGGCTCGCAAAACGTTCCTTCCAACGCAATCACCCGAAACTGTCAGGTGTCGCCGGCACCGGCCGGATCCGTAAGTGGCTCAACGAGAGCGGCATCGACTTGACCAAGCGCGCAGGTCTGTGGATAACGATCACGTTAGCGGTTGGTGTGCTGTCGATCGGCGGACTCTTGGTGCGCGGCCTCAACCTTGGTGTCGAGTTCACTGGCGGACGGCTGTTGGAGTACTCCACTGCGAAAACCATCGATGTGGAAACCGCTCGCGAAGCAGTCAGCGATGCTGGCTTCCCGTCGGCGGTGGTCCAGGAATCTTCGGGTAAGGACGGGTCGAACAACATCACCGTCCGTTTGGATCAAATCACCAATGAGGAAGCGGTCAAGGTCGAGGACGCAATCAGTTCGGTCTCGGGTTCGGCTGACAAGGAGCGCGATGAGTTGATCGGGCCGAGCCTTGGCACGGAGTTGCGCAATAAGGCACTGATCGCCTTCGGGATTGCCCTGGCGGCCCAGATGGCTTATCTGGCCTGGCGCTTCCGTTGGACGTATGCCGCTGCCGCTGTCTTGTCCATGTCGTCAGTTGTATTGACGGTCATCGGCATCTTCGCGTGGTGGGGCAAGCCGATCGACGGGGTGTTCTTGGCATCGATCCTGTCAATTATCGGTCTGGCCGTGAACGACACGATCGTTGTGTTCGACCGAGTACGAGAACATAGGGCCGAGGATCGAAAACGGCCGCTCCGAGATGTCGTCAACGAAGCAATTTTGTCGACGATTCCAAGAACCATCAACACCGGACTCGGCGCAATGTTCATCCTCGCCGCACTGGCGGTGCTGGGTGGCGACTCGCTCACTGACTTCGCCCTGGCGTTGTTGATCGGTCTGTCGGTCGGCATCTTGTCGACGATCTTCACAGCCTCGGCAATCGCCGTTGTGCTCGAAGAGAAGTGGCCGAACGATCCTGATCGGCCCAAGCGCAAGGTCGTCGATCCGTATGCCAAAGTGCCAGCTGGTCGGCGCGAAGACGGAACGCTCTAGGGTGGATGTATGAGCATGCCGCCACCTGAAATGCCCAACGACCCGACTCCGGGCGACCCCACTCAGCCACCGGGTCCGCCTACGAGTCCTCAGGCACCACCGCCGCCGCAGTATGGGCAAGCACCAGGTCAACCGCAGTATGGCCAGCCCGGTCCGCAGCAGAATTGGGCTCCACCACAGCAGGGCTATCCATATGGACCGTTCGGAGCCAATCCGGGCGCGCCATACGGCTATGACCCGGTCACAGGGATCCCGTTCTCGGACAAGTCCAAGCTGATCGCGGGGCTGTTGCAGATCTTCCTGCCCTTTGGCGTCGGTCGGTTCTATATGGGCGATACCAAAATCGGCGTGTGGCAACTGGTCGCTACGTTCCTCACCTGCGGGTTGGCCAGTCTGTGGAGTTTGATCGACGGGATCTTGATCCTCATCAACGGCGGCACAGACGCTCAAGGCCGCCCGTTGCGTGACGGCACCTGACCACAAACGTCCCACCCGCACCTCCATCCCCAACCTCACCTGAGGGTGGTGGCTGAGCCACTGTGTTTCGATTAAACACGGTGGCTCAGTCACCACCCCTCGGGCATCTGTACGTTGTCCACAGATTTGGGTTCAGGTACTGACAATCCCCGCTCGAGTCGATAGGTTGGCCGAAACGATCGGGGGATCATCATGCGATTAATTGGCTTATTGGCGGCAGCTGCGTTGCTCTTGGCGGGTTGCGGGGCTGCGGATCCTGTCCCTAAAGTGCCCAAGCAGTCAGCCTCTGCGACGCCGACAGCCACGCTTCCGGTGATGCCTGCCCAGTCGAATGAGGCGTCGCCCGAAGGCGCAGCGTCATTCGTGAGTCATTACGTGGACGTATTCAATTTCGCCGCCGCGACCGGGAACACCGCACCGCTGCTGGCGCTCTCGAAAGACTGCGAAGCATGCACTAAGTACTCAAAACGCTTCAAAACGATTTACGATCGCGGCGATCGTATTGCGGGCACGTTATGGAAACTCAAGTCGCGTGACCTACAGATCCTTAGCGACTCAATCGATGTGACGACGACCATCGAAACAGTTGAGAAAGGGCAGCGCACGACCTACAAGATCGGTTTCGTTCTGCCTCTGTCGCCACCATACGTAGTGAGCGAGATATACAAGGGCGATAACAAATGAAGTTATTCACAGCTGTCATGACAGCCCTATGTGCGAGCGTAATCTTTGCTGCTCCGAGCGCATTCGCGGACGTGACCGTGGATCCGAGCGATGTCAGTCCCAATATTTACCTTCATGCAAAGAAGCATCGGCCAGCTCACCATCAGCGTCCGTCCGCCCACCCGCGCGCTGTCGACGTCGATAACCGCGAAGTCGACCCAACAGTCCATAGAAAACTCCGCTGTATGACCGAAGCCGACGGAAGCACGTACTGTTTCGGCAATGGGGCGGTTGCACCCGACAAGAAGCCGATCACTCCCGCCCAGATTCTTCAGGCCATCCGCGAAATTGGCCTCCCCAGCCTCAAAATCAACATCCAGCCCGGCACGACGACGCTGGTCAATCTGGACACGATCTTCTACGCGCGATCGCAGCCGTTCAGCAAATCAGTCAACCTGCTCGACTATGCGATCGACCTGACCGCGACCCCGGTCAGCTTCACCTGGCTGCACGGCGACGGCACCAGCCATACGACCCAGACGTCCGGCGCACCATACCCGTCGACGGCCGTGACATATCGCTACAAGAAGCCCGCTAGGAGCCTTCACCCGAGCGTGGATGTGACCTACCAAGTGCGCTACCGGATCGACGGCGGCGCGTGGCAGACGCTGACCCAAACCCTGCGCGCCAGCGGCCCAACCAACAGCCTTCAAGTCAAGGAAGCCGGCGCTGTTCTGACCAGCAACTGACCCAAATCTCCGAGGCGTCAGCAGATGACACAATGGCGGCATGCGTATCGCCAATCACGTCGTTGATCTCATCGGCAACACCCCGTTGGTCCGACTCAACCGCGTCGTCAGCCCCGGATCGGGCCTCGTCGCCGCTAAAATCGAATACCTCAATCCCGGTGGCAGCTCGAAAGACCGCATCGCGGTCAAGATGATCGATGCCGCCGAAGCCTCCGGAGCCCTGAAGCCGGGCGGAACCATCGTCGAACCGACCTCAGGCAACACCGGCGTGGGCCTGGCGATCGTCGCCCAACAGCGTGGCTACCACTGCATCTTCGTCTGCCCAGACAAGGTCAGCGAGGACAAGCGCAACACGATGAAGGCCTATGGCGCACGTGTCGTCGTATGCCCGACCGCCGTCCCGCCGGAGCATCCCGACAGTTACTACAACACCTCCGATCGACTCGTTCGTGAGACGCCGGGCGCCTGGAAGCCGGACCAGTACTCCAACCCCGCCGGACCCCAATCCCATTACGAAACCACTGGCCCGGAGATCTGGGCTGACACCGACGGCAAGATCACGCACTTCGTCGCAGGCATCGGTACCGGCGGCACGATCTCAGGCGCTGGCCGCTATCTCAAGGAGATGTCCGGCGGCAAAGTCAAGGTCGTTGGCGTTGACCCTGAAGGCTCGGTCTACTCCGGCGGCACCGGCCGGCCTTATCTGGTCGAAGGCGTCGGCGAGGACTTCTGGCCAGATGCTTATGACCCGGCGATCCCGGACGAGATCATCGCCGTCTCTGATGCCGATTCCTTCGACATGACGCGTCGCTTGGCGCGCGAAGAGGGCCTCTTAGTCGGCGGCTCCTGCGGAATGGTCGTTGTCGCTGCACTTAAGGTCGCCAAACGCGACCCCGATGCGGTCATCGTGGTCCTCCTGCCCGACGGCGGCCGTGGCTACCTCTCAAAAATCTTCAACGACAACTGGATGTCCTCCTACGGCTTCCTGCGTGAACCGCTCGATGGCCGTCCACACGAATTGACCGTCGGGGACATCCTGCGCAACAAGAGCGGCGAACTGCCCAACCTCGTACACACCCACCCTTCGGAGACGATCCGCGACGCCATCGAGATTCTGCGCGAGTATGGGGTCTCGCAGATGCCGGTCGTCGGTGCCGAACCGCCAATAATGATCGGCGAAGTTGCCGGCAGCGTCTCCGAACGTGATCTGCTCAGCGCAGTGTTCGAGAGCCGCGCGAAACTCACCGACCCAGTCTCCAAGCACATGGGCAAACCGCTCCCGCTGATCGGCGCGGGCGAGCACTTGGCCACCGCAATGGCCTCGCTCAGCGAGAGCGACGCACTCATGGTCATCGAGGACGGCAAGC
Source organism: Aeromicrobium changchenzhani (assembly GCF_057586615.1). NCBI lineage: Bacteria > Bacillati > Actinomycetota > Actinomycetes > Propionibacteriales > Nocardioidaceae > Aeromicrobium > Aeromicrobium changchenzhani. The sequence continues at coordinate 1,632,656 of NZ_CM172480.1, read as the reverse complement.
CGGTCGGAGTCCTCACCCGTCACGATCTGTTGGGAGCACACGTATGAATCACGATGAGCAAGGTTTCGCGACCCGAGCAATCCACGCCGGCTTCGAGCCCGATGCACAGACCGGTGCGGTCAACGTGCCGATTTATGCGACGTCGACCTACGCCCAGGACGGCGTCGGCGGTATGCGCGACGGTTTCGAATACAGTCGCACCGGCAATCCCACCCGACGCGTTCTTGAAGCCAACCTCGCCGCGCTTGAGGCGGGCAGCTACGGCCGTGCCTTCAGCTCGGGTATGGCGGCAACCGACTGCGGATTGCGCGCAATGCTGCGGCCGGGTGACCACATCGTCATCCCCGATGACGCGTATGGAGGAACGTTCCGTCTGATTGACAAGGTGTTCACCCACTGGGGAATCACCTACACGCCGGCCGCGATCGTCGATGTCGACGCGGTACGCGCAGCAATGCGCCCGGAGACCAAACTGCTCTGGATCGAGACCCCGACCAATCCTTTGCTCAACGTCGGTGATCTGGAAGTTCTTGCGGGCGTGGCCCACGAGGCAGACGCCAAATTTGTCGTCGACAACACATTCGCTTCGCCCTATCTGCAGCAGCCGCTGGCGATGGGCGCCGATGTGGTCCTCCACTCGACCACCAAATACATCGGTGGCCACTCCGATGTCGTCGGCGGTGCGTTGATCACCAATGATGAGCAGTTAGACGCCGATTTTGCCTTCCTGCAGAACGGCGCTGGCGGCGTTCCCGGACCATTCGATGCATTCTTGATCCTGCGTGGCGCCAAGACGCTTGCGGTCCGGATGGAGAAGCATTGCGACAACGCCGAGGCCATCGTCGACTACCTGCAAGGCCACAAAGCCGTGGCGAGTGTTCTCTATCCCGGGATCGAGAGCCATCCCGGACATGCCGCGGCAGTCAAGCAGATGCGACGGTTCGGTGGCATGGTGTCGCTGCGTCTTGCCGGCGGTCGTGACGCGGCAATCAATCTGTGTGCCGGGACCAAAATCTTCACGCTGGCCGAAAGCCTTGGCGGGGTCGAATCGTTGATCGAACACCCCGGCGCTATGACGCATGCGTCCACCGCGGGATCTGCGCTCGAGGTCCCCGATGATCTCGTACGCTTGTCGGTGGGCATCGAAGACAGTGCTGATCTGATTGCCGATCTGAAGCAGGCATTGGGCTGATTGGTATGGCCCAATAGTGTGGTCGCATGTTTAAAAGCCGCGGTCCGTTCGCTGACATCTCGTGGTTTCAAGTCTTCGCGAGTGCGCTGGCTGCAGTTACTGCGGCGTGGATTGCTTCTCAGCTCGGCGTCGCCGGTACGTTGATCGGCGCCGCACTGGGCAGTTTCGTTTTCACGCTCAGCAGCGCGTTCTACAACAAAACGCTCCACCACGGACGCACGCTGCTGGTCCAGACCGAACACGGCACCGTCATCGAACGCCAGGTCGAACCCGGCGAGGTGTCCGAGGCAATCGACGAAGCCAAGGACGCCGGCGGCGAAGTCGTTGGCGCCGAATTCGTCGACGACGACGACAAAGCCGGGTTTAGTTGGAAGACGATCCTTGCAACAACGGCTATCGTGCTCGCGCTCGCGATGGCCGCCATCACGGGCTATGAGTTGATCACGAAGCAAACTCTGGGTGGTGGGAGCGGTACGACGATCGGCCACACCGTCGGCCAAGGCTCCAAACCCGCACCGGCAACACCCAGCCCGGGCAGTGACCCCACAACGCCCCCGACCCAGCCGACCGACAGCACAACGACTATCCCGACGAAGCCCACCGATACTGCGACGGAACCGCCAGTGACGCCGACCGAGCCAACAGTGCCAACCGGCACGGTCGCCCCGCCCTCGGCGGAATGAAACGGCCTCATCCGCAGTTGAGGTGAGCACAGGCAGGAGGCCGACATGACGATCTATCTCACCCCGAACCTCAGTGACGAGCGAATCGAAGAATTGACTATTTTCGATGCGTTCCGCCTTGCCGAGGAGTTGTTCGAGGCTCGCTATCCGCGCGATGCGGTACGAGTGCTGGCCAAAGTCCTCGCCACCGAACCCAGCAATCCGACCGCTATTGAGTTGCTCGGCCGCGCCCATTTCGCGGCTGCCCAACTCGTGCCAGCCGAAATGGCATTTCGCCGGCTGATCGAGCTCGAGCCGACGAGTGCCTGGGCACATACCGCGCTCGGTCTTGCCCTCGATCGCCAGAACCGGCATGCCGAAGGCGCGCGGTTCCACCGCATGGCCGGCGCGATGGGCAGCGCTGCGAACGACTCCACGAGGGTTGCCCTCACCGATAACCCGGCCCCGATCGGCGGGAACGCCTGATTGTCGAAGCGGGCACGTGCCTGCTGGCCCTCGTTCTCGTCGCGTACGGCCCGCTCTGGGGCTACACCCGTCATCTGGTGACGCTCGTCCACGAATCAGGGCATGCGTTCATCGCGATGCTGACCGGGCGGCGACTCAACAGCATCACACTGCATTCGGATACGTCGGGGCTCACCGTTTCGAGTGGGCGTCCTACCGGATTGGGCATGATCGCGACGGCGGCGGCCGGCTATCCGGCTCCGGCGATCTTCGGGCTGGGCATCGCCGGGCTGATCCAGCTCGATCGGACGCTGTGGGCGTTGTGGATCGCGCTCGGCGCGCTTGCGCTGATGTTGTTCCACATCCGCAACTGGTTCGGGTTGCTCGTCGTGACCGTCGCCGGTGGTGGTGTCGCTGCGATCGTATGGTGGGCGCCAGAGAAGACTCAACAGGCTGCGGCGCTGCTCGCGGCCTGGTTCTTGCTGCTCGCAGCGCCGCGTACGGCGTTCGAGCTGTGGACCCACCGCCGACGCAGGCGTACGCGCACCACTGACGCAGACATTCTGGCCAGACTGACCCATCTGCCTGCCGTCATCTGGGTCGCGGCGTTCATTGTCATCGACCTCGGCGCACTCGCCGTCGGCGCGTGGTGGCTGGGAGCCGACACGTTTGTACGGCGCCTTCAATGATTGGATAGTCCGGTGTTCACGGTCGAAACGCAGCTTGACGGTGCCCTCGGGCGTACCGGCACCATCACCACCCCCCACGGCGAGATTCAGACACCGGCATTCATCCCGGTCGGGACCCGTGCGACGGTCAAATCGGTGCTCCCCGAGGCAATGAAGGAATTGGGCGCGCAGGCGCTGCTTGCCAATGCCTATCACCTCTATCTCCAGCCTGGCGCCGACATCATTGACACCGCAGGCGGGCTCGGAGCGTTCATGAACTGGGCTGGCCCAACGTTCACCGATTCCGGCGGTTTCCAGGTGTTGAGTCTTGGCGCTGGCTTCAAAAAGACTCTGTCGATGGCCTCCAAGGGTGTTGAAGCCGATGACGTCATCGCCCCGGGCAAGGAGCGGTTGGCCCATATCGACGATGACGGGGTGACCTTCAAATCACATCTGGATGGCTCCAAGCATCGCTTCACCCCCGAGGTGTCGATGCAGATCCAGCATCAGCTCGGCGCGGACATCATGTTCGCCTTCGACGAACTCACCACGTTGATGAACACGCGTGGCTATCAGGAGGAAGCCCTCGCCCGTACGCAGGCCTGGGCCGAACGTTGCGTCATCGAGCACCGCCGACTCACTGAGGAACGCAGCAGCAAGCCGTACCAAGCGCTGTTCGGCGTCGTTCAGGGTGCCCAGTATGAGGATCTGCGCCGTAAGGCCGCAGCTGATCTTACGCCGCTCGGATTTGATGGCTTCGGCATCGGCGGCGCAATCGAGAAGGAGAATCTCGGCACGATCGTGCGCTGGGTCAATGAGGAGCTTCCGGTCGACAAGCCCCGCCACCTGCTCGGCATCGGTGAGCCCGACGATTTGTTCACAGCCGTGGAGAACGGCGCGGACACTTTCGACTGCGTTGCGCCCTCCCGCGTTGCACGATCGTCGCGGGTCTACGCGATGACGGGCCACTACAACCTCAACGTCGCGGCATCGCGCCGGGATTTCAATCCGATTGATCCCGAATGTGATTGCTACACCTGCGGCCACTACACGAAGGCCTATCTACATCATCTGTTCAAGACCCACGAGATGATCGGCGCAACGCTCTGCACGATCCACAACGAGCGCTTCATCGTCCGCCTTGTCGATCAGATGCGGCAAGCCATCACCGATGGAACCTTCTCCAGTTTTAAGGAAGACTTCCTCGCCCGCCACTACCGTTAACGGGTTTACCACGGTCCCCACGCAAACCTCATCCAACCACGGCAGGTTTGCCGGGTCGGGATGGAGTTTGCTGCGTGGAGACACCAGGCAAACCTAGTTTCCCGGGTGACCGTGGTAAACCCGGAGCCGTCGGACGACAGCTGTTCGCACCGCTCCGTCATCGCATCCGACCGGCGCGACGGCCTACACCCAGTAGGTCTCTTCCCGATTCTTCAGCCACTTGATGACGAGCATCGTGATGGGCATGACCAAGAGTTCGACGACACATTTGAAGACATACCCGACGATGAAGTAGTTGAGGTACTGGCTGAAGTGATCGATACCGATGGCGCTGGCGGCAATCGCGCAGAAGATCGCCGTGTCAGCCATTTCACCGACACCGGTCGACCCAGCGAGGCGACGCCACAGCTTGGGTTCAGCCGACTTGGCCTTCATTCGCACGAGCACGTACGAGTTGAGGAGCTGGCCGACGACGTATCCGCACACGCTGGCCAGCACGATCTGCGGCACGAAGCCGAGAACGGCATGAAAGCCGGCTTGTCCCTCATAGAACGATGCCCCGGGGACATGATCGACGACCAAGAACGTCAGCGCGGCCAGGATTGCGATGCCAAATCCGGTAAAAATGGCTCGTCGGGCAGCCTTGAAGCCGTAAACCTCCGAGATGACGTCACCAAGGATGTAGGCCAATGGGAAAAGGAAAGCGCCGCCGTCGGCAATGATCGGGCTTACCTGGATCGGACCGATCGAGTAGTGCCACGAACCGAACTCGAGGCTCTTGGTCGCGGAGATGTTGGAGATGATCAAGACAGCGCAGAAGAACGCGAGGATGACGTCGAAGTAGCTCGAGCCACGTGACGCGTAATGGATACGCAGATCGGCTGCCGAGCCATCATCACGCAGTCCCTCGCCATGCTGCTTGGAGGTTGATGCTTCGGAACTCATGGGCAAATCCAATCACGCCCCATACAGATGACAGAATCAGCGGGTGAGCCAAATGATCCTGCCCGACCGCACCGACGTCCTCGTTGTCGGCGCTGGCCCCGCCGGAGCGTCCGCCGCCGCGTGGTCGGCCCGGCTCGGTATGGACACCATCCTGGCCGACGCCGCAGTGTTCCCACGCGATAAGACTTGCGGTGATGGGCTCACGCCTCGTGCCATCGCCGAACTCAACCGACTCGGCCTCACCGACTGGATCATCGCCCATGGCACCAACAAGGGGTTGCGGGCAGCGGGGTTCGGTCAGGAACTGATTCTTCCGTGGCCCGGCGGCTCACTGCCCGACTACGGTTCTGCGGTCCCCCGCACCGAACTCGATGACAAGATTCGTGCGGTCGCGCTCGACAGTGGCGCTCGGCCGATGGAGGGCGCCCGCGCGGTCGATGCGGTCCGTAACGTTTATGGCAAGGTCACCGGCGTTGTCTTCGAGCTGGGCGCCGATCGTGAACGCCATACCGTGCACTGTGATCGGCTGATCGTCGCCGACGGCGTACGTTCGCCGCTGGGCAGGGTTCTCGGTCGAACCTGGCATCGCGAAACCGCCTACGGTGTGGCCGGCCGGTCCTACGTCAAGTCCGGGCGCTCCGATGATCCGTGGATTTCGTCCCATCTGGAGTTACGCGGCGAAAAAGGCGATCTGTTGTCCGGCTACGGCTGGATCTTCCCGCTGTCCGATGGTGAGGTCAACCTCGGCGTTGGCACTCTCGCCACCTCCAAACGGCCGGCCAATGTGCAGATCCGCCCGCTCATGGAGTTTTATGCGTCGCAACAGCGCAAGGATTGGGACCTCGGCGCCGAATTGCGTATGCCCACGTCGGCGCTACTGCCGATGGGCGGCGCGGTGTCGGGCGTGGCGGGCCCCAACTGGATTCTGATCGGCGACGCGGCTGGTTGCGTCAACCCGCTCAACGGTGAAGGCATCGACTACGGCCTCGAAACTGGTCGGTTGGGCGCTGAACTCCTTACCCAGCATCGTTATGTCGATCGGGCTTGGCCTGCGCTCCTCACCCATCACTACGGCGAGGCGTTCTCGATCGCGCGGCGCTTGGCTGGCCTCATCACTGTCCCGGGCCTGCTGCCCAAAGCAGGCCCGATCGGTATGCGTTCGCACACGATGATGACGATTGCGCTTCGGGTGATGGGCAATCTGATCACCGATGAGGACGCCGACATGACCGCCCGTGTGTGGCGATGGGCCGGCAAGATGTCCGTCCGTCTCGACGACCGGCCGCCCTTTCGCGTCTGATCGGTCTCGCTGGCACGAGTTTCAACCATCCTGAACGCTCGCAATTGACCGTGTCTTTCCCACCGCTGGCGCGCCAAAGACGCTACGTTTGGACGTTTAACCACCTACCAGGAGATCCACATGAGCCCCATTGAGCCTCCCCCGCCGAACCAGCCACCACCCCCCGGCAACGGTGGGTACGGTTCCCAGCCACCACCCCCCGGTAACGGTGGATATGGCGGCCAGCCACCACCGCCCGGTAACGGTGGATATGGCAGCCAGCCACCACCACCCCCCGGTGGATATGGCAGCCAGCCACCGTCCGGTGGCGGATATGGCGGTCAGCCACCGTCCGGCGGCGCTGATGCGGGAGCCGCCTTCTCGTGGGCGTGGAAGAAGTTCACCGAGAACGCCGCCACATTAATTGTCGCCGTACTGGTTATCATTATCGCCGTAGCGGCAACGGCCACCGTCGTCACCCTCATCGTCGTAGCCGCGATTTATGGCTCCAACTCAGACGGTCTTATGGGCGGCGAGGGCGTCAGTGCCGGCGCCAACTTCTTCGGCACACTGATCATCACGTTGCCCGTCATCACGGTCGCCTACCTGCTGAGTTCGGGACTCGTGAGTGCCACGCTCGCGATCACCGACGGCCAGAAGCCCGAGATAAGTCAGGCCCTGACACCGCACAATCCGCCGAAGACGATCGTCTATGCACTTATCGTTGGCACGATCTCGGCGGTTCTGTCCGCGGTCCTCGGACTCATCCCGTTCTTCGGTGACGTCCTCAATCTCGCGGCATCGCTGGTCGTCGGCGTCCTGCTCTCGTTCGGCCTGTACTTTCTGGTCGACAAGAACCTCGAGCCCATCGACGCGATCAAGGCCAGCATTGATCTCGTGACGAAGAACGTCGGTCCGGCGATCATCTTCTACCTGCTCGCCGCACTCGCCGCGTTCCTCGGCTTCCTTGCCTGCTGCATCGGCATCCTCGTCGGCGCACCGGTGGCAGCACTGATTTACACCTTCGGTTACCGCAAACTGACCGGCGGCCAGATCGTCGCATAACCCGGTTGACCCACCGCTTAGGCAAACAAAAGCCGGTTGCCTCCATAACTGGAGGCAACCGGCTTTGACCTGGCGGACTGCTAAGCAGTGTTCTTCTTGATTTCGGGGATCTTTTCGCCCGACTCCTTGAACGAGAGGAATGCAAAGACGGTGAATGCGATGGCCGTGACGAACACGATCCAAGCCGACCAGCCAGGTCCGACGCTGGCGCCAAATCCGCCACCACCGATTGTGAATGGACGAAGGATCAACAGCAGCGTGCCAAGAGCGGCAGCCGCGAGAACAACAAGGTTCCACGGCACAGTCGCCGGCAGCTGATCCTTAGCGAATGCCTTCACCGCAACCAGCACCGTGCCAGCAACAATCAACAAGATGCCCAACGTTGCATAACTGTGCCACGCGCTGATGCCGGATGAGATGTCCATGCCGCTCAACACCTTGTTGCCCTTAAAGCTCACGCTGACATAGGCGGTAAAGAACGAGAAGATGATGGTGAGCCCGCCAGCAATAAGCGCACCCTGATCATTTTTGCTGAGTGACTTGAAGTCGACAGCCATTCGAATTTTCTCCCAACGATGAGTTTGAATGAGCTATGAGGGTAGCGTCATCGGCGTGATTCGGGGAGTCCTCGAGAATTATGGAGTGTTTTGGCCTCGGCGTCTTACTTCGCTAGTGCGACCGATGTGCGACATAATCGCGGCATGGATTCAGATGTCATCGTCGTCGGTGCCGGACTTGCAGGCCTCGTGGCCACTGCCGAACTCGTCGAGGCGGGTCGTAAAGTCCTCCTGGTCGATCAGGAGGGCGAGCAGGGAATCGGTGGCCAAGCCTATTGGTCATTCGGCGGACTATTCTTCGTCAATTCTGCCCAACAGCGCCGTATGGGTATCAAGGATTCGGTCGACCTGGCCATGCAGGACTGGATGGGCAGCGCGCAGTTCGACCGGCCCGAGGACAGGTGGCCGCGTCAATGGGCCGAGGCCTATGTCCACTTTGCTGCCGGCGAGAAGCAGGCTTATCTGAAAGAACGCGGTCACAGCGTCTTCCCGGTCGTCGGGTGGGCCGAACGCGGCGGCGGTCTCGCCGAGGGCCATGGCAACTCAGTTCCGCGCTTCCACATCACCTGGGGCACCGGGCCCGGCATCGTCGAACCATTTGAGAAAATCGTGCGCAGTGGGGTCGAGCGAGGGCTCGTCACCTTCGCATTCCGCCATCAGGTGGATGAATTGATCGTGAGCGACGGTGCAGTCACGGGCATACGCGGCACCGTTCTGAGCCCCGACAGCGCCCAACGTGGCGCGCCCACCAACCGCGACCAAGCCAGCGAGTTTGAATATTCCGCCCAGGCCGTCATCGTCACAACCGGCGGCATCGGCGGCAACCATGACCTCGTGCGCAAAGCGTGGCCAGAGCGACTCGGCACTCCGCCGACCTCGATGATCAGCGGCGTTCCGGCCCACGTCGACGGTCGTATGCTCGGCATCGCCGAAACGGCCGGCGCGAGCAGCATCAATGGTGATCGCATGTGGCACTACGTCGAGGGCATCAAGAACTGGGATCCGGTCTGGCCGATGCACGGTATCCGGGTGCTGCCCGGGCCGTCATCGCTGTGGTTTGACGGCAATGGTCAACGGCTGCCGATTCCAGGATTGCCAGGTTTCGACACCCTCGGCACCCTCAATCTGCTGCGCAAAACCGGTCACGACCACAGTTGGTTCATCCTCACTCAGGCGATCATCGAGAAAGAGTTCGCGCTCTCCGGTCAAGAGCAGAATCCTGACCTGACGGGCAAAAGCGTCAAGGAACTCATCAAGCAACGGCTCGCCAAGGGCGCCACCGGTCCGGTCGAAGCGTTCAAGGACAAGGGCGAGGATTTCATCGTCGCTGACACCTTGGAAAAGCTCGTCGAGGGTATGAACGTCCTGATGCCCGAGGCCCCGCTCGATCCCGTCGCGATCCGCCGTCAGGTGGAGGCACGTGATCGCGAGATGGACAACGATTTCACCAAAGACCTCCAGATCGCAGCGATGCGTCAGGCCCGCGCCTATCGCGGCGACAAACTCATCCGAGTCGCCAAACCGCACAAGATCCTTGATCCCGACAAGGGTCCCCTGATCGCCGTGCGTCTGCATATTCTCACCCGCAAGTCGCTCGGGGGGCTCGAAACCAACCTCGAGTCACAGGTCCTGATGCCATCGGGTGAGACCTTGCCGGGGCTGTATGCGGCCGGCGAGGTTGCCGGGTTCGGCGGCGGCGGCGTACACGGCTACAACTCACTCGAGGGCACCTTCCTCGGCGGTTGCATCTTCTCCGGCCGAGCCGCCGGCCGCGCCGCTGCGGCAGCCACCGCCTAATCCCCAAGATTTGGCGGATTTCCCTCTTTGCCAGGCTGGTTGTGAGTCAGTTTCGCGATTGGTGAAGGAGCTGGGTGGTGACGGCAGGGATGGGGTTCACGGCCGATGAGGTCCGGGAGTTTGTGCATGAGTATCACGTGCAGCCGTTCGGTCAAAAGTCTGTTTGGTTGGCGGCGCAGGGTGTCTCGTATGACTGTCTGCGAAAGTGGCGATTGGCGGTGTTCGAGGGCGATCTGGACCGGCGGCTGATCCCGCGAGAAGGTAGTCCTATGACTATTCCACCGGCCAAGCGGACGGCGTTGGAGAAGCAGCGGGCTGCTGAACGCGCAGCGCACGAGGCCCAGATCGTGAAGCTCAACGAGCGGATTCGTGAGCTTGAGGGCACCAATGATGCGTTGGGAAAAGCTATCGGGATCTTGCACGCGATGAGCGGACACGAGCCCGACGAAACCCCGCAGATGAACGATCCATCCGATTCCTGAACGCTGAGAACAAGCTCGTCGCCGATCTGACCTGTCAGGTGGGGTCGCAACGTCAGGCGTTGGAGTTGGCTGGTGTGTCGCGGTCGACGTGGCACTACCGGGCCAACCCGCGCGAGCTGACCGCTGACCCGGTGCCGCAGATGGATCGGGCCTATCGGTCCCGCATTAGTGCGGCTGACCGTGCCCTGATCGTCGAACGGATCAACACTGCGTGGGCGGTCGGGAACTCAGTCGATCACGCGTTCGCGACCGCTTGGGACGCCGGGGTGATGCTCGCGTCCCGAAGGTCATGGTGGCGGATCGCGGCCGACATCGAAGATCAGTCAGCACGGCCCGACGTGCCCACCAAACATCGCAGCAAGACGCCGCGGGAGATGCCGGTGCTGGAAGCGACCGGCCCAGGACAGGTCTGGTCCTGGGACATCACCGATCTGCGCAGCCCGTGGCGTGGTGTCGCGTTCAAGGGCTACTCAATCATCGATATCTATTCGCGCAAGATCGTCGGCTGGCGGGTCGAGGAACGCGAGGTCGACGATCTGGCGGTCGACATGTTCGAGCACGCCTTCGGCGAGCACGGGCTGCCGCGGGCCGTGCACGCCGATTCGGGGCCCGCGATGCGCTCAAACGTCCTCAAGGACCTGCTGGCCGATCTAGGCATCGATCGGACCCACAACCGGCCCAGGGTGTCGAACGATAACCCGTTCTCCGAGTCAGAGTTCCGCACCATGAAATACCGGCCGAACTATCCGGGCACCTTTCCTGACCTGCAGGCCGCCAGAGCTCACATGACGTCCTACGTGCCCTGGTACAACAGCCAACACAAGCACTCCGGAATCGCACTGTTCTCACCCAACGAGGTCCACGACGGCAGCTGGCGCGAACGCTGGCAACAACGCGACCGAGCCCATCAGGCCTACTACGACGCGCACCCCGAACGATTCCGTACCCGTCCCAGCACGCCGACCCCCGCCGACACCGTTGGCATCAACCTCCCCAAAGACGACCCTCAACGACTCCAAGCAGCTTGACAACGCCCGTTTCACCCCAAAACTCAAAGAAAAATCCCAAAAAAGGGGATGATCTCGGCCAAATCTTGGAGACGGTAGGCTCGGGGGCGTGTTGAGACTTGCCACCGTAAACGTCAATGGAATCCGTGCCGCCTACAACAAGAGCCGTGGCCAAAGCAGTGGTCTGGGTGAATGGCTCGCCGACCGCGGCGCCGACATCGTGACCCTCCAGGAAGTGCGTGCGCCGGATGAGATCGTTCAGGATATCTGCGCAGCATCGAGCTTCGAGGTTGTGCACACGGTGGCAGCCGCTAAGGGCCGTGCTGGCGTCGCCATCTTGAGCAAAGCCAAGCCGACCGCAACCCATGTCGGCAACGGCGATGACTACTTCGACGATTCCGGCCGCTGGGTTGAAGCAGATTTCACCCTCGGGGACGGCTCAATCCTCACGGTCGTATCGGCGTATGTCCACTCTGGCGATGTTGGGACGCCGAAGCAGGACGACAAGTACCGTTTCCTCGACCAAATGATCGTCCGCCTCGGCGAAATCACCGCTTCGGGCAACCACGGCGTGATCACCGGCGACCTCAACGTCGGGCACACTGAGCGCGACATCAAGAACTGGAAGGGCAACACCAAGAAGGCTGGCTTCCTGCCCGAGGAACGCGCCTATTTCGACCGTTTCTTTGGCGAACTAGGTTGGGTCGACGTCCACCGCCAACTAGCTGGCGACGTCGACGGCCCCTACACCTGGTGGTCAATGCGCGGGAAAGCGTTCGATACCGACACCGGTTGGCGCATTGATTACCAGATGGCGACTCCTGCATTCGCCGGGACGGCCACTTCGGCCGTCGTTGATCGAGCCGACAACTGGGCCGAGCGCTGGTCCGATCACGCGCCCCTAGTTGTCGACTACGACATCTGAACGGGTCTACTTGCTCCGCTTCGACTTCTTGGTGCGCCGTTCGATCTTGCTCCGGGCATCCTTGGCCACCGACTTCGCCAACTCGGTGTAGGACTTACGGATCTGCTTAGCTTCCTTGCGCAGATCCTTAAGCTCGCTTTCGAGCTGCGCGGTCCGCTCATCAAATGCCGCGACAACCTTCTCGATCTGTTCGAACGCTGCGTTGCGCGCCGAGCCCACTGCATCGACGGTGTCTGAAAGGGCAGATCGCGCCGTATCGGACAAAGTCTTCGCAGGCGCTGGCTGCTTCGTGGTTGGCTTCGCGGCGGGCGTCGCCTTCTTAGCGGCGGCCTTCTTAGCGGCTGGCGCGGTCTTCTTAGTCGTGGTCTTCTTAGCCGTCGGCTTCTTCGCGGCGGGCTTCTTAGTTGCCGGCGGCGACTTCTTAGCGGCGGGCGTCGCTTTCTTAGCCAGCGCTTTCTTCGCGGCGGCCTTCTTAGCCGGCGCAGCCTTCGCGGGCGTTGCCTTCTTCGCAACCGGCTTCTCGGTGGTGGCCTTTTCGGCGGGCGGGTTCAGCGGCGACTCAGTCATTATTTTCGCTCCTTTTAGGAATCGTGTGTTTGCGAGGCTATTGGACAGAAGCCAACAAGGGAACCAACCGTGCGCAAAACCACGTCATTTTATTACATAAGGTGGCGATATAGTTAGTTGCATGAAGCAACCCCAACTTGAAGAAGCCGCGCATGTCTTGCGCGAATTCATCGTTGTCTCGACGCGCACTCAACCCATTTCACGCCTCAGCCGCACCGCCGCCGGAACTCTTGCATCACTCGACATCAAGGGTCCCCAACGGATCACAACGCTCGCCGCCGACGAAGCCGTGACCCAGCCAGCCATGACCGGGTTGGTCCAGCGACTCGAAGCCGCAGACCTCGTGATCCGGCAGCGCGATCCGTCCGACGGGCGCGCCAGCCTGATCGCCATCACAGCCGACGGACGGACCGCCTTGAACAAGCGCCGTGACCAATACAATCTGGCCCTCGTCGAACGCCTGCAAAACCTCGAGCCACACCAACTTGCCGCCATCACGGCCGCACTACCAGCACTCAACGCACTAACGGAGAAATCATGAGCGCACCCGCAAAGTCGAGCCTTCTCGGCCAACCCAAGGCGGTGTACGCGGTTGCCTTCGCATGCGTCATCTCATTCATGGGCATTGGTTTGGTTGACCCGATCCTGCCAGCACTCAAGACCCAACTCAACGCAACCGAGAGCCAGGTGACATTGCTCTTTACGAGTTATCTGGTTGTCACGGCTGTGGCCATGTTGGTGACCAACTGGGTTTCCAGCCGGTTGGGCGCCAAAAAGACGCTGATCATCGGCCTCATCATCATCGTCGTGTTTTCCGCGCTCGCGGGATCGGCTGGCTCAATCAGCCGCATCGTGGCATTTCGTGCCGGTTGGGGTCTGGGCAACGCATTGTTCATTGCGACCTCGCTCGCCGCGATCGTGGCCAGCGCACGCGGCGGTTTTGCTGGCGCAATCATCTTGTACGAAGCAGCGCTCGGCGTCGGGATCGCCGCTGGCCCATTGCTGGGCAGTGTCCTAGGCAACATCAGTTGGCGTGGACCGTTCTACGGCGTAGCGGTACTTATGGCAATCGCTCTGGTCGCAACCGTATTGATGCTGCCGGCCACATCCAAACCCGAACACCGCACATCGCTCTCCGCACCAATCCGGGCACTCTCCCACCGGGGCCTACTCACGATGAGCATCGCTGCCCTGCTCTACAACTGGGGCTTCTTCACGATGCTCGGCTACGCGCCGTTCCCCATGCGGTTGAGCATCACCAATCTCGGTTGGGTGTTCTTCGTGTGGGGAATCCTGGTCGCTTTCTTCTCCGTGATCGGCGCACCATGGCTGCAGCGTAGCTTCGGGACCGCGACGTCCTTGTATGGCGCCTTCGGATTGTTCGCCGTCGACCTCGCCCTGATGGCGATCTATCCCGACAAGCGGGCCGTTCTTGTCGGCTGCGTTATCGCCGCTGGCATCTTCATCGGCATCAGCAACACTTTGATGACCCAGGCAGTCATGATGGTTTCACCGGTTGAACGTCCGGTCGCATCGGCCGCATACGGATTCGTCCGCTTCATCGGCGGCGGCCTCGCGCCATTCGCGGCAGGCCAACTCGTCAAGCGCTTCAATCTGCACGTCCCATTCGCGATTGCTTCAATCACCGTCCTCGCGGCAGCGCTCGTGCTCTCGACCGGGCACGAGTTGCTCAAGAACGCCGATCAGGGGCTCGATGAGGGTGGCCATTCGGTGGCAAGCCGTGACGACGTCACCGGCGAAGTGGCCGATGAGTTCGGCGGGGCGAGTGGTGCGATCGACGAGGTCGTCAGCGCGCGCTGACCCTTCGGACAGACCTCCGGCCCGCCACGGTGAGGAAGAAACCGTATGCGGGCCGGAGGCGTCTGGAGATCCGGTCAGGAGACCTTGATCTTCATCGAGGTTCCTTTCTGTTTGACGACACGGATCTTGACGCCAGCGGCAGGAAGTTTGACCCCCGCGTCGGGCGCTTCTGCATACCAGAATTTCTTCAGGTCGTTGAACACTCGCTGACCGGCCTGTCCACGGATGTAGCTCGGCTGACCATTGATATGCAACGTCATCGAGCCGGCCTTTTTGGCTGAGAACGGTGCGTCGTAGACCTGGATCCGGCCCCGCCACGCGCGGCCCTGCATATTCATGATCGGCACCGGATGGGCGTCAATCGGCAAATTGCGGCCCTCACCGGGGTGAACTGACACATTGTTGTCGCTCTGTGACGTGTCCCAATACGAGATCAGCAATCCATGACCGTATGAGTAGTGCTCAACCCAATCAGGCTTCGTGTTGGCGAAGCCAAAGTTGTACGGGCCGGTCTTCAGATACTTGTCGTAGCCCTTATACGTGCGGTTGCCCGCCACGTAATAATTGTCGAACTGCGATGTGGACGTTGCACCGACGATCGAGAACCCGTCGAACGTCCATGCCGAACCACCATCCTCGGCCCCATCGGTCAGCACCGCTTGGCCGTCGGCAGTGATGTTGACGTCATCGAGGAACAAACCCTTCAACGCCAACCCACCGTCGGTCTTGTAATAGGCCCGGAAGGTGATCTTCTGGCCGGCGTAAGCATCCAGATCGACGACCGCGTCGCCCCAGTCTTTCTGCTCACCGGTCAGCGTTGGCGAACCGGATGCGTCCCGCTCGAAGGCTTTGCCGTCAACCGTGCCGTCAAGGTTGGTCCAAGTCTTGCCAGCATCGGTGGAGGCCTGGAAATAGGCGTTGTCGTAGCCCTCCTCGATCTGATAACGGACCTTCGCCTCAACCGCCGCGCTCGTCTTACCGGTCAGATCGATCTCGGTCGACATCGAGTTGGCCAAATCATCGCCCTGCGCGGAGTAGAACTGCTTCTCCCCCGACGCTGGCGCACCGTTGTCGAATGAGACCTTCTTCTTCGGCAATACGACGACTGCGCCCTGAGCCTTCTTGGTGTTGTACTCCTGCGGGCCGAGTTCGAGGGACTTCTTCTGTCCCGCGACCACCGTCTCGTAGTCGAGCCAGCCAAGTTGCAACTTTTCCCATGCCCCGATGTCACCGGGTCGGGTGCCGAGCGGCTCGTTCTTGGCGCTGAGCCGGCTCTGCGCCATCAGCGTCCAATACTCGTTGCTGTTGTCGCCGCCACCACTCGTGTCATAGGCATCAGGCAGACCCAGATCGTGGCCATATTCGTGCACGAACACACTCAGGCCGCCATTCTCGGGCTGAACTGTGTAGTCGCCGACCCACAAGCCGGTGTTGCCGACCTGCGTGCCGCCAAGCGGATTCGTTGCCGGGCCGGTGATTCCGGCATCGGTACCGAACGCATACCAACGGTGCGACCAGATCGCGTCCTCACCCTGTTGCGGATCGCCGTCGGCTTCGTCGCCGCCGGCATGCACAATCTGGAAGTGATCTAGATAGCCATCCGGCTCATTGAAATTGCCGTCGCCGTCGTAGTCATAGCGGTCGTACTGGTCATACTCGGCCAGTGACTTCTTGATCTGCCCATCGGTCTGGCCGGCAGCCTTCTGCTGCGCCACCCAGGATGTGAGTGCGTCCTTGATGAGAAACCAGGTGCCTTCATCGGTGCGGCCATAGCGTGCCTCGTTGTAGGGCACCTTGACCCAGTCGGAGACCTCGCCACCAACCGAATAGCGGCCAGACGATTGCGCCTTGTAGTAGGTCGACAGGGATTCGGCATTCTTGCCGGTGCCGAAATACAGGTTTTGATAATGCTTCCGGTTGAAGTTCGACTGCCAGATTGTCGAGTTGTCCTTGGTGCGGTCAGGCTGCGGGATCGCGTTGCGGACCGGGCCCTCGAAAGTCGTTGGCCCAGGCGTCGACGGATCAGTGTCCTTGTCCGGGAAATCCGGATGGCGCTGGTTGTCGAACTCGGCAAGGATCACAAAGACCTTGTCCGAACGCTCCTGCGAGAGTTCGACATACTGATCCTTCTTCTTAGCCTTCTTCGCCTTGGGTGCAAGCCCAGCACGTGCACCACGGTGATCGGCGTTGGCCTGAGCCGCGGCGACCGCTGGGGTGTAGCTCTTGCCAAGCTTGACAACAGAGCTGCCGTTCTTCTGCACCGCTTTGGCATCACCGTTGAGTACGGCTGTGAGACCGGCCTCGCGAAGTGAACGACGCTTGTCTTCGAGCGGATTAGGTAGTTCGTCATGCTTCTTATTCACATGATCAGCGCCGTTTACTGGCGGCGATGATGTGGCAGCAGTGCTCGGGCCCGCGGCTGCGAATCCAAATGCTGCGACGAGACTGAGGCCAACAAGGCCAGTAGTCACACGTCTCACAATTCCCCCTGAGGATTGTTTTCGAGACCGTACGGTTGGCACGGCCGGTCGACCACGCGCCCGGTAGGACATCAGCGCAGCACACCGGGTACCAATCTATGGACATTTCGGGCAAACAAACAGTCTTGTATCGCAACCAAAATAGATATATAGGACTAGTTAAAACTAGTTCATTTGGACCACTTTGACCCTATTGAGCGCGTTGGCTTCCCGTCGCGTCATCGACATTCGTGTTATGCAAACCAACGAATCGGCGCACCGAAAAAATAGGTTGGCCGCCAATGCTTGCTATTCGGCTCACCTGCACTACTCTTATGGGGAAGTTGCAGTGCCTAACATCGTTTGACCAGCTCGATCCCCGTCACTGGGGGTGTGCGATCCAATCGGCAGTATGGACTAACACCGTGACGGTCGCTCATGAAAAACATGGGCGAATGATTCGAATAATCGAAGGAAACAGAAACAATGGCAACAGGTACCGTTAAGTGGTTTAACGCTGACAAGGGCTTCGGCTTCATCGCTCCGGACGACGGCAGCGAAGACGTTTTCGCTCACTTCTCCGCAATCCAGTCGAGCGGCTTCCGCTCGCTTGATGAGAACCAGAAGGTCGAATACGACGTCGAGCAGGGCCAAAAGGGTCTGCAGGCAGCGAACATTCGCCCCGTCTGATCTCAGACTGGTCTGATCTCAGACTTGCGAAGGGCCGGAGGCAATTGCCTCCGGCCCTTTCTCATGCCCCAATGATTTAGTACTACGGGGATTTAGTACTGCGGGCTGAATGCTGCGATGCGGTTAGAGCCGGCCGCTTTCGTCCCAGGCGTGCCGGCAAAAGTCCGAACTCGTTTTCGTCGCGAGGTAGCTCATATCGGCGCTTGGTTGAGCTAGCGGCGTCGTATGCCGATGTGCCGGGAAGCGACGTGCGGCCTCGGCGAGATGATGGGGATCGATGTCGAAGGCAGTCTCATTCATAACTTGAGGATATCCTCACCTTCGTCGCCATTAAACCCTTACCGGGCAGTAGTTTTGGTTGGCGCTGCCTGGTTCATTCGCAACCGATGCCGTCGCCATCGCGATCCAGATGGCGCGAATAGCCTGGCTGCCCGCGTCGGATCGGTGCCCGCCCGGCTGCACGCACGGCGGTGCAGTTTTTGAAGTAGCTCGCTCCCCCACTCACCAGCGGTGCTGGCTTGCGGGCTTTTCGCGGAGCAGTCGTAGCAACGGTGCGCTCCGGACCACCACCGAGCTTGATGGGATAAGCACGTGGCAAGCCCTGCTTCGGACAGGCCGATAAGACCCGTGCCATCGCATCGCGCTCGGCCGATGTGGCCCAGAGGCCATATTTTTTCTTGATCGCTATCTGGCGGGCAACATAGCCACAACGAAATGATTTACGCGGCGGCAGCCAGGTGGCAGCATCGCCAGCGCCCTTGGAAGCATTCGAATGCCCGTCAACGGCGCGCAATTCCAAGAAGTCGTTAGCGAACGCTTGCCGTTTGTCCCGGCTCCACGACTGCGCACCTTTCTGCCACGCGTCACTGAGGGCCACCAAATGGTCAATCTGAACGGCCCCTGAGGTCCGCACACCGCGTACGAAGTTGATCGTTTGGCCGGTGTAGGGCGAAACAAGCGTGCCGCTCAGCACAAGGCACCCGTGGGTTCCGGCCTTGAGTGTGAATTTTTTGAGATCACGGCGGAGGACGTCATTGCGTTGATCGCAGCCGTTGCGATCAAGGTCGCGCCAACTCTGACCGAACTGCCGCCGGGTGTAGCCGGTCTGGGGCGCCCGACCCTTGACTATGAGGGTGGCCAACATTGCGGCCGCTGAGCCCGCTTTAGCCTCGGGAGCGGGCTTTTTCGGTGACTTTGCCAGCACCTCGGTCGGCGTCGCCTGCGGTGTCGGCGGTACGGTTGACGTCGTTTGACTCGGCCTCACCGGGCCGCTCGGATGAGTCACCGGCGCCGGCTCACAGGACATCATCGCGAGCGCGGCGATCGCGGTCACGAACAGCCGGAGTACGTTCGAAGACGGCACGTGATTCACCGTCCAAGTCTCGCCTGTTCCGGGGCTTTTCGTGGTCAATTGATCGAACCGACGGGAGCCGATTTCACCCAAGCGACCTTGATGAGAGAAGATGGTCCGATGGCCACAACCACGGATCTGCGTTTTCTCCTGCGCCATCCGGTCAGTTTCGAGGCTGGCGCGGATCCGCGTGAATCTCGATTCGTGTTTTCACCGCGTGGGCGTGATCCGGTCCGCCTTACTGCAGCTGATGCGCTCGCACTGCTGAGCAAGGCAACGCGTGATCACGAGGCCCATGCCAGCACCCGCGGCTGGGCCAATGCGTGCCTGATTGCTTTGCGTCTGATGACGCAAGGCCGCCTCACATCACCCGATCAGGCCGATGTGAGCCAACTGCACAGCGCCGCTGCCGGGTTGCCGATGCCCCCTGCAGAAGCGCAAGAGCAGGTCTTTGCGTTCTTACGCTCACTTGCCGCTACCGCACCGGCGGCTGCCGTCACGCCGCAGAAGCCCGCCTGGGAACGGCGTCAGACGTTCCGCCGCCCCGAGCCCACCTACACGTTCCTGCTCCGGCTCGAATTCGGTTTGAGTGAACAATTCGACGCGACTGCCACGTTGAGCCTTAAGGAGGCCAATAGCGCATGGGGCGCGGTCGACGTCGTCGAATTGTGGGCCGATGAGCATCATCGTATGGGTGGCTCGGGCCGCCGCGCGACGCTGCGCATGCTCAATGAGATCGAACCGGTATGGCCACCCGCGACTCGACTGCGCGAGCAGATTGCCGCGGGTGCGGTCAAACTCAACGCCGATGAAGTTGTGCTACTCGGTGAAAGCCACACGCGGGCAAAACTCGCTGCCAACCGGCTTGAGATCTACTGGCCACGTGACCATTCCAATGAGATCACCGCGAAGCCAGTGTTGCGTCGGCTGGAGGCGCCCGGTTCGGACCGGCCGGTAGCGTTCAGCACCGAACAGATGTTCGCCTTTGACTGGAGCGTTGCCCTCGGCGGTGAGGAACTCAGCGCCAGCGAACTCGACCAGTTGGTGGCCTCTCAACATGGTTTAATCCGCTTGCGCGATCAATGGATCTACATCGACCCGGCCGAAATCGAGCGGCTGCGCGACCGCGAAACACGTACGGTTTCGGCCGATGACGCACTTCGTGCCGCGGTCACCGGGACGATGTACGTCGACGGGGTCAAGACCGAAATCGACACTATCGGCTGGCTGGACAATCTGCGCCGTGTCCTCGCCCAGCAGGATGCCGACATCGAGCCGGCAGTCCAACCACCTGAACTCGACGGCACGCTGCGCGATTATCAGTTGCAGGGGCTGCACTGGCTGGCTCAACTCACCAGCTTGGGGCTCGGTGGTTGTCTCGCCGATGACATGGGCTTGGGCAAGACCATCATGTTGATCGCGCTTCACCTACATCGGCATTCTCGTGCCGACAACCCGCTGCCGACCCTGGTGATCTGTCCGGCATCAGTCATCGGCAACTGGGAACGTGAGATCCACCGTTTCGCTCCCGGTGTGCCGGTCCGCCGCTTCCATGGCACCAGCCGCACCCTTGAGGGCGCCACTGACGGCTTCGTCCTGACGACCTACGGAACGATGCGCGCCGACGCCGAACGACTTGCCGCGCACGAGCCCTCTTGGGGTCTCGTGGTCGCCGACGAAGCCCAAAACGTGAAGAACCCCCGGGCTAGAACCGCGCAGGCGCTACGAACGATTCCTGCCGAGGCATGCATCGCGATGACGGGTACGCCGGTCGAGAACAATTTGTCTGAACTTTGGTCGATTCTGGACTGGACAACATCGGGACTGCTGGGCAATCACGAAGAGTTCCGCCGCTCGTGGTCGCGGCCGATCGAAGCGCGTCGAGACTCTCGGCGCGCCGCTGAGTTGGCCCAACTCATACGTCCATTCGTCTTGCGTCGACGCAAGTCTGATCCGGGCATCGCTCCGGAGCTGCCGCCAAAGACCGAGACTGACCATCAGGTCCATCTGACCCGCGAGCAGGTCGTCCTCTATGAGACGGTCGTCCGTGATGCGCTGGAGGAAATCAAGAACACGCAGGGCATCCGTCGCCGTGGCCTGATCGTCAAACTGTTGACGCAGTGCAAGCAGATCTGCAATCACCCGGCGCAGTTCCTACGCCAACCGGCGGCCAAACTTGTCGGACGTTCAGGCAAGCTGGCGATCTTTGACGAACTCGTCAGCGAGATCATCGCCGAGGATGGCGCGATCTTGGTCTTCACGCAGTACGTCGTGATGGGCCGACTGCTGGAGCGCCATCTGCGCGACAAAGGCATCAAGCACCTGTTCCTGCACGGCCAGACGCCGGTGGCCAAGCGAGAGGTCATGGTCAACGAGTTTCAAGCCGGTGGCACGCCGGTCTTCATCTTGTCGCTACGCGCCGCCGGCGTCGGGCTCAACTTGACCCGCGCCGATCACGTCATCCACTTCGACCGCTGGTGGAATCCTGCCGTTGAGGATCAGGCCACCGACCGTGCCTACCGGATCGGCCAGACCCGCCCGGTCCAGGTGCACCGGCTGTTGTCCGAAGGCACGATCGAGGAGAACATCGCCGAACTCATCGCCTCGAAGCGTGAATTGGCCGATGCAGTCATCAATGGCGGCGAGGCAGCGCTCACCGAACTCACCGACTCCGAACTCGCCACGCTGGTCAAGCTACGCCGCTCAAAGGGCTAGACCTTCGCCGTCGGCGCGTGACGACGCACACGGAGGGAATCTTGGGGCCATGTGATTGGTTATATGGAAGACCCCAATGAAAGGCAACCATGACTACCGTCACTCTGACCGCAGATACGTTCGAAACCGCTGTCACCTCTGATGGCATCACCTTTGTCGACTGGTGGGCTTCTTGGTGCGGCCCATGCAAACAGTTCGCGCCCGTTTATGAGGCCGCGAGCGAGAAGCACAGCGACATCACCTTCGCCAGCGTCAGCACCGAAGAGGAAGAAAGCCTCGCTGCGCAGGCACAGATTAGCTCGATCCCGACACTGATGGCGTTCCGCGACGGCGTCCTGCTCTATTCCGAAGCGGGTGCACTTCCTGCCGCCGGTCTCGAAGAGATCATCAAGGCTGTGCGCGATGTCGACATGGAAGATGTCAAGCGTCAAATCGCTGACGCCGAAGCCAACAACTGAATTAGGCCAGTTGCGGCGTAGTTGATCGAAGCCGCGTCACGATCGGCGCGTTCGACGATGCCATCAACGAACTCCGATTGGTGGGCAGCACAACAGTGGCGTTGACTCCCGTTGCTACCCGGTAGGGCTGGGTCTCCAACAATGATCCAAAGGTCCTACGGAGTCGCGACATCTCAGCTCGTACGGTGACCGTGCGCGCTCGATCAGCGAACAGCTCATCGGCCAGATCGGCTGCCGTGCACCCGGCTGGCTGCTGCAGCAACGCGAGCAACAGTTCGGTGTGTCTGGGCGACGGTGTCAACGACCACGAGCCGCTCGGGCCAGCTACATGCACGGCTGGCCGGGCATCGGCGAGGTTAAGTTCGAGAGATGTACGCTCGCCGCTGAGATCATCGGTCTGCCCGATTCGTAACAGCCAGCCACCGCCTAATGGCTCCACCACCACGTGGCCGAGTGCGGGCAGCCACGCAGCACCTGAGATCAAATTGTCGGGTAGCTGCAGGTGCTCGGGGACGATGACCCCGGTAACTGCAGCTACCGCGCCATCTTGAGCAACGACGATCGCTTGTCCGTCCATCCGCGCGAGCAGCGGTGCTGCGATCGCGCGCAAGGAGCCCAATCGCTCCTGGTAGGCCGACCGAATCTCCAACTCGGCCAACCGCGCAGCGACCTGAACGAGTGACAACGTGCCCACATGGACGGTGTTGGCCGGACCGCTCAGATCGACGACCCCGAGCAGCTTGCCCGACAGCGGATCGTGCAAGGGCGCCGCGGCGCATGTCCACGGTGTGTGAGTTTCGGCGTAATGCTCGGCGCCGTGAATGTGCACCGGAATGCCGGCCACGATGCAGGTGCCAATGGCATTCGTACCAACATTGCCTTCGGTCCACGCGGATCCGGCTACGAAGCCCAATCCGTCCGCATGCCGCAAGATCGGCCGCGTCCCGTCCCGCCACAGCACCCGACCGGTCGTGTCGGCGACGACCATCAATTGACCGGCCGATTCAGCTGCCGGCAGTAGATGGGAACGCAGTTGCGGCAATAACGGCCGCAATCCACTCAATTCGCGTGCATGATGCAGATCCGCATCGTTCAACGGTGCGATCTCTGGACCGCCACCTGGGTCCAGTCCGCGCGCGCTCACCCGACGCCACGATGCTCCGATCACCGAACGTGGCGCAGCATCGGGCCGGCGGCCGGACAGGACTGCTTGGCGGATCCGCTGCATCGTCTGTGTGTAGGCCCGGCCGTCACCGCCGGAAAGTCGCTCTGGGTTGCCTGCGCTCATACGTTGAGGGTGCGCCCGGCAAGGTTGCACCGAGGTTGCAACCCCCTTGCAACCCATTGCAACGGCCGCAACCTAGGAGTGTGCTGGGAGTCACACCACCTCGAAGGGACTCCTTAATGACTCAGACACTCGACGCACTGACCGATGTCGACGCGCAGCAGCGAGTTGATGCGTGGCTGAGCGAGTTCGAGTCTGCGCTCAAGGTTCGCGATACAGCTCGTGCCGCTGGCCTATTCGCAGTAGACAGCTATTGGCGTGATCTTGTCTCGTTCACTTGGAACATCAAGACCGTCGCGGGCCGTGAGGGCATCACCGCGATGCTGGACTCGCACCTCGAGCAGGCCGATCCGTCTGGTTTTCATACCGCTGAACCGCCGACCGAGGCTGATGGAGTCACCGAGGCCTGGATCGATTTTGAGACCGCAACCGGCCGCGGTCATGGGCATCTGCGACTCAAGGGCAACAGCGCGTGGACGTTGTTGACCACATTGCAAGAGCTCAAGGGCTATGAGGAACCGCGGGGATCTGCGCGGCCACGCGGCGCGGAACATGGTGCCCGTCGCGGCCGCGAGTCGTGGGGTGAGAAGCGCGAGCGCGAAGCACTCGAGCTCGGCTACAAGACCCAACCCTATGCACTGATCATCGGTGGCGGCCAGGGCGGAATCGCGCTTGGTGCGCGTATGCGTCAGCTCGGCGTACCGACGATCATCATTGACAAGTACGGCCGCCCCGGCGATCAGTGGCGCAGTCGATACAAAAGCCTGTGCCTGCACGACCCGGTTTGGTATGACCATCTCCCCTACATCAAATTCCCCGAAAATTGGCCGGTATTCGCATCGAAGGACAAGGTGGCCGATTGGCTCGAGTCCTACACGAAGGTCATGGAACTCAATTATTGGAGCAATACCGAAGCCCTGAGCGCAAAGTTCGACGAGAGCTCGGGTGAATGGACCGTCGAGATCGAACGGGACGGCACTCCAGTCACGCTTCGGCCAAAGCAGTTGATCTTGGCGACGGGCATGTCCGGTAAGCCCAACGTCCCGGTTTTCAAAGGAATGGACATCTTCGGCGGCGATCAGCAGCACTCATCGCAGCACCCAGGTCCGGATGCCTACGCCGGCAAAAAGACGGTGATCATCGGCTCGAACAACTCGGCCTTCGACATTTGCGGTGCGCTCTGGGAGAAGGGCGCGGATGTGACGATGGTGCAGCGCTCCTCAACCCACATCGTCAAGTCGGACTCGTTGATGGAGATCGGGCTTGGCGCGCTCTACTCTGAAGAAGCGGTCAACTCGGGTATGACGACCGAAAAGGCCGACCTCGTGTTCGCCTCGCTGCCATACAAGATCATGCACGAGTTCCAAATCCCGCTGTACGACCAAATGCGCGAGCGGGACAAGGAATTCTATGACCGGCTCGAGGCTGCCGGCTTCGATCACGACTGGGGCGAGGATGGCTCCGGCCTGTTCATGAAGTATTTACGTCGTGGCTCCGGCTACTACATTGATGTTGGTTCAGCCGATCTGGTGGCCAACGGCGATGTTCACCTCGCCCACGGCAACGTCCGCGAACTCACCACCAACTCGGTGATACTCGAGGACGGCACCGAGCTTCCCGCCGATCTAGTCGTGTATGCCACCGGCTACGGCTCAATGAATGGCTGGGCCGCCGATCTGATCTCCCAGGAGGTCGCTGACACGGTCGGCAAAGTGTGGGGACTGGGTTCAGAGACAGCCAAGGATCCCGGTCCGTGGGAGGGCGAGCAACGCAACATGTGGAAACCCACCCAGCAGGAGCAGCTGTGGTTTCACGGCGGCAATCTCCACCAATCACGCCACTATTCGCTCTATCTTGCCCTGCAACTCAAGGCCCGATATGAGGGTCTGGCCACGCCAGTCTATGGACTTCAGGAGGTTCATCACCTGAGTTGATGTGAGCCGCGGGTAGCACTGCTTAGATCGTGATGAACGACCGCATGCCGATTGAGCCCATGTCGATCGACGGGTTGAAGAATTGGGTGTCTTCGCCGTCTTCGAGCAGGCTCATGGCCGCAATCATCGGCCGGTAGTGATCATCGGTCGGCACGGCGATCCGCGCTTCGGGCCACGATTTGTAGGGATCAACGAGCTTGTTGATCTCACGGTTGCCGATCGCGATCGCCGTGTCGGCATCGAACTGAGTCGCCCAGTCCCACGCGCCACCGCCGTCCCATTTGGCGCGGCCGAGTGCGTGGACGATATTGCCGCTGCCGATGAAGATTACGCCGCGACGGCGTAGCGCGCGCAGCCGGCCATAGAGTTCGAAGAGCTTCGGCAGCGGCATTGAGTAGTCGATGCTGATCTGCAAAATCGGAACCTCGGGTTTCGGTGCCAAGAACTTGAGCACGCTCCAGGTGCCGTGGTCGAGGCCCCATTGTTTGTCGAGTTCGGCCTCATACTCGATCAGTTGTTTCGCGAGCACTCGTGCGATCTGTTCGTCGCCGAATGAGTCGTACTGCACTCGGTAGAGCTCGTCGGGGAAGCCGCCGAAGTCATAGATGATCGGGTTCTTGGGTGCATCGGTGATGTGGGTGCGGCCGGGAGTAAGCCAATGCGCGCTGATGACGACAATTGCCTGAGCTTCGGGCAACGTCGCGCCGACTGTGGTCCACGTCTGCGTGAACGAATTGTCACTGATCGCGTTCATAGGATTGCCGTGTCCGACGAACAGCACCGGCATACGTGGGCTCGGCGTGAGGCGGCCGTCGATGTCGCTGAGTGTGTAAGTCGCCATGGCACGCTCCATCTAGTTGAATTTACAACTAGATTATCACGCAAACGACGCTTGTGCGTTTCTGCCATCCTGAAAGCACATCCGCTGTGAGAGGCCTTCATGATTTTTATCGTCGTTAAGTTCAAGACAAAGCCCGAATGGACAGACCAGTGGTTGGAGCTCACCCGTTCATTCACCGAAGCCACTCGCAATGAGCCCGGCAATCTCTGGTTCGACTGGTCACGCAGCGTCGATGATCCAAGCGAGTTTGTCTTGGTAGAGGCGTTCGAGGACGATGCTGCCGAAGCTCACGTCAACAGTGCACATTTTGCCGCCGCGATAGGGCTCATGCCGCAGGCTTTGGTCGAAACCCCAAGAATCGTGAGTCAGCAAATCGACCAAAATGGCTGGAATGAGATGGGCGAAATGGCTGTTTCCTGACTGAGGCGGTGGCCACTCAAGCGTCAGCCAGCGGCCCGCAGGCGCTGCCGCATCCGGACTGCTTCCGAAGCATCTTCGTCCTCGGACGTGGCCAGGGAGAGAACCCGGGAAATGTACTTGTTGACGCTCATCCCGTTGGCTTTCGCGAAATGGCGCACCCGGTCGAGCAATTCGTCATCGACTCGCCAACTGACCTGACCCATATTTGCATGCTAGCCCTTAGCCGACCTATGCAGGACTTATCACCATCGCACCCCGATCGTCGCGCTCAGTTTGTCCCGCAGCCGCGCGATATCAACGGAATCCATCGATTCGGGTGGCTCAGCCAACCCGGCGATGAGCCTGGCCACTTGATCCATCAGAGATCGCGCACAGCGGTATTGCAAGAGTTCGCGCAGCCCGTCACCGACAATCTCCGCCAACGGAGGCGGTGCCGATTTGCGCACCAGCGTGCTACCGATCAATTCGACGCATTGCCACGATTCCCCGGTGTCGTGCAGGTCCTCAATCGCGCTCATCACCTCGACCAGACGATCCTCGTCAAGGTCGGCAAAGAACTCCTTCAGGATTGACGTGGTGCCATCGCTACATCGCCACATGTCACCGGCGAAGTCCTCGGACGGCGACAGGATCGAGCGCCACACGCCGGTCGCCGATCTGGTGAGACTGGCGTTCATCACATCCTGCAACGCACAGGCGACAAGCGTGTTCCGGACGAATCCCACTAGCAAATCGTTGAGATAGCCTCGGGCCCATGAGCGCGACCGACCAATCTCTTCGGCTCGATGCTTGACCTCGTCTTTCCAATCGGTTCGGGCTGAGATTCGACGCGCAACGTGATGGGACAATCGACGGATGGCGCTAGCTGGCTGCTCTCGCAATGACCAATCAGCGACCATCGCGAGTGCGACTTCAGCGACCCTCGGGTCCTCGCCCGCTGCCGCCGCCTCAAAACGGGCTATCAAAATGTCAAGGTCTTCGAGTGCGAGCATCGCGCGGGCGTTCGCCACCACCCATGCTGTCAGCGGACCGAAACGCTGGTCGTGAACGAACGTCACATCCTCACGCTCAAGACCCTGCATCACGATCGAATCGGGCGTTCGTGCCTCGAGTTCAATGATTCCCAGCTGCAACTTGACCGACCATTCGTCGGTCACGTCGATCGGTTCTGGCGGCGGCGCTGGCGGCGACTTCCAACGCAACGCAATCCCGGTAAAGCCCAGCTCATCAACAACCGGGTCATCCGCTATCGGATCAACGAGAATCTTCCAGCCCTCGCTGACGCTCACCTCGATCGGATGTCCAGCGCGGATTGGCTTCTCTTGCCAAGCGACAACGATCTGATCAAGAACGTAGACCATGTCCTCGACGTCAAACTCAATGTCGGAGTAGGGATCGACTTCATACGGTTGGTCGGTAATTGCGAAGTCGGGCATGCTTCGTTCGGCTAGGGCTGACGTCTCGGCCCGCCAGATCCATTCGTCTTCGCAGTGAAGTCTGAGGGCGAGGCCGCCGTCGGATTGCATCTCAGTGATTGTGTCCATACCGAAACAGGCTAGGTAGGTGTTTGCCGTTGCGGAACCCATCCAAACTCACCCTGTGGATAACACGCCGCAACACCGAACTGTGGATTTCCGCCGGTTAGTTGAGGGTCATCGGGCGGTGAAAACGTATGGCAGCACAGTCCCGTCAGAGTCGAGCCAGTCGACCGAGCCCAAATTGTCTCGATCCAACCATCGGATTTCGTCGTGTGAGTCTCCGGCCGTCGGGGTGCCTGCCGAGATTGTGGCGTACCAGAGCCGCATCTCCAAACCCGCAGAGATCGGCCATCGAGCACCGTCAGAGGCAACAAGTTCCGCTCCGAGCGTCACGTCAATCAAGAGTTCTTCACGCAACTCTCGTTCGAGGGCGTCTTCAGGCTGTTCACCCGGTTCGACTTTGCCACCGGGGAATTCCCATCGTCCGGCGAGTGCTGGTGGACCGATGCGACGCGCGGCGAGCACCCGTTGAGGGTGAGCCAGCCGATCAACAATTAGCGCGCCGACGACGAGCCTGACTGGAGACATTCTCGCATTATGCCCGTTGCTCTGCCCTAGCATTTTGGGCGGCCAGCGCTTCACGCTGCCGGCAACTTCTTCTCGCTCGTGACGTTCAGGGCGTTAAACGTCTGTATGACCGCGGCCGTCCAGACGACCACGCCAAGTTGTTCCTCGTTGAATTGGGAGGCCGCGTCTGCATAGATCGACGCATCGATGCGCTGAGTGCTGGTCGTATGGGTGATTGCTTCGGTGAGTGCGAGCGCCGCGCATTCCGCCGGCGTGAACTGACCGCTGTCGCGCCACACCGGCAGCAGACTCAAACGGCGTTCGGTCTCGCCGTGCTCCTTCGCGCCCTTGACATGAAGGTCGACACAGAACGCGCAGCCATTGATCTGCGAGGCACGAATCCTGACTAACTCCAACAATTTGGGATCCACACCATGTTTATCTGCCTCGCGTTCAACATGCTGATGCAGGCTGATGAGTCGCTTGTAGGAATCGGGTAAAACCTCGTGGAATTGGAGTCGGACGTTCATGCTTCCACGGTAACGCCCGCGCAAAGAGCCGGTGTGAGTCGAATGTTGGGTTCGGGTTCGTAGCCTTCACGAAGATCTCCAGCGACCGATCTAACCCCACGGCGGCGTTCCGCTGAAAAAATCACTATCGAAATCGTTCGCGATGGCGTACTCAATACCGAACGATGCCAGCCAGATGGTCTCGCCAACGCTGAAGACGCGCTCTCGGTGCATCTTGATCAAGTCGATGACGCCATCGGTCGCGGCACCACCCAGGTCCTGTCGAATTGTGTCGAAGTCCTTGGGCTCGATCGTGATGAAATATTCAAACTCAGAGCCACCCCTGAGCGTCTGTCCGCTGATCCGCACGTTGCCGCCCTGCAGCTCTTCTATCCACACGCGGGTTTCCCCACGCTCAATCACGACTTCTTGGCTCGACGTCCGCTCCTCCGTCAGAGCCCGCGCTGGGCGACCTCATATTCAGCACGTTATCCGGTGAACTGACATTCTCCGGCCGTCATTACGCACATCAGCTGTGCATGGGATCATCTTGATGTAGGAGGATCAGGCGATCCCCTTTCACTTTCGACCGAGGATGTGCCGATGCCCCGGATCACCTGCCCAGTGCTCCAAACCCGTGTCACGTCTGCGGAAGCCGCGGCCGAACAGGTACAGCCGGGCAACTCTGTTGGAATGAGCGGGTTCACTGGCGCGGGCTATCCCAAAGCACTACCGACCGCCTTGGCTGCACGGATGACGACTGCCCACGACCGCGGCGAGGATTTCCGGATCGGGCTATGGACCGGGGCCTCAACCGCGCCCGATGCCGACGGCGTACTGGCTAGCGTCAACGGAATCTCGAGCCGGTTGCCCTACAACTCCGATCCGACCTTGCGTGCGCTGATCAATTCCGGCGATGTCGACTACATCGACACGCACCTCAGCCATTCTGCGCAGAACATGTGGTTCGGCGTCTATGGACCACTCGACGTAGCAATTGTGGAAGTCACCGCGATCCTGCCTGGCGGCCTCCTCGTCCCGTCGAGTTCGGTCGGCAACAACAAAACCTGGCTCGACCAAGCTGACCGGGTCATCCTTGAGGTCAACTCCTGGCACCCACGGGAGCTTGAGGGCTTCCACGATCTCTACTACGGTGCCGCACTGCCCCCAAATCGCAAACCGATCCAGCTAACTGATGCGATGGACCGTATCGGCCAGCCATATCTGCATGTCGACGTCGACAAGGTCGTCGCAGTCGTCGAAACCAATCACCCGGACCGCAACTCGGACTTTTCTCTACCGGACACGTCATCGACAGCAATCGCAGACCACCTGCTTGAATTCCTGCGCCACGAGGTCAAGGCGGGACGCATACCGCCAGAACTGTTGCCCTTGCAGTCCGGTGTCGGCAACGTCGCCAACGCTGTCTTGGCCGGATTGGACGGCAGTGAGTTCAACCATCTGGTCGCCTTCACCGAGGTCATTCAGGACGGCATGCTCAATTTGCTCGACAGCGGCACGCTTCGGGCGGCGTCAGCGACCTCATTCGGTCTCTCCAACGCAGGCGTCGAACGATTCATGGCCAACATCGACAATTATAAAGGCCGCATCCTGTTGCGCAGCGAGGAGATCTCCAATCACCCCGAGCTGATCCGCCGGCTGGGCGTTATCGCCATGAACGGCATGATTGAGGCCGATATTTACGGCAACGTGAACTCCACCCACATCATGGGCAGCGCGATCATGAACGGCATTGGCGGCAGCGGCGACTTCACCCGCAACGCCTTCCTCAATTTCTTCCTCTCACCATCCACGGCCAAGGGCGGTGCCATCTCGACGATCGTCCCGATGGTCAGCCACGTCGACCACACCGAGCACGATGTCCAAGTGATCGTCACCGAACAGGGTCTTGCCGATCTGCGTGGTCTCTCCCCCACCGACCGTGCCGACCGCATCATCGCGAACTGTGCACATCCAGATTTTCGGGACCGGCTGACGTCCTATATCGCGCGCGCCCGGGCCGCCCGCCCACATGCGAGGCACACACCGCACCTGCTCGATGAGGCGTTGAGCTGGCACCAAAATTATGTCGAGACCGGGCAGATGTAGGTCTACGGCACCGTGATGACGATCTTGCCGCGTGCACGCAGAGCCGCCGAGCATCGTCAACCAACAGTTGGAACAGTCGGGTTCGAACGGGATGGGCTAGTTTCAGATCGGTTGATATTCGACCAGCAGACCAGCGATGAGCTGTTCGGTTGAAACCGCCTCGCCGTCGGGTAAAAGTCCATGACCCTTTTGTCGATGATGTCGTCGACATCGCGGCTTAAGGTTGGTGCCGCTGGTTGGACCTCGCGGGTGCGGGATCTCGTGGTCGAGATCGCAGTCGATGGCCGGTCTACTGCAGGTGGGATAAGTGCACGTTCCGTCCCGGGCTTGTACCGCGATGCGTAACTTGCGCGACGGGAACCTCCCGAGCTCGGTCACGTCGAGGATGCGGCCCAGTGGGTCGGTCAGCAGACGATAAAAGAGTGTGCCGGGCGCGCAGGCGAGCTCACGTATGAGGGACGCTGGGAGCGCAAACTGTCCGTCGAACGAGACGCCGGGATCGTTGGTGTGGCCTGCGAGGCTCACCAACGGGATCGTCACACCGATCACGGCTCCGGAACTAGTCGACTTTGAAGGTGTGTCACCAGAGCGCAGCAATAACTCCGCTAGTACGTCCGAGCGCGCTTGTTCGAGCGACAAATTGGAATTGTTGGTGGCTAATCCGGCGCCATGCGAGCTTAGTAGCCTATCGATGCGCCAGGCGTCGGTAGTTGAGAGTTGAGCATGTAGCCAAGAGATGCCGTCGGTGTCGTGCTGGATCCAAACACTGCGGTCAGCGTGAGCTCGACGCCTACGACGTTCGGCGCCTTCAGGCTCGGTCTTGGCCACAAACCGGCGGAGCCAGGCACGCAATTGCGCGCAGGTGTGGGACGCCGCATACGAGATGACGCGTTCGTCGAGCCGAATTAAGGACTCGCCGAAGGACAGTTTGGCTGCCTGCTCACAGATGAGGTGGACACGGAAACCGTCGACCTCACCACGCTGATGTGCCGCCCACAGCCCGGGAAGCTTGCTGATGGCAAATCTCGCCTCAGAGAGTCGGTTCTGCACGAGCCGTGTGGGCTGACGTACGACGAGTGCCAACTCGTCTGCGGCCACCGACGCCTCGATCTCCCGCACTTTTAGGTCCGCATGTTTGGCGGCCCGCTCACGACACCGATCGGCGTATTGGACCATCAGACTGGAGGAGCAAGCCTCCAACCGGGCACGCTCGACTTCAACCCAGGCGAGCCGTGCCAAGAGTTCGGCATCGGTGGCCGCGTTGGTGTCCATACATTCAATCTAGACGCCACCACTGACAGACACCTTAGGCATTGATTTCGCCGAAATCATGCGGACATCGAACAATCGCAGTTCAAACGGCAGATGTAGGTCTACGGCACGGTAATCACAATCTTGCCGCGCGTATGCCCCTTCATGCTGTCCTCCCAAGCACGCGCGGTGTCTTCCAGTGCATAAGTCTGGGCGATCTCGACGGTAAGGGCGCCCGACTCGGCAAGCGCCGCCAGTGCGTCGAGGTCATCAGCGTTCGGGCGGACGAACACATACGTGCCGCCGAGATCCTTGACCGCTGGGTCGGCAATGGAAACGACGCGGCCCGCCGCCCCCTTGGCCAAGAGGTCGTTGCTTAGCGCCAAGGTGTCGCCGCCGATCGTGTCGAAGATTGCGTCGACTCCAGCGGGCGCGACCGACCTGACCCGGTCGACCAGCCCATCGCCATAACTGACCGGCTCGGCGCCGAGCGCCCGGATGTAGTCGTGGCTATTCGGTGAGCCGGTGCCGATAACTTTTGCGCCTTGGGCGATGGCGATCTGGATCGCGAACCCGCCGACTCCCCCGGCTGCCGCGTGAATGAGCACGGTGTCGCCAGCTGTCACTTTGAGGGCGTGAACGAGGGATTGATAGGCGGTCAGACCGGCGAGCGGGATCGCGGCTGCCTCGTCAAAGCTGAGGTTGGCTGGCTTGCGTGCGACGGTACGGATCGGGGCGCCGACCTTCTCTGCACACGTGCCACCGTGAACGGTGTCGGTGCGCACGTAGCCGAATACTTCGTCGCCCACTTCCAACTCGGTGACCGCGGGGCCGACCTGCTCGACGACACCGGCGACGTCCCAGCCCGGGGTGACGGGGAAGAGAACATTGAGCGCACCGTCTAGGCCGCCGGTGGCCAGCTTCCAGTCGACCGGGTTGACCGAGGTGGCAAGGACCGCGATCTTGACCCAGTCCGGGCCGACCTTGGGTTCATCGACCTCCGCCAGCTCGAGAACTTCTGGTCCGCCGTACTGGCGATAGATGATTGCCTTCATAGTTCGCTCCTTGGTGTCGAATCTGAACGGGTCGTGGGATGTGAACGTTCAATCGCGGCTTGAAGATGCTGCTCCAGCAACGCGACGTCGCGGTCGGGTGAGAGCCCCTCGCGAATGACGGTCAAGTATTCATTGCTCGGGCCGCCCCTGGTCAATTGGCGCGTCGTCGTGATCGTCACAGCTGGGATTCCGTCGATGTCGTCGAGCCGGAGCAGCGCGTTGTACTTGCCGACTCCTTCATCGTCGGCAAGCGGCACCGGATAGTCGACGACGTCACCTGACTCCATTACCCCAACGTCGACATTCCATACGTCCGCGAAGTGTCGATTCTCGCCACCCATCAGGGCGGGAAGATGCTCAACGTCCAGCAGGTATGCCCGCGCTGGCGTCGCGATGTCATCGTTCCTGACATGCTCGACAAACGCGGGCGCCGCGCCCCATGCCTTGCCGGCGAAGTAGAGCTCGTGTGGGATCGTCACAGCCCGGTGCTCGACGTTTGTGACCGGCACATACCGACCGAGCATCGCCGGCACCGTATTGGATCCGAAGGCGACGTACCAGACCTGTTGACTCATCACTTCCACCGTAACCGGCACCCGGTCGCCATGAACGTGCGTAGATCACCAGTGACGCCCAACGTCTCGCTCACTGGAGCATGGCCCAAGCGGGCCGCTCTTAAAGGGCAACAGGTTGAACAGATAGCGCGAACTGCCAGTTGGAGTGCTGTCGACCCGCAGGACCGAACCTGCAAGAACGCCGTGTCCGTCGTTCCACGCCAAGGCCGTCACGACAAGATTGACGTCGTGGGTGAAGAAGTAGCGGATGTCGTCTTCACACTCAAGAAAAACGACGTCCGCCGTGCAGCCCACCAGCCGGCACTTTTGATGAGTGGCCCGTTGATGCACCTTCATCAGCATCCAGTGTGGTCGATGACCTGCACTCTCCAAACGGCATTCCACAGCAGAGGGCGGAATCACGAAACGTTGGTTCTCGGGGGTGTTGTTTTGGGCCACGGGGGCCTCCTCAGTGCTTGGGTCGTCGTGCGACCCGCCGGTTGCCGCGAGCGGATGCCAACGGCCCGCTCTTTCCCTGGAGCACCCATACGGAACGGGTTGCTGGACGGCCAGCCAGGTACTGAAAGCCGTCACTCGTGAGCGTGCGACCAACGATAGTGGGGAGCGCCGACAAAATGTCGGCTGATACATCCCGGGCTGGTGCTAACCGCCGAGTTTCCTGAGCACCGCTGGTCCGCCTACTGCCTCGATATCGGCCGGATCACCGCAGACGATCAAGAGTTCACGGGCGCGCGACAGGCCGACATACAGTCGTTCCTTGGCCCGGGAGATGTCAGTGGTGCTGTTGATCGCGAGGACGACGACATTGCGTTCAAGGCCTTTGAACCCGAGGACGTGGCCGTAGAAGACCTGCTCGTCGTCCCAGAACGAATCCCAATAGCGGTCCTGCCCGCCGGCTTGCCGAGCGGTTTGTTCGGGATGGCGTGAACCGGTGGCCAGTATGGCGATGTCCGCGGGTGACCAGCCTTCATCCAAGAGCGGATCGATCAGATCATCGGCGCAGTTGAGGGCCTCATCCGAACCGCAGGCAACGAACCGAACCATCGGTCCGTCGATCGAGCTCGAACGCATACGAATCGGCGTCATGGTCGAGAACGTTTCAGAGATCTGCTTGGTGTTCCGAAGAGCCGCACTCACAGATGAAGCAGCGTTCTCATTCCAAACGGACTGACGAACGGGACGGCAAAGAAGCGGCCCCACAACTTCGTGTTGTGGGGCCGCTTCTTTGCTGGGTTAATGTCGCAAACAGTGCGACATTATATCTGGATTCTGTGGCAAAGAATCTAGAATTTAGATCAGCTGCAGCCGCTGGTGCTGCCGCAACCTTCGCAGACGTAGCAGGAACCGGCGGGGCGCATCTTGGTGCCGCAGGTCATGCACAGTGGGCTGTCGATCACCGAACCGCTGATGGCCTCGAGGAGTTCTGCGCTGGTGTGCGCGGAGCCCATTGTTTCGGGGGTTCCCTTGGTCTCGATACGCTCCTCTTGGTCTCGATACACCTGCTCGTCCCTCGCAGGCACTCGACCGGCGGGGTTCTCCTCAACCGGCGAATCGGAGATGAGTTCGGCGGCGGTGGAGCCATCGCTGATCGGCTGGTGGCTACCCGTGTCGAGGTAGCGCTGGCGCTCCCCTGCCGAGTAGATCCCCAGTGCGGAACGGGTATCGAAGTCCAAGTAGTCCAGCGCCAGACGACGGAACGTGTAGTCCATGATCGACTGGCTCATCCGGACATCGGGATCATCGGTCAGACCGGCCGGCTCGAACTTCATGTTGGTGAACTTCGACACGAACGTCTCAATCGGAACGCCATACTGCAGCGAAATCGAGATCGCAATCGAGAAGGCGTCCATCATGCCGGCGAGGGTCGAGCCCTGCTTGCCGAGTTTCAAGAAGATCTCGCCAAGCGAACCATCCTCGTGTGCACCCGAGGTCATGTAGCCCTCGGCACCGCCAACCGAGAACGACGTCGTGATCGCCTTGCGCGACTTGGGCAGACGGCGACGGATCGGCTTCTCGACAATGATCGTCTCGACCGTCTTGGTCGAACCCGAATCCTTGGCTTCTTTGCCATCAGAAAGCGGCTGACCGACCTTGCAGTTGTCGCGGTAGACCGCGAGCGCCTTGAGGCCGAGCTTCCAACCCTGGTAGTAGACATCCTCGATCTCATCGACCGTGGCGTCATCTGGCAGGTTGACCGTCTTGGAGATCGCGCCGGACAGGAACGGCTGGCAGGCCGCCATCATATGGACGTGGCCCATCGGCTTGATCGAGCGAAGCCCCATCGCGGTGTCGAAGATCTCGTAATGCTCGGTCTTGAGCCCGGGCGCATCGACGATGTGACCCTTGTCGGCGATGAATTCGACAATCGCTTCGATCGTCTCGCCGGTGTAGCCGAGCTTCTTGAGCGCGGCCGGGATCGTCTGGTTGACGATCTGCATCGAGCCGCCGCCGACGAGCTTCTTGAATTTGACCAGCGAGAAGTCCGGCTCAATACCGGTCGTGTCGCAATCCATCATGAAGCCGATCGTGCCGGTCGGTGCGAGCACCGAGGCCTGCGCATTGCGCCAACCGTTCTTCTGCCCGATCTCGAGGTTGAGCTTCCACTGCTTGGCCGCCTCACGGTGCACCGCGATGTCGATCGCGTGCATCGTGCGGAGTTCGTCATTGGCAGCCTGGTGCTTGCGCATAATGCGCTCATGCGGAGCCGCGTTCTGAGCGAAACCGTCATAGGCACCGACGATGCCAGCAAGCTCAGCGCCGCGGCGGTATGAGGTGCCAGTCATCAGGCTGGTGATCGCACCGGCGAGGGCACGGCCGCCATCGGAGTCATACGCCAATCCCGAAGCCATCAGCAGTGCGCCGAGGTTGGCAAAACCGATGCCGAGTTGGCGGTAAGCGCGCGTCGTGTCGCCGATCGCCTGGGTCGGGAAGTCGGCGAAACAGATCGAGATATCCATCGCGGTGATGATGAACTCGGTCGCCTTGACGAACTTCTTGACATCGAACGAGCCATCGGGCTGCAAGAACTTCAACAGGTTAAGGCTGGCGAGGTTGCAGCTGGAGTTGTCCAGGTGCATGTATTCCGAGCACGGGTTGGACGCGGTGATGCGGCCAGTCTCCGGCGTTGTGTGCCAGTCATTGATCGTGCCGTCGTACTGGATGCCTGGATCGGCGCACGCCCAAGCGGCCTGCGCGATGTCCTTCCAGAGCCTGCGCGCATCGACGGACTCAATGATCTCGCCGTTGGTACGAGCACGGAGCCCAAACTCGGTGCCCTCGTCGACCGCACGCATGAATTCATCATTGACGCGGATCGAGTTGTTGGCGTTCTGGTATTGCACCGACGTGATGTCGACGCCACCGAGGTCCATGTCATAACCGGCATCGCGGAGGACACGGATCTTGTCCTCTTCGCGTTCCTTGGTGTGGATGAACTCTTCGATGTCGGGGTGATCGACGTCGAGGACGACCATCTTGGCCGCACGACGGGTCGCGCCGCCGGACTTGATCGTGCCGGCCGAGGCATCGGCACCACGCATGAAGGAGACCGGACCGCTGGCCGTGCCGCCGGAGGAGCGGAGCAGCTCCTTGGAGGAACGGATGCGCGACAGGTTGAGACCCGCGCCCGAGCCACCCTTGAAGATCAGGCCCTCTTCTTTGTACCAGTTGAGGATCGAGTCCATCGAGTCATCGACGGCAAGGATGAAGCAGGCGCTGACCTGCTGGGGGCTGGACGTGCCGACGTTGAACCACACCGGCGAGTTGAAGCTGAAGACCTGGTGCAGGAGCATGTAGGTCAGCTCGTGCTCGAAGATCTCCGCGTCAGCGTCACTGGAGAAGTAGCCGTGCTCTTTGCCGGCCTTGACGTAAGTCAGCACGACGCGGTCGAGGAGCTGCTTCAGCCCCGACTCGCGCTCCGCGCTGCCGATCGCACCGCGGAAGTATTTGGTCGTGACGATGGTGGAGGCATTGACGCTCCAGAAATCAGGAAACTCAACATCGCGCTGCTCGAAGACATTCTCGCCGGTCTTCCAGTTGGTCTGGACGACGTCGCGACGCTCCCAGGTCACCTCGTCGTAGGGATGAACGCCTTCGGTCGTGTAGACGCGCTCGACGTTGATGCCCTTGCCGGTGCGCTTGGCCCCGGTGGCCTTGCGCGTCGACCCTGTTTCGGGTTGAGTTTCGGTCATTCTCGTGCTCCTTGTATGCGGTCGTGCTGGTGATGTGTGTGTAGTTCGTGATGTTTCGGTATGCCGCCCGGCACACCGCTCAGCCGGAGCTGGTGGTTGTTTCGTTGTCGAGATTGGCGGCCATCAAACTGGCCACCTCGTCAGCAAAATCAGCGGCCGATTCGAACGCCTTATAGACACTCGCGAAGCGCAGATAAGCCACCTGATCGAGATGTTTCAGCGGTTCGAGAATTGCGAGTCCGACCTCATTGGCCGGAACTTCTGCACAACCCGATTCACGCAAGATGTCCTCGACCTTCTGGCCGAGGCGGGCCAGATCGTCATCGGACACCGGGCGTCCCTTGCAGGCCTTGCGCACGCCGGAGATCGCCTTGTCGCGGATGAACGGCTCCGTTGTGCCCGAGCGTTTGATGACCATCAACTGCATTTGCTCGATCGTGGTGAAGCGCTTCTCGCAGGCCGAACAGACCCGCCGGCGACGGATCGCCCCGCCCTCATCGGCAACTCGGCTGTCGAGCACGCGGGTGTCGGTGTGCTTGCAGAATGGACAATGCATCGCGTACTCCTCTCATACCGAAGCGGCCGGC
This sequence comes from Aeromicrobium changchenzhani, assembly GCF_057586615.1. Lineage (NCBI taxonomy): Bacteria > Bacillati > Actinomycetota > Actinomycetes > Propionibacteriales > Nocardioidaceae > Aeromicrobium > Aeromicrobium changchenzhani. The sequence continues at coordinate 1,593,526 of NZ_CM172480.1, read as the reverse complement.
CCCGATCAAAGCTGATGGGGAAAAGTTGTGGAAATCATGTGGGTAATGCAGTTTTTCTGTGTATTACCCACGGCATCCTGTGCAACTAGATGTGGATAACTACATCTATGTAACTACTAGATGTAGTGCTACCTTACGCGTGCGCCGGGGGACACGCAAGACAATTCCATGAGCCACTGACAGATTTTTATTCGTGGCCCGTCATTGCAGGTCAGGGCGCGTATGAGCGATCTCAAACCGGCGTGTCGTAGTCGATGGATTGAGCGCGCCAGCCAGCAAAGCGAAGCAAGCGACGGCTGGCAACCGTCACTCGTTGTTTGAGATCGAGCGTAATGGGTACGTTTGAACGTATGGCTACCAAATCGAGAACAAGCAGAGGCAAGTCCAGTGTCACCCGTGGGGCTTACACCGTTCCCGGGATGTCGATGGCAGATGGCGGCAAGGTCGCCGAGATCCTGCAAGATCGACTCAACGCCCTCAATGACCTCGCGCTAACGCTCAAGCACGTCCATTGGAATGTGGTTGGGCCGCACTTCATCGGCGTACACGAGATGATCGATCCGCATGTGGTCGAAGTACGCGCCATGATCGACGAAACCGCCGAACGGATCGCAACCCTCGGCTCCTCCCCTATCGGCACCCCCGGTGCGGTGGTGAAGAACCGAGCTTGGAACGACTACAGCCTCGGGCGAGCAACGACCGATGAACATCTTGGCGCGCTCAATGAAGTGTATGAGGGGCTGATCACGTCGCACCGTGAAGCGCAGCAGGCGACCAGCGATCTGGACCCGGTCACCGAGGACATGCTGATCGGGCATCTGCATCAACTTGAACTGTTCCACTGGTTCGTCCGGGCACATCTGGAAAGCACTGGCGGCCAGCTATCAACAGGGGACGCGACCACCGAAAAGACAGCAGCCAAGAAGGCTGGCCGCGCCGCCAAGAAATAGCACCTCAGCCAAGAACGCCAGCCGTGCGCGCGCCAATCAGCGCGCGTAACGGTTGAAGTTCGGGCTCTTGCGAAAGCCGCGTAGCGCTAAGCGCGTTCTTGGCCGTCGCGCCCATCGCCGACGCCGCATTCAATGTGTATGTCAGCGGATTGACTGCGGGCATCCATCGATGTCGGTCATCGCATCCGCAGAGCAACTCCGACACACTGGATTCATGACAAGCACATCGGGGAACCCAGCGGACACGACCATCACGCCCGGCCGGAAGTGGTATGCCATTGCCGCTGGCATCTTCCTGATCACGCTGATTCCAGCCGTGATTCTGATCGTCAGCCTGATCAAGAATGTCGCGACGTACGAGATCACGCCGGTCGAGAACAACAGCGTCATCACCATCGCCGACAGCCGACAGGCCGTCTTCGCCCAGAGCGATACCAGCCTTGGCACCACGCACCATTCGGCCTGTTTGCTGAAGGGAATGGACACCGGCACGTCGACCATTGTCGCCAGTGGGACCGCTACCGTGTCCTACAACTCCTGGAACCGCATCGGGGTCGTTCCGAAATCAGTGGCCCCTGGAAAATACCTGCTGCAGTGCAATGTGGGCTCCGACCTTCAACTCGGAATCGCCGACAACCCCAACTTCGGTGCCGGCATCCTCAAGGGCGTGCTGGCCGCAATCATTCCGTTTCTAGGGCTCATCGTGGCGCTCAGCATCGTGATAGTCGTCGCGGTCAAACGCTCGCGCGCCCTCAAACGCGCCAACGGCCACCCGATCAGCTGATCCGGCGGCGCAGATCGCTGGCACCTGTGCACGGTGCACAGTGACGGCGCCATACTTCGTCGCCAGCAGCCATAGAATTGTCAATCGCGCCCGAATAGTGTTGTGGATCACACAATCATTCGAAAGGCGCTCTGGTCAATGCAGATCGGCTATCTCCCTTGGACGAAGTCCGCCCCCGTGACGGACCGGCCATGCTTCAGTGACGACAACAGCGAGTTGACCTACGGCGAGTTCACCGATCGGGTTGAGGCCGTCGCAGCGCAATTGGCCGACAACGCCATCTCCGCCGGCGATGTCGTCGCGATCATGCTGCCCAACCGGGTCGAGTTGGTGCTCGTGATGTTCGCGGCGTGGCGTCTTGGTGCCGTGGCCACGCCGATCAATCCTGCCTTCACCGCGACCGAGGCCGACTTCCAGATCAACGACTCCGGCGCGAAACTCGTGATCAACCTTGATGACGCGTCGCCGAACGCCGGCCGACCGACGCTTCATCTCGCCGACCTCGCGACCACAACCGACGCGACCTTGGCGCCACCGAACATCTGGCCAGACGATCTTGCTCTGCTTGTCTACACAAGTGGATCGACGGGCAAACCCAAGGGCGTCATGCTTTGCCACGGCAACTTATTGGCGATGGCCGAGCAGATGATCCAACGGGTCAACATCACCGAGGACGATCACTGCCTGCTGATCCTGCCGCTGTTCCACTGCAATGCGATTCTGGTCAGCGTTCTGACCCCGATGCTCGCGAATGCGCGCGTCACCGTCATGGGCAAATTCGCGCCGCTCCCCTTCCTCCAGTTGATCGAAGCGATCCGGCCGACCTACTTCTCCGGCGTTCCGACGATCTACGCCCTGTTGGCCGCGCTGCCCGAGGACGTCATACCCGACACGTCATCGCTGCGCGTCGCGATTTGCGGCGCGGCCCCCGTGTCACAGGAACTCCTCACCAAATCGGAAAGCCGGTTCGGTTTCGTCATGGTCGAGGGCTATGGCCTCACCGAGGGCACCTGCTGTTCGGCCTGCAATCCGATCGACGGCGTACGCAAGCTGGGTACGGTCGGTCCCGCAATGCCCGACCAAGGCATCAAAGTCGTTGATCCTGAGGGGAATGATTTGCCCGTCGGCGCCGAAGGCGAGGTCTTGATCAACGGTCCGACAGTCATGGTGGGCTATCTCAATCGGCCCGAGGAAACGGCCAAAACGATTGTCAACGGTTGGCTGCATACCGGCGATGTCGGGCGCCTCGACGAGGATGGCTATCTGACCTTGGTCGATCGCATCAAGGACATGATCATCCGCGGTGGCGAAAATCTCTATCCCAAGGAGATCGAGTCGACCCTGTATGAGGTCGAGGGTGTGCTCGAAGCGGCCGTCGTCGGCAAACCTGATCCGGTCATGGGCGAGGTCCCGGTCGCCTACGTCGCGATCTACCCCAACTCAAATGTCACCGTCGAAGAACTTCTGAGCCTGAATCCACCGATGTTGATCTGGGGTTGAGTGCGTCGTAACACGAGAATGCCCTCGTGTTGCGGGAAAATTGGAGCTGCTTAAGGTTCCAAATTCCGCGACACGAAGGACATCTCGTAAATGCAACTCTCTCATAAACGCCACGCTGTTTCAGCCTCGTTCGATGATCCGAATCTCGTGTCGGCCGCAGGTCTGGTCCCGGTTGTCAGGTTGGCCGAATCGGCGGGGCTTCGTGATCTGGCTGACAAACATCTGAGTGTTCCCACCGACAAGGGCGCAAATGCGGGTCTGAAGGTCATGTCTTTGGTTGCGGGGATGGTCGCCGGGGCTGACTCGATCGATGACATGGGTGTCCTTCGCCACGGCGGCATGAGGCGCCTGTTCAAGCATGTCTATGCGCCGTCGACGTTGGGGTCGTTCCTGCGAACGTTCACCTTCGGTCATGTCCGCCAACTCGACGCGATTGCCTCCCGCTTCCTGAAGGCACTCGCCACGAAGACGCCGCTGATCGCTGGTCTCGACGATGGCGACGACTATGTGATGGTCGACATCGACGACACCATCGTCGAGGTCCACGGCTATACCAAGCAGGGTTCTGGTTACGGCTATTCCGGTGTCCGCGGGCTCAACGCAGCAATCGTGACAGTGTCGACGAAACTGGCCGCACCTGTGATCATCGCCCAACGCATGCGCAAAGGCGCCGCGAACTCTGCGCGGGGTGCATCCCAGTTGGTCGCCGAAGCCATGTCAACCCTGAAGAAGCTCCAGAGGGCAGACACTCCGGGCAAGGTTTTGCTGCGCGCCGATTCAGCATTCTATGGCCATCCGACAATCAGTGCAGCGATCAAAACCGGCGCCGATGTGTCGGTCACGGCCAGGCTGGACCCGGCCGTCAAGGCCGCGATCACGGCCATCGGTGAGACCAACTGGCAGAAAATCGAATACACCCACCCGGTCTTCGACCAAGACACCGGCGAATGGGTGTCGCGGGCTGAGGTCGCCGAAATCGAATTCATCGCTTTCGCGTCACAGAAGAAAGCCCGCCATATTGCCGGGCGGCTCGTGGTCCGCCGAACCCCCACCCTCAACACCCAGGCCAAGAACGGCCAGTCCACGCTGTTCGACAGTTGGCGGTTCCACGCCTTCTTCACCACCAGCGATCTGGGAACCGTGGACGCGGACAAGACCCACCGCCAGCACGCGATCATCGAGCAAGTCCACGCCGATCTGAAACACTCGTCGCTGGCTCATCTGCCGTCAAAATCGTTTCCCGCGAACAGCGCCTGGCTGGTCCTGGCCGTGATCACATTCAACCTCACCCGCGCATCCGCAACCCTCACCGGACCGGGCCTGGCGAAAGCGACCACCGCCACGATCCGACGCAAACTCATCACGGTTCCGGCCCGAATCGCTTCCTCGGCCCGACGGATCGTGCTGCATTTGCCCGAAGGTTGGCAGTGGGAAACGGCCTGGAACGAACTACACAATGCCATCGGCTGCGGACCGCCAACACCGGCCGCTGCCTGACCATCCAGCCAACCGGCGCGACACGAAAACCCAGTGGACAACACGGACAACGAGGTCCGCCAGCCCCTCCTGCCCAAACGTCGACCCCGTCACCAAAATCAGAACCGACCACTCAAACGATGGGCATCGGTGGATTCAGGCTGAGCCACTGCCGGACCCACCTCACAAGAGTCAAGGTCCCGGTCAGCATCCACATCGTCGAGGCCCTGCCGAAAAACCCGGTGGGCAAGATCGACAAGCCGACCATACGCACCATGCTCCAACCCGCCTGAGACTCACTGCCAAGGAGAAACAATGGGCTACAAAACAGCCGACATGCCGCCGGTCGACCCAGCCGAGTTCGGCAGCGTCCCATTTCTGGACCGCATGAAACTGCTCGCCATCCACTGGTGCGAGTACGGCTTCGGCAGTCCCAAAGAGTTCCACATGCTCTACATCTTCAAAATGATCTTCTATGTCGTCGGTGGCGCGCTCATCGCCTGGGCGACCACCCCCGGCCTCGGCGGACTGCTCGACCTCGGCTCCTGGTGGAACGAGCCGCTGTTTTATCAGAAGCTGATGGTCTGGACGATCCTGTTCGAAATCTTGGGTTTGGCCTCCTCGTCGGGCCCGCTCGCCTTCAAATTCGGCCCACTCATTGGCGGCTGCCTCTACTGGCTCCGACCAGGCACCATCCGCATCGCGCCGTGGCCGACGAAAATTCCCGGGACCAGCGGCGACAGCCGCAACCTCTGGGATGTCACGTTGTATGCCGCTCTGTTGGTCAACATCCTGGTCATGCTCGGTATGCCCGGCAAAGACGTCGGCGGACTACCTTCGTGGATCGATGCGGGGCTGATGAACCCCATCCCGATTCTCACCTATCTGGTGCTGATCGTCGTCATGGGCTTGCGCGACAAAATCGTGTTCCTGGCCTCCCGCGCAGAGCAGTACCTTCCCACCCTGTTGTTCTTCGCGCTGTTCGGCTTGACCGACATGATCGTCGGCGCCAAGATAGCCATCGTCATCATCTGGATGGGTGCGGGCATTTCAAAGTACGGCCGGCACACCACCCTGGTCGTCGCGCCGATGCTGAGCAACACCCCGTGGATCACCTCGAAACGCTTCAAGCGCGCGCTCTATCGCGACTTCCCCAACGACATTCGCCCGTCTCGGATGACGAGTCTGATCACCCATATCGGCGGTTCGGCGGTTGAGCTGATTCTGCCACCGATCCTGCTGTTCTCCACCAACCGGACGGTGACGCTGCTCGCCATCATCGGCATGTTGTTGTTCCATGCCGTGATCACGTCCACCTTCCCGCTTGCCGTTCCGCTGGAATGGAACGTCTTCTTCATGTTCGCCGTCAGCTATCTCTTCTGGAACTTCCCCGCTGGCGATGGATACGGAGTGGGTGACTTCGGCAATGGCTGGCTGCTCGCTGCCGTCGTGGTGGGGCTGCTGTTCTTCCCGGTGCTGGGCAACCTTCGACCAGATCTCGTCTCGTTCCTACCCTCAATGCGGCAATACGCGGGCAACTGGGCATCGGCCTCGTGGGCGTTCCGCGGCGACAGTGAGGACAAACTCAATCAGTTCATCACCAAGCCGGCCTTGAACCAGGTCGACCAATTGTCGGCCGCTTACAGCCCCGAGGTTGCGGCCATCTTTATGGAAAAGCTGACCGCATGGCGGTCCATGCACAGTCAGGGACCCGCATTCCTATCGTTGATGATGCGTCACCTCGACTCCTTTGAGAACTACCGGTTGCGCGAAGCAGAGTCCACGCTGTCCACGATGGTCGGTTGGCAGTTCGGTGATGGCCATCTGTTGGACGAGCGGCTCATCGCCGCGATGCAGAAGCGCTGCAACTTCGAGCCCGGCGAGTTCATCTCGGTCCATGTGGAATCCCAACCCATTCACCGCAACTATCAGGAGTACCGCGTAATCGACGCGGCGCTCGGCGTGGTCGAACGCGGAACATATGTCGTCGCCGATGCTGCCGATGCCTATCCATGGCTGCCCGACGGCCCGATCCCTTACAAGATCACCTGGACCGCGCCGGGATATACGCCGCCAGAGCATTCACCGGTTGCGGCTGGCAGGCACGCCAACACCGACGTCCCGCCAGCAAGTCAGGAGATCATCAATCCCGTACTCCGAGACCTCGACACCAAGGAACATGGCAAGGTGGGTATGTGACGAATGCAGTCGTGGTCGGCAGCGGACCCAATGGGCTCGCTGCTGCCCTGACCCTCGCCGAGCAGGGTGTCTCGGTCCGGGTGCTGGAAGCCACCGACCGAATTGGCGGCGGCACCCACACGTCCGAGCTCACCGTTCCTGGCCTCTTGCACGATGATTGCTCCGCATTCCATCCGACCGGAGCCGCATCACCCTATTTTCAGACTCTCGACCTTGAGCAGTATGGGTTGCGCTGGCTGTGGCCCGAGATCGAGTTGGCGCATCCGCTCGATGGTGGGCGAGCCGGACTCCTGTGGCGCGACGTCGAACGGACCGCCGCGGGGCTCGGTGATGACGGCCCGGCTTGGTCGCGTCTCTTCGGTCGGACCGCCCGCAACTTTGATGCTCTCGCCGGCGATGTGTTCCGTCCGATCATCCACGTGCCCAAGCATCCGTTGAAGCTTGCCCATTTCGGTTTTCACTCGCTGCTCCCGGCGACGTGGACGGCCAAACGCTGGCACACCGACGAAGCACGCGGACTGTTCGGCGGCATCGCGGCGCACAAGTTCGGCACCCTGACGACTCCCCTCTCGACCTCGGTCGGTCTCATGCTCGGCGCCGCCGCCCATGCGTATGGCTGGCCGGTCGCTGAAGGCGGCTCTGCGGCGATCACCCGGGCGCTCACCGCCAAACTTGAACAGGCCGGTGGCCAGATCGAGACCGGCGTACGGGTGACGTCATATGACCAACTCGGCGGCGCCGACATCGTCATGCTCGACACCGCGCCCGATGCCGCCGCTCGGATCTTGGGTGAGCGGCTCCCCCGACGGGTCCGTCGTGCCTATCGGCGTTATTCCTATGGACCGGCCGCCTACAAGGTCGACTACGCGATTGAGGGCGACATCCCCTGGGACAATGCCGATGTTGGTCGCGCTGGCACGATCCATCTGGGCGGCTCGCTCGAGCAGATGGTCGACATCGAAGCGCAGACCGTTCGCGGGCAGATGCCCGAACAGCCGTTCGTTCTGCTCGGTCAGCAATATCGCGCCGATCCGAGCCGTTCCGGCGGCGATTCCGGGCTCAACCCGATCTACGCATATGCGCACGTACCGCACGGTTATTCCGGTGATGCGACGGCTGCGATCACAGCACAGATCGAGCGTTTCGCCACGGGATTCACCGAACGCATCAGGGCAACACATGTCCGTAACGTCGCAATGATGGAGTCCGACAACGCCAACTATGTCGGCGGCGACATCAGCGCCGGCGCCAACACCGCGCTGCAGATCGCAATGCGCCCCCGAATCGCGGTGAATCCGTATCAGACCGGTGTCGATGGCGTATATCTGTGCTCGTCGGCGACCCCGCCCGGCGGCGGCGTCCATGGGATGGGTGGCCACAACGCTGCGCTCTCGGCGTTGAGTCGCCTTTCGCGCTAGCAGTTGGCCGAACCGAGGAGCCGCATATGGATGAAAGCGACGAAGTTATCGCGATGGTGGCCGAGGTCGGTCGTAGCCTCAAGACCCGCGAGCGCGTCATCGTCGATGCGATGAGCACCATGATGGCCGCTGATGTTCATGGTCTCGATCAGGATCCCGGCCTCGTGGAGTTGCTGTATGCCAGCGTCGAGGGCAATATCAGCACGATCTTCCACATCCTGATCAATGACATCTCGTTGGAACATCTCCAGCCCACAACCGCCGCCGTCGAGTACGCCATACGGCTCGCCCAGCGCGGGGTGCCAAGCCACTCATTGCGACGGGCCTATCACGTTGGCCAGGCAAGACTGATCGAAGACTATTTCGCCGAGGTTCAACAACTCGACTGCAGCGCCGAGCTCAAAGTCCAGGTCCTGCACAAGTTGACGAACGTCGCCAGCGCCTACATCGACTGGATCACCCAGTATGTCGCCGATGCCTATGACACCGAATGGAAACGCCGCATTGCCGCCGGCGGCAACATGGTGTCATCGCTGGTCAACCGGCTGCTGGACGGCCAAACGGTTAATGAGCAGGCCTTCGCTGCCGAGACCGGTTACCAACTCGACCAGTTCCACATCGGTGCGGTGTTGTGGCTGCCCGAGGGCAATCTCGCTCAGGACGCAGTCATGTCGCTGGAGCATTTCGCCCAAGAATTATCGCGCATCGGCCGGACTGTCACCACGCCGATCTTTATCGCCCTGGAACACAATCTCGCCTGGGCTTGGTTCGCCCGCGGCACCAATCAGCATCCCGTCGACATGGTCACGGTTCGCGCCTTGGCGGCACAAGCGCCCGGCCGAATCGCCCTCGGACTTCCCCAGCACGGCGTCGAGGGCTTTCGGCGTACTCACGTGCAAGCACTAGCCGCGCGCAGTCTGGCGCTCCAATGCAAGACCGAGATGGACAACGCCATCTCTTTCGGTGACCCAGGCGTCGCGATCGTGTCCACCCTGTCGCGTGACCTCGACTCGACCCGCGCGTGGGTCCGCGAACAGCTTGGCCCGCTCGCTGCCAACACCCCAGCCGCGGCACGATTGCGCGACACTCTGCATACTTTCATGTCGACCGGACGGAGCTACACCGAATCGGCGGCACTGCTCAACCTGCACCGCAACTCGGTGAAGTACCGCGTCGAGAAGGCTGTGCAAGAACGCGGGCGACCACTCGACGACGGCCGACTCGACCTCGAGCTGGCCCTGCAGGTGTGCCACATCATCGGCGCTCAGGTGCTCTGAAGCCAGTCCAACGCATTGTCGGTGAGGGCATGCCCCGCCAGCCGGCTGAGCGCCTCCCGCGTAAGCGTTTCGTCCTTGAGTGCGGCGGTGTCCGATCCGAACGACTCGTAATAAGCAGCATCCTGATCGATCCACCCATTCAACACCTCGGGCCGAACCTCAGGGTGAAACTGCCACGCGATGACCCGCCCGGCCCGGCTCGTGTCGATGAAGCATTGTTGGCCGGCCGCCGAGGTCGCGAGAACGGTCGAGGTGGGCGCAGCCTCGAACACATCTTTGTGCAACTGGGCCCACGGCCCGGGCGGGCACAGGACCGTGTCATCGGTGTCGACCATCTTCCAACCCAACTCTGGCTTGCCATTGGCATAGGAGGTGCCACCGAGCGCACGAGCCATCAACTGGGCGCCATAACAGATTGCGATCACGGGGATGCCGGCATCGAGTGCAGCAAGCGCGAAGCAGGATTCGGCGGCGACCACATCGACATTCGCCGGTTCGTGCGCGCTCAGGTGCGATCCGAGCAGGACAACGAGTTCGGGCGTTGCAAGCGAGTCGAACGTCGGCATCGCCATCCGATCGACCAGGTGCAAGTCGGCGCCGCGCGTTTCGAGCCGCTCCCCGACGAATCCCGGCTCGCGGCCAGCCCGGTCATCGCAGACCACATACGTGCGCATAGTGGCATCGTAGAAGGCCCACAAGAATCATGGTTGCGATTGGATTTCTTTGACCCAAATCGACCCGCTCGTCGTGGTACGTTCACGCTGAACTTCTACTGGAGGAAAACATGCGCAAAAATCGTTCTCTACTGTCGACCGTCGGCGTCGTTGTCGCGGCCTCAGCACTCCTACTCACCGGCGCCTGCGGGAGCTCGAGTGACAATAACAAGTCCGACACGACGAAGCCGGCCACCAGCGCAAAAGTCGATGCCAAGCTCGCCGCGATGGTCCCCGACGCGGTCAAGAAGGACGGCAAGGTCATTGTCGCCACTGATGCCACCTATGCGCCGATGGAGTCGGTCGACGCCGACGGCAAGACCGTCATCGGCGTCGACCCCGACCTCGGCAAGGCGCTCGGCGATGTCCTCGGCGTCAAGTTCGTCTTCAAGGCCTCAAGCTTCGACGCGATCATCCCGGGCCTCGCTTCGGGCAAATACGAGCTCGGCATGTCGTCTTTCACTGACACCAAGGAGCGCGAGAAGGTCGTCGATTTCGTCACCTACTTCAAGGCCGGTACCGATCTCTTGGTCCCCGCCGGAAACCCGAAGAAGCTCTCCACCGAGGATTCTTCGCTGTGCGGCATGACAGTTGCGGCCGAGAGTGGCACGATCCAAGCTGATGACATCGCCGCCCGCGCCAAGAAGTGCGCCGCCGATGGCGAGAAGAAATTGACGTCGAAGGTCTACCCTGACCAGAGCGCGGTGAACCTTGCGCTTGCCTCAGGCCAGATCGACGCATCGCTCGCCGATTCCGGCGTTGCCGGTTACATGGCCGAGAAGTCCAACAACAAGTTTGAAGTTGTTGGTTCGCCATACGAGACAGCCCCGTACGGCATCGCAGTTCCAAAAGACGATGGTGACTTCACCAAGGCACTTCAGGGTGCCATCCAGAAGATTATCGATGACGGTACCTACGCAACGATTCTCAAGAAGTGGGCCGCCGACGGCGGCGCAATCACCACGTCCGAGATCAACGCAGCACAAAGTTAAGGAAATCCGTTGACAGCCAGAGACCAGAGACCGGCGATGTCAGCCGGCGATGCCGCCGATATCAAAGCAATCCCGGTTCGGCATCCTGGTCGCTGGTTGTCGACAGTCATCGTGCTGTTCGTGCTCGCCATGTTCGTACGGTCCCTCACGACCAACCCGAACTACCAGTGGGGTGTCGTCCGCGAGACCCTGACGACACGCTCGATTTTGATCGGGCTGACGCACACGATCGAGTTAACGATTATTTGTATGGCCATCGGCATCGTCGGTGGCGTCATCCTCGCGGTGATGCGATTGTCGGCCAATCCGGTGGTGTCGATCGTGAGTTGGGTCTACATCTGGTTCTTCCGTGGAACCCCATTGCTGGTTCAGATCCTGTTCTGGGGTTTCCTCGGCGCGCTCTACAAAACGATCACGGTCGGATTGCCGTTCGGTGGGCCTGCGCTCGGCAGCTGGGAGACCAAGGACCTGATCACAGTGTTCATGGCCGCGGTTCTGGGTCTCGCGCTCAATGAGGCGGCCTACATGGCCGAGATCGTCCGTGCTGGCATCCAGTCGGTCGATGAGGGACAAGTCCGAGCCGCGCAATCGCTCGGCATGTCCAAACTGTTGACGATGCGACGGATCATCCTGCCGCAAGCGATGCGAGTGATCATCCCGCCAACGGGCAACGAGACCATCTCGATGCTCAAGAACACTTCGCTGGTTTACGTTATCGCTTACCCCGACTTGTTGTATGCCTCGACTCAGATCTACGCCCGCACCTATCAAACAATTCCGGTGCTGCTCGCGGCCAGCATTTGGTATCTACTTGTCACTTCCATCCTCACCGGTGGCCAGTATTACGTTGAGCGCCATTACTCCAAGGGCTCATCCCGAGAGCTGCCACCGACGCCACTGCAACGCATCCGCCGGCTCGTGTTGAAGCAACATTTCGTCCCTAGTGACACGCCCAAGGCCGCACCGATGTTCTTCCCGGGAAGCAGGAGCCAATGACCACCCCCATGGTGTCCGCAAAGGGCGTCTGCAAACGCTACGGACGGCTAAAGGTACTCAACGGCATCGATCTCGAAGTCCAACCAGGCGAAGTCATGTGCATCGTGGGACCGTCCGGCTCCGGCAAATCGACATTCTTGTACTGCATCAACCATCTTGAGAAGATCAATTCGGGTCGGCTAGCCGTCGACGGTGAACTCGTCGGCTACCGCGAGAGCAAAGGCAAGCTCTATGAGCTGCGCGATCGCGAAGTTGCGGGCAAGCGCCGCGAGATCGGCATGGTGTTCCAGCACTTCAACTTGTTCCCCCATATGACGGCACTGGGCAATGTCATCGAAGCACCGATGCGGGTTGGCGGGAAATCTAAGAAGCAGGCCACCGCCAAGGGGCGCGAGCTGCTCGAACGCGTCGGTCTGGGCGACAAGCTCGACTCCTACCCCTCACAGCTCTCCGGCGGTCAGCAACAGCGCGTGGCGATTGCTCGCGCACTGGCTATGGAGCCGAAGCTGATGCTGTTCGACGAGCCGACCTCCGCCCTCGATCCCGAACTCGTCGGCGAGGTCCTTGACGTCATGCGTGAATTGGCCAAGTCCGGCATGACGATGGTTGTCGTCACCCATGAGATGGGCTTTGCCCGCGAGGTCGGCGACAAACTGGTGTTCATGGACGGCGGCGTGGTCGTCGAGTCCGGTAGCCCCCGTGACATCTTGGCCAACCCCCAAGAGGAGCGCACCAAGTCATTCCTGTCCACGGTGCTCTAACTCCGTCAACCAGTTACTTGGTGTAGATCGGTACGGCGAGGTCGCGGCCCATTTGGAGGCCGGCAGCGCTGGGCAGCGAGTTGAGCTTCATGATGTCGTCGACCGTGTCACGGATGTCGCCGGTGGGATTGGCGACCGCCGCAATCTGCCACAGCGTCTGGCCGGCCTTGACCGTAATCGTCTGGGTCGCGGTCGGTGTGCCGGATTGATTGGTGGCGGCAGTCGAGCCACCGAGTGTCACGCCGAGCAGCAGCAGCACCGCGATCGCCGCGAGGACGATCGTGAGCCGGCCACGACGCGTCAGCCGGACTGGGCGCGATCCGCTCGGATCCACCGCGCGCAGATGACCCACAGCATGCAAATGACGCTGCGGACGCTGCGCGCCGGGTGAGTGAATGGCCGGTGCGTAACTAATCGCGATGCTGCTCATGATTGCCTCCATGGGGAAGTGAGACTCTTAACGTTTGGCGTGTCCGACCGACCATTCGATCTGGGGGAACATACGTTCGATCGAACACATGTACGAAGATACTCGAACCCACTGACAGAATCCAGCATTGTTCGAACATATTTTCGAATACTGTCGATTCGAGCGGCGAACTGTCCATCCATTAGGGTCGATCCATGGTGATTCCCCGCCTCAAGACCGCGTGGCGACAGGCCTCGAAGGATCAAATTCCGCTGCTTGCTGCCGGCGTGGCGTTTTATGGCTTCCTGTCGCTTTTCCCGGCGCTGATCGCCGGAGTCCTGCTCTACGGCCTCATTGCCAGTCCCGCTGCCGTCACCGAGCAGTCAGCCAAACTTGCCGATGCGCTCCCCGCTGATGCGGCTTCGCTCATCGCTGGCCAGATGACGTCGATCACCGCAACCACGAGCGGCTCATTGGGCTTCGGTCTGATCCTGGCGGTTCTCGTCGCTCTGTGGAGTGCGTCGGGCGGCGTCGGCAATCTGATAGCGGCGCTCAACACAGCCTTCGGCTGCTCAGAGAGCCGCGGATTCATTCAACGCAAATTGCTGGCGCTCAAATTGACCCTCGCGGGCATCTTTTTCGTGATGATACTTGTCACGCTAGTCGCGGTCGCCCCCATCGCCTTTGACGCGATCGAGATTGTTCCCGGATTGCGTTTGCTGCTCGAACCGGTGCGGTGGGTGGTACTGCTGGGAGCCGTCCTCGGCACGATCTCCGTGCTTTATCGAGTCGCGCCCAACCGAGAGCGAGAGGCCATCACACGTACCGGAGTCGTCGCAGCGACAGGTATCTTCCTCACCGCCGCGTTAGGATTCTCGCTCTATGTCGACAACTTCGGCAGCTACGGGAAGACCTACGGCGCTCTGGCCGGCGTCGTTGCACTGCTGTTGTGGTTGTGGGTCAGCGCGTACGCGATCCTGTTCGGCGCCGAATTGGAAAAGGTACTTGCCGCGGAACTGCCAGACGAACCAGCAGCAGACGAACCGGAACCAGACGCATCAGAATCAGGCGCGCCTGCACCGGCTGAACAGGCAGGCGAGCGATAGCCTCGTCGTATGCGAGATTTTTACCCAACCATCGAGCCCTACGAAACTGGAATGCTTGCCGTCGGCGACGGACAAGAACTCCGCTACGACATCTCGGGAAACCCAGAGGGCAAGCCCGCGGTCTACCTGCATGGTGGGCCCGGCGGCGCCTCGAGCCCCGACCAGCGCCGCGTGTTCGATCCGCAAAAATATCGCATCGTCACCTTCGACCAGCGTGGTTGCGGCCAGTCGACACCCCATGTCAGCAGCCCCGACGCCGATCTAGCCAACAACACCACGTGGCATCTCGTCGCCGACCTCGAACGACTGCGTGCACACCTGGGTATCTCGATGTGGCTGGTCTGCGGCGGATCATGGGGCTCGACCTTGGCGTTGGCCTATGCGCAGGCCCATCCAGCCAGGGTCAGCGAACTTGTCCTACGTGGCATTTTCACGCTACGCACCACCGAACTCGACTGGTTCTATGAAGGCGGCGCGGCGGCGATCTTCCCCGATCTGTGGGAGGACTTCCTCGCACCCGTCGCAGAGGCGGATCGCGGACACCTGATTGAGGCCTACTCACGACTGCTGCACGACACCGATCCAGCGGTCTGCCGGGCGGCGGCAAAGGCGTGGTCGCGTTGGGAGTCCTCAACGATCACGCTGCTGCGCGACACCGAGTTGGTCGATCATTTCACGACGGACGACTTTGCGGTCGCCTTCGCACGGATCGAGAATCATTACTTCATGAACGGCGGCTGGATGACCGACGGCCAGCTCATCCGGGACGCGAGCAAGCTGGCCGACATACCCGGCGTGATCATCCAAGGTCGCTACGACATGTGTACGCCCGCCTGCACCGCTTGGGATCTGCATAAGGCCTGGCCACAAGCCGACTTCCAGCTGATTCCCGATGCCGGGCATGCGTTCTCCGAGCCGGGAACCCGGTCGGCGATCATTGAGGCGACGGATCGCTTCGCGTCCTAACGCCGGTGGCTGCTAGTTGCGGACCGCGACGACGATAAGGGTAATTGCGCCGATGACGACGAGCAAGGCGAGGATTGCGCTCAAGATCTCCCAGTGAACCCGGTCGCCACGCGGCATCAACGTCTCGGAAAGGTCGACCTCGAAGTCCGGCATCAATAGCTGTAGGTCGGCGTCGGCAGCATCCGCGTGTCCGGACGACGCCAGCAGCGCACGCGCAGCAGCCTCAATGCCAGCCTGATCGGCCGCGGTCGTTTGGCCAACGCCTTGAATCTCAAGATCCCATTGGCCGGCTGCCCGCTTCCCAACGACGAGATAGCTCATCGCGACATACTTTTCTTGAGTTTGCGTCTGCCCATGAATCGAATCGCCGGCTCGACCCGCATCATCGGTCCGGGTGCCATGCTCGACACCCTGGACATGACGCCGCGATAGACCGGCATCGTGCGATAGACGCGCCGGCTGCCGAACATATCGACCAGGGCTCGTGCCACCGCCGCAGGTTGATAGAACGTGCCGGCGGCGATGAGCGCGCGGGCATCGCCGTCCGCCTGCATATCGGCGACCATCTTGGTGTCGACCCCGTCGGGGCAAATCGCGTGCGGACGAATCCGGTCCTTCCGCAGCTCCGCGCTCAACGACGTGGTGAGGCTGAGGACGGCTGCCTTCGTCGCGGCGTAGACGCTCAGCCCCGGCACCGGGCCGTGGGCGCTCAGCGACGCGACAATGCCGATGTCGCCGCCTCTGATACCCGAGTTGGCCTGCGTGCGGAACACCGAGGTAGCAGCCCGCACGCCCCACATTACCGACAGGAAATTGACGTCCACGAGGGTGCGGATCTGATCACTTTCGAGCTCCGACAGCGCGCCGTCAAAGCCGACACCTGCATTGCATACCCAGGCGCCGAGCGGCGCGTAGGTGCATGCCCGTGCGGCCATCGTCGTGTTGGCCGCCTCGTCAGTAACATCCAGGGCGAGGCCTGCAACCGCACCAATCTCACGAGCCGTACGCTCGGCTTGCTCGGCATCGAGATCAGTCACGATGACCTCGTAGCCACGACCTACCAACTCGGCGGCAATTGCCCGACCGATGCCGCGCCCAGCGCCGGTCACGACGGCTGAACGCGGGTTCTTCGAAGTGCTCAGCGACTTTTTCATTGGGCCAACCTTGAGATCAGGGCGCGACACGCCTATCGAACATATGTTTGATTAAACATCAGTCTTGGGACTAACCTGACGTCATGAGCGACGATACCAATGCCGATATCACCGAACTCCCCGATGGCCCTGCCGATGCAACCGGGTTGACTCCGCGGCAGCGCAAAGTCCTCGAATTCTTGCGGACCGAGATCGAGAAGCGCGGCTATCCGCCCAGCATGCGTGAGATCGGTGCCGCAGTCGGTTTGGCCAGTTCTTCCTCCGTGGCGCACCAACTCCGTACGCTTGAACGACTCGGCTTCGTTCGTCGCGACCCCAACCGGCCGCGTGCCCTTGAAGTATTCCTCCCCGGTGTGATTGCCGCCCGTCGCTCTTATGGCTCGGCCAGCGAGAGCGATTTCGATGAAACCGATATCGACAACTCGCACCCTGCGGCGGCCTACGTTCCGCTCATCGGACGCATTGCCGCCGGCGGTCCAATCCTTGCCGAACAACGCACCGAAGACATCTTCCCGTTGCCAAAATCATTGGTTGGCGACGGCACGCTGTTCCTGCTTGAGGTGCAGGGCGACTCAATGCTTGATGCCGCGATCTGCAGCGGCGATTATGTCGTAGTCCGCCAGCAGCCAGTTGCCGAAAATGGCGAGATTGTTGCCGCCATGCTCGATGGCGAAGCAACGGTCAAAACGTTCCAGCGCAAAGACGGCAAGGTGTGGCTGCTGCCGCACAATGCCGACTACTCCCCCATCGACGGCACCCACGCCACGATTCTGGGCAAAGTCACAACCGTCCTGCGGAAGGTCTAAGTCCGCAGGGTCTATGTCCGTAAGGTCTGGGGCCGCAGGGTCTATGTCCGCAAGGTCTGGGGCCAAGTCGGTTCAGCGTTTGGCTGCCAGCGCGCTTTCGACCATGTCGGCGAGCGTGTAACTCATCTGCCAGTCGAGGTCACGCGTGGCAGTGGCGCCCGAGGCAACAATGCGGGCCGGATCACCGGGCCGGCGGGCCGCAATCGTGGGCTCGAAGTCTCGTCCGGTCGCGGTGGCAAACGCGGTCATGATCTGCCGTACCGAAACGCCGTCACCGCTACCGAGGTTGTAGATCCGATCTAGCGGTGTTCCCGCCCGGAGTGCCTTTGCCGCTGCGACGTGCGAGCGCGCCAGATCGGCAACGTGGATGTAGTCGCGCACGCAGGTGCCATCGGGCGTGTCATAGTCATCGCCATTGATTTGCGGTATGCGTCCCTCGTCGAGCGCTTTAACGACCAGCGGGAAGAGATTGTGCGGGCTGGTGTCGTAGAGCCAGTCAACGCCGGACCCGACCACATTGAAGTAGCGCAGCGAGGTATGGCGAAGTTCGGTTGCTCGGGCTTGATCGCGTAATAGCCACTCGCCAATCAACTTGCTCTCGCCATAGGGTGATTCCGGCTTCGTCGCCGTGGCCTCGGTGACCAGCGCAACATCGGGGGTTCCATAGACCGCAGCGCTCGAAGAGAACACCAACTGCTCGACGCCTTCGGCCGCCATAGCCGCCAGAAGCGTGGCGGTGCCAGTCACATTCTGCTCATAGGTATGCAGCGGTCGTGTCACCGAAACTCCGGCGTACTTGTAGCCAGCAAGATGAACGACACCCGTCACCCCATGCTCGACGATGGTCCGCCGGACGAGGTCGGCATCGAGAATTGTGCCTTCGACAAAGGGCACACCGTCGCCGACGAACTCGCGATGTCCACTCGAGAGGTCGTCGATGACGACCGCATCGAGTTCGGCCTCAGTAAAAGCATGGACAACATGCGCGCCGATATAGCCGGCGCCACCAGTGACAAGGAAGGACATGTCGTGAGTCTATTTGGTGGGCGACGGATCCGACGCCGCAGCGTCGAGCCGTTGTAGGGCCGAAATGACCATGGCCTTGTCCGTCGTGCGCCACATCGGCGCCAGTGAGCCAGCCAAGAAGCTGCCGTAGCGGGCTGTCACCAACCGTGGATCCAGAACTGCGACAACGCCTTTGTCGGTGGAGCGACGAATCAGTCGGCCACTCCCCTGCGCCAACAGCAGCGCCGCATGGCTCGCCGCCACCGTCATGAAGCCATTGCCGCCGTGTTTCTCGACGAGCCTTTGGCGGGCGCTCATCAGCGGATCGTCGGGCCGTGGGAACGGGATCCGATCGATGATGACGAGCTGGCAGGTTGCACCGGGCAGATCGACGCCTTGCCATAGGCTCAACGTGCCGAACAGGCAGGTCGTCGGGTTGTCGGCGAAGCGACGCGCAAGCTCGGGTAGCTGCGCATCACCCTGACACCAGATGTCGATGTCCGGCAGGATTTTGCGGACCTCTTCGGCGGCGTATTCGGCGGCCCGGCGCGAGGAGAATAGGCCAAGCGTACGACCACCAGCCGCCTTGATGAGCGAGCAAATTTCGCCGATCTGCGGGGCGGCCAGACCGTCGCGCGCTGGCGGTGGCAGGTGTTTGGCGACATACAGGATGCTCTGGCGCGGATAGTCAAATGGCGAGCCGACATCGATTGCTTCCCACGGCACTTCATCATCATCAGGCCGCAGGCCGAGGCTGCGTGCAATCGATTCGAAGCCGCCACCCAATTTGAGTGTGGCGCTGGTCAGCACGACAGTCTTTTCACCGAATAGCTTGTCGCGCAGACTCAGCGACACATCGATTGGCGCGATGTGCAGTTGACGACCATTGCGGCCATCGCTGACCCACAGCACCTCGGTCTCGCCCTTGCTGCCCATGCGTTCGGCAATCTTGCGAACTTCGTCGACCATGCCGCGGGCCTGTTGGCGGCCCGCATCTGGTTCGGCATTGTCGGTCTCTTTTGGAAATGCTGACCAACAGGCACGGGCGGCATCCCGTACGAGTGCGAGCACCTGTTGCAGCGGTTGTTCGAGGGTGTCGAGGCGACCTTCTTCGGTCCGGGACAACACATCGGCAAGCGCATCGGCAGCGTCGGTCAAATCATCTGCCTCGGTGCCGTCGACGCAATTGCGGGCCCGCCGGGCAGCGCGTTCGACCGTGACCGAGTTGAGTTCATCGGTCGAGGCCTGCGTGACCCGGGCCGCGAGCTCGTGCGCCTCATCGACGATGACGGCGTCGTATTCGGGCAACATCGGTACGCCGTCAATTGCGTCGATCGCCAACAGCGCATGATTCGTGACGATGACGTGAGCATCCTGGGCGTCTTCACGGGCCAGTTCGGCGAAGCACTCATTGCCGTATGGGCATTTTGCGGCGCCAAGGCATTCGCGTGCGCTGACACTCACCTGGCGCCAAGCTCGATCGGTATGTGACGGCGCGGCATCACGGTCCGCGATGTGACCACCCTCAGCCTGCTCCTCTGCCCAGGTGCGGAGCTCAAGCACCTCGGCACCCAGCGAGCCCTCAGGCACCTCGATCAGAGCGCCCTGATCATCGGGAGCGCCTTCGCGGATGCGATGCAGACAGGCGTAGTTGCTACGGCCCTTGACGACGGCATAATGCGGCACCGAGGTCATCGTGGCGCGCGCGGCGTCCTTGAGCGCAGGTAGGTCACGCTCGACGAGCTGATGTTGGAGATTCAGTGTCGCGGTGGCGATGACGACACGGTTGTGATGGAGCAGACTGGGCACCAAATAGGCCAAAGACTTGCCGGTGCCGGTGCCGGCTTGGACGAGCAGATGCCGCTTCTGTTCAAGCGCGCTGGCCACCGCTTCGGCCATTTGGAGTTGTCCGGGCCGATCATCGCCGTCGACAGCCGAGACTGCTGCATGCAGTACGGCGCGGACATCGGGCTTTTCACTCACTGTCGAAGGTTACCGGCATCGGTGATGGCATACCGACCGTTGTCCACAGACCCCGACTTAGCCAAGTTCGAGGTGGCACGCGTCGGGATCGAAGAACGGCAGCAATTCGGTCGAATCGGGATCGCCGCCAGCGTTCTTGACGATGCCACGAACAAGCCCCAGATGAACCGAGCAAACCACATCGGGCTCGCGTTCGGCAGCACCGATCATGGGGCACGCTCGTAGGCGCATCCGGCCTGCGACCGGCACTGGATCGGGATCAAATCCCAACTCATCGAGCATCGACAACACTCGGCGGCGGACACCATCGCCGTCGGCCGAGGGCGGCAGATTCGGATCAACGATTCCGCTGCTCCAATGTTCGCCAGCCTCGATCGCGGCGCTGCGCGGGTCCGCGCTCATACGCGCCAGTTGATCGGCAAGGGCGACCGCTAACCCTTCATAACTAGTGTCATGGGTCAGCGCGAGCGCGGTGGCGCGGTAATGCCACGGTGGCCGTCCTCGGCCCGACGGCGTGGCGCGTTCGCGGGTGACCAATCCGGCTTCGAGCAGCACGGCCAGATGTTCACGAACCGTATTGGGGTGCGAGCCGACACCCTCGGAGAGTTGCCCGATCGGGGACAGGCCATCTTGCTCAATGAGGCATTCCAGCACTCGTCGGCAGGGCCCGGAAAGTGCTACCGATGAGCTAATGTGGGACCTACTCTTAATCACGGTACCTACCGTAATAAACTTTTGATGACTTTACCAGAGGAGTACAGCATGGAGCTCAATCTATTGTCCGACGAACAGGGCCTCCCGGTCCTTGACGCCCGGTCCATTCCGCACGCGATTCGCCACGGCGCGGTGTTCGGCGCGCTCGATTCGGTCCGCGTCGGAAGCGGCATCGTCTTGGTCGCTCCGCACGATCCACAGCCACTGCTCGGCCAGCTCGAACGCCGCTCCCCCGAGACGTTCGAGGTCAGCTATCTGCAGCGCGGACCCGAGGAATGGCACCTACAGATTCTCCGCACCAAGACCGACTGACAGCAACGGCCACACGCGGGAGTTCAGTCGCGGGAGTTCAGGCGCGGGAGTTCAGGCGTAAGCCGCCAGGGCTCCCGCGAGTTCTGCGCTCACGCGCGCGATGACATGAGTGCCCTCGCCGATGTGCTCGATCGATTCAATGTCACCGTGCGCGTGAATCTGGTTGAGCAAATCACCGCGCGCATACGGGAGCACGACATCAACACGCGCAGCCGGTGTCGGTAGATCGGCCTCAATTGCGTTGAGTAGTTCGTCGAATCCTTCGCCGGTATGTGCACTGACGACCACCGCATGTGGCTCCCGTGCGAGCAAGCGTGCGATGACCGATGGATCAGCCAGATCGGCCTTGTTGATCACGATGATCTCGGGGATTTCGGTCGCGTTGATCTCCGCGAACACTTCGCGTACGGCGGTTATCTGGCCCTCGGGATCGTGATGTGATCCGTCGACCACATGCAGAATTAAGTCCGCCTCAGCAACTTCTTCGAGTGTTGATCGGAATGCCTCGATGATCTGATGCGGCAGGTGGCGTACGAAGCCAACGGTGTCCGACAAGGTGTAGATGCGTCCATCAGAGGTCTCGTTACGACGCGTGGTCGGGTCGAGCGTTGCGAACAGTGCATTCTCAACCAAAGCGCCAGCATCGGTGATCCGATTGAGGATGCTCGACTTGCCAGCATTGGTGTAGCCGGCAATTACGACGGCAGGGATTTCATGGCGGCGGCGCTGGGTCTTCTTGGTCGCGCGCGTCACCTTCATTTCCTTCAGTTCGCGGCGTAACTTGGCCATCTTGGACTGGATACGGCGTCGATCGGTCTCGAGTTTCGTCTCACCAGGGCCGCGGCCGCCGATGCCCTCGCCGCCAGCAGCCTGGCCACCGGCCTGACGAGACAGATTGCCACCCCAGCCACGTAGCCGCTGATTTTGGTATTGCAATTGGGCAAGTTCGACCTGCGCCTTGCCCTCCTTGGATTTAGCGTGTTGGGCAAAGATGTCGAGAATCAGCGCGGTTCGGTCGACGACCTTGACCTTGATGCGGTCCTCAAGGTTGCGTAACTGACTCGGCGCGAGTTCACCATCGCAAATAACGGTGTCGGCATTGGTCGCCGCGACCGCAGCGCGGAGCTCTTCAACCTTGCCGCTGCCAATGTAAGTGGCCGGGTCCGGTTTATGGCGGCGTTGGATCAGTGCATCCAGAACTTCCGAACCTGCAGTTTCGGCAAGCAGTTTGAGCTCAGTCAGCGAGTTCTCGGCGTCCGCGGCGCTGCCGCTAGTCCATACGCCGACCAGGACGACACGCTCGAGCCGCAGTTGGCGGTACTCGACCTCGGAGATGTCCTGAAGTTCGGTCGAAAGGCCCGCGACACGGCGGAGGGAATGGCGTTCTTCGAGTTCGAGACCCTCAGTGCTGCCGTCGGTCATATGAGCCACTCCATCTCGCCGCGTGCGACGATTTCAGCTGGGCCGGTCAGAATCATGTGGTTGTCCTCGGCCCACGTCACCTGAACGGTGCCGCCGGGGACGTCCACACGATAGGTCACCGGTCGATCAGCGCAATCGGCAAGCGCCGCCGCCACACCAACCGCACAGGCACCCGTACCGCAGGATCGCGTCTCACCGGAGCCACGCTCATGCACTCGCATCGCAACATGTCGCTCGCCGGCGCGTACGACAAACTCGATGTTGACCCCGTTGGGGTATGCCTCACGGTCATAGCCCGGCTCATCGAGCAGCGTCCCGGCGTCGGCAAGACGCTCGATGAAAGCGACCGCATGCGGATTGCCGGTCTCGATGTGTTTGGCTTCCAAGAAGCGCTCGGCGACCTGAATCTTAGTGCTGTCGAAAATCTCTGGAACGCCCATGTCAACGCTAATCTCGGCGCCCTGGAACGTAACGGTCTTGACCCCGTCGCGGCTGCCAATCGCAACCGGACCATCAGCGTCGATGAGGCCCTCCTGCTTGAGGTGCAGCGCGAACACCCGGATGCCGTTGCCACACATCTCGCTGATCGATCCGTCAGCATTGCGGTAATCCATAAACCATTCAGCCGACTGACCCGCAAATGCCGGATCCGGGAGGTCGGCGGTGCGGATCACGCGCATTACGCCATCGGCGCCGATGCCGCGCCGCCGCTGGCAGATCGCTGCGACAAAGGCCGGATCAAGATCGCCGTGGATCGATCCGTCATGGTCCGGGAGCAGCACGAAGTCATTCTCCGTACCGTGCCCCTTGAGCCAAGGAAATCCCATAGCCGAAGTCTACCGGCCCCAGCCCCCGGCCCCAGGATTTGAAGCCTTACGTCCGCGATCTGATGCCTTGCCTGGACAAACGCTCTGCGGGAAGCCACCTAAGGCTTCAGATCGCGGGGTCAGATCGCGGGTCTTAGGATCTGCAGGGTTTCTTTGAGTTTGTCGGCCGAGTCGTGGGTGATCCACTGGATGCGGGGATCTTTGCGAAACCATTGACCCTGTCGACGGGCGAACTTGCGGGTGCCGATGATCGTCAGTTCCCGCGCCTCGGCCTCGGTGCTGTCGCCACGCAGAAAGTCGAGGACTTGCGAATAGCCGAGCGCCCGACTTGCGGTCAGCCCGGATTCAAGACCCGCCGCGCGAAGCCCCCGAACCTCCTCGACAAGCCCCTGCTCCCACATGTGATCGACACGTTGCGCAATGCGTTCGTTGAGGATTTCTCGGGGAACGTCGATGCCGATGACAGTGACGTTGGCGTAGGCATATTCAAGTGCGGGCAGCGTCGCGGCGTACGGCTTGCCGGTCAATTCGATGACCTCCAATGCTCGTACGATGCGCCGCCTGTTGGTCGACAAGATGTGAGCGGCGGCATCGGGATCGCGCGACGCGAGCTCCTCATGCAATGCAACTGCGCCACGCGACTCGAGCTCGGCCGTCCACCGTGCGCGGATAGCCGGATCGGTGCCCGGGAATTCGAACCGATCGAGCACCGCCCGTAGATAGAGCGCGGAGCCGCCGACCAAGATCGGCGTGACGCCCCGATGCATACAATCAGCGATCGCAGCACGTGCCCAGAGTTGAAACTCGGCGACAGTTGCGGGCTCCGTGATATCGAGAATATCGAGCAGGTGGTGCGGAATTCCAGCCCGTTCGTCGACGGTCAGCTTCGCCGTGCCGATGTCCATTCTGCGATAAATCTGCATCGAATCAGCGTTGACGATCTCGGCGTTCCCCAGCGATTGTGCGAGCGCAACGGCCAGATCAGATTTGCCCGCCGCGGTTGGGCCGATGATGGCCACGATGCGGTCGACAAGGGACATAACGTCAGTCTCGCAGGTAATGTCATGCCATATGGGGGCGGTATCG
The DNA here is from genome assembly GCF_057586615.1 of Aeromicrobium changchenzhani. Lineage (NCBI taxonomy): Bacteria > Bacillati > Actinomycetota > Actinomycetes > Propionibacteriales > Nocardioidaceae > Aeromicrobium > Aeromicrobium changchenzhani. The sequence continues at coordinate 1,568,670 of NZ_CM172480.1, read as the reverse complement.
CTCATCACCAACGAGAAAAGGACGAATTAATGGGACTCCTCGACCGGTTCAAAGGGCATGCCGACGAATTGAAGAATAAGGCCGCCGACCTGGCTGCCAGCAACAGCGACAAGATCGATGCCGGCCTGGAAAAGGCCGCCGACCTGGCCAACAAAGCCAGCAAGGGCAAATACGAGGACAAGATCGATGCGGCCGCCGACAAAGCGAAGGATGCCGCCGACAAACTCGGCGACAAGTCCTGATTCAGCGTTCGACCGACCAACTGGCTACCCAGTAGCCGACGCCGAAGGGCGCCTCATCATAGCGCAATTGCGCGGTGATTGAGGCGCCCTTCTGCATTTCGTCGGTGGTCGCTCGACCGAGCAATTTGAGCGGCGCGGCTCCCCCGCACCACAGATCGGCGGCGAGCTCGCGGTCAATATTGGCGAGCATCCCGGCATCGCCCACGGCGAGCGCAGCGGCGATGGATGCGTCGAAGGCTTCCGCTCGATCATCGAAATAGCCCGGCGCCTCACTGGTCCGCTTGGCACTTCCGTCCGCCATCACCAATAGGGCGGTACGGCCGCGCGGCTCGACTCCACCGGTCACGTACGCCCGCGACCCGGTCCAGCCATGACGCTCTAACAGCCAAGCCCCGACCGTCAGACCCAGCGGTAACTCATCGCTGGCACCGCCAACATGTAAGTCGACGCCGTAAGGCTTGAAGCTGCCGCCCGCGTGCCGGTCCCAGAAGTGATCGGGCGCGCCCGCCCCGATGACCGCAATGTGCTCCAAGTCCTTACTCAACAACTCTTCCATCGCCGCATCGCAGGCCGCGCGCAACTCATCGAGATCGGCGGCAGCGCCCTGTGCAACTTCCGGAACGAGCATTGGCGGGTGGGGGCAGATGGCGGCGGCAACGATCATGCTTCGAGGGTAGCCACAGAATAATTCCGTACGTTGACAGCGCCACAGTTGTTCCCGCCCAACGACCACCGCATGGAATGATCATCAGGTGACTATTGGGTATGCGGATTATCGGCCCCCGCCTCCTCCACCGCAGCCGCCTATACGCCGCAGGTGGTTCTGGCTCGCGCTCGGTCTGTCGCTCGGTGGCTTCATCGTCACGGCGGTCGGTCTGATTGCTCTCATCGTCGTCGGCAGCATCGACCGCAAGGGCTCCATCGAGAATCCCGATATTCTTCGGGTGGCCAAATCAGGGTGCACCAACCTGCGAGCCACCATGAACCATTTTCCGATCAAGGGTTCGCCCGACGAGCAGGCGGACGCGATCAATGCCCAAAATCAGGCGATTGACCAGCTGGTTCAAAAAGTGCGCGCGCTCGATCCAGCGCTGTTGCGCGCAGATAAGCCAACGTTGGCATGGACCAACGACTGGGAAAGTTTGATCAGAGCGCGGTCGGACTATGCCGACTCGCTCCGTATGCGCTCGCCGGCCGCCATGACACAACCCACCGACGGACACGGCCACTCAATTATCGACCGAATGAATTACGCGTCGTCGCCCGATTGCCGTATCCCGAAGTCGTTATTTGACCCTTATCCGCGCGATCCGGGCGAAGCTATCTGAGTATGCCCTCGCTTGGTTGCTCGCGTTAGATCGAGCAGACCGAGTCAACTGGCGTCAGCGGTTCCGGCACACCGAAGGCCGGCATACCGAGCCCAACGCTCATCACTTCGGTCCGTCCGTCGCGCCGCTCCCATGCATCGCCCGCGGTCGTACGTCGCACCGATTTCGGCGCTCCGTCACTGACGAGGTGATGCGGCGCGGCCTGAGTGATGGCAACCTCGACCATATCGCCGGGACGAACCTCAGCATCGCCGACCTGAAAGTGCACCAACCGATTGTCTCGTGCACGGCCGGTCATACGGTGGGTCGCGCCGTCCTTTCGGCCTTCATGGTCGGACACAAGGAGTTCTACCGTCGTGCCGATGAGCAACTTGTTCTCAGCCCAGGAAATCTCGTTGAGCACCGCAACCAGCCGGTCATAGCGGTCTTGAACGATCCCCTTGGGGACCTGCTGTTCCATCGACGCTGCCGGGGTGCCTGGCCGCTTGGAATACTGGAAGGTGAAGGCATTCGTAAACCGCGCTTTGCGGACGACATCAATCGTCTGCTGAAAGTCTTCCTCAGTTTCACCGGGAAAGCCGATAATGATGTCGGTCGTGATCGACGCCTCGGGCATTGCCGTCCGCACTCGATCGATGATGCCGAGATATTTTGCCTGCCGGTAAGAGCGCCGCATCGACTTGAGAATCACATCCGAACCCGATTGCAGGGGCATATGCAGTTGCGGCATGACGTTGGCAGTCTCCGCCATCGCGGCAATGACGTCGTCGGTGAAATCCTTGGGGTGCGGGCTGGTGAAACGCACCCGTTCGAGCCCTTCGATCTCGCCACAGGCGCGGAGCAACTTGCCGAATGCCTGCTTGTCGCCGAATTCAACACCATACGAATTGACGTTCTGGCCCAACAAGGTGACCTCAACGACGCCATCGGCGACCAATGCCTTGATTTCGGCCAGGATGTCACCGGGACGGCGGTCTTTCTCGGTGCCGCGCAGCGCCGGGACGATGCAGAACGTGCAGGTGTTGTTGCAGCCGACGCTGATTGACACCCATGCGGCAAACACTGAGTCACGTTTGGACGGCAGCGTCGACGGGAAGACATCGAGCGATTCGAGGATTTCGACTTGGGCTTCCTGCTGTATGCGGGCACGCTCCAGCAGCACCGGCAGCGAACCGATGTTGTGGGTGCCGAAGACGACGTCGACATACGGGGCGCGCTTGGTGATCGTGTCGCGGTCCTTCTGCGCAAGGCAGCCACCGACGGCGATCTGCATATCCGGCTTCTGATCCCGCTTGACCGAGAAGAGTTGGCTGAGGTTGCCATAGAGTTTGTTGTCGGCGTTCTCGCGCACGGCACAGGTATTGAACACGACAACATCGGCCGGCTCGGCGCTGGCGTTGCGGGCGTAGCCGGCGGTCTCGAGCAATCCACTCAGCCGCTCGGAGTCGTGGACATTCATCTGGCAGCCGTAGGTGCGCACTTCATAGGTTTTCGTCATGACCAGTCAAGGATACGTGGCGGTCGAACCCGGCATGCGACACCTGCGCGAGATTGTCGAGTTGTGTCAATTCGGCTACGGCATACATCCGGCTTTGCCATGTGATGACCGCCACTACTAGATTGCTGTCTATGCCTGAACGAAGCGAGAGCCCGACCACAAGCGGTTCGACGTCGATGGTTTCGATGCAAGGCGTGCAGAAATGGTTCGGCCAACTCCATGTGCTGAAGGACATCAACCTCGACGTCGCTCCCGGCGAAGTCGTCGTCGTGATCGGCCCATCGGGGTCAGGCAAGTCCACATTGTGTCGGGCTATCAACCGACTCGAGACGATCGACGAGGGCACGATCCTGGTCGACGGCGACAAACTCCCCGAAGAGGGCAAGGGTCTCGCCCGACTGCGAGCCGACGTCGGCATGGTGTTCCAGTCATTCAATTTGTTCGCCCACAAGACGATCCTGGAGAACGTCACGCTGGGGCCGATCAAGGTTCGCAAAGCGAAGAAGACTGCCGCGGAGGCGCGCGCCCATGAACTTCTCGTCCGGGTCGGTATCGATACGCAGTCGGAAAAATACCCGGCCCAACTGTCCGGCGGACAACAGCAACGTGTCGCGATCGCACGGGCACTGGCAATGGACCCCAAAGTCATGCTGTTCGACGAGCCGACCTCGGCGCTCGACCCCGAAATGATCAAAGAAGTCCTCGACACGATGATCGAACTGGCCGAAGGCGGCATGACAATGATCGTCGTCACCCACGAGATGGGTTTTGCCCGTACGGCCGCCAACCGCGTGCTTTTCATGGCCGATGGCCAGATCATCGAGCAGAACACACCGGAAGAATTTTTTACCAATCCACAATCAGATCGCGCCAAGGACTTCTTGGGAAAGATCTTGAAACACTGAGTGAAGGGGACACACATGAAACGCATACAATTTGCCGTCATCGCTGCCACCGCAGCACTGATATTGGGGGCATGTGGAAGCGCCGGCGAGACCGACTCGAATCCAGTCGACAACAAGGCCGACTCCAATGCAGCAAGCAATTTCAAGGACGGCACGGCGATGCAGGCGATCGCCAAGTCGGGCAAAGTCAAGATCGGCGTCAAGTTCGACCAGCCGGGCCTCGGGTTCCTGAAGGCCGGAACGAAGATCCCCGAAGGCCTCGATGTCGAGATGGGCAAACTGATTGCCGCCAAACTCGGCATCAAGGCAGCAGACGTCGACTGGGTCGAAACCATCTCCGACAACCGTGAGCCCTTCCTCCAGAAGGGCACCGTCGACTTCGTCATCGCCTCCTATTCGATCACTGATGACCGCCAGAAAGTTGTCGGTCAAGCTGGTCCCTACTACGTCACGGGCCAACAGATCCTGGTGAAGAAGGGCAGCAAGATCAAGAGTGTCGACGACATCAAGGGCAAGGAAGTCTGTTCGGTGACCGGATCTACTTCCCTCGATCAGGTCGAGAAGAAGGGTGCAAAGCCGGTCGGCCTTGACACCTATTCGTTGTGTCGCGATCAGGTTCTCGATGGCCAGGTTGACTCCATGACAACTGACGGGTCAATCCTGCTCGGCTATGCAGCCCTCAACCCCGATGAACTTGAAGTGGTGGGCGAACCATTCTCCACCGAGAACTACGGCATCGGCTACAACAAGGACAAGCCCGAGCTGTGCCAGTTCATCACCGACACCATCAAGGGCGCCGAGGACGACGGCGATTGGGCCAAGGCGTTCAAAGCAACACTAGGCAAGTCCGGGGTCAAGACTCCGACTCCGCCGGCGATGAACCCCTGCGCCTGATCCACCGGTGAACCGGGTCCGTCCTCATCGGGCGGCCCCGGTTCACAACTCGGCTCGACAGAAAGGACGGTGACAACCGATGCAGGTCTTGATCGACAACTGGGACATCATTCTCAAAGCATTTGTTCTGACGATCAAACTGCTCATCGTCGCCGGAGTGCTGTCGTTGCTGCTCGGCACCCTGCTCGCCGCAATGCGAGTGGGTCCCATCCGAGTCCTCAATCGGGCGGGCACGCTATACATTTCGATCTTCCGCAACAATCCGCTTCTGGTGTTGTTGATCCTCGTGATCTACGGATCGCCCAAACTCGGTGTGCACATAAGTTATTTCAACCTGAATGTGCTCGCATTGACGTTGTACACCTCACCGTTCATTTGTGAAGCACTACGTTCAGGCGTCAATTCGATCCCGCTAGGCCAGGCCGAGGCGGCCCGTTCGATCGGTCTCACCTTCACCCAATCAATGCGCAGCATCATCCTGCCTCAATCATTCCGTGCGGTCGTGCCGCCGATTGCCAGCGTGCTGATCGCCTTGACCAAAAACACCTCGCTGGTTTCGATATTCGGACTTCTCGATGCAACTGCGCGGATGAAAGGGCTGCTCAATGACCACCCGTCACAGTTGTGGTGGATTTTCTTCGGGATTGCACTCGGCTACATCGTCATTGTCGAAGTCATTTCGGTCGGTGCCATGCTCCTCGAGCGCCGTTGGAGGATTGCCTGATGGCCGCCTCAGTACTTTTTGACGCCCCCGGCCCCAAGACGGTTGCCCGACATCGCGTCTACGCAGTCATTTCGATGATCATGCTGACTGGAATGCTCGCCGCGGTCATCTGGTTGCTGTATCGGAAAGGCCAGTTCGCCTACGCTCTGTGGGAGCCATTCGTCACCCCCAGGATCGTCAACCTGCTGGTCATAGCGCTTGGGCAAACCTTGTCGGCCGCGGTTGTTGCCATCGTGGGCGCCTTCGTATTCGGGCTCATCTTCGGCGCCGGCAAGTTGTCCGAGCATCGACTCCTGCAATGGCCGTCGTGGATCGTGGTCGAATTTTTCCGCGCCGTTCCACTGTTGATGCTGATCATCGGTGTGTGGTTCTACATCGGCCCCGAACCTGGCATGAAGGCGTACTGGGCGTTGGTCACCGGCCTGATCCTCTATAACGGCGCGGTATTCGCCGAGATCTTCCGTGCCGGCATCAATGCCGTGCCGAAAGGTCAGCCCGAAGCCGCGTATGCGATCGGCATGCGCAAATCTGCTGTGATGCGCATCATTTTGATCCCGCAAGCCATCAAAATCATGCTGCCAGCGCTCATAAGTCAAGCCATTGTCGCGCTCAAGGACACCAGTCTCGGCTACGCAATCTTGGCGCCTGGCCTCGTCTCGCAGGGCAAAATCATCTCCGGAACGTTCCGCAACGTCATACCGACCGGACTTGTCATCGCGGCGATCTTCATCGCGCTCAATCTGATACTCACTTGGCTTGCCACGCTTGCCCAGAAAAAATTCGCTGGCGAGCACAAAATTGACGTCACAGCAGTCGGCGCATTGACCGACCGTAAGACCGGCAGTTAACAGGCCACCGACACCGGCGGCTTCTAAGCTTTCTTCTTGGTGACCCAAAGGCGGATCGTGCCCTCGACCGTGACGGTCCCATCGGGCAACGCCGCCTTGACCGTGATTGGCACGTCGCCGCCCTCGGCCCAGTCCTCAGGGCTCGATTCGGCCGTGCAGGTCAACGGCCCGGCGGACTTAGCGACATACTTCACGTCCATGCCCTTGGGCAGCCAGCGGCTGTCCTTGGGGCAGGTGGCCTCCGCAAGCAGTCCCATCGCTGCCTCCAGACCATTGCAGGCGGCTATCGCGTGGATCGTGCCGATGTGATTGAGCACCGAGCGCCGTTTGGGAATGAGCACTTCACCGCGGTGCGGTCGCATGTCCTTGACCTGCAGATGGATCGAGGAGAAGTACGGCGCCTTCTGCCCATAGGCAATTGAGAACAACCGTCTACCCTGCGGCAATGCGGTCATCTTTTTGTACAGGTCATATGTGGAAGCCATAACCAAAGCCTAAGGTAACCGCGATTTACCGATAATGCCGACGCTAAACCGCGCTGAGCAGGACGAGGATCAACAATAGGAAGCTGATCGCGCCCAGCGCTGCCCGGAGCCAGACCGCATACCGGCTGCCCGTGGCGATCTGCCGCTGTATGCCCGGGTCACTGGGCACCATGATCGCCGAATGCCGCAACCGGGTCATTCGTCGCGCCTGTGCAACCCCGGTCGCCACAGCTATCAGCAGCACCGCAGCGACGAACACCATGGCCCACGACAGGCCGTCCCACGTGCGCGCGCCTAGGAGGACGCCGCCAGCGACCAGAGCGATCAGCAGAGCGGCTGTGGATAGGGTGCCGAAGCGCCGACCGAAACGACGAAAGAACGCGATGCGATCTGCCGGCGTCAATGTCGCGGTCGCGGTGCGCGCCACCATGATCAACGTGACGTAACCACCCAGCCAGATCGAGCCGCCCACCACCAACAGCCCGAGCGCGATGAAACGGAGCGGATCAGCGAGGTCGTACGGCACGTGTAGTCCACCTTTAGTTCGCCCCTGTCGGGCTTGATGTGTCGCACCCACTGTATCGAGCTGCGCACCGTACTAATTGTTCTGCTGCTCAAAGCACCTCCGTACACGTCGTAACAAATTTCGGCGGGCCCTACTACGCGGCTAAGGCACAGATCGTCACCGATCTGAGCGGCCGCCGGTAACCCCCGAAATAGCCACCTGAGCCGGGATCGGCAAAGATAGACAGATGATCCCGCCCAAGAACATTGATCTGAACGTGCCAGACGACTGGACTGTGTCGGTCCCTGATTCGGGCGACATTGCTGATCTGACCGACCTGCTCAGACGCCACGAGGCTGCAGCAATCGGTCAATTTTCGGCCTCGAGGGCATCGGTCGAGGGCAATGTTTCGGGCAACAATGAGATCGCTTGCGCACACATCATGGCACGCGATGAGGCTGGCGTCGTGCGCGGCTGGGGTAGCGTCCACGACCGTGCCGCGGGCCGCACCCTCGGCGCTGTGACAGTCGATCCTGACCTCGCCGACGCGCTCGCCGATCCGCTCGCCAGCACGCTTTACCACTGGGTCGAGGAAGCCACGATCCACATCGGCCGCGAACGCGAACTCAGCCAAACCCACCTCGATTCAGGAGCATTCGCCGACGATGTACGCCAACAGCGTTGGGCAGCAGCCGCAGGCCTGACCCACGTACGATCCTGGTGGCAGATGAGTCGCCCCGTCGATGCCAGCGAAGCCGCTCCCGGTGCGCTCCCCGAGTCGCGCGACGAGATTGTCGTTCGACGGGTGCGACGCGGTCCCGACGGCCAGCCCAATGAGCTCGATCTACAAATCGTCCACGAATTGTTGGAAGCATCGTTCGCCGATCACTTCAATTCACACTATGAGACCTTCGACGAATTCTTGAACCGCCTGCGCTCGGATCCGGGCCACCGGTGGGATCACTGGTGGATCGCCGAGACTGCCGTCGCAGACGCAGAACACACCCCGCTCGCCGAGCGACTACCGGCCGGGACGCTCATCGGTACCGTCGCCGAATCACCGGGCGACGCGCCCAACGGGACCCATGTTGAGTATCTGGGCGTGCTGCAATCCGCACGCGGCCATGGTGCGGCCAAGGCACTGCTCAATGCGGTCATCGCCGACGCCGCCGGCCGCGACCGTGACCATGTCGAACTCGAAGTCGACATCGATTCACCCACCGGCGCCGACGGGCTCTACCTTGCGCTCGGCTTCGAGCCGAAATACACGACTCAGTCCTGGCACAAACATTTTTCCATCGACGCTTAACGCGACGGCTCGAACAGTTCACGCGACGCAGTACACACGATCTCGGGGAACTGCACCGACTCCGGCTGGATCCACAGGCCTGCGCTGAACCCACATTTCTCCAGCACACGGATCGAGCGTCCGTTGCGCGCATCGGGGCTCGCAACGAATCTGGGCGCCGCTGGATAGTCACGACACAAGACATCTCGACAGAACGCCATGATCATTTGGGTTCCCACGCCGCGGTCCACCACATCGGGCTCACCGATCAGGTAGTCGAAAGCGACCGCCTCTAGGTCCTGCACTCGCACTGCGTAGTCGTCGTAGGCGCGGACCGGGTAATCCTGCAGGTAGCCGATGTCTCGACGGTCCAATTCGGCAATCCACATCCGTGTCGGACTAGTGCCAGCAAGTTGCGGGGCGTAGTGCATGGTCGCGGCCTCGAGCGTACGTGGCTCGTCGCCGAACCACGGTTGTGCGTGATGGGCCGCCAGCCAACCAACCAGATTGGGCAGATCGGCCAAGGCCATCGACCGGAACACGAACGCCATGGCGGCATCCTAACCATCACGCTACAAGGAATCGAGTGGCTGGACCTCGGCATTGAGCTCGTCCCGAACGACGTCGAAGGACAGCCCTGGCGGATAGCCCTTGCGCGCCAACATGCCTACGAGTCGTCGGATCTGCGTTTGCTGCTCAAGCCCGGACATCGACCGTAGCTTTGCCTGCACCAGACGGTGCGCGGCCGCCCGCTCATCGTCTGGGTCGAGGTCGGCGAGGACCGCACACGCGATCTCATCATCAATGCCTTTGCGGCGCAATTCCGTCGCGATCGCCCGGCGGGCAAGACCCTTGCCCCGCTGGCGTCCCTGCACCCATGAACGAGCGAACTCCTCGTCATTGATCAGGCCCGCAGCAGCGAACTTATCGAGCGTCGCTTCCATGACCTCCTCAGGCACCTGCCGCTTGGCGAGTGCCTGAGCGAGATCATGCCGGCTGTGAGCTCGCTCGGCGAGGCGACGCATGACGATCTCGCGGGCGAAACTCGCGAGCTCGACCGGCGTCATTTCCTCGACCGATTGACGCATCGAGGCGCCTAGAAGTCGACGTCGCTGGGAATGACATCGGCGATGTCACCGCCGGCCCGTGCATCGGCCGGATCATCCACCTGAGCGCCGATGCCGAGCTGCTCGAAGATTCGCTTCTCCAACTCATTGGCCAGGTCAGGATTGTCTTTGAGGAACTGGCGCGAGTTTTCTTTGCCTTGGCCAAGCTGATCGCCCTCGTAGGTGTACCAAGCACCGGCCTTGCGGACGAGTCCGGCATCGACGCCCACATCGATCAGGCTGCCCTCTCGGCTGATGCCCAAGCCGTACATGATGTCGAACTCGGCCTGCTTGAACGGCGGCGCAAGCTTGTTTTTGACGACCTTGACGCGGGTGCGGTTGCCGACCATGTCGGTGCCGTCCTTGAGCGTCTCGATGCGGCGAACATCCAGCCGGATCGACGCATAGAACTTGAGTGCCTTGCCACCGGTTGTGGTCTCCGGCGAACCGAACATCACGCCGATCTTCTCGCGCAGCTGGTTGATGAAGATCGCGGTGGTGCCGGAGCCGTTGATCGCACCGGTCATCTTGCGCAATGCCTGGCTCATGAGACGGGCCTGCAAGCCAACATGGCTGTCGCCCATCTCACCGTCGATTTCGGCGCGTGGGACGAGCGCTGCCACCGAGTCGATGACGATGATGTCAAGCGCGCCGGAGCGGATCAGCATGTCGGCGATCTCGAGCGCCTGCTCGCCGCTATCGGGCTGCGAGATCAGGAGCGCATCGGTGTCAACACCGAGGTGACGGGCGTAGTCGGGGTCAAGCGCATGCTCAGCATCGATGAAGGCCGCCACGCCACCGGCCTTTTGCGCATTGGCAACCGCATGCAGCGCGACAGTCGTCTTGCCCGAAGACTCCGGGCCATATATCTCGACGACGCGGCCACGCGGCAGTCCGCCTATTCCGAGCGCGACATCAAGCGCAGTGGCACCGGTCGGGATGACCTCAATAGGCGCACGGACTCTGTCGCCAAGACGCATGACCGCGCCTTTGCCATGCGCCCGGTCGATCATGGCCATCGCATTGTCAAGTGCGCGGTCACGGTCTTCGGGCTTAGCCGGTTGAGCCTTAGGTTGGGTGGTCTTCGATGCGGCCATAATGATCCTTCTTAGCTAGCAGGTGGCAGGTTATCTACGACGTTAGAAGAACCCTCAGACATTTGTGGGCCTCATCGACCCCGCTGTGGACAACATCCTTCGTACGTCAACCTGTGGATGACTCTAGCCCGAACACCTGTTCGAACGATGCGACACGCCGAACAGCTTCAAGATTTGGCCGATATCCGCCCATTTATCTCGATCCGCGGCCAAGATTTGGGACGATATCGGCCAAATCTCGGGGATCGGGCTTCGCCGCGCTGCGCGCGGCCGCGCCTTAGCGAGCGTTGGCGGGTAGTTGGAGTTCGACGTGAACCGCGCGCCATACCGTTTTGGGCTGCTCCCCCGCGCTCAATGCTTCGTCAACCGTCCGGCCGCCGAGGCCTCCCAGCACCTGGCTGTTAGCCCAACTGCGGGCGTACGTAGCACCGAGATAACGCTCCATACGGAGCCAGAACTCGCTGTGTTTCATCCGATCGTCGCTGACAAAGTCTGGCGCGACTCAGGCGGCGGAGACGGCAACGTCATTGCGCGCGATCGACGAGACACTCGCCAGATACGCTTCAGCAGCTTCTTCAACTTCAAGTAGCGAACTAACGTCGAGCAGAACCTTGGACAACGGCACCTCGAGGGCGCCAGCGAGAGCGGCCAGGAGCTCGGAACTGGGCTCCTTCTGTCCGCGTTCGACTTCGGAGATGTAGCCAAGGCTCACGCGTGCCCGCGCCGAGACATCTCGAAGAGTCAATCCTTCAGAGATCCTGCGGGCGCGCAGAACCTCGCCGACAAACTGTCGCATTACGGTCATGGGCACCTCCGCTCGATCTTGACTGTATAACCCCGCAACTAGCGAGATTCTTCCTTAACCCTATCCACAAAGTATGACAGGAGCGCGTCCACCGTCGTGTTTCGGACCGACTCACGGTCGCCATCGAGATGTAAGTCATATGTCGCGGTGCCTTCTGGACCCGCAATCGCGACGAAAACTGTGCCCGCCGGCTTGTCCTCGCCCGGGCCAGGTCCGGCAACTCCAGTCGTCGCCAGACCGTAGGTCGAGCCGAACCGTCGGCGTACGGCGTTGGCCATACTGGCCGCGATGTGTGGGTCGACCGTCCCATAGCGACGAATCAAATCGGCCGCGACGCCAAGCACATTGATTTTGGCCTCCGCCGTGTATGCCACGATGCCGCCGGCGACGACGTCAGAAGCACCAGGAACCGCGACGAGCCGAGCACACACAAGCCCGCCGGTCAGGGACTCGGCGGTCGCAACTGTGGCAGTCTCCGAGCGGAGCCCCGAAATGACATCCTGCACGGCGCTCATGCGGCCTTCGAAGCCTTGCTGTCGCGCCGCAACGTGATTGCTTGACGAACATAATCGGCGCCAGTTACAACGGTGATGATGACGGCCGCAGCCATCGTCACATGGGTGACCCACAGCATGACGTCCGAAACCGTGTTGTCCCAGAGTTCGAATGGCAAGGTGTAGCCGCCAAGTGCGATCGCCTGCAACATCGTCTTGAGCTTGCCGCCACGACCAGCTGGCATGACGCCATGCTTCTTGACCACGAAACGCATCACGGTGATGCCCCATTCGCGCAGCAGCACGAGCACGGTAATGGTCCAGAAGAGTGGATTGTCAAAGATGATCGCGAGTCCGACGAACGCCATACCCGTCAGTGCCTTGTCAGCGATCGGATCGGCGAGTTTGCCAAAGTTAGTGACCAGGTTGTGCTTGCGGGCCAAGTCACCGTCGATCTTGTCGGTCACCATCAACAGGAAGAAAGCAACCCACGCCCATACGCGGAAGGACTCCGACTCGCCTCCGTGGGTCAGCAGCAGCCATCCGTACAGCGGCACCCCGGCAATGCGAAGGAGGGTGAGCGCGTTGGGGACATTGACGTTGCTCGGCTGTTCTGCCGTTGTCATGAAACCCTTTCGATCCGCTTCCGGTGCCGCTATGCGTGGCCTACTGTCTCAGTATGGAGCAGGCGGCCTAAGCGCCGCCAACTGAGTCTCAGCGCCACCCGGTGAGATCGTCGTCGTGAAGCCGAGCGGAGCGGTATAAATTTGTCCGCCGTCGTCGGTCAAAACCTTGATCCGCGGATCGAAGCGCACGCCATCACGGTGCTCAACCCTGATGTCGCCGAGTTCGCGCCACAGAAATCCGACCCACTGATTGCCATCCCGCAGCCGTACGCCGTGGTGATCGGCCACGAACAGCGGTGTCGCCGAGTCCGAGGCTGCCACGAGATGTAGGTAGGCGAGCACCGCGAGGACCGCCACAATGATCCACAGGAGTGGCTGCTGCGCCGTGTAAGCCTGAATGCCGAACAGCACCATGAGAACTGCGGCGACGAAGCCGATCCCGTAATAGAGCGAGGCCCGACGTCGGATCTCGAACACTTCATCCATGCTGATCAGCCGGCCTGGATGCTCGCGAGAACATCATCTAGGTCATCGGCATTGACGAGCACATCGCGTGCCTTCGAGCCTTCGCTAGGACCGACGATCCCACGGCTTTCGAGGATGTCCATGAGCCGCCCGGCCTTCGCGAACCCGACCCGGAGTTTGCGTTGCAGCATCGAGGTTGAACCGAATTGGGTTGTGACACACAATTCGATCGCCTGCAGGACCAGATCCATGTCGCCGCCGATGTCGTCGTCGAGCGCACGTTCGGACTTCTTGACCGCAGTGACGTCGTCGCGATAAACCGGTTTCAGTTGAATCTTGCAGTGTTCGACGACCTCATGAATCTCGGCTTCGGTCACCCATGCACCCTGCATACGCATCGATTTGTTCGCGCCCATCGGCAAGAACAAACCATCGCCTTGGCCGACCAATTTTTCTGCGCCCGGCTGGTCCAAGATGACCCGGCTATCGGTCACCGAGGAGGTCGCGAAGGCCAACCGGCTCGGCACATTGGCCTTGATCAATCCAGTGACGACATCGACACTCGGCCGCTGAGTTGCGAGCACCAAATGGATGCCAGCAGCGCGTGCAAGTTGAGTGATCCTGACAATCGAATCCTCGACATCTCGCGGTGCAACCATCATCAGGTCGGCGAGCTCGTCGACGACAACCAACAAATAGGGGTACGCCGTCAGGACGCGCTCGCTGCCCGGCGGGACCTGTATTTTGCCGGTCCGAACAGCTTTGTTGAAATCATCGATGTGCCGGAAGCCAAAATTGGACAGATCGTCATAGCGCAGATCCATCTCGCGTACGACCCACTGCAGCGCTTCGGCGGCCTTCTTCGGATTAGTGATGATCGGCGTGATCAGGTGCGGCACGCCCTCATATGCGGTCAACTCAACGCGTTTCGGATCGACTAGGACCATACGGACCTCTTCGGGCGTTGCCCGCATCAAGATCGAGGTGATCATTGAGTTGATGAAGCTCGACTTGCCCGAACCGGTGGCACCAGCGACCAGAAGGTGCGGCATTTTGGCCAGATTGGCCACCACGTAGCCGCCCTCGACGTCCTTGCCAAGCCCGACGACCATGGGGTGATGGTCATTGCGAGCCCTATTGGAGCGCAACACATCGCCGAGCGAAACCATTTCTTTGTCGACGTTCGGGATTTCGACGCCGATGGCAGATTTGCCGGGGATCGGTGACAAGATCCGCACTTCGTTGGAGGCAACCGCGTAGGCAATATTCTTCGAAAGGGCCGTGACCTTCTCGACCTTGACAGCGGGTCCGAGTTCGACCTCGTAGCGGGTCACTGTCGGGCCACGTGTGTAGCCCGTGACATGTGCATCGATCTGGAACTGCTCCAAAACTTCGGTAAGCTGGTCGACCACCTCATCGGAGGCAGCAGACCGCTTCTTAGGCGGCGTGCCCTCACGCAGGTTTGTCGTTGCGGGCAGCGTGTAGACACCGTCGCCTGACAGCGCGAGCTGTTCGACGCCGTCTGGGATCGGCTCGATCGGTGCAATCGGGCCGGTGGGATCGGAATCCTCAGCCGGCGCAGCATCCTGATTCTTACGCTTGCGCGGCTTAACCGGGACCTGACGGTCTTCGTCGGGTCCGTCAACGAGTGGATTGTCGAAGGGCTCATCGATATCGAGCTTGGTCTGCGGGTGACGGCGCTTCGTCGACTCATCAACCGGAGCTTCAGTTTTGTTGCGCCCAAGTGCCTTGTCGCGAAGCTCGGCAAGCCGTGACGGCACCGCATACAGCGGCGTATTGGTGACGATCAATAAACCGAATGCGGCGACGAGCACCAGCAGCGGCGCCGCGACGTAGGAGCTCTTGAGTAAGTCGACCAAGATCGAGGAGAACAGGAAGCCAACCGAACCACCAGCATCGCGAACTGCGTCCATGTCACTTGGGCGCGGAACGCCGTGAGCGATCGAGACCAGACCGAGGATGCCGCCGACGAGGGCAAGCCAACCGAAAAGATGTCGACCGCCCGGGTTGGCAACATCGGGATGGCGCATCGTGCGCCAGGCAATGACGACGAGTACGATCGGCGCGGCCCAGGCGAGAATGCCGACCGAACCGGCGACGGTCATGCGTACGCCATTGGCCACCGAACCGGGAAGCTGCCACCAGACGGCCGCGGCAACGACGATCCCAAGACCCAGCAAGGTCAGGCCAATACCGTCACGGCGCTGTTCGGGCTCAAGCTCTTTAGCGCTGTGGCCGATGCTGCGCGCAATCGCTCCGATGAGGCCGGCAATGCCGAGCCAGATCGCGCGGACTGCGCGCAGGATTGCCGTCAGGGCAGTGGTCAGTGGTCCAGGTCCCGATTTTGGAGCCGGTCGCCGCTGCGCGGGCCTGCGTGTTGCAGGTTTGCGCCCCTTGGAGGAGCTGCGTGCGGCCGGCTTCTTGCGGGCCTGGCTTCCGGACGGCCGCTTGCGCGGCGGGGAAGACGTTCGGGTCGCCATATGCCGAGTCTAAAGGACAACTTGAGTGTTTGGCGTTAGGCAGACCCCCAAACACCAAGATTTGTTCGATTTGCTCCCCTTTACGTCAAAAAGATGGGCACAAATCGAACAAATCTTGGGCGCTGTCAGGGCTTTCGTCGCGCTTAGGCCTCTAGCACTATCGGGATGATCATCGGGCGGCGGCGGAGTTTACGACCGACAAAACTGCCGACCGTGCGACGCATCACCTGTTGGACCTCGCGCTCGTCATAGGCGCCATCGGCCAGCGCCTGCTCAATCGCGGTCACCAACTTGGGCGTGATCTCATCGAACGCCTCATCAGGCTCGGCCATGCCCCGGGCATGGATCTCCGGCCCGGTCACAATTTTGCCATTGGTCGAGTCGACCACAACGACGATCGAGATAAAGCCTTCGTCGCCGAGGATCCGCCGATCCTTGAGTTCGGACTCGGTCAGGTCACCAACCGACGAGCCATCGACATAGACATATCCGCAGTCAACCGCGCCGACGATTCTTGCGTGCCCGTCGATCAGATCAACGACGAAGCCGTCCTCGCACAAGATCACATTGGGTACGCCAGTCGCGGTCGCGAGTTTGCCGTTGGCATGCAGATGACGAATCTCACCGTGCACAGGCATAACATTGCTGGGCTTGACGATGTTGTAGCAATACAGCAGTTCGCCAGCCGAAGCATGGCCTGAGACGTGTACGAGCGCATTGCCCTTGTGCACAACGGTCGCTCCGAGCTTGGTCAGCCCGTCGATGACGCGGTAGATCGCATTCTCATTGCCCGGAATCAGCGATGAGGCCAACAAAACCGTGTCACCGGGCTCAAGACCAACCTGCTGGTGGCTGCCATTGGCAATTCGCGAGAGCGCGGCCATCGGCTCGCCCTGCGAACCGGTTGCCACCAACACCATCTTCTCCGGTGGGGCGGCATCGATCTTGTCGACGACAACGCCATCGGGCACGTTGAGGTAGCCCAATTCGCGAGCAATTTGCATGTTGCGGACCATCGAGCGACCGACATAGACAACCTTGCGGCCATGTTTGGCGGCGGCGTCGAGCACCTGTTGTATGCGGTGAACATGCGAGGCAAAGGATGACACGATGATGCGCCGCTGACTGGTGGCGAACACTGCATCAATCGCCGGCGTGATGTTGCGCTCGGAGACGGTGAAACCGGGCACTTCTGCGTTGGTCGAATCGGTCAGGAACAGATCGACTCCGGCTACACCGAGCCGGGCAAACGCGCGCAGATCGGTGATCCGGCCGTCCAGCGGCAATTGATCCATCTTGAAGTCGCCGGTATGCAGAACCACTCCGGCTGGCGTCTTGATCGCAACCGCCAGCGCATCGGGGATTGAGTGGTTAACCGCAACGAACTCGCACTCGAACGGGCCGAAGGTTTGCACATCATCTTCGGCAACGACATGCCGTGGCACTTCTTTGAGCCGGTGCTCACGCAGCTTGGGTTCGAGGAAGGCCAGTGTCAGTTTGGAGCCGACGACGGGAATGTCACCGCGTTCACGCAGCAGGAATGGCACGCCGCCGATGTGGTCCTCATGGCCGTGCGTCAGGACAATGGCGACGACATCGTCAAGGCGATCGCGGATTGCGGAGAAGTCGGGAAGGATCAGATCGACGCCTGGCTGATGCTCTTCGGGGAACAACACGCCACAGTCGACGATCAGAAGTTTGCCGTCGTATTCGAAGACGGTCATGTTGCGGCCGATCTCACCGAGCCCGCCGAGCGGAATGATGCGCAAGGCACCCTCTGCCAACGCGGGGGGCGGATCGAGCTCGAGGTGCATATGGCTCATGCCGGAACCTCCGTCAGAAAGGCACGGTACGAAGATACCGGCATGAATAGTGGATCGTGATTCGCTCGCTGGCGCTCGCTCAAGGGGTTCAGCTTTCGAGTAGGCCCGAAGCGATGAGTCCGTCGCGTACGATCGCGACCTCTTCCTCGGTTGCTTCGGGTAGTGGTGCACGCATTGTGCGTTGCTCAAGCACGCCGAGGAGCTGCAGTGCCACCTTGGAGGTGATTGCTCCTTGCGTAACAGTCATCATCGCCTTGACGGCGGGAAGTAGTTGGTTGTGAATTGCGCGCGCCGTTGACAGGTCACCAGCGTCGACCGCGGCGACCATATCGGCATACTGGCGGGCCGCCGCATGGCCGACGACGCTGACGACGCCACTGGCGCCGAGCGCCAGCCACGGGAAGTTGAGCGCGTCGTCGCCGGAGTAGAGCGTAAGGCCGGTTTCACGCATGAGCCATGAGCCGCGCGTCAGGTCGCCCACGGCGTCTTTGATCGACAGGATCAATGGGTTTTTGGCCAGCATTGCGTAGGAGGATTCGGCAATCTGGGTCCCGGTGCGGCTAGGGATGTCGTAGACCATGACGGGCAGATCCTCGCCAGCTTCGGTCACCGTATTGATGTGGCTGACGATGCCCGATTGCGGCGGCTTGCTGTAATAGGGCGTCACAATCAGCAAACCGTCCGCGCCAGCCTTGCGCGCCTGGCTCGCAAGCTGGATCGAGTGCCGCGTGTCATTAGTGCCGACGCCCGCGACGATCGAGGCCCGGTCACCGACCGCTTCGACGACGGCCGCAAGTAACTTGCCGTCCTCCTCGACCGTGGTCGTCGGCGCTTCGCCGGTGGTGCCGCTGACGATCAAACCGTCATTGCCCTGATCGACCAAATAGGTCGCAACCTTCTGCGCCCCAGCCAGATCAAGCTCACCATCGACGGTGAACGGCGTCACCATCGCGGTCAGAACGCGCCCGAACGGCGCGGCAGCGGTGGCGAGCGGCGAAGTCATACCTCGAGGTTACCGCTTCGGGTCGATACGGAGCCATGCAGGATAGGGGTATGAGCGAGGACTATTACGCAATCGACACGACTTCCACAGCGCGCGGCGACGGAATCCGTGATCTGACCCTGACCGAGCGTTGGAACACGCCGTTGGGCAAGCCGAATGGCGGCTACATTCTGGCCGCCATGCTGCGTGGCCTCGGCGACGAGATCGGTGCCGACGACCCCTTGGTCGCCTCGATCAGCTATCTCAAATCTCCCTCGGCCGGTCCGGGCGAATTGCACACCAAATCGCTTCGTTTGGGTCGCCGCGTGCAGACCGCCGAGGCCACGCTGATCCAGAATGATGCTGCGGTAGCGCACCTTGTCGCCAGTTTCGGTCCGCGTGGCGAAGGCCGGACGGTCGAGCTCGGCACTCCCCCGCAACTCCCCCCGCCGGACGCATGTGGTGATCCGCGCGAGGCCAGTATTCCCGGCGGCGGAATCTTCGACCGCGTCGACTACCGCTTGGCCACCCGACCGGGTTGGGCCGACGGTACGCCGAATGGCGATCCGACTGTCGAGCTTTGGCAGCGATTGGCCGGTGGGCGCGAAATCGACTTCCCGGCGTTGGCGTTTCTCGTCGATGCCTATGCACCCCCGGTCATGGAACTCGGCGAGTTCGGCTCGATGACGGTCCAGTTGACCGTGCATTTGCATCGCCTTCCCGTTCCCGGCTGGCTCGCCACCCGGCTCGTCACGCGCCATGTCGTCAACGGCTTCCACGAGGAGGACTGCGAGCTGTGGGATTCGGCGGGCAATCTCGTCGCCCAGTCGCGTCAGTTCGCCATCCTGCTCTAAGTCGGTTGGGTGATTACAGCGCCTTGTCAACTCAAAAAAACGGTCGTGCCGCCCTGTTCGATGGCCACGGCAATGAGGTGTGTGGCGATCTGCTCGGGCGTAGCATCCCCGGCCAGCTCTGGCACATCGTCGCGGTGAACACAGCTGTCCAATGGGTCACCGTCATCCCGCTTCACACACACCATTGGAATGCCGCCGTTGGCGGTGGTTGGGAGTCTCAAGACTCCATATCCGACAAGCTCGCCCACCGGACCGACCTGCTCGACGAAGCGGGCCAACGCGGTCGTGTCGTGGTTCAAATAACGGACCGGCCCAGCACCAGTCTCGAGAATGAAACCAAACTCGTCGATACCGTGGATCCTGACCGTCTCATGGAGTTTCGGCTCCCGCCACGTGAGGCGGGCTTGGATCCGGTGAATGCTGTGTCCGGGTGTGTAGATCGCGCAATACGCGCTGCCGGAATTTGACGTGACCATGATGGTCTCCTACCTGGGCACGTAGCCCTCCGCTTGCCGCACAGCAGTTGCTCCGCGGCCCGCTCCTCATCTGGAGGCACCCACCACGTGAGGGGTTGCCGGACAGCAGGCCAGGACCTTCGCGCTGTCGCTCTTGAGCGTGACTATGACGCTACCAATGACCGCTGACAGAAAGTGACTGCACTTTAGTCCGACGGCATATTCGGACTACTCCCCGCGCGCTTGCGCCTGCGAACGGTGGGAGTAGCTCACGATGTCGAACGCCGGGGAGCCGGTATGTGGATCGCGCTCGTACTCGGCCCAATCGGCCCAATCCAGGTCCGGGAAGTAGGTGTCCCCTGCTGGCGCGGCATCGATGTGCGTGACGACAAGTCGGTCAACCAAGCCGAGAGCGAGTACCTGGCGATAGATCTGCGCACCACCGACGATGAAAACCTCTTCGTCGAGTTCGTAGGCCCGGTCGAGCGCCGCTTCGAGGGAATGCTCTACCTCCACCCCGTCGGCTTTCCAGTCGTTCTGGCCGGTCACCACAATTGTCGTGCGTCCCGGCAGCGGTCGGCCGATCGACTCATACGTACGACGGCCCATGACCATCGGATGGCCGAGCGTTATGCGTTTGAAATGGGCGAGGTCGGCCGGCAGATGCCACGGCATATCACCATCGACACCGATGACGCCGTCCGCTCCCATCGCCACCACGATGGTGGCGGTCACAGTGTTGAACTCATTCGCCTCATACTGCAATCGGCGCTTTGATACCCGGATGCGGGTCGTAGCCGCTGAACTTAAATGAGTTGAGGGTGAAGTCATCGATCGACGTGACGGTCGGATCAATCCACAGCTCCGGAAGGGCACGCGGCTCCCGGGTGAGTTGCTCTCGGGCCTGATCGAGGTGGTTGAGGTAAAGATGCGCATCACCGAGCGTGTGTACGAAATCGCCGACCTCAAGGCCGGTGAGCTGCGCGACCATATGGGTCAGCAAAGCGTAGGAGGCAATGTTGAATGGCACGCCGAGGAAGACATCGGCCGACCGCTGATAGAGCTGGCAGGACAGTTTGCCGTCCGCGACGTAGAACTGGAAGAAGGCGTGACACGGCGCTAGCGCCATTGCCTCGAGGTCGGCAACATTCCAAGCACTAACAATGTGTCGGCGTGAGTCAGGATTGGACCGAATGTCCGCGATGACGTTGGCGAGCTGATCGATGTGATCGCCACCGGGCGTCGGCCAGGAGCGCCATTGATAGCCGTAGATCGGACCGAGGTCCCCATTGGCATCGGACCATTCGTCCCAGATCGACACGCCGTTGTCGCGCAGATATGCAGTGTTCGTATCGCCGGCGATGAACCACAACAGCTCAGCGACCACCGATTTGATGTGGATTTTTTTCGTCGTAACTAACGGGAACCCGGCCTGCAAATCGAACCGCATCTGATGGCCAAACACGCTTTTGGTGCCGGTGCCGGTGCGATCCCCCTTGTCGGCGCCCTCGTCAAGGATTCGCTGGATCAGGTCAAGATACGCACGCATGAGGCCAGTCTACCCAAGGGTGCGGATACGATCTATGCAAAACTCTGTTCCATGCCCACTGAGTCGCCGGCGACGATCGCCAAGGACATCCGTAAGTTCGCCATCATCCAAATTGTCATCACGATAGCGTTTCTGCTGTTCGTGTTCTGGGCGTTCGGCGGCACGCAGGATGCCCGTCCACCAATCTGGGTGTTCGTGATCCTCTTGGCGACAATCGGGATTGCCGCATTCTTCTCCGAGCGCGTATGGCTCGGCGCGCAGCCGCTTGATCCTGAACGTACGGCTGACGTGAACCAACGTCTTGCCCTTGATGCGTTCACGTCGCAAACGATGCGCCGGTTGCTGATCAGTGAGGCACCGTTGCTGTTTGCGGTCCTGATGTGTTTCGTCGAAACGTGGGGCGGTTGGCCGGTCCTGATCAGTGCGATCCCGGGTATCGCACTGCAGATGTTCGAGACCTACCCGTCATTGCGCAACACCTCGATGGCGGCGGCGATCATGGATGGCAATGGTGCCGAGTCACGGCTGGTCGAGAACTTTCGGAGTGCATGACACAATCGAGATGCGCTCGACCCACGGGGATTTTGATAGCTACCTGCGGTGAACCCCCCGGCTCATGATCAGGCGCGGCGTACGTATCGAAGGAGCAATCATGGCTGTCCCCATGTCGTGTGATAGGACCCAATGCCATTACGGCTCGGCCATCGTCATCGATCGCCCGAACGTATGAGTGCCGATGTCAGCGCGCGTCTCGCCTGGCCCGCCGACGCAGCGGCAATCGCGGAGATCCAGATCGCTGCGTGGCGTCAAGATTATGCCGATTTGCTGCCAACTGAGGTACTTCTGGGGCTGAAGGTTGCCGACTTCACCGCCTCGTGGGGGGCCTCGCTTGAGCGGCCCCAAGATGCGCGGATGCGGGTTTTGGTTGCGCTCGAACGCGCAACCGTGCGCGGCTTCGCCTTGGTTCATCCATCGAAAGATCCCGATACCGACGAGATCGGTGATGCGGAAGTTGCCGAGTTCGTGATCGATCCTCTGCATCGCCGCGCCGGCCACGGCTCACGGTTGCTACAAGCATGCGTCGACACTCTAGTTGCCGATAAATTCACGCAGGGATTGTGGTGGGTCGGCACGAAAAATGACGTGCTTCGCGAGTTCGTGACCGGCACCGGTTGGGCCGCTGATGGCGCGCACCGTGAACTCGAGAGCGAGGCCGGCACAACGATGAAGCAGGTTCGTCTGCACACGACGCTCGCCTGAGGACAGTATGAAGTCCGATCGTTCGGTCATCGCCGATTCACTCGGGGTTGGCATCGCCACCGGCCTGTACGGCATCTCGTTCGGGGCAATCGCCACAACCTCGGGGTTGAGCGTGCTCCAGACCTGCGCCCTCTCGCTCGCGGTTTTCACCGGCGCATCACAATTCGCGTTCATCGGCGTTATAGCCGCGGGCGGTGCTCCGCTGGCCGGTGCGGCCACCGCGATCCTGTTGGGCAGTCGCAACCTGTTCTACGGGCTCAGTTTGGCCCCGCGTTTGCAGGCTCATGGCCCGGCCAAACTCCTCACCGCTCACATCGTCATCGACGAATCGACCGCGATGGCGGTGACGCGTGAGACCCCACACCAGGCCCGGCTCGGGTTCCATTGGACCGGTTGGTCGATCTTCTTCCTCTGGAACCTCACAACCCTTCTTGGTGCGCTCGCCGGCGAGGCCATGGGCGACCCGCGAGCATACGGGCTCGACGCCGCGGTCGGAGCGGCGTTCCTGGGGCTGCTATGGCCCCGGCTCAATTCCATAACAGCGCGCTTGATCGCGCTGATCGCAGCCGCCACAGCCCTGGGGTTGGTGCCTTTCAGCCCCGCCGGCATGCCGATCATCGTGGGCGGTGCCATTGCGGTCGGCATTGGGCTGCTGTGGCCGAGACGGTCAGTATGAGTCCGCTCTGGATCGGCATCCTCGTGGCCGCAGTTGGTTGCTACGCTTTCAAGCTTGCTGGCCTCTCGGTGCCCGAACGCGTTCTCAATCATTCAGTGACGCTCCGTGCAGCCGATCTCATACCGGTCGGCCTGCTTGGTGCCTTGATCGCGGTTCAGGTGTTCGCCACTGACACGAGACTCGTGATCGATGCCCGACTGTTGGGTCTCGGTGTGGCTGCCGGGCTGTTGCTCTTGCGCGCACCGTTCCTTGTCGTGGTGTTTGGTGCGGCGCTGGCAGCTGCCCTAGCGCGCCTGATCTAGCTAGTCCGCAGAGCTGACGCGTAGGTCCAGCGATGCGCGTGGATCAGTCAAGCCCGAGGATCCCTTCAAGGCCGACCGTGACACCCGTCGTACCGACAATTCCACGAACCGCTGCGACAACCCCGGGCATGAACGACTCGCGGTGGATCGAATCGTGGCGGATCGTGAGCGTCTCACCGACACCGCCGAACAGCACCTCCTGCGAGGCGACAAAGCCACGTGCACGCACCGCGTGAACTGCGATCCCTGCGATGGAAGCACCGCGCGCCCCATCGGGATCGGAGGTGGTCGCATCGGGCACCGCACCCTTGCCGGCCTCGGCCCGGGCGGCTGCGATCAGTTCTGCGGTACGCGTCGCAGTGCCCGATGGCGCATCGACTTTGTCCGGATGATGCATCTCGATTATCTCGGCCGATTCAAAGAATCGTGCCGCAGTCGCGGCGAAACGCATCATCAGCACGGCGCCGATCGAGAAATTGGGTACGACGAGCACGCCAACCGACGGTGACTCCCCCAGCCAACCTCGCACCTCTTCGACACGTTCATCAGAAAAGCCGGAGGTGCCAACGACCGCATTGATGCCGTGGTCGACACACCAGCGCAGATTGTCCATGACAACCGACGGGTTGGTGAAGTCGACAACGACCTCGACCCCCGCGGCCGTCAACGCCTCAAGTGAATCGTCCAGATCGATCTCCGCCACGACTTCGATGCCATCGGCAGCGATCAGCGCCGCCACCGACTCAGCACCCATACGACCATTTGCACCCAGAACCGCCACACGCGTCATGCCGCGATCGTATCGGTCGACCCGAGCCAGCCGATCAGGCGACCGTCGGCGCGATCATCGCAAACAGATCCTTCGGATCGGTCGGCTCAGCCACGAGTTCGAGGGTGGAGCAGTAGCCGGTGCCCTTGACCGCATCCCGCACGAAGCACAGCGCAGCAAAGTCTTCGATGGCGAAGCCAACTGAGTCGAACACGGTGATCTGTTCGCTCGACGTACGGCCCGCACGTTGACCGTTGATGACTTCCCACAACTCTGTGACCGGGAAGTCGGGCGCGAGCTTTTGAATCTCGCCCTCGATCCGCGTTTGTTCGGTGAACTCAACGAACACGTCGCCGCGCTGGAGAATCTGCTCATCAAGCTCGGTCTTCCCCGGGCAGTCGCCGCCGATCGCGTTGATGTGAACGCCGGCCTGAACCATGTCGTCAGTCAGGACGACAGCATTGACTTTGTCTGCCGTGCAGGTCGTGATGACGTCAACGCCGTCGACTGCATCGACCGCGCTTGTGGCGACCACAATCTCGAAACCGAGCGGGGTCATGTTGCGCACGAACTTCTCCACTGCATGGGTATCAACGTCCCAGATCCTGAGGCGGTTGATGCCGAGCGCGGCGCGGAAGCCGAGCGCCTGGAATTCCGATTGCGTTCCGGCTCCGATCATCCCCATCGTCGTGGAGTCCGGACGCGCCAACCAACGCGCAGCCATCGCAGACGTCGAGGCAGTACGCAGCGCGGTCAGAAGCGTCATTTCGGACACAAAGGTCGGATAACCGTTGTGCACATCGGCCAAAACTCCGAATGCGGTCACAGTTTGGAAGCTGCGTGCCGGATTGGCGGGATGCCCGTTGACGTACTTGAACGCGTAGGTTTGGCCGTCGCTCGTGGGCATCAGTTCGATGACCCCGTCGGTGGAGTGTGCGGCGATACGAGCGGTCTTGTCGAACTCGGGCCAACGGCGGAAATCATTCTCCACCGCCTCGATCATCCCAGCGATGATGTTCTCGGCACCTTCATCACCGATCCAGCGCGCCATCGCGGACACATCGACATACGGAACCAAAGCTTTGGGCGTTGACTGCTGCAGGGTTACGGCCAGCGTCTCGAATAACGCGGTCATGACCGAAGCTCCAGCGTGCAGCATTTGATGCTGCCGCCGCCCTTGAGCAGTTCGGAGAGATCGATTCCGATTGGGTTGTAACCGCGATCACGGTATTGCTTATGCAGTCCAACTGCTTTGTCAGTGAAAATCACGTTAACTCCGTCCGAAATTGCGTTGAGTCCCAACACCTCGGCATCTGCGTCGGTGGCGATGATTGCGGCCGGGAACAACCGGCGCAGCAGCATGTTGCTGGCGTGGCTGAAGGCACCCGGATAGTAAGCGACATTGCTGTCATCAAGCACGGTGAGCGCAGTGTCGAGGTGATAGAACCGCGGATCGACCAGTTCAAGTGAGACTACCGGCCGGTCAAAGAAACGCTGCACCTCAAGATGCGCGGCCGGTGACGTACGGAAGCCAGTGCCGGCGAGGAATAGCTCACCGACGACGAGGAAGTCTCCTTCGCCCTCGTTTTGTTCAATTGCCTGCTGGGCGGGGCCAAAGCCGGCGTCGGCGAACCAGGAGCGGTAAAGCTCACCTTCTGGCTGTCGTTCGGCGAAGGTGAAGCGCGCCGCCAATGCTCGCCCGTCGAGCACGATCCCGCCGTTTGCCGCGTAGACCATGTCTGGCAATCCATCGCTCTGGTCGATGACGTCCACGGTGTGTCCGAGGCCCTCGTATGCGGCCTTCAACTGTTCCCACTGCATGATTGCGAGGGCGGTGTCGACCGGCTTGTTCGGGTCCATCCACGGGTTGATCGCATAGGTGACATCGAAGAACGTCGGCCTACACATGAGGAAGCGCTTCAGCTGCGCACCTTGAGTGGACGCAGCACCTGCGGCTCCACGGGACATTGCGGACACGGTCACGTCGTTCTGCTCCTCGATTGATGGTATTTCAATCGTAGGACAGGACCATCGCGCAATCAATCTCGAAATCTTGCGTATCTAATGACATTTTATTGCGTAAATAGCAGCTTTTGTTTCGAATCATTCAATATGTGCTTGAAGTCTTATGATACTTGCTTCAGGACGCTGAATAATCAAATGAAACAGCCAGCTCGTGTGCCATCCATAACTCGCTGAACGACGTCGTCAACGGCGATAATCCCATTCGAATCATGTCGGGATTCCGGAAATCCGGAATGATGCCGTTGGCGATCAGATGCGCGGTGATTTCGCGCGCTTTTGGCGTTCGAACCGTGACATGCCCACCCCGGACGGAGTGCTCGCGGGGCGTGATGAGGACCTCCTGCGAATCGGGTGCCCAGTGGTCGACCAAAGCAATCTGAAAGTCAGTCAAAGCGAGCGACTTCGCACGAACTGCGTCGATTCCCGCCTCGGCGATCAGTTTGACGCCCTCCTCCACCGCAACGATGCCCAGAACGTTGGCGGTGCCGCTCAGCAGCTTGCGGATCGACGGCGCAGCCTCGTACTCCGCGGACATGGCGAACATGTCGGCGGCGCTCCACCAGCCGATGATGGGCTGCTGCACCTCGGCCAGAAGACGTTCGGCCACATACATGAAGGCCGGTGCGCCCGGGCCCGCATTGACATACTTGTACGTGCACCCGACGGCAAAGTCCACGCCAGCCGAATCTAGGTCAATCGGGATCACGCCGACCGAATGGCACAAGTCCCACACCACGACGGCGCCAGAATCATGGACTTGTGCGGTGACGGCGGCAAGGTCCAGCAGTATGCCGGAGCGGAAGTCGATATGACTCAGCACCACAACGGCAGTGTTTGGTCCCAGCACACTCGCCAAGAGTTCGGTCGTGACGCTGTCCTCGAGCGTTGGACTGATCCAACGCACAGTGAGTCCACGTGCCGCCGCAACGCTCTCCACCAGATAACGGTCGGTCGGAAAATTAGTGTCATCGACGACAATTTCGTTGCGCCCGGGGCGTACGCCAGCGGCAGCATGCAGAATCTTGTAAAGATTGACCGACGTCGAGTCGGCGATGATCGTCTGGCCAGCAGCCGCACCAAGCAGCGTACGGCCGATCAGATCGCCGACTGACGTGGGCAGTTCAAGCCATTTTTCGGACCAACCGCGAATAAGCCGGCCGCCCCAATCCTCGTCGATGACCTGCTTCAATCGCGCCGAGGTCGCCTTCGGCAATCGCCCGAGTGAATTGCCGTCTAGGTAGGCAACCAAGTCGGCGTCGATGACGAAACGATCCCGGAATGCTGCCAATGGATCTGCTGAGTCAAGCGCTTTGGCGCTCGCAAAATTGATCTCCATGATCGAACGATCTTCTCACGGCTAGAGTTCACCCGTGACCGAACGAGACATGCGAATGAAGATCGGCCGCGGCGTTGCCGACATAACCGGCGAACCTTGGGGTGCAGGCATGATGGGCTACGGCATGCCCGATCAGTGGACCAAAGGTATTTTGAGCCGGCAGTTCGCAAGGGCCTTCGTATTCAACGACGGTTCCGAACAAATTGTGTTTGTGGTTGCCGACATCGGCATGTTCTTCCAGTCGACCGTCGAGGCGATCTTGGCCGGGCTGGAGCGTCGTTTCAATGGCATCTATACGGCACGAAATGTCGTCCTCACCGCGACGCATACGCATTGCGGGCCTGGCGGCCACGGCCACCACATCCTGTACAACATCACCACCAAGGGATTCCACGCACGAACCTTCGACCGCGTCGTCGACGGTGTCATCGAGGCGATTTCACTCGCCCATGACGACCTGACTCCCAGCATCGCGATCCTCAACCGGACCGAACTGACTGATGCGAGTGCCAATCGTGCTCAGGCCGCCTTCGATCGCAATCCTGCGGCGGATCGGGAACCGTTCATCAATTCGGTGGATCCAATGAGCAGCTTGCTCCGCATCGAGCGGGATGGACAACTCGTCGGCGCGATCAATTGGTTCGCCGTCCATGCGACGTCGATGACCAACCGCAATCGGCTGATCAGCGCGGACAACAAGGGTGTTGCAGCGCTGTTGTGGGAGAACCAGGGAGCGGTCCCCCGCACACCGCACGCCGAACTCGTCACGGCATTTGCCCAGACCAATGCGGGTGATATTTCGCCGAATCTCAGTCTGCGACCCGGGACCGGGCCAACCGATGATCCACGCGAGAACGCGCGCATCATCGGTAGCCGCCAGCTGGCCGCGGCGACGACCCTGTCAACCGCGGCAGGCGAGACGCTCACTCCCCTGCTTCAGGTTCGCATGACGTACGCGAATCTAGCCCACCGGTTCACCGCCGCCGGGCCAACCGGACGCGCGATTCTCGGCGCAAGTTTCGCCGCTGGCAAACTGACTGACGGGCCTGGCGCCGCATTTTTCGACGAGGGCAAAAACAATCCGGTATTCGAGAAGATCACCTCGGCGCTGGCCAGGGTGTTCCCGCGTGCGGCAACCGCCCATGCCCCCAAGGATTATGCAATCCCGGCCGGTCCCATGCGCTGGATCGCTGAGACCTATCCGATCCAGCTCGTACGAATTGGCAGTCTCTACCTGATCTGTTTGCCGATCGAGGTCACTGTCGTTGCTGGCTTGCGGTTACGCCGTGCGGCGGCCGCCGCGCTCGCCGCCGACCTAGATCACGTCCTGATCCAAGGATATGCAAATGGTTATGCCCATTACCTCACCACACCCGAGGAATATGACGAGCAGTTGTATGAGGGCGGCTCGACGATCTTCGGCCGCAATGAGTTGGCGGCACTGAACGACATCGTGATCGCATTGGCCGGCGCGATGGCTTCGGGTCGTCGCGTTGATGCGGGAACTCCACCGCAGCGGCAACGCGTACGAATTGCCAGCCCGACCGGGTCGCCGCGGCTGGAACGGCGGCAGCCGATCGCAGTGTTGTCAGCACCAAGCACCGCGGCCGCGGGCACCACCATCACCGTCACGTTTGCCGCCGATCATCCCAATGCCACGATCCGCCCAAATTATCTGCTGGTGGAGCGTGAAACTCTCGCCGGTTGGGAACCCGTCGCCGATGACAGCTCGCTCGACACGACGATCGAGTGGGCGCATGATCGTCGTTGGCGCTGGTCTGCCACCGCAATGTGGCAGACGGGGTCGCCAGGAACCTATCGATTGACCTATATCGGCCGCACGACCGCGACCACCGATCCCATCATCATCACCTGACGGCCAATCCCCGCTGCGGACGAACGATGAGGGATTCGTGTTGTTCCACCGTCCAGAACCCTCATCGTGAGTCATGCCGTGAGCGACGGGCAAAGACGAACGCCCCCGAACCGCGGACGGTCGGGGGCGTTCGGTTGCTGCTTTAGGCGGTGATCAGGCGTCGGCATCCTCAGCCGAAGCATCATCATCAGCTGCATCATCATCGGCCGTGACGGGGACGAGCGAGATCTTGCCACGGTCGCCAAGTTCGGCGATCTGGACCTGAATCTTGTCGCCAACCTTCACAACGTCCTCGACATTGTTGACCCGCTGGCCACCATTGAGCTCACGCAGCTTGCTGATGTGCAGCAGGCCGTCCTTGCCCGGTGACAGCGACACGAACGCACCAAAGTCGACCGTCTTGACGACGGTGCCCAGGTAACGCTCGCCGACCTCGGGCATCGTCGGGTTGGCGATCGAGTTGATCATCGTGCGGGCGGCTTCGGCGGCATCGCCGTTGTCCGCACCGACGTAGACCGTGCCATCGTCTTCCAACGAGATCTTCGCGCCCGTGTCGTCCTGGATCTGGTTGATGACCTTGCCCTTGGGGCCAATCACCTCGCCGATCTTGTCGACCGGGATCTTGATGGTCAGGATGCGCGGAGCGTACTGGCTCATCTCATCGGGCTCGGAGATGGCCTGCGCCATGACATCCAGAATCGTGAGGCGAGCGTCATGGGCCTGCTGAAGCGCGGCGGCCAAGATCGAGGCAGGAATGCCATCGAGCTTGGTATCGAGCTGCAGAGCAGTCACGAAGTCCGGTGTGCCGGCAACCTTGAAGTCCATGTCGCCGAAAGCATCTTCGGCGCCGAGGATGTCGGTCAGCGCAACGTACTCAGTCTTGCCGTCGATCTCACCGGAGATGAGGCCCATGGCAATGCCCGCAACCGGCGCACGCAGCGGGACACCCGCGTTGAGCAGACCGATCGTGGACGCACAAACTGAACCCATCGAGGTGGAACCGTTGGAGCCGAGCGCCTCAGAGACCTGACGGATCGCGTAAGGGAATTCCTCACGTGTCGGCAGGACCGGGACCAGGGCACGGCCAGCGAGGGCACCGTGACCAATTTCGCGCCGCTTGGGCGAGCCCACGCGACCGGTTTCGCCAACCGAGAACGGCGGGAAGTTGTAATTGTGCATGTAGCGGACAGTCTTGACCGGTGACAGCGTGTCGAGCTTCTGCTCGAGACCAAGCATATTCAGCGTTGTGATGCCCAGGATCTGGGTCTCGCCACGCTGGAACAGCGCCGAACCATGCACGCGCGGGATAACGCCCACTTCGGCACTGAGCTCACGGATGTCGGCCAAGCCGCGTCCGTCGATTCGGACCTTGTCGCGCAGCACACGCTCGCGGACGATCGACTTGGTGACCCCCCGCAGCGCGGCGCCGAGTTCCTTCTCGCGACCTTCAAACTTTGCGCCGATCTCATCGAGCACATCGGCCTTGATCTCGGACTCCCGCGCTTCGCGCTCGGACTTGCTAACGATCGTCTGCGACTCGGCGAGACGCTCACTGGCAACTGCCTTGACTGCGTCATAGACATCGTCTTGGTAGTCGAGGAAGATCGGAAACTCTTGAACCGGCTTGGCGGCAACCTTGGCCAGTTCGGCCTGTGCCTCACACAGCTGCTTGATGAATACCTTGGAAGCTTCGAGGCCCTCGGAAACAATCGCCTCGGTTGGCGCCTGAACGCCAGACTGGACGAGGTCCCAGGTCTGTGGAGTCGACTCGGCCTCAACCATCATGATCGCGACGTCATCGGTGCCATCGTCTTGGCGAGCGACGCGGCCGGCAACGACCATGTCGAAAACCGAGTTGGCGAGCTGGGTATGAGTCGGGAAGCCGACCCACTGTCCGTCAATCAATGCAACCCGAGTCGCGCCGACCGGACCGGAGAACGGAAGACCGGAAATCTGCGTCGACGCCGAGGCCGCGTTGATTGCCAGCACGTCGTAGGCGTGATCGGGGTTGAGTGCCATGACCGTGATGACAACCTGGACCTCATTGCGCAGCCCCTTCTTGAAGGTCGGGCGCAACGGGCGATCGATCAAACGGCAGGTGAGGATCGCGTCTTCGCTGGGACGTCCTTCACGACGGAAGAACGATCCGGGGATGCGACCGGCGGCATACATGCGCTCTTCGACATCGACAGTCAGCGGGAAGAAGTCGAAATGATCCTTGGGGTGCTTGCCGGCCGTCGTGGCCGACAGAAGCATCGTGTCGTCGTCGAGGTAGGCCGCGACTGCGCCGGCGGCCTGGCGGGCCAGCAGCCCGGTCTCAAAACGAACCTTGCGAGTGCCGAAGGAGCCGTTATCGATAACGGTTTCGACGCTGTGAATTGTGGGTTCCGTCATAGGAATCCCTTCCGCAGGCTTGGCCTGCTCATCTCATTGGAGAGACGGAGCATGCTGCGGCGGGTATTTCGTGCCGGTCTTCGATCGAGGCACGCGGGTCGAAAACCCGAATGCCACTACCGAGGACCGAGCTGGTCGGCCGGCGGCTGCTCCGTCATGGAACGTACGAACTGTATGAAATTATTTGTACAACAAGCGGCCACCCCGAGGGAGTGACCGCTTGTTTAGGACTATCGACGCAGACCGAGGCGCTCGATCAGCGAACGGTAACGCTCGATGTCGGTCTTCTGCAGGTAGTTCAGCAGACGACGACGCTGGCCAACAAGTAGGAGCAGGCCACGACGGCTGTGATGGTCGTGCTTGTGCACCTTGAGGTGCTCAGTCAGGTGCGCAATGCGCGCGGTGCGCAAGGCAATCTGGACTTCCGGGGATCCGGTGTCGCCTTTGTTGACGGCGTACTGGGCGATAATGTCTTGCGTGGACGCTCCCGCGACCGTGGGCTGCGCAGTCTTTTTCGACACGCGGTTCTCCTTCAGGTAATTCGTTGCACGGCGCGCCGGGGCCTGTTCACCCGGGCACTATGATTCCGTGGCCGTTATACGGCATGGTCAGGTTATCAGCGTGAGCCACGTCGAAGCCAATCGGTGCGCACGGATCTGGCCTTGGACTACTATGAACGATTAGGTTCCGCTCCCCAGTTGACGAGGTGACTGTGCCCAAGGCCTTGCTGATCCCCATATTGTCCTGCGCGCTAGCGCTGCTTGCGGCATGTTCACCATCTGCTGCAACTCAGGCCACAGTTCGCCCAAGTATCAACTATGTCGCGCTCGGCGACTCATACTCCGCGGGGCCGTTGATAGCGCCTACGGCAGAACCGCAGCCCGCGCTCTGCGGCCGTTCGCAAGCCAATTATGCCGGCTATCTAGCTGCTTATCTCCGAGTCCGATCGTTGACCGACGCCACCTGCAGTGGAGCGGACACCGCGGATCTTTACGCCTCGCAGAGCATTCGTATGGGGCTTCCCCAAAACCGTGACACTGAAACGCCGCCGCAGTTGGATGCTGTCACCGCAAAGACCGATCTCGTCACGATCGGCCTCGGCGGCAATGATTTCCGACTATTCCAGAGCGTGCTGAAAGCGCTGCTCGGCGAAGGCAATATCAACATTAAGCTCCGCCAAGCCGACGCCATTCAGGCCAATCTTGAGAAGGCCATCGACGCGATCCACGAACGGGCACCGCATGCCCGTATCGTTGTGGTCGGCTATCTGCGTGCACTCCCCAAGAATGACGCGTGTCCAGCCTTGCCAGTCACGCAGTTCAAGATCAAACAGGCGGATGCGATCCAGCGAAGGATCAACGCATCGCTAGCGGCCGCGGCGCGCACCAAGCACG
This sequence comes from Aeromicrobium changchenzhani, assembly GCF_057586615.1. Lineage (NCBI taxonomy): Bacteria > Bacillati > Actinomycetota > Actinomycetes > Propionibacteriales > Nocardioidaceae > Aeromicrobium > Aeromicrobium changchenzhani. The sequence continues at coordinate 1,535,164 of NZ_CM172480.1, read as the reverse complement.
CAATCTTCATTGATTCCTATGCCATTTCGAGCGGCCACGACATGTGCTCAGGAGCGCAAGCATGGGTTAACGGGCTGCACACTGATTTGTTCAAAGCCGCGGCGTTTCACCCCTTTCGTGCCGGTATGAATGCCGTCGCCCAGCAGATCTACCGGCAATTAACGGCGAAATCTCCGCCCAAGGCACCGAACAACGCGGTGCTGAGTTCGGTGCCCAGAGGTTAAGCAGCCCCGAGGTTAAGACGCCTAGAGCTTAAGAACCGCGCGCGTGCGATCCACGTCGTCGTTCATCTGCACGATCAACGCCTCGACACCTTCGTAGGTGACCATTCCGCGCAGCCGCTCAATGAATTCGACCCGGATCTGCTCGCCATAGAGGTCGAGATCAGTCCGGTCGAGAACATACGACTCAACCCGGCGTTCGATCCCGTTAAACGTCGGATTGGTGCCGACCGAGATTGAGGCGGGCAGACGATCGCCGTCGGCGCGCACGAGCCAACCGGCATACACGCCGTCCAACGGCACCGCCACAGTCGAGTCGACCGGCAGATTGGCGGTCGGGAAGCCCAGTTCGCGCCCGCGTTGATCGCCCTTGACGACAATTCCGGTGACGCTGTGCGGGTGGCCGAGCACCTCGGCGGCGGCAGCCACGTCGCCGGCCGCGACCAGAGAACGGGCTAGCGTCGAGGAGAATGCCACCGCTCCCCCATCAAGACTCAGTCCGTCCACGACGAATCCTGCAGTAGCACCAACGTTGCGTAGCAATTCGACGTCGCCGGCCGCCTTGTGGCCGTAGCGGAAATTCACGCCGATCGCGACGCCCGCCACCTGGAGTTGATCGATGAGAACCCGTTGGATGAACTCTTCGGGGGGCAACGCCGCCATGGCAGCGTCGAAGGCCAAGACATACACCTGATCGGCCCCGGCTTCGTGCAATAGCGCAATCCGACGTTCGAGGGTGCTCAGTTGCAAGGGCACTCGGGCCGGGGCAATGACTTCTAGCGGGTGTGGATCGAAGGTCACCGCAATTACCGGCAGACGCTCATCCTCGCCCAGTCGTTCAGCAAGGGCACGCGCCCGAGCAAGGACGTGAGCATGGCCGCGATGAACACCGTCGAAATTACCGATCGTGACAACGGTGGGTCCAGCGGCCGGCTCAGTCGCCGCTCCGTCCACCTCACGCCAGATCATCACGGGAAAACTGTGCCACAGCCGTCATCGGCCACCAGCAGGAGTCCGGCTAAACCTGAATTCACCGACGGAGCTTGGCACTACCGTTATGGGCGGCGCTCGAAGGATCGGTTCACCAGTTCGGCTACGACAGCTTCTCCCTCCGCATCATCCCGGGTTGACTTTGCGTTGACCGGCGCAAGCAGCTCGACTCGGTTACCTTGGCCATCGGCCGTATGACACCGCTCGTTGCCTGGGAAGTTGTAGCGCTGACTCCAGTCAACGTCGAACCCGAGGTTGCTCAGCCGCGTCGCGACACTCTCGAGTTCAGTCACGCTCGCTACCTGCAGAGCGGGATGCGCTTTGAGCGCGGGAACAAATTGTTCTTCCACACCAACGTGGATCTCGGCGGTCACCAGTCCCGAATCGTCATACGCTCGGAACCACGCACCGCCTTTTGACTTCAAATCTTCGGGCTTTTCCACCTCGATGAGCCCAAGCCCGTCGCAATAGAATCGTCGTGCGGAGTCCTCGGCTCCCAAGGCGCACGCAACCTGAACATGGTGCATTCTCATTTTGTCTCCTTATCGCTTCAATCCATGGTGGACAGCGGTGGACGGGATTTTGTCCTCAGAGCAAAGGTCGCAGTGGTCTGAGGATGAGCTCGCATGCTCGCACCACGAAACTGCGCGCATGCCAAGCCTCAACCGACAGCCGCTCCGTGTTCGTGCAGTCATTGTCGAAAACGGTCTCCATGTGGGATGCAACACCGTCATCAAGGATCTCTAGGTTGATCTCGTAGTTGCCGGTAAGGCTCAGTCGGTCGATGTTCGCGGTGCCGATCGTCGACCATTTGCCGTCGATCGTCGCGGTCTTGGCGTGCACCATCCAATCCTTGTAAAGCAATATCTCGACGCCGGCGTTCAACAGTTCCGAATAGAAGCCGCGCGACAGCCAATCGGCGACGACGTGATTGGAGATTTTTGGCATGACGATTTTAACCAGCACTCCCCGTTTACAGGCCGCCTTGAGCGCCGCAAGGATATCGCCATCAGGTATGAAGTACGCCGCCGTGATGAAGATGTGATGTTGAGCCCGATCAATCGCTTCCAGATACATGCCCCGGATGGGGAAGATCATCTGCCGCGGCACATTGCGATGGGCACGGATATGCGATTCCCAGGAGGGCGATCCGGCCTCTTTGATGTGTTCGGCCTCGGGGTGCCGCTGGTTCCAGAAGTCCACGAACGCATTGTCGAGATCCCAAACTGCCGGACCTTCGATCTTGATGTGGGTGTCACGCCAATTTGTACGATAATCCGTGCCGATGTTGTAGCCGCCGACATATCCAACACCCTCATCTACGACCAAGATCTTACGATGATCGCGGCCAAAGCGGCGGATGCTCGGCACCAGCATGCCGAGGTTGAAAACTGGATACCGCAACGATTTGATCGGTTTGGGCATACGAAGGAATTTCGGCGACACGACCAGATTGGCGAATCCGTCATAGATCACATAGACGGCCACGCCACGATCAGCGGCACGGATCAGGGCCGTTTTGAACTGTTTACCGACCGAATCGTGCTTCCAGATGTAGGTCTCCAACAGGATCCGTGTCGAGGCGCCTTCGATCGCAGCGAGCATGTCATCAAACAGGTCGGCACCGTAGGTGAATGTGGTCGCCTGATTGCCCGTGCCAATATCGGTGGGCACCGGCGCCGTGATGGGGAATCCGTCGTCGGCTTTCCTGACACGCTGCACCTTGCGGACCTTGCTCGTCACCATCAATCCGAGGACAACCCCCACGATCGCGCACGTCCAGACAACAATGACCCGCTGCCCCAGCCGCCACGGCGTTCCGCGAGTGATCTTCATGGCTCAGACACTAGCGAAGACGGCGACTGCTTTGGCTCCACCGTCGGTTGCGGTGTAGATCGCGAGAAAGCGTCCATCGGGCGCGAATACCGCCACCGGGCCAGCGGCACCAAGATCAACGCCGGTCAATGCCCGGCCGAAACCGATGTCAGTCGCCTGTGTTGGATCGGCCTCGAATACCGGGAAGGTCGAGCGTGCTGCGCGTTCAAGGTCAATGAAGGTGAAGTCCGCCGCCAACTCGTCCAGCGTTTTCGCATCATCGAGGGTGAAGCCACCAACGCGTGACCGACGCAACGCAGTCAAATGGCCACCGACGCCGAGCGCTGCACCCAAATCACGCGCAAGCGCCCGAATGTAGGTACCACTCGAACACACGACGCGTACGTCGACATCGCGCACCGAACCATCGGTACGGATACCGATCACGTCAAATTGTTTAACTTGGACTGGCCGGGCCTTGAGCGCCACGGCCTCGCCCGCTCGTACGCGCGCATACGAGCGTTTGCCATCGACCTTGATCGCCGACACTGCGGACGGAACCTGCTCGATGGCACCGCGGAACGGGCCGACCGCGGCCCGGATCTGAGCATCGCTGAGTTGGTCGGCGGCGGTCTCAGCGATGACCTCGCCTTCCTTGTCGTCGGTCACGGTCGTGACACCAAGGCGGATGGTGGCGAAATATTCCTTCTCGGTCAGCATCAGGTGACCGAGAAGACGGGTGGCCCGATTGATGCCGAGAACGAGGACGCCGGTTGCCATCGGATCGAGGGTGCCCGCGTGGCCGACCTTGCGGGTGCCGGCGAGACGACGGAGCCGCCCGACGACATCGTGAGATGTCCAATCGGACGGCTTGTCGACGATCACGAGTCCCGAGTGCGAGCCAGGATTCGACGTTTCGGTCACTCCGCCTCGTCCTCGAGTTCCTCGGCGTCATCGGTTTTCTTGTACGGATCGGCGTCGCCGGCGTACTCGGCACCAACGGCTTGCGCCGCCACTGCAGCATCTTGATCACGAGCCTTCAATAGCAAGTCTTCGATCTGCCGTGCAGTTTCTGGCACCGCATCGAGGAAGAACTCGATTGAAGGAGTGTGTCGCAGTCCAAGTTGCTTACCGACTTCGGACCGAATCACCCCAGTCGCGCTTCTGAGCGCGGCCGCGGTGGAGTCGATCGCCATCTGGTCACCCAGCACGGTGTAAAACACCGAAGCATGCTGGCTGTCGCCGGTGAGCCGGACGTCGGTCACCGTGAGAAAGCCGAGCCGCGGATCTTTGATCCGACGCTCCAGCATCTCCGCCACGATGACCTTGATCCGGTCTGCGACTTTCGGGTTTCGTTTGCCTGCCATCAGAAATGCTCCATCAGACGCGCGGCTTCTCGCGCATTTCGAACGTCTCGATGACATCGCCAATCTTGATGTCGTTGTAGCCCTTGAGCGTCAGACCACATTCGAAGCCCTCGCGGACCTCGGAGGCGTCGTCCTTTTCGCGCTTGAGGCTGCCCAGATCGAGATTGTCCTTGACCACAGTGCCGTCTCGGAGCAGTCGAGCCTTCGAGTTGCGTTTGATCGTGCCGCCGGTGACCATACAGCCGGCGATGTTGCCGATCTTGGACGAGCGGTAGATCTCGCGGATCTCTGCGGTGCCGAGCTGAGCTTCTTCGAAGATCGGCTTGAGCATGCCCTTGAGCGCCTGTTCGATCTCCTCGATCGCGTTGTAAATGACCGAGTAGTAGCGGATCTCGACGCCTTCGCGGTCGGCCATTTCGGTGGCCTTGCCCTGCGGGCGGACGTTGAAGCCGATGATGATCGCGTTGGACGCTGCGGCCAGCATGACGTTGGTTTCGGTGATCGCACCGACACCTCGATCAATGACGCGCAGGCTGACGTCGTCGCCCACATCGATCTTGGCCAGCGCATCTTCGAGCGCTTCGACCGAACCCGAACCGTCACCCTTGAGGATGAGCAGCAATTCGTCGGCTTCGCCCTTCTCCATCGAGGACATGAAGTCCTCCAAGGTACGTCGACCACTGCGTTGGGCGAGGAGCGCATTGCGTTCACGCGCTTCACGCTTCTCAGCGATCTGACGGGCCAGGCGGTCATCAGAGACGACCATGAAGTTGTCGCCGGCGCCAGGCACGGCGGTCAGGCCGAGAACTAGTGCCGGTCGCGACGGATCGGCTTCGTCGATGTTGTTGCCGTACTCATCGAGCAGTGCGCGAACGCGGCCGAAGGCCGGGCCAGCGACAAGCGAATCGCCAACGCGCAACGTTCCGCGATGGACGAGGACGGTGGCAACCGGGCCACGGCCACGGTCGAGGTGCGCCTCAATGACGAGGCCCTCGGCGTGCTGCGATGGGTTGGCACGAAGATCGAGCGAAGCATCCGCGGTCAAAACCACGGCCGCCAGCAGATCTTCCAAACCGGTGCCGGCCTTGGCTGACACGTCGACGAACATCGTGTCGCCGCCGTACTCCTCGGGCACCAGACCATATTCGGCCAACTGTCCGCGAGCCTTGGTCGGATCGGCATTGGGCTTATCCACCTTGTTGACCGCGACGACGATTGGAACGCTTGCAGCCTTGGCGTGGTTGAGCGCCTCGACTGTTTGCGGCATGACGCCGTCGTCGGCCGCGACCACGAGGATCGCGATATCGGTGGCCTGCGCACCACGGGCACGCATTGCGGTGAACGCTTCGTGACCTGGCGTATCGATCAGGGTGATCTTGCGTTCAGCGCCATCAAGCTCGGTTGTCACCTGGTAGGCGCCAATCGACTGGGTGATGCCGCCGGCTTCCTTCGCAATGACATTGCTCGAACGCAGCGCATCGAGCAGTTTGGTCTTGCCGTGGTCGACGTGACCCATGACAGTGACGACCGGCGGACGCGAGTACAGGTCGGCCTCGCCGCCTACATCCTCACCGAACTCGAGATCGAAGGATTCGAGCAGCTCGCGGTCCTCGTCCTCGGGCGAGATGACCTCGACCGTGTAGTTGAGCTCTTCGCCCAACAACATCAGCGTCTCGTCATTGGCCGATTGCGTGGCCGTGACGATTTCGCCTAGGTGGAACAGCACTTCAACGAGCGATGCCGCATCGACACCGATCTTCTCGGCAAAGTCACCGAGCGACGAACCACGGGTCAGACGTACGGGCTCGCCGTTGCCCCTGCGAACGCGCACGCCACCAATGGCGGGCGCCTGCATCTGGTCAAATTCCTGACGTTTCGCGCGCTTGCTCTTGCGACCACGACGAACCGGGCCACCAGCGCGCCCGAAGGCGCCCTGCGTGCCACCACGGTTATTGCCGCGTGGTCCACCGCCGCCGGGACGACCAGCGAACCCACCGGGACGACTTGCTCCACCGCGGTTGTCGCCGGTCGAACCGGGCGCACCGCGACCGGCTCCAGCGGGACGACCGGGCGCACCGCGACCTGGTCCGCCACCACGGGCCGGACGAGCACCAAGCGCAGGTGAACTCTGCTTGGGCATCATGGCCGGATTGGGGCGAGGCATACCCGGACGAGCCGGCGTGCCACCTTCGCGTGCGGCCGGAGGACGCGGCGCCGTGTTGCGCATGCCCTGCGTGGTTGAGAACGGGTTGTTACCCGGCCGAGCACCCGACGGACGGGGGGCCGCAGGACGCGGTCCCGGTGCGGCCGGACGAGGGCCCGGTGTCGCTGCGCTCGGTGGCTTCGGGATTTCATCAGCCGGTGGTTCTGGTGCGGCCTTTGCCGCCGGCGCGTCGACCGGCTCGGCTGCAGGCAGCTCAGATTTGACGGCTGCAGGCGCCTTAGGGCCGGGTTTTGGCCCGGGCCGCGCTGTGGTCGTGGCGGCAGGTGCTTCGACCTGCACCTCGACGGGTGCGTCGGCGGGTGCCTCAGTGGGGGCAGCAACCTCGACCGGCTTGTCGTCGGCCTTCTTGGCAGCAGCCTTCTTGGCCGGCTTCTTCTTGGCTGCGCCTTGGGCGCGCAACGTATCGCCATGTTCTTCGTTGAGTCGGCGGACGACCGGTGCTTCCACAGTGGAAGACGCGGACTTCACGTATTCGCCCATGTCCTTCAAGGTGGACAGGACGACTTTGCTCTCGACTCCGAACTCGCGTGCGAGTTCATGGACTCTTACAGCCACTTTTCTCCTTCAGGGGGTCCGAACCCTGGGAGGGGCACAGACCGCTAGTTGACGTACAAGATCATTTGGAGTTACTCATCGAGTGCTCATGAGCGGGTGCTCCGAATTCTTTTCGGGAACGCAGGGTTGCGTTCGGCGGTCATTTCTTCTGCTCATTTGTATCCCGGATGGCCGTAGCCACCAAATCGGTGTCGATCGCGCCCTCTAGGTGGAGGGCCCGGCCGAACGCTTTGCGGCGTATGGCTTGGTCGAGACACTGGACCGTGGGGTGCAGGTGCGCTCCGCGGCCCGGTAGCGATCCGTTTGGATTCGGTGTGATCACCCATACAGATGACGACCGAACCCCGACGACTCGCACCAGAGTGGCTGAGTCCGCACGCTCTCGACAACCGATGCACGTACGAACAACCGTGGACAAGTCTAACCCTTCTGCGAAGGCTCCGCGCCCTCGGTGTCCGAGCGGATGTCGATTCGCCAACCGGTGAGCCGTGCGGCGAGTCGCGCATTCTGCCCTTCCTTGCCGATCGCAAGCGACAACTGGAAGTCTGGGACGACGACGCGGGCCGAACGAGTCTGCAAGTCCACGAGCGTCACGCTTTTGACCTGTGACGGTGAAAGTGCCTGCGCAATGAACTCAGCCGGATCGTCGCTGTAGTCGACGATGTCGATCTTTTCGCCGTGCAGTTCACTCATAACATTGCGTACTCGCTGTCCCATCGGGCCGATGCAGGCACCCTTGGCGTTGATGCCCGGAACCGTCGAACGCACCGCAATCTTGCTGCGGTGGCCGGCCTCGCGAGCGATTTCGACAATCTCCACGGTGCCGTCGGCAATCTCAGGTGCCTCGAGTGCAAACAACAACTTGACCAGCTGTGGATGCGTTCTGGAGACCTTGACGCGAGGTCCGCGCATGCCCTTCTCGACAAGGTAGACATAACATTTTATGCGCTCGCCGTGAACGTATTTTTCTTCTGCCACGCGCTCAGCAATCGGCATTAGCGCTTCAACCTTGCCGAGGTCGACCAGAACATCGCCCGGCTCGCGCCCCTGCTGAATGATGCCGGAGACGATGTCGCCGACTTTGCCGGAGAACTCACCGAACTGACGTTCATCCTCAGCATCGCGGAGCCGCTGCATGATCAATTGGCGTGCGATCGTTGCGGCAAAGCGGCCGAAGTCATCGGGGGTGTTGTCGAATTCCTCAGAGAACTGCGGCTGTGGGCGTTCGCCCTCGCCTACCGGTTCGAGATCGGCGAGACGCTCGCGTGCCCAGACGGTGACATGGCCAGACTTGCGCTCGAGCTCGACGCGCGCAGTGTGTTGCGCATCTGGTGTCTTGAAGTAGGCCGACAGGAGCGCCTGTTCGATCGCTTCGACAACGACGTCGAACGACAAATCTTTTTCGCGTTCGAGGGCACGAAGTGCCGACATGTCGATATCCACGTCAGACGCCTTTCCGGTTGAGTTCGATCTGGACGAGGGCCTTGCTGACCTCGACGTACGCGATGGTCTGCTCGCCCCCAGTGGTGGTGATTTGCACGTCGTCCTCAGCAGCGGCGAGGATCCGGCCCTCAATCGTGCTGCCGTCAACAAGATGCACCTTGACTAGGCGTCCTTGATTACGGGACCAATGCCGAGGAAGGGTCAGCGGTCGGTCGACGCCACGGGACGTGACTTCGAGGGTGTAGGGCATCGACCCCATCACATCTGATTCGTCGAGGGCGGCAGAAAGTTCACGGGTTGCCGCGGCAATGTGATCAATCGTGATGCCGCCATCGGTGTCAATCGCGATGCGGAGGACCCGCCGTTTGCCAGCCGGGGTGAGTTCGGATGCTTCGAGGTCGAAACCCAGATCGCTCACGATTTTGGCGACTAGCGTCTCGAGCCTGTCGGTCATGGCTCTTCCTCCATCTTCTTTTGTCGGCACGCCAACTATGGCGGTGTCGGGTCAAGCCTAGAGCATCCCGGACGTATAACCTGCCGTAGTGATCAGTCGACGCGCACTCATGGGCACCGGAGCCGGTATCGCGTTGCTCGCGGTCGCTGGCATCGTCGGCGACCGCACGCATCGACTCGACGATCTGGCCCGTACGGTCGGGCTCGAACCACAGCGGCGCGCGGCCGATGCCGATCTCGCGATCCTCAAACGTGCTCGGACTGATCAGGACGCACTGCTCGCGCTGACCGCCGCAGTATCGGCAGCGCATATCGATCTCACCAAATCGCTCACTCCCCTGCTGGCCAACCTCCAAAACCAGCTCAAGCAACTCGGCGGTCCGCTCACCGACACGGGCAAAAAGACTGCACCAACCGATGCAACAGCGGCACTCGATCTGTTAATTGCCGACTTTCGCGGTTCCGAACACGCCCGTTCAACCGCTGCGCTCAGCGCGGTTTCGGGTGAATTCGCGCAGGTTCTCGGGGCCATGTCCGCTGGCCTCGCCCAAGCTGTCGTGGTGCTAAAGGCAATACGAAAGCAGAACGCATGAGCCGCTCGGAGGCAGCACTCACCGCATTGCATAATTGCCTTGCGATCGAGCACGAAGCGCTGTGGCTCTATGGTGTCATCGGCGCGCGCATCGATGCCCTCGACAACAGGGCGCAATCGTCATACAAAAGCCATCGCCGCAACCGGGACGCTCTGTTAGCCATGTTGGCGGGGTTGAGGCTTCCGGGACCGCGCTCCGATTATGCCGTCAGCCCGACCAAAACTACCGCGCAAGGTGAGGCGCTTGCCCAGGCGATCGAAACAAAATGCCAGGCCGCCTATCTCGCGGTGATCGGCGTCGGCGATGCCTCAGACCGAGGATTTGCGGTCAAAAAGCTACGCGCAGCCGCGCTCGCAGGTCTTGACTGGCATGCTGAACCAGCCGCATTCCCAGGCCTGCCGGACTGACCAGTTCACGTCGCAGCTCACGTGGCCAAGAATGCAACGACCTCATCAACCGGCACGTTCTGGCGGTCACCGGTCTTACGGTCTTTGACCTCGACAACCCCGTCGACGAAGCCCTTGCCCACGACGACGATCGTCGGCATACCGAGAAGCTCGGCATCCTTGAACTTGACGCCGGGCGAGACCTTGCCCATACGATCATCGAACAGAACCCCAATCCCGGCCGTTTCCAGCTCGGCATACAGCTGCTCGGCGCCCGCAACAACCGCTTCGTCCTTGCCGGCAATGACCAGGTGGACAGCGTAAGGCGCGACCTCCTTCGGCCATACGATGCCGATGTCGTCATGGGAGTTCTCGACGATTGCGGCCACCGCGCGCGAAACGCCTACACCATATGAGCCCATCGTGACTGTGACGAGCTTGCCGTGCTCATCGAGCACCTTGAGATCCAATGCCTCGGCATACTTGCGGCCAAGCTGGAAAATATGTCCCATTTCGATGCCGCGCGCGAGTTCAAGCGGGCCCGAACCATCGGGAGCGGGATCCCCGGGATGGATCGTCGCTGCCTCGATCGTGCCATCGCCGGTGAAGTCACGACCGGCCACCAGATCGATGACGTGCGAACCGTCGATATCCGCGCCCGTCACCCAACGGGTGCCCGCAACGACGCGCGGATCGGTCAGATAACGAATGCCTGATGCTGCTTCCAGACCCAGCGCGCCCGGCCCGATGTAGCCCTTGACCAGCGCCGGGTTCTTGGCGAATTCGGCGGCATCAAATGCCTCGACTTCGGCCGGCTCAACCTGTGCCTGCAGGCGTTTCTCATCCACATCACGGTCACCGGGTACGCCGATCGCAAGCGGCTCACGGGTGCCATCCGGGTGCTTCAACATCACGATGACGTTCTTGAGGGTGTCTGCGGCGGTCCAGGGTCGATCCGCGCGAGGGAACTCCGCATTGATGTGATCGACAAGGGTCTGAATCGTGGGGGTGGCCGGGGTTTGCTCCGCATGGGCTGCAGGCAATCCGTCAAAGGGCGCTGCCTCGGGAATGAGCGTTGTCACGGCCTCGACATTCGCGGCATAGCCGCCGGGCGAGCGCACATAGGTGTCCTCGCCGTTCTCGGCCACCGCGAGGAATTCCTCGCTCGCCGATCCGCCCATCGCACCTGCCGTGGCCTTGACGATGACGTAGTCGAAACCGAACCGGTCAAAAATCCGAATGTAAGCCGCTCGGTGGGCCTGATAGGCCTGTTCGAGACCGGCATCGTCAACGTCGAAGGAGTAGGAATCCTTCATGACGAATTCCCGACCGCGCAAAATACCGGCGCGCGGGCGTGCTTCATCACGGTACTTCGTTTGAATCTGGTAAAGACTCAGCGGCAAGTCCTTGTAGGACGAGTAGAGGTCCTTGACCAAAAGTGTGAACATCTCTTCGTGCGTGGGGCCGAGTAGATAATCGCCGCCCCGACGGTCCTTGAGTCGAAACAGGCTCGAACCAAATTCTTCCCAACGGCCCGTCGCCTCATAGGGCTCGCGCGGGAGCAGCGCCGGAAACTCAACTTCCTGGGCACCGATACCGTCCATTTCTTCGCGCACGATCTTCTCTACATTGCGCAGGACCTTGAGCCCCAACGGGAGCCATGTGTAGATCCCGGGGGCAGCGCGGCGCACATACCCGGCCCGTGTCAGCAGCCGGTGGCTGGGGACTTCGGCATCGGCCGGATCATCACGCAGGGTTCGGACAAAGAGCTTGGACATACGCATGCCCGAAGCCTATCCGTCACGACTTGGCCGCTCCGAGGGCTGTGCGGATTAGGGTGTACTGCAACGGGAGGCGCACGATCGTCGCGACTTTGTACCAGGTCGACGCTTTGGAGCTGCGCAGAGCGCTAACGGTCATCTGCACATTCGCCGGGAAGATTGCGGCGAGCAGACCCGCCGAGAGCACTCCGCCGATCCGGCGCGTACGCGGGTGGACGAGCATCGCGGCGCAGGCGACCTCAGCGACCCCTGAGACGTAAACGAGCTCACGCTTCTTGGGCAGCGGTTTCGGCACCGCCGACTCAAAGGTCTCGGGCCGGACGAAGTGGATGACCGCCGACGCGGAGAACATGGCGGCAAGCGCCTTGATGCTGAGGCTCATGAATCCGAGCCTAGCGGCGCGGTCCGATTACGGCCCGATGAGAGCGCTCCGCCGCGCGGCCCAGTCAGGGTTGTCGGCCACCGTGATCGTGACTTTGGGCGTCCCGATTTTCACATTTTTGGACTGATCGAGCATCAGGCTGAAGGTTTTGTTCGGACTCGGTTTCGGATCGGCGATAATTGTTATCACGGTCGACACTTTCGTAGCACCACGTTTAATCGCGAGAACTTTGCGGACAGCGGTGTAGTCCTTGCCGGCGACCGCGGTGCCATCTACCGTATAGACCCGCAAACTCGCATTACGTTATGACGGCGTATCCAGTGCGAAGGTGACTGTTGTCTTGGTGGTAGCAGACGTGCCCTCATTGACCGACACGCTGTGCGCTGAGATGCGTGAAGGTGGAGCGGTTACCTGCAACGGGACGAGGCAATAGCCGGCCTTTCGCAATCCCTTGACGATGCCCGGCACCGCCTTGATGGTGCGCGGGGAGTTCCTGACCGCATCGTGCATCAGGATCACGTTGGACCGGTGCTTGCGAAGCCCCTTGAGTGCTGCCTTTGTGATCGTCGCCGAGCTACCGCCGCGCCAGTCGTTCGTGTCGATCGTCCAGAGCGCCTGCTTCAGCTGCCGCTGCCTGAAGACCTTTCTGACCCGTACGTTGGTGTCACCGTATGGCGGCCGTACGAATTTGGGCATGATGCCCGTTGCCCGGCGGATTACCGACGTCGTACGGGCGATCTGGCTGCTGACTTTGGCGCTCGATAAACGGGTCAGCTGCGGATGGTCCCAAGAATGATTCTCTACTGCGTGGCCGTCCGCGATCTCGGCGCGAAGGAGTTCCGGATAGCGCTTGGCGTTCCTGCCTTGGACGAAGAACGTGGCCTGCGCATGATTGGCCCGTAGGACTTTGAGCAGCTTCGGCGTAAACGTCCGGTGCGGTCCGTCGTCAAAAGTGATCGCGACCGACCCGGAACGGCACCGAGTGTCTGGAGCGATCATCGCATCGGCCGGAGCGACAACTACGAGAGTCCCCGCCACAATCGCGGCGATCACGACAAAGAGACGAATCACCGGTTAACCATAGGCCGATTCGTTACGGATTCACAGCAGAATTGTTGCGAATGTCGCACGCTGTTCGAAGCCAACCCGCTCATACGTTCGGCGGGCCGGGATGTTGTGGTGGTTGACGTACAACGACACCGCCGGTGCGACCCGTGCGCGAGCTTGCTGAACCACCGCCGCCATCGCCGGTGCGGCGATCCCTTGGCCGCGATGCGCCGGATCGACATAAACGCCTTGAATCTGACAACCATTCGCGGTGGCAGCCCCGATCTCCGCCTTGAACAGGACTTTATCGTTCTCGATGATCGCAAATGACCAACCCTGAGCAACTAATTGCGTAACCCGTCCGCGATAGCCGGTGCGGCTGCCCGCTTCGGGGTCGAGGCCGATTTCTTCCCTGAACATCGCAACGCTGGCCGGATACAGAGTTTCGATCTCATCGATCCGAACATTTCTGACTCGTGGGTCGGGCTCGAGTTCGCTGTCGGTTTCAAGCACCATGAACGGCTGATTGGTCCGGGGTGAACGCGCTGGTCCCCAGGACGGCCCCAGGATGTCCCACAATGCCAGGACGCTCGACTGCAGACCTACGATCGACGAACACTTGAGCCGGGTCGCCAATGCATGTTCACCAAATACGGCCAATGCCTCGGGGGTCGCCTGCGCCGGTATGAGATTGGCCGCCGCGTGACACGCCGAAATAAGCTCGCCCGCTTCGAAATATCCCCAAATTGCGCCACCGAGCCAACTCGGCTGCAGATGTGTTGTCGCCACTCGGTAGTCAACAAACAAATTGACCAACGGGTCGTCGGCGAGCAGCTCCCGAAGCGGGGCAAGATCGCCCGTTCCCAGGTTGCGCAACATGTTGCGGTCCGTCAGCTGACGGATACGACGGGGCCGTCGCCCGATTCCATACTCTCGGCGATCCGCATCGCCTCTTCGATCAAAGTCTCGACGATCTTGCTCTCCGGGACCGTCTTGATGACCTCGCCCTTGACGAAGATCTGCCCCTTGCCGTTGCCCGACGCAACGCCGAGGTCGGCTTCACGCGCCTCGCCCGGTCCATTGACGACGCAGCCCATCACGGCAACACGCAGCGGCACGTCAAGGCCTTCGAGGCCAGCGGTGACTTGCTCGGCCAGCGTGTAAACATCCACCTGGGCACGTCCACAAGACGGACAGGAAACGATTTCGAGCTTGCGTGGGCGCAGGTTGAGCGACTGCAAGATCTGGATACCGACCTTGACCTCTTCAACCGGCGGCGCGGACAGCGAGACGCGGATCGTATCACCAATGCCCTGGCTCAGGAGTGCTCCGAAAGCCGTCGCGCTCTTGATCGTTCCTTGGAACGCGGGCCCAGCCTCGGTAACCCCGAGATGAAGTGGCCAATCACCACGTTCAGACAGCATTTCATAGGCGCGAACCATGATCACCGGGTCGTTGTGCTTGACCGAGATCTTGAAGTCATGGAAATCGTGCTCTTCGAACAGGGACGCTTCCCAGACGGCCGACTCAACCAGCGCTTCGGGAGTGGCCTTGCCGTACTTCTCCAGCAGTCGCTTGTCGAGCGAGCCGGCATTGACGCCAATCCGGATCGAGGTGTTGTGGTCCTTGGCGGCCTGCGCGATGGCTTTGATCTGGTCATCGAACTTGCGGATGTTGCCCGGGTTGACCCGGACTGCCGCACAACCAGCCTCAATCGCAGCAAATACATACTTGGGCTGGAAATGAATGTCCGCGATAACAGGAATCTGCGAGTGCTTTGCAATACGTGGCAACGCCTCGGCGTCGTCCTGACTGGGGCACGCGACGCGGACGATGTCGCAACCAGCCGCAGTCAGTTCGGCGATCTGTTGAAGCGTCGTATCGACGTCGGAGGTCAGCGTCGTGCACATCGACTGCACCGAGATAGGGGCATCGCCGCCGACCAGAACCTTGCCGACCTTGATCTGGCGGGTCTTGCGGCGCTCGGCCAGAACCGGCGGCGGCGCTTCGGGTAGTCCCAAGTCAACGGTCATGTCAGTTTCACCGGATTGACGATATCGGCATAAATCAGAATCACACTCATGACTATAAGGAGAGAGCCGACGACATAGGCCACCGGCAGCATTTTGGCGACGTCCACGTAGCCCGGATCGGGCCGACTTCTAAGCTTAGCCCAGCCACGCCGCACCGCTTCCCACAGTGCGCCTGCGATATGGCCGCCGTCAAGCGGAAGCAACGGGATGAAGTTGAACAATGCGAGGAACAGATTGACCGCGGCCAGTAGGCTCAGTATCCGCTGAGTGCTCTGGGCCAAAGTGGGCTTATCCACGGTGACCATTTCGCCGGCCACCCGACTCGCGCCGACGACGCTGATCGGGCCGTCTGCCTCACGCTGCGCACCGAACGCCGCCTTGGTGACTGCGACCATGCGCTGCGGCAGATGGACGATGACCGATGTCGTCCCCTTGGTCATCACCCACATCTGCTCACCGACGAACGCCGGACCTTGGCGTTGGTTGACCTGGGTAGGGCCGACGCCAAGGAAGCCGACATCAACGGTTTTGTCCGGATTGTCGACCGCGAGACGCGGTATGACCGAGGTCGTGACCGTCTTGGTAAGCGTCGTGTCACCGCGGATGAATGAGATGTCTGCCGAACGCGCCCCATTAGCCCGAATCAGGCCGGTGAGTTGATCCCAGTCGTTGATCTTGGTGCCGTTGAAGCCGACGATCCGATCGCCCTTTTCCAATCCGATGGCCTTCGCTGGCGCGACTGGATCCGATGGCGTACACGTCCGCCCTGCCTCAACGTCACTGATGGCGCAATCGGAAACTGTTTGCACTGTCGTTGTGGGGGTCTGAATGCCAAAGCCCATGAACACGATCGCGAAGAGCATGATTGCCAAGAAAATGTTGACCACCGGTCCGCCGGACATGACGATGAGTTTCTGCCACCATGCCTTGCGGTAGAACAGCCGGTCACGGTCCTCAGGGCGGATATGTTCATACTCCGCATCCCTGGCATCGGCGATCAGTTGCGTGAACATCCCCGTATTGGTGTCGCGGATTTCATCGGGGTCTTGCCCCTTGCCCGGCGGCAACATGCCCACCAGTTTGACGTAGCCGCCAAGCGGGATGGCTTTGATGCCATATTCTGTCTCGCCGCGTTTGAACGACCAAATGGTGTTGCCGAAACCCACAAAGTACTGGGTTACCTTGATTCCAAACTTTTTGGCCGGATACATGTGACCGGCCTCGTGCAGCCCGATCGAGATCGCCACGCCGAGCACGAACACGACGACGCCGAGCGTGTAGATCAGGGCATTCACGAGGTAGTTCTTCCTTCGGTCAGGGCTTTCGCGCGCTCACGTGCCCACGCATCTGCGGCCAGAACGGAGTCCAGTGTGGTCTCCCCCAATCGTACGTTGGGATCGGTCAGGTGCTCATCGACGACGGCCGCAACGGTGTCAACTATGCCAAGGAAGTCCAAATCGCCACGAATGAACGCGTCGACGCACACCTCGTTGGCGGCATTGAACACAGCAGGCGCGGTGCGGCCAAAGCGGCCAGCCTTGCGTGCAAGTTCGACGGCTGGGAACGCTTCGTTGTCGAGCGGAAAGAATTCCCAGGTCGCTGGCTCGGTCCAGACACACGGTGCAGTCGCCCCCGCGATGCGCTCAGGCCAGGCCAGGCCAAGGGCGATTGGGAGCTTCATGTCCGGCGGGGATGCCTGCAGCATCGTGGCCCCGTCGACGAACTCGACCATCGAGTGCACGGTCGAGGACGGGTGTACGGCAACCTCAATCCGGTCGAAACCGATACCGAACAACAGATGTGCCTCGATGACTTCAAGGCCCTTGTTGACCAATGTCGCAGAGTTGATGGTGATGACCGGGCCCATATCCCAGGTCGGATGCGCTGCGGCCTGAGTCGGCGTCACATCGACCAATTCGGCCCGAGTCCGACCGCGGAACGGTCCCCCACTCGCGGTGACGATCAGTTTGGCGACGTCCTCGATCCGTTCACCACGCATTGCCTGGGCGAGCGCAGAATGTTCCGAATCGACTGGAACCAGCTGGCCCGGCTTGGCAGCAGCGAGCACTAGCTCGCCGCCGATGATCAGCGATTCCTTGTTAGCCAACGCCAGCTTCGTGCCCTGCTCGAGCGCCGCCAAGGTCGGGAGGAGCCCGACCGCCCCGGTCATCCCGTTGAGGACAACATCACACGGTGTACGGGCCGCTTCTGTCGCGGCATCAGGCCCGGCGATGATGCGTGGCAAGGTGAAGTCCCCTTCGGAGTAGCCACGTTTCTGCGCCTCCGCATACAACGCCAATTGAATGTCTTGAACCGCTGTCGAGTTGGCCACCGCGATCAGCGGGACTTCGAACTCGATTGCCTGCTGGGCCAGCAGTTTCGGGTGATTGCCACCGGCTGCCAGCGCGACAACGGTGAACCGTTGACGGTTGGCTTTGATGAGTTCCAGCGCCTGAGTGCCGATCGAGCCCGTGGAACCAAGAATGGCGACATGCCTATGCATGTCGCCATTCTCGCGTATCGCGCCTACCGGACCTACTTGACCTCCGAACGCAACAGCCGCCAGATGCCGATCGTCATGGGCAGGACCAACCAGATCAGGCCCGATGTCGCAAACTCGGCCCAGTTCTTGCCGGTCATGGAGGCATCGAATAACGGCCCCTGAGCGAAGGAGAAGTCGATCCACGGCTGGACCTGTTCGAACCAGTGCATCCGGGCGGCACCGACGGCAAAAATGCCGGGTAGCACGAAGCTATAGACGAAGAACAACACAATCGCGGCTGCGGTGTTGAGAAACACCATGCCGAAGGCGAAGCCGGTCACCAGACCGATTACCTGCAGCAGGAAGAATCCGCCCAGCTGCACCATGCTCACATTCCAAACGGGCGAAAAGCCGGTGAAAACGCCAAATAGAACATTGCCCAGCGCACCAATCAACACCGATACCACGAGCGCACCGACCGCAACAATGATCGCGCCGATCAACTTCGCTGTGATGATTCGGCTACGGCGCGGCTCAAGAGTGAAAGTCACCAAGCCGGTCCGCTGCCCGAATTCGCTGGTTACCGACATAATGCCGAGCACCGGAAGAAGGACACTCATCGGGATGCTCATTGCCCCGACAAAGTCTTCGAACGTGGCGCGCCCGTCCTGCGCTGCCAGAACCCACAACATAATGATCATGACGAGCGCGGACAGCCCGGCAATGCTGATAACCAGCCATTTACCTGCGCGGGTGTCGAATAATTTGCGGAGTTCAACGTTGACCAGCCGTGTCATCGGGATGCCGGTCTTGGTGAGGTCGATGGTTTCGAACTGCGTTGCGGTGCTCATGCGGTCGCTCCTTGCTGGGTCAGCTGTTCACGCTGGGTGTCGCCGGTGAGGTTGAGGAACATTTCTTCAAGGCCGGCACCATCGGCAGGCCGTAGTTCGACGAGTGCAACGCCTGCTGCCGCCGCAGCCTTGCCGACTTGTTCAGGCGTCGCATCACTGCGCAAGCCGGCATCGCCAGATGTCACTGCACTCAGGCCCGCGGCCGTGAGAGATCGCACGAGTGCGTCCGGATCACCTGATTTGACAAATGTTCCGGCGGTTTTGAGCAATTCGACCTTCGTGCCCTGTACGACGATGCGGCCTTGCCCGATGACGATCAGGTCGTCGGCGATGACTTCGATCTCATGCAACAGGTGCGACGACAACAACACGGTGCCACCACGGTTGGCGTATTCGCGAAGCAGTCCACGCATCCAGTGGATACCGGCCGGGTCGAGCCCGTTGGCCGGCTCATCCAGAATCATGATCCGTGGGTCACCGAGCAATGCGTGGGCGATACCGAGGCGTTGACGCATACCGAGCGAATAATTGCGGATTCGTCGTTTCGCCTCCGCCGGGGTGAGACTCACCAACGCCAACATCTCGTCGACGCGGGACATCGGCAGGCCCATCGTGAGTGCGCCAAGGGTGAGGACTTCGCGGCCGGTGCGGCCGGCATGCTGTGCTGACGCGTCCAGCAGGACTCCCACCTGCGTACCTGGATTGGGGATGTCACGGTAGCGAGCACCGGAAATCGTCGCTGAGCCCCGATCCGCTGGCGTCAATCCGGCGAGGATCCGCATCGTGGTGGTTTTGCCGGCCCCGTTGGGCCCGAGAAAACCGGTGACCGTACCGGGCTTGCATTCGAATGAGACGTCGTCGACGGCTCGGAAGCCACCGTACGTTTTGGTAAGTCCTTCTACTTTGATCATGCCTCCAACCTGTCAGTGCTCACCGCACACTTCATCCACCCTGCGGCTAGAACTTGAGCGTCGAAAGTATGAGACGGTCAGCGACCTTGGGCCGACGCGCCAAACCGAGGCACGCTCTAGCCTTGGGTTGTGCAACCGGCCGCTTATCAACCACGTCTCTCCCGTTGGAGTCAGATTTGGCGAGCCATTGCAGTCCTGGCGCTATCGCTGCTCGGCTGGTCCCAGTTCGTCGAGTGGCAGTTAGATCACAACCACCTGTGGTTCGGCGTGGATCTAGCACTTGGCGTCCTCTGCTTCATCCTGCTGCTCTGGCGACGCCGATTCCCGGTGCCAATCGCACTGTTCACCGCAGCAGCCAGCGGCATTTCCTCGCTCGCTGGCGGCCCGGCAACCCTCGCACTTGTGTCACTGTCCACGCGGCGAAAGTGGCGCGAAATTGTTCCGGTTGCGATCGTCTCGGTTGCGGCGAGCACGTGTATCAATCTTCTCGCTCCCAAGTCCAGCGACCCTTGGGCGCTGTCAGCCACCGCGATCGTGTCGAGCATCGGGGTCAGCATCGGCTGGGGTCTCTACATCGGATCCCGCCGTGAGCTACTTGCCACCCTGCGCGAACGTGCCGTGCGGGCCGAGTCCGAGCAGTCGGCCCAGGTGGCGCAGTCCCGCATTGCCGAACGCAGTCGGATCGCGCGGGAGATGCATGACGTACTCGCGCATCGAATCTCGCTCGTGTCGATGCATGCCGGCGCGCTGACCTATCGAACCGATCTCAGCGCCGACCAGATGCGTGCGACCGCTGACATCATTCAGAAGAACTCCCACCAGGCGCTGATCGAACTCCGTGAGGTCCTGGGAGTGCTGCGTAACGATCCCAGCGATACTGCACCAGAACTTCCACAGCCGTCGGCTGACGATATTCCGGCGCTCGTCGAGGAGGCCAGCGACTCAGGGATGCGGATCGACTTCGACCCCGCTGACCTTCCGGTCGGATTGCCCGACAGCATCGGCCGTACGCTCTACCGCGTCGTCCAGGAAGGGCTCACAAATGCGCGCAAACATGCGACCGACACGCGCATCACGATCACGGTGTCCGGGGCACCTGGTATCGGCATCTCCGGCGTGGTGAGCAATCCATTGCGGATCGGCGATGCTCGACTGCAGGCGCCTGATTCTGGACTGGGTTTGATCGGGCTCCGTGAGCGTACCGAGCTCAGCGGCGGCACCTTGACCCACACGATCACCCCGGAGCGAATCTTTGTCCTCCAGGCATGGTTACCGTGGCCCGCATGACAATTCGCCTGTTGATCACCGACGACGATCCGCTGGTCCGTGCTGGGCTCGCGCTGATCCTCGGTGGTGCCGATGACCTCGAGGTCATCGGCGAAGCCGCCAACGGTCGAGAAGCGATCGACTTCGTTCGCGGCAACCATGTTGACGTCGTCCTGATGGATATCCGTATGCCGGTGCTCGACGGAATTGCCGCAACAGCAGAAATCTGTGCTCTTGAGACGTCGGCCAACATAATCGTCCTGACGACCTTCGATGCGGATAACTTCGTCATACGGGCGCTCGCGAACGGCGCCAGCGGCTTCCTGCTGAAAGACACTCCCCCAGCCGATATCGTCGCAGCGGTCCGCCGCGTTCACGACGGCGAGCCGATGCTGTCCCCAACCGTGACCGAGCAGCTCATCCGTCAGGTCACCGACGCCGCCCCCGACGGTCGCGAATTGAGTGCCCAGCAATCAATCGAGGTGTTGACCGACCGTGAACACGAGGTCGCGACCGCAGTTGGTAGAGGTGCGTCCAACGCCGAAATCGCCACCGATCTGCATATGAGCGTTCCGACCGTCAAAGCCCATATCTCCCACATTTTCAGCAAACTCGATGTCGGCAACCGCGTACAGGTGGCCATACGGATGCACGACGCTGGCCAACTCTGAGCCAATCCGACCAACGATGAGGGTTTTCGACCAACCAACGACACGAAACCCTCATTGTTCGTCGAACTCGTCGAACTCGTCGCGAACAGATCAGGTAATCAAGCGCCCAGACAGGAGCGCTTCGAAGATGTGGCCATAGGCGTCGAGCAGAAGTTCGGCGTAGCCGGGCGGATCGGCTTCGGGCGCCGGCATCGGGTCCAGTCGGCCAGCAGAGTTCACCGTCGACCAGTCATGTTCTTGGTCCTCGATCCGGACCACCACTGGTTCACCGACGATCCCGATGGCAGCGTCGGGGTCGGGGATTGCGCCAAGGCGGGCGCACGCGAGAACCGCCAGGATCTGATTCCCGCCAGAAACGTTGATCGCGACACGAGTGCCCTCGGTGACGCCGAGATAGGCCAAGCCGCCAGCAATTGCGGCTGACTCGGCCAGGCAGCGACCCACCGTCATAGCCAGGGAGCCGTCATCAAACGCCGGATCATCGGCGCGCCCCTGGATGACTGGCGTGTCGAGTGCCCGAAAGATGAGACTCGTCATCGGCCGCTGAACTCCGGAGCCCGCTTGTCTTTACGGGCAGCGGCCGCTTCCTTCACGTCGTCGCTCGCCCAGCAGCGGGCGAAGCTGTCAGCGATGGCAGCATCACTCCCGCCGTTGAGCACGAGTTTGTTGTGCGCGATTGACAGTGGGGCAAGGGCGGCGATCTCGTGCGCCCAGGCAATTGCATCCTTAAGCGTGCCGGTGCGATCGACCAATCCGGCATCAAGTGATTGCTGACAGTCGAGAAGCTCCGCACCGATCATCAACCGACGCGCAGGCCCGTGCCCGGCAAGATCGGCCAGCGTGCGGATTGTCCACGCATCCACGGCCATACCGTTGCGTGCGGTCGGTACTCCGAACTTCGCAGTCCCGTCGGCAATCCGCAAATCACAGGCGATTGCGAGTTGAGTACCCGCGCCGATCGCCGGTCCATTGACCGCTGCAATCAGCGGGACCGGTACTTCGGTCAACCGGTGCAGCATTCCATACAACGCATCGAGGAACTCATTGCCATACACGCCGCCAAGATCTGCACCCGAGCAGAACGCCGTGCCGGCCCCGGTCACCACGATCGCCCGCGCGCCATCGGTGACGGCCTGGTCAACCGCCGCATGGAGCGCTCGACACAGGTCGAGGTTCAAGGCATTACGGCGATCTTCGCGCTGCAGTTCGAGGATGACGACAGCGCCATCATTGGTCACTCCGAGCATGGTTCTCCTTGGCCGCACATAAACATCAATCTAATTGCCCAGTATTTCGCATCCGAACTGCGGTGTGACCTCCACCCCATCGGCTCGTTGATCCGTGCATGCAGATAACTCGGCGCAAGCTGATCCAGTCCGGAGCGGTCATCACTGGCGCGGTGGCGCTGACCGACATGGCACTCTCCCCGGCCGCGTGGGCAACCGCCGGTCCGGTGGCGCCACAACACACGACGCTTGCGATGACGCTCGTACGGGGCACGGCGGGCGCGGGCGGTTACGCTCCGGTCGTCCAGCAGTCGGGCGAGCCGCACACGGTGCGAACTGATCTCGGCGTTCCTGCCGGCAGCAACCGTACGGCGACCCGCACACCGATTTTGGCCTTCGCCCACATGACCGATGTCCACCTCATCGACGAACAGTCGCCAATGCGGGTCGAGTACGTCGACCGGCTGGAGGACACCTATGGCAATGCGCCGACGCTCAATCTGCTGCAGTCGAGCTATCGTGCCCACGAGATGCTCACGGTGCATGTCGCCGAAGCCATGGTGCGTGCCATCAACTCGATCGGCCGCGGCCCGGTATGCGGAAGCACGCTGGCCTTCGCGATGCAAACCGGTGACAATTCGGACAATTGTCAGCTCAACGAGTTCCGCTGGAACATCGATGTCATGGACGGTGGCAAGACCATCGCCGCAGATTCGGGCAACAAGACGAAGTATGAGGGGGTGTCCGATGCCAAGACCGATGACGTCCATTACTGGCATCCCGATGCACCGCGCAGCGGCAAGAAGCCTGACCTGTTCAAGTCGATGTTCGGCTTCCCGCAGGTGCCCGGCCTCCTTGATGCCGCCCGCAAGCCCTTCGTCACGGAGGGACTCCACATGCCCTGGTACACCGCTTTCGGTAATCACGACGGACTGGTCCAGGGCAACTTCCCGCATAGTCTCCCGCTCAGCCTGATTTCGACCGGCGCATTGAAAGTCACCGCGGTACCGCCGGGAGTCTCCCAGGCCGACGTCGTCAGTGGTCTCGACGGTCTCAAGCTCACACCGCTTTTGGGCGCCCTTGGCCTCGGTGCGCCGGTGCGTCTGGTGACCCCGGATGTGAAGCGACGCCAGATCACCCGCCCCCAGGTCGTTGCCGAACATTTCAAGACATCCGGATCACCCATCGGGCACGGCTTCACGGCCGAAAACAAGCGGCTCGGCACCGCCTACTACACATTTGATCGCGGCAACGTCCGCTGCGTTGTGTTGGATACGGTCAATCCCAATGGTTACGACAGCGGATCGATCGACACACCGCAAATGACGTGGTTGACCAAACTTCTGGCGGCCTCAAAGAACAAGATCGTACTGATCTTCAGCCATCACACATCCGAGACTATGGACAACCCGCTGGTTGTCACCGGCCTCGATCCGAACACCCGGGTGCTTGGTCCGGCCGTCGTCGCCCTTCTGCATGCCAACCCCAATGTGGTCGCGTGGGTCAATGGACATACCCACAAGAACCAGATTTGGGCACGCCCTGCGCCAGCTGGCGCAAGCGGCTTCTGGGAGATCAACACTGCCTCGCACGTCGACTTTCCGCAGCAGGCGCGGCTTATTGAGATCGTCGACAATGCGGACAGCACCCTGTCGATCTTCACCACGATGGTCGACCACTCCGGGCCGGCTGCCTACGGCGGAGTCACCAGTAGCCCGGCCGCATTGGCCGGTCTGGCGCGCGAACTCGCGATGAACGATCCACAGCAGCGTACGAGCGCGCAGGAGGGCACGCTCAACGCCCGCAATGTCGAGCTTTTGGTCAATAACCCGCTGCTGTGAGTCGTCGGTAACCGATCAGCTGTCAACTGCCGCGAGTTGACCGCAGGCGCCGTCGATATCGCTGCCTCGCGTGTCGCGGACCGTGGTCGGCACGCCCTTGGCGATCAGCCGGCGCACAAATTCACGTTCGTCCTCGGGCCGCGATGCGGTCCACTTGGAGCCCGGCGTCGGGTTGAGCGGGATCAGGTTGACGTGCACCCATCCCCAATCGCCGTAGGACTGCAGGACGTCACCGAGGAGGTCGGCGCGCCATGCCTGATCATTGATGTCTTTGATCATCGCGTACTCGATCGAGACTCGACGTTTGGTGACCTTGGCGTAGTTCCACGCCGCAGCGACTGCCTCGTGCACCGACCACCGAGTATTGATCGGAACAAGCTCATTACGGAGCTCGTCGTCGGGCGCGTGCAACGACAGTGCAAGCGTGACGGGTATGCCTTCTTCAGCTAGCTGCAGCATCCGAGGTACGAGGCCCACCGTGCTGACAGTGATATTGCGGGCCGACATGCCGAGCCCATCGGGAACCGGTGCGACCATCTGGCGCACGGAACCGATAACCGCCTTGTAATTGGCCATCGGCTCGCCCATGCCCATGAACACGACATTGGAGAGCCGTCCCGGACCACCGGGGATCTCACCGCGAACCATCGCTCCGGCACCATCGACGACTTGGTCGATGATCTCAGCGGTGCTCATATTGCGTTGCAGACCACCCTGACCGGTCGCACAGAACGGGCACGCCATGCCACAGCCAGCTTGGCTGGAGACACAAATCGTGGCACGTTCGGGATAACGCATCAGGACTGATTCGACCAGCGCTCCGTCGAAGAGCCGCCATAAGGTTTTGCGAGTCGTGCCCTTGTCCGCTTCGAGGACCTTGACCGAATTGAGCAGGGTCGGCAGAAGCTCGGCAACAATCCGGTCGCGGCTCGCGGCCGGTAGGTCTGTCATTGCCTCGGGATCGCGTTCGAGCCGACCGAAATAATGCTGGGCGACCTGCTTGACGCGAAATGCCGGTTCGCCCATTGCCTCGGCAGCAGCCTTGCGCTCGTCCGCGCTCAAATCGGCAAGGTGGCGCGGTGGCTTCTTGAGTCCTTTGCGCTGCTTGAAAACCAGCGGCAGCGTCTTGATGGGTTCTTCTGTCATGCGGGGTCCCCCCACGAGCGAAACGGGTAAGCGGCGCAGTTTTGTGTGGTGATCATGCGGGCACCAAATAGTGCAGGATCAACCAGGCAACAGGCGCTACCGCAATGAGCGAGTCGAGACGATCCATCAAGCCACCGTGACCGGGGAGCAGATCGCCCATGTCTTTGATGCCGATGTCACGTTTGATGAGCGATTCGCTCAGATCACCAAGGGTCGCCATGATGACGGCGGCTGCACCCAGGATAAGGCCAACCCACCAACGTCCGTCCAAGGCATAAATGACGGTCAGGACACCAGCAATCATGCCCATCGTCATCGAGCCTGCAAAGCCTTCCCAAGACTTCTTTGGGCTGATGGTTGGTGCCATCGGATGCTTGCCGAACAGTACGCCGGCCGTATAGCCGCCGATATCAGAGGCAACTGTTGCGACGATGAAAGCCACGATGCGCCATTCGCCATCACTCTCGTGCAACATCAGCGCAACGAAAACACCCATCAGCGGCAGGTAAGACAGCACAAAAATGCCCGCACTGGTGTCTCGGACAAACCCGTCGGCCCCATCGGCCAATCGCCAGATGAGCGTACCGATGACGGTCAACGCCATCGCTACTGCGGCAGTCTCGACGCCGCCGTAGTAACCGCCAACCATCATCGCAAGTCCGCCGGTGAGAATCGGTGGCAACGGAATCTGGATGCCTGCGGTCTTGAAGGCTCGGGAAATCTCGAAGGCGCCGATGCCCAGCGCCACGACCACGACCGCGATAAACGCGGCCTTGTAGAAATACAGCGACGCAATCACCAACAGCGCAAGGCTGATGCCAACCCCGAATGCGGCAGGAAGATCTCGTCCTGCACGACTGGATTTGGCTTCGGATTGCGTCGTGTCAGACTTCAAGGAGTTCAGCCTCTTTGTTCTTCAGGAGTTCGTCGATCGTGTCAACGTACTTCTTCGTAAGGCCGTCGAGGCGCTTCTCGGCGCCGGTGTTGTCGTCCTTGCTGATTTCGGATTCCTTTTCGGCCTTGTCCAGCGCCTGCTTGCCACTACGTCGCAAATTGCGTACGGCAATGCGGCCGTCCTCGGCCTTGGCGCGCGCCAACTTGACGTAGTCGCGGCGACGATCTTCAGTGAGTTCGGGCAGGGTCACACGCAACACTTTGCCGTCATCGGTCGGGTTGACGCCCAAATCCGAATCACGGATGGCCTTCTCAATTGCGGCCTTCGCGCCGAGGTCATAGGGGTTGATGACAACCATGCGCGGCTCGGGCACCGTGAAACCCGCCAGCTGGCTAATCGGTGTCTGCTGACCGTAGTAGTCGGCAGTGAGCTTGGCAAACATCGCCGGATGTGCACGTCCGGTGCGGATCGCGGCGAATTCCTCGCGCGAGTGCTCGACGGCCTTGGCCATCTTGGTTTCGGCTTCGCGCAACGTTTCGTCAATCACAATTACTCCTTGAGGGTCCGAGCTCAGGCCCGGACAAGTGTTCCGATCTTCTCACCACGAAGGACGCGGGAGATATTGCCTTCACCCTGCATGCCAAAGACAATCATGGGGAGCTTATTTTCCATACACAACGCAAATGCGGCCGCGTCGACGACTTTGAGCCCGAGTCGCAACGCGTCATCAAAGGAAAGCTCGTCGTACTTCTTGGCCGCCGGGTCAGTGCGAGGATCAGCGGAATAGACACCGTCAACGCCATTCTTAGACATCAGGACCACCTCCGCGTTAATCTCGAGTGCACGTTGGGCGGCCACCGTATCGGTCGAGAAGTACGGCATACCGGCGCCAGCACCGAAGATCACGACACGGCCCTTCTCAAGGTGACGGATCGCGCGGCGCGGAATGTACGGCTCGGCTACCTGGCCCATCGTGATGGCGGACTGGACCCGGGTCTCAATGCCCTGCTTCTCACAAAAATCTTGCAACGCCAGACAATTCATCACAGTGCCGAGCATGCCGATGTAATCGGCACGTGAGCGGTCCATGCCATGTTGTGCGAGTTCCGCGCCGCGGAAGAAATTGCCACCGCCGACAACAATCGCCACTTGGACGCCCTCGTTAACGGCCTGGGCAATCTGCCGGGCGATGGCATTGACGACTTCGGGATCGATGCCGATCTTGCCGCCACCGAATACTTCGCCGGAGAGCTTGAGCAGCACTCGGCGTCCACTCAAATCGGAAGCAGAATGATCAGAGGCCGGAGTGTCGACTTCTCTTGCTGTGTCCACTGGCTCCGGCCTCCGTCTTGTAGGGATGTTGTGCGAGTGAGTCAGGCGCCGATCTCGATGTGAGCGAAACGCGTGAGCGTGACACCTGCTTCATCAAGAACACTTTTAACCGACTTTTTGTGGTCTTGGACCGAAGCCTGTTCGAGCAACACGACTTCTTTGAAGAATCCGTTGAGTCGGCCTTCGGTGATTTTCGCGATCGCTTGTTCGGGCTTGCCCTCTTCACGTGACGTCGCCTCGGCGATCTCACGCTCTTTGGCGACGATATCAGCGGGGACATCTTCACGCGTCAGGTAACGCGGACGCATTGCCGCGATCTGCATGGCAGCGCCGCGTGCAGCGTCTGCATCGGCACCTTCGAACTCGACCATGACACCAACCGCAGGCGGCAGATCACTGGCACGACGGTGCATGTAGGTGGCGACCTGACCGTCGAACGCGGCAACGCGGCCGAGCTCGATCTTCTCGCCGATGACGCGAGCAAGCTCGGCCACGGCCTCGGTGACGGTCTTGCCATTGGCCAATTTGACCGAGCCGAATGCTTCGGCGTCAGCGGGCTTGGCGGCGTCAGCTGCGACGGCCAATTCGTTGGCCAGCGCAATGAACTGTTCGTTCTTAGCGACGAAGTCGGTTTCTGAGTTGAGCTCGACCAGAGCGCTGCCCGAGGTCGCGACGAGGCCAGCAGTGGCATCACGCTCGGCGCCACGCTTGGCGGCCTTCGCAGCACCAGAGATACGCAGCATCTCAATCGCCTTGTCGAAGTCACCGTCGGCTTCAGTCAACGCCTTCTTGGCGTCCATCATGCCCGCGCCGGTGGCGTCGCGAAGCTTCTTCACGTCTACGGCAGCAATTGCCATTGTTATCTCTCGTTTCCAGATTGTGCGGTGGGGTGCCGAAGCACCCCACCGTCAGCTAGTTTCAGGCGTCGGTCGAAGTCGCCTTGTCAGCGGCAGGAGCAGCAGTTTCCGCAGGAGCAGCGTCAGCGGCAGGCGCGGCGTCAGCGGCAGGCGCAGCAGCGGCGGGCGCGGCAGCGTCAGCGGCAGGCGCAGCAGCGGCGGGCGCGGCAGCGTCAGCAGCTGGAGCAGCAGCTTCAGCAGTCTTTGCCGACTCTTCCGGCTTACCCTCTTCCGGCTTGCCATCTTCTGACTTGCCCTTGAGGACTTCGAGTTCCCATTCGGCGAGCGGCTCGGCAGCACCGAGCTCGGCACCAGGCGTCTCGTCGGCAGTCTTCGCGCCACCACGGGCGATCAGGCCCTCGGCAACGGCATCGGCGATGACACGGGTCAGCAGACCAACCGAGCGGATCGCGTCGTCGTTGCCCGGGATCGGGTAGTCGACGTCATCGGGATCACAGTTGGTGTCGAGGATCGCCACGACCGGGATGTGAAGCTTCTTGGCCTCGTCGATCGCGAGGTGTTCTTTCTTGGTGTCGACGATCCAGACCGCGGCGGGAACCTTGCCCATCTCACGGATACCGCCGAGGGTCTTCAGCAGCTTCGCATATTCGCGGCGCATCTGAAGGAGCTCTTTCTTCGTACGGCTCGAACCCGCGACGTCATCGAAGTCGATGAGCTCGAGTTCTTTCATGCGCTGAAGACGCTGGTGCATTGTCTGGAAGTTGGTGAGCATGCCGCCGAGCCAACGCTGGTTGACATAGGGCATACCGACACGCTTGGCCTGCTCTTCGATCGGCTCCTGCGCTTGGCGCTTGGTGCCGACGAACAGGACCGTTCCGCCACGGGCGACAGTGTTCTTGACGAACTCGTAGCCGGCGTCAATGTAGGCCAGCGACTGCTGGAGGTCGATGATATAGATGCCGTTGCGCTCGGTGAAAATGAAACGCTTCATTTTGGGGTTCCAGCGACGGGTCTGGTGACCGAAGTGAACGCCGCTTTCCAGCATTTCACGCATGGTGACTACAGCCATGATGTTTCTCCTTGCGGCACACAGTGCCGATTCCTGGTTGATGCACCAACGGTTGCCGGTGCCCTGGCACTCGCAATTGATCGTGAGATGCGCCGCCCACCCCGAGGGGACCAGGACCGCGCCCGTGTTCAACTTTCGTGTCACACGGCTACAAGTACGCGAAGTCACTCCGGAAGGAGTGCCGATCAAGTCTACGACAATTGAGGCGCTCAGAGCCAATCGAGCAGTTTGTCCACAATCCAACCCATCGGATGGTTTATCCCCAGCACCGAAATATGTCCTCGCCGTGTGGCCCGTACCGGCGTTTGCTGATCAGATGAAGTCAATCGCAACCGTCACGCTCTTGTTGATTCTCGCCGTGCTGCAGCCCAACCCGGCCGTGGCCGCGGAGCACTGGTCCTGGCCGCTGTCGGGCCATGAAGTTGGCCGTGCCTTCGATCTGCCAGCCAATCCTTATGGTGCCGGTAATCGCGGCGTTGATCTGGCCGGCAAGATCGGCGAAACTGTCCGATCAGTCGCCCCGGGGGTGGTGTCGTATGTCGGCACGATCAACCACATCCAGATTGTGGTGGTCGATCACGGCGCCGAACGCTCGACCTACCAACCGGTCGCGGCATCGGTGGCGACCGGTGATGCGATCGGCGCCGGTCAGCCGATCGGGACGCTGCTGGCCATCGGTGGACACTGCCCCGGCACGGTCTGCCTACACCTGGGTCGCAAGGCCGGCGATCATTACCTCGATCCGCTCACGCTCATGGCCACAACCGGCCAAATCCGCCTCATTAACCCCGACGGTCCGCCGCCCAAGCCGCCGTACACCGGTTCAGGAGCAATGCGCAGACCGGTCGGCGGCACGATTACGTCGCCGTACGGCATGCGGGTGCACCCCATCACGGGGGTCCGCAAACTCCACGACGGCACCGATTTCGGCGTGGCTTGCGGCACGGCGGTCCACGCCGCCGCGACGGGAGTAGTGATCGGTCGCAGTTACAGCTCGGCGTACGGAAAGCGAGTGATCCTTCGCCATTCCAGCGGGGTCACCACGTCGTACAACCATCTGTCCCGGCAGACGGTTTCGGTCGGCGATCGAGTCCGGGCGGGTGCTGTCGTCGGCAAGGTTGGTGCGACTGGGCTGGCAACTGGATGCCATCTACATTTCATGGTCAAACGGGATGGGAAGACGATGAACCCGATGAAGTTATTGTGATTCGAAGCTCAGGCACGCGGGTGCGCAAGTTTGAACGCGCTTCGCAGGCGTTCGTTGCTGACGTGGGTGTAGATCTGCGTGGTTGCCAGCGAAGCATGGCCGAGGATCTCTTGTACGCTACGCAGATCGGCGCCGCCTTCGAGCAGATGAGTCGCGGCGGTATGGCGCAATCCGTGCGGCCCCATGTCAGGAGCGCCGTCGATCGAAGCGACACGTTTATGCACGATCCGCCGGACCGCACGCTGGTCGATCCGGCCACCTTGCACGCCCAAGAATGTTGCGCTGCCGCTGGCAATTGTGGCGACAAGCGGACGTCCCTGCCTGAGCCAGTCGTCGAGGGCATCAGCCGCCGGGTTGCCAAATGGCACTGAGCGTTCCTTGCGCCCCTTGCCGAACACTCGCACAACATTGCGGGAACGGTCCAGATCGTCGATATCAATCCCGACGAGTTCGCCCACTCGGATACCGGTCGCATACAACAATTCAATGATCGCGCGGTCACGGCGGCCGGCCGGGTCGTCGCCGAACTCCGAGCCGTCGAGAAGTTCACGGATCTCTGCCTGTTTGAGCGCGACCGGCAAATCATGATGCGGCTTGGGGCTCGCCAACAGCGCCCCCGCATCGGCATCAGCGCGGCCGGTTCGGACCAGCCATGCGGTGAAGACCCGCGCGGACGTCGCCCGCCGCGCCAGGGTCGTACGTGCCTTGCCCAAGGACTGCATGGTCGCGAGATAACTGCGCAATGACCGAACTGTGAGCTGAGCCGGATCGTCGACCCCGAGTTTTATCGCATGCGCAGCCAGCCCTTCAAGATCGCCCAGATAAGCGCGGACCGAATGCGCGGATAGATCTCGCTCGGCAGTCAAGTGGCGTTCGTAGTCGCCGAGCACGCTCGTCCACCGCTCGCTCAGATCATCCATAGGACCACTTTCGGCCGCGCAGCCCCTCACACCAAGTCGGCACGCCGCAACAATGCCCAGCCATGCGTCATTTGACCCGCGTAGCCCAACAATTCGAGGCGTTTAAGCTCACGTTCGGTCACTGCCACAGTCAGCCGCAGTTCATCAGAAATCTCGACAACGCGCCGCGGCGGTGACCACGGCAGCGCGTCAAGGACTCGGCGGGTTTCCGGCGAAAGTGCATCGTAAGCCGTCTCGGCGGCTCTCGGCGGTGTCGAATCAACCGCACCCAGCTCGCCGAGCGCCTCAATCACATCGGCGCCACTCGTCACCAGCATTGCCTGTCCCGTGCGCATTGCTTCGTGGACGCCGTCTGATGCCTGCGAGGTCACAGGACCGGGAACGCCCATCGTCATACGCCCCAACTGATCGGCCCAATTGAGGGTATTGAGTGATCCGCTGCGCCGGGCTGCCTCGACCACAACAGTTCCCTGGGTCAGCGCGGCAATTATCCGATTTCGCGAGAGGAAACGGCCCTTCAGCGGCGTCGCGCCGGGCATCTGTTCGCTGACGACCAGCCCCGTGGCCGCAATGCGAGCGAGCAGCGCCGCATTGGATTTTGGGTAGTCGATGTCGGCACCGCCAGCCAGCACCGCAATTGTCGTTTTGTCCATCGCCAACGCGCCTCGATGGGCACACGCATCGATGCCGTAGGCCGCACCGCTCACGACAGTGAACCCACAATCGCTGAGATCAGAGCCAAGGTCACCGGCGATCTCGGCGCCATACGTTGTGGCGGCACGCGCGCCCACGACCGCGACCGATCGTTCGGTCAGGTCCGCAAGATCACCCTTGCCGCGCAGCCACAGGCCGAGCGGCGCACCCGTCACGCCGTTGATCGGCTCGACATGGTTGAGGTGGTCCAGTTGCTCCGGCCAGGCCCGATCGGTTCGAGCGAGCCAGCGCAGGCCGGACGATTTCGCCCGTGCGAGGGCGGTCGCCACCAATTCGTCAAGGCGACGGGCCCGTTCGCCCCACGCTGACGGATGGCGGCTGTCCGGACCCGCCAAGATCAAACTCAGCGCCGCGACCGGGTCGCGGTCGTTAACGATTTGAAGCAGTCGTGGATCACCGGGCTCGGCAATTAGACTGAGTGCAAGGCAGGCGCGGCTGGCCGAAATCATGGCACCTTCACCAACTCACGCAACTCGCTTCCCAGCGGCATTGATCGTCGCAGCGCGAGCGCGGCATCGACCTCGCCAAGACCCGGATGGTCCTTCCCAAGGAGATCCGCGACCGTCCAGGCAAGTCGCAAGACACGATCTGCCGAGCGGGCACTCAACTTCTGCGCGCGCATTTGCTGATCGATAAGCGCACGACCGTCCGCGTCGATCGGCCAATGCTTACGCAGTTCAACCCCTGGGACTTCGCAATTGAGCCGCCAGTTTGTCTCCCCATAACGTTCGGCTTGACGTTTGCGGGCAGCAGCGACATACGGAGCAATCTCCGCAGTCGATCTCGCGGTACTGATCGAATTGGCAAGTTCTGGCCTAGACAGTGCGGAAAGATTGCGGTGAATGTCGATGCGGTCGCGGATCGGTCCGGAGATCCGGTCGCGATAGCGCCGCCGCATCAGCGATGTGCACTGGCAACGATCGCCACGCGAACCGCTCATCCCGCACGGGCAGGGATTGGAGGCGAGGATGAGTTGGAAGCGCGCCGGATAGGCAACTGTCTGCGCAGCACGAGAGACCACAACATGCCCGCTTTCCAGTGGCTGGCGCAAGGCGTCGAGAACATTGGACGCGAACTCGGGTGCTTCGTCCAAGAAGAGAACCCCATGATGTGCCAGCGACATCGCGCCGGGTCGGATCACCCGGCTCCCTCCCCCGACAATCGCGACCGCGCTCGCCGAGTGATGCGGATCAAGAAATGGCGGCCGGTTGACCAGTGGCGAATCCGAGCTGAGTATTCCGGCAATCGAATGGACGGCACTCGTCTCGATCGATTGCGCATAGCCCAAGTCCGGCAGCAGCCCAGGCAACCGTTGCGCCAGCATCGTCTTGCCGATCCCTGGCGGTCCGACCATCGACAAATGATGTCCGCCGGCGGCAGCGACGACGATCGACAGCCGTGCTTCCTCTTGCCCTGCAACATCACTCAGATCCAGATTTTGCATTCGTTCGCTGCTGGCCCAATTGAGCGAATGTGGCTGGTCCAACGGCGGCACCGGTGGGTCGATCGGTTCATCCTCGCCGAGCAAAAGCGCCACTGCCTGCCGGAGTGAGCGCAGGCCGACCACTTGGATGCCTTCGACGAGCTCGGCTTCTTCGACATTGACTTCGGGCACGAAGATCCTGGTGAAGCCGGCTTCGACGGCAGCGACCGTTGCCGGGAGAACACCACGGATCGCGCGCAGCCGGCCGTCGAGTGCTAGTTCGCCGAGAAATGCAGAATCGCGCAGCTCATCGGTCGGAATAAGGTTCTTCGCGCCGTAGACGGCCAAAGCGATCGCCAGGTCATAGTGCGAACCAGATTTGGGCAGCGTTGATGGCGCAAGGTTGATCGTCACCCGCTGATCGGGCCAACTGGTGCCTGAGTTGACGACTGCTGAGCGGCACCGATCACGCGCTTCGTTGATCGTCGTATCGGGCAATCCGACCACGATCGTGGCGGGCAAACCATTCGAAATATCCACTTCGATTTCGATCGGCCGGCCATTGAGTCCGTCGAGCGTCACCGAGCGAGTCGACGCCGGCATCACGCCACCCCAGAGACGCGCTCGACACGAGGCGCGCCGCGGCCGGGCACCAACACCGACACAACATCAATTCGCACACTTGGCGGTGTCACGTCGTGATCCTGTAGCCAGTGGGCCGCCAGCCGCCGGAGTCGCGTGGCTTTCTGCCCGGTGATCGCTTCCAACGGTGTCCCATAGCGGACGCTGGTCCGAGTCTTGACCTCACAGATCACCAGCGTCGAACCATCGCGTGCGACGATGTCGATCTCGCCAAAGCGACAGCGATAGTTTCGCTCGAGGACGATCATCCCGAGCGATTCGAGATGGTCAGCGGCGAGGTTCTCGCCATAGTGACCCAAAGCCTGATTGCGCGCATACGTCATGAAATGACCTCCACAACCACAGTCATGGGTCCAGGCCAACGCGCGCCAGCGTCGATTCGAAAGCTGTGGACAAGTAAGCACGTCGGTGGGTCTGTGGAAAACCGGCGGCCGCGGCGCCGATAGTGTGCGCCCATGACCGGCTTGATCTTGGCGTTCCAGTTTCTTACGCGTATACCGACGCCACAGGTCCGCAACTTCAACGACCGCAGCCTGAGTCGGAGCAGCGTCTGGTTCCCGGTCGTTGGACTTGTGATCGGGGCGCTCGTCGCTTGGCCGCTGTATGTCGTCGATTCACGACCGCTGGTTGCCGGGTGGTTGTCGCTACTGCTGTGGGTGGCCGTCACCGGCGCGCTGCACCTTGATGGGCTTGGCGATGTCGCCGACGCTTTCGGCGCCGCTCATCGTGTCCCCGAACGCTTTCTCGAAGTGCTCAAAGATCCGCATATGGGCGTGTTCGGCGTCGTGGCCGTGGTGCTCCAGTTGATCACCAAACTGGTGCTTCTTGTCTCGCTTGTCGGCAGCGATTACGTCTGGGCGGTCGTTCTCATACCGGCCTGGACGCGCTGGTTAACGCTCGTACTCAGCCGGTATACGCCGCCGATCCAGCCGGGCCTTGCCGACCGTTTCGCCTGGCAGATCCGCACGTCGACGATCATCTTCTGGGCGCTGGCGCTCGGCGCCGCGAGCAGCTGGTTTGCCCCGGCGTTGCTCCTCGCGATACCGCTAAGTGGCGTCGTCATCGTCTATTGGCGGCGACGCATCGGCGGCATCAGCGGCGATTGCCTCGGCGCGAGCATCGAGGTCTGCGAGAGCCTACTGCTTGGCGCACTCCTGATCTGTGTGTCCGTTGCGTCATAAAATTTGAGGCCAATAACCCTCGTTCGTTATGACGCAAGGGCGGTCAAGGCGTCGTAGGCATCTTCAGATCAGACTTAGACAGTTCTTCAACGTTGACGTCCTTGAAAGTCAGAACTTTCACGTTCTTGGCGAAGCGCGCGGGGCGGAAAATATCCCAAACCCAGGCATCGGTCATCGACACCTCGAAGTAAGCATCGCCGGTCTCGGAGCGAACTTTCACATCAACGGCGTTGCACAGGTAGAACCGGCGGTCAGTCTCCACAACGTACTTGAAGATCTCAACGACATCTCGGTATTCGCGATACAGCGAGAGTTCCATCTCGGACTCGTAGCGCTCCAGATCTTCTGAACTCATCGTGTCTCCTGAACGGCTCGAACGTTGGCATAACTGAATCTATGCTCCGGGCAAGGCCCATGTGCACGAATCGCCGCTTCATGGGCAGCCGTGACATAACCCTTGTGGGTAGCAAAATCGTATTCGGGAAACTGCTCGTGCAACTGCACCATGACCCGGTCACGTGTCACCTTAGCGATCACCGATGCCGCCGCGATCGAGGCGGACACACGGTCCCCTTTCCACATCGCTAGCCCCGGCATGCCGAGCCCGTCAACGGGAAAGCCATCGGTTAGCGCGTATGCGGGCTGCGGGGTCAATCGGGCCAGCGCCCTGCGCAGCGCCATGATATTGGCACGTTGCAGTCCGATTCGATCGCATTCAGCCGGCGGAATCGACACAACCTCGACTGCAACGGCGCGCGCCATGATCAGCGCGAAACACGCCTCACGACGCCGCTCGGTCAATAACTTGGAGTCAGCAAGCCCGGGGATTTTGCCCTTGAGGATCACCGCGGCCGCGACAAGCGGTCCAGCGCAGGCCCCACGGCCGGCCTCGTCGACTCCGGCGATCGGAGTGAGGCCTTGTCGGGTCAGCGCGCGTTCATAGCCGTACAGCCCGGCATCACGTCGTACAGTGGATCCCTTGGGCAGTTTGGTCATTTTTTGGCGTTGAGCGACTTGAACGTTTCGGGGGCGTGGATGAAGCCCGCACGGTTCCACGGCCATACCCGCAGCCACGCCTCGCCGACGACGTTTTCCACCGGCACAAAGCCACCACCGGGTGAGCCCATATGCGCGCGCGAGTCGCTGGAATTGCCACGATTGTCGCCCATAACCCACACATGGTTCTTGGGCACCTTGACGTCGAACGGCTCATCGCGGGTCAGTGACTGGTCAAGCACATATGGCTCGGTGAGTGACGTGCCGTTGACCTCGAGATGCCCCGTGTTGTCACAGCATTTGACGTGATCGCCACCAACCCCGACAACGCGTTTGATCAGGTGTCCACCAGTCGGGAAGAGCCCGAAGAGTTCGAGCCCACGCTGCACCGCATTGTGCGGCTGACGCGATTCCTCGGCGTTAAGCCAGTGGTCTGGGTCGTTGAACACGATGATGTCACCGCGCTGAACGTCCTTGCCACCCCAGAACGACACCTTCTGGACCAAAATGCGGTCGTTGACCAGCATTGTTGGCTCCATCGATCCGGACGGGATGTAGAACGCCTGGACGAGGAAAGTCTTGACGACAACCGCCATCACGAGCGCGATCACGACCAGAAGAATCGATTCCTGCCACAGCGGGAGTTGTCGCTTCTTGCTCGCAGCCTCAGTCACGGAGCGAGCCTAGCCTGCAGGGCCTGATGACCCGAATCAGACTTCGCGCTTTTCCTTGATCTTCGCGGCCTTGCCACGAAGACTACGCAGGTAGTAGAGCTTTGCGCGACGCACATCGCCACGGGTGACGACCTCAATCGTCTCGATGATCGGGGTGTGCAGCGGGAACGTACGCTCGACGCCGACGCCGAAGCTGACCTTGCGGACGGTGAAGGTGCGGCCGACGCCTGAACCCTGGATCTTGATGCAGATGCCTTGGAAGACCTGGACGCGCGAGCGGCTGCCTTCAATGACCTTAACGTGAACTTTGAGCGTATCGCCGGCGCGGAATGCGGGGCGGTCGTCGCGCAACGATGCGGCTGCGACTTCGTCAATGATGTTGGCCATGATGGTCTCTTCCCTCGCCGGTGCCACAGGCCACCCACGGTGATGTCGGTCTTGCTGAGTATGAGTGCGGTGCTTAGCTGACCTAGACCCCTGTGGCAGTCGGTCGACACCGAGTATCCATCTTGCCACAGCGACCCGTTCCGGCTGAAATCGGGCCGACGGGTCAGGCAGTCGGTGGCCGCAGGTCGGGTCGGCGGGACTTCGTACGTTCGAGTGACCGCGCATGACGCCACCCCGCGATGAGCCCATGGTTGCCCGACAGGAGCACTTCGGGCACGTCCCGGCCGCGCCAAGACGAAGGCTTCGTGTAGACCGGATATTCAAGCAAGTTGTCGGTCCCATGGGATTCCTCGACCAGCGACTCAGGATTGCCCATGAAGCCCGGAATCAGCCGGACAACCGCCTCGATGATTGCCAACGCGGCCACTTCTCCCCCATTGAGCACGAAATCACCGAGGGAGATCTCCTCGACGGACCAATGCGACGCGGCCTCATCGATAACGCGTTGGTCAATACCCTCGTAGCGCCCACAGGCGAAGACCAACTGGGAAGCCGTTGACAGGCGCACCGCATCGGCTTGGACAAATGGCTTGCCCGCTGGCGTCGGCACGACGACAACTGCGGCTGAAGTGGCCACCGCCTCCAACGCGTTGGCCCAGGGCTCGGGCTTCATGACCATGCCAGCCCCGCCGCCATACGGAGTGTCATCGACACTGCGATGTTTATCGGTGGTGAAGTCACGCAGATCGTGAATGCCAACCTCGAGCAGGCCGGCAGCGCGCGCCTTGCCCACGAGTGACAATTCCAACGGCGACAGATAGTCGGGGAAGATCGAGACGACGTCGATCCTCATGCCGGATCGGTCAGATCTGGTGCCGCATTCACAGCTTCATCGGGGTCCAACAGCCCCGGAAGATCGGCAACGAGAACGTAGCCCTCGGCCACGTGAACCTCAGGGACAAGATCCAGAACAAACGGTATGAGAATCTCCCGCTCCCCTGCCTTGACCGCGAGGGTGTCCTGCGCAGGCAGATGGATCACCTGTGTGATTGTGCCGACGACCGTATCGCCCGAGCGAACTTCCAGACCGATCAACTGATGGTCGTAGAACTCTTCTGGATCTTCGGGCATCTCGTCGGCGGCGACTTCGGCCTCAAGCACCGTGCCATGGAGAGTTTCGGCGGCCGTACGGTCATTGATTCCATCAAACCGAACGATTAGCCGACCGCTGTGCTGCCGGGTCGACACAATCGTGAGCGTACGAGTGCCAGCAACGACTGACGAGCCCGGCGCAAACCTGCGCTCGGGCTCGTCAGTGCGTATGTCGACGCCGAGATCACCTCGGATGCCATGGGCACGGCCAATGCGGCCGACGACGACCAACATGTGTCGTTCAGGCGCGACGATCGACATCGACGAAGTCGATGCGTGCGCCACCCTTGCCAGCTATCGCGTTGACGACCTTGCGGATCGCTGTCGCGGTACGGCCCTGGCGTCCGATGACTTTGCCGAGATCGTCGGGATTGACCCGAACCTCGAACAAGTCGCCATGTCGTCCCTGTTTGGAGCGCACGTCGACGTCATCAGGATGCTCAACGATGCCGGTGACCAAATGCTCGATCACGTCATCGATTGGCGTAGCCAAGATCAGGCCTTGGCTTCGTCAGCGGCAGGCTTGTCAGCCTTGGGCTCTTCGGCCTTGACTTCAGCAGGCTTGTCGGCCTTCTTCTCGGCCTTGACTTCAGCAGGCGCGTCGGCCTTCTTCTCGGCCTTGACTTCAGCAGGCGCGTCGGCCTTCTTCTCGGCCTTGACTTCAGCAGGCGCGTCGGCCTTCTTCTCGGCCTTGACTTCAGCAGGCGCGTCGGCCTTCTTCTCGGCCTTGACTTCAGCAGGCGCGTCGGCCTTCTTCTCGGCCTTGACTTCAGCAGGCGCGTCGGCCTTGGGCGCGTCGGCCTTCTTCTCAGCCTTCTTCTCAGCCTTGGCGTCCTCATCGGCTGGCTTGTCGGCCTTCTTCTTCGCAGCAGCGGCCTTCTTGGTGGTCGCTTCGGCTTTGGCCTCGCCTGCGTGCAGATCCTTCAACGCTTCATCGAAGATTTCCGCTTTGTCACGCTTGGGCGCGGCAACCTCGAGCTGGCGCTCCTGCTTCTCGCCGGAGAACTTTTCCCAGTCACCGG
The DNA here is from genome assembly GCF_057586615.1 of Aeromicrobium changchenzhani. Lineage (NCBI taxonomy): Bacteria > Bacillati > Actinomycetota > Actinomycetes > Propionibacteriales > Nocardioidaceae > Aeromicrobium > Aeromicrobium changchenzhani. The sequence continues at coordinate 1,495,009 of NZ_CM172480.1, read as the reverse complement.
TCAGCTTGAGCAGCGCGACAACCGCCTCGGTCGGCTGAGCGCCAACGCCGAGCCAGTACTGCGCACGGTCGGACACCACAGTGATGATCGAGGGGTCTGCCTTGGGGTTGTAGGTGCCGATCTCTTCGATGGCACGACCATCGCGCTTGCCGCGCGAATCGGCGACGACGATGCGGTAAAACGGCGTACGGATCTTGCCCATACGCTTCAAACGAATTTTGACTGCCACGGTTGTGGTGTCTCCTTGGGAACTTGAAGTTGATGATCTTGCATGTCCGCGTGGGGACACGGACACGACGAAATCGATGGATCTGAATCTTCTCCGGCTGAGAGGGTCCATTGATGAATCAGACGCAATGGATCATTCTGCCAGAATGCGAGGCCGGGCTCCAATTGGGTTCAGAATTGGCCATGTCTACCGGCACCGTCAGCGAAGCGTTACGCCCCAGATGAGCCTTCGGCGAACACGATCGGAACCCCCGCTCGCCCCTCAGCGTTAAGCGCGCTGTCGAGCAGATATTGTCCGTTGCGTCATAAAGAACGTGGGTCATGGACCTCATTCTTTATGACGCAACCGTGAACGACCACAAGGACTTACGAGACGGCCGGCGCAGCGAACTGTGCGGCATACAGCCGCTCATAGGCTCCACCGGCGGCACGCAATGAGTCGTGGGTGCCTTGTTCAACGATATGACCGTGCTCCATAACCACGATGTGGTCAGCATCGCGGATGGTCGATAGCCGGTGCGCGATAACGAATGAGGTGCGACCTGTACGCAGCTGTGCCATCGCCTGTTGAACGAGTGCTTCGGTGCGGGTGTCAACCGAACTCGTGGCCTCATCGAGCACCAAAATGGCCGGATCGGCTAGGAAGGCGCGCGCGATGGTCAGCAGTTGTCGCTGCCCGGCACTGACATTGGAGCCCTCGTCCTCGATGATCGTGTCATAGCCGTCGGGCAGGGTGCGTACGAAGTGATCAACGTATGCCGCCTCGGCGGCCTGCTGAACCGCTTCAGGGGAGGCGGCGTCGGCACCGTAGGCGATGTTGTCGTGAATCGTGCCCTTGAACAGCCAGGTGTCCTGCAGGACGACACCGAAGTTGCGTCGTAACGGTCCGCGATCCATGCGCGCGATGTCGGTGCCATCGAGGGTTATGACACCGCCCTGAACATCGTAGAAGCGCAGAATGAGATTAGTCAGCGTCGTCTTGCCAGCCCCTGTCGGCCCGACGATGGCAATGGTCTGGCCGGGCTCGGCGACCAGATCGAGATGCTCGATCAACGGCTCATCGGGCTTATACGCGAACGTGACATCGTCGAAGACCACGCGCCCGCGCACTGGATCGGGGAACGGCGCATCGGGTTCGTCCGGGCGTTCATTTGGCTCATCGAGCAGCCCAAACACCCGCTCGGCCGACGCGACCCCCGATTGCAGCAGGTTGATCATGGCCGCGATCTGCGTCAACGGCTGGGTGAACTGGCGCGAGTATTGGATGAACGCCTGCACCTCACCAATACTGAGGGTTCCGGTCGACACCCGAAGCACGCCGATGACGGCGACTGCGACGTAATTCAAATTCGACACGAACATCATCAGTGGTTGGATCAGGCCGGACACGAACTGAGCCTTGAACGCCGATCGGTACAGCGCATCATTGTGCCAATCGAAGGTCTCGCCGGCCTCTTTCTGACGTCCAAAAACCTTGACGATCTCGTGGCCGGTGAAGACCTCTTCGACATGACCATTGAGCCGGCCGGTGCTGGCCCATTGCTCGATGAACTGCGGTTGCGACCGTTTCATAATGACGCGTGAGATCAGGATCGCCACGGGGATCGTGAAGATTGCGATCAGCGTCAGTAGCGGCGAGATCGTCAACATCATGACGAGGACACCGATCACGACCAGGACCGAGGTGAGCATCTGACTCATGGTCTGTTGTAACGACTGCGCGATGTTGTCGATGTCATTTGTCGTACGCGACAACACCTCGCCGCGTTCCTCGGTGTCAAAGTACGCCAGCGGCAGTGCATTGACTTTGTCTTCGACATCGTCGCGGAGTCTGGCGACCATACGTTGCACGACAATTGCCGTCAAACGGCCCTGATGCCACTGCAGCAACGACGACAACACATACAGCACAATCGCCAGCACCAGGACCCAGCCGAGCGCGGTGAAGTTGATACCGCCGCCAGGGTTGAGGTCCATCGACTGGACCATCGACGCAATGCGACCGTCGCCTTTCTCCTTGAGGCCCGCGACAATCTCCGCCTTGCTGCTGCCGGCTGGGAACTGGCTCGACATGAAACCGTTGAAGACGATGTCGGTCGCGTGCCCCAAAATTCGTGGCCCGAGTACCGACATCAGCGTTGCAACTGCGCCGAAACCGACGATCAGCCAGACCAGTGCGCGTTCCAGCAACAGCCTGCGCGCCAAGCGTCGAAATGACCCCTTAAAATCTTTGGGCTTCCGCGGCGCCTGAGCAACCGCGCCAAACCGGGCGCTCATCCGGCTTCTTCCTCGCTGAGTTGGGACAGAACGATCTCTCGGTAAATCGGACAAGAATTCATGAGCTCGGTATGCCGACCAGTGCCAACCACCCGGCCCTCCTCGAGAACGACAATCCGATCGGCGGCCCGAATCGTGCTCACTCGTTGGGCGACAATGATGACCGCAGATTCTGTCGTCACCGGCGCGAGCGAGGCTCGCAATGCGGCATCGGTGCCGTAGTCGAGGGCCGAGAACGAGTCGTCGAATAGATAAATTTTGGGTTGTTTCACGATCGCACGGGCGATTGCCAGGCGCTGCCGCTGGCCACCTGAAACATTGGCACCACCCTGCGCGATCGGTGCCGTCAGTTGGCCGGGCATCTGCTCGACAAATTCCTTCGCCTGCGCAATGGCCAGGGCATTCCACAAATCGGCGTCGGTTGCATCAGGATTGCCATAACGCAGATTGGAGGCGATTGTGCCGGAGAACAGGAACGCCCGTTGTGGCACCAATCCGATGCCGGCCCACACATCGTCGGGTGCCATTGTTCGTACGTCGCGATCGTCAAGCGACACCGAGCCGCCGGTCGCATCGAACAACCGTGGGATCAGCCCGAGCAACGTCGACTTGCCGCTGCCGGTCGAGCCGATGATGGCGGTGGTCTCCCCCGGCCGGGCGATCAGGTCGACGCTGTCGAGGACATTTTGTTCCGCGCCCGGATATGCGAACGACGCATTCCGTATGTCGACCTGGCCGCCGGTCACACGATGCGCAACGACATTGGCAGGTGCTTCGACGCTGGGCTCGGTATCCAAGACCTCACTGATGCGTTCGGCCGAGACCTCGGCACGCGGCCAGAGCATCAGCATGAAGGTGGCCATCATGACTGCCATCAAGATCTGGATCAGGTATTGCTGGAAAGCGATCAATGTACCCACACCCATACCGCCGCTGTTGATGCGAATCCCGCCAAACCATGTCGTTAAGACGACCGAGACATTCATGATCAGCATGACGGTCGGGAACATCATCGCCATCAGCCGGCCAACCGCGATCGCAACGTCACGATTTTCATTATTGGCGACACCAAATCGTTCGGCCTCGTAATCCTCCTTGGCGAAAGCCCGGATCACGCGAATGCCCATGATTTGTTCACGCATGACGCCATTGATCGCATCGATCTTGGTCTGCATGAGCCGGAACAGCGGTCGCATCCGACGAATGATCATTCCGATACATACGATCAGCGTCGGCACCACCAGCAGCAGCAACGCGGACAGCTGGACATCTTGTCGCAGTGCCATGATGATGCCGCCGATCGACATGATCGGCGCGGCGACCAGCAACGTCAACGCCATGAAAACGATGAGTTGGACCTGCTGGACGTCATTGGTCGACCGAGTGATCAGCGTCGGCGCGCCGAACTGCGTCATCTCACGGGCTGCAAAGGTTCCGACCTTGGCAAATACGGCGGCTCGCAGGTCGCGCCCAAGAGCCATCGCCGTGCGAGCTCCGTAGTAGACGGCGATGACCGTGCAGGCGATCTGAACGACCGTGATCGCCAGCATTACGCCGCCAGTGCGCAAAATGTAGCCGGTGTCGCCGGTGACCAGACCCTTGTCGATGATGTCGGCGTTCAGACCGGGGAGGTACAGATTCGCAATCGTCTGGATGAATTGAAACCCCAGAACCAAAGCGATCGGCCACTTGTAAGGCGCCAAGTATCGGCGCAAGAGTGGCAGCAGCATGAGGAGAGATTATCGTCTGTCGTCAAACTGCTTCTGGGCCAGGTGCCCTAGTCTCGACAACGTTGCTGTCGACAAGATTCAGGCGTGCTTGGGCAACCGGCCAGAGTGGGCGCCGAGCGCGATGACCTTCTCTTCCCACTTCAACAAATCAACTGTCTCAAGACTGCCACTGCCCAATTGCTCGATCAGTGCAGATTCATCGGCCTCAATATCGCGTTGCAGCTCGATCAGCGCCTCAGTCGCCTGATCAGCACGTAAACCTTCATCGACCGCTCGCCGTTCCGAAACAACCGCACGCCGTTCAGCAATCCCGGCACGCTGTTCGGCTGCGGTCGCACGCGTTTCTACCTGTTGAACTGTGCTGTGAAGTTCGTCGATCACCGCATCACGCTGGGCAACCCGGTCGGCCATCGAGTCGGCGAATGCGGTGTTTTCGCGCGATTGTGTCACTGCGAGTCGTCGATAATCGGAGGCGCTTTCGGTACGTTCGACCGCGTAGCGCCGGCGGTTTACGACCAATTCGGAATGAACGATGCGAGCCGCCGACGCGCCGCAGAGGAAGACAACAACGACCACGATGCTGAGCAGCGTCGGTGTCTGAAGCACGAGCGCAGGTATCGCGACAGCGGCAGCAAACACCAACAGCGCAATCGCGACAGTGATCCGGATGCGGCGTTGACGACGACGGGAAGAGGATCGATTGGCCATGTCTCAAGGTTAAGTCGTTGGGGCGATCAAACCGTTGAGGACACGCGCCCGGCTAGAGCAGGTCTTTCAGTTCTTTCGGCAGCTCGAAGTCGTCGGCCGACCCCGAGTCAAAACCGAAGGCACTGGCGCCGTCGGCTGGCCCAGTCGCAGCCTGCTTGGCCTCAGCTGCGCGTTTGGCCGGATTGCCTGAACCGCGTTTACTTTTGCCCTTCTTGGGCTGCTGCTTTGGCCCAGCACGCTTGCCGCCAGGCAGGCCGGGCATCCCCGGCATACCGGGCACGCTGCCACCGTTGGCCATCTGTTGCATCATCTTGCGGGCATCAAAGAACCGGTCGACCAGTTGATTGACGTCCTTGACTTGGGTTCCCGAGCCCTTAGAGATACGTAGGCGACGCGAACCGTCAATGATCTTCGGATTGTCCCGCTCCGCCGGTGTCATCGACAAGATGACTGCCTTGATTCGGTCGACCTCACGTTCGTCGAAATTGGCCAACTGCTCCTTGAACTGGCCCATGCCCGGGAGCATGCCCATGAGTTTGCTCATGGAACCCATCTTGGCCATGGCTTCCATCTGCTTGAGAAAGTCCTGGAGCGTGAACGAGCCGCCTTGCAACTTATCCGCGGCCTGCTGAGCTTCCTCCTCGTCAAAGACCTTCTCGGCCTGCTCGATGAGCGTCATCACGTCGCCCATGTCGAGGATGCGTGACGCCATACGGTCGGGGTGGAAGACGTCGAAGTCGGTCAGCTTCTCGCCATTGGAAGCGAACATGATCTGTCGGCCGGTCACTGAAGCAACCGAGAGCGCGGCACCGCCACGGGCATCGCCGTCAAGCTTGGAGAGCACGACACCGGTGAAACCGACGCCATCCATGAACGCCATCGCGGTTTGTACGGCGTCTTGGCCAATCATGGCGTCGACGACGAACAGCACTTCATCGGGATCGACGGCATCGCGGATGTTGGCGGCCTGCTGCATCAATTCGGCATCGATGCCGAGGCGACCGGCGGTATCAACGATGACGATATCGTGCAGGGTGTGAGTTGCTTCCTTGATCGCAGCCTTTGCGACAACGACTGGATCACCAACACCGTTGCCTGGCTCGGGCGCAAACACGGTCACACCGGCTTGTTTGCCAACCACTTGGAGCTGAGTCACTGCGTTGGGGCGTTGCAGATCGGCCGCGACGAGCATTGGGGACATGCCCTGGCCCTTGAGCCAGAGTCCGAGCTTCCCAGCGAGTGTTGTCTTGCCAGCGCCTTGGAGTCCGGCGAGCATGATGACGGTCGGCGGATTCTTGGCGTACTGCAACCGGCGGGTCTCGCCACCGAGAATCGACACGAGTTCGTCATTGACGATCTTGATGACCTGCTGAGCCGGATTCAGCGCGCCACTGACCTCTGCACCGCGCGCCCGCTCCTTGACGTTCGCGATGAACTGCTTGACGACCGACAGCGCGACATCAGCCTCAAGCAGGGCGATGCGGATCTCGCGCGCGGTGGCATCGATATCGGCTTCGGAGAGCTTGCCCTTGCCGCGGAGGTTCTTGAACGCGGACTGAAGGCGATCTTGCAGAGTGTCGAACATGGCGCGGTGGCGATCCTCAGGTTGAAAAATGTGTTGCTCACAAGACTAACGGTTCAATTCGAGGAGACCGGCGCTGCGGACCCGTTGGTCGAGGAATCCGACGAAGTAATTACCGATCTACGGCCCATTTGACGCTTGACTGGTTGAACGACACGAGCACCAAGTCACCGGCAACTGCGCGCGCCTCGAGCATTCCGGTGGCAGCCCGGTAGTCGTCGTTCGCGACCGCACGCATCTGAGCGGTGTCCCGCACCGCGTGGGCTAGCCGGATCCCGCGATCCCACAGCGAATACCAGCTGGCATTCGCAACGTCGGCAACATTTGCCGCCGCGGTTGACGGGTCGTGGAGCAGGACGACGTCAAGATCGCTGTGCAACGACAGTTCGGATCGCCCGTAGCCGCCGACAGCGACGAGCGCCATCCTGCGCCCGTCGCACTGATTGGCGTCGTGACTGGCGGGTGATGCAATCGCGCTGATGAAGGCACGGCGCAGCAATTCATCAGCTACGTGCGTGCGCTCGCTGCGGCGCTGCGCCAGGTCCGCCGAACTGACCATCCTCAGAGCGCGGCCTCGTCGGTCTCACCGGTGCGCACCCTAATGATCGATTCGACCGGGGTCACCCAAACCTTGCCGTCGCCGATCTTGCCAGTCTGCGCGGCCGAGACAATCGTCGAAACGACCATGTCGGCATCAACATCGTCAACGACAATCTCCAGCCGAAGCTTCGGCACGAGATTCACTTCGTACTCCGCGCCACGGTAGACCTCGGTATGACCCTTTTGTTGCCCATACCCACTGGCCTCGGTTACCGTCAGGCCGGCAATTCCCGCGGCAGCCACTGCTTCACTGACTTCCTCCCACATGTGCGGTTTGATTACCGCTGTGACGAGCTTCATGTTCAGAGTCCCTTCGAGAAGTATGAGCCACCGGCGGAGCCAGCAAAATCGTACGCGGTTTCCAAATGTTCGACTTGATCAATTCCAGTGATCTCGTCCTCAGCACCGATGCGAAAGCCAATCGTCTTGTCGATTGCGGCCGCGATGACATAGGTGAGGCTGAAGGAGTACGCGAGCACGGCCCCCGCCGCGATGGCCTGGCGGCCCAACTGTGCAAAATTGCCGCCGTAGAAGATGCTGCCGACCCCGCCTGTGTTCCCCTTCGTGGCCAAGAAGCCGATCAGCAACGTACCGATGATTCCACCAACGAGGTGAACGCCGACAACATCGAGCGAGTCGTCGAAACCAAAGCGGTATTTCAAGCCGACCGCCCACGCGCACAATGCACCGGCAATCAATCCGATCGCGATCGCGCCGATCGGCGAAACCGCGCCGCAAGCGGGCGTGATGGCAACCAGTCCCGAGACCGCACCGGAGGCCGCGCCGAGGCTCGTCCCCTTCTTGTCACGCAGCACTTCGAACAACAACCAGCCGATCATGGCAGCCGCCGTCGCGATCGTCGTGTTGACGAAGACAAGCGCGGCGAGGCCGTTGGCACCCAGCGCTGAGCCCGCATTGAAGCCGTACCAACCGAACCACAGCAATCCTGCGCCGAGCAGCACGAAGGGCAGGTTGTGCGGTCGCATCGGATCGCGTTTCCAGCCGACCCGTTTGCCCAGTACGAGTACGAGTGCCAGACCCGCCGCGCCAGCGTTGATGTGAACGGCAGTGCCGCCGGCGAAGTCGAACGCCTTGAGTTTGCTGGCAATCCAGCCGCCGGTGACGTTGTCGCCGCTGAAGGAAAACACCCAGTGTGCAACTGGGAAGTAGACGAGCGAGACCCACACCGCGATAAACACCGTCCATGCGGAGAACTTGACGCGATCGGCGACCGCGCCGCTGATCAACGCGACCGTGATGATCGCGAACATGAGTTGGAAGGCCACGAACACATACACGGGATATTGATGACCGGGAGTTCCGGTCAGCGAGTTCTGCGTGATGTCCTTAAGTCCGACCAGATTTAGTTTGCCGATCAATCCACCCTTGGCGTCATCGTCGAAGGCGAGACTGTAGCCATACAACACCCACAGAATCGGGACAATCGCCATCGCGAGGAAGCTCATCATCATCATGTTGAGGACGCTCTTCGCCCGCACCATGCCGCCATAGAAGAAGGCCAAGCCAGGCGTCATGAGCAGGACTAGGGCCGAACTGACAAGAATCCATCCTGTGTCACCGGTATTCATTGCGCCTCCGGAGTCGAATACTCTGACGCGGTGCTCCGTGTCATTGCTCAACACTGTGACGGTCGACGATTTCGATTCCGGTGCTTGGAGATTGCGAAACTGTCACAACTTCGGCGGAATTGTTAACAGTGCGTTACGTGCTCACCGGCTGCTCAGATCAATGCAGACCCGCGCGGCATGCTCAGGACAGCAGCGCGTCCACGAACTCGGCCGGATCGAATGGCGCAAGATCATCAGCACCTTCGCCGAGCCCGACGAACTTGACCGGGACGCCCAATTCGCGCTGGACGGCGATCACAATGCCGCCCTTTGCAGTGCCGTCGAGCTTGGTCAGCACGATGCCGGTGACGTCAACAACCTCGCTGAAAACACGCGCCTGGGTGAGTCCATTCTGGCCGGTCGTCGCGTCGATGACGAGAAGGACTTCGGTGACCGGAGCCTGCTTCTCGATGACACGTTTGACCTTGCCGAGTTCATCCATGAGGCCGGATTTTGTATGTAGTCGGCCGGCGGTGTCGACCAGAACTGTGTCGATGCCTTCGGCCTTGCCGCGCTGGACGGTTTCGAAACCGACGCTGGCCGGATCGCCCCCCTCGGGGCCACGCACGATGTCGACGCCGACGCGTTCGCCCCAGGTTTGCAGTTGATCCGCTGCAGCGGCGCGGAAGGTGTCGGCGGCGCCAAGTAGGACGGTCTTTTCTTCGGCGACCAGCACGCGTGCGATTCGCCCGACCGTCGTCGTCTTGCCGGTGCCGTTGACGCCGACGACGAGCACGACCCCTGGATCGCCATCCGTCCCCGTGCTCCGGAGCGAACGATCAAGATTGGCGCCGACGAGAGCAACGAGTTCTTCACGCAGGACCGTACGGGCGGCGTCCGCGCTGTCGACGCCCTCAACCCGAAGGCGAGTGCGCAGTTTGTCGACCAATTCTTGGGTCGGCCCGACACCGACGTCGGCGCCGAGCAGGGTGTCCTCGATTTCTTCCCACGCCGCATCATCGAGTGTGCCGCGGCCGAGGATGGCGAGCAGCCCCTTGCCGAGGGTGCCCTGCGATCTGGCGAGGCGCGAACGCAGCCGTACGAGCCGGCCCTGCGGCGTTTCTGGCCGTTCGATCGTCGCGGCCGGAGCCTCTGATTCCTCGTCCAGATCCGGAGCGTGTTCCTCCGGATGCTCGATCGTCGCCTCGGTAATTTCATCGAGTACATCGGCCGGCGGCAATTCCTTGCGGCCGCGCGCAATGCTGAGCGCGATGCTGGCGCCCAGCAGAATGACGACCGCAGCGATCGCGATGAACAGGATCAACGAAGTATTGGTCACCCCCCGATCCTATGCAGTCAGGCTGCCTGAAGCGTGACCGACATTCCGATCCGTTCACGTACCCATTGCGCATGTGTGATTACGATGATGCTCCGAGCCGGGCTCAACGCCAACACATCCTCGAGCAGCGCCTCTGCCGTGGCACGGTCGAGGTGCTCGGTGGGTTCATCAAGAACCAGGATCTGATGCTCAGCCAGCAACAAACGTGCCAGCCCCAGTCGTTGTCGCTCGCCCCCGGAAATCCGGCTGCCGTTCTCACCGACCTCGGTGTCCAATTCGCGCGGAAGGGTTCGTACGAAGTCGCGCAAACCCGCACGTTCGAGCGCCTCCCACAATGCGTCGTCACTCGCATCGGGCCGGGCGATTCGCAGATTTTCACGGATCGAGGTCGAGAAGATGTGTCCATCTTGCTGCAGCAACCCGATCCGCTCACGAATGTCGTTGCCCGCGCAATCTTTCAGATCGACGCCGCCGAGCGTGATCGTGCCGCCACGCGGTTCGATTAATTTGAGGAGGGTCATCGCCAAGGTGCTCTTGCCGCTGCCGCTCGGCCCGCCCAGCGCAATGACGTCCCCCGGGCGCACGACGAAGTCGATCCCGGACGCCGCGGTATGTCCCGGCCAGCCGACTGACAGATCCCGGACGATCAGCGTGGCATCGCTGCGAAGTGGTTCGGGGTTCGCGGGCTCAACCACGGGGCTCTGCAGACTTGCAAGGGCCCGGATCCGATCCACCGAGGAACGAATCCGCTGTCGTTGTTGTTCGATGACCGGGATGCTGTCGAGGGGTTCCAACAAGGCGACTGGAGCAAGCACGAGAACGGCCAGAAGTGTGGGCCGCAATCCGCCAGCGGCGACTGCCGCCGATGCGGTCAACGCCGAGAGCGCGACCGCAAGGCCAACCCCGATCAGCACCAGCGCAGAGCCCAAACCATTGAGCCAGGCCGCTTTGAGCTGGGCGTCGACCAACCGGCGATCAGTGTCGCCGAGCCGCGAATGAACATAGCCAGCCGCGTCATAGGCAACCAGATCTGGTGCCGCTGTCACCGCCTCCGTGAGCTGGGCGGACATTTGTCCATGCAGACCGGCCACCGATCGCTCCTGGACACCGCCCTGATGCGCGATCAGCAACGGAATGCCCAACTGCAATGCCGCAACGACCCCCGCCAGGAGCAGGCCGGTCCGTAGGTCGAACCAAGCCACCAACCCGATCACACATATCTCGGCGCAGAGGTTGATCGTCATTGGCAGCCGGACCCGCAGCTGACGGTCTTGCAACGCATCAATATCGGCCACGACTCGGTTGACCACATCGCCGCGGCGGACATTAGCCATGCCGACCGGTGCCGCCCGATCCAGTGCGACATAAGCGGCAACCCGTTCTCGGGTCAACATGGCGAATGCAGCGTCATGGGTCAGCAGTCGCTCGCCATAGCGGAGTGCCGCGCGGCCAAGGCCGAATGCACGCACGCTGACAATCGCCACCATGAGATATAACACCGGCGGATGCTCGGCAGCCCGCGAGATGAGCCACGCGGAGGTGAGCAGGAGGCCGATCACGCTGAGTTGAGCCGCGACGCCCATTGTCCAGCCGATTAGGAGTCGTCGCTTCATACGAGCACCAACTCATCGAGGACAATCTCCCGATCAGCGCGCATACGTACCGCTGACCGATGCGTGACCACGACGACAGTGACTGCTGCGGCCTTCAACCCGTCGATGATGTGGTCTTCGGTTGCCGCATCCAAACCGGCGGTCGGCTCATCAAATAGGAGCAATGTGGCATGCCCCAGTCGCACCCGAAGCAGCGCGCGCGCGATACCGATCCGCCGCCGTTCGCCCGCCGATACGTCCTGCCCGTCCTCGGCAATCCGCCGATCAGCAGATAGCCCGGCCGCTCCCGCTTCGTCCAACACTGCGCGCAGATCCGCGTCGCTGGCATCGATCGAACCAAGCCGTACGTTGTCTGCGATCGTCCCTTCGATCAGACCGGGAACCTGCGGAACCCACGCGATGTGACGGCGCCACTGTGCGATGTCGACGTCCGCTAGGTCGACGTCGCCCACCATCACACGCCCGGCAGTCGGTGCCGCGAATCCCAACAGCACCCCGAGCAGGGTCGACTTGCCCGACCCCGATTGCCCGGTCAGCACGATGAACTCCCCCGGCGCAATCACCGCATCGGTCGCGGGCAGTGCCGCGCGGGTACGTTCGGGAAAGCGAACCTCAAGTTGTTCGATGCTGATTCGGCTGGTGGCAGGATTCGGTGCTGCTGCTGTCCCAGCGTGCACGGTCGCAGTGTCGAGGATGTCAAAGGCGTCTTGGGCCGCCGCGACTCCTTCGGCGCTGTCATGGAAATGTGCGCCGACCTGCCGCATCGGGGTGAATGCCTCCGGCGTCAGAAGCAGGACAAACATCGCGATCTGGAGGCCAAGGTGCCCCTCTACGAGGCGAAGTCCAACGCTGACCGCCACCAACGCGACAGCAAGGGTCGCGAAGAGGTCAAGGACGAATGAGGACAGGAATGCGAGCCGTAAGGCAGTCATCGATTCGCGTCGATGTTGTTCACCTACTCGTCTTAGGCCGGCGACTTGGGACCGTCCGAAGACCTTGAGTACGACTAGGCCGTCGAGAACGTCAAGGAAGTGGTGACTCAACGTCTGCAGCGCCGCCCAACGCCGATCGGTTTTCTCCTTGGTGAGCCAGCCGACCAGCACCATAAAGACGACGATGAGTGGCAGCGTGACCGCAATCGTCAGCGCTGACAGTGGATCGGCCCACACCACCGCAACAAGCACAACCAGCGGCACACTGATCGCGAGGATCAACTGCGGCAGGTACTTCGCGAAATAGGCGTCGAGCGCGTCCAGCCCCGAACCAAACAGCGTGACGACCCGACTTGTGTCAGGCGTGATCGAAGCCCGCCGCGGATCGAGAACCGCCTCGGCAAGTTCAGCCCTGAGCTGCGACTTGACCCGCACCGCGGCCCGAGCAGCGAGGACCTGCTGCAGCCACGTGATCGCGGCCCGAGCAGCGAACACTGCACCAACCAAAACGGCATTTTGGAGCGTTACCGAGGTGAGGCCCTCGCCGGCAAATCCGCGCGCCACGAGGGCTGCGATGAACCACGCCTGCGCGACGATCAACAGTGCCGACACCGTACCGAGCGCCGCACCGACAACCAGCAATCTACGCACTGGCTGCGATCGTTGCAGCAGACGCGGCTCGATCGGCTTCACGTCACTAAACTTGACTCGGCTGGACTGCCGGAATGTGTTCGACTCCGATCCGCTTGCGGAACACCCAGTAGGACCAACTCTGATACAGGACGACCAGCGGGGTGAATAACACCGCGACCCAGGTCATGATTTTGAGCGTGTAATCGGTCGCGGCAGCGTTGGTTGTCGTGAGATTCCATGCCGGGTCGAGCGAGGATGGCATCACATTCGGGAACAAGGCTAGGAACAGCATGATTACGGCCAGCCCGATGGCAAACGCCGTTCCGAGGAAGGCCCAGCCATCACGCTCCTTGAACACGGCGAACACCGCACACACAAACGCCACCAACGCCCCAATACCCACGATCGTCACGGCAGCCTTGCCAGCATCGATTGTCGTCCACGCGACGAACGCGACCGCTGGAACCACGGTCGCCAGTGCCCCGCGCAAGGCGAAGCGATTGGCCCGTTCCCGCACGTCGCCGGTTGTCTTGAGGCCGATGAATACCGCACCGTGGGTCAGGAATAGCCCCAGCACGGTCACGGCGGCGAGTAGCGCATACGGGTTCAGTAGGTTGAAGAAGCCGCCCACATATTCCTTGTTTGCATCGATCGGGACGCCATGGACGATGTTCGCCAGTGCCACCGCCCACAAGATGGTGGGTAGGAAGGAACCAAAAAATATTGCCGCGTCCCAGCCGCGCCGCCAACGCGTACCCTCACGTTTGCCCCGATAGTCAATGGCGACGGCCCGGATGATCAGTGCGACGAGGATGAGGAACAGCGGGAAGTAGAAGCCACTGAACAGCGTCGCGTACCACTCGGGGAAAGCTGCGAATGTCCCGGCGCCAGCAACGACCAGCCAGACCTCGTTGCCATCCCAGAACGGCCCGATGGTGTTAAGGATGACGCGCCGCTCGACGTCATTACGGCCCAAGATCGTCATCAGCATGCCGACGCCGAAATCGAAGCCTTCAAGGACGAGATAAGCAGTCCACATCGTAGCGATGAGGATGAACCAGACGGTGGTGAGTTCCATGGTTACTCCTGCTCAGTAGGCGAACGCCAACGGGGCGTCAGCGTTGTCGGGGTCGACGGGCGGATCGAGTTCGGGCAATCCTTCTCGTATGTAGTGCAGTAGCAGCCGGACCTCGATGATGGCGAGCACGCCATACAAGATCGTGAACCCGGTGAGGGATGCCGCTGCCTCGAAGGTGGTGGTGCCCGGTGAGACGCCAGCCTGCGTCCTCATCAACCCGAAAACGACCCAAGGTTGACGGCCCATTTCGGTGAAGATCCAACCGAATGAGTTGGCAGCCAGCGGTATGAGTGGCATCACGATCGCGGAGCGCAGCAACCATTTCCCATGCCTGCCCTTGATTTGGGGGATTCGGCCACGCCGAATCGCCCACAACATCCAGAGTGCCACCATCATGGCGATTCCACCTGCGGTGATCATGGCACGGAACGTCCAATAACTGACTGGAATGTTCGGGGTGTAGTCCCCCGGCCCGTAGGTATTCTCATACTCGGCCTGGAGCGAGTTGATGCCGCGCACATTGTCGGTAAATGTGCCGGTCGCCAGGAAGGACAGCAGCCGGGGGGCCTCGAGTTGGTAGAGCGGTTTCGAGCCGTCGAGGCTGCCGACTGTGAAGATTGAGAACGGCGCTGGCTGCGCGTCTTCATACAGCGCCTCGGCTGCGGCCATCTTCATTGGCTGGACTTCGGTCATGACCTTGCCCTGGATGTCGCCGGTGATTGTCGTGGCGATACCAGCAATCAGCAGAGTTACGGCACCGAGTTTGACCGCCTTTCGGAACGCACCGGGGTCACGGTCGGGGTGCCGCATGAGATGCCACAACGCGATGCCGGCCATGAATGCGCCGCCGACCATGAAGCAGGCGGCGATCTGGTGCGGGAATGTCGTCAGCACGACTTTGTTGCTCAACACTGCCATGAAGTCGGTCAGTTCGGCCCGGCCCTTCGCGCCATCGAGGCGATAGCCGATCGGGTTCTGCATGAAGGAGTTCGCGGCGAGGATGAAGAACGCGGACAGGAGCGTACCGACGGCAACGATCCAGATGGTGGCCAGGTGAACTGCGGGCTTGAGCCGGTTCCAGCCGAAGAGCCACAGACCGAGGAACGTCGATTCAAGGAAGAATGCGAGTAAGCCCTCGATTGCGAGCGGAGCGCCGAAGATATCACCGACGAAGCGCGAGTAGGCGCTCCAGTTCATGCCGAACTGGAACTCCTGGACGAGCCCGGTAGCAATGCCCATTGCGAAGTTGATCAGGAACAGTTTCCCGAAGAATTTGGTGAGCTTGAGATATTCCTCGTTGCCGGTGCGATGCCAAGCGGTCTGCAATCCCGCAATCAGGAACGACAGCCCGATTGTGATGGGGACAAAGAAGAAGTGATAGACGGTCGTGATGCCGAATTGCCAGCGGGCGATCTCCAGCGCTTCCATGGCGCTTCCCTTCAATCGAAAGTAACTACGACACACAGTAGTACTACGAAATGCGCAACTACTACACCGCGTCGTATTATCTGAGTCATGAACACGTTGGGAGAGCTCGAACGCGAAGTCATGAATCAGTTGTGGGCCGCTGATGCACCCTTGTCCGTGCGTGCGGTGATGAAATTGCTGGCAAACCGAAACCTCGCGTACACGACCGTCATGACGGTGCTGGATCGGCTCGGACGCAAAGATCTGGTGACCCGCATTCGATCGGGCCGCGCGTTCCTCTACTCCCCCGCCCATGGCCGCGACGAACTTACAAGCGAGCTTATGAACGCCGCGCTGAACAGCGCCGGACCGGACCGTACAGCCGCACTCGTGCACTTCGCTGCGGGCGTAACACCGGAAGAAGCCGCGGCCATGCGGGCAACGCTCGATCGAATCGTCGCCAAGGACAAACCGAAGGCATGACCCCACTCCTGCTGGGCCTCATCGGACTGGTTTTGGCCTATCCCGCGGCGCGTGCGCTTGGCCGCGCCGAGTGGACCTACCGTGCGCCACGCGCTGCGATCTTTCTGTGGCAATCGCTGGCGATCGCGGCGATTCTTGCCGTGCTCGGTGCCGGCTTGTCAACCGCCCTGTGGCTCGTCACGACCGGCACGTTGGCGACCTGGAAAATCCTGATCCATTTCGCCGTATTGACTCTCACCGCCACGGTCGCTCTGCGGATCAGTTGGAGCCTCGTCACGGTGGTCCGCGAGACCCGGTCGCGCCGCCGCCGGCACCGCAATCTGCTCGATCTGCTTGCCACTCCCGACGGAGCGGTCCCCGGTTTGCGCATCCTTGAGGAAGAGACCCCAGTCGCATTCTGCTTGCCCGACCGGGCCCACGCCCGTGTCATCGTGTCGCGTGGCGCGCTCGACAATCTCTCCGCCGAGCAGCTCGAAGCCGTGCTCGAGCATGAACGAGCCCACGTACGGCGCCGCCACGATCTCGTCCTTGAAGGATTCCTGATCCTGCACCGCGCTTTCCCGCGTATGCATGGCGCTGACAGTGCACGGCGACAGAGTCAGATTTTGATCGAGTTGCTGGCCGATGATGCTGCTCTGCGCCGTATCGGTCCGACGCCACTGGCGCAGGCTCTGGTCGCGCTGGCGGCCGGTCCGATCCCGCGAGGCAGCCTTGGCGTTGGCACTGCGACTGCACTACGCCTCGAACGCCTCGAACGTGGTTCCGGCGAACATACCGGGTGGGCGCTCTTCGCCTACATCGTCTCTTCCACGGTCCTCATTACTCCGACAGTAGGGCTCGCCGTGCCGTGGATCGCGCATGCCTGGCAGATTCTGGCCTGATTTAGGCTGGCTCAGCCAAGCAGCAGTTCAGCGGATCAGGCGGTGGCAGTCACCATCTCGCTGATCTTGGCCCGGACGCGCTCGGGCACAGCGGTCGCGGGGATGGTGCCGAGCAGGAAGTCGCCCGACGGAAGCGTTCCGTCAGTAGCCGACCAGAAATCTGGCGCAATGAGAATCCCCTGCGTATCGCTATCCCAGAGTTGAACGCGATCATCATCTCGCATCGCAAGGCCCCAGCCGTAGTTTGAGGTCGCATTCGCCAACGGCGTATAGGCCGACAATGGCACTGGTACTCCACTGGAACCGGCGTTACGGTCATCGAGCATGACTGCGGCGATGGGAAGGGCAGCGAAATTTCTCAGCCAGTCTGCGACGTACATTGACGCATTTTCAGCGGCATCGCTGTCGAGCGCATCAATCGTGGTCACGCCGGAGAAAATATGCGTTCGTTCTAGCCAGCGGCGCGGCGACGGAATGTGCAGAATTACCGGGCGTCGTTGGGTCTTGGTAAAGATCGTGACAAGCTCCAGCACACGCCGATTCGACTCAGAGTCAGCGAGCAGGGTGCGCAGCGCGTAACCCGTACGTTTCTTGACGCCCATGGACGCTCTCAGTCGCTCGTCCGACGACACCAGGAAGTCATAAAAGCGGTCAAGTGCGACCAATGTCGCATCGGGGTCGAGCAGCCCCTGCGCCTGACTCACGAAGTTGACGTACGCCATCGTGTCGCGCCACGGGACGTCTTTGCCTTGTAAAATCACAGCCTGCGCCCAGTCGTGCGCGTCTAGAAGGACGGCCGTCCGGCGCCCGGATGGCGGTTGTGCGATGAGAGCGTTCAGGCCTGTAGTCACGAGATCCTCCTTGATGATGAAATGATGGTTGGCCACGCAGCCCTGAGGCAACGCGGCCAACCGCCCAAGCTGGCGCTCAGGACTTATGCGAGACCGTCTCGCCGTACTTTTCCTCGAGTTCAAGCACACGTGCCTCGAGCTGGCCGATCTTGAGAACGCGGCGGTCCGGCACCATGATCAGCGGCAGTTCGGCGAGTTTGCCTTTGACGCGTTCCGGCTCGATGCCGCCCCAATGCGTGGCGAATAGCTCTTCGTCGTCGTCCTGTCCCCAAGAGCCGTAGTACAACAGCTCCTTCGGCGGCTCGGGCTGGACGAACTCCTTCACGAATTCGGCGTACGGCTTGCCTCGCGAGATTCGATCCTGACGGATCTTCGACCTGAGCTCCTTGGTGCCCTCCTCGTCAACGACGAAGGTCTCGGGAATCCACACGACACCGTAGATGTCGGTAGCCACCTGAGCCGAGATTCGATCAATCTGGAGGTCAGTCACAACCATTTCCGGATCGCGCTCGAGCACGTCACCGTAACCGCCGCCCGATCCTTGGGCGATCATGTACATCTCGCCCTCCTTGGCGACGTCGAACTGCAGGCCCATGTGGGCCGACTGGTAGTCGGCGCCCTCATAGGGCTGCTCATTCATGACGCGTTCCATCGAGAGGTCGAACTCTTCCGGATCAGCTTTAATGATGTCGTAGATATTGATGCCCTTGACCATTGCCAGTGGATACACCGGGCAGCCGTAACCGCCGAACATTCCAGGTACCGAAGAGAACTTTGATCCGGACGTAACCGTCATGAAACCCCAACTCGGAGTACCGCGCGAGGCCACGATCATCTCGTAACCCATGCCACCCCGAAACTTGCCAAAGCCTTGGTTGTCGCGAACGATCCGCTTACTCACGAGTTGGAGGAACGGAACCTCTTCCTCCATGACCTCCTGCTCACCGATGTCCGCCATCGCACAGAACAACGGCGCAACGGCGTCTTCACCGTCACGGAAAGCCTTGGCCCCACCGCCCATACCGTTGAGGTCTGCGCACAAGTTGCCGACTTGCTCACCGTTCTGAGTCGTGCCTCCCCACAGGAAGTCGTTGATTTGGTTGAACCACGGGGCCACCACGTTCGAGTACTTCTGAGGTGCTGAGAACTGCATCTTGGCGAACGCCGTCTGCAGCGCGGAGAAGCCACGGAAGGATGCCTGAAGGGACTGTCCGACCGGCGCGTCATAGCCGGCGTCAGCCCAACTGTGCTCCTCGGTGATGACCTCAATCGGCGAGAGTGCGCCAGTGCTGCGCGGCAGATCTGGCCAGTAGTAGGACAGGATCGCTTGCGCCATGAAAGATTTCGTCGACGCGAGCGGCGAGTTGATTGCCCGGTTGAGAATCTCCGGACCAGTACCGGTCAGATCGACGATCATGCGGTCACCCTTGATCGTGATCTTGCAGGCGAACTTGATGAGAATGTTTTCTTTCAGCGTCGAGTCGACGAATTGATTGAACGTCACCGTGCCGTCCGGCAGATCGGTGATGCGTCGGCGAACCTCCTGCTCGACGTCTTCGACGGTCACCCGTAGCGCAGCAACGAAGGTTTCCTGGCCCACTTCCTCAATCAGGCGGTCAACGGTGTCCATGATGCGGCGAACAGCTCCCATTTTGACCTTAATGTCCGCGAGCATCAGCTTAGGATCGCGAGTTGAGTGCTGCAGGAACGTCAGCAGATCCCGCCGCAGGTGTCCCTCCTCGACGATCTTGATCGGCGAGGCGCGAAGTCCGTCGTCGAACGGCGTTTCCGAGCCCGAAGGCATCCCGCCGGGCTCGCACGCACCGTTCTCGCCCTCGTGGATCGTGGCACCGACCCATGCGATGATGACCCCGTCACGCATGACGGGGACGAGCATCGACTGGTCGGTGTTGTGCACCATCCCGAAGCGGGAGTCGTTGTGGAAGAAGCCGTCGCCGGCTCGGATCCCGACGGTTGGTTCGTTTTTCCAGTTCTTCATGATGTAGCGGATGGGGTGGTGCAGTACGGCGGAGAAGGCGATGACGCCGCGGTTCGACAGATACGTCACGTCACCTTCGGCCGTGTACACCGCGCACGAAAGGTCTGCCCATTTAGCACCGGGCGCGGCGCCCATGCTCTCGCACATCTCGAAGGCCTCGTCGAGCGCGCCGGCGAGCCGCTTGCGGATCCGGTCGAATTCGATCGTGTCGATCCCTTTCCCGATGCACTCCTGCTCATATTCAGTCCGCGGCATGATCTCGTGGTGGCGCATGATCGCCGGGTCTGGGCCGAGGAAGAGAGTCGTCTCATCCATGAACTTGTCGACCCACTCCTGCTCCTGCGAGCTCAGCAGTTGGGTGTCATCGTTACTGTCTTCTGGTGCCGTGGTGTCCTGAGTAGTCAGTGTCATTGCTCTTACGCTCCTTGTGCTCTCAACGTGAGGTGATGGATGGTTTGATGGTCAGTCGCTGAGCAACCACACAGCGCCCTGGATCGTGGGCTCCAGCCGCCAGCCGGGCTCCACTAGATAGGTCGTGTTTTCGGTCGTGACGATGGCCGGGCCATGGATGACGAAATCGTGCTTGATCGCGTCCGCGTCATAGACGGGCGTGTCTACTGCCCCGTCCACGCCCGGGAAGTGCACTTCCCGACTAGACACTGCGTCCGGTCGGGTTTTGTCGCCGCCGGCATGGATGGAGTCAAACTTGACAACCTCGCCCTCGATGAATGAGGCCACCCGGATCGTCTGGACCCGAATTCCGGCTTCGGGAGCCTGGGTACCTTGACCGTAGCGTTCGCCGAAGATGTCCGAGAACGTCTTGATCAGGTGCAGAACGTCGGCAACTCCAGCGACCCGATTGATATCGAAGGCCACCGCGGTGGTCACGAGCTGGTTGCCGTAACGCATATCCATCTCAAGGCGGTACCGGACGTCTGATTTGTCATAGCCCTGGCGCACTAGGTCCTCAGCGCCCTTAGCCTCGAGCTCCTCGATATAATCGTTCATCGCGCTGTACTCGCAATATAGGCTCCGTTTCAGCGGCTCGTAAAGCACCACGTACGCACTGCGTTCGTGGATGTGGAGAGGACGCATGTTGCCCGCTCCCAGTGCGGAGAATACCGATGCGAACGGTGGGAATAGGATCTTCTTAATCCCGGCACTAGAAGCGATGCCACAGGCGTGCAAAGGCCCGTTTCCGCCATAGGCGAGCATCGTATAGTCCTCAATCAGGCCTCCACGTGATCGCAACTCCTTCTCGATGCCGATCGCCATCTGCTCGTCGACAGTGCTCTTGATAATCTTCGCTGTCTCGACATGATCAAGATCCATCTCGTCACAAAAGGCCTCTTCGATTGCATAGACCGAGCGTTTCGGATTCAGCTGGATGTGACCGTTCGCGTAGTTGTCGGGATCGAGATAACCGAGTACGAGATCGGCGTCGGTCACGGTGGGATGGAGTCCGCCGCGGTCGTAACACGCGGGGCCTGGGTCAGAGCCTGCCGACTCGGGGCCGATCTGAATTGAGTGATGGATCCGGTTGTACGAAGCGATTGACCCTCCACCCGCTCCTAGAGTATTGAGGTGGATCATCGGTGCCGAGACCATCCAGCGCCCGATCGTCGGTTGGAAGTCGTAGTGGCGGACGCCGCCCTCGGGAACGAGACCGATATCGAATGATGTGCCTCCCATGTCCATCGAGATAACGTCGCCGAGGCCAGTCGATTCTGAAAGATGCTGGGCTGCCCCAACCCCAGCGATCGGACCCGAATGAATTGTTTGCAGGGCGTCGGTCGAGTTCGGCTGCGCCATGCCGCCTGAGTTGTGGATCACTAGCATCGGTTTGTCATAGCCGGAATCGCGCAGATTGTTCGACAGTTGATTGAGCGCGTGGAACATCGTCTCGTGGAGGAAAGCGTCGACGATGGTGGCCATGGCCCGGACGTACTCACCTTTACGACCGGAGACCTGGCTGCTGAGCAGCACCGGGATCGAGCCGAGCTCGTGCGTTGGATACTCGTCGAGGATAATTTCTAGGACACGTTCCTCATGTACCGAGTTCTCGGTCGCGTTAGTCAACGCGACGACGATTGCCTCGGCACCTGCGTCGACCAACTCACGCACTTGACTGCGCACGTCCTCATACCGAAGTGGCACGAGCACCTCACCGATGGAGTCGACGCGCTCCTTGATCGAGCGGATGAGCTGCCGGGGAACGAGCGGCTCAGGTCGCTGCGCATCAGGCATGTCGCCCTGCTTGACGCCATCGAGCCCTTCACCATAGCCGCGACCGCGCGACAGCGGGATGGTGTCCTCGAAACCGTGAGTCACCAAGGCAGCAACACGGGGGCCCTTGCCTTCGATCAGCGCGTTGGTGCCGAGGGTAGTCGCGTACCTGACCGAGTCAACCTCCCGCAGCGCGGTCTCGCGGCTGACGCCGGCCCGCTCGCAGGCGCGGTCGAGGGCTTCGTTAAAGCCCAATGCCAAGTTGTGGTGGGTGGTCAGTGCCTTGGACTCGATGTAAAGGCCATCCCACACGAAGAAGCAATCACTAAAAGTTCCACCGATGTCGACTGAGATTCGTTTCATGGTCAGTGACCGCCGTTCGTGTGAGTGTGTCCGGCCGACTCGAACCGGGCGCTGAGATCGGTGACGGCGTTCTCGCCGGGACCGTAGTTGATGACTTCCTCGGGATTGCCGCCGTGAACTTCCCACTTCTCTCTCAAGGAGTCGATGTCCCAGAGCATGTCGACCGTGGGTGGATGTCCAGGCGGAAGATATTCGGCCTCGATCTGCGTGCCGCAGGTCGGGCAGTAGTACTCCAGAATCCGGCAGAACGCCGGATCTGGTGAGAAGGTGAACTCATACTTCGCTGGATCGATGATGGGCGGGTGGATCTCGCGAGGGTCGCGGTCGTAGACGAGCGTTCCCTCCTTGTAGTTACCTCGAGCGTCGCCTAGGTCGTGGCTGCATATGCGGCAGACCCACCGTTCGGTGTCGAGGTCGATGAACAGGTACTCGGTCATAGGAACGCGCATGGTGTCCGTGCCTTTCGTCAGCATGGTGGTGTTCAGATGGATGGTTATGGATGGTCAGTTGTCGGTCAGGAGCAGATCGCCGGCCGCGGAGACGTCTAAAGCCCATCCCCGCGGCACACGCGCGGTGAAGAAGGGGCCTTCTACAATTGCGGGGCCCGACGCCGCGGCTCCGGGAACCTGGTCCTCGAGCTGGTAGACCACCACCTCATCGACCTGTGTCGCCGAGGAGCGGACCTGCCGGGTGCCAGATGGCACGGCATCGCTCTTGATGTCGGGCAAACCGCCCAGAATGGTGGGGTGTGGCAGTGCGAAAGTCGCCTTGAGCGAGAGAATCTGTTGACCGTCTTCGGTCAGCATGTCCCATTTCAAGTCGCAGGCGGCCAGGTCATGGCCCTCCTGGAACATGTCGCGCGAGGCTTTGGCCTCCAACGTTTTGCGTGTTTCAGCGAGTTGCTCGACGCTCTGTCCGGACACGTTGCTCTCGTAACTCTGGGCGATGTCGGAGAAGCTGATCCCGAACGCTGAGAAGACGGCCGCCAGACGCGGAACCAGGACCTGATGAACCCCCGCGATTCTTGCTGCAGCACAAGCGTTCATCGGACCTCCGCCACCAAAAGCAGCCACAGTAGTGTCGGCGTTGCTTACAAGATCGGCGAAGGACTCCGACATGACACGCGAGTAGGTCGCTTCCATCCGCACGAGCGCCTCCTCGACGCTGATGCCGAGCGGCTCGGCGATGGTCGTAGCGACCACAGCTCTTGCACGATCGGAATCCAGCGCCATCTCACCGTTGAGGTATGTCGTCGGATCCAGCACGCCCAACAACAGATTGACGTCGGTGATCGTTGCTTGGGTGCCGCCGAATCCGAAGCAGGCTGGCCCCGGCGCCGCCCCAACGCTTTCCGGTCCCACCGTAATTTCGCCGTCACGTACCTCGATGATCGAGCTGCCGCCGATACCCGCCGAACGCACGTTACTCATCTCGTAGGAAATGTCGACCCCGCGGACCGAACCGCGCCGGTCCGCTGCGATCGTAAAGTGGTTGACGGTGCCGACGTCGGTCGTCGTGCCGCCGACGTCAATCATGAGGACGTTTTCTAGCCCGTATGCCTCGGCGAGGGCTCGTGTTCCTTCTAGACCGCCGCGCGGGCCAGACGAGTATGTTTTGAGCGCCACAGACTTCGCCACCCGAGATGACGCGCCGTCGTTGCGGTAGATCAACAGCGGGTTCTTGACCTTGTGTGCACGCAGGCGGTGCTCGGCGCTGTAGAGGAACCGTTCAACCGTGGGATGCAGGAACGTGTTGATGATGCCGGACCATATCTGACGCTCCCGCGACGTGTCGCTGGCAAACTCCCACGAAAAGAGAATTGGCACGGAACCAAGGAGGTGACGCGGGAAATTCTTGAGCATTGCACGCTTGTACAAATGCTCCCGTTCAAGGCTGCTTGCTGCGACGACGAGTCGCTCAGCGCCCGCTGTGGTCAACCGGTTGATCTCCGCCACAAGGGTCGCGATCAGCTCGTCCTCGTCTTCGGACGCGGGTAGCACCGAGATTCGGGTACCGATCAGGTCGTCGAATAGTGAGCGCGATTCTGTCGACGATCGTAACGCGTCGGCCAGCCCGGCATCGTCGGTGATGAGACCAATAAGTGGGCCTTTGCGCTCGACAAGAGCGTTGGTCCCTTGGGTAGACGAGTAGCGGATGTGACGGGTCGAGTGCAGGAGCCGCGGCAGATCAGCCTCGCCGAAGAGTTCGGCAGACGCCTTCGTGATCCCGTCGAAGAGACACTGCGAGAGATCGACGGGCGTGGTGAGTGTCTTGGTGAATGTGAAGTCCACTCCACTACCCACGACGATATCGGTGAGAGTCCCACCGTTGTCGATGTTGATGAGCCGTTCCATGAGAGTCCTTTGCATGATGCGCGGGTCGAATCGCTGCGGATGTTTGCGACATACCCACCGTGACCCAGGTCTCATCCCGTGACCTGTCTCACATTCGGACACCGAGGTTTCTTGGCAATTCGGCAGGACTAGAGGATGGTTACCGAGGACAACCCCCTGAGGAGGGCGTATGCGCGAGTTGGCCAAACGATGGACCGAGGTTGCCGACGCACGTGCCGATTTCCTGAGTTCCGGCCGAACGAGTCCGGACGCGGTCCCCGCCATTGTCGCCGCCTCATGGGCGCGATCTGTCTCTGCAGGTGTGGACGCGTCGAACGCTCGAGCGATCTACCACCAGGATCTGGACGTCTCCAGCAGGCTGGTCCGGTGCTCACAGTCCGTGATCGATCGCCTCGAGAACGAGACTTCGAGTATTTCGCTCAGCATTGTGCTGACCGACAACAAAGCGCGCATCCTGAGCCGGTCCGACAGCGGCCCGAAAATCGGGGCGAGGCTTGACAGCATCTCGCTCGCTCCCGGTTTCAACTACGCAGAGGGTTCGATCGGGACCAACGGTATCGGCACGGTATTCGAATCCGGCAAGCCCGTTACGATCGTCGGGCCAGAGCACTTCAACGAGCAACTGCAGCCTTTCGCGTGCTCGGGCAGTCCCATTCGTGATCCGCTGACCGGGCGTGTCGAGGGAGTGCTGGATATCAGCTGCCTGACCGAGGATTCGAGTCCACTGATGCACTCACTGGCGATGTCGGCGGCACATGACATTGAGCGCAATCTCTTGGTCGACCGAAGCCAGTGCCAACAGGCCTTGTTCGAGACCTTCATCCGGCTAGACGCTCGGACCCGTGGTGCAGTCATGGCCATCGGAGGAACTGTTGTAATGGGCAACGC
Organism: Aeromicrobium changchenzhani; assembly: GCF_057586615.1. NCBI lineage: Bacteria > Bacillati > Actinomycetota > Actinomycetes > Propionibacteriales > Nocardioidaceae > Aeromicrobium > Aeromicrobium changchenzhani. The sequence goes on along the minus strand of NZ_CM172480.1, from coordinate 1,469,269 downwards.
CATGGCTCAAAGCCTGTTCGACGCCGAGGAACAGAGCATGATCCACGAGCACGCCCGCTGGCTGATGCTTCGACACGACCAGTCAGTGGAGCAGATCGAGCTGCCTTCCGGAAAGGTAGCGCGGGTCCGCGGGACGCGCATTGTCGTGGGTGCCGATATTGCCGGGATCGTGGTCGCCGTCGACATCGTGGCTGAGCTGACTTCGAGTGCCATCGACACCTCGCTTCTCGGCGATCACTTCGTTGACGTGCCGACCAGCGCGGCAGTGGCGGCAAAGCACGCCGCAGTGAACAACAAAATCAGCAGCGCAGCGCGAGATCGACAATCAGCATTGTGGACGAAGGCCAGCGATGGAGTCGCGGCAGCGATGGCCCACGAAGGAGGCCTCCTCTTGATGGGCGAGCAGGGCTGTGGCAAGGCTTCCCTGGCAACCGAGATCTTCATGCGGTTGCACCCCGAAGGCACCGTGACCGTGATCCAGCCCGAGGAGATGGAGTGCGCCACAGAGCTTCGCCTCTCTCCGGCAGATAAATCTAATCCAACCCTCTTTGTGCTGAAAAACTTCGATTTGCTGCATGAACAGGCCATAGAGTCGCTCCAGGCATGGCTCACCGCGATCGGTGCAGAGCATCCGACAACACGGTACGCAGCCACTATCAACGATGCCAATCTTGAGTCGGCATTGCCGTTTCGCCGGCTACTGCCCGCTTTCACGAGCGCTGTTACGGTCCCACCCCTGCGTCACCGGTTGGCTGACCTACCAGCAGTCGTCGACCAGCTCATCACACGCCTCGCAGGCCAACAGCACGTGACCATAAGCCCGGCGGCCATGCGAGTTCTTGCTCGTTACACGTGGCCGCGCAACATTCGCCATCTCGAGTCGGCATTAACCGAAGCGCTTTCGCGTAGGCCGGTCGGCGAGATACAGGTCGACGACCTTCCCGGCTATTGCCACAGCGGCTCCATTAGGCAGCTTTCGGGCATGGAATCGATGGAACGCGACATGATCGTGTCGGCATTGCGCGATACTGCGGGCAACCGCGTACATGCCGCCGCTGCGCTCGGCATCGCCCGTTCATCGCTCTACCGCAAGCTAAAAAGTTTCGGTATTACGTCGGTCTAGACGGGTTCGGCCGTCGCGGTTGGTACGGGGACTTTCGTCGGGCGGCTTAAGTTGTCGCCCAATCAGGCAGCGATCTTTGCAATTGCTGCGCCGGTGAGTTGTTGGATCTTTGTGTGGTCCATGCCCGGGCAGGTCTGGACTAGTTTCAGCCCTTGGTTGGTGACGTCGAGAACACACAGGTTGGTGATGATGCGGTTGACGACGCCGGCGCCAGTCAGCGGTAGCGTGCAGGTTTCGACGATCTTTGGGGTGCTGTCTTTAGCAACATGGTCGGTAAGCACCACGATGCGACGGCTGCCCGCGACAAGGTCCATGGCGCCGCCCATGCCTTTGACAAGTTTGCCAGGCACGGTCCAGTTCGCCAGATCACCGTTGGCGGAAACCTGAAGTGCGCCCAAGACAGAGAGGTCGACGTGTCCGCCACGGATCATTGCAAAGGACGTAGCCGAGTCGAAGAAGCTTGCGCCATCGAGGGTGGTCACAGTCTGTTTGCCAGCGTTGATCAGATCAGGGTCTTCGTCGCCTTCGAAGGGGAACGGTCCCATACCGAGCAGTCCGTTCTCGCTCTGCAGAAAGACCTTCATGTCTTCGGGGACGTAGTTAGCGACCAGTGTTGGGATGCCAATCCCGAGGTTGACGTAGTCTCCGTCTTTGAGTTCGTGGGCGGCGATTGCTGCCATCTGTTCACGAGTCCATGCCATGGTTCATGCCTCAATTCGTTGGGCCGTGCGCGGGCGCACGGTGCGTTGTTCGATGTCTTTGACCCGCGGCCGTGCTTCGATGATCCGATTGACGAAGATGCCCGGTGTCATGACACGGTCGGGATCGATAAATTCGGCAGTCACATGTTCGGCTTCGACCACGGTGACGCGTCCCGCGGTCGCGACCAAAGGGTTGAAATTGCGCGCGGCCATACGGTAGAGGAGGTTGCCTTCGAGGTCAGCGCGGTAGGCATGGACCAGAGACACATCAGCGATGATTCCGCGCTCAAGCACGTATGTCTTTCCATCGAAGACTTCGGTGGGTTTGCCATCAGCGACCGGGGTCCCGACACCCGTCGGAGTGTAGAACGCGGCGATACCTGCGCCACCGGCACGTAACCGTTCGGCAAGCGTTCCTTGTGGGGCGAACTCGACTTGCAGAGTGCCGTCCAAGTATTGCCGGGCGAAGAGTTTGTTTTCGCCCACATAGGACGAGATGACTTTGCTGACCTGATTATTGTCCAACAAGATGCCGAGACCTTTGCCGTCAATGCCCATGTTGTTTGATACCAGCGTGAGATCACGTACGCCTGAGTCGCGTACTGCTTCGATCAGATCATTCGGCACACCACACAAGCCAAAGCCGCCAACGGCAATTGTCATCCCATCGTGCAGGACAGCAGCAAGTACTTCTCGAGCATCGGTTGCTCTTTTGGCCATGACAACTCTCCTTTTAACATCCGCACGGTCATTCAATGAACGCTATCGACGTGGCGGAAAACTAGCTCTATTAACTGGCTCTATTAACTGGGACTATGATGCTATGGGACCTGCACAGTGCAAGAAATCTTCTCGCTGTTCGAACAAGCGCCAGATAAACGTTCACTCAATGACCGGAAGGATGTTCAGATGAATGCGGTCAGCGTGCTTGGACGCAGCAGCCAAATCTTGCGCCACCTCGCACGCACCGGCAATGTCGGCGCGGCAACCACGGACATTGCGCGGGCGATCGGCATCCCGCGGCCCACTATCCACCGGCAACTCAATCAACTCCTTGCTGAAGGGTTCGTCGATCGTGACCGACACAGCGGCGATTGGTTCCTCGGTGCCGAGCTTTATCTACTGGGAGCCGCGGCCGCCAACCGTTACGACATCACTACCCGGGCACGTGCGAGCGTCAGTCGACTTGCCGCCAACACCGGCGAAAGCGCATTCCTGTCCGTGCGTCGCGGACCCGAAACGGTCTGCCTGATTCGTGAAGACGGCAGCTTCCCAGTCCGCTCCCATGTCCTGCACGAGGGAATCCGATTCCCACTCGGCGTCGCCTCGGCCGGGCTCGCTATCTTGGCGTTCCTCCCAGATTGTGAGATCCAAGACCATCTCGAACAAGCCCAGCTTGAACAAGATTGGGGAACTCATCACAGCACCGGTGAGATCCTCCAACGCGTTGAACAAGCCCGCTCGCGCGGCTGCTCGCTCAACCCCGGGCTTATCGTCGAAGGAAGTTGGGGCATGGCCGCCGCAGTCTTCGATACCGCAGGTTCCCCCCAGTGGGCGCTCAGTCTCACCGGCATCCAAACTCGCTTCTCACCTAAACGACAACCAATTCTCAGTAAGCTTCTGCTCGACGAAGCCCACGCGCTCAGCAAACAGATGACCCACCATTCAGGCTGAACTAGTCCTAGCCCAGATTCGGCGAGCGACTCGATTTCTAGAGTCTGCCGGGACATCCAATTAGCCGAACTCGAGCGGCGCGACGACAGCCCGGATCAATTGCGGAATCGGAGTGACCGCACGGGTTACGGCATCGACGTAGACATGCACGAAGCGGCCGATCGCTGCTGGCTCTTCCTGTTCACTCGCGAACAGGCCAAGCCGGTAGACGATGCTCGAGGTGCCGATTTTCTCGACCGCGATACCCGCACGCACTTCGCCAGGAAAACGCAATTGATGCAGGAACTCGCAACGCGTCTCAGCGACCACACCAACCGCCGCAAGGCGGCGAATGTCGGTCTCGCTCGCTTCGATCAAATAACCGTTGACCGCCGTGTCGAAGAAGGAGTAATAGACAACATTGTTGATATGCCCATAGATGTCCTCATCCTCCCAGCGCGTGCTGATGCGCTGCAGGACCGCGAAATCGGACTGCCTATAGGGGCGATCGCGGGTCGCGCGCCGATCGATCATGCCGAGTCATTCTCTCGAAGCCGCTGGCTGATGACGGCCGAAACTCCGTCGCCGCGCATCGAGACGCCATAGAGCGCATCGGCAACTTCCATCGTGCGCTTCTGGTGCGTGATGACGATGAGTTGGGAGTCGGCTCGCAGCTCTTCGTAGATCTCCAGCAATCGACCGAGATTGGTGTCATCAAGCGCCGCCTCGACCTCATCGAGAATGTAGAACGGGCTGGGTCGGGCTTTGAACAGCGCCACCAGGAATGCCACGGCAACGAGTGAACGTTCACCACCGGACAGCAGTGACAGCCGTTTGACTTTCTTGCCCGGTGGACGGGCCTCAACATCGATTCCGGTAGTCAGCATGTTCTGCGGATCGGTGAGCATGATTCGCCCTTCGCCACCGGGGAATAGTCGCGCGAACACATCGGCGAATTCACGTTCGACGTCGTACCAAGCCTCGGTGAATACCTGTTCGACTTTTGCGTCGACTTCCTCAACGATTTCAAGTAGGTCTTGGCGAGTCTTACGCAGATCCTCCAACTGTTCAGACAGGAATTTGTGCCGCTCCTCCAATGCGGAGAACTCCTCGAGCGCCAGCGGGTTGACCTTGCCTAGCATCGCCATTGAGCGTTCGGCGAGTTTGAGCCGTTTGAGTTGTTCTTCGCGCACATATGGTTGCGGCTCAGCTGGTTGCGGCTCAGCTGGTTGCGGCTCAGCTGGCTGCAGTTCACCGGGCTGCGGGTCACCCGGTTCAGCAGCATCCTCGGCCGGTGGCGCCGGAATCAAGGTGTCCGGCCCATATTCGCTCAGCAGCGCTTCGCTGGCCAGCCCCAATTCATCCAGCGCGCGTTGGGACAGCGCCTCGATCCGCATCCGTTGTTCGGCGCGCGCCATCTCGTCCTTGTGAACCGTGTCGGTCAGCCGATCAAGCTCAAGGCTCAAATCACGAAGTTGTTGGCGTACGACGCGCAATTGCTCCTCGCGGCCGGCGCGGCCGGTCTCAATCTCGGTACGGAGCTCGGCGGCCCGACCGATCGAAACTTCCAGTTTCGCGAGCACGACCTCGCTGGCGGCGATGACCGCCCGAGCCACAGCGGCTTCCCGGATCTGTCGTTCGCGCCGTTCCTTGGCCACAATGCGCGCTTCGCGTTCGGCCTCGGCGGCCTTAAACAGGGCTTCCACTTGGCCCGCTAGTGACTTCGCGCGTTCCTCATTCGTACGCAGCGCCAGTCGCGCATCGGTCTCAGCTCGACGGTGTCCTGCGGCAGCCTCAGCGAGCTCTTCGAGGACTGTGGTGTCGGGTTCCTCATCGGGCGCCTGTTCGGCCTGCTCAAGACGATCCTCGAGTTCGACGAGACCCGAGACATCACGGTCGCGCGCTTCTTGGGCCGCGGCGATCGATGTGGCCAGCCGCTCGGCCTCGGCGGTGGCATTCCTAGCTGCGGCGTGCAGGTTGCCCAAATTTTCTGCGACAGCGGCCATCGTCGCATCCGACTCGTGCAGCTTGGCCAGGGCGTCGTCAGCGCGTTTCTGCGCTTCGGCCTGACCAACCTCAAGCCCGGCCCGCTCAAAGCGGAGCCGTTCCAATGTCGCTGTGGCCTCGGAAAGATCGACGGTGGCCTTGTCGATCGCGGCCTGCACTTCGATGAGGCTCTGCTTGGAGCTCGAACCGCCAGAGGCGAAATAGGCGCCCAAAAGGTCGCCGTCGCGCGTCACCGCAACAACATCAGCGGCGTGCTCGATCAAGGCTTTTGCCGCATCGAGATCCTCAACGACCGCGACTTTGAACAGGAGCCGGCGCAATGCGCCCTGCAGGGCCTTCGGCCCATCGATGATGTCGACCGCGTAGGTCGCATAATCGGGCAGCCCGGGCCAGGTCGAATCGTCGATCTCCCCGCCGCCAAGCAGCAGACCGGCACGGCCGAGATCCTCGGACTTGAGCCGTTGCATAGCCGAAACAGCAGAGTCCAGTCGATCCACGGCAACCGCGTCGGCGGCCTCACCAAGCGCAGAGGCCACCGCGGCTTCATAGCCGTCTCGCACCGTCAACAACGCGGCCACCGAACCAAGCAGTCCGCTGACCTTGTCGGTTGCGGCGAGCAATGCGCCCGCACCGTCCTTGCGCGACATCCCGAGCTCGAGTGCATCCTTGCGTGCGCCTAGCGCGGCATTGGCACGCTCGGCTTCCTGGGTCCTCACGCTGATCGCCGACAACTGAGCTGAAATATTGGCGAGCTCGTCTTCGGCAGCCTCATGTTCCTCATCAAGGCCACTTTCGCCGGCATCTAGTCCGGCGACTTTGTTCTCAAGCGTGGTGAATTCCTTGCGCGCGGACGTCGCTCGTTCTTGCGCTGCCGCGCGCGATGCATCCAACCGGCCAATCTCTTGTTCGGAGGCTTCGGCGCGGCTCTTGAGGGTGTTGACCTGGCCGTGCAATCGGGCAAGTCCCTCACGGCGATCCGCGGCGGCGCGCAGCAGGCCAGCCACGCGGCGTTCTTCAGCGGCGTAAGCGGTCTCGGCCTCGCCGCGCTCGGCGATTACGCGCTCGAGCCCGTCGGTGGCAGCAGCGACTGCCGCGGTCATCGCCCGGTGTTGATCCTGAACCTGCGCGGCATCGGCTTCAAGCTCCTCTGGGTCGCGGCCGTGCTGGCGTTCATCGATCTCGACCGCGGCAACGCGGACACGTTCATTGGCCAGCCCAGCGGTACCGCGTAGACGTTCACGCAGTCCTGAGAGGTTGTACCAGGTCTCTTGGGCGGCCGAGAGCGCTGGCGAATCGGTGCGCAATTGGTCTTCGAAGCCGGTTTCCTGCTTGCGGGCCGCCTCGATCGAGGAGTCCAGCGAAGCGCGGCGCGCTTTCAGCGCCGATTCGTCGGCCAGATCTTCGGTCAGTACCTTGGTCGCGGTCGCTAGGTCATCAGCCAACAGGCGTGCGCGCGAATCACGTACATCGGCCTGAATGACCGCGGCACGGCGGGCCACTTCGGCCTGACGCCCCAGTGGTTTGAGCTGGCGTCGAAGCTCGGTCAAGAGGTCGTTGAGACGGGTCAGATTGCCGGCAGTCGCATCGAGTTTGCGGACCGCCTTTTCCTTGCGTTTGCGATGTTTGAGTACCCCCGCGGCCTCCTCGATGAAACCGCGCCGTTCCTCGGGAGTCGCACGGAGCACGCTGTCAAGCTGTCCTTGACCGACGATGACGTGCATCTCCCGACCGATGCCTGAATCGCTCAACAGTTCCTGCACGTCAAGCAGCCGACAATGACTGCCGTTAATCGCATACTCCGAACCGCCGTTGCGGAACATCGTGCGAGTGATTGTGACTTCGGAATAGTCGATCGGTAGCGCACCATCGGCGTTGTCGATCGTCAGAACGACCTCGGCCCGCCCGAGCGGCGGACGGCCCGACGTACCGGCGAAAATGACGTCTTCCATCTTGCCGCCGCGCAACGATTTGGCGCCCTGCTCGCCCATGACCCAGGACAGCGCGTCAACGACGTTTGATTTGCCCGAGCCATTGGGGCCGACCACACAGGTGATGCCCGGCTCAAGTTGCAAAGTCGTCGAGGACGCAAACGACTTGAACCCACGCAGCGTGAGGCTCTTAAGGTACAACGTTGACTCCTGATCGGCGGTTTAGCGGCGCACGAACTATGGAGCCACCTTATTAGGTTCAGTGCGTCAATGGGCGACAGGCTCGAACAAATCAGCTGTCGTGAACTCCTCGACGCGCTGGGCCAAGGCCCGATTCAGTCCGTCGTTCTCATTCTTCAGTCTCAGGACCTCGGTCTCGAGATCGGTGATGCGGTTGCGCAAACGGGCGGTCTCGCGGATTTGATCCAGCGTAGGTCCGCCGATGAAGCCGACAAGGGCTTTGGCCATGACATGCCTCCGGGTATGGGGCTCAAGGGGAAGGGCAGAGTGATCCTCTGCGTCTCTCAATATCCCACTTTCGGGCCGTCACGGTCAACTGAGCGCGTGCCATAGGCTGGGAACGTGGATGATCTCTTCAGCCCCCCGGCCGGCAATTGGCAACGTGTTTCACCGCGACTTGCCACCGTACGGCGCATACTCATCATTATTCCGTTGGCGCTCGTCGCCCTCGTTGCAATCATCGTTGTCGCGGTGGTCCTTGGCTGGTGGTGGCTCGTCATTCTGATTGCGCTCCTTGCTGGGCTGGTTGCTGCATGGATCTGGTTCTGGGCCGGGCGCAATACCGCGCGTTGGGGCTACGCCGAACGTGATGACGATCTGCTGGTGACCAGCGGAGTCATGTTCAAGCGCCTTGTCGCCGTGCCCTACGGGCGTATGCAGTTCGTCGACGTCAATGCCGGACCGATACATCGGCTGTTCGGCATCGCGACGGTCACTCTGCACACCGCGAGTAGCGAGACTGCTGCGGACATTCCCGGCCTGAGCGCCGATGAGGCCACCCGGCTGCGCAATCGGCTCACCGAACTGGGTGAATCACATGGCGCCGGACTCTGAAGGCCTGCGGACCCACCCGCTGACCGGGATCGTCCAAGGCGCACTGTGGGCGGTTGCCGCGTCGGCCGGACTCATCGGTTCGATCACAAATGGCAATGGATTCCTTGGCATCTTGATTGGCGTTGCCGGCGGCCTCGTCCTCGGATTAGGCGCAGGGCTGATCAGCTGGTGGTTCACCCACTACACAATCAACGGTACGGAACTTCGGATTAATTCGGGCTTCCTCACCAAACGGTCACGTCGGATGCCGTATGAACGGATTCAATCGGTTGACATCGCCGAACCATTGATCGCGCGGGTTCTTGGCCTCGCCGAGCTCCGTATCGAGATGGCCGGCGGCAAGGATTCGCGTATGACGTTGCGTTTCCTGAAACTCGCCGATGCCCGATCACTGCGTACTGTGTTGCTTGATCACGCGCATGGCACGGCGCCGGATGAGACAACAGAAGTAGCGCCGCACGACGTGATCGCGGTGGTCCCACCCGAACGGATCATGATCGGCACGATTCTGTCGCTGGATTTCTTGTTCGCGACGATCGCTGCGGTCGCGCTCGTCGTCCTGGGTCTGTGGTTCGGCCAGATCCTCGCCGTGCTCGGCGGCATTATTCCGCTCGGATCTTGGTTGTTGCAGATCATTGCGCACCGGGTGCTGCAGCAGTGGGGATTCACCCTCACCCGGAGTTCGCGCGGGCTGCGAATACAACGCGGTCTGTTCTCACGGACTTCCCAAACGATCCCGACCGGGCGCGTGCAAGGCATCGCAATCAAAGAGCCGTTCGTCTGGCGCCACTTTGGCTGGCAACGTCTTGAGGTCGACGTCGCCGGCTATGCGAATGAGAGCGGCGATTCGGGCTCGAACGCCGATTCGACGCTGCTGCCGATCGCCGACCCTGCCCTCGCGGTCGATGTCATCGGCCGCTTGCTGCGAGGTGCCGATCCACAAACGATTCAGCTGATACCGGTGCCGAAGCGGTCGTGGATCTTCGCTCCGATCGGTTGGCGCTTTCGTGGCGTTGGTGCCGATGACGACAACTTTGTTTCGCGCACTGGCTGGATCCAGCGTACGACCGACATCGTGCCGCACCACAAAACACAGTCCGTGGCAGTCCGCCAGGGACCACTGCAACGCTGGCGTGGGGTCGCTTCGCTTGAGGTCCACAGCCCAAAGGGCCCCGTCAATGCGGGCTGCCGCCACCTCGATCTGGCCGACGCCCGCGATGAGACATTCGCCCAACTCGATCGCGCACGAGTCGCCCGCGCCCGCTAGTCCCCAAGATTTGGCGGGTTTTATCCCATTTTCCGGGGTTTTTCTTCGGATTTCGGGTTCAAATCCGCCAAATCTTGGCGATGGCGAGGGTTAGCCGCCGGACGTGCCGTCTTCTGCCGCAGGATCCATCGCACCGGTCAACTCCCGGCTGTCGAGCCAATGGTCGGGGACGACGACTCGTTTGGGACTGCCCTGGCGCCCACGGGGGGTGCCGAGTTCGGCAATCGGATACGGCTCGGTCGGATCGAGCCGGTCGAGAAGTTCGTCAAGCGCATCATAGGAGGACACCATCCCCAATTGGCTTCGGACGGTGCCGCCGGCGCGAAATCCCTTGAGATACCAAGCGATGTGTTTGCGGAACTCAACGCAACCGCGTTCCTCGCCCATCAGTTCCCCCAGCAGGTGCGCGTGCCGCCGCATGACGGTCATGACGGCGCCGAGTGCGGGCAGTTCGAGCACATCCTTGCCCGCGAAGGCGGCCGCAAGATCGCGGAACAGCCAGGGCCGACCAAGGCAGCCCCGTCCGACGACAACCCCGTCGCAGCCGGTCTCCTCGACCATACGGATCGCGTCAGCAGCTTCCCAGATATCGCCGTTGCCGAGCACCGGTATGCCCACCGCGGCCTTCAGTTCCGCGATCGATGACCAGTCGGCCCGCCCCGAATAATGCTGCACCGCCGTACGACCGTGCAGCGCGATCGCCGCGCATCCGGTGTCCTCGGCGATGTGACCGGCGTCAAGAAAGGTCAGGTGGTCGTCGTCGATACCCTTGCGCGTCTTCATCGTGACCGGAACGCCATATGGCGCGGCCGCAGACACTGCAGCGGCGAGAATCTCACCGAGTAACGTGGACTTCCACGGCAACGCCGCTCCCCCACCCTTACGGGTGACCTTCGGGACCGGACAGCCGAAATTCAGGTCGACGTGGTCCACACCATGATCGGCGCACAGGATTTCGACTGCCTTGCCGATGTAGACCGGGTCGATCCCATATAGCTGGACCGAGCGGATCTTCTCACTCGCGTCGAACGCCAACATCGCGATGCTGGTCTTATCGCCCTCGACGATTCCACGTGAGGTGATCATCTCGCAGACATACAGGCCCGCGCCTTGCTCATTGCACAACCGCCGAAAGGACGCATTTGTCACACCAGCCATCGGAGCGAGTACGACGGGCGTCTCGACTTCGAGGCCGCCGAGGCGCAACGGCCCGGGCAACGTGGATATGGTCATGGCCCCAATTATCGCAGTGTCGCTCGGTCCTCACCAATCCCGGCCAACCAGCACCCCCGAGTCATGCCGGCAACGACGCCAAATGCGCAGTCCGATGAACGGGTGTCATGGCTGCCAGGTGATCGGATCCTTTTGGTCGGCCGTCTGCAAGTCGATCGTTTGGAGAGTCGCACCCTTGGGGATCAGGTAGACGAGGCACACCTTAGCGGTGGCGTCAGGCAAGAAACTCGACGGCAGTGCACCGCGCGGGCAAGGCGCAAAGTCGCCGACCAACTGATTTGGCGGGGCAATCGAGTTAGTCGAATCATGGGCATACAGCGGAACTGGCGATCCGCCGAGACCCGCCGGGCCTAGGTTCTTGATCGATGCGGTGACGTAGTAGGGCGTTGAGGCCAAGGTGTCGTCATCAAGGGAGAAGAACTTGAAGTCCTTAATTTTGCCTTTTTTGATCGAATCAACCGCGACTGTGATGACGCTTCGTGTCTGGTCCGCAATCTTGTAGATGACCGTTGCGGGCTTGCCTGGTGCCATAGCGCTGCCGCCTTTGGTCAGCGTGACCCCGCTCGGCAACTCAAAACCCTTCGGGACCGGTGTTTCGACTTTCTTCTCGGCCTTGGAACAGCCACCAGCCACCAGCAGGACCGCCAACACCAGCACCAGAACACGTGTCATTTTCACGCTGCCAGTCTCGCCCAGATTTGGCTCAACAACCGATGAGGCGCGCCGCTAGGTAGCCCTGGATCTGATCCAGGGCGACCCGTTCCTGAGTCATCGAATCGCGCTCGCGCACCGTGACAGCCTGGTCGTCGAGCGTGTCGAAGTCGACCGTGATGCAGAACGGCGTACCGATCTCATCTTGCCGGCGGTAGCGTTTACCGATCGCTTGCGCGTCATCGAAATCAATATTCCAGCAGCGACGCAGCTCGGTGGCGAGGTCACGGGCCTTCGGCGACAGCGCTTCATTGCGCGAAAGCGGCAAGATGGCCGCCTTGACCGGCGAGAGGCGCGGATCAAGTTTGAGCACGGTCCGCTTGTCGACGCCGCCCTTGGCATTGGGCGCTTCGTCCTCGGCGTACGCATCCACGAGGAACGCCATCATCGACCGGTTGACGCCAGCAGCCGGCTCGATGACGTATGGCGTCCAGCGCTCGTTGTTGGCCTGATCGAAGTAGGACAGGTCCCGCCCGGAATGCTCACTGTGAGTCTTGAGGTCAAAGTCCGTACGGTTAGCGACGCCCTCGAGCTCGCCCCAGGTCGAACCCTGAAACTGGAATTTGTATTCGATGTCGACAGTCCGCTTGGAGTAGTGCGACAGCTTCTCCTGCGGGTGTTCGAACAGGCGCAGATTTTCCGGGTCGATGCCCAGATCGGTGTACCAGTCCATCCGGGTTTGAATCCACGTGTCATGCCACTCTTCGTCGGTGCCGGGCTTGACGAAAAACTCCATTTCCATCTGCTCGAACTCGCGGGTGCGGAAGATGAAGTTGCCGGGGGTGATTTCGTTGCGGAAGCTTTTGCCGATCTGGCCGATTCCAAAGGGCGGCTTCTTGCGTGCGCTCGTCATGACTTGGGAGAAGTTGACGAAGATGCCCTGCGCTGTCTCGGGTCGCAGATAGTGCATCCCTTCCTCCGACTCGACTGGTCCGAGGAAGGTCTTGAGCAGGCCGTTGAACATACGCGGCTCAGTCCAGGCGTCTTTGGTGCCGCAATTGGCGCAGGCGATCAGCGCAACGTCGACCGTGTCTGGATCGGCGATGCCCTTCTTCTCTGCATACGCTTCCTGGAGGTGATCCTGGCGGTAACGCTTGTGACAGCTCTGGCACTCGATCAGTGGATCGACGAAGGCAGCGAGGTGACCGGAGGCCTCCCACACTGCAGTCGGCAAGATGACTGACGAGTCGAGGCCGACGACATCGTCGCGGCCTTGCACCATGGAGCGCCACCATTGGCGCTTGATGTTCTCCTTGAGCTCAACGCCCAACGGTCCGTAGTCCCAAGCGGACTTGGTACCGCCGTAGATCTCTCCACATTGGTAGACGAAGCCCCTGCGCTTGCAGAGACTGACGACGGTATCGACGGTTGAGGGAGCCATGTGTTCCTCCGGCTGGGTGTCGGTGGGCCTGAGTACGTCGTCGGAACCACGTACGCCCAAGGTCTGCCCAGCCTATCGTGATCCACATCTATTCGAAATTTGCCCATCTCCGCGCTGTCCAGCCGCGAATCCTAGAAATGTTCTGCTCCTCCATTTGACAATCATTCCCAATATAGATGAGAATCATTGTCATGAAGATCAAGATTTTTACGGCTCTAGCCACCGCGCTTCTCATGGTCGCAGGTTGTGGTTCGTCGCCAACGGGTAGCAGTGACAAGACACAGGTTGTCGCCTCGTTCTATCCATTCGCGTTCATTGTCGAGCAGGTCGGTGGAACGCTAGTCAACGTCGAGAATCTCACCTCTCCCGGGGTCGAGCCGCATGATCTCGAACTCAAGCCCAAGCAGGTCGGTGCCGTGCAAAACGCCGATCTGGTGATCTACACGAAACACTTCCAGGCGGCTGTCGACAGTGCGATCGACATTGCGGATCGGTCCAACTCGACCACCATCGACGTCACCAAACTTGTTACGATGCGACCCCTGAAGAAGGGCGCAGCCGGAAGCGGTGAACATGGCGACGACCCGCACCTCTGGCTCGATCCACAGAACATGATCGCGGTGACGAAGGCAGTCGACGCCAAGTTGTCAGCGCTCGACACCGCACACGCTTCGACGTATGCCGCCAATTCCACGGCTTTGATCACCAAGCTCCAACAACTCGACGACTCGTTTCAGAGCGGCCTGGCCAACTGCCGGATTCGTAAAATCATCACGACCCATGCGGCGTTCGGGTACCTCACCGCCCGTTATGGACTCGAACAGGTCCCGATTGCCGGCATCGACCCCAGCAATGAACCGTCACCGGCCCAACTCGCCGACATCACCAAACTCGTGCGTAAGGAGAAAATCACCACGATCTTTACTGAGGAGCTCATCAGCCCGGCAATTGCCGAGACGGTCGCGCGCTCGACGGGAGCAAAGACCGCAGTACTTGACCCGATCGAGGGGCTCAGCGACAAAACCGCAAACGAGACTTACCTGACGCTGATGGCCAAGAACCTCGCCGCCCTTGAGAAGGCTTGCCGATGAGCGCGCCATTGAAGATCCGTGATGCCGTGGTTAACCTGGGTGGGCGCCCGGTGCTCCATCATGTCGATCTCGACGTCGCCGCAGGCGAGTTCGTGGCTCTGCTCGGAACCAACGGCTCGGGCAAGTCAACCCTTGTCCGTGCGGCGATCGGTCTCGTGCCACTTGCGTCTGGCTCGATCGAATTGTTCGGGACTCCACTGGCGCAGTTCTCGCAATGGCAACGGCTGGGCTACGTGCCACAGCACTCGGCGGCCACCTCGGGCGTCCCATCGACGGTCGAGGAAGTCGTCATGAGCGGGCGGCTTGCGCGGCGCAGGCTCTTCACCCGACGCAATGACGTCGACCGCGACGCCGTGCTCGATGCGGTCGAACGCGTGGGACTGGCCGATCGGCTGCATGATTCGGTCACCGATCTGTCTGGTGGACAGCAACAACGAGTGCTCATCGCTCGCGCACTGGCAGCCCAATCAGACTTGCTGGTCATGGACGAACCAACTGCCGGTGTGGATCACGACAACCAGGAGTCGCTGGCTGAGCTACTCAGCGGACTGGTCGATTCGGGCACGTCGGTTCTTCTGGTCGCGCACGAACTCGGCCCGATGGAGCAGCTGATCGATCGCGCCGTTGTCCTGCACAACGGTCAGGTCGAATACTCCGGCTCGGTGAGCGGCATCAACGACCCCGAACACAGTCACGTCCATGCCCATACCGGCCAGCCGCCGACCACCCGCACGCTAAGTCCCGAAGGGATCTGGCGCTGATGCTCGAACTGCTCCACCACGACTTCATGCGACGCGCGCTACTTGCCGCGTTGTTCACCGGGCTGACCGCACCGGCGATCGGCACCTATTTGGTGCAACGACGGTTGGCGCTGCTCGGCGACGGCATCGGCCACGTCGCGCTGACCGGTGTCGCGCTTGGCCTGCTCACCAATGTCGCACCCCTGCTCACGGCCGTCGCCGTCGCCACGGTCGGCGCAATTGTCATCGAATTGCTGCGCGCCTATGGACGTACGAGCGGCGACGTCGCCCTAGCAATGTTGTTCTACGGCGGTATTGCCGGCGGTGTTCTGTTGATCAACCTCGCCGGTGGCGGTGCGGCCACCCTCAACAACTTCCTGTTCGGCTCCGTCATCACGGTCAAACCAATCGATCTGTGGATCGTTGGTGTGCTTGGCGTCGTGGTGCTGGTGCTCACGATCGGCCTCGCGCCCCAGTTGTTTGCGGTGTGTCAGGACGAGGAACACGCCAAGGTCAGCGGACTTCCGGTGCGCTTCTATGGGATTCTGATCGCGGTGCTGGCGGCAGTTACGATCGCGGTGGCGATGCGCACGGTCGGGCTGTTGCTGGTGTCGGCACTCATGGTCGTTCCAGTGGCAACCGCCCAGCAGTTGACCCGGAGCTTTCGCACAACTTTCGGTCTCGCCATGATTCTCGGGCTGTTCGCCGCAGTCTTCGGCGTTATGTCGAGTTATCAGTTCGACACCCAGCCCGGACCGACAATCGTGATCCTCGCGCTCGCAGTCTTCGCCGTCATCACACCCCTTGGCGGGTTCGTACGTGCAGTTCGTCACCGCCGGCTGGCCCGGCTAGATTTGAACTCAGCTACACCGATGGGGAGGATCAGTCATGGTTGAAATACCACGCAACACTCGACAGCGCCGTGCTGTCGTCGCGATTCTTGCCGACCTCGAAGGGTTCTCCAGTGCACAGGAGATCCATGACGCGCTCAAGCATCGTGGCGAGTCGATCGGGCTATCCACCGTCTACCGGAATCTGCAGGCGATGGCCGATGCCGCTGAGGTCGATGCGCTGCGTAATGACGAGGGCGAAGTGCTCTATCGCCAATGCAGTTCGGGCCATCATCATCACCTAGTATGCCGCTCCTGCGGGCGTGCAGTTGAGGTTGACGGGCCAACGGTCGAGCGTTGGGCCGACAAGATCGCTGGCGAACACGGCTTCGTCGATGTTGCCCATACCCTCGAGGTCTTTGGCACCTGCGCGGACTGCGTCCCGAAAGCATGAACGGCTACCCCATCGCTGACCCCAGCTGCTGCCGCCGTGGCAATGAGTTGACCGCCGCCGAGGTCTATGCGATCTGGAAGGTCCGTGATGCGGTCTTCGCATTCGAGCAACATGTCGAGGACGTCGATGTCGACGACCTCGATCTGTGCGCCGACACAATCCATATCTGGCTCAGTGATGATTCCGGGCCGACCAGCTATTTGCGAATGCTCGCTGGCGATGGCTACCTGAAAATTGGTCGCGTGTGTACCCGTAAGGACATCCGAGGCCAGGGCCTATCAGGACGATTGATGCAGGAGGTGTCGGACCGGTTTGGCGCCGGTGTCCTCAAACTCAACGCGCAGGCCTATCTCGAGCACTGGTACGAGCGTTTCGGCTACGTTCGCTCCGGTCCCAACTTCGATGAGGCCGGTATCCATCATGTCCCCATGACTCGTGTGCCACCAAGATCCAGCTGTTCGTAAAAACTGGCCTATTGGCGTAGGTGGCCGGGTGGGCGTGGTGGTTTGGGTGGCCGGGGTTGGTATTCGATGATTGGTTCTGGTTTTGAGGTGTAGTTGTGGCCGGTTGGGGTGCGCCACACGATGTCGCCCGAGCCATTGCCGGTGATCTTCCAGCCGGGCAAATGTTTCAACGTGTGGGACCTGGTGCAGAGGCCTTGACCGTTGTCGAGGGTCGTGGGGCCGTTGTCGCCGTGAAATGGTCGGATGTGGTCATATTGACTGATCCGACACGTGCAGCCCGGTTGGCGGCAGGTGCGGTCGCGGGTCGAGATCAGGTGCCTGAGTGGGCCGGTGAAGCGGCGTCGTTTGGGGTCGCAATCAACCAGTGACCCGGTGGCCGGGTCGGTGAGCAGTCTGCGGATCCAGGCCTGATGGCCGGCGGCGACCAGGTCGTGGGCCAGGTCGGCGGGGATCGGGCCATAGCCAGCGAGAATAGCGGGTAGTTGTTCGGTCCCAAACATGGTGCCCACGCTCATGACGACACCGAGTTCAATGTTCGCGCCGTCGACAGTTTTCTGACCAGTCGTGCGGAGAACCATCTCGTCGAATCCCCCGAGGACTTCGTCCAGGGAGGTGCCCCCACACCTGTCCGCGCGTGCGGGGATCGCCAGCGGCTTTGGCCGAGGCTGCGGCCGCATCGAGTGACTTGTAGGTGGCCACGAGTTGTTCTGCGGGTCCACGGACTTGGAGGATTGCGGTGCCGTCACGGTCGCCGAACAACGAAACGAACCGATCCAGACGGTTGGCCTTGGCGCGTTCGTAGGCGGCATCAGCATCGATACTGATCGTGCCCCCCAAGGACTTCGTCCAGGGAGGTGCCCCCAGACCGGGCCAGGCTCTGAGCCTTACGAGCCGTCATACCAGCGAGGCGTGGAGCAAGACGCTCATCGAGCATTCCGCACTGCACCAGGGTCAGCCCGGTGGACTCTTTCACAACCAGCTTTGCGCCCTGCTCGCTAATCCCGCCAGCTGCGAACACCGTAGCGATCTTGGGAAGCCGTGCGAGGCCGACTGCGAAGCCGTAGTGGGTTGCGGCCGCTGATGGTGAGATGTTGCGTGCCATGCCGAGTTCGCCGATTCCCCCAAGGACTGCGTCCAGGGAGGTGCCCCCACCGACAGCGATGGGTCTTCACGCGCAATCTTGGCCGCCGCAGAACGCGAATCATGCAATGCCGCGACCTGCACAGCTTGCTCGGCCTGCGCTGCCCTAATCGCCCGATCGAGGGCGGTAATCGCATCGATTCGCTCAGCCCCCATCGGGTCATCTGGGCTATCAAAGTCATGACTCTGGACGGTGTCCAGCACCGCTCCCGAAGCCACGATTTCGAACATACCTACACGCTAGCCGCCCCCACTGACAGCCACCCACACCAACAATCCGGCCCAGACAATCAGTGGAAAAGTAGGACGTTTATCACCAAGTAGGTAGCCGAACGCGAGTTAGGCCATCCACTGGGATTAACGGTGGGATAGTGAAGCCCATGATCGAGCCCGGCCACGCACGACGGTTAACGCCGCCCGCACTGATCGCCCTGCTACTGGCGCCCATCGCGATTGTGGGCAGCTTGCTTTTACTCACTGCGGATATCCACGTACCCATCCGAGGCAACGGTTCCACCGCTGACTCGTTCTGCGGCTCCGCGTACGACGTCACCTTCCTAAAACAAAACGGCTCCATGGGCGGCGAGTATCCGCCGAACCAAGAAAAAATTGATTCAGCATGCGCTAGTAAGTCGGATCGTTATGCCTATTCCGGCGTGGGTGTGGGCTTGGTGGTCCCGTTCGCGGTGGCTTTTGTCTTCGCCAGCGTTCGTCGACGAAGGTCGACTAATGAGCGCGCGGGCATCGCTCCGCACTAGACGTATCGGGAGAGACTGCTGCGGCGGCAATACTGGTTCAGTCGCAGTCTTCCGGTCCTGATAATCGAAGCGACTCACCTTCAATATCAAGCGTCAGGTCGCCCTTGTGCTTGCGCACGACGCCGTCGTAGGTGCCAACCGGCAGATCTGTTTCAGGCCCGAGGTCCTTGACCGGCATCGTGTACAGCCCGCCGTTCACATCGAGGGTTCCGACGATGTTTGCCCCCAAACCCGGCTTCGTTACGACCTCGACTGACACCTTCGCGGACTCCCCACTTGTCATCGGCTTCGACTCCGCGCACGAGTCCGTGTTTCCACTACATCCCACGAGCATTGCCGAAGCCAATGCAGCTAGCAGGAGGCCTCTGAGGATCATGTCGACGATCCTAATGTCATGGGACTGACCCACGCGCTATCTCACTAGCGACACCCCGGGCCTGGCTGCTTTCGTGCTCCTCAACTAGTGCTAGCCGAGCGCCACGGGAAGCAATCCGCGCGGAGTCTCGTCGGCGATCTGAGCAAGTGCGAGTGGCAAGGTCGGATAGGCAAAATCGAAGCCCGAGTCAACCAGAACCTTCGACTCGAGCCATCGACTCTTGAGGACAAGTTCGGTCTCGGTACGGATCACGCGGGCGCCGAACTCGAGGACCCACCGTGGAGCCGGCACTCCCCTGTTCCGACCTAGCGCTGCGCGCACGTCCCGCATCATCGCAGCATTCGTGAGCACCTGTGGAGCCGCAACATTCACCGGTCCAGAAATTTCATCGTGCTCGAAAAGATGGACGACTGCGCGGGCCACATCGTCGACATGGATCCAGCTGAACATCTGGCCACCGTCACCCATCCGGCCGCCAAACCCGATCCGTGCGAGGTTGATGAACGGATTGATCGCACCACCCCCGGCACCCAAGACAATCGACATCCGCAGCGCAACTTTCCGTATGGCAGCTGGTGCGTCGAACAATTCGCGCTCCCAAGCACGTGCCACCGCCACTGAGAATCCCGAGCCGAGCTCGCCACTTTTCTCATCCATCGCGCGATCACGCGCGTCGCGGTAGATCGTCCCAGTGCTCGAATTGATCCACAACGCAGGCGGCACCGACGTTTCCGCAATTGCGTACCCCAGCGCCGCAGTCGTTTCGGTTCGCGAGGAGAGGACCGCATCGGCATTGCGCTTGTTGTAGCGACAACTGACCGAACGACCGGCTAGGTTGACGACGAGATCCGCGCCATCAAGTACGTCGATGAGGCTTTTCGGGTCACCCCACATCGCGTCGCTGGACGGCCCACGGCCAATCGTACGAACGCGCACCCCATCCGCCTCAAGGGAATTACGCAGATGTTGCCCGATATAGCCCGAAGCACCTGCAATGACGGCCGTATGAAGCGCGCTCATCGTGTCACCGCCTGAGGCGTCCGACCGAGCCCCGTCATCAACGTGACCACATCCTCGACCAAACTGCGGGCGAAGGGCAGGCGCGACAGGCCGATCGTCTTGGCAATGATCGGCGCCACCCCGTCGACGAGTGTCCGCGTGCGTTGCTGATCGGGCGAACTATCGATGACCCAGTGCAAGGTGATCCCGAGATAAACGAGCCACAGCAGCGAAGGCAGTTGCTCACGGAGCGCACCTGGCGGACGCTGATGCGACCGCTCCACGACCTGTCGCATCAGGTCGACAGCCATCTCCCGGGCCACACTGGACTCAGCCGAAAATGGACTGGTCCGGGCCGAGGCGGGCAGCGCAATCTGCACGAATGACGTGCCGAAGCCGTGATAGGCCGCCATGACATCGAGCCCGCTGTGAAGCACGGTGCGCAGATTGTCCGCCAACGGCGCATCATCGCGCAGTTGCGGCAGCACCCGGTCCCGATGCTCACGCTGGATAACGACATATAACTCATGTACGAGTTCATCTTTGCCGGCGAAGTAGTAGTACGCGTTGCCGAGCGAGACTCCCGCTTCACTTGCGATGCGACGCATCGTCGTCGCCTGGAAGCCCTGCTCGCGGAACAGCCGTAAAGCTGTTTCAATCAATAGCTCTCGAGTTTCATTGCTAGTGGCGCTCACGACTGCTCCTTATTTGAACGTGTTCAAATAGAGGCTAGCAGAAATTATTGAACGCGTTCAAGAAATTGAAAGCCCGATCGACCTCAACCCACGAGAACCGCCCTAGATCGAACCGTCACCCGATGAACTGCGCGGATCCTTCGCAGCCTCCACAGCAGTGCTCACTGCGGAGCGTGCTTTGGCCACTTCCCCGAGTACCAAGAGCCTGAGGCGTGGAAAGGGGTAGCGAAAACCTGGCGCATTACGCCCTGAATCAAGCCGATCAGCGCCGCGCTTAACGTTCTTGAGCACCTTGGTGACTTCCGAACGAATTTGCTTGTCGAGCGACTCGCTACCAGATGGCACGGCCGTCGCCTTATAAGCGCTGAACTTCTTCTTCATCGGGTTCAAGACTTTGTCGCGCGTTTTGGCGCCACTTCGTTGCGGACCATTGACGCCGTATGAGTCCACTGACACGAGCATCTTGTCGGCGACCTTGGACCATGTTTCCGCCACCTGAACATTCTTCAACGCGCTTCGGATGGCATCGAAGTTCGGCGTGGTCTGACCGGTCATCGCTCGTTTATAGGTGCGAGAATGCTTCGGCCCGTAGCCAGAAAGTTTGATCAGCTTCGGCGGCTTTGGAACATCCGTTTCGAGCGTGCGCAATCCCGCCTTCGGGTCACGTGAACTAATCTGATCCAACGTCGTTTTCACCGTGGCCTGATATCGCGTCTGCGCAACCGTAAATCGCGAGGCCGCCTCATTGGCTCGATCAACCTGATGCGAATGGCTGAGATTCGTACCGACCATCGCGGCCACGATAATCACCGCGATGAGCGCCAAAGTGCAGACGGACGCAATGATGCCGACAAACAATCCCCGAGATTTCATGTCAATAGAGTGCCAAATCGCGGGGCTGCCAGTCAAACGCGCTCACATACTAGACACGGTTCCGTGACTGCGAAGACCGTATGTCACCGCATCGATGAGCGCTTCCCAGGACGCTTCAAGGATGTTGGCGCCGACGCCGACCGTAACCCAAGAGTTCTTGCCGTCCGATGTCTCGATCAGTACCCGTGTCACCGCATCTGTTCCGTGTCCTTGATCGAGGATACGTACCCGGAAATCGGTCAGATGGAATTGTGCAACTTCGGGGTAGACCTGCTCAATGGCCTGGCGGAGCGCATGGTCGAGCGCGTTGACCGGACCATTGCCCTCACCGATCACGGCAAGGCGCTTGCCGCCAGCCCTGATTTTGACGACGGCCTCCGCGATCGCGTCCGCGCTGGCATTGGATTCGGTGATAGCGCGCCACGATTCAATCGCGAAATAGGCGGGACGCTTCCCCTCCATCTCCTCGGCAAGCAGGAGTTCGAATGACGCATCCGCGGCCTCAAACGTATAACCGGACTGTTCCATCGATTTGACCCGATCGGTCACCCGTGACAGCCGCTCAGAGTCGCCGGCGAGGTCATAGCCAAGCTCTTTGCCTTTGAGTTCGATCGTCGCGCGGCCAGCCATCTCCGAGACGAGCAGCCGCATGTCGTTGCCAACGAGCGCGGGGTCGATGTGTTGATAAAGACCTGCGTCGACGCGGATCGCACTGGCATGCAGGCCGGCCTTGTGCGCGAAGGCCGAAACGCCGGTGTAGGGCTGCCGTGCGACCGGCGGATAGTTCGTGACTTCGGAGATAACGTGCGCAATCCGAGTCGAATCCCGCAACGCGCCCGCGGGCATGACCGGCATACCGAGTTTGAGTTCGAGGTTGGCAACACAGGTCAGCAAGTCGGCGTTGCCAGTGCGTTCGCCGTAGCCGTTGACACAACCCTGGAGGTGCGTGGCGCCCGCCTGAACCGCAGCCATCGAGTTGGCAACTGCGCAGCCAGTGTCGTTGTGGGCGTGAATCCCGAGCCGAACGCCAAGCGTTGCTACATCCTGGACGATCTCAGTGACCCAGTGCGGCAGCATTCCACCGTTGGTGTCGCATAGGACCGCGACCTCGACCCCTGCTTCGGCCGCCGTACGCACAACCTCCAGTGCATAGTCGCGGTTGGCGCGGTAGCCGTCGAAGAAGTGCTCACAATCCAGAAATACGCGCTTACCTTCGCTGCGCAGATGCTCGATCGTGTCGCGCACCATCGCGAGATTCTCCTCGAGCGTCGTATGCAGGGCAAGCTCGACGTGCCGATCGTGGCTCTTGGCAACCAGCGTCACCACCGATGCACCCGAATCACGAAGCGCGGCAACTTGCGGGTCGTCCGCAGCCTTCGCACCTGCCCGCCGGGTGGCGCCGAACGCTGCGAGGGTCGCATGCTTCAGTTCGAGTTCCTTGGCCGCCAGAGCAAAGAACTCCGTGTCTTTGGGGTTGGAGCCAGGCCAGCCGCCCTCAATGAAGCCCACGCCGAGGTCGTCTAGATGCCGCGAAATGTTCATCTTGTCCTGGACGGACAGATTGAGCCCTTCTTGCTGGGCGCCATCGCGCAATGTCGTGTCGTAGACGTGAAATTCGCTGGTGCTCACGGTCGGTTCCTTAATCGTGGGTGATCATCGGCAACAAAAAAGCCTCCCAAAAGATCGGGAGGCTGCGCGTTTGACGGATGAGGTCAGACGCGCCTGTCAATAATGATCACGATGTTCTGCATGCTGCCAGTCTAGACTGGCCACCTTATGAGCGCTACCCCCACCTTGAATACGCAGATTCTGCTTGCCTCCCGTCCGCACGGCGAACCCACTGCCGATAACTTCACGATCCGCACCGCCGACATCCCGGAACCGGGCGTTGGCGAGGTTCTCTTGCGCACGATCTACCTGTCCCTAGACCCCTACATGCGCGGTCGTATGGACGACGCCAAGTCCTACGCCGCGCCGGTCGAGCTTGGCGCCGTGATGGAGGGCGGCACAGTCGCCGAGGTCATCGAGTCCAACGACCCGTCGTTGTCGGTGGGCGACATCGTCCTGTCCTATCTCGGCTGGCAATCCCACGGCGTACAAAACGCAGCACATGTGCGCAAACTCGATCCACAGCGTGCGCCGATCTCGACCGCAGTCGGGGTGCTTGGCATGCCCGGGTTCACCGCGTACGCAGGCCTCCTTGAGATCGGACGGCCTCAGCCAGGCGAAACCGTTGCGGTCGCAGCAGCTACCGGTCCGGTAGGTTCAGCGGTCGGACAGATCGCGAAGATCAAGGGTGCACGCACAATCGGTATTGCGGGTGGCACGGCCAAGGTGGCTTATCTCCACGAACTCGGTTTCGACGTCGCCCTCGACCACCGCTCCTCCACCTTCCGTGAGGATCTCAAAGCCTCCTCGCCCGATGGCATCGACGTGTACTTCGAGAACGTCGGCGGCGCAGTCTGGGACGCGGTCCGCCCGCGACTCAATACCTACGCGCGCGTGCCGGTATGCGGCCTAGTCTCGACTTACAACGACACCGAGCCGCCGACCGGCCCGGATCGTTCCGCCGCTCTGATGCGCATGATTCTGACCAAGAGCATCACGATGCGAGGTTTCATCCAGAACGAGTTCGTCAAGACCCATTACAAGGCCTTCCAGAAGGATGTATCGGGCTGGATCGCTGCGGATGAATTTGCCTACCGCGAGGACATCGTCCAAGGGCTTGAGAATGCTCCCGAAGCTTTCTTCGGTATGTTGACCGGCAAAAATTTCGGCAAGCTTCTCGTCCAGGTCGGTGCGGACCCCACTCGATGAGCACCGTTCCGATCCCCAAGGTCTGCTCGGCCATCTACGCGGTCATGACCTCCCATCCGCTTGAACAAGCAGATCACGTCACGATGCCGTTGGATTTCCTATTGCGGCTACGTGGCTCGTCTGATGTCGGCATGCAGCGGCTCAAGAAGCGTCCGTTCCAAGCCCTCATTCGTGGCGAGTCGAACACGGCTGGAGCGGGGGACATGGCCGTACGCACGCGTGCTGAGGCGCTTGAAATCGCCGAAGCCAACGACGGGGTCGTCGTCGATATGCTATTGCCCCGAGTTATTGAGCACGGCGCGTCTGCGACATCGCGTGCCCACGCCTCCCAGTGGTTCGTCTTCGAATACGACGTCGACGCCGAAGGTGATGTGCTCACGCATGGGCTCGACATTTTTGGGCTGCCCGAGTTGCACAGTTTCGCTATCTCAAAGAACCAGCGCCCCATGTATGACGCGGTCCTGACCGGGATCGCCTATCGGCTAATTGAGGAATGGCCGAGCCATGACCCAGCCGGTCCGGCAACCATCACGCTGCGCGACATCGCCTTCGGGTATGGCGATCCAGCCGCGGATTCGACGCCGAATGACCGGTCGGTCGATGTGACGCTGACGTATGACGCGGATGTGCACGAACTGCTCGTGACCTTGCATGACGACCCGGCAACCAGTCTGTTTCAGGACTGATCGGTTGGCCGCGCTGTCCGAGCACGCCGCGGAAAATCATCTCAGTATGGTGTGAACGTGATCATCGATGCGATCGTTCTGGCTGGCGGCCGTTCGCGACGTCTCGATTCGGTCGCGAAGGCTGAACTCCAGTACCGTCAACAATCGCTTGTCGCGCGTACGGTTGGCGCCATCGCTATGGCTCGTCGCACCGTTGTCGTCGGCCCGATCCAACCCGATGCACTGCCCGAAGACATCCTGCTCGCACGCGAGGACCCGCCCTTCGCTGGTCCCGCCGCCGCAATCGGAGCAGGACTCGATGCACTGGCCGCGATACGTGCAACGCCCAGTGACTTCACCGTTGTGCTGGCCTGCGACATGCCGCGAATAGATCTGGCGGTCGTGGCACTGCTAGCGGCGCTGTCGAGCGCGCCGGACTCCGATGGAGTGATCGCGCTCGATGCGGCACAGCACCGTCAGCCGTTAGCCGCGATTTACGCCACGCTTGGATTGACCGCGGCGATCAGGTCACAAAGAGATCACGACAGTCTTGATGGCCTGTCCATGTTCGCTCTAATAGGCACGCTCAACCTGCATGAAACGCCCGTAGCTGACCACGCCACCGAGGACATCGACACATGGGCCGATGCTGCCCGATTCGGACTGGCCCGCACCGACATCGCCAAGGAGAATTGATGAAGGACAGCGAACAATCACCCGAAGATCGCCAACGTGCAGAGGCAAGCCAGGATGAAATCTTGCGCGACTGGTGCACGCGACTGCTCGCAGCACACGAGATCGACGACCTTGAGGTCGACATCCACGCCGTGCTGAGCCTCGCCGGCCGCGCCGCGCATTCGGTGCTCCGTCCCGCGGCTCCTCTGACCACCTTTATCGCCGGCTACGCCGCTGGGCAGGCCGCAGCGCACCGGTCGATTAGCAACGAAGCGGCAGTCACCGAGGCGTTCGCCGTTGCCGACCGGGAGTGCCGCGAGCAACTCGATGACTGACCGCCCCGATCCGATTGCACCGGGCAAGCGACCTGATTGGCATACTGCCCGAAGCTACTGCCATCACGTCGCAGCCGCTCTGCCTGCCGACGATGTCCCTCTCGAGCAGGCGTCCGGCCGCACCGCTGCCAGCGATATTTCCGCTCGCTGCGACGTGCCGCACTATGCCTCATCAGCGATGGATGGCTGGGCAGTATGCGGGCCAGCGCCTTGGCTGCTTGTCACAGGACTACGACTCGAGCCCGGTCAGGCCACGGAGATTGTCACCGGTGGCCTAATCCCAGATCAAGCCTTGGGCGTGCTGCGGCACGAGCACGGGCAGTGCCTGACGACCGACGCCTCGACGGTCCTCACGCCGAACTCGGAGGCCGCGGCAGGTGAACCTCAGGTCGGCGAACACATTCGCCCCGCTGGCGAGGAGATCGCCAAGGACGAAATCGTCATTCCTGCGGGCACGGTCCTCAATCCTGTGCATGCGGCTGTCGCCGCCGGCTGCGGCCACGACTCGGTTGCGGTCATTCGACGACCGACAGTTGGCCTGATCCTCACCGGCAACGAAGTCGTCCTGGCGGGCGTGCCCTCGCCCGGCCGCGTTCGAGACTCATTCGGCCCGCTATTGCCGAGTTTGGTAGCCATGCTGGGCGGCGCCGTCACATCGAGCCAACATTTGCCCGACGACCTATCGCTGCTGCGATCCGCCGTCGCCGAGACCGATGCGGACGTGCTCGTAACCACCGGCGGAACCGGCGGCTCATCGGTCGATCACCTACATGCGGTGCTACGCGAACTACACGCCGAACTCCTGATCGATGGCGTGGCGATGCGACCAGGTGCACCGAATCTGGTGGCCCGATTGCCCGATGGTCGCTTCCTAGTCGGGCTGCCCGGCAATCCGCTGGCGGCCATGATTGGCGTCCTGACGCTGCTTGAACCGCTGTTGGCAGGGCTCTCCGGGGCTGCCGCACCGGCGCTTGGCTCGGTCGTCACCGGGCAAGATCTGGCCGGTAAGCACGGCATCGACCTGCTGATCCCCTACCGTTTGCACGCTGGCCTTGCAACCAAGAGCGCGTGGACCGGTTCGGGGATGCTGCGTGGGCTGGCCGAAGCCGATGGCATTCTGGTCATACCGCCTGTTGGTGCAAGCGCCGGCGAATCGGTCGAAACGGTTACGTTGCCGTGGCGATGACACGCTGAGGCGACGCGCTATTCAACCGCCGATGTAATGCATCTCGACCCGCTTCGGGCCATTGTCAGTAGTTGGGTCCGACAGCGTTGTGGTGTTCTTGCTGCGGAGCTCGGAGTAGCGGTCGGTGCGAACCCGCCAAATGTCGGACATTTTCGTGGCGAGTTCGTCATCGGTGCAACCTGCACGCAGCATGCCGCGGAGGTCATGGCCTTTGGTCGCGAATAGGCACGTATACAAGGAACCGTCTGAGGAGATTCGTACGCGATTGCAGGTCGAACAGAAGTTTTGCGTGACGCTCGAGATGACGCCGATCTCACCACTCCCGTCGCGGTAACGCCATCGTGCCGACACCTCGCCGGTGTAATTGGGCGCAACCTCCTCGAGCGGGAGCTCTGCGTCGATCATCTTGATGACCTCGGCGGAGGGGACAACTTCGCCCATCTCCCAGCCGTTGGTCGAGCCGACATCCATGAATTCGATGAAGCGCAAAATATAGGGGGTGTCCTTGAAGTGGCGCGCCATTGCAACAATGTCTTGATCGTTGCTGCCCTTCTGGACGACCATGTTGACCTTGATCGGCCCCAAACCGACCTCATGGGCGGCATCGATCGCATGCAAGACCTTGGCGACCGGGAAGTCAACGCCGTTGAGGGCCTTGAATTTTTCATCGTCAAGCGAATCCAGCGACACCGTGATCCGCTTGAGGCCAGCATCCTTAAGCGCCTGAGCCTTATGGGCGAGCGCCGAACCATTCGTCGTCAACGCGAGGTCAAGGTCATGCCCCTCAGGCGTTTTAAGCTCATTCAGCATGACAATGAGATCCTCGATCCCGGCACGCAACAACGGCTCACCGCCGGTCAGTCGGATCTTCTCGACCCCGTGGGCGACTGCGATGCGAGCAATGCGGGTGATCTCCTCAAAGCTCAGCAGCATGGCACGGGGCATGAACTCAAAGTCACGCCCGAAGATCTCCTTGGGCATGCAATAGACACAACGAAAATTGCACCGGTCAGTCACCGAGATCCGCAGATCCCGCAGCGCCCGGTTTCGTGTATCAAGGACAGTCATGCTGCTACCGTACCTGTGGAACAAGTACGGTGCCGTCGCCCGCGGGCTCAAGCCGTATGACAACCGACTTCGAGGCCGGCGTGCCACTGCCTTCGGCGGTGAAATCCAACGGAACCAAAGCATTTGCCTCGGGAAAATAGGCCGCCGCACAGCCGCGTGTTGTCGGAAACGCCACTATCCGAAAAGCACGAATAACACGGTCGACATTGTCAGCGAACTCGCTGTGCACATCAACTGAATCCCCATCGGCAAAACCGAGCTCGGCAAGGTCATCGGGATGAACAAAAATCACCTTGCGTCCCTTCTTGATGCCCCGGTAACGATCGTTGAGACTGTAGATCGTGGTGTTGAATTGGTCGTGCGAACGCATCGTCTGCAACAACAGCCGGCCCGGCGGGCAGGCGATGTGTTTGAGTTCGTTAACCGTGATCATGGCTTTGCCGCTGGGCGTCGTGAACTTACGCGAGTCACGTGGGCCGTGTGGGAGGACAAAGCCACCGTCTTGACGGATCTTCTGATTGAAGTTGTCAAAGCCCGGGACAACCTGTGAAATGTGGTCTCGCACGACATCGTAATTAGCTTCCATTGCCGCCCAGTCGATGTCGCTCTTGTTGCCGAGCACTGCACGCGCGAGCCGAGTCAAAATGGACAGCTCGGACAACAACCGGGGATCGACCGGGTCGATGCGGCCCTTCGTCGAGTGCACCGCACATACTGAATCCTCGACCGAGAGGAACTGCGGACCGGTCGCCTGCAGGTCGATCTCACTTCGCCCCATCGTCGGCAGGATGAGCGCCTCAGCGCCGATGATGATGTGGTTGCGGTTCAACTTGGTCGAAATCTGGACCGTCATCTCGGTGTTCTGAAAGGCAGCCTCAGCGGCCTCGGTATCCGACACTGCGGCGACCATATTGCCACCCAGCGCGAGCCAGACCTTGATCTTGCCGTCGCGCATCCCCCGGATCGCCTGGACCGCATCAACGCCGATCTCGCGCGGCGGATTGAAGCCGAACTCCTTCTCGATCGCATCGAGGAATACCGCCGGCATCTGCTCCCAGATACCCATCGTGCGGTCGCCTTGAACATTGCTGTGACCGCGGATTGGCGACGCACCAGCACCGGGCTTGCCGATGTTGCCGCGCAACAGCAGCAGGTTAATGACTTCCTTGATCGTGGGAACAGCTTCTTTGTGTTGGGTGAGCCCCATCGCCCAGGTGATGATGACCCGGTCGGCTTTGAGGTAGCGTGCCGCCAACTCATCGATCTCCTCGACGGTCAGCCCAGTCGCGTCGAGTACGCCCTGCTCGTCAAGGTCAGCGAGATGCTCGGTGAGCTCGGCCAAGCCTTCACAATGCGCGTCGAGGAAATCGTGATCGAGAACGGTGCCAGGATTCTTTGCTTCGGCATCAAGCACACGCTTGGAGATGGCCTTCATCAGCCAGCCATCGCCGCCAAGCCGAATCTGTAAATATTGGTCGGCTAACCCCGTGCCCTTGCCGAGAATGCCCTTGACCCGCTGCGGGTTCTTGTAGCGGATGAGTCCGGCCTCGAGCAGCGGGTTGACCGCGACGATCTCGGCGCCGGCTTCTTTGGCCTCCTCCAGCGCAGTCAGCATGCGTGGGTGGTTGGTGCCGGGGTTCTGGCCCATCACGATGATCAAATCGGCCTTGGCAAAGTCGCCGTAGGCAATCGTGCTCTTGCCAATACCGATTGTTTCGGCCATCGCCAGGCCGGTCGATTCGTGGCACATATTCGAGCAGTCCGGCAGGTTGTTGGTGCCATAGGCGCGCACAAACAACTGATAGGCGAACGCTGTCTCGTTGGCGGTGCGACCGCTGGTGTAGAACGCCGCTTCATTCGGCGAATCGAGACCGTTGAGCTTTTCGGCAATCTTGGTGAATGCCGCGTCCCAACTGATTGGCTCATAGTGATCCTTGCCGGCCGGCTTGAATACCGGTTCGACAAGACGGCCCTGCATACCCAGCCAATACTCGGACTTCGTGAGCAGGTCACTGATCGAGTGTTCGGCCCAAAAGTCCGTCGGGATCGTGAGTTGAGTGGCCTCCCAGGTCAGCGCTTTCGCGCCGTTTTCGCAGAACTCCAGGGTCTTGCGATGGTCCGGATCGGGCCACGCGCAACTCATGCAGTCGAAGCCATCTTTTTGGTTCATCGAGGTGAGCGTTTGCAGGCTACGGCGAATACCCATGCCTTTGAAGGCCGGTCCCATCGAGTGCAGTACACCCGGGACGCCTGCGGCCCAGGTTTCGGGTTCGCTCACCGACATTTTGTCGTCGTTGACATCCTGGATTGGTGCTTTGCGAGTCATAGCGCACTACCGTCTTCTACTAGTTTGTCGGCGACACGCTCGTCGCCGGAATAGATCACCATGGAGTTTTCACGCAGAAAACCGACCAAGGTCATGCCCAATTCTTCGGCCAGTTCGACCGCCAACGACGACGGCGCTGAAACCGCGGCAAGAAATGGTATGCCAGCCATTGAAGCCTTTTGCGTAAGTTCGAAGCTGGCCCGCCCCGACACCATGAGGACACAGCCGCGTAACGGCAGCCGGTCCTCCTTGAGCGCCCAGCCGACAACCTTGTCGACGGCATTGTGTCGACCGACGTCCTCACGCAGAACCAGCAACTCGCCACTCGCGCCGTCGAAGAGTGCGGCCGCATGCAACCCACCGGTCTTCTCAAAGACCGCTTGTCCTGCGCGAAGTCGGCCCGGAAACGTGACCAGAACGTCCGGATCAATTCGCAGCCCGTCTGCTCCCACCACATACATCGATTTCGTACGAACGGCATCGATACTGGCCTTGCCGCACAGTCCACAGGAGCTGGTCGTGAAAAACGCGCGTTCGAGGCTGGGGTCCGGCGCCGGCACACCGACGCCGAGCGTGATGTCCAAGACGTTGTACGTGTTGAGGTTGTCGACCGTCGCACCGGCACAATAACGCGCCGCACCGAAGTCGTCGCATCGCGCGATCACTCCTTCAGACACGAGAAAACCTGCGGCCAGGTCGACGTCGTGTCCAGGGGTGCGCATCGTGATGGCCAGCGAACGGCCGCCGACACGAATCTCAAGTGGTTCCTCAACTGCGAGGACGTCTTCTCGCACCACACGAGTCTCCCCCGTGGCCAGGCGGATAATGCGGCGACGCGAAGTGATTCGGCTCACTGACAAGAACTATCAGTTGGTTGAAGGTTATACAAGGCTCATACCTCACTTATGACAAATCGCTCAACTACCGACGGACTCGACGTTCGTTTTTTTGGGCCGTGGCGTCAGATTCGCAAGCGTCTCCGGCCGCAAAATCAATTCAAGCTTCTCCGGTGGCAGCAAACCCCGCTCGAGCACCAATTCAGCAACCCCGCGACCGGTCGCGAGTGCTTCCTTGGCGACTTCAGTGGCGGCGCGATAACCGATGTAAGGATTGAGCGCGGTCACCAGACCGATCGAGTTGTCCACCTCGGCACGCATGAGCTCGACATTTGCCGTGATGCCGTCGACGCAGCGGGTCGCGAGCGTCAGGACTGCTTCTTTGAGCCGGGCCAGACCGGCCGAGAGCGAATAGCAGATGATCGGCTCAAATGCATTGAGCTGCAGCTGGCCTGCCTCAGCGGCCATCGTGACTGTGACATCGTGGCCGATGACCTGAAAGGCCACCTGATTGACGACCTCAGGAATGACCGGATTGACTTTGCCCGGCATGATGCTCGACCCGGCCTGAACTGCCGGCAGATTGATTTCGCAGAACCCAGCCCGCGGACCCGACGACAAGAGCCGAAGATCGTTGCAGATCTTGGACAGTTTGACCGCAACGCGCTTGAGCACACCAGACAGCTGAACGAACGCGCCGCAGTCCTGGGTGGCCTCGATCAGATCAACCGCGCTTACTAAGGGCAGACCAGTTAATTTCGCCAGCTGCTCACAGGCAATGGGTACGTAACCCACAGGCGCATTGAGTTGGGTGCCGATCGCCGTCGCGCCGAGGTTGATCTCGTGGAGCATCAGCACCGCTTCGGACAGCCGGCTGCGGTCCTCGCCGATCATGACGCTGTAGGTGCGGAACTCCTGCCCGAGTGTCATCGGGACGGCATCCTGAAGCTGGGTCCGACCCATCTTAAGTACGTCGTGGAACTCATCGGCTTTGGCGGCAAAGCTCGCTTCGAGAACTTCCATCGCATCGAGCAGCGAGTGGGCCGCCATGATGACAGCAATCTTGACCGCAGTCGGATAGACGTCGTTGGTCGACTGGCTTAAATTGACGTGCTCAGTGGGATGGATGAATGCATAATCGCCCTTGTCACGGCCCAACAGCTCCAACGCCCGATTCGCGATGACTTCATTGGCGTTCATATTGGTCGACGTACCTGCACCACCTTGGATGACATCCACGACGAACTGATCGTGCAGTGCA
Source organism: Aeromicrobium changchenzhani (assembly GCF_057586615.1). Classification (NCBI taxonomy): domain Bacteria; kingdom Bacillati; phylum Actinomycetota; class Actinomycetes; order Propionibacteriales; family Nocardioidaceae; genus Aeromicrobium; species Aeromicrobium changchenzhani. The sequence goes on along the minus strand of NZ_CM172480.1, from coordinate 1,436,602 downwards.
CCAGTGCGAATCTCCTCGCAGGCCGCCCGAATGGCCTCGAATCGTTCATCGTCAAGCAGCCCGAGCTCGTGATTAGCAGCCGCTGCAGCCGCCTTGACCGATGCCAATGCCTCGGCAAGGAACGGGCTGTCGCCGATGGGAATACCAGTGATCGGGAAGTTCTCCATCGCACGAAGCGAGTGCACTCCCCAGTACGCATCGACGGGAACGTCGCGATTACCGATCAGATCATGCTCGACACGAGTCGCGGTCGTCATCAATTGCCTCCTAGTGTGGAGGGCATGGGATGGGTCCTCCGAGAATCAGGAACTCCCCGGATCGCGGAGAGCGTGATGTGGATCACTCTCACAATCAAACCACGGCGCACCGTCAAACCAACCGGTGCATCCACCCGTGTCGGTCCTCGGCGCGCCCATACTGAATATCGACAAGTGCGGTCCGAAGCTCGGATGTCACCTTGCCGGCCTCGCCCCCAGGAATCGACACTTCTCCGCCATCCCATTTAAGCGTGCCGACCGGCGTTACGACCGCAGCAGTTCCGCAGGCAAAGACCTCGACGATCGTGCCCGATGCAACGCCGTCACGCCATTCGTCGATCGAAACCTTGCGTTCAATGACCTGATGCCCTGAATCAACAGCCAACTTCATAATCGAGTCGCGCGTGATGCCTTCGAGGATTGAGCCGGACAGCTCCGGCGTCACGATACTGCCGTCAGCCATCACGAAATAGAGGTTCATCCCGCCGAGCTCCTCGACCCACTTATGCTCGGTCGAATCGAGGAACACCACCTGGTCACAACCCTGTGCGCTGGCCGCCTGCTGCGGGAGGAGGCTTGCGGCGTAGTTGCCGCCGCATTTGGCCGCTCCAGTGCCACCGGTTCCCGCGCGGGAAAATTCTGTCGACAGCCAAATCGACACCGGCTTGAGTCCGCCCTTAAAGTAGGCACCCGCTGGCGATGCGATGACTGAATAGGTGACGTGCTGGCTAGGGCGCACGCCGAGGAACACTTCAGAGGCGAACATGAACGGCCGAATGTAGAGGCTTCGCTCTTCGCCACCGGGAACCCATTGCCGATCCGCACTGACCAGCGCTTCGATCGAGCCAATGAACCAATCGATCGGCAGTTCAGGCAGGGCAAGACGATGAGCTGACCGCTGCATACGGGCCGCATTGGCGCGGGGCCGGAACGTCCACACCGAACCATCAGCGTGAACGTATGCCTTGGTGCCTTCGAAGACCTCCTGCGCATAGTGCAGGACTGCCGTCGCCGGGTCGAGCGACAGCGGACCGTATGGCACGACGCGAGCATCTGCCCAGCCAGTCGCCGGAGTCCATTCGGCCATAAACATGTGATCGGTGAAGTAGTCGCCGAAGCCGGGATTGGCAAGAATTTCGGCCCGTTCCGCAGCCGACCGCGGGTTTGGATTCGTTTCGAGGCGGCTGACGAACGGTGTTGAATTCATGATGCTCACACTAACGCTTTCGAGGGTCGAAGGTAAATGGTCGTTAACCGACCGATACACCCTCGGCCAGCCGCGAAGAAATGGCCGCACCGACCGCTTCGGTGCTTCTGGCGCCATTGCGCTCGGCAATGTCCGCTTCAACTGCGGCCTCGATGCAGGCCGCCGCTGCCGGGAAGCCCAGGTGGTCCAGCAGCATCGCGCCGGAGCGGATCGCAGCGGTTGGATCAGCCTTGCTCTGACCGGCAATGTCGGGCGCAGAGCCGTGAACCGGCTCGAACATGCTCGGCGAGGTGCGGTCGGGATTGATATTGCCACTGGCAGCAAGTCCAATACCACCGGTGATGGCGGCGGCGAGATCGGTGAGGATGTCGCCAAAAAGGTTGTCTGTCACGATGACATCGAAACGCGAGGGATCGGTCGCCAAGAAGATCGTGGCCGCGTCGACGTGCAGGTAGTCCACCGCAATATCGGGGAACTCCGCCGCAACCGTGTCAACTGTGCGGCTCCACAGATGGCCGGCGTGCACCAGAACGTTGTTCTTGTGCACGAGCGTCAACTTCTTGCGCGGGCGAGCCTGCGCACGAGCGAACGCGTCGCGAACGACCCGCTCAACGCCGAAGGCCGTATTGAGGCTGACTTCGGTAGCCACCTCGTGCGGCGTCCCAACGCGGATCGCGCCACCGTTGCCGACATACGGGCCTTCGGTGCCCTCACGAACCACGACAAAGTCGATCGCACCAGGGTTCGCCAACGGCGTGGGTACGCCGGGGAACAGTTTGGACGGGCGGAGGTTGACGTAATGATCGAGTTCGAACCGCAATCTCAACAGGAGTCCTCGCTCCAGAACTCCCGACGGCACGCTCGGATCGCCGATGGCGCCCAACAGAATCGCATCGTGCTGGCTGATCTCGGCAAGCACCGATGCCGGCAAGGTCTCCCCTGTCGCGTGGTAGCGGCGTGCGCCGAGGTCATACTCGGTCGCGGCAAAGCTAAGGCCGTGATCGGGGGCAACCAGGTTGAGGACAGCCAACGCCTGCGCGGTGACCTCGGGGCCAATGCCGTCTCCGGGCACAACTGCGAGGGAAAAATTGCGGGTCATGATCGCCATTCTAGACAGCGCGATCTCAGGATATGAAACCGGTGTCTCACGATTTATTGAGAATCAGTTGTCGTCGGGACGTTCGGTAAATTCGTACGTCGCCGTCGGCGCATCCTCACGCAGATGCGCTGGTCCCCACTCGATCGACATGTCTTCATTCATGATGCTGTCCTTCGGATTGGTTGCCGCGGAGTTCGGCGCTTGGAGCAAGAGCCCAACCAGCCCGCGGGATTCCGAATTGATGGATCACATCGATGCGAGATGAACGGCGAAGGATTGGATCGCGGTGGCGACCACACATCCCCTGCGGCGGAACTCTTGGCCAAACGCCAAACTCCGCGGCAGGGTGTAGGCCCTAAGAGGCCCTGCCGCGGCAAGCAATTACGAGTACAAGCTTCCGCACACATCCACCTTAATACGCTGATTCACAATTCGTGGGAGATTCACGCACATGTCTCATTCTCCGAGACACGTACGCGCGGATATGAGATGCGCACCTCGTGTTCATGAAACACTGACCGGGTGAGCGCTCCTACCGAAATCCCACCCCTCGTCGCAAAAGCGCTCGATCTTTCCCGCCAGCGCGGCTTCATCACCTCTACTCGACACGAGACCGGTCGACTGCTGGCTGCGCTCGCCGCCTCACGGACCGGAACTCTTGCCGAACTCGGCACCGGCTGCGGCGTGGGCTCGGCGTGGTTGTCGACAGGAGCGGCCAAGGGTTCACGAATCGTGAGTGCCGAATTGGATCCCAAGCTTGCCGAGGTCGTACAGAACCTGTTCAAAGATGTCGACAATGTCGAAGTGACCTCAGGTGACTGGTCGACATTGGAGCGGTACGCACCATTTTCGCTGCTGTTCGTGGACGTCCGTGACGTCAAGCGGAGCGTCGATATCGTCGCCGATCTGATGGAGCCCGGCGGCATCGCAGTGCTGGACGACTTCACGCCGTCGGACTATTGGCCGCCGATCTTCGAAGGTCGCGTCGACACGGTTCGTGAGGAATGGTTGACCGACGAACGCTTCACCGCAGTCGAAATGCTGATCGACGCCGGTACGTCAGTCATCATCGCCACACGACGCTAGGCCAATCAACGCCGGTCTGCGAGGTTCACCTGGACCTTGGGCAGGAAGTACTGCAGCAAGGGGCCAACGCCGAATGCATACAGGACAGTACCGATCCCGACGGTTCCACCGAGCACGATCCCGACCAGCAGAGCAATGATCTCCACACCCGTACGCATCAGCCGCACACTGCGACCGGTGATCCGATTGAGTGCCATCGACAATCCGTCGCGCGGCCCGGTCCCCAGATGCACGCCGATGTAGAGCGCGCCGGCGATCCCGTTGAGGACGATCCCACCAACTAGCAGTGCCGCCTTCACCCACAATGCGCCTGGCTCAGACATGACGTTGAGGCCGACATCGGCGGCGATGCCGATCAGAACTACATTGAGGATCGTGCCCAGCCCGGGCCACTGCCGCAACGGGATCCACAACAGCAGGACCAGTGCACCAACCACGATCACGACCTCGCCGAAGGACAACGGCACGTGCTTCGCAACACCCTGATGAAAGACGTCCCACGGCATCAGCCCGAGATTAGATTCGACCATCATCGCCATCGACCAACCGAACAGGATCAGGCCCAAGAGAAGTTGCGGTATACGACGGCCAAGCCGCCCGGCACGGATCTGCTCACGCGAGGTGAGTCCGAGATCAAGGTATTGGGCCATGGCTCCATCCTCGTCGAAAGTGGACTGTTAATACATAGCCAATTGTGACATGGTGGCCTCGTGGTTGTTCTCGTCTCCGCCAAACGTCTGCGTGATCTTCTTGGTGAGCTCCACTTCGACGGCCCAGCCTATCGGGATCTAACCGATCGGGTCCGGCTACTGATCCTCGATGGCCGGCTGCTGCACGGCACCCGGCTACCGAGCGAACGTGAATTGACCGCAGCCCTAGGGGTCAGCCGCACAACGATCGCACGAGTCTACGCCGAACTTCGTGAGAGCGGCTTCCTTGAGTCACACCGCGGCTCCGGCAGCGTAATCCGTGTTCCGTACGTTGCGTCCAGCACGAGCTCACTGCTTCCACACGGGCCGGACAACACGTCCGTGTCGTTGACAAATGCTGCCAGCGTGGCGCCGGCCGGGATCGGCAGCGCCTACGAAGCCGCTATGTACGGATTGCCGGCGCTGCTCGCCACGACGGGCTACCTTCCCGATGGTTTGCCGATCCTGCGCGAACGTCTCGCCGAGCACTACACGGCCCGAGGGCTTCGAACCATCCCAGAGCAAATCATTGTGACCAGCGGAGCAATGGGCGCATTGTCACTCATCGCCCGCGCGCTGCTCAATCGTGGCGATCGCGTGATCGTCGAGAGTCCCGGGTATCCCCATGCCTTCGACACCTGGACCCAAGCCGGTGCACGACTTACTCCGCTGCCGGTGGGCGACACACCATGGGATGAGGATCCGGTCAGCGCGGTTCTCCGCGGTGGCGCGCATCGCTTCGCCTACCTGATTCCTGATTTTCACAATCCAACTGGGGCGCTGCTCGACACAACCGGTCGGGAACGACTGGCCAGCAATCTTCGCAAGGCGGGTGTGGTGCCGGTCATCGACGAAACCATGAGTGGGGTGAATCTTGACGGGGTCGCGATGCCGCCACCATTTGCTGCTCACGATGACCGTGCCATAACGGTCGGCTCGGCCGCCAAAACATACTGGGGTGGACTTCGTATCGGCTGGATTCGCGCGCCATTTGACCTCGTGACGCCGCTGATCCAAGCGCGGATGTCGAGTGACCTCGGCTCAGCTGCCTTCGAACAACTCGTACTCGCGGAGATTCTGGCCGCGCCGGACGAGATCGAGGCGGCTGCACTCGATGCCCTCCGCCGGCAACGATCGCACCTTCGTAATCTGATCGAGCAGGAGTTGCCCGATTTCCGTGCGCCACGCTCCCCCGGCGGCATGAGCCTGTGGCTCACACTTCCCCGCCGTATGTCGACTGCCTTGGTCGCCGAGGCAGCTCGACACGACCTGATCCTGACGCCCGGCCCCCGGTTCTTCGCTCATCACGCGGCGGTCGGCGAACGCCACCTCCGGCTGCCATACACACATTCGACCGAGGTTCTCAGCGAAGCAGTACGTCGTCTCCGCGACGCCTACGAACTGAAGGCCGCCGGCGCCGAAGCCACGAACGCTCGGCCAACCGCACTGAACCTCATCGCTTAAAACGCCGAGGAGTCACTTGTGAGTGACTCCTCGGCGCACGTGAGCGACTCGTCAGCGGCCGGCTTGGCCTTCGACGTAGTCGGTGTCCGCGGTCTTAACCCAGGACATCAGGCCACGAAGCTGCTTGCCGACAGCCTCGATCGGGTGGGCTGCGCCCTTGGCACGGAGTTCAAGGAACTCTTTCGCGCCGTTGTCCTGATCATCGATGAAGCGCTTGGCGAACGAACCGTTCTGAATGTCGCCCAGAACCGCCTTCATGTTCTCCTTGACACTCGGATCGATGACCCGCGGGCCGGACACGTAATCGCCGTATTCGGCCGTGTCGGAGACCGACCAGCGCTGTTTGGCGATGCCGCCCTCATTGATCAGATCGACGATCAACTTGAGCTCGTGGAGGACCTCAAAGTACGCGATCTCAGGCTGGTAACCGGCCTCGGTCAGGGTCTCGAAACCATACTGAATCAGCTGCGAGACACCGCCACACAGGACGCTCTGCTCGCCAAAGAGATCGGTTTCGGTCTCCTCGGTGAACGTGGTCTTGATAACGCCGGCACGCGTGCCACCAATGCCCTTGGCATATGACAGCGCCAGATCCCAGGCCTTGCCGGTGGCATCCTGCTCAACCGCCACGATGTCGGGGACACCGCGTCCGTCAACGAACTCACGGCGAACCAAGTGACCGGGGCCCTTGGGCGCAACCATGATCACATCGACGCCCTCGGGCGCCTCAATGTAGCCAAAGCGAATGTTGAAGCCATGGCCGAAGACCAAGGCGTCGCCGGCGACAAGGTTGTCCTTGATCGAGTCGGCATACAGGGTGCGCTGAACTTGATCGGGAGCGAGGACGACGATGACATCGGCTTCCTCGACAGCTTCTGCGGGGGTAAGAACGCGAAGTCCTTGCGCTTCGGCCTTGGGGCGGCTCTTGGAACCTTCGAGCAGACCGACGCGTACGTCGACGCCCGAGTCCCGCAGATTCAAAGCATGCGCGTGACCCTGGCTGCCATAACCGAGGACTGCCACTTGGCGTCCTTGGATGATGCTCAGGTCTGCGTCGTCGTCGTAGAACAACTCGGCCACGGGTGTTTCTCCTTGTGTTGGGGTTTCTTGTGTTGGGGTTTGATGTGGTTCAGCCGACCTGGGCGCCAAGAACGGCGCGCAGGCTGCGGTCGGTGATTGAACGGGCGCCGCGGCCAATGGCCACGCGTCCCGATTGGGCGATTTCGCGGATCCCGAAGGGCTCGAGAACGTTGAGCATCGCCTCAAGTTTGCGCGCGTCGCCCGTTGCCTCGATCGTCACCGCATCGGTCGCGACATCGACGATCTTGGCGCGGAACAACTGCACCGTTTCGAGGACATCGCTACGCGTTTGTGAGTCGGCCTTGACCTTGATCAGCATGAGTTCACGTTCAACCGCGGACTCGGGCTCGAGCTCAACAATCTTAAGTACGTGGACCAACTTGTTGAGTTGCTTGGTCACCTGCTCGAGCGACGGGTCATCGACGTCGACGACGATCGTCATACGCGAAATCTCGGGGATTTCAGTCGGGCCGACCGCCAACGAATGGATATTGAAGCCACGACGCATGAACAGGCTCGAGACACGGGTCAGCACGCCGGGGGTGTTCTCCACCAGGACGCTCAACGTATGTTGCATGGTTACGCCGCCTTTCGTGTCATGTTGACGAGAATCTTGTTACTCACAGTTCGTCCTCGTCCCAGATCGGTGCCATGTCGCGGGCGATCTTGATCGCGTCGTTGCCAGTGCCGGAAGCGACCATCGGCCACACCATCGCATCGCGCTCGACGGTAAAATCAATCACGACCGGGCGATCGTTGATCGCCATGGCTTGCTTGATGGTTGCGTCAAGATCGGCTTCGGTCTCACAGCGGAGACCCACACAACCATAGGCATCAGCAAGCTTGACGAAATCGGGGATTCGACGCCCACCGCTCTCTTCGCTACCGGTATTGAGATCGGTATTGGAGTAACGGCCGTCATAGAACAAGGTCTGCCATTGGCGAACCATGCCGAGCGATTGATTGTTGATGATCGCTACCTTGATCGGGATGCCCTCGATGGCACAGGTTGCGAGCTCTTGGTTCGTCATCTGGAAGCAGCCGTCACCATCGACGGCCCACACCACTTCGCCAGGAAGCCCAACCTGTGCGCCCATTGCTGCCGGCACGGCATAACCCATTGTTCCGGCGCCGCCGGAGTTGAGCCACTGCCGCGGCCGTTCAAAGTCGATGAAATGCGCCGACCACATCTGGTGCTGCCCGACACCTGATACGTAGGTGGCTTCGGGGCCAGCGATCTGGCTGATGCGTTGAATGACCATCTGTGGCGCGAGCCCCTTAGCGGGCTTCTCAAAGCCGACCGGGTACTTCGCCTTGATCGCAAGCATCTGCTGACGCCACGCAGAATAGTCGCCGGTGACTCCGTCCTCGTCAGTCTGCTTCTTGAGCATGAGGATCAGATCGCCGATCACCTCGCGGCAGTCACCGACAATCGGAACATCGGCAGCACGATTCTTTGAAATTTCGGCCGGGTCAATATCGGCATGAATGACTTTTGCCTCGGGCGCAAACGAACTCAACACGCCGGTCACACGATCATCGAACCGGGCGCCGAGCGAAATCAACAGATCCGACTTTTGCAACGCGCCGACCGCCGCGACAGTGCCGTGCATACCCGGCATGCCCATGTGCAACTCATGCGAATCAGGGAACGCACCACGTGCTTGAAGCGTCGTGACGACCGGGATCCCGGTCAGTTCGGCGAGCACCTTCAACTCCGCTGCCGCATCAGCCTTAATCACACCGCCACCGACATACAAAACCGGACGCTTCGACTCCGCGATGAGTCGCGCCGCCTCACGAACCTGTTTGCCATGCGGACGTGTCGTCGGCCGGTAGCCGGGCAACGCCAACTCATTGGGCCATTCGAACGTGGTCAGATTTTGCAGTGCGTCCTTCGCAATGTCGACCAACACTGGTCCGGGACGACCGGTGAGCGAAATGTGAAACGCCTCGGCAATGACACGTGCGATGTCCTCAGCTTTGGTGACCAAATAGCTGTGTTTGGTGATCGGCAACGTGATGCCGCGGATATCAGCTTCCTGAAATGCATCAGAACCGATTGAGCCGCTGGCGACCTGGCCGGTGATTGCGACGATCGGCACCGAGTCCATGTGCGCGTCGGCGATTGCGGTCACCAAGTTCGTGGCTCCGGGCCCGGATGTGACCATGCACACGCCGACTTTGCCAGTCACCATCGCATAGCCTTGTGCAGCATGGCCTGCGCCCTGCTCGTGACGTACGAGGATGTGGCGGATCTGCTTCGAGTCGAAAAGCGGATCGTATGCCGGCAAGATGGCGCCACCGGGGATACCAAAAATGGTGTCCACACCGGCAAGCTCCAGCGCACGAACAAGGCACTGTGCCCCCGTGAGCTGTTCGGTCATTGCATCTGCCCTTCGGTTGTGTCGTCTGTCGCGATTGCCGCGCGGCGCTGTTCGTTCTCCCACAAAAAAATCCCTCGGCCATCAGGCAAACGAGGGAGACGCGGGAGCCGGTTTCAGGCGAACGCGTCAGTTGCGTACTACAAGGAGTTCATACTGCATATGAACAGAGTCCCCTGCCGCGCCTGACCTACGCAAGTCTACCCCTCAGTGTTCCCACGATATGAGACGGGTATCCCAAATATTGGAGGCCCGAATGCCCCCTAAATTCGCCCCATTCGGCGGTCAACTGGTTTGATGGTGCCGACAACCTGATCAAATTTTGAGGACACCAAATATATGAAGAAGCTCGGGATAACCCTGATTGCCCTCGGTCTCGCGTCGACGGCCGCATGTGGCGGCTCCGGTCGGCCATCGGCGGACGATCTGTCGAAAGCGCTGAGCAACAAGAACAGCGTGATTGGCACGGCGCTCACGAAACCTCAGGCTGATTGCGCCTCGAAGATCCTGGTCGATTCAAAGGTCGCGGACAAGACGCTCAAGGCGCTTGCTGAGAACGACAAGGATTACGAAGGCTCAAAGAGCGAAGGCAAAGCGCTGACCACGGCCTTCTCCAAGGTCGCAACGAAGTGCGCCATCAAATAGCACAGTGATCGATGTGAACCGGGCTGAGGAATCAATCCCCAGCCCGGTTTGTCATGCCATCACCAAATCAGCAGCGGGCTACCTCTTCTGAAAATGCTGCGTGTCGAAAGACCCGAGCCACCGGTAACCATGCTTGGCGAAAATCTTGACCACTGGATGCTTCTTGGATCGCCATACGACCGATTTGGGCGACTTATGCTTGGCCCAGTAAGAGTTGGGATAGACCTTGCCACCAACTTTGTAGGGGTTTTCCCACGTGTTGATGTCAATTGAACGGCCGCTGGCGTGCGGCGACCGAACACCCGGTCGGCCAACCACATTGCGACAGTTGAACGCCGATGTGTTGTCCGCTTCCATTGATTTGTAGTCGTTGGCGCCCTTGACCCGCTTGGAATAACCAAACCTGTCAACGCGATACATGGCGCGGATGGGAACTCGCTTCGCGTACAGATCAGTAAAGATGCCGGCGACATTCTTCGCGACCGACTTGTTGACAACGATCTCGCCGCGGCGGCGGTAGCCATCAAAGCCCCAGTAATTGACGTTGATCAGACGCAGGCTTTTAGGACTTATGCATCCTTTGTGCCACGATCGCCCCTTCATCGACGCAAACACCTTCTTGCTCAGTTTATGGATGACCGCGTGGGCCCCCGGTGCGGTTGCACGTGGTTGGGCCGGCAATTTGATTTTTGGCTTGGGTGCTTTTTTGGGGAATTTTACTACCGCGCCCGGCGGTAAATTCTTGATGTAAACAGTCTTCGATATGCCCTTAAGCGCAGTGACAGTTTGCGGCGTTAGCACTCGGTAATAGGTCAACACCCGTGGGCCAACGGTCACCGTCGCAGATCCGTTGGCGACCTTGACCGACTTATACGGTTGCCAGGTTTTGCTGGTCCTCGAATGACGCTCGATCTTCACGGTGCCAGATTGTTTGACCGCCGTTTTGTTCTGCCAAGTTATGACCAGCTTTGCGGTCTTCTCGTCCACGACGGTTTTCGGCAACGTCAGCGAAATGACTGCGGCGGTTCGCTCGAGGGCCGGTCGCGTGCCGGTGATCGAGAACTCTTTGACCAGCTGGGTATCTTGTGGTCCATACACCGCTCGAAACGCGTTGTTTCCGACCGCAACTGCGGTCGAAACGACGGCATGACCATTGTCATCGACCTGCTTGGAAGCGACATCGTCCCATGTGGTCCCGTTGTGCTTTTGTAAACGGACGATCTCGTACGGAGGTGTTCCATCATGGAGTTGAATCTCAATCGTTGCCTGCTGACCAGCGATCGCGGTCGATGGCGCAGTTACCGCGAGCGACGACCCATCCGCAGCAGCTAATGCCGGGCTTGCACTCCCCAGCGCTATAACAAGTGTTAGGGCAGCAACCATTGTCCACAGGCGGCGCATAGAGGCCCTTCAGGTCGGGTTACCAAGGCGAGGGTGCGTAGTCTTTCACAAAGCAGCCGTAAATGTCGTCGCCCGCTTCTCCGCGCACGATCGGATCATATACACGAGCAGCGCCGTCAACTAGATCTAGCGGCGCTCTGAAGCCTTCGTCGGCCAGCCGCACCTTCGTATGATGGGGTCGCTCATCGGTGATCCAGCCGGTATCAACTGCGGTCATCAAGATGCCATCAGTCTCGAGCATCTCCGCCGCGCTGGTCCGCGTCATCATGTTCAGCGCGGCCTTAGCCATATTGGTATGCGGATGCCCCGGGCCCTTGTAGCGGCGCGCGAACTGTCCTTCCATCGCGGACACATTGACGACATATTTTCGCCGCGCCGCGGCCGCAGCCATTGACGGTCGGAGCCGGCTAACCAGGATGAATGGCGCGGTCATATTGCAAAGTTGAACCTCCAGCAGTTCAAGCGCATCGACCTCATGAACGTGCTGAGTCCAACTGTTGCTGTGGACGGCATCGGGCACCAACCCCCCAGCGTCGATCCGGTCGAGATCCGCGCTGCCCGCAGTCATTGCCAGGGCAGTCAATTCGTCGGCGGTATGGGTGTCGCCGGCCAGTACCGGATGGTTACCAACCGAACCGACGAGTGCCGCCGGATGCGCATCACTCGTGTGGCCGAAGGTCAAGAGCTCAGGCAGCGGGCCCGTCGGCAGCGGCGCCGACTCGGCCGCGGCCAGCGGCGCATAGGCACCCGGCGACCGGCGTACGGTTTGGGCGGCATTGTTGATCAGGATGTCGAGCGGTCCCTGCTCCGCGACCGAGTCGGCCAGCGCGACCACTTGCGCCGGATCGCGCAGGTCGATACCGACGATCCGCAACCGATGCAGCCAGTCACTGCTATCGGGAAGGGCCGTGAATCGGCGCACCGCGTCGTGCGGGAATCGGGTCGTGATCGTCGTATGGGCGCCATCGCGCAGCAATCGCAGTGCGATGTACATGCCGATCTTGGCCCTGCCACCGGTCAGGAGCGCGCGTCGGCCAGACAGATCGGTTGTGGCATCACGCTTTGCGTGATTGAACGCCGAACATTCCGGACACAACTGGTGATAAAACGCATCCACCAGCGTGTATTTCTGCTTGCAGATATAACACGACCGAGCGACCTGAAGCTCGCCCGCGACCGCGCCTGGGGCGTTCGATGTCAGCAGGATGCCGGCAGTCTCATCATCGATCCGCTGGTTGGAGCCGGTTGCTGTCGCCGAGACCACCGCGCGATCGGCGGCAGCAACTTCGGCGCGCTTAGCCAACCGGCGATACTTCTTGACGTTCTTGTAGAACTTCCCGCAAGCCCGGCGCAGTGCGACATAGTCCGGATCATTCTCATCAAGGCGTTCAGCTGCGGCCAAGACCGCCAGCGCAATCGCCAGTTGATCGGGATCGATGGTTTCGTGCTGCGCGTCAGAAATCGATCTCTCCAGGGATGCGTGAAGTGCGGAATGTGCCGCAATCAGGATACCGGTCGATTGCCCCCGTCAGTTGTGGACAGTCTCAGCTGCAGACCGCACCAACCGCGGCCGAGTGCACGACCTTGGCATATTTGGCGAGCACCCCGCGCTTGTACTTGGGCTCCGGCGGCGCCCAGCCGACCTTACGAGCCTCGAGTTCGGCCGCATCGACGCCAAGGTCAAGTGTGCGGTCGGTCATGTTGAGCGTGATCCGGTCGCCGTCCTTAAGGAACGCAATCGGTCCGGCATCGACAGCTTCGGGCGCAATGTGGCCGACGCACAGACCGGTGGTGCCGCCAGAGAACCGGCCGTCCGTGAGCAGCAGGACGTCCTTGCCCAGTCCAGCGCCCTTGATTGCGCCGGTGATCGCCAGCATCTCGCGCATACCCGGACCACCCTTGGGGCCCTCGTAGCGAATGACGACGACATCGCCGGCGACCACGGTGCCGTTGGCAAGCGCGTCGAGTGCAGCGCGCTCGCCATCAAAGACCCGCGCGGTGCCATCAAAGACGTCGGAGTCGAAGCCAGCGCTCTTGACCACCGCGCCATCGGGAGCGAGCGAGCCGTGCAGGATTGTGAGCCCACCCGTCTGGTGAATTGGGTTGTCGAGTGTGTGGACGATCTTGCCGTCAACCGGGACGTCGATCTCAGCAAGGTTTTCCGCCATTGTCTTGCCAGTCACGGTAAGGCAATCACCGTGCATAAGACCGGCGTCGAGGAGTGCTTTCATGATGACCGGGATGCCACCGACACGGTCGACATCATTCATCACAAATCGACCGAACGGTTTGAAGTCACCCAAGTGTGGGGTTCGGTCCCCGATCCGGTTGAAGTCAGCGAGCGTCAGATCGACCTCGGCCTCATTGGCAATCGCCAGCAGGTGCAGCACTGCATTGGTCGATCCGCCGAGCGCCATCACGACGGTGATCGCGTTCTCGAATGCTTCCTTGGTCATGATCTGCCGAGCGGTGATGCCCTTACGGAGCAATTCGACAACGGCCTCACCCGATTTGTGGGCAAAACCATCACGGCGACGATCCACGGCTGGCGGGGCGGCCGAGCCAGGCAGGCTCATGCCAAGCGCTTCAGCGACCGAGGCCATCGTGTTGGCGGTGTACATGCCACCACAGGCACCCTCACCGGGGCAGATGGCGCGTTCGATCTTATCGACCTGGTCACGCGTGATGAGGCCCTTGCGGCAGGCGCCGACTGCCTCGAAGGCATCAATGATTGTGACGTCTTTGCCATCGACATTGCCGGGCATGATCGAACCGGCATACAGGAAGACACTGGCCAGATCGAGACGGGCGGCAGCCATCAACATGCCAGGCAGACTCTTGTCACAACCGGCGAGGAGCACCGAACCGTCGAGCCGTTCGGCCATCATGACGGTCTCGACCGAGTCAGCGATGACCTCGCGGCTCACGAGCGAGAAATGCATGCCCTCGTGCCCCATCGAGATACCGTCGGACACCGAGATGGTGCCGAACTCAAGCGGGTAGCCGCCGCCAGCATGCACGCCTTGTTTGACCGCTTTGGCGAGCCGGTCAAGCGACAAGTTGCACGGGGTGATCTCATTCCAGCTGGAAGCCACACCGATCTGCGGCTTCTCCCAGTCTTCGTCGCCCATGCCCACCGCGCGCAGCATCCCGCGTGATGCGGTTGCTTCGAGTCCATCGGTGACAGTACGACTGCGGGGTTTGATGTCAGGGGCCATGCCATGAGATTACGACGTCAGTGCGCCGTGGATTAACGCGGTATGCCGCTCGACCCGATCAGAACAGCGGTATGAACACCAAGGCCAGCACCCAACTGGCGAAACTGCCCACCAAGACGTACTCGGCCATGTCACCGTCGTCGTCGGCGCGCGAGATCTCCGGGAATCGCAGAATGCTCTTGGCCGCGATCACCGCGCCGACTGCGGTGAACTGACCCGACAGCGCCATCGCGAAGATGAAGGAACGCTCCAATGGGCCCAGAATTCGACCACCCTTAAGCGTTTTGGCCGAAGCGCTGACACCCGGACCCGCACCATCGAGAACTAAGCGAACGATCAGATTCGCAGTGTTCTGCAGCACGAGAAAGCAGCCGAAAGCGAGCGCGAATTGGTCGAATCTGACGTCGACAAGCCCGTCGATCGTCAGCGAGGAATACCAAGACTGCAGCCAGCCATCAGTGACCCCGAGGTGTTGTCCGAAACCGAGCAAAGCCAGGATGCCCGCGATCAGGCCACCGAGGGCGAAGCGCTCGCTGCGATGGGATGGGAGGCTCACGGCGAAAATCCAGACGGTGATGAGCAGGACGCCCAGCAGCAGAACCGCGAGGTCATCGACCGGTCGACCCAGACCCCAGAAACCGAACAGACCGACGATGGCCGCCACGGCCACGGCCCCAATCCGTCGGCGCATTCCGGCACCGGATATGCCGTAGCGCGCGAGATCGGCAGCACCGATCATCGTGAGGAATAGTCCGAGCAGCGTCATGCGGAGGCTCCGATCAGCTCACGCGCGGACAGGACCGCATACGCGCCGGAGGCATGCAGCGCTTGGGAAACCGCCGACGCGGAAATGCCCTCGTCCTGCGCCAGCACGGCCTGGGTGCGACCGTCGATCACGCCAAGCAACAGACGCCGGCGGCGCGCACTCATGCTGCCGACGAGTTGGTCGCGGCACAATAGATGCGCGTTGATTGTTGCGATGTCATGGTCCCCCAGTTGATCCTCGGCACAGAACCAAGTGCGGAGCGTGCCATTCTTGCGGTGCTCGCGATCCTTGGCGATGACGATGGCGTCGCGCGCCGCCCACCAAGCCGGACCGTCCTGCATGACACCGTACGACGAGCTACCGACATGCGCATAGGTTCCCGCGCCGAGCCCGAAACGACAATCCAGTCCGTCGGGCAGGTGCAACCGGAGCCGCAGAGTCACATCGATCGCGGTGGCAACATCGTCATACATCGCTTGGAACTCATCGCCAACCGTCGGGGCAAGCGGCTGCCGGGCCGGGATGCGCTCATTGAGACCGGCGAGCACCGCTTCGAGCGTGCGTTGCAGGGCCTCGCGATCGCGGTGGGTGCGTGAACCAACCACATCACCGATCAACGCAATTCCAGCCTGCTGCTTCATTTTCATATTTGTAAGTATATGGCTTACTTTCTAAAGATGTAAGTCCCACGCTCAAACAGTTTCGGCTGACAGAATGGCACGCGTGTATCTAGCTTTTGCCACCAGCGCCCCCGCCCAGAGCCTTGACCCTGATCTGCCGCTGCTTCTGGCCGCCGCCACCGCCCGCGGCCATCGGGCCCAGCTGCTCAACTGGGACGATCCCACCGTCGACTGGTCCAGTTTCGACCACGTCGTCATTCGTTCGACGTGGGATTACACCGATCGCCGGGCCGAATATCTGGCGTGGACGCAATCGGTACCGTCGCTACAGAATCCCGCCGAGGTCATCGCGTGGAATACCGATAAGACCTACCTTCGCGAGCTCGCAGCTGCGGGAGTCCCGATCATCGAGACCTATTGGAATGTCCAGGCCGGTGACGACATCGGCAACCACACCGAGTGGGTCTGCAAGCCGTCAATCTCGGCCAGCGCGCGCGACACCGCCCGCTGGGGCAAGCCCACCGATATCTACGCGCACAGCGAATCACTGACCTCGGCCGGCCGCACCTCGATGGTCCAGCCCTATATCCAGTCGGTCGACAGCGAGGGCGAAACCGCCATGCTGTTCATTGGTGGAGCGTTCTCCCATGCCATCCGCAAGGGCCAACTGCTACACAGCGGCGCGGGCGTCCCTACCGTGGAACACACCGACGAACAAATCACGCCGCGTGCTCCGACCGCCACTCAGCACGAGGTCGCAGCAAATGCGCTCGTCGCCGCCAACCAGATCACCGGCCAACCAGCAGGATTGCTGTATGCCCGCGTTGACCTGGTTACCGCATCCGATGGCAACCCACTCGTGATCGAGCTTGAACTCACCGAGCCGAGCCTGTTCCTCATCCACAGCGAGGGCGGCGCCGAGCGACTCATACGAGCACTCGAATCGTGATTGATCGTCGGTTGAGTATCGGCAATGTCATACGCTGAATTTTCACAATCACGTTGCAGCTCAACGCCATCGACGGCACAATCAGGCCGTGACCCCGATAGTCCAGTACGTGCGCTACTACGACGTCCGCAGCCCCGACGGGACCCGGCTCCGCGCCTGGACCAACGACGCCGATGGGCCAGTTGTCCTCCTGTCGAACGGGCTTGGCACCAATCCACATTCCTGGCCGGCCTTCCTCGACCGCAATTGTGGCGTTCGTATCGTCTCGTGGAACCACCGTGGCGTCAGCGGCTCCGAGCGTCCGGCCAGCAAACGGGCTGATATCGACTCATACATCGAAGACGCCATTGCGGTGATGGACGACGCCGGCATCGAGTCGGCGGCCGTCGCCTCGTGGTCGCACGGCGTGACGATCGCGTTCGAGCTGGCGGCCCGATACCCCGACCGAATCGATGGCATCCTCGCGGTCGCGGGCGTCCCTGGCAACACATTTGCGACGATGCTGGCACCGCTCCATCTGCCGCGGCCGATCGCGAAGCAGATCATGATCAACACCACTCGAGTGGGATATCTGGCCGGCAATGCGCTCGGCCCGCTCGTCAAGTCAATCCCGTGGACCAATCTGACGGCGCGTGCTGTGCAGATGACCGGCTTCGTCGGCAAACGCGCCGATCCGCGAGACGTGCAAGTCATGCTCAGCGAATTCTGCACGACAAATCCGCGCTGGTATGCCCATCTCGCGCTCAGCATCGCTCAAAGCGACCGGATACCGCTGTCGGGGATCAAGATTCCAGTCACATTTATCGCCGGTCGAGGTGACATCCTCACCGGCGCCCGCGATATGAAGAGCGCCTCCGAGCGGATCCTCGATTCCACCTATATGGAGTTAAAGGGATCGCATTTTCTCCCGCTTGAACAGCCGGGTGTCATCCACGACGAACTGCTTGCGCTGATTGAACGCGTTGCCCAGCTCAAAGCCGAGCGCGCCAAGTCCTGAGCCTGAGTCACAACTCCCACGCCACCGCGAGTGGCGCAAGTTTGTCGCCGAGTGGCGCAAGTTTGGGGTTTTTCGACGACAAAAGCCCCGAATCTGCGCCACTCGCGAGGAGCGTGGTGCGGGCGGCTGGTTCAGCTGAGCTTCTCCAGGATCAGCTCGCGTACTCGTCCGGCGTCGGCTTGTCCGCGCATTTCTTTCATAACTGCGCCGATCAGCGCGCCGGCGGCGGCCTGCTTGCCGTCGCGGATCTTGTCCGCGACCGCAGGATTGGCTTCGATCGCCCGATCGACGGCGGCACCTAGCGCACCGTCGTCAGAGACGAGCTCGAGCCCACGCGAGGTGATGACCTCCTCGGGAGTGCCTTCGCCAGCAAAGACGCCGTCGAACAGTTCGCGGGCAATCTTGTCGTTGATACGACCCGCATCGATGAACGATTGGATCTCAGCAACCTGGGCCGGAGTGATGGCCAGCTCAGTGATGTCGACACCCTGTTCATTCGAGCGGCGTGCCATCTCGGTGAGCCACCACTTCTTGGCGGCCTGCGGCGACGAGCCGGCTTCAACCGTCTCAACGACGAGTTCGAGCGCGCCAGCACCGACCACATCACGCATGTCGAGGTCGTTGAAACCCCATTCGGTGGCGAGGCGTGCACGGCGTACGGCGGGCTGCTCGGGCATCGTGGCGCGGATCTGCTCGACCCACTCACGTGACGGCGCAACCGGCGCCAGGTCAGGCTCGGGGAAATAGCGATAATCCTCGGCGTCGGACTTCTCGCGGCCTGAGGATGTAGTACCGGTGTCCTCATGGAAATGCCGGGTTTCCTGAACAATCTTGTCGCCGGCATCGAGCACCGCAGCGTGGCGGCCAACCTCAAACCGAACCGCGCGCTCGACCGAACGGAACGAGTTGACATTCTTGGTCTCGCTGCGGGTGCCAAGAACATCAGATCCGCTCGGTTTGAGCGACAAGTTCACATCGGCGCGCAGCGAGCCCTGATCCATACGGACGTCGGAGACGCCGAGCCCACCGATCAAGTCATGCAAATGTGCGACGTAGGCGCGAGCCACCGCGGGGGCGACGTCACCGGGGACCCCAATCGTCTTGGTGACGATTTCGATCAGCGGTATGCCGGCGCGGTTGTAGTCGACCAGCGAATGATCGGCGCCATGGATGCGGCCGGTCGAGCCGCCAACATGCAACGACTTGCCGGTGTCTTCTTCCATGTGCGCACGTTCGATATCAATGCGATAGGTCGTGCCGTCAACCTCGACATCGGTCCAACCCTCGAAGGCGATCGGCTCGTCATACTGCGACGTCTGGAAATTTTTCGGTTGATCAGGATAAAAATAGTTTTTGCGCGCGAAACGGCACCATTCGGCGATCTCGCAGTTGAGCGCGAGACCGATACGTATTGCCGACTCGATGGCCTTCGCATTGACGACCGGAAGCGCACCGGGCAGGCCCAAACAGATCGGGCAGGTCTGGGTGTTGGGTTCGGCGCCGAACACGGTCGGGCAACCGCAGAACATCTTGGTTACGGTGTTGAGTTCGATGTGGACTTCCAGGCCCATGACCGGGTCATAGCGGGTCAGTGCTTCGTCAAAATCGACGAGTGTTTCGGTGCTGGTCATCGTGCCTCCTCGAGGGTTGGCGCCCGGTCAAGCAAGGGGCCGCCCCAAGAATCTTCGAGCAACGCTTCGAGCGCCGCGGCCGCGTTGTAGAGCCGGTCGTCGGCTTTCGCGGGCGCCAAGAACTGGAATCCCACTGGTAAACCATCCTCGGCAGCAAGACCCGCAGGCAACGACAATCCGGGTACACCGGCGAGATTGGCCGGGATGGTGGCAACGTCTTGGAGATACATCGCCAACGGATCGTCGAGCTTGTCCCCGAGCGGAAATGCGGTCGTCGGCGACGTTGGAGAGATGAGCACATCGGCCTTGGCGAACGCGGCACTGAAGTCGTTAGCGATCAGCGTACGTACCTTCTGTGCCGAACCGTAGTAGGCGTCGTAGTAGCCGCTTGAGAGCGCATACGTGCCCAAGATGATGCGGCGCTTGACCTCGGCGCCGAAGCCAGCGTCGCGCGAGGCGGCCATGACCTGTTCGGCGTCGGGGCTGGCGACTCCGGCCGGACCCACACGGAGGCCATAACGCATCGCATCGAACTTGGCGAGATTGCTGCTCACCTCAGATGGCATGACCAGGTAATAGGCGGCCAGCGCATAGTCGAAGCTCGGGCAGGAAACCTCGACGACTTCGGCGCCGGCCTGAGTCAAGAGTTCAACCGCTTCATTGAAACGCTCGGACACGCCCGATTGGAAGCCTGCGCCCCCGAGTTCCTTGACGATGCCGATCTTCAGACCCTTGACATCGGCGCGACGCGCGGCCGCCACAACATCGGGTGCTGGTTCGTCGATGCTGGTGGAGTCCATCGGATCATGGCCGGCCAAAAGTTCGTGCAACAGCGCGGCATCGAGGACAGTACGGGTAACCGGCCCGGCCTGATCGAGGCTGCTGGCCATCGCCACGAGGCCATAGCGGCTGATGCCGCCGTAGGTGGGCTTGACGCCGACCGTCCCGGTCATCGCGCCGGGCTGGCGGATTGATCCGCCCGTGTCGGTGCCCACTGCCAACGGTGCTTCGAAAGCAGCGACGGCAGCGGCTGAACCGCCGCCGGAGCCACCGGGGATTCGGCCGAGATCCCACGGGTTGTGAGTTGGGCCGTAGGCGGAGTGTTCGGTCGACGAACCCATCGCGAACTCGTCCATGTTGGTCTTGCCAAGGATCGGCAGCCCAGCGGCACGGATGCGTTGGATAATCGTTGCGTCATAGGGCGGAATCCAGCCCTCAAGGAACTTTGAACCACACGTCGTCGGTTGCCCCTTCGTGGCGACGATGTCCTTGATTGCAATCGGTATGCCGGCCAGCGCGTGCAGCGACTCGCCGCTGGCACGCCGGGCGTCGACATCGGCTGCGGTGGCAAGAGCGCCCTCGGTGTCGACGTGCAAGAAGGCATTGATCGAGCCGTCAACCGCGGCGATCCGATCGAGACTGGCCTGGGTCGCTTCGACCGAGGAAATCTCCTTGGCGGCCAGTTTGTCGGCGAGGGCGGCCGCACTCATACGAGTGACATCGCTCATGCCGCGACCTCCCTCAAAAAAGCACGGTAGGGAGGCAGCGGCATGAGCTGCCAATTGTTCGCTCGCTCACGCTCGCTCATGCGTCCTCCCCAAGAATTCGGGGAACGAGGAATCGACCTTGTTCGGCGGCGGGGGCGCCGGACAGCGCTTCCTCGACGGTAAGACCGGGGCGCACGACATCGGCACGGAACACATTGTTAACAGGCAGCGGGTGACTCATCGCGACGATGTCGGCGCTGGCAACTGCTTGCACCTTGGCGATGGATTCAAGGATCACCGGCAACTCGGCGGCCATCTGATCGAGCTCGGCGTCGCTCAGATCGATTCGCGCGAGATTGGCCAGATGGACCACGTCCTCACGGGAGATGCCCTTGGCGGGGTCAGTCATGCACATACCTCAAATTGCTGTGGTTCGTGGATTAGTGGGGAGATGCGTCCATCTTAGGGGTTCGTCCGATGGCACCCGAGGGGCATCTATGCTGCGATCATGACGCCCTCGCGCCCCACCGACGCCGAACTGTTCGACTCACTCGGCCTGATCTGTGAGATCGCGATGGTTATCCTGCTCATTTTTGCCGGGCACGGCTTCGCCCATGGCTGGCAGGGGTGGGCGATCGGCGTATTTCTGGGCGTCGTTGCGATCGGCCTCTGGGTGCAATGGATGTCACCGAACTCGATCCGCTATATCGAAGGACCGAAGCGATTTTTCGTGCAGGTGATGATCATTTTGACCGCTGCTTTGTATGCGGCGGCTGGTGGGTTGATCTGGTGGGCGCTCGGCTTCGCAGTCGTCTCAATCGCGGTCTTCACCGCCCAACGCAACTTGACCGCTTAACCGAACCGAATCAATCAATGAGTGGTAGGGCACGAACGCTGTGGAACTGTCGAGGCGAGCCATCGAATGGGTCAGTGAACGCGAGCTTGCCGGCGAGCAATTGCAGTGGCCGGCTGAAATCGTCGACCGCGATGTCCTGAACGCTCGGATAGAGCGGATCGTCAACGATGGGGATGCCCAGGCTGTGCAGGTGGACCCGCAATTGATGAGTACGGCCGGTGCGTGGCGTCAGCCGATAAACCCCATGCTCACCGCTTTGTGACTCCAGTTCGACTAGCGTCTCGGCGTTGACCGGTGCGTCCGGTACCACGTCGACCTGCCAGTTGCCGCGTCGTTTGACGATGTGATTGCGCACCACGACCGGTAGTTCTAACTCCGGTCGCAGCGACGCCAATGCCCAATAGGTCTTGCGGACTTCGCTGTCCTGGAACATCGTCTGATAAGCGCCGCGCCAGCGTCGTTCGGTTGCCAGCATCAGCAAACCAGACGTGACGCGGTCCAGCCGGTGCAGCGGCGACAACTCGGGCAGTCCCAGCTCATCACGCAGGCGTACGACGACGCTTTGCCGCACGTGCTGGCCACGCGGAATCGTTGAGAGAAAGGCCGGTTTGTCGACCACCACGAGGCGTTCGTCGCGATGAACGATATGGAGCTGGCCAGGTACCTCGACTTCGACGGGCAGATCGCGGTGAAACCAGATGAACGTGTGGGGCGTGTAGTGATCATCCTCAGCTACGGGCAGGCCGTTGTCGTAGACGAATCGCTCATCGGCAAGCAGTTGAGTCACATCAACCCGTTCGGGTAACCGGTGGCGGAGCCAGGCGCCCATCGTCGGCCACGGCTCCGGCCGGGGTCGGTCCCGATCCGGCGTACGCAACCAGGCTGCGCCGAGTCCGTGACGCGGCGGCAATGGCGAACGAGGAGGCACCCGTCGATGCTACGAGCACCCGCTGAGTCTGGGGGTACCACCCTGCACGAAGTGCTCGGGGGAACGTTTCGGCCCCAAAACGGTCGAATTTGGGGCCAAAACGTCGGGCTCACGGGGATGGTGGGGGTGGGCCGTTGGCGAGGAGCCCCTTGAAAGCTTCTTCGTTGAGGATCGTGACGCCGAGTTGTTCGGCTTTGTCCGCCTTGGATCCGGCCGACTCCCCCACCACGACATAGTCGGTCTTCTTCGACACCGAGCCCGAAGCCTTGCCGCCGTGGGCGATGATCGCCTCCTTGACCGAGTCGCGGGTGAAGTCGACCAACGAGCCGGTGACGACGATCGTGAGGCCTTCTAAAGTGCGTTCAATCGACTCGTCACGCTCATCCGTCATCCGCACGCCAGCCGCGTCCCACGCTACGACGATGGCATCGTGCCAATCGACGGTGAACCAGTCAACAACCGCCTCAGCGATCGTGCCGCCAACACCTTCGACCGCGGACAGTTCCTCGACCGATGCTGCGCGGATCGCGTCCATCGAGCCAAAGTGAGTCGCCAAGGCCCGTGCCGCTGTGGGTCCGACGTGCCGGATCGAGAGCGCGACGAGGACTCGCCACAGCGGTTGGACCTTCGCCTTCTCGAGGTTGTCGAGCAAAGCGATCCCATTGGCACTCAGCAACCGATCAGCTGAGCCCGCCTTGAGTTCGGCTGGCTTGGCGGCGCGCGTGTAGAGCGGGACCGTCATGAGATCCTCTGCAGTCAGCGCGAACAATCCGCCTTCGTCGACCAGCACTCCTGCATCGAGCAGCGCGGTCGCGCCCTCCCAGCCGAAGACCTCAATATCGAAGGCGCCGCGTCCACCGACATGGGTCAATCGTTCGCGCAGTTGAGACGGACAGGACCGCGTGTTGGGGCACCGAATGTCCTTGTCGCCCTCACGCGACGGCGCCAGGGTCGTGCCACAGGACGGGCAGTCGGTCGGCATGACGAACTCGCGTTCGGAACCATCGCGCAGCGCCACGACCGGTCCAACGATCTCCGGTATGACGTCGCCGGCCTTGCGGAGAACGACCATATCCCCGATCAAAACGCCTTTGCGTTTGACGTCATATTGATTGTGCAAGGTCGCCATCTCGACGGTCGAGCCAGCAACCCGGATGGGGTCCATGACGCCATAGGGAGTGACGCGCCCCGTGCGACCGACATTGACACGGATGTCGAGCAGTCGAGTGTTGACCTCTTCGGGTGGATATTTCCACGCAATTGCCCAGCGCGGCGCGCGTGATGTTGATCCGAGTCTGCGCTGGAGATCCACCCGGTCGACCTTGACCACGACGCCATCAATCTCATGGGCGACGCCATGACGGTGTTCGCCGTAGTAGTCGATGAACTCTTTGACCGCGGCGATATCGGGAACAACCTTGGCTCGATCACTCGTCGGCAGCCCCCAGGCTTTGAGCGCCGAATATGCCGCGGATTGACGAACCGGCTCGAAGCCTTCGCGATAGCCCAAGCCATGGCACACCATCGACAATGGGCGCGATGCCGTGACCGAGGAATCCTTCATTCGCAGCGTGCCGGCGGCGGCATTGCGTGGGTTGGAGAACGGCGTATTGCCTGATTCGGCCCAGGCCGTGTTGAACTCCTCGAACTCCTTGACTGGGAAGAACACCTCGCCGCGAATCTCAACATACGCCGGGATCGGATAGTCCTTTGCGGCACGGAGCCGGTGTGGGATGGCCCCAATCGTGCGAACGTTGTTGGTCACATCTTCGCCGACCCGGCCATCACCGCGAGTGACGCCGCGAGTGAGGATGCCGCCCGCATAGGTCAGCGAGATGGCAAGGCCGTCCACCTTGAGCTCACACAGAAAATCGGCCGTTTCAACGCCTTCGCGGCCAAGCCGCGCATGCCAAGCTTCAAGCTCCTCGAGGCTGAAAGCGTTGTCGAGGCTCAGCAGCCGTTCGCGATGTTCGTAGGACTCAAAAGTCGAGGACGCATAGCCACCGACGGTTTGGGTCGGCGAGTCCGGGATCCGAAGCTCGGGCGCCTGCTCCTCAAGCTGTTCAAGCTCGCGCATCAGGACGTCATATTCGGCATCGGATGCGGTCGGAGCGTCATCGACGTAATAACGCTGTCGATGATCCTCGATCGTCTCGGTTAGCTCCTTGTGCCGTTGCCGGAGTTTATCGTCAGTCATGCGACCTCATCCAGATCGGTAACGGGCATGCCGAGCCCGGTGGCGGCCGATGCCATGCTCCGGTCTCTCGTCACGATGGTCAGTCCATGCGCAGCGCACACTGCGAGATGTAGCGCCTCACCTGCTCGCAGTCCGGTTTCGGGATCGGCGCAGAACGTCGCTGCCAGTCGGAAATCCGCGATGCCGATGGCGAGAACTTCGGCTGCCTCATCGACATAACGATCAAATTGCGCGAGTGCGAGCAGCTGATCGTCACCGCTGAGTCGCGCGTGGCGGTTCTTTAGCGATAACGCGCTGGCAAACTCGGTGATGACCCATCCCGAGATGAAGCTGTCCGCCTGATGCGCCAGCAGCCACGTCCGCACGCGACGACGGCCGCTCTCGGGCGTCATGGCCGTCACGAGGACGCTGGTGTCAAGGTAAAACACTTAGTAACGTGCCTCAGCACGCATCGTGCGGATGAGATCGGCCGAGTCGACTTCGGGCGATGTCATCTGGGCATCCAGCGCATCGAACCACGCTAAATCGATCGGGATCTTGGGTTGGATCTTGGGCACGATGTCGGCGATTGGCTTGCCACGCCGAGTGATTTGCACACGCTCCCCCTTCTCGACAGCATCAAGCAACTCACTCAAGTGCGCTTTGGCCTCGGCAACGCTGACCGAACGCAACGGGTCTGCGTGAGCATCGACAGCCATACTTCCCTCCAGGTGATCGGCCTCCAGGTGATCGGCCTCCAGGTGATCGATCTCCAGGTGACCAACTACATAGTCATCATATCGGCATGGTCGGACACGAACAACGTGACAATCCTCGGCCCTCCCCCAATCCAGCCTCCCGACACGATAGAAACAGGTATGCACCCGATCACCGGACCGCGCCCGATCACCGCCAACGCGTGGGCAGTCGCGCTCGGGTTGTGGATTTTCATCGATTTGCAACGCGTCTGGGCACCGTCTCTGATCACAATTTTTGGCCAAGCCGCATCAACTCCAGCTGAGTTGATGGGTGCGTACGCACTCGGCTGCGTCGCGATCGCGCTGATCCCGCTGCTGCTGTTTCGTCAACGCCATACCCGCGTTGCTCTGTTGGGCGCGTTGACCATCATGGCCGCGACACGGGTCGCATTGCAGTTCACCGATGGCGGCGATCCGCAGTTGTGGATCGCTTCGCTCGGTATCGCCGCCGGGGTCACGTGGCTCGCGCTCGCCGCGCAGTCATACGGTCGTGATGTCGTGATCGGCGTCGCGGTTGGATTGGCAATATCGACAATCACCCACGCCGCGCTGGGAACGTGGGGTGCCATCTGGCGGCATGATGCCTGGGCCTACGCCTTGTTGGCCGTTCAACTCATCGGATTGTTGCTTGCGCATCGCCACAGCCAGGCGAGCAAGCCGCTCGGTGCCCGCGCATGTTGGCTGCTGTTCCCGCTCCTCCTGCTGACCGGGATCGCCTTCGCCAATGCCGGCCGCGCATCAGCGGTCGCCGGCGGCGTCGGACTCGTGGGTGTCAGCGTCGGCGCGATCCTCAGCATTTGGGCCGCAGGACTCGTAGTCCGACGCACCTCGGTGGCAATCGCGATGGTGGTCTTCATCATCGCCGCGGCGCTCGTGCTTGGCGTTGAAGTCACTGTCAACCAGGTGCCGGGGGTCAGCCCCAGATGGGTCTTGCCCGCGTATGTCTTCGGTTTGCCGGCCGCGACACATCTGCTCGCTGCCGCAGCCAGGGGCAAGCCCGGCTCATCGCTTCGAGTCGCTGGCGGCGCAGTCATCTGGGTTCTGCTGTTCTTTGCCTACTACGCAGGCTATGACCTCGGCTATCGCGCCGACAGCCTGATGGTGATCGTGGCCCTCATCATCGGCATCCTCGCTGCCTCGACCAATGGCGCAAGCCCACGCCGCCCCAGCTACTCACCGGCATTGCTCTCGTTCGCCGCCGTCGCGGCCGTTATCACCGCGTGGTTCGGACCAGGACTGACGACCGCGCCGATCAGTGCCAGCAGGGCGAGCAATCCCGCGACGCTCACATTCGCGACCTACAACCTGCGTATGGGTTATGGCATGAATGGTCGGTTTGACCCGCGCGGCGTGGCTCAAGCCCTGCGGGGCGCCGATGTGATCGTACTGAGCGAGATCGATCGCGGCTGGCTACTCAACGGCGGTCAGGATCAGTTGCGCATCCTTGCTCAACTGCTCGACATGCACATGGCATTCGGACCTGCCGCCGACCCAGTCTGGGGTGATGCGATCCTTTCGCGCCACAAACTCAACGACATACGTGGACAAGCATTCGAGCGCTATGGCGCTGTGACCGGGGCCGAGGTGCTGTCCGCGACGATCAACGTCGGCGATAAGAAGATCGCGATCATTTCGACCCATCTGCAGCCTGGCAACGCAAAGACCAACGGCACGGTGCAGCAAGCGAAGGAATTGGCCAAGATCATGCGGGCCAGGGCCGCCGGCCACGACGGCGCCGTAATGGGTGGTGATCTCAACACGACGCCGGCAAGCGCAGCATGGACAGAACTGCTGACTAGTGGCTACGTCGACGCGCTCGCTAGCGATCGACCGATGTTGACATCGCCCGCCGATCATCCGGTCGAGTCGATCGATCACGTGTTCGTGACACCCGGGTTGGGCGTGCGGAAGGCGTATACAAAAAAGACCGAACACTCCGATCATCTGCCGGTCTTTGCTGAGCTTCGGGTCAGCGATTAGTTGTGCTCGAAAGCCGCAGCGGTCGTACGACTGAGGCCAAGTGCGCGCCGTGCCCAAACCGGTGATGCACCGGCAAGCCCGCACGTTGGTGTGACCGTAAGCCGGGAGGCATAAGTTTCGACCGGGAATCCCAACCGGTCGAAGAATCGTTGGATGCGTTCGACCAGCGCCCGGTCACTGCAGTCAGCGCCGTCAACATCGGTCGCTGGGACAGCCCCGGGCCAGAGGTCGAGCCCCGCGTCGAAGGCCTCGGCCCATACGTCGTCCGGTGTTGCAAGGGCGAGATCAAAACTCAGCGCATCGAAACCGGCGCCGCCGATGAGTGCGACGGGAACCCCGGGCGCACAACTGTGAAGGGCGGCACGCGCGCCCGAGTCGTGCGCTGCCTCGACGAATTGTCGCAGTGTCGCGTCAACCTCTGGCTCGCCGATCGCGCGATGTCGGCCCCAGCCGCTGGCGGTCGGGATCTGCGCGGCGAGAACCGCCGGCAACAACGGTTCATCAAGTTGCAGGATCCATGTGGCATGCGGAACCCGGCGGACCAGATCGGTCAGGCGTTCGCGAATGCCTTCGACCAACGATTGGGCGAGCTCGCGACGACCCCCGTGATCGGCAAGTATGACATCACCGCGCGGCCGTTCAACCGAAGCCGCCAGCGTCCACGGGCCGACGATCTGGACTTTCACGACGCCATCGAAGCCATCGAGGAATTCCTCGACGGTGTCGAGATCTTGGGCCAGCAGCGAGCGTGCACGACGCTGATCGGACCCCGATCCGCCCCCGGTGAGTCGCCAACCCGACGGCTGTAGATCAGCGCCGAGTTCGGCAAGCATTCCAGCGCCGCGACCGATCATCGCCGCGTGGACGCCTCGTCCAGGGAGTTCGGGGATCGCGAACAGATCAGGAGTCTCGCCCAGCACGATGCGGACTGTTTCGGCATAGTCCTCGCCGGGCATCGAACCGACGCCGGCAGCGACGCCAGCACCGCCGCCAATGCTCAACGAGATGCTTCGCTGAGCCGCGCGGTCTTGGCAATCGTTGACGCTCCGACGACTCGTGTGCCGGCATAGATGACGCAGGCCTGCCCCGGTGCGATGCCGCTGGCTGGATCGTGCAGATCAACCAATACGTCGGAGCCGGAAACCGTAACTGTGGCTCGGTGTTCACCGCCATGAGCGCGCAATTGAACCGTGCATTCGAGCGGCTC
Organism: Aeromicrobium changchenzhani; assembly: GCF_057586615.1. Taxonomy (NCBI): domain Bacteria; kingdom Bacillati; phylum Actinomycetota; class Actinomycetes; order Propionibacteriales; family Nocardioidaceae; genus Aeromicrobium; species Aeromicrobium changchenzhani. The sequence continues at coordinate 1,407,717 of NZ_CM172480.1, read as the reverse complement.
GCTCGGCACCGCACCGCACCACAGCGGCTTGATGCATTCGAGTCGATCGACATCAAGTTTTTCGCGCGGCCCAACCGTCACTGTGCCACTGACCGGCTCGATGTCGAGCACGAAGCGTGGTTTGCCGTCATCGGCCGGGACGCCAAGTTTTAGGCCGCGTCGCTGGCCGATCGTGAACGCATAGGCACCGTCATGATCGCCCACAACAGCGCCGTCCTCATCGACGATCGGTCCTGGTTTGGCGCCAAGCTTCTCCTGCAACCAGCCGGCGTTGTCGCCATCGGAGATGAAGCAGATGTCATAGCTATCGGGCTTCTGCGCCACGGCCAGATCGCGCTTGGCGGCCTCAGCTCGTACGACATCCTTGACGGTGTCACCCAGCGGGAACAACGAATGCGCCAATTGCTCCTGAGTCAAAACGCCCAGGACATAGGACTGGTCCTTGCCCATGTCGATGGCCCGGTGCATTTCGATCACGCCGTCAGCATCGGTGCGCAATTGTGCGTAATGTCCCGTCGCAACCGCATCGAAGCCGAGCGCAAGCGCGCGATCCAATACGGCGGCAAACTTGATCTTCTCGTTGCAGCGCAGGCACGGATTAGGGGTACGGCCAGCGGCATATTCGGCGATGAAGTCCTCGACAACCTCTTCGGCGAATTCATCGCTCATGTCCCACACATAGAACGGAATGCCCAGCACATCGGCGGCCCGGCGAGCATCATTGGAATCCTCGATCGAGCAGCAACCGCGAGCACCCGTGCGGTAGGACTTTGGGTTGCGGCTGAGCGCAAGATGAATCCCGGTGACGTCGTGGCCGGCGTCGACCGCTCGCGCGGCCGCAACCGCCGAATCGACCCCGCCGGACATTGCGGCAATGACCCTCATGAGCCGCTCCTTACAAGATTGGCGGCATGCGCGCGCTGATAGACCGAGGGAAGAGCGGCTAGCAGGCGATCGATGTCCGCGTTGGTGGTCGTATGGCCAAGACTGAAACGTAATGAACCGCGGGCCGCAATTTCGCCATAACCCATCGCAAGGAGCACATGGCTGGGTTGTGGCACCCCTGCATTGCAGGCCGATCCGGTCGAGCATTCGACCCCCTGCGCATCGAGCAGCATCAGCATTGCATCCCCTTCGCAACCGGGAAACGTGATGTGCGCGATGTTCGGCAGGCGGTGATCGGGACCGGGTTCGGGATCGCCGTTGACGATCGCTGACGGAACCAAGGCACATACGCCCTCAACCAAACGCTGGCGCAGCGCCTCGACGCGAGCCACCGTCGCACTCTGGCGGTCGGTGCTGAGCTCGACCGCTTTGGCAAAGGCAGCGATTAACGCGGCACTGATCGTGCCGGACCGCACATCGCGTTCCTGACCGCCGCCATGGAGCAGCGGCGTCGGCTTGAGTTCACGGCGGATCAACAGCGCGCCGATCCCGACCGGACCGCCAAGTTTGTGTGCGGTGACCGTCATGGCGTCGAGTTCTGAACCAGCAAAATCGAGTGGCAGATAACCAGCGGCCTGAACCGCATCGCTGTGCACTGGAATGCCGTACTGCTGCGCGATCTGGACGACCTCGTCGATCGGTTGTACGGTGCCCATCTCGTTATTGGCCCACATCGTGGTGATCGCAGCGACGCTGGCCGGATCGCTCTCCACACAGGAGCGAAGCTCGTCGATAATGATGCGGCCATATTCGTCGACCGGGGTCACCGAGACGTCGGCACCCTCGTGTTTGGCCAACCAGGTGGCCGGATCGAGCAATGCATGATGTTCAATCGCGCTGAAAACAACACGATTACGCGCAGGATCGGCCTCACGCCGAGACCAGAAGAGTCCTTTAACCGCAAGGTTATTGGCCTCGGTGCCACCGGAAACGAAGACAACCTCGCTCGGGCGGGCACCGAAACGATCGGCGATTAGTTCGCGCGACTCTTCGACCGTACGGCGGGCGATGCGACCGGAGGCGTGCAGCGACGAGGCGTTGCCGACGCGGGCAAGTTGTTCGGCCATCGTCGCAATCGCCTCGGGCAGCATTGGCGTCGTGGCCGCATGGTCGAGGTAAACGGTATCTGTCGGGGTGTCCATCGCTCCTCTAGAGTAGTCGCTCATTCAACCAGCCCAATTCGCCGGGAACGAGCCCATCCCGGTTGACCTCGCCCGGCGGACGAAATGGCAAGTTTAGTCGCGGTCAACCCAACCTAATGCGGTGGCAGCAATACCGGTCAAGTTGCTGGACTTTCTTTCTGTCCCGGCGGTGGCATACGTTGAAGGTTGTCGCGCGCAACCACCCTCCGCTCGCGGTGAGGAGTTCAGGCCAACCCATGCTGCCATCGTCAGTCGTCCGATCGCCTTCTCCCGATGCCAAGGCCCGGACCAGCGCATCACTGTGGCGATTACGCGGCTACCTACGTCCATACACATGGCATCTGATCACCATGCTGGCTGCCGCCCTAGCCGCGGTCGTCGTGAGCCTCACCATCCCGCTGATTATCCGTGCGATGGTCGACGGCCCGATCCACGATCATAATTCCGGCGGCATCCTCAAACTCGGCCTGCTGACCCTCGGACTGGGCGTTATCGAAGCGCTCCTCATCTTCGTACGTCGCTGGGTCCAAGCGCCGGCGGTGATGGGCATGGAGGCCACCCTGCGTGGCGACCTCTACCAACATCTCAATGCACTGCCGATGGAATTTCACACGCGTTGGCAATCGGGTCAACTGTTGTCGCGCGTCACCAGCGATTTGTCCACCATCCGCCGGTTCTCCGGATTCGGCCTGATTTTCTTGATCACCAACGTCATACAACTCATCCTCACCATCGTTCTGCTGTTGAACCTGTATTGGCCGCTGGGCTTGGTGGTCATCATCGCGGCCGCGCCGATCATCTACACCTCGATGCATTTCGAGAAGCGATATGTGGTGATCTCCCGGCGGGTTCAGGATCAGCGCGGCGACATCGCAACGCAGGTCGAAGAGTCGGCGCTCGGCATTCGCAACATCAAGAGTTTCGGTCGCAGCCGCTATGCCTTCGATAAGTTCGACACCCGCGCCAAGCGGCTGTATGACTCGGAGATGGAGCAGGTGACGTTGGCTGCGCGGTTCTGGACTTTTTTGGAGGTGCTGCCCAATCTGGCGCTTGTTCTCGTCCTGCTTATCGGCGCTATGGCGGTCGGCAATGACGTATTAAGTCTCGGCACCCTTGTCGCGTTCGTGACGCTCATGCTGAGTCTGATCTGGCCGGTAGAGTCGCTAGGCGTAATTCTTGCGATGATGCAGGAATCCATGACCGCCGCCGACCGGGTGCTAGAAATCCTCGACACCAAACCAAGCATCATCGGTGGTGATGCGGTCGTGACTGAGCCACACGGCCGTGTTCGGCTGGAGGGGTCAGTTTCACCTTCCCCGATGCCGACGAACCAGTCCTGCACGACCTCAACCTCGACATCACGCCAGGTGAGACCATTGCGATCGTCGGGGCCACCGGTTCGGGAAAATCGACCCTGACCGACCTCATCCCGCGATTGCGCGATGTCACCGCCGGTCGGATTCTGCTCGATGGCATCGACATCCGCGATCTGACCGTCGAATCGCTCCGATCGATGGTGGCAACCGCATTTGAAGAACCCACCCTGTTCAGCATGAGTGCACGCGAGAACATTGCGCTCGGTCGCCCCGACGCAACCGATGCGGAGATCCGCGCAGGTCTCGAAATCGCGCAGGCATTGTTTCTCTATGACCTGCCATGGGGTCTCGACACTCGCATCGGCGAGCAAGGCATGTCGTTATCTGGCGGGCAGCGCCAACGGCTCGCACTTGCTCGTGCCATCGTCGCCGAGCCACACGTGCTGATCCTCGACGACACTTTGTCGGCGCTCGACATCCATACCGAGGCGCTCGTCGAGGAGTCATTGCGAACCGTTTTGGCCACGACAACGTCGATTGTGGTTGCGCACCGCGCCTCGACCGTGCAGCTCGCCGACCGGGTGGCGCTCCTGCAGAACGGCACAATTACCCACCTGGGTCTGCACGCAGAACTCATGGACTCGGTACCCGCCTACCGCGAATTGTTGGCCGCCGATTCGCCCGACTCAGTGACAACCCCATGAGCCCGACCAACTGGCGAGGTGTCGCTGCCGAGGACATAGATGACGTATCGGACAACGCCTCATTGCTCCTTCGTGACCGTTCTCGGCGACTGCTCGGCTCGCTGTTGCGTCCGCATAAGAAGGCGCTGCTGATTGTCCTAGTCGTCGTGCTCATCGAGAATGCCGCGCGACTCGCGATTCCCTATCTGGTCAAGGAGGGCATCGATTCGGGTATCCCACCGATCCGCCGCGGTGACGGCAACAACGTGTTATTGACCATCGTCGCCGTCGTCGTCCTGATCGTTGCAATTCAGGCCGTAAGCCGGCTGGCGTTCCTGATCCTGTCCGGGCGAATCGGCCAGCAGACCTTACTCGAACTACGACGCCGGGTGTTCAAGCATTTCCAGACACTGACCCCAGCATTTCACGACCGTTACACCTCGGGCCGGGTGATCTCGCGTTCGACCTCGGACGTCGATGCGATCCAGGAAATGCTCGACAACGGCTTCGACGGGCTCATCACAGCAGCCCTTACGCTGTTCGGCACCGCCGCGCTATTGCTCTTTCTCGATGTCGAACTCGGACTGATCGCGCTGCTGTCGTTCCCGTTCTTATATTTGATCACTCGCTGGTTCCGCACTCGATCGGCGACCTACTATCGCCGTACGCGTACCACCATCGCCGCGTTGATCGTGCAGTTCGTTGAGTCGATGACCGGTATCAAAGCGGTCCAGGCCTTTCGCCGCGAACCGCGCAATGAGACGATTTTCGCCGAGGTGAACGACGACAATCGTGATGCCAATGAGGACGCGTGGCGGCTGATCGGTCTGTTCATGCCGGGCATCAAATTGATCGGCAACATCACCATCGCCATCGTTCTACTGGTCGGCTCCTATCGCGCCTACCGTGGTGAAGTGACAATCGGTGTACTCACCGCATTCCTGATCTATCTGCGCCAGTTCTTCGAACCGATGATGGACATCAGCCAGTTTTACAACACCTTCCAATCGGCGAGCGCCGCGTTGGAAAAGCTGTCCGGAGTGCTGGAGGAAGAAGCAGAAATCCGCGATCCGGAGTCACCGGTCGCGCTGGGCGACGCGCACGGCAAATTGACCCTGGATTCAGTCACATTTCAGTACGTCGCTGAACGGCCGATCGTCAGCAACCTCGACCTTGAAGTGCCGGCTGGTCAGACGTTGGCGCTGGTCGGCACAACCGGCGCGGGCAAGACCACCATCGCCAAGCTGGTCGCACGTTTCTATGACCCGAATTCCGGACGCATCCTCCTCGACGGAGTCGACCTGCGCGATCTCGACGATGCGACCCTTCGTCACAACATCGTCATGGTCACTCAGGAAAACTTCTTATTCGCCGGTTCGATCGCCGACAACATACGATTCGGCCGCCCCGATGCTGATGATGATGAGATTCGCGCGGCGGCCGAGGCCATCGGCGCAGCCACGTTCATCAATGCCCTGCCGCAAGGATTTGCCACCCAAGTGGAGAGCCGCGGCGGGCGTCTCTCGGCCGGCCAGCGTCAGCTCGTCGCGTTCGCGCGCGCGTTCCTCGCCGACCCCGCCGTACTAATCCTTGACGAAGCAACCTCATCACTCGATGTGCCAAGCGAACGTCTCGTGCAGCGGGCCCTACGCACGATCCTCACCGAACGAACCGCGATCATCATCGCGCATCGTCTGACCACCGTCGAGATTGCCGACCGGGTGCTGGTGTTGGAACACGGGCAGATCGTGGAGGACGGCACTCCCACCGAACTCATCGCAAGCGGAGCCGGACGTTATGCCAAGTTGCACGACGCTTGGCTCGCATCGCTGGTTTAAACCGTTTGCGCGGGACGGAGCGGTTCAGCCGCCGATTGTCAGCACCCGAGCGACCGCGCTGGCGAGTTCGGCCGCCGCAGTGTCGAGGTCATCGTCGCTCATGTCCCGACCAAAGGTGAAGCGCACCGCGGTCTGTGCGACGGGGCCTTCGAAGCCCATCGCGGTGAGTACGTGGGACGGTTCGTCGCTGCCGGCTGCACATGCCGAGCCGCTGGAGCAGACGATTCCGCGCGCCTCGAGCTCTAACAAAATTGCCTCGCCGCTCGTGCCGGGAAACACGAATGACGCACTCCCTGGCAGCCGTTCGGTCGGGTGACCGCTCAGCAATGCGCCCGGAACTGCGGCCAAAATCTGAGCGATGAACTGATCCCGGCGGTCGATGACGTCCGTTGCAGGCGTTCCGGTCAGGCCGAATGCCGCCGCCATACCGACCGCCGCGGCCACATTCTCGGTGCCAGATCGACGCCCGCGCTCTTGCCCACCGCCGTGAATAAGCGGCTCGAATGGCGTGCGCCGAGCGACATACAGGACACCGATGCCCTTGGGGGCGCCGAGCTTGTGGCCCGAAATGCTCATTGCCTGCACGCCGAGCGCAGTCACATCGAGATCAAGCCAGCCCGCGGCCTGGACGGCGTCGGTATGAAATGGGACACCGCGAGTTTGTGCAAGGGCTGCAAGTTCGGCGATCGGTTGGATCGTGCCGACCTCATTATTGGCGTACTGGATGCTGACCACGGTCGTGTCGTCACGGAGCGCTGCGGCCAGATCAGCCGGCGCAACTCGCCCAAACTCATCGACCCCAAGAATCGTCACCTCGAAGCCGAGCCGGCCGAGGAAAGCAACCGATTCGAGCACCGCCGGATGTTCGATCGAGGCGGTGATGATGTGCCGTCCACGCGGATCGGCCAACGCGATGCCCTTGATCGCGGCGTTGTCGGCTTCGGTGCCGCCGGACGTGAAGATTATCTCGCCGGGTTTGGCGCCGAGTTTGCGCGCGACATCAGCACGAGCCCGATCGAGCGCGCGCTTGGCCGACTCCCCCACCTCGTGATGGCTCGACGGATTGCCAAACTCCGGGCCGAGGTAAGGCCACATCTGTTCCAACACATCACGGCGCAGCGGCGTGGTGGCAGCCGCATCGAGGTAGATCATCGGATCGAGATATCGAGCCCCAGGTCGAGCGAGCGCACACTGTGGGTGAGCGCGCCAACCGAGATGACATCGACGCCGGTCTTGGCGACGTCGGCAAGGGTGTCGAGGGTGATGCCTCCGCTGGCCTCGACGATGGCCTGATCGCCGATGAGTTCGACGCCCTTTCGCAGGTCTTCAAGACTGAAATTGTCCAGCATGATCGTGTCGACACCGGCAGCAAGGACCGCATCCAGTTGTTCGAGCCGATCGACCTCGACTTCGATCGACGTGGTGTGCGGTAGATCTTTGCGGGCCTGTTTCAATGCCGCAGTCAGATCGTCAATCATGGCGAGGTGATTGTCCTTGGCCATCACCGCGTCCGACAACGAGTAGCGATGATTATGGCCGCCACCCGCGCGTACGGCTGCGCGTTCGAGTGCCCGAAGCCCCGGCGTTGTCTTGCGCGTGTCGACGACCCGCGCTTTGGTGCCTGCGACCGCGGCAACGTAGACCGCCGTCAGGGTTGCGATGCCGGTCATGCGTTGTACGAGGTTGAGCGCCACGCGCTCCGCACGAAGCACGCTCCGGGCAGCACCCTCGACGCTCGCCAGCACCGCGCCGGTCTTGAAAAGGCTGCCGTCGGCAACGTGAATCGTCACCGTAACGTTTGAGTCGAGTGCGGTCATCGCGGCGGCAAAAACGTCGCCGCCGCTGAACACTCCGGGCTCACGCGCAACTAAGTCGGCCACCGCAACTGCTGATTCGGGTACGAGCGTCTCGGACGTGATGTCGCCCCACGGGGCGTCCTCGTCCAATGCCATGCGGACCACGCGGTCAATTTGTTCGGGGCCGAGCAAGCTCATACATTGCCTTTCGTACGTGCGGTCGCCGCGGAATGCCGCGCGAGCTGTTCAATCGAAACAGGGAAGTCAGCGCGGTAGTGACCACCGCGAGATTCTTCACGTGCTTCGGCCATCGCGACCACTGCGCGCGCGACGATCAACAAATTAGCGTCCTCGGCCGACTTGGCATCAGTGACGGCCGCAGCCGACCAGCGTGCGAGACAGGACATCGCCGAGCGCATATCCTCCCGGCTGCGAGTCAGTCCGACCGCATGCCACATCAGTGTCTGCAAGTCATCGCGGGTGAAATTATCGGCGCCGGGTGCATCGTCGAGATCGAGTGCGGCCGAGTCTGACCAATCGGCGTCCCATTCCTCGGCCGGTGGCGGATCCGCCAGTGCCGCGATGCAGCGGGTGGCGTAGACCGCGCCCTCGAGGAGTGAGTTGGAGGCGAGCCGGTTGGCACCGTGTAGTCCGTTGCAGGCAGCTTCACCGACGGCATATAAGCCAGGAATCGAGGTTCGGCCCCACTGATCGGTGCGAATGCCACCCATCCAATAATGCGCGGCTGGCGTGACCGGAACCGGGTCATAGCCCCAATCAAATCCTTGCGCACGGCACGCCGCATCAATATTAGGGAAGCGCTTCGCAAGAAACTCAGCGCCGAGCCCGGTCGCATCTAGCCGCACCGGTATGCCCGGCTGCTTGACCATTTGCGCGGCGATGCCACGAGCAACAACATCGCGTGGGGCGAGTTCGGCATCGGGATGAATGGCCTGCATGAAGCGCCCGCCATCCTTATCGATCAGCACCGCGCCCTCACCGCGTACAGCCTCGGAAATCAGGAAATTGCCCGGGGCTTCGAGCGAGGTCGGATGGAATTGATAGAACTCGAGATCGGCAACGATCGCACCAGCGCGCAACGCGATCGCGACCCCGTCACCGGTCGCAACCTCCGGATTGGTCGTGTAAGGGAACAATTGGCCAGCACCACCGGTCGCCAAAATGATCACGTCGGCACGGAGTTCCCCACCCCCGAGGAGTCTGGCCCCGACCACCCGGCCAGCTTCGACAATCACATCGATCGCAGTCGTCGACTCACGGACCGTGACCGCACTTGCCTTGAGCTGATCAATCAGCGCGTAAGCGATGCCCGCGCCGGTCGCATCGCCACCGGCATGCAAAATGCGTGCATGCGAGTGGGCGGCTTCAAGCCCATGCGCCAGGTGACCGTCGACCTGGTCGAATTTGACGCCGCGATCAATCAACTCATCAATTGCGGCCGGGCCTTCCTCGCACAAGACCTGAACTGTGTCGGCATCGCTGAGACCTGCGCCCGCGATCAGCGTGTCAGCTACATGAGACTCAACACTGTCGTCGTCGGTCGTCACGACGGCAACGCCACCCTGGGCATAGCGGGTATTGCTCTGCGACAGATCAGACTTGGTCAACAAGGTGACGTCGTGGGAGTCGACCGCCTCGAGTGCTGCCGTCATACCGGCCACTCCGCTGCCGATGACAAGGATGCGCATGATCGTTCCTTACTTCGGCTTGGCTGCGAGCATGCGCTCGAGCGCGATCTTGGCGTCTTGGGCGATCTCCGGCTCGACCGTAATCTGGTTGAGCACCGTGCCCTCAACGAGCCCCTCGAGCGTCCAGGCGAGATAGCCCGGATGGATGCGGTACATCGTCGAGCACGGGCAGACCACCGGGTCGAGGCAGAAAACCGTTTTGTCGGGGTGCTCCGCTTGGAGCCGATTGACCATATTGATTTCGGTGCCAATCGCGAGAACTGCGCCGGGCTCAGCCTCTTCGACCGCTTTGAGGATGTATGCCGTCGAACCAGATTCATCGGCCGCATCAACCACGGGTGCGGGGCATTCGGGGTGGACAACCACGCTTATGCCCGGGTAGTCGACGCGCGCCTTCTCGATCTGGGCAACAGTGAAGCGTTTGTGCACCGAGCAGAAGCCATGCCACAGAATCACCTTGGCGGCTTGAAGTTCGGTCTCGGTGTTGCCGCCGAGTGGCTTGTTTGAGTTCCACATCGGCATCTGCTCGACCGGGATACCCATTGCCTTGGCGGTGTTTCGGCCGAGGTGTTGATCGGGGAAGAACAACACCCGCTGACCGCGCTCGAAGGCCCATTCCAGCACGGTCGCTGCGTTGGAAGACGTGCATACGATGCCACCGTTACGACCACAGAATGCTTTGAGTGCAGCCGAGGAATTCATGTAAGTCACCGGAATGACCGGCTGTTTGCCGTTCGCATCGGGTGCGGTGCCGTAGAGCTCGGACAGCTCCTCCCAACAGGCCTCAACTGACTCCTCATCAGCCATGTCGGCCATTGAGCAGCCAGCGGCCAGGTTGGGAAGGATCACAGACTGGTCGGCCGTAGTGAGAATGTCAGCGGTTTCGGCCATGAAATGCACACCGCAGAAGACAATTGTTTCGGCGTCCGGCCGGGTTAGTGCGGCATTTGCGAGCTGAAAGGAGTCGCCGAGGAAGTCGGCATACTGCACAATTTCGTCGCGTTGGTAGTAGTGGCTGAGGATGAGGAGTTTGTCGCCAAGCTTTGCCTTGGCCGCAAGAATGCGGGCATGTAAGTCTTCCGGCGCCGCTTTTTGATATTCGACCGGCAGCTGGCCATGTCGAATGATCGGATCGGGGATCACATCATCCTGCGATGATCCCGGTCCATAACCCGGCATGTCATCGAACTCCCATGGCGCTTCGACCAGACGGGGGTTGCAGGTCGCGGCGGGCTCGGCGGCGACGCGTTCGTCGATTGATGTCATCGGTGCTCCTGATTGCGGATGAGCGGGCCTTGATCGGCCAGTTGATTGGTGTTGTTGTAGCGATAAAGCCGAGGCGGGCGGTGGCTGGTGCCGGTCACGCGGTGGCCGGTTGCCTCGATCGTCTTGGCAGTGAGGATTTGGCGGCGAAAATTGGCCGGATCGAGCGGTTTGCGCAGCACGGCCTCGTAGACCTCGCGCAGTTCGGTAAGAGTGAAAGTCTCACCAAGAAACGCGTGCGCGATCCGGCTGTATTCCATTTTGTTGCGCAGCCGCCACAGCGCATAGTCGACAATCGTGTTGTGATCAAAGGCCAACTCGGGCAATGCGTCGGCAGGAAACCAGCGAATGTTCTCATCCTCATTCGTACGCGAGGCCTCCCCCGGCTGGACAAGTGCCCAGTAGACGATTGAGACGACTCGATCCGGTGAGCGATCGATCGCGCCGAAGGCATAGAGCTGTTCGAGATATTTGGGGGCCAGGCCGGTCGTGTCCTGCAGCGTATGATTGGCCGATTCGGCAAGCTCCTCACCTGCGATCAGGGGTCCCCCGGGTAGCGCCCAGCGGCCCTCATATGGCTCGCGGATGCGCCGCACAAGCGGCAACCAGAGGGTCATCAAAGCGCTGGCAGGATCGGGGCGCAGCGCGAAAATCACCGTGGATACGGCTAGCGACACTTCGGTCTCGATCTGAGTCGGCATGACGCCTCCTACCTTAGGGTTGACTCGACTCTAACCCCTGCTTAGGGTCAGATCAACCCTAAGTAACAAAATTCTCAAATTTTGTTATTTAGTCGGCCATCACTGGAAGTCGCGAGAGCGATGCCGCAGCGGAATCGCACCAGCGGTCTGGGGATAAACGCTCTCAATATATTCGAGCTTTTCGGCGACGAGGTTGGTGACGCCTTCTTTGCCGCGTTCAAGCATGCCGCGGATGATCAGACCAGCAGCATTGCGACCCACCCGACGATAGCGATCCCACACTCCGGTGGAGCACACGACATTGAGCATGCCGGTTTCATCCTCGATATTGAGGAAGGTAACTCCCCCGGCAGTTGACGGCCGCTGCCGGTGCGTGACGAGGCCAGCGACTCGGACCCGCCGGCCGGCCTCGAATTCACCGGCTTCCGCGACCGAAAGGATCGCTTCGCTCCGTAGGAGTTCTCGCAGGTGTTCGATCGGGTGAGTTTCGGGCGAGATTCGGGTGGACCACAGATCGGCAAGGGTCGTCTCGACCGCGCTCATCCCCGGCAGCATTGGGGGCGGCGATTCGACTGCAGTGCCTTCGAACTGATCGAGCGACTCGACATAACCGGCATTCCACAACGCCTGCCGCCGCGTCAGCCCAAACGCATCGAAGGCACCTGCGGTGGCCAGCGACTCCATCTGAGTGACCGAGAGTCCGGTGCGACGGGAGACATCGGTCATGTCCTTGTATGGCTGCCGCTCGCGCTCGGCAACGATCCGCATTGCGACGGCCTTACCGATGCCCTGCACCTCGTCCAGGCCAAGGCGTACGGCGAAGTTAGCGTCGCGGCGGTGCTGCGGTGTCGGATCGGGGGTACCGGGGATAAACCTCGGGGGCTTCCCCTGACTCTTCACCGTCACGAGGCACGCATCGGTACCGGTGCTGCCGCCCTCGTCCAGCATTTCGAGATCGGACTGAGCCTGCGAAAGCAGAATGTCCGGCCGCAAGATTTTCACCCCGTGCCGCCGGGCATCTGCGGTGAGCGATTGCGGCGAATAGAAACCCATCGGCTGATTGCGTAACAAGGCGGCAAGGAATGCCGCTGGATAGTGCAGCTTGAGCCAAGAACTCGCATAGACCAACAGCGCGAAGCTGAGCGCATGGCTCTCAGCGAAACCGAAATTGGCGAAGGATTCGATCTTGAGATAGATCGCCATGGCCTCAGCATCGTCGATCCCGCGTGCGGCCATGCCCGCGAAAAGCTGATCTTTGAGTGACTCGATACGTTCGACCCCGCGCTTCGATCCCATCGCGCGACGCAACAGATCAGCGTCATCATCGCTGCAGCCGCCAAGCTCGACCGCCATCTGCATGAGTTGCTCCTGAAAGAGCGGGACGCCCAGGGTACGTTTCAGGATTGGTTCGAGCGCTTCATGCGCATACGTCACCGCTTCCACGCCGGTGGCCCGGCGGATGTAGGGGTGCACCGCGCCGCCTTGGATCGGCCCGGGCCGGATCAAGGCGATCTCGATCGCGAGATCATAGAATTCGCGCGGCTGAAGTCTTGGCAATGTGCCGATCTGGGCACGGCTCTCCACCTGGAACACCCCGACCGAATCGGCACGACACAGCATGTCGTAGACCGCTGGCTCTTCCTTGGGGATCAGGTCAAGATCCCATTGCTCACCCAGCTGCCCGGCGACAATCTGAAACGTATGGTCGAGGGCACCCAGCATCCCGAGGCCGAGCAGATCGAATTTGACCAGCCCCATCCATTCACAGGCATCCTTGTCCCATTGCAAGACCGTACGGTTGTCCATCCGGCCGCGCTCGATCGGGCAAACCTCCCCGATGGGCCGTTCGGTCAGAATCATGCCGCCGGAGTGAATGCCCAGATGACGCGGCGCCTTCATCAACTCCCCCGCAATCTTGATTACCTGGGGCGGTATGTCCTGATCGGCCAAGCTCTCCGCTCCCCAACGGTCGATTTCCTTCGACCAGACATCCTGCTGGCCGGTCGAATAGCCGAGCGCCTTGGCCGCATCCCGTACGGCCGAGCGGGGCCGATAACTGATGACATTGGCAACCTGCGCCGCATTGTGACGGCCATAGTTGTCGTAGACCCATTGGATGACCTCCTCGCGGCGATCGGAATCGAAATCGACGTCGATATCGGGCTCTTCCTCCCGCGTGGTAGCGAGAAAACGGGCGAAGGGAAGGTTGTAGTAGATCGAGTCAATTGCCGTGATTTTGAGGGCATAACAAAGCGCCGAATTGGCCGCAGAACCTCGGCCCTGACACAAAATTCCTCGCCGCCGCGCTTCCCGAACGATGTCGTGAACGATTAAAAAATAGCCCGGAAAATCCTTTTCTTCGATCACTGCCAGTTCGTGTTCAATGCGGCTACGAGCTTCGTCCTGATTGTTACGGTAGCGATCCTGAATGCCGTCTTCGGCAAGTTTTCGTAGCCATTCCATGGGCGTGTAGCCAGGTGGAGCATTCACGGGGAGTCTGGGTTTGGCGGCCTGCAGATCAAAAGCCAGCTCATCGGCATAGGTGACAGTCCGGGCGACAGATCCCGGATAGCGCCAGAAAATTCTCTGCATCTCCTGGCCGGAACGCATGTGGGCAGATCCTGTCGCCGGCAACCAGCCGTCCATCTCCGCAAGGCCACGCCGGGCACGTACGGCCGCCATCACCGCGGCAAGTTGTCGCCGCTCGGGCCGCACATAATGCACATTGTTGGTCGCCACTGTTGGCAGTTCATGGTCAACGGCGAGTTCTGCGAGGTGATCGTTGATCGCACTGTCAGTTGGGAAACCATGATCGATCAGCTCAACTGCGACGTTGTCCATCCCGAACAGTGCGGTCAATCGGTCCAACTGAGCAGCGGCCGCGGCTTTCCCGTCGGTGGCGAGCGCACTGCGTACGTGTCCCTTGCGGCAGCCAGTGAGAATCAGCCAATGATCGCGGCCGCGTTCGGCAAGCTCCTCGAGGTCGTAGACGGGCCTACCTTTTTCATCGCCACGCAGCTGGGCATCGGTGATGGCCGCAGCAAGGCGGTGATAACCCTCGACGCCGCGGGCCAGCACCAATAGGTGATTGCCTTCAGGGTCGGCGGTGCCATTTTGTGGGCCGCTCAATCCCAAGGAAAGCTCAGCACCATAAATCGTTTTGAGCCCGAGATGTGAGTAGAGCTGGGCTTCCTCCGCGAATCGTGGTGCCCCATAGAAACCGTCGTGATCGGTGAGCGCCAGCCCCTGCAATCCCTGCACGATCGCTTCTTGGACGAGAGCATCTGGACCACTAGTTCCATCGAGAAAACTGAAATTGCTGTGACAGTGCAACTCGGCATAGGGCACAACCGGGCCGTCAGGACGTCTGAGCTGTTCATCCCGCTCGGACTTCTTGCGCTTACGGGAATGGCCCGGCCCGTCACCGTCCTCAGGCACCGGTCGACCCGAGAGCAGCCGCTCGTGTTCACGCCAAGATGTCGGCGGGTTATTCCACCCCACGGCTCACCCCCCCGCCGAGTGGCGCACGTTTGACCGCGAGTGGCGCAAGTTCGGGGTTTTTCGGCCCCGAACTCCCCGAATTTGCGCCACTCGCGATGAGTTGACTAATCATATTTAGCCTCTGTCCACCAGCGACCGTTCTCGACGATCATCAGCCAGGCGCTGCCGTCAACGCCGACGACTTGGAATCGGGCAATCCGTCGGGTCCCTACCTCGTCCCACCACAATTCCTCGATCGGCCACGGCCCAGCCCACGAAGCCACCGGCTGCAATTGGCCATCACCAGCACGAAAGCGCGCCGGCTCACCGCTGATCATGCCGCGGCCACTCACCCCGATCGGCATGCCTTCGGCACCGACCACGAGCGCTTCTTGTGGCTGACTAAACACCGTCGCGGGGGCAGGTGGCGGCATGCTGCCAGGCCACGGCAATCCCGTCCGGCGCGCACCGATTGCACGTTCACCCCACGGGACCATGAGTTGTCGATCGGCCGGGCTCCGGCCACCCTGCACAGCCACCGAGACCACGGCTTCATGGCCAACCATGCTCTGTACGCGCGCCAATCCCCGATCCACCTGCTCATCAGGGCCACCACCGAACAAACTGTCGGCATGATCTCCAAGTGGTTCGACAACTTCGGGGACGAGCCGCAGGCAATCTACCGGGGCTCGTACGGCCTCCCCACCATCGGCGGACAACTGCCAACGAATCCGGTCAATCAGATCGGTGGCACCGAACCAACGCGGATGCAGCCAGCGGCGACTGTTGGCCAGCGCGCCGTCGGAGTCGACATCGATGCGTACGGTTGTGCAGACCAGCCCCTGATCGGCGAGATCGGCCACGAATCGCTCAGCGGTGGTTCGCATACTGAATGCGATCGGGTCGACGAGTTCGAGTGGCGGCTCGAGCAGCAGCGTGCGCTCGAAATCTGGCGGCGGTTTGCGGCGCGCGAACGATTGCGATTCCTGCCCCCGCGCCAGCCGGTGCAACAGTGCCCCGTGTGGGCCGAATCGGGTATGAACATCGCGTCCGGCCAGGCCAGCAAAAGCACCGACCGTCCGAATTCCCATCCGCCGCAGCAAACTGACCATTTCGGCATCATCGAGGATCTCGACGGGGAGTCCGCTCAGAAAATCGGGCGATCCACCGGGCGCCACGATCAGGCAGTCTTGAGTGACTGCTCGCCGGGCTGCCTGCTCGGCAGCGAACAGTCCGTCGGCGATGCCGATGCGGCAATCCCACACACCAAGGCCGACCAAACGTTCGGCGATCACCGCAGCTGCCGCAGCCTCGCCACCGTAATAGCGGCTCGGCGCACGCAGTGCGCACAGTCCAGGACGCAGCGGAGAAACTCCGGGACTCAGCGCTTCAATCGCAGCAAGAATTGTCTCAAAAGCACGCGCGTCGGCATCGACATTGTGGTCGAAAATCTGCAGATCGGGGCATCGAGACTGGGCATCACGGCGGCGCATGCCTCGGCGTACGCCGTCGGCCCGCGCCGACAATGAACACGCCAGCACTCGCCCCTTGTCGAACACCGCGGCAGGTCCGCTGGCGGGTGAATCCGCGGTAGCGACGATGACCGGCCAATCGGGGCACCAGATGATCATGGTGCGGGCCATCAGCCAACCCGCCGAACTGGCACCGACGGGGTTTCAACACGACGGATCGTCCGATCGGCGGCGGGCAGCCACAACTGCCGGCTTCTGGCTGGGGCGGCGCCTCGACGCACCGACACCGTGGCTCGTCGGGCGGTCAGGTGACCATGTCCGCGGCCCAACCCCACCCATTCGGCTTTGCTCATCGTCAATCGAGCGTCACACCGTGGCCAGTCGCCCCAGGCGATCAACACCGCTCCGCGGCGGCGAAGTCGAGCACTGATGCGGGCGGCGTCGCGCTCCGACACCGATGCCGGCGGCTTGACCACGACGACGGTGAGCACATCGATGAGTGCCGACGTCACGTCGAGCCACTGGTCGGCCGGCTCGGGCACCAAGATCGTACGGCTCAACTCGATACCAGCCGCGGCGGCAGCCTCGATGCCGAACTCGATTGAACCGACTACTCCGCACCAGGCGCCATCGCCCGAGGGGCCGGCCATGAGCGCCATGGCCAGGCTCGCGCTGTCCACGCCATAGCTCGAACCGGTCCGAAGATCCAGAAGATCGGTGAAGGCTGGATGGGTCGGGAGGGGTTGCGAAGCTGGTCGTTCTTGCATCCGGTCGACCCGATCCTGCAACTCTCGAAGCGTCGCCGAGGAGGAGGAAAATGCCGAAACCGTCACCAACTAATGATCGAACACCTGTTCGATTAAGTCAAGACGGCATGAAGCCCGCCCGGAACAGAGATTTGGCCGATTTAATCCCAGAATCCGAAAGAGATCCGTCGGAAAATGGATGAAATCGGCCGAATCTTGGGGACAGTTAGCTGCTGAGCTCGATGGTTGCGCCCGGGATCGCGTTGAGCAGCCGCTTGGTGTATTCCTCACGCGGTGAATCGAACACTTCAGTCACCGATGCGGTCTCCACGACCCGGCCATCCTGCATCACGAGCACATTATCGGCTATCTGCCGTACGACCGCGAGGTCATGAGTGATGAACAGATAACTCAATCCCAGCTCGGCCTGCAGATCATTGAGCAGGTTGAGAATCTGCGCCTGCACTAGAACATCGAGCGCGGACACCGCCTCGTCAAGGATCATGACCTCCGGCTTGAGCGCCAAGGCGCGGGCAATCGCCACGCGCTGCCGCTGCCCACCGGAGAGCTCATTGGGATAGCGGCGCATGACCGAACCCGGTAACGAAACCTTGTTGAGCAGGTCCCGGATCCGGGCCTCGCGCTCCTTGTCGTTGCCGATCTTGTGAGTGCGCAGCGGCTCCTCGATCGAACGATAAATCGAGTACATCGGATCGAGGGACGCATACGGATTCTGGAACACCGGCTGCATCTGGCGCCGCAAGGCCAATTGTTGCGACCTAGAGCGCAGCGCCGCCATGTCGACTCCGTCGAACTCCACGGTGCCCGAGGTCTGATCGAGCAGCCCCAGGATCATCTGCGCGACAGTTGACTTGCCCGAACCGGACTCCCCCACGATTGCTGTCGTGGTGCCCCGCGCGAGCGAGAACGACACATCATCGACCGCGAGAAATGTCTTGGACACTCCCGGCGGGCCACCGGGAAGTTTGAACTCCTTGACCAAATGCTTGGCCTCGATGATCGTGTCATGACCCTTGCCGACCGCATCGCTGTCTGCGGCGACTTTGGTAGCCATCTCTTCAGCCACCTCGGTCGCCTGTTCGCGAACCTCCACACGAGCCCGCTCCGACGACAATCGACGCGAGGCAAGCGACGGTGCCGACATGACCAGCCGTTTGGAGTAGGGATGCTGCGGATCCTGCAAGATATCCAGAGCCGGGCCCGATTCGACGACTTGCCCCTTGTACATCACGACAAGATGATCGGCGCGTTCGGCGGCGAGGCCCAAATCGTGGGTGATGAGCAAGACGGCAACGCCCAGTTCTTTTGTCAACGAGTCAAGATGGTCAAGAATCTGCTTCTGCACCGTCACGTCCAAGGCAGACGTCGGCTCATCGGCAATCAACAATTTAGGCCGCGCAGCCAGACCCATCGCGATGAGTGCCCGCTGACGCATACCGCCGGAGAACTCGTGCGGATACTGACGTGCCCGTCGTTTGGCGTCGGGAAGGCCTGCTTCTTCAAGCAACTCCACTACCCGCTTGTCCGCGGCTTTGCCCTTGGCCACATTATTGGCGACCAAGGCCTCTTTGATCTGGGCACCTACTCGCCACAACGGGTTGAGGTTGGTCATGGGGTCCTGCGGGACCAGACCGATCGATGATCCACGAAGTGCGCGGATGTCCTTCTTGCGGGCCTGAGCGATGTCCTTGCCCTCGAACAAGATCTCACCGCCGGTCACCCGACCGGTGCCCGGCAACAGACCGATAACCGCATGGGCCGTCGTGGACTTGCCCGATCCCGACTCGCCCACAATCGCCACCGTCTGACCTGGATACACCATCAGGCTCGCACCACGCACAGCGGGGATCAATTTCTTGCCAGCCGCGAACGCGACCTGAAGATTGCGGATCTCGAGCACGGGTCCGGAGCTCATTCGCCCCTCCTTTGCGGATTGAGCGCGTCACTCACGGCATCACCCATCAGGATGAATCCGAGCGCGGTGAATGCCAGCGCGCCGGCTGGCCAATACATGACACCCATGCGCTGACCGGAACGCACCTGCACCTGGGCGGCAGCAATGTCGTTGCCCCAGGAGACAACACCGAACGGAAGGCCGATGCCCAGGAAGGACAGCGTCGCCTCGGCAACGATCAGAATGCCGAGTGAAACCGTCGCAATGACGATGACCGGCGCGAGCGAGTTCGGAATGACATGGCGAAGAAGATTGCTTCGCTTAGTAGCACCGATTGCACGCGCGGCATCGATGAACTCGAGATGTTTGACCTCCAGCACCGCGGCGCGCGAAATACGGGTGATTTGAGGCCAGCCGAAGACACCCAGCGCGATCACGACCGCGAGAATCGATCCGAAGAATCCACGATCCGGCCAGAAGTTGTTGACCACCGACAAGCCGACGATCGCACCCAACAACAACGGGATCGCATAGAACATATCCGCGAAACGGGAGAAGATCGAGTCGACCCAGCCGCCGTAGAACCCCGCAACGGCACCGGTCGCCAGACCAACGGCGGTGATCGCGAGCGTACTGAGCGTACCGACCAAGACCGAGGCGCGAGCACCATGGATCGTGCGCGCGAAGACGTCATAACCCTGCTTGTCGAAACCGGCGATATGGCCCTTGCTGGAGCCATCGAGACTCCGGGAGAGGTCGGGCTTGGTTGGATCTAGGCTGGTGAACAGGCCGGGAGCAATGACCACGGCCGCAACGAGCAGGATCATGACTGCCGAGACCCAAAACAGCCAATTGCGACGCAATAGTTTCCAAGCTTCTTTCCACTGGCTTGCCGGCGGAGTCGATGTGTCGACCACTCCGGTCTCTTCGAGTGGAGTTGCTTCGATCGGTGCGACGAATCGCTCCTGACCGGGACGGAGAATCTCAGGCATATCGAATCCTCGGGTCGAGCCACGCGTACAAAAGATCAACAATCAGACTCATGACCACATACACAAACACCATGAGGGTCACGACCGACACAACGGTGGGCCCCTCGCCCTGAAGGACTGCCTTGTAGGCCAGGTTGCCGATGCCGGGGATGTTGAAGATGCCTTCGGTCACGATTGCGCCCGCCATCAGGCCACCGAGATCGGCGCCGAGGAAGGTCACCACCGGAATCAACGAGTTACGCAGCACGTGACGAGTATTGACGGTGCCTTCGGAGAGTCCCTTGGCACGGGCGGTGCGGACATGGTCAGCGGTGAGGTTCTCGACGACTGAGGTTCGAGTCAGCCGCAAAATGTAGGCAAAGGAAACCAGTCCCAAGACAATTGCTGGCAAGAGCAGGTTGCGGAACGAAGTGTCACCGCCGACGGTGATCGCTGCCCAGTGAAGTTTTAGTCCAAAGATCAACTGCATCAGCAGGCCGAGGACAAAGATCGGGATGGCGATCACGAGCAATGAGGCGATCAGCATTGTGGAGTCGAAAATCTTGCCGCGGCGAAGACCCGCGTAGAAGCCTGCGCCGATACCGAGCACCGATTCGATCGCCAATGCCATGACCGAAAGTTTGAGGGTGACAGGGAAGGCAGCGCCAATCAGTTCCGAAACCGGCTGACCGGAGTAGGCCGTGCCGAAGTCACCATGCAAGGCGCCGCCGAGATATTTGAGCCACTGAATCAAGAACGGATCATCTAGGTGGTATTCCTGCCGCAGATTTGCCACGACGGCCGGCGAAATGGGTTTGTCGCCGAAAAGAGCCTTGATCGGATCCCCGGGTAGGAGGAAGACCATGACGTAGATGAGGAGGGTCGAGCCGAGCAGCACAGGGATTGTCTGCAACACCCGCCGACCGATATACCAGCGCATGAATCATGTGCCTCTCGTCGGAATGTCGTCCCAGACTAAGTGGGGCGGAGGCCCAAAGGCTCCCGCCCCACTCTAGTCACGGAACTCGGTAACTACTTAGTGATGTTCTCAAGTTCTGGCTTGTTCTGCCAGTTGAAAACCACATTGTCGACACCCTTGGCTGCTGCTGCGGAGATGCTCTGGTTCCACAGCGGGATCGCCGGCAGGTCCTTGAACAGGATGGCCTGCGCGTCGGCGAGATCCTTGTAGCGATCGGTATCGTTCTGGGCTGCGGCTGCCTTGTTCAACAAAGCATCGAACGCCTTATTGCTGTAATCGCCGTCGTTCGAGCCAGCACCGGTCTGGAAGATCGGGCCGAGGTAGTTGGCAATCGACGGGTAGTCGGGCTGCCAACCGGTACGGAAGGCCGTGCCGATCGTGCGATCGGTGACCTTCGTGCGAAGCCCGGCGAAGGTCGGGAATGCCTTCGGCGCGGCGTCGATGCCCAAATTGTTCTTGAGCTGGTTGACGACCGCTTCGATCCATTCCTTGTTGCCGGCACCATCACCGTTGTAGGCGATGGCAAACTTACCGGTGAACGGCTTGATTGCGTTGGCCTTCGTCCACAGATCCTTCGCAGCGGCGGCATCGAACTTGAGCACATCCGCGCCCGCGATGTCCTTGGTGAAGCCCGGCATCAGCGGTGAGCTGAAGTCGGTCGAAGGAACTCGCGCACCGTTGAAGATCTTGTCGCAGATCTGTTCACGGTTGATCGCCTTGGAGATGGCCGCACGACGCAGATCGCCTTCTTCGCCCTTGGCAAAGCCAGGCAACGATTCAGGGATGGTGATCGTCGAGTTGGGCGAACCCGGCTCGCTGAACGCCTGAATCGACTTTTCCTTCTGGTATGTCGTCAGCGCACTCGGCGGAACCTGATCAAGAACATCGAGGTTGCCAGCCAGCACCTCGGAGAACGCAGCATCGGGACTGGTGTAGAACTTCAGCGTCACGCCGCCGTTCTTGGCCGGACGGACACCCTTATAGGTCTTGCTCGGCGCGAGCACGGCCTCAACATTGGTCTTGAGCGACTTAAAGTCATACGGACCGTTGCCGATCGGGTTCTTGCCGAATGCCTTCATGTCGTCAAATGCCGACTTAGGCAGCGGGAAGTAGGCCGAGTAGCCCAGCCGCGACGGGAAGTCCGACTCGCCCTGCTTGAGCGTGATCGTGAATGTCGAATCATCGACGACCTTGAGTCCAGACAACGTCTTGGCACCCTTGGCCATGTTGCCGTTGTCGTCAGTGCCCGCAATCGGGTAGAAGAAGTAGCTCGACAGCTGCTTGTTGGTGGCATCAGCGCCATAATTCCACGCATCGACGAACGAACTGGCCGTTACGGCGGAACCGTCAGAGAACTTCCAGCCCGGCTTGATCTTGACCGTCCAGACCTTGTTATCGGGCGACTTGATCGATTCGGCAACTTCATTCGTGCTCGAACCATCAACCTTGTAGGAGATGAGTCCGGCAAAGATGAGGTCGACGATGTTGCCGCCACCAACCTCATTGGTGTCGGTTGGGATCAATGGGTTCTGGGGCTGAACGCTGTACGAAGTGATGACGGCGTCGGAGCTGCTGCCGCCGGCCTTCTCACTATTGCCACCGCACGCGGCCAGGGTCATGCCGCCAACCGCCAGCAA
Organism: Aeromicrobium changchenzhani; assembly: GCF_057586615.1. Taxonomy (NCBI): domain Bacteria; kingdom Bacillati; phylum Actinomycetota; class Actinomycetes; order Propionibacteriales; family Nocardioidaceae; genus Aeromicrobium; species Aeromicrobium changchenzhani. The sequence continues at coordinate 1,385,124 of NZ_CM172480.1, read as the reverse complement.
TGCCACGCCCGCCAGGCGTGTACGCCGAGAGAGTCGCATGGATTCCTCCTGTGAATTATGAAAGGCGCGCAAATACGCGTCCACATATTGGTACCACTTGAAGTGACTTCGGTAACAGTCCAAAACGCCGCTGTAATGCAACTGGAACCAAATCCCGACCCGCCGCGAGCAGATTCGTCAATAGTCCGATCGAACCAGAACCGAAAATCCCCCCGACCAGCAATGTGGTCGGGGGGATTTCACGCGGACTGGTCAGCCCTTGCGCTTGATAACTTCTTCGGTTGCCTGCGGAAGCACGACCCGCAGATCGCCAACGACGCCGAAATCAACAAGTTCGAAGATAGGTGCTTCTTCGTCTTTGTTCACCGCAATGATCGTCTTGGAGGTTTGCATGCCGGCCCGGTGCTGGATCGCGCCGGAAATACCGTTTGCGACATACAACTGTGGGGATACCGTCTTGCCAGTCTGACCGACCTGGAAAGAATGCGGGTACCAACCTGAGTCAACTGCCGCACGCGATGCGCCGACTGCGGCACCGAGCGAATCGGCAAATGCCTCAACCTCACTGAAGTCGCCGCTCGTTCCGCGACCGCCCGACACGACAATTGCCGCCTCGGTCAGTTCGGGTCGACCCGACGCAGCTTTTGGATTGGTTTCGGTGATCTTCGCCGAGGTGGCGACATCGGACAGCGACACAGTCACAGCTTCGACCGCACCGGCAGCTGCAGCAGCTTCAGGTGCCGCCGAGTTGGGCTTGACCGCAACGATCGGCGTGCCCTTCGCAACGGTGGCCTGAACCTTGAAGTTGCCAGCGAACACGGACTGTGTGGTTTCGACGCCACCATCGCCGGGTTGCACGTCGACGGCGTCGATGATCAGACCTGATTCGGTCTTGATCGACAGACGACCGGCGATCTCCTTGCCTTCTGACGTGGACGGCACAAGCACCAGAGCCGGAGATTTCTCACTGACCAACTGTGCAAGTGCTTCGGCCTTCGGCGCGACGAGGTAGTCGCTGAATGCGGCATCGTCGAGCTGGTAGATCTTTGCCGCACCGTACTCCGCCAGCGAGTCCTTTGCCGCATCGATCTGGGTGCCGAAGAACACTGCCGAAGGCTCGCCGAAACGGCGCGCAATCGTCAATAGTTCGAGCGTCGGCTTGGTGACATTGCCGTCGAGGTGATCGACGAGAACAAGTACTTCACTCATTGTGGGCTCCTACTCACACGAACTTCTGCGATGCGAGATATTCGACGAGCTTGACGCCGCCATCACCCTCATCGGTCACGATAACGCCGGCCGTACGAGCCGGACGCGGGGTGAACGAGGCCACCTTGGTCCAAGCTGCATCTAGGCCGACCTGAGCGGCATCGACGCCGAGATCCGAAAGCGACCACTCGGTCACTTCCTTCTTCTTGGCGGCCATGATCCCCTTAAACGACGGGTAACGCGCTTCACCGGTGCGGTCGGTCACGCTCAGCACGAGCGGGCCGGTAGCTTCGATCATCTGCGTTGCACTGTCCTCATCGCGACGGATCGTCAACGACGAACCATTGGCGGTGACTTCTGAGGCGTACGTGATGGCAGGCAACCCAAGCCGCTCCGCGACCATGGTCGGGACGACGCCCAGGCCACCATCGGTGGAAGCCATACCGAACACGATCAAGTCGTAGTCAAGCTTCTTGAGCGCTTCGGCCAGCAGCAGCGATGTTGCCGCGGCATCTGAGCCGTGGATCGCATCATCAGCGACGTGGACGCCCTTGTGAGCACCCATCTGCAGCGCCTTGCGGATCGCATCGGAGGCTTGGTCAGGACCGACGGTCAACACAGTGACTTCGCCCTCCCCTGCCTCGACAATCTGCATTGCCTGCTCAACCGCATACTCATCGAGTTCGGATAGCAAGCCATCGACGCCAACGCGGTCGACGGTGTTGTCGGAAGAATTGAAGGTGCGGTCAGCCGTAGCATCGGGCACGTATTTCACACAGACGACGATATTCATAGCCCTGGGGCAACTCCTGTGCATCGACGGGTCACGACACCGGGTGGCGCCGCGGCAATCTGTTGGTCAGATATGCATTCGGGGATCATGACAGTGAAATTGTCACTAACCCTGCATAATGCATGTTACCGACTGGTTTTAGTCACTGCGAGGTATGGGGTCCATGGAATACGTCACACCAATTCAGAATACTCAATTTTGAGCGCAAAACCTCGTCGCCTAGCAATGTCGCGCAGCCAGCTGGCATGACCGGTGAGTAACTCGCGATGCTTTAGTTCTCCGGGACCTTGCTCTGCAGGACCGACTGGATGAACCGGCCGATCAACAAATAACCCATCGATCCAAGCCCCCAACCGACCAAGGATTCCTTCTTGCCAGCATTGCTGCCCGAGAAGGTGAACACATCCTTGAGTGGGCCGACTAGCGCATCACACAGATCGGACAGGTGGCCAAAGAATGCCGAACCCTGAGCCGCATCGAGGGCGATGAACAACGCGCCGACAGCAAGAATGACCGACAAAATCAACCCTGCTGCACCAATGATTCCAGCCAGCAGGGTGAGCCGAACTGCGCTACGGCTGGTTCGTGTCCTGGGCGGTTTGGGCGTCTTCGCAGGCTTGGGCGGCTTAACTGGTTTTTCCGCCTTAGCTGGCTTGGGCTGCTTTTCTGCCTTCGCCTTGGGCTCCTTGACCGGTTTGGGTTCACGCACCTTCTTCTCGCGCGGCGGCTTCGGTGCCTTCGTTGGCTTCGGCGCGCGTGCCTTGTCCTTCGGCTTCACGAGCTTGACTGTGCTCGCCTCGGCCATGCTCGCCCCGGCCATCAAGGCGGGCGTCTCAGTCGATGGTTCATTGACGTCAATCTGATAAGAACCGTCATCGACAATTGTCAGCGGCGATTCGTCCTTGGGCTGCGCCTCGGACTCAGCGGCAATATCGCCCGCAGTGGGGAAATTACTTTTTCCGGACGACTCTTTTGGTTTTAGGGAGGAGCGCCCAAGACTCGTCACTCACCACCCCGGGCTTGTCAGTTGCTGCTGAATCTGGTTGCTGCTCATCCACGAATTCATCGACGATCGGTGCCGGCTCGGCCAGCGCTGCAGGCTGCGGATGACCCGCCGCCACGATCTGTGTCTGTGCGACACGGTCGGCTTCAGCCTCGGCCGCGGCGACCCACTCCATCGCCGTCCGTTCGGCTTCCTGCAGCTTCTCATCGGCAGCCCGACGTGCGGCCGCTACGGCTTGGGTCAGTCGGTCATTGGCGTCACGCTTCGACTCAAGCGTCAATCGTTCAGCTTGTGTCATGGCTTCGTCGATTCGGCGTTTGGCATCCTTATCGGCCTGCTCAATCACCCGTTTGGCTTCGACTTGGGCCGCGACAACTTTGTCCTGAGCGTCCTTTTCGGCCGCTGCGATACGCCGCTCGGCCTCGGCTCGAGAGGTTTCTTGCTCAGCGCTGCGTTTGCGCTGCTCATCCTCGCGTGCGAGCTGTGCGGTCTCAGCTGTCTTGGCCGCATCAGCGGCGACGCGTTCGGCCTCGGCCTGTGCTGCACGCACCCGCTCTTCGGCCTGACGTTCGGCATCTTGCAGCTTGCGCGACGCTTCGGCGCGTTCGGCAGCAGCCTCAGTGGCCAACGTTTTTGCTTCAGCCTGTGCCGCCGCGACGTTGGCATTGGCCTCATCGCGTTCCTTCGCAAGCTGTGCGGCGGATTCTTCGTGACGAGCCTGAGACTCTCGAGCCAGACGTTCTGCTTCGGCCTGTGCGGCCACGATCTTGTCCTGAGCCAGACGCTCCGCATCGGCCAATTTAACCGCAACCGCTACCCGTTCGGCAGCCGATTCCTGCGCATAGCGCTCGGCCTCCGCCTTTGCCGCATTGACGTGATCGGTAGCAACTCGTTCAGCCTCGGCCAGTTTAGCTGCGGCATCTTCCTGTGCCTTCTTCTCTGCCTCGGCGACACGCAGCTCGGAACTCTTGCGCTCATCCTCAGCGTCTTTGGCAACGCGCTTGGCCTCGGCATTGGCGGCGCTGACCCGTTCATTCGCATCGGCACGCTCGCGTGCCAATTGCGCCAAGGCAGCTTCCCGATCATTGGCGGCTTGCGCGGCCAATTTGTCAGCCTCTTCGCGGGCCTGTGCAATGCGTCGCTGCGCATCCTGCTCGGCCGCAGCAAGGCGTCGCGTTGATGCGTCTTCGGCGGCCTTCTCAGCTTCGGCCAATCGCAGTGCGGCCGTTTCATTCGCCTGCTTCTCGCCAGCCTCAGCGACCCGTTGAGCCTCCGCCCGTGCCTCCTCGATGCGTTCGGCAGCGAGACGCTCGGCCTCTACTTTGGCCGCCTCGACACGCGTGTCGGCCTCTTGCTGTGTTTGGAGAATTTTGGCTGCGGCGGCTTCGCGTTCGCGGGCAATCTCAGCCGTGACACGATCGGCTTCGGCCTTGGCAGCGGCCACGCGCTCTTCGGCAACCTGTTCGGCAGCCCGGAGTCGTTGAGCGGCCTGCTCGCGGCCAGCCTCCTGCTCCGCCTGAAGTTGCGCGGTAGCGGCGGCGCGTTCAGAGGCTGCCACCTCCATCAACCGTGCGGCCTCGGCGCGAGCCGCGGCGACGCGCTGCTGTGCAGCGGCGCTTGCCGCGGCCAACTTCTCGGCAAATGATGTCACCGGAGCACCACTGGATTCGGAATCTACGGACGCATCTGGCTCAGCCGCGACTCGGTGTGCGGTTTCGTCGCGCGCCGACTGATCGGCGGCGGCACGGTCTTCAGCAGCTTTGTCTTCAACGGCTTTGTCTGCCGCAGCTCGGTCCTCAGCAGCTTTGTCGGCAGTAGCCTTTTCTTTCTCAGCCTGCGCGGCAGTGGCCTTCTCGGCCTGCACCTTGTCCTCTTCTGCCTGCTTCTCAGCGGCTTTGTTCCTCTCCGCCTGGTCTGCCGCGGCCTTCTCGGCCTGCTCGGCGGCAGTTTTTTCCGCCGCAGCCTGTTCGGCCAGTTCTTCTTCCTGCGCGGCCTTCGCCTGCTCGGCCTTGACCGCGGCGATCTTGTCCTCGGCGGCTTTTTGTGCGGCGTCGGACTCTGCCTTATCAGCAGCTTCTTGATCGGCCTGGGTCTGACTCTCGTGGGCCGCCTTCTGACCGCTGGCCGACTTTTCGGTACGAGCGTCGTCGGCGGCGACCACATCCTGCGCGGTCTGCTGCATCATGGCCGGACGTGTGGCTGGACGCTCTTGATTGGTAACCTCGGCAGGACCGACCTCAACGAATGTATCCGCGGTTAAGTCATCAGCGGGCTCGGTGTAGGCAACAGCTGGCATGGGCTGAGTTGATTCGGACTCAACTGCCGTCGCTGGCTGCGCCGCGCTCTCACTCTTGGCCGCGCTCAACTTTTGTGCCAAGGTCATGCCATCAGCGGGCGCCGCCTCAGCACTGGAATCCTTGCTGTCATCGGAATTGTCGCCCCGGACCGAATGACGCTTGGCAGCGGCAAATGCCTTGGCAGCAGACTTTTCAGCCCGGCGCTTGTCGGCCGCCACCTGACGCGATGCCCGTGCGGCGGCGCGTCGTTCGCGCGGCGACAAATCATGACCTTCGGCCGACGCTGGATTCTTCTCGGAGGAGGTCTCCACGGGGTTCTCCAATTGGGTCGATGAAACGGCCGGGGTGACCGGCGGGGCAGAGTCGGTTGCTGCGGCAGCAACTCCTAGTGCGCTTTCACGCACCTCTGCAGATCTTTGTGTGGCAGTCTTCGATGGCTCGGCCTTGTGCGAACGTGTCTCCACCACTTTTTGGGCAATGTGATCGTTTTCAGCCTGCGCCAACATGTCGGCGGCTACCTGCAATGGGTCGGCGCGCTTGCGCTCAACCGGCTGATTCGATTCCGAGTCGGGCATGACTCCCTTTCGTACACCAAAGCTGTGATCACAACAGATATCAGTATGCCGTACATCCGACGGATGAACAGTCACAGTGCGGCAATGTTCGCACTTGTCTGCATCCAACGCACGCAGGCACGTCAATTCATTCACCGCAGGACACCGTTCCCAGGGGACGCCGATGACCTTTCGTCGTCGGTCTGAGCGCTCTCTGACGAGGCAGAACGACTAGCTAAGCCTGGTATCAGTCCACGCGGCCTCAACCAGGTCGGTCGTCACCAGTATCTGATGAACTGCCGCGTCACTTACCAACAAATGTTGCTTTGCCCGGACCGTTGTCGATAAATGATGTCATTCCAGCCTTTTGGTCCTCGGTGGCGAACAACGCGGTGAACTGGAGGCGCTCGATCTCAAGCCCAGCTTGCAGGTCGACTTCCAGCCCCTGATCGACCGACTGCTTCGCAGCCCGCAGCGCGAGCCCTGCGGCTCCGACGAATTGCTTCGCCCAGTCGAGCGCCTGCTGGTAAACCTCATCGGCCGGGAAGATCTTGTCGACCAGACCAATCTCGAGTGCCTCTTGAGCAGCAACGAATCGACCCGTGAAGATAATGTCTTTGGCCTTTGCTGGGCCTACCAATCGGCTCAACCGTTGTGTCCCACCAGCACCGGGGATGATGCCGAGCAGAATCTCGGGTTGACCGAACTTGGCATTGTCGGCGGCAAACCGTACGTCGGCGGTCAAAGCGACCTCGCAGCCACCACCCAGTGCGAATCCGGTAATCGCCGCAACCGTCGGCTTGCTGATGGCCGCAATTGCTTTGGTGAAATCTTGGAGCAGATTCGAATGACGCGCCATGTCGGGCATCGTCATATCCGCCATCTCAACGATGTCGGCTCCGGCAGCAAACACTCGCTCACCGCCATAAATGACAACGGCAGCAACGTCATCGCGGCGATCAGCCTCCGTCGCAGCCTCGGCGAGCTCGCTCTGCATCTGTGCGTTGAGCGCGTTCATCTTTGGTCGATCGAGATGGATCGTGCCGACGCCGTCAGCAACCTCAAGTCTTACGAATTCTCCCACCATGACCTCCATAAAATCTTCTCCGCGGGACAGTTGGCGCGGTAGCCGTTCACACTAGTGCAGGATGCGGGCGTGTTTTTCCGCGCGCACCGAACAGGTTATGCAATGCAATCCCGTCACCCAAGCGTTTGCCTCCATATCGTTGATTCGGTTAACCGTTCACGCGCGACTCCACTAGGTTTGGCGACATGATCACCCGCATCCCGATCCTGGCTGTGACCCCGCAGCTCGAAGGCGGGCGTTTTCCAGCCAAGTCAACCGTTGGCGAGAGTTTCCCCGTGCAGGCCCGCATCTTTGGCGAGAGCCGTGATGTTATCGGTGCCGCCGTCGTCCTCACCGATCCCGAGGGGGCACCGCATCAGGCGATTCCGATGCATCATATTGGCAATGACGTCTGGAGCGCCGACGTCACCGCCACCCATCCGGGGCCCTGGACCTTCCACATCGAGTCGTGGACCGATCCCTACGCAACCTGGGTTCGAGATGCGACGATCAAGGTCGAGGCAGGTGTCGATGTCAACCGGACACTTGCCGAGGGCGCCGCGCTACTTCGGCGCTCCGGCCATGAGGATCCGGTCTTCAACCATGAAGTGGCGGCGCTGGCCGACAGTTCGGCCGACGCAGTTGTCCGTTTGATCGCCGGTATGTCCGTCGCCGGCTATTTTGAGGCCGAACCGATTCGGAATAATCTGAGCAGCAGCAGACCGTTGCCATTGTTCGTCGACCGGGAACGAGCGTTGTTCGGCTCTTGGTATGAGTTCTTTCCGCGTTCGGAGGGTGCGGTGCGCAATCACGATGGGACCATAACCGCCGGCACCTTGCAGACTGCGCTCAAGCGCATCGATGCGGTCGCGGACATGGGTTTCGACGTGATCTATCTGCCGCCAATTCATCCGATCGGCACCGTCAATCGCAAGGGCCGTAACAACGCACCCACCGCGCAGCCCGGCGACCCGGGCTCACCATGGGCGATCGGGTCAGCCGACGGTGGCCACGATGCAATTGACCCCGGCTTGGGCACAATCGACGATTTCGACGCATTCGTTGCCCACGCGCGGACGCGCGGCATTGAAATCGCGCTCGACTTCGCGCTGCAATGTGCACCCGATCATCCGTGGGTCAGCGCGCACCCCGAATGGTTCACAACCTCGGTCGATGGCAGCATCGCGTGTGCGGAGAATTCACCCGAGACCTACACGGACATCTATCGACTTAACTTCGACAACGACCCCGAGGGGCTGTACACCGAGATTCTCCGGGTGCTGCAGTTCTGGCTCGATCACGATGTCACGATTTTTCGTGTCGAGAGCGCCCATACAAAACCCTTGGGCATGTGGGAGCGGCTCATGGCAGCATGCCGCAGGGTCTACCCCGAAGTGATCTTTCTTGCCGACGCATTCACCGCGCGAGCGATGCTGCAAGCGCTCGCCATGGTCGGGTTCCAGCAGAGCTACACCTACATTACCTGGTGTGAAGGCAAGGATGAGACCGCCAACTATCTTGTTGAACTCGCCCACGAGACCAGTCACTTCCTACGCCCGAACCTGTTCGTCAACAGCCCGGATATTTTGCCGCGCCAGTTGCAGGCGGGCGACGAAGCGCTGTTCCGTTCGCGCGCGATGCTGGCTGCCACTGCTTCACCTACCTGGGGCATGTATGCGGGTTACGAACTTCTTGAGCACGAGCCAGCGAGCGCCGACAGCGATGCGTATTTGAACTCAGAGAAATACGAAATCAAGGTGCGCGACTGGGAAGCGCCCGGCAGCCTCGCGCCATTCATCACCCGGCTCAATATGGTCCGTCGGTCTCATCCGGCACTCCAACAATTACGCAATCTCACGATTCAACGAACCGATGATAATTCGGTACTGTGCTATTCGAAACGCTCCGGCGCTGACGCGGTGATCATCGTGATCGACCTTGCGCCGAGCGCCACCAAGACGGTCCAACTCACGATCGACCCCGCCGATCTCGGGCTACGTGTTGGCGATCGGTATCTCCTTCATGATGAGATTTCAGGCCAAGCAACCTCCGCCGATCGGGTCACAATCAGCCGCGATCATCCAGCGCGGATCCTCGCCGTGGTCACCCCCTGCCGGGAATGAATCATCCAGTGAAACCTCCAGTGAATCATCCAGATTTGTTCGCTTCACGCCCGTTTGTGTCCGGAAAAATTCCCGTCAGCGAACAGATCTTGGACCGCGACCCGGGTGCTCAACTCTGCGGCTGGCATAATCGGCCGAAAACGACCCAGCGACAGGACTCCGTATGAACGCGCTCCTGACCGATAACGATCTGAGCCTCGTGCCGACAACAGGCTCCGAAGAGTTCACCGGATTCGCCATTAAACTGGGGGATGCCCGGGTCGGCACTGTTGCCCTGCAACACCTTGAGGCCCGAGTCGCCGCGATCCGTTGGAACATCAAGTCCGAAACCGGCGAACACGGCACTGCCTTCCGCGCCCTTCGGCTTGCGGTCGATTTCGCATTTGCCGAACTCGGTATCACTCGGGTAGAGGTCAAGATCGACATCGACGACCACTCCGCGATCCGCAACGCTTCAATCGCCGGGCTTCGCCGTGAAGGAATCATCCGCGGCAACGGCGACGATCCCGACCGGGTCATGGTCGCCCGGCTCGCCGCCGATCCCGAACCGTTCAGCCACGACGGTTTCATCGCGATTCTAAATGCCGGCCTGCCGAGAAAACGGGTCATTTCGCAAGGGCTGATCCGCGATGAGTCCGGGCGAGTACTCCTGTGCGAACTGACCTACAAATCCCAATGGGATCTACCCGGTGGAGTCGTCGAGCCGGGCGAAGCCCCGGCTGCCGGGCTCGTACGTGAACTCCAGGAAGAGCTGGGTATCACCGTAGACGTGCGCGGTCTGATCACGATGAACTGGCTGCCGGCGTGGCACAGTTGGGACGATGCCTGCATCTTCTTGTTCGATCTGGGCGTCATCGAGTCCAACAGCACCACGGCCATGACACTGCAGGCCACCGAGATCAAATCGGTGCAGTGGTGCGATCCGGCCACCGTACAAATGCAGGCCACGAGTGCGACGATTGAGCTGCTGGCGGCGATCGACGCAGGTGAAATCGGTCCTTACCGCGAAGCCCCGCTTGCCCCCTGATTCGCGGTCACGTCAGAAGCCGTCAGCTCCGACGACTCCGCCGTACTGACCCAAGACTCGCGGCTTGCCACCATCGGTGCCGGGAACGTAGAGCAATACCTGGTGGTAGTAGCGCAAGCGGCCCGATGTCGTGATGTTTTTACCCAAGAAGGACTGCTGCGGGGAGCCAGGCGGGAATGCCACCGAGACGCCATTCTTGACCCCATAGCCATCGAGCCTGAGCAACGTGGCCCATATCAAGATTCCGCCATCGGAGGTGCGAGCGGCGAACTCAACATCGTCAGCGGCCCAAGTTTGAGTGAAGGTAACGTTCTTGAGCGCCTTGTTCACACCAGCGGCGGCAGTCATCTGTCGGATGAAGCCATCGTTCTCAAAACGTGCCGCAGCCTTCGAGTCGGGTTTGGCCAACGCGGCCGCATAATCATCGGCCGCTGTCTGTGGGCTCATCGACAATCCCGATTCGTTCTTCCGCCCGACTGGGACGATCGTGCCGTTCTTTCCGCTCCGCAACGCGGGAAGACTCGTATCTATCAGCGTCTCCGGGCTCGCTACCAGAAACCAGGAGTCTGCCGAGGTGGATCGTTCGTAAATTTGAACCTTGACGACGCCCTTGTCCCGATCACGCACTTGGGCCATAAACCACAATGGGTACTTCTTGGCGAGAATCGGCTTAACCTCCAAGACCTCCGCCTTTGGCGCGTTGGCCGACGACTTCGCGGATTGTGCCTCTGCGAGCTTGAACGAACCCGAATCGATCGCCAGCATCGGCCCGGTCTCAACGGTCGACAATGGGAGGGGATCTTTGAGATCAACGGCAAGGCCGCGTACTTTGCGATAACGCGCGAAGATGCCCTGGGCATCCGATTGGCTCACCGATACTTTCTCCACCGAAAAGTCGGATTTTTTGTGCGGAACTGTGCATGCGGAGAGGACTCCGGCCGCAAGGATCGCTGCGGCGACAAGACGAAGTTTTCTCACCGGTCATCCCCCTCGTCGACAACCTCATAGTCGGCCAACTCATCTTCGCCGATCTCGTGCTCAACTCCGCCCTCATCGATGAAGAGATACGTAACCGGGGGGCTTGCACGGCCGACCGTTGCTGCGTCGGGTGCTGCTTCGCGTTCGCGTTCGGGCTCCCGGTGGACTTCGGCTTCCGGCTCTGGTTCGTCTTCGATCGCTAGGCCGAGCTGCTCGGCTTCGTCGGCCGACACTTCATGTTCGACGCCGTCATTATCGACGTACACGTAGATGATTTCCTCGATTTCCTCGAACTCCAGCTCTTCGTCAGCTTCGTCATTTTCGACGTCTTCGAAGCCACGATCGCGCAGAAGATCACTGCCCCGCCGCATCAGCAAGCCCAGCCAAACTCCGCCGATCCCGAACAACAGAAGTCCGGCACCCTTGGCGAAGCCGCCCTTTAGCCCGTAAGCAACGGTGACCTTGAGACCACCGAGATTCGATGCTCCGACCGAAAGAATCGCCAGCCGAACGGTCTCATTGGGAAGCGTTGTGCTGATGGTTGCACCGCCGAGGCCGGCGTTCTCCGCCAACCACCAGTCGAGCGCAATCGGGGACGCCGGCAAATTGCTCGAGGCTTTGATCGTGCAGGACTTTAGCTGCCACGGCATGTGGAAACTGCTCACTTCGATACGGGTGGTCTTGGCGACATAGGAATCGACGTCAACCGCATTCCCAATCCCAATGAACACCGGCTTGTTCGCTGGCACCTCGGCCCGAACATCGAGTTGTACGCCCGCCCAGCCAAGCACTTTGGGCGTCGTAACAATCGCGATTCCGTCGGTCTCAATGACATGAGGTTCAGTCGCACGGCGACCATCCGGCCCCAAATAGATCATGATGGCAAGGCCGAGCAGCGCCACGAGGACGCTCAACAGCGTCACGACCCAGCCGATCTTGGCGCGCATGCCTTCTCCCCATCTCTGCTCCGGCCCAGCCTAGGGCTTCAGAAGGATAGCGATGTTGCCAACACGCAGGTGCAGAACCCGCTGCCTCGCCGCACAGGAATTCGTTCGGACCGCACTCAGTAGAGCGCGGTAGCCAATGCTTTTCGGGCAGCGGAAACGCGCGGATCGCTCGTCCCAACAATCAAGAACAGTTGCAACAGCCGCTCGCGCACTGGTTCACGCGTCTCGGCCGGCAGCCGGCTGATGAGCTGAATGAGCCGGTCAAATGCGTCTTGAATGTGGCCGCCGCTGACATCGAGATCAGCGACTAACAATTGCGCTGCCACATCGTCGGGCGCATCGCCGGCGGCTGTGCGAGCCGCCTGCAGGTCAGCGTCTTTCGTACGCTCAAGAAGTTTGACCCCGGCAAGACGTTCAGCGATCTCGGCCTCGGCTGGATACTGTGCGACCAATTTCTCGTACTCGGCGATCGCGGTGGTGTAGTCGCCGGCGGCAAACGCCGCATCAGCGGCGGCAAAGCGTGGATCATCTGCTGGCGGCTCGTCTTCGGTCACCGGCTCGACCGCTCCGCCAACCCGTCCGACAACGTCATTCTCGGCCCCAACCCGGATGAGTTCCTCGAACAATGCGCGAACTTCGGCCTCGTCTTTGGTGCCCTGGAACAGCGGCACTGGCTGTCCCTTGACTAGTCCGAGAACAAAGGGGATGCCCTGCGCTCCCACGGCTTGAGCAATCGACGGATTCGTGTCGACGTCAACTCGCGCGAGCAGAATCTGACCGTCGAACTGATTCGTGACCGCGGCAAGGATCTGATTGAAGGCCTCGCTCTGCGGCGCCCGCGCCGACCAGAGACTCAGGACAACAATGTGTTTCAGCGATGCTTCGAGCGCGATCGTTTGGAAATTTTGCTCCGTGACGTCCACAACGTAGGCCCCGCCTGCAGCAGCTGTTGCGGCGCTGACAGCCGGCTTCTTGAATGCGGAAAGGTCAATGGCACCAGGACGCGAAAAACTCATGGCACCATCTTGCCAAAGAGGTGCTCATACCGGCACCGTCGGTGGGGGGTGATGCATCAGAAGTCGCCCGCTTTGCGGCGCAGGACCTTCAGATCTGCCGAAACTCGATCGAGTTGCTCATCGGTGAGCGCGCCGATCGCGAACTGCTCGTCGGTCAGAACTTTGGTCGCCCGTTCGACGACGTCGCGTCCCGCGGTCGTGATTCGCGCCAGATAGGTGCGGCCGTCATTAGGATGCTGTTCGCGGGTAACAAAACCGCTTGCTCGGAGTCGCTGAATCAGCGAGCTCACCGATGTCGCGTGGACTTGGAGTCGTTCGCCAACCTTGCCCATCGGCAGTTGACCCTCCTTCGAGAATGTCAGCAAGACCAGAACTTCGTAACGCGAAAAAGTCAGATCGTACGGTTTGAGCAGCGCATCGAGCCGCGCAATAAGCAATTGATGCGCCCGCATGATCGACGTGACGGTATGCATACGTTTGGCGACCGGCCAACGTAGATCCCATTGTCGGGCGGCCTCATCGATCGGGTCGAACGGTAGACCCGCCATCAACGCGGCTCCGGAAACTGTGCCTGACGCCCACGAATGCCGGAACGCTGAACGACCCGCTGGATCGTGAGGTCCCGGCGATCGGGGTCGCCGATATAACGAATATCGCGCAAGCCCTGTGCCTGAGCGGCAGATTCGAAAGTGAAGTGACCGTAGTTCAAGAAACGACCCAATAATGGTTTCTGGACCGTGATGTCGAGGATGCGGGCAATCGGCATCGTGGCGACGCGCACATTGAAAACCCCCGACGCGCGAAACACCCGCATATTGGTGATGACAAAAACATCGCGGTGTTCGCGCAGTGTCAGAAATGCTGCATGCAGCGCCAGCCCGATACCGAGGAGAATAAACAGCCAGCCCAGTTTGATCGGGCCGAAGATTGCCAGCAGCCACAATCCGAGACAGCCGCATGTTTCGAGCGTCGCCCGCCAATAGACGACCCGGTGATGGCGGACAAGATCAATGACCTGTTCGCCTTCATCGGTCAGCAGATGCGCCTCGATCTCCTGATCGGGCAGCCGGTCGAGCAGCCGTTGCAGCACGATCGCCCGCCGTTAGGACGAGAACAAATTGTTGACGAAGACGTTGACCTGGCCGAAGGCATCGATCACGGCGCCGAAAGCATTGCGTACGGCATCGGCAGCGCCCGCAGGTGCGGTCAGCAGGTAATAGACCGCAAATCCCACGATGAGGAGCATGACGACTTTCTTCAGCACATGGCCATTCAACCGGAAAGCTGCGCGATTCACGCACAGGCGCGCCGCGAAATCGGTCACTGTGGTTTTTGTCCCTTGCAACCCTTTGACCACTGTTGCCCGCGATCGGTGTTCGAGAAGTTGCGGTTGGCAGGCTCTGCCCGTCGAGCCAGATGATTCAGCCCTCAGACGAATCGACGGTGGCACGGAGCTTGTCGAGCCGTGTCCGCAGCATCGCTTCGCGATGCTGATTGCCGTGGAGTTCCAAATAGCGGGTCCCGAAGACCGCCAACAGTGCGTCGTCGAGCCGCCGGACGGCACCAGCGGGATAGCGATAGCCCATTCGTGCATTGATCGCGTCACCATCAACTGAACCCAACAACCCGGCCAACTCTTCAAGCGATGTGATGCCGAGTTCTAGGAGGAGACCCGACACCCACGCATAGTGGTCGGTCCGTGACCAGCCGGCATCGGCATACTGGCCGGCCAAGAAGGTCGCGAGGTCTTGAGAACTAATACGCGGATCGCCGTTATTCGATGCTGGCTGCTGATCAACGGCGGTGGCCTGGAGTTCGTCACGGATCATCGAGAACTCACGATCGGCCAACTCCAGGAGTCCCGCGGCGAGGGTAAAACGCCGATCGAGATCCGGCGCCTTGTCCGCTGGGATCGTACCTTTGTAGCGAATTGCATGCTCGAATTCAGCCCATGCGTGCTGGAGGACCGTGCGGATCTGGACTTGTGCAATGTGCTCGACGCCAACCCCATCGGCAGCCGTTTTCGGCCCCACCAACAGATGTCGGCTCGCATACCCCCACTGGCCTTCGTCCGCGTTTTCCTGACCAAGATCGCGATCACCGAGGATCGTCAACTCTTCGGCCAAGACATCGGCAACTGCAGCGACGTCACTGTGCAGATAGGTGATGACGCGCACGCCGATCTGATCGGTGATTTCGTTGAGCGGATCGGCGAACACCGCCGAACCGTCAACCGTTTTGGCCGCTTTGGCCGCAAATGACGCGACGCTCTTCGTGCGACCAGTAATGCTCAAATAGTTGATACCGGCATCGTCAAGAAGCGTTGTCACCAATGCGATGTAACGGTCGGTGGTTTCATGGAGTTGAGGCTGCATTGCCGCGTAGGCCTGCACCGTATCTCGGACCGTCTCGGGGAACTGCATACACCTAGTATCGGGGCGTAGGTCACAAACTGTCGATCAACACGTCGGCTGCGCCGTATGGATCGTTGTCACCGGCGATAACGCTCGCCGCGAGCGCATCAAGGCGCACATCGCCGGACAGATCACCAAATTTGCGCCGTATCTCGACGAGGGCGATCGACTCGATCTCGCGACGGACCCGCGCCAGCCGCCTCGATGCCAACGCACCGGACTTCGCGCCGGCCGCATGATGCTTGGCGATGGCGTCGGCGACCGCGTCGATCCCTTCGCCCTTCGACGCAACCGTCATCAGGATCGGTGGCTTCCATGCCGTCCCTGAACGTTCGGTCAGCGACATCATCGACCGCAATTCGCGCCGGGTCGTGGCAGCCCCGTCGCGATCGGCCTTATTGACCACGAAGATGTCGCCGATCTCAAGAATTCCGGCTTTCGCGGCCTGGATTCCATCGCCCATGCCAGGGGCAAGGAGTACGAGGGTCGTATCGGACATGCCGGCGATCTCAATCTCCGATTGGCCGACCCCGACGGTCTCAACCAAGATGACATCGCAGCCAGCCGCGTCGAGAACACGAATCGCCTGCGGCGCCGCCCATGCCAGTCCGCCGAGGTGTCCGCGGCTGGCCATTGATCGGATGTAGACGCCCGGATCGATCGCGTGCTCCTGCATACGAATGCGGTCCCCGAGCAGCGCACCACCGGAAAACGGCGAGGAAGGATCCACCGCAAGAACACCTACCCGCTTGCCCTGCTTGCGCAAGGCACCGACGAGCGCAGCCGTCGACGTCGACTTGCCGACGCCAGGCGAACCGGTGATACCGACAACATGCGCCTTACCGGTATGGGCGACAAGCGCGGCGCTGACGTCGCGGAGCGTTGGCGAATCATTCTCGACCAGCGAGATCAAACGAGCAACGGCCCGGGCCTCGCCCTTCTGAGCCCGAGAAACCAGCTCGGGAACCGACAGGAGGCGACCACGGGCCGTCATCGAGATTCCGTTCAGCTCTTGGGAACGCGCACGATCAGCGCGTCACCCTGACCGCCGCCACCGCACAACGCGGCGACGCCGATGCCACCACCGCGGCGCTTGAGTTCGAGCGCGAGGTGGAGAACGATGCGGGCGCCACTCATGCCAAGTGGGTGACCGATCGAGATCGCACCGCCATTGACGTTGACCTTGTCCACATCGATGCCGAGTTCGCGGGCCGAGGCGATGCCGACTGCGGCAAATGCCTCGTTGATCTCGAACAGATCGATGTCGGAGGGCTTGATGCCTTCCTTCTCACAGGCCTTCCGGATCGCGTTGGCCGGCTGCAGTTGCAACGTCGAATCGGGACCGGCAACGATGCCGGTCGCGCCGATCTCGGCAACCCAAGAGAGGCCAAGCTCTTCGGCCTTCGCCTTGCTCATCACGACGACCGCGGCAGCGCCGTCTGAGATCTGGCTGGCCGTGCCGGCTGTGATCGTGCCGTTCTTGCCGAATGCGGGACGCAACTTGCCGAGCGACTCGGCGGTCGTATCGCCCCGAACGCCTTCATCGGCCGAAACCACGAGATCGTCGCCACGTCGATTCGGAATCGTGACGGGCACGATCTCCTCGTCGAAGACGCCATTCTTCTGCGCCGTTGCAGCCAACTGGTGCGAGCGAGCAGCAAAAGTGTCCTGCTCCTCGCGGCTAAGCCCAAGGCCTTCGGCATTGCAGTCTTCGGTGAGCGTGCCCATGGCCTGATCGGTCAAAATATCGTAAAGACCGTCGTATGCCATCGAGTCGACGAGTTTGGTGTCGCCATACTTGGTGCCCTCACGCGATCCGGCGAGGAAATGCGGGGCCTGAGTCATCGACTCCTGGCCACCAGCGACGATGATGTCGAACTCACCGGCACGGATCAGCTGATCGGCCAGCGAGATCGCGTTGATACCGGACAGGCAGACCTTATTGACTGTCAACGCGGGGACGCTGAGCGGGATACCGGCTTTGTTGGCGGCCTGCCGAGCAGGGACCTGACCCGCCCCGGTGGTCAGAACCTGACCCATGATCACGTAGTCGATCTGGTCGGGGCTGACGTCAGCCTTGTCGAGAGCTCCCTTGATGGCAATGCCACCGAGGTCTGAGCCGGAAAGCGTCTTCAGACCGCCAAGTAGGCGGCCGACCGGTGTACGTGCTCCGGCGACAATTACGGACTGAGTCATTGCGATTCTCCTTCGGGTGACGGTGCCCCAACTGTACTCACCGCGATGCTCCGGTTGCGCGAGGTGTAGCGCAGATCACCAACACCGGGTCGATGCTGTGCTTTAGTCTGGGGACCATGGTTCCCAAGCACCTCATCATCGCAATCGACCACGTCGGCATCGCAGTCCCGGATCTCGACGACGCCCTCGAGTTCTATGCGAACACATTCGGTCTCCATTCAATCCACGAAGAAGTTAACGAAGAGCAGGGCGTCCGCGAAGCAATGCTCGCAGTGGGCGACTCCGGCTCCTGCATTCAGTTGCTCGCGCCGCTCAACGAGGATTCGACGATCGCGAAGTTCATCGCCCGCAATGGCCAGGGCATCCAGCAGTTGGCCTATCGCGTCAGTGATATCGACGAGGTGTCCGCGACATTGCGCGAACGCGGTGTACGCCTGCTGTACCCCGAGCCAAAGCGCGGCACCTCGAACAGCCGGGTCAACTTCGTCCACCCGAAAGACGCCGGCGGCGTGCTGATCGAACTGGTGGAGCCCGCCACCACACACTGAGGCCATCGCGCCCGTCCTTGGGCGCTGAGTGCCGGATCACACCTCGGTTATCTGGCGGTTACCGGTGACTCACCGGTAACATCACCGACAATCCCCACCTATCTGGACACATTGCCGCCCGTCACCTTGGAGGACCACGTGCAACATATTCTTGACGCCATTCTGGCCGGAGATACAAGCAGCGAAGACTTCGCCGCGCTCGAACTTCCCGCGACCTACAAAGCGGTCACAATCCACAAAGAAGATGTGGACATGTTCGAGGGACTGGCAAGCCGCGACAAGGATCCGCGCAAGAGTCTGCATCTGGATCAGGTTCCGATTCCCGAGCTGGCTCCGGGTGAGGCGCTCGTCGCGGTTATGGCGAGTTCAATCAACTACAACACGGTGTGGACTTCAATTTTCGAGCCGATGCCGACATTTGGCTTCCTTGAACGTTATGGCCGGTTGTCCGAATACACGAAACGTCACGATCTTCCGTATCACGTGATCGGCTCTGACCTTGCCGGTGTCGTGCTGCGTACTGGCCCCGGGGTCAACCTGTGGAAGGCCGGCCGTGAGGTCGTCGCACACTGCCTGTCGGTCGAGCTCGAGAGCCCCGACGGCCACAACGACACGATGATGGACCCCGAACAGCGCATCTGGGGTTTCGAGACCAACTTCGGTGGGCTCGCACAGCTGGCGATCGTCAAGGCCAACCAGCTGATGCCCAAACCCGATCATCTGACCTGGGAAGAAGCAGCCAGCCCAGGCCTGGTCAATTCGACCGCATACCGCCAGCTCGTCTCCAAGAATGGCGCCGACATGAAGCAGGGCGACACCGTCCTGATCTGGGGCGCCTCCGGCGGTCTGGGCTCGTATGCCACACAAATGGCGCTCAACGGCGGCGCGACGCCGGTATGTGTTGTGTCCTCCCCCGAAAAAGCTGCGATCGTCCGCAAGATGGGCGCCGAGCTGATCATCGACCGTAAGGCCGAGGGCTACAAGTTCTGGAAGGACGAGCACACCCAGGATCCGAAGGAATGGCTCCGGTTCGGCAAGAAGATCCGCGAGCTCACTGGTGGCGATGACCCCGACATCGTGTTTGAGCATCCCGGTCGCGAGACGTTCGGCGCGAGTGTGTTTGTGGCACGCAAGGGCGGCACGATCGTCACCTGCGCCTCAACCTCCGGCTTCATGCACGAGTACGACAACCGTTACCTGTGGATGAACCTGAAGCGCATCGTCAGCTCCCACTTCGCCAACTACCGCGAATCGTGGGAAGCCAACAAGCTGATCGACAAGGGACTCATCCACCCGACTCTTTCCAAGGTCTACGCGATGGATGATGTCGGTCAGGCAACGCTCGACGTCCACCACAATCTTCATCAGGGCAAGGTCGGCGTTCTCTGCCTCGCTCCCGAAGAAGGCCTCGGCGTGCGCGATGAGGAAAAGCGAGCCGAACACATCAATGAGATCAACCGCTTCCGCGGCGTTTGATCCATTCTCACGGCACGAGCCGGTTTCAGCAACGACACGACAATGGCATGGCAGCTAGCGCGGCGATACCATTGTCGTCTCGGGGTAGTCTGTAGACATACTTTTCTGTCCACGTTGAGGAACAGGTTTTAGATGTCTGAGCAGTCCGGTTTATCCATTTTCGAATCAGCCAACCGCCCCGGCGAATCAACATTTCCGATGGCCCGCCGCGGTGGTTATGACACCGACGCGGTCGACACGTTCCTGCGCTCACGTGCCAACGAAGTCAAACGAGCGGAGCAGAGTGCCCAGGCCGCTCACGCCGAGGCAGCCAATCTGCGCGCCGATCTGGAAAAGACCAAGGCCGCAGTCAAGGACATCGAACACCCCTCGTATGCGACCCTGGGCGGGCATGCCGCACAGTTGCTGTCACTGGCTGAGCAAGAAGCCGCCGAAGTGACCGCACGGGCCGCCCGCAGCGCCGACGAACGGTTGAAAAATTCTCAAGAAGAGGCCGCAATTATCCGGTCGAGTGCAACAAAAGAGGCGGAGTCGCTCCGCGTCGCAGCAGTCACCGAGATCGAAACCAAACGCGCACAGTTGCTCGAAGAGTCCGCGGCAGCACGGGCCGAGTCCGAGTCGCAGGCCGAAGAGCTGCGTGCCACTGCTGCGCGCGAGTCCGAGCGCGTCAAACTGTCGGCTGAACAAGAAGCTAACAACCTACGCACGGGCGTGACCCGCGAGGTCGAACAGGCACGTGCCGGCGCCGACCGTGAAGTCACCGAAGCGCGTCGCGTTCTGGCCGTCGAGAAGGAACGTCTTACCCGTGAGGCGACCGAGAGCCACCAGGCCGCAACTGCCGAAACAGCCAAGCTCGTTGCCGACGCCGAGACGCGCGCCGCTGCAGCTGAGGATCGTGCCCGCCAAGTCTTGTCCCAAGCCAACAAGAATCGCGATTCCGCCAAGGCCGAGGCCGACACTTTCCTCGATCGAGCCAAGCAGGAATCGGCTGCGATCTTGTCCAGCGCGCGCGCCGAGGCCGACCATATCCGGGCCAGCGCGGCCACCGACGTCGAGCGCCAGACTCGTTCATTGCGCTCTGAGGTCGAAGAACTCCAGCGCAAGCGCGAAGGCATCATGAAGCAGATGGGTCAACTTCGCGACATCGTTGCCTCGTTTGCTGGCTCGGTCGACCCCGAGAGCACCCCCAATAAAGATGAGCCACAAGCCGAGCCACAAGCCGAGAAGACCGAAACCGAAGAAGCGGCCAAGTAGCTAGTCCCTAGACCTGCCGCATTAGTGCTCGCTAACGCGGCAGGTCTTTGAACGCGGCAGTCGTGCGATCGGCATATGCAGACGTGTCGGCGGTCGCGATCGGACCGTCCCAGTGCCTAGGCAGCGGCACCTCGACTGACGGCGCCAGTTTGTGCGTGATCTCGTCGAGCACCCGCTCGGCATCACCAACCCACAGATGTTTGGCCCCATCGACAGCGATGATCTCCACCTGCGGAATCACTGCAAACTGTTCACGCGCTGCCGCTGGTTGCAGGTAATCGTCATGCTCAGGGACCAGCGCGGTCACCGGTTTGCCCGATTCTGCCCAGGCAGCAAGCTGCTCAGGAGCTGAATATCGTAGTGGCGGTGACAGCAGGATCAGTCCGGTGACAGCAGGATCAAGGCCATACATCAAGGCCAGGTCGGTACCGAATGACCAGCCGACAAGCCAGATCGCAGGCAGATCAGCGAATTCCACATACTCGATCGCCGCGGCGACATCGAACTTCTCCGCAACGGCATCGTCGAACGCGCCCTCACTCGTGCCCTGCACGCTCGATGTGCCGCGAGTGTTGAACCGAAGCACTGCAATGTCCGCGAGCGCTGGGAGCCGGGCGGCGGCCTTGCGAAAGATGTGGCTGTCCATCATCCCGCCGTGGGTCGGCAGCGGATGCAGGCAGACCATGGTCGCAACTGGGTCATGCTCGGGTGGGAGCGCCAACTCCCCCACTAGATTCAGCCCGTCAGCGGTGTGGAGCGTGATGGGCGTACGCCGCGCTGGCAAGATGGTGTTGCCGCGAATCATCTGGGTCATTCAGGGACGCCTCTTCCAACAGTGGGTATGCCAGTGCCGACGTTCATCAATTGCTGATTCGCTCAGCAGGGATTTCTCGACTGGCCAGACGACGGTATGTGGTGTCGCCATCTGAATCATGTGATCACAACCGGGGCATCGATAGGGCTTGGTCGATGACGAACCAGTGATTGAACGCGAATGCCAATCACCATCGCGTTTGGTCTCAACCCGGTCATTCAACTCAAGCGGTTTGTCCCGCGGCCGCCTGGGATGGACACGACGTCGAGACATGCCCTCATGCTAGAGGTCGCCGCGAACTGATGAGTCAACGGCAATAGCGCTGGACCCAGCCGAGCTTCCGGCCTGAGTCTGCGAGCGCTTCATCAAAGGTCAAGATCGCGACGCGCTGGTCGTCCGCGTACTGAAAGAGCACGACATCGGTCAGCTCAGGTTTGGTCGTGCAGTTCAGTCCGCTGGCACGCTGCTCGATGACGGCGCGAGCGACCAACTCCTCAGCCACCGGGCAAGAGGTCGACGTGCGGCCACACTCAGCGGTCGACACCGTCATGTCCTGGGCGTTCCGCGATACTCCGAACAT
Organism: Aeromicrobium changchenzhani; assembly: GCF_057586615.1. Taxonomy (NCBI): domain Bacteria; kingdom Bacillati; phylum Actinomycetota; class Actinomycetes; order Propionibacteriales; family Nocardioidaceae; genus Aeromicrobium; species Aeromicrobium changchenzhani. The sequence goes on along the minus strand of NZ_CM172480.1, from coordinate 1,362,829 downwards.
CAGGTTCGCGGCGAAGGTCAGGGCAAGAGTTCCGAACACAAATGTGCCGACGAAGACCATCGTCATCCGGCGGACAACTAGGCTGAACGACTGGGCGGAGAGGGGCGTAGCGCCAAACATGGGTAATCCCTTCCTGCCGGTTACGCGAGCTGATTCTCCTGTACATGACAACGAGCCCGGTAACTTGTGGTTACCGGACTCGCTGCGAAATGACTCATTGTGACTACATGGTGTACGAGTGGAATCCTTCGCCGGTCTTGCGACCGAGCTTGCCTTCTGCAACGATTTTAAGCAGCGATTCAGCCGGTTCCCAGCCTTCATGACCGAATGCCTCGACAAGAGTCTGTTGGATTGCCAGCGACACATCGTTGCCGACGACGTCGAGAAGCTGAAAGGGTCCCATCGGCAGGTTGGTCCCCTTCATCGCCGCGTCGATCTCCTCAAGCGTGCCGACGCCGGCCTCATTGAATTTGATTGCGTCGTTGAGGTAGGGGAACAGCAACGCGTTGACAATGAATCCGGGCCGATCGCTGCAAGACACCGGGTGCTTCTTGGTGCTGAGGCACAGCGCGCGGACGGTTTCAGCGACTTCAACTGAGGTCTCGGTGCCCGAAACGACTTCAACGAGCTTCATGATCGGCGCAGGGTTGAAGAAATGCATTCCAATGACATCTTGCGGACGGCCCGTGGCACCGGCGCAGGTGTCGATCGATAACGATGACGTCGTGGTGGCGAGGATTGCGCCCGGCTTCGCGATGCGATCGAGGTTCTTGAAGAGTTCGAGCTTGATGCTGAGGTCTTCGGCAATCGCCTCGACGATGATGTCGGCGTCAGCAAGTGCATCCTGGCTGATAGCACCGGTCAGTCGTCCGAGCACGGCTGCTTTGCCATCCTCGTCCAGTTTGCCTCGCGCGATGGCCTTGTCGAGGCTCTTGGTGATACCAGCAACGACGCCGGCCACCTTTTCCTCCGAGCGGCCCACGTACGTCACGTCATAGCCAGCCTGCGCGAAGACCTGGACGATGCCAGAAGCCATCGTGCCGGTTCCGACGACGCCAACTCGTTCGATCGTGTGCCGCAGTTGAGGTGCCGCATCGGTCGGGTCACTGCCATCGGCAGAATGTGGGTCGGTCAGGAACGACACTGGCCGATGCAGCTCATCGCCGGTCTGCTCGAAAAGCGCGGTCAATCGGGCCGCGACAACATCCGGGCCGATCGCATCGATCAGGGCCAATGGGCCGATTGGGTAGCCGCAGCCGAAACGCATCGAGGCGTTGATGTCATCCCGCGTCGCGTACCCGCTTTCGAACATCGTTGCAGCGTGATTGAGGTAAGGGAGCAGCAGCGTATTGGCAATCTGCGCACCTTTGTCCTCCGCAGCCAAGCGGTCGACGATCTCCTGCATGCCGTGTCTCCTTTTTGTAAACGGTCGTGACAGACTATCGTTCATGACTCGCCGCCGATATGGAGAAGTGATGAAAAAGCGTATGGCAATGGCCACATTTGCGCTGGTAGTTGGACCTTTCACACTCGGCGCGTGCAGTATGCCCGGCTCGACCTCTGCCGATCCAGCGCCAACTACACCGGCCACCACCGCACCAACGTCGGCAACGACCACACCGCCCACACCCGCCACCACCGCGCCAACACTTTCATCAGCCAAAGATCTGGTCGGCGATTGGGAGAGCACCAAGGCAGAGTGGGTCATGCACTTCAAGTCCGACGGAACCTTTGTTGAGGATTTCCAAGGCAATAAGGACTTCCGCGTCGGCACCTATAAGGTTTCGGGAACCGAGGTCTCATTGATCGGCGGCGACGGCAATACTGACAAGGGCCAGATTAAGGGCGAAAGCCTCAAGTTCCGCCTTGGCACCCTAACTCGAAAGTAGATCCATTCGATGCGTCTTGTCGTGGCACGTTGCCAGGTGGACTATGCGGGGCGGCTGGCCGCTCATCTCCCGATGGCGACCCGCGTCCTGATGCTCAAGGCTGACGGCTCGGTTCTCGTGCATTCTGACGGCGGCTCCTATAAGCCGCTCAATTGGATGAGTCCCCCATGCAAACTGATCGAGGGCACGACCGAGAACGGCGCGATCGAGTGGACCGTCACGGCGCAGAAGGCCGATGCCACCTTGCGGATCTTGATCGAGGAAATACTGCAGGACTCGGCGCATGATCTTGGCGTCGATCCCGGCCTTCAGAAGGACGGCGTCGAGAAGCACCTGCAAGAACTGCTCGCCGAACACACCACAATGCTGGGCGACGGCATGAGTCTTGTACGTCGTGAGTACATGACCGCCATCGGCCCGGTCGATCTACTGTGCCGCGACGCCAACGGCGCTGCCGTCGCGGTCGAGATCAAACGTCGCGGCGAAATCGATGGTGTCGAGCAACTCACCCGCTATCTCGAACTCATGAATCGCGAGCCCAAACTCCGACCGGTCCGGGGAATCTTCGCCGCTCAGGAAATTAAGCCACAGGCCCGTACGCTCGCCGAGGATCGCGGCATCGAATGCGTTGTCGTCGACTACAACGACTTGCGCGGCCTCGACGATCCGAGCCTGCGGCTGTTCTAGCCGCCGCGCAGCAGACGAACGATGATCGTTTTGTGTCGTGCGGACGGCATACAAGCCTCATCGTTCGTCGGATCAGGCTAGTTGCCAGCCATTTCCGCGAAGAGTTGCTCGACCTTGGCCCAGCGAGCGATCTCGCAGCCATTTGAGCGCGCATACTGCGCATCGACTTTCGCGCCGTTGACGGTGCCCTTGATCGTGGCCGTCTCTGGGCCGCCGTAGATCATCGTGCACATGGCGTCCTTTGGAACGGGTTTGAAAGCGCTCGCCGGCAGCTTTGCCAATAGCATGCAGGACGGCTTGTCGTTGGCAGTTGGAGTCGCGCAATCGAGGGTCTGTTTCTTGACCGGTCCGCCAGCCGAATAGGTCATATCCACGACCGTGGCAGGTCCATCATTGCCCGACGTATTACCGCTACCGCAGCCCCCGACTGCCAGCAGCGCCAGTGCCAGGGCTGCCAGAACAGCCGGTCTAGCCACCAGCGATCGCCGGCGCCATCGGATCGCTTCCTTCGCGGCTGTGCTCGCGGGCAACCCAGTCCTCGATCCGCTCGACATCGTCCTTCGAACGGCTCACGACAGCGAACAGGTCACTCATCTTGGACACTTCCTCGACCTGCTCCTTGATGAACCACTGCATGAACTGGTCCGAGGCAAAGTCGGACTCTTCGCGAGCGATGCGTGTCAGCTGGTTGATCTGGTCGGTGACCTGTTTTTCCTGCTCAAGCGCGACCCGAACGGGTTCGACGATGTCGGTGAACTCACAACTGGGAGCGTCGACACCGGGGATAACAACCTTTTCGTCGGAATCCAAGAGGTACTGGACCATCATCATCGCGTGGGCGCGCTCTTCCAGCGCCTGCCCATAGAACAGCGCCGCAACACGCGGCATCGTCAAAGCGTCGTAGTACGTCGCGATCGCGAGATATTGGTGATGCGCGCTGAACTCGTTGCCAATTTGCGTACGAAGTTGGTCGGCGAATTTGGGGGCTGCCATCGGAATCTCCAGCTCGTTGTTGGACAAAAACTGATGTTAGGTACGCCTTACCTCAGGCTGGTACCATAACTTCTGTGCCACCGAAGCCCAAGAAGAAATGCTGCTCGTCGAAGCCAAAGTGCAAGCGTTGCCCGATACGCATGATGGCTAACGGCACGCTGCCCGAGGGCTACACGGTCAAGAAGCGCACCTTGGTCAAGGCCAAACAGTCCAAGAAGGCCAAAACCAAGATTGCAGCCTGACGAACACATCCTTTTCAGGAATCGTTGCGGTTCAGAGCCTAGGTGAGTTGCGGCAGCATTTCCACGAAGGTGTGGCTCGCCTCAGTCGAGGCCGTTGGCAGTTCGGATCGCTGTAACGATCTGATCCATGATCTCGGTCAGCCCAAAATCTTTCGGGGTGAACACCTTGGCGATGCCGTCGGCCTGAAGCCGCTTCGCATCGGAGTCGGGGATGATGCCGCCCACGATAATTGGTACGTCGCCGAGGCCGGCCGTGGCCAAGCCCTGCTTGACCTGTGGAACGAGTTCCATGTGTGAGCCGGACAGGATCGACAACCCCACGCAGTGGACGTCTTCGGCGACGGCGGCCGCGACAATCTCTGCAGCGGTGAGCCGGATGCCCTGGTAGATAACTTCGAAGCCAGCATCACGGGCACGCACTGCAACCTGCTCAGCGCCGTTCGAGTGGCCGTCAAGGCCCGGTTTGCCGACCAATAACCGCAGTCGGCCGCCGAGTTCTTTGCCGGTCGCTTCAACCCGCAACCGTACGGCTTTGAGATCCTCAGCCGCTTCGGTGACGCCAACGACGCCGGTGACGCCCGTCGGTGCTCGGAACTCGCCAAAAACGCCGCGTAGCGCAGCCGACCATTCACCCACCGTCGCACCAGCCCGCACCGCGGAAAGTGTGGCTTGCATCAGATTGACCTCAGTCTTGGCCTCGGCACTCAACCGGGCGAGCGCTTCATCGACTGCGGCCTGATCGCGCTCGCTACGCCATTGCTGAACATCGGCGATTGCATTGGCCTCGGCCTGTGGATCGGATTTCATGATCGAACCGTCCAAGTCCGCTGTCAGCGGCGACTCCTCGGTCTCCACATAGGAGTTGACGCCAATGACCTTAATTGTGCCGGCTTCGATCTTGGCTCGACGCTCCGCATGCGAGCCGACCAGAGCCTGCTTCATGTAGCCCGATTCGACCGCCTGGACTGCACCGCCCATGGCCTGAACTCGGTCGATCTCGGCCTTCGCACCGTCAACGAGTTCCTTGACCTTGGCCTCAATGACGTGTGAGCCGTCGAAGATGTCCTCGTACTCGAGCAGGTCCGATTCGAAGGCGAGGACCTGCTGAAGGCGCAGCGACCATTGCTGATCCCATGGTCGCGGCAGGCCGAGTGCTTCATTCCACGCCGGCAACTGCACCGCACGAGCGCGGGCGTTCTTGCTCAACGTCACGCCGAGCATTTCTAGCACGATGCGCTGAACGTTGTTTTCTGGCTGCGCCTCGGTCAGGCCCAGCGAGTTGACCTGCACGCCATAGCGCATGCGGCGCATCTTCGGATCCTGCACGCCATAGCGCTGTGCGGTGATCTCATCCCACAGTTGGCCGAAAGCCCGCATCTTGCAGGTCTCCTCAACGAATCGAACTCCTGCGTTGACGAAGAACGAGATGCGACCGACGACATTTTCAAACTTATCCGCCGGCACCTGGCCGGAATCTTTCACCGCATCCAGCACCGCGATCGCCGTGCATAGCGCATAGGCGAGTTCCTGCACAGGCGTCGCGCCGGCCTCCTGCAAGTGGTAACTGCAGATGTTAAGCGGATTCCACTTCGGCATTTCACTTACGGTGTAGGCGATCATGTCCGTCGTGAGGCGCATTGAGGCAACGGGCGGAAAGACATACGTCCCGCGCGACAAGTATTCCTTGATGATGTCGTTCTGAGTCGTGCCCGACAGGCTCGAGACCGCGGCGCCCTGTTCCTCGGCCGCAACCTGGTACATCGCAAGCAGCCACATGGCCGTCGCATTGATCGTCATAGACGTGTTCATGGTTTCCAGCGGAATGTCCTTGAACAATTTGCGCATGGCGCCTAGGTGGGGAATCGGGACACCAACCTTGCCGACTTCGCCGCGGCTGAGCTCATGATCGGGGTCATAGCCGGTCTGCGTCGGCAGATCGAAGGCTACCGAAAGTCCGGTTTGGCCCTTCGCGAGATTGAGTCGGTAGAGCTTGTTCGACTCCTCAGCTGAACTGTGGCCAGCATACGTCCGCATTACCCAAGGTTTATCCGCCATGGGCACAGGTTACCGTCGAACCTTGCTGGCCCGTAACTCTTTGCTAGGGCGTTGTACCTCACACTCGTCGTGCAATTGACCACCCCTAGACTGGCCACATGGTCATTTTATCGCGCATCTATACCCGCACCGGCGACGCTGGCATGACGAACCTCGGCGATATGAGTAAGACCTCCAAGCTCGATCTTCGGTTGGGCGCATACGCCGATATCGATGAAGCCAACAGCCACATCGGCTTCGCGATCGCCCTAGGCGAATTGCCCGATGACATCGTCAAGGTGTTGACCCACATCCAGAACGATTTGTTCGATGTCGGCGCGGACCTGTCCTGCCCAATCGTCGAACACCCCGAATATCCGCCGCTGCGCGTCGAGCCCGACTACATCGACCGGCTCGAACAGTGGTGCGATCACTACAACGAAAAGCTCGAAAAGCTACGGTCGTTCATCCTGCCCGCTGGCACCAAGACCGCTGCCGCGCTGCACATTGCTCGCACAGTCACCCGGCGCGCGGAGCGGTCCGCGTGGGCGGCAATTGCCGAACACAGCGAGACGACAAGTGTTCTGACCGCAAAATATCTCAACCGACTCAGCGACTTGCTATTCATCCTTGCCCGTTGTGCCAACCTTGCCGAGCACGCTGGTGGAACCGGCGACGTCCTCTGGGTTCCCGGAGGCGAGCGCTGAGGAACGCTCAGCACGTTCGCGTCGCGCCCTAGGCGTCAGACGACGTTGTTGATGCGTTGGCCCGGCGGTGAGGCCTCAAGCCACGCCAGCAAGCCGGTAAGCGCTTTCGGACCGATCGCAATCTGTTCGACGCCGACCACAGTCTGACACGCCACGATCACCTGCCCCGGGTGGATCGCAAATGCCTCGCGCCCGACCGGCTGACGGCGGCCCTCAATGCCAATCGCTCCTCGCTCGAAACGATAACGCGGCCGCAATGACAACGAAAACGTCCGGTACCACTCCAGATGATTCTCGGTATAGCGGCCCGTGCCGAGCGTCCAGCCTTTGCTGCCGGCTTCACCGCGTCGATTGATGCTGAAATCAAACGCGCCGCTCGATCGGGTGATCGAGCGGCGACGTAAGAAAAGCACAGCTACGGTGAGGACACAGAGGCCGAGCGTGAACGCAAGGGAGTCAATGAACCAGAGCCAAACCGGCACGGCGTTCCTCCCAGTGCTTGGATGCGGTTAGGACTTCTTCTCGAGCACGCGCATCTTTGCCTCAGCCCAGCGCAATGCCACCTCATCGTCACCGTCACGGAGCCGATCAAGTTCGGCGCGCGCGGCCGAGGGGTCAATCTCATCGGCCAGAAAAGCATCATCACTCAGGATCGACACACGATTGTCGGCCACCGAAAGGAAACCCTCTTCAACCGCTGCGAGCACCACATGCCCTTCGGGCGCGGTGATCTCGACGACCCCCGCGCGCAACAGCGAAAGCATCGGCGCGTGATTGGGCAGCACGCCGACATCGCCGTCCACCGTCCGGGCGATGATCTGCGCCGCCTGTCCTGACCACACCACACGGTCGGCCGCGACCAGCTCAATCTGCAACACGTCGTCGTTCATTTGAGGCTCTTCTGGATCTCTTCCCACTTCTTGTCGACGTCCTCAAGACCGCCACACATGAAGAAGGCCTGTTCGGCCACATGGTCGTAGTCACCGTCACAGATCTTGGTGAACCCATCGATGGTCTCGTCGATCGAAACCGTCGAGCCCTCAAGACCGGTGAACTGCTTGGCCACGTAGGTGTTCTGCGACAGGAAGCGCTGGATCCGACGCGCGCGCGAAACGAGGGTCTTGTCCTCTTCGCTGAGCTCGTCGACACCAAGAATCGCGATGATGTCCTGGAGTTCCTTGTTGCGCTGCAGGATGCCCTTGACCCGGTTGGCGGTGTTGTAGTGATCGTCACTGATGTAGCGCGGGTCGAGGATTCGTGACGTTGAGGTCAGCGGATCCACGGCCGGGTAGATGCCCATCGAGGCGATTTCACGGTTGAGTTCGGTGGTCGCATCGAGGTGCGCGAACGTGGTGGCGGGCGCCGGGTCGGTGTAATCATCGGCCGGCACATAGATCGCCTGCAACGAGGTGATCGAGTGGCCACGTGTCGAGGTGATGCGCTCTTGGAGAACGCCCATCTCATCGGCGAGAGTCGGCTGGTAACCCACGGCGGACGGCATCCGGCCGAGCAACGTCGAAACCTCGGAACCGGCCTGGGTGAAGCGGAAGATGTTGTCGATGAAGAGCAACACATCCTGCTTCTGCACATCGCGGAAATACTCGGCCATCGTCAGGGCCGACAGTGCCACGCGCAGACGCGCTCCCGGCGGCTCATCCATCTGTCCGAACACGAGTGCGGTCTGACCGAGAACGCCAGCCTCTTCCATTTCGACAATGAGGTCATTGCCCTCACGAGTGCGCTCACCGACACCGGCGAACACCGACACACCACCGTGGTCGCGTGCCACGCGGGCGATCATTTCCTGAATCAGAACGGTCTTGCCGACACCGGCACCACCGAACAGACCAATTTTGCCACCCAGCACGTACGGCGTCAGGAGGTCGATGACCTTAATGCCGGTCTGGAACATCTCGGTTTTGGACTCAAGCGTGTCGAAAGCCGGCGACTTGCGATGGATGCCCCAACGCTCGGCCGGCTCGAAGGTCTCGCCCTCTTTGAGGTTCATGACGTCGCCAATGGTGTTGAACACCTTGCCGAGCGTCGCGTCACCAACGGGGACCGTGATCGGTCCGCCAGTGTCAATCACCGGTGCACCGCGGACGATGCCGTCGGTGGGGTTAAGACTGATGGCTCGCACCAGGCCGTCGCCGATATGCAACGCGACTTCCAGGGTCAGTGTTTCTTTGACGCCCGCAATCTCGGTGTCAACCTTGAGCGCGTTGTACATCTCAGGGATGGCATCGCTGGGGAACTCGATGTCGAGCACCGGGCCGATGACCCGAGCCACGCGCCCGACGCCAGTTGCCTTTTTCTCTTCGACTGCTGCAGTCATCTCTCTCACTCACTCCCAGCGGTCGCATCGGCGAGCGCATTGGCGCCACCGACGATCTCGCTGATTTCCTGGGTAATTCCGGCCTGACGGGCCTGATTCGCGATCTGGGTGTATTTCTGGATCATGTCTTCGGCATTATCCGTGGCCGACTTCATGGCCTTCTGGCGGGCAGCCAGTTCCGATGCCGCTGCCTGCAACATGCAGAAGAAAATCCTGCTGTGCACATATCTTGGCAACAGCGCATCAAGCACTTCGTGTGCCGACGGCTCAAACTCGTAGAGCGGAAGAATGTCGTCCGCCTCGGGTGCTTCGGTGCCTTCGACGACCTCAAGCGGCAGCAACCGGATGACATCCGGCTCCTGGGTCAGCATCGACTTGAAGCGCGTGAAGACAACATGCAATTCGTCGACCGCCAATTCGGGGTCGACCGCTTCTTCATCGGTTTCGTCGCAGTTAAACGCCTCCACCAGCAGATTGCCGATCTCACGTGCGGTGGCGTATTCAGGCTTATCGGAGAATCCGGACCACGACCTGATGTAGTCGCGTTGGCGGAACTTGAAGTAAGCCTCGGCCTTTCGACCGGTGAGGTACATATCGACCTCTTTGCCCTCACCGCGCAACTTCTCGATCAGGCGATCCGTCTCCTTCATCACCGCCGACGAATATGCACCAGCAAGCCCACGGTCGCTCGCAATCACCAGGACTGCGGCTTTCTTCGGCTGGATCTTCTCTGTCGTCAACGGATGCTCGACATTGGAGAACGTCGCTACCGCAGACACTGCACGAGTTAACTCACGCGCATACGGAGTCGCTGCTGCCGCCTGCTGCTGCGCCTTGATGATGCGGGACGCAGCAATGAGTTCCATCGCGCGCGTGATCTTCTTCATCGACGTCGTCGACCTGATCTTCGCGCGCAGTTCACGAACTGATGCTGCCATTCGTCAACCTCGCTTCTGCTTGACGATCTGCTCTTGCTCGACGTCCTCGTCGCCAAGTGCCTCAACTTCTTCGCGCCCAGCCTTGATCAGCGATTCACCCGCGCTGGTCTCGAACTGCTCGAGGAATTCGTTGTAGGCGCCTTCGAGCGCGTGCTCGCTGTCGTCCTCGAATTTTCCGCTCTCACGGATCGCATCGAGAATCCCGCCGTGAACATGCTTCACGTGCTCAAGGAACTCAGTCTCGAACCGGTGAACATCGGGCACTGGTACGACGTCCAGCTTGCCGGTCGTGGCGGCCCAGATCGAAACCACTTGATCCTCGACCGGGAACGGCGCGTACTGACCCTGCTTGAACAGTTCCATGATCCGCTGACCGCGCGCCAACTGCTGCTTGGAAGCCGCGTCCAGATCGGAGGCAAACATCGCGAATGCTTCCATGGCCCGGTATTGGGCGAGCTCTACCTTGAGCGAGCCGGTGACTGCCTTCATCGACTTCTGCATCGCCGCACCACCGACGCGCGAGACCGAGATGCCGACGTCGACGGCAGGACGCTGGTTGGCATTGAAAAGGTCCGACTGCAAAAAGATCTGGCCGTCAGTAATTGAGATGACGTTGGTCGGAATGTAGGCCGACACATCATTGGCTTTGGTCTCGACAATTGGGAGACCCGTCATTGAGCCCGCACCCAGCTCATCGCTGAGCTTGGCGCAACGTTCGAGCAGACGGCTGTGCAGGTAGAACACGTCGCCGGGATATGCCTCGCGGCCCGGCGGGCGACGAAGTAGCAGCGACACAGCGCGGTATGCCTCGGCCTGCTTGGACAGATCGTCAAACACGATCAGAACGTGCTTGCCGTCGTACATCCACTCTTGGCCGATTGCCGAGCCGGTGTACGGAGCGAGGTATTTGAAGCCGGCGGAGTCGGACGCAGGAGCTGCGACGATCGTGGTGTATTCAAGTGCCCCGGCCTCTTCGAGCGCACCACGCACGGCGGCGATGGTTGAGCCCCTCTGCCCGATTGCGACATAGATGCAACGAACCTGCTTGTTCGGATCGCCAGACTCCCAAAACGCCTTCTGATTGATGATCGTGTCGATCGCAATGGCGGTCTTGCCGGTCTGACGGTCACCGATGATGAGCTGACGCTGGCCACGGCCGATAGGCGTCAACGAGTCGATCGACTTGAGCCCGGTCATCATTGGCTCGTGAACGCTCTTGCGCTCCATGACGGTGGGCGCCTGGAGTTCGAGTGCACGACGCTTCGTGGTCTTGAGTTCGCCGAGGCCGTCGATGGGGCTACCGAGCGGGTCGACAACGCGACCGAGATAAGCGTCGCCGACGGGAACCGAGAGGACCTCGCCAGTTCGGCGCACCGTCTGGCCTTCATCGATACCAGCGAAGTCGCCCAAAACAACGACGCCGATTTCACGGACATCGAGGTTGAGCGCGAGGCCGAGCGTGCCGTCCTCGAACTCAAGCAACTCATTGGCCATTGCCGACGGGAGACCTTCGACGCGGGCAATGCCGTCACCGGCCGATGCGACGATGCCGACCTCTTCGGTCTTGCTCGCGCTCGGCTTGTAGTCGGCAACGAACTGCTGCAATGCGTCACGGATCTCGTCCGGACGGATCGTGAGCTCCGCCATAAGTATGCCTGCCTTCTTCTTTGTAGCTTGAGTGGTCTGGAGTCAGCCTGCGATACGCCGGCGGGCGTCTTCGAGGCGACTGGAAACGGTGCCGTCAACAACCTGATCACCGACGGCAACTGAAATGCCGCCGACGACTTCGGTGTCAACGATGATATTGATGTGGACATCGCGGCCGTATTTTGCCGTGAGCGCTGCGGTCAGTCGGGCCTTTTCTGCATCGCCCAATTCGTAGGCGACACGAACCACGGCGAGGATGCGATTGCGGCGAGTCGCGGCGATTTCAGTGAATGCCGCGAGTCGCTTCTCAAAGGATCCCGTACGGGCAGTTGCGGCCTGCTTGGCAAGCGCTTCGACCGATGCCGAAACCTTGCCATCGAGCAGCCGCCCGATGAGGGTGTTCTTCGAGTCCGCGTCGATCGTGCGATCGGTGATGACTCGACGCAGTTCGGGATCGGAATCGACGACTTGGCCGAATCCGAAGAGCTGATCTTCCAGCGTGTCGAGTGAACCTGCTTTGTCGGCAGCGATGACGTGCGCCATGACACCCGCAGTCTCGAGGGCGTCGGACATGTCGCGTCCAGACGACCAACGTGCGGATGCAGCCGCAATGACAGTCGACAAGGCGCCTTCGCCGATCTTGCCGCCAAACACCGAGCGGGCGAGCCCGTCCTGTGCCTGTGTCTCGATCGCAGGATCGGCAAGTATGCGACGCAATTGCGGCGACATATCGAGGATGCCGACAACGTCGAACAATTCGTTGCCGATGACGTCAGCATCGCCCTTCGCAGCCTCAACGGCTGCGAGGACGCCTACTAACGACTTCGCTGAAAGACCACGCATCAGTTGGCCGATTCTTCAAGTTCTGCGATGAAGCGCTCGACGGTACGACGCTGCAGAGCCTGATCATCGAGGGACTCCCCGACGATACGACCAGCGAGCTGGGTCGCAACGTTGCCAACCTCGCCCTTCAACTGCTGGAACGCCTGGGTGCGCTCGGCCTCAATCTGCGTGTGGGCAGTCGAGGTGATGCGCTCGGCTTCGGCTTGAGCCTGGCCACGCATCTCAACAACGATCTGCGCGCCCTGCTCCTTGGCGTCTTCGCGAATGCGAGCCGCTTCATGGCGAGCGTCAGCAAGCTGAGCCGTGTACTGGGCCTTGAGCGCTTCCGCCTCCGCCTGAGCCTGGTTTGCTTCGTCCATACCGCCCTCGATGGCAGCAGCACGCGCCGCATATGCCTTTTCGAAATTGGGCACGACGAACTTCCAGATGAGGAAGACCAGAATGCCGAAGACCACAATGCTGAGAATCAACTCAGCCTTGTGAACGGCAAGCGGGCTCGGTCCCTTTTCGGCAGCAGCCGCGAGAAAAGCCTTAGTCATGGAGTGACCTTGTCAGTCGGAATGAGCGTTGTTACAGGACGAATGCGAGCGCAATGCCGATAATGGCAAGGGCTTCAGCGAGCGCGAAGCCGAGAATCGCGATCGACTGCAGGCGCGACTGCGCTTCGGGCTGGCGAGCAACGCCGTTGATGTATGCGGCGAAGATGAGACCGATACCAATGCCGGGGCCAACTGCGGCCAGGCCGTATCCGATCATGTTGAGGTTGCCGGCCAATTCTAGTGTGCCATTCACAGCATTTCCTTTCGTAGTAACGCTGGTGCGTTAAGAGTGGGTAGTACGTTAAAGCGAGTTGAATTTAGTGCTCTTCGGCCAGTGCTCCGCCGATGTACATGGCGGTCAACAACGCGAAAACATAGGCCTGCAGGAACTGGATCAAGATTTCGAGGAAACTAACGGCAATCGCCAGAATCCACGCGATGATTCCGACCGGGGCATGCAAGCTATTGCCGGACTCAAACACGAGATATTGGCCACCGAGGGTGAACAAGATCAGCAGGAGATGGCCCGCGAACATATTGGCAAATAGTCGCAGTGCCAGAGTAACGGGGCGAACAAGGATGTTTGAGATGAACTCAAGCGGGATGATCAGGAGCAAAACCGGCCCGTTGACCCCCGCTGGTACCGACTGCAACTTGAAGTAGCCGCCGACACCATGACGTAAGACGCCTGCCAAGTTGTAGGTGATCCACGTTATCGCGGTGATCCCATAGACAAAACTGATGCGCGACATCGCGGGGAACTGGATAAACGGGATGATGCCAAACAGGTTGTTGACCAAGACGAAGAAGAAAAGGCTAACCAGATACGGCACGAACTTCATGAAGTCGGCCGAGCCGATGGAGTCGCGTGCGATGCCGTTGCGGACGAAGTCGTAACCCTGTTCGCCAGCATATTGGAGTTTGCTCGGTACGACCGCTGCCTTACGGGAGGCGGCATACAGGGAGCCGAAGACGATCACCGCCGAAAGGATGATCAGCAGCATCGGCTTGGTTACGCCAAGGCCACCGATGTGGAAGATCGCAGGAAGGTCAAAATCACCGGGGCCGGGAGCATGGAAACCCTCCGCGCGCACTGTAATTCCTGCAGTTGTCACTCGTCACCCCATCTATGGCGCGGTCGCTCCAAAAAACGTCGCGATCCAGCTACATACGGCCTGCGTCATTTATGCTGGCAACCATCAATTCGGAGCCAGTTTTTCTCGCCCGACCACTGATTGTTGCCATGAGCGGGACGTCCGTCCGAAGCCGCATGCCACCGGCTCATTGCAGAATTTAGATTATCAGGCGGCTACTTGCCATCCTCAGTCAGGTCGAGCTCTTTCACATCAAAATATGGCTGCCGCGATTTTGTCGACGCTCGAACCATCGAGAACGTCCACACGAGTGTCATCGCAATGATGGTGGCTCCGAGCACCGATTTGTTCAGGTGCCGGGCGATTCCGTTGCGATCGAGTATGACGATCATGAGGGCCACAAGAGCAATCACCTTGGTGAAAAAGAACGTCAACGCAACGAGAAGCGAGAGGTGCGGACTGACCTTGGTGATCGGCCCCAGCATTGCTGGACTCGAGGCGAAAAATCCCGCGACGATCAACGCCCCTAGCAGCGCGCCGACGGCCCCTTTGCCGCCGCTGGTCACTCCCCCGACGATGATGCAGACGATCGTTGCGATGAGCGCTGGCAGCAAGCTCCCGCGGATGAGACTCATACCGTTTTCCTCCCCACACGTGGCAGCACAAAGACCACGATACCGGTCAACACGGTCATGACACCGAAGCCGAGAATCGACTGCCAGCCATTAAATAGTCCGACGATGACGGTACCGAAGGCCACCAACGCCGCGATCATGTACATCGACAGGACCGCACGGCGATGCGAGTGGCCGATCTCGAGCAAACGGTGATGGATGTGCATCTTGTCGGGACTAAATGGCGAGCGGCCGGCGCGAGTCCGTCGGACTACGGCCAGCGCAAGGTCCACGAACGGGACCAACAACATGGCAATCGGCAAGATCAGCGGCAACAACGCCGGCAGGAAATTGTTCTCAGCCCCGCCGATGCCTTCGGATATACGGGTCGCGGGAAATTGTCCGGTAAGGCTGATCGACGAACACGCAAGGACGAACCCGATCAGCATCGAGCCGGAGTCGCCGATGAACATTCGCGCTGGGAAGAAATTGTGCGGAAGTATGCCGATGCAGGCGCCCGCGAGGGCAGCAGTCAGCAACGACGCGGCGATCGCGCGCGTTTCGCCGTTCTCGACCGCGAGGAGGAACGAGTAGGAAAAGAAGGCGATCGCACCGATCGCGACCATGCCCGCAGCCAGCCCGTCGAGCCCGTCGACGAAGTTGACCGCATTCGCGGTTCCGACGATCAACAGGACCGAGAAAATCAGCGCCTGAGCCTGATCCAAGCCGAGGTAGTTGCCATACAACGGCAGATAGACAAACTTGACCCCCATCGCCACAACGATCACCGCGGCGAGCACCTGACCGGCGAACTTGCTCAGCGCGTCGAGTTCATACAGATCGTCGATGATCCCCACGATGCAGATGACAGTTCCGCCGATCAGCACGGCCAGCGCGTCGCCGAACACCGCCTCGTCGGCGCCGGAGAGGAACGGTAGCCGAGTCGCCATCAGGTAGGCGGCAACGAGTCCGCCGAGCATTGCCGGTCCACCAAAATAGGGAATCGGGACCGAGTGCACATCACGATCGCGGACTTGCGCCACAGCATTGAAGCGCACCGCAAGCATTCGGGCGATCGAGGCGAGGAGATATGTGACTCCTAGCGCCACCCCGAATACGACGAGATATTCACGCACTAGGCAGTCTCCCCCTGCATGGGCTCGATCGTGTTGTTGAACTCATGCAAGCGTGCCAGATCGATCGCGCCAGCACGCAGTATGCGTGGTGTCGCGCCGGTGATATCGAGGATCGTCGAGGGAATGCCTGAGGCGGTGGGACCGCCGTCTAAATAGACCGCCACGCTCTCGCCGAGCATCTCCTGCGCGGCGGCAATATTCTGGGCGGCCGGACTGCCGGTTGAGTTGGCGCTGCTCACCGCAAGCGGGCCGGTTTCTTTGAGCAGGTCTAGGGCACGTTCGTCGGCAGGCATACGAACCGCGACGGTGTTGTGGGTCTCGCCGATATCCCAGTTAAGCGATGGCTGCTGCTTGCAGATGATCGTAAGCGGTCCGGGCCACAGCGCTTCAATCAGATCGCGGACATAGGTCGGGATCTCGACCGCAAGGGCATCCAGCGTCGTGGGGGCACCGACAAGTACCGGGGGCGGCATCTGCCGGGTACGGCCCTTGGCATCGAGCAACCGCTGCACGGCCGCCGCCGAAAATGCGTCGGCAGCCAGCCCATAGACCGTGTCCGTTGGCATGACGACGAGTTTGCCCGCCTCAATCGCCAATTTTGCCGCATCGAGCCCGCGGTCGCATTCCTCTTCAATAGCGCAGTCGAAAATCACGTGCTCATCCTATGCGTCGTGTCATGTCGCCTTGTGAACGATGAACGCAATGGCCAGAAACTGGATCATGCGCCCAACGAACACCATGGTCAAGAAGATCCAGCGCGACTGCTTCGAAGCCCCTGCAATGACGGTGACAGCAGCCAGCGGCGGTAGGCCGGAAAGTGAGGACATAAACACCGTTAATGCGCCGGCATAGCGGCGATCAAGCAGGCTGAGAAGCCAGTCACTGAATTGCCGCACCTTGGCGAAAAAAGCATTGCGTGACGGCTTGCGATCGACACTACGAATCTTTGAACTGCCCTTGCGAGCGACCTCAAATACGAAAGCCTTGCCGACCACGGTGCCGAGCACGAGCGAGAAGATCGCAAGAACGAGCGTGACCCTGGTGCCGACGAGCGCGCCCATCGCGATCACATAGGCCTCGGCATTGAGGAACATCGGCAACAGCGCCGAGCCAATCCCGAAGGCAAAGGCGGCGCCGAACGTCACCCAATCGCCCATGGGGGCAACCCTATCGGCGACCTCTCGCAACGCTCCGCCGCCTCGCTGGACCGCAGGAGTATTGCGCTGCGGGTTAGCGGCTTGAGGCTGAGAGAGCCAGATGCGTTGCCGTCACAAACCTCGGTCGGTGGGCGTAATCCTCGTTGTCACGCACCGCGCTCCAATGGCCGGTGGCGGTGAACACCTGCGGCGCCGACTCACCTTGGACGTCGGCATGTTCAGCGCCAAGCACTCCCCCGGCTCGCAACAGTCGATGGCCCACGCGTTCGAGCACGCGCATTGCATCAAGTCCGTCGTCGCCCGACCAGAGCGCCGTCGCGGGGTCATGATCACGCACCTCGACCTCGACGCTCTCCCACGCATCCAGCGGGATGTATGGCGGATTGCTCACGACGATGTCGACCGTGCCGTCGAGATCGGTGAACGCCTGCGCCATGTCGCCCTGGCGCAAGTCGGCACCCGTGCCGGCAAGATTGCGATGCGCCCAACCGAAGGCGACCTCATCGAGCTCGACCGCATACACGCGGGCACCAGGAACTTCATCAACGATCGAGAGCGCAATTGCGCCCGATCCGGTGCACAAATCCACGATGATCGGGGCGGCCATCGTCTTGGCTTGCTCGATCGCCCAGCCAGCCAACAATTCAGTCTCCGGTCGAGGGATGAAAACGCCCGGCCCGACATCCAGATCCACATACCGAAACGCCGCGGTACCGATTAGGTGCTGCAGCGGTTCACGTGCGGCTCGCCGCTTGATCAGCGTCTTGAACGTCCGGTATTGGATGTCATTGGGGTGGGCACGCAGCTTCAATGACAATCGCGGCACGCCGGTGACGTGGCTCAGCAGGATCTCGGCGTCGTTGCGGGCGGCGGCGATGCCGGCTTCGGTGAGGCGCTCCGTCGCGGCCGCCAGGATGGACTCGACGCTCAATGCCCGGCCTCGACCGCATTCAGCCGGTCGGCAAGATCGGCGTCGATCAACGACGTGATGATGTCGTCGAGGGCGCCATCCATGACATGGTCGAGGTTATAGGCCTTGAAACCAGTCCGGTGATCGGAGATGCGGTTCTCAGGGAAGTTGTAAGTACGGATGCGCTCGGAGCGGTCGACCGTACGGATCTGGGATTTGCGCGCGTCCGCGGCCTCAGCATCGGCACTGGCCTGCGCAGCTTCGAGCAGTCGTGAGCGCAGGATCCGCAGCGCGGCTTCTTTGTTTTGCAGCTGGCTCTTCTCATTTTGACAGCTGGCGATGATGCCGGTCGGCACGTGCGTGATGCGTACCGCCGAGTCGGTCGTGTTGACGCTCTGACCCCCGGGTCCCGAAGAACGGTAGACGTCGATCCGCAGGTCCGCGTCGTGAATCTCAACATCAATGTCATCGGCCTCAGGCATCACGAGGACACCCGCGGCGGAGGTATGGATGCGGCCCTGGGACTCGGTCACTGGAACGCGCTGGACACGGTGCACTCCGCCCTCGAATTTGAGCATCGCGTAGGGCGCCTCGCCTGGCTCCGGTGTGCCTTTGGCCTTGACCGCCATGGTCACCGACTTGTAACCGCCCAGATGCGACTCAGTCGAATCAAGAATCTCGGTCTTCCAGCCACGGTGCTCTGCATAACGCAAATACATACGCAGGAGATCACCGGCAAACAGCGCCGATTCCTCGCCGCCTTCACCGCCCTTGATCTCGAAGATGGCATCCTTCGAGTCGATCGGGTCACGGGGCACGAGCAGCCGTTGCAGTCGCTCGCCGAGGTCATGCTGACGCGTCTCGAGCGCATCGGCTTCGAGCGCGAACGATTCATCCTCGCCAGCAAGCTCCTTGGCAGCCTCGAGATCGTCGTTGACGTGCTGCCATTCGCGATAGGTCTTGACGATCGCAGTCACCTCGGCGTAGCGCTGGCCATACTTCTTGGCAAGCCGCTGATCGGAGTGAACTGCCGGATCGGACATCTTGAGTTCGAGGTCGGCATGCTCGGCCACGAGGGTTTCGACGGCTTCGAACATGTGTCCTCCTGGTTCATTGCGTCATAAGTTATGAGGGTCAGGGGCCGCACATGTTATGACGCAAGCACACGGCCGGCAAAGCGAACGGCGCCGACCCCGCGGAATGAATCCGTCGGGGCCGGCGCCGTACTTGTGCTACTTCTTGGCGTAGCGCTTCTCGAAGCGGGCCACGCGGCCGCCGGTGTCGAGGATGCGCTGTTTGCCGGTGTAGAACGGGTGGCAGGCATTGCAGGTCTCGGACTTGATGACGCCGGACTTCGCAGTGCTGCGGGTGGTGAAGGAGTTGCCACAGGTGCAGGTGACCTGGGTCTCCAAATATTCGGGGTGGATGTCGCGCTTCATGATTTCCTCTCATTGCGACCGCTGGGTCGTATGCCGGTGGGCTTACGTGAACCAGAGCCAAGGGATAAGTCTGCCATCAGACGATGGTGTAACGCCAATCGGGTCGCTGCTTATTCCGTGCCGGCGGGGAGTAGCTTCTCGATGTCGGCGCCAATCTTTTCCGGCTTGGTCGACGAGCCATAGCGTTTGACCACATTGCCCTCCGTGTCGATGAGGAACTTGGTGAAGTTCCACTTGATCTTGCTGGGACCAACGCCGCCCTTTTCCTGCTTGAGCCACTTGTAGAGCGGGTGCGCACCGTCGCCGTTAACCTCGATTTCGGAGAATAGTGGGAACGTCACTCCGTAGTTCAGTTCGCAGAATGACGCGGTCTCGTCATCGCTACCTGGGTTCTGATGGCCGAACTGGTCACAGGGAAATCCGAGCACAACCAGGCCGCGATCCACGTACTCCTGGTAGACCGTTTCAAGACCCTTGAACTGCGGCGTGAATCCACACTGCGTTGCCGTATTGACGACTAGCAGCACCTTGCCCCGATAGTCCGCGAGCGGCTGCTCGACGCCCGAGTTAGTGGTTGCGGAAAAGTCATACACAGAAGTCATGACTCAACCCTATCGCTGACTTCCCTAACGCGCGTTAGGGAAAGTGACTGTCAGCCGTTGTCGGTATCGCGACCGGTCTGCGGCATCGTCTGGTTGATCTGCATCAGGAATTCGATGTTGCTCTTGGTTTCCTTGAGCTTGCCGATCATCAACTCAAGGCCCTGCTGACCGTCAAGGCCCGACACGACGCGGCGCAGCTTCCACACCACGGCGAGTTCGTCCTTCGCCATGAGCAACTCTTCGCGCCGGGTGCCCGAAGCATCAATGTCGATCGCCGGGAAGATTCGCTTGTCAGCGAACTCGCGGCGCAGTCGCAGCTCCATGTTGCCGGTGCCCTTGAACTCCTCGAAGATGACCTCGTCCATGCGCGAACCGGTCTCGATCAGTGCCGTAGCCAAGATCGTCAGTGAGCCACCATCTTCGATGTTGCGTGCCGCCCCAAAGAACTTCTTGGGTGGATAGAGCGCCGAGGAATCGACGCCACCGGACATAATGCGTCCACTCGCGGGAGCGGCGAGGTTGTAGGCACGACCCAATCGGGTGATCGAGTCGAGGAGCACGACCACGTCGTGGCCGAGTTCGACCAGGCGCTTGGCGCGCTCGATCGCGAGTTCAGCAACCGTCGTGTGATCATCGGCCGGACGATCGAAGGTTGAGGCGATGACCTCGCCCTTAACCGTTCGCTGCATGTCGGTGACTTCTTCGGGACGCTCATCGACGAGGACGACCATCAGGTGGCACTCAGGGTTGTTAGTCGTAATCGCATTCGCGATCGCCTGAAGCACCATCGTTTTGCCAGCCTTGGGCGGCGACACGATGAGTCCGCGCTGGCCCTTGCCGATCGGTGCGACGATGTCGATGATGCGTGTCGTCAGGATATTCGGCTCGGTCTCAAGACGGAGACGCTCTGACGGGTAGAGCGGCGTCAAGTTAGCAAACTGGACGCGCTTGTTGGCCTCTTCCATCGCCATACCGTTGACCGAGTCGATCCGGACCATCGGGTTGAATTTTTCTTTACGTTCACCTTCGTGCGCCTGACGGACCTGTCCAACAACGGCATCGCCCTTGCGCAGACCCCACTTGCGGACCATCGAGAGCGAGACATAGACATCGTTTTCGCCGGGTAGGTAGCCGGTCGTGCGGACGAATGCGTAATTGTCGAGGATATCCAAGATGCCCGCGGCGGGGATCAGGACATCGTCCTCGGTTATGACCGGTTCGGCCTCAGGACCGCGATGGCGATCATTCCGGTTGCGATTGCGGTTGCGATTGCGATTGCGGTTGCGATTGCCACCACCGAAGTCGTCGTCATCATTGTTGCTGTTGTTCTGATTACGGTTGCGGTTGTTGTTCTGATTGCGGTTGCGATTGTTGCCCCGGTTGCCGTCGTCATCATTGTTGTTGTTGCGGTTGCGGTTGTTGCCAGCATCGCCGTTATTGCGGTCGTGCTGGCCGCCGTCGTTGTTGTCATCGCGGTCGCTGTCGCCGCGGTTGCTGTCATCGCGGTTGCTGTCGCCGCGGTTGTTCTGATGACGCCGGCCGTCATTCGCGCCGTCGTCGTTGTTCCGGTTGCGGTCGCTATCGGCGCGGTTCCTGGAACGCGTCGCCCGGCCCGGCTGCTCACTCTTGTCAGCCTTGTCCTTGTCGGACCTCTCCACTTCGGTCTTGTCTGCGGCAACCTTGGGCTGCTCGACCTTGGGCTGCTCGGCTTTGTCGGCAGCGGGCTGATCGCGCTTGACCTGCTTGGGTGCTGCAGCCTTCGTGGCCGCACGGGGGGCAGCCGTTGCACCACCTTGAGCTTCCTTGATCGCATCGATCAAGGCGCCCTTGCGCATTTTGGCTGTGCCGGTGATGCCCAGCCCGCCAGCAATGTCCTGAAGCTCGGCGAGCACTTTGCCGCTGAGGCCTCCGGTCTTTCGCTTCGGGGCGGCCGATGCCGCAGCTGACGTATTGCCGTCAGCTGCTGTGATGGTTTCTGTCACGTGGATTCCTTATTCGTGAGGCCGAGTGGCCAGGATCTGGAGAGTCCAGATTGCATGAAGGCTTGCCCGTATCCGACGAGCCAAGTGAATTACTGATCATTCAGTCGGGGGAGTTCATGAACTCGACTCCGACACCTCAACTGTAACACCCGGTCTAGGAACGACCCGCACATCGGGTCGTCAGTGAATGCGTGTCGCACCCTGACGGTCGACGCTCAGGGACCGCTGCCGCCAACCCTGAGGTGTGTATGACGCGAGGTCTCGACCTCGTGAAAATGCCAGAACGGTCGGCCCGGCCCCGGAGATAATCGCCGGAATCTGCTCGGCCCGCAGGGCCAGCATGAAAGCATGCGAATCAGGCATCTCGTTGGCCCGATAATTCTGATGAATCCGATCCTCAGTCGCGGCCAGAAGTACGTCATCGTGGCCACCGACCAAGGCTGCCACTAGCAATGCGGCCCGGCCGGCATTGGCCGCCGCATCGACATGCGGCACCGTGGCGGGAAGAACGCACCGTGCCGTATGTGTAGAAACCGCGACCGGTGGGATAAACACCGACAACTCGGCCTGTGCATCCAGTCGTACGGCCTTGCCGATGCCATCTTCGGTCCAGGCAATTGTGAGCCCACCGAGTAGCGCTGCAGCAACGTTGTCGGGATGGCCCTCGATGTCATTGGCCAGCGCCAAAGCGGCGGCCTGATCGAGCCGGGTGTCACCGTCCTCGACGAGCGCGCGCGCCGCGACGATACCGCCTACGATCGCGGCCGCGGACGAACCAAGGCCCCGACCATGCGGAATGACGTTACGACACGAAACCGCGAGACCAGTGGGCTGCTCGCCGAGCGCTGCAAATGTTCGTCGCATCGTCGACACGACGAGGTTCTGTTCGTCGCACGGAACATCGCCTTCGCCATCGACGTCGACGGTCAAACCAGCCGGCGTGACCTCAACGGTGATCTCGTCATACAGCGACACGGCAAGTCCGAGGGAGTCGAAGCCAGGGCCAAGATTCGCACTGGATGCCGGAACCCGAAGCGTAATCGGGCCAGAAACAAATGTCATCGAAGGCCGGCTGCCTCGGCAGCTTGGCTGAGGTCAAAATCAATGACTGAGTCAACGATTTCGGTGATGCCCGACAATGCGGTCTCAGTATCTTTCAAACCGTGGCCGGTGACGGTCACAACAATCGTCTGGCCAGCATCGACGTCGCCTGCCTCGACCGCGTTGAGCAGGCCTGCGACGCCCGCAGCCGATGCGGGCTCGACAAAGACGCCAGCTTTTGCGGCCAAACTACGCTGTGCGGAAAGAATCTCATCGTCGCTGACCGCTTCGATACGGCCACCCGACTCATCGCGTGCGGCCTCGGCTAGTTGCCATGAGGCCGGATTGCCGATCCGAATCGCACTCGCGATCGTCTCAGGATGAGCAACTCGGGCACCACGAACGATTGGCGCTGCGCCGGCCGCCTGAAATCCCCACATCGCTGGAGTCTTGTCGCTCATTCCAGCGTCACGATATTCGCGATAGCCGAGCCAATAGGCGGTGATATTGCCGGCGTTACCGACGGGAAGAACATGTAGGTCAGGAGCCTTGCCCAAGGCGTCGATGACTTCGAATGATGCAGTCTTCTGGCCTTGAATACGCATCGGGTTAACCGAGTTGACCAACGCGACCGGGTATTTGTCCGCGAGCGCCCGCGAGAGTTCGAGGCACTCGTCGAAACCGCCCCGGACCTGAATGACCTGACCGCCATGCATGATCGCCTGAGCCATCTTGCCAGCCGCGATCTTCCCTTCGGGGACGAGCACGATCGGGGTGATCCCGGCGCGCGCGGCATACGCAGACATCGACGCAGAGGTGTTACCAGTGGAGGCACAAACAACGGCTTGGGCACCCTCCCCCACAGCAATCGACATGGCCATCGTCATCCCACGGTCCTTGAATGAACCCGTCGGATTGCTGCCTTCGACCTTGAGCCAGACGTCGCCCTTGACGATGTCCGACAGCCACGGTGAATTGACCAGCGGAGTGCCGCCTTCGAGCAAAGTGATGACCGGCGTCGCGTCGGTAACTGGAAGCCAATCGCGGTATTCCTCGATCACGCCACGCCACAAATGCGCTGGATTGGTCATCAGTTTCCTCCCTCGACGCGCATGACCGATGAAACGGCACGCACCATGTCGAGCTCACGTAATTTGCCGACGGTGGCCGATAACGCGGCATCATCGGCCTCATGGCTGACAACGACGAGTTGGGCGTCACCGCCATGACCATCTTGCCGGACGATCTTGATCGATACGCCGAATTCTGAAAACACCTGGGCAACCGCCGCCAGGACGCCCGGCTTGTCTTCGACATCGATCGCAATGTGATAGCGGGTGCGGGTACGTCCCATGTCGAGAACCGCCAGCTGAGCATGGCTTGACTCCCCCGGCCCAAACACGCCGGCGCGGCGGTTGCGAGCGACGGAGACGACATCGCCGAGCACCGCACTTGCGGTCGGTGCACCGCCGGCACCCGGTCCGTAAAACATAAGTTCGCCGGCCGACTCACTCTCAACAAACACCGCGTTGTAGGCGCCGCGAACGCTCGCCAATGGATGAGTGATGGGGATCATTGCCGGGTGTACGCGCGCCGAAACCGCCGGGCCATCGGGCGTTTCGCTGCGCTCGCAAATGGCCAACAGTTTGACGACACAATCCATCTCTTTGGCAGATTTCACATCGGCCGATGTGACCTCGGTGATGCCTTCGCGATATACGTCGCCAAGCCCGACCCGGGTATGGAACGCAAGGCTCGCAAGAATCGCCGCCTTTGCCGCAGCATCGAAGCCCTCAACATCAGCGGTTGGATCGGCCTCGGCAAAGCCAAGCTGTTGGGCCTCGTCGAGTGCATCACCGAAGCCGGCTCCGGTTGTGGTCATGGCATCGAGGATGAAGTTGGTGGTGCCGTTGACGATACCCAGGACGCGCTGAACCTTGTCCCCGGCTAATGAGTCGCGCAACGGGCGAACGATGGGGATCGCACCGGCTACTGCAGCCTCAAAGTACAGGTCCCGCTCGGCCTTGGCTGCGGCTTCATACAGCGTCGCGCCGTCTTCGGCGAGCAACGCCTTGTTGGCCGTGACGACCGAGGCCCCATGCTCAAGGGCAAGGAGTATGAGTTCACGCGCTGGCTCGATTCCGCCGATGACCTCGATAACAACATCGACGTCGTCACGCGACACGAGCGCTTTGGCGTCAGTCGTGAACAGTTCGGCAGGAACGTCGAGGTCGCGTTCTCGGCCCATTCGACGCACAGCAATGCCAACCAATTCAAGCGGAGCGCCGACGCGCAGGGCAAGCTCATCGGCATCACGGGTCAGTAGCCGGGCGACCGCCGTGCCAACGACTCCACAACCCAAAAGGGCGACACGGAGCGTGCGGTCACTGGAAGTACTTGGAGCGGTCACTGCTCAAGGGTATCGACGCGTCATGGCAAGACTCACGACGGTTGCAAAAATGCGCTCCTTGACTAGCTCGCGAGGCCGATGACGAGGTTGATCGTCGTGGCGAGGATGACGGCACCAAAGACATACGACAACAGCATGTGCCGCAGCGTGACTGCGCGAATCACATGAGTCTCGATATTGGTGTCGGCCACCTGATAGGTCATACCGATATCGAAGGCCAGATAGGCGAAGTCGGTGTATTGCGGTGGTGTGTCCTGATTGAAGCTGATGCCGCCACCGTCGCGGTAATACAAACTCGCATAACGCAGCGTGAACAACGTATGGACGAGCACCCAGGAAAGCGCGACACCGGCCAGCGCGAGCGACGCGAACAACGCGCGTGTGGCATCGGAAGCATCCTTGGCCTGAATCAGAACGAAGCCAACCGCGGCGAGACTCGCGACCGCGGCAATGACTACCAAAAGATCCGAGGTGGCCCGCGACGGATCCTCCCGAACCGCGTGTAAAGCAGTGTCCGCCGGGCCCAATCGGCCAATCACGAGCCAAACCCAGACGTTGTAGATCGCGGCCGCGACAACCCAACCAACCACCGGAGCTGGGGCCCACGAACCCATCACACCGGTCAGACCAGCTGCGGCGACACCCGCGACAACCATCACGACCAGCCGCACACCGGTCCTATGCGCTGGGGAGTTCCATCGCGATTCGCTCATGCCGGTCAGCCAACGTCGAGGGTGAAAAGGTCATCCTCGGTCTCACGACGCATGATCAATCGGGCTTCTCCACCCCGGACGGCAACCACTGCCGCTCTGGGCACATGGTTGTAGGTACTGGCCATCGAACGGCAATAGGCACCGGTGCCCGGAACCGCCAGCAGATCACCTGCCTTGACATCACCGGGAAGGAATTCATCCTTGACCACGATGTCACCAGACTCGCAGTGCTTGCCGACGACGCGGCTCAGCACGGGCGGGGCCTCAGACCGTCGTGAAGCGAGGGTGCAGGAATAGTCGGCGCCATAGAGTGCGGTGCGGATGTTGTCGCTCATACCGCCGTCAACCGAGACGTAGCGTCGCGCTGAGCCGCCGTCGAGGGATACCGATTTCGTGGTTCCGACTTCATACAAGGTGAAGGTGGATGGGCCGGCAATTGCGCGGCCCGGTTCGATTGACAACTGCGGGATGTCGATGTCGAGCGCAGCGCATTCAGCCGCGACGATCTTGAGCATGCCGTCTGCGAGTTGAGCGGCGGTCTGCGGGTCGTCCTGGGTCGTGTAGGCAATTCCATAGCCGCCACCAAGGTCGAACTCGGGTGCTACGTAGCCCAATTCGGAGGCGATCTGCGCATGCAGACGGAGCACTCGCTTGGCCGCGACCTCGAAACCATCGGTCACAAAGATCTGCGAACCAATATGGGAATGCAGGCCGAGCAGATGGAGTCGCGGTTCGGCCAGAATCTGCCGGACGGCGTCGAACGCATCTCCCCCGGTGATTGAGAAACCAAATTTCTGGTCCTCGTGCGAGGTGGAAATGTATTCGTGCGTATGCGCCTCAACGCCGGCGGTGACCCGAACCATGACGTTCGCGGTGACGCCGAGTTCCTCGGTCAGCGCGATGAGCCGGCCGATCTCTTCGACCGAGTCGATGATGATGCGGCCGACGCCGGCCTCAAGCGCCGTGCGCAATTCAGCAACCGATTTGTTGTTGCCGTGCAGGCCGATGTTCGCCGGCGGAACCTCAGCGCGTAATGCGACCGCGAGTTCACCGCCGGTGCAGACATCAAGGTTGAGACCTTCTTCGCAGACCCAGCGTGCGGTGGCCAAGCACAAGAATGCTTTGGCCGCGTAGTAGACGGCCGCAGCAGGGAATGCATCCCGGAAGGCACGTGCACGTTCACGGAAATCGTCCTCGTCGACCACGTAGGTGGGGGTGCCGAATTCCTGAGCGATGTCGAGCACCGACTCCCCCGCGATCGTCAGAACCCCGTCGACTTTCGAAACCGACGACGCCCAAAGTTGCGGCACCAATTCATTGGTATCTTCGGGCGCATTCAGCCACGCCGGTCCGCGATCGCCGGACTGGCCGTGAAGGGCGCCTGCTTCGTGTGCCCGCATCACATACGCTCCGGGGCGCTGACGCCGAGCAATCCAAGGCCGTTGTTGATGACCTGTCGGGTGGCTGCGACCAACATGAGCCGGGCGCGATGCAGGTCCGTGGCTTCCTCATCGCCCTTGGGCAGCACGTGACAGACGTCGTAGAACTTGTGGAATGCCGAGGCGGTGTCCTCGAGATAGCGAGCCACCCGGTGTGGCTCATGTAGTTCGGCGGCACGGGCGACAATCCGTGGAAATGCGGCCAATGACCGTAGCAACTCACCCTCACGTTCGGTGGACAGCAGCGCGGGATCGAATGACGCGGCATCAGGGGTTAGCTGCAGATCGACCCCATTGCGCAGGATCGATGAAAGTCGCGCATGTGCGTACTGCACGTAGAACACCGGGTTGTCGCTCGTCTGTTTGGCCCACAGGTCAAGGTCGAGATCGATGGTCGAATCAGTCGAGAAGCGCGCAAGCGCATACCTCGATGCATCAACGCCGATTGCGTCGACAAGATCCTCCAGCGACACGACGGTGCCGGCACGTTTAGACATACGAAGCGCCTCACCGTCCTTGAGCAGGTTGACCATCTGGCCGATAAGAATCTCGAGGTTGACGCCCGGCGTGTCACCGAAGGCCGCGCACATCGCCATCAGCCGCGATACATAACCGTGATGGTCAGCGCCAAGCATGATCATGCAGCGGTCGAATCCGCGTTCGCGCTTATCGAGGTAATAGGCGAGGTCGCCGGAGATGTACGCGGGTTCGCCGTCGGACTTGACGACGACGCGGTCCTTGTCGTCACCGAAGTCTGAAGTCCGCAGCCAGCGCGCGCCATCCTTCTCGAACATCATGCCGAGATCGTCAAGCCGAGCTATCGCCCGATCGACCGCACCGGAGTTGTGCAGATCGTTCTCGTGGAAGTAGACGTCGAAGTCGACACCGAAATCATGCAGACTCTGCTTAATTTCATCGAACATCAACGCGACGCCCTCAGCGCGGAACGTTTCGAGCATGTCTGTCTCGCTCTGATCCGCCCAGTCCGGATACTTCGCTATGACGACGGCGGCAATGTCGGCGATGTACTGGCCGCCATAACCGTCGTCGGGTGTCGGTTCATGACGAGCAGCGGCCAAAAGTGAACGCGCATACCGATCAATCTGCGCACCATGGTCGTTGAAGTAGTACTCCCGCGTCACCTCGGCGCCAGCGGCGGTCAAGATCCGGCCGAGCGAATCACCGACCGCGGCCCACCGAACGCCGCCGATGTGGATCGGGCCGGTGGGATTGGCGCTGACGAATTCGAGGTTGATCCGCTCGCCGGCATAGATATCGGTGGTGCCGTAAGCGGCTCCGGCTGCCACGATCTGCGGCGCAAGCGCGCCCTGGGCACCCGCATCAACACGAATGTTGAGGAAGCCGGGGCCAGCTATCTCGGCACTGGCCACACCGTCAGACGTCACTAGTTGGTCAGCGAGCAGTTGCGCGAACTCGCGCGGATTCATACCGGCCTTTTTGCCCAGCTGGAGGGCGACGTTCGTCGCGTAGTCGCCGTGTTCGCGATTTTTGGGTCGCTCCACGACGACCTGGGCGGGTGCGCCGTCGGGCAGCGTGATGGATCCGGCCTCAATAAGCGCGGTCAGGGCAGCGACGATGGCGTCGGAAAGTTGCTCGGGAGTCACAACCCAAGACTATCGTCAAGGATCACGTCGGCCCGACCCTCGGCCTACGCATCCACCGCGAGTGGCGCAGGAATGACCAAATCGTGTCCGGAATCTGTCATTCCTGCGCCACTCGGCGGGATGCTGTGGTGTTGGGTTCTCTCATGAGCCCCTACTTGCACTCACATCTGCGGCAGAAAGCAGACAACCCACAGGGGTGACGATTGCTCGCCTGCCGAGTGGACCATCGGCGCCCTGCGGGTCGGGTGGCTGTGTGGATTCGCCGCTGCTGGGATCACACGGATATAACGGGAACGTGTGATCTGTTAGCCGAAGCAAATCCGGCGGCTGCGTTCAGCCACCTCACTTGTCCGAAAGTCACTCATTCTTTCGACCACCTCCTTTCGCTGTACAAAAACGGTACGTCCGGATCCGGGCGCTGGCAAGGGGTCAATCGATCGAACCGTGACGCGCCACATATACGTCCTTGATGGTCTGCACGAGTACGTCCGGGTCGAAGGGTTTGGTGATGTAGGCATCGACCCCCACTTCCGCACCGCGTTGTAGGTCGGCCGCCTGCGCTTGCGTTGACACCATGACGATCAACGCGGTCGCCGTACGCGGATCAGCACGCAACGCCTTAACCGTCTGGAGGCCGTCGAGCCGCGGCATCATGACGTCAACGGCCAGAATATCGGGCAGCGGCGCACCGCTGAACATACGATCAAGGCACTCGATTCCGTCGGCTGCTTCCTCGACCTCGAAGCCCTCGAGCTCGAGATTCATACGGATCAGAAGCCGGATCGACGGGGTGTCATCCACGACAAGGACTGTTGGCACAAAGTCCACCGTAGCGGTGAGATACGCTTCATCTTGCCCTTACTGCGGAATGCCCCCGTAGCTCAGGGGATAGAGCACCGCCCTCCGGAGGCGGGAGCGCAGGTTCGAATCCTGCCGGGGGCACTTTTTAGTTACGCGAGTGACACTCGAAACGCCCCGGCGCTCAGGATTCGGGGAGGAGGGCGCCCAGCGCCCGACGGAGTCCTGCCGGGGGCACTTTTTAGTTACGCGAGTGACACTCGAAACGCCCCGGCGCTGAGCTGCCGACTATTTGACCACCGGAAGCGACAGAGTCTGTGTCGCGCCCGACGCAATGGTCACCGGCGCTGCCACGATATTGCCGCGGTAGTTGAGTGAACCGCCCGCCACGATGAGGCCAACCCTGTGCCCCTTGCCGAATTGATGCGCGATGCCCGGCAACGTCACTGTGAACGGTTTGTTGACAGTCGGGACGCGGACCGGCGCAACAAGGTTCTTGATGAGCTTCGACTTGCCGTCCGGGCCAATATCTACGACCTTGACGATGAGTACGAGTTTGCCGAGTGGCTCGGTGATCTCAGTCAGGCCAACGGTGGGCGCGTTGACCTTCATTCTGAGCACCGGAGACCCAACCACCCTGAGCGGTGATGCGAGCACGCCGCCTTGGTACGAGGCGAATGTGCCAGGAAGATCAGTTTCCGGCAGCGGTAGCGGGGTCTTGAGGAAAGCGCCCAACGCATCCGCTGGATCCAGACTCGTCGGCAATCCGGCCAACGGAGTGACAAAGGCCTGTGAACCGGCTGCGACCGCCGCGCGGTCACTTACCAAATCGCTTTTACCCGACAGATACATCGTGCGCGCTGATCCGACCGGGTAGCTTGGCGCGGCGGCGTACGCAGGAGTCGCGATGCCCTTGTAACTGATCCAATCGCGGAAGTAGGCAAATTCTGGGCCGGTGGAAACTTTGCTGTCCTTGAGATAATGATCAAACCAGTTGGCTATGCGACCGGTTTCGTATTGCGTCGACGGATTGGGGGCGGCCAGATCAATCTCGCCTGGTGCCGGGGTCAGATTCGTATGGCCCCACGACTGCCAGATCATCTTGACTGGAGTCTTCTGTTTCTTCAACGCCTGATAGTTCGCGACGCCTTCATTGATGTTGAACAGGGTGTCGTTCAGGCCCTGGATCACCAAGGTAGGAACCTTGATCTTTGCGATGTACGAGGTCACTGAGGCGTGGCGCAATGCCGCGACGTCCGCGTTCTGGAAATATCCGGTGGCCCCGGCCGTCACCAACGCCGGGCAGACAAAGGTGGCGAAGTTGGGGCACGGCAGCAGCCGGCCGGGATCGACCTGTGCGTTCTGCACGCCGTTCATCACACCGAGCGCGCTGAAGCCAACGCCCCAGATCAGTTTGATGGCACCTGGTGTCGTGGCTGTGACCCCACGGATTTGGTCGGTGTTGTTGGGGCTCAACGAATAGGACAGATCGCTCCATGTGATGATCGGCACGATCGTGTCGATCCGGGGATCAACGGAGGCGGCCGCGAACTGGACCTGGCCGCCGTAGGAGCCACCGACCATGCCGACGCGCGGATCATTCTTGCTGGTTTTGCCAAGATGATCTTTCTTGTCCCGTTTGATGATGGTCAATACCGGTGCTGCCTGGGTGTGTTTGGCGTCGGTGAATGCGATCCCGGCCGCGCCGCCCAAGTAACTCACGAGTTGGCTTGCCGCGCGCCCGTCGAAATCAGGATCGTCCAGGGTGATCTTGCAACTCGAGCCACCGAAACCCAACCCCGAATAGGTAAGCACTGCATAGCCGCGTGCGGAGAACGCTTTACCAATGCCAGCCTGGCCATCCTTCGAACCACCGAAACCATTTGTCGTCAAGATGGCAGGTACCGGCTTCCTCTTGCTTGCCGCGGTAGGCAGATAAAGATCACCGATGATGTCGCACTTCGTTGCCCCCGTGGAGCCCGTGGCGACCTTGAAATGCAAGGTCTGCATCGTGTACTTGGCCACCGCCGAAGCGCTCGACACGCCAGCCAGGCCGACAAACACGGAAGCAACAAGACCAACGGCTGCGATCAACACGGTCGTACGTTTCACGAAAACGTCCTCTCGGAAAAGGTGAGTTGACTCACCTTCGTCTGCTAAGTGAAACGAGTCGCCGAGCCAACAGTTACGAGATATGGCTTTCTGTACAACTTTGAATTCTTCCTTGCACAATTTCGCGTACGCAGTAGCGTCAAGATCACAACCCGAGAGAGAGGCACATATTCATGCCCACACGTAGCGCACGCACCGCCTGGGATGGCGGCTTCGAAACCGGTTCCGGTCAAGTCGAACTCACCAGTTCTGGACTCGGTACGTTCGACGTTTCTTTCCCAAAGCGGGCCTCCGATGACGGCGGCGGAGCGACCAACCCCGAGGAACTCATCGCGGCCGCCCATTCGGCTTGTTTCGTCATGCAGTTCTCGCATGAACTTGAAGGTGCCGGCGGCACTCCTCAGTCGATCGAGGTGAAGGCCGACGTTTCACTCGGAGCCGATCCAGCTGGCGGATTCCAACTGACTGGCATCGCGTTGACCGTACGCGGTGAGGTCGAAGGCATCGACGACGCCGGCTTCCAAGCCGCGGCCGCCGCGGCCAAGGCCGGTTGCCCGGTCAGCAAGGCCCTCACAGGGGTCGAGATCACCCTCGATGCCACGTTAGTTTCCTGACCGACGATTCTGTCCGCACCGGATGAAACGATCGGTCCATGACCGTATCGCTCACCCGTGCCCGGACTGCCGCTCAGCGGCTAGGTGCGCCGACGAGCTCCTCCTCCGAGGATCTCGTCGGCCACTTCGGTTGTGTTCAGGCACAAGACTTCGCAATGGCGAAGTGGGCCATCGCGCGCCGTAGCGACACGCTCACAAATGCCGACCTCGATGAGGCGTTCACGTCGGGGCGATTCCTGCGTACCCACATCCTGCGGCCGACCTGGCACCTGCTTCTTCCTGATGATCTCGGCTGGCTCATGCGGCTGACCGCTCCTCGCGTTCACCGGCTGTCGGCCTCCGTTAACAAAGCCCTGGGCTTGACCGACAAGATCTTCACTCGTGCCGCCGGCGTCATCGTCGCGAAACTCTCCGACGCTATCCCCCGTACCCGCGCCGAACTCGCCGAGACGCTCAGTGCAGCTGGCATCGATGCCGCTGGCCAGAAGCTCGCCCAGATTTTCATGGCGGCCGAACTCGAGCAGCTCATCTGCAGCGGCCCGCTCAAAGCCAAAAGTCACACCTACGTGCTTGTGCCACCGTCGGTTGCTGCCGCCGAAACCAGCAGCGAGGACGAGACGCTGGCGCGGCTGGCCCGTACTTATATCCGTGGTCATGGACCGAGTCGACCCGAAGATCTGCGCTGGTGGTCGAGCCTGACACTCGCGCAATCCCGACGGGCATTCGATCTCGCTGAGCTGGAACCGCTCTCCATCAATGGCTCCACCTATTGGTCAGACTCCGCTGCCCCCACGGAAATCGATCCTCCTGCGGCTGCGCTGATGCCGGCCTTCGACGAGTCAATCTCCTATATGTCCAAGCCGCTCGATCCGATGCGTTACCCCGGATTCAAGCCCGATCTGGCCCGCGGCGGCGGACTTCTCTTCATCGACGGCGTCATCGGCGGCGGCTGGCAGCGTACGATCCGAGCCAGCTCAATCGACATCGATGTGACTCCTCAGTGCCGACTCAGTCGCAAGCAAATCGCAGCAATCGAGGCCGACGCTGAAAGATTCGCCGTGTTCCTGCGCACGCAGCCGACACTACAAATCAATAGCTGAAAATGCGCCCGTCGGGCGGCCTCATGTGTCAAGGTGAGATTGTGGTCACAATGCCTGTTTTCTGCGGAGCCGCCCTGCGGTTTGGAAGCACGCAGCGATACCCTGATACACAGTATTTCCCCACACGCAAACGTACCTAACTCAGAAGAGGCGATCGAGGTCGTGTCCGAGTCCTCGCAAGACAGCTCGCAACCAGATTTTGGCACCAATCAATGGCTCGTGGAAGAGATGTACGACCGCTTCCAGGCCGATCCCAAATCCGTGGATCCTACGTGGGTGTCGTTCTTCGAGAGTGGTCACGGCGCTCCGTCAGATGACGGAGCCAAGCCCGCGGCCCCCGGAGCCAAACCTGCGGCCCCCGCGGCTGAGAAACCTGCCGCTCCGGCGCCGGAGAAGGCGCCAGCACCGGCCCCTGCCGAACCAGCACCAGCACCAAAGGCTGCTACAAAGCCAGCCGCCAAGGCTGCCGCCCCTGCGAGCAAGCCAGCTGCTCCCGCGGCGGCTGCAAAGCCAGCGGCGCCGGCGGCGTCCACAGATGTTGACGGTGTGACCCTTCGCGGCGCTGCCGCGCGCACTGTCGTCAACATGGACCAGAGCCTGACCGTCCCGACCGCAACCAGCGTTCGTGCCGTTCCGGTCAAGCTGCTCTTCGACAATCGCATCGTGATCAACAATCATCTCGCTCGCGCCCGTGGCGGCAAGGTGTCATTCACCCACTTGATCGGCTATGCGGTAGTGCAGGCGATCAAGGCCCAACCCTCTATGAACACCGGCTTCGCTGTCGTCAATGGCAAACCGACGCAGCTCAAGCCCGAGCACATTAATTTCGGCCTCGCGATCGACCTGCCCAAGCCTGATGGCACACGCACACTTCTTGTGCCCAACATCAAGGCCGCAGACACGATGGCATTCGCAGAGTTTTGGTCTGCGTACGAGACGATGGTCACCAAGGCCCGCAACAATAAACTTGAAGTCAAAGACTTCCAGGGCACGACGGTCAGTTTGACCAACCCCGGCGGCATCGGTACGAATCACTCGATCCCCCGGCTCATGGCAGGTCAAGGCGTCATCATTGGCGTTGGTTCGATGGACTACCCGCCCGAGTTCCAAGGTGCGTCCGCACACACCATCGCGACAATGGCCATCTCCAAGATGATGACCCTCACGTCGACCTATGACCACCGCGTCATCCAAGGCGCTGGCTCAGGTGAGTTCCTCAAGAAGGTCCATGCGCTGCTGTTGGGCGAGGACGATTTCTACGACGAGATCTTCCAAGCACTGAAGATTCCCTACGACCCGATCCGCTGGGCCCAAGACATCGCCGTCAGCCACGACGATGACGTTCACAAGCAAGCTCGTGTGCTCGAACTCATCCAGGCGTTCCGCGTGCGTGGGCATCTCATGGCCGACACCAATCCGTTGATGTACAAACAGCGCAGCCATCCCGATCTCGACACCGCGACCCATGCTCTGACGCTCTGGGACCTGGAGCGCGAATTCGCGACCGGTTCATTCGGCAACGGCAAGCGCTTCATGAAGCTGCGCGACATTCTGGGTATCCTGCGCGATTCCTACAGTCGGACGGTCGGCCTGGAATATATGCACATCAATGATCCAGACGAACGCCGCTGGTTCCAGGAGCGCATTGAGCGCCCTCGCACGAAACCACCGCGCGAGGAGCAGTTGCGCATTCTCCAGAAGCTCAATCAGGGCGAGGCCTTCGAGACCTTCCTGCAGACCAAGTTTGTTGGCCAGAAACGCTTCAGTCTCGAAGGCGGCGAAACCACCGTCCCGTTCCTCGACGAGATCTGCGAGGCCGCAGCCGCCGACAACCTCGAAGAGGTCTGCATTGGCATGGCCCACCGCGGCCGACTCAATGTCTTGGTCAATATCGCCGGCAAGAGCGCTGGCGACGTGTTCCGCGAATTCGAGGGCAACATCGATCCGCGGACCGTTCAAGGTTCCGGCGATGTGAAATATCACCTCGGCGTCGAAGGCGAGTTCACCGCAGGCAACGGCGACAAAATCAAGGTCTCAGTCGCTGCCAATCCGTCCCACCTCGAAACCGTTAACCCTGTGCTCGAGGGCATCACCCGGGCCAAACAGGATCTGCTCAACCGTGGCGAAGAATTCCCGGTTCTTCCGGTTCTTGTCCATGGCGATGCGGCATTTGCTGGCCAAGGGGTTGTAGCGGAGACGCTCAATCTCTCGCTACTTCGCGGCTACCGCACTGGTGGCACCATCCACGTCATCGTGAACAACCAGGTTGGCTTCACCACCGCTCCCGCGGCATCGCGTTCGTCGATGTACTGCACCGATGTGGCCAAGATGATCCAGGCCCCCGTCTTTCACGTCAATGGCGATGACCCCGAAGCCTGTATTCGGGTGGCACGCCTTGCCTATGAATATCGACGCACCTTCAACAAGGACATCGTCGTCGATCTCGTCTGCTACCGCCGGCGCGGCCACAACGAGGGCGACGATCCCAGTTTCACCCAGCCGATAATGTACGACACAATCGAGAAGAAGAAGTCGGTGCGCAAGCTTTACACCGAGGCGCTCGTCGGCCGTGGCGACATCACGATGGAAGAGGCCGAGGCCGCCCTCGCCGACTATCGCTCGCAGCTCGAACGTAACTTCAAGGAAGTCAAGGAAGCCACCGCGAGCACGAGCCATTACACCCGCACGCCGGCTTACCCGGTCAAATCGAGCGCGCTCGAGTCCGGACTGCATACGGCGGTCTCGATCGAAACCCTCAAGGCAATCGCGGACAGTTACACGAATGTTCCCGACGGCTTCACGGTGCATCCGAAGGTGCTGCCACAACTGCAACGCCGCGCCGCCGCGATCACCCAGGGCCCAATCGACTGGGGCACTGGCGAAATCATCGCGATGGGCTCATTGCTGATGCAAGGCCGGGCCGTACGACTGGCCGGTCAGGACACCCGCCGCGGCACCTTCACAACCCGTTTCGCGACGGTCATCGACCGCAAGAATGGTGCCGAGTGGACGCCACTCGCCTCGGTCAGCGACACGCAAGCCCAGTTCTTCGTCTACGACTCGATGCTGTCGGAATACGCTGCGCTCGGCTTTGAGTATGGCTATTCGGTGGCGCGTCCCGAGGCACTCACGATGTGGGAGGCGCAGTTCGGCGATTTCGTCAACGGCGCACAGTCCATCATCGATGAGTACATTTCTTCTGGCGAAGCCAAGTGGGGACAAAAGTCGGGCGTCGTCCTACTCCTCCCCCACGGTTATGAAGGTCAGGGACCAGACCATTCCTCGGCGCGGATCGAGCGCTTCCTACTGCTCGGCGCCGATGAGTCCGTGACTATTGCGCAGCCGTCAACCCCCGCGTCGTACTTTCACCTGCTACGTCGGCAGAATCTGTCGGGCGAACATCGTCCGTTGATCGTCTTCACACCGAAGTCGATGCTGCGCAACAAGGCCGCGACGTCGGCGCCAGAGGACTTCACCAACGGCACCTTTCTTCCGGTCATCGGCGACGACACGGTCGATGCCGCACAGGTCGAACGTGTCTTGGTGTGCAGCGGCAAGATCACTTGGGATTTGTTCGCCGAGCGCGCCAAGCGTGAGGCCGATCAGTCGCGCACCGCAATCGTTCGACTCGAGCAGATCTACCCGCAGCCGACTGCCGAACTCAACGCCGAGGTCGCTAGGTTCACCAACGCTAAGGAAGTTCGTTGGGTTCAGGACGAGCCAGCCAACCAAGGTCCGTGGCCGCACATCGCGCTGCATTTCAGCGGCGAGTTCGATGGGCTGCCGCTGCTGCGCGTTTCCCGGCCAGAATCGGCCGCACCATCGGTTGGCTCCCACGCCCGCCACCTCGAAGAACACGCCGCGCTCATGCAGCAGGCATTTTCCTGATCGGCCGAACCATGTATTTCACCGATCGTGGGATCGAGGAGTTGGAAAAGCGGCGGGGTGATGAGGAAGTCACGCTGTCGTGGCTGTCCGAGCGGCTCGTCGAGTTCGTGGACCTGAACCCGGATTTCGAGGTTCCAGTCGAACGCCTCGCGACCTGGCTAGCCCGCCTCGATGATGAGGATGACTGAGCGGGTCAGCGGGTGAGTACGATCTTGCCGAAGACGCTGCCGTCGATGACCGAGGCCAGTCCGTCAGCTGCATCCTCCATCGGGATCTCCCGATCGATCAATGGGCGAACGCCGGTGACATCCATAAACTGTGCCAGCGCGTGGAGTTCATCGCGCGTTCCCATCGTCGACCCGTGGATTCGCATCTGTTGAAAAAA
Source organism: Aeromicrobium changchenzhani (assembly GCF_057586615.1). Lineage (NCBI taxonomy): Bacteria > Bacillati > Actinomycetota > Actinomycetes > Propionibacteriales > Nocardioidaceae > Aeromicrobium > Aeromicrobium changchenzhani. The sequence goes on along the minus strand of NZ_CM172480.1, from coordinate 1,324,916 downwards.
GATCCTCGTGAGTTCGGCCGCTTTGGGCGCATCGCCCGACGTTGCACCGGCGATCACGATCGTCCCGCCGGGACGCATCGACTTGATCGAGTGTGACCAGGTCGCTGCACCTACGGTTTCAATCACCGCATCGACTCTTGCGGGCAATCGGGCACCGGACTCAAACACCTCATGGGCACCGATCTCCAGCGCCCGGGTTCGTTTGACTTCATCCCGACTCGTCGCATAGACCCGGAAACCTGCGGCGCGTGCGAGCGTAATCGCGGCCGTTGCCACACCGCCGCCAGCGCCCTGAATTAGGACCGAATCACCCTGTTTGAGGCCTGACTGCGTGAACAACATCCGGTATGCGGTGAGCCAGGCTGTTGGGAGGCAGGCCGCTTCGGCAAACGACATACCGGCTGGTTTGGCCACAACATTGCGGCTGGGCACGATGACCCGCTCGGCGAAGGTTCCTTGATGCCGTTCGGAGAGCAGCGAGCGCTTCGGGTCGAGCGTCTCGTCGCCGCGCCACGCCGGATCACTGATGACGGCGTGTACGAGGACCTCGTTACCGTCTTCATCCAGACCTGCGGCGTCACAACCGAGTATCATCGGCAGCGATTCTGCGCGCAAGCCAACGCCGCGGAGGCTCCAGACGTCGTGGTGATTTATCGAGGCGGCTTTGACCGTCACCGTCGTCCATCCATCGGGCGCCTCAGGTTCAGGACGCTCGCCAATTTTCAACCCGGCCAGCGGGTCCTCTGGGTTAATCGAATCGGCGTAAACGGCAAGCATTGTGCTCCTCAGTAGGGACGGCGTGCAAGACCTTCGCGACGGGCGGTGTCAGTGACAGCTTTTGCGACAGCGACCGCGACCCGTGGGTCGAACGGTGATGGGATGATGTGATCCGCGGCGAGATCATCACCGACGAGATCGGCGACGGTCTGCGCGGCAGCCAGCTTCATGCCTTCTGAAATCCGGGTGGCGCGGACTTCAAGCGCGCCCCGAAAAATGCCAGGGAACACGAGAACATTGTTGATCTGGTTGGGAAAGTCTGACCGGCCGGTCGCGACGACTCGAGCGTGACGTGCCGCGACCTCGGGCAGCACCTCTGGAGTCGGGTTGGCGAGTGCGAAGATAATCGCCTCCGGCGCCATCTGGGCTACGGCTTCCTCGGGGATGCTTCCGCCCGACACACCAACGAAGACGTCGGCGTTGACCAAGGCGTCAGAGACTGTGCCCGGGCGAGCCCACGGTGCGGTCAACGTCGCAAGCTCTTGCTTGACCGAATTGAGATCATCGCGCTCCGGGTGGATCACACCCTTGCGGTCGACAACAGCAATTTTGCACGCACCGGCAGTGAGCAAAATCTTGGTGATTGCGACGCCGGCGGCGCCAGCTCCGGAAATCACGATCTTGACGTCCGTCATATCCCGGTCGGTCAACCGGAGCGAGTTGTACAGCGCGGCGAGAACCACGACGGCGGTGCCGTGCTGATCATCATGGAACACCGGAATATCGAGGCGTTCGATCAAGCGGCGTTCGATTTCGAAGCAGCGCGGTGAGGAAATGTCCTCGAGGTTGACGCCGCCGAATGTCGGGGCCAAGTGCACAATCGTCTCGACGATTTCATCGACATCGGTAGTCGCGAGCGCGATCGGAATCGCGTTAACCCCACCGAACTGCTTAAACAGAACGGCTTTGCCTTCCATGACCGGCATCGCGGCGGCCGGGCCAATGTCGCCGAGGCCAAGAACAGCCGTCCCATCGGTCACTATGGCGACGGTGTTGGACACCCAAGTGTAGTCGTGTGCGACCTCAGGGTCGGCGGCAATCGCCTCACATACTTTCGCTACGCCGGGGGTATAGGACATCGCGAGGTCCTCGGCAGTAGCCAACGGCACGGTCGAAACGACTTCCATCTTGCCGCCGCGGTGTAGTGCGAAAATCGGATCTTCAAGATCTAGGGAATTCACGTATTTCTCATCATCAGTGGCAACCATCGGTATACCTGGAAATGGGCAATCCGCGAGTGTCAGTTTTGACCGATCTGGTGACTGACACTATTTTTCACGGATCGGACTGCCTAAGCGGTCCTCGTGCGGGTTTTGCCCGAATTCCAGTCTCTCATATGGCCTCATCAGCGTTCAGGGCGCGGGTCACCGCCGGCGCCAGCAATCCGATGAGTGCGACTACTGCGCCGACCGCCATGAGGGCCGCGAGCCAGGGCTGATCGGAATCCCTGAGCCCCCAGGCCAATCCGAGCAGGATGAGTTGCGTTAAGACGAGTGGGCTGCGCGCACCAGAATGCCAGGTCAGAAGCTGCCGGCAGGCATATAGCTGGGCCGCGCCATAAGCCCCTAGAAACAAGGCAATACCGACGTCGCTGGCGGCGTTCGTGCCGCCCGCATCAGCCAATGCCAGCACACCGAGCAGCAGGAAAGTCAGACCTTCAATAGCGATGATCGTGCAGCTCATGAGTAGATACGGTCTGGCGTTTCGACGCAACCGCGCCCACGTCCGATCTTCGGTCACGAACGAAGCTTATGTGAGTGTGACCGATTGAACAAAGGCGTGGCCTGCAAAATCCTTGTGCCGAGGCAGTTTTGTTGCGAAGATAGATCACGCACAACGACAACGTGACCAACAGGCCACGCCCGGAGTGCAGCACAAACGAACGGGAAGGAGTGTCTTCTTATGGATTGGCGTCATCGTTCTGCCTGCCTTGATGAAGACCCAGAACTCTTCTTCCCCATTGGCAACACTGGTCCCGCCATCCTTCAGATCGAAGAGGCAAAAGTCGTATGCCGTCGCTGCGACGTCCGCGAACAGTGCCTAGCTTGGGCGCTGGAATCCGGTCAAGATCATGGTGTTTGGGGAGGCTTGAGCGAAGACGAACGTCGCACGCTGAAGCGCCGCAACGCTCGGGCGCGTATCCGTACCGCCTGAGCACTGACGTTCGAGACGAGCCCCGTACCCCGCAAGGGTGCGGGGTTCTTTGCATCGTGGGCGCTAGAGCGTCAGATGAATCGAAACGGTCGTGCCGCCCGATGGGCCCGCTTCGAAGGCGAGTTGGCCGCCGAGTTCGGATTCGATCAGCGTCGATACGATCGACAGGCCGAGGCTTCGGGTTGGATCGAAGTCCTCGGGCAGCCCGATGCCGTCATCGCTCACCCGCATACGAAGACGCTCACGGATACGGTTGACCGACAAGGCGATCCGGCCAACTCCTGCCGGGAAGGCATGCTCAGCGGCATTCTGGATGAGTTCGGTCAGCACCATCGCCAGTGGCGTCGCAACCTCGCCGGGTAATGAGCCGAACGACCCGATCCGTTCGGCGGTCACATGATGGACCGCACCGGAGGGCTCAGCAGCAGACACATCGAGGACCGTACGCAGCAACCGATCCGCAATCTCATCGAAGTGCACGGTCTGGTCGAAAGATTGACTCAACGTCTCGTGCACGAGAGCAATTGAGCCGACCCGGCGCACTGCATCGTCGAGCGCTGTTCGCGCTTCGGGATTGTCCATGCGCCGACCCTGCAAGCGCAAGAGCGCGGCGACGGTCTGCAAATTGTTCTTGACGCGATGATGTATCTCGCGGATTGTCGCTTCCTTGGAGACGAGCTCGCGTTCGCGCAGTCGCAACTCGGTGACGTCCCGCAGTAAAATCACCGTCCCCGCGTGCTGTCCGGATTGCCGCAGCGGGATGACCCGCATCAACAGCGATGCGGCAGCGCCCTCAAGTTCGGCTTCAGCGATCGAGTGTCCGCCGACGAAATTCAAGCTGTTGAGTGCTGCTGAGTCGCTTGCCCGCACCCCAACCAAAGATCTTGTGACAGCGGCCAAGTCCGAACCGACAAGATCGCCCGCCAAGCCGATACGCCGGTAGGCCGACAACGCATTCGGGCTCGCATATGTCACCGAACCAGTTGCGTCGGTGCGGACAAAGCCATCGCCTACCCGCAAGGAGTCAGCGAGATCGGAGCGCTCACCTCGGAGTGGAAACTCACCAGCGCTGATCATCATCAACAGTATTACGGCCGTCTCTCGATACGCGGCCTCCAAATTGCTCGGCGTTCGCACCCCTGCGAGATTGGTGCGACGCGCAAGGATGCCGACAACCGAGCCGGCACGAGTAACCGAGATCGCCTCGTTCCCGACGTGAACGCCGTCTCGCCATTCATCGTTTCGAGCCTGGTGCAAGTCACGACTCACAACGGCCCGTTCGAACAACTCTGACCGGCCGGCTGGCACGAAAGTTCCGACCACATCATCGATCAGTGATGTCGGCCCAGTAGTCGGACGAATCTGTGCGGCCGCCCAAAATCCGCGCGACTCTGCATCCGGGACCCACAAAACGAGGTCGGCGAAGGAGAGGTCAGCGAGAATCTGCCATTCTGCGATGAGCGCATGGAGCCAAGCGATGTCGGCGCGCTCGAGCGAGGTCTGATGGCGCGTGATTTCGTCCAGCGTGGGCACCCTCCAACCTTAGTGGTTCGGCCGTGACACGATGGGACGATGGCGCAGGTGTACTGGCAATCGGTGATGCGGACTGGGATGAGTGTCCCGGCCGACCGAAGCCTTGATGAGTCGACTGCAGAACTAGTGCAGATGCTCGGCCATCCCGATCCACGTATGCGCGAAGATGTGGCGTTCCCACTGCTTGCCCGCTGGATCCATCAAGGTGTCTACGACCAGTTGTTGACCGGTCTCGGCGATGGTTTGACCGCTGGCCTGCTTGGAGGCCTCGGCACCGACGGTGAAATATCAACGCTCCGACGGTCCTACAGCGCTCTCCTGCTGGCCGAAATCATCGGTCGTAACAATGCCGTGCAGATTCTGGACCGCCATCGCGTCCTGAGCTGGGGTGACCAGATCACCAGTTGGTATGTCCGCGAATGCGATCTACGTGGTTGGATTCCCGGCGTTGGGTGGTTCAACACAGTCGCACACGGCGCGGACGCGCTTGCAGCGCTGGCACAGTCGCAACATTTTGACGATATGGAACTCACCGTTCTCCTGGATGTCATCGCTGATCGGCTACTCAAACCCACGTCATACGTATGGCGCCACGGTGCGGAGGATCGATTGGCCTATTCCGTAATGACGGTGCTGCACCGCAACAAATTGTCGTTCGACCTTATCGATGCCTGGTTGGCACGACTTGGAGATGGCACTCGGCAACCACGAATTCGGGGCCATGCCGATTCGGAATGGCCAACGCCTGCGGCCCACAACACCTCGATGTTTCTTCGTGCACTGCAGCTCCAGCTGGCGCTCGATGTCCAGGGTCGAGCCGACGGCGACCATGATGCATTGCTGTTCGCCGAACGGCCGGTCGGCCGCGCCGATCTGGTGCTCGCAGTGATCAAACAGATCCGCGCTGAAAGTCCGTGGCTGTTTCGACCTGCATCGTCGTGACCGAACCATCGAGTAGCGTATTGGCATGAGCGAATCTGAGGCTGCCAAAGAGGGCCATGGCGGCGTACACGCAATCGATGTGGCCCGCGCACATGGCGCCCAGACCCTGTTTACCCTGTCGGGGGCACATGTCTTCCCCATGTATGACGGCGCGGTCAAGGCCGATCCACCGATGCCGATCATCGACGTGCGACATGAGCCGTCGGCAGTCTTCGCGGCCGAGGCGATCGGCAAGTTGACGCGTAAACCGGGGCTCGCTGTCCTGACCGCCGGCCCAGGTGTGACCAATGGGGTTAGCGCTGTGACCCAGGCACATTTCAGCGGTTCGCCGCTCGTTGTCATCGGTGGCCGGGCACCAACTGGACGCTGGGGTATGGGCAGTCTGCAGGAGCTCGATCATCCGCCGATCTTTGAAACGGTGTCGAAGTTCTCAACCACCGCCGCTACGGTCGACGAGATCGCACCGACGATCGACAAGGCGTTCACGCTTGCCGGCTCATCCCACCGCGGACCAGCCTTTGTTGACGTTCCGATGGACCAGTTCTTCTCATCCACGACCGTCACCGGCGCGCCACTGGGAAATCAGAGCGAACTTTTGGCCCCGGATGCCGATGCGCTAGCCAAGATCGCCGATCTCCTCGCGGCAGCAGACCGACCAGTTCTCGTGATTGGCACCGACGTCTGGGCCGATGGCGCCGAACTCGCCGCACTCCATTTTGTCGAAGCGACCGGAATCCCGGTGATCTCCAACGGGATGGGCCGCGGCATCGTGCCCGGCGGCCATGCTGGTCTCGTGACCAAAGCTCGGTCGAAGGCATTTGGCCAGTGCGATCTGGCGCTTGTGGTCGGCACCCCGCTCGACTTCCGTCTGGGTTACGGCATCTTCGGTGGCAAGGACGGCGCACCACAGGCCGCCACCGTTCACATCGCCGACTCGCCCGGGCAGGTCTCGACCCACGCTGAAACTGCGGCCACAGCAGCTGGCGACCTCACCCAGTGCTTCGACGGCTTATTGGCCGCGCTTCAGTCGCGCGCCGGCAGCAAGCCCGACTGGGCACCGTGGTTGGGCGATCTGCAAGCAACGGTGGCGATATCCACCGCGCGCGATAACGAACTCCTCACCGCGACCGCCGATCCCATCCATCCGGCGCGGATCTACGGTGAGCTGCTCCCCCGTCTCGCCGACGACGCGGTCGTGATCGGCGACGGCGGCGATTTCGTGTCATTCGCCGGTAAGTTCGTCGAGCCCAAACGCCCTGGCGGTTGGCTCGACCCGGGGCCGTACGGCTGTCTCGGCGCGGGCATGGGCGCGGCGATGGCCGCCCGTATTGCCCGGCCATCCAGCCAAGTAGTCCTGCTCTACGGCGATGGCGCTGCGGGCATGTCCTTGATGGATGTCGACACACTCGTACGACACAACCTTCCAGTCGTCATGGTCGTCGGCAACAACTCAGCCTGGGGCCTGGAAAAGGGGCCCATGCAGTTCTTGTACGGCTACGACGTGGCCGCCGACCTGGCCCCACAGACCCGCTACGACGAGGTCGTCAGGGCGCTTGGTGGTGGCGGCGAAATGGTGACCGATCCAAATCAAATCGGTCCGGCACTCGATCGTGCCTTCGCCTCCGGCATTCCGTATCTGGTCAATGTCATGACCGATGTCAACGCCGCATACCCGCGCTCGACGACTGGAATATGACACTCACAATACGCAGAATCACGCCCGACGAGTATGTCGCAGTCGGCGAGATGATCGTCGACAGTTATGGCCACGATGGCTATCTGACGCACCCCGATGGCAATTTCGACGACCATTACGCCATGTTCCTGCGCAACAGCGCTGAGCGTGACGCACAGGGTGAATTGTGGTTGGCGGTCGATGCTGAGCAGATTCTTGGCTGTGTGACCTGGTGTCCGGTCGGTTCGCCCTACCGAGAGCTCGCCACGCACGACCAACAGGGTGAATTTCGCAGTCTGGCTGTGGCGCCCGCAGCACGTGGCCGCGGCGCGGGCCGTGCGCTCGTCGAATTCTGCCTCGACCGCGCCCGCAGCGACGGCCTCGCCGAGGTCGTATTGTCCTCACTCCCCGAAATGTTGCCAGCCCACCGGCTGTATGCATCGGTTGGTTTCGCCCGCCGCCCTGAATCAGACTGGTCGCCGATCCCGGGAGTCAACCTTTGGGCATTCGCTACCGACAGCAGCAACTAAGGTTCAGCTATGACGCAGTCCGCGACAGTCACCTACACCGTCAGCGACGACGACACCGCAATCGCGCTCGGCAGCGGCGATCTGCCGGTGCTGGCAACGCCTCGACTGCTCGCGTGGCTCGAAGCGGCAACCTGTGCCGCGCTGGATCTCAACGCCGGCTCAACGAGTGTCGGAACGCGTGTTGACATCGAACATCTTGCCGCCAGTCCAGTCGGCGCCACCGTCACCGCGACCGCGACCGTAATCCATACCGACGGACGCTTGCTACGATTTCAAGTTGTCGCACAGGATGCTGACGGAAAGTTGATCGGCAGCGGCGAAATTCGACGCGTGATCGTCGATCGTGCGCGGTTCATGGCCCGAACACGCAGTATGAAAGAATAGCCACCTTGATCTTTCTAGGAGGACAGATGAGCAAGCGAGGCCGGAAGCGTCGTGCACGCAAGAAGAAAGGCGCGAACCGCGGCAAGCGTCCTAACGCTTGAGCCGTAAACGTCGGAAGCCCCAGTCGATTCGACTGGGGCTTCTCACGTATTGATGGGTATCGAACGCGTCAGGCAAAGTCCTGGCCGGCTTGGATCGGGGAAATCTGAACCTGCACGGTCCGGATCGACACCAAGACTTTGTCTCGCAGCGGCGCCGGTGCCACCTCGTGGCAGGAGCGCGAAACAAGGCTTTTCACGACCCGTTCGAGATCGAATTCGCCCAAGCACGGCCCGCATTCCTCAATATGGGCCTGAATCTCTTCGCAACTCGCATCGTCCATCTCGTTGTCGATGAACAGGTAGAGGCTTTCGAGTGCTTTGCTGCACTCCGATCCCGAGCCGTCGGCGCACATGTTCATGAGTCCCTCACCCCCGTGGCGGCCATCCCGCGGTCCCGTGCGTAGTCAGCAAGCAGGTCACGAAGCATGCGGCGGCCACGGTGCAGCCGCGACATTACGGTGCCAATTGGAGTGTCCATGATTTCGGCGATTTCTTTGTAAGGGAAGCCCTCGACGTCGGCGAGATAAATCGCATAACGGAAATCCTCAGGCAATGATTGCAACGCATCCTTGACATCGCTGTCGGGGAGATGTTCGAGCGCGACCATCTCGGCAGATTTCAAACCGCCGGAGGTGTGTGATTCGGCCGAGGCAAGTTGCCAATCCTCAATCTGATCGGTCATCTGCTGCGGCTGGCGCTGCTTTTTGCGATAACTGTTGATGTAGGTGTTGGTCTGGATGCGGTAAAGCCAAGCTTTCAGATTAGTGCCCGGCTTGAATTGATGGAACGCGCTAAATGCCTTGGCGTAGGTCTCTTGAACCAGATCCTCGGCATCATGTGGGCTGCGGGTCATGCGCAGCGCAGCGGAATAAAGTTGGTTGATATAGGGCAGCGCATCGGCCTCGAAACGGGCCTGCTGCTCCTCCGGGGTCTCGGCCGCCGCGGTCTCTGGTGTTTCCGACTTGTCGGTCATTTGCCTCAAGCCTACCCCGGGGGACAGACCATGTGCTGTGGCTGTGTCATTGCATGTTGCTAGTCGTTCTGGACATGCCAACATCAATTACCTCCTGCCCTACACAACAGCAATATCGCAGTCTTTGTTCCCTATTCGGGTCGGAGCGGTTCGATCAACTCGGGACCGTTGTTACGGACATTTCCCACTGCTGTGGAGACCGGAAATGCATCGAGTAGCCCGGGCGCTGCTGGAACTAACAGCCCGAGCAATTGATCGCGCGGCTGTGGTTCGGGATCGAGCCACTCGGCGTATGCGTCACGCTCGACGAGCAACGGCATTCGGTCATGCAGATGACCGAGGGAATCCTCCGCAGCAGTGGTCAGGATGGTAAAACTCGCGACCCACTCCCCCGTGTCGGGTTGTTTCCAAAACTCATACAGGCCAGCCATCGCCAACACCGAACGATCCTTGGGGGTGATGAAGAATGGCTGTTTGGCCTTGCCTTGACCCTTGTACCATTCGTAGTAGCCGGACGCTGGAACAAGTGCCCGCCGGGCCGCAAAGGCACCACGGAACGATGGCTTCTCGGCAACCGTCTCCATACGAGCGTTGATCATCCGACTACCGATCGAAGGGTCCTTTGCCCAATGCGGAATCAACCCCCATCGCGCGGTACGCACCTCGCGATGCTCGGGGGTCTCGCCCTCGCGCCGACGCTGCACCACGATCGGCGCCGCATCGGTAGGTGCAAGGTTGTAGTTGGGCACTAACTCAACGAATGAATTGGCCAAGTCGATCTGGAATTCGGCGTTGACAGCAGCCGCCGTCAACGCTGTCGCATACCGTCCACACATGATTCAAGCCTGCCATGCAGATCGCCCGCAGGAAACTCGCTGGACCAACAGCCGCTGCGCCCACCCCGAGATATGGGCGCAGCGGCTAGCTAGTTATCTGGCCAACTCGGCCAGAAGCCATCCGATCCCCGCCGCGTGACGTGGCAGCGATTCCAACCAGAGGCGCGGCTCAGCATCGCCGGTCTGGATGCGCCAGATCAGAATGTGGAGAAGCTCCAAGGTCGATCGATCGGTCCGAGGCCTCTCGACCAATGCCGCCGCGCGATGGGTCGAGAGCGTCGCAATTGTCTCGTCGCCGCTGTAAATCGTCCGCATTGCATCTGCGGTCTCAAGAAGTGCCAGCGACACCGCCAACGCATTCGCCGAGGTAGCAGGAAGATCTACCACGATGAGTTCGTACCGATCGCCAGCGCTAACCCCATCTCGCTCCGCAGCTCGATAGACGTCATTGAGACGGCTGCGTAAATGCGCGGTACTGGACAACGTCGTCAGCGGATCTTCACAAGAAATCTGGTGTTGATGCACCAGAGTCTCTTCGGACCAGCCGACCGAAATCGCCTTCGTCACGTCGTACCCGGGCCACTGCCCGTGGTCGGAATACATCCGCTCCAGGTCGTCCAAGACTTCCTGGAGCGGACTGCCAAACGCTGCTGCACTCGCTCCCACCTCGTGTGCAACAGCGGCAATATCCACCAGTCCGGAATTGAGGGCTTCCTCGATGGCCACAAACGGCGTTGATACGAGATCTTCCACGTCGTGCCTCCCTCGGTTTGCTCAGCTGTTTCGAGCGTCGGACATGTATGAGACGATGCGAGGTATTTGTCATGACGCGGATTGTCCAAACAATTTCGTGACACCTTGACGCCCTGCCTCGTTGTACGGGTAGGAGGACCGCATTTCGTGACGATCAACACCACCGAAACACAACTCGAGCAGAGTGATGCCGAGTTGATCGCTGCCGTGCGCGCAGGCGACAACACGGCGTACGGATTGCTGTTTGAGCGACATCGTGGTGCGGCATTGCGGCTCGCACGTCAGCTGTTGACCGATTCCGAATCCGAGGACCTCGTTTCGGAGGCGTTCACCAAGGTGTTCGTGCTCCTGCAAAACGGCAAGGGGCCCGATGTAGCGTTTCGCGCCTACCTGTTGACCGCGATCCGCCGGTTGCATGTCGATCGCATTCGTGCCGGACAGCGCCTACGTCCGACCGACAATGAATCCGAACTCGACCGCCACGTCGAGTTCTTCGATCTTGCTGCGATCAATTTTGAGCGCGGTACCGCAGCCGATGCTTTCGCCTCGTTGCCCGAACGCTGGCAGCTCGTGCTGTGGCATCTTGACGTCGAAGGGCAAAAGCCTGCCGACGTCGCTCCGTTGCTGGGAATGAGCGCCAACAGTGTCTCGGCGCTTGCCTATCGGGCCCGAGAGGGCCTCCGGCAGGCATATCTCCAACATCATCTCGCCGACACCGCCGAAGGCAACTGTCGATGGACCACCCAACGACTTGGTGCATTCGTGCGCAAAGGATTGTCCAGCCGGGAATCCATGAAGGTTGAGGAACACCTCGACGAATGCCGCCGCTGCATGGGTATCTACCTCGAACTCACCGAAATCAACTGCAATTTGTCGGGCATTCTGGCGCCGGCGCTGCTTGGCACGGCGGCCGCCGGCTACCTGACTGCAAGTTCGGTAGCTGTGGCCGGAGCCACCGGGGCAACCGGTCTAGCTGCGCTTAAACCATTCCTGCTGAACTCAGTGTTCGAGCCAGTCAAGGCCGCCATCGTCGCTTCGCCAGGCGCGTCAGCGGCTGTGGCGGCCGTCGCGGTTGCCGCTACCGGCACAGTCGCCTTCGCGGCCACCAATATCGGGAACGACAAACCGCCCGCTACTCCGGCAGTATCAGCGCCGGCGGTTCCGGGCCCGACAACAGCGCCATCGCCCGCGCCGAAACCAAAATCCACACCTTCGGCCGGACCCTCGGCAACCCCAACAATTCCACCACCGCTGCCAGCACCGCCAGAGGCGCCAGCACCGCCAGCACCCGGCATTCCGACGACGCTCCAACCGACACCGGTCACGCCGGCACCCCAACCGACACCGACCACGCCGTCGCCGCCACCAATCGTAGCGAGCGATTTGGGGATCGGCGCCGTCGCAATCAGCAATGATGACGCTGCCTTCCAGCGACGCTTCACCATCCCGGTCACATCAGTAACTGCCGGGCGGGCTCAGGATCTGACGATTTTGCTGACCGTTGCGTTCGACCATGCGGTCCTATTTCGCGGAGTGGTTAGTTCCGGGTGGGCCTGTGACGCACCTAAACGTAACCGTCCGATGAAGGCGTTGAACTGCACCCGCATGCAAAGTGGCCCGCAAGTGCCCGCTTTGGTGTTCAAAGCGATCCGGCTACTACCGCCAACGGGCACGATTTCAGTCTCTGCGGCCGCCAATGACGATCCGGCGACGGCGAACAACACGGCGCGATTCACCGCGCCACGATGGCATCTACGCTGAATCTTCCGCGTCATTCATCTGCATGTTGTATGAATAGGACATGACTCTCCTCCGTCAAACCGCTCGTCCCATGCTCGCGTCGATGTTCTTCGTCGGCGGCTATAACGCTGTCAAGAATGCGAAAGTGTTGGCTCCGAAGGCCCAACCGCTGGCCGATCAGATCTCCAGCCTCGCGCCCTCATTACCGCTCTCCGCAGCCAATCTCGTACGTCTCAACGGTGTCGTCCATTTGACTGCGGGCGCCGCATTGGCCAGCGGGCGAGTCCCGCGAATTGCTGCTTTCGTTCTCGCCGGCTCACTGGTGCCGACGACGCTCCAAGGGCATCAATTCTGGAAAGAGACTGATCCAGGTATGCGCGCCAATCAGCGAGTTCATTTTTTCAAGAATGTTTCGATGCTCGGCGGGCTCCTGATGGCGACTCTGGATCCCGATCCGCATAAGAAAATCCTTCCCCGCCGGGCGAAGGACAAGGCGGTCGAGAAGATCGACCAGATCCGCAACTGAGCCACGGCTGGGCGACGGACCCCGATAGGCTGGTTCTGATGACTGCTCCTCTGCCTTGGCTGGCGCCGTTCCGCGAAGCACCGCTGGACGGCACCTTGTTGATCCCCGGCTCCAAATCACTGACCAACCGCGTCCTGATCCTGTCCGCGCTCGCTGACGGCCCGTCGGTCATAACGCGACCGCTGGGGTCACGTGATACCAATCTGATGCTCGGAGCACTGACCGCACTCGGTGCCGAAATTCACCGTGATGGGATCCGCTGGACGATCACACCGACGCCGCTCACCGGCACCGCGCCAACTCAGATCGACTGCGGCTTGGCCGGCACGGTCATGCGATTCGTGCCACCGGTGGCAGCGCTCGCCTCGGCCGACGTCGCGTTCGACGGTGACGAGCATGCCCGGGTACGCCCGATGGCCACGATTATCGATTCGCTGCGCTTACTTGGCGCTGAGATCACCGATGACGATCGCGGCGCTCTGCCATTCACGGTCCACGGCTCGGGCGGACTTGCCGGCGGAGCCGTCGAGATCGATGCTTCCGCGTCAAGCCAGTTTGTGTCCGCATTGTTGCTAATTGGCGCCCGCTGCGAGCAGGGCATCGACATACGGCATGTCGGCGATCCGGTGCCGTCAATGCCACACATCGAGATGACGATTGCCCAACTGCGGCTCCGTGGTGTGAGGGTCGACGACAGCGAAGCCAATCGCTGGGTCGTTCACCCGGGGTCGATTCAGGCCCTCGACACCGAAATCGAGCCCGATCTCTCCAATGCCGGACCGTTTATTGCCGCCGCGCTCGTGACCCATGGACAGGTCCGCATCCGCAATTGGCCTGAGCACACCGAGCAGGCTGGCGACCGTTGGCAGGAACTTTTTGCCGCATTCGGCGGCACCAGCAAACGTGATGGCGCGGATCTGATCTTCACGGCGGGAGACTCTTTGCACGGCGTCGATCTGGACCTGCACGACGAAGGCGAACTCACTCCGGTGATTGCTGCCGTGTGCGCCTTGGCGGACGAACCATCCAGGTTGACTGGCATCGCACATCTACGCGGCCACGAAACTGACCGGCTCGCGGCATTGGCGACCGAGATCAATCGGCTCGGCGGTGATGTCACCGAACTTGAGGACGGTCTGCTCATTTCGCCTCGTCCGCTGCATGCTGAGATCTTCCAAACCTACGACGATCACCGCATGGCCCATGCTGCCGTTGTGCTCGGCCTACGTACCAAGGATTTGTTCGTTGAAAATGTCGTGACGACGGTCAAGACCTACCCCAATTTCGCGCCGGTGTGGGAGCGTCTGATCACCTCATGAGACCCGAGGACGACGAGCACACCCGGTTTGAGCGACCCAAGCGCCGTACGCGTCCGCGTACGAAAGACCATCCCAATTACGATGATGCGGCGGTCGGCCGGGTCATCACGATCGATCGCGGCCGTTACAGCTTGTTGCTGGTCGATGCGGCTGGCGAACGCGTCGTGACCGCCATGAAGTCACGCAATCTGGGTCGTAAAGGCGTCGTTGTCGGTGATGAGGTCCGCGTCGTCGGCGACATCAGCGGCCGTACTGACACACTCGCTCGCATCGTCGAGGTCAACGAACGGCGCACGGTGCTTCGCCGCACTGCCGATGACGACGATCCAATCGAGCGCATCATTGTGGCCAATGCCGAACAATTGGTCATCGTTGCCGCACTTGCCGATCCGCCGCCACGCACGGGGCTCATCGACCGTTGTCTCGTCGCTGCGTTTGACGCCGGGATGCAGCCGATCGTATGTCTGACGAAAGCCGATCTCGCCGATCCGACCGAATTATTGGGTCTGCTCGAGCCGCTCGACGTCGCTGTCCTGGTGACCGAGCAGGGCGGCGACTTGTCTGCGGTGCGCACCATGCTTGCGGACAAAGTGAGCGTCTTGGTCGGTCACAGCGGGGTCGGCAAATCCACCTTGGTCAACGCATTGGTGCCAGATGCCGATCGCACCACCAGCCATGTCAACTCGATTACGGGACGGGGCCGGCATACCTCCACGTCGGCAATCGTGCTGGAGTTGCCGTTCGGAGGTCTGATTGTCGATACACCAGGCATACGTTCCTTCGGACTCGCGCACGTCAATGTCGAAGACATCCTCAAAGCGTTCCCCGATCTTGATGCCGCGACCGCCGACTGCCCGCGTGGCTGCCCGCACCTGGCGAGTGAGCCCGAATGCGCGCTCGATGTCGCGGTAGCTGATCAGACCCTTCGAGCGGCCCGGGTCGAGTCATTTCGCCGACTGTTGACCAGCAAGGAATCAGCCACCGATCATCCCTCCTGAGCCTGCTCAGGTGATATCGCGCCGGAAGGTCGTAACGCGGCCAACCAGCGTCAACACGGCAACATATGCCAAGAGGACGAGCGCGCCCTCCCATCTGGCGAGCAACGTCAGTGCGCCCGATTCGCTGTAGAGGCTGGCGCCGACGATCGACTCGGCCGCCGCGCCCGGCAGGAAACGTGAGACTCCCTCCAGCGCATCGACCAGCGACATCCCCACCCGCAGCAAAGGTTCGACAAACTGCGTGAAGGCCAGAATCACGACAATCGACGCCACCTGATTGGGCAGAACGGAGCCGAGTCCGACTCCGACCAAGGTCCAGAGCGCCAAGGCGACGACCGCCATCGCGATCGAGGTGATGACGTCCGCGTCGCCCAAGGACAGATTGACGTCATAGAGCGCAAGCACTGGCGCACCGCCAGCGACTGCGAACAGCGTGCCGATTGCGCCGTAGACGACACCAATGAGTAGCGCAGTGACGAGTTTGGCGCCAAGGACCACGCTGCGCCTCGGTTCGAACAAAAGTGTCGGGGTGATCGTCTGATGCCGAAACTCCGTCGTGACCGCCAGTGCACCGATGATCAACGGAAAGACATACCCGAGGGTGTTGCCGAGGGTGTAGACCGATTGGGCGATGGCTTTATCGGGCAATGGGGTGGCTCCCGAACCGCCCATCATCGAACTGCTCGGATCGGAGCCGAGCGAGAATGCCATTACCGCGCCGAGGAACGCCATGTAGCCGGCCATCACAATCAGCAACAACCACCACAGCCGGGTCGTGGTGAACTTCCGGTATTCGGTCAGCAACGCTGCCCTCATACGGCGGCTCCCTTCACATCCGCGCCCTGTTCGGTCAGATCGAAGAACACCTGCTCAAGGTCGACGGCACGATCACTGAGCGCATGTAGCTCCAACTGACTGGCAAATGCCGCCGCGCCAACCTCAGCGGCAGTCACCGAGTCGACAAGGACGCTGCCGTCGGCCTGGTCGAGCAGACGCCACTGGTGTTCGGCGACGAGCCGCTCCAACCCTTCGCGATCGGGGGTGACCAAACGTGCCTGATAACCAGCTAATGCAGCGAGTTCAGAAATCGACGAGGAGTGGACGAGCCGGCCGCCGGCAATGATGACGACATCATCAACGGTTTGTTGAATTTCGGGCAACATGTGGCTCGAGACCAGAATCGTCTTGCCCTCGCCTGCGAGATGCCGCAGTAGAAGCCGTAGCCATTTGATGCCTTCGGGATCAAGCCCATTTGCGGGCTCATCCAGAATGAGAACATCGGGATCGCCAAGCAGCGTCGTCGCGAGCGCAAGCCGCTGGCGCATACCCATCGAGAAGCCACCCACTCGGCGCCGTGCCGCATCGGTCAGACCCACGGCCTCGAGCACCTCATCACAGCGCCGATCCGAGACGCCAACTTGCGGTGCGAACATCCGCAGGTGGTTCCGCGCCGTACGGCCTGGATGGAAGCTGGCCGCTTCAAGCGCCGCGCCAACTGTGCGCGCAGGAACGGTCAGATCGCCATAGCGACTACCACCGATCGTTGCGCTCCCAGAGGTCGGTTCAACCAATCCGAGCAGCATCCGAAGCGTTGTGGTTTTGCCAGCACCATTTGGTCCCAGAAAGCCTGTGACTGCGCCCGGCCGGACCATGACGCTCAGATCATCGACCGCCTGAATTTCAGCAAATGACTTCGTCAGTCGATCAAACCTGATTTCGCCAGACATCGGCACCCCTTTCGAGCCTGCGAATGCGCCATTTCAGGCGTATTCCCCCGTACGCTAGGCATCATGGCACATTCGCACAGTGACGATCTGCGCCTCGCCCACGTACTCGCCGACAACGCCGATTCGTTGTCGATGGAACGCTTCATGGCGGTCGACCTCAAGGTCTCCACGAAGCCGGACATGACCTACGTGACCGAGTCCGATCAAGCGGTTGAAGAAGCAATTCGCCGCACGCTCAAATCCGCTCGTACCCGAGACACGATCCTGGGTGAGGAACAAGGCGAGGAGGCTGGCTCCAGCGGATCGCAGGAGCGGCGCTGGATCATCGACCCAATCGATGGAACCTCCAATTTTGTGCGCGGCGTCCCGGTGTGGGCGACGCTTATCGCGCTAGAAGCGGCCGGCGAGGTCGTTGCGTCATGCGTATCCGCACCTGCTCTGGGCCGGCGCTGGTGGGCTTCGAAGGGCGGCGGCGCCTTCACCGGCAAGTCTTTGCTGAACTCGCGCCAGATTCATGTTTCGGACGTCGCTGAACTCGACAATGCCTCATTTTCAATCTCGTCACTTCATGGCTGGGAGGAGATCGGCAAGCTCGAAGCCTTCGTCGCCTTGACCCGTCGTTGCTGGCGTACCCGCGGCTACGGGGATTTTTGGTCCTATATGTTGCTGGCCGAAGGCGCGCTCGACATCGCCGCAGAGCCCGAGTTGAAAGTCTGGGACATGGCCGCGCTCGATGTCATCGTGCGTGAGGCCGGCGGCACTTTCACCAGCCTCGCAGGCCGACTTGGACCATGGGGCGGCAATGCGATTGCCACCAATACCCGGCTGCATGATGCCGCGATGGCTTATCTGGGACATTTTCCTGACACCGCTGAAAATTTGAGCGAGGATCCCGACGACAACTGGGGCGATGAACCCGAGGAGCTGCCCTCGAATGTTCGACCGTTCGACTTCAGTCGTCCAGATGATGAGCGCTGACCCTGCCCAAACCGCAGACTTCGCGCTATTGTCGGACTAATCGACCCTAAGGAGCCGAACGCATGCGTGTCAGTGACGTCCTAGCCTCAAAGGGCAGTGCCGAGGTCTACACAGTTCGACCCGATGCCACGATTGCCGAGTTGCTCGACAAGATGGCAGACCTGAATGTCGGAGCGCTCGTCGTGAGCGACGACGGCCATCAGTTGATCGGCATCGTGTCCGAACGCGATGTCGTACGAAAACTTCGCGGCGTCGGTGATGCGAGTGTTCGTACGGTCGACACGATCATGACAACCAACATCCAAACGTGCTCGCCTGGCGATTCATTCGGCGAACTCATGGCCAGTATGACCAAGTATCGAGTGCGGCACATTCCGGTGCTCCAAGAGGGCAGACTCGTCGGTGTGCTGAGCATCGGTGATGTGGTCAAATATCGGATGGACCAACTCGAGTTCGAGCGCGATCAACTCAACAACTACGTCGCTGGCGGCTGATCCGCCACCCACCTCCGCGAGTGGCGCAGGGATGACGATTTTCGACCGAAATCTCGTCATCCCTGCGCCACTCGTTGTCATTCTTGCGCCACTCGGCGAGGTCCTGGCCGACATACGCAGGACGGTGTACCGCATACTTGCCGACGATGAGCAGAACAGCTAAGCCAGCACGTATCACCGTGCCCGAGAGCGAGATGACCTGGCGGTTTTCTCGCTCGTCAGGGCCGGGCGGACAGAGCGTCAACACGACCGATTCACGCGTCGAACTCCTGTGGAGCCTCACCGCGACGGCAGCGCTCACCGACGAACAGAAGATGCTTGCCACTAGCCGATTGCGTGGCCGGCTGATCGACGGAACGATCACGATCGTCGCCTCACAATACAAATCCCAACATCGCAATCGAGAAGCCGCCCGCATCCGGTTGGAGACGCTGCTCGCACGGGCCCTGATACCGCCAAAAACTCGCCACGCGACCAAACCCAGCAGAGGTGCCCGGCAGCGCCGACTTGATGAGAAGAAGCGACGCAGCGACACGAAACGGCTACGGAAGCCGCCCGAGTAGCCCCGCCCTATGGGACGATTCGATCGTGAGCACACCCACGCCGAAAGCCATCCGCAAATTCTGGCGCACCGTCGAGACCATCCACACCATCGTCTACTTCTCGCCCGAGTCCAGATCGGCATATAAGTCGATCGGGCTGCGCGGCTATTGGAGCGGCTATTTTGCCTCCCGGTCCGCTCCGCTAGGTACGCCGAGCGTCGAGGTCGTGACTTCGACTTTCTATGGATTCGCGCCTGAGATGGTTGCCAAGGCCATTCCGGAGGCTTGGACACTCGCCGATCGCGATGAGATTCTCGCGACTAGGGAACGCATCGCCGTCAACGTGCTTGAGCCGACTCTCGGTACCGCGGATGTCAGCGCAGTCGCCGACCAACTGATGGCGGCGACCGAACCATTGTCGTATGCCGGCCGCACGCTCGCCGCCGCCCACCGGGCGCTTCCGGTTCCCGAAACGCCATTGGCGCGACTCTGGCACGCGGCCTCGATCCTGCGTGAGTATCGCGGGGATGGCCACAATGCCGTGCTGACCGCTGCGCACGTCGGACCGGTCGACGCGAACATCCTGCAGGCCGCCCTCGGCAAAGCATTCGATGATCAGCAAGCCGCACGTGGCTGGAGCGATAGGGACTGGGCCGCCGGACACGATCGGCTCGTGGGCCGTGGCTGGATCGACGCGGACGGCGCGCTGACCGAACTGGGAACCGACGAGCGCGAGGAAATTGAAACCCTTACCGATGTGGCCAGCAATTCGGCCATACTCGACCTGATCGACACACCCACCGCTGATTCGTTGCTCAATTGGGCCCGAACGATCAGCAAGAGCGACGCGATAACGCTCCCGAATTTCAGCGGCGTGCCCAAGACATGATGGCAAGGCGATCGGGTGCGATCGCAGCAGGCGCGTTGTTCGTCCTGACCACTGGACAGTTGGCAGTCGCACAATTCGTTCCGAACATTCCTCAGTTCGAGGGGAAAGCGTTCGGCACGCGACTGATCGCCTACCCGATCATGATGGCGGCGGTGCCGTTCCTCTGGTGGCTCATCGGCCGCGCACGGTCATACGACCGGCCGCTCCCTTGGCCCGCATTTGCGCTGATCATGCTGCCGTTCTTTATCGATGTGACTGGCAATACCTTAAATCTGTACGATTCGATTGCCTGGTGGGACGACCTCAACCACTTCGCCAACTGGCTGTTCTTGCTGTGGGGCTGCGGCCTTCTGATCACCCACGCTCGTGTCACACCGCGTTGGGCGCTGATTCTCACGATCACCGGACTTGGGGCAATTCTTGCGATTGGCTGGGAGCTCGGCGAGTGGTACACGTTCATCCGGCACGGCACCGAACTCGACAATGCCTATCAAGACACGCTTGGCGATGAGGCACTCGGTACGCTCGGAGCGCTTGTGGCGGCATTCCTAGTCGCCCGTACGACCGGCAGCGCCGGAAGGGACTGACATGGAAATCTGGATCAACCCGGCATGCAGCAAATGCCGCACTGCGACGACTGCGCTCGACGCGGCCGGCATCGACTACACGGTGCGCCGTTATCTCGATGATGTGCCGACCGCCGCCGAACTCGCTGACGTTCTCGATCGTATGGGCCTAGAACCGTGGGACATTGTCCGCATGGCCGAAGCCCCGGCAGCTGCATTGAAATCACTGCCCAAGGATGCTGAGCATCGTGCCGATTGGATCGCTGCGATGATCGCCGACCCGATCCTCATCCAGCGCCCCATCCTCACTGCCGATGACGGGACAACGGTTATCGGCCGTGACTCGGAGTCGCTAGCAAAGGTGCTCTGACGCACCCACGCTTTGGCCCAGCCACGGTCCCGAGAACAACACCGTGGCTGGGCCAGCCCGCAAATTCGATTCGATCAGACCGCTGCCGTCATAACCGGAGTGGTTGTCGGCTGCTTGGAGCCACCCGCCGGTTCGACCGTGATCGCGATGCTGTCAGCGCTGCCGAGATTCTTGACTAGATAAACGCCCGAACCAGCCTTGATAAGACCTTGCGAACGAGCCTTGCCCGCCTCGATCGTCCACAGTTGATAGGTCTTGTCGCTGATCTGGCGAATCCCGTTGGTGAGCAGAACCGCGCCATTGGCGCTCTTAGAGTCGACCAATCGCACCGCACCGACACCCTTGATGGTCATGTTTTGCATCTGGGCGTCGGAGGACGTCAATACCTCAGACATCGCCGTCTGCTGCGCCTGCAGGTTCGTACTGTTATTGCGCTCGACCGCAAATCCGCCGATGCCGGCCAACGCGACCAGCATCGAGGCCGCGACCAGCATGCGCGGCAGCGCACGCCGCACCCGACTGTGTGTTGCCATCGCCGTGACCACCGGTCGTTCCTGCGGGGTGCGCGCGACAGTCGCCATCAGGCGATCCCGCAATTCCTCAGGAGCCCGTTGCTCGGCCGCCGCACCCATCCGACCAGCCGTGGTCAAAAGGCCAGGCAGCTCGACGCCGCAATCATCACATTGCGCGATGTGCGCCTCAAAGCGTGCCCGTTCATCAGGGTCGAGCGCGTTTAACGCGTACGGCGCCAACAGGGAATGGATATCAATAGTCATGCCACAACTCCCATGCAGTCTCGGAGGCGGACAAGACCGTCTCTCATTCGGGTTTTAACAGTCGCGGGATTGACGTCGAGAACTTCGGCGACCTCCGCGTAGGTATGTCCTTGGTAATAGGCCAGGTTGATCGCTTCGCGTTGGAGCTGCGTCAGCCCCTTCATGCAATGGCGAACCTGTTCGTGTTCAAGATTGGCCGAAACCTGCTCATCGACTTGGTCGTAGTCGGGACCGCCGGACCAGTCGTACTTCAAGTCACGATTGGTGGCCGCCTGATCATGTCGCACCGCATCAACCGCACGTCGATGGGTCAGCGTCAGGATCCAGCTCTTGGCCCGGCCGCGAGCCGGATCGAAGCGAGCAGCCGACTTCCAGACCTGCAGGAAAACTTCTTGGGCAATCTCTTCGGCTCGGGACGGATCGCGGATGACTCGACGCGCCAGTCCATAGACCGAAGAACTCATCGCGTCGTAGAGTTGACCGAACGCCGCTTCGTCACCGTGCGAAACGTGCACGAGCAGTTCGTCGAGGTCAATGACGTCGGCAACAGCCGGCACGCTGCTGAGATGCGACTCTCGCATCGACTGGCTCATATCGGACTCCTTCGCGAAGAACTTTGCAATGTTCATTCGCAGCCGCCAGAGACATAGATGGGTCTAATCGGCAAAAAATTTCGCGTCAGCATGTCTTCGATACTAGGTGGCACCGGGGTGGACTCCCTACTCACGACTTCGATTGGCGGGAATTGCTTTTAGCGGTTTGACTTGAGCCATGAACAAAGCACGCGCACTTCTTGATCTTGCCGAGCGCACGCTGGGCATGACGTTGCCCCTTCAGCTGCGCACGTGGGATGGCAGCCAAGCCGGCGTCCCAGGGGCACCAGTCGTTATCATCACGTCCAAACGAGCGCTCCGGCACATTCTGTGGAAGCCCGGCGAACTCGGCGTCGCACGTGCCTATGTGCAAGGCGATATCGACATTGAGGGCGATCTCGCTGCTGCACTGCGTACGATGTGGCTCGCCGTCGATGGCGCCCGGGCGGGCAATGCTGAGGCGGGACGAACACATATCGGCATACGCAACGCGATGGTTGGCGCCGCTCTGGCTGTACGCCTTGGAGCACTCGGACGACGACCAGCCGCTCCGGCCGGCGAGGCCATCTTGGGTGGCGATCTGCATACCCGTGAACGTGATCGTGCAGCGATTTCACATCATTACGATCTGTCGAATGATTTCTACGAACTCATTCTCGACTCAAATCTGGCCTACTCAAGCGGCTATTTTGCCTCCCCCACGACCGATCTCAAGACGGCCCAAGACGCCAAACTCGAGCTGATCTGTCGCAAGCTCGGCCTGAAACCGGGAATGCGGATGCTGGACATCGGTTCGGGGTGGGGCTCACTCACCCTGTATGCGGCCGAACACTTCGGCGTCCATGTCACAGGTGTGACGCTGTCCTCGGAACAGCGCGATTTCGTGCTCAAGCGGGCGGCCGAGCGTGGCCTGTCTGATCAGGTCGATGTGAGCCTGCGCCATTTCCGCGATCTTGAAGCAAGCAATGTCGATGCGGTTGCCTCGGTCGAGATGGGTGAACACGTCGGCGACAAGGAATACATCGTGTTCTGCGACGCAATCTGGCGCTACCTGCGGCCCGGCGGACGCGTGCTGATCCAGCAGATGTCGCGCGCCAATGGAAGTCCCGGCGATCATCCCGGTGGCGGCCCCTTCATCGAGACCTACATTGCTCCTGACATGCACATGAAACCGCTCGCTCGGACGATTGGTCTCATCGCCGACGCCGGATTGGAGATTCGCGATGTGCAGGCAATGCGCGAGCATTATCCACTCACGGTCACGGCGTGGGCCAAAAATCTTGAGGACAACTGGGACACGGCCTGCGCTCTCATCGGAGTCGAGAATGCACGGGTCTGGCGGCTATATCTGGCCGGCGGCTCATTGGCGTTCGAACAGAACCGCATGGGCGTCGACCAGATTCTCGCGGTGCGGCCAGCAACCAGCGGCACCAGCGCGATGCCGCTCTCTCCGCTGGACTGGCTGAGCGCATGAACAACGATGTTTCCCAGACACTGCTGACGTTGCTCGGCGGGCTGATTGCAGTCGCCGCATTCATGGGGTTGTGCCTCACGATTGCGGTACGGCGGCGCAAGCTCGTGATTGTGGACACCGCCTGGGGGCTGGGCTTCGTGGTGATCGCTGCCGTCGCGGCGCTCATCTCACTCGGCGGTAACGGCTCGGGAATCATGCCCTGGATCTTGTTCGCGATGGTCGGGCTCTGGGGTCTGCGTCTGGCTTGGCATCTACAAACCCGCAACGCCAAGCTGCCCGAAGATCCGCGCTATGTCGATCTAGTCGAACGATCCTCGGGTTCGTTCGGGCAGATCGCACTGCGCAAAGTGTTTGGCCCACAGGGCATCTCGATGTGGCTCGTTGCGACTCCGGTCATGATCGGGGTCAACAACACCGATCCCGTGCTTTGGCTATGCGTGGCTGGCGTTGCCGTATGGGCGACGGGGCTGTTCTTTGAGGCGACCGGCGATGCGCAACTCGCCCGGTTCAAGAGTGATCCGGCCAATTCCGGCAAACTGATGGATCAGGGCCTCTGGCGCTACACGCGGCATCCAAACTATTTTGGTGATGCTTGTGTTTGGTGGGGCATCTGGTTGATCGCCGCTTCCTCATGGCTCGGTGTCGCAAGCATCATCGGACCGATCGCGATGACCGTATTCCTCACTCGTGTCACCGGAAAAACACTCAACGAGAAGGGAATGTCAGCTTCGAAGCCGGGTTACGCGGAGTACGTTGCGCGCACAAGTGGCTTCATTCCGCTGCCGCCGAGGGGCTGAACAGAACAGCACCGCGACCAATCCAACCGGCTGATTGTGACGAACCAGCCATATGAGCATGCCTGAAACACGCGAACACGTCGCCGTCATCGGCTCCGGAGTCTCTGGACTGACCGCCGCCTATCTACTGCGTCGCCGCTTCAATGTCACGGTTTTTGAAGCAGATGACCGCCTCGGTGGCCATGCCCACACCCACGATGTCGCCGATTCCACGGCATCACATCGTGTGGACAGTGGGTTCATCGTCCACAACGATCGTACGTATCCTCACTTGCGGCGGCTGTTTGCCGAACTCAACGTCGGGGTACAACCCACCGAGATGAGTATGAGTATCCATTGTGACGGTTGCGGACTCGAATATTCCGGTGGCCGTGGCGCGACCGGAATATTTGCCCAGCGGCGCCGGCTTCTAGATCCGCGTTATTTGCGTATGTTGCTGTCAGTGAAGCGCTTCCAGCGCCTCGCACTCCACCTGCTCGACACCGATGAGACCGGCCCGCAGACCTACGGAGAATTTCTTGACGAACACAAGTTCTCCGAGTACTTCGTCGACCACTATGCGATCCCAATCGTGTCCTGCGTCTGGTCGTCCGGCGGTGAGGATGCGCGCAATTATCCCGCCCGCTATCTCTTCGAGTTCCTGCGCCACCACGGCTTCCTCTCACTCAAGGGTTCACCACAGTGGTTCACCGTCGTCGATGGTTCGCACAGCTATATCAACAAGATCGTCGCTGCGATCGGCGATGTTCGCATCAACGCCGGTATTGCGAGTGTCACGCGCAGTGACAACGGCGTGGAACTTATCGACACCGCCGGCGCCGTCCATCACGTCGATCGTGTTGTCATCGCGACCCACGCCGATCAGGCGCTGAGCATGCTGGCAGATCCAACCGAGCGAGAAACAGAATTATTGGGCAGCTTTGGCTATTCACGCAATGCCACAGTCCTTCACCGTGACGAACATTTCCTACCGCTGGAAAATCGCGCACGATCCGCTTGGAATTACCGGATGGACAGCTGCCACAGCGAGACCCCGCAGACGATGGTCACTTATTGGATGAACCGGCTGCAAGGAATTGAGAGCAGTACTCCCCTGCTGGTCACGCTCAACCCGGCGGAGGTGATCGCCGAAACCGATACGATCGCCTCGATGACGTACGAACATCCTATTTTTACCCAAGCATCGGTTGGCGCAGCGCGGCGAATCGGCGAAATCTTTACCGACCGCACCATCTACGCCGGTGCCTATCAGGGTTGGGGATTTCACGAGGATGGCTGCCGCTCCGCAGTAGACGCGGTCGCAACGTGGGGCGTTGATTGGGCATGACCGTCATCGACCTTCCTCAACTGCCCGCGCTCGTCGAAGGCACTGTCGGCCATACCCGCCGCGGCCCGGTCAAGCACCGGTTCGACAACTCGGTCTACCAATGGCTCGTGGATCTCGATGCGTTGCCCAAGATGGCGTGGTGGCTGCGACCGTTCTCGACCTTCAGCGCAGCGGACCACATCGGTGATCCGGCCAAGACGCTCCGCACCAACATTGAGGATTTTTGCCGCAGCAAGGGAACCGATGTTGCCGGCCTACGGATCATCATGTTGGCCAATGCGCGCATTTTTGGCCACACCTTCGACCCGTTGAGTGTGTTCTGGATTCTCAACCCGGATGATTCGCTGAAGTGCATTCTGGCCGAGGTGCACAACACCTACGGCGAGCGCCACGGCTATCTGGTGTTTCCTGATGCCGCTGGTCGCACCGAGGTAGACAAAGACTTCTATGTATCGCCGTTCTTCACCGTCGACGGCCGCTACTCGCTGCAATTTCGGCTTGATCCCAAGGCCGTATCAACGATTGTCATTCTGCATCAAGACGGCAATCCGGTGTTCACGGCAACGTTCCGCGGTCAATCGACCCCGGCCACCAGCGGCAAGCTCGCAAAACTTCTTATAAAAAAGCCATTGATGACCCATCAGATCAGCCTGCAGATCCGAATACATGGTGTATGGCTCTGGTTGCGCAGATTACCGATCATCCCGCGGCCAAAGCCCGAATCGAAGGAGGACTCCCGATGAGCAGCATTGCCACCACTTCTTGGCCAGGTGTCGCGCGTACCCCACGCACCCCGGTTAAAGCACGTATTGCCAAACCAATCCTCAAGGCCGCCGCTCGACGGGTGCCAGTTCAGCTGACGTTCCCCGACGGAACTCAGTGGGGCGCCGGTAACTCAGGTTCGCCCGAGATGCAGGTCAAACGGCCGCGCGCCTTCTTTGCCCGGCTCGGCAGCGACAGCAAGATTGGCTTCGGCGAGTCCTATGTCGCCGGCGACTGGATGCCTGGGCCCGACACCGATCTGGCTGACCTACTGACCCCGTTTGCGGCACAGCTCGGCGGGCTGATTCCCAAGCCGCTGCAACGTTTTCGCGGCTTTGTCGATCAACAGCTGCCACACCACGAGCGAAACTCGCTGCGTGGGTCGCGATCAAATATCGAACGTCATTACGACCTGTCCAATGACTTGTTCGCGCAGTTCCTCGATCCCACGATGACCTATTCGGCAGCGCTTTTCACCCATCCGGGTATGACGCTCGAAGAAGCACAGATCGCCAAATTGGATGCCGCATTGGATCTGGCTGATGTTGGCGCTGGCACGCGGCTGTTGGAAATCGGCACCGGCTGGGGCGCACTTGCCCTACGCGCCGCACTCCGAGGCGCGAAGGTCACGACCATCACGATCTCCAAGGAACAAGCCGCATACGCGCAACAACAGTTTGATGCCGCCGGCGTCGATGTTGATCTGCAATTGGTCGACTACCGCGAAGTGACCGGCAGCTATGACGCAATCGTCAGCATCGAGATGATCGAAGCTGTCGGTGAAGAATTCTGGCCAACCTATTTCAGCACGATCGACGCGCTGCTGGCACCCGGTGGCAAAGTCGCAATCCAGGCGATCACGATGGAGCACGATCGCTACCTGACGACCCGTAATTCGTATGGGTGGATCCAAAAATATATCTTCCCAGGCGGCTTAATCCCCTCCTTGCGGGCAATCGATACGACACTCGCCGACCATACGTCGCTTGCGATGGCCGAGCAGCACAGTTTGGGTCAGGATTATGCCCAAACTCTGCGGTTGTGGCGAGAAAATTTCCTTCGCAACTGGCCAGTCATCAACGCGCAGGGCTTCGACGAGTCGTTTCGACGGATGTGGGAGTTCTATCTCGCCTACTGCGAGGCCGGTTTTCGTACCGGTTACCTCGACGTCGTACAACTACAGATCGCGCGCACGCCAACGGCGGCGATCTGACATGGCCAGCATCTCGCGTCTACCGACGCCGCTTCAAGAAGAGTACGAGTGGCAGTACGCAGGCCTGTGTCGGACTGTCGATCCAGAAGCATTTTTCTCGCCCGACGCCGAGCGCGGACCACGTCGACATGAGCGTGAGGCGGCGGCGAAGGCCTTGTGCAGCCGATGCCCGGTCATTGAGCGTTGTCTTGAACATGCACTCAAAGTTCGTGAACCCTATGGCGTGTGGGGCGGGCTGACGACGAACGAACGCAAAGATGCCCGCACCCGCATCGCTGCGGGCTAACGTTCAGACCACAATCGATCGGTCACCGTTGAGCGCCCGCTGAACCAAGGCGGTGGCCGGCCGACCCAATAAGGTCGTCGCAACGAAGTCCGCCGCGAGACCATCGAACATTTCACGCCGCCGCAACATCGCGTGATTGGCACCACGAACGCTTACGAAGCCAACCGACGTTTTATCCGCAAGCCGGTCGGCAACGGCCGCAGCAATCGCGGGATCGGCAACCCGGTCGATCGCTCCATGCGAGAACATGACGCTGCGGCCACTTAGATCAAGACCGCCGTCCTCGGCGTAGAGCCACGGCGCCAACGCAACAACACTCGTGACAGCTGGGTGGTCGGCCGAACACAAGGCAGCGCGACCGCCCAACGAGTGGCCCACTAAGGCAACCGGCAGATCCGAACCGAAGCGCTCGGCGATGTGTTGAAGCGCCCAGTTGACGTCGTCGACCGGGGATTGTCGCTCATTCCAACCGCGGGTCGTGTTGAGCAACCGGAACACGGCCAATTCGTTGTGCCCGACCTGGGCAATCCGTCTGGCAATCGGAACCATCCGAATTACTGAGAGTTGTCGCGCTTTGACCGCTGGCTGAGATGGGCGGCTGGCGCCCCCGTGGAGAGCCAAAACAATGCCGACTGGATGGTCCGGAACCGAAGTGGCAATAAGTCGGGGTGGAGTCGTCACCCTCTGAGTTTGCCGTGAGCCGACAAAACACGCATTTCGACCCCCTGCCAAGCTGACCCAAAATTTTTCAAACGCGTACCAATCCTTTGTCGTGGCAGGACCGAATTAGCCACGTGAAGATATCCAGCAAGTCGCCAAAGGGCGCCGTCGCACCATGGTGGGCAGGCGCACTGGCTGGTCTGCTGTCCACTGCCGCCGGAGTTAGTGTTGCCACGGGATTGGCTGCGCTTCTCAATGGTGTTCCCTCCCCCGTCGTAGCGGTCGGCAACCAAGCCGTCGACAACGCGCCCCCCTTCCTCAAAGACTTTGCGGTCCGCACTTTCGGCGAGAATGACAAGACCGTCCTGATCGGCGGCGTGATCATCACGCTCGCCATCATTGCCGCAGCAGCCGGTGTCATCGGCCGCCATAAACCACGCCTCGCGATGATCGTCGTGGGGCTCATCGGTCTCGTCGCCGTCGGCGCGGCGTTGATCGACCGGACCGCGACCGCAAGTCGATTCGTCGCTTTGCTGCCATCACTGCTCGCCTTGGTTGTCACACTGGCAACGTTGGCCTATTTACTCTCTGCACTGCGTTTCGCCCCGAAGCAGGCCGATGACCTGCGCAGTGCCTTCAATCGGCGCAAGTTCCTCCAGGGCGTCGTTGGCGCAAGCGCCTTGGTCGTGGTTGGCGGAGCGGTTGGCAAGTACCTCGGCAATGCTGCTGCAGCTGCCTCACGGGCCGCGCTCAAGATCGCTCGCCCAGCCGATAAGGCTACGGTCATCCCCGCCGGCACCGAGCTGGATCTACCCGGCATCTCTAGTTACATCACGCCGAACAAAAAGTTCTACCGCGTCGACACGGCACTCCAAGTGCCCGATGTGCCTGCCGAGGGCTGGAGCCTTCGTATCCACGGCCTCGTCGATAAAGAGCTCAACCTCAGCTTCCGCGATCTGATGGCCATGCCACTGGTTGAGCGACGTATCACACTGACCTGCGTCTCGAATGAGGTCGGCGGCCCGTATGTCGGCAACGCGACGTGGATCGGCGTACCGCTCAAGGACCTATTGAAGTTGGCCGGTGTAAAGGCCGGCGCCGATGCGGTCAAGACAACCAGCGCCGACAGCTGGACCTGTGGCACTCCATTGAGTGCGCTGACCGACGACCGCAATGCGATCATCGCGATCGCTATGAATGGCGAGCCGCTGCCACTCATACACGGCTTCCCGGCCCGCATGGTCGTCCCCGGACTCTACGGATATGTTTCCGCGACCAAGTGGCTCGTTGACCTCGAAGTGTCCAAGTTCGCCGACTTCAAGGCCTACTGGACCACCCGCGACTATGACGCCGAGGCCCCAATCAAAATGTCGTCACGTATCGACGTGCCGCGCGCCTTCCAGTCGTTGAAGGCCGACTCGGTCCGAGTCGGCGGCGTCGCCTGGGCCCAGACGATCGGCATCAAAAAGGTCGAGGTCAAGATCGATGACGGCGCGTGGAACGAAGCCAAGCTCGGCACCGAAGACAACCTAGAAACCTGGCGTCAATGGTCCTGGAAGTGGGATGACGCCACGCCCGGCCGGCACACCCTCACCGTGCGCGCCACGGATGCGGCCGGCAAAACCCAAAGCTCCGATCGGGCGCCTATTCGCCCGAACGGTACGACCGGCTGGCACAAAGTCCAGTTCACGGTCGCGTAACACCAAGCCACCCAGCAGCACCCATACAAGGAGAAAATCATGCGAGTAAATACCGGCAAGACCCTGGCGGTCGCAGCAATCGCGTCCATGTCGCTCTTCACCGCAGCATGTGGTTCGAGTGACAGCTCAAGCGATGCAGCCACTGATGCGCCCACGACAAGCTCGGCACCGAAGGCCGACGACGTTGCCGCGAACCTGGTTGGTCCTGGCTGCGCCGACTACGCCAAGGCTGTCCCGGATGGTTCGGGCTCGGTCAGCGGCATGGCACAGGACCCGGTGGCGACTGCCGCTAGCAACAACCCGCTGCTTAAGACCCTCGCCGCTGCTGTCAGCGGCAAGATCAACCCGAAGGTCGACCTCGTTGACACGCTCAACGGCGGCGAGTTCACGGTGTTCGCACCGGTCGACTCAGCTTTCGCGAAGATCGATGCCGCGACGCTCAAGACTCTCGGTACTCCTGCCGGCGCTGACACGCTGTCGAGCATCCTGACCTACCACGTCATCCCCAAGCAGATCCTGCCTAAGGACATCGACGGAACGTTCAAGACTGTCAATGGCGCCGACATCAAGATCACCGGCCAGGGCGACAACATCGAAACCGGTGGCGGCCAGGCCAAGGTCATCTGTGGTGGCGTCACGACCGCTAACGCGACCGTTTACCTCATCGACACGGTGATGATGCCGCCGAAGTAAGGCGGTTGCTTCACCGCACGACCCGATTCGGCCCCAGTCCTCCAGCTGGGGCCGTTTCGTATTCCCCAGCCCCAACCAGTACGCCCGCTGAGTACGGCGAGGTGGGTTAGCGCGTGGCGATGTCCACGAGGTCACGTGCGGGGCCGCGTGGCGGGTTCACTCCACTACGCCAGATCGCGGTCAACGGCCGGGACAACACCGCGCCGGAAGTCGGGACGATCACCAAGCGGCCGAGCAGCACGTCATCGTGGACCGCCGATGTGCTGAGCACACCCGGCGCGGTACCGGCCGCAATCGCCGACCGAACCGCTGCAGTCGTGGACAGTTCGACCACGGGTGCCGCCAGCTGGATGTTCGGAACCCGTTCGGTCAGAAACTGCTCCAATGACTCGCGCGTCCCGCTGCCGATTTCACGCGTCACGAGCGGCGTCGCGGCAAGTTCGGCAAGCGTCAGTGCGGAACGCCGATGCGCCCACGGATCGTCCGGCGCCACCACCACAACGAGCGTGTCCCAATCCACCACCGCGTGCGCCAGGCCGCGTGGCAAGACCGAGGTCTCAATGAACCCGACCACCGCGCTACCTGTTATAACCATGTCGATAGCCGTAGCGCTGTTGGTGACACTGAGCTCGATAACGCTCGGTGTACGGCTCTGTGCTGCCTCCTGCTGGCGCAACGTGACCAACCATTGCGGAAGGAGATGCTGAGCAACCGTCTGACTAGCCACCACCTGCAATCGGCTGGCGACATCGGTACGGATCGCGGCAATCCCCGCATCAAGGCGCGCTGCCGCCGCAAGGACGTCATCGGCCCAATTCGCAACGAGCAACCCGGTCGGACTCAGTGCCGAGCCGCGCGGCGTACGGACAAACAGCGTCGAGCCGACTTGCCGCTCCAATGCTCGCATCCGCGACGACACCGCCTGTTGCGAGAGCCCAAGTTCCTTGCCGGTCGCCGAAAAGCTGCCCAGCCGACTAATACTGCTCAACATTTGCAGTGCGGAGAGTTCCGGTACCCGTGGGCTCAACATGGCGTCCTCCTGTGCTGCGTTCGACCGGATACAAGTCCGGCTTGTATCCTCCCAAGAACAAGATCGCTACCGCAACCGGGCAAGCACTGGAATCATCAAAATTGTGAATCCGATTGAGACCCCTGACCCAACTGAATCATCGCCAAGTAGCCAGCTTTGGCGCCGCATCATTGAGCGAACACCTGGGCTGTCGGTGGCTATCGCAATTGCGGTCGTTGCCACGGTCATCGGCCATTTCTTCCCGATTATCGGGGGCCCGGTATCCGGCGTTGTCATCGGAGTTCTACTCGCGGGATCGCTCAAATCGATCGACCGACTAAAACCGGGTATCAAAACCGCGAGCAAGTTCATCCTGCAACTGTCAGTGGTCGTGTTAGGAGCACAACTCTCACTCGCCCAGATCGCCAAAGTCGGTGCGGAATCGTTGCCAGTCATGCTCGGCACTCTCGGAGTCTGCTTTGTTGCCGCGTGGCTGATCGGCCGCATGTTGGGCATCGTCGGCGACCTACGTACGCTCATCGGCGTCGGGACCGGCGTGTGTGGCGCCTCGGCGATCGCCGCCGTTACGCCCGTCATCGGTGCCGTCAGCATCGATGTCGCCTACGCGGTCTCAACGATCTTCGTTTTCAACATCGCCGCGGTGCTGCTCTTTCCATTCATCGGCCACCTGCTCGGTATGAGCCAGCACGGATTCGGATTGTTCGCTGGCACCGCAGTCAACGACATGTCGTCAGTAGTCGCTGCGGCCAGCACCTACGGTGATTCTGCGACGCATTTCGCAGTCGTGGTGAAACTGGTCCGGACCCTCATGATCATCCCGATTTGCATCGGTTTGGCTTGGTGGGCCGGACGACGAATCAGTCGCCAAGAAGCAATCGATGGCACCGTTGAGGACACAACGCAACCAGCACGCAAACGCATCAATCCGCTCAGGATGGTGCCCTGGTTTCTGACCGGTTTCATCATCGTGGCGGCAATCAACTCGGTCGGACTGATCCCAGCCGGAGCTCATGCACCACTCACAACAGTGTCGGTGTTCCTGATAACCATCGCGCTGTCAGCGATCGGACTGTCCACCGACATCGTCGGCTTCAAAAAGGCCGGGCCCAAACCACTCATGCTCGGCGGGATCCTGTGGATCATCGTGGCGTTAACGAGTCTCGGCCTACAGCTCAGCACCGGCATCGGCTGACACCACAAGATCATTTTCGGATCGATGCAGCGCAACATTTCGAAGGCCGCCGAACACCTTTAGGTCAGGAAGCGCAGCCGCCGACCCCGCCAATGTCGGGATTGCTGAGGGTAGTGGCGCCGGACCGGAAGGCATACGCCGAGCAGTAGTGAAAGCTGAGGTTTTTGTCGCGGTCGATCGTAATCGGTTTCCACACGCCCTTGCCCATAGCGACTGGCCGGCAGCACCAAGGGGATGTCGGTGTGCTCGAGGTGCGTGGACGCCCGCGGTACAACCAGCATGCTGTCGATACCGTCGGCACGCCAAGCATCAAATCCGGTCATGCGTTCACGCATCGGGTCCGGACCGTTAGATGAAGGCGCCGGAAGGAGGGAAACACCGCCACTGAGGACGTAAGGCGACACGGTGAAGCCGTATTCGGACTGCATGGCAAGTGCCGGGACTACCGGATCGTTATCGCTACTGTTGGCGATTACGTCGGTCAGACCTGCCTCACCAGGGCCGAACAGCTTGTCGAGGGCCACAACGGCCTCAACCCGCTTGTCGATGCCCTGCACCTTGGACACCGCAGCCGCACCCAGTGAGTGCCCGATGATCGCGATGCGCGTCGTACGGCCCTTCGTGACCGTGCGGGTGTCTGGGCTGTGGTCGAAGATCGAGGCATACGGATTGGCCGCGTTGACGTTGGCGCCGGCAGCACCCGGGTTCGCATCTGGCTTGTCCGTCGTTGAGGTGAAGAAGCTCAGCGCGTCCTGGGTGCCGACGACGAAGTTGCTCAACTGCTGGAACGGTACGCCGGGACAGCTGAGCAGCTCGCCCTGTTTCGGCGTGGCGAAGGGATTGCAGAACGGCACCGCCGATCCGGACTCGTGTGGCAGCGTCTCACTGGTGCCCTGACCTTGGACGTCAAACGTCATGGTCACGTAGCCACGCTCGGCAAGATCCTGGGCCAGCCAGACGTACCTGCCCGCAGATCCTTGGGCTGATCCCGGTGTGATGATGACACCCGGGTAAGGGCATTTGAGCGTCTTGCCGGTGTAGGGGTCCTTCGCGCCCGGTTTTGGCGCGTAGACCGTGCCACGGAGCAGAGCGCCGTAGCGATTCGTGAACGTGACCTGCTTCGAGATGCCGCGCGTGCCGTTCCAGCCGGCGCTGAGCGGGTTGCCGACGTTCCAGCCGGGAACGAGGGTACCTGCGGCGAGCGCAAGCCGGGTCGGGTTGGCCGCCTGAGTATGCAGCTGGGTCGCGGCGAGCAGCGACGAGGCCTTGATCAGCGCGGGGAGATAGTTCGGCCCGCAAGCACGGCAGCTGCTACTGCACCGGCGAACTAGCGCTGCGCGGTCAGAGTGAAGTTTCGGGTGGCAGCTTCGACCAAGTCCTCGGGCGTGCCAGCGACCTCGCCGTCGACCCACGCACGGACGAGTTCGGCAAGACCGCCGATGAAGAGAAAGGACGACAACTCGCCCTCGCGTCCGGTCCATGCGCGGTCGCCATAGAGTTCGCGCGCTTCAGTGGCAGCAAGATCGGCGAATTGGAGTAACAACTGATTTCGGCGCGGCCGCACTGCCTCGTGTGAGGCTGCCTCCACGATGGCAATCCTGCCTTTGCGGGGGTCGTCGGTGAGAATTCTGACAAATGCCGCGATCGCAGCACGAACTCGTTCGATCGAATCACCCGGCGCTGCGATGGCCGCGAGACTGGTGGCAGCAATCTGCTCCGCGATGCCGTCCACAACGGCGATCAGCGCATCATCAAGGCCGGAGAACTGCTCATAGAAATAGCGTTCAGTCAGGCCAGCTTCAGCGCAGACCCGTGTCATCGTGATCCGCACCCCATCGTTGCGACCCCAGAGCTCAAGGGTCGCTTCAAGCAGGCGGCGTCGACGATCGGCCGAACGATCGGCCGCGCTGACTCCTCGGTATGTTCCCGCTTTAACCGCCATAGCGTAATGTTGACAGAATGTCATGTCTGAATCAAACTGGATCAATTGACAGAGTCGCCGATCAGAATCCCAATGAGAACCTCCGACAGGAATGAGTCCGATGTCATCGTCTACAACCACCACCTCGACAAGCCAGACGCTGCCCGGAACTTCGGGACTACCATTCGTTGGTCACACACTTAAATATGTCCGCGACCCACAAGCGCTTTTTCAGGCCCATTGGGACGCCTACGGCCCCGTATCCAGAATCGGTCTGCTGGGTAAGCCGTGGGCAATGCTGTTGGGGCCTGAGGCCTGCGAGGTCGCACTCCGAAACGCGGATAAGGCCTTTGCGAATGCGCCCGGCTGGTCGTTCTTGGTCGGACCATTCTTCAGCCGCGGACTAATGTTGCTCGACTTCGAGGAACACCACATGCATCGTCGCATCATGCAGCAGGCCTTCACCCGCGACCGGCTCGAAACCTACACCGCAGGACTGCAGCCGGTGGTACGGGACGGCCTCGCCAAATGGCCGACGGACCCATCCTTCAAGGTTTATCCGGCGCTCAAGCAACTGACACTTGACGTCGCCGCAGAGATCTTCATGGGCGGCGCCGAGCACACCACACCAGCCGAGATGGACGAGGTGAACGCGGCATTCATTGACTGCGTCCAGACCGCGACCGGCATCGTCCGCAAGAACATCCCGGGCACGAGATGGCACCGTGGCACCAAAGCTCGCCGCCATCTCGAAGAATTTTTGCGCAGCTACTTACCAGCGCGGCGAGCCGTCGCGACCGATGATTTGCTCTCAACACTGTGCCACATCACCTCGGATGAAGGTGAGACCTTCAGCGATGATGACGTCATCAACCACATGATCTTCTTGATGATGGCGGCACACGACACCTCGACGATCACGTTGTCGACGATGCTGCAATACCTCGGTCAGCATCCCGACTGGCAGGAACGCTGTCGAGTCGAGTCCGCGACGCTGGGAGAGGAGCCAACTCTCGCCGATCTTGACGGACTGGTCTCGCTCGACCTGGTGATGAAGGAATGCCTACGGCTGGTCAGCCCGGTACCGGTTCTGGCGCGCAAGACGGTCAAGGCCACAGAGGTGCTTGGAGTCACCATTCCGGCAGACCATTTTGTGTTCGCGGCACCACATTTCAACCACCTGATGGAGGACTACTGGACCTCGCCGACCACATTTGACCCCGAACGGTTCTCTCCTGAACGCCGCGAAGATAAAAGCCACCGCTACGCATGGTCTCCATTCGGCGGCGGTGTGCACAAATGTATCGGCATGTATTTCGCTGGCGCCGAAGTCAAGTCGATCATGCATCGGTTGCTCCGCGATTTCACCTGGACCGTCGACGCGAATTATCAAGTGCCCATGAACTACCATTCCCTACCGTTCCCCAGTGACGGCCAGCCAATCAACCTCATCCGCCGATAGAAAGCCGCTGACATGCCCAAAAACCAGATCAAATTGAAGGACGCTGTTGTCGTCATCACCGGCGCCGGCCGCGGTATCGGCTTGGCCACGGCAGCACAATTCGCGGCCGCCGGGGCGATCGTCGTGATTGGCGATCTCGATGACGACGTGGCCGCCAAGGCCGCGCTCCAAGTCGGCGGTCGTGCGGTCGGGCATACCGTCGATGTCGCCAACCGCGAGTCCTACGCCGCATTCATCGCCTTCGCAGAGGAGCAAGGACCCATCGATGTCTTGGTGAACAACGCTGGCATCATGCCGCTATCACCGTTAGTTGAAGAAACCGACGCGGCGACCGATCGCATTCTCGACATCAATCTGCGCGGTGTCATCACCGGAACCAAACTCGTCGCACCGGGAATGATCCAGCGCGGCCGCGGCCACATCATCAACGTCGCCTCCGCCGTCGGCAGGATTGCGATGGCAAATGGCGCGACCTACAGTGCAAGCAAATTCGCGGTCGTAGGATTCTCCGAGGCGATGCAGTCCGAACTAGCGCCAGCCGGCGTCGATGTGTCCTGCGTCCTTCCGACCGTGGTCGCAACCGAGTTGGGCGCCGGGATCACCGCCACGAAAGGGATGCGGGCTTGCAAGCCCGAAGAAGTCGCGTCCGCGATCGTCAAAGTCTCAACTAAGCCCGTGTTCGAAACCTGGATTCCGGGCTACGCCAAGGGACTGTTTTATTCGGCCAACGCAATGCCGCGTCGCGCACGCAGCACCATCGAGCGCCTCATGGGTGCCGACACGTCATTGAGCAACATCGACCGGGACGCGCGCGCCGAGTACGAGCGACGTGCGGCGGACTCGCACTGACACAGTTGGGCAGCGGTGCCGCATGTCGAGCGCAGTATGTGCGTTGGGCGTCAGTCGGCGGAGAGTTTGAGTTCGCTTGCAAGCGCCCGCTCCATGACTTGCCGCTGCCCCGGGTCCGCTGCATCGGTTTCGTCGCGCTCGCGATTGGCCACCAATACTGAGCACCGGGCGTAACGAACAACCTGATCGGAAACTGAGCCCAGCAACAATCCCGTGAACCCGCCAAGTCCGCGCCGCCCCACCACCATGTAGTCGACCCGGGCCGACGCCTCAATCAGGCATTCGGCGGGGCTGGCACGAACCGCCAGCGTCCTGATCATGACGTCTGGATTGCTGCGGCGTATGGCTGCAACATCAGTTTCGAGTGCGGCCAACGTGGCCGCCTCGAAATCTTCCAGCGGTGGCACGAAACCGGTAGTCCAGGTGTCCGGCCGCGGCGCCGTCATCATGCTCCAGGCACGTACGACAACCAGTGGCAGCTGAAAGGCCCCGGCAAGACGTACGGCTTCGTCAAGCGCACGATCTGCGTGGGTCGAACCGTCATGGCCGACAAGCACGCCGCCTTGCACATCAATCGTTTTCGACACCATCATGAACCACTCCCGATTGTGACAACAATTCAATGCCCCATGTTACGTGTGACGCCAGTGCTCAGACCGCCTCGACCGCGTCTTGCACCGTAGCTCGCACCAGGGTCAACGTCAGAAGTAGCGCAAGCGCTGCGGTAATCGCCAACAACACCAGCCCGATCGAATACGATTCGGTGCGGCCGTAGATGTAGCCCATCACCAGCGGCGGGACGAAACCGCCAATCCCTCCGGCGGCACCGACCAAACCGGTGACCCCGCCAACCCTCGATGGGTCGGTCACCTTTGCAACGAGTGCAAATGTTGCGCCACTGCCCGAGCCCAGTGCTGCGGCCATTGCTAGGAAGGCAACCGTTCCAACATGTTCGAGCAAAGGATTGGTTGCTGCCAGAGCGGCACCGAGGACCACCACGCCATAGCCAACTGCCAGGACGGGAATCGGACCGATTCGATCGGAAAGCCATCCACCGACCGGGCGCATCAGCACTGCGACCAGCACGAAACCGGCCATCCGGTTGGCGGCATCGGCCGGCTGAAGGTCGTAGGCGACTTTGAGGTACGACGGGAGGTACACCGAAAACGCAACATAACCGCCGAAAGCAACGGCGTACAACGCACAGGCCTGCCAACTGATCGGCAGCTTGGCATTTGCCACCAGCCGGCTCATCAATGTGCCAGTCGGCGCGGTTCGGCCGGGCGCATCGCGCATGACAAACCAGGCAACAACTGCAAAGACCGCGAGCGCCACTGCGGTGATCAGAAACGGTGACCTCTCGCCGACGTTGTTGAAAAGCCGCACTGTTGTCAGCGCGCTGATCGCGGTTCCGCCCATACCGGCACCGAATATTCCGATGGCGAGTCCGCGACGTTCGGGCGGGAACCAAGCGTTGACGAACGGCACTCCGACCGCGAATATCGTCCCGCTCAAGCCAAGAAAGAATCCGCCAAAGAGCAAAGCGCCATAGGAATTAAGGCCGAAGAATCCAATAAACAGCACTGGGATGATCGTGAGCGCCGAAATTAGTGGGAACATGACCCTGCCGCCGAAACGATCAGCCAAAGATCCGACCGGAATACGTCCCAACGATCCGACTATCACCGGCACTGCCACCAAGAGCGCCACATCGGATTCGGACAACTTCCCCAAGCTGCCGGTGCTGCGAAACAGTGGCCCGAGTGGACTCAACAATGCCCATGCCCAGAAGTTAACGGCGAACCCGATCGTGGCCATCGCCAGCATGAGCGTTGGGTTGCCTGCAACCTTGCTGTTGTTGTCGGTTTGTTGGGCCGGCATTGCCATGTTTTCTCCAGTGTGGTCACACAAAATGGGCAGTGAATTCTCACCAACAAAACTGTCACGTCAGGATGGAAAACGCTAGGGGTCGAAAGACCCGATTCTGCCCAAATTTCGCTGCTACGGGGTGAGCGGCGCGCCAGACCCCCCACGTCGAGACGCTGTTATTTGTGCTTGACGTCAAGATGGGTGTTATTCGTGAAGAGTTATGAATCGGCTTCTGAGGACTTCTCAGCCAGTGATTCGCATGACC
Source organism: Aeromicrobium changchenzhani (assembly GCF_057586615.1). Taxonomy (NCBI): domain Bacteria; kingdom Bacillati; phylum Actinomycetota; class Actinomycetes; order Propionibacteriales; family Nocardioidaceae; genus Aeromicrobium; species Aeromicrobium changchenzhani. The sequence continues at coordinate 1,285,240 of NZ_CM172480.1, read as the reverse complement.
TATTCACTGTCGCCGTGGCAACCGGCGCGCTCGATGTCAACACCGCAGTCGGTTTGCGTGCGAAGCTGAACGTTCAACTGCTCGGGAGCCCGCCTCGAGTGGTTCTGGACTTGAGCGGAGTGACCTTCTTGGAAGGTGCTGCACTCGGAGTGCTGACCGAGGCACGGAGCCGAGCGCAATCTGCTGGCGGATCGCTGCATCTGGTCGCCCCGTGTCGTGTAGTTCGCCGGCTCTTAGACATGGCCGGCAGGGCTAAAGCGTTCCCGTCATATCCGTCCATTTATGCAGCGGGTCGACCTCCGTCTGATGTTGACGTTGCACCGATCGCTCCGATCCCGCAGAGATCCGGTCCAGCCGTTAATCGGGATATCTACGACCCGCCGGTTCGCCGTTTTTGTTGTAACAAATTCTTGTAACAAAATGGAGTGGTGTCCCGGCCCACCAACCACCGGATGGACCGGGACACCAGTTTGGGATGCCGACGGCGGATGTGTCCCCTTAGGGGACACATCCGCCGTCGGCCGTCTCAGCTGAGATGAATCACAGCCGAGACAGCCAGCCGCTTACTTCGCGGGAGTGGTATTAACGGTGATCTTCGCGACGCCAACCAGGAGCTGGTCAGTGACAGCGTCGGTCTTGAAGGTCTTGTTCAACAGACCCGCAGCCACCGGGCTGATGAAGACTTTGGTGCCTTCGAGGATCGCAGTGTCGCCCTCAGTCTGCAGTGGCTTCAACGTGGCGCCACGCAGCTGGAACAGGAACGCACTATTGACTACGGTCTTGCCGTTGACCTTGACGTCACCATAGACACGCGAGATGCCCGGGTCGACGTTGAAGTTAGTCAACTCAACCTTGGTGTCACCCGCAGTCAGCGAGAGACCCGATTCTTCGTGCTGGATCTGTCCGATGACGTACGGCTTAACGGTGCCAGGCTTGAAGTAGGTGACATTGCCGCCGGTGATCGGGAAGATCAGCGAACCATCGACAAGTGTCGCGCCATCAACAACGCCAGGAGTCAGCTTCAGCGACGTCAACGCGTCGGTAAAACCTTTATCCAGCGCGATGGCAGTCGTGCCACCGCTCAAAGCGTTGATACGAGCGACGGGCTTAGCGATCGAAGCCTTGCTGGAACTCGACGAATCGGCGGCCGAGCTCGACGAGCCACACGCGGTCAATGGGAACATCGCAGCCGCGGCCAGCGCGACGCCAGCGACAAACTTGCGGTTCTTAAAAATCGAATTGTTGTTCATGGTGATTCCACATCCTTGGGTTGGTGGCTTGCATTGGTAACTTGTATTGGTGGTCGTTACATGGATCATTCGAACCTGCGCCACAGGTGGATTGGTCAAGACATGTGCAGTCTTTCTTTTTGCCAAGTCGCCGAACCCATCCAAGAGGCATACCGTTAGCGACGGGTGCCTATGCCCGGAGGCAGGAGCCGCTCATGACACCGACGACTTCATCGTTCCCAGACTCAAATTCGCCTCACGGCGAAGTGCCACCGCAGGATCGGGACGTTCCCGACCTAGACGCCGAGCGCAATAGTCCGACATACGGCTTTCCTGCACCGTTGTGGCGTGCGCTCGAACAACACCCGCCGCCCGGTGTGAATCGGTTGCGGGCTTGGCGTTCGCCGTTGCGCGGTCCTTGGTTGACGTCGGTGTTCGGATCGGTGCTGTTGGTTGGGTTGCCGATCGTGATCATCACCGGGCTGTTGTCCTACGTCGCTTATGGCCCGCAGTTGAACCAAGCCATCCCGAATTCGGTCGGGTGGTTGCAGTTGCCGACGTTTGATTGGCCCACCAGACCGTCGTGGCTGTACCGGTTAACTCAGGGCACCCATGTGGGACTCGGGTTAATCCTCATCCCCGTGGTCCTTGCCAAGTTATGGTCGGTGATTCCGAGACTATTTGTCTGGCCACCGGCCCGCTCGATTGCCGAATTGATCGAACGGATCTCGCTGCTGATGCTCGTCGGCGGCATCCTGTTCGAAATCATCACTGGAGTGCTGAACATCCAGTACGACTACATTTTTGGATTCAGCTTCTACACCGCCCACTACTACGGCGCGTGGGTGTTCATTGCGGGCTTCGTTGTTCACGTTGGCATCAAATTCCCGAAGATGCGCTCCGCGCTGAAGTCGCGCTCCTTCACCGAGATGCTCCGGGACCCGGTCAATCGCACCGTTTCCGAGCCGGCCGACGCCGATGGCCTTGTCGCCACCGACCCCGACCCTGCCACGATGAGTCGCCGCGGCGCGCTCGCCCTCGTCGGTGGGGGCTCAGCCCTCGTGGCAGTGCTCACCCTTGGACAGACCCTCGGTGGTCCGACCCGGCCGTTGGCCTTCCTACTGCCACGCGGGCGCGGCCGCGGTGATGGGCCCAACGATTTTCAGGTCAACAAGACTGCCAAGGCAGCCGCGATCAGCGCCGCCGATGTCGGCGACGGCTGGAAACTGACGGTCAACGGCTTGGCTCTGCATACGCTGGATCGGGCCGCATTGCTGGCCATGCCCCAGCACACCGCGGTGCTGCCCATCGCCTGCGTGGAAGGCTGGTCGACCACCCAGACGTGGACCGGCGTACGTCTGCGCGACCTAGCCGTGCTGGCAGGAGTTCCGGACCCTCGGTGGGCGAAGGCCAAATCGTTGCAGAAGAAAGGCGCCTTCAACAAGGTCAAACTGCAGAACAATCAGGTTTTAAATCCCGATTCCTTGCTCGCTTTGCAGGTCAACGGCGTCGATCTGTCACTGGACCACGGCTTTCCCGCGCGGATCATCGTCCCGGCCATCCCTGGCGTCCACAACACCAAATGGGTGCAATCCATCGAATTTAGAAGCCGCTGACATGACCACAACTTTTGCCCGGTTCCGCGCCTTCTACGGCGCCCACCCTTTGCACCTGCTCGTCGTGCTGGCCAGTTTTGCGGTCTTCGGCTACGTCATATATGTCATGGGGCTGGCTACCTTATGGGATCCCGACGTCTGGTGGCAGTCGATTCTGGTGTGGTTCCTAGGGGCTGTCGTGTTTCACGACTTCATCTTGTTTCCGATCTATGCCCTCGCCGACCGGACCCACCTCGCCTGGGTGCGCGCACTGCGCCAACGCCGAGGCTCCAAGCCAACTCACCCACCGGTCGTCCCAGCACTGAATTACATACGGGTTCCAGTCCTGGCCACCGGGCTACTGTTCCTGCTGTTCTTCCCTGGCATCATCGGCCAAGGCGCACCCACCTATCTGCGGGCGACTGGTCAAACCCAGGCGCCATTTCTTGGCCGCTGGCTACTTCTGGTGGCCATCATCTTCGCCCTCAGCACCGTCGCCTACCTCGTCCGGCTCCTGGTTGCGCGGCGCAAAGTTAACGCGTCATCCTCATAACGAATCACGAATCACGAATCACGAATCACGAACCAGGGTCGCGGTATGCCGTCCGGCGACGCTGCGGGTGCTGAGGACCGACATACCGGCATCGCTGGCCACGTCACCAATTGCGTCGAGCCCGACGATCGCCCATTCGAAGTGCGTCGAGAGCCGGCCTTCCACGCGCAACCGGCGCCGTTCACACACGAACCCGGCGCCTTCGTCAGCGACTTCGGCGATCACGCGACCAGCCGGCTTGAGCATTTCCCGAAGGCGGGCCAGGAGACGGACCGGATCGCCGCCGATGCCCAGGTTGCCGTCTGCCAGAAGCGCATAATCCCAACGGCCCTCCCCCGGAACGGTCGCGTAAACGTCACGGCGCAGCGCCAACGCGCCGCGGACTCGAGTCTGTCGGACCGCTTCGGCTGACACGTCGATGCCCACTGCCGGCACACCACGTGCCGTGAGCTCGCCGACGAGGCGTCCAGGCCCGCAGCCTACGTCCAGAGTCGGCCCGTCACACGGATCGACGAACAGCAAACGGTCGACCCAGTCTGGTGACGCCCACTGTTCGACGTCGAGCGGGCTGGACCGGCCAATGTGATCGATCAGGTGTGCTGTCTTGCCGCAGAAAGCCGCATCGAATGCACTGACGGGGTCGAAATCAACGCTCATACAGATGCTCCAATTCGATGGACCGCTTGCGCCAGGTAGGAAATCGGGAGGCTGTCAGCAATCGCGACGGCGTCGTCCCAGGTGTCCATGTCGAGGCGGCGCGACAAGTGTAAGAAATCCCCGCCGAGCGCGGCTTCAGTACATGTCCTGGTGTCAGGTTCGGACATCGATACGTCGAGAAGACCTTTGGCCTCCGTCGGGTCTGCCAGTCCGAGCAGCCACCAGCCGCCGTCCTCGGCCGGGCCGATGACGCGTGCGCCGCGCCTGACCTCGATCCCAGCATCAAGATAGTCACGGACCGTGAGCTGCGGCGTGTCCATGCCGACCTGCACGATGCCGTGTCCTTCGTCGGCGTCAAGGTGCGCATTGACGAGCCGTTCGCCGAAGCCGTCGCCACGTTGTTCGATAACTCGGGTCGTTGCCAATGCGACGCTGAGCTCGGCGCTGTTGGCAGCGTCGGCGAGAACACCGGTCATTGCCACGGTGACAGGCCAGCCCAGGGCTGTGACGGTCAAGAGGGTGTCTAGCAGTGCCGCGGCGGCGAGCGCGGCAGCCGCTTCATCGCCGATCGTGGCGGCAATACGGGTTTTGGCGAGCCCGGGAACTGGCGATTTAGCGACGACAAGCAGCGTCGGGCTCACCGTATTCATAACATTCATCGCAGAACCTTCGCGAAATCGTGGATGACACGTGCCGTGCCCCGAACCGAACCGGAGACCTTCGAGCGGGTGCCGGCCGCGCGCGGCCGGTAGCTCACATCGATCTCACGAACCGTCCAGTTTGAGCGCGCTGCGCGAAGCATGAGTTCGAGCGGATAGCCGAAACGGCGGTCCTGCACGTCGAGCGCAAGCAGGTCCGAACGCCGACACACGCGCATCGGAGCCAAGTCGTGGATCGGAAAGTCGCTTCTGCGGCGAATCCAGGTCGCCAGCAGATGGGTGCCAGCGCGCGCGTGCCACGGCCAAACGCCACTACTAATCGGGCGGCGTCGACCCACCGCCATCGTCGCGGCACCGGATTGAACCAGATCGAGCATCGCTTCAAGCTCCGCCAGCTGCATCGATCCATCACCATCAATGACGGCGATGAATTCGGCATCCGCAGCGAGCACGCCAGCATGCACCGCTGCGCCATAGCCCGCCCGCGGTTCATGGATCACATCGGCGCCGAGTGTCCGGGCGACGTCGGCAGTCCCATCGACCGAGCCATTGTCGACCACGATGATGCGCCAATCCGACGGTATGTCGCTAAGCACAATCGGCAGCGCTCGTGCTTCATCCCGGCAAGGGATCACCACGTCGCATACAGCCATAGATGTAGTCATACCCTTAATTCGTTGCAGATATGCACGCGGATTGGTAATTCGTTGCAAAGATACCGTTTAGCGTGCGTGGGACCGGTGGCTCAATCGGTGCGATCTGGCAGCCCACCGTAGGCTGGTCGTCGTGCGCTCCCGACCTCCTTCGATCCGTGCGGCCGTCGTCGTGGCTGGCGCCGGACTCGTACTCGTGGCAACGGCGATACTCGTACCTTGGTGGACGAATCAGGATGTCCGCGTCCATTGGCCGCCATTGCACGCCGACTGGGATCCCCGATTCAGCGTCATGGTGTTGCCGGCAATTGCGCTCGGCCTGATCTTCTGGCTGCTACTCCCCCGGCTCAGCGAGCGGCTGTCTTGGCCCCTGCTGCTTCTGACGGCCTTCGCCGGCGCCTGGCTTTGGACCATGGCCGTGGCCATGACCGAAGGCAAAGCCGGACTGGCTCGGGTGTTCGAACGCGGCGGCGAGTACGTCTATGACGCGCAACGGGTCAAAGCGATCGGCCCGATGCTGCACACCTTCATCGATCACATCCCCCGGCAGTCGCCCGACCACTGGCACACCCACGTCGCGGGCCACCCGCCCGGAGCGCTGTTGTTCTTCGTGCTGCTCGACCGGCTCGGCATCCAGGATCCTTTCTGGATCGGCGTCGTTGTCGTCACTATCGCCAGCACTGCTGTCGTCGCCGTATTGATTACGCTGCGCGCACTCGGCTCGCTTCGCCTTGCACGCAGCGCGATGCCGTGGCTCGTTCTGGCTCCGACGGCAGTATGGATGGGTGTCAACGGTGATGCCCTGTACACCGCAGTGGCAGCGTGGGGACTCGCGCTGCTGGCAATCGCAGCAAAGCGGTCCAGACGCCGCGCGCTCCCTGCCATCGGCGCCGGCCTCCTTCTGGGCCTGTGCGTCTATCTGTCGTACGGCCTCGTGTTGCTCGCCATCCTGGCGATCGCGGTGCTGCTCATTGCACGCTCATGGCAACCGTTGCCGTGGGCGCTGGGCGGCGCCGCCGCCGTTGCAGCAATATTCACCGCGGCTGGCTTTGCGTGGTGGCAGGCCTATCCGGTGCTCGTCGAGCGCTACAACGCAGGTATCGCTTCGGACCGCCCCTACTCCTACTGGGTATGGGCCAATATCGCCGCATGGACGTTCACGGTGGGTCTTGCCGTCTGGGCGGCGTTCCCCGCAGCGGTCGGTGCCGCGCGACGCCGAGATCCACTCGCGTTACTTGCCGACGCCGCTTTGCTGACCATCATCGTCGCCACCGTGTCGGGGATGAGTAAGGCCGAGGTCGAGCGCATCTGGCTGCCATTCACCATTTGGATAGTGGCGCTGCCGGCGCTCACGCCACGCTCGTGGCACCGACCACTCCTGTTCTCACAAGTGGCGCTGGCATTGTGCGTCCAACAGGTGCTGTTGACCCGCTGGTGACGCGTCAGGGTTGCCGGGTCCGGAGCGGATCGGTCGCCAGCGCTGCCAATCCATCGGCGGGCAGTACCTGCGCGGTGAAGCCGAGACCGCGCGCCGCCGCTGCGGGTGATGCAACCACATGGCGTACGTCGAAAGGCCGATATTCGCCGGTATGCACTGGCTCCTTGCCACCGGCCGCAGCCGCCAGCACGCTGGCCATCCGACCGATTGTGAACGGGTGGCCCGAAGCAATGTTGTAGGGCGTCACACCGTTTGGGTGCTCGGCAACCTGCTCGATAGCGAGAACATTAGCCCGGGCAATATCACTGACATGGACGAAGTCGCGCATCTGTTCGCCGTCCTCGAACACCTGCGGTGCTTCGCCGCGCGCGATCGACGACCGGAAGATGGCCGCAACCCCGGCGTACGGGGTGTCCGCGGGCATACCCGGTCCGTATGCATTGTGATAGCGAAGTGCAATAGCGCGCGCGCCCTCCAACGTGCACCAAGCCCCCGCATAATGCTCTTGTGCAACCTTGGATGTCGCATAGCTGGTGCGGGGCAAAAACGGCGCATCCTCGGCGACCTGATGCCAGCTGACGTCGCCTCCACACACCGGACACCGCGGGTCGTACCGGCCTTCGGCCAGATCCGCGTCACGCCGGATTGCCGGCGGCACATCACCATCGATCGGACAGGTGTAGCGGCCATCGCCGTAAACGACCATCGACGATGCGAGCACCAAATTGTCGACGCCTGCACGGGACATTGCGGCGAGAAGCCGAGCCGTCCCGACCTCATTGTTGTCGGCATAGAGCGGCAGATCCTGGGCATCGACGCCGTTGCCGACCATCGCGGCCTGATGACAGACAACATCTACACCGTCGAGAACGGGATCGAGCGCGTCGTGACACAAGTCCAGCTTCGCGATGTCGGAGCTTTCGTGCCGCCCGCTCCCATGTGCTTGTGGGAGGAATGCGTCGAGCGAGATCACCTCGTGGCCGCGCTCGCGGGCCTGAAGCGCGATGTGGCCGCCAATGAACCCCGCCGCACCGGTCAGCAGAATTTTCATGGCCTGAGCATGCCATCCCTCCGCAGCCGGACAACATGTTGGGCTCCGGAACCCCGGAGCCCAACATGTTCGAACCTAGTGATCAATCTGTAGCTGATTAGTCTTTAAAGGCGTCTTTCACGTTTTCGCCGGCCTTCTTGAAGTCGGCTTTCGTCTGATCGCCCTTCCCTTCGGCTTCCTTCGACTTATCACCCTGAGCCTTGCCCGATGCTTCCTTCGCTTTGCCTTTGAGATCCTCGGCAGCGTTCTTCATCTTGTCTTCCAGACCCATGATCTGTCCTCTCGTTCGGTGTAACTAGTTCGGTGTAATCAAGGTATATTCCAGTTGTACCCGAAAGCCACAAATATATGCAGCGACTAATCATCGAGATCGCCGAACGCTGTCTTGGTGCTAGTTCTGGTCCGCCGACTCGAAACGACGGCCGTAGGCCGCACTGAGTGCGCTCGCTCGCGCAACGTAGTCGGCATCCGAAGTGATGACGCCTTCGCGACGTGTGGCGCCTCCCCGCACGGTCTGCACTCGTCTTCTATTCTGTCTAAATGGACATGTGTGACGGCACCCAGATCTACGTCGAGATTGCCGGCCCCAAAGACGCTCCGTTGACCGTGGTGTTCGTCCACGGTCTGGGCGTCAATCTGCACACCTGGGACCTTCAGCGTGCTCACCTGGCCGGGTCAAACGTGCGACAGATCTACTATGACCACCGCGGCTTCGGCGCCTCGGCCATATGGCCCGGCGGCCCGGCCACGGTCAAGCAACTCGGCGAGGACCTTGGCGAGATCGTCGACGCCCAGCATGGCCCGGTGGTGGTGGTGGGCCACTCGATGGGCACACTGACCGTCCAAGCGCTTGCGGAGGATCAGCCGGACATTTTTGGCTCCCACATCGTCGCAGTGATGCTCCTCGCGGGGCCCGGGGAAGGCCGCTTCGTCACCGGTGGGACGTCCCTGAGACTGCGTCGTTCAATTCCGGTGCTGGCGCACGTTGCCGATATGGCGTGTCGTCTGCATCTGGATCCACTGATGGCGCGAGCACAGACAGGAATCGGGGTCCGTGTCGCTAGCGCGCAGTCCACACCGCAGACTCGTCAGGCCATGCGAAAGCAACTCAACGGCACGCCACTCGCGACGTTCGCTGCCTACACACGCGCAGTGCTGGCGTGCACGATGCCAACCGGGGCTGACGGACTGTCCCGCGTCCCGACGCAGATCGTGCACGGCACCCGCGACCGTTTGGTGTCCATTCAGGGTGCACGCGCACTTGCCGCATCGGTTCCGGGAGCAATCCTCACGCTGCTCCCCAATATCGGCCACATGGTGCAGATCGAGGCGACCAAACAGATCAATCGCCTTCTCGACGACGTCCTCGCTGGCGCGCTCGCCGCTGGGACCCAGCGCACCGACGCGTAGCACCTACGCACGTATTCGATCGGCAACGATTGTGTCGCATTTCGTTGTCTTTGTATTAAACACGGCGCAAACTGTAATTAATACATTAAGACACGGCCGTACTGGTGGGAGCTGAATAATGGAGACATCCAAAGAGACCTCTCGTCTCGAAGACATAGAGGAAGCCTTGAAGGAAGTCATCGATCCCGAAATCGGCATCAACATCTTCGACTTGGGCCTCATCTACGAATTGGGTTGGAATGAGGCTGAGAACGCGCTCACGATTCTCATGACATTGACGACGCCTGAGTGTCCGCTGCAGGACGTCATCTCGGCGCAAATCGCTCAGGAGGTCGGCCCGATTGTCGCGAACCACACCATCGAATGGATTTGGCTGCCGCCGTGGTCGCCGGCCAAGATCACCGATGACGGCAAGGAAATGATGCGCGCCATCGGCTTCAACGTGTAAGCCTTCACGAAGAGTTTTAATCACGGCTCTTGCCTCACATAACATGTGGGCATGCCCATAGATACCAGCACTACCGTAGGTGAACTAGTCACTGAAGACCCCCGTCGTAGTCGCTTGCTAGAGGGCTTCGGCATCGATTATTGCTGCAACGGACATAGGTCGCTGGCCGACGCCGCTAGCGCAGCCGGGCTTGACCTTGCCGACATCGCGGACGCACTGGACATTCCGAATGCCGCACCCACCCATCAACAGCAGCAGCCCGGCGACAACGCGGCGCTCGCACACGACATCATCGACACCCACCACGCCTATATGTGGGAGGAAATGCCTCGACTGCAGGCACTCGTCGATAAGGTCCAAGCGGTGCACGGCGACCGACACCCCGAACTCACCCGCACGCAACAGGCATACGCCGAAGCCATCGCAGCGCTAGACCCGCATATGACTACCGAAGAACGTGTCATTTTCCCCGCGATCAGCCGGCTCGAGAAGGCCCAAGCACCAACAGAGGCTCGCTCGCTTGCCAAGCCCATTCGACAGTTGCGCTCCGAACACGATGCCGTCGGCGCGCTCTTCAAGGAAATTCGGACCCTCACCAATGGGTACGCCGTCCCCGCGGACGTGTGCAACTCATACCGCGCGATGCTCACGGGCTTGGAGGAGATGGAGCTCGATCTGCACGAGCACATTCACAAAGAGAACAACGTTCTCTTCCCGCGGGTGCTCCAACTCGAACAACAGGCCGCTCGCGGCTAACTCTTCTAGTTGCCGGGCCATTCACCCGTGTAGCGCTGAAACAGGCGAGCGCCAGCGCGGTCGACCAGCGCTTTGACGACGGCGAAGGTCATCCCTTGCACCGCTGCGGCGACGACAACCTGGCGGACTTTGTACTCCGATTCCAGCGCCTTTGGTGCCTCTGCCGAGTCGCCGGGAGTCGCGTGTTTCCAGGCGACGTTGACCAGCTTGCCAGCGACGATGCCGGCAAGGATGCTGCCCGCCATCCCGAACGGGCGGTAGAGGATCTTGGCCAGCTTGCTCCCGGGCTTCTCAGCAACCATGATGTGAACCTTCCTTACGGTGTGTAGAACTGAATGAGATGGGCATGGCTGTCACCGCGGTCGACGCCGCCGCAGAGCGCGGCCCTCGGCGAGGTCTTCGGCATGTTTCTTATCGGCTTTGTCGATGCCGCTGGTGTCACGCGGTGACAATTGGATGGTCTCCTCGGCGACTATGCCGGCTTGAAGCTCACGGCTGCGCTCCAGTTCGGCGTTCAACTCGGCACCGAACAGCAACGCCACGTTGGTAATCCACAGCCACAACAGGAACGCGATCGCGCCAGCCAGAGACCCATAGGTTTTGTTATACGAAGAGAAATTCGACAGGTAGAAACCAAACGCCGCAGAGGCAAGAATCCAGACGACAATCGCAACCACCGCACCGAGACTGATCCATTTGAATTTCGGTTGTTTGACGTTCGGCGTCGTGTAATACAGGAACGCCGTGATGAACACGACGATCAACAACAGGACCGGCCATTTCGCTATCTTCCAGATCAACAAGGCCGTTGATCCCAGACCCAGTTGACTACCGATCTCGGCAAGCACTGGTCCGCTGAGCACCAAGATCAGTGCGGCAAAAACAGCCAGAACGACGGTCACCAGGGTGATTAAAAGCATCACCGGCTTCAGTTTCCAGATCGGACGGCCTTCGCCAATTTCGTAGATGCGGTTCATCGCCCGACTGAATGCGCCGATATAGCCCGAAGCGGACCACAATGCGGCCAGCAGGCCGATGATTAAGGTGATACCCGCGCCCTGCGTCTGACTCAACGACATCAATGGCGACCGCAAGGAGTCCGCGATGGAAGAACCGCCAATGTTCGAAACGATCGTCAGGATCGTATCGATCGTTTTGGTGCCCTGACCGAACACCCCGAGCAGCGACAGGATCGCGATCACCGCGGGGAAGAGTGCCAACACACAGAAATACGTCAATGCCGCGGCCATGTCGGTGCACTGGTCATTGCCAAATTTCCGCAGTGTTTTGCGTGCCACATACTTCCACGCCAGACCCGATACATCGCCCATCGAGTCGGGCTTGACGTCCTCGTCATGATCGTGTCGCCGCGCCGATCCCACCGAATCGAGATCTGCGCCGGTATTGCTGCCGGCGCCCCTTCTATGACCCGTGCCGCCGGAGCCGATACTCATCGGTTTCGCCGCCACACCAGCAGACCAACGATGACGGCGACCGCACCGAGGGTCGCCGGTGCGCCGATGCGGATCGCCGGCCGGGTTTTGCCGTTGGCGTCGGTGGTTGCCTGCCGACCGCGGTCGACTCGATCCACGGCCCAACTCCGGGCGTGCGCGACTCGTTCGCCAGCCTGTTCCTTGACATCGAGTTTGTGACTCAGTGCTGCGACCGTCTGCCCGAACTGCTCCCGGGTACGGTCGATGTCGGCTAGTAACTCGTCAACGTCGGCATCATTACCGGGTTCTCCGACCTCAGGTTCGATCCCGGTACTGCGCACCGACTGATCCGGTAGCGACGGATCTGCATCGAGGTCGTGATCGTGTTGAGTGCTCATGATCAGCGGCGATCCTTAACTTCAGCGACGTCGGCTTTGATGTTCTGCACGGTCTGTTCTGGCACAGGTGACGCCTGCGCCAGTTTCTTCTTGCCCAGCAATGCCGCGATCACTGCAGCCCCGAACATGCCAGCTCCGATCCCGGCATGCTTCACGCTGGCCGACAGTTCGGCTTTCGCCAGCCGCAGCTCAGCGCGCACCAGTCGAGTGGACTGCTCGGTCAACTGAGTGACCAACTCAACGGTCGACGGTTCCGCACCGTTCTCGTGAGTTGGGGCCTCGATGAAACTACTCTGATTCCCGATCTCAGCCACTTCACGCGCCGCCGGAAACGCTGTCGAAGTCGGCTATCGTGACGCTTCGACCGCTCTCATCCGTCTGGCCGGAATCGGCTTGCTGCTTGGATGATTCTTTGGGACGCATTTTCGAAGCGGCATCAGCGACCTTCTCCTGGATCTTCGGCGCGGCCTCTCTAGCGACGTCCTTGGCAGCCTGCTCGGCGTCGAGAACCCCCTGCTGAACCTTGGGATTCTTCCAAATCTTGGTAGCCCGGTCCGCGATTTGGTCGTAGCGCTCCCGACCGGCCCGCGTACCCAACACATACCCTGCCGCTACGAACGCGACCGCCTTCAATTTACCCATCTGTGGGACTCCTCCCTTTGAGGAATCAGCACATCGTGCCGATCCCGCGGCGGCGAAGCCGGGGCTGAGCCCCCGCCGCCGGCAAAAAATCTAAGAACTATTCTGTCGAACAAACTCTCAAGTGCCCGGGCGGAGAAAAAGTAAACCTTCCAGTTGACTTTTAATCTTGTGCCGTGCTGGCGCGAAACGTCCGAACCGCGCGTCCGAGCGCATGGACTGAGGTGTTTGGGGCACTGAGCCATTCAGTGACCAATCGGCCATCTGACGAAAGGTGCAGCAATGTCGGTGTCTCCGCTTGAACCATTAGAGCCACGCCCGAGCGATGACCCAACGAATCCAGTGCCTGGTTCCGAAGATCCTGAATCTCCGGACTTGCCAGAGCCGAAACCCGACTAGGCCGACGACAGATTTGATCGCGCTACTTTGCCACCAATCTTCAATACTGCCGGTGCATCGAGCCGTCGGCGGGCTACAACCTGTCCATGGATGACGCACAGATCAAACACCCTCCGGTTAAAACCGGTTCAGCCGGATGCTGCGAGGTCGCTGCCCACGCCACGTTGTGCCCGCGGGTCATGACGAGCCGACGTCAATACTGCGACGTCAGGAACCCACATCATGCGGGCGCCCCGCGACCGTATGCGGTCTACTAAGTCGACGTCTTCGTCGAAGTGAAGCGGACGGAAACCACCCACGGCCACGTAAGCAGATGCGCGGAATCCTAGGTTGGCTCCGTGGACATGTCCATGGCTGTCCAACCGAAGTGGTTCCGCATATTTTGCCGACCACCTGGGGTGGGCCTCGGCCGCGCTCGCGCTCAGAGCGATCGTGCCGAGAAACATATCGGCTCCGTCAGCGGCGGCCTCAACCTGCGCCCGCAGCCAGCCGTCAGGAACTTCGCTGTCGGCGTCGGTGCTGGCGATCCATAACTCATCAAGAGATGCGCTGCTCGCACCGATCGCCCGCGCTACGCCCACCGACCGAGCGGCGCCGACATTAGCGATCTTCGCCTCGATGGTCATCGCGCCAAATGAGCGTGCACGCTTGGCTGTTTCGTCACGACACCCATTGGCGATCACCAAAACACTCGTTCGTATGTTGCCGGGCAGAAGCGAGGCTGATCGACAAATCGCGGCCAATGCGATTTCTATTGCCGTTTCCTCGTCTCTTGCAGGAACGACAACGGCGATCTCTCGAATCACCGCGTCCGACACGGGTAAAGATGTCAAGGCGAAAATCCTGTTCGATGTGCTCGACCACTCGCTGCCACTCGCCGCGTGCAGCCACCTCGTCATGCGCCCGGTCACCGGTGCATTGGGCTTCCTCGAACGGGTGACGCCAGTGCACAAGTACGAGGTGTCCATCGGTCGCGAGAGTCTCCAGGCTGAGTTCGCTGACCCGCTCTCGGTCCGCAGCCGTGAGGTAGTAGAGCATCTCGGAGATGACGATAAGGTCGAATGTTTGGGTAGGCCAGTCGGCGGGGACAGAACCGGCCCGGACGGTCACCGAAGGTGCATCGTTTCGCGCTCGCGCGGACGTTACCGCTCGAGGTATCTGGTCCATAGCCAGAATCTCGTCACAGCGGGACGCCAGCAGCCCGGTCAGAACTCCGATCGAACAACCTGGCTCGAATGCACGCCCATATCGACGCCGCGGTAGGCAGGCCGCAGTCACCTCGAATTTGCGCAACTCATAGTCGCGTTCGGCCAATTGCCACGGATCGGCCGATTGCTCGTAAAGCGCTTCGAAATAGTCTGGCGAGGTCATATGATCACAGCTTCCGGGGCATAAAACGCATGCTGTAGTAGCGCCGGTTCAACCACCGGCACATCGTCCGGATCGTCGCTAATCGGCTTAATTTGGGTTTCGAACGCGGCGATTGCGTGACGTTTGAGGAATCGGCCCTGCGCTGTGCACTTGAGTCGTTGTATGTTTTCCAGCCATTCTTGCTGGCCGGGTTGGGTCCAGGCCCAAGTCCAAATAGGGAAACGCCACAACCGTCGGCGGTTCCCGCACAGGTCGACGGCGACCGCGCCAAGTGTGTCGTGATCGCTGTGTCCGTCCCGTTCGAACGGCGCCAAGACGAGATCTGCATTATCGACGAGATCACCGAGCGCCGACTTCAGCGCGGCCGTCTCCGTGTCGAGGCCACCATCGGGAAGTCCCAGACGGTGGATGGCGGGGTTCATGAAACCGAGACGCTCCAGCGCTTCGATGAGTTCCTGAGGTCGTCGTCTACGCAACTCGTCACGAGTGATGCTGGCGCTGGAGGGATGTGAACCTTCACCGTCGGTTGCGGTGACGAAGGTGACATCGCGTTCGGTCTGTCCGGCAAGCCATCCCCCGATCGCGAGTACCTCATCATCGGGATGGGCCGAGAGGACCAGAAGGCGCCCGCCAGGATCTATCGATTCGGCCGGTTGCAGGGACTCCAACCGGTGCCGCCAGCCGCTGCTGCTAACGCTATTCATGGCCACCCCTACAGACTGCCCAAGCGTGCGAGGTCTCGTTCGGCGTGATGCTGTCGGACGAACACCTGTAGATCGGCAACACGTTCGGCATGAGCAGAGTCGAAGGCCAGCGGTGCTGGACCGAGAGCCCGTCCAACGCGTGAAATCACGTTCTCGACAGTTGCTGCCGTACGGGCGCGCACAGCGAGAGCGAGGCGTTCGGCGTCTTCGACGCGGCTGGGTTCACTGTCGACTCGATACGCGGCCGCTTCAAAGATGAGTTTTAAGGTGTCCAGATCCGCTCGGATCGCACCCAGATGTGCCAGTCCGTGAGCATCCAGTCGGTCGATCGCGGTTTCGACCAGATCGGCGACGCCCAAGGCACCGCCAAACCAGGCGGCTGCGATTCCGATCGAACCCCACCAGAATCCGGGCCGGTCAACGTAGGCCGACGCCGCCCCGACCGGCTCGGCCAAAACATTCGTGAACCTCAGAGTTGCCGTGCGCGCTCGGCTCATGCCGGCGCCGGTCCATACCGGTGCTGATTTGTCCTCTATGACATCGCCATTGAGTTCAATCGCGAAAAGTCGACTTTTGTCACCAACGGACGCGGTGACCAGCGCATGGGTGACCAGATCCGCGCCAGAACAGTATGCTTTCGTGCCCGCGAGACGCCAACCTGCTCTGCTGTGTTTCGCTTCAAGTACCGCGAATGGCGGTTCCGCAGCCCACACCGCCCAGATTTGATCGGCACGTGCGCCCGTTCCACCCAGATCACCCATGATGGCCAACGCATCGTGATGAGGTTCGACGAGTTTGGCCAACGGGAGGTCCCGGCGCGCAAGCACGGCCAGCAGATCTCACCGCTCCGATGTCATTCCGCCGCCCGGGTGCGGCCACGGCGTTCGCACCTGCTCTTGAAGTGCTGCTTTCGAAATGCCGGGCAAAGCGATACTCATGATGGACAGGTACCTGCCGTCGTCGAATTCATTCGATCACGCCGCTCACATGCGTCTTCCTGTTCGCTCGGAGATCCAAGGTGAGAACCTCGGATCTCCGAGATCAGAACAATATTTACGTGCGCGCGCCGCGTCGACTGAAAATGGTCCAACCGCCAGGGCCTACAGCGAGACCCACGACAATAAGAACGATTCCCAGCAGGATGCCGCCGTTGATCAGGGTGATAACGCCGTAGATGACGAGCGCGACCGCCACTATCCACAATAAAAATCCCATGATGAGCTCCCTCTCTTTTGGAGATGACACCTGTCATCCCGTGAGCAGCACGCCATGGGGCGAACTGCTGCCAGACCCGAAGGTCAGGCGATAAGAGCATTACCCCTGACCGCGTAGTCTCAAACCCGAACCGCACTAATTTTGCAGAAAATTCTTGAAACAAAGCGAGAAAGTGTCGTGACGATTACGGAGTATCTGTATGAGCAAAAGCGTTGAAGTTCGCCGGTCAGGAGCGCCCGTTACATCCGATCGGGTATTCACGATCGGACACTCCACTCGTGATTTTGATGAGGTGCTCGAGATGCTCCGCGCGAACGGAGTCACGCTGCTGGCTGACGTACGTTCCTATCCGTCGTCGCGGAAGTATCCGCAGTGGAATCAGAACGCGATCAAGGATGCGCTTCCGGCCGATATTGGGTATCGGTGGCTTCAGGATATCGGCGGTCGCCGCTATACGCCGACTGGTGTGTCGAGCCCGAACGGCGCATGGCGAGTCAAAGCCTTCCGTGACTACGCCGACTACATGGCCACCGATGAGTTCCGTTCCGGCTTCGCTGAATTGCTAAAGATCACCAACGAGACGGTGCCTGCCATCATGTGCAGCGAGGCCGTACCGTGGCGCTGTCACCGGCGGTTAATCACCGACGCACTCATCGTCGCGGGTATCGATGTTTTCAATATCATGTCCGTCTCCGTCACCCGGCGTGCGGAACTTACCGCGTTCGCGCACGTACAAGACGACACAATCACCTATCCCGCTTCAGAAGCCGAATGATCCCGACGGCCGTAGCGAGGGTTCGCCCGGTCGCGCCAGAGGTCAATCGTGCGAACTTTCGGTATGCAGGCCGTCGATCAGAGTCTGCGCAATTTCGTGGATTCGAATGTTGCGGTTTTGGCTGACCTTCGCCAATCGGGCGAAGGCTTCATCGGCGCTGCAGCGATATTTGATCATCAACGCGCCCTTGGCCTGCTCGATGATTGCGCGGGATTTCATCGCCTCCTCCAACTGGGCGGTCAACTCCCGCAATTGCTGCTCCTCCCCCACGTGATGAATGATCGCCCCGGTGGCCTCGGCCAGCAGCTCAATGACACGCATACCGCTGGGCTGAAAGGCATCGATGTCACGGCTGTAGACGTTGAGAACCCCGAGGACCTCATCCCCCACCCGGATAGGTGCAGCCAAGGCGCTGGCAATGCCCGAATCGATTGCTGCGTGATTAAAAAGTGGCCACCGTGGATCGGTCAGGGCCTCATTGGAGTAGACGATCATCCCCGTCTCCCAAGACTCCTGACACGGACCTTGGTTGGCGCTCATCTGAGCGGCGTCGACCCGCTGCGCGAACTCCGACGACGAGGCCAAATGCTCGGGCTCGGCAGGAGCGCCGATCGTGACGCTCACCGACGAATGTGACGCACATACGTCCTCACACAGACGTGAAGCCTCAGAAAGAAGGTCCTGAACGGAACCTGACCGCAGCGGCAGCATGCACAACTGGCTGAAGGTGTGGGCGATCAACGGTTCGTTGATGCCGCTGCCCTCCTCGACCGGCTGGAGGACCCAGGTGATGACGGTGCGCTCCCCATTGCGCTCACGGCGCACGGTGGGTACGAGTTCGACTGTGACGGTCGCACTGACGCTTGGAATCATTCGGATGACCGACTCCACGTGGGAAACATCGTCAAACTGGGTGTCAGCGAAGCGTTCGAGCAAGCCGTCAATCACTGACCGGTCGTCAGCATGGACGAACTTCTGAATTTTTGACCGTAGCAGCTGGAGAACCGGGCGGTCCAAGGTGGCAGATGCGGCGCTGTTCGCCCAGATAATTCGCCCGCTCGGCTCCGTCTCCAGAACCGGCATCGGCAGTGTCGCGATCAGCTTCCGCTGCCACCAATGGTCTGCACGCTGTTCGTCAATAATGCTGGCCAGATCGCTGTATTGCGGGCGCATCAAATCCCAGGCAATCTGGAGTTCCTGTTGAGCCTCAGCCAGTTCTTTGAGTAACTTTTCTGCCGGCGGGACCATGCCGTCGCCCAGTTGTACAAGTCGCTCGCCGAGCGCGTTGGCGACATCGAGGACGTCGCGAACATTTGGTTCGTGAGATTCGTCTATTTCTTCGACAGCCGACATACGACGCCTCTCGTGAAACTCACCGCAAAAATGTTAGAACGCCAGCCTAATGGTGTTTTTTAACCCGTGAGCCAAAACGTGGATGTGGCGTCAATAATCATTTTGTGCTAGAAATTATGTGTGGTCTAGAAGTGCGCCACATCCAATGGAGATTCGATTGGTGGCACTTCATGTCAAACACGATGATTCCCGCAGTTGACCTCAACTTCGCAGTCGGTCCTGATGCCGAGGTTGATCGAGAAATTCTGACCGAGACCCTTTTCGGTCGCATTGCACAATGCGAAGACGACACCGAGATCGAGAATCTACGCGGTCAAATCGTCGCGATCAACATGCAAATCGCCCAATCGTTGGCACGTCGCTACTTCGGCCATGGTGAGAACAACGATGATCTCGAGCAGGTCGCATACGTCGGACTCACCAAGGCTGCACGAGGCTTCCATATGGAGCTCGGCCATAATTTTCTCTCCTACGCCGTCCCCACCATCACCGGCGAACTCAAGAAACACTTTCGCGATCACTGCTGGACCGTTCGCCCCCCTCGGCGGATCCAAGACCTGCAACGAAACATCAATGCAGTGCGGCCGAACATAAACCAGGATCTCGGCAGACAACCCACGACAGATGAAATTGCCAGCGAACTCAACATCCCGGTCAGCCAGGTGACCGAGGCCCTCACCGCGCGCGGCTGTTTCACTCCTGTTTCGCTGGACATCCAGCTCACGTCGCATTCCGCGACGACGCTGGCCGACATGATTTGCGACGAGAGTCGCGACACTGCCCGCGTCGAAGCGCGGCTAATGCTTGAATCCGTGATCGGGCAACTCGCCGAAGCTGATCAGGAACTTCTCTCGCTGCGCTTCTTTGAGGAATGGACACAGCAGCAAATCGCAGAGAAGTTTGGCACTTCCCAGATGCAAATATCTCGACGACTCGGTCGGCTCATGCGCGAACTGCGCACAGCGCTCGATCCAGCTGCGGACTGTGCCTAGTCGTCAGGGCGCCGTCTGCCCTAAGCTCCGCCGATGTCGCGAGGAGCCTTTTGCTGCAGCGTATTTTGGTCGGACGTCCCGAGACGAATAACTACGACGCCGATGTCGATGAGTGCCACTATCGCTAAAAAGACGCATGCGCTGCCGAGCACGATGATGTCGAACGGAGGGTCGTCCCAAAGAAAGGCGACTACTGCTGTGGTCCCCAAGATAAGAAGAGCAAAGGTAGCGAGCGCCAATCGGAACTTTATTGCGCCACGGCCGCTCATCGACTCGCGCCCCCTCGAATCCTTATCTGCCGGCTTGGAACGCCTACGAACCATCTGACACCACACTCCTTGACTCCCAAGAGAAAACTAGCTTTGGGGTACAAGTACCCGCCGATCCGCCAAGCATGCACCCCGATTCTTCCGAACAGGCCCACAAACCTAGTTGCCACGCACATAAGAGAACGTTTCGTTCGACCTGGTTTTAGACGACGCAAACCGGGGTACTCCTCGCTCACCGACAAACGTCGGCCAGCAACCAAAGGAGACCTATCGTGATCATTCTCGGAATTGTTCTACTAATCATCGGGGCACTCGCGAACATCCCGATTCTTTATACGATCGGCGGCATTCTCGTCGTCGTCGGTGCCGTGTTGTGGATTCTCGGTTCGTTGGACCGTGGTGTCGGTGGACGCCGACACTACTGGTGATCGCGCGGCTGCGATGAACATCCGCGACAGCGCAACCTGCCATCACATCGCCTAACGATTGATCCTGGGGTTATGCGCTTACGCACAGTCTCGCCAAATATGCCCGGCTGGCGCAGGCAAAAACATGGTCGCGGATTCGTGTACTTGGACGGTGCCCGAAAACTCTCCGCTGGGGAAATCGAACGCTGTAAAGCACTCGTCATCCCGCCCGCCTGGTGCGACGTCTGGATCTGTCCGTACGACAACGGGCATCTGCAGGCAGTTGGCACGGACGAAGCGGGGCGCAGACAATACCTCTATCACCCCGAGTGGCGCGCGCGGCGCGATCAGGAGAAATTTACCTTTATGCTCGAGTTTTCCGGTCGTCTGCCGAGCGCCCGCCGACGCGTGCGTCGTGACCTGCAACCGGAGGGGGCGGGTCTCGATCGCGTGTGCGCGTTGGCTTTCCGAATGCTCGACGTCGGCGCTTTCCGCATCGGTTCGGAACGCTATGCCGAGGACAACGGCAGCTATGGCCTGCTAACGCTTGAACGGCGACACGTGCAGAAGACGGGGCCGGGCGTGAGTTTCACCTATCTGGCCAAATCCGGGCAGGAACGGTCGCTTGAGACAAAAGACAAACTACTGTGTGACGTGCTCGAAGTCCTGCGATCACGTCGCGGTCCCAGCGACCAGCGCCTGCTCGCGTACAAGGACGGCCGGCGGTGGTGCGATCTCCGTGCCGAGCAGCTGAATGGCTATCTCAAGGAACGGCTCGGCGAGGAATCGTCGGCGAAGGACTTCCGCACGTGGCAGGCCAATGTCATCGCGGCGGCCGCGCTGGCCGTTCGTCCCGCAGACCGTTCGACGGCACGCCCGCACGCGATTGCCGAGACGATGCGCGACGTCGCCGAATTCCTCGGCAATACGCCCGCGGTCGCCCGATCAGGCTATGTCGACCCGCGCATCGTCGATCTCTATGCGGCGGGCACAACGATCGATCCTGACTTGGCTCGCCGGCAGATGCCTAAGGCCGGACGAGCTGCGGGCCGAAAACTGGAGACTGCGGTCAGAAGTCTGCTGGTTGACTGAAGGGGTACACATACCCGTCGTTGCCACCAGCGGTGTGCCCACAAACGCACGCACCGGCGTCGCAATGACTAGGTCTCGCGATGCACGTCAGCGGGCGACTTGTCGTCGCGCCATCCGCGCCATGACGGATGCCGAAGTTTCCCGCTCGGCGTCCATTCGGCGAACTCGACCTCGCCGACCAGTTTGGGGCTGACCCAGATCGCATCATTGGAATCGGGTTTCGGGACGTCAGTGAATGGCGACGTCTTCCGCTCCAATCGTTGCAATTTTTTGATGAGTTCGAGGAGATCCTTGTCTCGAAAGCCTGTGCCCACACGACCCACGTATTCAAGGGCGCCGTTGTCGTCCGGTATGCCCATCAGTAGCGATCCGACGAATGCGGATCGGCGGCCCTTGCCGGGACGCCAGCCACCGATCACGACCTCCTGCATCAGATGATGTTTAACCTTGATCCATTCCCGCGAGCGACGGCCGACGACGTAGGTGCTGTCACGCTTCTTAGCGACAATTCCCTCAAGACCGAGGTCTTTACTGCTCGCCATCGCCGCATCGAATCCACCATCGAAGGCGGGCGGAACCTGGATAGCGGCCGAGCCGTCGACCAGCGCCAACAGCGATTTCCGGCGGTCATCATACGACTTTTTGCGCACCGAATCGCCGTCAATCTCCAATACGTCGAACAACATAAGCCCGACCGGAACGTCTTTGACCGCCTGCTCGACATCTCGTTTCTTCGTCAGTCCCATCCGCCGTTGCAGAAGACCGAAGTCGGGGCGTGACCGCTTATCCAGCGCAACGATCTCGCCGTCGAGAATTGCCGAGTCGACGCTGATCGCCGCGCCGATCGCCTCGACCAGATCGGGATAGGTCGCGCTCATGTCATTGCCGTTGCGGCTCATCAACCGCACATCGTCGCCGTCGATATGAACGGCCGCCCGGACGCCGTCCCACTTCATCTCGAATGCCCAGTCATCGCCGGTGTCCAGATTGCTGGCATCACCAAGGGTTGCCAGCATTGGTGCCACCGCCTTGACGCGGCGAGGCTTCACTTTCGATCGCGTCTTGGGTTTCGTTCTGGCGCCTGACATGAGGTGAATCAACCAGTGCGCATCGGCCTTGCCTTCGCCGCCAGTGTGGATCAACGCATATTTACGCGGACCGTCGAGGCCGCCGTGTGGGCGCCCGGTCAGGGTCGCGATGATCTCCTTGCCGTCACGCCATTTCTCCAACTCATATGTTCCGGCGTCCCAAATCGTCACGGTGCCCGCGCCATACTCGTCCTTCGGAATGGTTCCTTCGTAGGATCCGTACTCCAGCGGATGGTCCTCGGTCTGCACAGCAAGCCGATTCTGCTTCGGATCGGTCGGCACCCCTTTTGGAAGCGCCCACGAGACCAGCACGCCATCGTGCTCAAGCCGAAAGTCGTAGTGGAGCCGGCTCGCGTGGTGCTCCTGGATGACGAAACTCTGGCCGCTACCGCTTTCGGGGCTGCCTGCGGGAACGGGCTCCGACGTTTTCGCGGCGTCCCGCTTGCCTCGGTAAGTGGTCAAACGGTCGGTCGAGGCCAACTCCTCGGGATCGAGGGCGCTGCCGGAGTCCTTGAGTATCTTGGCCATCGGATCTTTACGGCGTTTCATTCGGGCAAGCACCTCGCCCATCTCGAGCTGCTGGAGACCGGCGTCTAGTTCCTTCCACGTGCGTGGCACTGCAACGTAGGGACGGGACCGTCCGCGCAGCGAATAGGGTGCCACCGTCGTCTTCGAGCCATTGTTCTGACTCCAGTCGACCAGAACTTTGCCACCACGGATGTTTTTTTCATGTCGCTGACGACCAAGTCGGGGTGATCAGCCTCCAACACCCGGGCCAGTTCATGTGCAACGGCCGTGACTTCCTCGGCGGTTTGTTGCCCGTTCAGAGCGGCATACAGATGGATACCTTTGCTGCCACTCGTGACGGGGATCGGATCAAGATCCATGCCACGCAGGATCGTGCGGGCCGCCCGCGCCACCTCGACGCACTCGGCCAGGCCAGCTCCCTCCCCCGGATCCAGATCGAGAACAAGCCGATCAGGATTGAGTTGCTTGCCGCCACGACCGAACCGCCATTGCGGGACATGGATCTCGAGCGCGGCACGTTGCGCGAACCAGGTCAACGTCGCCAGATCGTTGATCAGCGGGTAGTCATTCGTATGGTCTGAATGTTCGATCGCGTAGTGCCGGATCCACGACGGAGCATTGGCGTCGAGATCTTTGTTGAAGAAGGATTTCCCTGGCTTGGCGGTTGTCCCAACTCCGTTCACCCAGCGTTTACGCGTTGCCGGCCGGTCAGCGGCATGCGGAATCAGGACCGGCGCGATTTCCGCGTAGTAGGCAAGAACATCTGCCTTGGTCGTCCCGGTCTCCGGATACAGCACCTTCTCGAGGTTTGTCAGCGAGATGCGGTGGCCCTCGACACGCACGCTCTGCTTTTTGGAGTTAGACGCATTTGATGACATGAGCACCAAGGTTCCCCCGATTAGAAGTTCCATGCAAGGGGTATGTAGTGGTGCATGCGATCAATCTGGAAGGGCGCGATCACGTTCGGTCTGGTCAACGTGCCGGTCAAGGTCTACAGCGCGACCGAAGATCACGACGTCAAACTGCATCAGGTCCACGACAAAGACGGTGGTCGCATCCGCTATCAGCGGCGCTGCGAAATCTGCGGCAAGGTCGTCGACTACGAACACATCGACAAGGCCTACGAAGAAGGCGACAAGACCATTGTTCTCACCGCGGACGACTTGTCGACACTGCCGGAGGAGATGAGCCGAGAGATCGATGTTGTCGAGTTCGTACCAAACGACCAGATCGATCCGCTGCGTTTCGAGAAGAGTTACTACCTCGAACCCGACTCCAAATCCATCAAAGCCTATGTTCTGCTTCGACGCACCCTCGAGGAGACAGATCGCACGGCAATCGTGCAGTTCGCGCTGCGTCAAAAGACCCGCTTGGGCGCACTTCGCGCCTGGGGCGACGTCCTGACCATGCAGGGTCTGCTTTGGGACGATGAGTTGCGCGCGGCGAAATTCGAGAAGGGCGAGTCCATAGACACCGAGGCGACGTTTGGAGAAACGGACGCAGACGACGAGGGCGGTGAGGTCATCGATCTGATGGCGGCGCTGCGCAAAAGCGTGGCCAAAAACAAGAAGACCAAACAGAGCAGCAGGCCGGCGAAAAAATCCTCGACCGGACGGTCCAAAAAGAAGGCCTGAGCCCGCATACCTTTCTTCGCGTCGGGTACCGCAGACTCATGGGCAAGTCATTCAACGAACTTGAAGACCGGATCGACGGAGACCTACTATGAAAATCGCTATCCTCACAGCCAACACCGGTGTCGAGAGGTCAGAACTCGAATCGCCCATGCAGGCAATCTCCGAGCAGGGTTGGGAGGTTGAGCATCTTGCTCCCGAGGCAGGGAACGTCCGGACGATGCACCACGATGTCGATAAGGACGTCGTTCACCAAGCCGATAAGGCGGTCGCGAACGTGTCCCCCGCAGACTACGACGGTCTCATCATCCCCGGTGGCACCGTTAACGCCGACAAGTTGCGGATGAATGAGCAAGCCGTGGGTTTTATCCAGAGTTTCGTAGCGGCCAAGAAGCCAATAGCGGCCATCTGTCACGGGCCGTGGGGTCTCGTCGAGGCGGGTGTTCTGCCCGGCAAGACACTTACGTCCTACCCGTCGCTGCGGACCGACATCACAAATGCTGGCGGCAGCTGGGTGGATCAAGAAGTCATGCATTGCCCGGCAGCCGGCTGGGACCTAGTCACCTCACGGAACCCCGGCGATCTCGACGCGTTCAATGCGAAACTCATCGAAGTGTTCGGCGCGTGATCGCAGGTGACGCGGCTCGCCAACAGCGTCCGTGATCTCGCAGCGCGGTGATGAACTCGCCTTTCTTCTTGTCCGAATAGTTTGTTAGACCGAGTTCTTTCGCGCGCTTCTTCAGTTCGCCAACGGTCCAATCCTGGTACGAGGGACACTTGCCACCGCGTTTGTCGACTTTTGACTTGCCATCTCGTGCTGCGGCGCTCGAGATACGGGCCGCCTTCTCCTTAAATGCGCCTTCATCACGCAGATCCTCATACCTGTCTGGTTTCTTAAGGCTGGGGTTCTTCTTGCCTGGCATTTCGAATCAAGCTGCCCCAAGAAAAGTTCACGTTGCACTGTTCGCGTGTCCACTTTTGGGGTACGAGGAGATTGAGTCTGCGCCTATTCGCGCGAATGGTTGTGGACAAGATCCCGGGACGTCCAGAGACGCGGCGCCCGGGATCGCCCTAGTTCGGCGCCTCAGGCCAAGGGGATGCAAAGCACGAAGGCGCCCGCGGGACGTTCAGGAGATCGCTGCTCGTAATATGCATCACCACCGTGAGCCCGCGCCAACTCTCGGACGATAAAGAGGCCAAGACCGGTGCTCATGACATTGTCGCCGGCGGTAAATCGTTCGAAAAGCTTGGGTTGTAAAGCAGCATCGACACCGGCGCCGGAGTCGACAAAACGAATCACCGCCATTGTGTCTTCCACGACAGCCTGGATGAATATGGGCGGCGAGCCGTGCGCCAATGCATTGATGAGGAGATTGTCGACGGCTTGGGCGAGTCGCAACGGATCGGCTTGCAGGTCTATTTCAGCATGCGGCTCGATGATGATCTTGGCATCCGGATTGGTCGCGCTCATCGCGTTGACGGCCGTCTCCAATATTCCCGACAATTGTGAGGGAACGACCGCAAGTCGCAATGATTTGGATTCGAGCGAGGATACGGTGAGTAAATCGGACAAGAGCCGATGGAGACGGACCGCACTGTCGGTCATTCCACCCAGCAAACGTTCGCGTTCGTCGGCCGTTAGCTCGTGCCAGTGGTTAGCCAAGGTCTGTGCAGAGCCGCCGAGCACTGCTGCGGGGTTACGCAACTCGTGGGCTGTGACTGCGAGAAACTGCGACTGATCCTCCACCGTCCGCGCCAGTCGGTGGTTGAGAGAATCCAGTGACGCGTTTGCCTCAGCGAGTTCGGCCTCGGCATCATCCCGTTTCTGATCGGCCAGTCGTCGCTCGGTGACATCCCGTGTTACTTTGCCGAAACCCAGATGCTGACCGGATTCATCGAAGATCGCCGAAATCGTGACATTCGCCCAGAACTGCGTGCCGTCCTGTCGGACTCGCCAGCCTTCTTCTTGGTAGCGGCCATTGCGTAGCGCGCTCTCCAACTCATCTTCGGGATGATTCGCGTTCTGTTTGTCCGGTGTGTAGAAGATTCGGAAATGCTTGCCGAGGATATCTTGGGCGCGGTAACCCTTACTGCGCTGCGCTCCGGCGTTCCAACTGACGACGATCCCCTCCGGAGACAACATGAAGATCGCGTAGTCTTCGACGGCTTCAACAAGGAGTCGAAAGTGGCCCTCGCTCCGTCTGAGTTGATCCTCGGCCGCTCGCTGTGCCGTGATGTCCTGAACCTGCAGAAACACGTAAAGCGCCTGACCTTCCGAGTCGCGGACCGGTGCAAGACTCACGCGCACTCTTCGAGGTTCGGACGCACCAGCCACGTCATGCTCGATGTGTACGAGGTTCGCGCCTCGTCCGTTGATGTTTTCGAGGGCTGTGTCGAGTAACTCGCCTTGGCCGCACGTGAGTCGGCCGTAATCGACTCCGACCAGCTCTTCGCGACGGCACAACATCAACTCGCCAAGTGCACGGTTGGCGCGGACGATGCTCCCAGTCAGTGTCATCGTGGCCATGCCGATGGCCGCCTCTTCGAAGACTTCGCGGAAACGCTCTAGGTGGTTACCCAGCAGCGTCTGGTCCTCATGGCCTGCGGCGTCGGCAACCTCGTCGCGGGCATCCGGCACTAGCGTCAATGCGCGGGGTCCAGCCGACATGGCATCGTCGTCGGTCTCAGCCCGGTGGTTCACAGAATCCAGAACCGAAAGGAGTTCATCGGCCAAAAGATTGATCGGCAGAGATTTCTCGATGAATGCAACAGCACCTAATTCACGTGCGCGTGCTCCAAGTCCATCCTCGTCGAAGCCGCTATAGATAACGACTCTAGTTTCGGGTGAAGCTGTCAATATGCCTGGGAGAGCCTCAAGACCATCCATACCCGGCATCGATGTATCAAGCAGAATCAGTGACGGCTTGTGACGATCGGCGAGCCTAATCGCATCCATTCCGTCAACTCCGTCATCGACGACGCTGATGCGGCCCGACAATTTCAATCTGGTCCGGATCAGGGAGCGGACTTCCGCGGAATCGTCGATAATGACGATCGTTGGTAAGACATTCCGCATGGACAGAACCTACTCCGCTGCTAACGCACCGGCACATCGCCTGGCGTTATGTTTTTGGGAGCCCCGACCTTTATCGCCCGAGGCTCCCCCATTCTTATACATCAGTGGTTGAAGGCATCCTTCACATTTTCGCCGGCTTTTTTCAGATCGGCGGTGGCCTGGTCAACCTTGCCTTCGGCCTCCTTGTCAGGATCATCCTGCGCCTTGCCAGTGGCTTCCTTGGCCTTGCCCTGAAGGTCGTCAACGGCGTTATCGATCTTGTCCTTGAAACCCATGCCCTTTCCTTTCAGTCGGTGTTTGCATGCGGTACCCCAATCTTCATGAGGTATGCGACGGGTCGAGAATTCGTCTCATTCGTCGACAGTATGGCTTGCAGTCGCTAGTAAGGATCGGAATGGCGCACGGAACCCCAATGACTACTACTCCGCTCGATCCGAACGAGCCACTCGACCCCATCGACCCGCAGGTAGACCCCGATAACGACCCCAATGGAGAGGTCGATCCCGCCGCACCCCTCCAACCAAATTTATGCGGCGAATCCACCACAATCGAAACCACTCAACGGCCAGTTCAGGGCGATGGTTGTGGAATGGTTAGCACCACCAGTCGTCGTCGCGCAAGAAGGAAGCCTTATGAGCAGTGCCCGTGATGGACTCGCCCGCCATCTTGGCGGCCCGCTCACACCCGGCCTAGCCGCACTGAACGAAGTCGACCTCGATGCGTTGGCCAGCGCGATCAGCGATGCCAAGCGCAGCCAGAAGTCCGCGCTAACCGAAGCGATCAACAACGGTCTCGTCATCGTGCCACCAATATTGCGCGGCACCGTCCGGAAGGCGTTGTTCCGATGAGCCCGCAAATGGAGACCGCGGCCGAGATCCTCAAGTTCGCCCGCCTCATTGACGTCGATCCCGCCCAGCTCGACTACCTCGATTCGGTGCCGTCGGAGGAACTACAGATACTTCGGGAAAGCGTCACCACCTCCATTTTTGATGCCAGTGAGCAGACACTGAAACGAATATCGGCGGCCGCGAAATTGATCCCCTCGCCACTGATCGCGACGATCGCCAGAAGATCCTTCGGACCACTGCTCTGTGCGCGCGCCGCAGGAGCCATCGACCCGGCCAAAGCGCTAGAAGTCGCCAAGCGACTACCGGCCAATTTCCTGGCCGACGTGACCGTCCAGCTCGACCCGCGCCGCGTTGCAAAAACTATCTCGCGCGTTCCCGAGGCGCTCGTCGTCCCGGTTGCCGCCGAACTTGCTAAGCGCGCAGAACACGTCACTATGGGACGCTTCCTCGCCTACCTGCCCGACCAAGCGACCGTCGCCGCGATGACCACCCTTAGTGACGAGGATCTGCTGCGTACGGCTTTCGTCCTCGAAAACAAAGACCACCTCGACCATGCTCTCGGGCTGCTTCCCCCGGAGCGACTCGCCAGCCTCATCGCGAACGCGTCCCAGCTGGGGTTGTGGCCCGAGGCTCTGGATTTACTCGATCATCTCTCCGACGCACGCCGTGGCCCGGTAGCTGATCTTGTCGCTGACCTGGATGAAGAGTCGATCGCTGCGCTGGTCGGCGCGGTCACACCCGGTCACCTCTGGCCAAGGCTCCTCGGCGGCGCCATGAAAAATCCAGACCACATCCGGCTTCTGCTAGAGCACACTCCTGTCGACATCCTCGATGCGATCGAACACGCAGTTGACCGCCACGGCTTGCACGCTGAGCTCGGCAGGCCGGCACTCAGCCCTGGTCGCGGCTGATCACAACCTTGAGTGCTTTCGTCTCCTCTGCCCGGCCGAAAGTGTCGTAAGCCTCTAGCATCTGGTCGAAGGTGAAGTGATGGGTAACGAACTTTTCGGCATCCAATTTGTGCTGGGCGACCAACTTGAGCAGCATCGGCGTGGTCGAGGCGCTAACCAGACCCATGGTGATTGAGAGGTCCATGATCCACAGATCCTGCAGGGCGAGCTCGACTGGAGCGCCGTGCACGCCAACGTTGGCGACCGACCCGCCCGGACGGACGATCTTGATGCAGGCCGCAAAGGTGGCAGGGACGCCTACGGCCTCGATCGCGACGTCGACACCGAGACCGTCGGTCAATGCCTTCACCTGGTCGACCCAGTCGGCGTCTCCACTATTGACAGTGTCGGTGGCCCCGAAGTCCCGCGCCTGCTCTAGACGGCTCGGGTCAAGATCGAGGGCAATGATCCGCGCCGCGCCATACAGGCTCGCCGTCATGACCGCCGCTAGACCAACGGGGCCGACGCCAACGACGGCCACCACGTCACCAGGCTTCACCCCGCCATAACGCACACCGATTTCGAAGCCGGTCGGCAGGATGTCGGAAAGCATCACCGCCGCCTCGTCGCTGACCCCTTCGGGGATCAGGTAGACCGAATTGTCCGCGAACGGCACTCGCACCAGTTCGGCCTGAGTCCCGTCGATGAGGTGGCCGAAGATCCAACCGATGCCGCTCGCTCCCTCATCAGCTAAACAGTGGGAGTACAGGCCTTGATGGCAGTACGAGCACGCTCCGCAGGCGCTGACACAGGAAATGATGACTCGATCACCGACGCTGACGGTTGAGACGGCGGGGCCGATTTCGACCACTGTGCCGACACCTTCGTGTCCGAGGATGCGTCCCTCGTCGACCGCGGGTACATCGCCCTTGAGGATATGCAGATCGGTGCCACAGATAGTCGTCGTCTCGACGCGAACGATGATGTCGGTTGGATCCTTGATCGTCGGGTCCGGAACATCGTCCCAGGACTTTTGACCGGGACCGTGGTAGACGAGTGCCTTCATGATTGCTCCTGATTCGCTAGACCGGCCGGGGTTGGCGAGTCCTTCCTCAAGTCTGATGTCCAAGCCGGCGAATCATCAGAGCACAACGTCCCTGCCTCACAGGACGTTTGGTAGCCGTGGCAGTAATAGCTGACAACGTGGAAGTCAGGCCTTTCGACCCTGTGCTCCGACAAGAGCGGTCGCAAGACTGTGTATATGACAACTGATGAAAGACTTGCCTCCCTCGAAGCCCGGATCAACGCACTCACCGAAGCCAACGAAACGGCGACCCGCCAGTTCGTCGAAGCCCGCATCGACCAGTGGCAGGCACGGATCGACGAGCTCGAGCTCCAAGTGCACCTCGGCAGACTCGAAACGACCGAGCGGTTCACCGCCCTGACCACGAACCTTCAGAGCAGATGGGACAAGACACGCCGCCAGTTACAGGATGCGACCACGACCACCACTACTGTCGCCGAAACCCTGCAGACCGGCCTCGACAAGGCCTACCACGAACTCCGCGACGCCCTCATGGCCTCACGTAAACAACTCAGCTGAGTCACAACCACATACGACGGCGGCCTTCGCGACGGAACAAAAATCCTTTGAGTGAGGGTCCATGAGCCATTCGCCCCCGGCACGCGTCCGAGGACGGATCGTTCCTGCTCAACTGGTCCGTCTTTTGTTGTCCCGGCGGCTGAGCGTCCGTTACGCGACGTTGCTCAGCCTCGGGATGGCCACGTTCGTTCTCTGCCAAACGATCGCTTACTGGTGGCTACCTGAGGGTCTGCTGCGCGGACGAAGCGGTGGAGCACTTGCCACGGGCGACGAGGCCGCCCAGAGCTTCGCGGCCGAGTGGGCGCACATTGCGGGCTTCAACTTGGTGATCCTCCTTCTTTTTTACGTGGCAGCCAACCTCATCCGCCTCTCCAACGGTGTGCCGCTCGGCTACAACACCGTCATCGTGATGCAGGCCTACTTCGGGGTCGTCACCGGGACCAACTCCTTCACGTTCCCCTTCGACGAAGGCAAGATCGCGCCGTCGCTCTACTGGTTGATCACGCCCGGCTTCTACGAACTCGCGGCATACGCGCTGGCTGCGGCAGCAACGTATGAGATCAGCCGATGGCAAGACGTCAAGATCCAAGGCAAGACGAAAGCAATCCGGTTCCAGCCATCCGAGGGCCGATGGCGCAACCCACAGGCGAGCATCGGACTAGCCGTAGCGATTGCAGCGCTTGTCGCGGCAAATGGTTGGGAAGCCAGCCACATCATGGGGCTCTGACCCAGCTCCGCGAGCACCGCTGATTAATCGGCGGCTCGACGCAAGAGGAAGGCAAAGATCGCGAGGACCGCGCCGGTGATCCATGCACCGAGCGCGACGGGGCCGGGCACCCACAGTAGGAGAATGACGCCCGGCACGATCAGCGCCGCCGACAGGTACGCGAACATCCGCATGCCGTAGAGGAAGACAAACGGCAGATAGTGCGCACCGACAATCACCATGCAGGCCGGAAAGAATAGTTCGTCCTGATCTGCCAGTATGGCCACGACCACCACGATGCCAATGGGTACGGTGAACGCGATCTGCATCGCCAACGCCGCCATCGGATGCCCAGGTGGCAGCGATGCTGCGCGTCCCGTGAGTCGGATACTGAGCCACGTGAGCGGGAAGATCAGGGTCCCGCCGAGAAAAAGCACGACGACGGCACCCGCGATTGAGACCCATGTGGCCATTACAGCCGCCGATAGCCACACCATCGCGGACACCAGTTGACCGTAGAAGCCACCCGAGTAGAGACGACGCACATCACCCTGTGCTTCGATTATCGACATTCGCGGCCTTCCTCATCCAGCACAATTAGTGGGTTTCTCAAGATCACGGAAGGTCTCTATGCCGACCCTGGACCGTGTGCGACGGTAGGTGACGTCGAGGTCGGTGCAGGCCAAGTCATACATTTCGCTCATGGTCGCCGTCCCGCGACAATACGGCACCGGTCCTGCGCGGCCGAGATGGCGGCACAGGTTCGAGGCTACGTCTGGCAACGATCAGCCCCGCGTTCCACCCTGGAGCGCGACCCTGAGGCGGAGGGGTAATCGATTGGGTGTCGTGCCCGCTACGCGCGAGCAGCCACGAGATTAACGAGTTCGAGTTCCACATCTCGCCTGTCTCAAGCTCGTCGCGGCCCCAGGTCATTCGGGGGGCCTGGGGCACGAGGTCGATGACCCGGCGCGCAGACACAGCATTGTGACTCATCCGGACCGGACTGGCGACGGCCTCGGCCAGGTCGGGGATTACGCCGTCACGCCAGCACCGAACCTCGTAGCGAAACATGCGGCTTCGGCCCAGCCACACGGATCCGACTGGGCCTTCACCGACCACGCCCCGCTCTGGAACCTTGTTGTTCCAGACCGGCCCCTGCTCGATGACAGCGCGGTAGTCCCCGAGGCGCACCGCCAACGCTGAGTGGTAGAGATCGCACCTTCGCCGACGGTGCAGACCGGCATCGGCGGCTTCGAAGACGCGACCATTCAGGCGTACGAAACGACCACCGGCTCCAAGTGGCAGCCAGTACAGATCCACACTTGCAGCGGGACCAGCCGGTACAGGGTCGACGATCACTTCGGGGTACCTCCGCTTTTCTTCGACTCTCTGCCTCTGGCTGTTGTTCACGGGTGCTTCTTGGCGTTCGTCTCTCGGGTAGCTGTTTCAGACGACGTCGCGTCGCTGGACTGCCACGAGGCCGGCGGCAACGGGGACCAGCGCCCACGCACCGATTGCCAGCAGGGCAGCCCACAGGCTCACGTCAGTGGTGACGCCGGAGATGACGGCGAACAGCGACGGCGGGATCCACGATCCGGCATCGGTAAACAGTTGTGCGATGAGCGGCGGGATCACGAAGACAACCAGTATCGCGGTCGTGACCGCACCGCCGAGGTTGCGGATGAGAGCCCCGAGTCCGGCGCCGAGGGTGGCGCCGACGGCGCCAGCGAGCGTCGTCGCGGCGAAGAGCCGGGCCAGATCGCCGGCCGGGACCAGGAAGCTGTTGTCGGTGCTCGGCAACGTCAGGGCGACCCCGGCGACAACCAGCACCTGTCCGAGGAAGGCCAGCACGGCGCCAGCTGTCAGCACTGCGATCAGCTGGGCGAACACCGCTCGAGTGCGGTTCGGGGAGGTCAGGAACATCGGCACGACCGTGCGGTGTCCATACTCTCGGGCCACGGCGATAGCGCCAAATAAACTGGTGCCGATCATGGCGTTGAAGGCAAAGGCCATCAGCGACTGTTGGTCGGCGGCAGTGGCGACGAAAGCCTTGCTGCCGTCCATCTCGGTGGCGAACGCGACGACGGCTGCGTCCAGTCCTGCGATGACGACGAGGACGGCGAGGAAGCCCCAAAGCAACTTGGTGGTGGCGAGTTTGCGGAACTCTCCGCGTACGAGTCGGAGCATGGTGGTCATAGCGGTACTGCCTGCCTCTCGGGCGTGGTGGTGACAGTGTCGGCATCGCTGGTGTGGGGGTCGTTGCCCGTCCATGCCAAGAAGAGTTCCTCTAGGGAACCGGCCTGGGGGCTGAGTTCGTGCAGAGCGATTCCCGCGGCACAGGCTCGGTCCCCGATCTCGGTGATGCCGATGCCGCGGACCACGAGTTCGCCTTCGGTGCCGGTGTGAACGGTGGCACCGGCCGCTGTGAGTAGTTGGGTCAGCGGTCGTACTGCTTCGGTGCGGACTGACGTGCCCGCTTGCTGCAGGTCAGCGAGGGTCCCGGTGGCGACGAGTTGTCCGCGGTTCAGGACCACGATCTCATCGGCCAGGTGCTCAACTTCTGCCAACAGGTGGCTCGACACGAACACGGTGCCGCCAGCGGCGGCCCGCTCACGCAAGAGGTCGCGGAGCCAGCGGATACCTTGGGGGTCGAGTCCGTTGCCAGGCTCATCGAGCACCAACACCGGCGGGTCTCCGAGCAGGGCGGCCGCTAACCCGAGGCGCTGTCGCATCCCCAACGAGTAGCCACCAACGTGGCGGTCGGCCGCGTGGGTCAGACCCACGGACTCCAGCATCTCGCCAATATGCGTCGGGTCAATACCTGCACCGTCAGCGAGCACCCGCAGGTGGTTGCGGCCGCTCCGTCCGGGGTGAAAGGCGTTCGGCTCGAGCACCACCCCGACACTGCGCGCCGGGTCGCTCATCTCGCGGTATCGCCGCCCGCCGATCGTGGCGCGACCATGATCGGCTTTGGCGAGGTCCAGCAGAATCTTCATCGCCGTGGACTTACCGGCGCCGTTGGGCCCCAGGAATCCTGTGACCCGTCCGGGCTGCACAGTGAAGGTGAGGTTGTCGACGACGACCTCGTGCCCGTAACTCTTGGTGATGTTCTTGAACTCAAGGGTGTACATAGACATCGTTCCTCTCGGACGTTGAGTCGATGGGGGCCGTGCGACTCAGCGGGGGTAGACCCGTCTCGTTAGCGACCAAAATGGTGACTGTGATGTCCACCTGTCCACGACCTCATCTGGAGTTTGAGTCGATGCACCGGATGGCACGTTCACTCGACCTCTCGATCACATCGCGTTGCGCGCCCCCCGGCTAGTGCCAAACGTCCCCGCTGCGGGGACGTTGTGCCCTTACGGTGCCTCACGGCTGCACCTAGCGTCTTGGTTAGGGAAACGCGTATGCCAGAACGCCCGGGCGACGTGCCTGCACACGACAACTCGGTCTGCCTCCTCGCTGACTGTTCTGGAGTTCGACATGACGATCACCTACGCGCGCAGCTCGGCTGAGATTGACGCTCTCACCGACGGGGATGCAGTCGCGCGCGCCGAACACCTGAGCAAGATTTATGGGACCGGCGATGCCCAGGTCGTGGCGCTCGACGATGTCACGGTGGAGTTCGGCCGTGGCCGGCTCACGGCGATCATGGGCCCGTCGGGGTCTGGTAAGTCCACTCTGATGCACTGCATGGCCGCACTAGATGCACCGACATCGGGTCGGGTGGATATCGACGGTGTCGACATCCGCGGTCTCAAAGACAAAGCGCTGACGCTACTGCGGCGCGACCGGCTCGGCTTCGTCTTCCAAGCCTACAACCTGGTGCCGACCCTCACTGCTCGTGAAAACATCACTCTGCCCGTCGACATCGCGGGCGCAAAACTCGACGTTGAGTGGTTCGACACCGTGGTGGACACGCTCGGGATCCGGGACCGTCTGAGCCACCGACCGGATGAGCTTTCCGGCGGACAGCAGCAGCGTGTGGCCTGCGCGCGGGCCTTGATACGGCGACCGGCGATCGTCTTCGCCGACGAGCCCACGGGCAACTTGGACTCTCGTGCCAGCGCTGAGATTTTGGCGTTTCTGCGCCGCTCGGTCGACGACTTCGGCCAGAGCATCGTGATGGTCACCCACGACCCGGTCGCGGCATCGTATGCCGACCGGGTGCTGTTTCTGGTCGATGGCCGCATCGTCGACCAGATCCTCGCGCCGACCACCTCATCGGTCCTCGAGCGGATGAAGAGCTTCGAACTCACCGGCCTGGAGTCCTGAGATGCTGCACGTCACCCTCAGGGGGCTGCAAGGACATGTCGTCCGTCTGCTCCTGACGGCGTTCGCCGTGATGCTGGGCGTCTCCTTCGTCACCGGCACCTTTGTGCTGCGCGACAGCATCGACAACACCCTCGGTGGTCTCGTCGGCCAGGCATCCAAGGGGGTAGACGTGTCAGTGCGAGCTGCCGATACCGAGGCCATGTCTCCGGTCTCGGGCGACGGATCCAACATCAGCACGGGCGTACCCCTGGCGCTCGTCAAGACGATCGCGGCTGTACCAGGGGCTGCGCGGGTGGTGCCGGACCTGCAGGGTAGCGCCATCCTGGCGGGCAGGGATGGCATCGCGGTTCGAAACGGCGGTGCACCCTCGCTCGGGTTTGCCTTCGGCAAGGACAGCCCGTCGTTCACCCTGGTCTCCGGCAGCGGACCTACTGGTCCCGGTGAGATCGCCGTCGAAACCAGCACACTGAACCGGGCACACCTGAAGATCGGAGATCACACCCGCGCCGTCATCGGTGACGAAGCACGAGAAGTCACCATCACAGGGGAGGTGGAGTTCGGATCCCTCTTCGGTGCCACCGCCGTGCTGGTCGACGGGGCCACCGCGCGGCGCGCCTTCGCCCCCGATGGCACGGTGCCTTCTTTGTCGGTCACCGCCGCCTCGGGGGTGAGCCAGACGGAGTTGCGAGCAGCCGTGGCGAAAGCCCTGCCCCCGAACCTTGAGGCGGTCACCGGGGAGACCGTGGAGAGCGAGACCGAGACCTCGATACAGCAGGGACTCTCGTTCTTCACCACGTTCCTGCTGGTCTTTGCCGGCGTCGCGCTATTCGTCGGCTCGTTCATCATCGTCAACACCTTCTCCATGCTGGTCGGCCAACGCGCCCGTGAGCTCGCCCTGCTACGGGCCATCGGAGCGACCAGAGGCCAAGTGATCCGCTCCGTACTCGGCGAGGCAGTCATCATCGGCTTGGTGGGCTCTGTCCTCGGCATCGGCTTCGGACTGCTGATTGCCGCCGGTGCCAAGGCGGCCATCCGGGCGCTCTTCAGCACTGACCTCGGATCCGAGCTACCCATCCATCCGACCACTGTCGTGCTGAGTGTTCTCGTCGGGGTGGTGGTCACCGTCGTCTCTGCGGTGCTGCCAGCTCGACGTGCCTCCCGGGTCGCCCCGGTAGCCGGCATGCGCGGGGATGCCGGTGCGGTCAGTGGTGGTCTCGGTCGGCGTGGCCTGATCGGCCTGACCCTGATGGTCTCCGGCGCGCTGGCCCTCGGCGTGGCCGTTACGCGCACGCACGTCGCTTGGCCCGTAGCGGCGCTCGGAGCCATCGCTGCCGTGCTCGGCATGCTGGTCGCCGCACCGCTGGCGACCCGCCCGGTCGTGCGATTCATCGCCTGGCCGTTCGTCGTCCTTTTCGGAGCCGTCGGCAGGCTCGCGCGCGAAAACGCGCTGCGCGTCCCCAGACGTACGGCAACCACAGCGAGCGCTCTCATGATCGGCCTCGCCCTGATCGCCGGCATCTCGGTGCTAGCTCAGAGCGTCAAGGCCAGCGTGAGCACCGGGGTCGCCCAGGAGTTGACATCGGACTTCGTGCTCAACAGCGGCAACGTCGCCCCGGTACCTGCGCCGGTCGCTGTCGCCGCCCGCGACCTGCCCGCCGTACGCTCGGTAGCTGCTTTGAGTTTCGTGAAAGCGCGGATCGGAACATTCCAAACCGACGCCTCCGCG
Organism: Aeromicrobium changchenzhani; assembly: GCF_057586615.1. NCBI lineage: Bacteria > Bacillati > Actinomycetota > Actinomycetes > Propionibacteriales > Nocardioidaceae > Aeromicrobium > Aeromicrobium changchenzhani. Next base: position 1,247,373 of record NZ_CM172480.1, on the reverse strand, counting down.
ATCGCTGCCGCCGACCTTGCGGACAATTTTCTGCTACCGATGAAGAGCGGCACCTTGTCAACGCTCAGCCGAAACTCCATCCTGATCGACGAGACCACCGCCAGCGCCCATAGTTGGCATGTCGGAGACTCCCTGAACGGAACAGTCGGCACCCTGGGCGGTGAGACGCTCGTCGTGGGTGGCATCTACCGCGACAGCCAGGCCTTCGGCTCGCATATGATCATCGACCGTTCTCTCTACGAGGCCGCCTTACCTGCAAATCAGCAAGCTGATCTCCGAGTCTTCGTGCGGGCCGTACCCGGGGCCGACCTCTCCGCACTACGAGCCGAGCTGACCGACATCGTCCACCCCTATCTGATCGTCTCGGTCCAGGACGGTACGGAATTCGCCGACGCCGCAGGCTCCTCCATCGACCTCCTGATCAACCTGCTCTACGTCCTCCTACTCTTCAGCGTCATCGTCGCCATCCTCGGAATCATTAATACACTGGCCCTCTCCGTGTTCGAGCGGACCCGTGAAATCGGACTGCTCAGGGCCATCGGGCTCCGACGCCGACAACTGAGCGCCATGATCACCATCGAAGCCGTAACCACCGCCGTATTCGGAGCACTACTCGGCACCGCACTCGGCCTCGGACTGGGAATCGCGCTACAGCGCGGGCTCGTCGCTCAAGGACTGACAACACTCGCCATTCCCTGGACACTCATCCTCACCATCCTGCTGGCCTCCGGCGTCGTCGGGGTGCTCGCAGCCGGTCTTCCGGCTATGCGGGCGATGCGCCTGAACATCCTGAAAGCGATCGTCAGCTCCTAGCGCGCCGTCAAACGGAGGGCTCGCTAAGAGTGCTTGCGCTTCCGCGGGTCCACGCTGACCTTCGCTCTGGGTCAGCCTTCGCTCTCGTCGTCGGGATCCTTCGGAGGGCGGTCACTGAGTTTGGAACGGTCAGTGGCGCCTTCGGAGCGGTCGTTCTTGGAGTGTGACCGGTCAGCGGCGGCAGCACGTCGCGCCTTCAGGCTCGCCTCGTACTCGGGATCATGAAGGAAGGAATGGAGGCTGGCTACCTGCTCACGCTTGTCCGCCGCTTCGTCACGGATCTCGGCACGCTCGTCCCGTTGATCGGCAGCAGCCAAGATCTCGTCAACCTCCACGGACCGCTCTGACGCCCGAACTTCGTCAGCGTCAGCCTGAACCTCTCGCGCGTCCAGGTATGCTTCACGATCAGTGGCGCGGGCATCTCGTTCCCGAGCCGACTCTTCAAGCGCATCCGCCACCGCTTGGGTTAACGGCTCGTCTGGGGATGTCGCTTCCATCTGGGGCTCCTCTCCCGAGAGTGATATTGCGCAGTTGTTGGCCACGCTTTCGACCTGACTCCCATCGAACTCCTGCGTTGCTCCTCATTACAGCACGCTCAGCCACTACTTGGAAGGTGGCGCTCTCGTCGGCACCCGCACGATCCCCGCCTCAGCATCGTGGATCGATATGGCAAGCGTCATGGCACCGTGCCAGCCGAGGACCTTGAGGACCTAGGGCCCGCGTCGGGAGGCCCTTGGCCACTGTCGGGGAAGCCGGCAATGCTCCAGCGTCAGGAGTATGGAGAAACATGTGTATGACTTCGCCGACGGCAGCATGGAGCAGGGCGACCTGCTCGGGGGCAAGGGGGCCAACTTGGCCGAGATGACCCGGATGGGACTTCCGGTCCCGCCGGGGTTCACGGTCACGACGGAGGCCTGCCGCGCGTACCTCGTCGAGGGCCGCTCCCCTGCCGGTATGGACGAACAGGTGGGGGCCCACCTCGCTGCGCTCGAGGACCGGATGGGTCGGCAACTGTCCGACCCCGACGACCCATTGTTGGTCTCCGTACGGTCCGGCGCCAAGTTCTCCATGCCCGGGATGATGGACACCGTTCTCAACGTGGGTCTCAACGACGCCTCGGTGCACGGACTGGCCAAGCAGAGTGGTTCAGAACGGTTTGCCTGGGACTCCTACCGCCGCCTGATGCAGATGTTCGGCGCGACCGTCCTGGGCATCGACCAACGCCTCTTCACGTCTGCACTCGACGACCTGAAGGCAGCCCGCCGAACCACGCAGGACCTCGATCTAACTGATGAGGACCTCCGCTCTCTCGTGACGACATTCGGCGAACTGGTCAAGAGGGAGACAGGTCACCCGTTCCCGCAAGACCCACGCGAACAACTCGACATGACCATCCGTGCGGTCTTCGACTCGTGGCACACCGACCGGGCCAAAATCTACCGGAGACAGGAGCAGATCCCCGAGGATCTCGGCACCGCTGTCAACATCCAGGCGATGGTCTTCGGCAACAGGGGCTCGACCTCAGGCTCCGGAGTCTGTTTCACCCGCGACCCCGCCACCGGACACCGCGGCGTGTACGGCGACTACCTGTCCGACGCGCAGGGCGAGGACGTCGTCGCAGGTATCCGCAACACGGTGCCGCTCACTGACCTCGAGGCCCTCGACCCCACGTCATACCCACAACTTCTGAAGGTGATGGACACCCTCGAACAGCACTACCGCGACCTGTGCGACATCGAGTTCACCGTTGAATGCGGGCAGCTCTGGGTGCTCCAGACCCGGGTAGGCAAGCGGACCGCCGAGGCGGCTTTCCGGATCGCTGCCGACATGGTTGCTGAGGGCGTCATCGACCTCGATGAGGCGCTGCGCCGGGTCAGTGGCGCCCGGCTCGCCGCGCTGATGTTCCCCCATTTCGACCCGACCGCTTCGCGGGTCCTGATCACCCGAGGCGTCAACGCCTCCCCGGGCGCGGCGGTCGGACGGGTAGTTTTCGACTCAGCGACTGCGGTCGCCTGGGCAGCACGGGGTGAGGATGTCATCCTGGTCCGTGAAGAGACCGACCCGGACGACCTGCCTGGTTTGATCGCCTCCAAGGGAGTGCTCACCAGCCGCGGTGGCCGCACTTCCCACGCCGCTGTCGTGGCCCGTGGACTGGGGCGCACCTGCGTCTGCGGTGCCGATGAACTCGAGGTTGAGGCGACCGCACAGCGGCTTTCGATCCGAGGCAGCACGGCCACTCTCGTGGAGGGTGACCTCATCTCGCTCGATGGTGCCACCGGCGAGGTTTTCGCCGGATCGGTACCGGTTGTCGACTCCCCCGTGGTGCGCTGGTTCGAGGGCGGGCCGATCGAAGACGACCTGGTCGCCGCCGTTGCCCTTCTCACCCAGCACGCCGACCAACGACGCCAGCTGGGTGTCCGCGCAAACGCCGACACCGCCGATGAAGCAGCCCGCGCCCGTCGCTTCGGCGCCTCCGGGATAGGTCTGTGCCGGACCGAACACATGTTTTTTGGCGAGCGTCGACAACTGGTCGAGCGGCTAGTCGTTGCCCGGGACGACCAAGGTCGAAATGAGGCACTGGCGGCCATGCTGCCCCTCCAACGCGACGACTTCATCGCCATTCTCACCGCGATGGACGGTCTGCCAGTCACCGTCCGGTTGCTCGACCCACCCCTGCACGAATTCCTCCCCGACCTCACCGAGCTGTCGGTCCGTGTAGCGCTCGCGGAGGAGCGGGGTCTGGTCGACGACCACGACGTTCGCCTCCTTGCGGAGGTCCGGCGCCTGCACGAGCAGAACCCGATGCTCGGACTCCGTGGAGTCCGGCTCGGCCTGATTGTCCCGGGACTTTTCGCGACCCAGACCCGTGCACTGCTCCTGGCCGTCGCGGACCAGCTCGCCGCCGGCGCCGACCCGCGGGTCGAGATCATGGTGCCGCTAGTCGCTTCGGTCCATGAGTTGGAGGCCGTGCGAGCAGAGCTCGAGCAGGTTCGCGCCGACATCGAGGTGGAGGTGGGTCGGGAGCTATCGTGCCGGATCGGCACCATGATCGAGGTCCCTCGCGCAGCCCTAACAGCAGCCAAAATTGCGGCCTGCGCCGACTTCTTTTCCTTCGGAACCAACGACCTCACCCAGATGACGTGGGGATTCTCCCGCGACGATGTCGAAGCATCGTTCTTCTCCAAATACCTTGAAGATGCGATCTTCCCCGTCTCCCCGTTCGAGTCACTTGACGTCGAGGGTGTGGGGGCCTTGATCCGCACGGCAACCGAGGACGGCCGCCGCGCCAACCCAAGGCTGCACATCGGGGTCTGTGGAGAGCACGGAGGGGACCCCGCATCAATCCACTTCTTCCACCAAGTCGGTCTGGACTACGTCTCCTGCTCACCGTTCCGGGTTCCCGTGGCCCGGCTCGAAGCAGGACGGGCAGCCCTCACAACGGTCTAAGCACGAGCGGTGCCTCCGGCTCCGAGCAACTCCTTGCGGCCTGAGGCGGGACCGGTCCCGCCATCAAAGGACCAACGACTCTGTGGTCGAGGCGGCGCCTTCGTGCAGTCTTAATTCATCAGGCTCGGGACAGCCCGAGAAAACTAGGAGACATAGTGTCCACCAACTACGCGTCACCCCAGCCGTCACCGCGCGTAGTCGCTCGTCTCGTGGAGATCGCCTCCCGCGCTCCAAGCTTCCACAACACCCAACCCTGGCGGTGGCGAGCGACCGAGGACGGACTCGAGTTACACGCGGATCGGGCACGCCAGTTGCAACGCTCGGACCCGCAGGGTCGAAATCTCATGATCAGCTGCGGCGCCGCCCTCGACCACGCCTTGGTCGCCGCCGCGGCACTGGGCTGGGACGCCGAGGTGGAGCGACTGCCCGAAGGGCCAACATCGAGCCTGATAGCCCGGCTCATGCTGCGCCAAGGGGCATCGTCGGCGACCGCAGACGCCGACGTGCGCGCCATCGAGGAACGCTGCACCGATCGCCGCCATTTCACTTCCTGGGCCATACCCGACGAGCGACTCCAACATCTCGCCGAGACCGCGACGTCTCGCGGCGCCCACGCGGTCCCGCTGATCGACGTGGCCAAGAAGTTCCATACCGAGCTACTCGTCAACCGCGCCGCCGAACGTCAGTCATCCGAGGACCAAATCGTCTCAGAACAGCGGCCATGGATTGATCACAGCGCCGATGATGGAATCCCCTCCGAGGTGCTGCCAGCCGAAGGCCAGGCCATGGCGAATGGCAGCGGCTCTCGGTTTTCCGACGGCCAACTGGCCGATCCAGAGTATGAGGTCGAGAGCGGTGACGGGTTGATCCTATTCGTTGCCGGCACGGACACACCGGCAAGTTGGCTAGCGGCCGGTGAAGGACTCAGCGCAATGTGGCTCACCGCGACGGTTTTGGGGTTTTCCCTCGTTCCACTCAGCCAGGTCATCGAGGTGGATGAGACACGTCGCGCGCTGTGTTCGGACGTCCTCGGTGGAATGGGACAGCCGCTGATTCTGGTGCGGATCGGATGGCAGCCCACCAGCCGCAGCCAGATCCCCCGCACCGCACGCCGTCCCGTGTCCGACGTCCTAACGACAGTGTGACCAGCGGACCGTTGCACCGACCTCTGGATTCAGTTCGATCGGCGTCGTCGCGCAGCTTTGCGTTTCCATACCTGCTGTTGCAGCACGAGAGTCAGCCATCCCGCCAGCGCCATGCCGCTGATGTTGAGAGCGAGTTGAGCGCTGCTGCCAGCGACTTCCGACCACTGTGCGAAGGCGAGACCGAGGGCGATATTACCCGCGGCCGGGACGGTTGTGACCGAGATGAAGACGCCAGAGAGTCCGCCAATTCTGGCCGAGGTCAGTGACAGCACTCCCGCTGCTGCGGCGATGAGCGCCACGATGAACGACCATTTGTCCGGCGTGTAGATGAAGGCCGTCCCCGGCCGCGGCCCGGTCACATCTTCAACGACGACCCAGCCCAGAAGTCGTCCGACAAGAGCCATTACCGTCGCAATGGCGATGGCGGCCACGAACCCCACGCCCAGTATTCTCACCGCTGAAACGAACAGGCCGCGCCGGCGACGGACAAGTGCCAAACCTAGCGCCGCGACCGCAACAAACTCCGGGCCCAACACCATGGCCCCAATGACCAGGATCTGGGAATCGACCACGATCGCGATGCTGGCCAGGACCGTGGCCAGTGTCATGAAGGTCAGGTACGTCCAGTTCAGCTCCGTCTCCTCATAGGCCCGCTGGGTCACTTCAACCCAAACGACGGCATCAGCACTGGCGCCTGGCGTCGCCCGCGCCGCCTCATATCCGGCCCGTGAAACCCACGTCGAGACGGGGTCAAGGTGCACGGTCCCGCATTCAGGAACGCCGAGGCGGTCCAGGGCGTCGATGATCTCGTTGGTGGCTTCACGTGCGACGTCAGCCAGCACGACGTCGCCGGCTGGTTTGAGCGATACGCCGCGCAACACTGTCAAAGAGCTCACCGCAGGATCGTTGGACAGCTCCTCGAGGACCTGCTCAGTCAGGTAGGCAGGGATCGTGATCCGGACGTGAAACATGGTGTCAGTATGCAACAGACCTAGTCTGCTCGATCAGTAGTCGACCGATCTACGGAGCCGTGCAAATCACGTCCGAATCCACCTCGGCGCGTGAAGTCGTCGCCGCCGAAGGGCACAGCGTTAAGAATCTGTTAGCGACCGCTAATACGCCGCCAAGGTTGGCCAAAACGACGAGAGCGGGGCGTTGACTGATGCCCATGAGTGTTGAAAGTGTTTTTCTGATAGCCCTGGTCGCCGCCTTGGTGGCGTACCTGTTGGCGGCCCTGATCTTTCCGGAGCGTTTCTAATGTCTGATACCTGGAGTGGGCTTCTGACCATTGCGGCGCTAGTGGGTATTTTGGCGCTGGTTTACGTGCCCTTCGGCGACTATATGGCGCGCGTTTATACGTCATCGAAACATAGTCGTGTGGAGCAGCGAATCTACCGGCTTGCCGGCGTCAACCCGGCCGCCGAGCAGGGCTCACGCTCGTATGCGTTGAGTGTTGTTGGCTTCTCGGTGGTGAGCGTCGTGGCACTGATGGCGATCTTGATTGGACAGGCACATTTGCCGTTCGATCGTGACTTGCCAGGTATGCCGTTTTGGATGTCATATAACACGGCAGCATCATTCGTGGCGAACACAAACTGGCAATCCTATGGAGGTGAGTCGACTCTAGGGTTCGCTGCTCAAATGGGCGGTCTGACCGTACAAAACTTCCTTTCTGCCGCTGTGGGCATGGCTGTCGCGATCGCGTTGATTCGTGGATTCGTGCGAGTACGCAATGGTGCGCTGGGCAACTTTTGGGTCGATCTGACGCGCGGAACGCTGCGCATACTGCTGCCGATCGCTTTCCTGGGTGCTCTCATCTTGGCCGGTAACGGCGTCGTCCAGAATTTCACCGACACATCAGTTGACACCCTTTCTGGCCATAGCCAGGTCATCACCGGCGGGCCGGTCGCGAGCCAAGAGGTCATCAAGCTTCTTGGCACCAATGGCGGCGGTTTTTACAACGCCAACTCGGCGCACCCGTTTGAAAATCCGAACGGGTTCACGAACCTGCTAGAGATCTTCCTCATTCTGCTCATCCCGATCTGCCTGACTCGTACGCTCGGCACGATGCTGAAGAATCGGCGTCAGGGTTTGACGATCCTAGGTGCCATGGTCTCGCTGATGGCGGTATTCGTCGCGGTTGTCACGTGGGCCGAGGTGGGCGCGCATTCGCAGGCAGCTCGTGCTGCAGGGGCAGCCATGGAAGGCAAGGAAACGAGGCTTGGCGAATGGGGCTCGTCCCTGTTCACGGTGATAACGACCGGAACCTCGACTGGCGCTGTCAACAATGCCCACGATTCACTGACACCCACCGGCGGTGGCATGGCGTTGCTGAACATGATGCTCGGCGAAGTCACACCCGGCGGCGTCGGTTCAGGAATCTACGGAATCTTGATCATGTCGATCTTGGCGGTCTTCATCGCCGGCCTGATGGTGGGACGCACCCCGGAGTTTTTGGGTAAGAAGATCGGCTCCAAGGAGATGACCTATGTCGCTTTGTATGTGCTGACAGTTCCGGCCATCATCCTGGTTGGCGTCGGGACCGCGATCGCACTAGGCAACACACCGGGTGCGATGGGCAATCCAGGCGGTCACGGATTCAGCGAGGTGGTCTACGCCTATACCTCAGGGGCCAATAACAACGGCAGCGCCTTCGGCGGCATCACGGTGACATCGGACTTCTTCCAGATCACCATCGGCTCGGCGATGCTGTTGGGCCGGCTCATCCCGATCGTGCTGGTGCTCATGTTGGCAGGCTCCTTGGCCAATCAGGCCAAGGTTCCAGAAACCAGCGGCACCCTGCCCACCAACACACCACTTTTCGCGGGACTTCTCGTCGGGGTGATCCTGCTCATCACTGGGCTGACCTTCTTCCCCGCGCTCGCACTCGGACCGATCGCAGAGGCACTGTCATGACGCTCCAACTTTTGATGAAACAAATGCTTACCCAGTTTCCCGCGGCGTTGCGCAAGCTCGACCCACGCCACCTGTGGCGCAGCCCGGTGATGTTCATCGTGTGGCTCGGTTCAGTAGCAACCACGATCGCGGTGTTCATCAATCCGAGCGTCTTCGTCATCGCGTTGGCGACCTGGCTGTGGCTGACAGTGATCTTCGGCAACTTGGCCGAGGCTGTCGCCGAGGGGCGCGGCAAGGCGCAAGCGGCCTCGCTGCGGGCGGCGCGCAGCGACACTGTCGCACGGTTGCTCGATTCAACCGGCAGTGAGGTGTCCGTACCGGGCACACAATTGAAGATCGGCGACCGTGTGGTTGTTGCCGCCGGCGAGATAATTCCCGGTGACGGCGATGTTGTCGAGGGTGTCGCCTCGGTGGATGAGTCGGCCATCACCGGCGAATCAGCGCCGGTGATCCGTGAGGCTGGTGGAGATCGAAGTGCTGTCACCGGCGGCACGCGAGTGCTCTCCGATGAAATCATCGTGAAGATCACATCGGCGCCGGGAGAAACGTTCCTGGACAAAATGATCGCCTTGGTCGAGGGCACATCGCGACGCAAGACACCAAACGAGATCGCCCTGTCGATCCTGCTGGTCAGTCTGACGTTAATCTTCGTGCTCGCCGTGGCAACACTCGCGCCGATGGCAAATTATGCCGGCGCACATCAAGATCTTGTGGTCCTGATCGCGCTATTGGTGTGCCTGATCCCAACCACGATCGGCGCACTGTTGAGCGCGATCGGCATCGCTGGAATGGACCGGCTCGTACGAGTTAACGTGCTGGCGCTGTCCGGCCGCGCTGTCGAGGCGGCCGGCGATGTGAGCACGCTCCTGTTGGATAAGACCGGCACGATCACTTATGGCAACCGTCAGGCCGCCAGATTCGTGCCGATCGGCGAGGTCACCCAGAACCGATTGCGTGACACCGCCCGGTTGTCCAGCTTGGCCGATCAGACCCCTGAGGGCCGTTCGATCGTGACCCTCGCATTGGAACAGGGCGCCGATGACCAAAATCTACCCACCGGTGCTGCGTTCATCGAGTTCACTGCCCAGACGCGGATGTCGGGCGTAGATCTCGATGATGGTACCGAGATCCGTAAGGGCGCGGGTTCCGCGATTCTTGGCTGGATCGGCGGTTCGATGCCGGTCGAGTTGACCGACACGATCGAGGAGATCTCCAACGACGGCGGCACCCCGTTGATCGTGGCGACAAAGCATGACGGCAAGGGAACCGTGCTGGGCGTCATCCATCTCAAGGATGTGGTCAAGGAAGGAATGGCTGAACGGTTCGCTCAAATGCGCACCATGGGCATTCGTACCATCATGGTCACCGGCGACAACGCGTTAACGGCCAAGTCGATCGCCGCCGAAGCCGGTGTCGATGACTTCCTGGCCGAGGCCACCCCGCAGGACAAAATGGACCTGATTCGGCGTGAACAGGCCGGCGGTCGTCTCGTGGCGATGACCGGAGACGGCACGAATGACGCCCCGGCATTAGCCGCTGCGGACGTCGGTGTCGCCATGAACACCGGAACATCGGCGGCAAAAGAGGCAGCCAACATGGTCGACCTCGACTCGGATCCGACAAAACTCATCGACGTGGTCGAGATCGGCAAACAGCTGCTCATCACCCGCGGAGCTTTGACCACATTCTCAATCGCCAATGACGTTGCGAAGTATTTTGCGATCATCCCCGCCATGTTCGTCGTCGCCTACCCGGCATTGGATGCGCTCAACGTCATGGGCTTGGCAACCCCGCAGTCAGCGATTTTATCGGCGGTGATCTTCAACGCACTCATCATCGTCGCGTTGATCCCGATCGCACTACGCGGCGTCAAGTTTCGTCCAGCGTCGGCCTCGGCCGTGCTGCGCCGCAACATTCTGGTCTTCGGCCTCGGCGGCATCATCGCACCGTTCGTCGGCATCAAGCTTATCGATCTGATCATCTCCACCATCCCAGGAATCGGATAATCATCATGCTCAAAGATTTAGGCCGCCAGTCCCTCGCCGGATTGCGCATACTGATTGTGTTCATCGCGATCCTCGCGGTCGCCTATCCCACGGCCGTATGGGGCGTGAGCAAGGCCTTCGGTAATCAAGCTCAAGGACAGCCAGTCAACCTCGATGGCAGGATTGCCGGATCGGCGCTGCTGGGCCAAAACTTCACCGGCGAACAGTGGTTCCACTCCCGACCCTCAGCCAACGACTACGACACGCTCGCCTCGGCACCAACAAATCTGGGTCCGTCCAACCCTGATTTGATCAAGGCAATCGACAAGCGCCGCGAGCAGGTTGCCAAGACCGAGTCGGTCGATCCCTCCCAAGTGCCCCCAGATGCACTCACCGCGTCGGGGTCGGGCCTGGATCCGCAAATATCTGTGGCCTACGCCGAAATCCAGGTTGCGCGGGTAGCTGCGGCGAACGACCTCGCCCCCGAGCGGGTGCGTCAACTGATGGCGAATCACACTGACGGGCGCTCGCTGGGCTTCCTCGGCGAACCCGGCGTCAACGTGTTGCTTCTGAATATCGCCATTAGGTCCGCCAGCTCCAGTAATACAGACTGAGCACCATGCAGCGAGGCAAACTACGAGTCTACCTTGGCGCCGCACCTGGAGTGGGCAAAACGTTCGCGATGCTCGCCGAAGGTCGACGTCGGGCCGACCGAGGAACCGATGTTGTCATCGGTTTGGTTGAGACCCATAACCGCCCTCGTACCGAAGAAGCTATGCAGGGTCTAGAGGTGGTGCCGCGAAAATCAATTGATTATCGCGGCACCAGTTACTTGGAAATGGACGTCGAAGCGATATTGCGGCGCAGTCCGCGAGTCGCGCTGATCGACGAATTGGCCCATTCCAACATCGACGGCTCAGTGCACGAAAAACGCTGGCAGGACGTCGAAGCGATCCTCGATGCTGGAATACATGTCATCACAACTGTCAACATTCAACATCTTGAATCTCTGAACGACGTAGTGGAATCGATCACCGGAGTTCGCCAACGCGAGACAGTCCCCGACCGGGTTGTACGTCAGGCCGACGCCATCGAGTTGGTCGATATGAGCCCGCAAGCGCTTCGCCGCCGCATGGCTCACGGAAATGTGTACACCCCCGACACCGTCGATGCCGCGTTGTCGCAGTACTTTCGCGAAGGTAACCTCGCCGCGTTACGCGAATTGGCGCTGCTGTGGCTGGCAGACCGTGTAGATGAAGGGCTTGACCAGTACCGCGCCCAGCACGATATCGACTCCACCTGGGCGACGCGCGAACGCATAGTCGTGGCGGTCACTGGGGGTCCCGAATCTTCGGTGCTGATGCGCCGTGCCGTCCGCATCGCCTCTCGTGGCGCGGGTGGAGAGTGGATGGCGCTCTATGTCGCGCAACGTGACGGTCTTGCGGGAATATCGCCAGATCAGCTACACCAACTGCGAAAGGTCACCGAAGATCTTGGTGGCACGCTTCACACCGTCGTCGGCGATGACACCGCCACCGCAATCCTTGACTTCGCCCGCGCTGAAAACGCCACCCAAGTCATGATCGGCGCTAGCCGGCGTGGCCGCATTTCTACCCTGCTGCGACCCGGCGTCGGCGAGACCGTCATCGCCGAGTCTGGCGACATCGACGCCCATGTCGTCAGTCACGACGACGCACGTCGAAAAAATCGTACGCTTCGCGGAGCCGGCAGCCTCGGCGCACGCAGGTTGATGGCCGGATATGCGCTGGGGTTCCTAGCCCCGCTGGCAGCCAGCGGACTGCTCGAACTCACTGCCAGTCTTCATGGGCTGCCGACGGAGGCGATGGTGATGATGACCGTGGTCGTCACCACCGCCATCATTGGCGGACTCATCCCGGCGATCATCTCGGCGGTGCTAAGCGGCGTTCTGCTTAATCTTTTGTTCACTCCGCCGCTGCGGACGCTGACTATCGCTGACCCTGAGAATGCCTTCGCAATTGCTTTGTTCGTTGTCGTTGGAATTGCGGTGGCCTCGGTTGTTAACTTTGCCGCCCGCAGCACCACGCAAGCCCGGAAAGCCCGTGCCGAAGCCGATGCGCTCACAGTTCTATCGCACAGCCTGCTGTATGCCGGCGACGACCTCCCGCATTTATTGTCGAGTGCCGTTGAGCTTTTTGGTGCCCGCGGAGCCGCAATTTTCGCCACCGCCGACGGTGTACAACAGACGATCGCATCGGCCGGCACACCACCCACATCGATAGATTCCGCCGACATGACAATGACGATCGCCGAGACCACAACACTTGCCCTTTGCGGCGGTCGGGCCGATGCTTCAGACCGTAAACTCCTCAAGGCATATGCCGCCCACGCAGCTGTGTTAGCAGAACGCGGACGTGCGACGCAGATCGAGATCGAACGCACGCAACTTGTTGAAGGCAACAAGATCCGCACGGCACTGTTAGCGGCTGTTTCGCATGATTTGCGCTCACCGTTAGCAGCGGCCAAAGCGGCCGTCAGCAGCCTGCGAAACACGAACATTAAGTGGTCCGAACAGGACGAGGCCGACCTTCTTGAGACCATCGAAGAATCGACCGATCGCCTCGAAGCGCTGGTAGCGAACTTGCTTGACATGACCCGGATACAGACCGGTTCCATCAGTCCGACACTCACCGACGTCGGTCTGGCCAACAGCATCAGAGGGTCACTGGCTTCGATTCCAGGCAGCGAACGCATCGACGTCAAGATCAGCGATGAAAACTTGGCGGTTCAGGCCGACCCGGGACTACTCGAACGCATACTGGCAAACATTTGCGAGAACGCGCTCAAATATGCGCCGCCAGACGTGCCCATTGTGATTGATGCGTTCACGATTGGGGATAACGTTGCAGTACGCATTGCGGACAGCGGCCCCGGTATCGAGCCCGAAAGTTACGACCGGCTATTCGCGCCGTTTCAGCGCCTTGGCGACGTACCCGCAGGCGATGGCATCGGCTTAGGTCTGGCCGTCGCGCAGGGTTTGGCCGACGTGATGGGAGCTACCCTCATTGCTGAGGACACCCCCGGAGGTGGCCTGACTTTCATTCTCACGCTTAAGTCTGTCAGGGGGCCAATGTGACGAGAGTGCTTGTCGTCGATGATGACCCAGCGATCCTTCGCACACTGAGAATCAACCTCCGAGCGCGCGGCTATGAGGTGGAAGTCGCGGGTGATGGCCGTTCTGCCTTGCACATTGTGAGCGAGGAGATGCCTGATGTCATCCTGCTGGACCTTGGACTCCCAGACCTCGACGGCATTGCGGTCCTTCGACAGTTGCGCTCCTTCAGCCAAGTGCCCGTCATCGTTGTCTCGGCCCGTTCAGAATCCGATGACAAAGTCGAAGCCCTCGATCTTGGTGCCGATGACTATGTGTCCAAGCCGTTCAATATCGAGGAACTTTTCGCACGCATACGAGCGGCCACTCGCCGCATTGGTGTCGAACCAGCGCCACCAGCCATCGAAATAGACGGCCTTCTTCTGGACATCGCGGATTCAAAAGCCACCCGCGATCAGCAAGATATTCATCTGACACCCACCGAGTGGTCGATCGTCGAGGTGCTCACTCGCAACCGGGGCCGGCTGGTGCGCAAGTCGGAACTTCTCCGCGCCGTATGGGGGGCGGGCTACGACCGCGAAACTGGATATTTGCGCGTTCACCTGGCTAGCATCCGCCGCAAACTCGAAGTGGATGTCAGTCACCCACGATTGTTCATCACTGAACCTGGCCTTGGATATCGCTTCTCCCCCGGGCCAGATGTTCTTCCCAGGAACCCCAGTTCTCCCCAATAGCCCAACCACCATGGTGATGACCGCCCGTCTCGCGATCACCGCAAAGAATTCGTGAAGACCCATGAAGGTTGCGTGAACAACGGTCTCGAGGCCAACTGGCAAACATACCTTTGAGGCATGAGCCTTACCCGTCGAATCAGCCGGCACGAACACCGGTTCGGACATAAACCGACCACCGACCGAAACCACGCGCCCGCACGATCAGACTCATCGACTCCAGCCACGTCCCCGTTGGGCACGGCGCCAACGGTAGCGATCGTGCCCATCGGACTTCTCAACCACGACACAAAACACGCGCTAGAGACTGCCGTCAGCATGGAAACCGACGAGATACTCGCGATCCATGTCTGTGCGCCCGACTCGCGATCCAAAGAACGTGAATTCGAGCGGGAGTGGGATGAGTGGAACACCGGTCTAACAATGGTGTTCCTCGCTGGAACCGATGGAGATCGTTCGAGTCCCATCGTCGACTACATCCGTCGCCAATACGCCACAAAAGGCGTCGTTCTCGTCGTCAGTCCCGCCATGCCGCTTCGATGTGAGCTGAGAGAAACGACAACGTATAACTACGCCACGCACCTTCTGCGTCTGCTTCATGACGAACCGAACGTCACGATCTGCCGCACTGATTAATGCGATTGCTGACCCGCCCGATGGCGACTGAGAGCCGTCTTTTCGCGCCTCGTCTGTCGAGAGTCAGCTTCTCGTAGCCACTCAGCTGACTCTCGAGAGCGCCGCGGCGGTTCAGTCCTGCTCGGCGCGGACTACAGCAACCGGACGCTTCGCTCCATGGAGCACCGACTGGCTTACCGACCCGAGCAGCATCCCGCGGAATTCACCGTGTCCACGTGAGCCGACCACAATGAGCGAGGCGTTCTCGGCAGCTTCGAGAAGAGCTTCACCGGGATCAGCAGCCACGACCCGTGTCGTCACCTTCTGATCCAGCCCCTCCCGATCCAGCCCCGCGCGCTCGATGGCTTCGGCCACAACGGCTTCAGCTTGTGCCTGTTCGGTGCGTTCGACATTGGCAGGAAGGTCCAGATTGGACGTGTCGCCGCGTCCATAGACCGCGATGATCTCGTTTCCATTCAAACTGGCCGTGTCTGCGGCGAACCGCAGGGCGGCGACCGCGTGTAGCGAGTCATCTACGCCGACCACGATGGGGCCCGAGCGATCGTGTTCATGCCCGTCCGACGGTACGACCACTGTCGGACATTCGGCACGTGCTGCGACGCGCGTACTCACCGAACCCAGGAACATCGAGCCGAAGGCGCCGAGTCCACGGGCGCCGACAACGAGCAGAGAAGCGTCTTTCGATGCGTCCAGCAATCCGGCCGAGGGCGGACCCATCACGAGTTGGGTTTGTACTTCCAACTCCGGTTCCATGCTGCGGGCCGTTTCGGCCACGGCGGCAAGCACGCCATCGGCGTATTCGCGCATCACGTCGAGCTGCGGGGCCGCCACCGCACCGGCAAATGCGGCTGTCGTGATTGGAAGATGGAGGCAATAGATGAGTTTAAGGACGTCACCACGAATTGCCGCCTCCGTCACAGCCCATTCCAGCGCCGCGGCACTGTTTTCGGAACCATCGACACCGACCACCAGCACACCGGACATTTGCAACCTCGCCATTCTCGTCAATTTTCTTCAACCGTATCGCACTGCTCATGCTGTCCAAACCACTCACCGCCACAGATTTTCCGTACCCCGGCACACGCCGACGGGCGATGCCTCGGGCCCCACCACGTCGAGGGACTATCGGCTCTGGCAACCGCTGCGGGAACGCGGCAGGCTGGAGACACTTCAGAGTGAGAGGGAGACACCGATGACTGACCAGACCCGGGCGCAGTTGAGTGCCGCCTACGGCCGACTGATCCTGCAAATGTCCTTCGTGTGGACCGCAACGATGCTTGCAGCCGCGGTCGTGGACAAGGCAAGTGACGACTTCATCTACCTACTCTTCGTGCTCATCGGCGGCTTCATCCTGTCCAGTGCTGTCCTGGAGTCCGGGCGCCGGCGCATCCTGGATCGCGCTCAGACCTGAACGGAGACTGTGAATCAGGCGGCGTCTTCATTCGAGACGTCGGAAACCGGGCGTACGAACTTGACTGGCATCGTCACGATGTCCGCGACGTTCTTGGTCGCCTTGTCGAGGAAACCGTTCGGCAGTGAAAGTCGAACGACCTTTTTCCACGCCGAACCGACCTGACGCGGGAGCGAACCGGACGTATAGGTCAAGCCGTAACGGTCGAACAAGTCACGTATCTGCGGCGCAATCTCTTGGTAGCGGTTGCTTGGCAGGTCTGGGAACAGGTGGTGCTCGATCTGGAACGACAAATTGCCACTCATCATGTGCATGAGTTTGCTGCCGTCGATATTGGCCGAGCCGAGCATCTGTCGGAGGTACCACTCCCCCCTCGTTTCGCCGACGATGGACTTCTTCTCGAAGGTCTCGACACCTTCGGGGAAATGCCCGCACATGATGACCGAATGGGTCCACAGGTTACGTACGACATTGGCCGTCGCATTGGCGCCAATCGTCGTGAGGAATGACGGGCCAGAAAGCAGCGGGTGCACGACGTAGTCCTTCGTGGCCTGCTTCCGGATCTTCTTGAGAACCTGCTTGTAATTTTTGACGAATTCGGGGTTCTTGCGGTTCTTGGACTTCAGGTTCTTGCCGAGCTCAAGGTCATACGCCGCGATCCCGTATTCGAAGAAACAGGCGTTGATGAAGTTCCATAATGGTTGACCTAGGTAGAACGGGTGCCAGCGCTGATCCTCATCGACGCGCATGATGCCGTAGCCGAGGTCGTTGTCCTTGCCGATGACGTTGGTGTAGGTGTGGTGCAACTCATTGTGCGAATGCTTCCACTGCGCCGACGGGGAGGCGTTGTCCCATTCCCAGGTGGTCGAATGGATCTTGGGATCGCGCATCCAGTCCCACTGGCCATGCATGATGTTGTGGCCAATCTCCATATTTTCCAGGATCTTGGCCACCGAGAGGCCAGCGGTTCCGACGAGCCACGCGGGCGGGAAGAGTGAGAACAGAAGAACTGCGCGACTGCCGAGCTCGAGTTTGCGCTGGCTGTCGATGACCTTGCGGATATAGGCCGCATCACTTGCACCACGGGCGGCGATGAAGTCGGCGCGGATCGCGTCAAGCTCGATGCCGAGGTTTTCAATGTCTTCGGCTGTGAGATGGGCGGTCGGGTCGATCTGTTTTCTACTGATGACAGTCATGGGTGCTCCTTGGGGAGGTGGTGGTCAGTGGTCGATCTCGCAGGGCCCGGCGGCCGCGGAAATGCAGGTCTGGATGTTCACGCCGTCGCCGGGTGAAGCGGTGGTCAGGTCGCCGCTGCGCAGATCGCGCACGACGCCTTGGCGCAAGGGCACTACGCAGCCGAAGCACACGCCCATCCGGCAGCCGCTCGGCATCAGGACGCCAGCGGCTTCGGCGACCTCGAGGATCGGCGTACTGCCGTTGGCCTCAACCGAGGTGTCGTTGCCGGTGAAGGTGAGCGTGCCACCTTCGCCTGCTTCCATGAGCGCCACGCGGAACTGCTCCGTGAAGAGCGCCAAGCCAGCCGCATCGTGATGTGTCTGCAAGGCATCAAGCAGTCCGGCAGGGCCACAGGCGTAGGTGCTGCGTTCGGCGAGATCTGGGACGAGATTGATGAGGTCTTCGACATTCAATACGCCGTGTACATCGTCATACTTGGGGATCAGATCGATGGCGCCAACCTCGTCGAGTTCCTTGAGATTGCTCAGGAAGATCGAGTCCGGCTCAGTCGGGGCGACATGGACGACCACGATGTCGATTTCGTTGCTCCGGGCAAGGCGTACGACACCGGTGTCCGTCACCGGGAACAGATTGCGCAACATCCCGATGACGGGGGTTACGCCCGAACCAGCCGTTACGAACAGGAGTTTGCCTTTGCCGTGCTGCGCGACCGAGTCAGGAAGAACGAAGTCGCCCGTGGCCTGCTCGAGGTGCACAAGGACTCCGGGAGCGGCTTCGCGAACGAGGTGGTTGCTCACGGTGCCGTTGGGGACTGCTTTGACGGTGATCGATATGTTCTTGTCCCTGCGCTGTCCATGGGTCAGGGAATATGCGCGCCATTGACGAACACCATCGACGTCGATGCCAATGCGGACGTACTGGCCGGGCACATGCCCTGCCCAGTCAGCGCCGGGGCGGATCACTATCGTTGCGGCGTCGGCAGTCTCCGGGACGACCTCGACAATGCGTCCGCGCAGGTCAGCGCCGCTACGCAGTGGGCTGATGAGGTCGAGGTAATCCGACGGAAGCAATGGAGTCGTCACACGCTCGGCAACCTTGAGGACGCGATCGCGCAGCGATGCACGTGGTCTCTGGATAGTTGTCGTCATACTTCCATGATGTAGTCCAACCGGTGTAAAGTCTTGACCAAACAATGTGAATTAAATACATGCTTTTGTTTTTTGCGAACAAACTAGTGAGAGTGAAATTCTGTGCACGTCTCCCCCGGCGCAGCCGAACTCGGTTTTGATGCTGGCATCTATGACTCACTTCGAGAAGTGTTGCCACGCATCGCGGAGCAAGCTATAGCGGCGATCATCGTTGAAGTGCCGAGTTATGCAGGGCCCCTCGCCGGTCATATGGGCGAGAACATACAAAATGCAGTGCAGCTCGGCATTGGTGGGTTCCTCACCCTGACGTCACGCGAATCCGACCCTGGCGTTCCGCTCGCTCCGGTCATTGACGCTGCCTATTCCCTCGGCCAAGGCGAGGCCCGCAGTGACCGCGCGATGGATGCACTACTTATGGCCTACCGGATCGGCGCTCGTGTGGCGTGGCGAGAGATGGCAGTTGTAGCCACCGAAGCCGGCATGTCAGCGGAAACGATGGCCAAGTTCGCCGAGCTGTTGTTCGCCTACATAGATGAACTCTCTGCCGCCAGCGTCGCCGGCCATGCCGATCAATTGTCCGCCAGCGGGCGGGTACTCGATCGCCATCTCGAAGACCTAACCCGGCAATTGTTGAATGGTGCGTCGCCAGATGCACTCCGTACAAGCGCCGAGCGTGCCACGTGGCGAGTGCCCAGCACTCTGACGGTAGTTCTCGTCCCCATCTCACAACAGCGAGCAGTCATCTCACGGCTTGGCGCGGGAACTCTCCACCTCGAAGACGATCTGCCCGGGCTCGACAAGGCCGCGGGGCTGGCCGTCCTACTGGCCCCTGATGTCGACGGTGCAGGTCGAGCGAAGCTCCTCGGGCTTCTGGCCGATCGCCAATCGATCGTTGGCCCGGCCAAACCATGGATGCAATCGCGATCGTCCTATCTGCGTGCGGTGCGAGCCTGGCAACTAGTTGCGGACACCACCGGCCCAATAGACACCGAACTCCATCTCGCGTCTTTGGTCATCGGATCAGACCCCGAAGCCATTGCTGACCTTCGGCGACGAGTCCTCGCTCCGCTCGATGACCTCCGACCAGCAAGTGCCGAAAAACTCGCTGAGACGCTTCGTTCCTGGCTTCTGCACCAAGGTCGTCGCGACGATGTGGCAGCAGATTTGTTCGTGCATGCTCAGACCGTCCGCTACCGGATGGGGCAACTCAAGGAGCTGTTCGGCGACAGCCTGAACGATCCCACCACGGTGCTCGAGTTGACGATCGCCCTGCACGCCCTGCACGACCTGCCGGTCAGTACACCACCGGCGTGAAGCGCAATGACACTGCCTGCGGCGGTCCCAGCAGCGTCGGAACGCGCTTCGGCCCCTGATGGACCGAGCGGCTCCGCCCGTTGCGTCGGGAATTTGATCAGAATGCGCCGCTTTCGCGCTATTCTGAGATGCCGGGGCCGATGATCGGGGAGGGATTTGGTGTCTTCTTTCGACGGTCTACGACTGTCTTGGTTGGGTTTCGTCATCCTGCCGCCTGCCGTGACCGTCTACCCATGATGCTCGACACGGCAAGTCTTCGTGTGGCGTTCGCCGTCGTGGCGTTCACCATGCTGATCCTGTTCTATTTTTCGACCTACCGTTCCACTCGCTCCCCCTACTGCGGATGGTGGTGTGTGGCACTTGCTTCGTTCCTGGGCGGTTCGAGCGCCTACCTTCTCGACGGCACGCCACAGCAATATTGGAGCAATCCGCTCGGTAACGCGATGTTGGTGTTCGGCGGTGCCGCCGTCTGGGCGGGCGCCAGGACGTTGCGAGCACCGCGACCGCCGGGCTGGCAAATTGCTATCGCACCGATACCGACCTTCATACTTTCTTGCTTGGACCATCCAGATTCAAACATCTGGTCGGGAGGTTACATCTTCCTCTTCGCGCTGAGCGCGACGATCGGTCTGTGCGCCGTAGAGCTCTGGCGGATGGAACACACCGATACCAGTGTTCGAATGATGCTCACGGTCTCAGCCGGCTTCATAAGTTTCTACTACTTCCTTCGGTGGATCGTCTATCTGATCCATGGCTCCGAAGGCCACGCTTTCACCGCCTATTTCGGATCGGCGACCACAACGCTCCTGAATTTGACACTACTGGCCGTGGTTTCCTACAGCATGTCAGAACTGAGCCACGAACAATCCACCAAGGAACTTACGGCCAGGGCTACACGCGACGGGTTGACCGGGCTTCTCAATCGCGCGGAGTTTCTCCGTCTTGCTGGCAACGCAGCTCAGAACTCGAAACGCTCATTAGCCGGCGCGCTGATCCTTGCCGATCTCGACCATTTCAAGAGCATCAACGACGCCTACGGACATCCCGTCGGTGATCGCGTGCTGGAAGCATTCTCAGCCGCATGCCTAGCAGCGGTTCGCTCCACTGATCTGATCGGCCGTTATGGCGGCGACGAATTCATCCTGCTGCTGCCGGGCACGACCCTGGACCGCGCCGCGCAGACTGCAGCGCAAATCAACCTACGATTTCAGGAATCGACCGCTTCCATGGGAATTGGCGTTCCCAGCGGCAGCTATGGAGTGGGGCACCTGGCTGTTGGGGCAAACCTGGACGACGCAATTTCATCGGTCGATACGGCGCTGTATCGAGCAAAGCAATGCGGCCCGATCCAGGTGGCACGTGAAGATGAGGAAGTTGCCGGGCTCAATCCTTCGACCCCGGCCCCAAAGCCAGCACCTCGACCCTGATCCTTTGTCCGTTCGTCCAGACAGGTGGACGCCGTCGGCACGGAACAGCCGCCCTCCACACCATTTCGGCCAACGCAGCTAGTGATGTCGCGCTGTTCCCGCTGGGCCGCGTCGTAGGTGGCACAGCTGGCGATGGTTGCATGCGAATTTCCCGGACTAGGCCGAGTACGGTGGTGGCTCGTCAACGGAAAGGGTTAACGATGCCCAGCGTGGAACGCACGGTCACGGTCCGGCAACCGGTCGAGAAGGTGTGGGCCTACCTCTCAGATTTTCGCACCAGCCAGGAATGGGACCCACCGAGCGTGAGCACCAGCCGGACCTCCGGTGATGGGGGCGTGGGAACGACGTATCACAACGTTTCTAAATTCGCCGGTCGTGAGACTGAGGTGGACTACATCGTCACCGAATACATCGAGCACGAGCGCTTCCAACTGAGGGGAGACGCTGGCTCGATCCAGCTGCTAGACACTATGACATTCTCGTCAACGGGCGATGTGACGATGGTGACCTATCACGCCAGTTTTGAGCCCACCGGCGTCGCCAAACTGGTCGAACCGCTGATGCCTGCCGCGTTGGCACTGCTCGCCAACAAAGTCGCAAGCAGCCTCGAGGACCACCTCTCCAACCTCTGACCCCTCGAGACCCTCCAGCCCGAGTTCAGTCTGATCAATCGTTTCCCGCACGTTTCCGGCAACCTACTTTTCTTGCCACACCCCGAAACGACGGACGCAGATGCCGATGAAGTCGGCTCTTCGAACAGCGGCCGGTCGTCAGCTGGCTGGTATTTATCGCCGTTCGTTGCTCAGTACCTGCCCGGTTAGGTGCCGGGAATTCGTCGAATAAGTCAGCACCGCGTGGGGGTCAATGACGCGGACAACGCGGCGCGCCCTGAACGCGTGAGCAATCGACGGGGAGTCGACGATGACGAACCACTCTTGGTCGCGGTCAACCCCTTCCACGATGACCGCCGGCAAGCTGACGCGGCTGAATGCTGCCAAGACGCGATCTTGCTGCCGTTGACCCACCATGCTGAAGGTTTCGAGGCACCAAGGCTGGGCAGTCTTGTGCGAGAGATTCGACATAGTTGTCCCGTCTGGAAACGATCAGTACCGCCTGCTGCCGAGCCGGTGGACCAAAACTATCGGCTCTTCTCGGTGATCAGCACTCGAAACTTATGCAACTCGTTCGATGTTCGGACATTCCAAATCTGAGGACCCACGAGCAAGGGCCCGATGAGGGCGGAGAAATGCATAGATTTCATCCTCCAAAAGAGCGAATCTGCGGGAGAGACTTGAACTGTTCATCCTACGAAAGGCCCGACAATGATGCTTCTTGAGTGCGCGATCGATTTGACGGCTCAGCGGCACGGATTTCACCACAAAAATCTGCGCTACCGCCGCTGAGATGACTTACGAGACTTACGCCAAAAGGTCAGACTCATGACAATCGAGGATGTTCTACGAACCGACCCCACCCGCGACGGTACAAAACCGTTTGAACAGACAATCGACGCCGCAGTCCTCGCCCGGGTGAGTCGCGAGATGGCGGGGGCCGAGACGACCGAACAGGCGGTCACGCAGATAGTTTTTTTCGCGACGCAAGCGTTCGGCACCCAATTTGCCGGTGTCACGATGCTGCAGAGCCGCGGCAGATTCGCAACACTTGGGCCAACGTCCGATCTCGTCGCTCGCGCCGATCAGTTTCAGTACAACGATGGAGAAGGGCCGTGCATTGACGCGGCGACCGAGTTGCGTACGGTGACTTGCGAGAACCTGGCGACCGATGCACGGTGGCCGCGGTGGAGTCGCCAAGCCACGGGACTAGGGTTCTTGAGTGTTCTCTCGGCCGAGCTTCACGCCGGCGGGGCCCCGATAGGATCCCTGAACATGTATGGGACAAGAACCGGGCAGTTCGCACCACACCATGTCCGCATGGCTCAGATATTTGCCAGCCATGCCTCGGTCGCTTTGACTGCGGCTCGTGCTGTCGAAGAGTTGCAGCAGGCCTTGGAAAACCGCACGGTGATCGGACAGGCCCAAGGAATTCTCATGAATCGCTTGAGTGTCGATGGCGACCAGTCGTTCGCTATTTTGCGGCGCTACTCCAATGAAATGAACATCAAGCTGGTCGAGATCGCGCGAGGTCTGGTCCAAACGTCTAGTCTGTCGGATTGGTTTCGCGCGGAAGGGGTACCTAGCGCACACGTTTATGGCTCGTTTCACACGGAAGTGGACCGCCCCAAGAAATCAGATCGGTGAGGGATTACGTTGAGCGAACCAGCGAAGGCCTTCGTTTACTTCGAGCCGGCCACGAGGTACCACCGCGGTGGGGTGTTTTTCGATCGCGAGTCGGCTACTCGGTGGGCCAAAGAAATCGCTGCAAGTCGAAAAGAAAACCATTGGGTACTCAAAGTTCGACGCAACGGTCGATGGGTCGACATAGACAAGCCCCACTTCGGAGTGTTTGGCAGACACGGACATACCCGAATACTGCGCTGAAAATCAATGGCCCCGCATCAAATCTTGATGGACATGAAGGTCTCGCGGGACCAAGCACGACACTACGCACCACGACGGTAAGCAGGGATAACGAAATGGGCATCACCTATTCGAGCGTCATCGACACGCCTCGTGATGAGGTGTTTGCGTGGCACGCTCGCTGCGGTGCGATGACCCGTCTGACGCCGCCGTGGATGCCTGTTCGCATCGGCGCGGAAGCGACGTCACTCAAAGACGGGCGAGCAGTTCTCGAGTTCCCCGCCGGTCTGAAATGGATTGCACAACACGACGCATCCGCTTACGTGGAAAACAGCCGATTCGTTGATGAACTGGTCTCCGACGGAGTTTCGTCGAAACCACTCGCCGTCGCATTGACGTGGCGACATGCCCATGATTTCACCACGGTCGAGGGGAATCGGACCAATGTGACCGATCACGTTGAGTCGAAAATTCCCGAGCGCATGCTCCACCAAATGTTCAAGTACCGGCACAATCAACTGGCAGCCGACCTCGCCGAACACCGTTGGGCGGCAACCCAAACCAATCGCACGCTGACGGTGGCGATGACGGGAAGTTCAGGGCTCATCGGAACGGCATTGTCCGCATTTCTGAGCACCGGCGGCCACCGGATCATTCGGCTGGTACGCCACCCACCTACCGGGCCCGATGAACGTCGTTGGGATCCGAATAATCCCGATCGAAGCCTGTTTGACGGCGTCGACGCGGTCATTCACCTCGCGGGTGAACCCATTGCTGGACGGTTCACCGAGGAGCACAAGCGGAAAATTCGAGAGAGCCGCATACCCCCAACGAAGAAACTGGCCGAACTCCTCGCGACCATGGACGGCGGACCCAAAGCCTTCGTCGTCTCCTCTGCCATTGGCTTCTACGGCGCTGATCGCGGCGATGAGACCCTCACCGAAGCGAGCGCACCTGGCACGGGATTTCTTGCCGACGTCGTCAGGGCGTGGGAGGACGCCACGATCCCTGCGCGCGAGGCTGGTATCCGTGTCGTCAACGTGCGCACCGGGATCGTGCAATCTCCACGTGGCGGAGCGCTGCACCTGTTGCGCCCCTTGTTCGCGGCCGGACTGGGTGGACGGGTCGGTGATGGCCGGCAATGGCAGTCGTGGATCGGATTGGACGATCTTGTTTATGCCTACCATCACGCCCTGATCGACACCGACATTTCTGGACCCATGAACGCGACGGCACCAGAACCGGTACGCAACAGTGAGTACACACAGATCCTCGCCCGCACGCTCCGCCGGCCCGCGGTCCTGCCGGTACCGGCTCTGGGCCCACGCCTGCTTCTTGGCGCAGAAGGCGCCGCCGAGATTCCCAATGCCAGCCAGCGGGTCATGCCAACACAACTGGAAGCCACCGGATATCAGTTCCGACATCCAACCCTCGGCGCCGCGTTAAGCCACCAACTCGGGCGCACTGAATGAACCAAATGACATACGGCAACAACAACGAGAGGAATCGAGTATGCGCATAGTCGTAGCGGGAGCGTCAGGCTTCGTCGGGAAACGACTCTGTTCTGCATTGGAAGAAGCCGGGCACACCGTGCAGGCCATGACTCGCCACCCCAACACATACACCGGCGCGGGCGAACCGGTCTACGGCGACGTTCATGACCCCCCCACTCTGGCGGCCGCGTTGGAAGGGTGCGAGGTCGCCTACTATCTGGTGCACTCCCTGGATTCCAGCGACTTCCAACGCCTCGACGCCGAGGCAGCGACCAGTTTTGCCAGCGCTGCGGCCGACATGGATGTGCAGCGCATCATCTATCTTGGTGGTCTCGGTGCGGATTCCGATGACCTTTCGGCGCATCTGCGGAGCCGCCGCGAGGTGGAGCGGCTGCTCAGCACCGCGGATGTCCCCGTCACCAGTCTCCGAGCTGGAGTCATCGTTGGCCACGGTGGGACATCATGGGAATTGACCCGACAGCTCGTTGAACACTTACCGGCAATGGTGGTTCCTCGCTGGGTGAATACTCGGACCCAACCGATCGGCATCGATGACGTGGTCCGCTATCTCGTGGGTGTGCTGGACGTTCCCGAGACTGCCGGTCGAGCGTTCGATATCGGCGGACCCGAAGTCCTCGAATATTTGACCATGATGCGCCGGCTCGCGGCGATCCAAGGACGCTGGATTCCTGTTGTTCCCGTCCCGTTGCTTAGCCCACAGCTGTCGTCACTGTGGTTGGCACTGGTCACCAATGTGGACATCCAGACCGGACGTACGTTGATCGATTCGATGACGAATGAGGTCGTTGTCGAAGATGATTCAATCCGACGATTGGTACCGTTTGAGCCGATGGACTACGACGACGCCGTGCTCAAAGCGTTGGGTGAGCGCGCTCGCGAGAAGCGAACCAAACGATGAGGTTTCCACGTCGCCGGAAACAGTTGAGGTGGCTTGCTGCACTGCCCAAAGGTCTCACCGGACAGACACCCCGTTTGCACCTCGAGCCGCTCGAAGCAACGCGACACAGGCGCAAGGTGGTGGGCACAGTCATGCTGCTCGGAACCGGCACGTTGAAATATTCGCTCTCGACGCGGCCCGGATCAAATCGTTTTTACGCCTCATCGTTAGCGACTGCAGCGATCTGGACGGGCGGAGCTGCGTGGTCGGGGCCGTTGCACCTTGGGTGGATCGAGATGCGCAGTGGCAAGTTCAGGCGGCCAATCATCGTTCCCGTCGCCACCGCGGCTGGCGCTTTCGCGCTGTTTTATGGTGCGGCTCTCGTGGCCCGTCGAATTCCTGTTTTGGACAATGCTCTGGTCAAGGTGATGGAGTTCGCCGACGACGAGCATTCCGCACTCGTGTTGCTGACGACTTGCGCCAATGGGCTCGCCGAGGAGATCTTTTTCCGCGGTGCCTTATATGACGCTGTCGGCCAGAAAAATCCGGTAGCAGTGTCGACCGCTGCGTATACGGCGACCACAATCGGCACACGGAATCCGGCCTTGGTTATCGCGAGCGTGGTGATGGGTGGATTGTTCGGATTGCAGCGGCGGGCATCCGGCGGCATTCAAGCGCCGGCACTGACTCACCTGACCTGGTCCATCCTTATGGTGCGCTTCCTACCGCCATTGTTCCGTCGCAAATTCCCACCCCGAGCATGAGACACGCCAGCAGATCTATCATCCGAAAAGCGGTGAGATTGTGCGGTCTACCCGTTCGTCCAGTCCCCCGTGCGAAAGGAATGTTGTTATGACGTTCAACAGCTCCGTCGACACTTTGCTCGACCGTTCGATCATTCTGGGATATTCACGCATCGGTCCGCTGCTACGCCGCCGGTGGTGGCCCGCCGATCCCGCCGCAGGCTCAATGGCCGGGCGTCGGGTCATTGTCACCGGCGCTACCTCCGGTATCGGCCTGGCAACGGCGGCAGGGTTGGCCAAACTTGGCGCCGAAGTGGACATTTTGGGGCGTAGTCGAGAAAAGTTGGATGACGCCTTGATGACGTTGCGGTACCAGGTGCCACACGGGACATTTCATCCACAGCAATGCGACATCAGCGATCTCGACGACGTGCGCCGATTCTGCTCGGAGTACCGGCACCAGGTGCCCGTGTTGGATGGATTGATTCACAATGCCGGAGCGATGATGACCGAACGTACCGAGACCGCTGCCGGGCACGAAGTCACGTATGCAACCCACGTGCTTGGCCCACATCTCATGACCACTCTGCTGCGAAAGGAACTCGCCGCCAGCGATGCCGCCAGCGTCATCTTCATGTCATCCGGTGGAATGTACACCGCAGATCTTCGCGACGACGATCCCGAATATCGTATCGGTCAGTATGCGGGCGCCAAGGCATATGCGCGGACGAAACGTATGCAGGTCGTCCTCGCCCAGATGTGGGCGGACCGACTTGCCGACGATCACATCGCCGTCGAAAGCATGCATCCAGGCTGGGTCAACACTCCCGGCGTGGCAAAATCGATGCCGAGATTCCGACGGGCGACGCTGCCGGTGCTGCGACCATTGGACGAAGGTGCCGACACGCTGATCTGGTTGGCGGCAACCCGCCCGGACTCCAGCAATACCAGTCATTTTTGGCACGACCGACGCCTACGGCCGACCAATTACGGGCACGCCAAAGACGAGGATCCGAAGAAACGCGAACGGTTGTGGAATGATGCCGCAGCGGCAACGGGGACTGCCAAGCTCGGGGAGCTCGAGTAAGCGTTTTTGTCATTGGAACTTCTGCCGCCGCGATACAAGGTCATTGGCCGGTGATGAGCACGAAGCGTCGCCAAGCCGGCCCGTGCGCCAATCATTTCGACCTATGCAACACCCAAGTTACGAATAACTGACTCTGCGACCCTTCGACCGGAGACAAGCGCACCTTGAATCGAGCTGGTGTCCCGATGGTCACCACAAACATAGACACCATCCTCCTGCGCCGATCGCTCGAACGGGTGCGGGGCGGGCATCGCTGGGAGGGCCCGCGGAATGTCATATGTCGCCATATGTTCCCACGACGCGGTGTCGCAGTTGTAGAGTCGCGCAAGATGAGACCTGATCACGGAATCGTCGAGGTCTTTGGGTGCTTTGCTTTGGTCATGGACGACTGACGTGGCAATTAACGCACGGCCATCGGACGAATAAGAC
Organism: Aeromicrobium changchenzhani; assembly: GCF_057586615.1. Taxonomy (NCBI): domain Bacteria; kingdom Bacillati; phylum Actinomycetota; class Actinomycetes; order Propionibacteriales; family Nocardioidaceae; genus Aeromicrobium; species Aeromicrobium changchenzhani. Next base: position 1,218,985 of record NZ_CM172480.1, on the reverse strand, counting down.
GGTGCGGCCTCGGTCATCACGACGGTGTTGCTCACCGGAGATTGTTCGGCATCAACGATCAATGTTGGTTCGTTTAACGGGGACTGCTCGGCGGCGTGATACACCGTTGACACGCCTCTCCACTGCGGCAGCCGCACGCCTGGGAGTAGCCCGGCAGCCTCGTCGGCGGCGGTCGCAATGACGACGGCGTTGGCACGAATCAGGCCGGCTGACGTTTCCACCTCGGTCGGCCGTATTGCGATCGCCGAACGCTGCAATTCGACCCTCAGATCGTGAGCCAGCAGTTCCGGCAGCGCCTGCATACCAGTCGCCGGGACAGCCACGCTGCCTCTGATAAATCTTCGCATCATCAGGTCAGTAAATCGACTTGACGTCGACATATCCGTTTCGAGGAGTAGCCCTGAAAAGAAGGGTTGCAGACAACGGTCGATGATTGTTTGAGACATTCCAAGACTTCGCCACCGCTCGTTGGCTGCCTGATCTTTCTGTCGTTGAAGAACAGAGACCGGCGCGTATGCGACGAATCCGGCATAGGCGGCGAGGGCCAACTTATCCCGCATCCCGCCAATCGGTGAACGCGCTGCGGTAAGAATTCCGCGGGGTCTGCGTCTTGGGTCTTCGATCCGAACAGTTTGACCCTCAACATGCAGCAGCATCGCCCGATTGAAATGGCGAAGATTTAACTGGTCCAGGTCGACTTGCGCGCAGAGTTCCGGATATGCGGTATTCAACACCTGAAAACCCCGGTCGAGCCGAAATCCGTCGACCTCATCGGTGCGCACTCGACCGCCGACCGCGTCCGATGCCTCGATCACACGCACGTCGAGACCTGCTTGAGTCAGGCGCTGAGCACACGACAATCCCGACAACCCCGCTCCGACTACCGCAACGTCACAGGTCTCGTTTGCCATGTCTCATTCCCTCTCGACCAAATATTTGGAGTCGTGCACACCCGCCGGGCGCTGGCCCGTCAGCCCAGTGTGACGCATTGGTCGTCGCGGTTGTTGGCGGCGAAGCTGGGGATTGGTAACTCGACGGTCGCCAAGGCTTGGCGTGCTTATGGAATCCGGCCGTGGCGGTTGGAGACGTTCAAGTTCTCGACTGACCCTGAGCTGGTCGCGAAGGTCACTGACGTGGTTGGCCTGTATTTGGCGCCGCCGGAGAACGCGATCGTGTTGTGTGTGGATGAGAAGTCCCAGATTCAGGCACTCGATCGGACGCAGAAGACGTTGCCGATGAAACCAGGCCTTGCCGAGCGTCGCACCCATGACTACGTGCGCCACGGCACCACCACGTTGTTCGCGAGCTTGGAGATCGCGACCGGCAAGGTCAACGGAATCACCCAGCCGAGGCACCGCCGCCAAGAGGCTTTGCGGTTCCTCAAACACGTTGCGAAGGCCTACCCCGACCAGGAATTGCATCTGGTCATGGATAACTCCGCAACCCACAAGACGGTCGAAGCCCGCGACTGGCTCGAGGCGAACCCGCGAATCCATTTCCACTTTCCCCCGCAAGCGGGAGGTACCCCCACACCGACGTCCGGCTCGTGGCTGAACCTGGTCGAGGTCTAATTCGGCATCATCGAGAAGCAAGCCATCCACCGGGACGGTCCAAAGTCCCGGATCCACGGGACTCGGACGGGCCTCGGGGTGCGGATGTCAGCCCCCGGGTCCGTCTCCGCGCTCGTGGTGAAGCAGGAAGGGCAGCCCGCCGCGACGCAGGAGGGGGCGGTCGAGGTACGACATGCCCACCAGCGCCCCGTCGCGCCCGACCCGGAGCTCGTCGCGAACCCATCGCCACGGCCGCGGCCCGTCGGCGGCGTATGTGACCACCACCGCGGGCAGCCCGTCGGCCAGGCCCTCACCCAGCACCGCGCGCATAGCCAGCCGCTCCTCCAGCGAGCCGGAGCCGTCCCGCGCGCGGACGAGGTTCACCCCGACCAGCTCCCCAGGACCGGACCTGGCGAACCTCTTGCCATGCCAGCGCGGGAGCCCCACCAGACCGAGCCCCACCGGCGCCGCCTGCCGCAGCGGCGCCACGAACTCGGCCCACAGCGTGCCCACGACGTCGTCGAGTGCGGGCGCCGGCAGGCTCGACCACGCGCGCACCAACGCGGGCACACCGATCACCGACCACCGTCCGTGACCGTCGGGGTGCCGGCCCGGCGCGCGGTGACCGGCTCCCGGCGTACGGCGCCCTCGGGCGCCGAGGGGAACAGCGACGCGAAGCGCTCGGCCAGCGCGGTGATCGTCAGCGACGGGTTCACCCCGAGGTTCGCCGGGATCGTGCTGGCGTCGGCGACGTAGAGCCCGGGGTGCCCGAACACCTCGTGCGAGGTGTCCACCACTCCCTCGGCCGGCGAGGCACCCATCACCGCGCCGCCCAAGATGTGTGCGGTCACCGAGAGCCCGCCGACGGTCTCGCCCAGTAGATTCAGCGGGGTGCCGCCCGACGACTCGGCAAAGGCCCGGGTGACCTTGTTGGCCACCGGCAGGTAGCTCGGCGCCTGGCGCCCTGGCACCGCCCGCGACCGCAGCACGCGCCGCCACGGCCGGAGGGGGGACCGCCGGCGCTCGAAGGCCAGCTCGTTGTCGAGATGCTGCATGACGGTGAGCACCGTGAGCCGGCGCTCGAAGCCCCGCGCGGCCATCCACCGCACCTGCGAGACGGGCGAGGCCGCCAGCCTGCCCAGGGTCCGTAGCGCTCGGCCCAGCTTCCGCTCGCCGTCCACGATCGGCCCGACCTGGAGCCGCATGTGCCAGCCGCCCACGAACCGGTTCTGGGTGACGTGGGTGTCGGGATCGGGGTAGAAGTCGCTGGAGATCGTCGGCCCCCGCGACAGGTCCTCACCGGGCGGCTGGAGCACCGCCGTCAGCGCCTCGCTGTTGGTGCGCACCCGCCGGCCCAGCATCGCCGAGACGTGCGGCAGCGTGCCCAGCTCGTCGCGGCAGCGGAACAGCAGGTCGAGCGTCCCGAGCACGCCGGCGGCCAGCACCACGCGACGGGCCCGGATCGGCGCGACCGGTGTGCGCCGCCACGGGTGGGCGACAGCGAGCTCGTAGCCACCGCCGGGCAGCGGCCGGATCCCGGTCACCTCGTGCTCTGCCCGTACCTCAGCGCCGTAGCGCTCGGCGAGCGGCAGGTAGTTGCGGGTGAGCTGGTTCTTGGCACCGTACGGGCAGCCGAGCAGGCACTCCCCGCAGAGGCGGCACCCGGTCCGGGCAGGCCCCTCGCCCCCGAAGAACGGGTCCGGCTCGGTGACGCCTTCGCGCCCGAAGTGGATGGCCACCGGCACCGGCCCGTACGTCGCGCCGGCGCCGACCTTCGCGGCCGCGGCGGCCAAGTGGTCGTCCATCGGGCCGCGGTGGCGGGTGACTACCCGTCCCAGCATGCCCGCCGCCCGGGCGAGGTGGGGTGCGAGCTCGGTACGCCAGTCCGGGCACAGGTGCGACCACGCAGGATCGGCGTAGAAGCCGTCGCGCGGCTCAAGCAACACCCCGGCCCAGACCGTGGACCCGCCGCCGACACCGCTCGCGCCAATGATCGCGACGTGGCGGAAGACCCGCTGCCAGAAGAAGCCGCGCAGGCCCACGCCCGGCTGCCAGAGGTAGGCGCGCGGGTCCCGGCGCGCACGCAGCAGGTCCTCGTCGCCGAGCCGCCTGCCCTTCTCGAGGACCAGCACGCGGTGGCCGGCCTCGGTCAGCCGCAGCGCCGCGACCGCCCCACCGAAGCCACTGCCCACCACGACCACGTCAGCATCGAACTCCGGCATGTCCGTAACACTAGTGCTGTCACAGTAGCGTTGTCCATTGATCACAATCCGGCGGAACAATGTGCGGGGCGAGCCCTCCCGGCTCTGGAAGACCAGGGGCTCCCGTCCCAGGTCATGGGTGTGCATGACCGACAGGTGCGCAAGGCAGCCTGATCCCGACCGGGACGACAGAAGTAGTTTCGAGGCTCGCTGCGCTCGTACCTCAACCACCGAGGACAAGGTGAAGGATCGCGATGGCGACCTCCAAAGAAGTCGAGGCCAGACGATGTCTGACCTCGACTTCTTTGGTAGCGGGGGCAGTGTGCTGGTTCAGGACATAGGCGACACATCTCCCAGGTCATCGGCGACAGCTCAGCCGGGTTCGATGCTCGGCCATGACGCAACCCACAAGACGGTCGAAGCCCGCGACTGGCTCGAGGCGAACCCGCGAATCCATTTCCACTTTCCCCCGCAAGCGGGAGGTACCCCCACACCGACGTCCGGCTCGTGGCTGAACCTGGTCGAGGTCTAATTCGGCATCATCGAGAAGCAAGCCATCCACCGGGGAACCTTCGCCTCCGTCAAAGACCTCACCACCAAGATCAGGGCCTTCATCAACGGCTGGAACGACCGATCCTGTCCCTTCGTCTGGACCAAAACCGCAGACCAGATCCTCGCCAAAGCCAACCATCCAACCAATTCAACTACAGGGCACTAGGTGGCGAGAGAGCCCGCAAAGATCTGCCAAGCGAGAGCGCTCTTCGCGACCAAACTCAGGACGAGGTAGCTTTTTTCACCGAAGGCGTAGCTCTTCCACGGCCCGATCTGCCGATACTGCAGCCACTGGTTGAGTGCGAAACTCATGAACAGCACAAAGAGCGAGACAAAGATGCCAACAACAAAGCCGGGGATCGATGAGCCAGCCCCTACAAAATTGATGCTGATCACCACCCACGGTGCCACGCCGACAATGGTCCCGAACCAGAACGGCAGCATCGTGGTTGCCGCCCGCCCAGGTGGATTACTGACTTCTTGAATCCAGCCGAAGAGAATCATGGCGACATTGGCTCCGGCGATCGCGACAACCGCGGAGATTCCAGTGATTCCGCTGTACAAGGAGATGAGTAGGACCATCACGGTCGCGCTAAAGGAGTACTCGATCCAACGAAACCTGTTGAAGCCAGCTTTCAGTTCCCGTTCGTAGCGGGTTCTGCATAATGTGGCGGTGAGCAGGTGATCAATAGCGGCGAGGCCGAGAAATACCGCGATGGCGACACCTATCCGCACATCGAATAGGGCGTCAGGCGCGGGCACGTCGCTGCCCGGTGGGCCCTGAGGGAATTGCGACGTCACCGTGATGGCGAAACCGCCAGCCAACAGGAGGATCGCGACGGCCTGCGCGGCGTGGAGTACGCCAAGGCCAATATTCCAGCGACGCAAATCGCGTAACCGCGCCTCGGTGACCCCAGAAGCTGCGGATTGCTGCGGCCGAGGAATGTTCGTAGAACTCACGCTCATGATTGTAACCGGCTGGGTTCGCGGGAATCGCCGTGCTGAGAAATTCAGCTTCGTCGCTGCGTCGGCCGGAGCACATTAGGACTTGTGAATTGTCGATCTGATCGACGAGTATTCAACACATGCTGAACGATGTTGGCGACAAGCAGGATCTGCCCCCACACGTAATTGTGCTCTTTGGTGCCCAAGGGGATCTAGCGCGGCGGAAGCTCTTCCCTGGCTTGTACCGGTTGGCCGCCGCCGGGTGGCTACCTGACGCATACTCCGTGATCGGCACCGGTCGCCACTCCCCCGTATCGATCGAGAAGTTCCGGTCTACGGTTCGAGATGCCGTCGCCGAGTTCGTGGAAGATGTCGATGAGGCAGTGCTGGACGTACTACTGGAGCGACTCTCGTTCCAGTCATCCACCGCTGACGATGGGGAGGCATTGGCCGCGGCCGTGCGCGACGCGGAGGAGCACCTTGGTCCAGACACGCGCCGGCTGCTGTATCTCGCGGTGCCTCCCGGCGCGATGGAAGGCATCGTCGCCATGCTGGGAAGTGAGGGGCTCACTGACCGGGCTCGGATAGTGGTCGAGAAACCATTCGGGCTCGACCTCGACTCGTCGCGTGAACTGGACGCAGCACTGAAAGCGGTCGTGAGCGAGGAGCAGGTTTTCCGGATCGACCACTTCATCGGCAAGGAAGCAGTGCAAAACATCCTCGCGCTCCGGTTCGCGAACAGGCTCTTCGCCGCTGCCTGGGACCGTCACAGCATCGCATCGGTCCAGATCGACGTCCCGGAAACTCTGGGTCTCGAAGGACGAGCCGCGTTCTATGAGGGCACCGGATGTCTGCGCGACATGATCTCCACGCATCTGTGTCAGCTCCTCGGGTTCGTCGCCAGCGACAGGCCAGATGAGCTCGATGCTGATGCACTAAGGATTGCCAAGGCCTCTACGTTCAAGTCACTCCGCGCTTTCGACCCCGAGAGATCTGTGTACGGCCAGTACGAAGGTTATCGCGACGAGGAGGGCGTCGACCCCGACTCCGCGGTCGAGACGTTTGTGGCCCTCGAGGCCTGGATCGACAACGACCGATGGCAGGGTGTGCCGTTCTACCTACGCACGGGAAAGGCATTGGCCGAGGCACGACGGACCATCACCCTGCGCTATCGCGAACCCGACCATGACGTGTTCACCGAGTACTCCCAACCTCACGAGCTGGTCCTGGAACTCACCGACGATCCGCAGATTGAGGTTGCGGTCCGCGGCAAACGCCCCGGACCTGACCTCGCGGTGGCGCCGGCAAGGTTGCGGCTTGATTTCGCTGAAGACTTCCCAACCGACGAGCCCTTGGAGGCATACGAGCGGTTACTGCTCGACGTGATGCGAGGAGACCAACTGCTGTTCAGCCACTCCGAGGAAGTTGACCTAATCTGGCAGGCATGCCAACCGTTGCTGGACGATCCACCGGCTACGCAGCCATACGCACAGGGCTCCTGGGGACCGCAAGCAGCGCTCGATCTGCCAGCGGACGGCTGGCACTTAAGCGGCTGAGAAACCGCGCACGCTGCTGACGTTGGCGTTATGCGTCAGACTCAGAGCATGACGGTGCGGACAGTGGGGCGATGGCTGTTGGGCGTGTTCCTTGCCTTGGCCGGCACGGCGCACCTCACCGTGGCGCGTGAGACCTTCCGCGCCCAGGTTCCGAACTGGCTGCCCTTCGAGGACTTCATCGTGGTCGCCTCCGGCCTTGTCGAGATCGCACTGGGCCTCGCCGTGCTGTTCCTGGCGCGGCACCGAATCCTGGTCGGCTGGGTCGTGGCGGCATTCTTCGTCGCGGTCCTGCCCGGCAACATCAATCAGCTGGTCACGCACTCGGACGCCTTCGGGCTCGACACCGACGGTGGGCGGGTGATCAGGCTGTTCTTCCAGCCTGTGCTGGTTGTTTGGGCCCTGTGGAGCACCGGTGCATGGCGGTCCCGAGGCCGACTCAGAGTTCGGCGTCGGCCGGAAGCTGGGCCTCCGGCGCGCCAATGATCACGCCACGTCCACCGCCGAGAACGGCGGACTAAGCCGAAGACGCAGCGCGGCGGACTCGCGAATCGTAAAGGGCGACCAGCAAGGCAAGAATGATGACAAAACATATCGCGGAGAATCCCGCAGTGGCAGCTCCGGCCCAGTCCGATCGTGCCAAGGTGAAGAACGCAATCGTGGTGATGACGGTGATGCCCACGGATGTTCCGATGCGCTGACCGGTCTGCATGATGCCTCCCGAGCTGCCCGCATACTGCAACGGTACGTCCTCTAATGTCAGCGTCTGGTTGGGACTGATGACAGCCCCCTGCCCGGCGCCAACGATGGCCAGAGTCAGCAGCAACCACCATTCGCTAGCAGCATCTGACGCACGAAGTTGCACCACCAGAATGCTCAAGATAAGGCCCACGAGTGCGGCAACCATCCCGCCGATCACGACCGTGCGTCCATAACGCATGACGTTGCGGCCTCCCCAGTTCGCGGCGACCATCGTCATGACTGCGCCAGGCAGACCGGCCGCGCCACTCTCCAGTGCCGTGTGGCCGAGGCCGTCCTGCATGTAGAGCGCGACCAGAACGAAAATGCTCGTTATGCCTAGAAAATAGAGGGTAATCAGGAGCGTTCCGTTGGTAAAGCTCGGCGTCCGAAAGATGTCCAGATCGACCATCGGGCTGCGACCTCGCGCCTTGTACGCCCGTTCCCAACGGATCCACGCCCACACCAGAACCCCGGCAAGGGGAAGCAACAGCCATACGAAAGCGCTCGCATGACGCTGGGTGAAAGGCATCAGGACGGTCAGGACCGCCAAGCCGGCGAGCAGCCCACCCACAACGTCGAGGTCCTTGGGTTTGCGCGGCGCTGACGATCGTGCGGATTTCTTTGCCTTTTTGGTACGGATGATGAGGGGCTTTGGGAACCACGCGAATGCTAGGACAATAGCCAGAATACCCACGGGAACATTGACGAAGAAGGTCCATCGCCAACCGCTGTCGACGCCGAATCCTTGGATGAGTAGACCACCCATGATGTTGCCGGTCGCCACCGAAACGCCGACAGTACTGCCGAAGAGACCGAAGGCTTTGCCCCGTTCTGCACCACGAAAATACTGCTGGATCATGCCGAGTGCTTGCGGCCCCATGAACCCCGAACCAATGCCCTGGATCAGACGAGCCCCGTTGAGGGTGTTGGCATCAGGCGCGAGCCCGGCTGCCACTGAGGCGAGCGTGAACAACGCCACGCCGACGATGAACAGGGCACCACGCCCATACAGATCACCGGCACGTCCAGCTGCGATGAGCACAACGCCGAAAGTCAGCGCGTACCCCGAAAGCACCCACTGAATCTGTGACTGACTCGCAGCCAGGCTCAGTTGGATGGACGGAAGCGCGACGTTGACGATGCTGACGCCGATCAGCGACATGAAGATCGTGACCAGCAAGACGGACAATATGCGCCATCGCCTCGGATCCGGAATATAAGCTTCCCGGGCGGCATTTGGAGGCTTAACTTCGGACACCACTGCAGCCTAACTGTATGGAGCTGCTGCAGGATCCAGTGACAACTGAGCGGTCTGGGTGGCTAGGCGGTATCGGTGGGTGCCGCACTTTGCACGTCTCCCCGTATGACGTGCCAGCCTGATCACCGCCCACATCCAAGTGCGCGTTCATCGGTTCGGCATTCACGGCTCGCACGATGAGATGTACGACGTCCTCGACGGCAACGGGTTGAACCTTGCTGCGCATCCACGCTGGGACCGGCGTAATCCACGGGACCCGTTCACTGAGTCGCTTGAGTAGCTCGTAGGACGTTGAGCCGGTTACCAAAACCTGCAAGACCGCTTGCCGAACGTCCGCCATCGGATCATCAAGTGATTCTGTCGACGCAGACGTCATGAGTCGGTGGGCGAGTCCGCTGCTCCCGGAAATCCGAGGGCATGTGCGAGCCCCGCGACGTCGGCGACAGTGAGTGTGGCTCCCGGGTGTTTGATGCGCTTCGCGGGGTCGATGCCAGCCACAGGTTCGCGGAAACTGACACACAAACCTTTCCGACTATTGGTGGCGAAGCTGATTCCGCGGTCGCTGAACGACAGGTGCGGAGGTCCGGCGGTCTTCAGAAATGCGTACGATCCGCTCGTTTCGACATCAGAAATGTTGCCCAGTGCGGAGCGCAACGTCCACAAGCCGTAGCGGACGCACAACTCGGTCGGGGTGACCTCCACCCACGCCGTACGAGGTGTAACGCCGAAAGCGAGGGCTGGCAACCGGTAGCGAGGTTCCCAAGCGAAAGCGAACCGCTGCCCGCTCATCGCAGGATGTCCGCAGCCTGGACCTCGCCGGGACTTTTCTCGATGGCCGACACCAGAGCGCTCACCTGAGAATCCTCCAAAGCGACCCCAGCTTCGCTGAGCCCACTTCGAAGCTCGCGCTCGACGGTTGGCTCCGGGGCGCCGTCTTGGTAGGCGGAGACTCGGTCGATCACATTTTGCACTGCTTCAATCTGGTCGCTATCCATAAACGTCTGGTACCCAATTTGTCGTTAATGATGCGCGTCACGAAGAATGCCACGCGAAGCCTGACGACCCTGCGCGAGATCGGATTGGGCTACCTGCGCCTGGGCCAGCCCGCCACCGAGCTCAGCGGTGGCGAAGCCCAGCGAATTAAACTGGCAACCGAGCTGCAGCGGGCGCGTCGCGGGCACGCGCTGTACCTGCTTGACGAGCCGACTGCAGGATTGCACCCTGCCGACATCGCTCTGCTACTCCGCCAGCTGCACCGGTTGGTGGACGCCGGCAACACCGTGGCGCTGGTCGAACACGATCTCGACACGATCGCCAGCGCCGACTGGGTCATCGATCTAGGGCGGGGCCGACCAATGGTCAGCTGGTCTTACGAGTGAATGCTCTTCGTCGAAGTGGCACGACAATCGAACCCTCCAGTATGAGTTGACCTGTGTTGGCCCCAGCCACATGATGAACAACCGCGTGCTCTGAAACAGGTAGGACAAATGTCGAGTATTACGGGTGCGGCGATAAAAGGGGTCAGTTTCGTCAAGCAGCGACACCTTCGCGCTTTGGGACTTGAGCGGTGAAGGGGAGTTTGAAGGACGCTGTTTGGGGTATTTCATGGCGGAGTCACCCGGACTCCTAAACACGAGGTAGTGAGCATATTGAAGCGTGACCCACATCCAGTCATCTCTCGTTGCATGAAATGCCAGTCGGACCGCCCCCACTTGGTGGCCTCGGTCGAGAGCACCGGTGAACAGAAACTGATCTGCCTTCGATGCGACCATGTCCACGACAGTTTGGCTCAGTCCATCGCCTGAGCATCATTCGACAGATCGCGGATAAGGCGACGAACCATTTCCGAAGCCTGAGACGTCGTATCGTGCGTTGGACAATTCATGGAAGGACCTGACATGGGATTCCTGTCCAAAACTCATCTCTGCGGCAGCCCCACAGGCCAAGGTGCGAGCTAGACTTGGGCGTTCCTATTTCTTGCTACGCACGACCGGGTTTCGTGCCACCAGCTGAGCCGTGACAGTGGTCAGAGCTGATTCGATGGATGCAGTCGACCTTCTATTCGCCGGCGCAGGAGTTGTGCACGATGATTGGGAGATGTCCGACGGAGTGAATATTGAGTCTGCAGAGTCCACCGGCCTCGACGAGTCCCACGTAATCCTCGAAGTGCCGGCAGCCACGAAGCGAGCCCGGATTGAACCCGAAGTCGATCTCACGGCTGAGGATCAACCAGAGGTGCCTTTCTTGAGTCCAGGCTCGACGCCACTTAGTTACGACGAGTTCGGAACGCGTTTTATGAACTTGGTTCTGCATCGTGACCGAGTGATGGAATCAATCAACCGCGTCTTAGGCGAACAGTTCCATCTGGGACCGATCGGCGCGGGCCCGGGACGCAAGGTCGCAAGGGTGACAGCAAGTGGTGTTTTCGGAACGGCATACGGAGAGGCGCTGGATGACGCCGTCGGCTACAACGTCAACCTGCCGGTTAACGTCTCTTTCAACCTAGATCTGGGCATCGACAAGTTGCGTTTCGATGCCGAGTTGGTGCTTCCTCTGCGACTCACGATGGATCTGATTGAGCCTCTGACAATCTTGTGGCACATCTCCCCGCCACACCCCGACGACGTTGTGATGACGATCGTCTCAGACAGTCGGCGCGCGGCCGTGCTTCAAAAGCTCACCGGCATGGACAACGAGTTGCGCCGGTTTATCGTGCGTTTCGTCGATCGTGAACTTGAGAAGCCCCATGTAATCAGGGCAACGCGGATCGATTTAGTTACCCTAATTGACAACGCTTGGGAACACATCGCTTCGCAATTTCTGCCCAGTACCTCGCAGGGACGCGACCAGCTCTGAAATGGACTGGTCCGACCGGATCCTCAACCGCCGCGCGGCTCGATGAGTCACGACGCGTGACAGGTCGGGCCACGCTCGCCCTTCGCGAGGGCGACTGTGCCGCAGACCAAATCACGGAAGGCAATTACGGTCCAGCACGCCGCAATCGGACGTGACCTTCACGGCGAGCATGCGGCTATTCGTGCTGGGCTAAAACAGTCCTTGCGGATCAGCCAGCTCTCGCCGCGCGTCTCCACGAAGAGATCAATATCGTTCGTCACAGTTTCAGTATGGTGCGGATCCCGCTTCGCTGGGATTAGCTGGCAGCAGGGTCATTCCCGAGGGCGTGCATGCTTGCGTAGCTGAGCATGGCCGGCGCGGTGATAGGTATGAATCCAATTATCCGCTGCGCTCCGACACTAGACCTGTCCTACTCGCGCGATTTACCCGCCATTGGTGTCTCTCCCCCACGGATCGAAGGCCATCGGGCCCGCAGGTTCGACGCCGCCCGTGAATTAGCCAGCGTCATCGTGACCCCGTGTGGGTGCGACGGATGACAGCTGCCACCGCCGAGCACGCCCGGTGGGCGAACCCGACGACAATGTTGAACGCCAGTCCGGATGCCTAGTGAGTGTTCGCGGCCTGCGGCGTGAAAGAGATTGGCGGCGTGCGGCGAATTGCCGACAGCGTCCCGTGAAGAACAGCGAACGGCAGCACCGCCCAGGATCCGAGGATCACGCCGATCTCAGACCGCAGGCTGCTGTCGGGATGCGGACTTCCTTTCAGCCTAGCCCGAAATGAACTGAGCGGGATGCCGACGGCGTTGCCCCACATCATCATCCGGGTGGCACCGAGCACGCCGAGCGACTCCTCAACACCGTAGATCTGCGCGAGGCGTTCCCAGGCGCCCCGCTCGGGATGCGCCTGGGTATCGGCGTAATACTGTGCAAACCCGATCGCGGCAAGTTCACCGTGCGGAGCGCCTTGAGTGACGCCGCCGAGTAGACGCCGCACCTCATCTGGATCCATACCCGCATCCAAGGCAAATTTTGTGTGCGCATAGGCGCACATCGCGCACCCATTCACTTCCGTCACCGCCAACATGATGCGGGACGTGAACTGCTCGCCCTGCACCTTTCGGAACCTGACGAAGTGCCGAACTGTCCGCGTGGCATCACGAGTGATCCGATAGACCTCGCGTACTGGAAAGTGTCTGGCGGCCTGCATAGACCACGGGTCGAATGGCTCAACCTCGTCGACGATGGACCCGGCGGCCGAGGCGGACTCTGCCGCGGTCTCGTTGGTGATCATGTCGATCCTTATCCGATGCCCTAGCGTGACGTTGCTATACATATCAATTATACCCGTATGGGTATTTATTCTTCGTGGCTGGCCGATGTTCAAGCCATCACTGACGCAGCCAGCGCAGGTACTCACGATCCCCAAGGAGTTGTAGCCTGCGCCAGAGCACGCTCGTCGGCACGGCCTGACTTACATGAGCCAGGCTGGCTAACTGCTGCCGCTCACGCTCGACTGCAATGACGAGATCCACTTCGCTGTCGGCGTGGCCGACGAAGCTCGCCTCGAATTCCTCGTTGAGTTCGTCAGCCACCGTATAGGGCAAGGTCCAGCCGAGCACGGGCAAATTTTCACGTACCGCCGCATCCAAGGCTGCTTCGGTCGCTGCTCTGTGATCGCTGTGCCCACTGACACCGCTGGGATCGAAAACCACCATCCCCTGAACGGGCCGCATACCTAACTCGTGCCGCACGTCAACTGAGAGCTTTGCCGTCTCGACCTGCGACAACGCGCCGTCGGGATAGTCGAGTAGGTGCGCCGAACTCGCGCCCAGATGCCGTGCAGCATTCTGTAGTTCCGACGCACGCAGTTCACCGAGTTTCCCCGTCACGGCGTCGAGGGTTGAGGCCTCCCCGTGCGTGAAGCACAGAACCGAAACCGTCGCGCCTTCCCGCACAAAACTATCAAGGATCGCGCCGAGCCCGAAGGACTCGTCATCGGGATGGGCAACCACAGCAAGTACCGACTCCCACGCAGGGAGTGGTCCAACCGGGTGGCGCAAGGCCGGTGGTTTGTTCATCTCGCGCATACGATCTCCAAAGGTCCATCGATACCCAATAACGGTCTAACCAGTGCAACACGGAAGCGCCAGCGGAGATTCCGGACAGGTCGACGAGCGTGCTTCAGGTAGGTGATCCGGTGGCGTTCTCACGTTTGGCGCAGAGGTGCCGATTCGACCCCGATGAAAATCCATCAAATAGGCCTGTCCGGGGACAGGAATATATACCCCCCTAGGTATGTTCTAGCTAATAGCAGCAGCCTCTAATCGAAGGGTTCAGGACCATGCAGGAAATCACCCCAGAACAGGTAACCGCCACCCCGATGCCGCGCATCGGTGATCTTGCGCCAGCCTTCACCGCTCAAACGACACAAGGACCGATCGACTTCCCGGCTGACTATGCGGGAAAATGGGCAATCCTCTTCTCCCATCCTGCCGATTTCACGCCGGTGTGCACCAGCGAATTCATGACCTTCGCGACGATGCAGGACGAGTTCGAGGCCTACAACACTCAATTGGTCGGACTCTCGATTGATGGCCTCTACAGCCACATCGCATGGTTGCGGACGATCAAAGAAAAAATGGTCTTCCGAGATATGAAAAACGTTGAAGTGACCTTTCCTCTGATTGACGACGTGTCCATGAACGTTGCCAGCAAATACGGCATGATCATGCCCGGCGAAGCCACGACCCAGGCCGTGCGTGCCGTCTTCGTAATCGACCCAGCCGGCGTCATTCGAACGATCCTCTACTACCCATTGGCGCTAGGCAGAAACTTCGACGAACTGCTCCGCGTGATCAAAGGACTACAGACGGCAGATGCCTTCGATGTCGCGCTTCCCGCCGATTGGCAACCCGGCGAGGCAGTCATCGTTCCCCCTGCGGGCTCCTGCGGAACCGCAGAAGAGAGAATGACGGACAGCGACGATGGCGTCGAGTGCATTGACTGGTTCTTCTGCACCAAGGAGCTCAGCGAACAGCAGGTCGACGCAGCTATCCGCGTCAGTTAATACCTTCAGGGACGACTACGACAGAGGCTCCATGACGAACTCAGCAGGCTCCCGACTCGCGCACTTCCCAATCGCATTCTTCTCCGCGGTCATGGGAATTGGCGGGCTTTCCCTTGCTTGGCGACGTGCCGCGCGCGTCTGGGAACTTCCCGAGCTCATGGGCGATGCCCTCTTCTTCCTCGCAGCGGGGGTCTTTGTTGTGATGGTCGCGACGTACGCCGCTAAGTGGATCCGCTACCCCGACGTCGTGCGGGCTGAACTCCGCCACCCGGTAAAGATGGCCTTTGTGCCGACTGTGACTATTTCGCTACTGCTGCTCGCGACGGCCGGACAAGACCTCATGAAACCGGTCGCCACCGGGCTGTGGTGGGTAGGCGCACTGGGTCACCTCGCGCTGACAGTCGGGATCCTCTCGGCGTGGTTCGGTCGGGCCGACATCACGCTCAGCCACGTCACTCCAGCCTGGTTCATCCCGATCGTGGGCAACGCAATCACCCCGATCGCAGCGCCTGCTCTCGGTTCGACCGATTTAGCCTGGTTTTCGTTCTCCGTGGGAATGGTCCTCTGGCTGGCGCTACTCCCGGTCCTGCTCCATCGGGTCCTGCTCCACGACGCGCCAATGCCCGATCGGTTACTGCCTACCTTGGCCATCTTCATCGCCCCACCCGCCGTGGGAATGCTCTCGTGGCAAGCACTGACCGGAGCGGCCGCGGATCCAGTAGCTCGCATCCTGCACTCCACCGCAGTGATGTTCGTGCTACTGCTGCTAGCGCAGATCACGCGGCTGCGAACAATCCCGTTCGCAGTCCCCTACTGGGCTTACTCCTTCCCCCTCGCCGCAGTCGCGACCGCCTCAATTGCAATCGCTGGAGCACTAGACACGACCGCCTACGACATACTTGCGATCGCACTGCTTGCCTTGGCCACCCTTGTGGTGACCGTAGTCGGCGTCCTCAGCCTGCGTGCCTTGATACGTGGCACCCTCCTCGTCCCCGAGTGAGGCCGGACGGGCGTAACCGCACCCGTCCGGGAGACTGCCACCGGGACAGATAGCCCCATCCCGCCCTGCCGTTGCCGCCGCCGTCGTCATGTTTTCCGTGCCCGCCGACTTTGTTTTCAGCGGCCGAACAATCGACTCCACCAACTACCGTGGGTGCGCGCAGCTTTGGGATGCCCGGAGCACCACTGCCCTGCCGGAACGCTGGCCTTCACGCTCGCGACATGCTGGCCGCATCCGGCCCAGGTGGTCTTGTCGCAGGTCTTGCACCTGACTGCTCTGCACATGCTGTCTCCTATTAGAACGGTTGCTTGTCTCGTTGGACCGCAAACTGTCAGATACCCACTGGGGTATCTTTGAATACGAACGTACCACCCGCTGGGGCATATTTCGAAAGCTCGGAAAGATCTCTATTGGAATACCGTAGGGGGTATATTGGTTATACTTGGTATCACCGCTTCTAAGGACCGTTAAACACACCATAAGGAGAAACAGATGGCTACCATCGAGTTGGGTTCAAAGAATTTCGAGCAGACAATCACCAGTAACGACGTCGTCTTCGTCGACTTCTGGGCGTCGTGGTGCGGCCCATGCCGACAGTTCGCGCCCGTCTACGAGCAGGCATCTGCGACACACCCCGATGTTGTGTTCGGCAAGGTCGATACCGAAGCTGAGGCAGCTCTTGCATCCGGCGCCCAAATCACGTCCATCCCGACCCTGATGGCGTTCAAAGACGGCACATTAGTGTTCTCCCAGCCTGGAGCCCTGTCGGCCACAGCCCTCGAGGAAGTCATCACCGCGGTGCGCGAACTCGACATCGACGCCGCACGCAGCGAAGCCACACAGACTAGGAGCGCATGATGAATGATTACACCATTTCCACCACGCTTGCCCAACCGTATGTGCAGGCCGTCGCGGCGGTTCGCAGCGCTCTCAGCGAGCAGGGATTCGGGATCCTGACCGAGATCGACATCAAGGCGACCATGAAGGCCAAGCTCGAAGTCGATGTCGCACCACAGGTGATCCTTGGAGCCTGTCGCCCTGCGCTAGCCTACGAGGCGATGCAGGCCGAGCCATCGATCGCCGCGGTGCTGCCGTGCAATGTTGTTGTGCGTTCCGTGGATGACACCACCACCGTCGTGGAGGCGTTCAACCCAGACGTGATGATGGGCTTAGCGGGCAACGACGGGCTCCACGGTGTCGCGGCTGATGCCAAACGGCGACTCACCGCAGCACTCGTAGCGCTCCAACAAGAGGGCGCCTGATGGACTTCGATGCCGCGGAGATGACCCCGGTCATCAACCGCATCAAGCGTGCCCAAGGGCAGCTCGCTGGCGTGCTGCGCATGCTTGAGGCAGGCCGTAACTGCGAAGATGTCGTCACCCAGCTCGCTGCGGTCTCGCACGCTCTAGACCGCGCTGGCCTCGTGATCGTTTCGACCGGACTGCGTCAGTGCCTGGCCAACGGCGACAACGCCAACAGCCTCGAGGTGAAGAAGATGGAGAAGGTCTTCCTCTCGCTCGCCTGACGTGATCAGATCGGGAGCTGAGAGTCAGTTCTGTTCCGCCGAGAACTCCCGAGGGTCAGTCTGGCCCCATCGCGGGGGTAGGCCGTTTGCCGGTGCCGACGAAACGCGTCAGGATGGGTCCGCTCACCGCCAATAACATGACGTATGCGGTGACCAGTGGCGCGAGCCGTTCGTCGGCGGTGCCTGCGAGCCCGACGATGACTAGCGAGAACTCCCCACGGATCACTAGCGCAGTGCCCGCCCGCAGCTGCCCTTGGCGTCCCACGCCACTCCGCCGTGCGGCATATCTCCCGGTGAGCATCTTGGTTGCCCCGGTGACAACAGCTAGAACTAGTGCGGCGGGCAACATCGGGATGAGGTCTCGCGGGTCAACCGCTAGGCCGATCGAGAGAAAGAAGATGGCACCAAAGAGGTCTCTGAGCGGTGTGAGGAGGGTACGGGCTCGGTCCGCCGTCTGCCCGGTCAGTGTCAGCCCCACAAGGAACGCGCCGACTGCTGCGGAGACGTGGACGTACTCGGCGAGTGCCGCGACGATGAGGGTGAGCGCGAGGACTCGCAGCAGGAGCTGTTCGTCGTCGGGATGGGCCATTTTCTCGCCGAGATGATGGCCCCAGCGATACGACACCACGAACGCCACAGTGAGCGCTGCAACCGCGGCCCCGACACCGACCAGCACTTGCCACCAAGCGCCACCGGCGACGAGCACTGCCAGCAGCGGAAGGAACGCCGCCATCGCGAAATCCTCAAACACCAGGACCGACAGGATCGCAGGCGTCTCTCGGTTGCCGAGCCGGCCCAACTCATTCAGTAGGCGTGCGATTATCCCCGACGAGGAAACATAGGTCGCGCCCGCCAGCGCCAACACGCCGACCATGTCGAAGCCGATGAGCCACCCTGCGAGCGCACCCGGTGCGGCGTTCAGTAGAAGGTCGACGAGCCCAGACGGCACGTGCGCGCGCATGCTGGAGGCAAACTCACCGAGCGAGAATTCCAGACCCAGCGTGAGCAGGAGCAGGACCACGCCGATGGAGGCGCCGGCGCTGATGAACTCACCGGAGGCAGGGACTGGAGCGAGGCCACCTTCACCGAGTGCGAGGCCGCCCACAAGGTAGAGCGGGATCGGTGACAGTCCCACCTTTCGTGCGCCGGCACCCAGGAGAGTGAAGAGAAACAACACCACGCCGAGTTCAAGTAGCAACGCAACTGACGTCTCCACTCTCAGCCCCGGGTGACGATACGGTCGACCTCGCCGATCGCATCCTCGCTGCCGATAACGACAAGGACGTCACCGGCTCGTATCACCTCTTCGGGCACCGGAGAGTTGATAATTTTCTGCCCCCGCACGATCGCCACGACCGACGCACCAGTGCGACTGCGAGCACGAGTGCGACCCAGTGGCTCGCCGGTGAAAGGACCGTCGGGCGGCACCACGACTTGGCCGGTGACCAACCCCGGGATCTCGCGGCTCAGATCAGCGAATCGCTCGGCGATGCGCGGGGCACCGAGAATCTGCGCGAGCGCCTCGGCCCCGGCCGGCCCCAGCCGGAATGCTTCGCGGCACTGGTCGGGGTCATCTGCGTCGTAGACGACGATCTGGAACTCACCGTTGCGATGCGCCACGACGCCGATCAGGTCGCCGTCGATGCTGTGAAATTCGTAGCGCACACCGACGCCGGGAAGAAGAGTCTCGTTCACATCCATACCGACCATCCTCGCGGCAGTACACCAATCCTGTCGACTTGGTAACATCTTTCGCTTCAAGCAGCGCAGATACCAGCGCACGACTGGATCGCAAAACGCCCCGTCGACGTCAGCCAGAACGGTGCGGTCGTCCGTGATGGGTGGCAGACTGCATGCGGGTGCGAGGGAGAACACATTACGCAGCAGACGATCTTCAATCGCGCTGTGTAAGCCGGCGCCGGCGGTCCCGGTCAGAGCAGTCCCGTGGGATAGTCAAATATGGATACTGATGAGTTGGAACCGTTTGACGTCCTAGACGAGAGCGAGTCGTGGCGGCTGCTGCGTTCGTCGACGATTGGCCGCTTGGCGGTCAGTGTCGCAGGACAGCCAGATATTTTTCCGGTTAACTTCTCGGTAGCCAACGACCGACTGATATTCCGGACCGCCCCGGGCAGCAAACTCGCTCAGGTGGCGGTCAACGAGCAAGTCGCGTTCGAAACCGATTCGGCAGGCAGCGATGAGGCATGGAGCGTCGTCATCCAAGGCACGGCTCGGATCCTGCAAAAACAAACTGAGATTGACGCAGCCAACAAACTTCCCCTACGCCCGCTCCTGCCAACACTGAAGTACACGTTCGTGGAAATCATGCCCAGAGAGATCACCGGACGGCGCTTCGTTCCAGGACCTGAGCCCGAGCGCTACTGAACACCGCGATCTCTGGAATGCCGCTCCCAAGCACGCGGAGACAGCCGGCGTGCTTCATGCCGCATTCGGCAACGGTATGTTCTTCCCCCATGATCGGGCCGCGATGTGAGGTCGCACCGATGCAACTGATCTGTTCTCGAGGGTGTACGGCGACTCTTTCTTCTCACCTAGAGACTTCAGTAGTCTTTGGCATTCGGCCCATCTCCTACACAATGTAGTACTCCTGTCAGCACAAGAGATCCGGATTGATACATTGTCACGATGACCACCCCGCGGCCTACCGATCGGTCTTCGTTGACCTCGGGATGGGCGCGCTTCTGGCGTGCTGGCATCGTGGCGTTGCTGACCGTGACGATTAGTTTGGGAAGCCATGTAGCCGGTGGCGGTATGCCACCCACGTTGGCTGTGATCGCGCTCGTCAGTTTGCCGGCGGCAGCGCTGTGTTGGGCGCTGAGCCGCCACCGTTGGTCTGTGCGCGAACTGCTCGCAACATTCCTGTTCGCCCAGTCCGCAGTGCACCTGCTCAGCATGTCCCCGCTGAACGGCCCTGACGATATGGCGACCACGGGGATGGGTACGCAAATGCTCGTTTCCCATATGGTGGGCGCGGTGATGCTCGTCGGCATTGTGCGGTGGGGCGAGAGTTCGCTATGGGCGCTTGTCGAGGTCATCGCACTTCGACCTGCAAAACTCCTTCGTACGGTCACTGCACCAGCAGCCGTCGCGACACCTGTGATCATCGCATTCGTGCAGCGACTTCAACCGGCCACTTGGCCACACACGGCGCCCGGACGGGCGCCGCCGATGATCGCCGTGCATCCGGTCACAGCCTGAGCGAAGCGTTGGGCCAGGTCGCGCGGTAAACCTGCCGTCCTTGCACCCACCGGTGCGTCATTCGTCGGCCCGTTGATATCAACGGCCGGCGCCATTAAGGAATTTCTCACCATGCGGATGTCCCCTACGGGACGGACGATCATGGCGTGCGTTTTTGTTCTCCTGCCCTGCCTTTTCTGGGTAGGTCCGGCAGCCGCGCACAGTGCTCTGGTCGGATCGACTCCCATAGCAGGCGCGGTGTTAACCACCGCGCCGCACACCATCGAACTCGAATTCAGCGGGGCGATCTCAAACATCGCACCCACCATCGTCCTTCGTGATGACAACAACGCTGCCATCAGCCGCATGACGCCCACGATCGCGCGCAATATCGTCTCGACCCCGTTCCCGACGGGTCTAACTGACGGCAGCTACTCAATCGTCTGGCGGGTCGTCGCCTCGGACGGGCACCCACTCCAAGGGTCGATTCCGTTCGCGATCGGGCATATCTCGAACACCTCGACGGACGACGACTCCGCCGAGCCCGCTGCTAAGGCGTTATCGAACACGCCCTGGCAACTACTAGGCATCCCAATCGCAGCAGTCACCACCCTCATCATCCTGCTGCTTCTTGTGCGACGTCGCACCTCTCATCACACACCCGAAACAGATCGGAACCACTCATGACCACCTCAACCACCCTGCTGTTCAAGAACCGATATACGAGCGTTCTGACCGCCGTCATCTTGACCGCTGTCGCTTCAATGACTTTGGTCGCCTGCGGAGGAGACGACGCCAGCAGCTCGACCCAGGCCTCGACCGTCACGGTCCAAGACCCGTGGGTCAAGGAGGCCAAAGCTGGCATGACCGGCGCTTTCGGCACGCTGAAGAACGACTCCGACAGCAAAGTTGTTGTCGTCGCAGCTTCCAGCACCGTGACCGGCTCGATGGAACTGCACGAGATGGCTCCCAACGATGCCGGCAAAATGGTGATGCGCGCCAAGAAGGATGGATTCGCTATCCCCGCTGGCGGCACGCATAAGCTTGCGCCCGGCGCGGACCACCTGATGTTCATGGGTGTCACCAAACCCATCAAAGCGGGCGACATGGTCACGGTGACGTTGACCTTTGCGGACAAGTCAACGATGAAGTTCACCGCGCCAGCGCGCACGTTCTCCGGCGCAAACGAGAACTACGGGGGCGATGACATGAGCGGGATGGACAAGGGCGACATGAGCCATGACTAACCAGAAGCGGGGACCCAGCACTGGCCTAAGTCGCAGGAATCTGTTGCGGACGGGAGCGGCTGCGGCCGGTGGGATCGCCATGGGCGCGGGAGCCGGTGCGGCGCTCGCTACAGCTGGCGATCCACAACAGGTTGCGGCGGCGATGGTGCCGTTCCACGGTGCGCACCAAGCTGGCGTTGTGACGACACCACAGGCCTATTCAGCGTTCGTCGCGTACGACCTGCGCAAAGGCGTAGATCGTGAATCACTTATCCGGTTGATGCGGATCTGGACCGATGACATCTCCCGGCTCGTCGAAGGACGACCAGGCCTGGCCGACACTGAACCCGAGCTTGCGCACATGCCGGCTCGGCTAACGGTCACGCTCGGCTTCGGCCCAGGGGTTTTCGACCTCGAGGGCCTCGCGAGCCAGAAGCCCTCGTGGCTCAAACCGTTACCCGCATTTGACATCGACCGGCTCGACAGCGCCTGGTCAGGCGGCGATCTGCTGCTGCAGATCTGCGCCGACGAAGAGTTGACCGTCTCGCACGCACTACGCCTGCTCACCAAGGAAGCGAGAACGTTCGTGACGGTGCGCTGGGTGCAACGCGGGTTTCGGCACTCAGCAGCCACCGCCGGGACTGGCGCACCAATGCGCAATTTGATGGGGCAAGTCGACGGCACCCGCAACCCCGACACCCGCAAAGAATCATCGTTGTTTTGGATCGGTGAACAGTCACGGCATTGGTTTGGATCCCAACCAGACTGGCTGACGGGAGGAACCTCGCTAGTCATCAGACGTATCGCGATGGATCTGGACACATGGGACGAGATTGATCGATCCGGACGCGAGCAAACAATCGGCCGGCGGCTCAACAACGGAGCGCCGCTGACCGGAACCCATGAGGGCGACGAACCGGACTTCGAAGCGGTGAACAATCTCGGACTCGAAGTCATCGAGCCGTTCGCCCACATCCGCCGGGCGCGTTCCGATGATCCTCGGCAACGATTCCTGCGTCGTCCTTTCAACTATGATGAGCCGCCAGCGAAAGGCGAACTAAGTAACTCGGGACTGATCTTCGCAACCTACCAAGCCGATGTCGACCAGCAATACATTCCTATCCAACGCCGCCTCGATGAACTCGACCTACTCAACAAATGGACTACCCCAATCGGCTCAGCCGTATTTGCGATACCACCCGGTTGTCGCGAAGATGAACATCTCGCCCAGGCATTGCTCG
Organism: Aeromicrobium changchenzhani; assembly: GCF_057586615.1. NCBI lineage: Bacteria > Bacillati > Actinomycetota > Actinomycetes > Propionibacteriales > Nocardioidaceae > Aeromicrobium > Aeromicrobium changchenzhani. The sequence goes on along the minus strand of NZ_CM172480.1, from coordinate 1,196,073 downwards.
CCTGATTAGCTCAGACCGCAGAGCGATGGCGCGGTCTCAACCAAGATGGCCACCATGCCCGCCGTCTAGCTGACGGCATCGCTACACCTCTTCGCTGTGTTCTTGGCCTTCGATGTCGGTCGTGGGCAAGAACCGGTCAAGCCAGCGTGGGAGCCACCATGCGCTGCGTCCAAGCAGGCTCATCACTGCGGGGATCAGCGTCAGGCGGACGAGGAATGCGTCGATGAGAACACCGACAGCGAGCGCGAAGCCGAACTGTTTAATCATCGGATCATCGCTGAAAACGAACGCAGCGAACACGGAGACCATGATGATGGCAGCGGCGGCAACGACACGGCTGGCTTGTTCGAAGCCCGCCACGATGGCCCGTCGGTGTCAAGGCCGACAAGGCCGATGAACCAGCCCCACTGAAACACCGCCGTTGGGGATTGTGGATTTAAGGGTGCTTCCAGCCTTCCGCGTCAACCTTGCTCCACTGAGGTTAGCGACCGCGAATGGTGTCGCGTCCATCCTTGTCGTTCAGTCGGTCGAACTTGTGGGTGAGCAGCGCTTCAAGCTTGTCCGTCGCTCCCTGGCACGCTTCTGTCACGGTGGCCGCCCGGTGGGCGACTGTGACCGCGTCCTGGCGTGCCGGTCGCGCTTCCAGCAGGCAGTGGATGTCATCGCCGGTGTTCCTCCCGGCGCTCTCATCGCTCAACTGCACATCGACGCGCGTGAGGTCGTCGCTGAATCTTTCGAGCGCGCTCGAGAGATCGGCCTCAATGTGTTGTGCCTGGCCGGCGTCGGCGTGGATGTTCCGATCGGTGTGAACGTATACCTTCATGTGACCTCCTGAGTCCGTAACTCCAATCTCGCGCAGAGACAGCCAATCTCATAGAGGCGAAAGTCCCCGGTGTGCCGTCAAGCTTGAGAAGCCGGAGAGCGCTCCAGTCGAGTAACCACATCTTCTGACAGGTCGAAGTAGGGACTTTAGTCCGGACATCTGGACCGTATGGCCGGCGCGGACGACCACTGTCTCAACGTAGTTTCGATTGTGGGTGGGCACACAGCTCGTCCGGATTGGGAAGTCATGACGCCAGTCATGTTCTTCGCGGATGCAAAGGAGGGCCTTGTCGACACCATCGTCGCGATCACGGCTTATGTCTCTGCATGAATCACCTAGCTGTCCCAGTACCGCTCATAGAACAACCAATAGGAAGAAAAGCACATGACTATCTACGCCCGTCCCGGAACCAGCGACAGCATCGTCCCGCTCAAGAGCAGGTACGACAACTTTATTGGCGGCGACTGGGTCAAACCTCTCAAGGGCCACTACGCCGACGATCTGGCGCCGGCCACTGGTCTCCCGATCGCCGAGTACGCACGTTCGACCGTCGAGGACATCGACGTGGCGGTCGCGGCAGCCAAGGGTGCGTTCCCCGCTTGGGCAGCAACCTCTACGACCGATCGTGCCGCCGTTCTCACGGCCGTGGCTGACCATCTGGAGGCACATCTCGAACAGATCGCAGTGTTGGAGTCGTGGGAGAACGGCAAGCCGGTACGCGAAACACTGGCCGCCGACATCCCGCTGGCGATCGATCACTTCCGCTACTTCGCGGCCGCGATCCGCACCCAAGAGGGCAATATCAAGAAGCTCACCGGGGATCTGGTTTCATACCACTTCTACGAGCCGATCGGGGTCGTCGCGCAGATCATCCCGTGGAACTTCCCCATCCTGATGGCGACCTGGAAGCTTGCACCTGCACTGGCGGCTGGCAACACTGTGGTGCTCAAGCCGGCGAGCGCCACGCCCATTTCGATCCTCTACATCATGGAGCTCATCGCCGACATCCTTCCGCCCGGCGTGATCAATGTCGTCAACGGTGGTGGCGCCCAGATTGGGCGGGCACTGGTCGAGCACGACGGAGTCGGCAAGGTGGCCTTTACCGGCTCCACAGCGACCGGCCGGGAGATCATGCAGTACGCCATCAAGAACATCATCCCGACCACGATGGAGCTGGGCGGCAAGTCGCCCAACATCTTCTTCGACGACGTGGCCAGAGCCAAGGACGACTTCTATCTCAAGGCGATCGAGGGCTTCACGATGTTCGCCCTCAACAAGGGTGAGATCTGCTCGTGCCCATCGCGGGCATTGATCCAAGATGGCCTGATCGGCGCGGGCTTCCTCGAGCAGGCGGTGCAGCGCGTCGAACGGATCAAAGTCGGGGATCCCCTCGACACCACAACAGAGATGGGTCCGCAGAACAGCCTCGACCAGCTGGAGAAAGTCACCGGTTACCTCGAACTCGGCCCCAAGGAGGGGGCAAAGGTTCTCGCAGGCGGTGAGCGCGCCGAGTTATCGGGCGACCTCAATGGTGGCTACTTCATCCAGCCCACAGTATTCCAGGGCACTAACGACATGCAGGTGTTCCAGGACGAAATCTTCGGCCCCGTCGTCACGGTCGCAACGTTCAGCGATTACGACGAAGCGATCGAGATCGCCAACGACACCATCTATGGGCTCGGATCAGGAGTCTGGAGCCGCGACGCCGATCTGACCTACCGGGCAAGCCAAGAGATCCTCGCCGGCCGGGTGTGGGTCAACACCTACAACCAGTACCCCGCAGGTGCGGGCTTCGGTGGCTACAAGCAGTCCGGATACGGCCGAGAGACGGACCAGCAGACCTTGAACAACTACCAGGAGGTCAAGAACGTGCTCGTCAACCACGACCCGAAGCCACTCGGCTTCTTCGTCTGAGCCCGCTATCGGGTCACTCACCCCAAGAAGACACCCACGAATACACCAGTGCGACCTAGACAGTAAATACCCCTCGGGGTATCATTTAAACCTCAACACTAATAAGGAGTCAAGATGGCTGACGTCGTCGTCCTCGGGGCAGGAGTCTCCGGACATACTGCAGCGCTTCACCTGAGGCGCATGTTGGGAAAGGAACACACCATCACGGTCGTTTCGCCCAACTCCCAATGGAACTGGATACCGTCGAACATCTGGGTGGGTGTCGGCCGGATGTCCAAGAAGCAAGTCGTCTTCCCGCTCGCCCCGGTGTATAAACGCAAGGGCATCAAGTTCCGTCAAGCCAAAGCCGTCGCCATCCGGCCCGATGGTGACGAGTCCGATGGCCGTGGCGCCGTCGATATCGAACACACCGGACCAGATAGCGCGGGCCGGACAGAACGAATCGGCTACGACTACCTAATCAACGCGACCGGCCCGCAACTCAAATTCGGCGCCACCGAAGGATTGGGGCCCGACGGACACACTGTCTCGGTGTGCACAGCTGACCACGCGATCGAGGCCGCCGCCGCTCTGCGGGAGTCGATCGACCTGATGCGCGCAGGCACCCCCCAGACCCTGATCGTCGGTATGGGGCACGGCACCTGCACGTGCGAGGGTGCAGCCTTCGAGTATGTGTTCAACGTCGACCACGAACTGCGGCAGGCCGGCGTGCGCGACCTCGCACGCCTCGTCTATCTGACGAACGAGGCGGCACTCGGCGACTTCGGCGTCGACGGGATGACCTTTGAAGACCGGGGTTTCGAGACCTCGAGCGAGCTATGGACTGCCTCGCTGTTCCGCGAGCGCGGCGTCGAGCCGATCCTCGGCGCACACGTCGAGCAGGTTGAGGATGGCGTCGTGCACTACGAGACCCTTGACGGTGAGCACCACAGTTTAGGCTTCGACTTCGCGATGCTGTTACCGCCGTTCGGCGGGGTGCCGCTGGCCGCTTACGACCGCACGGGCGCTGACATCACAACCACGATGTTCGCCCCCAACGGTTTCATGAAGGTCGATGCCGATTACACGCCCAAGCCGTACGAGGAATGGCGCGCTGAGGACTGGCCTGAGACGTATCTAGCGCCGGGTCACGACAACATCTTTGCGGTCGGTATTGCCTTCGCTCCCCCGCACCAGATCTCGCGCCCCCGCAAGAGCGTCAACGGCACGGCCATCGCGCCGGCACCGCCGCGCACGGGAATGCCGTCGGGCGTTATGGGCAAAACCGCCGCGTTGACCATCGCCGCCCGGATCAAGCACGGCTCCCGGGCTCCCGCGCACACGGCTTCGATGGCGCGCATGGGCGCGGCGTGTGTCGCTTCGGCTGGCAAGGGTATGCGAAGCGGTTCGGCCGCATCGATGACGATGATGCCCGTTGTGCCCGATTACGCTCGATTCACTACCGGTCGCGACCTGCGCGACACTCGTGGCGAGATCGGACTCAGCGGTCATTGGGCCAAGCTCGTTCTGCACTATCTGTTCATCCACAAGGCCAAAGCCCGCTTCGGCTGGCACCTCATCCCGGAGTGATCGCCATGCCCACCAACAAACCCTCATCTGCCCCCGTCCCCGTTTCAACCAATGGCCTTCAGCCAGTGGCCGACCTCAGCAAGGCGCCGCTGCCCACCGCAGGCACGCTGCGTCGCCGCAAGAGCGTGATCTACCAACTGACCCGGTTCATCGCCTTCAACTTGCGCATCCTCCGGATGGCTGCCAAAGGTCACAAGTAGACGTACTCGCTGACGACGCTGGTCCAGGCGACTAACCAATCCAAGAGGGAGAATACGAATGTGTAGTGCAATTCAATGCCGCACCTGCGGCAAGACGACCTGGTCCGGCTGCGGTGAGCATGTCGATGACGTTCGCGCAAACGTCCCAACTGATCAGTGGTGCGACGGGCACAGCAGTGGCTCAGACGCATCCGGGCCGTGGCCCCGTCAGCGCGTCAACGACGCCGTAGGAGCGCGATGAGTGTCGACCGCGCCGTCCTCGCACTCGCTGGCACCATGGTCCTGATCGGTGCACTACTCACCGTATTCTTCTCGACATGGTGGTTGCTCCTCGTCGGTTTCGTCGGCCTTAACCTCGTGCAGTCGAGCATCACCGGCTTCTGTCCAGCGGCAATGATTTTTGGTAAGCTTGGACTCTCCACTAGTTGCACCTCTCCTGCCGTTAATTCAACCGAAATTGAGCATCTTCGTCTGAAAACCGGGCTATGAAGCACGGCACGTCAGGCGGTTCGGGCGAGTCTCCACTTCTTCGCCGGATTCGTGAGGCGGTCATCGGTGACGATCACGTCATGCTCGGTCCGTTCGGGCCCCGGCGGGTCACCTACGCGGACTACACTGCATCGGGTCGAGCATTGGGGTTTATAGAAGATTTCATTCGCGAACAGGTGCTACCCAGTTACGCCAACACACATACTGAGTCCAGCGGCACCGGTTTGCAGACGACCCGGTTGCGCTCGGACGCGCGGGCGATCATTCATGATGCCGTGGGTGGCGATGACAACAACGTGGTGATTTTCGCTGGCTCGGGCTGCACCGGAGCTATCGACAAATTGATCGGTATCCTCGGACTTCGCATCCCGTCTGCGCTCGAGGACCGCTATCACTGCAGCACTCTGATTCCCGCCTCGGAACGGCCGGTCGTGTTCCATGGACCGTTTGAGCACCATTCCAATGAGCTACCGTGGCGCGAGTCGATCGCCGACGTCGTTCCCATCCCGGCAGATTCCGACGGCCATATCGATCTAGCTCAACTTGAAGTCGAACTGGTCAGGTATGCAGATCGTCCCGTGAAGATCGGCAGTTTCTCGGCCGCCAGCAATGTCACCGGGATTATTAGTGACACTGCCGCTATCTCCTCTCTCCTACATCGTCACGGAGCGCTGTCTTTCTGGGACTTCGCTGCCGCGGGACCGTACGTGGAGATCGAGATGAACGGCCCCGACACGGGCGACCCACACTGCTACAAGGACGCGATCTTTCTGAGTCCTCACAAGTTCATCGGCGGGCCCGGCACTCCTGGCGTGTTAGTCGTTCGTCGTGAACTGCTGACCAACCGTGTGCCGGACGTTCCCGGCGGTGGGACCGTCGCTTTCGTCAATCCCGACGAACACCGCTATCTGACCGATCCTGCCCAGCGCGAAGAAGGCGGCACGCCGGCGATCGTCGAGTCGATCAGGGCTGGTCTGGTCTTCCAGCTCAAGCAGGCTGTTGGTATCGACGCGATCCGCCGAGTTGAGGAGGATTTTCTGCGACGCGCACTCGCTCGGTGGACCGACGAGCCGAACATCGAGATCCTCGGAAACCTTGATGCGGATCGACTCTCGATCATTTCATTCGTAATTCGCGCGCCGAGCGGAAAGTATCTGCATCACAACTTTGTTGTCGCCCTCCTCAACGATCTGTTCGGCATCCAGTCCAGGGGCGGATGCTCGTGCGCTGGCCCATACGGCCACCGACTGCTCGGCATCGATATCGAGCAATCCCACGAGTTCGGACGGGAGATCACCCGCGGCTGTGAAGGAATCAAACCTGGTTGGGTACGAATCAACTTCAACTACTTCATCTCCGAAGCAGTTTTCGACTACATCACCGAGGCTGTTGCACTCATTGCGCGCGATGGCTGGCGCATGCTTGGTGAGTACCGCTTTGACCCGGAGACCGGCATTTGGGTTCACCGGAACGGTCTGGTGGAGCCGCCCTTGCGACTGAGGCAAGTTGGTTATGGCCCAGATGGCCAGATGCAGCACCCGACGCAGCCGCTGACCGCACCTGAGTCGTCCTTGAATGGCGACCTTGTCGAGAGCGCTCGTCTTCTGACCCAGCAGAAGCCGGCAATCATGGACATGCCCGGTCACCTAGTGTCCGCCGATTTTGAACATCTCCGGTGGTTCGAACTGCCAGTCGCCTGTATCCGTCAAACCACTCCGGACTAGCGAACACACCAAGGCAAATCAGGCGAGACGAACATTTCAATGAACGGAAAGACCTAGGTCAATCCGCCAACCGCCATGCCCCGCATTAGGCCAACGACAGAAACAGTTTCTCGAGCTTCTTGGCGTCGAGACTGTCAGGGCCACTCGTGGCGATGCATTGTTGAAGTCCGGTAGCGACGATGGCGAAGCCAGCACGATCCAATGCTTTCGATGCGGCTGCCAACTGGGTAACCACGTCTTCGCATTCGCGTCCTTCTTCGAGCATGCGAACGACACCTGCCAACTGGCCCTGCGCGCGCTTGATCCGGTTGATCACCGGTTTCATGGCGCCAGATTCGAGTTCCATCAGTTCTCCTTCGAGATCATTTCGAGCATGGCTCTGTGCCGGCCACGCGCATCGTGTGGCACCGCGTCAAATGTATCGCCACCGGCAGGTTGTGCCACCAATTCCGAGTCATTCTGACGAAACATGCCGCAAATGCCTGTCGTCAGGGTGTATTCGGTCATCTGGGGACCTCAATCCTTTCAACAGTGGGCGGATGCTGTGGCGTGATGTTGTCAGTCCACAGTGGACGGAATAATCATACCCGAGGGGGTGTTTTGTCTAAGTGTAACTATACCCTATAGGGTATGTGAGAATCCCAAATGAAAGTGAGCTTCATGACCGTCACAGCACCTTCGCCCGCACCAACCAACATTGATCCCGAGATCGGCTACCACCCCGGCCCGCTCGGTCGACTCGGTGTTTGGGTGACTCATAACCGGTGGAAGGTGACCGCGGTTTGGATCTTGCTTGTGGTTGGGCTCGGTGCCTTCGCCCCCAGTGTCGAAGCGAATTTGTCTGGCGCCGGTTGGCAGGCCGATGGTTCCCAATCGGTCGCCGCGCGTGAGCTTGCCCGCCAGCATTTCGGCGGCAATGCAAGTTCCGCAATCCAGGTCGTAGTCCGATCGAAGACAGGGTCGGTCACCGATCAGGCAGGGGCCGACGTGTTGGCTCGGGCCACCGCGATGCTGGCGAAGGATTCTCGTATCGGTGCGATCGTGCAGCCACAACCCGGCGCAACGCTGAGCGAAGACGGACATACCGCTGTGCTGCTGGCCGGCGCCGCCGCCGACACCAACGACATGGTTCGTGCTGCCACTGATCTGAAAGAACCGCTCCAGGACCTGTCCTCCAATGCTGTCCAAGTCAATCCGACCGGCGCATCGCTGCTCTGGTCAGACTTCAACGAGGCCAATCTGGATGCGATGTTGAAGTCGGAAATGGTGTCTTGGCCGGTGACATTGGCGATCCTCGTACTCGCATTCGGGGCGCTGGTAGCGGCCGGCCTTCCACTGTTACTCACGCTCTCTGGGCTGATCGCGTCGGCCGGATCGTTGGTGCTGATCAACCACTTCATTCCAGTGTCGATTTGGGCCATGAACTTCGCGATGATGTTCGCGCTCGCACTGGGCATCGACTATGCGCTATTCCTCGTGGTGCGCTTCCGCGCTGCCCGGATGGGCTGGCACGAAACTCCACGCCAAGCGATCGCTGAAACCATGGACACGGCCGGCAAAGCAGTCCTGCTCTCGGGAGCAACAGTGTTGATCTCGCTGTCCGCCGTGATGCTGGTGCCCTCCCCATCATTCCGTTCCATGGCCGGCGGCATCATGCTCGCAGTCATCTTCGTACTCGCAGCAACCCTCACGCTCCTGCCGCTAGTACTGTTCAAACTCGACGATCGGATCAACAAATTCTCGCTGCCGTGGGTCCACACCGGCGAACACCGCTCACCAAAATTTGAAGCCTGGGGCGAACGCCTCTGGCGCCGCCCGATCGTGTGGGGTCTCGCGTCACTGCTGGTGCTGGTGGCGCTGGCCGCTCCGGTCATCGGCCTGCGTACCGCGATGCCATCAATCAAAGTGCTTCCCGAAACCGCCTCAGCCAGGATCGGTTATGACATGGTCCAAGAAAGCTTTGGACCCGGCGCACCAGGAACACTCCAGATCATCGTCAAAAACAATCAAACGGACCGCGCCACCAAAGCCCTCGACGCAGACACTGGGATAGCCGGCGCCATGCCGGCCATCCCTGCCACCGATGGCAGCGGCTACTCAATGATTCAGGCCGTACCAACGGTGGACCCCTCCGATCCAGCCCTAGGGCAAACTGTTGACCGGCTCCGCACCGAGTTGCCCAGCACCGCACTCGTGGGAGGCGCCGCGGTAGAAAACCTTGACCTCAAGTCGCAACTCGATCAGTCAACCCCGTTGGTGATCGGTGTGATCCTCGCCCTCGGCTTCCTACTCCTACTCATCGCTCTCCAAGCCCCACTCATCGCCCTGCTAGGTACGTTGGTCAGTCTCCTTTCCACCGCGGCAGCGTTCGGTGTCGCGCGGATGGTGTTCCAGGAAGGCTGGGGCTCAGGATTCTTCGGCTTCGAGTCACAAGGCTTCCTAGATGCCTGGGCACCAGTCTTCTTCTTCGCGATGATCTTCGCGATCGCGATGGACTACACCGTCTTTCTGCTGGCCTCCGCCAAGGAACACTTCGAAATCAGCGGTGACCCGAAAGAAGCGATGGTCGGAGCGCTCGCGCACTCCGGACGAGTGATATTCGCCGCCGGAGCCGTCATGGTGGCCGTCTTCTTCACCTTCGCACTATCAGGACCGCTGCCGCCCAAAGAGATGGGCATCGTGCTCGGCGTGGCCGTACTTCTTGACGCATTCCTAGTCCGGTTGGTCCTGCTTCCGGTGCTGCTCCGACTCACCGGAAAAGCAGCCTGGTGGGCCCCACGCTGGCTGATACGGATCCTGCCGGCCATCCGCTTCGCCCACAACTAAACTCAAAACCCGACCGAACTCGTGCTAAAAACCAGAAAGACCAACTGGTCTGCGTCGGTGATTTCGGATGGCGGGCCCTCTTAATATGAGGGTTCTATCTGAAATGAGATCCGCGGTGACTGCATCACATAGATCGTGACGTCGAAAACGATCAGGGACGTCGCTGTTGCTGATGGTGTCGGCCCGGAGACGTTGCGGAAATAGCTGATCAAATATAGGGATGGCCATGGCGGCACCGAAACTGAGTTGACCGTTGACGAGCGGTCTCGGCCCAAGGAGTTGGAGCGTGAGAATTCTGATCTTCGGGCGGAGACAGCTTTCCTGAAAAAAGCAATGGTGAACTCAACCCGTCAGTGCAACAGCGCTTGGAGCGCTATCGGCTGGGGTGTCGAAGTTGAGAGTCTTCGTCGGTCACGTTTTTAGCCGCGCGGCGACGGTGTCGAGGCCAAGGTCGTCTTGTGTGAGGTCTTTCATGCAGACTCCTTTGGGGAAATATTGACGCAGCTGCCGGTTGGGTGTTTTCATTCGTGCCGCGTTGCGAGGGGCTGCGGGGTCGGCGAAATAGACATCGAGTCCAGTGTTTTGGGTGACTGTCTTGCGGTCAGCGAGCTCCATGCCGCGGTCCCAGGTCAACGATCGACGCAGGTGTGTGGGCAGGGTAGCGATCGTGTCGACGAGGCCGTCGCGGACGTTCTCCGCGCTGTGCCCGTCGGGCAGGTGAACGAGCATCACGTATCTGCTTTGGCGTTCGACCAAGGTTCCGATCGCTGAACGACAGTTCGAGCCCAGGATCAGATCGCCCTCCTTACGTTGTTGTGGTGGGTGATTTCGAGGCTGTCGTAGCGTTTTGAGCACCCTGGGCCGCGGGTATGGCTGAGATCTCCTTGCCGCTTGGACGGCTTACTGGGAATGGCCGCCCGTCGCCCGTTTGATAACTCGACCGCTGATTGAGAATTGCGAGATTGATCGCTGCATAAGGACGTGCCGGCGTGGTTATCGACAGGCCTCACCCAGTTGAAACTATGTGAAGGGATGGATAAACATGCCGGCAATATGGGCAGGGGTCAATGCAGGAGAACGGACGAGGCGATACTCCTGGACTTCATCGGGACAGTGATCGACATGGCACACGGTGACGCCGTGTGCTGGGCAACCGATCTGAACGCTGGCGGCGCGGCGTTACTGATCGGACTGCTCGAGGCCCATGGGCAACGGCTGCTCTATATTCCCGGACGGATCATTCATCACGCGGCAGCCACCTATCAGGGCGACGGCAAAACCGACGCGAAAGATGCCCGAATTATCGCTGATCAAGCACGCATGCGCGCCGATCTGCAACCGGTTCGCCGGCCCGATCAGATTAGCGTCGATTTGCAGCTCCTCACCGGCCACCGCACCGATGTGATGCGCGATCGGGTGCGTGCGATCAACCGGCTCCGAGCAACATTGTTGGAGTATTTCCCTGCCCTTGAGCGTGCCTTCGACTACTCCAAAAACAAAGCCGCGCTGACGCTGCTGAGTTCTTATCAGACGCCAGAGGGGTTGCGCCGTATCGGCGTGTCCCGCCTCGCCGCCTGGTTGAAGAAACGTGGCTGCCGCAACAGTGCCGCCGTCGCCCAGAAAGCCCTGGACGCAGCCAACGCCCAACACACGAGCCTGCGATGCCAACCGACCGGATCGGTGCAGGCAACCAAACTAGCTGCCCTAATCACGTCGATTGACCGTGAACTAGCCGATCTCGATGCCCAGATCACTGAACGCTTCCACCAACATGGGAGCGCCACTATTTTGCTCAGCATGCCCGGTTTCGGGCCATTGCTCGCCGCGACATTCCTGGCCAACATCGGCGGCAACCTGCACCGACCGCGACGGTTCAACCGCCGACTCCTGCGGACCTGTTATCTCGCCGCGCTATCGAGCCTGAAGAACAGTCCAGCCTCCAGAGCGTTCTACGACCGAAAACGCTCCGAGGGCAAATCCCATAAACAAGCACTCATCGCACTCGCCAGGCACCGCATCAACGTCCAATGGGCCATGCTCCGCGACCACCCCATGTATCAAGAACCCACCCGCGCCAGAACACCACTCGCGGCTTGACAACAGCATTGAGATTCCCAATGCCCAGGAATCGCTCGATCTTCGGCTTCAACCAGAGGCTCCGAGATCGACACGGCATCCTCGATCGGGGAGCACCACGGCCCAGCGACTGTGTTGTGGTCACTGCGGCAAATCGGGGGCAGACCCCAAGGACATCAGGATTGAGTATGTTGACGAGCCCGTTCTGCGGCCCGGCTCGATCATGATAGGGCTCGCCGGTGGTGGTGACGGACTCAGCGAGAAGATCATGGTCAACCGCCGCCGGGTTCTCCCCATCGGCGACATCCCCTTCGATCAGGCCGCACCAATTGAGCCGCTCGCGGTCGGACGCCGCTCCTTTGTCCACGGCGTTGCGAAGGCAGGCGACGTTGCGCTGATCGGTGGCCCCGGACGCATCAGGTTGCTTCTCGCCGCAGGACTGAAGGCCAAAGAACTGACGGTGATTACGTCGGAGCCGACCGCAGCGCGCAAGCCGAGGTGTTGCCAATCGGAGTTGCCAACCACATCCTCGACGCGACGAAGGAGAACATCGTCGCGCGAGTCCTTGAACTCACCAACGGCGGAAGCGTTGACGTTGCGTTCGAATACTCGGGCATCAATGCAGCGCTGGACCGACTCTTCACGCGGTGCGTGACGTTTCTTCTGTTTCTACTCGTATTGACATACGATCAGAAGCATCTAGATGTTGAATGTGCGCGTAGTGCGCAGAAGGTGGTGTGGGCAGATGGATGTCGAACCAGCCGTGGTCGGTATTGATGGGTCGCCGGACTCCAAACGAGCACTACGGTGGGCGGTCGAGTACGGACGCCGGTTCGAAGTGCCGGTGCACGCGTTGACCACGTGGGATATTCCGCAGGTTTACGGCTATCCCGTTACCTTCCGCGAAGACGAATACAACAGTTTCGAAGTGAACGCGCACACGCTGCTCGACGAAACGATCGAGGATGTGGCGGGCGAAGAGTCGCAGGTAGTCAAGCGGGTCGAGCGAGGCCATCCGGCGATCGCACTGGTCGCAGCATCGAAATCTGCGCAACTGCTGGTAGTGGGTTCGCGTGGCCATGGCGCCTTTGTTGGCATGCTGATGGGATCGGTCAGTCAACACTGCGTGCAACATGCGCACTGTCCTGTCGTCGTGATGCGTGAACACGCCGACGACAGTTGAGCATGGTTTCGAGATGGACCGATTTCGGTGACCGGGAGCATTCGCCGCAGCTATCCTGATGAAAGAAGCACTGACCAGCGGGCACTATGACGTGAGGGCATTCCTCGACAAGTTGCTCGCTCTGGGTTTCTCCACCGGCAAGAACGCCAAAACCGGCATCGTTAACGGTTTCGGCGACGCCGCTTGGATCCACGGCGCCAGCCCCATCGACGGCTTCTTGAGCCACGGGGTGGCCCAAGACAATCCATTCCACGGTTTCTTCACCGGTATCGCCCTAGCCGGCTGGGCCGACTGGCTGTTCATGATCGGGTTGCTCGGCATCTGACTGGCGCTGCTGTTCGGGTTCGCAATGCGACTCGCCAGCCGGTCCGGCGCCATTCTCTATCTGCTGATGTGGTTGGCCGGGTCTGCCCAGACACACAGGCGAGGCTGCGATCGTCGCGTGGAGCGGGCTGCGTCCTCATACCTTAAGGGTTCCTGTGCAGCGCAGCGCCGAGGCAGTGCCTCATGGCCCGGGATCGAGGACGAAAGTCCCATGCGTTCCGTTTGGATCTGACGAAGAATCAGAGATGACAACCGATGGGACTTATCTAGGAAGGCGAATGCTGACGATGGAGCCAATGGACATGGGGATCGTGGAGCAGGATCGAGCGGCCATCGCTGAGGGGTTATCGCGACTGCTTGCGGATACCTACACGCTGTACCTGAAGACGCATAACTTCCATTGGAACATCACCGGCCCGATGTTTAGCTCATTACACCTGATGTTCGAAACGCAGTACACCGAACTTGCCCTCGCTGTCGATGAGATCGCCGAGCGGATCCGAGCGCTCGGATTTCCAGCACCGGACTCGTATTCAGCGTACGCGAGCCGCTCCTCAATTCCCGAGGAACAAGGCGTCCCGAACACCGAGGCGATGATCGCCCAATTGATCCAGGGGCAGCGCACGGCACGCTCAGCCTTTGTCCTTGCCGACCAGGTCGGTGACGAACCAACTGCGGACCTGCTCACTCAACGGATGCAGACACACGAGGATGCTACGCAGCACCCTCGCTTCCTGAGCACAAGCATCTCCTGACATGAAATCGAGATCGCTTCTAGTCACCGGAGCAGTCTGCCTCGCGCTGGCCGCCTGCAATGGGTCTGATTCTGGCGCGGACGGCAAGGTCTCTGTGGTGGCCACCACGACGATCCTTGGCGACATCGCCGGTCACATCGTCGACTGCGGCGGCGGGACGATGCGGACCCTAATACCGATCGGGGCGGACCCTCACGATTACAGCCCCTCGTCGACTGACATGCGCCACATGGTCACTGCCGACCTAATGGTCACAAACGGTCTCGGGCTCGAAGAGGGCCTCGCCTCCGCGATCGCAACCGCGAAGAAGGACGGCGCCAAAGTCCTTGAAGTCGCACCCCTGCTCGATCCACTCCCCCTGGTCGCAGACGAAAGTGACGACCACGGAGGCGCCGGTGCGCGGTCTCTGGATCCACATGTGTGGCTCGACGTCACGCGCATGGCCACTGCCGCCGAACATATCGGCGCGAACCTGACAAAGTTGACCAACAACAATAAGTTCGCGACCTGCGGTGAGCAGGAATCCACACGACTGAGTGAGGTTGACACCCAGGTTCGGGCGGTCCTGGATCGCGTACCTGCCGAACGCCGTGTTTTGATCACCGATCACCGAGCCTTCGGATACTTCGCCGCCGCCTATGACTTCGACGTGGCCGGGGTGCTGGTCCCCGGCGGCTCGACCATGGCTCAACCAAGCTCTCAGCACCTAGCCGATCTGGTCAAAGTACTTCAAGACACCGGCGTTCCCGCCATCTTCGGTGACGTGGCGCAGAACTCGACGCTGATGGATACCCTGGCTGACGAGACGGGTCGACCCATCAAGGTTGTTGCCCTGTACGTTGGGAGTTTGGGGTCTGCCGGCTCCGGTGCTGAGAACTACTCGGCGATGATGCTCAAGGATGCAAATCTGATCGCGAACGCGCTGGCCGCGCGACGGACGAGGTGACAGCGTTGGACTGGTTTATCGAACCGTTCGAACTGGGTTTCCAGCAGCGGGCCCTCGCCGGTGGTGTGCTCGCGGGGATTATGAGCGCAGTCGTGGGTACCTGGCTGGTGCTACGTGGCATGAGCTTCTTCGGAGATGCCTTCGTCCACGGCGTCGTGCCCGGAATAGCCGCCGCAGTGGTGCTCGACATCAACCCGATGCTTGGCGCAGCTGCGGCAGCCCTGGTCATGGTGATCGGGATCGAACTGGTGAGCAGACAGACCGCTCTCGGAGAGGATGCCGCCATCGGCCTCTTGTTCGTCGGCATGCTCGCGCTCGGTGTGGTCATCATCTCCAAGTCCGACGCCTACACCGGAAGCCTCACCGCGATCCTGTTCGGCGACGCGCTCGGCGTAAGTACCGGTGCTCTGGCTCAACAGGCAGCACTGACCGTCGTGGTGTTGGTCATCTCAGCGCTGATGTATCGGCCGCTACTCGCACTTGCGTTCAACCAACAGAAGGCAGAACTCCTCGGCATGCGACCTAGGTTGACGCATGCCCTCATGCTCGTGCTCATCGCCACCGCAGTTATCGGCAGTTACGGCGCCGTCGGCACCCTGCTCGTGCTCGGCCTCCTCATCGGCCCGCCGGCCACCGCAGTGCTTCTGGTCAGAACAGTCCCGCTGATGATGCTGACAGCAGCGGGAATCTCGGTGTTGTCGGTCGCCGTCGGCCTGCTCATCAGTTATCACCTGGGCACTGCGGCGTCGGCAACGATGGCGATCGTCCCGATCATTGTTTTCTTCCTGACCCTCGCCACAACCCGAACGCTCGCAGCCCTCGGTTCCCGGGATGAACGCCACAATTCCACTACGGGAGCAGAGGAATCATGACCGCGGCAACCCCCTTATCGAAGGCCGCAGTACCAGTGGCTGAGGCCAACGAAGTGGTCCTCCAATACGGCAGACACATCGCCCTCGACCGTTCGACCTTCACAATCCCCGGCCACGGGATCACTGCGGTCATTGGCCCGAATGGTTCGGGCAAGTCCACCGTCCTCCATGCCATCGCCGGGCTCCTGCCGATCGCATCCGGGACCCTGAAGGTGCTTGGAAGGAGTCCACGCGAGGCGCGCGAGGACTTGAGCTACGTCCTGCAGTCGATGGTTGTTCCACACACCACCCCGATGACGGTCCGCGAGACCGTCGCGATGGGCCGCTACCCGAGCACTGGATGGTGGCGACACTTTTCCAGTACTGATCGACAGCGCATTGATCAGGCGCTGCAGAGGCTACAGATCGACGACATCGCCGGTCGCCACCTCCACGAACTGTCCGGAGGACAGCGCCAACGCGTATACATCGCACAGGGGCTTGTCCAAGACCACAAGGTCCTGCTCCTCGACGAGCCACTGACCGGGCTCGATCTCGTCTCTGCACGGACCATCGACACAATCATCCACGAAGAACGGGACAACGGAACGCCGGTCGTGCTCACTACCCACGACCTCGACGAGGCACGAGCCGCCGACTATGTGCTGCTCGTCAGCGGCCGCGTCGTCGCCAGCGGGCCACCTCGCGAAGTCTGCAACCGCCACAACATCGAAGCCGCCTACCGACTCGGTGGCCTACACGAATGGCAAGGGTTCCTCGACGACCCAGCACACGCTCCGCACCCATGATGGGCTGAAGGACACCCTGCCCAGTTCAGTGGGCTGCAGGCCGGGTGCAATGTCCCCATCGAGAAAGGATCGCTCTCGATGATTGATCCTGATCCTGACCCTGACGGACAGGTGAGCGTCGCAACACTGGCGTTGGTCACCACTCCGCGGGCCGAAGTCTCTCCACGGTAGATGCGCCCGATCGCGGACTGCGTCTCCTGCTACCGGCGCACATTCGGCCCCAGATCTGTGAGTCTTGCGCGGGCACCGTGGAAGGAACGATTCGAAATTTCAGGCTCGACTGGTATCGAGACAAGCCCCTCGTGACGATGTAACTCGCTCACGAGGAGACCCGGTGAACCTAGACAAGCCCACCTCGCGATTCGGTCGCTGATGTGGAGTGCGTCCTGCGCGAGTGTGCATCGCTGGGTCTACCCGGAGGCAGGTCTGCGGCCGGAAGAGTCGATTGTGACAATCAGGATCAGCCGGCTCGGGGCACGGTTGCGCGTCGCCGGCCATTCCTCGGGGCACCGCTTTGGTCTCTTCACGGGGTACTGCACTCGTGAGCCTATTCACTCTTTCAGGCACCACACCGGCGTACTGATTCGCCAGCAGGCTTCGGGGTCACGCGGACTCGGTCCTGGCAGTGCGGCTAGATTTCCGCAAGGGCCCAAAGTCCTTCTAGGTCGGGCATATAGCCGGTACTGCAGACGGGCTCTTGTTGACACGCTGTACCTATGAGCGCGATCCTCGACCACCAGCAATCTCGTCATGCTGCGATGATCGTCGGTATCGTGCAGGGCCGTCCGCACGCTGGGGCGTTGGCGTACGCGTTGGAACGAGCGCTAACTGACCGGGCAAAGATCCGCGTGGTCAGCGTCGGTCTGACGGCTCCAGATCTAAACATTCCGCTCAACACCGTGTTCGAACAAGGCGATCCAGAGGACGTCCTGATGAGAGGCGCGTCCGAGTCAGACGTTCTCGTGATGCAGTCTTTTGCTGACCGCTTGCTAGGTGTCGCCGACGTCCTCATGGCCAAGTTGCGAGCGAACGCCTCGTGCTTCCTGATCGAGGTCGACAGTGACGGCGAAATCGTCAGAGCAAGCGGCCCGACGGATTGGCACTACGCCTGTCCGTTCGACTGTCCTCGGCTCAAGTGAAATGAGAGGCGGGAAATCGCGATCCGCCTTATTGGTCTGACGCCAGCCGAGCCAAGGACGACACGGGTACGCGTACATGGCGTGGGTCAGTCCGGAGTTACCGGGAGGGAAAAACCGCGACAAGTTGGGCCGGGGCAGTTTTTGGCTGCACAACTACGACTCCCGTCGGCGCCGTTTGTTCCACCAGCCAACGCTACTGCGGTCTGCGGTCTGCGGACCGCGGCGATGCGGGGATGCCCACGGCACTGTTGCTAAGTTGGCGTTCCGGCGAAGGTTTGGTTGACTCGCATGCCGCAACCGGTCCATATCGTCACCCCGCAGCTCTTACCCACGGCTGGTCGGCGCGTTGATACTCCTTGTCGGAATGCGGCGAGTTGGTGAGGTGCGAGTCGGCCTCATCTGATGGATTTGAATTCTTCGGCTTGACGAACGCTCAAGATCACCAGCCGGCGATCTGGGGGCTGCCCACTCGATCCAGATGCTGAGCAGATCACGTCGCACATTGGCAACGCTCTCGAGTGCTCCGCCCCTGAAGGTGACGGGTATACCCAGTCCGACAAGTGTTCCGTCGCTATTGAACCGAAGGCCGTCGACCGGGCGCGTCCAATCATTGACCGACGCCAACTAAGGGCAGCGAGACCTGAACTGCGATCGCCACAGACAGCGCTATCAGGAGTCCGGCGAACAGCAGAGTCAAGGTGGCTGAGGAGAAGCGACCGGCTACGCGCCGACCCAGTTGAGATGCCACGATTGCCGCGAGAGTGAACGGAAGGATGATCGCCCAGTTGAAGTCCGGATGGTGGGTGGCCTGGATGCTGAGCGAGACGGCGGAGTTGAGCGCGATGATCAACAGCGACGTCCCTGCGGCAACTCGCATGTTGTAGCCCAAAATCATTACCAATGCGGGCACGACGACGAACCCGCCACCGACGCCAAGGAAGCCGGTCAGGAAACCGACGACCAGACCAGCCAGCGCCACTTGCACAAAGATGAGTGCGCCGCGCCCGCCGGCGGTCGCGCGGGTGGTTTCTTGGTTGCGCCGTCCACGCAGGATCATTGCAAATGCCGAGACAGCCATCACGGCGGCAAACGCGGCGAGCAGTACGTCCCCGTCGACGCGACGATTCAACGACGTCCCAGCGAACGACGCGGCGATCCCGACAACCCCGAAGACAGCACCAGTCTTCCACCGGACCAGACCGTCGCGGTGGTAGCCAATTGTGCTCAGAGCGGCCGTGGCGCCCACCACAACCAGGCTGGCCGAGGTGGCGTCCTTGGGCGATTCACCAAGGACGTAGACCAAGGCCGGGACGGCCAAGATCGCACCGCCGCCGCCCAGCGTACCCAGCACCAATCCGATTGCGACTCCGCACGCGAGCGCGAGTAGCAGGCTCATGCGGCCCTGCCGGATCGGCCTGCTTCATCGACGGGCGGAAGACCGATCTCGTGCCACGCAGCGAACCCACCTGTGGGCAATTGGCGGGGTGCGTGCGGTTGAGAAACTGGCACGGCTCCTGAACGGGTCAACTCGTAGCACCTGAGGAACCGCATACTGCACCGTTTCTTGATGGTTTCGATGACCTTAACGCCCAGTATCGATACCTCGTTGCGCGATTAGGTAAATGTACGTACATTTGATGGTGACGTTACACGGATGAAAGACAGCGTGCAAGACACCGGTGTCAAACGAGGAGCTGAACGCCATGGACAGGCCCGGTTTCGATGCAGGTGTTTCCACTCGCCTAGACCGAGAGAGTGCGATGCCACTGTGGGAACAGTTGCGCGATGATCTGACCAATCGGTTGCGCCGGGGTGAGTTCAGTGAAGTGTTCCCCGGGGAAACGACGCTGGTCTCCGATTATGTCGTCAGTCGCCACACGGTTCGTGAGGCGCTTCGTGGACTACGTCAGGAGGGTTTGATCGACTCGGGTCGCGGTCGTCCCACGCGTGCCACCGTTCCCGAGATCAATGCGCAAGGCACGCTGTACAGCTTGTTTTCCTCGGTCGGGGCATCGGGTCAGAGTCAGCGCAGTGTGGTTCGGGTATTAGATGTGCGAGCCGATGGCACGGTCGCGATACGGATGGATTTGGCGGAGTCGACGCCACTTGTCTATCTCGAACGATTGCGACTTGCAGACGATGTGCCCTTGGCGATGGACCGCGTCTGGCTACCGGCATCGATAGCCACGCCGCTGCTTGATGCCGACTTCACGAACACCTCGCTTTATCAAGAACTGGCCGAACGGTGTGACGTCCACCTCACCGGTGGCAGGGAGCACGTCCGCGCGATCGTTCCGAATCGTTGGGAGCGCGCGCAGTTGTCAATGCCCGAAGACGTTGCGGCTCTATCCATCGAACGGGTGGGTGAACTGCGAGGACGACCGGTGGAATGGCGCCAGACCGTTGTCCGCGGCGACAGGTTCGCCCTCACTACCGAATTCAGCCCAAAACAACAAACAGTCAACGTCTTCGGACAGCTCCAACAGTTGTCCATGACACAGGAGGTCTGATGTCCGACGAAAATATGGTTATCGAAGTCGACGTAATGCACGCTCGTGCGATGGCGGACCAAGGAGCCCTACTTCTTGACGTGCGCGAACCCGATGAGTGGGCTGCGGGACACATCGCCGATGCCACGCATCAGCCACTCGGCGACCTCGATCCCGAGACCTGGCCAACCGGACGGCCTATCGTCGCAGTGTGTCGATCGGGCAACCGCTCCGGCAAGGCAGCGAAGCTTTTGGCTGCCGCGGGTCGCGACGTCGTCAACATGACTGGCGGTATGAATGCTTGGGCGGAAGCAGGCTTGGCCATCGTCACCGACGACGGCAACGCCGGCACAGCGGCATGAGATTACACTGCCCGACCCGTGACTACGATCGATCGCCGCCGTTTTCGGCCACACCTGGGAGTATCCCGTTCGCCAACTGAGAAGATTAGAGGTTTCGCATCGGTGAGTTGAAAAGACGATCGGAAGAAGCTATTCTGGGGCGTGAACCAGATACCCCCCTAGGTATTTGTATCCGCACATGAGTAAGGAGAGTGACATGCTGTTCGAAAGAATTTATGACACGGATTTGGCTCAGGCCAGCTATTTCATCGGATGTCAGAGAACCGGCGAGGCGATCGTGGTCGACGCCCGCCGCGACATTGACGTCTATCACGACCTAGCCGCCGAAAACGATATGAAAATTGTCGCGGTCACCGAGACGCATGTGCACGCTGATTACCTTTCGGGTACCCGGGAGCTGGCAGCCGCGACAGATGCGGTGAGTTACGTCTCCGGCGAAGGTGGACCGGACTGGTTGTACAGATTTGATGCCAAGACGATCAACGATCACGAAGCGATCACCATCGGAAACATCTCCCTGATGGCCCTGCATACTCCCGGCCACACTCCCGAGCATCTTTCGTTCCTGGTCACCGATGGCGCATTTGCTGATCAACCCGGCTTCCTGCTCTCGGGTGATTTCGTCTTCGTCGGAGATCTGGGCCGTCCGGACCTGCTCGATGAGGCAGCTGGCGGCATCGACACCCGATTCGAAGGGGCAAAGCAGATGTTCGCCAGCCTTCGGGACAAGTTCTTGACGCTACCCGACTACGTTCAAGTGCATCCGGCCCATGGCGCCGGAAGCGCATGCGGAAAGGCTCTCGGGGCGGTCCCTTCCACCACGGTCGGTTATGAGCGTCATTTCGCCTGGTGGAGTCGCTATCTTGAACAGGGCGACGAAGAGGGCTTCATCGCCGAACTTCTAGACGGTCAACCCGACGCGCCTGCCTACTTCGGCCGGATGAAACGTCAGAACGTTCAGGGCCCCGCGGTCATGGGTGCCCGCGCTGCGCTGCCTGAACTCGACGTCGAAAGCGTTGCCCGTGACCTTGCGGCGGGTCAAATTACCTTCGTGGATACTCGAGACAATGTGGGTGTACATGGTGGCACGGTTGCCGGCTCATTAAATATCCCGGCGATCAAAAACATGGCAACTTACGCGGGGTGGGCGTTGGATCCAGAACGTGATCAGCGGCCACTTGTGTTGCTCGCCGAGACCCAAGAAGAGGCTCAGGAGATGTGGGATCACCTGGTCAGGGTCGGCATCGACGCGGTCCGGGGGTATGTCACCAGCATCCGCGGGTTACCGCAGCAGACTCCGCGACTCGTGCAGGCACCGGACGTTCAGCATCTGGATAAGTCGATACTGCTCGACGTGCGCGCCAAGAGCGAACACAGCGCGGGGCACATCCCCGAGTCCACTCAATTGCACGGTGGTCGCGTGTTGTGGAACTTGGAACAACTGCCTAGCGAGGGCACGATCGCCATGTATTGCCAAAGCGGCGTGCGTAGCTCGGTAGTCGCCAGTATGTTACGCCGTGACGGCTACGACGTCGTCGAACTCGACGGCAGCTACGACGCCTACGTGATGTGGGAAGTTGAGCAGCAAACGGCAACGACGGTGTCGGTCAGCTAACCGGAGCGACACTTCGCAATAAGCATGAACATCAGCGATGCAGAATCGGTCTCGGGTGCGATGATAGTGACCACCCGGCGGGCGCTCCCGCTGGACTCAACATCGCCGCGCTTGACCGAGGACATGTCGTCGGCGCGTGTCAGCAGGAGCGCGCCGGTCAGGGCCGACCCGACGATCAAGACGAGCACGGCAACCATTTGGCCGTAGGACCGTGGCGTCGTCGGCAACGTCGATCCGCCCCGTTCACGCAAACCTATGGCTAGCGGGTTCGGCCTCTGGTAGCCAAGCGCGAAATGGCGCCGGCGGCTGTTGTAGAACCCTTCGATGTAGCCGATCACGTCACGCTTGGCCTGCGCTTTGGTTGCGTGGACGATTCGGTAGACGAGTTCGTTCTTCAGCGCCGCAGTCGATCACCGTCGCCAAATAGATGAACCCAGCTCAAGCATGGATGTAGGTAATGTCGCCGACGAACTTGATCCCAGGCCGGTCTGCGGTGAAGTCCCGGAGCACCAAGTCCGGTATGTCGGCAGCGGCTTGCGAGTCGCGGTGGCTGACTGCGGCCGGCCCCAGTCAGAAGCACCGCTCTGACCTCATCATCGCCGGTGATGTCGGCAAGAATCGTGACCAATAGTTCTTTCATACCCTTGTCTAGGCTGTTGTTCCGTTCGGGCCGGTTGAGAGTGACGATGGCGAGCGCTCCGGTGTGAGCGACCGCAACTGGCCCGTCGTTAAGATTCACGATTATATGTCGTTAGCGCTTTCTGTGGATTCGGTCGGCGGGGAGCCCCCGAGGATGGGTTTGCCGAGGGAGCGACTGCGGCCGCGCAGTTCGGCGACGGTCTGCGTCTCTCCGTCCACGATCCGGTCGACACTGACGTCATACAGGCCGGTGCGCCCCTGCCGGGCGCGTTCGACCGCGGTGGCGATGAGTTCATCGCCGACCTGGGCCGGCAGCAGGAAGGTGATGTCGAAACCGGCGGCGACAGTTACCTCGTCATGGCTGTTGCAGGCGAATGCAAAGGCGCTGTCCGCGACGGCCGAGACATACGCGCCGTGGCACATACCCCAACCATTGGCCATGAAGTCTTGGACCGTCATCGCCATGACGGCACGGCCGCTGCCGATCTCACGAAGTTCCATGCCGAGCTTCTGGCTGGCTAGATCGGCCGCCCACATGGCCTCGGCGCATCGGCGGGCGAGATCGTCACTCACCGCTCGACCCGGTTGTCGACTATGCGCTTCATCTTGCCGACCGACCGCTCGATCGTGCCCAGTTCAACGACATCCATACCAACCGTGACACCTATTGATCTCTTAATCAGATTGCGCAGGCTCTCCCCCGCACGAACTGCCTTGGCCAGAGTTGCTGACTCACGCCGTTCGACCCGGATCGTGAGCACGTCCATGTTGCCTTCGTGGGTGCGAACGCACTGAAAATGGGGTGACAGTTCGGGCGTACGGAGAATAAGTTCCTCGATCTGCGTCGGGAAGAGATTAACACCACGCAGGATGATCATGTCGTCGCTGCGGCCGGTGACCTTCTCCATCCGACGCATCGTGCGGGCAGTTCCGGGCAGCAGCCTTGTGAGATCGCGGGTGCGGTAGCGGATGACGGGCATTACCTGCTTGGTCAACGAGGTGAAAACGAGCTCGCCCTCTTCACCGTCGGGTAGCACCGCGCCGGTGACGGGGTCGATAATCTCGGGGTAAAAGTGATCTTCCCAGATGTGCAGGCCGTCTTTGGTCTCAACGCACTCGCTCGCCACACCCGGCCCCATGACCTCGGACAGTCCGTAGATGTCGACCGCATGCATGTCCAAGCGCTGCTCCATCTCAAGGCGCATGTCGTTGGTCCACGGCTCGGCACCGAAGATCCCGACTTTGAGTGATGTGCTCTGCGGATCAACGCCCTGACGCTCCATCTCATCGATGATGTTGAGCATGTAGGACGGGGTGACCATGATGATATCGGGTTCGAAGTCAACGATGAGTTGGACCTGACGCTCGGTCATTCCGCCCGATACCGGGATCACCGCGCAGCCGAGGGCCTCTGCACCGTAATGCACGCCAAGACCACCGGTGAACAGCCCATATCCATAGGCGTTGTGTAGCTTGTGGCCGCGGCGTCCGCCGGCGGCGCGGATACTGCGGGCCATGACGTTCGACCACGTCGCGATGTCTTCTGCCGAATAGCCGACGACAGTGGGCTTGCCCGTCGTCCCCGACGAGGCATGGATGCGCGAGATCTGATCCTGGGGAACAGCAAACATCCCGAACGGATAGTTGTCACGTAGATCGGCCTTGACCGTGAATGGGAATTTCGCGAGATCGGCCAGGCTGAGGCAGTCGTCCGGATGGACGCCGGTGGCGTCGAAGGCGCGCCGGTAGTGATCAACATTGTCGTATGCATGTCGCAGTGACCACTGCATACGCTCCAACTGCAGAGTTTGGAGTTCGTCGGTCGAGGCTGTCTCGATTTCGTCGAGATCGCTCGGACGAGGTGTCAGGTTTTCCATTGTCGCTCCATCTGTTCAATTAACTCACCGATCGGTCAGTAATTTATCACGGTAGGGCCCGAAAGGGTGATGATTCGACCGACCCTCACGCCGTGTCAACGGTCCTCCGATTTCACGGTGTGGGATTCTTGGTGCATGATCGCCGATGCCACACCCAAAGCAGCGCCTCGTCGGGGCCGCCCGGGCCACGACCAGGAAACTGTCATGCGCCGGGCCATCGAGGTGTTCAATCAGCGCGGCTATGACGGCACGAGCATGGAGGACCTCGCCAAGGAACTCGGCTTCACCAAATCGGCGATCTATCACCATGTCCCCGGCAAGAGCCATCTGCTCGAAGCGGCGCTCGATGAGGGTCTCAGCGCCCTGAGCAAGGCAATTGACGACGCGCGGGATGGCGATGCCGAGCAGTCGGCATATGATCGCCTTCGCGCCGCGGTGACCGAGAGCGTCATCGTCCTTATCGAACATCAGCCGGCCGTGACCCTGCTGCTCAGGGTGCGGGGCAACAGTCCCATCGAACTTGATGCGCTAAAGCGCCGTCGTACGATCGATGCAGCTCTAACGGCCCTCGTACGTGATGCCGTCGACGAAGGGGCATTACGCGCCGATATCGATCCGCAGCTAATCTCGAGGCTGTTGTTCGGGATGGTCAACTCGCTGATCGAGTGGTACAAACCCGAGGGCCCCAAGAATGCGCAGTCCGTGGCCGAGGCGTTGGCCAAGATCGCCTTCGACGGGCTAACCATCGAGTCCTACCAACTGTAGAATCCTTTGCCGGTCTTCTTGCCAAGCTCGCCGGTGGCGACCTTGTTGCGGAGGATCTGCGGCGGGGTGAAACGCGGCCCGAGTTCACGTTCAAGGTGTTCGGCGATGGCGAGTCGGACGTCGAGGCCGACGAGGTCTGTCGTGCGCAGCGGGCCGACCGGATGCTTGTAGCCCAGCGTCATGGCTGCGTCAATGTCCTCGACAGAGGCGACGCCTTCGTCGACCATGCGCATCGCTTCGAGGGCGATCGCCACGCCAAGACGGCTGCTGGCGAAGCCCGGCGAGTCCTTGACGGTGACGGCGGTTTTCCCGAGGTCGGTCACCCATCCCTGGGCTGCGGTGACGCATTCGGCGCTCGTTGCCTGGCCTATGACGATTTCGACGAGGGTGCTGGCCGGTACCGGGTTGAAGAAGTGGAGTCCGAGGAATCGCTCAGGGTACCGCAAGACCTTGGCCAGTCCGTCGATCGAGAGTGAACTGGTGTTGCTGGCCAGGATCGCATCCTGGCCGACGGCAGCCTCGATTGCCTCGAAAACAGCCGTCTTGATCGTCGTGTCCTCGGGTACTGCCTCCACGACTAGCCCGGCTTCGGCGAGGGATTGGTGATCCTGAGTGACGGTCAGGTGGGCGGCATAGAAGCCGACAGGCTTGTCGAGGAGTCCGCGCTTGTCGCTCGCGGCGAGGCTTGAGGTCACCCGTTCGCGGGCGCCTTCAACAGCATCGGGCGAGGCCTCGATCAGGATGACGTCGGAGCCGCCGGTCAGGAAGGCATGGGCGATACCTGCGCCCATACGGCCGCCGCCGAACACGCCGACGTGGGCGGGAAGTGAGGTCATTTCATGTCCTTCCTACGGTTGGGGCTTGTGCGATTGAGAAAGGCATCCATGCGGGTGAACTTCTCCTCAGTTTCAAACAACACCGCTTGGGCGATGTCGTCGATCAGCGGATGGGCTTCACGGGGTGCATGGATCGCGCGTTTGGTGAGGCGGACTGCCAGCGGGGCGTTGGCGGCGATGCGGTCGGCCCAGGCCTCACCGGCGGCGTCGAGCCCTTCGACGGGGACGACCTCGTTGAGCAGTCGTGCGGCGAGGGCTTCCTCAGCGGTCAGGACCCGTCCGGCCAGCAGAATCTCCTTGGCGAGCGGTTCGCCCACCAATTCGGCGAGCCGCCAGCTGGCCCCGGCCGCGGCCAGGATGCCGAGTGCGGTCTCCGGATTGCCGATGCGTGCCCGCACCGACCCGATGCGGAAGTCGCAGGCGTATGCGAGCTCGGCACCGCCGCCCAATGCATGGCCGTCAATCAGCGCGATGGTCGGCATCGGGAGGCGCTGGATGCGATCGAAGAGACCCGAGTTGATACCGGCCAGCGCGTCATCTCGGCGTCGTTCGCGGAGCTGGCCGATGTCGGCCCCCGCGGCAAAAACACCGTCGCCGCCGGCAAGGATTGCGATCCGCGGCACTGCCTCGAGATCGGCACACACCGCGTGAAGCTCGTCGACCATCTGCCGGTCGATCGCATTGCGTGCTTCGGGCCGGTTGAGCCGGATGACGACCCGGTCATCGAGCTCCCCGATCAGCAGCGCGCTCATGGGCGCTCCAGCAGCAGCGCTGAACCCTGACCAACGCCGACACACATCGTCGCCAGACCGCGACTGGCGCCAGCGCGTTCGAGCCGGCCCAGCAGCGTCAACGTGATGCGGGTGCCCGACGCACCCAGCGGATGGCCTAGTGCGATCGCACCACCGTCAGCATTGACAATCTCCGGATCTAGATCGAGATCACGCATACAGGCTAGGGACTGGGTAGCAAACGCTTCGTTGAGTTCAATCGCGTCGAGATCGGCGGTGGTCCACCCGGCGCGGCCGAGGACCTTTTGCGTCGCCGGCACCGGACCGATGCCCATAACCGCGGGTTCAACCCCCACATTCGCGCTCGCCACTATGCGAGCCCGCGGTGTCAGGTCGTGGGCCAGCAGGAACCGTTCACTCACGATGACGGCCGCAGCGGCACCATCGTTGAGCGAACTGGCATTGCCGGCCGTCACGACACCGCCCGGACCGAACAACGGTCGCAACGCGCTGAGCTTTTCCAACGTGGCGCCGGCACGCGGCCCCTCATCGTGGCTGATTTCGCCGCCCTTGATCGGCACGGCGATGATCTCCTCGGCGAAGCGACCGCCCTTGATCGCGTCGAGTGCCCGCAGGTGCGACTGCAGTGCGAAGACATCGCACGCCTCGCGCGTGAGCTTCCAGCGCCGGGCGACCTCCTCGGCCGTCTCGGGCATCGAGAGCGTTGTCTCGGCCGGGAACCTGGGGTTGACGAAGCGCCACCCGATCGAGGTGTCGAACGTCGCGCCGGGCTTCGCAAACGGTTTCGAGGGCTTCTCCTGAACCCACGGCGCGCGTGTCATTGACTCGACGCCGCCGGCGATCACAACATCGGCGTCCCCTGCCGCGATCATCTGACGGGCCGTCGCGATCGAGGTCATACCCGAAGCGCACAACCGGTTGACAGTGAACGCGGGGATCTTCTGCGGCAACCCCGCCAACAACGTCGCCATACGAGCAACATTGCGATTGTCCTCACCGGCCTGATTCGCGCCGCCAAGAATCACCTCATCGATTAACTCCGGATCAATACCCGATCGTGTGACTACCTCGCCGAGCACGAGCGCCGCGAGATCATCGGGCCGCACGTGTGCCAACGCCCCGCCATAGCGACCAATCGGCGTACGCACACCGCTGACAATGAAAGCTTCCTGCATGAATGATCCTTACGAAGTGAGTGTTCAGCGGTCGAAGTCGACGGTGACGTTGTCGCTGCACGGGAAGGTCTGGCAGGTCAGGACGAAGCCCTCGGCGACCTCCGCCTTCTCAAGGGCATAGTTGCGGCGCATGTCAACCTCGCCGTCGACTACTAGCGCACGGCAGGTGCCGCAGACCCCACCCTTGCAGGCGAATGGCAGGTCGGTGCGGTGTTGCTGTGCGCCGTCAAGGATCGGCAGATCTCGCGACAGTGGCGAGGTCGAACTTTTGCCGTCAAGGATGATCGTGACATCGCTCGTGTCGCCGGTCGTTGCCGCATCGACGTGGCGCAGCGCGGGCGGCGGCTCATCGACGTAGAACAGTTCCCGGTGGATGTGCTCTTCAGGCACGCCAAGTTCAGCGAGAACACGCTGTGCTTCCGTCGTCATCGCATACGGTCCGCACAGCCAGAAGTGGTCGACTGCTCCGACTGGTACGAGTGTTGTCAGCAGCGTGCGGAGCCGGTCGGCGTCCAGGCGGCCGGAGAACAGGTCGACGTCGCGGGGTTCGCGGGACAGGATGTGAAATAGGTCGAAGCGCGAGCCGTAGGAGTCTTTGAGGTCGGCCAGCGACTCAGCGAACATCACCGTGCTCGACTTGCGGTTGCCGTAGAAGAGGGTGGCTTGGGTTCCTTCGTTGGCCAGAACTGAGGCCGCGATTGAGAGCATTGGAGTGATGCCGGAGCCGGCGGCAATCATGACGTGGCGGGCCGATTGCTGCGGCTCCGCGGCGAAGGTGCCGGTCGGCGTTTGGACCTCCACTTCGTCGCCGACCCGGAGGTCTCGGACGAGCCAGCGGGAGAACAATCCGTCAGGGACTTCGCGGACACCGATCCGAGGCTTCTGACCCGCTGGTGCGCAAATCGAGTAGGTCCGCCGATGATCGCGGCCGTCGATTATCTGGCGCAGGGCCAACGACTGGCCAGGTTTGAAGTCATAGACCTCGCGGAGCTCGTCTGGGACGTCAAACGTCACCGCGACGGCGTCGTCGGTCAGCGTTTCGATGTCGGCAACAGTGAGTGTGTGGAAGGCGGCCTTGACCGGCGCCGTCAGGACGGTCATCAGATTTCCTTCACGTGGTCGAATGGTTCGCGGCACTCGGCGCAGCGATAGAGCGCTTTGCAGGCCGTCGAGCCGAACTCCGACGTCAGTTCGGTGTCGGGTGAACCGCACTGCGGGCAGGTGACGGCGCGCCGCGGCATGACAAGAGTCAACGGCACCGGGCCCGCCCGATGCTGGGCTGGGCCAGGCGGCGAGATGCCGTACTCGTTGAGCTTGCGCCGACCATCGTCGGTGATCCAGTCGCTTGACCAGGCCGGTTCGAGGACCGTGTTGACCGCGATATCGCTGAAGCCGGCGTCGCGGAGACAGCGGGTGAGGTCAGCGCGCATTGTGGCCATTGCCGGGCAGCCAGAATAGGTCGGGGTGATCGTCACGACCAGACGCTCACCATCAGCTTTGACGTCGCGCAGGACGCCCAGATCGCGCAGTGTCAGCATCGGCATCTCGGGATCAGTCACCGTCTCGGCGACACGGGTTGCGCGTTCAAGTTCCATCCTCACCACAACCCCATCGGGTGCTGGCGGGCAACGGACTGCAGCTCGGCGAGTAGCGGACCCATCGCTTCGGTATGGATACCCAAGGTGGCCGGTTCGACATCCGGTACGGCCAAGTCGGCAGCGACCAAAACCTGTCCCAGGATGTCGTCAAACTCGCCCCGGATCGGAGCAACCTGAATTGTCGAGCGATTCGAATCAAACAGCTCATCGACGAACGGCCAATGAGTTTCGAGTCCGGCGATCATGCGCCGGCGGGACTCCGCCGTGCCCTGGGCGAGCGTCACGATCCAGCGGGCTGAATAGTCGCGGTGATAGGTCATTTCTTTGATGCCCTTGGCCGCGACCGCAGCCAACACGTGGTCGTTTGAGCCTGCCAGGTTCTGGAAGATCCCCAACCGCCATACGGTGAAGATCAGCAGTCTCGCCATCGTGGCGGCGAAGTCACCGTTGTCGGCCTCGACGAGACGCACGTTGCGGAAATCGTCAGCGTCGCGGAAGTAGGCGAGCGCATCATCGGGCGGGACCGGCGAACCTTCAGGCATGGTCGGCACCACGTCCGGGTCTGCGGCGGCGGCCCGGGCCAGCAACAGTCGGGCCTGGCCGAGTAGGTCAAGCGCGATGTTGGACAGTGCGACATCTTCTTCGAGGTCGGGGGCCTTCGCCGTCCATTTCGCGAGTTGTTGGGACATGATCAATGCGTCGTCGCCGAGCATCAGACAGTATGTTGCCAGCGCCTCAGGGTCGATGCCTTCGGGCACAGTCGTGTCGACGCCAGCCAACGGATCATCGCTGTGCGCATTCAGATCGAAAGTCCCAAAGGCCCAGTGGCCGTCATTTTCGCCAAGTAGGCCGTCGTAAGACGAGTCGTGGGCGTCGACCGTTGCGGGGTTCCCATCAAGAGTCGCAGTGTTGTCATCAGGGGTCATGGGGCGCTCACATGTGTGGGACGTTGTCAGGGATTGAATAGAACGTCGGATGGCGATAGACCTTGTCGCCACTTGGGGCGAAATTCGGGTCCTTCTCATCGGGGCTTGACGCGGTGATGTCGGCCGAGCGGACCACCCAAATGCTGACACCCTCATTGCGGCGGGTGTAAACATCGCGCGCATGACGCACCGCCATTTCGTCATCGGCGGCATGCAGCGAACCGACATGCACATGATTCAGGCCTCTCTTGCCGCGCACGAACACCTCATACAACGGCCAACCAGCATCGATACTCATGCGCTCTCCCCTTCTATATGTGCAGCCTCGTTCTTGGCAGCGAATGCGAGCGCCGCTTCGCGGACCCATTCGCCCTGCTCATGAGCCTGGCGGCGGTTCTCGATGCGTTCGGCATTGCACGGACCATCTCCCTTGATCACCCGCATCAACTCCGACCAATCCGGCGTACCAAAGTCATGGGATTGACGCTCTTCGTTCCATGTGAGGTCAGGATCGGGGAACGTCACCCCGAGAATCTCCGCTTGTGGGACGGACATGTCCACAAAGCGTTGGCGCAACTCGTCATTGGTATGTCGTTTAATCCCCCAGGCCATCGACTGCGCCGTGTTCGGCGAATCATCATCGGACGGACCGAACATCATCAACGCAGGCCACCACCACCGGTTGACCGATTCCTGCACCATCGCCTTCTGCTCGTCAGTGCCGCGCATCATCGTCATCAACAACTCAAAGCCCTGCCGTTGGTGGAACGACTCCTCCTTACACACTCGGATCATCGCCCGGCCATACGGACCATAGGAACTCCGACACAGCGGCACCTGATTACAGATCGCCGCACCATCAACAAGCCAACCGATCGTGCCAACATCGACGTAGGCAGGCGTCGGATAATTGAAAATCGAGGAATACTTCTGCGCACCGGAGATGAGCTTGTCGGTCAAATCGGCGCGATCGACCCCGAGGGTTTCGGCGGCCGAATAGAGATACATGCCGTGGCCAGCCTCATCCTGCACCTTCGCCAACAAGATCGCCTTACGCCGCAACGACGGCGCGCTGGTGATCCACGCCCCCTCGGGTTGCATCCCGATGATCTCCGAATGCGCATGCTGGGCGATCTGCCGAATCAGCGTCTTGCGATAACCCTCAGGCATCCAATCACGCGGCTCGATGCGCTGACTACGTGCAATCGTCGCATCGAAATCCTCGAGCAACTCAGACTCGGTCGGGGCGGCCACCACCGTCATGGGTCCTCCAGGCTTTCTGTTGATTTCTAAGAATGACTTCACACCAGCGATTTACTGAACGATCGGTCTGTAATAGTATGCACTATAGAAACCAGACTTCGCAACGACTAGGAGTACAAGACATGACCGAACTTCTCGAGAGCTATATCAAGGGCAGCTGGTTCGCCGCGTCCGATGAGGGAACTTCTCTCGCTGACGCCGTGACCGGTGAACCAGTCGCCCGGATCTCGAGCACCGGCCTAGATATCCCCGGCATGCTCGACTATGCCCGCACGACCGGCGGACCTGCAATTCAGGAACTGACCTTCCACGAACGCGCAGTAATCCTGAAGAATCTTGGCAAGCATCTCCTTGCCAACAAAGATGAGTTCTATGCCTTGTCGGCGAGGACCGGTGCCACCCTGCGCGACTCGGGCGTCGACATCGACGGCGGCTTTGGCACCGTGCTCAGTTACGCGAGCAAAGGTCTGCGTGAACTGCCCAACGACACAATCGTGCTCGATGGCGCCACCGAAGGCCTCAGCCGCGGCGGGTCATTCGTCGGCCAGCATGTCTACTCCTCCAAGCCCGGCGTCGCGGTTCAGATCAACGCCTTCAACTTCCCGGTGTGGGGAATGCTCGAGAAGTTCGCCCCCGCATTCCTCGCCGGTATGCCCGCTGTTGTCAAACCCGCCAGTCAGACCGCATACCTCACCGAGCTCGTGGTTCGTCGAATCATCGAATCGGGAATCCTTCCCGAAGGATCACTCCAGTTGCTCGCCGGCAGTGCCCGGGGCGTACTCGACCACCTTGGCGCGCAGGACATGGTCGGATTCACCGGATCAGCCGACACCGGCGCCACCCTGCGGGCCCACCCTTCGGTCATCCACCGGGGAGTCAAGTTGGGCGTGGAGGCCGACTCACTCAACCTCTCGATCCTCGGCCCTGACGTCACCCCGGAAGATCCGGAGTTCGACCTCTTCGTCAAGCAACTCGTCACCGAAATGACGGTCAAGGCAGGACAGAAATGCACCGCCATCCGACGTGCGATCGTCCCCACGCATCTCGCCGACGACGTCATCGAGGCCGCTTCGGCAAAGCTCGCCAAGATCACCGTCGGCAATCCCGCCGATGAGTCGGTCCGGATGGGAGCGCTCGCGAGCCTCTCCCAGCGCGACGATGTCCGCAAAGCCGTCAACGACCTGCTGAACTCGTCAACGATCGTCTTCGGCGACCCCGACAAGGTCGACGTCGTCGGGGCCGATGCCGAATCGGGCGCCTTCATGTCACCGCTCTTGCTGCGGGCCGGCAAGGGCGCCCAAGAGCCTCACGACATCGAGGCGTTCGGCCCGGTCAGCACAGTCCTCACCTATGACACTGTTGACGAGGCCATTGTCCTCGCCGCGCGTGGCAAGGGAAGCCTCGTCGGCTCCCTGGTCACGCACGACAAGAGCGTTGCCCGCAAGGTCGTCCTTGGACTCGCCCCGTGGCACGGCCGCATCCTCGTCCTGGATCGCGATGATGCCAAGGAATCGACCGGCCACGGCTCACCGCTTCCGGTCCTCGTCCATGGTGGTCCCGGTCGGGCCGGTGGCGGTGAAGAACTCGGCGGCATTCGGGGCGTCCTGCACCACATGCAACGCTCCGCAATCCAGGCCTCCCCAAACATGATGACGGCCATCACGGGTCGGTGGACAATTGGCGCGGAGCAGCCGGTCGAAGAGCTTCACCCCTTCCGCAAGAGCCTCGCCGAGCTGAAGATCGGCGACACGATCAAGTCGGCGTCGCGCACGATCACACTCGACGACATTGGGCATTTCGCCGAATTCACCGGCGACACGTTCTATGCCCATACCGATGTCGAAGCGGCCACGGCCAACCCCCTGTTCGGCGGCATCGTCGCCCACGGTTATTTGATCGTGTCGATCGCGGCCGGACTGTTCGTCGAACCCAACCCCGGCCCGGTGCTTGCCAACTTCGGCGTCGATAACCTTCGTTTCCTCACACCGGTCAAGGCCGGCGACACGATCAGCGTGACTCTCACGGCCAAACTGATCACGCCACGCGCCAATGCCGACTATGGCGAGGTCCGCTGGGACGCCGTCGTCACCAACGACGAAGGCAAGCCCGTCGCCACGTATGACGTCCTGACCCTCGTCGCCAAAACCCAAGGAGCCTGACATGCATAGAATCACGATCCAATACGGCCAACCGATCGACGCAGCAGCTTTCGACAGCCACTACTTCGACGTTCACGTGCCGATCGCCCAGGGCCTGCCCGGCCTGAAACGATTCACCTGGTCGAAGCCGCGTCCAATGGGCGAGGGTCCAGACAGCTACTTCATCGCCGAGCTCTGGTTCGACTCCGCAGACGACATGAAAGCAGCAATCAAATCACCAGAGATGGCCGCCGCTGGCGCCGACTTGGCCAACTTCTCGGTCGCCTCGGTCACGATGTTCAGCGGCGAGGTCAACGAAGTTCAACTCAGCTGAACGTCATCGCACAGCGGCCCCGCACAGTGGCTTGACTACGAGTGGCCGCCGTCCGCATCGCGGGCGGCGCCCCTCTGTCATACGGTGATACTCAACTAGGAAGACTGGCAGGGAATCATTGGCACCGGTCGCAACCAACCCTTCCGATGCCCACAGCTTCTTTATCCCGCTCGTGGAAGATGCCCTCGATGAACGACCGTCGGGCCGCGTGGCGCAGCGCTGCCAAGGGTCCAGCAAGTGCCCCGGCACGCCAGAAACTGTTCCAGCTGTCCCACCCTGAAAACGAGGCGAACTAGGCTGTTTCAATGAGAGAGTCCAAGGCCGCTGCATGAAGATCTCCGAGCGCGCAAACAACACCTCCCCGTTTTATGCGATGGAATTCGGCAAGAAAGCCGCGGTCCTTGAAGCACAGGGGCATCACGTCATCAAGCCCAGTCTTGGCGAGCCGGACTTCAGCGCTCCCTCCCCGGTTGCGGATGCCATGCGGGAAATCATGGATGGCAGACCACCCCCCTGTCACCGCCAACTCGTCGCAACGTGTCGCGCGTCGCGCAACAGCCCTCTTGAGATTAATGGGACTAGCCGCAAGCAAGAACATTCCCAAGGGCGTGCATGCTTGCGTACCTGAGGTGACACGGCGGCAGACGTCACCCCAAAGTACTGACTCCCATCAGAATACTTCTAGCCAACGACAAATCCAACGCATTCTTAGTCTGCGCTTGAACAAGTCAAGAGAATCTGCCGAGGACAACCATTCAACCGGCCGGCCAATCGTTGACCGGCCATGGTCACGGTTGTTCGTCCTCGTTCGGTTGGCTCAGTAGCTGGTCGCGGAGGATGCGGCGTATACCGAGGAGTACGACACCTAGTCCGAGGCCAGCGGCGAAGAATCCGAGGAAAAGGAAAAGGTAGATCGGGCTCATTCCCAGTGTCTCTCGTTCGGTGCCGAGCATGGTGCCGATGAGGAACCCGAAGAGTGGCCCAAGCGCCATCACTGCGCTGCCTAGGAGAACACGCCAGACTCCTGGGGCCACCGGGACAAGTCGGATCGGTCGGCCCTCATCGAGCACCGGATCGTGGTCAGTGGTCATCATTCGTCCTTTCCGCTGCACTGGCCGTAGGTGCGCTTCGCCCGCGTAGCGCGTCGAGGAACGGGCTGATGATGTCGACCGGTAAGGGGAACACCACAGTCGAGTTCTGGTCGGCTCCCAGTTCGAGCACAGTTTGGAGGTAGCGCAGCTGCAGGCTTGCTGGCGACTCGCTCAGAATCATTGCGGCATCACGGAGCTCGGTGGCGGCTTGGAGTTCGCCGTGCGCGCTGATCACCTTGGCACGTCGCTCGCGTTCGGCCTCGGCTTCGCGAGCCATGGCTCGCTGCATAACCTCGGGGATTTCGACGTCCTTGATCTCCACGACCTCGACCTGGACACCCCAGGGTTCGGTCTGTATCGCGATCGACTTGGCGAGGTCTTCGTTGAGGTCTGCCCGGTGTGCCAGCAGCGTGTCCAGGTCGGCGCGGCCGACGACCGACCGTAGCGTGGTCTGCGCGATTTGGGACGTGGCGACCGCATGGTTCTCCACCGCCATCACCGATCGCACGGGGTCGACCACACGGAAGAGTACGACGGCGTTGACCCGGGCCGGCACGTTGTCGCGGGTGATCACCTCTTGCGGAGGGATGGTCAGCGTGACTACGCGCAGGTCCACCCGGACCAGTTTGTCCATGCCCGGCACCAGGAGCCGCACGCCCGGCTTGAGCAGCTCTCTCAGTCGGCCCAAACGGAACGCCACGCCCCGCTCGTACTCTTTTAGAATGCGTAGCGACAGCACGACAACGATCAGTACGACCGCAACGACAACACCGATGATGATGATCAACTCACAGCCTCCGTTCCATGGTCACGGCGGTCCGAGCCGTAGCTCGATTGCCTCCGCACGAGCGCGGCCGCAGCCGCGTCGCGCTCGGCGAGCGCCTCGTCAAGAGATTTGCGGGTCATTCCCTCGGGGATGAGGACCGCGCTGCGGCGCAGGTGCGACCACAGCGGCAAGCTGATAAGTAACGCGACGCCCACCGACACGGCCAGGACGATGAGCGATTCACGCCCTGGCCCGCTGAGTGCCACAGCGAGCGGCCACACCAGGCCGAGGATCACCACGGAGCACGCGATCCCGCGGTGGAAACGAGCTGCCTCCGAAGCCGGCCAGGAATCGACAGCACGCGTGACCTCACGGCCCGAGCTGGACGTCGTGCAGGTGTCCTTGACCGGGCAGGCGTTGCAGATCGAGGGTGTGGCCCGATAGCGCATGACGCGGTTGTCCGGATCGAAGGACTGCGGCCACAACCATTGGTCCTCCGGGCACAGCCAAGCATCGTGGTCCTGGTGGTAGGTGAAACCACCGGACATACCGCCCTCGGAGACCGACGCCGCACGCCGCGCGAGCGCGTCGATGACGTAAGCCAGTCCCACCAGCGCTATGCAGTAGCCAGCGGCCAGCCAGGCCTCTGACCCGACGGCACTCACGGAGAAGCTGTTCATGGCTCTCACGGCTCATCAGGTCGGTCGGAACCGTAGCGCTGCCTTGATGGCGGCACCACGCTGGAGTCGTTGGCCGTGCGGGCGCTCACGGTGGCGGGATAGCCGGTGCGGTCCTCTGCTGCTTCGGGGCTCTCCACGACGTAGAGGGTCTCTGGCGTCATCTCGGTCGTCGTCGCCTTGATTCCGTAGCGGATACCGAGCCAGGTGATCCACAGGAAGGGGAGCACACCGCCCACGATCAAGATCAAGTCACCGGGCATCCGCATCCACTCCAGGACAGCATTGCCCGGATCGGTGATGTAACCGATGGTCCGGGCTTCGAAGTAGCCGTCGTTGACCGAGTGCCACAGCTGCAGCACACCCAGCGGTAGGAGGGTCACGAAGACCATCCAAGCCAGACCGATGTTGAGCGACCAGAAGGAGATCTTCGCGAGCTTGTCCGACCATCTCTTCGGCGGAATAATGTAACGCAGCGCGAAGAGCGTCAGCCCGACCGCGAGCATGCCGTAGACACCCATCATCGCGCCGTGGGCGTGGTTTGCGGTGAGCGCTGTGCCGATTTGGTAATAGGACACGATCGGCAGGTTCACCAGGAAACCGAACACGCCGGCGCCGACGAAGTTCCAGAAGCCGACAGCCACCAAGAACATCACTGCCCAACGGTGCGGGAACGGTGCAGTGCTGCGCATCTGTTGTCGTGCGCCGAGCTGAAGGAAGGTCCACGCCTCGACCGTCAAGAAGGTCAGCGGAATCACTTCCAGCGCTGAGAAGAACGCGCCCAACGCCATGTGCTCCACCGGCGTGCCGGAGAAGTAGAGATGGTGCATCGTGCCGATCACACCACCGGCGGAGTAGAGGATCACGTCCAAGAAAATGATCTGGATCGCCAACTGGCGCCGGACCACACCCAACATCACGAAGATGTAGGCCACCATCACCGTAGTGAAGAGCTCAAGGAAATCCTCGACCCACAGGTGCACAACCCAGAAGCGCCAAAATTCGGCAACGGTAATACTGCTGCCGGTCGAGGCGAGCATGCCCACCGCATAGAAGGCGGGGATCGCGAGACCGGCATACAAGAAAAGCCACGGCATGTTGAGTTTGTGTTCGGTCTTAAGGCGCGAGCGGATACCGCGATAGATGATGGCGATCCAGAGGAAGAGCCCGACCACCAGTAGCGCTTGCCAGAACCGGGGCAGATCGAGGTATTCCCACTGCTGGTCGAAGAAGATCGACCCCTTCGCCCAGCCGACGCCGAAGATGCTGATTGCTTCACCGGCCATCGAACCGACGACCACGATGACCAAAGCTCCGAGGAGTCCCCAAGCGAGCCAGTGCTGCCGTTTCGGCTCACGGCCCGAGATGATCGGCGTCAGGAAGATAGCGGCCGCCAAGAATGCGGTCGCGGTCCACAGCAAGGACAGCTGCACATGCCAGGTGCGCGCCAAGTTGAACGGCAACACCCGCGCCAGATCGATGCCAAAGAAGGTGCTCAGATCAGCCCGATAGTGCTCGATCGCACCACCCAGCAGCGATTGAGCCAGGAACAAGGCCGCCACCACGAAAAAGAACCAGGCGGTGACCTTCTGCGAGGGAGTGATCTCCACCTCGCCCGGCTGGAGGAACGCCAAGGACGGCCGCTCAGATGAATGCCAGCCAATCTTGCTGCTCCACCGACCATAGAGCGCGAACAGCGCGCCAAGCCCAACCAATAGAGCCGTCAGAGATAGACCCGACCAGACCACGATGTCGGCCGTCGGGCCATTCCCCACGCGCGGTTCGGACGGCCAGTTATTGGTGTACGAGTAACTATGGCCCGGCCGCTCCGCAGCGCTAGCCCAAGCCGTCCACGAGAAGAACGCAGTCAACTCGTGGATCTCCTGCGGATCGGTAATCATCTTCGGAATCAGCCCGTGCTCGGTGCTGTCAACGCCAAAATAGTCGCCATAGTACTGCTTCGCGTCGTTGAATGCCGAGATCTGCTCGTCAGTGAACTGGAGCTCACCGGTCTCGTCGTTGTAGAGGTTCTTACGCAACATCAGCTTGGTCGCCTCAGCCGGCTCCTGCTGTCCCGCGTCGGTCAGTTCACCCCGGATGTGCTCAGCCGATCGACGGAGGTACTCGGCGGTGTAATCAGGACCAAGGTAACCACCATGGCCCAACACCGAGCCGTATTGCTGCAAGCCGCGACGCAGAAAGGTCCGCTGACCCGCAGTCACATCAGCCTTGGTGTAAACCACCTCGCCGCTGCTGCTAGTGACCTTATCGGGAAGCTCCATCCCGTCCGTATACGTCCGGAGGGCCAACATGCCCATAACAAAAAAACCGAAGAACATGACCAAGGCTATACCCTGGATCCAGCCTTTGGAAATATTAAGCTCTGAGCGTTTAGTGCCCCTGGTTTGCACGGGATCAGACACGTCATCGGCCTTCCATTGTGTGGGCGATGTGCAAAACGTTAGCAGTGGAATTAATCCGGCCTGTGCAGTGCGGCGTGAATCCCTGAGCAGGACGTCACGCTGTCAGGACTTTGGGGCCTCCCCTGGGTACAACAGCCTCCCTTGCGTCATAACGAACGAGGGCTATAGGCCTCATTCGGTATGACGTAAGCGGACCGCACGGTCTAGCTGAGTGTGGTTTTTCAGCCACAGCGCCACATAGACCAACGCAACAAGGACTGGCACTTCAATGAGTGGCCCGACGACGCCGGCAAGCGCCTGACCCGAGGTGACGCCGAACGTTGCGATGGTGACCGCGATGGCGAGTTCAAAGTTGTTGCCCGCGGCGGTGAACGCGACCGTTGCGGTCTTCGCGTAGCCGAGTCCTAGACGGGCTGCCACCAGCCAGGCAATCGTGAACATGAGCACGAAATAGGCCAATAGCGGGATGGCGATACGGGCCACGTCCCACGGTTGGCGACTGATCGTGTCGCCTTGCAGCGCGAACAGCATCACGATGGTGAACAACAACCCATACAGGGCAATCGGCGAAATGCGCGGCAGAAATTGTTGCTCATACCAATCGCGGCCCTTGAGCCGTTCCCCGAACGTGCGCGAGAGGTAGCCAGCAACCAGCGGAATACCCAAGAAAACCACAACGCTGATCACGATCGTGCGGACCGAGAACCCTGCGTCGGTGGTCGACAAGCTGGCCACACCGTTCCGACGAGTCCTAGCCGACAAGGACACTGTGGCCATCGCCGTCAAGGCTGCTCTGAAGTCTGAGAACAAACCGCTCAACCCCGCAGCGATCCAACGGCAGGTCCAAGCACTCTGCGCCGAGCTTCTGACCTTGACGACATCGAAAAGAAGCCCGAAAGCCCGACCAAAAAGTGACGCCATCAACTATATCAAGGGGTTCTACAACTCCCGCCGCCGTCATTCAGCGTTCGAGTACAAGCGTCCGAACGACGTGCATTACGGTTACCTTCAGCCAGCTGTGGCAGCATAGGAAAATTCATCAATCCGCTGTCCGAAATCACCACAGCAGCCCACTGTTCCCTGCCGGATGCCGTTTGGCCAAGACTCCGGCGATTTGCTCCCGTGACCAGTCTTCCCGCCGATGCGCAGCAACATAACCGCGAATCACGGGGTTTATCGCGAGCTTGCACGTCTTGGCCGAGGTCCGTGACGAGCGCGTGGCTTGGGAATCACGATCAGAAGCCTGTCGGCTCGGTCTCGAATTCGGGTTCCTCCGGTATCGGCTCGTGACGCAGCGGGTGCAGGGCCGTTGTCTCCTCGAACCAGAGCAGGGCATCGTAGCGTCCCCCCATCGTCGTCGGCACATAGTTCGCGTGCTCTCGTTCCGGGTGGTAGACGACGCCGATCGCACGGTGCCCCAACCGAACGGAGAGCCACGGCCGGGCACGATCGTCGCCAAAATCGACCACGGCGGACTCGCCGAGCGCACGGTGCAGGAAGTCCTCGTGAGTGCCGATCCGGGCATCCGGCACCGGGAGCACCCGTTCCGCCGCACCCCATTCCGTTCCGGCAAGCACGGTGCCACGGTGGGAGGCGAACCCCACGAGCGAGACTCCTTCGTCCGCGTGACGTTCACGCATGAGCTGCCCAACATTGACGAGGCCGTCGTCCGCCATGTCCGTCGCGCGCGCGTCGCCGACGTGCGTGTTGTGCTCCCAGACGAGCCCCTTCGAGTCCGGACCCAAGTGTTGCGCGATACGATCGATCGTGTCCGCCATGTGGATGTCACGGATGTTCCAGGACTCCCGGTCTCCGCGCACCATGATGCGGTAGTAACGCTCCGCACCCGCGGCAACTTCGGCATTCTGCTCCGCGTTGAAGTCCTCTTCATTTCCCGAGCGGGCCGCCACTTGCGCGCGCACCTCGACGAGGAGTGCAACGACGTCTGCCTCGCAGGATTGCGGCACGAGGCGCGTGCTCCAAGCGTAGCGGTGCGGGTCCTCCTGGTACGGCGTGAAACATTGCCACGCCTGCATGGCGCTCTCGACGGCATCCGGAGCGTGCCGGTCGAGCCAGCCGATGATCTCGTTGAGCGAATCCCACAGCGAATACACGTCGAGGCCGTAGAAGCCGACGCGCCTAGACTCGGGCTGGCTGGCGTTCCATTCGCGCAGCCAGGTGAGGAAGTCGGCGACCTCCTCGTTGGCCCACATCCAGGTCGGCCAGCGCTCGAAGTGCGCGAGGAGCCCCCGCGAGTCAAGGCTCTGGTCGCCGCGCCCTCTCAGCCACTGGTTGATGCGCCAGCAATCCGGCCAGTCGCCCTCCACCCCGATCCAGGTGAAACCGTGCTCCTCGATGAGCCGACGACTGAGTATTGCCCGCCACTTGTAGAACTCGTGCGTACCGTGTGACGCCTCGCCGATGCAGACAAAGCGCGATTGGCCCACACGATTGATGAGCGGACCGAGATCACTCGGGCCGCCCAGCGGCCGGGCGAGATCCAGTATGTCGGCGATGACGTCATGACCCACGACCACGGGCCTCGGGTTGCTCATTTCTGTGTTCCGTCCACTGGTGGATTCGTGTGCTCCAGCAAGTGGTCGACGAACCAGTCTCGAGCGAGAGTGGCCACTTCAACGAGGGCACCCGGCTCCTCGAACAGGTGTGTCGCGCCCTCGACGATCTCGAGACGGTTCTCACAATGCAAGGCCTCCATCGCCCGCCGGTTGAGTTCGAGTACGATCGTGTCAGCACCACCGACGATGAGAAGTGTCGGCGCGGTGACTATTGCGATCGCCGGTCCCGCAAGTTCGGGACGGCCCCCACGCGACACGACCGCCGAGATCCGTTCCGTGAGTTCCCCCGCCGCACGAAGCGCCGCGCCGGCACCGGTGCTTGCCCCGAAGTACCCGACCCGGCACGCCGCAGTTTCCGGCTCTGCGGCAAGCCAGCCGGTCGCAGCGACGAGTCGGCGAGCGAGGAGGTCAATGTTGAAGACGTTCGACCGGTCCACCTCCTCCTCGGGCGTGAGGAGGTCGAGCAGGAGAGTGCCGAGTCCGGCCTCGTAGAGCACGTCGGCGACGAAGCGATTGCGGGGGCTGTGCCGGCTGCTGCCGCTCCCGTGCGCGAAGACGACGACCGCGGCGGCCGGTTCCGGCACGTGCAAGTGCCCCTCCATGCGGATGCCGTCGGCCGGGATCGTGACGTCCCTGTCGCTGTCGGCTTCCGTTGCCGCGTGGCCCAGCTGTACGCGCCTCGCCGCCGCATCCAGAAGCACGATCACCTCCTCCTCACTCGTCGGCGAGAAATCCCGGTAGTGGTAGCCGACTGCGAGGAAGTTCGACGGAGTCGCGACGCAGATCACCTCATCGGCGTCGGCGAACTGTTCGACGGTGTCGCGGGGTGCGACCGGCACCGCGAGTACCACCCGCGCTGCACCCAGTCGGCGGGCGACCTGACATGCCGCCCGAGCCGTCGAACCCGTAGCGATTCCGTCGTCAACGATGACGGCGACGCGGCCGGTGAGGTCGATCCGCGGCCTGC
The DNA here is from genome assembly GCF_057586615.1 of Aeromicrobium changchenzhani. Classification (NCBI taxonomy): domain Bacteria; kingdom Bacillati; phylum Actinomycetota; class Actinomycetes; order Propionibacteriales; family Nocardioidaceae; genus Aeromicrobium; species Aeromicrobium changchenzhani. Next base: position 1,153,176 of record NZ_CM172480.1, on the reverse strand, counting down.
CGCGACGAAACCGCACGCTTCGGGCCTCGAGGGTCACCCGTTCGCGGTCCTCCACTTCGCGCTGCTCTGCCTCCGACACGTGCGTCATCGCGAGCACCCTGTCATCGAGGACGCGCACACCACCCTCACCGATCGCGCCCATCGCCACTTCTGGCTGGAACGGCACCCCGAGTTTTCGCACGACGATCACGTCGAGCGGGGCGTCGAGGACCCTCGCGACCTCGGCGGCGACGGGAACACCGCCTCGAGGCAGCCCGAGCACGACGATGTCGGAACTCTTGAGCGCGTCGAGCCGGGCGGCCAGTTGTCGGCCAGCATCGATTCGATCGTCGAAAACGTACATGGCGAACCTCCGTTGGGTTAGATGTGCATCGCAAAACGCGGGATCGCGGCGACCCGGCTGGGCTCCGGCACCTCACCGGCGCGCACGGCGATCACCCACGCATCCGACAACAGGGCGCGTCGCACGATCTCGTCGACCATGTCGTAGTCGAAGGCATCTTCCGTCTTGCTCCGGGTGATGACGCCGCTCAACTCGTCGACGAAGAGGGTGTCGATCCTTCGACGTCACGGCGAAGACGACGCCGCTGAGTGTGCTGTCGGTCAGGTCGGGCGAGGAAGCCTCCTCGAACCGAGCGACCTGGGCGGCGAGTTCTTTCGCGTGCACCGCGTCGAGCACCGGGACCTCGCTCGCACGCAGCGCGGGGGAAACGTCGATGAGGCGCACGGAGTTCTGCGAAAGCGCAAGCACGAATGCGGAGACGCCAGTAAGGCCGATGAGCTTGTTGCCGACCCGAAAAGTCGAGAGCGTCGAACGATTCACGAAGATCGCGAGGCTGTTGGACTGACGACGCCAGAAGTCGCCGTCGGTCAGCAACTCGTCGACCGCGTTCGTTATCGAGTCGATGATAGCGGCGTCCGTGCTCGCGAACTCAAGCTGGGCGACCGCCTCATGCAACCGACTTTCGACCTCGATTCGCGCCTTGTCCGACTCGTTGAGTTCGACCGACGTCGGAACATACATCGTGACGCTTCCGGGTTCGCGGATGCCCGCAATTCTGGTCAGTTCGTCCCGGGTCGGAAGGTCGATGTTGTGCATGTTGTCTTCCCCTCTGCCGGCCGCTTCGCATCAGGCTGGGCTCCATCACCGGCTGGGACCGAGCCTAGAAACACGGCACCCGCCCTCAACAGGGCCAAAGGTCACTCAATCCGGGCATGCCCCCGATTTGCTTGGTTTCAACTTTCGGTGGTGAGTTTCAGGCTGGGATGGGGTTCTTCTCGGAGAGCAGTTCGTATTCGATTGGGGTGCGATAGCCGAGCGAGAGGTGTCGGCGCTGGCGGTTGTGGAAGATCTCGATGTAGTCGAAGAACGCGTTCGCGAGTTCCAGGCGAGTCTTTCACTTCTTGCGGTTGAGAAGCTCGATCTGCATCGAAGACCAAAAGGATTCCATCATCGCGTTGTCGAGTCCGTCGCCGACGCTGCCGAACGATGGCATCAGGCCGGCGGAACGGGTCTTCTCCCCGAAGGCCCAGGAAGTGAATTGAACTCCGTGATCGGCATGGACGATCCCACCGGGTTCGGGACGCCGGTTGCGAATGGCCATGTCGAGTGCATTGACGACCAGCGTGGAGTCCTGCCGGGAGTCGATCGACCAGCCGATGATTCGTCGGCTGAAAGCATCCGGCACTGCGGCGCAGAAGACCTTGCCTTCCCTCGTTGGATGTTCCGTGGGGGTCCCTCCCTGCACCGAGTGCTCGGGGGAATGTCGGTAACCCATAGGTCGTTGGGGTGCACGCGGCGGAACTTGCGGTTCACTAGGTCATCAGCACTGAGATCAGTCGTGAACTGCACTTGATATCCATTGCCATTGTCAGTTCGGCGTGGATGCGTCAGTAGCCGTATCTTCCCCGTGAAGCAACGTGGATCTTCCCGACCAGCACGGTGATGCGCTGCCGACGCAACTGGGTCGCCAATGTCGGACAACGTCTGTACCGGTAGTAACCCTGACGAGCCACCCCAAGGACGCGGCAGCAGTTGTCGACCGGTATCCCGGGCTCGGTCTCAAGCTCGCGGATCTTTTTGCGCGCGGCACGAAGCTCCGCGCGCTCGGCCGTGGTCTTGCCAGTAAGCTCGCCGCGGTCAATGCGATCCTGTTTCAACCATTGATGCAGGCAGTCGGCGCTGATGCGCAATTCGTAGGCGGTCTGCTTGACCTGTTTGCCCGCACGAACCAACGCGATGGCACGAGCACGGACCTCGGGAGGATAAGGACGTGGCATTGTCGAAGCCTTTCAGTAAGGCCTTCGACTGATCACCAATTCTGGAAACCAAACCGTAGGTCAGATCAAGGTGTCAAGCAAAGTCTGGGCAGACCCGGCACGCCACGCGAGGTTCGCGACCCCGCGATGCTGATCGATCCCCCTAGCAACGATCAGCAGCCGGCCCTGGACATTGGTTCGGGTCTAGTCTGACGACAAATGCTCGATGCCTATCGGAGGAACTACGAAAGAAATGAATGAACAATTCCGGACTGCACTGCTCGGCGCGCTGATCGCGGCCGTAATCTATATAGTCATCGAGACGGCGACCGATGCCTCCAAAGGCAATGTCATCGGTTACGGACTCGGCCTCGGCATTTTGACGTTCATCGTCAGCGGAGTCATCGCGGCTGTCATCGCCAGGCGGCACGATGCCTAAACGTGGCAACACTCGCTCGCCGGGCAGCACGCGGGCAGGAGCCGAGTACTCACCGGGAGAGCGCTCGCTATATGCGGCCTGCACCTCGTGGAGGAGGTCTTGCATTGAGGCTCGAACGGTCGAGGTCGAAATCTCAACGTCGTCTTCGTGAGGTACCCGTCACCGCCCTCAAACGATTCAGCCAACGAAACCTCAACCACCCGCACCCGTCTGGACATGACAAAGGCCCCCAACCCACATCTCTGCTGGTCAGGGATCTTTTCTTTGGTAGCGGGGACAGGCTCAAAAACCGCGCCTGCCATGTCCACTGAAAGCTCTCTAAGCGTGAAGTTGATGGTTGCGGTGGCAAATGCCACCCCACGATCTTGACTCAAAACAGACTACTTCCGATCGGGGACAAAAGCGGCGCGTTCTTAGATTTCCACACCACCAAGCCAAGAGAGCCTCTCTCGAAGTGATTCTTGCGTCAACATTGATATCCAAGAAACCCGGGATAGATCAGTGCGACTTGGGTTGGCATAGCCACATGAATTTGGTTGTCCACAGACACACCGATTTGAGTCTGAAAAATTTAGGCAACGGGGTCCGGCCCGTTTTGGAATGAACTGTCACCGAGTCGTTCAGCCGCCCCGGCGTCACCGTTTCAGCCATCACCAGGAACGCGGATAGGTTCGTCTGTTCGGGTCGATCTCATTTGCGGACGCGTGTTCGACGGCTAGCGTCATCTTTCCGGATTCAGCGGCGGCTCCTTGCATCAAAAACTTGGCTAGACAGGACTCATCCGGATGCGACCGACCCGCTGCCAACTCGGCGGCGTTCACTGGGATTTAGTGCTAGGTCACGGCACACACACCATCCATAATCCCGGCCCGCTCAGCAGCAGTCCTGAATGGTAAATGGCCATCTGTTGATCGAGGACTGTTCGTTCAACGATCTGCCCAACCGCGTGCGAACTCGAGTGGCCCGCCATCAAAGTCACCCCTCGTTGACCTCCAGCCAAGGTCACCACTTTGTCACGGCCCGAAGACGTTCATCGGTATGTTCTGGCCGCGCTGTTCAGATTCTCGGTGCGCGCGAAATCTTCGCATTTTTGCAACCGTTCAGTTGTCGAAGTTTCCTTGCCAGACCGCGCTAGCCCCGCTGTCTCCGATTTTGACAACCGTGGCGACGGATCCGATGGCGCTTACGAGCACCGCCGCCATAAGCACTGTCACCACTCCCAAACGGATCCGAGCTCTTATGCCAACCTCGGATCCGGCATACCGCTTGTCAGCAAATCGGTACCAGCCCCACTGGAGCGCAGCAACCGTGAAAAGCATGATGGCCCAAGGCAGGATCGAAGTGCCGATCTCTTCATGTGCCTGGGCGGCGGGGGTGTGTTCAACCCGTGCGTATAGCCAGCGGCCGGCAGAGACCGTCAATGGCACGGCAATCAGACCTGCCAGCGCGAGGCCAGGGGTGAGCAGACCCAATCGGCGCCGCGCTGCGGGCCGGAACGTCGAGAAAATCAGAGCCAGCGAGGCTACCGGAATGACGACAACGATGAAGTGGACGAGCAGTACGTGAACGGGAAGACCGTTGAATACCCAGTCCATCAGGACACCTCAACAGAGTCGCTCGTAGTGCCGTTTGCAACCTCGCTTGTATTTGAGTCCTTTGAACGATCCGTTTCCAAGTCTGTCGCGCGCGGCTGCGGTAGCGCGTGGGTCAATGATTCTGGGTCCGGTCCGACTGCCGCAATGTAGCGGTCGGGCCGAACCAGAACAATACGATTCTGCGTTCTCTGTCGGGCGCGTTCGATTGGGTCGGTTTCCGTCAGGGTTACCACGGGTAGACCCATCCAGCAGGATGCGTTTGGTTCCGGTGTGGTTAGTTTTTGCTCGCCTTGATCACGGACCACCCAGCAATACCCGGTGGCGCGCATCTTGTCATACAGCCTCCCACCAGTTTTGACCTTAGGATTTGGTAAACGATGCCCCGCAACCCATTGTGTGCGGCTGCGTGGGCTAAATCGCGGCGAGTAAGACAAGTTGAGCATCCCCACGCCTCGCCCCAGTTTCGCCTGCACCGAGGGGCGGGAGAGTACCCGTGGTGCGAGGTAACTGCGCAGGTGACGGGCCGAGCCCCGGGGCGAAGTCATGATCGATGTCATACGGGCCACGCCGTGCACCATCGGCCCTGCCGTGCCGCGGCGTTCCGATTCATATTCTCCGATCAACTTCTGGGCGCCCTCGGGTGTTGCATGCCGGGATTCAGCGAGCCTCCAGATGAGGTTGTGGGCATCTTGGACACCGGTATTTAGACCTTGTCCGCCTACTGGGCTGTGAATATGGGCGGCGTCACCGGCGACGAAGATCCGTCCCGACGAGAAACTGGTCGCCACGCCGTGGCTGAGGTCGAACTGCGAAGTCCAGGTCACATCGTGTGCATCAAAGGTGATTCCGGCGCGATCTCGAATGAGCTTGTCCAGATATGCCGCATCAACGTTGGTGTCTTTAGCAAGGCTTGAGACCACGTGGGCGATCACTCGCCACCGGCGTGATTCGGGCATCGGTACGAGGATAAGTAGGCCTTCGGGCGCAAGGTAGAGATGTCCTTCATTCTCGACCAGCCCGCTAGCGGTTTTCACATCCGCCAGCAGGAAGGTGGCCCCTGCTCCAGTTCGCTTCAGTTCGATGTCAGTCTGGTCCCGGACTGTACTTCGGCCGCCGTCACAGCCGATTACCCAGCGGGCCCGAATCGTCTCCATGGTGCTGTCACTCCCGAGCGTTGCTTCGACGAAGTCGCCGTGGTCTTTCAGGGTGTGCAGAGGGTGGGACCACTCGATCTTGCCTCCGAGTCGGCGCAGGTGGCTCTCCAGCGCTCGTTCGGTGTCGCACTGGGGCACCGAGAGCCAATACGGGTACTCAGTATCTCCCCAGGGTTGGTCAAGAAGATCCACGCGCACGCGCCGCTGACGATTGTTGAAATGAAGGTTGAGAGCAGCGAACGGTGCACCCAGTGCCCGCACTTCTCGGTCGATTCCCATGAGGGCGAATACTTCCATCGTGCGGGCGTGGACAACAAGCGCTTTGGAGAAATCGTTGCGTGTCGAGTTCTTTTCCACGATTCTGACGCTCAAGCCGTGACGCAGTGCCTCCGCGGCGGCGGTAAGACCCGTCGGACCTGCGCCGACTACGAGAACATCCACGTCCACGGCATGACCGCCTAACTGATGAAGATTCGGTGCCAGCTGAGCGTCTTGGGAGGATGTCATGCAGCAACAATAAATAAACGAGACATTAATGTCTAGTTTATTTTGATATGGCGCCCAGCAACCAGACTAGTGATACGAGGTGAGGGTGCTTCAAGAATCGGTGAGGACCGCGTTCGCTGACACCGCCAGCCGCCCGCCGTGGAGCTGTGCTTGGAGGCCTTTCACCGCGAACTCCGGTCGGTCCAGAAGCGATTGGGGAGGCAACATGGCCGCCATCATTCCCCTCGGTCGAGCCACCACCCGGCCGGAATCGACGGTGATCTCCAACTGGATCGGCCCGGGCACCGGCAGCCCGGCGGCGGAGAGCTCGATGACGATCATGCCATTCTCCACCTCCACTTTTGCGCCTGGCAGGAGTGACTCAAGGTCCTTGATGTTGAGGTTTCCGGAGATATCGAGCTGGTCGCCGTCCTTGTTCATGGACACCCCCGCGGCACTGATCCGGCCGGCATGCAGTTCGTCGATACTCAGCTCCATCGCGTGCACCGATTTGGCCTTTTCGGCGATCGCGGGGTCTATACCAGCATCGAAGTTGGCGCCGTCCATCTTGACCCTCACGTTGTCCACCGCGCCGAAGAGCAACTTTACTGCGGGCGTGGAGGAGATCTGGACGCTGGTCACCTCGCCGAGTGTCTGTAATTCGCCACGCACCCGACCCTCTGCCATTGAAGGAAGCAGGATCTGCGTCAGGGCGGCTGCGGTGATCAGCAGTGCGGCACCAGCCGCGATAAGTCGTCGTCTCATGATCGGAAATAGTAGACATAATTGTCTCATTTAACAAAAAGAGCGGACGGAGCGTTCAGTTCAGCCCTCGCTGGTGGAGGCCGGCGCGGACGGTTTCGCGCTACCGAGCCCGTCGAACAGGGTGCGGCAGACTAGGTCCGCTGCGCGCTCGATGTCCAGGGTGCCAGCCGCGGCGAGCCGGACTGCTGCCATCAGCAATGCGGGCAGTACCGTGGCGATCCACACTGGATCAACCTGAGCATCCAGTTCGTCGTTGCCGATCGCCCGGATCATCAACCCCAGCAACGGCTGGAGCACTCGCTCTCGCGCCGCCATGAAGTCCGAGTCCCCGTGGGCGGCTTCGTCGAGAATGACCCTGAACCGCATTCCCAGCGGCAGTAGGGAAAGGACCACCCGTTGGACAGCCTCGCGAGCCGAACCCTCATCAACGGCAGCAGCGTCGAGCGCCACTGCTGCGCGTGCCAGCGCCTCCGTCCGAATCGCCACCACCAAGGCATCCCGGTTCTCGAAGTGACGGTACAGGGTGGCCCGACCGAGACCCGCGCGCTTCGCAATTTCAGCTAGCGAGGCTGAGGGGGTGTCGGCCAGCACCTCGACGGCCGCGTCGAGAATCGTTTCCCGGTTGCGGACGGCATCAACTCTGATGGCTTCGGGCGAGTCGTTCATGGCTCCGACGTTACCGGTTGCGATTTGTTCAGGATTGAGTATCCTCGAATTATCTGAGACACTTATGTCTTACTTTGGCTCTGTAACTCACTAGCCACGCAAAATTACGACTCGCGCAGGAGTAGTCATGTTACGCAGCTTTGCCTCGTTCTCAGTCCGATATCGAGGGTTTGTGATCCTGGCTTGGTTGCTGTTGGTCGTCGGAGTCGGCGTCCTCGGCCAAAGCGTTGGCGGATCCTTCAGCAACAATCTTTCGGTAGAGAACACTGACTCCCAAGCCGCCTACAAGTCGCTAACCACGAATTTCCCCGAGATGTCCGGCGACGGAATGCAGGTGGTGCTCCACGATCGAGACGGGGTCACCGATCGGTCGGTACGCGACCAAGTGGAGGGCGCGCTGGCTAAGGTACGTGGGATGGACGGAGTGGCATCGGTCCAATCTCCCTACAACCCGGCCCAAGAGATGGTCTCCAAAGATGGCACCACCGCCCTGGCCACCGTCCGGTTCGTCGAGCGCGCCGCAGACCTAGAGACCGCGCAGATCGACGCCGTCCAGTCGGCCTTCGCCTCGGTCCGTGACCTCGGCGTCGAGGTCGAGTACGGCGGTGCGGCACTGAACACCGAGTCAGGTCCTTCAGGCAGCGAGCTGATCGGCCTCGCCGCAGCGGTACTCGTACTGCTACTCGCGTTCGGGTCCGTGTTCGCAATGACGGTCCCGCTGATCACTGCAGTGATGGCGCTCGCCCTAGGATTGGGGGCGATCCGACTCCTGGCCGGGTGGATAACTATCGGCACTTCAGGCCCGGTCGTGGCTGCGATGATCGGCCTCGGTGTGGGCATCGACTACTCCCTATTGGTCGTCACCCGGCACCGCGAAGGCCTAGCCGATGGTCACACCCCGCAGGAGTCGATCCCACTCGCACTGTCGACTGCCGGCAGGTCGGTGCTCGTGGCGGGCAGCACGGTGATCGTCGCACTCCTCTCGCTCTACCTAATCGGCATCCCGTTCGTCGCCACGCTCGGGCTAGCCAGCGCCATCACCGTCGCAACCACGCTGCTGGCCGCCATCACCCTGCTGCCAGCGCTACTAGCGGTATTTGGCAGCAACCTCGACCGGTTCACTATCCACCGCACCCGGCCCAACCGCGACCCCGACAGGCCTAACGGTTGGCACCGATGGACCCGGCACGTTCAGCGCCGCCCCTGGCCGTACTTTGTCGCCGCGACTGCACTGCTCCTCACCCTGGCAACCCCCTTGCTCGATCTGCAACTGGGTACCGCTGACAACGGGTCGGCTCCCACAGCAAGCACCGAACGCAAGGCCTACGACCTCGTCGCCGATTCCTTCGGCGCCGGCTGGAGCGCACCACTGCTGGTAATCGCGAAATACGACAGCACACCCTCGGCCAACGCCGCAGCAGCGACCAGACTCCGCGGAGAGCTGGCCTCGACCGAAGGCGTGACACAGGTGCCCCCGCCACGGTTCAACCAATCAGGAAAAACTGCAGTATTCACCGTGGTCCCTGGCGCCTCCCCCGATGACAAAAAGACCGAGGACTTGGTGCACCGCATCCGTGACGAGGTAGTCCCCAAGCAAGCCGACACCGCCATTCACGTCGGTGGAGCGACCGCCACCGCGATCGACCTAGCAGATCAGCTAGCCGCGAGAATCCTATGGTTCATGGCCTTCGTGGTCGGACTGAGCTTCTTGCTACTACTAGTAGAGTTCCGGTCGATTTTCGTGCCGATCAAGGCAGCGGTGATGAACCTACTCTCCGTTGGTGCCGCCTACGGGGCAGTAGTCGCAGTCTTCCAATGGGGTTGGTTCGCCAACCTGTTCGGCGCGCAACCGGGCCCGATCGAGTCATTCGCACCAATGATGCTGTTCGCGGTCCTGTTCGGCCTATCCATGGACTACGAGGTCTTTCTCCTCAGCAGAGTCCGCGAAGAGTATCTGCGCACCGGCGACCCCGGACGCTCGGTCGCCGACGGGGTCGCCGCAACCGCACGGGTCATCACTGCGGCGGCCGCGGTAATGGTCGTGGTCTTCGCCAGCTTCCTGCTCAACGACCAACGGGTCGTCAACCTATTCGGTTTCGGCCTGGCCATCGCCATCGCGATCGACGCCACCGTCGTACGGATGGTGTTGGTGCCTGCCGCGATGTCGATCGCAGGTCGGAGGGCCTGGTACCTGCCAGCCTGGCTCAACCGTCTACTACCGCGATTCGGCACAGAGCCTCAAACGCACGAGGAATCCACCGCCGCACATTAAGGGTGCCCCGCTGGCGACCATCACCATCAGCAGTCTCATATAGAGCGCCATCCGTGATTCCCTTTCACGCCAGACTCAAGGGAGGGACTGCCCAGACTTTGGTTGTCAGTTTGACCTGACCCACGGTTTGGTTTCCAGATTTGGTAGTGAGTCGAGGGCTTCTCTCCAATGCAGTCTTGCGCCCCGAGCCAATCGGCCAACGAAGCGACGACAAGTGGCCCTCAGCCAAGACACACAAAAGGCCTCCACCCGGCATTTTTGCTGGTCAGGGGCCCTTTCTTTGGTAGCGGGACAGGCTGCATAACTGCGCCTGCCAGGTCCGCTGAAAGCTCTCGAAGCGCGAAGCTGATGGTTGCGGTCGCAAAGCCACCCCAAGATATTGAGTCCCATCAGAATGCTTCTGGCCAAGGACAAACTCAACGGGCGACCAAATCGGGGGCAGTCCCATCTGTTCGCCGGCTCCCACGAATGCACTAGCCAGATGAACCCGGCAAAACCAATGACAATCAGTCCCACCGCGATTCGCAAGGCAGAGACCGGGCAGGTATAAAGCAACCACAATCCGGCGGGAATACCAAGAATTGCCGACAATATTCCTAGAACCGCAACGCTTCGATCCGCTGCTTCCCATATGGATCTATGACTGACCAGCGTTAGATACGCGGCCACGCCGACAATTACGCCGTAGGGGATGGCCTGTTCGGGAGGAAGCCACAGCAAGTAGAAGGGTGCCGCAAGCACATTGAACCCAAACCCCGTCACACCCCCCGCGATCCCTGCCAACAACGTGACAAAAATCAGTGCACCGATTGTGGCGCTCATGTCAACGGCGCTCCGTTTGGGTTAGTACACCTGGCTGCTGCACGATCCTGTAACACCGCAGTCTGGCCTCGTGCCGATCTCTTCACATTGGAATTACACAATGTTTCTCATTGGGATGTCGCCGATTGTGAAAACTCCAGACTTACAGAAGCAACATGTCTCGCTTCAGACGGCCCCGTCGTGAGATTAATGCGACGACCCAGAAGAAGGAGCATTCCTAAAAACGAGCATTCTTGCGTACCTGAAAATGGTCGGACCGTTGATAGTTATGAATCCAATTATCGACTGCCGTCAAACAACTGGCGTAACCTATTTGGGTGAATCACGGAGCAGCGATATCCCTCCCCGCGGATGGAAGGCTATCGGGCGATCAGGTTCGACGCCACCCAATGACTTGGCCAGCGTAACCGTGACTCCGCTGCGGCGGCAGGGCGACAGCTGCCATCGCACGACAAACCCGGCGAGCGAAACCGGTTGAGGGTGCTGAATTCGGAGAGAACGCCGAAGGCCTCCCAGATCAAGTCTGGAAGGCCTTCACACAACACTGCAATTGCAGTATTAAATGGTAGCGGGGACAGGCTGCATAACTGCGCCTGCCAGGTCCGCTGAAAGCTCTCTAAGCGTGAAGTTGATGGTTACGGTCGCAAATGCCACCCCAAAAATATTGAGTTACAGCAGAATACTTCTGACCAGCGAAAAAACCAACGCACTCGTGATTTGCGCTTAAACAAGCATGGAGAACCTGCCGTGGACAAACATTCAACTTGCCAGCCAAATCGGTGGTCAAACCATAGGCAGGTCAGCATGTCACCAGATTGTGCAGCAGTCCCGCTGAGACTAATCGACTAGCCGGAACCAAGAACATTCCCAAGGACGTGCGTTCTTGCGGACCTGAGCATGGTCGACACGTTGATAGTCATGAATCTGATTCTCCACTGCCGGCAGTCACCTGGCCTGCACTATTCGGATGGCTCACCGGCCATCGATGTACTTCGACATGGTGCTCACCCTCCTGGGCTCAAACAGCAGCGGCATCAGACTCGGACGCTTCACCACGCGAAGCTAGGTCAAGGGCGATGTCGACGATCAGGTCTTCCTGACCGCCCACCAGTCCTCGGCGGCCGACCTCGAGAAGGATGGTGCGCACGTCCACACCGTAGCGTTCAGACGCAGTTTCCGCGTGCCTCAGAAAACTGGAGTAAACCCCGGCATACCCCAGGGTCAGTGTCTCGCGGTCTACGCGCACTGGCCTGTCCTGCAGTGGACGCACGAGGTCATCGGCCGCGTCTTGGAGAGCGAACAGGTCACTGCCATGCTCCCATCCGTAAATGTTGGCCAAGGCGATGAACGGTTCAATCGGGCAGTTGCCCGCTCCCGCTCCGTGGCCGGCAAGTGACGCATCGACGCGGGTGACGCCCTCCTCCACAGCAACGACGGAGTTGGCGACCGACAGCGACAGATTCTCGTGGGCGTGAATGCCCAGTTCGGTGGAGGGGTCCAAAACGTCGCGGTAGGCACGAAGCCGCTCGCGCACGCCGTCCATGGTCAACCTGCCACCCGAGTCGGTCACATAGACGCAGTGCGCGCCGTACGACTCCATCAGCTTCGCCTGTTGGGCGAGCGTTCCGGCGTCGGCCCGATGGCTCATCATCAGGAAGCCGGCGACATCCATGCCCAGGTCGCGTGCGGTGGCGATGTGCTGGGCGGCGACATCGGCCTCAGTGCAATGGGTCGCCACCCGGACAGAACGGACACCCAGGCTGTAGGCATGTTTAAGCTCTTCGATCGTGCCCACGCCAGGCAACAGCAGCGTGGTCAGCCGCGCGCGGTGGCACTGCGCGGCCGCGGCCTCGATCCACTCCCAATCGGTGTTCGAGCCGGGCCCAAAGTTAAGCGAGCCACCCGCCAGCCCGTCGCCGTGGGCCACCTCAATGCCATCCACACCTGCGGCGTCGAGGGCGGCGACGATGCAGGAGACATCCTCGGGAGTGATCCGGTGCCGTACAGCGTGCATACCGTCGCGCAGTGTGACGTCCTGGATGAACAGTTTCTTGGGGGGTGTCGTGATCATCGGGCTGTCTCCAGTCGCTGGGTTGTGTCGGTGTCGGTCCGGCTGGCGATCCGTTCAGCCACCTGCAGCGCGGCGGAAGTCATGATGTCTAGGTTTCCGGCGTACGCAGGCAGGTAATGAGCGGCCCCTTCGACCTCGAGGAACACCGACACTTGGTGGGTGGCGGTCGCCGTGGCTCCGGCGGCGAGCAGTGTGCGCACCGGCTGGCCTTCTGGCACCGGTGTGATTTGTACCTTTTGCTTGAGCCGGTACCCCGGGACGTATGCGGTGACGGCGGCAACTATCTGCTCGATTGAGACACGGATCTGCTCGTGCACGTTCTCGTCCGCATCGGTGATAAGCGCCAGCACGGTGTCGCGCATGATCAGCGGAGGCTCTGCGGGGTTGAGGATGATAATCGCTTTTCCTCTCGCGGCCCCGCCGACGACCTCGATGGCGTGGCTGGTCGTCTCGGTGAACTCGTCGATATTGGCGCGCGTTCCCGGACCTGCTGACTTCGACGCGATGGAGGCCACGATCTCGGCATATGGCACCGGCGTGATCCGGGAGATTGCTGCCACGATCGGGATCGTCGCTTGGCCACCACAGGTGACCATGTTGACATTCTCTGCATCGAGGTGTGCCTCCATGTTCACTGCCGGGACCACGAATGGCCCGATCGCGGCCGGAGTCAGGTCGATCAGCCGCTTGCCGTACGGCGCCAAGGCGACCGCGTTCGCCTTGTGGGCGCCAGCCGAAGTGGCGTCGAACACGATCTCAATATCGTCGAAATCTGGCATCACGACCAGTCCGTCGACACCGCCTGCCGTGGTCGGCACTCCGAGCCGTGCCGCACGCGCCAGTCCGTCGGAGCCAGGGTCGATGCCGACCATCGCCGCTATCTCCAGGGTCTCGGACAGACTTTGCACCTTGATCATCAGATCAGTGCCGATATTGCCCGATCCAATGATGGCTACCTTGGTCCGACTCATCGGGTCTCCTCGTGGTCGTTTTCGGTGTGGTTGCTGAAACGGGCGGTGACATCGCCCAGCCCCGAGATCGTCGCGGTCACGACCGAGCCGGGCGCGACCGCGACCATTGGGCCGAGCGCCCCGGAGAGAACAACCTGGCCGGCGCGCAGTGGCTCACCGAAATCGCGGGCCTTTCTCGCTAGCCAGGACAGGGCATTGAGCGGGTCGCCCAGACACTCGGCACCGCGGCCGGTGGAGACCACTTCGCCATCGAGAGTCATCTCCATCGTCGCTGCGACGGGCTCGAAGGCATCCAGGGACTGGCGCTCGATTCCGAGAACGTAGAGGCCACTCGAGGCGTTGTCGGCAACAGTGTCTGCGAAGCTGATGTCCCAACCGGCAATCCGGCTGTCAACGATCTCAATGGCGGCAACCGCGTAGTCGATCGACGCCCGCATCTGGGCGATGTCCAAGGGGCCATCGATAAGGTCGTCGGCCAGGATGAAGGCGATCTCCGCCTCGGCTCGCGGCTGCAACAGTCGCTCGCTGGGCACGTCCTCGACACAGGCCATGTCATCGAAGAGCACACCGAAGTCCGGCTGGTCTACACCAAGCTGCTGTTGAACAGCTAGCGAAGTGAGGCCAATTTTGTGGCCAACGATTCGGGCCCCAGTGGCCAATCGGGCAGACGTGGTTCGCTCCTGTACTGCGTACGCCGCAGCGACATCGGCGCTGCCGATGAGGTCGCGCACCGGCGCACAGGTGGATCCAGTGCGGGTCGCCGTCAACAGGCGTTCCGCCGCCTGAGCCGTCTGTACTTGGGTGACCATAGAACCGGCCACGAGTGAAGATGTCATACGGCGATCATGTCCGGCGGTCCCCATGCAGCACCAGCAAAGAGTTCCGCAGAACGGAACCCCCTTGTCACTCGGCTCGTTCCCTCATCTCTTCCCGACGCGCGAGGGTGGCCGCGATGCCTATCGCTGCGGCGTGAACCGAGCCAGCGTGCTCCTTGGGGCGAAAGCGGGTCACCGGGCCGGTCACGCTGATCGCTGCCAGTGCCTCGTCATCACGATCCAGCACCGTGGACGCGACGCAGACCAGTCCCACCGCTGACTCCTCGAATTCGTACGCGACGCCGGTCTCGACAATCGTCTCGAGCTGCGCGCGCAATATTCCTGGCGCGGTGATTGTCCGCGGCGTGAGCCGCACCAGACCGGCCGAAAGCACTTCGCGCCGTACCTGCTCGGGGGCATGCGCCAGCAGCGCCTTGCCGATCGCGGTAGCATGCAGCGGCATCCGCCCGCCGAGCCGTGACGGCGACTTTGCCTGTCGATGCCCACCCACCTTGGCGACGTACACGACCTCGGCACCTTCCCGCAGACCTAAGTGCACGATCTCGTGCGTGCGCTCGTACAGGTCCTCCATGAATGGCGTGGCCACCTCGAGGAGCCCGCGCTCCACAGACGCGCGCATGCCCAGTTCGAACAGGTGATTCCCCAAGTGGTAGCGCCCGTCAATTCGGACCAGCAGCCCCGCGGCCACGAGATCTGCCAGGAGACGGTGCAGCGTGCCCTTCGCCAAGCCGGTACGCCGTTGGAGGTCGGCAAAACCCACTCCATGGTCGTCCACACGGAACGCGTGCAGGATGACCATCAGCTTGCTCAGCACGCTGTCATGGCTCTGCCTGTTATCTGACGACATCTAGGTCTTCCAATCTTTACAAGTGTCGCTCAACCATCGTGCCGAGCGTTCCACTGAGTGGGGCTTGGCACCTCAGCCAACGACGAGGATCACGTGCAGTGTGCGCGGACCGTGCACCCCTTCCACTCGGCTGAGCTCGATGTCGCTCGTGGCCGACGGACCACTGATCCATGTGGTCGGCCAGGACGGATCCAGCCGGCGAAACGCTTCGGGAACACCGGCCACGATCTGGTCGGCCCGGACTACGCAGATGTGGGTGTCGGGCACGAGGCTGATGGCTCGTCGGCCCTGGTCAGATTGGTGGTCGAGCACGATCGTGCCGGTCAACGCGATACCTGTTCGCGCGGCGGTGACGACGGCGTCGATCCGATCGAGCTCGGCAGCAGACTGCTCTTTCTCGCGGATGCTGTTGGGAACTTTCCAGGGCAGTTCCGACGGCACGATCACAGATTTGCCTCCCACCGCATTGGCAATCTCCGCCTCCACGTCCGCGGCTGAGCACCGCACCACCGTGGCCTGGTAGTCCTCAACCCGTTCGGTGAAGAGGTCCAGCAAATCCCTACCCTGGGTTCGGGTCGACCGCTCAGCGGTATCGGCCCGACGACCGCGTTCGTTGTCGCCCAGCGCACTTCGTACTGCTCCGAGCACCCGTTCCCGTGTGTTCACGAGGCGTCCTCGTTGGTGCCGCCGTTGGTTCGTCGCCACCAGGCGCGGAACGACTCCCGGGCGGGTACCGGCACATCCCGGGCATTCGACCAGCTGGCTGCGGGTCCGGGCAGTCGGGCACGACGCCCGACTAGCTTGCCGAAACGGCTGGCCAAGCCCTCCAGTCGTCCCAGCCTTGCGGCCGACCCGAACGACCACCCTGTCAGCTTCATCGCAACTGCCTCCGGCTTCGGCATCCCTGGGCGGTGGGCGTCCACGACCTGTGCGCGCAGCTCGACGAGCACGCTGGGAATGTCGATCTTGACCGGGCAGACCTCATAGCAAGCGCCGCACAACGACGAGGCGTAGGGCAGCGAGTCGACCTGCTCGTCAATGCCAACGCCGCGCAAGAGCGGATTGAGAATCGCGCCGATCGGGCCGGGATAGACCGAGCCATAGGCGTGTCCGCCGGTACGCTCGTAAACTGGGCAGACGTTCAGGCACGCCGAGCAGCGGATACAACGCAGCGCCTGCCGACCGACCTCGTCCGCCAGTGCTTGGGTGCGGCCGTTGTCCAGCAGCACCACATGCACCTCCTGCGGTCCGTCGCCGGGCGTGATGCCCGACCAGGTGGAGGTGTAAGGGTTCATCCGTTCGCCGGTTGAGGAGCGGGGCAGCAGCTGCATGAAGACGTCCAGGTCCGCCCACGTCGGCACGATCTTCTCGATGCCCACCACGCTGACCAGTACCTCGGGCAGAGTCAGGCACATCCGACCATTTCCCTCAGACTCCACCACGACGAGAGTCCCCGAATCGGCGACGGCGAAGTTCGCGCCGGACACGGCCATCCTCGCGCGCAGAAACTTCTCCCGTAAATGCTCGCGGGCTGCGGCAGCGAGTACTGCGGGCTCGTCGGTCAGGTCATCGGGAGCCGGCCGACCAACCTTCCCCATCTCTGCGGTGAAGATATCCTTGATCTCCGTGCGGTTGCGGTGAATCGCCGGGACCAGGATGTGGCTGGGCAGGTCGCCGTCAAGCTGCACGATCAGCTCTGCCAAGTCTGTCTCCCACGCAGCGATGCCTTGTTCGGCAAGCGCCTCGTTGAGACCAATCTCTTGGGTGGTCATCGACTTAACCTTGACCAACTCATCGACGGCGTGGTGCTTCGCGATGCCTGCCACGATCGCGCATGCCTCGGCCGCGTCGGCGGCCCAGTGCACGACGGCGCCGCCTCGGACCAGCGACTCCTCTAGTTTCAACAGATAGTCGTCAAGGTGGTTCAGCACCTCGTCCTTGATCGCCGCCCCGGCATCCCGCAACAGCTCCCAGTCGTCGACCTCGCCGACCGCCGCTGCTCGCTTCGCGCGGATCGTCGCCGTGGCATGGCCGAGGTTGGTCCGCAACTGGCTGTCCACCAACGCCGCACGCGCTGCCTCCGGGAAGGCCGGCATGCCGATGAATGTGTCCGTCATGCGCGGGTCCCTTCCCGTGCGGCGAGTACCTCGGCGAGATGCATTACCCGTATCCCCGCCTGCTGCCGCGACAATAGGCCACCGACGTGCATCAGACAGGAGTTATCGGCGGCTACCAGCACCTCCGCGCCGGTGTCGCGTACCCACCGCACCTTGTCGGAGCCCATCGCCACTGACGTTTCTGCGTTCTTCATCGCGAAGGTGCCTCCGAAACCGCAGCACTCTTCGGCGTCGGACAGATCCACCAACTCCAGTCCCCTGACTGCTCGCAGAAGCCGCTTCGGCCGGTCGCCGACGCCGAGCATCCGCAAAGAGTGGCACGTCGGGTGATACGTGACCCGGTGCGGGAACGACGCGCCAACGTCCTCGACGCCGAGGACGTCAATGAGGAACTCGCTCAACTCGTAGGTCCTCGGCGACACTTCCGCCACGGCCCGCTGCAGACCGGCGTCCTTGCTCCGTCGAGCGACCAGACTGTGCTGATGCCGGGCTGACCCGGCACACGAACTACTCGGTGTGACGACCGCGTCATAGCCCGCGAAGGCGTCCACGAACCGTCGTACCGCCGGGACGGCCTCGTCAAGGTAGCCGGTGTTCACCATCGGTTGACCACAACACGTCTGCGCGTCGGGGAAGTCCACCTCCACCCCGAGATCACGCAGCACCTTCACCACGGCTTTCCCGGTCTCAGGGAACATCACGTCGTTGATGCAGGTGACCATCAGCGCGACCCTCACCGGTGCACCATTCTCTTGTCAGCGGTTCCAGATGGGCTGTCGGTGCAGCGTTGGTCCCCACCGGACCGTCGCTGACGGTCCTCGATCCTTGAATTCCGGCATGAGTCTCGCGAGGTTGGGTCGCCCTCGCACGGGTTCTCAACGCCCAGATCTCTGCACTCGAGAAAGATCTCACCGACCAACTGGCCACCCATCCCGACATTCCTTTCAGACGGAGCCATGGAGATCCGAGTCCTCGTGACCGAATTGAGGCGGTCGGTGTGCAAGAAAGGCGCTGACGCCCTCTCGAAGGTCGTCACCGTCGTACGTCTCCGTCTGGAGAGCGAGAAGGGTCGGATGTTGTTCGTCGACAGTGGGATCCGCCGCCAAGGTGGCCATGAGCTTGCTGGCGCGAATGGTGACCTCTGAGCTGGTGACAACTGACCAGGCCAACGTGGCGGTGCGGGCTGCAAGATCCTCGCTTGCGACAACTTTCTGAACCAAACCCCAGACGAAGGCCTGCGATGCGTCGATAAGCTCACCGCTGAAGAGCAGGTACTTGAGGTTCGCAACCCCAATGACAGCGGCGACAGCGCGCGTTTCCGTCAGACCCAAGATGACGCCAAGCTTTCCGATCGGAATTCCGAATCGGGAGTCCTCGCTGGCAATCCTCACGTCACAGGCAGCTGCGAGTTCACAACCTCCGCCAACAGCCAGACCTCCAACCATGGCGATGACAGGAACAGTCACACTCTGGATGGCTTCGAGCGCCGCGGATATTGCGCTGTTGTACCCACCTGCAGTGGCCGCTCCGAGACGCTCGCGTGGGAACTCCGCGATGTCCGCACCCGCACCAAACGCGCGCTCCCCCGCGCCACGAACCACCACAACGCGTAGCCCTGGATCTCCGGCGAGCGTCTCGAAGAGAGTTCGGAGACGGCGCCATCCCGCAATGCTCAGCGCGTTCAACTGCGCGGGGTTGCTCAGGGTCACCACCACAGCCGTGCGGCCAGCGAGGTCTACAGCCTGAATCCCCACCATATCTTCGACAGCCGACTCAGGCACCTCGCTGAGCAGGACCGCCGTCATGGGGTTAGCTTGATAATTCTCTCTCACACCGGCTCCAATGCACGAGTTGATGTCGCCGAGCCCAGATGCCCAAGACGACGATTGTTCCCAAACTTCAGTGACCGCGGAGGGCGATCTCCGGGCTTCGCGGTCGGTCGCGGGGGACGCCTGGTCGAGGCAATGGCTGCGAACGTCAGCACTGGAGGCGTTCGGATTCCCGCCGCCAAGGGTTAATGAGCCACACCCGCAGACATGCGTCGCCATTGACGGGCGTCATCCGCGCAGCGCTCCAGGACCCTCGCTAGATCGGTCGCGTCGTCGGGTCGCACGTTGACGACGCGATAACGTCCGTCAGCATGGTGAGCGATCTCCACGAAGGGAGACCAGTCACCCTCAAGGGGGTCTTCGTCAAGCGGAAGATACTGCACCGCACGCACCTCCAACCATTGCTCGGCTGCAGGCGAACATGCGTCAACCGATAGCCGCTGGGCCCGACCCTCGTGCGGTGTTCCAGCCTGTTCATGAGCGGAGATACACCAGGGCGGGCAACGATCCAACATTTCTTGATTCCTCATCGAGGTACCTCCTGAGAAGGGTTGGGGTATGCGGATGTTTCTGGACGAATGGCCATCATGAAAATAGGTGGCGCCATGTGCGAGTTCTCTCGTCGAGGCGGCATCCAGTGGGTGGACTGGGGAATGGGACGCCGGTGCCCCTCTGGGCTCGCTCTCGCGTCGCTGACCGGCACTTCTCGTCACGCCTCATGCGCCGACGCTTTGTCGAACGTCGCGGCGACGATGGTCCGCCGCGGGACGAGCAGACAGCCCGCGATCACTCCACCAGCTCTTGAGTGACACATTCATCCTGATTAACCACCCATCCACGCCATCTGGCGACTCAGTCGCTCGCTCGCGCTCCCCACGAAGTCGCGGGCAGGGAAGGACGTTAGGAGAGAACATACTTTGATTTTTAATCTTACGTCAATAGAAAGTTTGATAATTTTACACATATTTTTAATCAGGATTAAATCGACAGAATTTTCGAGAAGCGGCGAGGCGGCGACCAAGGCATCCCTGATATCACCGCGGCGGGGCTGAATACCTCAAGCTGGTCCGCACCGCTGGGGCGGACGCGCAGATCGCTTCCGCTGGACACATGCCTCACGCTGCGTTGCGCTCGTAGCCGGTTGGCGGCCGCGACCGACCATTTAGTCAGGCCAAGCAACAGCCAATGCGGATCGGAACCCGCTACGACCAAGCACGAGGATTGCGTTGAATGTATGCCGACGCACCCATCGGCGCAGCTGCTCACATTCCTCGGCACTCCACCCCAACTCTGACTTGGGTCGCCCCGTTTTCGACATGCCCTGTTCTATCTAGATAGCCAACGAATTGATGGTGCGAAACACTAGCCTCACGCGCAATTACGATCCAGCTCCGTGAATAGGGAGACTCACCTAGATCTGGCGCCCTAGCCGGAGCGGCTGCATGCGAACGCCCAGAACGTGCTGGACGACATCCAGAACCTCCTCGATATCCTCGGGCCACGGGCACTGGGCGACCATGGCAGCAGCGGCGAACTCGGCCCCGAGGCCGCCATCAATCAGGCTCTGCGCAGCGAGCAGCTCACGCATCTGTGGTGCCCAGACGCCCAGTCCACCGCTCTCAATGTCGTTGAGGCCACGGATCGTCAGGTTCTCCGCTGCGGAAACAAACGGCTCGTACACGCCGAGTGACCGTGCAGCGTCGTAGTCGGTCGTCACCTGCACCTGCACGGTGAAACGGGACATGATTGCCTCCGACGGCCGCCTTGATCGGCCGCGACCGGGGTTATAGGCAGCGACAACATAGAAGCCGGGTTGGGCCACGACCGGGGCGGAGCCCGGCAGGTCGTCAATCGTCAGTCGTCCGCGCCCGTCCATCACTGCGTGGAGCACGGTGGAGACCTCGTGGGGCATTGCATCGACCTCATCGAGGTAGAGGGTCCTGCCGTCCCGCATCGCAGTGATGAGCGGCCCGTCATGCCACTCCCACGTACCGTTCGCGCGCGGTAGGTGGGATCCAACAAGGTGAGACACCACCATATCTCCGGTGCACTGCACCGTCACGAGGTCCTCAAATGCGGCTTCGACGAGCGCCGTCTTCCCGACGCCGGGATCTCCGACGAGCAGCACGGGCTGCTCAAGCGTCGCGAGCGAGCGCAACACGAGCACGTCGGGTAGCCCACCGAGGTCACGCGGCAGATACCGTTGCCCATTGGGTCGGCTGAACCCCTCGACAGGGGGTACAAGCGCCAGGAACGGGCCTGGGATGCTCGCCCACTCCGGTCCGGCGTCACTTGAATTCGATTTACCCATGCTTGGAATCACTGCGTCAGCTCACCAATCCTCCGTCGAGGCTGATAACCGAGCCGCAGAGGAAGGCGCCCGCCCGCCCCGACATATAGACGACCGTGCCCGCCATGTCGTCCGGTCGACCAATCCGCCGCAACGGCGTGACATTGATGAAGTCATCGAGATGCACGGCGAGCACAGGATCCGCACGCCGGCTCGGGAAAGCGCCGGGGGCGATCGCGTTGACGGCGATCCCCTCGGGCCCGAGAGTCTTGGCCATGTGTCGCGTCAGCTGATGAAGCCCTGCCTTTGCCGCCGGGTAGGGGTAGGTCGACAGGAACGGCGGCTTGATGCCATCCGCTGAGCCAATGTTGATCACTCGGGCTGGGTCGTCCAACGATGCCGCCGCGCGCAACGGGCCGAGCAGCGCCTGGACGAGGAAGAACGGGACCCGCAGACACAAGTTGACCACGGAGTCCCACTCGTCGACCGTGAACTCCTCGATGCTCGCCTCCGCCATGGTGCCGGCGTTGTTGACGAGTATGTGGAGAGCGTCGTGGTGCTCCGCGAACTCTTTCGCCACCAGCTCGGGTGCATCTGGTTGGCTGAGGTCCGCCCGGATCGCGAAGGCCTTTCCTCCACCCCCGACGAGATCCTCGACGACCTGATCCAGGTCCGCCTGGGTGCGGCCCACCAGCCCGACGGTGGCACCGGCATCCGCCAAGCCCTGCGCGATCATCCTGCCGATGCCGACGGATGCACCCGTGACAAGGGCCACTTTGCCGCTGAGGTCGAACAGATGGGCGGTTCCCATCAGTTATCCTCGTCGTTGAAAAAGTTGATGAGAAGCTGCTGGAACCGCGCCGCATGCTCGATCTGCGTCCAGTGGCCACACTTCCCGAAGCCGTGCAGTTGGGCATTCGGGATCATCTCGAACATCCTGAGCGAGTTCTCGAACGGCACCACGATGTCGTCGCGGCCGTGGAAGATGAGGGTTTGGTGAGGTAGTGCTTTGAGGTCCTCTTCGGGGACAACCTCCGCGTCGAGATGCGCCTGCTGCGGTGCTGGGAACATGCGAGCCATAGCTTCGACGACTCCAGGGCGGATCGTCGCTTCGTAGCGAAGCTGGGCTAGCTCGTCTGTCACCAGCGCCCGGTCGTAGGCCATGATGTCCATGATCGATTTCATGTTCTCAACCGACGGTGTGTAGTTCCACAGCTGGCGCAGGTTGTCATTCATCTCCTGCTTGACCCCACCGGCGCCCATGAGGGCGATTCGCCCGACGCGCTCGGGATGCTGCACGGCGAGGTGCAGCGCGAGCCCCCCACCGAAGGAGTTGCCGACAATGTGGGACTTTTCGATTCCCAGCCCGTCCATCAGGGCGATCAACTGGTCGAGCCAGGTGTCGTAGATGTGGAACTCTTGGTCGTCCCTGATCTCGGTATAGCCGAAGCCCACGAGGTCGGGGACGATCGTGCGGAAGTGTTGGGAGAGGTTGGCGACGGTTCCTCGCCAATTGGCCCAGCCACTCACACCCGCGCCCGAGCCGTGCAGGAAGATGACTGGCTCCCCCTCACCGAGGTCGTGATAGTTCGTCGAGTAGTTTCCGGTCTGGATGGATGTGCCGATCTCCGGCGTGGACTTAGACATCTGGATTCCTCCTGGTAGTTGGATGGTTCGTGGACATGGGGATCATTTGAGTCCGAGCTCGGCTCGCGTGCGGGTCAGCGTGTCGACCACGGAGTACGCGATGGCCCTAACGCCGTGCATCACGTCGTCAACAGACGCAACACCCATGCCACCAAGGCCCTCATTGAGCTCCGGTGGCGCAGTCTCTGGGGGCCACGGGTATCCCACACGAGCCGTCGGCACGCCAAGGACACGAAGCATGGCGCCGTCCGTCTGCCCGGCCTGATAGGGAGTCTCCGTGTATGGGGCACCAGTCACCTCGGACCAACCGCGTTGGGCGGACTGGATGATCCAGTTATCAAGGTCCGTAGCGCCGCCTGGCAACGACCCATACATGTCGAACTCAACCTCAATCTGCGGGTGACGTGCTCGTATAGCGGCGATGACATCGCCGAACTGGCGGCGGACGTTGGCTGGTGAGACGCGGGGGTTGATGCGCAGATCCAGGAATATTTCGGCCGTCGCAGACGGAAAACCTGGCTTGTCAGGGTTTCCTGAACGGACCGCTGAGATCCATCCCTCGGGTAGCACCCCGCCGTTCGTGTTCGCGGCTGTGTACCGGGGCAGCCATTCCTCGAGTTCCTGGATGACAGTCGCGGCCGGCACGATTGCCGACCGGAAGCCGGGGGTGCCGCGAGTGATGCCGGCATATCCAAAGGTGCCCCGGACGGTGACCCGGAACCACGCCATGCCTGGCTCCTCCGCGTAGACACCCGGCCGGGGCTTGAGCAGCAGACAGTAGTCCGGATACAGGCCACGGTTAAGCAAGTGATAGATCCCGGTACTCATCCCGACGTGGTCACGCTTGCTGTTCATCCACGGCATGCCACCGCCGGCGAACCCAATCGCGAGGTCACCGATGAAGTCGAGGTCAGCGTCCTGTGAGGCGTGGACGACCTCGGTCAGCCCCGCGACCATGACCTTGGGGTTGGATGCGCCGAGGCCGATGACCAGGTCGTCCTGCACCCGCGCATGGGGAATCATGTCATCGCGCAGCGCAGGCCCAACGGTCGGAACGTCGTCCTCGGGCTCGATGTGGGTGTCGATGGGGCAGTAGAGCAGCAGCCGGGCCCCATCGCCAGAGCCGAGGATCTCGCCGTGGGCATTGCCGGTCGCCTGGGAAATAGGCATGTAATGCGCGTCGATGCCCACTGTGTCGCGCAAGTGTCCCGCCATGAACTCCGAGGCTTCACGCTCGGCTCCGGTCGGACTGTGGATGTCGACCAGCTTGACCAGAAGGTCCTGCATCCGGTCGGGATCAAGGCATGCATAGAGCCGGTCCAGCATCTCCTGGCGTTCACCGGTCAGGGGCAAAAGATGCGTCGTCACCTTCATGTTTGAGGTCCTTCGGCCAGTGGAATCATCGAGGAAGGTCCGGGAGTTCAACAACATCGGTCTCGCGGTGAAGGGTGATGAGGAGCCTGAGCAGGTCACCGTCGCAGTCGTACGGTCCGATGATTTGCGCCCCAAGAGGGAGGTCGTCGGGGCCTAGCCCGATCGGGAATCCAACCGCTGGCAGGCCAGCTGTCGATGCAGGGCGGTTGAACATAGGGTCGCCCGTTGTCGCGAGCGAGTCGGGCGCCTCGCCAGTTGCCGCGAGCGTGATCAGCACGTCGTATTCACGCAGCAGTCCGTCAAGGTAGAGCGTCATGCGTCGCAATACGTCTCGGCTAGCTCCGATGCGATCGGTCGTGAGCGAGCGGCCGTCCGCAAGGTGCTGCCGGAGCAATTCGCTGATCCGGTCGGGAGCTGGGGCGATCATCTGTTGCAGCGCTGATGCCGCCTCGTAATTCTGGATCTCGGCATGGGCGGACTGCAGGTCAGCGACCCACGCCGGCACCTCCACCGGCTCGATCCGCCCGACGTGCTTCGCCAATCGCTCCACCGCAATCTCTAACGCAGCCAGCGCTTCAGGCTGGGCGCGGTCGGACCACGGAAGGTGCAACACGCCAACGCGCAAGGCTGCCATCTCGGGGAGCGGCCTGGACCTCGTCAGGCTTCCATCCGCACGCGGGAAAGCCAACACTCGGTCGAGTGCAAGTAGCAGTTCGGGGTCCCTCGCGAACCCGCCGAGCGTGTCGAACGTCAGCGCGACGGGGAGCACGCCGGAGAACGGCCAACGGCTGTACGTCGGTTTGATCGTGAAGACCCCGCAGTACGACCCCGGACGGTTGACAGAACCGGCAGTCTGGGTACCGAGGGCCAGAGGCACCTGGCCGTCACCCGTCGCAGCCGCCGAGCCGCTGGACGAGCCTCCTGGCGAGTACCGCTCGTTAAAGGGGTTGCAGGTTTCGGTCGGGTCGTACGTGGCGAACTCGGTCGTCGTTGTCTTGCCGAGGATGACAGCGCCCGCCGCACGAAGACGACGGACGGCTTCGGCATCCTGCTGCGGTCGGTGACCCGCCCAGAGAGAAGATCCATATGCCGTCGGCTGATCACCGGTCTCGATGATGTCCTTGAGCCCTACTGGAACACCACGCAACGCGAAGTCCGTCTTCGCCTCGTCGACGGTGCGTGCCTGGGTCATGGCCAAGTCGCGGTCTAGGTGTGCCCAGGCATGCACGTGCTCGTCACGGGCATCGATGCGGTCGAGGCAGGCCCTCGTCTGGCTGGTAGCGCTAGGCAAGGTCGTGAGAAACGTCGTGGCGGTCATAGTGTGATTCCTTTGGGGGTCAAGCGATCGACCCGTTGGGCCCACCCGAGCGGGCGTTGTCCTTGATGAGCTCGTGGCCCCAGCGGGCGGTGGCCCGCCACGTCCGGACCTCCCAATTGGCGTCATTGACCAGCACTCCGCCGGTGCCGATCTCGAGCTGCCAGCCCGAGGGCGTGCGGATGTAGAAGGAGGTCATCGCGTCATTCGTGTGACGGCCAAAGTCCATCGTGATCGGAATGCCCATCGCTTTGACAACTTCGTATGCCCTGCCCACGTCATCGATGGTGTTCACCTCGACCATCGAGTGGTTGAAGGAACCGCCTTTGACACCGAAACATTCGTTCATTACGGCAAGACTGTGGTGGCGGCCGTTGACATGGAAGAAGGTCGCGTCAGCGTCCTCCCAGACGATGTAGTCGGAAACCACAAACCCAAGAACTTCTGTGTAGAACTTCACAGCCGCGGGATAGTCTGCGTAATGCATGACGACGTGGCCCATGCCGTATTCACCGGTACAGAAACCGGAAATAATCTGATTCCCTGGGCGGAACTCTTTGTGGTCCCAGGTCGCTCCGTAGCGGACTTCTGTCGGGTAGCCTCCCGGATCGATGAAGCGAATCGCTTGGACGAAGTCACGTTCTGCATTAGGGCTGCGATCGGCCCACTCCACCTCTACACCGCTCGCCTCGATCCTCACCGCGAGCGTCGCGAGCTCATCGGCGTGGTCGACCTCCCAGGTGATCCGCGCGATCGAGTCTTCGTCTGACGGGATGAGCTCGTAGCGGTATTCGAGGTCGTCGTAGCGGAAACGGAAAGGGTCGCTATCTTCTCGGCGCGAGCCTTCTTCCATTCCGAGAATGTCGACGAGTATCACGCGCCAACTTTCGATGTCGGTGACGTTGTACGACAGTGCGCCTAGACGTTTGATCATGGTAGTGAGCCTCCAGAGGTGGGTGTTGTTCTTAGTTCGAGCTGTCGAGAAATTGCTCGGACCTGATGTCATGGGCTGCCGCCCCGAGACTGGCGAGCTTTGCTGTGGCGGCCTGGATCATCCCGGGTGGGCCGCAGAGGTAAGCCACGGTGGCGGGTGCCATGTCGGCCGGGGTCAGTGCCGAGACCGGGTTGCCGTTGGCGATGCCCGCGCTGCCGGTGTTCTCGGCGAGAGTGACGCGGACGTCGAGGCTCGGCATAAAGGACCGGCGCGCGTCGAGTTCGTCGAGGTGGAAGAGATCATCGACCGTTTGGCATCCGAAGAGAAGCAGAATAGGTGGACACGGCTGGACGGTGCGCAGCCGGTCCAACATCGACAACATCGGTGCCAAACCTGTCCCGCCAGCCATGAGCACGGTGGGCAGTGGAACCGGATCCAAAACGAACCCGCCCTTGGGACCTTCGACATCGATCCGTGCACCGACTGTCACCTGGTGCCGAATGAAATCCGACATCGCACCCGAGGGCAGGACCCGAATCAGGAAGGTCAACTTGAACCTTTCATGTTCCCCCGATGCCATCGAATAGGAGCGCCACTCCTCGCTACCCGGCACCTTGAGCCGGCAGTACTGACCGGCGGTGAAGTTGAAGCGGATCGATTTGGGGACCCGTAGTTGCAGCTCGACGACGTTCGGGGCTAGCCAGTCGGCTCGGGTGACCTTCGCCTGGAACTGGATCGGCGGATTAGCCTCGAGGAGCGCGGTTGGGTAGTCGAGGTCGAACACGGTGTCACTGAGGGCGCGCGTCTGGCACAGCAACAGCTGGCCAGCGTCGATCTCTTCGCGCCGGAGACCCGTCAGCACGCCCTCTGGCATCACGGCCGAACCCTCGACCAGCGTTCCCACGCATGTGGTGCAGGTGCCAACCTCGCATTGGCTCACTAGGTCGAGGCCCGCAGTCTTCGCGGCGGCCAGGATTGTCTCTTCCTCTCCCACCGCAACCTCGCGGGTCTCGCCGTCTGTGAACCGGAGTGTGACCGTCCGACGCGCGCCATCAGTGCTCGTCACGAGGCCGGCTTACTCCTCGTCCAGGTATGGGGACTGGAAGTAGCCCCGACCAAACTTGGATGCGTGGCGGCGCCAAGCAACCACCGAGAAGTCCATGTCGCACAGGGTCTCGTTGTTCCATCCATCGTGTCGCTCGTAGAACTCCTCGGTCGCGTCACGCGCCATGATGTCGCGGTCATTGAAGTCGAGGAGGCCGAGCGGCTTGTAGAAGTTGTCGAAACGGAAGGTGAAGTCCTTCAGTTCCTCAGCCGTCGTACCGTGGTCGACGATGATCTCCCAGTACATGTGATTGTGGTCATCAATCGGCACGTAGAACTCGTACTGGCCGATGTTGGGCGTCGGCCAGTTCTCGATCATGAGGCTGCCCGGCACCCAGGCCGAGACGCGGAAGATCTCGTATTGGGTATTTCCGCGTGCGTGAATATCCACCATCGGGTTCTCAAGGATGGGCTCATAGTTCTCCGGCTTGTCGTACCGGTTCATGACGCCCTTCGGACCGTCCGGAATATCGATCAGTTCAGTGGCGTCATCGCGGAGTGCCTTCATACCCAAAGGCATGGCGCGGTCGAGCGCGACGATGATCTGGTTGTCCCAGTGGACGAGGAGGTGACCGGGGTCCAGCCCGTTCTCAACTGCGAGACGCCAGTTGCCATGCAACTTGCGTCGAATTCCGAGCGCCATGCAGTCGTCATCCATGAGGTGCGGGATCGCGTTGACTTTGTCCGTCACCTTGATGGGCAGGTCGCTCTCGATCGGCGGCGGGTCACCGAAGTCCTTGTCGCCGACGAAGACCCAGATGATCCCGGCGAACTCTTCCGTCGGGTAGCTCTGCACGCCGATGGTCCCGATCAGCTTGTCGTCGGGGCTACCGATGATGGTTTTCAGGTTGCCGGTCTCGGCGTCATAGGTGTAGCCGTGATACCAGCATGAGACTGTCTTGTCCGCGAAGCAGGTCGGCTTGGCAGACATCTTCACGCCACGGTGGGCACAGCGATCGCTGATCGCCCAAGCGTTCCCCGAAGCATCGCGTGTGACTGCGATGTCGTTTCCACCGATGGTGATACCAACTACGCCACGCTCCTCGACCTCGTGGCTGTAGACGCCCGGATACCAGTGATTGGCATAGCCCCAGTCGGCCTGAACGTACGGACCATACGACCTGACGATTCCGCTGGATTTTCCGACAGCGAGCTCACTCATCCTGCGCCTCCTGATTAGTGGCCGTACATGTGCCTATTGGGGCACCGCACCGCCCGTATGCTGAACTGTTGAGTAATCTTCGTTGAATCTTTGTTGAAAGTCAATGGAATTTATAACAGGAATTTAATATAGCCTCTATGGTAGATCAAACTGGGTTCGATACAACGTCTCTTGACTCATCTCATCTGGGGCAAAGGAGAAGGACATGGGCTTCCCGTATGTGTGGTCCGATGCCGACGACCCCGGCTGGCTTGACCTGTCGGCGCGCGCCCAGCGTGAGGTCAACCGACTGAGCGGCCGTTCCGACATCGTCGTGATCATCACGCCGGACGCGGAGTCTGTCCTTGCCTGGCGGCCCGAGAATGCGACCGCAACCATCGGCGCACGGTTCGTCCTCAACGATCCCGCGGACCATCCCGGCCACGTCCGGGCCGACGAGGCGCACTGGCGCGACCGTCCGGAGCTCGGATCAGAACTCATCGAGACGGTCGGCCTGGCCCGCCATGCTGGGTGCCCACTCCCTGAGGACCTTCCCGACCCACTCCGAGCGTGGGTAGAGTCGCTCGACCGGGTCCGTGTGCAGGCCGCCCAATTGTCGGAGCGTCCAGGCGACCGTCTGTGGCTGCGGATCGCGAACGCACGACGTCATGGCCGGCAGCTCTCGATCAAACGCGGGCTCCGCGCTTCGGTGGAAATCCTCGGCCTGGCCATCGCCGGGGCGCTCTCTGAACGCGAAACCGCAAAACTCCGACACCGGCTAGTCACAGTTCTCGATCACGGCCAGGTCCACTTCGTCGAAGAAGCACTGCGTCGAGTGTGCGCGCTCAGCCCAGATGATCGGGCGCAGCTCATCGCGGTGGCAAACAGACTGCACCGCATTGTCGAGGGAACGAGCCATGACGAGAAACTGATCGATGACGAGATCGACTTGTGGGCCGGCGAAACGCGGCGGACCGCGCAAGAACAGCTCGAGGGCGAGGCAGGCCCCCGAAACAGCGGCGCCGAGAACGTGCGGCAGCGAGAGTCCTTCGCCCGAGTCAACTCGCAGGTCACCGGCGAGCAGGTCAGCCAACGGCACGACGCTCTTGAACACGTCGAGCCAGACGCAGCCACCCGACTGCTGGCGCGCGACCTCGCCCGCCGTATCAGAAGCGCCCAGGAACGGCCGTCGACCCTCATGCGCACCCGGTCAAGAACGCCCCCCGGGCAGCTCATCATGCCGCAGTTGCGCAGGCGAGCCGGACAGGTAGCCGTTGGTGCCCCGCCAACAGCTACCCCGTGGTCCCAGCTGCGCCGACGGCCGCCCGAGGAGCCGCGCCTCACACTGGGACTGAGCTGGGACATTTCACAGTCGCGCCATAGTCTCCACCCCGAACTCTGCGCACTCTCATGGGCGCTCGGCAGGGCGGTCCGACAGGTCGGCGGTCGGTTCGCCGCGGTGGCTTTCAACGACCGTGCCCGGCCAGTGATCATGCCCGATCATGCCCCGGATCTCGTCGCGACGCCTGCGTGCTCAGGAGGATCGGCGGGTTGCCCGGAGTCGGTGCGCGCTTTGGACGGTCTGCTTGCGCTTTCGTGGAGCCACGGTTCTCGCATCCTCATCGTGAACTCCGACGGTCGTCTACCGAACCGGCGGCACGTAGCCGCTGAAGTCGATGCCCTCATCCGCGCTGGTGTTCACGTGCTCTGGATAGGTGAAGGAGCCTGGGCGCCACCAGGAAGCCTCGTCGTGGACGGGACAAGGCAAGATGCCGCGTTCAACCTGATCGCGCACGTTACGGGTATCCTCGCTACAGCTAGTTGATGCAGGCAAGCCTCAGGAGGGAACCACATGGCCACGACGCCGGAGAGCCGAGGCTCAAGTCGAACTCGCGACAGCAAGAAAGGGGCTTCCCCGAAGGTGAAGACCAACAATTCTAGGGTGCGCCAGTCCGATCACGACGCCGCCGCCGACACGAGGCCCAGCGGGGCCGACCTGGACCCCGCGACCCGCGAGGCCAAGTCCCAGGTCCCTCCCCAAGCGGAAGGCCTGGTACCGTCGCATCAGCAAATGACTCCAGAGGATTCGGAATCCAGATACTCGGAGGCCATGATCTGGCACCTCGCGAAGAGCGAGGTCGGTCACGTCGTGACCGCATTCGAGGTCGCACTGATGCAGACCTACACCGCCTTCGAGCGCTGGGCGACCCAAGTATCCAATCTGGTAGCTGGCCCAGATCTGACGTTCAACGAGATCGTCATCCTGCAGATGGTGCGGATGCAGGATCGCCCGAAGGACGCTGCCACTGTGGCTCGGCTGTGCAATCGCGAGGACCACGCCAACGTCCTCTACAACTTACGCAAGCTTCTCGCGCTTAATCTGGTGGCCAAGACCAAGGCGCGCTCCGCGACGCTGTACACCGTCACCGATGAAGGGCGCCTGTGGACGGACCGGTACGGATGGCTCCGGGAGCAGGTCTTCCTCATGGACTTACAGGACGAGTCGAGTTTCTTGGTCGGCCTGGAGCGAACGACCCGACGCCTACACGCCATGACGGGCGAGTATGACGCGGCCACCCGCACCAGTTCAGCGGTCAACCCCGACAAATTATTCTGACCCCACCTCGCAGCGGCATTCACTCCCGCTGGGAGGCATCCGCTTCGTCGAGCCACGCCCGAACGCTCTCGTTGTGCTGGCCGAGCGTCGGCGGCGGGGCAACGCTCTCGCGGCCCCCCGCAACGGAGTTGTCGTCGAAGCGGATCACCGGGCCCGGGATCGTCACCCGCCCCTGGGTGGGATGATCGACCTCCACGGCCAAGCCCTGCGAACGGAACTGGGGCCACTCGTAGACCTGCTGCATGTTGCGCACCAACCCGGCCGGGACACCCGCCATCTCAAGACGCTCCAGCCAGTGCTCCGCCGACTCTGTGGTGAACACATCTTCAATGGCCGCTGACAAGTCGTCGCGCGCTCTGACTCGGTCTTCGTTTGTAGCCCACCGTCCTTCTGCTGGACTGACACCGATGATGGGAGCGAACAACTTCCACAACTGCTCCGAAGCACAAGCCACTTGAATGGGGGACGTGCGGGTGCGAAAGAGCCCGTACGGCGAAATCGCCGGGTGATGAGCGCCCGAGGGTTGGGGGACCTGACCAGCGAGCGTCCAGCGCGTGGCCTGAAACGTGTGTGCGCCGCTGATCGCAGCGAGCAATGAAGTGCGCACGACTCGGCCCCGCCCTGTGTGCTCCCGTTGATAGAGGGCCGCAACGACCCCGAACGCACCATTCATACCGCACATGAGATCGCCGATGGGGACACCGACCTTGGTGGGCTGGCCGTGAGTCGGCCCAGTCAGGCTCATCAGTCCCGCCTCGCCCTGAAGGATCTGGTCGTAGCCGGCGCGTCGGCCCTCGGGCCCGTCGTGGCCGAACCCGGTAATTGAGAGAACGACAAGCCGAGGGTTGAGTTCGTGCAGGTACTCCGTCCCGAACCCCAGCCGGTCCATGACTCCGGGACGGAAATTTTCCACCAGGACGTCGGCACGGCACACGAGTCGTCTCAGAACCGCCGCTCCGTCCTCGGACTTCAGGTCGAGGACGATCGACTCCTTGTTGCGGTTGCAGCTGAAGAAGTAGGACGATTCGCGCCGCTCCCCCTCCCCGATGAAGGGGACCCAATGGCGGCTGTCGTCACCGGCCGGCGACTCGATCTTAATCACGCGAGCGCCCATGTCACCCAGCATCATCGTGGCTTGCGGCCCCGCTAGGGCGCGCGACAGATCGAGGACGACGGTTCCTGCCAACGGAGAGCCTCCGGCAAATTCATTCATACTGTGTCACCGATCTAGTCATTACATTAGACTTTGCTTTGAACTTACCTGAAAAGTCTAACAACATCTACGGCGGCGAAACGGCTGCGCCACTCGTCAACTCCTCGATCACACACCAGGCTTCTCCGCGCCGTTGCACGCCGCCGCTGGCAGGCTCGTCCGACACGCAGGAGGGGTCAGACAGGATTGCCGCACGATGCGGCGACGCCTGAGCCTGAATCCACCGATGTTGATCTGGGGTTGAGTGCGTCGTAACACGAGAATGCCCTCGTGTTGCGGGAAAATTGGAGCTGCTTAAGGTTCCAAATTCCGCGACACGAAGGACATCTCGTAAATGCAACTCTCTCATAAACGCCACGCTGTTTCAGCCTCGTTCGATGATCCGAATCTCGTGTCGGCCGCAGGTCTGGTCCCGGTTGTCAGGTTGGCCGAATCGGCGGGGCTTCGTGATCTGGCTGACAAACATCTGAGTGTTCCCACCGACAAGGGCGCAAATGCGGGTCTGAAGGTCATGTCTTTGGTTGCGGGGATGGTCGCCGGGGCTGACTCGATCGATGACATGGGTGTCCTTCGCCACGGCGGCATGAGGCGCCTGTTCAAGCATGTCTATGCGCCGTCGACGTTGGGGTCGTTCCTGCGAACGTTCACCTTCGGTCATGTCCGCCAACTCGACGCGATTGCCTCCCGCTTCCTGAAGGCACTCGCCACGAAGACGCCGCTGATCGCTGGTCTCGACGATGGCGACGACTATGTGATGGTCGACATCGACGACACCATCGTCGAGGTCCACGGCTATACCAAGCAGGGTTCTGGTTACGGCTATTCCGGTGTCCGCGGGCTCAACGCAGCAATCGTGACAGTGTCGACGAAACTGGCCGCACCTGTGATCATCGCCCAACGCATGCGCAAAGGCGCCGCGAACTCTGCGCGGGGTGCATCCCAGTTGGTCGCCGAAGCCATGTCAACCCTGAAGAAGCTCCAGAGGGCAGACACTCCGGGCAAGGTTTTGCTGCGCGCCGATTCAGCATTCTATGGCCATCCGACAATCAGTGCAGCGATCAAAACCGGCGCCGATGTGTCGGTCACGGCCAGGCTGGACCCGGCCGTCAAGGCCGCGATCACGGCCATCGGTGAGACCAACTGGCAGAAAATCGAATACACCCACCCGGTCTTCGACCAAGACACCGGCGAATGGGTGTCGCGGGCTGAGGTCGCCGAAATCGAATTCATCGCTTTCGCGTCACAGAAGAAAGCCCGCCATATTGCCGGGCGGCTCGTGGTCCGCCGAACCCCCACCCTCAACACCCAGGCCAAGAACGGCCAGTCCACGCTGTTCGACAGTTGGCGGTTCCACGCCTTCTTCACCACCAGCGATCTGGGAACCGTGGACGCGGACAAGACCCACCGCCAGCACGCGATCATCGAGCAAGTCCACGCCGATCTGAAACACTCGTCGCTGGCTCATCTGCCGTCAAAATCGTTTCCCGCGAACAGCGCCTGGCTGGTCCTGGCCGTGATCACATTCAACCTCACCCGCGCATCCGCAACCCTCACCGGACCGGGCCTGGCGAAAGCGACCACCGCCACGATCCGACGCAAACTCATCACGGTTCCGGCCCGAATCGCTTCCTCGGCCCGACGGATCGTGCTGCATTTGCCCGAAGGTTGGCAGTGGGAAACGGCCTGGAACGAACTACACAATGCCATCGGCTGCGGACCGCCAACACCGGCCGCTGCCTGACCATCCAGCCAACCGGCGCGACACGAAAACCCAGTGGACAACACGGACAACGAGGTCCGCCAGCCCCTCCTGCCCAAACGTCGACCCCGTCACCAAAATCAGAACCGACCACTCAAACGATGGGCATCGGTGGATTCAGGCTGAGTCTGGGCTCGCGCCGATCTCGTCGCGTTGAAACTGCACAGCACTTCTAATTGCTGATGTGGTCGATCACGAAAACCTCCGCGAGGGCATGCATCCTTGCGTATCTGAGCACCGTCTGCACGTTGATAGTTATGAATCCAATTATCCGCGGTCATTAGACGACAGGGCTTTCCTATTCGCACGAAGTGCCAACCATTGATACCCCTCTCCCAGGATGCAAGATTGCCAGGCCAGCGTGATCGCGATCCCGCAACGGCGGCAGGGTGACAGCTGCTGCCGCAGAACGCACCTGGCGGGCGAAGTCGATCAATAATGGTGAATCCGGAGAAAACGCTGAAGGCCTCCCAGATCATGCTTGGAAGGCCTTCACCCAACACGCTGTTCGCAGTGTTGAATCGTAGCGGGGACAGGATTTGAACCTGTGACCTCTGGTAAGTCCCAGGAGCCACACCCGTAACATCGAAATGTCTTTGGATAGCTTTGGTTGCCTTGATCTACACGAAGATCGACTGGCAGCCGACCGTCTCAGTATACCCATTACTTTTGGTCGTTTGGGAGTTTTTCTGGCTGATCTTGATGGCATTTCGATGGGTTTTCTGCGGCGGGTTGTCCCTGTGCTGGCCGACTCCGGCAGCCAATACGACGTGGTCAACGAAATGGTTTTTGCCGCGGCACTGCGTGCTAGTTCGTGTCATTTCGTGCTGTCGCGGAATGTCTTTGCATCGGCAAACTAATTGCCGCGAAGTGCTTGACAGCGCCCGCAACCCGGAGCATGGTCAAAGTGTGAGCGCCTCTGATTTTCATCCTCTCCTTGGCCCCAGCAGAATGAGTCTGGGCGAGGTTTCCACGCTCCCAGCGGCGTCCTGATCGGTGCCGCCGATTCGACGGGACCGCAGGTCGGACGGAACGTTCTGATTCACCACTAAGATCACGGTCGGGGCAACTGGTCCGCACTAGGCCGCCGTCCCCGTGTGAACGATGCGATGAACAACGCGTCGGGGGTGTCGCGGCATTGCCGTGTCAGAGGTCTTCGCGCACCTCAGCCAGCAGAGCATCGACATCGGCCGGTCTGCGCCTGCGGTGGTCGCGACCGTATCCGGCCATCGCCGTCGAGAACTCATCGAAACCTTCGGAACCCGTTGTCCCAAACCAAGTGGTCGAGTGGCCGGATCTCGTCTCCGCAAGCCGATCCCTGACCGGTGACGGTTCTATCCGGATTGCTGACGAGCGGAGTGGTGCATTTCGCCCAGAATGCAGCGGCTTTGGGAACGGGGCCCGAATGATTGGCGTACGTGCTCCGTTCGAATTGGTCGTCATCAGTTGAGACGTTCGTGCGGCCGGCAACGAGGCTGTGGTCGGGTCAGTGTCACCGAGGGTTCTGGCGCGGTTCCAGCCTGGACAATCGATCACCGATCGAATTCGAGCTAGCCTACAAACAACCACTCATCCCAGCCTGAAATTCACAACTCACCGGGTAACTAGGCCATGGGGCAGGTCAAAGTGTCAACAGAACTCTGGGCAACCCCTTTCGACATCAGTTGACTCGTGTCTTGTTTGTGTTGCGAGTGCGTCGGCGGGAGGGGAGCGAAACCACTTCTTCTGACGGGTTTGTGAGCTGTGGCTGCGATGCGACGTCGAATGTATGAACGTCCGTGGCAGGAAGCGCCGTGCGACTGTCGGTCTCTGGTGCTTGGGCGATAGTGGCATGCGTTGCGCCTGAATCTTCGAAGAACGACTCTTCCCATGCGAGCAGCGTGTCCAAGCGATAGCGGCCTGCAACTGGCTTCGGAAACGTTGGTGCCTTGATTTTTTTGTAGCCCTTGGTGCGGCCCCAACCGATACGGGCGATGATTTCTTTGGCGGAAAGGAATGTGTGCTCAGGTGGCACGGAATAGTTGATCATGACCGGAACCGTTTGAACCGTCCGAATGGTTGCAACCGTGCACACGCGATATTTTCGTCGCGGAGACGTGGTCGAATGCTGAGGAAATGCTGGGAGAGCGCTTCAGGGCAAATCTAACCCGTTCGATACGTGATGGCAGGGTAGGGATGTGACCAACAGACTTGCGTATTCAACTTCGCCGTACCTCCTGCAACACAAGGACAATCCGGTCGATTGGTATGAATGGGGCGCTGAGGCGCTAACCGCTGCCGCCGATCAGAACCGGCCGATCTTTCTGAGCATTGGCTATGCGGCCTGCCACTGGTGCCACTTGTCAAGCAACTGACTGCAATTCAAGTGTTTCCGGAGGTCAGAGCTATATGGCCGTATTCGGTGTGTGACGATTTGTGCCGTTTTATTTCGCGTCATTGCAGGGTTTCCGTTAGACCGAATGCTGGTTCAGCATTCGACGAATGCTGATCTTGGGATCAGCCAGTAGCCATCAGATGCCCAAGATTCGGGACCCCGGCAGCACTCGTCGCTGTGCGTCCATCGCGGCGGAATGAAGCGACTGTTCTGCTCGTATGAAGAGCCGGGCCGCGGATGTGTCTGGGATCCCATCGGTGACTTCAGTGCCTAGGAGTCTGCTGAACAATGGCGTGTCTGCGGGGTCGGTCTGATTTGGGCTGGGATCATTGATCTATGCAGGGTCGTGATGATGGGCAGCGTCAGTTTTTGGATGTGGAGTCGGTCGCGGGGCATTTGCTTCCGGCGGGGTCGGTGTTCGCTTTCCTTGCCGAGAACCGGGGCGTGTTGTTCCCCGATGACGGGTTCGCTGATCTATTCCCGTCGGGCCGGGGCCGGCCATCGATCCCGGGCGAGGTGATCGCGTCGGTGCTGGTGTTGCAGACCATCCACAATTTGTCGGATCGGCAGACCGCGGAGGCGGTGACGTTCGATCTGCGCTGGAAAGCCGCGTGTGGGTTCGCGGTGACTGACACCAGTTTCCATCACTCGGTTCTGACGTATTGGCGCCGCCGGCTCGCGGCCAGCGAACGACCGCACCGGATCTTCGACGCCGTCGCCGAGGTCATCGCCGCCACCGGTGTCCTGTCGGGGCGTCGACGCAGGGCTGTGGACTCGACGATCCTCGACGATGCGGTCGCCCGTCAAGACACCGTCACCCAGCTGATCGCGCAGATCCGCCGCGTCGCCCGTCTGGTCCCGCAAGCTGGCGATCTGGTCGCCAGCCTGAGCGGGCATGACTATTCGGTGCCGGGCAAACCCGATATCGCCTGGGACGACCGGGCAGCCCGCGAGCAACTCATCACGAACCTGGTCAATGACGCACTGAGCGTCCTGGCTGGTCTTGAGGGCGCCGAGTTGAGCGAGGCGCAGTCCGAGGCGGTCGCCCTGCTGGCACTCGTTGCTGGTCAGGATGTGGAACCTGCTGAGGGAACTGATGGCACCGACGGCCGGTGGCAGATCGCGCGCAAGGTCGCCCCCGACCGGGTCATCTCCACCGTCGATCCCCAGACACGGCATGCGCACAAGTCGCGGGAGAAGAAGCAGGACGGGTTCAAAGCCCACATCGTGATCGAGCCTGACACCGGCCTGGTCACCGCCGCAGCACTCACGAAAGCTGCAGGACCCCAGAACGGTGACGCGGCCCGCGGCGCCGAGCTCATCGCCGCCGACACGTCTATCGGCGGCCAACCCGTTGAGGTGTTGGGTGATTCGGCCTACGGATCAGGAGACATGCTCGCTGCGATCCGAGCAGCTGGACACAGGGCGATTATCAAACCGATGCCGATCAACCGTGCCGTTCCCGGTGGTTTCACAATTGATGACTTCGCCGTCGACCATCAGAGCCGGACAGTGACGTGTCCGGCCGGGCAGACCCGGAAGATCACCGCAAAGGGCCGCGTGACGTTCGGCTCTATCTGCTCGGCATGCCCACTGGCAGCGCAGTGCACCAAGTCGGCGCGAGGCCGCAAGATGCTGATCGGCGTCCACGACCAGATCAAACGCGAACACCGGGCCAGCGCGAAGGATCCAGACTTCCAGGCCGTCTACCAACAACACCGGCCCATGGTCGAACGGTCGATCGCCTGGATGACACGCGACGCCCGCCGTGTCCCCTACCGGGGTGTGGTCAAGAACAACGCCTGGTGGGCCACGAGGGCAGCCGGAATCAATCTCAAACGACTCCTCAACCTCGGACTCACCCTCGAAAACGGGACCTGGGCAACCGCATAAGCCCACGGCGGCTGCGCCGCCGCGACTGCGTGCCCCAGGGACCCGGACCGAATTCTGCGCGACACCACATCGCCAAAGAACCCAACTCGTCATCAGAGCAGGCCCAGACAACAGCAATGCTCACGCGCACACCCCAGAACAGGCTTACTTCAGCAGACTCCTAGACAGTCGTCCTGCCGCCTCGCTCGCCTTACTACTCAACAACTGTGTCAGGCGGGCTGCCATAGTTCCACCCGATTGCCCTCCGGATCGGTTACCCAACCGAATCGACCGACACCTTTAATGTCTTGCACCTCATCGGCCACGTCTGCTCCCTTACAGCGCAACTGGACGAGCATGGCCGCCAAGTCGCGGACCCGGAAGTTGAGCATTGTCTGTTGCTGGGGCGACCCGAAGTATTCGGTTCCGGATTCGAGCGTCGCGAACGCTGTCTGCCCTGTTTCCTGAGTCCAGAGGCCATTCTCATCGGCGGTCGCAGCCGTTACAGTTCCTGCATCGGCCGGAATCTTCCGAGGGTGCTGGCGCTGCGGAGGCAAGACCCTGGCAAAAGTAAGCGAGGCGCTAGGCATCTACGGCGACGGACGCACCTATCGGTTGCCTCTGGCCTGGAAGCTGTTGGGTTCGAAGATCAGTCGAATTGCGCTAGGTCAGGCGCTGAGTGCGGTGAGCTTGGAGGATCCGAGCCTGATGTCTGCGGTCGAGCGGTTGCGGCGCTACTACGACCCGCTGCTTCGAAGTCAGTCCCGATCCCCATGACAGTGACGGTTCGGGCGGCGTCGGCGCCAACGTGCGTGCCACGGAGCGCGCCTGCGGGCAGCGCTGAATGAAAACGCTGACTGTGTTTCTCGACCGCAGTCCGCGGAGACCTGCCGACGAGCCGCCCGGGGCCCGTTCTGAATGATGAGGTTCGAGAGCATCGTGATGGCGCGAAGGCCGCAGCGATCAAGTCTGGTTAGGAGACCCGCTCCCAGACCGCTGCCAGGCCCTGGCCGCCGCCGATGCACATCGTCTCGAGACCGTAGCGGGCCCCGCGGCGATGCAGCTCGCGGGCGAGCGTGCCGAGCATCCGGGTGCCGGTGGCTCCCACGGGGTGGCCCAGGGAGATGCCCGAGCCGTGGAGGTTCGTTCGCTCTAGGTCGTCGTCGGTGAACTTCCACTCCCGCATCACGGCCAGTGCTTGGGCCGCGAACGCCTCGTTGAGCTCGATCACGTCCATGTCGTCGAGCGACAGGCCGGCGTGTCCGAGTGCCTTCGCCGTGGCGGGGACCGGTCCGATGCCCATCAGGTGCGGCGGCACCCCCGCCACACCCCACGAGACCAGCCGGACCAGCGGGCGCAGGCCCAGCTCCTCGGCCTTCTCGGCGGTGGTGACTAGGCAGACGGCGGCCGCGTCGTTTTGGCCGCTGGCGTTGCCGGCGGTCACCGTAGCCTCGGGGTCGCTGCGGCCGAGGATCGGCTTGAGCCTGCCTAGGCTCTCCATCGAAGTGTCGGCGCGCGGGTGCTCATCGGTGTCGATCACGTCTTCTCCGCGCGAGGGCACAGTCGTCGCGATGATCTCCTCCGCGTAGACGCCGGACTGCTGGGCTGCCACCGCGCGCTGGTGCGAGATCATGGCCAAGCGGTCCTGCTCGCCGCGGCTGATGTCGTACTTCCGGCGCAGGTTCTCCGCCGTCTCAACCATCCCACCGGGGACGGGGTGGAAACGTCCGCCCGCGGTCGACCGGGCCCGCATCAGGCTGTCGTGGATCTGGACGCCGTGGCGCGCGCCGCCCCACCGCATGTCCGTGGAGTAGAAGGCCGCGTTGCTCATGCTCTCGGTGCCGCCCGCCACGACGACGTCGTTGGCGCCGCTCTGCACGGCCATCACGGCGTTGATAACCGACTGGAGCCCGGACCCACAGCGCCGGTCGAGGTGTTGACCCCCCACCGTCACCGGCAGGCCGGCGTCAAGGGCGACCACGCGCCCGATGGCCGGGGCCTCGCTGTTGCCGTTGCAGTGGCCGAGGATGACGTCCTCGATGAGGGCGGGATCGATCCCGGTCCGTTTGATCAGCCCCTGGAGGGCGCTGACGCCTAGGTCCACGGCGGTCAAGGACTTGAACATCCCGCCGTATCGGCCGATGGGGGTGCGGACGGGTTCGCAAATGACAGCTTCGCGCATGGGAGTCTTCCTTCTCTGGGGGTTCAGGGGGTGGTCGCGCCGAGTTCGACGTCGAGGCTGGTCAGGAGCCGGTCGTCATCACTTGGCTTCCGGGGCGGGCCGAGCAGGGCCAGGCTGATCTCGTCGCTCGCGGCGTGCGTACGACGGATCTGGGCGGGCTCACCGCAGAACAGCGGCTGGCGGTTGCGGTGGACGAGCCTCGTGACCTGGTGGTCGGGGGCGTCGAGGCGCAGCATCTCGGCCAGGGCGAGCGTCAGCAGGGGACCGTGCACCACCAGTCCGGGATAGCCCTCGACGGCGGTGGCGTAGGGCCAGTCGTAGTGGATGCGGTGGGCGTTGGCGGTGGCTGCGCTGAAGCGCATCAGGACCGTCGGATCGGTCCTAAGCTCAGCGTCCCATGGCCCGGTGCACGCGATCGGTGTGCCGACGACGGGAACGGGCTGCACCGCGGCCGTAGAGTGCTCCGATGGGCCGCCGCCCTCGCGGTAGATTAGGTCCTGCCGTTCCTCCAGAGCCAGCGCGCCGTGCTCGTCGTACAGCCGGACCTCCACCGTCACGAGCACCATCGGGCCGGACCGTCCCTCCTTGTCGGTCACCGAAAGCACGGTGCTCTCGCGACGCACGGTGCTCCCGACCCGCAGCGGTCTGTG
Organism: Aeromicrobium changchenzhani; assembly: GCF_057586615.1. Taxonomy (NCBI): domain Bacteria; kingdom Bacillati; phylum Actinomycetota; class Actinomycetes; order Propionibacteriales; family Nocardioidaceae; genus Aeromicrobium; species Aeromicrobium changchenzhani. Next base: position 1,111,575 of record NZ_CM172480.1, on the reverse strand, counting down.
TAGCCGCACCTCACCGCCAGCGAACATCCGCCGCGGGAGCGGCACCGGAGGGAGGAACGACCCCCGGCGTGGGTGACCGTCGGCGCCAGTCTCGGACGCTGGCGGCCACTGCGGCAGCGCCACCCAGTGCCACAGAGGCGGCAGGACGTCGCCGTCCGCAGGGAGGGGCGTGCCGTCGTCGAGGAGCCGTGCGAGCGCGGCGACTGGCCCCGGCTGGAGGCGCTCCTCGGTAACGATGGTGTGTGCTTGCCAGTCCACGGCTACATGAACCTCCCGCCCGTGACCTCGGCGATCGTGCCGGTCATGTATGAAGACAGGTCGCTGGCGTAGAACAGCGCCACCGAGGCGACCTCGGCCGGCTCGCCTGCACGCTGCATCGGGATCTCGGCCATCTTCTGGTCCCATGCCTTCTGCGGCATCGCCTCGGTCATCGCGGACCTGATCAGGCCGGGCTGGATGACGTTGACCCGCACACCGTGGTGCGCCATCTCCTTGGCGGCCGCCTTCGAGAGCCCCACGATGCCCGCCTTGGCCGCCGAGTAGTTGGTCTGGCCGACCATGCCCACCTTCCCCGAGAGGGATGAGATGTTCACGATCGCGCCCGACTTCTGCTCGCGCATGATCGCGGCCGCGAGCCGGGTGCCGTTCCAGCAACCCTTGAGGTGTACGGAGACCACTTGGTCGAACTGGTCCTCGCTCATGGAGCGCATCGTGGCGTCGCGGGTGATGCCGGCGTTGTTGACCAGCACGTCCAAGGCGCCGAACGTGGTGGTAGCGGCCTCGAGCAGCTGCTGGACTTCGTCGGCCCGGGTGACGTCGCACCGGACGGCGATCGCCTTCTCCGGTCCGCCGAGCATCTCGGCCGCCGCGGATGCCGCGGCCTCCTCGAGGTCGCCGAGCACCACCCGGGCGCCCTCCGCGACGAATCGTTCCGCAATGGCCAGACCGATGCCCTGGGCACCGCCGGTCACGACCGCGGTCCTGCCTTCGAGAAGCTTCATGGTCACATTCCTTCACTTTTGCCGTGCTGGCGGTCGCGCGCGATCAGCTGGGCAGCGATCACGTTGCGCTGGATCTCGTTGGTGCCTTCTCCGAGAATCATCAGCGGGGCGTCGCGGAAGTACCGCTCGACGTCGTACTCCTTGGAGAAGCCGTAGCCACCGTGCACACGCATGGCGTCAAGGGCCACCTCCATGGCCGCCTCGGAGGCGAACAGCTTCGCCATCCCGGCCTCCATGTCGGCGCGGCGACCGGTGTCAAGCCGGCTGGCGGCATCCAGGGTCATCAGGCGCGCGGCCTGCACCTTGGTCGCCATGTTCGCGAGATGGGCACCGACCGCCTGGTGCTTCCAGATCTGCTGGCCGAACGACTCGCGTTGCTGGGCGTAGGCCACCGCCGAATCGAGGGCGGCCTGGCCGACGCCGACCGCCCGGGCGGCGACCTGGACGCGGCCGACCTCGAGCCCGCGCATCATCTGGGCCCAGCCGGCGCCGGGCACGCCGCCGAGCACCGCCCCGGCGGGCACTCGCATCCGGTCGAAGACCAGCTCGCAGGCCTCGACCCCCCGATAGCCGAGCTTGGGGATCTTCCCGGAGATCTCGAGGCCGTCGCTGGGCTCGACTAAGACCACGCTCATGCCTCGGTGGGCCGGCTCGGCGTCCTTATCGGTCTTGCACAGCAACCCGATCAGGCCGGCGTGCTGCGCATTGGAGATCCACGTCTTGGAGCCGTTGACGACCAGGTCGTCACCGTCCGGGAGGGCGGTGGTGCGCAAAGCCTGCAGGTCGCTGCCGCCGCCGGGCTCGGTGAGTGCCATCGTGGCGCGCACGCTGCCGTCGGCCATTCGGGGCAGGTAGTGGACCTGTTGCTCCGAGGTGCCGAACGTCTTGATCAGGTAGGTGATGACAGAGTGGCCCCCGATGGCGCCGCCGAGGCTCATCCAGCCACGGGAGAGCTCCTCGGTGACCCGGGCGAAGCACGCCATGCTGACGTCGACGCCGCCGTACTCGTCGGGGACGAGCATCCCGAAGCAGCCCAGCCGCTTCATCCCCTCGATGAGCTCCTCTGGGTAGACGTCCGCGGCCTCGAGCGCCCGCACTTGCGGCTTAACGCGCCGGTCCACGAACTCCGCGACCAGCCCCACGATCTCCTGCTCGTCCTCGCTGAGCTCCGGCATCACGCCTCCTCGGTGTCGTCTGATGTCGAGTGGGTGGTGCCGAGGATCCGCCGGGCCCGCTCGGCGACCGGACGGTCGACCATCCGCCCGTCGAGCGACACGACCCCGCCGTCACCGGCGGCCGCCACCACGGACCGGGCCCAGGCCAACTCTTGGCTGGTGGGGGCGAGAGCGGCGGCGGCCACGGGCACCTGGCGGGGGTGGACGCAGAGCTTGCCGGTGAACCCCCTCCGCCTCGCGTAGCTGACGTCCTCGCGCAGCCGCGCGTCGTCGACCAGATCCTGTGTCACCCCGTCGATCGGCGGCGCGATACCGGCCGCAGCGGAGGCTAGGACGAGCGCGCCCCGGGCGACTGCAATGGCCTCCCGGTCCTCGGGGTCGACACCAAGCTCGGCGCCGAGGTCGATGCTCCCGAACGCGAGCCGAGCCACGCCTTCGGCGGCGGCGATCGCCGGTGCGGCCACGATGCCGCGAGCCGTCTCGACCAGCGCGATCAGGGTCGCCCGGTCGAGCCGGTCGGCCAGCGCGACCAGCAAAGCCGGGTTCTCGGCCTTGGGAACCATTACGATGCCCGTCCAATCCGCCAGCGCCGCCACGTCGTCGGCGTGCCAGGACGAGCCAGAGCCGTTGACGCGCACGGCGGCCACCGATCCGCCGGCCAGCCACGCCACGACCGCCCCACGGGCCTCATCCTTCGCCGCCGGCGGCACTGCGTCCTCGAGGTCGAGGACGACCAGGTCAGCGCCGGCCGCAGTCGCCTTGTCGAACAGGTGCGGCCGGTGGCCGGGGACGAACAGCAGCGTGCCGGCCGTGGCGACGCGTCCGGTGAGGGTGCTCATACGCCGCCCCTGGCGTGCGCGTTACCGGTGCCCACGACGCCTTGGTTGGCGAGCTGGCCGACCTCGGCCTGGGTCAGGGCTAGGATGTCGCCCAGCACCCGCTCGGTGTCGTCGCCCAGTTGGGGGGCCGGCACCGGTGGCGCCAGCTCGGCGTCCCAGCGCAGCGGACCGGCCGTGGCGAGCATGGCACCTACCCCGGGCTGCCGGATCTCTGTGGCGACCGATCCCGTGGCGGCGCGCGCATCATCGGCGGCCTCGGCCATGGTGCGGTAGGGGCCCCAGAGCACCCGGGCGGCATCGAGCTCCCGGCTGACCTCGGCCAAGGTCCGCTCGGTGAACCAGGGTCGCAGGATCGCGGCGATCGTCTCCCGGAGCCGGTAGCGGTCAGCCTCGTTGTCGAGGTCGGCCTCCAGCGACTGGGCCAGCACGTCAAAGACCGGCGCCGTGTTGGTCACCTGGCACAGGGCGTGCCACTGCCTGCCGGTGAGGGCCACCACCATGACCCGGTGCCCGTCGGATGTGGCGAAGTCGACGCCGAACGAGCCATACACGTGATTGCCGTGGGGGGGCCGTGGCCGGCGCTCCAGTTCGGCTTCGGCGAGCCACCCCAGGCTACCGACGGCGGAGAGGGCGACGTCGGTGAGCGCTAGGTCGATCCGCGACCCCTCGCCCGACAAGGAGCGTTGGTGCAGCGCCGCCAGGACCCCCGTGGCGGCCGTCATGCCAGTCAGCAGGTCCCAGGCCGGCAGGACCTGGTTGACCGGCGATCCGGCGTTCTCAGGCCCGGTCATGTCGGGGATCCCCACTCCTGCGTTCACCGTGTAGTCGACCGCGGGGCGTCCGTCTGACCGGCCGGCCACGTGCACGTGGATCATGTCGGGACGGCGGGCGCTGAGATCGTCGTACGTCAGGCGCGCCCGGCCGACCATGTTGTCGAGGAAGATCCCGGCGCCCGGACCTGGGGCGGTGGCGAGCTCTAGGAACAGCTCGCGGCCCTCAGGGCGGCGGTAGTCAATGACCACCGAGCTCTTGCCCTTGTTGAGGCTCGCCCAGTAGAGGCTTGCTCCCTGCGGGTCGACCGGCCACCGCTGGTAGTCGCTGCCGCCGCGTGGCGGGTCCACGCGGATCACCTCGGCGCCGAGCTGGGCCAAGGCCATGCCGCCCGAGGGGCCGGCCACGAAGGTGGCCCCCTCGACGATGCGAACTCCGGCCAGGGGATGTGGCTGTGCTGTCATGGGAACTCCGGGGATCGCTTGTCGGTGAAGGTCGCTCGGCCCTCCGTGGCGTCGGCGTCGTGGGCCGCGAGCGCGACGGCTGTCCATTCGACGTCGAGGAACCGGCGCAGGTTGAGGTCCTCGCCACGCGTGGTCAGGGACTTGGCGAGCGCGTTGCTCTCGCGGGGACTGGACACGAGCTCGGCCCCCAGGGCCCCGGCGACCCGGGTGGCGCTGCCGTCCTCGGCGAGGTGGTTTACGAGTCCCGCGGCCGCGGCGGTGTTGGCGGGCATCCGCTCGGCCAGGAGCAGGTGACGGTTAGCCCGGTGGCGTCCGAGTCGACGGGCCGGGTGCCAGGCCACGGCCCCGTCTGCCACGAGACCCCGGTGCGCGAACGGCGCCCGGCAGTAGGTCGACTCGCCCGCCACGACGGGGTCGCAGCTGAGCACCAAGCCCCAGGCCACTCCGATGGCGTAGCGCTCGACCGGAGCGAGGAGCGCACCACCTACGCCCTGCATAGACGACATGTCCTCGCCAGCGGAGAAGAACGCATCGCCGCCGGTGAGAATGACGGAGCGGACGCCCGGATCCCGGCGTACCCGGTCGAGGCAGGGCCGCATCCCCTCCCGGGCCGACAGGTCGAGGGCGTTGCGACGCTCGGCACGGTGCAGCATGATCGTGGCAACCACACCCGACTGCCGCAGCTCCACGGGATCGTTCATGTCACCTCCATGCCACGGGCCAGGACCATTAGCGGGATCTGCCCCTTCTGGAGCACCTCGCCGCGCTGGTCGACCAGCCGAAAGAGGCGGCCGGCCACGGCGGTGGTCCCCCGGCTCGTGAGGCGTAGGTCGGTGATCTCGAGCTCGCAGTGCACGGTGTCGCCCACGAACAGCGGCTTGAGGAACTCCCAGTCCTTGATGCCGAGCATGGCCACCGCCGTCGAGGAGAACCAGCCTGCACGATCCATCAGCCCGGTAAGCAACGACATGCCAAACAGGCCGTGGACGACCCGCCGACCGTAGTGTGTGCCCTGCGCGAACTCTTCGTCGGAGTGGATGGGGTTCCAGTCGCCGGAGACCATGCAGAAGGTCACCAGGTCGGTCTCAGTGACTGTCCGGGCCGAGGAGCGGAGCATCATCCCGATCTCGAGATCCTCGTAGTAGAGACTGTGGTCGTCCACGTGTGACGTCATGCTCTGCCGCCCTTCATCGAGAGCACGATGAGTCCGTCGTGTTCGCCCAACTCCATCCGTCGGTGCACGTCGGACACGGTGAGTGGGTGGTCGACGACCAGCCCGTTGACGGAGATGCTCACAGCAGCCGCCAGATCTGGTCGGCTGTCACTTGGCCGACGGGCTTGTCCAGCATCACCTGACCTCGATTGATCACGACGACGCGCTGGACGACCTGGAGGGCCTTCTCGATGTTCTGCTCCACGAGCACGACCGTGATGCCGAACTCGCGGTTGATGTGCTGGGCTGCCCGCATGACCGTGTCGACGAGGTTGGGCTGGAGGCCGACCGAGGGCTCGTCGAGCATCAGTAGTCGCGGGCTCGATATGAGCGCGATGGAGATGGCGACCATCTGTCGTTGTCCGCCGCTCATGGTGCCGACCAGCTGGCTCATGCGCTCCTTGAGGGCCGGGAACATCTCGAGGACGTGCTCCCGCGAGATCCGGCCGTCGCCGCGCTCGCCGAACGTGAGGTTGTCTGCCACGGAGAGGTTTTCGAAGTAGCCCCGCTGCTGGGGGACGAGGGCGACCCCGGCGGCGACTATGTCAGGTGTGGCCACGCGGGTGATATCCCACCCGGCGAGGTGCACCCGTCCGGACTTCGCCGGAGCCAAGCCGAGCAGCGTGCGCAGCAGCGTGGACTTGCCGGCACCATTGTGGCCGAGCACGGCCACCATTTCGCCCTCGGCGATGTCCAGGGACAGGCCCTGGAGAACCGGCTGGCCGGCGACGTCGACATGTACGTCCTCGACCTTCAACAGGGCCGTGGTCTCTTCAGGCGCCGAAGTAGACATCGCGGAGCACCTCGCTTTCCATGAGCTTTTCGGGGGTGTCGATGGCGAGGACCTCGCCGGTGCCGAGGAACACAGCCCGGTTGCACAGCTCGCGGACCAGCAGCATGTTGTGCTCGACGAGGAGCACCGTCCGCTTGTCTGCGATGAGCCGGGCCAAGACCTGGCGGAACCGGTCGAGTGAGGACTCGTCGAGGCCCGAGGTGGGCTCATCGAGGAGCAGTAGCCGGGATCGGGTGGCCAGCAACCGGGCGATGGAAACCAGCTTCTGCTCACCGTACGACAGCGAGCCGGCGGCTTGGTGTCGCACGGGCTCGGGGATATCGACGAAGTCCAGGCACTCGTGAGCAAAGTCGACGGTCTCCCGCTCGGCCTTGAGGACCTGTCGCGGACGAAAGTACACGCTGCGCATGCGCTCCCCGGGCGCCTGTTGGACACCCACGCAGACGTTCTCGACGACGCTGAGCCGAGGCAGCAGCCGCACGTCTTGGAACGTGCGACCGATACCTACTCCGACTCGCTCCTGTGGGCTGGCGCGGGTGATGTCCTTGCCGTCGTAGATGATCGTTCCCTGATCGGTGGGGATTGTCCCGGTGATCATGTTGAACAGCGTGGTCTTGCCCGCGCCGTTGGGACCCACGAGCCCGGTGACCTGACCGTCCTCGACCCCGAAGGAGGCGTTCTTCACCGCCTGGAGCCCACCGAAGGACTTGGATGCGGAGCTGACTTCAAGAAGCATTGCTGACCTCCGGCGTGGCGTCGGGACTTTCGGCGGACGGTTCGGAGCGCTTCCGGACCCGGGGCCGGTCGGACACCAGGCCCTGTGGACGGGTGAACATGAGGACAACGAGGAGCACGCCGAACAACACCTGCTCGAGCGGGCCGGCCACGGACTGCGCCAGGTTGACCTGCTGGAGGAGCTGCGGGATGAGCACGATGACCGCCGCCCCGATGACGGCGCCCACGACCGAAGTCATCCCCCCGATGACGACCATCGTGATGATGCTGACCGAGGTGCCGACCTCGAAGGAGCCGGGGCTGATGTACATCATGTACTGGCCGTAGACGACGCCGCCCAGGCCGGCGAAGGCACCGGCGAGCACGGTGACGAGCAGCTTGGTGCTGCGTACCGGCTTGCCCATCGTGGCGGCGACCATCTCGTCGTCGCGGATCGCGTGCATCATCCGGCCGTACGGCGACCGGACCAGCCACAACGCCAGCGTCACCACGACGAGCAACACCGCCAGCGAGTACACGAGGAACGGTTCATCGGCGAAGAGGTCGAAGGGGCCGAGGACGGGCCGGACCAGGCCCGGGACCCCACTGGTGCCGCCGGTGACCGACGTCCAACCGGTGAACACGCTCGAAGCGACGACCTGGAGGGCGAACGACGCGACGATGAAGTAGTCGCCGGCCACCCGCAGCGCCGGGACCGCCATCAGGCCACCGGCCACCGCGGTCAGCACCATGGCCGCGACCGTGCCCGCGAGCGCCGACCAGCCACGGTCCACGGTGAGATGGGCGAACGTGTAGGCGCCGACCCCGAACAGGGCCGCGTGGGCCATGGAGAAGATCCCGAGGTGCCCGATGAGCAGGCTCAGCGAGACCGAGAGGATCGCGAAGATCGCAATCGAGATCAGGATGGACAGGATGTAGGGGCTCACGCGGTCCGCCTCCTCGGCTTCAGCTGCAGGGCCGTCAACCCGCCGGGGCTGGCGGTGATGAGCACCAGGAACAGGACAAAGATGACCGGCAGCGTCCACTGCTGGTCGATGCGCAGCAGCAGAATGTTCTGCAGGATGCCCAGGGCCATGGCGGCCACGAAGGCTCCCGCGACGCTGCCTATGCCGCCGATGAACACGGCCATGATCGAGATGATGAAGTAGGTCTCGCCCAGCCCCGGCTGCATGCCGGTGTCGGCCGAGACATAGAGGCCGGCGATCGCGGCGAACAGAGAGCCCGTCGCGTAGACCAGCACCAGGACCCGGCGCGGGCGGCGGCCGACGACCTGGACGAACTCCGGGTTGCCGGAGTATGCCTTGATCAGCTTGCCGGCCCGAGTGCGCGCCAGCACGAGGACCAGCGCCGCGAACATTGAGACCGTCAGCACGACGAACACGACCTGGCCAGCGGATATCGACCAGTAGCCGAGGTGGATGACGTGGTGGAACCAGTCGCCGAGGGCGACCCTGGCGGGGCGGGCACCGAGGTTGATCGTAAACAGGTTGTCCACGATGACCAGCGCCCCCAGCGAGACCAGGAAGAGCACGAAGCCCTCACCCCCGCGCCGCCCGAGTGGCACGTAGAGGAAGCGGACCAGAGCGACCCCGAGGAGGACAGCCAGCAGCACCCCGAGCACCGGGGCCAGCGCTTCCGAGACCCCGAAGTCTTGGGTGGCGATCACGGCGAGGTACCCGGCCGAGCTGAACACGCCGGCGTGGGCGATGTGGAAGTGTCGCGTGGCCCCGAAGATGAGCGCGAAGCCGACCGCCACGAGGGCGTAAAGGCTCCCGGCCACGAGACCGTTTAGAAGGAGCTGGACGAACAGGTCCATGAATATCCTATCGGTGGGGGTGGTGGGTCAGCGGCCGTAGTTCTCAGCGAGCGTCTTGACCTTGCCGCCCTCGACGACGCCGACGTTGATCGGCCGCGATGCGACGCCGCCCTCGAAGGTCAGGTCGGAGCCGTAGACAGAGTGGAACGTCTTGATCTCGTTGATGGCCTTGATGATGTCCTCGCCGGTGACGTCGCTGTCGTCCTTCAGAGCCACCGCGTAGGCCTGGGCGAAGACCTTCACGGCGTCGTAGTAGTTGCCGATGTACGAGCTGGTCGGCGCCTCGCCGTACGCCTTCTTGTATCGGCTGACAAAGGCCGGCTCGGGGTTGAACGGGATCGACGTCAAGATCAAGCCCTCGGCCGCCTTGTTGGCGAGAACCTCGGGGATGGCGGCCCAGGAGGTGTTCGCCATCGGGACGTCCCAACCGATCTCGCGGACCTGGCTGACGATGTTGTTGGTGTCCTGACCGAAGGCGCCGATCACCAACACGTCGGCACCGGAGGCGCGCAACTTGGTGAGCTGGGAGCGATAATCGGTGCCCTGGTACTCACCGCTCTCCTCTGCGACGACCTGGCCACCATCGGCCTTGTAAGCCTTGCTGAAACTGTCGCGAGCCGACTCACCGCCGTCGTCACTGGTATAGATCACGGCAGCCTTCTTGAACTTCTTCTCATCGATGAGGTACTTGGCCAGGACGCCGCTCTCGTTTTTCACCAGCGGAATGGTATTGAGCAGGAAGTCGCCGGCGGCGCCCAGCGCGTCGCTCTGGGCACCTCCGTTCATCACGGGAATCTTTTTGCCCGTGGCGATCGGCATCAAGGCTAGGGTCTGGCTCGAGAACGAGCTCAGCACCATCTTGACGTCGTTGCCAATCAGCTTCTGGAACGCCGTGACCGCCGGCCCGGGAAGGGCGCGAGTGTCCTCGACCGCGAGCTTGAGCTTGTGCTTGCCGGCGATACCGCCCTCGGCGTTGATGTCCTTGACAGCCAGCGCGGCCCCGTGATCGAAATAGTCGCCGTAAACGGCCTGCGGACCGCTAGTGGCCCAGAGGCCTCCGATCAGCACGTCGCCGTTAGCCGAGCCCGCAGAGCCGCCCGCACCGCACGCGGCCGTGGTCATAGTCAGCGCCGCGATCGCGGAAACTGCGAAGTAGCGCTTCAATCGTGCCTGCATTATTACCTCCGTTTGTAGGCCGACGGGCGGCCGTTGGGTGTTAGTGGGGTTCGTGTGTTCAGGATGCGGGCCCGGCCCGGAGCCAGACCGCAGCCTGCTCGCGCAGCGCCGCAACCCGGACCTTTGTGCCGTTGGTACCCGACGTAATCGGCATCTCCGCGACCGTGATGACCGTGCTTGGCACCTTGAACTTCGCCAGGCTGTCGGCGCACCAGGAACGAAGCTCATCGCTCGTCGGGGTAGGCAGCTCTGACCGAAGCACCACGAAGCCAACGGCCACGGTGCCGCCGGCCTCTGAGGGCACCCCAACCACCTTGGCGAGGGCCACCGCTGGATGGGCGCTCAGCCGCAGCTCGATCTCGGAAGGTTCGACGAGAAAGCCATGGAGTCGCAGGACGTCGCCCATGCGACATACGAAACGGAAGGAGTCGTCGCCGACGCGGCGACCCATGTCGCCGCTACGGAACCAACCGTCCACCGTAAAAGTACCTTCGGACAGCGACGGATCGCCCAGGTAGGCATCCACGACACAACAACCTCGGAACTGTAGCTCGCCCTCGCCGTCCTCGGGGACCTCCTCGTTGGTGACGGGGTCCGCAACCCGATACTCAATCGCGGTCGACACGACCGTGCCACCGCCATCGACTGCTCGGTCTAGCGGCGTGCCCTCTCGCCAGAAGGCGGCAAGGGCATAGAGCTCGGACGATCCGTAGACACCGCCGACCCACGTGCCGAACTCTCGCCGCGCCCAGTCCGCCACCTCACGGGATCGACCCTCAAAGTCAGCGATGCCGATCCAACGAAGGACTAGGGGCACGCGATGCTCCGCCCAAGCGGCCCGCAACCGGCCGAAGATATCGTCGGCCCCTGCGGCGTGCGTCACTTGGCAGGCAACCATGTCGTCGAGCACCCCTACGGGGTCGAACACTGGCTCTAGGAGAGCGCTCGCGCCGGTCAGAACCGCGGCCATGACGGGCGTGAAGCCGAAGACACCAGACAACGGGAGGGCTCCCAGCACCGTGTCTCCGGCGCTAATTCCAGCTGCCACCGCGACCGCGCGGGAGTGGGCAACGAGACCCGTCTCGGAGTGGGCCGCGATCTTGGACCGACCGGTTGACCCGGAGGTAGTGAAGGAAACCGCCAACGCCATCCGCGGGAACGGGGTGAGTGGCTCCACGCCAGGCGACGCGGCGAAGGCCCGAACTCCACCACCTAGATTGTAGGTCGACACGTCAGTCGCCGGGCCCGCACCGGGAGCCGCAACGACCAAGACGCCGGGCGCCGTGACATCGACATTCGCGAAGGCGGCCTGTAGACGTCGGGCCAGGTCCAGGCCGTGGAAGTCGTGCGCCACCACCACGACCGAGGGACGAGCCATCTCCAAGACGTGCCTGACCTCGGCGGTGTTGTACCGCGTGTTGACGCCGACCACGTGCGCGCCCAGCGAGAGCACGGCCAACTGAGCGGCGACCGCGGTCGACCAGTTCGGCAGCCAGACCGCAACGCAGTCGCCCTCGCCCACCCCGAGGAAGCGCAAGTCCTCCGCCAGGGACGCGGCCGTCGCAGCGAGCTCGACGCGGCTTACCACCGTGGGCGGCGCCTGGCCCGCGTGGGCGTCGTACAAGACCGTGGCCGCCGGGTCCTGCTCGACCAGGTCGGTGAAGACGTCGAGAAAGCCGAGACCGGTCATCGTACCGTGACCTCCATGTCCCGGACCCAGGCATCGAGTAGCTGGGCGAAGTCCTCCATCTCCTCCATGGGATAGTGGCCGACCCCGTCTAGGAGGACGAACGTTGCGCCCGGCACCTCGGCCGCCGCCCGCTTGACGGCGCCCGCATCGACCCACAGGTCGTCGGTCCCGGCGACGAAGGTCATCGGGCAGCCGACCCCGGGCAGGTCTTGGCGTAGGTCGTGGCCGCACCAGCCGATGAGGTCGCTGTTGGACACGATTGGGTCCTCGCGGCAGTGCATCCGCGCGATGAGGGCCGCCCGTGCCTCGGGGACGTGCCGACCGATCACCGCCCGCGTGCCCAGGTGCGTGCGATCCCTGCGGGCCGGCGCGGCGCTGTCCTCGAGCTCGCGGACCAGCGCGTGCAGCTTCCCTCGGCCGGGACCGGGCTCGGCGCACATTGACACCGAGCCGGCAAGGCGCTGGCCGTGCCGGACCGCCAGCTCCTGCGCGATCTTGCCGCCGATCGAGCATCCAACCACCACCGGCGTTTCGATCCGCAGCTCGTCCATGACACCGACCAGCCAGTTGGCGTACCAGGACACCTCCGTGACCGGGCCGTGGGCCGCGGGCTCGCTGTGCCCATGACCGGGCAGGTCAGGCACGACCACCCGATAGCCGCGGGTGGTGAGTTCCTCGAGCACATGGCGCCACTGCACGCCACTCTGCCCGGCTGTGTGGAGCACCAGCAGGGTGATACCGATTGGGTCGGTGGGGACCGTCTCCTGTACGAAACCGATCCGACCGTCAACGACGACGTGGTGGGCGTGGAGCCTCATCGCACGGCCTCCGCGACCGTGGCGGCGAGGACACAGGCCGTGTCGACGACGATCTCCAGCGCCTTCGTCAGCCGGAGGTACTCGTAGGGATCGCCCGTGACGTCAAACTCCCCGCGCATCAGCCGCACACCGAACGGCACGGGAGTGCCGGTGAGGACGTCGGCCCAGGTCCGGGCGTCAGTGCCGAACGTGAACGTCGCACCATGCGGCGAGCGCCGAGTCACTTCGATGACGCGACCCCGGTACAGCCGCAACTCCACTATGCGCTCGTCGGACCTCAACCCTATGGCTCCGTCCCAGGTGGCCACCGCCTCCGTGAACCGCGGGTCGGTCGCCAGCAGCGTGGCAAGCTCATCGCCCCAAGCGAGAGTGCCGACATCGCGGTGCTGACGACGCCCGGAGGCATCGTCAGCTCGCAGGACGTCGGCGGTGGTGCCCGCGTACACAACATGGCCGGCCGTGGTTCGCAGTTCGTGGTGCCAGGTGACCTGCCCGCTGTTGCCATCCAAGTGCGGCTCGAGCCGCACCACCACGGTGCGCAGCGACAGCTCCGCGACGTTCGGGACCGAGCAGACGATGTCGCCGTCAACGTGTACGTGACGAACCACGGCGTCGCGCTGGACGCCGCTTTCCAGCCACAGCCTCGCCACTTGTGCCGCCACCGCAGCCGGGTGAGCCGACGGGGCGAGGGCAGACAGCACCGCTGGTTCGGTGACGAATGTGTCACCGATCTCTAGGTCGTCGAACACGGAAATCCTCCAGTAGGATGTGAGGGTAGTCACGAACGATCGTTCGTACGTAGTATGTATGTATGACATCACCCAGTCAAGACCCTCGTCCAAAATCTCAGAAGAAGCGCCGTCCCAACGAGGCGGCGATCTTCGCGGCCTCACTGGAGGCGTTCGCGGCGCTCGGGTTCAACGGCGCCTCGATGCGGGAAATCGCCACGCGGGCCGGTACGAGCCTCGCGAACATGTACAACTACGTGCCCTGCAAGGCCGACCTGCTCGCGCAAGTTTTGCGGCGGGCCAACGACGACCTGCTGTCCAAGCTCCGCGATGCACTCGAGGCCGCCGGTGCAACTTCGACCGAGCAGATGCGCACCGCCGTCGAGACCTACGTGCTGTGGAGCGCAACCAACCAGTCGGCAGGAATCATCGCCATCGGAGAATTCCGCTATTTGACCGGCCCCCAACGCCGGGCCGTCGTGAGCGCGCGGGACGACACCCAACGCTTGTTCACAGAGATCGCCGAGCGCGGCGTCCGCGACGGCGAGTTCGCCAATCCTTACCCTCGCCATGCCGCCCGCAACATCGTGCTGCTCTGCTCAGCCTTCGCCACTTGGTACCGGCCGGACGGGGGCAGCACCGCGGTGGAGATAGCTGCGATTCAGAGTCGGCTGGCGCTTGGGATGCTCGAGGTTCGCCCCTCGTCCATCTGACTCGGTCGGACAAGCCAGTAGGTCAGCTGGGAACGTTTCTCGTTTGGGTACACCCCAAAGTGACAACTGCCAAGTATTCGTCAGAGTGTCCACCTAGACTCCATGCAGAGTTATTGGACAGTTATGTCGAGAGGGTCTGGAGATGGTTGAGCACAAAGGGCAGACCGTTGGATACGTTCGCGTCAGCAGTGCCGATCAGAAAACCGACTGGCAAGACCTTGGCGACGTCGACCGAATCTTCGAAGACAAGATCTCCGGCAAAGACCGGAACCGGCCCGCACTCGCCGAGCTACTCCATTCGTCCATGAAGGCGACATCATCAGGGTGCATTCGATGGATCGACTTGCGCGCTCCCTGAGCGATCTGGTCGCACTGGTAACTGAGATGACCTCGGCCGGCGTGACCGTGGAATACGCCAAAGAGCAACTCATATTCAAACCAGGAACCAACGACCCGTACGCCGAATTCCAGATGCACATTCTCGGTGCCGTCGCCCAGCTGGAACGTTCCATCATCCGCGAACGCCAATCCGAAGGTATCGCCAAAACCAAAGCTCGCGGGGTATATAAGGGCCGCAAACCCGGACTGACCACCGAACAGATCGCCGTAGCACGCGAACGTGTCGCCGCGGGCCTGCCGAAAGCAGCCATCGCACGAAACCTCGACGTCAGCCGCCAACCCTCTGCACCGCAATTGCCGAACAGCCGAGACCGTAATTGCAACCACCGTCAGCCGGCCGAAGCATATCCCGACTGAACACTCCGCCAGGCGACGTGCTGCCTTCCGCCCATAATGACGCGGCCAGGTGATTAGTCGGGCAGACAGTGACTTGGAACAGGTTGAATTTCGTGCCTTCGAGGTAGAGCCATTCGTGCGATTCGTACAGGAACGTCTCGCCGATCAGTGACGGTTGGGCGATCTAGGCCGGCGCCGTCCCGTCGCGTTATCTAGCGGCCCATGTCTCGGAGGTTCGACATCATCGCTGCGATCTCGGATGTGCCTTCTGATCCGCTCGAGGGCCCCGGACTGCCAAGATCTCGGTATTCCTCCCACTGACGCTCATGCGCCTCTTCAACGGCTGCGGCCATTTCCCCGTAACCAAAGACGTCGTCTGGATCTCCTTGGCCCAAGTGGTCCACCATGTCCCGCGCAGTAGACAGATTCGTGTAATGGCCGTCGTGCGCGAAAGATTCGGCTGCTCTTATTGCCATATCGTCCATGCGCTCGAACGTCGACGCCATGGCTGCTTGCGCAAGATCGCCTCCTAGATCGATTAGATAGCCCTCAACTGATCGCGCGATATCCCAATCCGATACATCACTCAGCAGATCATCGATGAACCATTCAGTCAGAGACCTCTCGTACCCGTTGGGCGGGGACGTGGCATCCGTCTCTCGTATGGCACGTATGGCCCGCACTGCGGCAGCAGGGTCGCTGGCATAGCTCGGGAACCCATTGGCGAGCGCATCGCCGCAGATCTGTTCGATCACCGAACTCCCGAGGACGCAGCCAATTTCAATTGCTTGGCCCAGAAATTGCAGCCATTCGTCGCAGTCAGGGTCGCTCAATTCGGCGGGGAGGAGGGCAGAAACTCGGCTCTCGATAAGCTCGCTCATTGTTTTGAGGCGCGCCAGCAGCTCGTCCCCGCCATATCCGTCGGCCACGACGAACATGGTCGCGATTTGTTCGAACGATTGCGCGCGCTCGATCACGGATCTGACCGAGGCGGGCTCCGATGACAAACGTGCACGAAGGAAGTCACGTATCGACGGATTGTGCAATTCCAAGCGCGCGGTGCGTCCTGAGCCGACCGGCCGGAGTACTCGCAGAAGCGTCCCTTCCAGCATCGCAACAGTTGTTTTGACCGTTCGGTGAGGATTGCCGCCATCTGCGGCCACGGAACTCTTAGCCCAGATGTCCACGGCGGCGTCGAAATCGATCGGATGAAGATGTGTGTAGACAACCAGGACGAGGTCCGCCTCCGCCTGGCTGAGCTGGTTGTCGAACATGTGGGACCACAGGGCATCAGGGTTGTCGAGATTCTCAATCAGCGACTGAGCGGTCTCAGTCGGCTCTGAATCCTGGCCCGCAGACTCGATCGTTAGAGCTACCAGTCGCGGGCTGAAATTTCGGTGATTGATGATCGGCCCATATACGTCTGGTTCGGCGAACGTAGCGAGGACGTCGTTTGGCAGGTTCGAGAAGCAAAGATGGTTGTAGAGAATTTCGGCCTTGGTGGCTAGCCCGTACTTGTCGATGTCGAGAATGAACTTAGATAGTTCCAAGTTTTGGGCATTCATGATTCGTTCAGACCTGATCCGAGCTTGCGCGAGGATGTACTCGCGTGAAGTCATCACGAGCAACTTGTTCGGGCTGCGCGAGACATTCTTGATCAGTTGAACCAGTCGAGAGTCTTCGCTCGTGTCCACGGTGTCCCGCAGTGAGGTCTGGCCAAGGAAATCGTCATAGTAGAAGAGTTGTTTGACCGAGTCGTCCCATACCTTCAGTGCTTCATCGATGTCTCCGGCGATCTCGTACAACTCATACCCGTCAGCCGCACACGAAGCCGCCATCGCGTGCGCGAGAGTGGTCTTCCCGATCCCTGGGATGCCGACAATCACGCAGGCTCGGTGCGCCTCGAGGATCGCCATTGCCTCGTCAAATGCGCGACTTGGTGCGAATGTGCGGAGCGTTTCGACTACTTCCTCCGAAAAGAAGGCGGCCCGCTTGTGTATGTCCCGATTCAGCAGCGCGTCGAGGACCTGGGCGCTCGCAAGCCACAGACGAATATGCCGACGAACCAATTCGGGCTGTTCGCGGAGGATCGCCTCAATTTCGTCGGCCCCGTAGATGTCACCGGTGGTGAGCAGAAACGGTTTCAACAGATCGACCAGGACATCTTTTGATGCCGGAGTTAGCTCGACTGTGGTCGCAACTATGTAGCGGTCCGGTGCGGCCGCTACAACCTTGTCAGCTTCCACTCGCTTGTAGTGAGAAAGCAGCTTTGAGCGCCCAGACCTGCCCCAGTGCTTGCACTGAATTATCAGCTTGCTGCGGGTTTTCGGCGATATTCGTCGAAGGTCCACGCCTCCGTCCGCACCAGGCGCAAAGATCTCGAGCCGCTCTCCGAGAACCGTCTCGAAAATGTCCTTGCACACCGATTCGAAGTCAGTCGGTGTAAGTCGGTCGAGATCAAACTTGTCCATTGAGCGTCCTAGGTGAGGCAGGTTCCAAATTGAGCATCGATCATTTTCACCGATCTTGGCAGACATATTGACCTTCTTGCCGCGGGCGCGTGTCTGTGACACAGCACCCGCTACTGCTTTCGGTGATCGGTATTCGCGAGGCGGGAGGCCGCTAGCGTCGATCGCATGTCGAAATTCGGTGGTTCCACGCCAGACCTGCGTCTAACCGCCGCGGCTGGTGGGCCCGAGGCTCTAGTTACGGCCCTTTGCAAATTACGCGAGCGGGCCGACGGGTTGGACGAAAAACGCGAGTAGCCACAAAACCTTAGGGCCGCGCACATTGGCAGCGGGACGAGAAGCAAGGTCACGCAAGGCGGCAGCAGTGAGGACCGCCTCTGCCGCCCCGGCACGACAATCGTCCGTTGTTGACCGGTGGTGAGATCAGACCACTTTTCTTTGCCATGAACTGACGATATCTCTGGGGAGCAACAAGACTGGCCCACGGCGCATCGCCTGCTAGGCCAGATGCACTCGAGTGCATCATTCCGCCGCGTTTGACTTGGGCTGCTCCTCCTGCGCTCAACTCGACGATCGGCCACTTCTGCCACGATCCGCGCACATGTCGACGGGGGTCGCGCACCGAGCAACCTGACAGAGTTCGTCGAGACGGGTCCCTCTAAGGAAACATCGAAGCGTTATCTACGTCGCATCTCTCGGACAAAGATCCAGATGAGCCAGAAGCCGCCAGTGATCACACACAGGAGGATGTCCAGGCCGAAGTGCATTAGGCCGTAGTGCTGACGAGACATAATGAGACCCTCCGTGGCCATCGGTAGGTAAGCGAATATATCAAAAACGTCCTCGGATCGCACAGGTGTCCGACGGGGTTAGCGTCCAGTCAGCACAAGGAATCAGCCTGGGTGCTGGAGCGAGAAACGTTGTGATCGAGTCCATTGATCGATACGACGATAGTCTTCAAATCGCGGAAGTCACAGCCAATAAAGTTGAACCATGCGCGGCCAGACTGATTGGCCATTTCGTCCAGGTCAGCTTCTGACCATCCACCGTCGGTGGTGAGGTTTACCCGGAGGAACCCTGGTCCATCTTTCACCCCGTCGTAAAAACAAGACCAGTTCGTGTACGCGTCATCACAGAGGCTTGCGATGGGTTTGCCGCCGAGGTGAGCCACGTACGCCTTCTCCATGGCTTTAGCGTCATGGTTATTGGGGGGCTTCGGCGTCTGTTTTGGCGTCGCGAGGGCGGTGGTCGGCGTTGTCGCTTTCGGGGTGGGCATTGGTGACGGCTTCGTCGACGTCGCCGCCGGCGTCGGCGTCTTCGCCATAGGATCCGCATCGTCACCACCGCCAAGGTTGCTGGCCACGCCCGCAACCACGATCAGTACGACGACGACACCGGCCACGATGCCACCGATACGGGCCTGTTGACCCCGCGGCAGACGCTGGAACGCACCCACTTTCTGTGCCACCCACGCGTTCAACGTCTTGGGCCACACCCGACGGAACCGCATGTCCGTGCGCATCAGCGGGACGGCCTCCCGGGCGACCAGCTCCCAACCGTCAGACTCCCACTTCGCGATGCTGCGAGCCTCCATGCCACGGAGGGCGCGCACGTTCTTGTACTCAAACCGGTCGGGGTCCTCCGGCTCACGGTTGGGCAGACCTGGGCTGGACTCATCGCTCGTAGACACAACCGCGACCCTAACAAAAAGAGGCCCACCGCATCGGCGATTGACAGCATTCCGTCGTGACTGCCGAGTGCGAAGCAAGCTCGCTTGTCACGGTACCTAGGACTTGCGGACTGACCGGTTACCAAACAGGCCAGACGATCGCGACAGCAAACCGACTGCACTGCTATCAGCTTGGCTGATGGGGCTGCGGGCAATGCTACTACGAGCAGGGTAGTCCCCTCTGGAGCCACGCCTCATCACGGCACCTGGCGTCCCGCATACCGAAAGAGAGCCACACCCACGAACGGGTGGGCAGCCGCAAAGAGAGCGTTTCGCCAGGCACCTAGATCGAGTCTGGCCCGACACCGATCCTGAGGAAAGTCTCTAGTAGCCGCATATGACGCAACGGCGAAGGCTGCGAGGTTTGCGGCGACGTCGTAGACACGAACAGCGAAACGCCGGTTGCTGACGTGGGCGCCTGCGATCAACCATTGGCCACTTATCGTTGCCGCGCTGATGATCTCCGGCGTCGCTCTCCTGAGCGTCGTCACCGCATCCTGGCTATTCGAGCGCGTAGCGAAACTCGAGAAAGGCTCACAAACAGCAACCAGACGCGATGTGGAGACACTCACCCGTGAGGTAGCCGCAATGCGACATGCCTTGGAGCGTCAGTCGAAGATGTGAATGCCACAATTCCAGGCGGTGGATGCTGCGTGCAAGGATGTGCGTTTGAATATCGGGCTGACCGGTAAAACACACATTTTGAATCGTCGAAACGCTATGGTGCAGATTCAACCAATTCCGGAGGACACGTGGCTGAAGAATCATGGCATCACGCGAGGCTGATTCCCACGTCGGGAATTAATGGCTCACAGGAACAAGAGCGCCGTGCAACCTCAGCCTTGCTGGCTGTGTTGAGTATTGTGCCCGACTTCAGCAAAGCGCTCCTCGGTCCAATCGGCGCCGGGGCTGGCAATGTCGACACGTATATCGAAGTTCCGTTCGACCTATCGGGCTCCCGGATCTACCCCGACGGACTACTCCGCGTGACGCGAGGAGCCCGACGGTGGACCGCGCTTGTCGAGGTCAAAACCGGCAAAAACAAGCTCGAGACCACGCAACTTGAAAACTATCTCGACGTGGCAAAGGAACAAGAATTTGATGTTCTCCTGACCATTAGCAACGAAATCCCGCCAACGCCGGGACAACACCCCACCAAAGTTGACAAGCGCAAACTGAAAAAGGTGGCCTTGCACCATTGGTCATGGTCGTACGTTCTGTCGACTGCGATCGTTCAAAAGGAACATCGTGGTGTAGCCGATCCCGAACAAGCCTGGATATTGGGCGAACTCATCCGCTATCTGGAACATGAGCGTTCGGGTGCCCTCGAGCTTGAAGACATGAGCCAACACTGGGTGTCGATCCGAGATGCTGTCACTAACGGAATTCTGAGAGCGAACGATGACGGCGTCGTAGAGGTCGTGGGCCGGTTCGACGCGCTACTCCGATACGCGAGTCTGCGACTCGGCCAACGCCTAGGAACAGACGTGACTCAGCTATTGACACGAAAGGAAGCAGCCGAGCCCACAATTCGAGCCAATGCCCTGATCGACTCACTGGTCAACGCTGGCTCGATCACCGGTGCCATCCGAATCCCCAAGACCGTTTCACCGCTCACAATTACCGCCGACCTGCGCGCAAAACGCGTGATCTGCCATATCGATATAGAAGCACCGAAGGAAGGCCGATCCACCACACGCGTTAATTGGCTACTGCGCCAGTTGAAGAACGCCCGTGGCGATCTGCGCATCGAAGCGTCCCTCGCGCGAACCCGTGGAACCAACCCGGCAGAACTCCTAGATGATGTGCGCCAAAACCCGAAACTTCTTATCGGTGACGGAACGCGCGAGATCAACTCGTTCCGTGTCGCATTGTCCGTTCCGATGGGCAGCAAAGGTGGGCGCGGTCGGGGTGCGTTCATCGACTCCGTGCTCGACATGATCGATGAATTCTACGGCGAAACGTTAGAACATTTGAAAGCTTGGGCGCCCAACCCTCCCAAACTCCGAGAAACCGAACCTGTGCCCGACATTCCCGTCGCGTTGGTCTCCACTGCCAAGTCCTCCCAAGATGGACCCGAAACCGCCAGTTAAACGTTCCGTATCACTCGAACCGTGCTTTCACGCGTCCACAACCAGATGGCTCTCGACGCCGATCCGGCCTACGTCGAGGTTATGGAACAGGGCCTAACGTGAGCGCCGATAACGTCAGCTGCTGAGAACGAGCAAGGACTTCGCCGTCACGGAGAGCCTGACTTTGGCCCCTCGGCGTTGGCAAGACCTGCCCTATCGAGCCGCAGGGCAGCGACGCCTACGGCGAGTCATGACGTCCGTCAAACCTGTCGCGGAAGCTGCTTGACTGGGCCATCGGTCGGCACTCCTGGATCTGGAAGAGCACTCCTCGAGCAGTGCGCTTCCATAACGCGCCGTTGGCGTCCCGGAAATATAACTCCGGAAGGAGCGCAGCCGTCGCTGGAGATCAGAGCGTCCTGTAAGCGCTGTCCGGACGGGCATTCCGGGGTGGCGGAGTCATACGGAGATTCAGCTGCGTACTTTCGAAGGGTATTCCTCAGCGCATATAGGGATAGTGCGGCTCGGCCTTCACGGGGTCGACGACGTCGAGGCCGATACACGCGATGCTCGCCACGTTGGCGTCGATCCGATCTCATAGTCCAAGCGCGTTCTGTCCGCCGAGGTCATGGCCGCGCCCAGCCGCTTCCGCGACCCTCATGATCTCTTGTGTGACAGCTTTCGCGCGTGCCCGGTCGAGTCGTTGTGCGTCGTTCATCGGCTGTCCGCCAAGCGGCTTCGTCGAGGTCACGTCATATCGATCGCGGTAGGCGGCGACGGTGACAAGTGCCTCCACCCATTTGTTGCGCTCAACACGATCTGTGGGTGTCTCCCCCATTTGCCTCGTCCATGGCGCCTTGGTGCGAAGCGCTGTCTCGGCGAGGGTCCGGGCGCGCTGCTCGATGAGGTCGCGGCGTTCGTCCAGGGCTGCGCGCAGATCCGGTGTCATTGGCCCGAGCGCTTCGGGGACGAGCCCGACGATGAGCTTAGATCGCCGCCGGCCGAGCCCGCGCCCCGTTGATGCGGTCGCGAGGCTCACTCGGTGTCGCATGATCGCGGCGATGTCCTCGGCATCCCCAAATCCATACCGATCGACGGCAGCCGAAAGGAGGCCCCCGATGTTGTGGCCGTTGGCTTCTGCTCGTCGCAACTCAGCAGTGAGTGGCCCAAAGGCATCTGATTCGACGCATACTTCGACCTGCTCGGGTGTGAGTCCGCAGGATCTGATCAGTGTGGCCCATCGATCGTGTTGTGCCGCGGCGGCGATGGTCTCGTACTCGGCTGCGAGCTGGGCGATGGAACTCCATGCCTGCTGTTCGGCCTCGATCGACTGATGTGCAGAGAGTTCGGCGCCGGTGTTGGCTAGGATCTTGTGCAGCACATCCGTTGCTGTAGCGTCGCCAGCCGGTTCGCTATGACTTTCATCGACCGAATCGGTTGCGACATAGACGACGTTAGACTCACGGCCGCGGGTCATGGCGACGTAGAGACTCTCGCGTGTGGTGGTCTCACCAACAACGACGTGGGCGGTATCGACGGTGACGCCCTGGGCCCGATGGGCTGTGACGGCGTAACCGAGGTCGACGTGTTCGGCGGCGTAGGCCGCAGGGAGCACAATAGCGCCGCCATACTTCTTGCCCTGGCGCCGCACGACGAGGGACCCGTCGGTACGGACGTCGGTGACGGTCCAGCGGTCACCGTTCCTGACCCAGCCGTTGCGCAGCGTACGCAGGCGGCGGTTGTTGCGGCGTGTGATGACCAGGTCGCCGACTGACGCACGAGTGCCTTCGATCAGAGCGATGGATTTGCCTTGGTCGACCTCGCCGAGGGTGACGCGGTCGGCACGGGCCCGGGTGTTCAGGTCGTTGACGGTGTGGGTCGAGTCAGCGACGAGCACGCTCGACTTGCCTGCTGCGACATCGGCGCGCCACGCCGTGTACGCCGCCTCGTGGACCTCGTCGCTGGTTCCTTCGCGCACCCGGTCGTGAGCAACATACGCATCGACTACCCCGCGGCGGCCGTGTCGCAGATCCAGAGAGGTCGCTTTCTCCCACTCGTGAGTGAAACGGTGGATGTCGACTAGTTCGGGGACGTCGTCGCGGGCGTCCACCAGCATGGCGAAGGCTCCTCCGGCGTCGACGGATTGGAGTTGCGCCCAGTCCCCGACCAGCAGCACCTTCGCTCCGGCCTCGGCGGCGCGGGCGGTGATTCGGTCCAACGTGAGGGTGCCGGCGAGGGTGGCTTCGTCGACGATGATGAGCTGATTTTTGTTGAAGTTCGCGTGGCCGTGGTCGTAGTCGTAGAGCCATTTGGCGGTGTTCTCACAATCGATACCCAAATCTTCGGCAAGCACTTGGGCGGCTGCGGAGCTTGGGGCCAGGCCGACGACGCTGTGCTTTCCGTGCTTCTTGGTCCAGACCTCGTGGAGAGCGCGCATCGAGGTGGTCTTGCCGGCTCCGGCTGGACCGACAAGCAGGTCAAGTTGACGGCCATCGGTGGCGATGGTTGCCAACGCACGTACTTGCTCTGGACTGAGCTGTTGGCCCTTGACCGGGCGGGCCGAAATCTCATCAACGAGCTCGATGTCGACTATCGGGCCTGCGTGGATCTCGGCGCGTTCAAGGAGACGGTCCTCGGCGGCGAGAAGTTGTTCAGAGGAGTAGAAGACAGAATGTCTGGGACGGAACCTGCTGGTGCCGTCCTGACGGGTGAAGATCGCCGGAACGGTCGCGAGGTCGGGAGGGGTGAGGCGAAGTGATGACTGCTCGGCGGCGTCGACAACCATTCCGGTGATCGCTTCGCGGTCGATTGCCGTCGCGAAGCGCCAACCCATCGTCTGCCGGGCCGCCTCAGCGTAGAGATTGGCCCGGCGCCACGTCGACCGCTTCTCCCCCACCACGACCAGCACTGTCTGGGCGACGTCGCCGACAACATCGAGCGGTACATCGTCGGCACGCAGCGCGCGCGTCGACGGGTTCCTCACCATCTCGCTCGCCCACATCGTCGCGTCACGGTCAAGCACTTCGGTGGCTCGAACACGCCAATCCTCGGTGAGGTCCGCCAGGGAGCGGACTTCCTTGGCCGGACGGGTGGCGAGGCTGGCGCGATTACGGATCTTGTTGAGTGTGCCGCGGCCAGGACGGTGGCCGTACTTCGCGACATACCCGTCGATCAGCTTGTCTGCTTCGACATCAATGTCGGCTGCACGGCTGGAGAACAGTTTTACCAGGTGCTGTGGGACACCTGCAATTGCCCAGTCGGGGTTGCGGTCGCGTCCGCGCTCACGCGGCTCCCACCTGACGCCAAGCGCCCGGGTGAGGTGATCAGCAAAAACAGCCTGATGAAGTTCCGACAAGGCGACCGTCCAGGAATGCAACGGCCGACTATCGAGAGACCGCCGCTTGTCGTCGTACACAGTCTTGACCTTGTTGCTGATGACAACGTGGGTGTGCAGATGCGGGTCCGAAGCACGTGAGTCGTAATGGTCGTATGCCGTGGCGATCAGCCCAGTGATCTCGACCTGCGCTGCGGCGCCCTTGCCGGTCCCGGCCCCGGTGCGGGTCGCAGCGATCTCACGCTCCATAAAACCGACGATTTCGGCCACCACCGCATGATGCGCGTCCGCGATGATCGCCTGCGTCCCCGCATCGGCGACAGCCCACAACACGCTCGCCGACTTCGGAATCGAAAACGTGAAGTCGAAGCCGGCTACTGCTTTCTGCTTACTGCCCATTTTGTATGCGGGATAGCCGCGGCCGAGTTGCTGTCCGGTGATCGGGTGCCGCCCGTGGCCGATCAGTAACTCCAGCTGCCGTTCGGTCACTTCCTCGCCCTCGACGAGGTCGAGATCTTTCACGCCCGAGCCGAGCCACCAGCCAGGCGGTGTGCCGGTCTCCGCGTAATACCGAGTCAGTGGCGTCGATAAGGATCGATCACCATCACCAGCGGCCACGGTCTTGAGCAGATACTTGAAGCCGTCGCCGGCGGACATCTTGCGCAACGAAACAACCATCGACGCACTCCCCCGTCGGGAGGTAGGTGTTCACACGCTCCCACGAACTATCGGCGATCTCTGGTGGCAGAACTAGCCGCTACCGTTCCGGCAATTGACCGCTTGGAGCGCTTCATTTATTTCATCTGTCACGACCAGATTTCGGACCCGCCTCGATCTGCCAGAGGCGTAACCGTTCGAAACGAGGTCTTGATGAATAGTTCCGTGCTTCGGTCGGGACAGGTAGATCCGGCGAATCTCGGTGGGCGCCAGTCAGTTCGTCGACCTATCCGCGGGACGTGTTCAGCGTTGATCACGCAGGCCGTCAGACGAGGTGCGCGTCGGTGACCGCTCCAACTCAGGCAGGTTGACCCGCCCTCGGACATCGATTAGTCAGAACAGGCCGAGCTGATCGATGAGACTATTGGCCGCGGTAACGATCGCCTGTGCATGTTCGACGGACTCACTAGCCTCTTCGACAGTAGCGTCGTCGCCAGGCCGCTCCGGATATTCCAACTCGTTGCGACGACGCCGCAAAGCACCGAACTGCCGGAAGCCGGGCCCGAACTGCGCGCGCACAGCCATCTCGACCGCGTAGTGGCCGCCCTTCGTCGAAGGCCGAAGTCCTTGGTGGGCGAGCAGCGCGGTCACTGTCTGTCGGGCGGCATCATAGGCCAAAACAAACGACGAATCAGGGTCGCGCTCGGTAGCCGACCGTGCCGTCTCAAGGGTGACAGCTGCCTTTTTCAGAAGCCGCTCGCCGTTGGCGGCGTCACCAGTGAGCTTTTGGAGGTCGCCCGATGCGATGAGCGCTTCGATCTCAGCCTCACCACGTTTCCACCGGGCCATCAGACGTCCGCCAGATCACGAATGTCAAGGACGACAACGAATGCCGAAGCCTTGATCTGTGCAACGAGCGCATCGGAAGGGTCTTCCCACTGCTTCGACGTACGGACAACCGGGTTGACCTCGATACCGAGCCGCTCATGTGCTCGGTCCGCTGCTTCGTAGAGGTCAGCTCGGTCGACCTTGCCGACGACCAACACGTCAATGTCGTGCGGCGGAGGTCCGGCCTCGCCGGCATATCGAGCGGCCCACGACCCGAAGATCGCTACCTGCTCGGCACCAGGGATGGCAAACTCCTCGGCGACAACTGCCTTGGGGCCGAAGGTGACTTCCAGCAACTTGGTCAGGGCTGGCGCCGCGGGGTGGTCGATGTTCGCTCGCACGAGCCGATTTCGTCCAAGCGGACGGCTGCTGATCAGGCCGGCTTCGTCGAGTCGGACGACCTCGCGATGGAGGGTGGACAGCGGCACGCCCAAACGCACGGCGAGGTCACTCACGCCAAACTCCTGGTCGGGGTGCAGCATCAGCCACATCAGCAACTCCGCCTGATGCTGCGACCGGAACACCGGAAGCAGCGCCGGTCCACTACTACGCATAACTGGAATATATCTCCCATCTAAAGGGATAGTCAAGGCATCCGCGACTCACACCCCTCATCGTGCCCATCCGGTCCGCAGGCCTCGTCAAGGAGCTCGGCCGCCAAGGTATGACGAACTACCGAGCAAAACTAGATGAGGTGGCACGTGGCCTGGGTCCACGTCCCGCCGAAGGGCAACGCTGGACCTCCCAGCATTCGCACGAATGGTTCACGCTCGACTGGAATGCCCAACGCCTTGCGGTCCTCGACCACGACATCGACGCCCTCATTGCCGAGCTTCGCGACACCCATCGCCGGCCCCTCTCTGTCAGGCTGAGGTGAGACACCGCTCGTGTTGTGGGGTGGTCTTTGAGAGGGCGGGGATCGGACGTAATTATGTTGAATCCAGAGGCCCAAATGCCGTTGTCGGGCGATGGTGTTGATCCGGCTGCGAAGCCGACTCGTCGGTCGTTCACGGCGGAGTATCGGGCCCGCGTGTTGGCCGAGTACGAGGCGGCACCGCATGGGGAGAAGTCCGCGGTGTTGCGTCGCGAAGGGATCTATCAGACACAGGTCGCTGAGTGGGCCAGAGCCCGCGATGCGAAGGCCGTCGGCATCACGTATCGGCGGGATCGTAAACCGCGGTCGAAAGAGTCATCGGCGGCGGTCCGGGCGGTGAAGTTGGAGGCCGAGAACAAACGATTGGCCCGCCAGTTGGAGACCACGCAGGCAGCTTTAGATGTGATGGGAAAAGCGCACAGGCTCTTGGAGTTGCTCTCGGCGAGCAACGACGAGAGCCAGCCGACAGCGACGAGGGACCGGTCGTGAGTGCCGACTCGATTCTGGGCGATGCGTTCACTGCGTTGATCGCCTTGAGCCTGACTGTGGTGGCAGCGTGCGCGTTGACCGGCCGGTCACGGGCGACGCACTACCGGCGCGTCAAACCGCCGGCGGGCAAGGTCGATTCGATGGCGCAGGCTGATCGGACCAAACCGCCGTCGACCCTGTCCCACACTGAGCGAGTCAACGTGCTGGAGGTGATCAATTCAGTCCAGTATGCCGATTTGTCGATCTGTCAGATTTGGGCTCGTGAACTCGACGAGGACCGGTATCACTGCTCGATGTCGAGCATGTATCGGATCGCTAGGACGGCCGGGCAAACCCGCGAACGCAGACGCCTGGCCACGCATCCGGCGAAGGTCAAACCCGAACTCCTAGCCACCGGGCCGTCACAAGTCTGGTCGTGGGATATAACGAAACTCCGTGGCCCGGCCAAGGGGATCTGGTTCCATCTTTATGCGTTGATCGACATCTATTCGCGTTACTCACCGGGCTATCTGGTTTGCGCTGCAGAGGACTCGGTCGTGGCAGCGGACTTCATCGACGGTGCCATCTGTCGTAACGGCACCGCACCACACACTGTTCATGCCGACAGGGGAACGTCGATGACGTCCAAACCGGTCTCCGCGCTGCTGGCCGATCTGGGCATCACCAGGTCACACTCAAGGCCCCGAGTCTCCAACGACAACCCGTTCTCCGAAGCACAGTTCAAGACGTTGAAGTATGTGCACGACTTCCCGCACCACTTCGATTCACTGGCCGAAGCGCGGGTCTTCTGCGACGGGTTCTTCGCCGAATATAATCACGTTCATCATCATTCGGGCATCGGTTGGCACACGCCAGCATCGGTCCATTACGGCACCTACGGAGCCATCGACGACGCCCGACAACAAACCCTGAACCGGGCCTGGCAGAACCATCCCGAACGCTTCGCCCGCCAGCCGGTCCCGCCCCAGATCCGGACCGAAGTCTGGATCAACGAACCACAGACGGAGGCGAATCTGGCGGCGATCCCAGCGACACAAACAGTCTAAAAAGAAACTGTCTCACTTGACTTGAAAAATACCGGAGACGCAGCGACCCCTCCCAAGGCGCCTCTGCCACCGGCCCAATCTTTCGTCCGTTTGACTGTAGAAATCGCATACACCCAGAAAGTACGGTCTAGCCGGTAATCGGCACGTCAAACTGTCGCTAAATCATGCAGCAGTCCCACGTCGCTGTTGCTGTCATATTCGACACCTCGACCTCGCCACCCGTTCTCACCGATGGTGAGACGAACGTCCAATAAGCAGCGCCCGATGCTTACAGGCGCATCAAACCCTTAACCGACGTCGGCAAGCACGGCTGGGCCAAGGAAATGGCACACCCGCAAGGCCAGTTCGACACTGAGCCGATCGTTCTTCAAAGACCGGCCGCGAATGGCTGTGGCCTTCTCGACGCGGTACTTCACCGAGTTTCGGTGAAGGTTGAGCAGAGCAGCCGAGGCTGTGTAGCTGTCCCCCACCGAAAAATAGGTAAGCAGCGTCTCTCGCAACCGCTGATTGTCAGCGTCGTCTGTGGCGAGGGGTCCGAGTACCTCCTTGACCCAGATACTGGTCGACTCGATATCACGGGCAAGCATTGAAACGATTGCCATATGTTCGTCGCCGAAGGAAACAGTTACTGAGCAAGAGCGCGTAGCAGCGCCCCGCGCTAAAATCGCGCTAGCAGTTGCGAGAGCCACGACACGGGCGTCGCTGGCCTGCTGATGAGTGCGCCGAAATCCCGCCACGCCCTTCACCGGAAGTCCGAGCGACAGACATACCTTGGCGTTTTTGGCAGTACTCCGCGCCAGGTCGATGTCGACCGGCGACTTGTCCGCACCTCGACCGAACCAGAGCCATGCCAAATTGTGGTCGACTGCGGTGAAGATCGGCGCCGAGGGCAGGTTGAGTCGCGAATTGAGATTACGCACGAAGCGCTCCAAAACCACCATCGTGTCGGAGGAGGAATTGTCGCCAGGGAGCCAGAGCACCCCGCCGACGTGGAACTGTTCGAGAGAATAGCCCGTCTCGCCGGCGAACATCTCAGGATCGACCGACTCCTGATTCAGGACTCTGCTGATGAGCGGCGTGTGCATGTTCCCGCGGGTGGCTATCCAGCGGTGAAGTTCATCGTCGTAGGCCTCCAGGACGTACTGGGTAATCCAATCGATGTAACTGCCCAAGGTCTGGTTCACGTGGTGAAGGACCTTGACCCGCAGTTCGGCTGTGCAGTCGAGCTGCAGGATCTCCATATAGCACTCATTGAGGACGCTAGTCTGCCCAACATGATAGGCCCGACGCATCGCGCTATCGGGCACGCCATGCTGGGCGAGCCGCCGAGCATATTCCACCGCTGCCGTAGTCGGCTGCAGGTTCTTAAGAGAAATGTTGTTACTGAGTGTGTGGAGAAGAGTCGTGACGTTGCCGTCGACAGCGTCGTGAAGCAACTTTACGAGTTCCGGGTCCCCAGCGAGCCCGTCAACATCGCGGAGCAGGAGCGCGCTCGTCGAGTCGATCACCGCACTGCAACGGCGCTGTAGCCGGCTCGCGACCGTGGACACAAGCTCAGCGACCTCGCCATTCAGCGTTTCCAAGAGGACTCCTTTAGGTTTAAAACCGTCGAGAGCCGAATCGGACGCACTCTAACCGACGTTCCACCAGATGCCTTCCGGTGCTGTCACGTTACATCGAGAACTAGCCATCGACCAAAATTGTCGGAGATTGAGTGCTTTGTGCAGCCGCAAAACTGTGTCGGTGTCCGCGCTGACGTCCACCCCGACCCAAATCAAGGCCTTTCCTTCACACAAACAACAACAGCACCCCGACCAGGGCGAACACCACCGCGACAACCTCGGCCGTGAGCGCACCCCTACGAAGGACGCTCGCGCGATGTTCGCGGTCCTCGTCTGGATAGTGGCCTGGCACCAAATCCTGCACGTGACGCCGACCCCATCTGCCCAGCGGGGCCAGCATGGCAGCAAATACCAGAAAAAATAGTGCCTCAAACATTCCCTTACTTCCCTTCGCCGGAAGATGGTGACGCCGGTTGCCCTCCGGGCGACCAGTCTTGCGGGCCATTCGGAGGCGCGGCATCCGGATCAACCGGGCGATACTCGTCGGCATATTCGACATCGGCAGCGCGAATCTGCTTCGACAACCAGGCGCGCCACTTATCGCGTGATTTCTCAACCTTCAGCCGCTGACGAAATTCCTCACCGATCTTCTGGAAGTCGGCCGCAACTGCCGGATGGACATCCTTGACATAGCCGACGTTCCAACCGTGCTCGCCCTTGACTGGCCCGTAGAGCTGGCCCTTTGCCACAGTGAAAATTGCCGTTGCGACCGGTTTTTCCAGTTGATCGAAAGAGACCCGTCCTAGATCCCCACCTTCGTCTCTGGTGCTCTCGTCGATGCTGACATCGGCTGCGACCGTTGCCAATGCCTCACCCTTCTTCACCCGTTTGTAAACCGCCTGTGCGCCCGCTTCATCAGCCACCACGATGTTCTGAACGCTGCGCAACTCCGGCGTCGCCAACTGCTTCTTGCGAGCAGCGAAGGCCGAGGCCAGTTCTTTGTCAGTGACGTCGACCGTTCCGACAATCTCGCCCATCAGGAGCTCTAAGGACACTTGCCGTCGGATCTCATCGAGCACTTCTTTCTCCGAAGTACCCACGTTGCCCAGCGACCGCACGAACTCTTGCCGCCCGCCGTCACCGAACTGCTGCAGAATAAATCGGTCCAGCACATCACCGGCCTGTTTGTCGGAAATCGTGATTTTCTGTTTCTTCTGTTGTTCATCGAGGATCAGGCTGACCACAAAAGACTTCGCCGAATTCCGGCGGAACTCGGCCAACGCTTTGGCTTCTTTGGGTGCAACAACTCCGTACAGTGCCCGCAGCGTGTCCATGCGTTTGTCAAGGTCGGTCTTGGTCACGACCTGGTCACCAATAACGAAGGCGGCCCCTTCAGGGACCTTAGAAGTCCACGGACCTACCTGCGTCGCGATGATCCCGGCCACGACGGCGAAGGCGACAACAAGGGCAAGAGTTCGTTTTCCTCGTCGAGAGGCTGGCAACGAAAAGCGAGCACGCTCCGCATCGATTCTCACCTCGACCAATCGGGCGCCGCCACTTTTCGTTGCGGGTCGCGTGGGTTCAGCTTCAGCCGGCTGGTCCGGCGATACGTCTTTCATCTATTCGCTCCCACGAGTTGTTTTGGGGTTACTACTTCGCCCGCTTCGGGTGTTGGTGTGTGTGCCCCATCGTCGACCGCTGCGAGCCAGACGACAAAATGAGCGGCGGCTGCAGCGAAGCCGACGGTGATTGCTAGCAGCAGCCCGAACTCCCGGATGATCGTGAGGTGGGACAAGCCGAGGACTCCGTAGCCAATCGCTGACGCTGCGGCAGCTAACAGGACAGCCCGCTGAATCCCGACATCACGCCGTCGTACTGCCTCGGCGAGGACAATCGTGAACTCACACGCCACTGCCGCAGCAAGCGAACCGATAGCCGCCGTGAGCGGGTTCAGCCCGATCCCGCCCATCCGCATGCCCAATAGGACAAAACCGGTCGTCAGAATCGCGGCCGCAACGGCGAGAAGGGCATCGGTACGCCGTCGTAGCATCAGAAACAGAACGAGTCCGGCAACCACGATGCCCAGCGCCGCACCTAAATAGCGATTAGCCGAAAGGGCTTCATAGCCCGACACCGCCACCATAGGCAGCCCGGTGATCTCGACCTCGATTCCCGGTGGTGCCGGGGGAAGAATGCGGAGGACATCATCGCGCAGGGCTTGCAATCGCTCGGCATCGTCCAGCTTCACGCCGAAGGAAAGGATCGACATCGACTGATCGCTTCGCATCACACTGGTCGCCAAATATTTTGGCAATAGTCGAAGCGCCGCCTCCAACTGATCTGCTGTGGGAGTCCGACCGAGGAATTCGAAAAGCGAGGGCGGCGAGATAACCGGGCGCATTTCGTCGCCGTGAGCCGCGATGACCACGTCTTGAGCCCGGTTCATCCAGTCGAGGGATTCCTTGGTTACGGTGTCTTTTCCGGTCAACGCAATGGCAATCTCGCCAGAGGAACCCATCACATTTTCGATGTGTCGGGCGCTATCGAAGGCCGGCAGGTTCGAGGCAAGGGCCTGAAAATCTGCGGCAAGCGGAAGACTCGGCAACGACGCCCAGCCTGCGGCCGCGATGAGGCAAGCTGTCACACCGGCGGCCACGCGGGTTCGCAGCGACACTCCGGCTGCCCGGGTCTGCAAATACAGGCGGTCCGCTTCAATCGGAGGCTGTTCATCCACAACTCCGGTATCGCCGAGAAGCCAACGCTGGGCGCCTAGGCTGACAAGAAGGGTTATGACCACTCCTACCCCCAACGCCATACCAAGCTCACGCGCTGCCACGATCGGGGTAATGGTTAGGGCGCCAAAACTCGCCGCTGTGGCCAAGGCTGCGGCGATGACAGTCCGTTGTCCGACGCGGCGATGAAGATATGTCATGAAATCGCTGCCCACGCCAAGCAGTACCGGAAGAAACGCCACCACGCCAAGCGAGACTGGAATTGACAGCCAGCCAGCGAGCGCCAGGGTCGAGGCAGTGCCAGTAAGGGTGGCGGCGAGCGGCAACAGACGGAACCGCCGTCGAGTCCACCGCATGAAGACGAACCAAGCTCCGACGCCCAGCAGCGCCAGACCACCAAGAATCGGCACCTCCTGCCGCACTTGGCCACCCAGCGCCGAGACGATTGCAGGAACACCCGAGACCGTAACTCGATCAGCTTTCACTTCGGATTTCGCGACAATGCCGTTGACGCTGCGTACAAGTTGTTCGACCGCGTCTTGATCTAGGTCCTGATTGGGCCGAACAAGAATCGCAACAGCGTCTTCGGCCGGCACGACAAAATCCCATTGCGGTCTCGGCTCGCCCGCTGCGTTGAATACGACGTTCCTGACGAACTTCTGGTTGTGCAAGGTGGGCAGTCCGCCCGGCAAACCGTGCGCCAGCAGCGAGGAGTACCGCTCATCAAAGTCGCTGGTCGCTCGTTGTCCCGTTGCGTTTCCTTGCGTTTTTGACTTCCCGTCACGGCGCGCCTTGGCGACGGCCTGGGCACGTAGTCCGTCGCGATATCCCACCAGCTCGGCTAGCAAATTCTGCGCCTGGCCAGCAATCTGATTGAGAACAGTTGCCGGGCCGTAAAGGGCCGCCACATTTTTCAGCTGCGAAAGTTTGCCTTCCAGCCGCAGCAACGTCGGAAGGTTCTCCTTGGACAGCAACTCGTGCGGTTCCTTCGACTCGAGCAGGACCACCATCGGATCGCCGCCAAATGCCGAAGCTACCTTCGCTGTCGCCTTCGCCGTATGGTCGCCTGCCGGGACGAACGATTTCACGCCCGTTGCGATCTGGAGCTTAGCGACACCGCCAAGGACGAAGACCAGAACAACAGCGATACCCACCGCAAGGCCAACGCCCCGGAGTCCGCGAAGCGGACGTTGGGCGTTGGTGAGTGCGGGCTCCCCCGCTATCACGGAATGTCATCTTCCCGGACTCGCGGATACTCGCCGCTGAAGTCCTTGGGCGCATCGTGGCTGCCGGCGGTCGGATAGGGGTTGTACATCACGAGCGGGCTCAGCTTCAGAGGTGAATTGACCGAGTTGGCGCTGAACAACAGCATCAACCTTCCGATGTTGCCATTGGCGTCCGAGCCGCTGGCGGCCTGGGCGAAGTTGGTGAATTGGGACGCAATGTCCCGCCCATAGGGTTTGAGGTAGGCGAGCATCGGATTGATGTCGGCCATATCGGTTTCGAGGGAACTGATCACGGGCCGAGCTGCGCTGGTGAATTTTGACACGCGGGTGAGCGTCGCGGGGGCACGTGTGAGGGTTCGATCGAGCGAAGGTAACAGGCCCCGAAGGTCACGGGTCATTACCGGGAGCTCTTCCAATGCAGCGCTCAGATCAGTGGAACCTGCTTTGAGATTACGAGCAACGATGCCGAGTGGATCAGCGAGGCGAGTCAATTCGGTGCTCGCTTCACGCGTGGTCTCCATGAAGGTCGGGAGTTTCCGCATTAATGACTCGATATCGGTCTTGTTGCCCGCGATCGTTTCGGTGAGGTTGTCCGAATCCCGAGCAAGTTGAACGATCCGGCCCTGCCGGGTGTCAAGCGAATTCAGGACCACTGTGGAGGATTTGATGAGCTCGGCGAGATCCTTGGACTGCGCCGCAAGCGCTTCGAGCGCGCCACCGCCCTCTCTACCCAGATCTCCCAACCCCTGCAGCAGATCGTCGACGTCCTCTTTGCTGCCCTTAGTCGACTTCCCCGTGGCTTTCAGCAGTCCGGAAAGTTTGTCTCTGGTGGGTTGGTCGAGGCTGGTCATAACATCGTTCAGCTGCACGCTGACCTTAGCCGAGCCGTCGGGAAGTTTGCTGCCTGCGGCAATTTTTTCACCCTTGCCGTCCGCAACATCGAGATAGGTCTCTTCGATCAAGGTCTTGTTTCGTACTGTGATTGCGGCGCCGCTGTGCAGCGGCGCCACATCAGCGTCGAGTTCCAGAGTGACCTTGGCTTTGCGGCCCTCGATCTTGATCTCTTTGACCTTGCCGACATTCACTCCGGCCATGCGGACATCGGATTGGAATACGAGGTTATCGACGTCAGGCACCCTTACGCTGACGCGATAGCCGACCTCCGAGACCAACGGTATCTGTCCTCCCGCGTGCAGCCAGAGAAAGGCAAGGATACTGGCGCACAAGGCAAAGAACGCGGAAACAACCGCCATTCGGATGGTGGGTATCAGCGTGTGTGAAATTCTCATACGGGCCGCCTATCGGGAGCTCGGTGCGGCGGTGTCGTTCAACAACGACACCGGAATCGTTTCGGGCGAAATGGCAACAAAACCTCGAAGGATTCCCCGATTGACATCGCGGAGACTAGCCATCGAGTTCGTGTTGTAGACGAACGCCGACAGATCGGGGAGATAAGGCAGGAGCCCCGCGGTAATTGGTTCCAACCGCTTGCTGATCGGACGCAAGTCTCCGGCCAGACGGTTCAGGTCCGCGACCGCCGGCCGCAGATCAGCGACCACTGGTCGAGACTTCTTCACGACCGGGCGCGCCTCTTTGAGAAAGGAATCCAGATCGTCCACCGAATCATCGAGTCGTGAAAGCGCATCAGGCAGATCATCACTCGCCTCAAGCAAATTATCCAGCGTCGGATCGAGCTGTCCGACAAGCGCGGAAACACTTACCGAGGCGCTGCGAAGCTTCGCAGAAAACTCTGGAAGTTGGGCAAGAGAATCGTCGAGCGATGTGCCGTGATCTGCAACCGCCCCCAACGTCCGCTGAAGGGATGTGGCCAGCCGGGCGAGCCGCTCGTCGTTGCCGCCAGCCGATTTCGAGATATCTGACAATGCGGTTACCAGTTGGGCGAGTTTTGTTCGCCGCCGGTCCAATTGCTCCATGACCGGCTTAAGATCAGCCAGGACCTTGTCGGTGCTCCGGAGACCCTTCGGCAGGTCGGTCGGCGCGTTCGCCAGTGCGACGTCGGCTTCGGAGAGCAAAGAAGTGACCGCCGCTTGGGCATTTTCGTCGAGATGTCCAAGCACCTCGTCGATTTGGATCGGACTCACCGAGTTACTCGAGGGCAGAGTATCGCCGTCGGTGAGCAACTTTCCAGGCGGACCGCCCGGGTTCAACTCGATGTACATGTCATTGAGTGGGCTTTTCGGCCGAAGGACGACCTTGGCATTGTCGTAGACACGGTACTTCTGGCCAATACGCATCTTCAGCACTGCCTCACCTCTTTTCGACACCGAGGTGGATCTGATGTCGCCGACGCTAACACCCGCGATACGGACTTCCTGTCCGTTGCCCGGGCTAACCGCCGGGCTCTCGGTGAAGGTTGCGTTTACCGAGTATTTGTCTTCCCACGGCGGGTTGAAACGCTGGTGAGCCAGGAAGTAGCCCGCGAAGGACGTCCCGAGTACGACGAGGCCAAGGATGGCAATCAGGTTTCGTCCCAGACCCGGTTCACTTCGAGCGCGTTCCAGAAAACGACCTAGACTTTTGCTAATGGACGTGTTCATCATCGGGCTCCGGCTTGGGGGGTGAGTTGCGTGAAAAGTTGTTCGAGACTTATCGGGAGACCCGCCAGGACCCCGGGCCCGAAGCCCAGCATGTAATTGAGCATTGCTCCGTTCTCATCGACCATGGCGGCCTGTGCAAGGTTCGACGCCATATAGCCGAGTTCCTTGTAGAACGGGCGGTTGGCACCACCGCCGGCATAGTCCCCGCTTCCATGCCACGGAGAAAGGACCGTCTTCATGATCGGTCCGTTTACCCGATCAAGAACCGGGCCTTGCAAATCGTTGAGTGTGCCGGTGAGGTTCCGGCTGGTCGGCACAAGATCCTCGACGATCGGACGGGCATCGGCGACGACTGCACGCAAATCCCGGACGATAGGCCGCGCCTTGACGAGCACCGGATCAGCGTTTTCAAGGAGCTTATCGAGCTTTTTGACTGATGGACGAGTTGGGCCCGCAGTCTTCTCGAGTTTGACAAGCGAGCCCTGAAGTTTTTTCAACAAACCGTCGACGTTGTCCAGTGTCTCGGGCATACCCGCTGTGGCGGTCGTGATGTCGTTCCGACGGTCGGCAAGGATCGCCGAGGTCCGCTCAAGGTCGGCCACAATTCCGTCGAGCTGATCCTGCTTCTTCGAAAGCACCCTTGCGGTTGATTCCAGTCCATTGACGAGGTCAGGCAGATCGTTCTTCGGTTGTGTGCCGCGCACGCCCCGCAACACGCCAGCCATCGGGTCGAGGGCGCCGGGCGCATTCTTGACCAGATCTCGCACAGCGGCTGACCCCTTCGCATCGAAAAGGTTGTCCAGGTCGTTCACCCCACTTCGGATGCCATCGCGCGCATCGGTGGGAAGCGCAGCGGCGATGCTGTCGAGTTCAACTGGCAGTTGAGTGCGCGCGAGGGGAATTGTTCCTTCGAACGCGCCGCTAAGCCCACCAGGCTTGATATCGACGTAGTACTTTCCACCCAGCAAGGTCGTGGGCCTTACTCTCGCCGAAGGCGCCGTTCCCATCGCTTCCAGAGCGCTCTTGTCGACTTTGAGGACAACTTCGGTCGACCCCGAGTCCTGTTGGCGCACCGATTTCACGACACCGATGCCAACGCCTGCGATTTTGGCTTCTGAGTTGAATGCACGGAGGCGTGGGGATTCAGCGAATTCCACGCTAATCAACTCCCCCGACCTGACGTTAGTCGCAAT
The DNA here is from genome assembly GCF_057586615.1 of Aeromicrobium changchenzhani. Lineage (NCBI taxonomy): Bacteria > Bacillati > Actinomycetota > Actinomycetes > Propionibacteriales > Nocardioidaceae > Aeromicrobium > Aeromicrobium changchenzhani. Next base: position 1,074,083 of record NZ_CM172480.1, on the reverse strand, counting down.
GCGCTGCTTCTGGAAAAGCCCGACGCCAGCCATCATGGCGATCATGGTGAACGCCAGTCCAATGTTCAATGCCGAGACACGTGAGCGGCGCGGGAGTCCTCTTCTTGCACTCATCAGCGGTTGCCTCCGTTGGCGACTGATTTGTCTTTGGCCGCTTGACCCGGTTCGGGGTAAGCGTTGCGCGAAACTAGGGGCGTAGGGACCCCGGCCACGGACTCCGCCCCCGCCAACAACATGACCCGCCACCAGTGACCGGCGTCGTCACCGTGCGCAAGCGAGCCGGAGGCCGCGGTGAAGTAGTGCGATATATCCTCGGCGTAGCGCCCGAATACCGACACTGGCGGCGCTGCGCTATCTCCCGTTTTGATCAACTGATGGGCCAGCGGCCGAGCATCCTTGACCAATACCGTCGACTTCTCTACGGCGGGTTCGGCCTTCTTATTGACCCCTGGCAGTTTTCTCAGTGGTTTCACGCCATCGCGTAGGACCGCTCGAAGGTCTGGAACAGCTCGTCCGAGTGCCACGGCGCCCGGACGAAGTTTTGTCATGGCAGCTTCGGTGTCCGCGAGGGGACCGTTGAGCGTGTTGAGAGCCGATCGAGCCGCGTCTAACGTCTCCGGGGCCCGGGCCACGGTTTCCTCGAGGGGCACGCCTTCATCGACGGCCAGCGCATCAAGGCTCATCCCTAACTGTCTTGTCAACGCGGCGACTTCTTTTTCACGGCCCCGAAAACGCGCCGTCAGGGTGTCTGCCGATCGAAGCAAGCCAACAAGCGAAGACCCTTTGTTGACCGAAAGGGTTCGCGAAATGGTGGCAACCTCCTTCAAGATCCCTGGCGCCGATCCGATAGCGTCGTTAAGGTCCTTTGAGTGCAGAGCCGATCCGCCGCCGAGCTCCTTCAACGTGCTTGACGTAGCGTCGCGCGTTGCAGAATCGAAGATGTTGAACAGTTGGTTGACGTCCTGAGCTGACTCGGTACTCTCAGCCCGAATTGTGGTTCCGTCCCGGAGATCCCCTGTTTCAGGCGAACCAGGATCGATATTGATGAACTTCTGGCCAAGTGCTGACCGGCCCGACACCGAAGCAGCCTTCGAATTGGCATAAAGCTTCGTTTTAGGATCATCAATCTTGAGCACCGCAACGGCCTTGCCGTTCTCAAGACGAAGATCTTGGACGAAGCCAACGCGGCTGCTCGCGATACGCACATCGTCACCGGTGTTGAGACCGCTGAGGTCATCGAAGGCGACCTTCACGATCTTTCGTTCAACGACAGGCATCCCATGAGTTGCGTTGAGTCCAAACAGCACGGCGCCCGCAAATAGCGCGATGATCACGACCCCCACCGTAAAGGGGGCTTGTTGAGGCGAAAGTGACTTTCGGAGCAACGCTCCCGGTGCATTACTAGTCATATCAGTTCCCTCCGAACAGGAAGCTCAGCATGCTGGACTCCTGTTTCTTGCTCAAGCCGGTCGGATTGTCGTTTTTACTCTTTCCTGCACCAGGAAGCTTCAACAACGGAAGTTGGCCACCCTTGCCTAGCAGTCCACCGCCGTTGCCCAGCAGTCCGGATAGACCACCTGATTTCTTTGGCCCCGTCCGCTCCGGCAGTTGACCCGCGGCTCCGAGACCGTCCGCGGAGCCCGCGACAGGAAGAAGCCCGGTGACCGTGTCGGTGCTGGCTGTGATGTTGACGCGGAAATAGTGCGACAGGCCGTCCCTGCCGTTGGTCGTCAGCGCCCAGTAGCGAATGAAGTTGAAGACGTTCTCGCGGTTAGCTGTAAGTTCTGCCACAACCGGGCGGGCAGCGTGCACCGTGGTGGCTAGATCCGGCGCTGCCGCCTTGAGATCACGGGCGACCGGAGCGGCAGCTTTAATGAGTCTCTCGGCTCGTTGGAGAACCGGTTTCGACGTCGCCAGCGCCGGATCGAGTGCATCGGCAAATGCTTTCAATTCCCTCGATACCGCCGGAAGGTTGTCGGTGAGTGGACGCAACTCTGCCAATGTCGGCGTCGTCTGATCGGACGTCCTAGCAAGATGACCGAGACTGGTGCGCGCCGAAGTCAACGTTTTTGGCAAGCGCTCGAGCGTCTGCTCCAATGCTTCTTGTTGCGCGGTGGCGGCGGCGAGCAATTGGTCCGCCGAAGCGACCACCTTGTCAAGTGCTTCCCCGTCGTCGGCGGCCAGCGCCCGGGCCAATGGTTTGAAGTTGTCGACCAGTGAATTCAGCAGGACGTTGTGCTCTTTCAGGAGCGCGGTCATGGCGGCCGTATCGCGCATGCTCGGAGTCAGCGCTCGAATAGCTTTGTCCGTATTCTTACCGTTGCCACGCATCCCGTCGCCCAGTGTCGTGACAAGCATGGCGAGCCCCTCGGCGGTGGGATCATCAAGCGTGTTGAGAACGTCGTCCAGTTCCACATTCACACCCGTTTGGGAGGTCGGAACCGGCTGTTTGGGGTCAAGCGCCGGCTGCTTCGGGTCGCCACGTTCGAGATCAACGTAGCGCTCCCCCAGCAAACTGACCGGCCTGATTGTGAAGGTCGCGTCCTTGTGGAGCGGCCATGCTTCCTTGCCAATCTTCATGGTGACGTCAGCGTGGCCACCCCGCACCTTCATCCCCAGGACCTTGCCGACGACTACGCCGTCGATCTTCACCTGGTTACCGTCCACCAGTGGCGCAGCCGAGACGAACTTGGCGACCACGGTGTCGTCACCCTCACCCGACTGGCCAAGGCCAAAGGCCACTCCGGCGAATACCAGCACCACACACAACGACATCACAGTCGAGCGGAAACTCCACGCTTTCATCGCATTTCACTTCCATAGGCGTCTTCCCACGGCTGCCCGACAGGAGATCCGGGTTTAGGGGTCAGGTTTTGCGTCACTCCGGGCCCAGGCGTCGATGTCACTCCGACTGCCGTCTCGGTTCCCGCCAGGATGTGGATGCGGGCGGTGTGACCGTTGGCGTCATAGTTTCCTGTTGCGGAGGCCCAGGTCGTCAAGAATCCGGCGACCTCCGGCGTGTACGGACGTAGGAAGTCCAATGCCGGCGCAATTTCACTCAATGCGTTGTTGGCTGCCGGGAAGGTTTCGCTTCCCGTATCCAACAGGCTTGGCGTGTAACGCAGGAGTTCTACTGCAGAATCGAGCGTCGGTCGCAACTCAGTAACCGTGGGTCGGAGGTCCCGAAGAAGCGGACGCAGGTTCTTCGATACCGATTGCAGCCGCTTGGTGGCAGGCCCGAGGTCTTCGAGTAGCGGCACTGTTTCGTCGACTGCACCAGGGACTTTGCTCAGCGTGGTTTCGGCTTGGCTAACCAAATCTGGCAACTGGTGAAGGGTCTTGCCCAATGCCTGACGTTGATTGACCAAAGTCGAAGTCGTGGCGCTGAGGTCGTTGACGATGTTGTCAACACCCGCATCACGATCGGAAAGAATCTTCATGGTCCGGTTCAGTTGCCTGACCAGCTGCTTGATCGCCGCACCGTCGGTTCCGATGCCGCGAAGAACGGCTCCCAGCGCCTTCAGAGCGGGGCCGGCCGTGTGCAGCGTTTCATTGATGTTCTGTTCCCGACCGTCAATTGTCTTGGACAGTCTTTTGATGACCGAGTTCAAGTTTTTGCGCGTCGGCTCATCAAGTGCTTCAAGAACCTCGGAGAGTTCAACCGGTTCAGCCATTACGCCAGTGAGCATGGCGCCCGAAGGCACTTCACCATTATCGGCGGGGCCGTCCTCAATCCTGAGCAGCCGCTCCCCGAGCATCGCCTTCCAGGCCACTTCGGCCTTGGCTCCCTCGTGAAGTGGTCCATACGATTCATCAAGCTTGACGTTGACACGCGCTTTACCGTCTTCGACGTCGATGCTTCGAATGGATCCAGCGACCGAACCATCACGCGTTACCGAACCGCCGATGAAGAGATTATTGGCATTAGGAAGGACGAGGCTCACGTTGTAGTCGTCCGCCGTCAAGCGGAGGGTTCCTCCACCGATCAGCAGCGCCACAACGAGAACAACAATGGGTGCACTGAGTTTCCGCACAGATCATTCCATTCCGAGGGGGCCGGAGGAGTCGCCAGACAGAAACTGTCGGACGAAGGGGTCAGAGGAGTTGAAGGCTTCTTCGGCCTCGCTGTAGTGAACCGATTTTCCCTTCCAAATCACGCCGACATAGTCGCTTACTTTGCGCGCGGTACGAATGTCGTGGGTGACCACAAGATAAGTACCCTTGCGCCGTGCGTGCATATCGAGGATGACGTCGTTGAGCAGGCTGGTGCGCACCGGATCGAGCCCGGAGTCCGGCTCGTCAAACAAGACGATGTCAGGGTCGAGGATGAGCGCGCGTGCGAATCCGGCCCGCTTACGCATACCTCCAGAGATCTCGCTGGGAAGCTTTGAGGCAGCCTTTCCCAGCCCGACCTCCGCAAGGCTATTCATGACCATGTCCGCGATCTCTGATTCGCTGGTGTCCGTGTGCTTCCGGAGTGGAAACGCAACATTGTCAAAAAGGTTCATCGACCCGAACAACGCCCCGTCCTGGAACAGCACGCCGAAGCGTTTGCGAAGCGCGTAACGATCCTTCTTGGAGATGTTCCAGATGTCTTGACCGAAAATCAGCACTTCACCCTGATCCGGTTCCAGCAGCCCCACTAGATGCTTGATAAGTACGCTCTTGCCCGTGCCCGAGGGGCCGAGGATCGTGGTGACGGAGTCCTTGACGAAGTTCAGATTGAGTCCAGTGAGGATGTCGAAACTTCCGAACGACTTGTGGACGTCACGAACTTCCATCGAGTACTCAAGGCCCGGAGTAGCGTCCGGACCTGCAGCCGGCAGCACCTGTGTCATCGATGTGCTGTTGTCCAGGTCGATCGTCATATCAGGACCCCTGTCCATGGTTGAAGGTGGCAGAAACGAGAACGGCGCGGTTAGTTGCCGATTGGCGCATTGGGCGACAACCCCCAGAACAGCTGAGTCCCGAGGGCTCCGATCAAGTGAATGAGGACCATGTTCAACATCATTGATTTCGCAGTGTTCTTCCCGACTTCGACTGAACCACCACGCACGTTGTAGCCGTAGTAACACGCAACGAACACGATGACCGTGCCCATCGTCATCGCCTTGATCATGGAATAGAGATAATCGAGTGGGTTCTGATACAGCCAGAAAATGTACATATGTCCACCAGGGGACACGCCGCCGATGTAATAGACCGTGACGAGGATTTCGCCCAGCGACATCATTCCGAGGCTGACCGCATACAGGAAGGGCATCGCGATCCACGCCGCAACCACACGTGTTCCGACCAGGTAACTACGCGAGTCGACGCCCATCACTTCGAGGGCATCGACCTCCTCCGAAATCCGCATCGAGCCGATCTCGGCGACGAGGCCACAACCCACTTTCGCGGCCAAGATGTAACCCCACATGTAGGGAACGAGTTCGCGCACCGCACACCAGGCGTTGAAAATTCCCGAGTAGATCGGCGCACCCACCTGCTTGAGCGAGTAGATCGCTTCGGTGCCGCACATTGTGCCGATGACGAACTGCATGCCCCAGATGATCAGTCCACTCGACAGGATTAGGATCGCGGTTTGACGCACGACCTCGCTCCAGTGCGTACGCACATCGGGCAAGCACCTAGTTACCTGTGCTGAGAATCGTAGGATTTCGCCGCCGGTTCGCAACGCTTCCTTGACCGATTCAAATCCGCTTCGAACACTGACAATCGTGTCTTCGGGTTTCGGCGGCTCGATGCGGCCAGCGCCTTCGGGGCGCTCCTCGATGATACTCATCACGCATACCTCATCTGAAGACCTGTATTTCGGGATTGAGGCCGAGAACGATGTTGGTGAAGACAACGTTCACGATCCAGATCATCGCGAATGCAATGACGACGGCTTGGTTCACTGCCCGGCCAACCCCAATTGCACCGCCTTTGGCTGAGATGCCCTTGTAGCAACAGACGACGCCGATAATCAGCCCAAAAATCGTCGTCTTGAGGACACTCGCCCAGATATCGGGAGTGGTGAGGTTGACGAAAAGGCTGTTGGTGAAAGCCGATGGGTTGGCCCCCAGGATCGGCACCGCGGCAATGAATCCGCCCAGCAGTCCGAAACATAGTGCGATGACATCGAGGAGGCCGGTGATGATGGTTACCGCGATAACGCGGGGCAGAACTAGTACCCGGATCGGATCGACGCCAAGAACTTCCATCGCGTCGATCTCCTCTCGGATCCGCCGAGCGCCCAGATCTGCGGTGATCGCCGATCCGACCACGCCCGCGACGACCATCGCGTTTACCCAAGGAGCAAACTCTCGGATACTCGCCATGATGAAGAACGAACCCAACCGCTCGGGCATACCGAACAAGGCGTAAATATTGCCGCCCTGGAGGCCGGGGGCGCCGAGGCCGAAAAAGGTGCACGACACGGCCATCGGTACCCAGCATTGCTTGAGGATCAAGTACATCTGGTCAGCGGTATCGCGCCAGTAATCCCAAGGTCCCCTGGTCGCCATATATAAAACTTGAACAGCGAGGATCCCCATCTCACCCAGCTCTACGATCAACGCGCGGGTCGAACTGGGGGACTTCACTTTAGGCTTGCTCGGGGCCACTGACGCGTTCCTCTCCGAAGGTCTTATTGCTCATGCGGTGACGCTTATGCAAACGCGCGACAGGTCAGTAGAAAACTCGAACATGGGTCTTGCACCGCCCGGAAGTTGAATTGTCGGAAAGAGAGTTTCAAGCTTTTTTGTCTCGAAGTTTGTTAGCTCGAAACTTGCGGTTTCGAATCCTTCACAAGGCTTGCAGCGTTCGGGACGCGTGTCATTGTGTGCGGTAGACAGAGTCCAGAGAATTCACTGTGCAGTCGCCATCTAGGTTTAAGCCTTAGGTCTGGATAGCGTGAGATTATGAGCGCCATTCGCAAAAATTCAGGCCCAACAGATGTTGCTAATTGATGTCCGCGAACGCTAGATCGTCGCGAACACCAGCCAAAGGTGCGGCCCTGCGGAGCAGCCTGGTTGACGTTCCCATGGCCATCCGTGGAGGTTCGGCCGGGTTCAGCATTCTGTTGATTGGCGGTCTGCTTGCTCCCTTGGCAGGGCTCGCGGTGCCGGCCCTAGGCGGCGTGTTTTTGACGCTGACGGCGGTGCTAGCGTTCGCCATTGCTGCACGTAAGATCGGCCGGTCGAAAGTTCCACAACTTCACGGCGCGGTGGCTGCCTTGTTGGCCTACGCGCTTGTGCTCCCGCTGCTTCTTCCGTTCCAAACGACTCGGAATCTGCCACAGATCCTTCTCACGCTCGCCACGGCAATCTCGGTCGGCGCGTCTACCGCTTGGATTCAGTCAAAGCGCGAAAGACCTTTACCCATCTAAATTCCGTAAGTCACGTCCACTACGCCCTTGCTGCTATGAGCAGAAGAACCGTGCAGGTGGACACGCATCAGCGCTTGCCCAAACGTAAGAAAGGCAATGTTGCCCGGCCTCGACAAACCAACCAACCAGTGGGACTAACCAAGATGGAGAGCTGAACCGATGCACAATTTAGCCACCCTGCTCGATGTGAGCGCAAGCAAGTACGCGGACCGCACGGCAGTCGTTCTCGGCGAACACCGTCTAAGCTACGCAGATCTGGACGGCGCGGCCAACCGAGTCGCCAATCTGCTTACGTCGCGTGGGATCGGAAGCGGCGACAATGTCGCACTCAGCTGCCCGAACATCCCGCAATTCACAATTGTCTACTTTGGCATTCTGAAGGCTGGCGCGACAGTGGTGCCGCTCAACGTGCTGCTCAAGGCCCGTGAAATTGCCTATCACCTCGACGATTCTCAAGCCGTAGCGCACTTCGCCTTTGAAGGCTCCGCGGAACTTCCCATCGGCCGCGAATGCAAGGCCGGCTTCGACGAGTCGGACGGCAAAGATTTCTTCCTCATCACCGCAGGAGCAAAGGCAGCAGATTCTGAGCTCGAGAGTATCGAGACCTTGGGCGCCGCGATCGCCGACCAACCGACCACTTTCAAAACAGTCGAGGTGTCCGCGGATTCGACAGCTGTCATCCTCTACACGTCGGGCACGACCGGCCAACCTAAGGGCGCCGAACTGCGCCACCGAAACATGCTGGCAAATGCCTACACCTGCGCTGAGCTTTTTAACGCTGATGCGTCGAATCCGGACACCTATTTGTGCGTGCTGCCGCTATTCCACTCATTCGGGCAGACCACGATCCAAAACAGCGCCATCGGGCTGGGCGGAACAATCGTCATGCTGCCGCGATTCGATGCGGCCACCGCCATCGCCCTGATGCTGAAGGAGCACGTGACCTTCTTCGCAGGGGTCCCTACGATGTATTGGGCGCTTCTTGGAGCCCTCGATGAGAGCGTCGACAACACCGCGGTTGCCAAGTATCTTCGGATCGCGGTTTCTGGCGGCGCAGCACTTCCTACCGAGGTCCATAAGAACTTCCGCGAGCGATTCGGTGTCACGATCTTGGAGGGCTACGGCCTTTCGGAGACGTCCCCGGTGGCATCCTTCTCCCAACTCGGTCAGCAACCGCGCGTCGGGTCGATCGGTATGCCCATCCCTGGCGTCGAGATGAAACTATTAGCGGCCGAATCATGGGATGAGATCGAACCAGGACCCGATGCAATCGGAGAGATCGCGATCAATGGCCACAACGTCATGAAGGGATACTTCCGGCGACCGGCGGCCACCGATGAGGTAATCCGCAACGGATGGTTCCGAACCGGCGACCTTGCTCGCCGTGACGAAGATGGTTGGTACTACATCGTCGACCGCGCCAAGGACATGATCATCCGTAACGGATTCAACGTGTACCCGCGGGAGATTGAAGAGGTTCTTGCGACCCATCCGGCCGTCTCGCTCGTTGCCGTGGTGGGAGTACCCCACCCGCAGTACGGCGAAGAGATCAAGGCATTCATCATCCCCGTGCCGGGCGCCGCGGTGACTGCCGACGAACTAGTTCAGTGGTCGCACGAACAAATGGCGGCGTACAAATACCCCCGGATCATCGAACTGGTCGACTCAATGCCGATGACGGCGACCGGCAAGATCCTCAAACGCGAACTGTCCACCGCTACCGAACCGGCCCAAGCATGAAGCGCATTGCCAGTGATTCCTCCAATAGTTCGAATGAAGGCCTACGATGACCAGCACCCATGACAGCCAACTTGATATCGACCATACGTACCTCGACGTCGCGTTAACTGACCTCGAACGCGGTGACAAGAACTGGGCCGAAACCCCGCTCTCGGCCCGTCGGGAGCTGCTTCAGGAGCTTCACGGCCGCGCCGCTGCCAACGCTGAAGAGTGGGTGCAAGCCGCACTGGAGATCAAGGGGCTCGATGCGAATTCACCGTTAGTCGGCGAGGAGTGGCTATCCGGCCCGTACGCGCTGCTCACCAGCCTCGGCGCGCTGGCGGAAAGCTTGACGCGGCTCGAGTCCGGTGGCAGTCCTCTGGATGGCTTGCCCATCACTGCCGCGCCGGGCGGCAGAGTCTCCGTCGAGGTAATGCCACACAACATCTTCGACAAGCTACTGCTCAACGGATACAGCGCCGAGGTCTGGCTGCAGCCCGGTGTGGACGCCGAAGGTGCACGACAGGCAGCTGGCCTAGGACAGCGCACGCCGACCTCCACACAGGGCGTCGGGCTGGTGCTCGGCGCAGGAAACATCACCTCGATCGCACCGTTGGACGTGTTGTACGAGATCTACGCCCACAACCGGGTTGTCGTGCTCAAGCTCAACCCCATTATGGACCGGATGCTTCCGGTGTTTTCCAAGATTTTCGCGCCGTTCATCGACCGCGACATGGTGCGCATCGTCACCGGTGGAGCCGACGTTGGAACCTATCTCACGCAGCACGACCGCGTGTCGCACATCCATATGACTGGCAGTGCCGCGACCCACGACGCCATAGTTTTCGGCCCTGGGCCCGATGGGCAACACCGCAAAGCCGAAGTAGCGCCAATCTTGGATAAACCGATCAGCAGCGAGCTCGGCGGCGTGTCTCCTACCATCATTTTCCCCGGCAAGTGGTCCAAGGCCGATTTACGTTTCCAAGCCGAGCACGTCACGACTCAGCGCCTGCACAACGGTGGATACAACTGCATCGCAGCGCAGACTGTGGTCCTGAGCGCAGCTTGGCCACAGAAGGAGCAGTTCGTCGATGAGTTACGCGCGGCCATGACTCGCGCACCTGCCCGGATGGCCTATTACCCAGGCAGCGCTGATCGGGTGCAATCGGCGCTGGACTGCTCGCCTAACGCCGAACGGCTCGGTGTTGACAATGGTCGGGTCCTCATCGCCGGGCTTGACACCAGCGCACAACACCCGGTGGCCGACACCGAGTACTTCGCGCCGGTTCTCGGCATTGTGGAACTCCCGGAGACCGGCGCGGACTTTGCGCGCGCATCAGTGCAGTACGTCAACACCAAACTCGTCGGAACTCTGGGGGCCAACATCATCGCCCACCCAAAGACGATGCGTGAACTCGGCACCGTGTTCGACACAGCAGTGGAGGACCTGAATTACGGCACCATCGCGATCAACGCATGGACCGGCTTGGGATATCTCACTGCGCGAGCAACGTGGGGTGCATTCCCCGGCCACACAATCGACGACATTCAAAGTGGGATTGGCGTCGTGCACAACGGCCTGTTGATCGATCGTGCCGAACGCACTGTCGTCCGAGGTCCCTTCCGTCCAATCCAGCGCGCGCTATTCAGCCGGCATCCCTCGATCTCACCCAAACCGCCGTGGTTCGTCACCAACAAAACGGCCTCGACCACGTCGCGGCGGCTGACTAAGTTCGCAGCTGGTCCAGCCTGGTCCAAACTGCCTGCCATTTTCTCATCGGCACTGCGCGGCTAACTCGCATACGCCCCTTATAACTACCCGTGGGATCAATCCCGCTGAATGGAGAACCCAGATGAGCGCCAACCACACCAGTACAGCCGACTACGTGGTCGTCGGCACCGGATCGGCCGGTGCCGTAGTAGCGGCCAGGCTGAGCGAAGACACGTCATCGGCTGTCGTCGCGCTAGAGGCCGGCCCAGCAGACAAAAATAAGTTCGCCCACATCCCAGCCGCCTTCTCGAAACTGTTTCGCAGCGAGCTGGATTGGGACTACGACACAGCGCCACAGCCAGAACTAGGCGGCCGCACGATCTTCTTCCCGCGCGGACGGATGCTCGGTGGATCCTCTTCGATGAACGCCATGATGTGGGTACGTGGCTTCGCCGCCGACTACGACGAATGGGCCACGCATGCTGGTTCGGCTTGGTCCTATGGCAACGTCGTCAAGCATCTTCGTCGTATCGAGTCCATCGAAGGTGCATCTGAGCCTGACGAGGGCACCGATGGGCCGATGGTGATCTCCCACCAGCGCAGCCCTCGACCGTTGACCGCAGCTTTCCTGAAAGCTGTGCAGGAGACTGGTCACACGGTCGAAAGGGCCAACCGCGCGCAGCCTGAGGGCTTCACACAGACCATGGTCAACCAAAAGCGCGGCGCACGATGGTCCACCGCTGATGGCTACCTGAGGCCGGCCCAAAAGCGGGAAAACCTGACGATCCACACCGGCGCCCACGCTACTCGAGTGATCTTTGACGGCACCCGGGCCACCGGCGTGGAGTACCTCAAGGACGGCGTGAAACACGTTGTTCACGCCCGCCGAGAGGTAATTCTTTCCGGCGGCGCAATCAACACACCGCAACTGTTGATGCTCTCCGGAATCGGAGCCGCCGACGAACTTGCCCAACACGGCATCGCGGTGAACCATAATCTGCCCGACGTCGGCAAGAATCTTCTGGATCACCTCGTGGCGCTTGTGGCATACAAGGCGACGGACAATACGCTGTTTGCTGCCGAGAAGATCCCTGAGCTGGTCAACTATCTGGCTCGGCGTCGCGGGATGCTGACGTCTAACGTCGCTGAGGCATACGGCTTCATTCGGAGCCGTCCTGACCTTGAACTGCCGGACCTAGAACTATTGTTTGGGGCCGCCCCGTTCATCAAGGAGGGGCTGGTGCCTGCCGAGGGACATGGCGCGGCAATCGGCACCATCTTGGTCAAGCCGCAGAGCACCGGACACGTTCAGCTTGTCTCAGGCGATCCGTTGGCCAAAGCACTGATCGATCCGCGCTACCTCAGCGATCCCGACGGCATCGACCGCGCGGCGATGCTGGCAGGGCTGCGGGTCAGCCTAGCGATCGCCTCAGCACCGGCGCTTAAAGCTCACCTTAACGGCTACATGCAGCCGCCGGTTCCTACCTCGATGCCTGACGAAGACGTCATCCAGCAGGCTCTGGAACAGCACGCCCATACCCTCTACCACCCAGTGGGAACCTGCCGGATGGGTACAGATTCGGCAAGTGTCGTCGATCCTGAGTTGAAGGTACGTGGCGTAACGGGTCTTCGCGTTGCGGATGCCTCAGTGATGCCGACAATCATTCGTGGGCACACCCACGCGCCGTCGGTTGTCATCGGCGAGATGGCGGCCGAATTCATCCGCAGCGGCACCCGCTGAGAGTTGAGAGCCAGCGCGCCAGCCAGGTGCGCTAGCCCGGGCCGGGTGTCGTGACGCGGCACTGATTTGCTCGAAGATGAAGGCCTCCGGTTGTGAGTGACACCATGGCTCACAACCGGAGGCCTTTGTCGTCCGCGCTAACGCTGTGCTGTCGTCGCCCGGTGACCCAAGAATGGCGGCACTGTTTCGTGATGAGTTGCCCGCAAGATTGCCAGCTTGATCAGTAAAATCGATCAGTATCTGCCAAGCCACTGCCAGCAACGGTCCGCCACCTTTGATCTGGCGGGAGAACTGCATTCTGGCAACTGATACAGCGCAAAAGCTTGGCCGGTACGGGAACCAATACCGGCCAAGCATCTTGTTATTCAGTCCGGCTGATCCCGCCTGTACGACGGCGGGATCGGACCGGATTATTTGTCGTTCACGCCTGCAGCAGGTCAGCCCGGCCGTCGGCCTCAAGCATTGCGCGATATGTGGGGAACAAGGATTTTGCGGCGGGGATGAGTTTTAGGATCTTGGCAACTGGACCCTTCGCTTTAACCTGACCCTTGGCCAGCGCGATGGCCAAGTTCACGTTGCCCAGCCAGAACCGGTTGCCGGTGTCACCAGACATCGTCAGTTGGACATCGGGCGTTACATCGGTTTCACCGGTGTGGACCTTACCGCCGGGCATATCGATAGTCATCGTCGCTTCGGGGTCGGTGTAGGCAATTTGCAGCACCACGCCCGAACCGCTCAGCTTCGGACCGATCTCCGGATCGGCCAAACCGTTCTCGAAGACACCGCCGATGTACTTATAGAGTTCCGTATCATCCTTGAAAGTACCCATCTTTGTTACTTCCCTTCGTTGTTTGATTGTTCCGAATGAGGTGGCAATGCCGCAGCGGCTGCGACGACCGAGTTAGCAGCTAATCCTTTTTTTCGAGCGATTTCACAAAGTCCGTGTCATCGATCGGCAGGTCCACTTTGAACGAACCTCCTGGCTTCCCGATTTCTTCAAACGCTTCTTTGGCCGACTCCTGGAACATGCGCCATTGGTCGTCCACCTGCTGCGCAGGACGAATTGCGTTCACCGGGCAGACCGGCTCGCAGGCTCCACAATCGATACATTCGGTTGGGTGGATGTAGAGCATCCTGTCGCCCTCGTAGATACAATCCACCGGGCATTCCTCAACGCACGACTTATCTTTGATGTCAACACACGGATCACCGATCACAAAGGCCATCAGTCCCACTTCCTAACCTGTTTAATTCCCGCACCCTGAATCACGACGACGCCTTCTTCATCGGTATCAGATCGCTCGAATGGCCCGGCGCCAGTTCCGCGCTAGGGTCGAGCGCCACTGCGGCGTTGTTCACGGCCGTAGCCACCTCACCGAAGCCAACGGCGATAAGTTTCACTTTTCCTTCGAAGGTGGCAGCGTCCCCGGCAGCGAATACTCCTGGCAGGTTCGTTCGCATTCGGGTGTCCACCCGAATCGCGCGGCCATCAAGTTCCAAACCCCAGTCAGCTATTGGCCCGAGGTTCATCAAGAAGCCAAGTGCCGCTACGACGACTTGAGCCTTCAGTTCGCGAGTGGATGTTTCTCCGGCAACCTGAACGACGGCGCTCTCCACTTGATCATCACCGCGCAACTCGACCACGTTTGCGTCGAGCAATAGATTGCAAGACGACTCTTGGAGCAGCCGAACCGAATGCTCATGGGCCCGGAACTGCTTGCGCCGATGCACCAGCGTTACCGACCGTGCCCGCGGCAATGCCGCCAGCGCCCAATCCACCGCAGAGTCACCGCCGCCGACTACAACCACGTCTTGACCGTCTAGGACACCCAACTGCGGCACAAAATAACGGAGCCCACGATAAAGGAATACTTCTCCAGCGGGAATCGGTCTTGGCGTGACTGCCCCGACGCCGGAAGTAATCACTACAGTTTTTGCGTCAACCACAGTTCCCGTCGATGTGGTAACGCGCCATCCGCTCGGGCGACGCTCCATCTGCACAACCTGCTGCGAGAGCAGGTAGATCGGCGCGAACGGGCTCGCCTGTCGGACGAGGTTCCTGATGAGCTCTTGCCCTTGCACACCGGGGAGACCGGCGATGTCGTAGATGTTCTTTTCCGGATAGATCGCCTGTACTTGTCCGCCCGCCTCAGGCAACGCATCAACAACAGCCATACGCAGTCCACGAAAACCCGCATAATATGCCCCAAAAAGGCCCACCGGACCGGCTCCGATGAACAGAATGTCGACGTCACACACCGCGGTAGAAGATTCCTGTTCCATACTCATGGCTTTCTTAAATTGCAGCCGAAATCGACCTGGTTGAGGATCGTGGCCGCACAATTGCGGCCACGATCACGGAGCGAACTCGTATTGGTCCTTAGACTCCGACTCCAACGCCTTCCATCATCTTGGCGACCGCCGCCTCATCTTCTGCGGCGAACTTGTCCTCAAGCTGCATTGGCGAATAATCATCGTCGATCTCTTCCAGCGGGCAGCCTCGCGCGCTCTCGATCGACTCAAGCCGGCGACTGACCTTATCCAGCGCATAATCAGTCATCTCGTCGATGCTGATTCCGAAGGGTGCATCGTCGCCGAACTCCTCGAACAATCCAACGATGACTCCGAGCGCCGGCTGCAGCAGTTCCTGCATCTGCTCGTCAACGACGTCCCAGTTGCTATCGTCAGCGGCCACGTGCCGGCGGCAGGTGAAAGTTCCCCATGCCATGTGACGTCGTTCGTCATCGCCTACGTGCTTGATGATCTGTTGCATCCCGGGCAGAATGTTCCGGCTCTTGCAGATCTTGACCCAGGCGAAGTAGCCCGTAAGCGCGAGGCAGCCCTCGACGACATGGTTGTAGGTCACTGATGCGCGGATCTGCGCCGCAGGTGACGGGCTATCGGTCAGCGCATACATCGCTTTTGGCAACTCTTCGCTGAAAATCCGCGTGTAGTGCTCGCTGTACTCGACATATTCGTGCAAGTCGCCCTTGACGCCTACTGCGTCGAACCACAACCGGAACGCCTGCATATGTTTGGCTTCCTCGAAGACGAACTGGGTAAGGTAAGCCTCGTCGCCCAGTCTGCCTTCAGCCGCCATGGCGGACATGAACGGTTGCATGTCTTGCGTCACCGATTCTTCGCCAGCCATGAAGTGCGAGGCCAGAATGAGGGTCTGCCGCTTCTCTGCATCTGTCATTGCGGCGAAATCCAACGCGTCTTGGGTGAAGTCAATGGCTTCGGGATCCCAATGTTTTTGGTTCCCCTTGCGGAATAGTCGCATCGGGAACGAGTCCATCCGCAGGCGGCCCGGGCTGAGGCTCGCATAACCGTCTCGTTTGCCGTGCTCAATATTGCGTTCGGTTGCCATGTCAATCTCCTTGTGTTTGATTTGTCTAATCTCGCCCAGGACGGGGGCTGGAACGTGGAATTCAGAAGCCAATCAGGCCGCGTAGGTGCACTCCACTGACGATGCTGTGGGTCCTGCGCCGTGACCAACTTGTTGATGCTGTCCGTGCGCTTGGCCCGCCTTCAAGGAATCAGTGCCAACCTCGTCGACCTGCCGCGTGGGTTTCCTTCCCCACCGGACCGCGACACTCGGCTGCATTGAAATTAACTCCTCTTTGATGAAGCGCTTGGCCTTTCGATGACGTGATCACAGTTACATAAAATGACGTACTGCCGAGGGGTCAGGCGTGCCATTAGTGGCCCCTGCGTGCCAGACTGAACGCACCGTCGAGCAGGGTCGATCGGACTTAATTACCGCAACGGCTCGCTGCAAACTGCAAAATAAGGCTTTCGGTCACCACTGCGGGTGACCCCCGTTCAGCCGATGGGTATTTCCAGGCAAACGGTGAGGCCGCCACCCGGCCGAGAGTTGAAGCGGAGCCGGCCATTGAGTGAGCGCACGATCTGGTCAGCGATCCACAGGCCAAGCCCCGCAGTACCTCGATCCTCACCAAAGGAGACGAATCGCTCGGTCGCGTCGGCGGTGAATTCCGAGGAGAAGCCGAGGCCCCGGTCAAGGATCTCGATTTGTAGGTTATC
Source organism: Aeromicrobium changchenzhani (assembly GCF_057586615.1). NCBI lineage: Bacteria > Bacillati > Actinomycetota > Actinomycetes > Propionibacteriales > Nocardioidaceae > Aeromicrobium > Aeromicrobium changchenzhani. Next base: position 1,057,493 of record NZ_CM172480.1, on the reverse strand, counting down.
CGAATTCACCTGTGCGACGAGTTCAACTAGCGAACCACGACCGTGCCGGGCAGCATTCTCCAAAAGATTGGTGATTACGCGGCGCAGGAGTTGTGCGTCGAGGCGGCATCGGGCGCCCTGCGGCGAGATGGTGATCTTCAACTCGGATTCGGCTAAACCTGCGGCATCCCCCGTAGCGTGCAGAAACTCCCCCAGATCAACAACGCGCTGGCGTCCCGTGCTGAAGGTTGGCTGGCGGCTCGACGCCACATCGCTGAGCGCGTCGATCATCGCCGAAAGGTGTCCGGCGTGAGCGGCCAGTAACCGAGCCCGGGTCTTCCTGTCTTCCGTAACGGGTGAATTGAGTTGGTCAGAGAGGTTGTCGGTCAGGGCCTTTAACGAAGTAATCGGTGTCCGAAACTCATGCAAAATCACTTGGAGACCGGTCTCCTGTGCTTCATAGGACTTCAGCAGTCGCGCGCGAAGGTCTCGTTCCTCCTCTGCCGCAGCATGTTCAACGTCCGCGCGCGCTTGGATGATGCTGTGGGCTTCAATCGCACGCTCGGTCAATAAGGCGTAACCAGCCGTCAGCGCTGCAGTAAACATCAGGTAGACCGGCCACCAAAGCCCCACCTGCAGTCTGGTCTCCCAAGACGCTCCATCGGAATCCACAAACACCGCTACAAAGAAGTAGGCAGAGCCAACCGCAAAGGCGAGTACGACAGTTTCCACAAAGGATAACCGCGTTGCTGCCGCGGCGATGACGAGGAACAGCAGCGATACCGCAAGGCTAGTCCTGCCGCCGGTCGTCGCAACGATGCCGAGGGCAAGGGCGGCGTCTAGAAACGTGACCACCAACGAGGATTTTTTGGTACGCATCTCGGTCGAAGGATTCCAAAACACCCCAATGGCGTGCACGCTCGCCAAACTCACCGCAACAATAGCCAACCCGAGATGCTGGTGTACCTCACGAGACCCCACCACCAGCATCACAACTACCGACAGCACGACTCCGACCCGAACGCTGGCCGTGATTCGTTCGACGGCCCTAATGTCATCGTCCCGAAACGCTTCCATACCCCTAAACGCCCGAGACCGAGCCGAACGCCACCACGGTATGGTCGGTACTGTCATCTCCATGACGCCGACACTAGCGTTCAGCAAATGGTGCCCCCTTGGTCACTCCTACACATTCAGGCGGTCATGCCGTGAGCAACGACAAACTGACCTTGGTCCTGGTCGATGATCATGATCTATTCACCCAGGGATTGGCGCTGCTCCTCAAGGAAAAGGCCGGCGACCGTTTTGAGGTAGGTGGGACTACAACCCACGCCGAACAGGCAGCCTCATTGGTCGGCGAGTGCGGTGCGGACATTGCCATCGTCGATCTTGCGATGCCACCGTTGGGCGGGATACCGGCGATTCGTCAGATCAAGCGCCGGTATCCCCAGACCAAAGTGATCGCATTGTCCGGGACCACGGACTACCGACTTGCCGAAGAGGCCTTGCGCGCGGGAGCGGATGGATTTTTAGCGAAGTCAGCCGACCCCGAGGTACTGGTTGCTCCACTCCTGAGCGTGGCGGCTGGCTTTCGTGTCATCGAGGAAGGCTTGTTCATGGCGCTCCTCGGTGCTGTGCGCCACGCCCCAGAGGAACTTCTCGATGAACTCTCAGCGGAGAGCATCCGACTATGGGTGCTGCTTTCGCGCGGTCTTGAGACGACGGAGATCGCTGAACACATGCTGGTTTCAGAACGCACCGCCAAGCGAATGGTGGCTTCGCTCCTGAACAAGCTCGGCGCTGCAAATCGGGTCGTCGCGGCAGGGATGGCCGGCCACTATGGCCTGCTGGGCGGACGCACAGTAGATCAAGACTGATCGTCGAGCACCTACCTGCGCTCCCGGCTGCTAGCATCCGATGGTCTGGGCGAGCCCACCGGTCAACGCACCAAAGCCACTACCGCGATGTTCTAGCTCGATGAATCACTCAAACCGCGCGAAATCCCAGCTTCCAGCGCTCATCCGTCTGATTTTCCACAGTTCAGCTGCTTGCGCGCCCACACATGCCTGATCGCCACAGCGAGTGCGACATTGTCGTTGAGGACGAGACGGGGCCGGTTGTTGAGTTCGTTTTCGACGTCCAGGAGATGGTTTGAAGAATGGATGCTCAAGTCAGTGCCCTTGGGGAAGTAATCACGCAGCAGCCCGTTCGTGTTCTCGTTGGAGCCGCGTTGCCACGGCGAATGCGAGTCACAGAAGTAGATCGATGCGCCGAGTGACCGGGCAATGCTGACGTGGCGGGCCATCTCGGTTCCCTGATCCCAGGTGATGGACCGCAACAGCCTCGCCGGCAGGTCTGTCATCCGTGCCTTCAACGCCTCGTGCAAAGACTCGCTGTCACGCTGAGGAAGATGCAATAGTCGGACCATCCGGGTTTGCCGCTCCACCAGGGTGCCGATCGCTGATCCTTGGTCCTTGCCGATGATGAGGTCCCCCTCCTTACGTTGTTGTGGTGGGTGATTTCGAGGCTGTCGTAGCGTTTCGAGCACCCTGGGCGGCGGGTATGGCTGAGATCGCCTTGCCGCTTGGACGGCTTACTGGGAATGGCCGCCCGTCGCCCGTTTGATGACTCGACCGCTGATTGAGAATTGCGACATTGATCGCTGTGTAAGGACGTGCCGGCGTGGTTATCGATAGGGCTCACCCAGTTGAAACTATGTGAAGGGACGAATCAATATGCCGGCAATATGGGCAGGGGTCGATGCAGGAAAAAGGACACATCACTGTGTGTTTATCGACCAGACGGGCGTGGTGTTGCTGTCGCAACGCGTTGACAACGACGAGACGATACTGCTGGACCTGATTGGGACAGTGATCGACATGGCAGAGGGGGATGGCGTGTGCTGGGCAACAGATCTGAACGCCGGCGGCGCGGCGTTACTGATCGGACTACTCGAGGCCCATGGGCAACGATTGTTCTATATTCCCGGACGGATCATTCATCACGCGGCAGCCACCTATCACGGCGACGGCAAAACCGACGCGAAAGACGCCCGGATTCTCGCTGATCAAGCACGCATGCGCGCCGACCTGCAACCGGTTCGCAGGCCCGATCAGATCAGTGTCGATGTGCAGCTCCTCACCGCGCACCGCACCGACGTGATGCGTGACCGGGTCCGTGCGATCAACCGGCTCCGGCAAAGCTGCTGGAGTATTTCCCTGCCCTTGAGCGTGCCTTTGACTACTCCAAGAACAAAGCCGCGCTGACGCTGCTGAGCTCCTATCAGACACCAGAGAGGTTGCGCCGTATCGGCGTGGCCCGCCTCGCCGCCTGGTTGGAGAAACGCGGCTGCCGCAACAGTGCCGCCGTCGCCCAGAAGGCCCTCGACGCAGCCAACGCCCAACACACGACGCTGCGATGCCAACCGACCGGATCGTTGTTGGTGACCAAACTAGCTGCCCTAATCACGTCGATTGACCGTGAACTAGCTGATCTCGATGCCCAGATCACTGAACGGTTCCACCAACATGGGAGCGCCACTATTTTGCTCAGCATGCCCGGCTTCGGGCCATTGCTCGCAGCAACATTCCTGGCCAACATCGGCGGCAACCTAGATGGGTTCGACAGTGTCGACCGGCTCGCCAGCGTCGCCGGACTCGCACCAGTTCCACGCGACTCCGGACGCATCAGCGGCAACCTGCACCGACCCCGACGGTTCAACCGCCGACTCCTACGGACCTGCTATCTCGCCGCCCTATCGAGCCTGAAGAACAGTCCAGCATCCAGAACGTTCTACGACCGAAAACGAGCCGAAGGGACTGCCCAGACTTTGGTTGAGGGACTGTCTCATTAAGGGTGTTTCCGGCGTTTTCATTTAGTAGGTTTCTGCGGCCGGCCAGCGGTCGGCGAAAGTGATGGCAAAGGCGTTGAGAGCGGGCTTCCAACGCATCGTCCATCGTGTCTGTCCACGACCGGTTGGGTCGAGGCTTCTGGTGACAAGATACAAGCACTTCAGCGCCGCTTGCTCGGTCGGGAAATGCCCGCGTGCTCTGACCGCTCGCCGGTAGCGGGCGTTCAGGCTTTCGATCGCATTTGTGGAGCAGATGACTTTGCGTATCTCGGCGTCGTAATCGAGGAACGGAATGAATTCCTCCCACGCCGATTCCCACAGTTTCACGATCGCTCCGTATTGCTTGCCCCACTTCTCGGTCAGGTCGTCCAACGCCGCTCTCGCGGCGTCGGCGTTAACGGCTGAGTAGATAAGTTTCACGTCTCGTTTGAGCGCATCCCAGTCCTTCTTCGACGCCAGCCGAAAGGTGTTCCTAATCAGATGAATGATGCATGTTTGCACTGTCGCCAGCGGCCACACATTGCTCACCACGTCGGGCAGTCCCTTGAGGCCGTCGCAGACCAGGAAGAACGTGTCGGTGACGCCACGGTTTTTCATGTCGGTCAGGACGCTCATCCAGAACTTCGCGCCCTCACCGCCAGTGCCGGCCCAGAGCCCTAGAACATCCTTCTCACCAGCCAAACTGACCCCGATCGCGGCATAGATCGGCCGGTTCGCGACCTGGCCGTCACGGATCTTCACATGAATGGCATCAATAAATATTGCCGCATAAACCGGCGCGAGGGGCCTGTTGACCCACTCGGTCATTTCCTCGATCACCTTGTCCGTAATCCGACTGACCGTTTCCTTGGACACGCTCGCGCCATAAATGTCGGCAAAATGCGCAGCGATCTCACCCGTGGTCAGGCCTTTCGCATAGAGCGACAGGACGATCTCATCAACCTCGGTCAACCGGCGTTGACGCTTCTTCACGATCTGCGGAGTGAACGTCCCATCCCGATCGCGTGGGACATCAATCTCAACCTGCCCGGTCGCTTCGGTTAACACCGTTTTGGGACGGGTCCCATTACGCACATTGCCCGACTCACGACCATCAGGGACACGGTTCTTCTCATGACCCAGATGCTCGGTCATTTCCTCGTTCAGAGCAGCTTCTAGGACGTTCTTGGTGAACTGTTTCAGCAGTCCGTCAGGGCCAGTGAGCGAGAGTCCCTGCTCCTTGGCCAGCCGCACGAGCTCAACGGCCGCGGCCTCTTCAGCAGACGGGCTGGGCTTCTTCTCATTGTTCGAATTCACATCGTTCAGTGTCGCGGTCATCACGGCACCTTTCCCGCCAAACAATCCGTTCGGCGCGTCAGGCCGGAAACACCTTTAAATCCACAGTCCCAAAACGTCTCTCGCGGCTCGGTATTTTTCAAGTCAAGTGAGACAGTTTCTTTTTAGACTGTTTGTGTCGCTGGGATCGCCGCCAGATTCGCCTCCGTCTGTGGTTCGTTGATCCAGACTTCGGTCCGGATCTGGGGCGGGACCGGCTGGCGGGCGAAGCGTTCGGGATGGTTCTGCCAGGCCCGGTTCAGGGTTTGTTGTCGGGCGTCGTCGATGGCTCCGTAGGTGCCGTAATGGACCGATGCTGGCGTGTGCCAACCGATGCCCGAATGATGATGAACGTGATTATATTCGGCGAAGAACCCGTCGCAGAAGACCCGCGCTTCGGCCAGTGAATCGAAGTGGTGCGGGAAGTCGTGCACATACTTCAACGTCTTGAACTGTGCTTCGGAGAACGGGTTGTCGTTGGAGACTCGGGGCCTTGAGTGTGACCTGGTGATGCCCAGATCGGCCAGCAGCGCGGAGACCGGTTTGGACGTCATCGACGTTCCCCTGTCGGCATGAACAGTGTGTGGTGCGGTGCCGTTACGACAGATGGCACCGTCGATGAAGTCCGCTGCCACGACCGAGTCCTCTGCAGCGCAAACCAGATAGCCCGGTGAGTAACGCGAATAGATGTCGATCAACGCATAAAGATGGAACCAGATCCCCTTGGCCGGGCCACGGAGTTTCGTTATATCCCACGACCAGACTTGTGACGGCCCGGTGGCTAGGAGTTCGGGTTTGACCTTCGCCGGATGCGTGGCCAGGCGTCTGCGTTCGCGGGTTTGCCCGGCCGTCCTAGCGATCCGATACATGCTCGACATCGAGCAGTGATACCGGTCCTCGTCGAGTTCACGAGCCCAAATCTGACAGATCGACAAATCGGCATACTGGACTGAATTGATCACCTCCAGCACGTTGACTCGCTCAGTGTGGGACAGGGTCGACGGCGGTTTGGTCCGATCAGCCTGCGCCATCGAATCGACCTTGCCCGCCGGCGGTTTGACGCGCCGGTAGTGCGTCGCCCGTGACCGGCCGGTCAACGCGCACGCTGCCACCACAGTCAGGCTCAAGGCGATCAACGCAGTGAACGCATCGCCCAGAATCGAGTCGGCACTCACGACCGGTCCCTCGTCGCTGTCGGCTGGCTCTCGTCGTTGCTCGCCGAGAGCAACTCCAAGAGCCTGTGCGCTTTTCCCATCACATCTAAAGCTGCCTGCGTGGTCTCCAACTGGCGGGCCAATCGTTTGTTCTCGGCCTCCAACTTCACCGCCCGGACCGCCGCCGATGACTCTTTCGACCGCGGTTTACGATCCCGCCGATACGTGATGCCGACGGCCTTCGCATCGCGGGCTCTGGCCCACTCAGCGACCTGTGTCTGATAGATCCCTTCGCGACGCAACACCGCGGACTTCTCCCCATGCGGTGCCGCCTCGTACTCGGCCAACACGCGGGCCCGATACTCCGCCGTGAACGACCGACGAGTCGGCTTCGCAGCCGGATCAACACCATCGCCCGACAACGGCATTTGGGCCTCTGGATTCAACATAATTACGTCCGATCCCCGCCCTCTCAAAGACCACCCCACAACACGAGCGGTGTCTCACCTCAGCCTGACAGAGAGGGGCTTGACAACAGCATTGAGATTCCCAATGCCCAGCCACTGTGCGGTCTTCTGGCTGGAATGGGCGCTGGTGAATGGTGAACACCGGCTGCTCGAACCGCGGCCGGCGCCGTTCGGCATGTTGATGTGCTCGACGGTGATCGAGGCCAGTGCGCAACGGCGAACGACGATGCGGCGCCAATCGCGAGGGGCGCAGAAGCACCGAGCCAGGCTGGTAGATCGCCTGGTAGATGCTCTCGTGACACAGCCACATGTCCGACTCCTCGGGGAACTTCGACCGCAGGTGACGGCTGGTCTGCTGCGGACTCCACCGCTGGTCCAACAGTTCACCGATCGCCTGCCGAAGTTCACCGCTGGTCTCGATACGACGGCGGCAAGGTCGAGCCCGACTCACCGCCGCCCGACGGTGCGCCTCAAAGGGCCGATACCCCTGCCCGCTGGCCACGTTGCGGCGCAACTCACGCGAGATAGTCGACGGCGCCCGACTCAACCGGTGAGCGATCTGCCGAACACCCAAACCCGCACTATGCAGATCGGCGATCTGGATCCGATCGTCTTGAGACAAGAACCTCGAGCTGATCTGGCGCACCGCCAACCGATCCAACGGAGCTACGAAACCGGTGGCGCGGCCGTCTCGATAGGTCTTATGACCACGCGACCAGTTGTTCCCCGCTGTCCGAGAAACACCGACCTCACGAGCGGCGGCCACAACAGGCCAGCCACGCTCACGCAGCTCCATGAACCGTTGACGTTTGGCCGACTGCGGACGACGCCCCGGCCCCTTCTTCACACGACGAGACGATGACAACACAACCCCTATTATTTAGGAAGTGTTGCGACCACCAATCGAAACCACCAGTTTCGGGTTTCAGGCCAGGACGCGCGATCGTTCGAAAGCGGCCGATGCGCTTCGCACGAATCCGCCAGCACTACATCGAAAATCACCCGCCTGGCCCGGTAAATACAAAAGGTTCCTGACCAGCATTTCTGCTGATCAGGAACCTTTTCTTTGGTAGCGGGGACAGGATTTGAACCTGTGACCTCTGGGTTATGAGCCCAGCGAGCTACCGAACTGCTCCACCCCGCGTCGCTTTAAGTAGTCTACGGGTAAGCGGCCTGTGTGCAAAATCGGGGGTCCCGTACACGCCCGACAGTGTGGCCGAGCACGGCAAGCATCATCTGGTCACGGCAAGTTTGCCGCGACCAGATGAAACCTACCGGGTGAACGTGGTAAACCCCCGGCTACTTCTTCGGCTACTTCTTCGGGGTCGGGAGTGCTTTCTGAGCAGCATCAATCGCATCGCCCATCGAGGTGATTTCCTTCTGGTAGGTCGCCAGATCGCCCTTCTTGAGCGCGCTCTTTGCCCGGTTGTAAGCATCGGAAGCATCGGCCAGATATTGCGCGGCCGTCTTCGATGTGGTTCCAGACGCAGGAGGTGCGGCGCTGCCGTTGTTGTCCGGCGTCGCCGAACCAGCTTCAAGTCCCACTGCAACCCGCAACGCTTGGTCAAGTGTCTGACCGAAGCCAACCTTCTCACCGAACGAGGCGATCACGAACTGCAGAACCGGATACGATCCCTGCTCAGCAGACCGTTTAATGTAAACCGGCTGGACATACAGCAGACCATTTCCGACCGGAAGCGTCAGCAAGTTGCCGTAAAGAATCGTCGTCGACTTTGACTGCTGATACTGCAGCAACGCCTGCGAGACGCCCTTATCGGCATCGAACTGGTTCGACATCTGGTTCGGTCCGGGTATCTGCGTGTCGCTAGGCAACTGCAAAATCTGGAACTTGCCATAATTGGCCTTATCCGCAGCCTCAGAGTTAACCGACACGAACGACGCGAGGTTCTCTCGACTGTTCGGCAGATAAACACTTGTCAACGCGAAGTTGGGCGATGGCTCACCCGGCTGCGTGATTGACACGTAGTACGGCGGCTGGAGCTTCTTGGTCGACGACGCCGGATCGACCGGCACCTTCCAACGCTCGCCATCTTCATAGAAGGTCTGCGCATCGGTCACGTGATAACGCTGCAACACATCACGCTGCACCTTGAACAGATCGACCGGATAGCGCAGGTGCTCCAACAACGCGTCGGAGATTTGCGATTTCGGCTTGACGACGCCTGGGAACACCTTCATCCACGTCTTGAGCACCGGGTCCTTGGCATCCCACTGATAGAGCTTGACCGTGCCGTCGTAGGCATCGACGACAGCCTTGACCGAGTTGCGAATGTAATTGACCTGATCGGCCGGCAGGATGGCCTGCGCTCCCCCATCACCGGTCAACGAGTCCGACGTAGCCGTTTCGAGCGAGCGTCGCTGCGAGTACGGGTAGGAGTTGCTGGTCGTGTAACCGTCAACGATCCACACGACTCGGCCTCCGACAACGGCCGGATAAGGATCGCCGTCGGCGGTGAGCCATGGCGCGACCTTGTTGACCCGCTCACGCGGTTCGCGGTCGTACAGGATCTTGGATGCCTTATTGACACGGCCAGACAAGACAATGTTGGGCTCGCCGAACTTGAACGCATACAGCATCTTGTTGAACGCGCCGCCAACTGGAACGCCGCCCTTGCCGTCATACGTGTTCTGGGTGGCATTGGCTTTGGTGGTCTTGCCACTGGCTGCGCCACCACGCGGAATATCGACCTCAATCGGGGTCGCGCCCTTCGGGCTACCAACGATCGAATAACTGGGCGACTGTTCGCCGTAGTAGATCCGCGGTTCCTTCGTGATGTTGAGTTCACCAACGGGCGGAATGTCCTTCTCCACCCACACCGGCTGCCCCTGCGGGCCACGCTGATTGCCGCGGGCCGCAATGACGCCATAGCCATGCGTATAAATAGTATGGTCGTTGTTCCAGTTGCGTTGGCTGGACTCGAGACCGTTGAGATCAAGTTCACGCGCCGCAATGATGATGTCCTGCGGTTGCTTGTTGTCACCCAAGCGATAGCGATCCACGTCGAGTGTCTGCGGCACCGAGTAGTAGCCACGGACCTGCTGCAACTGCTCAAAGGCCGGCGCGACCAGTGTCGGATCGAGCAACCGGCTGCTGACCCGCGACTCGGCCGATTGAGTCAGCTCGGTCGGCGTCAGCGCGGTCTTCGCGTCATACGGCTTGACCTGTACGTCAGACACCTCGAACGCGTCTCGTGTCGCGGCGATATTGCGCGCGATATAAGGCCCTTCCTTGTCCGGCTCAGACGGCTTGACCTGGAACGACTGCATCACGGCCGGCCAAATTCCGCCGATCAAAATCGAGCTGAGCACCATCAGGCCCAGGCCGATCCCCGGCAGCATCCAACCTTTGAGGAACAAACTGGAGAAAAACAGCAGCGCACAGACGATGGCAACTGCCACCAAAATATTCTTACTCGGAATACGTGCGTGATCGCCGGTGTAGGTGACGCCGTCGATGAGTCCGCCGTCGCCGATCGCCAAACCAAACCGGTCAAGCCAATAGGAGAACGCCTTCAGCAGCAAGCCCAGCCCAACGAGCACCGAGATATGCATCTGCGCGGCACGGGCGAAACGTGGGCCGCGGTTGGCGATACCCACGCCGCCGTAAACGTAGTTGATGAACAGAACAACGACGATGGCGACAACGATCAGCGCGAACCCGAATGACGTGAGGAAACGCAGCCACGGATAGTCGAAGGTATAAAAACTGATGTCCTTGTGGAACTGCGCGTCCTGCTTGCCGAACGGCGTGCTGTTCTTCCACATCTGGAACGTCTGCCAGTGACCCGCCGCCACAGAGCCAGCGATCGCGGCGACGATCAGTGAGAACACGATCACGACCGGACGCAAGATCGGCGTCAATAGCTGCCGATAGCGGTATGACGGGTCGTCGCGCCGCACCGGCGCCGTCGCTGGCCGGGTGCGGTAGGCCAGAGCGATGTTGGCCATGACCACGCCCCCGAAGATCAGCCCGAACGCGATGAACATCAAAATCCGCGTCCAAATGACGGTGCTGAAGACGCCACTGAAGCCGACCGACTTGTACCAAAGTCGATCCGTCCAGATGCCGGTGAAGACCGATCCGGCCAACAACAAAAGCGCCAGCGTCACCAGCGTCGGGACGAGAACCCTACGTCGGCGTTCGGCCCGAGGGCTTGGCGGACGTGGGTTAGGGCGGGGTGTTCCAAAGATGTCGCTCACGAGTCTCCTGTGTCGGTGGCTCTAGTCTGCCAGTGTCTGTTTGAGTTGGGCGACCAGTCCGGGTACGAGTTCTGGCCCTTCGAGAAGTTCGCCGTTTTCGGGGACCCGTGCGCGCACGGCGCTGTGGACGCCACCGGCACGAGTGACCGCGGCGACAAGGCGCACTTCTTGCCGATCGGGATGGGCGGCGGCGAATGCCAACAGCTCATCGGGATCATCGGGAAGCTGGTCCTCGACCTCCGGCGGCAACATGATGCGTTCGATCACGGCGGCACAGCCAATGACCTGATCGGGCCACATGATCTGCGCAAGCGCGTCTTCTAACGAGACCTCCGGCGGCAACGATTCCTGCTCAATGGGGGTGTATCCGCCAGCCGGCGTATCGTCCCCGACACCAAGCGCTTTGGCCAATTCGGGCTCTTGTTCAGCAAGCTTGGCCGTCCGGACCAGCGCATACAGCCGCGCCGGTTGATCCCAGCCGTCCTGAGCAACATGCGCCTCGATCTCGATGGTGACTTGCCGCAGCGGGCTGTCGGGCATCAATTGCATGTCGAGACCTTCGCTTTCGGATCCTTGGCCAGTTTTTCCAGGGCCGAGATCGCGCCCTTCAACGTCTTTATTCGCACTAATTTTATCCCGAGATCCTTGCCGCCTGCGGCTTCCTTGCAGTTGGCATCGGGGACCAAGAAGATCGTCGCCTTCTGGGCGTGCGCGCCGGCAATTTTTTGGTGTACACCGCCGATCGGCTGGACAACGCCATCGCCGGTGATCTCGCCGGTACCCGCAATCCGTTTGCCAGCGGTCAGGCTGCCTGGCGTGAGCCGATCATAAATGCCCAATGCGAACATCGTGCCAGCGCTCGGTCCGCCGATTTCCTCGTTAACATTGTTGGTGATCTGAATCGGGAAGACGAATTTCTCGCCGATTGAAATGCCGACACGGGGAAGTTTCTTATCCTTGGCATCAGGTCGGGTGGTCAAGCTGATCGTCTTCGTCGCGCCGTCGCGGGACACAACCACGTCGACCTTGTCCCCCGGTCGGTGCGCACCTACGGCCGCAACGACGGCTTTGGCAGTGCTGGTCTTTTTGTCATCAACCTGCTTGATGACATCGCCGGCCACCAACTTGCCCTTCGCCGCACCGTCGGGGAGGACCTGCTGAACCACCGGCACGGACGGCACTTGATAGCCAGCAGCCTTGAGTGCCGCCGCCCGTGACGTGTCCTTCGAGCCGGCGAGTTGAACGGCACCCTGGCTTGATGAGGACTTCTCACTCTGATGATCGGGATAGATAAGCGATTTGGGTACGACCGCAACGCTCTTGTCGAAATAGGACGTCACGGCCTCGAACAACGAAACATGGGTGTTGGCGCGGGTCACCGACACCGTCGTGAAGTCGAGTGCGCCTGATGTCGGATAGGTCTTGACGCCCTTGCCGAAGGTGAACATCGGCTTATCGTCGAAGCTGCCGAGTGTGTTGAATGCCGGTCCCGGTTTCATCGTCACATACGGCAGCGGTGCGAGGAACGCGACGCAGGTCAGAACGATGACCGACAGCGCAGCCACCACCAAAGTTGCGTAGCGCTGGCTCATCGCAATCGGATGAGCGTCGTTGGGCTCGGTCACAGACAAAGACTAGGCGGTCGTATCAACATGATTGGCAACCCACTCGCCAGCGCCGCTGCTGTAGGTCTCGTACTTCCATACCGGCACGGTGGTTTTGAGCTCGTCAATGAGTCGTCGCCCCGCCTCGAATGCCTGCTCTCGATGCGCGGCCGAAGCGGCAACGATCACGGCAATGTCGCCGATCTCCAAATCGCCCACACGATGCACAGCAGCCAAGGCAATGACGTCGGACTCGGCAGCGATACGTTCGGCCACCTTGGTCAATTCGGCGCGCGCGGTTGGATGTGAGGAATAACCCAGCGCCTCGACCGAGTGGCCATCGGCGTGATTGCGAACGGTGCCGATAAACAGCGTGATCCCGCCGGCTCGGTCGTCGCGCACGGCCGCATAGAGCTCATCCAAACTCAGTGCGGTGTCACGTATGTCGATCAGCCGAACGGTATTCATCCCCTCAAGCCTACGGCCATCACCGCTAACCGGCTATTTTGGAGTCATGGCCGATCCAGAAGACCGCGACGACGAATCCAAACCCGACAATCCATTTGCCGGAACCCCTATGGAGCAGCTCTTTGCCGGATTCACCGGTGGACAGATGCCCGACATGAATGCCCTCATGGGGCAGATGCAGAAGATGTTCACCCCGCACGAGGGCAACGTCAACTTTGATGTGGTTAAGGAGGTTGCTCGCCACGCACTTGCCGCGGCGGGCCCAGATCCTTCGCCCAACACCCACCAGATTGGTGCGGTCGACGACGCGGTGCGTCTGGCCGAGCTCTGGCTCGACAGCGCCACCTCGCTGCCTGCTGGCACGTCGAATACCGCCGCGTGGAGCAAAGCGGAGTGGGTTGAGGCAACCGCTGACACCTGGCAGCAACTCGTCGAGCCGATTGCCGGCAATGTCGTCAAAGCGATGGCGAGCGCCATACCCGAAGAGGCCAAAGCCATGGCCGGCCCGCTGCTCGGCATGTTGACCCAGGCCGGTAGCGCGATGTTCAGTCAGCAGATCGGCCAGGCGTTGGCCGCGTTGGCCGGCGAAGTCGCATCGTCGACCGATGTTGGGCTGCCCCTCGGGCCCACCGGGGTCGCCGCGATCCTGCCCGATGGTGTCAAGAAGTTCGGCGCGGGCCTTGAGCAGAGCGATGCCGACGTCATGCTTTACATCACGCTGCGCGAATGCGCTCACCATCGCCTATTCGCTTTCTCCGGCTGGTTGCGGCCGGCACTGATCGGCGCGATCGAGGAGTTCGGTCGCGGCACGACGATCGACATCAGCGCGATCGAAGCGCAAATCCAGTCGCTCGACCCGTCCCGTCCCGAGGAGATTCAAGAGGCCCTCACCGGCGGCCTGTTCGAACCGGTTCGCACTGCCGCGCAGCAGGCCGCGCTGGACCGGCTCGAATCGCTACTGGCGTTCATCGAGGGTTGGGTCGATGAAGTCGTGAGTCAGGCGACGAAGGAGCGTATGCCGTCCGCCGCTGCACTCGGCGAAGCGATGCGCCGACGTCGCGGTGCTGGTGGACCGGCTGAACAAACGTTTGCGTCGCTCGTTGGGCTCGAACTTCGGCCACGCCGGCTGCGCGATGCCAACACGCTGTGGGCCGCGTTGCGCGATCGGCAAGGGCCTGAGGCACGCGACGCCGTATGGGCACATCCAGATCTGATGCCCGGCAGCGCCGATCTCGATGACCCACTGGGCTTCGCGCAGGGCGAGATGGCCGATGAGTCAAGTGCTGACTTTGATGCCGCGTTGAATCAGCTGCTCGATGAAGAGCCACCGACCGACGGACCTGCTTCGGCGTGACCCTCCACGACGACGCGCGCGCCGCCCTCGCTGCTTGGCAGCCTTCAAGCCCCCATCAAGAGCGGTTGCGGCGGACCTATCTGACCCACCTGGCCGAATATCCCCAAGCGATGCAACGCCGCTGCCATCCCGATCACCTGACCGCGAGTGTACTGATCTTCTCCGCCGACCACCGCCAGGTCGTATTGACGCTCCACAAGGTCATCGGCCGTTGGTTGCAGACCGGCGGGCACTGTGAGGACAGCGACAGCACGCTCGTCGATGCCGCGCTACGGGAGGGCCGCGAGGAAAGTGGGATCACGAACCTTTCGGTCGATCCGACACCCGTCTGGTTGTCCCGCCATGAGGTGCCGTGTGGCCCGATCCGGCCAGCCCATCATCTGGACGTGCAATTCGTGGCCGTCGCACCAGCCGGCGCGGAGCCGGTGATCAGCGATGAGTCCGAGGATCTCCGCTGGTGGGATGTCGATTCCCTGCCCGAGGACACCGATGCCTCGGTTCGGGAGCTCACTTTGGCTGGTGCGCGACGCCTTCGAGAAAGCCCTTAGCCCGCTCGGCCCGCGGAAAGGCCGCCACCAAATGCCAGAATCGCACGCTGTGATTGGGCTCAAGCAAATGCGCGAGTTCGTGGACCAGAACGTAGTCAATAACCCAGTCCGGCATGCCGATCAGGCGATCGGAGAGCCGTATGCTCGCAGCATCGATCGTGCACGATCCCCAGCGAGTGTTCTGATTGGACACCCACCGTACCGATGACGGCACAGCGCTTCCGTCGAGCCATTCGGCCGAGAGTCGGATCGCCCGGGCCAGGAGATCTGTATCGCTGATCGGCTGACGGCGGCCGCGACGATCAAGTCGTTCGACCAGACGTGCGATGACCGCATCGGCCTCGGCCTTCGACAGGTGGGCAGGAACCAGGGCAATCGTCCTGTTGCCTTCACGACGAACCTGCACCGACCGCTTCCGACGAGTGCTACGCCGGATCTCGATTTCACCCACAGAACTACGGTAGCGCGACGCCAACTGGCAACTTTTTTCCGCGCGTCAACATGCGCCGAAGAATGGGCAGGTCAGAGCACACAATTGAGGCTCCCTCAGGTTGTCATGCACAAGTTTTCCACAGCCATCGCCGCACTGTCCACAAGCTTTTCCGGCGTTCCCCACATCCTTTCCCCAACTTTATCCACAGGCGTGGACAACTATTTTCCCAATTCTGTTGACCCGGGCGAACCGGCGGTCCTACCGTGCGCAGATCCGAGCGACGACTCCCCGCCCGGCTGACACACAATTCGCCGAATGACCCGTAGTCTGAGCGTGACCAGCACCACATCGCCTAGGAGGCAATCATGTCGGAAACGTGGAGTGGAGAGTTCTACTGCGTGAAGTGCAAGGACAAGCGCGAAGCTACGGGTGACGTTCACGTAAGCGAGAAGGGCACCCGTATGGCCAAGGGCGTCTGCCCCGTGTGCGGCACCAAACTCAATCGGATTTTGGGCAAGGCCTGACCAAAACAAGGACCGCCGAGTTCTGAACGGCTCTGTGGACAGTTCACTCGCCATTTTTGTCAAACGGCGCCACGCTTCGATTATGACTGAACTTCCTTCGTGGCGACCGGCGCTGCGTCCCGGTGCGGTGTTGCTCCGCCGCGATTCCTACCATCTGCAGGTCGGCACCTCACCGGGTTATGTACTCACTGACCGGCCCGGATTGTTCTCGATGCTCACGCTTCTCGACGGCATCCGCGATGTGCGCCGACTCATTACGTTGGCCTCCCGATTTATCCCAGAATTCACTGACGACCTTGCCGAAACCCTCCAAGGACTCATGGCTGCAGGGGTCGTCTTCGACGCTCGCCTATGGGATCTTCCCGGTGCCCCGCAACTCAGCCTCGAAGCACGAGCGGCCGCGTTGGTCGGACACGAGCCAGCCGGAGTGGGTCTGCGATCGACGTTCCGCTGGACCATCAACGCCGACGCACAGGTGCAAGGCCTTGCCGATATCGTCACCGAGATCCTTATTGGATCCGGCTTTACCGCACCAAACGATCTTGATCCGGTGCTTCACATCATGATCAGCAGCGGTGAGCCGAATCGAACCCGCTTCGAGACGGCAATGGATTCGGGGCTCGATCATCTTCGGGTCGTCGTCGAGGAATCGCGGGTCCGCATCGGACCGCTCGTCCAGCCCGGCCGCACGCCGTGCATCAACTGTCATGATCTACATCGCCGAGACTGGGACGCCGCCTGGCCCGCGCTGATGACTCAGTTTGGCAGTGCGAGTGCTGCTCCCGCCCCCGCGCTCGACACGCTCATGCTCTATCACGCTGCAGTCGTCGTAGCCGCCGAAGTCATTTCCTACTGCGGACACTCCACCCTGACCGCGCTTGGCAGCTGCCTTGTTCTCGGCCCGGGCCATGATGAGCTCAATAGTTGGCCGGTGACCTTTCACCCGCAATGCAGTTGCACGCTGCTGATTGCGGCCTGAGTCGGCACTCGTGAAGCAGTGCCAACTATCCTGTGGATGTGACCTCCGACGATGACAACAAGCGCCGCTCAATGCCGAGCGGCGTGTTCGCTCGGACTGCCCGACTCGCGTCACTTCCAGTCGGCTTCGCCGGGCGCACCACGTTGGGCGTAGGCAAGCGTATGGTCGGCGTCCCCGCGAATGCTGTGCTCGACGAGGTCCAACGCCGCACCGCTGATCAGATCTTCAAGGTGCTCGGCGAACTCAAGGGCGGCGCGATGAAATTCGGGCAGGCCATGAGTATCTTCGAGGCGGTGCTCCCCGACGAGGTCGCTGGACCGTACCGCGAGACCCTCACCAAACTGCAGGACGCCGCTCCCCCAATGCCGCCAGCGGTCGTTCACCGCGTCATGGCCGAGCAGTTCGGCGCCGATTGGCGTACGACCTTCACCTCCTTCGATGACATTCCGGCTGCCGCAGCGTCGATCGGTCAGGTTCATCGAGCGATCTGGGATGACGGCGAGCCGATCGAGGTTGCGGTCAAACTGCAATACCCGGGCGCGGCGAAGGCGCTTCTGTCCGATCTCAAGCAAATCGGCCGGGTGGCCCGATTGTTCGGCGTGATCGCCCCCGGGGTCGACGTCAAACCGCTGGTCGAGGAGCTACAGGAACGCGTCGCTGAAGAATTGGATTACTCGCTCGAGGCCGGCGCTCAGTCGATCTTCGCCGAAGCGTTCGCCGCTGATCCGGACTACGTGATTCCGCGCGTCATCGCCCATACGCAGAAGGCACTCGTCACGACGTGGCTGGAGAGTGAGTCATCGTTGGCCGCGATCATTGCCGCTGGAAGCCAAGACCAGCGTGATCATTTCGGTGAACTGTATGTCCGCTTCATGTTCGACGGTCCGGCCCGGACGGGGTTGCTGCACGCCGATCCGCATCCAGGTAATTTTCGTATCCTGTCCGACGGCCGACTCGGCGTGGTCGACTACGGCGCCGTGGCCCGACTTCCCGAAGGGCTTCCTCCAGTGGTCGGCGAACTCCTCCGCGCCGCCGTCGACGACGACTACGCCGCGGTCGTTGATGGGCTCCGGACCGAAGGATTCTTACGACCCGGCGTTAATCTGAGTCCAGAAGTCATTGCGCGATACATCGGCCCGTTCGTCGAACCGGCGCAGGTCGAGCGCTTCACCTTCAGCCGCGATTGGATGCGAGCCCAATTGGCCCGGACCAGCGCGCCGAATGCTGAGGGCCTTGGAATGGCGGTCAAAATCAACCTGCCACGTCAGTATTTATTGATCCACCGCGTATGGATCGGCGGTATCGGGGTGCTCAGCCAGCTCGGCGCAGAGGCGCCGTTCCGGCAGATCTTGATCGACTCACTCCCCGGCTTCGGTCGGCCGGGCGACGCTTAATCGCTCTGCTGACGGGATCATTGGGCCGCGCACAGCGCGAGCAGTTCTTCGCCGTAACGATCGAGTTTAACCTTGCCGATCCCGGTGATCCGTCCCAGCGCACGACCATCTTGCGGCTTCACCTCAGCGATTCCTTGCAGGGTTGCATCGGTGAAGATGACGTAAGCGGGAACACTCTGCTCGGTCGCCTGCCCCTTGCGCCATTCACGCAAGCGCTCGAACAGCGCCTCGTCATAGTTGGAGGGACAATCCTCGTGCCGACCCAACTTGCGTTCCGATGCGGTCGCAAGCAGATTGCCGCATACCCTGCAGCGGGCAACTTTGCGCTCACGCGTCTGACCGACCGCCCGCCGCGATTGATGGCTGGCCGGCAGCAATGCATCAAGAAAGCGCGTCGGCTTCCGGGTGGCGCGACCGCCGGGCCGGCGTGCCGCGGCCCAAGAGATGAACAATCCAGTGCGAGCACGAGTCACCGCGACGTAGAACAAACGGCGCTCTTCCTCGATCTCGCCATCGGTCGTCGCATGAATGCTGGGCATCATGCCCTCGTGCATGCCAACACAAAAGACCGCGTCCCATTCAAGTCCTTTGGCCGAATGAATCGTGGTGAGCGTGACGCCGTCGGCCTCTGGAGCATTGGCATTGGCGGCGCGGCGATCGAGATCGGCCACCAACTCGGTCAACCCGACGCCCACATCCGAAGCGGCAAGATCGGTCGCCATCGACACGAGCGCGTGCAGCGACTCCCAACGATCGCGGGCAGCGCCCGCGCCTGCGGGCGGCTCGTCGGCATGGCCAACGCTCGCGAGCACGGCCTTGACCTCGGCGAGGAGATCATCGCCGGGCTCGCCGCCGCGAGCTGCGCCGCGCAGCAGCGTAATGCCCTGGCGGACTTCGGGGCGCTCAAAGAAGCGGTCGACACCGCGCAAAACATACGGAATCCCGTGTTGGCCCAGCGCCTCTTCAAAGGCCTCGGACTGGGCATTGATCCGAAAGAGGATCGCCATATTTTTGTAGTCCGTCCCGCCACGATGCAGCAAGGAAATCTCGTTGGCAACCGCACTGGCTTCGGCTACTTCATCGGAATAGCCGGTATAACTCACCGGATCGCCGGATTCTTGCTGTGATTGGAGCTTGACGTTGCCGCCCTTGGCACTGCCGGTGAACACCGCGTTGGCTGCAGCAACGATCTGCGGCGTCGAACGATAGTTTCGGACGAGCTCGTGCCGCTCAGCAGCCGGGTAGGTTCGGGTGAACGAACCGAGGATCTGCGGCGAAGCGCCCGCGAACGAATAAATCGTTTGCGCCGGGTCGCCGACCACGCAGACGTCGTCACGTCCACCGAGCCACAGCTTCAGCAGCGTTTCTTGCAACGGGTTGACGTCCTGATATTCATCGACGATGAACCAGCGATATTGCCGCCGGACCTGTGCAGCAACCCGCTCGTCGTCGGCAAGGATCGCTGCGGTCACAAGCAGTATGTCTTCCATGTCGATCCGGTTTCGGTCGCGTTTGATCTCCTCATAGGCGGCAAATACGTTGCCGATCATCGGCGGCTCGACGTTGGCGACTTCGCGCCGCGCTGGCCCACTCGCCTTGGCATAATCAATCGGGCGCACATTGCTGACCTTGGCCCATTCGACCTCTGCGGCCAAGTCGCGCAAAACGGTTTGATCCGGTCGGAGCCCACAGCGACGGGACGCCTCACTTAACAACGGAATCTTCGAGCGGGTGACTTCGGGAAATTCCGAACCGTAGACCTGCGGCCAGAAATAGCGTGCCTGGCGCAGCGCCGAGGAGTGGAAGGTATGCGCTTGGACGCCTGCGGCGCCGAGCATACGGAGACGGCCGCGCATCTCACCGGCCGCGCGACGGGTGAACGTCACGGCCAGCACCTCGGTCGGCTCATAGACTCCGGTCGCCACACCATAGGCAATACGGTGGGTGATCGCCCGGGTCTTGCCGGTGCCGGCGCCAGCGACCACACAGACCGGTCCGCGCAGCGACAATGCGACTGCCCGCTGTTCGGGATCGAGAGCGCTGAGCAGATTGTCCGCAGTGGGCAGGTCGTCGGCAGTGGGCACGTGGGTCCTTTTGGAATAGCAGTCGCGGTCGGGGTGTTTCACTGGCAGAGTACTTAGTGCCGCATTCAGGCTAACCGCCAAGGGAGACACAACATGTCCGAGCAGTTCACCATCTACTCCACTCCATGGTGCGGCTATTGCAAGCGCCTCAAGGGGCAGTTGGACCGTGAGGGCATCAGTTATCTTGAGGTCGACATCGAACTGGTACCCGAGGCGGCGCTGATCGTCGAAAAAGCCAATAAGGGCAGCCAGACCGTCCCGACGCTGGTTTTCGCCGATGGTTCGGCGCTCACCAATCCTTCGGTCGCCGAGGTCAAGGCCCAGCTTATCGCCTAGTCGTTGACCGGCTTATGACCACTTCCCGGTGATCTCGCCGCCGTGCCATTGTTCAACCAGCCAACGTGAGATCGACACGATCGGCGGCAATAACAATTGGGTGGCGGCGGTCAGTTCGGTGACTTCTTGTCGGGTAAACCAGCGCGCTTCCGTGATCTCATTTGAATCGACGGTGACCTCGGTCGATTGGGCATGGCCAAAGAAGCCCAACATGAGGCTCGAGGGAAATGGCCACGGTTGGCTGCCCGCATAGGTCACGCCGCCGACTTGGATGTCGGTTTCTTCCTTGACCTCACGACGTACAGCGTCGTCAAGCGACTCTCCCGATTCGACGAAGCCAGCCAATGTTGAGAAACGGCCCTCCGGCCAGCCCTTGCCGCGACCCAGAAGTGCGCGGTCTTGATCGTCGGTGATGAGCATGATGACCGCTGGATCTGTGCGCGGGAAATGTTCGGTGCCACACGACGGGCATACGCGGGTGTGTCCCGCCTGCTGCGGCTGGGTCACTGCGCCGCAATGCGAGCAATGCGTATTGGTTTGGTGCCAACGTGCCAAGCCCACCGCGTTGACGGCGAGCGAAGCATCCTCCGGCGCAATCGAGGGGCCCAACATACGCAGACTCATCGGGGTGAATTCGGGGGCGACGCGATCGACCATCACGGCAGCGAATCCTTGTTCGCCGCGGTAGCCGAGGAACACCCACTCCCCCTGTGGTGCGGCGTCGACGGTGAGCCAACGGATGCCCTTGCCTTGGCCATCTGCACCCAGGTTGGCGCTGACGTGTTCGCCGCCGACCACCATGACCAGCAGATTCGGCGTCATCCACTGGCCTTTGCGCAGAAAGGCCGAGCGATCGTGTTGAGCTGTCGAGAAGGCGTAGTCCACGATATTCAGGCTAGTCCTGATCAGCCGAGTCCGAACAGCGCCTCGAGTCCGGCCCGGTCGGGCAGATCGTCGAAGCGTTTCACCTCGCCCAGGCGTACGTAGTAGAACGCGGCAGTGACCTGGGCGGGATCGATACCTTGGAGTTCGGCCCAGGCGAGCCGATAGAGCGCGAGCTGGAGCGCATCAGCATTGGCGGTTCGGTTGGTCTTCCAGTCGACGACTTCGAAGCCGGCGGCGGTCCGATAGATCGCATCGATCCGACCGATAATCTGCTGGCCACCGAGTACGAGTGAGAATGGCGCTTCGACCGCGAAGGGCTCCTGCTCACAATAGGGTCCGGTGCGGAAGGACTCGGTCAACTCGAGCAGTTCGCTGTCATTGGCAACCTCCGCGTCCCCTTGCCCGGGCAGATCGCTTGGGTCAAGCAATGTCTGTTGGCCGAAGTGGGCTTCGACCCAGGCGTGGAACCGGGTCCCGAATCGAGCGGCAGTCGATGGCCGTCGCGGCATCGGCCGCGCTAGCTCGCGCAGCAACGCTGCTTTGTCATCGGCCAACCGCAGCGCCGTCGTCGCCGACAAAGTGGCCGGCAGCGTGACCGTATGGGTGGCTGACATGGCAGCGTCGGCTTCCTCGATCAGTAGGTCGATATCGGCGGTCAAACGTGTCATCCGGTCCAGTTGCTGCGATTCGGCTTGGCTCCCGGTTGCCACCGGGGTTTCGTCAGCGGCCCCATCGAGATGAGAACGTACGAGCACCGCGGCGTCGCGGCGTCGCTCGACGCCACCGACCTCAGCCGGCCACGGAACTTGGTCGAGCTGATCGAGGAAAGGGTTGGCGTCGTCATCGCCAGGGGCCGCAGCCCACGGTCCGATCGACAGGCCACGGTCGACGACCCAGTCATGCGCCGTTTCGAGAAATTCCGATGCGCCACGTGGTTTGATCTGGGTGCGCCCCCACCAGTGACCGCTGACGTGCAAGGCGTTCTTGGCCCGTGTGAATGCGACGTAACCGAGTCGTCGCTCTTCGTTGAGCCCTTCTTCCTTGTTGGCCGACTTGAATGCCTCGACCCCCTTGGAAGTCCATTGCGCGATGTCAGGCACCGTGTCGCGATCACCGCGCAGTGCGACCGGCAACACGGCGCTCTTGCTGAACCATGCGCCGCGTGATTGTCCGCTGGGGAACACCGTTGCTGCCATGAACGGGACAAAGACACATTCGTATTCGAGGCCCTTGGCCTTGTGTGCGGTCAGTAGCTTGACCGAGTCGGCGTCACTTGGGGCCGACACCTCCATACCTTTGTTGTAGTCGTTCTCGGCGGCTAGGTAGGCAAGCAGACCACGCAATGAGGCATAGGAGTCGGTTTCGGAATATGCTGCGATCGCCTCGAGCAACAGCGCGAGATTGTCCATTCCATTGCCGGTCGGCTGGACCTGTAGTTCCAGATCCAGATCGATTGTCCTAATGACGCGGCGAGCGAAGTCGACCAACGGCTCACCCACATGCAGACGGAGTCCACGCAGCAACCCGGCGAGTTGCGCGAACCGCGTCAAGGCTTCGGGCGAATAGGGCAGCGCACCTGGGTCTTCGAGCGCATCGGCGAGCGACACGACCTCGGTCGGATCGGTGCCCTCGACCGCGCGTTGGAGTTCGGCGGCTAGGCCATCATTGCCGGCCGGTAGGTGGATCGTGTTGATCAACTCAGCCGCGCGCTGACCCAACAGCGCCAGATCGCGTTGTCCGATCCGCCAGCGCGGACCGGTGAGCAGGCGTAGCAGCGCCGGATTAGCGGTGACGTCCTCAATGACCTCAAGCACCGAAAGCAGATCTTGGGTCTCAGGCTGGGACAACAGACCGTTGAGCCCGACGACCTCAACCGGAACACCATGACCGCGTAGCGCTCTGACGATCGCCCCGATCTCCTTGCCCTCACGTACGAGGATCGCGATCTCGCGCCACTCGTGCTGCGCGTGCGCCTCGACGATCGTTGCGACGACATGTTCGATCTCATCATCGACCGTCTCGAACAAGCCAACTGTGACCTCGCCGCTTTTTTCAAGATCAGCGGCTCGCAACGGGCTGACCACCGAGGTGCTGTCGTAATAGGGTTTGGCGAGCGTATTAGCGACGTCGATGATTGGTTCGGCACACCGTTGACTCACATCAAGCGTGTGCAGCACGCCAGTCGCGTCGTCCGCGCACGGAAAATGCGTGAGAAACTCGGCGAGATTGCCCGCAGCCGCACCGCGCCAGCCGTAGATCGCCTGTGCCGGATCGCCGACGGCGGTGACGTTATGTCCGCGGCCGTGCTCGGCGTCGGGGCCAGAGAACAAGTTTTTGAGCAAGTCGCGCTGGGCGACCGATGTGTCTTGATATTCGTCGAGCAGCACGGCGCCGAACCGTTCACGCAGCGCCTCGCCGACCGCCGGGAGCGCGGCAAGCTGCGCGCCCCAGGCCATCTGATCGGAGAAGTCCATTACGCCCGCCGCCGCCTTGGACTCGCGATAACGATCGACCAACCGGCTCAATTCGATCCGTTTGCGCGAGGTTGCGATGGTCGATTCTTGGAGCTTCCCAGTTAACCCACCCCTAATCACCGGTGTCGCCTGAATTTCAGCGATGAGGTGGTCGTCGAAGGCTCGCAACGCTTCCGTCTCGACAAGATGTTCAGCGAGTTCACCATCAAGTGCAAGAACATCGCCGATGAGGGTCGGGACGTGCGTCGACACGAACTCCAGCGGCTGCTGGTAGGTCTCGATGACCTTAGCCAGCCGCTGGAAGCGGGAGGCATCAGAAATGATGCGCAAGTCGGGTTCGATGCCGAGTCGAAGTCCATGCTCGGCGATCAACGTGCCCGCGAAGGCGTGATAGGTCGACACCGTCGGCTCGCCTGCACCTTCAGGATCAGCCGGTATGAGTGCCAATGCCTGGCGAATCTTGTGGCTAAGTTCGGCGGCGGCCTTATTAGTGAAGGTCAGGCCGAGAATCGTGGCCGGATCGATGTCCTCATGACCCACCAGCCAGACCACCCGCGCCGCCATGACAGTCGTTTTGCCCGATCCAGCGCCGGCAATGATGACCTGGGGTGCATCGGCCGGCGCGGTGATGGCATCCAATTGCGCACGGCTGAACGGGATCTGCATCAGCGCGCTCAGTGCGGCCGCATTATCGATTGCGTTCATGAGCGCTCTCCGTCCAGAATCGTCGCGCCCTCGGGTTGCGCCGGGCATACGCGTTTGAAGCTGCAGAATTGGCACGCCTTGGTCGATGGGGTGGCCGGAAACTCCTCAGCACGGATCGTATGGACCACGGAGCGAATCTGGTCGACCGCAAAGAATGGTTCGTCGACCGACGGCGCGGCCTGCGCTTGCACCTTCGGCATCCCCGGTGCCTTGGCGCCGGCATCATTGCGCAGCTGCACCAATTCGGCACCGCCTGAGCCAGCATCGGGAGCCAACTCGGCAGCAGCGCCCTGCTCGATCGCGACTTGGTAGAACCCGAGCTGTGGATGCTCAGCGATGTCCTTGTTATTTGGCGCGGTCTTGCTGGTTTTGAGGTCGATGACGTGGAGCTGGCCGTCAACATCGAGTTCGACCCGATCCATCGAACCGCGCAGGAGGACGGTTTCGCCGGCGATCTCGAAGTCGACTAAGAAGTGGTGTTCGGCCGCCAATGGGGTGCGCGCGTTGGCCAGATGCCAATGCGCAAATCGGCTAATCGCCTCGTGCGCATTGGCGCGTTCGCGCGCTCCGATCCACGGCGCGGCGAACTGGAGCTGGCCCCATACGGTCGCCAACTGCGCGTCGAGCGCCTCAACGTTGACGCTTTTCTGGCGGACAACGTCGGCGGCCAGAGCGTGCACGATCGAGCCAAATCCCTGGGCCGATGTGGTGGCACTCCCACCGTGGACCTTGCGGTCGAGGAACCAGCTGAGCGGGCAATCAATAATGGCACTGACTCCACTGGCCGATAATTTGAGTTGTTGCTCGGGATCGGTGACCGGCCGCTCACTGTGAGTGAGGTCAAGGACTCCCCACCAACGGTCCGGATGCGCACCGCGCGTGGCGAAGCGGTCGAGATGAGCAAGTCGGGCCAGTTGTTCGGCCGCCTTCGTGCGGATGAGCGGGCTGTCCGATGTTTCGACGGCCGTACGTAGCTCCGCAATTGCCCCACGCAGCGACAGCGGCCGGTCCGGACGCGGCAATGGTGGTGGGAGTGGATTGCCCTCGCCGACGCTGAACTGCTGCAGCTCGCGCAGGAACCGCGATGGTTGATCGCCGCCGGGCGATGAGCTCTCAATCGCCGTCACGATCAGTCGCTCGGTGGCCCGGGTGCAGGCGACATAAAACAGCCGGCGTTCTTCGGCGAGAGCTGTCGACGTCGGTGGGGCTTGACCGACACCACCCGGTTGCAGACGGTCGGACTGGAGCAGCGAGCCGCGATAGCGGACGTCCGGCCAAACGCCGTCTTGCACGCCCGCAACGACGACAAGTTGCCATTCAAGACCCTTGGACCGGTGCGCAGTCATGAGCCGCACCGCGGTGCCGCTGGAGCCACTATCGGCGAGGGTGTCGGCCGGGATCTGCTGGGCCTCAAGCTCCTCGAGGAAGTTGGTCACCGACCGGCGGTGCTGTTGTTCTTCGGCCCTGGCCGCAAGTGAGAACAGCGCACACAGGGCGTCGAGATCATGGTCGGCGCGCGCCGAGCCTTCGCCACCAGATTCGAACTCCGCACGCAACCGGCTCCCCCAATCCGTGCCTGCCCAAATGGTCCACAGAACCTGTTCGGGGGCCACCCGATCCTTAATCTGATCAGCGGCGGCATGCAGCAGGGCGGCCAACGCATGTGCCCGTTTGGCTGCTGCCCCCGTCGGTCCGTCGGCAAAGCCGCCGATGCGCAATGACACCGGGTCGGCGAGCGATGCAGCGATGAGTTCGGCCGAAGGTCGCGGCGTTTCGCCGGCAACCGCCGAGGCCTGCCGAAGGGCACGACCCAACCGCCGCAGGTCACCCGCATCAAGGCGGCCCAGCGGCCCAGTCAGCACGGCTTCGGCCTGGTCTTGGCCGATCGGGCGACCTACGCTCAGCGTCTCGGCGAGCCGCAACGCCGCCAGCAGCGCACGCACGGCCGGCTCCACCGCGAGCGGAACCTCATCTCCCGCGACGTCGACCGGCACGCCGGCGGCAACGAACGCCCGTTGCAATCGCGGCAGCGAAGCCCGCCCCGATCGAACCAGCACAGCCATCTGGCCCCACGGGATGCCTTCCCGCAGATGTGCTTCGCGGAGCATGAACGCCAATTGTTCGGACTCGGCCGCAGCCGTGGCGAACGTCCTGACCTCGATCGTGCCGTCGGTGACTGCCTTGGATTTTGGGTTGCGGAAGCGCTCAAACGCTTCCCGGTCTAGATGCCCCGCGACACCGATTCGGCCGATGATATCGCGCGATGCAGCCAGAATCTTGGGCCCAAAGCGACGGGTCGATTCGAGCGCGAGCATCGGCGCGGGGCCCGCCGGAGTGGCGAAATCGGTGCTGAATTTGAGGATGCCTGCGACATCTGCGCCGCGAAAGGCATAAATCGACTGGTCTGGGTCGCCGACCGCGATCAGGTCACGGCCATCGCCGGCGATCGCCTGCAACAACTGGACCTGCAACGGATCGGTGTCCTGATATTCATCGACAACCACCAGCCGGTAGCGCCGCCGCAACACTTCACTGATGTCGGGATCGGCGGCGATCTCCAATGCTTGGTAGACCAGATCGGAGTAGTCGATCGTATTTGCCTGCGCCGAGACCTCGAGATAGTGCTCGAAGAATCGCGCTGCGGCGCGCCAGTCCGGCCGGTCAGCAGCCTTGCCGGCCTGCGACATGTCGATCGGATCCATACCGAGCGACCGCGCACGCGCCATGATCGCCTGCAGCTCCCCCGCAAAGCCCCGCGTGCGCAGCGCCGGATGCAGGTGTGTCGGCCATTCCTCGGCCCCGGTCCCGTCAACAAGTTCTTTGATCATTGCGTCTTGCTCCGGTGCGCTGAGCAGCCGCAATGGATCAACATACGAGTCGGGATCAGCGAACTCGCGGACGAGGCCGTAACAGAACGAGTGGAACGTCATCGCGGGCGCGGCCGAAGTGGTGCGGCCAAGTCGCGCGGCGATGCTAGCGCGCAGGTGATCGGCGGCCTTGCGGCTGAAAGTCAGAACGAGTATTTGATCGGGGATGAGCCCGCGGTTGTCGATCCGATCCACGACTGTTTCGATCAATGTCGTGGTCTTGCCGGTGCCCGGGCCAGCCAGCACCAACAGCGGCCCGCCCGGATGATCGACGACTGCCTGCTGGCTCGGATCAAGCTGCAGCACCTCAATAGGACGCTGAGCGGGCGGCGTCAGCTCGTACTCGATCGGCATGGGTCCATCACACCAGATCGCACTGACATTTATCGACGGACCGAGGCATCCTCGAACCTACGTTTTCACGCTTGCTCGAACGGCCCATCCCACAACGCCCGTCGTATGTCGACCGCTTCGCCGCCAGCGCGCATCGGCGTGTCCTCGCGACGATATTCCTCCTGCGCGCGCCCATGATGCGATCGCGGCAGACTGCCATCGGCCCGTACGACCCGCCACCATGGCACGCCGCCACCATCACGGGCCATGACCGAGCCAACCTGCCGTGGGCCGCCATCGTCCAGAAGCTCGGCAATGACGCCGTACGACAAGACCCGGCCCGGGGGAATCTGCTCAACGAGCGACAGAACACGCTCGGTGAAATCTTCCGACAATGTCATGGCGCTAATTTCTCACCTACCCGCTGAGGTGGGGGCACCGCCCTGCACGAAGTGCTTGGGGGAGACATTTCGGCCCCTAAATATGGTTTTGGGGGCCGAAACGTCGGGCTCACGGTGTTAGTAAGCCGGTTGGCTGGGATCGATCTGGTTGACCCACGCCGCCACGCCACCGCCGACATGCACCGCGTCTGAATAGCCGGCGCCCTTGAGCACTGCGAGCGCCTCGGCTGAACGCGCACCGGACTTGCAGTACAGAACGCTCTGCTTATCGCTGGGCAGCTGTTCCAGCGCTTTGCCGTTGAGGAACTCACCCTTGGGGATCAGGATCGAGCCCGGAATCTTGTTGATCTCATACTCATTGGGCTCACGCACATCGACCAAGACGAAGTCCCGGCCACCATCGGCGCGCTCTTTGAGCCAACCGTCAAGCGTCGTGACCGAGATCGTCGAATTGGCAGCCGCCTCAGCCGCCTCGTCACTGATCGCGCCGCAGAACGCCTCATAATCGGGCATCAACTCGGTGATCGGCGCACCATTGGGATCGCGACCAATCTTGAGCGTTGTATAACGCATTTCGAGCGCGTCGTAGACCACTAGTCGCCCGATCAGCGGATCGCCGATGCCGGTGATCAACTTGATCGCTTCGGTGACCATGATCGATCCGATCGAGGAGCACAGAACGCCCAGAACACCGCCCTCGGCGCACGACGGCACCATGCCGGGCGGCGGCGGCGCGGGATAGAGATCGCGGTAATGCGGTCCTTCCTGGTTCCAGAACACCGAAACCTGACCCTCGAACCGGTAGATCGAGCCCCACACATACGGCTTATTGAGGATGACCGCGGCGTCATTGACCAGGTAGCGGGTCGCAAAGTTGTCAGTGCCGTCAAGGATCAGGTCGTACTGCGCGAAGATCTCGAGCACATTGTGATTCTCGAGTCGCTCCTCATGCAGGACCACCGAGATGAGTGGGTTGATCTCGGCGACCGATTCGGCAGCCGAAACCGCCTTGGACTTGCCCAGATCGCTCTGTCCGTGAATGACCTGTCGCTGCAGATTCGACTCGTCAACGATGTCGAAATCGATGATGCCAAGTGTGCCGACACCGGCCGCGGCCAAATACAGCAGCGCGGGGCTGCCAAGGCCGCCGGCGCCAATGATCAGGACCTTGGCATTCTTCAAACGTTTCTGACCGGTCATACCGACTTCGGGAATGATCAGGTGCCGGCTGTAACGACGGACCTCATCAATTGTGAGTTCAGCTGCCGGCTCGACAAGTGGCGCAACCACGTGTTTCTCCTCAGGTGCAGTGGGTATGACGGGCATAGGGAATAACACTTCGTCATGCCGCTATGTTCCCTGATCATCCACGGGTCGGCCCACAGCGTCCGCATGTTGAAACCGACCGACTAGGATCGACGAGTGACCGAAGCCGTATCTCCCCTGCGCCCGCGCACGAACCGTTTGCCGCGCAAGGCCCGTCGCGAACAACTGTTGGCGGTTGCGCTCGAAGTGTTCGTCGAGCAGGGCTATCACGCCGCATCGATGGACGAGATCTCCGATCGCGCCGGGGTCTCGAAACCGGTCCTCTACCAACATTTTCCCGGCAAACTTGATCTCTATCTCGCTCTGATCGAGTCCTCGGCCGACACCGTTGTCGACGGCGTACGCGCTGCGCTCGCTTCGACGGTCGATAACAAGCGCCGAGTTCAGGCCACGATCGCGCGTTGGTATGACTATGTGTCCGAGGCGAGCGCCGCGTTCCGCCTCGTGTTCGAGTCGGACCTCACCAACGAGCCCTCCGTACGCCAGCAGATCGACCGAGTGGTGCATGAGTCAGCCGCTCTGATCGCCGAAGTGATCCAGGAGGACACCGGGATGGCTAAGGCCGGCTCGCAACTGCTCGCAGTCAGCCTGGTCGGCATGGGTCAGATCGGCGCGCGTTACTGGCTCGACAATAATTCGACGCTCAGCAAGGATGAGGCGATCGAGCTCGCCGCCGGCTTGGCGTGGCGTGGCATCGGCGGTTTCCCGCGCAGCGATGAAGACAAGTCCGAAGATTTCAGAACGACCCGGAACAGCACCCAAGAACGTGGAAAGGAATGACCGTGGAGGTCAAAATCGGCGTGCAGAATGCCGCCCGTGAACTCAGTGTCGACACCGATAGCAGCGCCGATGAGGTGCACGCGGCGCTGACCGCTGCACTCAAGGACTCCGGTGTACTCACGCTCACCGACAGCAAGGGCCGCACCGTGATCGTTCCGGCTGACAAAATCGCCTACATCTCATTCGCGGAGGAGACCGGCCGGAAGGTCGGCTTCGGCGGCTAGTTCCTCCCGCCTCCGCGGGTTTACCACGTTCCCCCTGCAAGTTGAATCTCCCCGCGGCATACTTGCTGCGTTCGGATGAGGTTTGCCGTGGGACCGTGGTAAACCGGTTAACGGTGGTAAACCGGTTAACGGTGAATGGGTCAGGCGGCCAGGCCCAATTTGTCCATCCGCTTGGCGTGCGCCTCGGTGATTCGGGCGAACATCCGGCCGATCCCGGCCAGATCCATACCCGGTCGGTCGATCGATCCCACGAGCACCGAACTGAGCGCATCGTGTTCGGCGACCACCATCTGGGCTTGGCTGAGCGCCTCACCCATGAGCCGGCGCCCCCACAGGGCAAGCCGGCCACCAACTCGCGGATCGGTACGAATCGCCGAACGGATCGCGTCGATCACAAATTCGGAGTGGCCGGTCCCACTGAGTGTGTTAAGTACGAGTTCGCGGGTGTTCTCGTCGAGGTAGGCCGCGATCTCGCGATAGAAGTCGGAGGCAAGACCGTCGCCGACATACGCCTTGATGAGGCCCTCCAACCAGTCCGCCGGCGTAGTTTGGCGGTGGAATCGCTCGAAGGTCGTCGCGAACGGCGCCATGGCCGAAAATGGATCGACAGCAAGCTCGACGAGTCGATCGCGGAGTTTCGCGAAGTGGTCAAATTCGGCCGCAGCCATCGCCATGATCTCCACTTTGGTCGCCAATTCCGGCGCCATGGTCGCGTCCTCGGAAAGCCGTTCACAGGCGCTGAGCTCACCGTAGGAGAGACAGCCGAGGAGGTCGATCACGCCGGTAAGGTACTGCGGATCATCAAAAACAGCGGGCTTGGGGGACTTAGGTTTTGCCATGCTCCGCAGCGTAGCGTCAGAGCCGAACTGAATGCGCGTTAGACTGGTTCTAATTACCACATGAATCTCAAGATTAGAGAAGTCCCCTGACGACCTTTAGTGAACTGGGCGTTATGCCCCAAATTGCCGACGCGCTCAAAGAGACCGGCATCGAACATGCGTTCCCGATCCAGGAGATGACCCTCTCGGTCGCCCTGATGGGCAGCGACCTCATCGGCCAAGCTCGCACCGGAACCGGCAAGACTCTTGCGTTCGGCATTCCCGTGATCCAGCGTGTTGTCGCACCCCACGACGACGGTTACGACCAACTGGATGCGCCGGGCAAGCCGCAGGCACTCATTGTCGCGCCGACCCGCGAACTCGCGATTCAGGTCGCCAGCGACATCAATGTCGCTTCGGCCAAGCGCGGCACCCGCAACCTCACAATTTATGGCGGCGTCCCGTATGAGGGCCAGCTTGATGCGCTCACCAGCGGGATCGACATCGTTGTCGGCACCCCCGGTCGGCTGCTCGACTTGGCCAATCGCGGCGCGCTCGATCTGTCGCACGTGAAGTCGCTTGTCCTCGATGAGGCCGATGAGATGCTCGACTTGGGCTTCCTGCCCGATGTCGAGTCGCTCCTCGCCAAAACGCCGGACAGCCGCCAGACGATGCTGTTCTCGGCCACGATGCCGAGCGCGATCATCTCGTTGGCGCGCAAGCACATGCGCAATCCGATGAATATCCGCGCCGAATCCGGCGAGGACAACCAGATGGTGCCCGAGACCGCACAGTTCGTGTGGCAGGCCCATGACATGGACAAGCCGGAAATTGTCGCCCGCATTCTGCAGGCTGACGAAGTCGGTCGTGTCATCGTCTTCACCCGCACCAAGCGCACTGCGCAGCGGGTTGCCGACGATCTCAAAGAACGTGGCTTCCCGACCTCGCCGTTGCATGGTGACATGGCGCAGGTGGCCCGCGAAAAGGCGCTCACCCGCTTCCGTGACGGCAAGATCGACATCCTCGTTGCCACCGACGTCGCCGCCCGCGGCATCGATGTCGAGGGCGTCACCCACGTCATCAACTACAACTGTCCCGAGGATCACAAGACGTATGTCCACCGCATCGGTCGTACTGGCCGCGCTGGACACTCCGGCATCGCCGTGACATTCGTCGACTGGGCCGATCTGGTTCGTTGGAAGATGATCAACAAAGAACTCAAGCTGCCCTTTGATGAGCCGCGCGAGACCTACTCGACGTCTGATCACCTGTTCGAGGAGCTCTGCATCTCGCACGATGTCAAGGGTCGTCTCGTCGATCCCAGCCCGACGGCCAAGGATGACCGCAAGTCATCAAGTCGTCCCGGTGGCGGACGCTCCGACGGCGGACGTCCCAACAAGGATCGCAATAACGGCCAGCGTCGCGACGGCGACAAGCAGCGTGAAGGCAGCAGCAAAAGCGAGGGCGGCCAGCCACGTCGGCGCAACCGCAATCGCAATCGCACCCGCAGCGGTGCACCAGTGAACGTAGCCGAATAGCGCGCAACGCAATTCACGAACGAACGCCCGCCGGTTCTCCGGCGGGCGTTTCGCGATCAGGCAGTGACGACAACCTTGGTTCCGACCGGAGCAAAGTTCCAGAGTTTGATCGCATCCGGGCGATTCTGACGTATGCAGCCCGAGGACAGCGGGGTGCCAAGCTGAGCGGTCGTCTGCAACACCTGTCCACCGTTGCTGACCGGGATGTCATGGAAACCAATCGCGGCATTTTTGCCACGAGTGAACTGGACAAAATAGTTCATGTGGCTCTTGTAGTCGTAAGCCGTGGCGTCCATCTGGTGGAGTTGCACGGCATAGGTGCCCGGGTTGAGGTTGTCGTGGGTGCTGCCCGATACCAAATAGGTGTCGGCGATCGCACCGTTGGCCTCGACGAGCCAGACCCGCTGATCGCTCTGGGAGAAGACGACACGTCGGCCAGTGCCCGAATCGGCCGGCAACACGGCACTCTTCGTCGCCACGGCGCTTGTCTTCGACACCGTCTTCTTGACCGGCGCGGCCACGATCGTGGCGATCGCGGCCCGCTCAAACGCGGACGAAGCACTCTGCGAGGCCGACAACGGCGAGTCCTGGAAATGCGGGAATAGGCCGATCCCGGCCGTACCAATGAGAACGGTCAGGGCAATCGCAGCGGCAAAGATGCCAGCCCGGCTGCGTTCACGAACCATACGGTGTGAGCCGCCCGCCTGACCGAACGAATCGGTCGTACGTCGACGAGGTTCATACCGATTGGACACAGGTTCAGTCTACCTGGGAATCGGGATCACCCGGTCATCGCAGCAGCGCGGCGGCGACTTGACGATATGCCTCGGCACCCTTGTGGGTCTTGGATGTGCTCAGGATCGAACGGCCGATCGCTGGCGACTCCGCGAACCGAATCGTCTTGGGAATCGGCGGCATCAGGACGTCGAGGTCGTAGTTGTCGCGAATCGCATCCAACACGGTGTGCGAGTGCCGAGTACGGCCGTCGAACATCGTTGGCAGTACACCGAGGATTTCAAGTGACGGATTGATGTATTCCCGTACGTCGTGGATCGTGTCCAATAATTGCCCCACCCCGCGGTGCGACAACGTCTCGCACTGCAACGGGATGAGCACTTTATTGGCCGCAGACAGTGCGCCGACGGTCAAAACGCCCAACGTAGGCGGGCAATCGATCACAACCCAGTCGTAGTCGGCCGCGACCTTATCCAATGCAACGCGTAGGCGCTGCTCTCGGCCGGTGCGATTGACGAGCCCCTCCTCAGCCTGGGTCAACGTGATGTTCGCCGGCAACAAGTGCATGCCATCCTCGGTCACCACAATCGCGTCGTCGGGTTTCTTCGTACCAAGAAGAACTTCCGCAACCGTGACGTTGAGTTCTTCCGGATCAATGCCAAGTGAGAAGGTCAGGCAGCCCTGTGGATCCAGGTCGACCAGGAGAACGCGTTGCTTCAACTCGAACAGGGCAGCGCCAAGTGAAGCCACGGTCGTGGTCTTGGCGACGCCGCCTTTCTGATTGGCCACAGCAAGAGTCGTCGTCATGTCGACCATTCTGCCAGCACACTTGATGACTCCTCCGCGCAACGCGCGAAGCGCATTTGACATGCTTGGACTATGGCCCAATCTTCGTCTGCACCAACTCGAGCACTCATCACCGGCGCCACCGCCGGAATCGGAAATGCGTACGCCCGGGCCTTGGCCAAACGCGGCTACGATCTGACCCTCGTCGCGCGCGACACCGCTCGACTCGATCAGGTCGCCGCCGAACTCGGCGCGAAGCACGGCGTTAGCGTCGACGTGATCAGTGCAGACCTCGCAACACCCGATGGTGTCGAGCGTGTGGCCAATGCGGTGACCAGCACCGCGATGCCGATCGATTTGTTGATCAACAATGCTGGCTCATCCCTGCCGAACTGGTTCGGTTCAAGCGATATTGCTGCCGAAGATCACCAACTCGATCTCATGGTGCGTGCCCCTATGCATCTGACCGATGCGGCCATTAAGTCGATGTCAGGCCGCGGATACGGCAAGATCATCAATGTCGCAAGCGTTGCGGCTTTCACCCCGCGGGGTACCTATTCAGCGCACAAAATGTGGATCGTCAACCTCAGCCGTTGGGCTAACAATCAGTACGCAGACGCCGGCCTGACGATCATGGCGGTCTGCCCGGGATTCACCCACACCGAATTCCACCAGCGTATGGGCGCCCGTACCGACAACATCCCGCGGTGGATGTGGCTCAAGGCCGACAAGGTCGTCAAGGCGTCACTCAAGGACCTCGACAAGGGCAAAGCGGTGTCGGTCCCGAGCCTGCGCTACAAGATTCTCGCAACACTCGCGCAGTATGTGCCCAGCAGCATCGTGCAACGACTCGCCAAGATCGGCCGCTGAGCGTGAGCATTCCTCGCACTCTAAAACTTCCCGCTGGCGTCAGCGCCCAGGCGCTGTCAACGGCACGCGGCGAGTTCGCGACCCAAACCGCGCAAGCTGTCGGCGACGCACGTGGCCATGTGCTGTTGGTCCCGGGCTGGACCGGCAGCAAAGAAGACTTCACCCCGCTGTTGCCATTCATCGCCGCCACCGGACTCGATGTCACCGCATACGACCAACGCGGCCAGTTCGAAACATTCGGCGGTGCCGATGATGATTATTCGCTCGAAGGTTTCGCCGCCGATGCGGTTGCGGTGCAGCAAGCATCAGGTCACCCGAAGAGCCATCTGCTCGGCCACTCATTCGGCGGGCTGGTTGCACAAAATGCGGTACTTGCCGATGCGGGTGTCTGGGCGAGCCTGAGCCTGCTCTGCACTGGCCCGGGGCCGCTGGGCAAGAACGACTCAGAGGTCCGTCCGCTTCAGATGCTGGCCGACGCAATTGGTGTTGTCCCGCTCGCGCAGATCCACGAGCTGCGCGAGAAAATGACCGGAATCAAACGAGCACCCGAAATCGCCGAGTTTTTGGCTCATCGATTCAGCGCCAATGCTCCCGCGTCGCTCAAGGCGATGACGGAGATCTTGATCAACGCGACGGATCGAATCGATCAGGTCGCCGCACTCGATCTACCCAAGTGGGTAGGTAGGGGC
The DNA here is from genome assembly GCF_057586615.1 of Aeromicrobium changchenzhani. Lineage (NCBI taxonomy): Bacteria > Bacillati > Actinomycetota > Actinomycetes > Propionibacteriales > Nocardioidaceae > Aeromicrobium > Aeromicrobium changchenzhani. Next base: position 1,021,353 of record NZ_CM172480.1, on the reverse strand, counting down.
AAGAATGATGACGCGTGGCCGCATGATGTTCAGGCCGACATGGCCAAGCGGCTCGGTGTCGACATCGTCATCATCCACGACTCCGCACACTCCCCTGCGGTCGAGAACACCGAAGAAACCGCCGAAGCACTGGAAAAGTTCTGGGCCTAGGCGTCGTCCCCAAGATTTGGCCGATCATGCGCCGCAGCAAGCGATTTTTTTGATGCACCACCCGTCACATCTTGGTGATCATCGCGCCATCAAGCGTTCGAACTCTTTGGGATCGGTCGTGTTGCAACCCAGATCGAAGCCGACCTTTCCGGTGCCGTGATAGTCACTGGATCCGGTCGGGACGAGATCAAGTTCGCGCGCAATCTGCCGGAGCGATGCTCGTGCCTCGGCATCGTGATCGTTGTGGTCGACTTCGATGCCGGCCAGTCCGGCGGTCTTAAATTCAGCAAGCCGAGTCGGTGTGAGCACCTGCTGGCTGCCACGACCCCAGGGATGGGCGATAACCGCGACTCCGCCGGCCGCATTGAGCAGCCCGATGCCGGTTGCCAGCTCGATGCCGTAGCGGGCGACGTATGCGGGCCGCCCCGGCTTGAGGAATTTCTCGAAGGCTTCGGTGCGATCGGCCACGATGCCTTGGGCAACGAGTGCGTCCGCGACATGCGGGCGACCGGTTGCGGCCGCCTTGCCTGACCACGCTTCAACATCGGCCACGGTGATGTCGATTCCCAGCGATCGCAAGCATTCGAGCATTGCCGGCAATCGGCTGGTGCGACCGTCAAGGACGAGATTCAACTCGTCGACAAGCGGCTGATTCAGCGGATCAAAGCGATAGCCCAGAAGGTGGACACTCTTTCCCTCGCACAGACAGGACATCTCGATGCCACGAACCAGCTCGATGTCGGCATTGGCGGCGGCATCAGCTGCTTCGTCCCAACCGACCGTGCTGTCGTGGTCGGTCAGCGCCACGACGTCGAGGCCAGCGGTCTTCGCCTTCTCCACCAAAATACCCGGGTCGTCGGTGCCGTCGGAACGGTTGGAGTGAGTATGCAGATCGATGCGCACGCAATCACCATACCGAGCCGACACTACAATGCGTCGGGGCGCGCCCCGACCGGTCAGGCATTCCAGCGCAGGATCGCCGGAACCTCGCGTTCGAATCCCAGAACCGAGATCGTTGCGGTGTCCAGATCAAAGACTCGCCCCTCGACGACCTCAAACCCGAGCCAACGGGCAGCCAGCACCCGGAGTGAATGACCATGTGCGAACACCAGCGTCTTGTCCTCACAGGCGCGGGCGCGCGCCACAACGCGATCCAATCGGGCGCCGACCTGATCGGCGGATTCACCGCCCGGGCATGGATGAGTCCAGACCGTCCAGCCCGGCACACTCTGCCGGATTTGCGCGGTCGTGATGCCTTCGTAGTCGCCATAATCCCATTCGGCAAGATCGGCATCGATCTCAGCAGCAGGGAAACCAGCGAGCGCTGCGGTATGCGTTGCGCGCAGGCGCGGGCTGGTCAGCACCTGAGCGAACTCGATGCCCGCGAGCCGGGACACCAGAGTTCTCGCAGCGGCCTCGCCAGCAGCGGTCAGATCGAGATCAGTGACCGACGTATGCCGGCCCGACGCACTCCATTCGGTCTCGCCGTGGCGGATCAACCAGAGTTCACCATGGTGCGCCATCAGTTCGGAATCAATACCCAGTAGTCGAGGTCCAGCAGGACACCAGATGCATACTTGCCATCGGCAGCGCGCAACGTCATCGACGTGTCGCAGCCCTTGGTGGCCACCAACCGAAGCCGCAGCGCGCCGACGCCGGGGGCTGCGGTCTCGGCTTTATCAAGTACTTCGGACCAGGCGTAAATCGTGTCGCCCGCGAAAGCAGGAGCAGTATGCGCTCCGCCGTTGATCGCGGAGATCAGTTGCGCATTGGCCAACCCATTGAACGACAACGCGCGCGCCAACGAAATGATGTGTCCGCCATAGACCAGACGCGTCCCGTCCGGACGTGCCTCGACATTGAAATGGACCTTTGCCGTGTTCTGCCAGAGCCGGGTCGCCAGCATGTGTTCAGGATCGGTCAGCGTCACACCGTCGACGTGATCGATCTTCTCGCCCACCTCATAGTCACCCCACCGGTGCGACTCACCGGCTGCGGTGAAGTCATAGCTGCTGAAGTCGAGTCCGATGGGAAGAATCAAGTCTTGTGGTGCGACCGCTTCGGCAAGTTCGGGAATCACCGTCGTCGGGGCGGGAGCATCAAGATCGCGCTTGTGCACCATGACCCAGCGGGCCCATTCGAGACTCACCTCGCCACGCTGATTGGTTGCGGTTGAGCGGACATACACAACGCCGGTCTTGCCGCTGGAGTTCTGTTTGAGCCCGATGACCTCGGACTTTGTGCTGAGTGTGTCGCCGGCTAGGACAGGTTGATGAAATCGGCACTCTGCGTAGCCAAGATTCGCGACTGCGTTGAGCGAAATGTCCGGGACGGTCTTGCCAAATGCGATGTGGAAGGCGATCAGGTCTTCAACCGGGGCGCCGGCAAGGCCGACTGAGGCCGCGAACTCGGCCGACGACGGCACCGCAAAGCGGGTCGGATAAAGCGCGCCGTAGAGCGCCCGATCGCCTTCGGTCACGGTGCGCGGCGTCGCATGCTCAAGCACGCTGCCAATCGTGAAATCCTCGAAGAAGTTGCCTGGATTCGTCTTGCTCATCGCGTCCTCTCAGCCGGCGAAGGGATCGTGGCCGGGCATCGTGGTCAGCAGTTGCTGCGCGTTGGCCAACAGTTTGTGTTCGACGAGCACTTCATACTTCGTGGCGACGACCTGTTTGACCGAGCTGAAATCACGTTGACCGCGGGTTGCGGCATAGCCAAGCAGGCCCCAGACGAGGCCGAAAATCAGACCAATTCCCACCGTACTGATAATCGTCGAGAAGCCCTGCCCTTTCTCCGCAAAGATGCTGAAGAGCAGACCGATCAGTAGTCCCAGCCAAGCGCCAGAGGCCGCGCCGGCCATCGCAACGCGGCTCCACGTAAGGCGTCCGGTGACGCGCTCAATCTGTTTCAACTCGGTTCCGACGATGAGGCAGTTCTCGACTGCGAACTCATTGTCAGACAGGAAATCGACCGCTTTTTGTGCGTCCGCATAGTTGCCGTACACGCCGAGTGATTGCGGATATTCGAGGGAAAACGTTGGAGTCATGAGACCAGCCTAGATGGGGTGCAATAGCACGCGGAGATCGTGCAGATTTTAGAGTTTGTAATCCTCGAGCAACCGGCGGCCAATGATCATCTTTTGGATCTCGGCGGTGCCTTCACCGATGAGCAGCATCGGGGCCTCCCGATAGAGGCGCTCAATTTCGTATTCCTTGGAGAAGCCGTAGCCGCCATGGATGCGGAATGAACTCTCGACCACATCGCGGCAGAACTCGGCGGCGAGATATTTGGCCATACCGGCTTCGAGGTCGTTGCGGGCGCCCGAATCCTTCTTGCGCGCGGCGGTAACGACCATCTGGTGCGCGGCCTCAACCTTGGTGCCCATGTCAGCGATTCGGAACAGGATGCCCTGGTGCTCGGCGATCTTCTTGCCAAACGTTTCGCGCTGCTGCGCATACGAGACGCCTAACTCGAAGGCTCGATTGGCCAGCCCAACTGCGCGGGCGGCGACGTTAACGCGACCGACCTCGACGCCATCCATCATCTGGTAGAAACCCTTGCCCGGCACGCCGCCAAGGATCTGATCAGCAGAGATCTTGTGACCCTCGAAGATAAGTTCGGTCGTGTCGACGCCCTTGTAGCCCATCTTCTCGATCTTGCCCGGGACCGTGACACCTTGCGCGGTCTCGCCGAAGCCCGATTCCTTCTCGATCAGGAATGTCGTCATGTTCTTGTAAGGGGTCGCGCCACCCTCATCGGTCTTCACCAGCACGGCCACCAGATTCGACGAACCACCGTTGGTGAGCCACATCTTCTGGCCGTCGATCGTGTAATCGCCGTCCTCGCCCTTGACCGCCTTGGTCGTGATTGCCGCTACATCCGAACCAAGCGCCGGCTCCGACATCGAGAATGCGCCACGCGTCTCCCCGGTGGCCATCTTTGGCAGATATTTCTGCTTCTGCTCGTCGGTGCCATGGTGCATCAGCATGTAGGCCACGATGAAGTGCGTATTGATGACCCCCGAAACGCTCATCCAGCCGCGTGCGATCTCTTCAACGACCAACGCGTAGGTCAGCAGCGATTCGCCAATGCCACCAAACTCTTCGGGAATCATGAGCCCGAAGATGCCCAGATCCTTGAGTCCCTCAACGATCTGGGTTGGGTATTCATCCTTGTGCTCGAGCTCGGTGGCAACCGGAAGAATCTTCTCGTCCACGAACTTGCGGACGGTCTTCAGGATTTCCTCCTGAATATCGGTAAGACCTTCGGTGGTGGCGAGACGACCCATCAGGGACTCCTAGGAATAGCGGTGATGACCTGTCAACTCTACCGAGATCGGTTGGTCCCGTCGTCAGTACCCGGCGGTGAGGCTCGCCACGTGGCGCGGTTCAACCGGGGAGAACTGCCTCATTTGAACGTTGCGTGCGGTTGGTCGCGACAATGATCAGGCCCAGCAGAAGCAGCGCCAAACCCGCATACACGGCCCGCGGTGGGGTCTGACCGAGGAAGGTTCCGGCAATGAGCGCTGCGCCCGGCACCTCAAGCAGAAGCAGCAATGAGATCACCACGGGGCTCATCACCGCAAGCAGATGATTGAACAACGAATGGCCGAGCAATTGGGCGCATACCGTCACGCTCCCGATCAACAGCCAAGCCTTGACCGAATAGCCCGCAAAGTTGTCCCCGTTGATCAGCATCGCCGCGGCGAGGGCCACCGCACAGCTTCCATAACAGCTGAATGTGTAGACCGTTGTGGACAGCGTCTTGCGGAGGTCATTGCCGATGACCAGATACAAGGCAGCGAACAATCCGCCAGCGATCGCGAGCAGGTCGCCGGCGATTGCGCGGTTGGAGACCGTGAAGTCAAAGCCCGAGATCACCAGGACGCCCGAGATGGAGATGGCTGATCCGACCAGGACCGCTCGGGCCGGGCGTACGCCGCCGATTCGATCAATCAAGACAACCCAGATCAGCTGGGTCGTGACGAGCGCCGTGGCGGCCGCAACCGAAGTCAGTTTGAGCGCCGCAACCCACGTGCCGAAATGGAGCGCCAGCATGACTCCCGCAAGTACACACCGCAGCCAGCGCGCACGCCCGATCGCGGCGACCTCACGGCGATTCAGTCCCAGTGCAAAAGGTGCGATGAGCGCGGTTGCTCCCGCATTGCGCCAGAACGCGATCGCGAGCACCGGTGCCGCGGTGGCCGCCATTAACGGTCCCGACGCCGAAACGCCAACGATGGCGATCACAGCAAGCAGGACTGGCACGAAACAAGTCTGCCGTAGATAGCTCGCAGCGACGCATCCACCGCAGGCCAGGTATGCGGACCAGCCCGAAGTTCTAGCCCCAGGACTTTTCGAGCTCGGCCAGCGCGGACTCAAGATGGGTGAGCATCCGTTGCAGATGTGGAACGCTGCGACGGCAGCCGATTACGCCGAAATCAAGATATTTGTCGCGACTGCATAGCGTGATGTTGAGCGCGAGGCCGTCGGTGACAATCGACACTGGGTAAAGCCCGTCGAGCTTCGCGCCGTTGAAATACATCGGATTCTTCGGTCCCGGAACATTGGACACCACGACGTTGAATGGCGGCGAACCATACTTTAGGAAGCCCGGCACCGGCGCCAGCACGATGGGCGCCATCTGCAATGCCGAGAAGGCCAGGATCTGGGTCGCGGTGAGCCCGGACATAATTTTCTTGGCCCGTCCCGACGAGTAGGCGATTTCTTCGAGCCGCGTGGCGCCGTCGCGTTTGTCGGTCGCGAGATTGACGATGATCATGCCGACCGAGTTGCCGCCGCTGTCATCACTCTGGCCGGCCGACTCAGCGCGCAACGTCAGTGACACCGGCACCATCGCGGTCATCGGTTCGCCCGGCAGCGCATGCTGTTCGATCAGGTAGTCGCGCAGACAGCCCGACACCATCGCGAGCACCACGTCATTGAGCGTCGTACCCGAGGAACGAGCGACGCGTTGGATCCGTTCGATCTCCCAGGACTGCGCAGCAAAGCGACGTGCTCCCCCGACCTGCCCGTTGAGCATCGTCTTGGGCGCGGCAGGCAGCGCAATGTCGCCATCTCGAATGATCTGATTGACGATCTTGAGCGAGGCGGGTGCAAGGCCCGCAACGTCCCCAGCAACATGAAGGCCAGAGCGCAGGAGACCCATCGGGCTGAGCTCAAAACTCGCCGACGCTGATCGCGGTCTCGGCTTCTGCGCCCACGGACCAACACAGTCGCGCGCCTCGGAATCCTCGCTGAGCGAGTTGCGCATCAGCTTCAGCGCGGAGACGCCGTCGACCATTGAGTGGTGAACCTTCGTATAAACCGCGATCCGCCCATCGGCCAGTCCTTCAATGACGTGTGCCTCCCATAACGGCCGATGCCGATCCAGCAACGAGCTATGCAGTCGCGACACGAGTTGCAAAAGTTCTCGGATACGTCCCGGACCCGGCACCGCAGAGTGCTGAATGTGATAGTCGAAGTCGATCGTCTCGTCGACCGACCACCACGTGTTGCCCAACGACCCGACCGGTTCGGCAGGACGCTTGCGAAAGCGTTCCGAAACATAATCATTCGCTCGGACCGTCGCCAGCAGTTCGCGTGCGAACTCCGGGCCCGCGTCCTTCGGCGGAACAAACAGCTGCAGGCCACCCACATGCATCGGATGTTCGCGCGATTCGGCAAGAAGAAACATCGAATCGGTCGGCGGCATGAACGGCATGTTTCATCCTCACAATTGATCGGGTTAACCGGAGGTTACACCGGCTGCATTGAGTCTGCGTTAAGCCCGCGTACCGACCGCCGCCGAACTTCGTCGGTTGGACCCGCGTTCGACAAATCGGTGGGTTACCGCACGCTGAGCGAGTGGTGGGGTTAGTCTTTCACCGTCGTGTGGTGCAAGTCACTAGATGTGAACAGTTCGCAAACGTTCGGTTCGCAGGGAGGATGTCGAATGAGTTCGCATCTGTCGTTAGCCGTCAAGCCGCACTTCATTAAGGGCACCAGCCGGCAGGCTAAATTCCTCGGATTCGGTCTCCGGCACACCGTACGACCGCTGCTCAATGTATGGGCGCAGCTCCCGTTCCGGCCAGTCCCGCCGAATCTGATCGAGCACGCGGCCAGAATCCTCCCTGCCCCCGGGGGGACGATGTGGCGGCCCGTCGACCTCAGTGACTGTCGGGCCGAATGGCTGCAGGCCAAGGGCGTCAATGACATCCACGCGGGCAACGAACGAGCAATTCTCTATTTCCATGGCGGTGCGTTCGTGACCTGTGGGCTCAATACCCATCGCACGCTCGCGGCCCGCATCTCCTATACCGCCGAGCAGCCGATCCTGAATGTCGGCTATCGCCAGATGCCGCATGACCCGTTGTTGAACACCGTCGATGACTGTGTCGACGGTTTCCGCTGGCTTCTGGACCAGGGCTACCAGGCAAAGAACATCACCGTTGCTGGCGACTCGGCCGGTGGTTATTTGGCGTTCTGCGTGGCGCGCGCGGTGATCGACAACGGCTGGGGCCGTCCTGCCGGAGTCGTTGCGCTCTCACCGTTGCTCGATTTCGACCCGACCGGCAAACTCAATCACCGGAACGCCAATCGTTGCGAAACGTTCCCGCCAGCGGCAATTGCACGGCTGACCGAATTCGCCGACGACCTTGATGTCCGGCATGGAGTGGCCGGTCAGGTCATCTGCCCGGTCGATATGAACAAGGACGACCTGCCACCCAGCCTCATCACGATGGGATCGCACGAGGTGTTGCTGGCCGATGCCGAACTCATGGCCAACCGGTTGGCTTCCGCCGGAATCCCCTGCGATCTGCAGGTGTGGGACCGCCAAGTTCATGCCTTCCAAGCGGCGGCGGCATGGCTTCCCGAAGCGCGCGCCTCGATCAAGGAAATCGGCAGCTTCATCCGCAATCTCGAGACGGTCGACGTACCACGCGCCACGACCGTTCGGGCGCCCAGAACGACCCAAAGCCGCAAGGTGGCCAGCGTAGGCTGAACTGCATGACCGACTTCGCGCAGGCGCTCGTCGCCGAGCTAGCCCGCAAGTCGGGATTGTTGTGGGTTGCCTATTCCGACCAGACGCATCCGGTTTGGCACGAGTGGGTCGATGACGCCGTATGTGTGGTCGTCGGGGGCGACGAGCAGCCATTGCCCGATGTCACCAATCAATCTGTCGTTACGTTGCTGTTGCGCAGCAAAGCTACTCGGTTCTTGATCGCCGCGGCCGAGGCCGAGGTCCACGTCCTTACTCCGAGCGATGACGCCTGGGACAGCGTGACAACCGCCCTTCGCAATGGCCGACTTAATCTGCGCGATCGCGACACGGCAACCGAGCGCTGGGCACGCGAATCGACCGTCCTTCGTTTCGTTCCCACCGGCGTCATCACCCAAGCACCCGAACTCGATGCCACGATCGGCCAGTCGGTACCGAAGTTGTCCCGCCGGTGACAGCACAGGTCGTGGCAGTCGCACACGATGGCGAACACCGCTTCAGCAAGTCCCGCAACCGAACGTCACGCTACTGACCGGGCTCGGTGTCCAGGGCGATGCACATCTCGGTGTGACTGTTCAACATCGTTCACGAGTCGCCAGGGACCCAACCCAGCCCAACCTGCGTCAAGTACACCTCATCCACACCGAATTATTCGACGAGCATGCGGTCGTAGGCTATCTCGCCCGACCCGGTCAACTTGGCGAAAATGTTGCCACCCGAGGGCTTGATCTGCTCGGCCTCCCGACCGGGACAACGCTACGGCTCGGTCCCGATGCCATCGTCGAAATCACCGGGCTCCGCAATCCCTGCAAACAGATCGAGCAGTTCCAGCCCGGGCTGTTAAAGCAGGTCGTCGTGCACGAATCCGGCGGTGAACCCATTTTTAAGGCCGGTGCCATGGGCGTCGTGCTCGCTGACGGAAAGGTCTCGGCCGGCGACCGGATCGACGTGCGCCTGCCCACCGGAGTGCATCGGCCACTGCAACGGGTCTGATAGCGACCCGATTGCCGACAGCGACCGGTAAGGTTTGACCGTGATCACCCCACGTAACTGCACGCTGCGCACGCATGTCCGCGGGGATCTCGAATGAGCACAGCACCCAACCGCATTTTTCTGTCGCGCCTGATCGGGCAGGAAGTTTTCGACCCCGCGGGCGATCAGGTCGGCAAACTCCGCGACGTTGTCGTCGCGGTGCGCTCGGCCACTCAACGACCACGTGTCCTCGGCCTAGTGGTCGAGGTGCTTGGCCGCCGCCGCGTGTTCCTACCAATGACGCGGGTGACGTCGCTCGACTCCGGCCAGATCATCACAACCGGCGTGCTCAATGTGCGCCGCTTCGAAAAACGCCGCACCGAAACGCTGGTGCTGCACGAACTACTCGACCGGACCGTTGCCTTGGCCGACAACGTCAATGGCACGGTCTATGACGTTGCGATGGAACAAGATAGCCGCAAGGACTGGGCGATCAGCCAGATCGCGGTGCACGAGAATGGCAAGCGCTTCGGCCGTCGCGGACCGAGCCATGTCGTTGAGTGGCAAGAGGTCAGCGGCCTCACAGTCGAAGAAGCAGCCCAAGGCGCCACCCATTTGCTGGCGACAATGGACGAGATGCGGCCTGCCGACCTTGCCAATGCCCTGCGCGACCTCACCCACAAACGTCGTATGGAGATCGTTGCTGAGCTCAATGATGAGCGCCTAGCCGATGTTCTCGAGGAACTTCCCGAGAAGGTGCAGGTCGACATCCTCAGCGTTCTCGATCCTGAACGCGCCGCTGACGTGCTCGAGGAAATGAACCCCGATGACGCGGCCGACCTCGTCAACGAACTCCCCAGCAGCACCGCCGAGAGCCTGCTCGCGCTGATGGAGCCTGAGGATGCCGACGACGTACGCCGGCTGCTGGTCTATGAAGAGCGCACCGCGGGCGGCATGATGACCACCGAGCCGGTCATACTCTCGCCCGATGCAACCCTTGCCGAGGCATTGGCACGTGTCCGCGAGCCCGAACTCAGCCCGGCTCTGGCGGCCATGGCCTATGTATGTAGAGCTCCGACCGAGACCCCAACTGGACGATTCCTCGGCATCATCCACTTCCAAGCCTTGCTCCGCGATCCGCCATCAACCCTCGTCGGCGCGATCGTGGACAACGATATCGACTGGCCGCGCCCAGAATCGTCGCTCGAACAGGTCGCAAGTCTGCTCGCCGCCTATGACCTGGTGGCCCTGCCGGTCATCGATGAGAATCAGCACCTACTCGGCGTGGTCACGATTGACGATGTCCTTGATCACCTGCTGCCAGAGGACTGGCGTGAGCGTGGCGGTGGGGTGAACGCGGATGCCTGAGCGCAATCGCCCGCGCCTCGATCAGCCGAGAGATCGGCACTCACGGATCCATCGACCCGATTTTGATCCAGAAGCCTTCGGCAAGTTCGCTGAAACGTTTGCCCGGTTCATGGGCACGGCAAAGTTCATCGCTTATATGACCGTGTTTGTCATCGTCTGGATCTCGATCAACGTCATCGGCATCTTCGGCCTCGAGTGGGATCCCTATCCGTTCATCCTGCTGAATTTGTTCTTCTCAACCCAGGCGTCCTATGCGGCGCCGCTGATCATCTTGGCGCAGAACCGACAAGAGGCACGCGATCGAGTCACCCAAGAACAGGACCGGGACGCGACTGCTCAGTCACATGCCGACATGGAGTTCCTTGCGCGTGAGGTTGCCAGTCTGCGGCTAGCACTCGGCGAGGTCGCGACCCGCGACTTCCTGCGCAGCGAGTTGCGTGGCCTACTCAGCGAGCTCGACGACAAGTCGTCAGAGCCCGACAATTAGTCCACTCCGCCCATGATCGTCGGTGTTCTGGCCGCACTCATCGGCATGGTCGGCTACGGCACCGCGTCGGTGCTGCAAGCCGCAGCAACGTCCCGGGCGAGCGGTACGGCGATCTGGCGGCAGCCGCTCTATCTCGGTGGGCTCATCGCCGACGGCCTCGCCTGGGCGGCCTCCATCCCCTCGCTCTCCTCGCCCGTATCGCGTTCTCTGGCGCCGCGTTGTGTGGGCGCGCGCTTGGTGCCATCGACCGCTGGCAAGATCTCATAACGAGCCCGCTGTCGTGGTCGTTGATCCTCTTCGGCGCCACCGGTGCGATCGCCTACCTTAGAGCGCTCGAAGGCGGCAATGTCGGCGCCGCAACGGCCACCATGTGGGTTGTCGAGGTCATCGTTCCCGGTGTGGTGGGCGTGGCCGCGCTCGGCGATCGAGTCCGTCCCGGCTGGGCGATTCCCGCGTTATTCGCTGTGACTCTGGCCGTCACCGCCAGCGCAGTCCTTGCCACCAGTCCAACCAACACGGACCTGCTCGCCGAATAGCCGTCGGTGGCCGCTACCGGAGAAATTCGACCACGTACCATTAAGCCTATGGCAGCAGTAACCGAAGAACAGATCCTCGAAGCGCTCGGCACGGTCAATGATCCCGAGATCAAACGTCCAATCACCGAACTCGGCATGGTCGACGGCATCGTGATCGATGGCAATGACATCACCGTCAAATTGCTTCTCACCATTTCGGGCTGCCCACTCAAGGACACCCTCAACCGTGACATCACTGCCGCCGTCGGAACGGTCGCTCCAACCAGCACCGTCACCGTCGAGATGGGTGTGATGACCGACGAGCAACGCAAGGGCATGCGGGACATGCTGCGCGGCGGCCGGGTTGAGCGCGAAGTTCCATTCGCCCAGGCCGGATCGTTGACCAAGGTCTACGCCGTGGCGTCCGGAAAGGGGGGTGTCGGCAAGTCGTCGGTGACCGTCAATCTGGCCGTCGCCATGGCAAATCGTGGTCTCAAGGTCGGCATTATTGACGCCGATATCTATGGCCACTCGATTCCCGACATGCTCGGTATCGGCGACGAGCGGCCGACCCAAGTCGAAGACATGATCATGCCGGTCCCCGTCAAGGGCATGAAGGTGATCAGCGTCGGCATGCTCAAACCCCGCAAGGATCAAGTCGTCGCGTGGCGTGGCCCGATGCTCGATCGCGCCCTCGTGCAGATGCTCAGCGACGTCTACTGGGGCGATCTCGACGCCCTGTTCCTCGACCTCCCGCCGGGCACCGGCGACATCGCGATCAGCCTCGGACAACATCTGCCGAACGCCGAAGTCATCGTCGTCACTACCCCGCAATCGGCTGCCGCATCGGTCGCCGAACGGGCCGGCACAATGGCCTCGATGATGCACCAGCGCGTCATCGGCATCGTGGAAAACATGTCCTACCTCCAGCTGCCCGGCAGTGACGAGCGGCACGAGATCTTCGGCTCGGGCGGCGCCCAGAAGGTAGCCAACACGCTCAGCGGCCGGTTTGGCTACGACGTTCCGCTGCTCGCCCAGATCCCGCTCGACGAACAGATTCGTATCGGTGGCGACAATGGCGTACCGATTATCGACGCCGACCCCGACTCGATCGCCGCAACAGAGCTCCAGCGCGTCGCCGACACTTTAAGCGGCCGCTCACGCGGTCTCGCCGGTATGCAACTCGGCCTCGCGCCGGCCGGCCGGCTCTAGGTCCACCTATGTTCGGCATGGGTGTGCCAGAAGTTTTGGTCATCGGCATTGTCGCGATGCTCGTGTTCGGCCCCGACAAGCTTCCTGACATTGCTCGCCAGGCCGGACGGTTCATTCGCACCGTCAAACAAATGGCCGAAAATGCCCGCGACGATCTGGGCAAGGAGATCGGTCAGGACCTCTCGGGCTACAACCTGAAGGATCTTGACCCGCGCGAAATGGTACGTCGCTCAATGCTGGACGATGACAAACCAGTGACAAGTACGCCGGTCGCCCAACGCTCGTTGGCACCCGGCGAGATGCCCCCGTTCGACGACGAATCGACCTGAGCACGGGGTCGGTGCGGTCAGGTGCCCCTCAAATAGCGCGTATGGTCAGGCACACGGTGCCATCGCGGCCCCGTTGAGGGAGTCGCTATGGCCGTCGGGCCGCAGGAAAACAATAATTTGACGCTCGGCGTCATCGGCAAATCCAACAAACCGGGCGAACGACGGGTCCCGATCCACCCTCGCCATCTCGATTGGATCGATGCCGGGCTGCGTAAATCAATACTCCTTGAGCAGGGTTACGGCGAGCCATTCGGACTATCCGATGCCCAGCTCAGGCCCCTGGTTGAGCGCATACTGCCCCGCGACGAGGTCATCGCGGCAGCCGACGTGATTCTCCTGCCGAAGCCGCAGCACGCAGATCTGCGAGACCTCCGTGACGGTCAGGTACTGTGGGGTTGGCCGCACTGCGTACAGGATCGCGAACTGACCCAGATTGCGATCGACAAGAAACTGACGCTTATCGCGTTCGAGGCTATGAACCACTGGACCAGTGACAATCGGTTCGGTCTGCATGTGTTCCACATGAACAACGAACTGGCCGGCTACTGCTCAGTGCTCCACGCGCTCCAACTCTACGGGACAACCGGCGACTACGGACGACGGTTGAGCGCCGTGGTCATCGGCTTCGGCGCCACCGCGCGTGGCGCCGTGACCGCGCTCAACGCGCACGGCATCCATGACGTCAAGGTGCTCACCAGCCGTGGTGTCGCGGCAGTTGGTTCACCGATCCACTCGGTGCGCATCGTCCAGTTTGATCAGGACGAGAACGCACCATTCCTGAGCCAGGTCATCACCAACCGTGGCCGCGTGCCGCTGGCGCCGTTCCTCGCCGAGAGCGACATCATCGTCAACTGCACGCTGCAGGATCCGAATGATCCACTGACCTACCTGCAGGAAACCGATCTTGACCAATTCCGCCCCGGCAGCCTAATCGTCGACGTGTCCTGCGATGAGGGTATGGGGTTCAGTTGGGCTCGACCGACCTCATTTGCCGAACCGATGTTCGAAGTCGGCGACCACATCCGCTATTACGGCGTCGACCACACCCCTTCATACCTCTGGGACTCCGCATCGTGGGAAGTCAGCGAGGCGCTCCTGCCATTCCTCGAGACGGTCATGGGCGGCCCAGCCGCTTGGAGTTTGGACGAGCCGATCGATCACGCCATCGAGATCCGCGACGGGGTCATCGTCAATCCGGCAATTCTTAAGTTCCAGGAACGGTCAGCGATCTATCCGCACGAACCCGTGCGGTGACCCCGACAGCGCCGACAGCTAATCCGGCAACAACGTCTGCGGGAGTGTGTACGCCGACGTAAACCCGCGCAATCGCCATCAGCAAGGCGCTAACCACTGCCACAACGGTCCACCGGCGCGACAGGATGATCAGCCCCGCGGCGACTGCGCCCGCCATCACGGCGTGATCGGACGGGAACGAGAAGTCGCTGGTTCGATTGACTAGGACGAGCGCATGCGGATGTGTGACGTAGGGCCGCATGACTCCAAAGGCGTGACCAATCGGTTGATTAATTGCCACCGCCAAGAGAGTCGCGAGCCCGATCCATACCGCTACCGCCACGTTACGCGGCGTCGAACGCAAGGACCATAGGCAGACAACGATGATCGCAAGCCCAAAGAGAACCACGCCGTACTTCGCGAATGCCGCAGCAGGGGCATGCAGCCACGGCGTATTGCGGGCGAAGGCATTGACCGCGAGATACAGATGATCATTGAAGTCGCTCATTGTCCCGACATTAAGCGGGCGAACCTGCCAATAACCTGACTGGTTGGATTCGGTTGGTGCAGGTCAGGCCGCAGGCATGACCCAGGTCGCCATACGGTCGAATCCGTTGCCGATCCGGCCCATCGGGCCAGGCTCAGGTTCCGGGGTGGGCAACTCGGCGACGGCCTGCGCCAGCCGGTCATGATCAGCGTCGGTCACGATTGTGTAGACAACGCCATCGTTGGCCCAGGTAGCGACTGTCGGACGCCCATCGCGAACCCATACCGGCGAGTTGTGGATCGTGCGCTGGGTGAAGCCGCGCAGCCCCTCCGGGTCGAGTGCGCCATTCTGTTCGAACAGGTCGAGCTTATGGGTCGCGTTGGCATAGGTAAGCGCGACGACGCCACCATCATCGAGAAATACCGCCCGCGTCCGGACCATGTCACCTGCAAGCGCCCCGTGACACGGCCAGCCCTGCGCATCAAGGCGTTTGAGAGTGGCCGCGGTCAATTCATCATCGGCCGGTGCGGCAGAAAGTCGCACGGCCGCGGAGGTGAAGTCCGCTGTGTAGGCCTCAGTTGCCGGTGTGACGCGATCGCCGATCTCCTCGCCCACCCCGCCGATCGTGTAAGCGATGCAACTCACCGCGAGCGAAACTCCGACGACAACGCTCACCAGTCGCACCGAACCGGACCGGCGTACGCGGCTCCACCGCGACTCCTCGTGGATCTGGGCGCCGGGTAGTCCGCACAGTGCGGCCCGTAGCGCCGGCGACAGATCCGGACCACCGACCGCGCTCATACGGGATTTGAGCAGCTCTTGCTGACGGACCGCCAGCTGGCAGGGTTCACAGCCATCGAGGTGCGCGCGGGCAGAGGTCATTCGTGGTCCGGACAATTGCCCGTCCACAAACGCCGCTACATCGACACCGAGATGGCTCATTCCTTATGCCCCCAGCGCTCCCAAAACGCGGGTACGGCCCTTGCCTGGCGCCCGATGGGCCAATGTGTCACGCAACTGGGTGCGACCGCGGTGAATACGCGAACGCACGGTACCGAGTTTGATGCCCAGCACCGAGGCGATCTCCTCGTACGACAATCCTTCGATGTCACACAGGACGACGGCCACACGAAACTCCTCGGGTAGCCGGGCCAGCGCGGCCTCGATGTCAGGGTCGAAGTTGGCGTCGTGCACCGCAAGCTCCGGCTGGATCTCGACGCTCTCAACGCGATCTTCCTGGCCTTCACCGAAGGCGTCCATGCGGATTTTGGACTTGCGACGCATACGGTCAAGAAACAGATTGGTCGTAATACGGTGCAACCAGCCCTCGAAATTGCCGGCCTGGTAGGTGTCGAGTGAACGAAACACCCGGACGAAGACGTCCTGAGTGAGGTCCTCGGCATCTTGGCGATTGCCGGTGAGTCGGTACGCGAGTCGGTAGACGCGCGCCGAATGGTTCGCGACGATCTCATCCCAACTCGGTGTTGCCTGCTCCACTGTTTCTACTTTCATAGCGCCGATCTTGTACCCCGTTACTGAGAGAACGCCTAAAACTGGCTTGGTGTTCCCCAAATTCTCACTCCAGTGGCACTAGTCTGGAGTTCAGACCTAGATCAAGGAGATCGCCATCATCAGCGCAGCCAGCCTCACCTACTCCGAGGAATTTTCGAACGAGGACGATCACCTCGTCGCTGCGCGTGAACGGGCGACCGAAGTTGGTGTCAGCCCGATCGGCAACGGTGGCGGCGCGACACTCAATTTCCTTGCCGCACTGCTCCAGGCCAAGAACATCGTGGAAGTCGGCACCGGCACGGGGGTGTCAGGGTTGTGGCTGCTGCGCGGTATGGCTTCCGGTGGCGTGCTTACCTCAGTCGATCTTGAGGCCGAGCACCAGCGACATGCCCGTGACGCCTTCACGGCTGCCGGTTTCGCGCCGCAACGATTCCGTCTGATCGCAGGCTCCGCGCTTGATGTCTTGCCGCGGTTGACTGATGCTGGCTACGATCTGGTGTTCCTCGACGCCGACAAGATCGAGTACGGCGAATATCTTGATGAGGCGCTCCGCTTAGTGCGTCCGGGCGGCGTGATCGCGGTCGACAATGCGCTCTGGCACGACCGGGTCGCCGATCCTGCGCAGCGTGATGCTGAGACCACCACCATCCGCGACATGCTCAAGCGGGTTGCCGACGACGAGAATCTGCGCAGCATCTTGTTGCCGGTCGGCGACGGGTTGCTCGCGGCACAGCGCATCGCCTAACGCACCGCAGATCCCCAAGATTTGGCCGATCTCGTCCCGTTTTTGCGCGAAATCCCAGCCGAAACGGGATCGTTCCCGCCAAATCTTGGGGACGGGGCTTAGTTTTCGAACGTCGGTGATGCGCGGAAGCCTTCAGGGCCACCGACAACCGCGACGATTTCGCACGGCTCGATCAGGATCGGGGCGCTGCCGACGATCTTCGATCCCGCTGATTCGGCAGCAACCTTCTCAAAACCGGCCTGGAACATCGCACGCTCCGCATCATCGCTGAAGACATAACAGCCCTCAAACCACTGGCCTTCGACGGCGCGCCAAGTCTTGAACTGCAGACCGTCGAGTCCGGCAAATTTGGGGTAGGACTGGTTCTCGACGTAATCCCGAAGCTCGGCCAGCACTGTTGCCGGTGCCGCGGTCAACGACCAGCGCACCGTAAGGCCGTACATTCAGACTGCTTTGAGAGCGTCGCCCAAGGTGGCAGCCTCGTCATTATTGAGCTCAACCACGAGTCGTCCGCCGCCTTCGAGCGGGACGCGCATGACAATGCAACGTCCTTCTTTGGTGACCTCCATCGGTCCGTCTCCGGTCCGTGGCTTCATGGCCGCCATAGGTTCCCCTCTCATCGGTGTGCGTCCCGTCATCCTTGAGCGGAGCGCGTGGAACTATTATCGCCTATGCCCACTCAGTACGATCAACGCAGTCCCCTGGGAGCGAAATGAGCGACACCAACAAACCGGCCGTGACCTATCAAGTGGCTGATGGCATCGCCACCATCACTTTCAATCGACCCGAGGGCATGAACAGCCTCACCTTGGCGGCGAAGAGCGAACTCAAGGAGGCTGTACACGATGCTGCTGCGGACAGTTCGGCCCGCGTGGTGGTGCTAACCGGCACCGGCCGCGCCTTCTGCGTCGGTCAGGATCTCAAGGAGCACGTCGCTGGCTTGGAATCCCCCGACGCGGCCGGACTCAATGGCACCGTCACCGAGCACTACAACCCGATCGTCACCGCACTGGCCACGATGCCCAAGCCAGTGATTGCGGCTGTCAACGGAATCGCTGCCGGCGCAGGGGCCTCGCTTGCGTTCGGATCAGACTTTCGCATCTTGAAGGAGTCAGCCGGCTTCAACCTTGCTTTCGCCGGCATCGCATTGTCCTGCGACACCGGCATCTCGTGGACGCTGCCGCGCCTGATCGGCCGTGGCAAGGCCACCGAGTTGCTGCTGCTCCCCCGCACGATTCGAGCGGCCGAAGCGCTCAGTCTTGGCATGGCGACCTCGGTCGTCTCCGACGACACGTTCGATGCCGAAGTGGCCACGTTAGCTCGTACGTTGGCTGACGGACCGACGATTGCGTATGCGTCGATCAAACGCGCACTTAACTTCTCGACTACCCACGATCTGCCAGCGTCACTCGAGCACGAAGCACAAAAGATGGCCTTGACCGGTGCAACCTCGGACCATTTGGCCGCAGTCAAGGCCTTCCTCGCAAAAGAGAAGCCTGCCTTCGAGGGTCGTTGATGAGCGATCTATTGCTCGGCACCCGTGTCTTCCGACCGGGCGATTTCGCGCTCATGGCCATCATCAACCGCACCCCGGACTCGTTCTACGACTCGGGTGCAACGTTCGATATCGAAGCTGCTCTGATTCACTTGGAAGCGGCAGTCGCCGAAGGTGCAGACATCGTGGATGTCGGTGGCGTCAAGGCTGGCTATGGCCCCTCGGTCGACAGCACCGAAGAGTTGCGACGTACGGCCGATTTTGTCGCTGAGGCACGTGTTCGACACCCCGATCTGATCATCAGCATCGATACCTGGCGAAGTGAGGTCGCCGATGTCCTGTGTGGCCTCGGTGCCGATCTGATCAATGACACCTGGGCCGGCGCCGATCCGGAGTTGACGTTGGTTGCGGCCCAACATGGTGCTGGGCTCGTCTGCAGTCACAGCGGTGGTTTGGGGCCACGTACCGACCCGCACCGGATCGCCTACGACGACGTCGTCGACGATGTCATTGCCACGACTACCCGGCTGGCCGAGAAGGCCATGGCCGATGGAGTGCGACCAGACGGAATTCTGATCGATCCAACCCACGATTTCGGTAAGAACACCCGCCACAGCCTCGAACTGACCCGACGACTCAACGAACTGGTTGACACTGGCTGGCCGGTCTTGGTGGCACTGTCGAACAAGGACTTCGTCGGCGAAACACTGGACCGGGACAAAGACCATCGCCTACCGGGAACCCTTGCCGCAACCGCCGTGTCGGCCTGGCAGGGCGCCCGCGTCTTCCGGGCCCACAATGTCGCCGAGACGAAACAGACCTTGGACATGATTGCCTCGATCTGCGGCAACCGGCCACCTGCTGTGGCGCGCCGCGGATTGGCCTGACCGCGGTCGAGATCGCCGTCAGTGCAAGCCGATGTCGTTCCCCTGTGCGCGATCGACCGCAACGACATACTTGATCGCTTCGGGCACGCTGTCGGTCACAAGGATCATATCCAGGTCCTTCTCCTTGATTTTGCCGTCGGTGAGCATCGTGTTGCGGAGCCAGTCGATCAGGCCGCCCCAGTAATCTTTGCCGATCAAGACGATCGGGAAAGACGTCACCTTACCGGTCTGGGCAAGCGTCATTGCCTCGAACAGTTCGTCGAGCGTGCCGAAGCCGCCGGGCAGGACGATGTAGCCCTGCGCGTATTTGACGAACATGGTCTTGCGCACAAAGAAGTAGCGGAAGTTGATGCCGAGATCGACCCAGCGGTTCATGCTCTGCTCGAATGGCAACTCGATCCCCAGGCCGACCGACACCCCGCCGGCCTTGACCGCGCCGCGATTGGCCGCCTCCATCGCGCCCGGGCCGCCACCGGTGATGACCGCATATCCGGCCTTGACCAGTGCCATCCCGACTTCGACGCCCTTGCCATACATCGGGTCGTCCTTCGTGGTGCGCGCCGAGCCGAAGACGCTAACCGCAGGGCCGAGCTCGGCCAGTCCGCCGAAGCCCTCCACGAATTCGGACTGGATCCGCATCACCCGCCACGGATCGGTGTGAACCCAGTCGTTCTTGTCACGCGATTCGAGCAGTCGCTGATCGGTCGTACTGTCCTCGACCTGATCACGGCGCAACCGGATCGGGCCCTTTCGGGATTCACGAGGCTTCGTCATGTTCAGCAGGCTAGCCGAAAACACTTCGTCGATTGAACGCAACGCGCACGGACGATCTAGGGTTGGCAGGCGACCGATGATCATCGGCCGGCCACAACGCAGCATCTGGAGAACATCGTGAGTATGGATGGTGCCGCCTGGATGTCTCTGCATCGGGCGATGACCACACAGAACGGGCCGCAGAAACTGACCCGCGAGACCGTCAATCGGATTGCGCGCTTCGCCGCGCCGCACAAGCGACGGCTGATTCAGTTTCTGGTCCTCAGTGTGGTGACGGCGATCCTGACCGTCGCCACGCCTGTTTTGGCTGGCTGGGTCGTCAACGCCATCGTCGGCAAGGAGTCCACTGGCAAAGTGTTCGGGCTTGCCGGACTCATCGCCTTGATTGCACTCGCCGATGCTGGCTTCGGATTGTGGACCCGGTGGTTGTCGGCCAATATCGGTGAGGGACTGATCCTCGACCTGCGTACGACGGTGTTCAATCACGTCCAGCGCATGCCGATCGCGTTTTTCACGCGTACGCGGACCGGTGCGCTCGTCAGTCGGCTCAACAATGACGTTCTGGGGGCGCAGCGCGCGTTCAGCAATACCTTGTCGGGCGTGGTCAGCAATGTTGTGACCCTGACATTGACCTTGGTCGTCATGCTCAGCATCTCTTGGCAGATCACGCTGCTCGCGCTGATCCTGCTGCCGGTTTTCGTCATCCCAGCGCGCCGCATGGGTGGCCGGCTTGCTGCCCTCAGTCGTGAGGCTGCCGACCATAACGCGGTCATGGCGACCCGAATGACCGAACGGTTCTCGGCGCCGGGCGCGACCCTGATCAAACTTTTTGGCCGCCCTGACGTCGAGTCGGCCGAGTTTGCGACCCGTGCCCGCCGAGTTCGCGACATCGGCGTGAAGTCGGCAATGTTGCAATCGGTGTTCGTGACCGCGCTCACGACCGTGTCGGCACTCGCACTGGCCCTCGTATACGGTCTGGGTGGTTTCTATGCCCTGCGCGGAACTCTGGACGCCGGTGCCGTCGTATCGCTCGCACTGCTTCTGACGCGCCTGTATGCACCCCTGACCGCCCTTGCCTCGGCACGGGTCGAGGTCATGAGCGCAGTGGTCAGCTTCGAGCGGGTCTTCGAGGTCCTCGATCTGGAACCACTCATCCAGGAGCGGCCGGATGCCGTGGAGTTGCCGGCCGGCCCGGTCTCCGTCGACTTCGACAACGTGACGTTCGCATACCCGTCTGCCGAAAAGGTTTCCCTCGCCTCGCTCGAGGAGGTGGCGGTCCTAGACAATCGCGGCGGCGTCGACGTCCTGCACGGAGTGTCCTTCCACGTCGAGCCCGGACAGCTCGTCGCGCTGGTCGGCAGCTCCGGTGCCGGAAAGTCCACGATCGCTTCGCTCCTGCCCCGTCTGTATGACGTCGACGACGGCGCAGTCCGGCTCAATGGCATCGATGTGCGGGATCTCCGTCTCTCGACAATGCGCGAGACCCTGGGGATGGCCACCCAGGACGGTCATCTGTTCCACGAATCCATCCGCTCAAATCTCCTGCTGGCCCAGCCGGGCGCCTCCGAGGCCGACCTTTGGGCGGCACTGCACGATGCCCGACTCGATGATCTGGTGCGTTCGCTGAGCGATGGACTCGACACCGTCGTCGGCGAGCGCGGCTACCGGCTGTCCGGCGGCGAACGGCAGCGCCTGACAATCGCGCGGCTTCTCCTTGCCCGACCACAGGTTGTGATCCTCGATGAGGCCACCGCTCATCTGGATTCAACGTCCGAGGCTGCGGTACAGGAGGCTCTTGCGGTCGCGCTCAAGGGACGAACGTCGATCGTCATCGCACACCGGCTCTCCACCGTACGGGCCGCCGATCAGATCCTGGTGATCGAGGATGGTCGGGTCGCCGAGCGCGGTACGCATACCGAATTGATGCGGCTCGGTGGGCGCTATGAGGAGCTTTACACAACACAATTCAGTCAGGGCGTTACACCGAAGGCCGCCGGCTGACGAGACAAACGATGAGGGAAAAATGTCGCCCGAAGGCCCAAATCCCTCATCGTTCGTCCCACTTCGTCCCGTTCAGTCAAGCGCGGTCAGCCAACTGGTGAGCTTGCCCTCGATCTCGATCAATTGTGCGACCGGTACGTGTTCTTCCTGCTTGTGTGCCAACAGCGGGTCGCCTGGACCATAATTGACTGCCGGTATGCCGAGTTGGGTGAACTGCGCGACATCAGTCCAGCCGAATTTTGGCCGCGGAGAGCCCCCGACCATATCCACAAAGGCGGCAGCAGCCGGGACAGTGAGGCCAGGCATCGCTGCTGGCGCGGTATCGGTCAAGATGATCTCGAAGCCGTCAAACACAGCACGTACGTGATCGAGCGCCTGCTGCTCGGACAGATCTGGCGCGAACCGGTAGTTGACCGTGACACGAGCCTCATCAGGAATGACGTTGCCCGCCACTCCCCCGCTGATGCCAACCGCATTGAGCCCCTCGCGGTAGATCAGTCCGTCGATCTCGACCTGCCTGGGCTCATACGCCTCAAGCCGCTGCAGGATCGGCGACATCGCGTGCACCGCGTTGATCCCCATCCACGACCGTGCCGAATGCGCCCGTTCACCATGCGTCACGATCTCGACGCGGAGTGTTCCCTGACAGCCGGCCTCGACCACCGCGTTGGTCGGCTCCATCAGGATCGCGAAGTCGCCGGCGAGAAGTCGGGGTTGTTCACGCGCCACGCGGCCGAGACCGTTGAACTCGTGCGCAATCTCCTCGCCGTCGTAGAACACAAAGGTTATGTCTCGAGTCGGCGCCGCGACCGTATGGGCAAGCCGCAGTGCGATCGCCACGCCGCCCTTCATGTCGCACGTGCCCAACCCATGGAGGAACTCACCATCGAACCGCGACGGCAAATTGTCGTTGACCGGCACAGTGTCGAGGTGGCCGGCAATGACGACGCGCTGTGCAAGACCAAGCTCGGTACGGGCGACAATCGTGTTGCCGTCGCGCTCGAGCGTCAGATGTCCAAGCTTGCCCAGTTCGGCATACACGAGATCGGCGATCAACAATTCGTTGAGTGAGACCGACTCGATGTCGACGAGGGCCGCCGTGAGAGCAACGACATCCATACCCAGATCCAGTTGTGCCATGGAGCCATTCCATCATGCGGCGATCAGTCAGCAGCGAAGACACAGAATTCGTTGCCTTCGGGGTCTGCCATGACGGTCCAATCGAGGTCCGCACCCCTGCCACGTATGACCGTCGCACCTTTGGCGATCAGATCGTCCACCGTCGCGCCCCGCACGAGCGAGACATCCCAGTGGATGCGGTTCTTGACGGTTTTCGATTCGGCCACATCAGGAAACACGAAGCGGTCGAACGGACATCCTTCGATGCCCTCGATCCAGGAGAATTCCTGCTCACTGTCAAATGGCGTCGCCCCAAAAACATCGGCCCACCATTGGGAGATCGCCTTGGCGTCAACCGCGTCCACGCTCAACTCGTACAGCCGATAGGCATCGTCCCAGTGCGGCGACACCTCCTGATGTCGTGGCGCCCGCGGCTGGTCGCGTGCGAACACGCACAGCTCTCCACCCTCCGGATCTGCCATCACAGTCCAGTCGAACGAATCCCATTCCGGCAGAACATACGCGCCCATCGCCTCAACCTCGGCGACCGAGCGCGCGTCGACGTCGAGATGCACACATTGTTTGACCGATTTTGGTTCCCAGACCTGATTGATCCACACCGTGTGCGACCGATCGGTACCGCTGAGTAACAGGTCACCGTCGGCGAGCCTTTTGGCGCGAAGTCCAAGTGCGGCAGCCCAGAACTCGCCCATCGGAAGGGGATCGACGGCATCGATACAAAGATCCTTAAAGGTGACTAGAGCCATGCTGCACACTAACGCCGACACGGTAGGTTTGAGTGCATGACTTCCGCGAATGGCGCCCATGGCTACGGCGTTGCGACCCTCACCGACGAAGGCACTGTGCTGGATGTTTGGTATCCCCAACCGCGACTGGGCGCAGCTCCCGCTCATGACCCCGAGCCCGAGGAGTTGACCCGTCTCGGTGGCTACGACAAAATCCGTCAGATTCGCAGTGTCGTCGTGCATACCGAGATCGAGGATCTCCAATCCGCGCCAAGCGACGCATATGACGCCTACCTGCGTCTTCATCTCCTCTCGCACCGGCTGGTGCTGCCGCACGGGCAGAATCTCGACGGGATGTTCGGCCTGCTCACCAATGTCGTTTGGACCTCAATCGGGCCCTGTGCAGTCGAGGGCTTCGAACACACCCGCGCTCGCGCCCGCGCCGCCGGATTGCACGTCCAGGTCACGAGCGTCGACAAGTTCCCGCGCATGACCGATTATGTGATTCCCAGTGGCGTACGTATCGGCGACGCGGATCGCGTACGCCTTGGCGCCCATCTGGCCGACGGTACGACAGTCATGCATGAGGGATTCGTCAACTTCAACGCCGGAACGCTCGGCACCGCGATGATCGAAGGCCGAATTTCCGCAGGCGTCGTCGTCGGCAACGGTTCCGATGTCGGCGGCGGCGCATCGATCATGGGAACGCTGTCCGGCGGCGGCAAGCAGGTCATCAGCATCGGTGAGAACTGCCTACTTGGCGCCAATTCTGGCCTCGGCATCTCACTTGGCGATGATTGCGTGATCGCTGCTGGTTGCTATGTCACTGCCGGTACCAAGATCACGTTGCCCGACGGCACCACGGTCAAGGCCGCCGAGTTGTCCGGGCAGGACGGCATCCAGTTCTGGACCAACAGTCAGACCGGGGCCATCGAGGCCCGTCCACGCGGTGCGCGCGCTGGCATCGAACTCAATTCGGCGCTGCACGCGAATTAATGAAATTTCGCTGGGCACTTGCGGCAGCGCTGGTGATTTCGGGGGTTCTCGTCGTCACGGTACTTGCCGATCGGCCACCGAACCGCAGTGAATACTGCACCGTCAAAGTCGGCGACCTCGAAGGACAGGTGGACCTGGAACAAGGCCAATGGGCCTCGTTAATGGCCGGAATCGGCATCCAGCGCGCACTCCCGCCGCGGGCGACCACGATCGCAATCGCAACCGCATTCCAAGAATCGAAGCTGCACAACATTGATTACGGCGATCGCGACTCAGTCGGGTTGTTCCAACAACGGCCATCGCAAGGGTGGGGAACTGTCCAACAGATCCTCGATCCGCACTACTCGATCGGCAAATTCTATGACGCCCTCATCAAGATTAAGGGCTATCAGTCGATGAAGATCACGGTCGCTGCCCAGAAGGTCCAACGCTCGGCCTTCGGCGGTGCCTACGCCCAGCACGAGGAGTACGCGCGGGCGCTGGCGTCATCGCTCACAGGGTTTAGCCCCGCCGGATTTTCTTGCCAAATCGACCCGCAAAGTGGCGGCAGCATCGCAGCGGTCGACAAGGATGTGCAAAACGCCTTCGGTCCTACCCCAGCGGTCATCAGCGGTGACGATCTTTCCTACCCCGTCAGCGGCTCGAAAGTCACCCGCACCGCGCACGGCTGGGCGTTGGCGCATTATCTCGTCGCGAACGCCAGCCAACTCAAGATCACCGAAGTGAGTTTCGCTGGCCGGCTCTGGACCGCGGATAATTCCCCCAATGGGTGGACCAGACAGACGGACAGCAAAGCCGATTCCGTACGCACTGCCGTGAACTGACTCAACTGGTGAGTCGAGCCACCGCCGTCGCAATCCGCTCATCGGTCGCGGTGAATGCGACGCGCACGTGTTGGCTGCCGGCTGCCCCGTAGAAGTCACCCGGGGCTGCGAGGATGCCGCGCTCGGCCAGCCAGTCGATCGTGTCGCGGCATGGCTCGCCACGCGTGGCCCACAGGTAGAGAGCGCCCGCCGACTGATCGATCGTGAAGCCAGCCGCTTCAAGCGCCGCACGAAGATCGTTGCGGCGAGCGGCATAAACCTTGCGCTGCTCGTCCACATGGGCGTCATCGCCGAGCGACGCAATTGCCGCCGCCTGGATCGGGGTCGGAAGCATGAAGCCAAGATGCTTACGCACCGCGAGTAATTCGTCGATCAAAGTCTGGTCACCGGCGACGAAACCGGCCCGATAACCAGCCAAATTGGAACGTTTGGACAGCGAATGCACCGTCAACAGATTGTCGAAACTGCCGCGAGAAATGTCCGGATGCAGGATCGACCATGGCTCGTCATCCCACGAATACTCCAAATAGCATTCGTCCGAGACCAGAATGACATTACGTTCACGCGCCCAGTCGACGACTTTTTTCAGATGATCGATTGGCAACACCTTGCCGTGCGGATTGGCTGGCGAGTTGATGAATATGAGTTTCGGGGTGATCGGACCAAAACCGATCGTCGAGTCGCTGGCGATCACGTTGCACCCGGCATAGCGGGCACCCACTTCATAGGTGGGATAGGCAAGTGCCGGTATGCCGATCGTGTCACCGGCACCGAAGCCCAACTGCATGGGCAGATTGGCGATGAACTCCTTGGAGCCGATCGTCGGGAGGACCTGCTCAGCCGACAGTTCGGAGACCCCGAACCGTCGTGCCAACCAGTCTGCGGCCGCCTGACGAAGTGCTTCAGGGCCGAACACGGTGGGATAGCCCGGCGAGTTGGCCGCCGCGGCAAGCGCGTTCTGAGCGACCTGCGGGGTGGGGTCTACCGGCGTACCGATCGACAGATCGACGATGCCGCCGTCATGCGCGGCCGCAACTGCTTTGGCCGCGGCGAGAGTGTCCCATGGGAAATCCGGAAACCGCGCCGAAACCCGGCGCATCTACTATTCCTGGTTCTGTGGAGGCAATGCAGCGATCATCGGATGATCGCTGTCAATCACACCAAGTTTGGCCGCGCCACCGGGCGAGCCGAGCTTGTCGAAGAAGTTCACATTCGCGTCGTAGTAGTCCTTCCACTCCCCCGGGGTGTCGTCCTCGTAGAAGATCGCTTCGACCGGACAAACTGGCTCGCAGGCACCACAATCGACGCACTCATCGGGCTGGATGTACAACATCCTGTTACCTTCATAAATACAGTCCACCGGGCATTCGTCGACACAGGATCGGTCCTTGATGTCCACACACGGCTGAGCGATGACGTAAGTCACGGGCGTTCTCCTTTTGCGATGTGCCTCAAGTATTGCGCCCGTGCATATTAAACCGCAGGCGAGGTCCACCTAATGGACGGCAATAGGCTCTGGGTATGGCATTGGACAGCGGATCGATCGGTCGCCGATTTGTGGTGCGGTACGTGATTCCGGGCCGGGGGCCGACCGGTGGACCGGCGATGACCGATGTGATCGGCCGCGTGGTGACCTTCGACACCACGTCGGTACGTCTCGAAAGACGAGATGGCAGTGAGGTGTCGGTCGAGCTGGCAAGCATCGTCGTGACCAAACTTGTGCCCGATGCGCCCAAACGCAGCCGTGGCGCGATGGCGGTCAGTGCAGATAATCTGACTCGGATCACCTCACGTGGCTGGCCGGCGATCGAATCGCAGGCGCTTGGCGACTGGGAACTGCGGGCCTCAGCCGGATTCACCGGCCGGGCCAACTCGGTGGCCGTGCACGGTGACCCCGGAGTCCCCTTCAGCGACGCACTCACTGAGGTCGGTGAGTTTTATGCCGCGCGCGGCCAGCGACCCATTGTCCAGGTGGTCGTCGACTCGGACGATGCCGCGAAATTTGGCTCCGCCGGCTGGGTGCCGATCGAAGGCTATTCAGGGGCAATTGTTCAGGTGGCCCGGCTCCGCGAAAGCTTTTCCACGGTTGGAGTCACGATCGCAACTGAGCCGTCCGAGGCATGGCTGGCGCGCTATCACCGCGTCGGCGACGACGAAGCGTCCGCGCGTGCCGTTCTGACCGGTCCGAACACCGTCTCATTCTTGTCGATCGGCAGCACGATGGCCGCGATTGGCCGCGTCGTGGTCACCGGCGAGTGGGCTGGCATGGCATGCGTTGAAGTTGCCGCCGGCCAGCGCCGTCAGGGCCTCGGCCGTCGCATCGTGGAGGCTGGCCTCGACTGGGCACACAAGCACGGCGCCGACAAGGCATACCTGCAGACCATGGCAGCCAACGAGGCAGCGCTTGCGCTCTACGCCCCGTACGGATTCCGAACCCACCACGAGTACGTCTACCTGACCCCGGGAGCCGTCGTTGCGTCATAACGATTGCGGCCTATAGGCCTCGATTCGTATGACGCAAAGCGCCGCTAGTCGTCCTTGGGCTTCGGTTTTGCCCGGCAACGCACATCGTCGGTAGCCCGATAGTGAGCCGTATCGGTTTCGGTCTTGACCTTCTTGCCGTTCCGGAAGAAGTACCGATAGACATCGACGTCGAAGCCGATCGACGGGCTCTGCGGCACGCAACGATTGGTCGGATCGTAGGTAACCTTCGGTTGACGAATATTGCGCTTAGCCGACAACCCAGCCTTGATGTCCCACACCTTCGTGCTGAACAGACTCACCGTCGTCGCACCCTGGGTACGGCCCGTGCTCTTCCGCACGCCAGCCTTGATCAGCACGCCGTACTTGGTGTCATTGCGGAAGCGCAGATCAAGCGCGCCCCAGTAGACCGTCGCTTCGCGCCCCACCGGATAGCGATTGATGTACAGGTCGTGCGGATGATGCTCGATATCGGCCATCCCGCCGAAGAAACCTGCGTTGTATGTCGTGGTCACGACCTGCGAAACACCGCCGCCCTGTTCTTCGCGGAACACACCACCATTGATGACGGTGCCCACCACAAAGCCATTGGCCTTGGTACGTTCGCCGACGGTTTTGTTGAAGCTGAACGTCTCCCCGGGCTTCACGATGACACCGTCGATCAACGCGGTGGCGCGGCCTTGGTTGATGTCGCGATAGGCGGCCGGCGCGTAGTAAGTCGTGAACGTCCCGATCTGTTGTTTGATACCGAGTTTCTTAGCATCCGCGGTGGTGAACTCCGGCTCGACCGGCTTCGCCTGAATCGTCAGGGCACGTTCTGCCCCGGTCTTGGTCAGAACGGGTATGAGTTTGGTGGCCATCTCTTTGGGTTGCAAACCAAGCCCGACTTTGCTCGGCACGACAATCGCTTTCTTGCCCTTGATCCGGAACGTTGCGTCGACCGCCTTCGCGCCAAACCCAGTGGTCGAGTCGGTCAAAGGTTTTGCAAGTTTTTTGGCATCGATCATGGGTACGAGTTCATCGCCCCTGACACCGATCGTCAGGGCTGGCGCGTATGCCGACGGCGCTAACTCAACATCCTTCTTGCCAACATGGAGGGCGATCGGGCCGCTGACGGCAGGTTTGGCGATTTCGGTCATCGCCTTGTCGAGTCCAGCCGCATCGACAGCCGGCTGCAGCACAATTGTCGGCACTTCGATTGGCTGTTTCGATTCAAGCCACTGGGCTTCGGCCGCCGCGAGCGTCTCGGCTCGGTCGACGATCAGCCCGGCCTTCGGTTGACGGGCCACCGGCTTGGTTTTCTTGAAGGTGATCTGCGCTTCGACAACATCGACGTTGATTGAGGTGCCTATTGCATCAAGAACACCGTCGAATGTGGTGGCGTCGACGTTGAATCGTGCCGGGTAGCGCGGTTCGCCGAACAACCGTTTAACCATGGTGATTGGATTGAAGGTCCGCTTACCGCCGGCCACATCAACACTGCGCTGCAGATCGAGGGTCAGACCCGATTCCTGCGCTGGAATTTTGGTGTTCTTGCCGTCATGAACGAATCGGATCGGTTTTGTCGAGCGGGGGGTCAAAACTTTGTCGAGTTTAGTCTTGGCGGCACTCGAGGTCATACCGCCGACGTCGACGCCAGCAACGGTCGCGCCGGCTGGCATCCGAATCCCGGTAAACAGGACGCCGACGCCATACAGAACCGCCAGCACCACGATCACGCCGAGCAGCAGCCCTCGTCCCCGGCGCTTCTGCTTTGGGCGCTTCTGCTTCGCCTGTTTCGATTTCGGGAATTTCAGCTTCGGGAATTTCATGCACCATCCTGATAAACCGATTTCTCGTTCTCATCCAAACGGACAATCGTTCCGTAGTGCGACCGGTAGTAAAGCAGCGGGTCATCAACGGACTCATTGACCCCGGCTCCGGTGACTGCCCCAATGAGGATCGAATGATCGCCGCCATCGTGCACCTGCGTCGTTGTGCATTCTAGCCACGCAAGCGAGTCGTCGATCAGCGCGATGCCCGATTCGGTTCGGTGAAATGGGATGTCGGCGAGCTGATCATCGAGCGGTCGACCCCGATGCGCAAACCACGCGGATGCTTCGAGGCCGCTCTCCGCCAGGATCGACACCGCCCAAACACCCGATTGGAGCACCGCGTCGTTGAACCGGCTTTTCTTGTGTGAGCACAGCAAAACGAGCGGCGGGTCAAGCGAAACCGAGGTGAATGCGCTTGCTGTCATCGCGTGATCGACGCCGTCGAGAATCGTCGTCGCAACCGTCACGCCACTGGCAAAACGTCCCAGCGCGCCACGGAACGCCCCCTGATCAACACTCGAAGTCACGGATTAAGCCTATTGGTCGTTGCTCGAACGGATGACTGCGGTCGTCAACGCTGCAAGTCCACCGAACATAAAGGTCAGACCCCGCCAATCCTGAGCGATCAAATAACTGCCGCTAGCGGCGACCATCGGAACGGTCAGGCCGACGGCCCAACCGAGCGCGAAGAAGATGTCACCGAGGCGTACCCACGGACGGACCGTGCGGGCAATCGAATAGGCCGCGATCAAGCTCAGTACCAACGCCCATGGCACGGGAACACCAGCCAGATCGAACGTCAGGCGGTGAACGATGCTGGCCAGCAGACAGACATACACGCCCAGCAGCACGAGCCCAATGCGTGCCGTCCCGATGCGTGCCGATTGAGTCCTCACAGCCCGGCAAAAAGATCCGTTTCAAAACCGCTGTCTCCGACCGGGCCGCGAACACCCTTGACAAGGCGGAAGAACTCGGTGCCCCACACCTTGCTGCCAACATTGTTGGACAGCGCAAAGAACGGCCCATCGACCGCGACCTGAGTTCTATGCGCCCGCAGGGCATCCATCTTGTGGTCGACGTATGCGTCGCCGTCGATCGCCGAGTCAAGGTCTTCGTCTTTGACCGCGAACGGTGGCAGACGATCGGGATCCATACCTTCGAATGTCGTCGTATCGCCGGCGTCGCGCAGTTGGCGTAAGCCCTCTGACATACGCGATGCAGACATTGCCGTCCAGTAGAGCTTCGGAACATCCCAGGCGGCGCCAAGATCGCGGCGGTAGGACCGCACGCCCGCCAGCGCAACGGCATAGGTCGTGACCCGATGAGCTTGCACGTGATCGGGGTGGCCGTAGCCACCGAACTGGTCATAGGTCACAACGACTTGCGGCCGCTCCGCGCGAATGATCTCGACCAGGAGGTCTGCGGCTACCGTCAGGTCGGCATGCCAGAACGTGTCAGGACGAGTTGCGTCGGCGACGGTCGCATGACCGTCCTCGCCCCATTTCATACCCGAATCACGGAAATGTCCCGGTCCGCCTAGAAAACGGTGATCCGTCACGCCAAGAATGCTCATCGCCGCAGCCAGCTCGCCCTGTCGATGGACGCCCAAGCCGTCCTCCTGATCGGAGGCCAGATGGGTGAGTTCAGGGACGAGGATCTCGCCCTCCTCGCCGGACGTGCACGTGATCAAGGTGACCTGAGCGCCTTCAGCCACATAGCGGGCCATCGTGGCCCCGGTGCCGATGGTCTCGTCATCGGGATGGGCGTGGACGAGCAACATTCGACGAGCGTTCTGGGTCATGTGTCAAGGCTACGGCCTCCGGTTATGGCCCACCGTGATTGGATCGGAGCATGACCGTCTCCTACCCGCGGCTCGCCGCACGCACCCTGCGCTTCACGCTCGGAATCCCGCGCAACATTTGGGTCAATGACTCCGGCAGCAAGGTCTACTTCATCCGCACACCCGATGGTGTCACGCGGACCGGGCAGCTCTGGTCGTACGACATCGCAAGCGGCACGGAGCGACTCGTGGTGGATCCGACGGCGCTGCTTGGTGAGGACGGCGAGCAATTGTCGGCCGCGGAGCAGTCTCGTCGCGAACGCAGTCGCGAATCGGCTGCCGGCCTGGTCGGTTTCACCGCCGATCATGATGGTCGTTGGGCCACCTTCGCCCTGTCGGGCCGGTTGTGGTCCGTGCAACTCGTCGCTGGCGCGGTCAAGGCGCTGCCGAGCACCGGGGCTGTCATCGACCCGCGTATCGATCCCCGTGGACGTGCCATCGCGTATGCCTCTGGTGGTGCCTTGCGCGTCATCGGCGTGACTGGCAAGGACGACCGCGCGCTCGTCGAACCCGAAGGCCGGGAGGTTTGGGGGCAGGCCGAGTTCATCGCGGCTGAGGAAATGGATCGCTTCCAAGGCTTCTGGTGGGCGCCCGACAGTCAGTCCCTGCTGGTCGAACGCTTCGACGACTCCCCTGTACAAACCTGGCATATCGCTGATCCAGAGAATCCCGAACGTGAACCGGTCGTGCAGCGTTATCCCGCGGCCGGTACGCCGAACGCAGCCGTGTCGTTGTGGCACATCACGCTGGACGGCCGGCGTACCGAAATCAGGTGGGATCACGACCGTTTTGAATATCTTGGCCGGGTGTCGTGGTCCGAGCACGGCGATCCGGTTATTCAGGTGTTGAGTCGGGACCAGAAGGATTCACAGATCCTGAGCGTCGATGTGGCCACCGGCGCAACGCAGGTGCTCCGTGAACTCCATGACGATGCCTGGGTCGAACTCATCGCTGCGCCTCGGATGATTGCCGGCGGCGGGCTCCTGACCGTCGAAGATTGTGACGAATCGCGTCGACTCGTGCTCAACGGCACGCCATTTTCAGATGCTGCCTGGCAAATCCGCGGCATTGTCAGTGTCGAAGCTGATTGCGTCATCAGCACCGCATCCGCCGAGCCAACCGAGGTGCAGGTCGTGCGGTTTGGTTTCGACGGCTCGACGATGGCGATGACCGAAGGGGCGGCCGTACACGGTGCTGTGACCGGTGGACCAACCATCGTGATCAGTCGTTCGTCGCTCGACTCACCCACGACGTCGGTGACGGTTCATCCGGCCAGCGGCGACGCAGAAACATTGCGAGTGCTGAGCGAGCCGGTGCCGTTCGAACCGGTCGTGACAATGCTTCATGCCGGTCCGGATGCGCTGCGTACAGCGGTCCTGTTCCCGCAAGGCCACGTACGCGGATCGGTTCGCCTACCGGTCTTGATGGATCCCTATGGCGGTCCGCACGCCCAACGCGTCCTAGCCTCGACAAGGGCTTTCCTCGAAGCACAGTGGCTCGCAGATCAGGGATTCTGCGTTGTTGTGGCCGACGGCCGCGGCACGCCGGGACGCGGTCCAGCCTTTGAGCGAACAATCCTCAATGAGTTCGCGTCCGTGACTCTCGCCGACCAAATCGTCGCGCTCGACGCGGTGGCCGCGGCGTTCCCCGATGACGTCGACACCACGCGCGTCGGCATCACCGGCTGGTCATATGGCGGCTACCTCGCGGCACTCGCGGTGCTGAAACGGCCAGATGTTTTCCACGTTGCTGTGGCCGGCGCTCCAGTGACCGAGTGGCGGCTCTATGACACCTGTTATACCGAGCGCTATCTGGGCAATCCGAACGATCAGCCCGAGGTTTACGACCGCAATTCACTGATCCCATTAGCGGTGGGGCTTGAACGCCCGTTGATGATCATCCACGGTCTGGCCGACGACAATGTGGTTGCTGCCCATACGCTGCGGCTGTCCTCGGCGCTGCTTGCCGCCGGGCGTCCACATACGGTGTTGCCGCTCTCCGGCGTCACCCATATGACCCCACAAGAGGTCGTCGCCGAGAACCTCAAGCTGCTCCAGATCGGCTTCCTCAAAGACGCGCTCGGCGTTACGTCATAACGATTGAGGCTCAGGAGCCACATTTGGTATGACGCAACGACCAGAACCTCAGTGAATCGTTACTCGTCCAGCTTCGACATGCCAACGCTGATCGAGACGGACGTTGTCCAGCAGTCGGCGATCGTGGGTGACGAGTAGCAACGCGCCGTCATACGACTCCAACGCTTCTTCGAGCTGTTCGATTGCCGGGAGATCAAGGTGGTTGGTCGGCTCGTCAAGGACCAACAGGTTGACGCCGCGGGCCTGCAAGAGGGCAAGGACGGCACGCGTACGTTCACCCGGCGACAGCCGGCCGACAAGGCTGGTGACCTGATCGGCCTTGAGGCCAAATTTGGCCAACAGCGTCCGTGCCTCTGCCGCGGTGAATTCAGGTACGACCAGTTCGAATGCATCGCCCAGGGAGAGATCCTCGGTAAGGCTCGTACGTGCTTGGTCGATCTCGCCTATCGCAACACTCGCACCGAGTCCTGCCGAGCCGGCAGCTGGCGCCAATCGGCCCAGCAAGAGTCGCAGCAGCGTCGTTTTCCCAGCCCCGTTGGGTCCGGTGATCCCGATGCGATCACGCGCGTTGACCTGCAGTGACACCGGACCAAATTGAAAATCTCCGAGTCGCACCGACGCTTCATTGAGAGTCGCGACGACGGCGCTTGAACGCGGCGCCGAACCGATCGTGAACTGAAGTTCCCACTCTTTGCGCGGTTCCTCGACCTCATCCAAGCGGGCAATCTTCGATTCCATCTGACGTACCTTCTGCGCCTGCTTCTCCGAGGACTCGGTCGCAGCCTTGCGTCGAATTTTGTCGTTGTCCGGAGCCTTCTTCATCGCATTGCGTACGCCTTGCGAACTCCACTCGCGTTGGGTGCGAGTGCGGGCGACCAGATCGGACTTCTTGTCGGCAAACTCGTCATAAGCCTCGCGCGCATGCCGCCGAGCGACGGCGCGCTCCTCGAGATAGGCGTCATAGCCACCGTCATAGACCGCAACCTGGTTCTGCGCCAGATCAAGTTCCACGACCCGGGTCACACAACGGGCCAGGAACTCTCGGTCGTGGGACACAAGTACGACGCCGTTGCGCAGGCCGCGTACGAAGGTCTCCAACCGCTCTAGTCCGGCCAGATCGAGGTCGTTGGTCGGTTCGTCGAGCAGGACCACATCAAATCGGCTGAGCAACAGTGCTGCGAGCGCGGCGCGCGCAGCCTGGCCACCCGACAGCGACGTCATCAGGGCATCCGGCCCGACGTCGAGGCCGAGGTCGGCGAGCATTGGTGCGATGCGGTCATCGAGATCGGTGGCCCCACTGGCCATCCACCGGTCGAACGCCGCGGCATACGCATCGTCGGCGCCCGGAGTTTCCGCGCCGAGTGCAGTCGCGGTCGACTCCATCGCAACCGTTGCGTCAACGGCGCCCGTTCGGCGACCGATGTAGGCGGCGATCGTCTCGCCGGGGAGGCGTTCGTGTTCCTGTGGAAGCCAACCGATGAACGCATCCGCGGGCGCCGTCGACACGGTGCCGCCGAGCGGTGCATCGACGCCAGCCAACAGCCGCAGCAGCGTGGTTTTCCCTGCCCCATTCGCGCCGACCACCCCGATAACGTCGCCGGGGGTAACGGTCAG
The DNA here is from genome assembly GCF_057586615.1 of Aeromicrobium changchenzhani. NCBI lineage: Bacteria > Bacillati > Actinomycetota > Actinomycetes > Propionibacteriales > Nocardioidaceae > Aeromicrobium > Aeromicrobium changchenzhani. The sequence goes on along the minus strand of NZ_CM172480.1, from coordinate 985,655 downwards.
ATCGAGCGCCGAGAAAAGCGTGCGATGGGCGTGGCCGCCCGCGAGATCCTTGGCCACCAGAGTTGCGCTCACCGCACCATCCTAGGGGCGCGGTTCGTCAGTTGTTTTTCCGCCGTTTGGGCTGGTCGGGCAAGGCGAGCGGCTCGGCCGGGAGGTGTTCGTCGCCCGGCAACCAACCGCCGTACACGTCCACCATCTCCGCGATCCGCTCATCGTCCTGTGCGACGACTAAGACCCACGAACGGTCCTCGGCGTCATCCTCGCCAGCGAAGGCCTCGCGAACCGTCTCAACGGTGTAGCCCTCAGCTGCCAGTGCGCCAGCAAGCTCGGCCGAATCCTCCGGCTCGTCGAAATAAATACGCGTCATGGTCCAGAAGATACACCGCCAGAGTTGTTATCTCGATAGCCGATTTCGCGTGCTGATTTACTATCTGTCCCCATTGATCCAGCCCTTGGGTGGTTCGGGTCCGTGATGTGACATAACCGGCGCGATCTGGCATTGCGGCACGCAGCGCGAGGGCACAGAATTAGTGCGTGACCACATTCAATGCGATCCCACTTCCAGTCGCCGGTATTCGACTGATGGCGCAGGGATGGCGTCGAATCACGTTTGTGCACTGGGCCGTCGATCCGGCACTTGTGGCGCCGCTGCTGCCCCGCGGGACCCGGCCCGATGTGCTTAATGGGGTGACGTATGTCGGCCTGATCCCCTTTAAGATGAGCCGGGCTGGATTTGGTTGCGGACCGGCCATTCCGTACTTCGGAGACTTCGCCGAAACGAATGTGCGGCTCTATTCGGTCGACGAGGCCGGCCGCCACGGCGTGGTGTTCCGATCGCTGGAAGCATCTCGCCTGATCGCCACCTTGGGTGCCCGGCTGGTTTTCACGCTGCCTTACACATGGGCTCGCATGCGCATCAGCGAAATCGACGACACGATCGACTACGCCACGTCTCGCCGCTGGCCCGGTCCTCTGCGGGCCGGCGGCCGAATCACGGTCAGGATCGGAAAACCAATCGATGCACCCTCATCGGTCGAGAGTTTCGTCACGGCTCGTTTCGGTCTCCACACCCGCTGGTTTGGCCGGACCCTGTGGATACCTAACCATCACGAGCCGTGGCCGCTGCAGCATGCCTACATCGAGCATCTTGACGACACTCTGGTCGCTGCTGCGGGTCTGCCGGGCGTCGTGGACAGAGCACCGGACTCGGTGCTGTATTCGGCAGGTGTCCGAACTGTGTTCGGCACCCCAACACTTGTGCAGACCTGAAGCCTAGAGCGCCGCGTCGATGGCCGGTATCCGATCTCTGAATGCCTCGACTCGATCCCGGGTTCGTTGCGGCTCGCCGACCTTGGCGAGATTGAGCATGCCTTGGTCGCCGCGGGCCTGGCCGGCCTCGATGCGGTCATTGGCCGTTGTCATACGATCGGCAACCGCGTTGAGAACTGTCAGCGGGCCCCATTCGGCGTAGGTGTCGACGAGGAGATTGAGCCGCCGCACGACCTCAGTCAGTGGGGTCTCGCGGTAGAGCGGAATCGCGGTCCAGGCCAGGAATGCCAAATCATCGAGCGGTTTGCCCGGACCGGCCAGGTCCCAGTCGATCATCGCAACGAAATGGCCGCTCTGGATGATCCAGTTGTAGACGCCCGGATCGTTGTGGCAGATGATCTCGTCGGCGCCAAGCTCGGCTTCGCCGCCGCGCCAGATGCGCGATCCGTCGGGTCGGAAGCCATCGATGATGTCGTGATAGTCACGCAACCAGGTCACTGCCTCGACGAGTACCGAATCGAGAACGACCTCGCGATCGGGTTCGACACCGCGGCCTTCGACGTACGACAGGGATTCACGTCCCTGCTCATCCACGCCGAGGAATTCGGGAACGCCAGACAATCCTGCGGCATGCAAATGGTCTAGCAATTCATGTACGGCAGGCGTCCACGGGCCGGTGGGACGACGAACCGTCCGGCCCACACGCACTGCGCCGCCGACCGCGCCGCCGGGGAGGACTACTTCTTCTTTGTCAGATGATGGCACGCTACTCATCGTGACACATTCGCATTCACACGCTCCAGCCGAAGTCGCCCCGACCCGCCGCGCACTTGCCGCCGCTCTGACCGTGGTCGTAGCGATCATTGCAATCGGCGTAATTGCCGGCATGATCGCGCTGTGGCCCAACGGCGACCGCGTGCCTGAGTCGGCCAATCCTTATGGCGGGCAGGGTGTCTCGATCGTCGACGCGACTGTGACCTCGGTCAACGCCTTCAATTGCGGCAGCGGTGGCGAAGGTCCCAACGGGCTGCCCTCGGTGAGTGGCGATTGTGCCCATGTGGCCGCTTCGATTGCCGATGGGACCGCGAAGTTTGACCTCGATGCCGGGCATTTCAAGGCCGGGATGAAGACCGGTGACAGGATCACGGTGATCAGGCTCCAGCCGCCCGGGCAGACCGCTTCGTACGAATTTCTTGACTTCCGGCGTGGGCTCCCGCTGATCACTCTTGCGCTGATTTTCGCGGTTGCTGTCATTGCTGTTGCCCGGTGGCGCGGCCTTTTCGCGATCCTCGGCGTCGGCGTGACGTTGCTGGCGTTGACCAAATTTATGTTGCCTGCATTTCTGTCGGGCGAGGATCCGCTGCTGGTGGCAATTGTCGGTTCGGCGGCGATCATGCTCGTCGTGCTCTATTTGGCCCATGGCGTCTCGATTCGTACGACGTCTGCGCTGTTCGGCACGTTGGTCGGCCTTGCATTAACCGCTGGCATCGGGGTGATCGCCAGCAACTGGGCACGTCTGACCGGTATCGGCTCCGAGGATGATCAAACCCTCATCGCGATCGCTCCAAACATCCATATGTCGGGCGTCGTGGCAGCGAGCATGGTCATCGCCGGGCTCGGTGTCCTCAACGACGTCACGGTGACCCAAGCCAGCGCGGTCTGGGAGCTCCGTGCGATCCAGCCTGCTGTCCGTGCTGGCGACCTGTTCGTGTCGGCCATGCGGATCGGACGCGATCACATCGCCTCCAGCGTCTACACGCTCGTGTTCGCATACGCCGGCTCGGCGCTAACGATCCTGTTATTGATCACGGCCTATCAACGTGGGCTGGCCGAAATGGCAACAACTGAACAGATCGCCGAAGAAATCGTCCGTACGCTCGTGGGTGCGATCGGGCTAGTTCTCGCCGTTCCGATCACGACTCTGTTCGCGGTTGCTCTCGCGCCACGGGCAATTGAGCCGAGCGACCCCCGTCCATCGAGTGGCACGTACCTAGGCTCAAACACGCGGAACTAGCCCATGTACGTGCCACTCGACGGATTGCTGCTGAGCGGCCCGCAGGTGCAAGACTTTGCCGCGTCACCCAGATCAGGTATCTTGACGTCAAACAACATTTTAGGCATCCGAACATCTTTGAGGGAGTCGCCGAACCCATGTCCACGATTATTTACACCCATACCGACGAAGCGCCCATGCTCGCCACCTACTCCTTCCTCCCCGTGGTCGAGGCCTATGCCTCAACCGCCGGTGTGGAAGTCGAGACCCGCGACATCTCGCTCGCCGGCCGCATCATCGCCCTTTTTGGCGATCGTCTCACCCCCGAGCAGCAGGTCGACGACACGCTCGCTGAACTCGCGGCACTGGTCAAGCAGCCAGCAGCCAACATCATCAAACTGCCCAATATCAGCGCATCAATCCCCCAACTCAAGGCCGCCATCGCCGAGCTCCAGAGCCAGGGCTACGCACTGCCCAATTATCCCGACTCCCCCACGACGGACGACGAAAAAGACGCTCGCGCCCGCTACGACAAGGTCAAGGGCAGCGCCGTCAACCCAGTCTTGCGCGAAGGCAACTCCGATCGTCGCGCACCTGCCTCGGTCAAGAACTTCGCTCGTAGCCACCCGCACTCGATGGGTACTTGGCGCGCCGATTCGAAGACCAATGTCGCCACGATGGACGGCGGCGATTTCCGTGCCAACGAAAAATCCGTGGTCATCGAATCCGATGGCACGATCACGATCCAGCTGGTCGGTGACGACGGTACGACGACCACGCTCAAAGAAGCTTTCCCAGTACTGGCCGGTGAAATCATTGACGGCACCGTTATGAAGGCAGCCGCGCTCGACGAGTTTCTGACCGCTCAGATCGCCCGCGCCAAGGCCGATGACGTTCTCTTCTCGGTTCACCTCAAGGCCACGATGATGAAGGTCTCGGACCCAGTCATCTTCGGCCACGCCGTCGAAGCATTCCTACCCGACGTATTTGCACAATATGGTGATGACCTTGCCGCCGCTGGCCTCAGCTCCAGCAACGGCCTCGGCGCGATCCTTGCCGGCCTAGATGCCCTGCCCAATGGCGCAGAGATCAAGGCCGCAATCGACAAGGGCATTGCCGACGGTCCCGCCCTCGCGATGGTCGATTCGGACAAGGGCATCACTAACCTGCACGTGCCCAGCGATGTCATCGTTGATGCCTCAATGCCGGCCATGATCCGCACATCGGGCCACATGTGGGGCCCTGATGGCGGCGAAGCCGACACGCTTGCGTTGATCCCGGACAGTTCGTATGCCGGTGTTTACCAAACCGTGATCGACGATTGCCGCGCTCATGGGGCCTTCGACCCGACCACGATGGGATCGGTACCCAACGTCGGGCTCATGGCTCAGGCCGCCGAAGAATACGGCAGCCATGACAAGACTTTTGAGATCGCCACCGCTGGAACCGTGCAAGTGGTCAACGGCGCCGGCGAAGTCCTCATCGAGCACCAAGTCGACGCTGGGGATATCTGGCGTGCCTGCCAGACCAAGGACATTCCGTTACGCGACTGGGTCAAGTTGGCCGTCACCCGCGCCCGTGCGTCTGACACGCCGGCCGTCTTCTGGCTCGATCCGACCCGCGCACACGACACTGTCATCGCCGCCAAGGTGAAGCAGTATCTGACCGAGCACGACACCGACGGCCTGCAGATCGAGATCATGTCGCCGGTTGAGGCCACCCAGTTCTCGATCGATCGGATCCGTAAGGGTCAGGACACGATCTCGGTGACTGGCAATGTGCTGCGTGATTACAACACCGATTTGTTCCCGATCCTTGAGTTGGGTACGAGCGCAAAGATGCTTTCGATCGTTCCGCTCATCGCGGGCGGCGGCCTCTTCGAGACCGGTGCCGGCGGTTCGGCACCCAAGCACATGCAGCAGCTCATCAAGGAAAACCATCTCCGCTGGGACAGCCTCGGAGAGTTCCTTGCACTGGCTTCGAGCTTCGAGCACATGGCAGTCACGACAGGCAACGCGCGTGCCCAGATCCTTGCCGACACCTTGGACCGGGCCACCGGGACATTCCTCGATGAGAACAAGTCGCCCAGCCGCAAGGTTGGCGAGATCGACAACCGCGGCAGCCACTTCTACCTGGCGCTCTACTGGGCCCAGGAGCTCGCGAAGCAGACCGAAGATGGTGAACTCGCGGCCGCGTTCACGAAGGTCGCCGGCGACCTTGCCAGCAACGAGACAAAGATCAACGAAGAATTGCTCTCGGTGCAGGGCTCACCGGCCGATATCGGTGGCTACTTCCGCCCCGACGAAACCAAGGTCAAGGCCGTCATGCGCCCGTCCGCAACCCTGCTTGAGGTTCTCGCAATCCTGAACTGAATCAGATGCAGGGTTAAGTCGTACGCCGGGCCGTCGCGTCGAGATCAGATCGACGTGGCGGCACCGGAGTAGGCATAGCCAAATGGGCGGGCGAATTTTGGTCCCGGCAAATAGCGCTTTTCCAAATCGTCGATTCGGAAGCCGGCAGCGGTCAATAGCTTTGGCATGTCGCGCGCGAGGTGGCAGCCGCCAGCGACCCGCTGCTGAAGTGGGTCAAGACGATGCTGCCATTTGGCGACACCTTGATCGGGCGACAACCCGTGTTCAAGAAACACGAGCCGTCCACCGGGTTTGAGCACCCGTCGCGCCTCGGCCAGTGCAAGTTCCGCATTAGGAATCGTGCACAGCGCGAAGGTCGTCAAGACCATGTCGAACGAATCGTCCGCCTCTGCAAGATGCTGCCCATCGAGGCCGGAACGCACAATCGGCGTGCTGCTGGCCATACGCCGCTGCTCTGACAGCTCCCATGCCTTATCGGACGGCTCGACTGCGGCAACCGATTCGACCGCGTCGGGGTACTTCTCAATGTTGAGGCCCGAACCGAAGCCAAGCTCCAGCACCGTGCCGCTCAACTGCGCACATAAGCGTTGGCGTTCCTTCATCACCGCACCGGCCGATAAGGCTCGGTCGACGAGTCGGGGCAGGACACGGTCATTCCAAAGCGACATACCGCCAAGCGTAGTGCCCGCTCGAAGTACTTGATCCAGACACAGCCCTTCGTCCTATGATCGGTTCATGGCTCAGATCATTCCCAGTCGATTCTTGTTCGGCCCCGGCCCCACTAACCCCTACCCAGAAGCGACGGCAGCCCTTGGCTATCCGTTGCTGGGCCACCTGGATCCGGACTTCATCGCCCGGCTCGACAACACCTGCGCGGGGCTTCGCACGGTCTGGGGCACCGATAACGCCCGCACGCTGCCGCTGAGTGGCACCGGATCGCTGGGTATGGAGGCCGCGTTCGTCAACACCATTTCGCCTGGCGATGCTGCGGTCATCGCGGTCAATGGGCTGTTTGGTGAACGTATGTGCGATGTTGCGGCCCGCTGTGGCGCCGAAGTCATACGGGTGGATCACGAGTATGGGCAACCGGTCGATGCCGAACGCGTCGCAGCCGCGCATCCGAACCCGAAGGTCATCGCTGCCGTGCATGCCGAAACGTCGACCGGGGTGCGCTCCGATATCAAGGCCCTCGGCGCGATCAAGGGCGATGCGCTCCTCATCGTCGATGCTGTGACCTCGATCGGCGGCGCCGAACTTCGTGCCGACGACTGGGGTATCGATGTCGGCTATGCCGGCACGCAAAAGTGCCTGGGCGTCTCGCCCGGGCTAGCCCCGTTCACGATTTCGGATCAGGCGTTCGAGCGTCGCAATCCGCATCCGCAATCCTGGTACGTGGATCTCGGTCTTCTCGGTGGCTATCTCGGCCAGGCGAACGGCGGACGCACCTATCACCACACCGCACCGGTCGCGATGGTTGCGAGCCTTGAAGCGGCATTGGATCGTATCCTGGCTGAGGGGCTAGAAAACGCCTGGGCGCGGCATCAATCGGCTGGCGATCAACTGCAGTCGGGGCTGCAGGCGATGGGCCTTGAATTGTTCGCGGCCGAGGGTTTCCGGCTGCCGCAGCTGACCACGGTGAAAGTGCCTGAAGGCGCCGACTCGGCGAAGATTCGGCAATTTCTGTTGCACAACTTCGATCTTGAGATCGGCGGCGGCGTTGGCAAATATGCAGCTACAGTCTGGCGCATCGGCCTTATGGGCCCAAACGCCAATCCGGCCTCGGTCACGCTCATCCTCGGTGCGCTCGAGGAAGCGCTCAAGAACGCCTAACGCTCATGACTGCCCAGGTATCCGCGTTGGCCGAACTTCGTGCGCGCCTGCCTGGGCCGAGCCTCGTCACCGATCCGGGCATCATGGAGAAATACCGGGTCGACCGCGCGAAGTTTTGCAGTTCCGGTATGCCGCTGGCCGTCATACGAGCCCGATCGACTGCAGATGTCGTCACATCGATGGAGGTGGCTTCGGCCCACGGCATACCGGTGGTTCCACAAGGTGCGCGCAGTGGACTGTCCGGCGCCGCCAACGCGATCGAGGACGGCCTTGTTATCAGCCTTGAGGCGATGGATCAGATCATCAAGATCGACCACGCCAATCGCTATGTCGTTACCCAGCCGGGGGTGTTCAACGCCGTGCTCGCGCGGGCCGTGGCAGAGCAGGGATTGTTCTATCCGCCCGATCCAAGCAGCAAGGAGTTCTGCACGATTGGCGGCAACCTATCCACGAACTCAGGAGGATTGTGCTGCGTCAAATATGGCGTGACGACCGACTACGTACTCGGACTAGAAATCGTGTTGGCTTCGGGTGAGGTGCTCCGCACCGGCCGAAGCACGGTCAAGGGCGTTGCTGGCTACGACCTCGCACGGCTGTTCGTTGGCGCCGAAGGCACGCTGGGGATCATCACCGAGGCGACGCTTCGGTTGCGCGCCGCCGCCGAACGGCCACTCACACTCGCGGCCACCTTTGCTGACACCGAGCGCGCAGCACGTGCCGTGACAGCGATCGTCACATCTTCGCTCGTTCCTAGCCTGCTCGAGTTCATGGACCGCACCAGCATTCGGGCAGTCAACGAACAGTTTCGCCTCGGCTTCGACGATGCTGTCGGCGCAGTCATACTGGCCCAATCTGATGCGGGTGGCGCGGCTGGCGAGACCGAGATCAATGCGCTCGCCGAGTTGCTGAGATCGGCCGGTGCGGATGACGTCATCATCGCCCAGTCCGAGCAGGAGGCCGACGCGTTGTTGCGGGCCCGCCGCGAGGTACTAATTGCGTTCGAGGCGATTGGCACCACGATGGTCGATGACATCTGTGTGCCGCGTGACCACCTATCGGACCTGGTCGCAGGGGTCAAGTCAATCGCCGCCGAGCAGCGCCTGACGATCGGCCTCGTCGGGCACGCGGGCGACGGCAATTTCCATCCGACCATTGTGTTTGACGGTGCTGATGCTGCCGAGTCGGAGCGTGCGCATATCGCCTTTAACCAGATTATGCTGTTGGGTCTTGACCTCGGCGGGACGATCACTGGTGAACACGGCATTGGGTTGTTGAAGCGCGACGGTCTCGCCATCGAGATCGGCGATATCGGCTTGCGCGTGCATCGCGACATCAAGAAAGCCCTCGACCCCGCCAATCTGCTGAACCCCGGCAAAGTCTTCTAGCCCCTCCCGTCCCAAGTTTCCCAGGATATCGTGGGAAACTGTCACTCCTCACAGGTTGCAACCTGTCATAAGCGACAGTTTCCTGTGATGAGGTCAGATGTTTGAAACGGAACGCCTAGCCCCACGCCCTGCCACCGGGGGTCGCTGGCCAGTCAGGGCGTGAGCCAGAGGACGCCCGCCGGTGGAAGTTGCAGGACCGCTGACGCGGGCATCCCGTGCATCGCAACGTCCTCGGCAATCACTGCACCAAGGTTGCCGACTCCCGACCCACCATAAGTCTCGGCGTCGGTGTTCATGACCTCGTGCCACGTGCCTGCCGACGGCAACCCGATTCGGTAGTCGTGGTGCGGCTGTCCGGAGAAGTTCGCTACGCAGGCAACCTGTGATCCGTCGGAGCCGATGCGCAGGAACGCAATGACGTTGTTGGCCGTGTCGCTGGCATCGATCCACTGGAAGCCCTCGCGGCGGCCGTCGGAAGACCAAAGTGCTGGCGCCGATCGATAGTACGCGTTGAGATCGCTGACCAAGCGCAGGATGCCCGCGTGCAGCGGCTGCCCCAGCGCATCCCAGTCGAGTGATCCCGACTCGGCCCATTCCCCAACCTGGCCGAACTCACCGCCCATGAACAACATCTGCTTGCCAGGGTGCGCCCACATGAACGCCAGCAGTCCGCGTACACCGGCCGCCTTGTTCCAGTCGTCGCCAGGCATCCGCTGCCACAGGGAACCCTTGCCGTGTACGACCTCGTCGTGCGACAGCGGCAGAATGAAGTTCTCGGTCCAGGCGTAGTCGATCGAAAACGTCATCTCACCGTGATGGAAGGACCGTTGGATCGGATCGTGACTGAGATAGTCCAGCGAGTCGTGCATCCATCCCATATTCCACTTGAAGCCGAACCCCAGTCCGCCGCCGCTCGTCGGGCTGCTGACACCCGGCCAGGCGGTTGATTCCTCGGCAATCATGACAACGCCCGGATGATGTTTGTAGACCGTCGCGTTGAGTTCCTGCAGCAGTTGCACGGCCTCTAGGTTTTCCCGGCCACCGTGCTTGTTGGGCACCCATTCCCCCGCCTTGCGGGAATAGTCCAAATAAAGCATCGATGCGACCGCGTCGACCCGCAGCCCGTCGAGGTGGAACTCCTCGAACCAGAACAACGCATTCGCGACGAGGAAGTTGCGCACCTGTGGCCGGCCGAAATCAAAGACATACGTGCCCCAGTCGGGCTGCTCGCCTCGACGTGGGTCCGGGTGCTCGTAAAGCGCAGTGCCGTCGAAGCGGGCCAGCGCCCACTCGTCACGCGGGAAGTGCGCGGGTACCCAGTCGACAATCACCCCGAAGCCACGTTTATGCAGCTCATCGACAAACCAGCGAAAGTCATCGGGAGTGCCGAATCGCGACGTAGGCGCGTAATAGGAAGTGACTTGGTAGCCCCACGACCCACCGAACGGGTGCTCAGCAATCGGCATCAGTTCGACGTGCGTGAACCCGGTCTCGGTGAGGTAGTCCGCAAGCTCATCGGCAAGCTCTCGATAGCTCAGCCCAGGTCGCCACGACCCGAGGTGCACCTCGTAGATGCTCATTGGCGCGTCGAGCCATGTCGTCGTGTCGCGCTGACTCACCCACGCGTCGTCGGTCCAGGTGTGGCGCGAGTCGACGACAATCGAGGCTGTGGCCGGTGGCAGTTCGGTGCCGTAGGCCATTGGGTCGGCCTTTTCGTACCACTGCCCATCTGCTCCGTGAATGCGGAACTTGTAATGCGCACCAGCACCAACCTCCGGCACGAACAAATCCCACACGCCCGAGCCACCGAGTGAGCGCATCGGATGCTCGTCACCGCTCCAGAAGTTGAAGTCGCCAGCGACCTGCACGGCTTGCGCGTTTGGCGCCCAAACCACGAACGAGGTGCCCTCGACTGGCCCTTGTGGTCCCTGCAGCGTATGCACGTGAGCGCCGAGGACTTCCCACAATCGTTCGTGCCGGCCCTCGCTGATCAGGTGCAGGTCAAGCTCGCCGACCGACGGTGGCCAGGGGTAGGTATTGCTCACGGGGTCACTCACCTTCGGCCATAATCCGGTCGATCGATGCCAACGGCACCGTCAACCATTCGGGCCGGTTCGCATGCTCATAGCCGACTTCGTAGACCGCCTTGTCGAGTTCGAGCGCACGCAACAGGTCGGGCTCATCGCGTGGATCGTGCTCGGCCACCGAGGCATATCCATCACAGAACGCCGCGCGGTTGCGCGTAGACCAGCGCATCGCGCGGGCGACCTGCTCGGGATCCTCCGGCTGGCCGACGAGGAGCTGTTGAGCGACGTAGTCAAAGGACCGCAGCATGCCGGCAACGTCACGGACTGGCGACCGCAACGCTGAGCGCTCGGCCAGACTCGCGGCGGGCTCACCTTCGAAGTCCAGCAGCAACCAGCCGTGGATGGTCCGCAGCACTTGACCCAGATGTAGATCACCATGAACCGCTTGTATCGACACCGGCAGCGGGACGTCGGCAAGCCGCTCGAATGTCGTCTGCAACCTAGCTCGATGCCCGGCTAGCTCGGGAACCTGCGCCGACACGCGTTCGAGCCGGTCCAGCATCGACCGAACCGTACGCCCCATCTCGGCAGCGTCGGCTTCCTCCGTGCCGAGTGCTCGCGCGAGGTCGGTATGAACCTGGGCGACGGTCTTGCCGAGCCGGTATGCCTCGCCCACGAAGTCGCCGCCGACGTCTTCGGGTGCCAGATCCGACGGACCAGCCATGAAGTCGCGCACGCTGGTCGTCGCCATGACCCAGCCGTCGACTGCATCGGGCAGGAACCGTTGCAGCATGCCGACCGTAATTTCCTCGCCGGCAAGCTTGCCGCTAATCGAACCCAGCGGCTCAGCGATCTGCTGAGAACCGACTTCACGCAGCGCACGGTGCAGCACGAGATCCTTATTTACGCCGGGGATGAGTTTGCGGAACAGTTTGAGGATGTATTGGCTGCCGTAGACCAACGACGTGTTGCTTTGCTCGGTCGTGATCGGGTGCGCGCGCAGTCCGGTCGTGAGCTCGACTCCGGGCTCGGGTGTGAAGCGTAGATCGCCAACCTGACCGTCGTCGGCGATCAGGTCCAGGAGGTGCGCCGTAAGGTCGGCATCGCCGCTCGCCTCGTAACAGGTGCGCCCATCTTCCAGACCGATCGAGGCCGTTGTGGACACGTCGGGAACCTTGTCCTGGCGGCTGCCGATCAGCAACTGGTAGGACTCACGCCGATCGCCTTGTTCAACCTCGACAACTAAATGGATCAGCAATGGATCGCCGTCCAGCAGCGTCGTCCAGACCAGCGGGCGCACCGCGTCGATGTCGCGATCCTTACCACCGAACCATCGCTGGGTCGGCAACCAGTCCGGAAGTGCCGCCGCGATCTGCCCAATCAGTTCGCTTTCCATCGGGTCAGTCATAGGTTCACTCATATCCGGCTCCTCCGTTCGCCCTCATCGTCCAACTCAGACAACTGGAACCAATAAAAACCGTGGCCCGGCAAAGTCAGCAGATAAGGTAGCTCACCGATGCGCGGGAACCGTACGCTGCCGCTCAACTCGACCGGTGTGAAGCCGAGGTGTTCAGACAGATCGAGTTCGACCGGCTGCGGAAATCTCGACAAGTTGTTGACGCACAGCACGACGTCGTGCTCGCCGTCGGGACCTTCCCACACTCGTTTATAGGCAAGCACGCTCGGATTCGAGCCGCCCAAGTCAACGAACTCCCCCTCAGCGAATGATGGGTGCCCCTTGCGCACAGCGATCATGCGACGCGTCCAGTTGAGCAGCGACGCGGCATTGTCCTGCTGGGCCTCCACATTGATTGCCTCGTAGCCATAGGTCGCATCCATGATCGGCGGCAGGTAAACCCGGCCGGGATCGGATTTGGAGAATCCGGCGTTGCGATCGGGCGACCATTGCATCGGGGTTCGCAACGCGTCACGGTCGCCGAGCCAAATGTTGTCACCCATCCCAATCTCGTCGCCGTAGTAAAGCACCGGGGACCCTGGCAGGCTCATCAGCAACGCGGTGAACAACTCGAGTTGGTTGCGATCGTTGTCCAACAGCGGGGCGAGACGTCTACGGATCCCGATGTTGGCCTTCATGCGCGGGTCGGTGGCGTACTCCGCGTACATGTAGTCGCGCTCGTCGTCGGTCACCATTTCCAGCGTCAGCTCGTCGTGATTGCGCAGGAAGATGCCCCATTGAGTGCCCTCCGGAATGGCCGGCGTTTGCGCCAAAATCTCCGAGATTGGAAACCTTGACTCACGGCGTACGGCCATAAAGATGCGTGGCATCAGCGGGAAGTGGAACGCCATATGACATTCGTCGCCGCCGACCTCGGGATCGCCGAAGTACTCCACCACGTCGGCGGGCCACTGGTTGGCTTCGGCCAGCAAGATCCGGCCAGGATATTCGGCGTCGATCGTCGCACGTGTTCGGCGAAGATATTCATGCGTCCGTGGGAGGTTCTCGCAGTTGGTGCCTTCCTCCTCAAACAAGTACGGCACTGCATCGAGCCGGAAGCCGTCGATCCCGAGATCCAACCAGAACCGCAGGATGTCGAGCATTGCCGTCTGGACCTCCTCGTTTTCGAAGTTGAGATCCGGCTGGTGCGAGAAGAAGCGGTGCCAGAAGAATTGGCCCCGCACCGGGTCGTAGGTCCAGTTGGACGACTCGGTGTCAACGAAGATGATTCGGGCGTCCGCGTAAGCCAAGTCGTCGTCGCTCCATACGTAGTAGTCGCCGTAGGGACCGTCAGGATCATTTCGGGACTGCTGAAACCACGGATGAGCATCCGAGGTGTGGTTGAGCACCAAGTCCGTGATGACGCGAATATTGCGCTTGTGCGCCTCTTCGAGAAGAAACACAAAGTCGTCGACGGTACCGAACTCGGGCAACACAGCGCGGAAATCACTGATGTCATAACCGCCGTCACGCAGCGGCGAGGCATAGAAGGGCGGCAGCCAAAGGCAGTCGACACCGAGCCACTGGAGATAATCCAGCCTGCCAGCCAGGCCGCGAAGATCGCCCGTGCCGTCGCCGTTGGAATCCGCGAACGCCCGCACCAGCACCTCGTAGAACACCGCGCGCTTGAACCAATCCGGGTCGCTCGGTGCCTGCTCAGCATGCTGGAAGTCGCCCGCCTGGGGCTCGACCAGTGTGCCGTCATCGTCAACGGCCTCGCCGGTGTGCGGCGTCTCATCGAGCCCAATCAGACCGGCATCGGGCGCTGGCAGATCGGTCAGGGAATCCACTTCATCAGCCATTCAGACCTTCTTCCGCGGTTGGATCGTCAAGATATGCGCAACGGCCCGGGACGGGTCGAGACGTACGTAGTTGTCGGCACCCCAGTCGTATGTCTCGCCGGTGATCTCGTCGTGCGCGACGAGTCGCGTGTCCCGCTCCAGTCCCAGCTGCTGCAGGTCAAGATGAAGGGTCGCCTCGTGGGATTCGTGTGGGTCCATTGTGACGACGACAACGACCGTGTCACCGGTCTCGGGATCGACCTTCGAATAGGCGATTAGTGCGGCGTTATCGACGTCGTGGAAGTGCAGCGTCCGCATCTGCTGCAGCGCCGGGTGAGACCGCCGGATGTCGTTGAGCCTAGTGATCCAGGGCTCCAGTGACACTCCGGCCGCCATGGCGGCGTCAAAGTCTCGGGGCCGCAACTCGAACTTCTCCGAGTGCAAATACTCCTCGCTCCCAGGTGCCTGAGGCTCGTGTTCATACAGCTCGAAACCCGAATAGACCCCCCACGTCGGTGAAAGCGTCGCGGCGAGCGCGGCGCGGATCGCGAACATCGCCGGCCCACCGACCTGCAGATGCTCCGGCAGGATGTCCGGCGTGTTGACGAAGAGATTAGGCCGTGACTCATCCCAGTGGTCGCGGATCTCCTGGCCGAACTCAATGATCTCTTGCTTCGTGGTTCGCCAGGTGAAATAGGTGTAGCTCTGCGTGAAGCCGGCGCGGCCGAGCCCATAGAGCCGGGCCGGCCGCGTGAATGCTTCGGCCAAAAACAGCACGTCGGGATGCGTTTCCTTGACCGTCGCGATGAGCCACGCCCAGAAGTTCGTGGGCTTGGTGTGTGGGTTGTCCACACGGAAGATTCGTACGCCTTGGTCAACCCAGACCATCGTGACGCGCAGCATCTCCGCGTACGCGCGCTCTGGATCGTTGTCGAAGTTGAGCGGGTAGATGTCTTGGTATTTCTTCGGCGGATTCTCCGCGTAGGCGATCGTTCCGTCGGGGAGGACCGTGAAGAACTCCGGATGCTCAGCCGCCCACGGGTGGTCGGGCGCGGTCTGCAGGGCGAGGTCGAGCGCGACTTCGAGGCCGAGGGACTTCGCCCGTTTCACCAGCGCGGCGAAGTCCGTGAACGTGCCGAGATCAGGATGGATCGTGTCATGACCGCCCTCAGCAGCGCCGATCGCCCACGGCGAGCCGACGTCATCGCGCTTGGGGGCGAGCGTGTTGTTCTTGCCTTTGCGGTTGATGCGGCCGATGGGGTGGATCGGCGGGAAGTAGATGACGTCGAACCCCATTCGCGCGACCCGATCCAGGGCCTTCGCCGTCGATCTGAGCGTGCCGTGCTTCGGCCGCCCTTTCGGATCGACGCCGCCGGTGGATCGGGGGAACAACTCATACCAAGACCCGTATGCCGCCCGTTCACGATCGACCCAGATCAGATGCGGCTCCCCTTCGGTCAGAAACTCACGCACCGGGTCGTCATACATCCGTTGTTGAACGTCCTTGGCGAGGGCCGGTGCGAGTCGGTCATCGAGCGGGAGTTTGGTCGAGCGGAGTGCGGCCGCAGCAGCCTTGATAATGTTCTTGCCGCGGTTGCTGCCGACCCTTTGGTCCAGCAACCTGGCGCCGATCTCCAGATCATTGGCCATCTCGTCGGCGGTCTGGCCCGCCGCCTGCTTGACCGATGCCGTATGGGTCCAGGTCGACCACGGGTCGCCCCACGCATCGACGCGGAATGTCCAGGTGCCGGCGGTGCCCGGCACGATCGTCGTGGCGAAACGGTCAAGCCCGGAACCCTGCTCAATCATGCGGGCCGTGCGCTCCACACCGTCAGGGCCGCTCCACACCACGGTCGCGGCGACGGCGTCGTGGCCCTCACGCCACACCGTCGCTGTCACGGGCACGTGTTCACCGACCACTGCTTTGGCCCGATCACGCCCGCCAGAGACCTCAGGTCGAACGTCATCGATACCGAGTCGACCCGTCATGTCGAACGCGCTCCCCTCTGTGTCGCTGTCCCCTGCGCCGCTGTCCTCTGTGTCGCTGTGCCGTACTTCTAAGTCCTACCTTGCCAGTGAGATTTCATCAACACCACCGTCACACTGTCCCGGTGGCCTCCGGCTGGACTCGCGGAGCCTTGAGCAGCAGGAGCGATCGGCCCGGAAGAGTCACCTTCGCGCCGGCCAGCAACGGTTCGCCCGATGCTGGGGTCCCATCGGTCGACGTGGTGTCCAGCGTCGGCTCAAACGTCGTGCCGAACTCGACGTCAGGCAGCGTAAATTCGATCGGGTCAGCGCCTGCGTGCATCAGCAGCAGCCACGAATGGTCCGCCAGAAGCTGGCCCTCGCGCGTGCGGGACTGGCTGTTGGACCCGTCGATCCACATCCCGAGCGTGCGACATTCGCCGTCGTCCCAGGCCGCTTCGTCAAACTCTTCGCCGTCCGATCTGAGCCAGATCAGGTCGGGCCGGCCGGTCGGCGTCGGGCGTCCGTCGAAGAACTCCGGCTGGCGCAGCGCGGGGCTGTTGGCGCGCAGGAAGACCACTCGTCGAGCGAAGGCCAGCATCGCATCCGAAACCTCGGTGGTCGTCCAGTCGACCCAAGATGTCGCGTCGTCGAGACAGTAGGCGTTGTTGTTGCCGCCCTGCGTACGCCACCGCTCGTCGCCTGCCACAAACATTGGCGTGCCGGTTGACAGCAGCAGCGTCGCAAACACGTTGCGGGCCTGCCTGGCGCGTAGCTCCGTGACCTCCGGGTCGTCGGTCTCGCCCTCAACCCCGCAGTTCCACGAGCGGTTGTCGTTGGTGCCGTCGCGGTTGTCTTCGCCGTTCGCTTCGTTGTGTTTGTCGTCGTAAGACACAAGGTCCCGAAGCGTGAAGCCATCATGTGCGTCGATGAAGTTGATCGACTGCCACGGCCGGCGGAGGCTGTGATCGTAAAGGTCGGACGAACCGGACAGCCGGTAGGCGAGATCGTCGACGCCGGTGGCGCCACGCCAGAAATCACGGACCGTATCGCGGTAGATGCCGTTCCACTCGGCCCACTGGGCACCAAAGGATCCGACCATGTAGCCGTCACTGGTCGCATCCCACGGCTCCGCAATAAGTTTGCAGCGTGCAAGCACCGGATCCGTCGTGATCGCAGTCAGTAGTGCCGAATCACGGTCGAACGTCCCACCGCGCGGGCGACCCATAGTGCTGGCGAGGTCGAACCGGAAACCGTCGACTCCGAGTTCGGTCACCCAATAACGCAACGAATCTGTGACCATCCGGATCATCGTGGGCGAGCTCGCCTCAAGCGTGTTGCCGCAACCGGTGATATCGGCCATATTGCCGTTGTCGTCGTGTAGGTAATAGGCCGGCGCGTCGTAGCCGCGAAAACTCAGCGTTGGTCCGTCCGGGCCGCCTTCGCAGGTGTGGTTGTAGACGACATCGATGATGACCTCAATATTGGCAGCGTGCATCGCAGCCACCATCGTTCGGAACTCTTCAACCTCGTCGCCCGCCTCGCTCGCGTAGGCCGCGTGCGGTGCGAAGTAACCCAACGGGGAATAGCCCCAATAGTTCTGTCGTCCGGCGCGCACGAGCGCCGGCTCGTCGCTAAACGACTGGACTGGCAATAACTCGACGGCGGTGATGCCAAGGCGCAGAAGATGCTCGATCACGGCGGGGTGCGCGAGCCCGAGGTACGTGCCACGCAGCCGCTCCGGCACGTCGGGATGCAAGGCGGTGAAGCCTTTGACGTGTAGCTCGTAGATCACGGTCTCCTCGAACGGTGTTTCCAGTTTGGCACCGGTTTCAGGTCCACCCGGGCTCGTAACAACGCTGAGTGGGACGCTGCCCAAGGAGTCAACCGTGCTGGGCTCGACGCCCTCGGGATCGTCGGCATAGCCGTAAGCGGCCGCCATATCGGTCATCGAGCCACTGATCCGCCGCGCGTACGGATCGAGGAGAATCTTGTGCGGGTTGCAGCGAAAGCCGGTCTTAGGATCGTACGGACCGTGGACCCGGAAGCCATACTTCTGGCCGGCGGTGACGCCCGGCACTAGACCGTGCCACACGCCGAACGTCCGCTCGGTCAACTCGATGCGTTGCTCGTTGAGGTCGTCGTCGACCAGACAGAGCTCGACCCGTTCGGCGACCCTGCTGGCAACAGCGAACCGAACACCGCCAGCTTCCGGATGGGCGCCCAGCGGGAACGGTCGACCGGCAAGGATTCGCGAGTCTGTGATGAGTTCGGTGGCCATATGTCAGTCTTTCAGGTCGGTGTATCCGCGCGCGGAACCGGGATAGTTCGGGAGCCAGTCCCTCATGTCGAAACTTTAACCGGTGAATACAAGAGTTTTGCCGGAGGCGTCCAGCACCTCGACTGTCTCCTCGACAAAGTTCACGACGACCCGTAATGACCCGCGATACATCACGATCCATGAGTCGTCGTCGGCTGCATCGACCGCGAAGTCGTTCAAGGATGGGTTGGCAAGCTCGGGGTGCTCCCGGCGCATCAAGATGAGTCGCTGGTAGAGGTCGAGCGTCTCGCGATGCGCTGGCTCATCAAGCTCCGACCAGTCGAGCTTTGAACGCTCGTATGTCGCAGCGTCCATAGGGTCGGGGATGTCGGCTGCGCCCCAGCCGTGTCGTCCAAACTCGCGGCGTCGCCCGCTTCGCACCGCCGCGGCCAACTCAGGATCAGGAAAGGACGCGAAGAACTGCCATGGCGTCGACGCAGCCCATTCCTCGCCCATAAACAGCATCGGTGTGTAGGGGCCGAGCAACACGATCGCGGCACCGCACGCCAGCAGGTCGGGTGAGATCGTCGCCGAGATGCGGTCACCGGTCGCCCGGTTGCCGATTTGGTCGTGGTTCTGGAGGTATGCCAGAAAGGCGGTGCCCGCAAGCGACGCCGCATCGATGGAACGGCCGTGCGTCCGGCCCCGAAACGACGACCATGTGCCGTCGTGAAAGAACGCCCCCCGGAGGGTCTTCGCTAGGGCACCCGGCGCGGCGAAGTCGGCGTAATAGCCGTCGGTCTCCGCTGTCAGTCGTACGTGCATCGCATGGTGCAGGTCGTCGGACCACTGAGCATTCATGCCCAGACCGTGATCGGCCCGCGGCGTGACCGTCTGCGGATCGTTGCGGTCGCTCTCGGCGATCAACATGAGCGGGCGACCCAGCTGGTCGGACAGCGCCGCAACTTCGGCCGACAAGGTCTCCAGCAGCGTCAGCGCCCGCTCGTCAACGAGCGCGTGGACGGCGTCAAGACGGAGCCCGTCGACGTGAAAATCTCGTAGCCAGCTGAGTGCGTTGTCGAGGACGTAGGCTCTTACCTCATCGGAGCCGGATCGGTCGAGGTTCAGCCCCGGACCCCAGTCGTTCCGGCCCGCGAAGTAGGGGCCGAACCGACCAAGATAAGCCCCTGACGGTCCCAGGTGGTTGTAGACCACATCGAGGATGACACCGAGCCCACGTCCATGGCATGCATCAACGAACCGTTTGAACCCGTCCGGGCCACCGTATGGCTCGTGCACCGCACCCCAAGCGACTCCGTCATAACCCCAGCCGTGTGGGCCGTCGAAGGAGTTGACCGGCATCACCTCGACAAGATCAATACCGAGCTCCACCAGATGATCGAGCCGTTCGATCGCCGCGTCGAAGGTGCCG
Organism: Aeromicrobium changchenzhani; assembly: GCF_057586615.1. Classification (NCBI taxonomy): domain Bacteria; kingdom Bacillati; phylum Actinomycetota; class Actinomycetes; order Propionibacteriales; family Nocardioidaceae; genus Aeromicrobium; species Aeromicrobium changchenzhani. The sequence goes on along the minus strand of NZ_CM172480.1, from coordinate 965,885 downwards.
ACGGGGGTAAACGTACCGATGTGCAGTTCGTAGATCACCGATCGTTCGAGCGTCCTTCCAGGCCACACGTCGTCGGTCCAGGCAAAAGCATCGTGGTCGTAGGTCCGAGAAGCCGCATGTACGCCGGCGGGTTGCCATCGCGATCGTGGGTCCGGCAGCGGCGTGGCATCGTCCCCGAGGAGGAAGGCGTAGTCGGTCCCTGCAATGTCGGCGTGCCACCAGCCGCCCTCGGCACGCGTCATCTCGTGCGGCTTACTGTCAACGACGATCTGAACACGTTCGTGATTGGGGCACCACACGCGAAACGGCATACGCCGACCTTAGTCCCGCACGAGGAGGGCCACCGGATAGCGATCGAGCACCGCCGACAGTTGTGCCTCGGCCCCGTCGATGCGGTCTCCGGTGATGACGTCGACCCATTGCCCGGCGGCGAGTGGAAGCACCGTGTCGCGCCAACCGCCCGCCGTGGCCAGGCCAGCGGGGAGTCGCGTGGCCAACACAACAAGGTCGGCACTGCGCGCATACGCAACGGCATGGTCGACAGCCGGTCCGCTGGCCTGCAACGGCGTGTAGCCGTCGAACAGGTCCGGGCGCTCACGCCGAAGCGCGAGCGCTCGGTGGACGACCAACATTTTGGCCGCGCCCGATGCGTCAACCTCGGGCACAAATCCATCGCCGATCTGATCGAGTAGTTCGCGCCGCCGGCCGTAATCGACTGGGCGACGGTTGTCGGGGTCGACCAGCGAGTAGTCCCAAAGCTCAGTGCCCTGATAAACGTCCGGGATGCCAGGCGCGGTGAGCTGGATGATCTTCTGTGACAGCGAGTTCGACCAGCCCGGACCGGTTATTCTTCGCGCGAACGCCTCAACGTCGTCACCGACCAGGCCGTGGACCCGGGCCGGCCAATCGCGAATCGCCTGCTCGAATGTCAGGTCGGGTTCGGTCCACGTCGTTCGCAACTTGGATTCCCGCGCTGCCTTGAGTAGGTAGTCAACTATTCGTTCATCACTGATCGGCCATGCTCCGACCAGGGTCTGCCAGGCCAACAGGTTGAGCGATGGCTCATCAAGACCGCACTGTGCCGACCAGACTCGTACGGCGGCTGCGAACTCGGTAGCGACCTCTGCCAGCACCAACATTCGGGCGCGCGTGTCCTCTGATCTTTTGGTGTCGTGGGTCGTGAGCGTCGTCATCGTGGCCGGCTGGTCGGTGGCTCGAGCGGCAGCGAGTCGGTGCAGTTCATCGACGCCGATGCCCCACCGGTCCGGTGAGCCGCCGACCTCGTTGAGCGCGGCAAATCGGGTGTACCGATAAAACACTGTGTCCTCGGTGCCCTTAGCCACCACCATTCCGGAGGTCTGCTGTATTCGCGTCGCGAGCTCACCATCAGGGTTGCCGGTCACCTGACGGTCGAGCCGGTTGAGTGCCGCCACCAAATCCGGTCGCCGCATACGCGCTGCGGTGATCGCCTCGGTCCAAGACTCACCCACCTCGGGCAGGTACGACCGGTAAACCTTGAACGCGATCATCGTTTCGGCAACAGCATGTTCGGCGGTTTCGGCGTCAACTCCATCGATGAGCGCGGCGATCCGGCGTACCTCGGCCACAAGGATGTGATCGGTCACGAGACGTCGTGCGGTCAGCTCGACGTCGCGGAAATCCGTCGATTGGCCGAGCTCTGCCGCGAGCGCTGTCAACGGCGCTTCGCCGGCGGGGTCGATCAGGACACCGCAAATCTCGCCCAGAGCGTCGTATCCAGTCGTCCCGTCGATCGGCCAGCTGGCTGGAAGATCTTCTCCCGGGTGGAGAATCTTCTCAACGACTATCCAGGTTGTCGGTGCGGCCGCACGAAGCCAGCGCATGTATGTCGATGGGTTGGCCAGCCCGTCGGGATGATCGACGCGCAGTCCGGTGACTTCTTCATTCGCGACCCAGCGCAGCACCTCGCGATGGGTCGCCTCGAAGACGTCTCGCTGCTCAACGGAGATGGCCGCGAGCGTCACGATGTCGAAGAATCGTCGATAGTTCAGCTCGACGTTGCCGCGCCGCCAATCCACGAGTTCGTAGTGCTGACGGTCATGGACCTCTTGGGGAGTGCCGTTGTGATCGCCGTGGATGGGGAAACGGTGGTCGTAATAGACAAGCTCATCGCCGTCAATCAGCAGTTCGGACAGGTCCGCCGCCGAGCCCAAAATCGGGACCAAGATCCGTTGACGACTCCAGTCGATGTCGAACCAGTGCGCGAACTGGGACGCCAACCCTTTCGCCAACACGTCCCACCAGAACGGGTTGGCCGACGGCACCTCGATCGACATGTGATTGGGCACGATGTCGACGATGAGTCCCATCCCCGCAGATCTAATCGCGTCGGCGAGTTCGAGCCGTTGCGACTCACCACCAAGCGCCGGCCGCGCGATGCGCGGATCCGTGACATCGTAGCCGTGGGTCGAGCCGGGTGTGGCGTCAAAGATCGGCGAAACATACACTGCCCCGACGCCGAGTGCCGCCAGATAATCGACAATTTCGCGGGCAGCGTCAAAGCCGAACTCGGGACGCAGTTGCAGCCGGTACGTCGATGATGGCGTTGTCATGCGGTGACCCGATGCATCATGACGAACGACCACCGGACGTAACCGGGCGAGCTGCTCTCAGCGGCTCGATTGCGGCGCTTACCCGCGCGTCAGTGAAGAACTCCTCAAGCGAAATCCCCAACGGAATCCGCCAATTGGGATATTCGTCGATCGTGCCAGGCAGGTTCGGCTGCCGACGTTCACCAATGACATCAGTCGGGGCGCTGAGAACCAGGCAGGAACTGGCCCGCGCGATCACGGCGTGCAAGGCGACGATTGGGTCGTCGAACGGTATGCCTTCCTGAGCTATGAGTTCCATGAGCGCCGCACGGTCGGCGGCTGCCGCGACGTAGGCGTCATCGGCCGGTCCGTCGAGCAGGTCGAGCGAGGCCCGTAAACGGACATGTTCGGCTTCAAGCCACCCGGTAGCAGTCGGGAGGTCATGCGTCGTGATGCTCGCCATCGTCTCGGGTTCCCATTCGGCGGGCGACAGGAATGGCTGTCCGGGTGCGTCCCAGTCGCGCTCGAACCAGAGAACAGCAGAACTCAGCATCCCGCGCTCATGCATCGTGCGCGTGACAACTTCCTCCACGGTTCCCAGGTCTTCGCCGACAATGATCGCGCCAGCCCGATGGGCTTCAAGGGCCAGAACCGCGAGCATCGCGTCCGCGTCGTAGTGCACATACGTCCCACGGTGGGCTGGCTCTCCGGGCGGGATCCACCACAATCGCCACATCCCCGCGATGTGATCGATCCGGATGCCGTCGGCGTGCCGCAACACACTGCGCACGACGTCCCGAAATGGCGCATATCCCGCTGCTGCCAGTTCGGCCGGCTTGAACGGCGGCAAACCCCAGTCCTGTCCTAGCTCGTTGAACGCATCGGCTGGGCATCCAACCCGAACTAATGGCGCGAACATTTCGCGCTGCGACCACGTGTCCGGACCCCCTGCACTCACGCCAACGGGAAGGTCATGGACGATCCCGACGCGCATCCCGCCAGCATGGGCGGCGGCTCGAGCGCCATCGAGCTGTTCCCTGCACAGATGCTGGAGCCAGACGTGGAACGCGATGCGGTCGGCGAGGTCTACCCGTAGCTCGGCGACCGCGGCCCCGTCGGGGTTCTGCAGAGGCTCAGGCCAATCGCGCCAGTCGTCGCCGTGCTGCTCAGCGATCGCACAGAACGTCGCGAAGTCCTCGAGCTGTGGGTCCGGCTCGTACGAGCGCTCTGGTCGGTGCTGCCAAAGCAGTTCGAGCGCGCGCCGCTTGGCCTCCCAGACCGCGTCGTAGTCGATCAACGTGGTGTCGCGATCAGGGCGCCGTTCCAACACTGCTGCCTGGGTCGCTGCGTCGGCGTCGGCGAAAGCAGCAGTCGTGGTCACGGACAAATAGATTGGGTTGGCGAACCGGCGACTCGCCGGCGAGTAAGGCGACCGCTGGATCGGGTGCGTGGGAGCGATGGCTTGGACCGGGTTGACCACGATCACTCCGGCGCCTTGCTCCAAACCAGCGCGCCGAGCAAAATCGGCGAGATCACCGAAGTCACCCATCCCCCACGAGTTGGCCGATCGCAGCGCGTACAGCTGCAGCATCCAGCCCCACGCGAGCTCAATGTCGGGCATCCGCGCTGGCGCGACAATCAGCGTGACGTCCTGATCGTCACTGATGACGCGGTGCCAGCCGAGCGGCAAACTTGCCGGGATCATGTTGCTGCTCTCGAGCCGGCTGCCGTCCTCGAGCATGACAACGGCCGGAACCTCGAGCGGCCGAGAGGTTCCTTCCACAACAACGATGGTCGGCGGAAGAGCCACTCGGCTCGCTCGCTCTCGGACAAGATCCAACTCGCGGCATATCGCACTCGGGCTGGATGCGTCGACGCCGAGCATCGAGAGCACTGCGACGACGAGGTCGTCGTCGACGTGTACGGGCTGATGGTCGGACCCCTCGTACTCCGTCGCCACGTGATGGGCTGAGGCCAGCGCGGCAAGATCCGACGTAGGTGTCACCCGTCCAGCATGCTGCGCATTCGCATCCAATGCCAACTTGACGAACGCAAGTAGAGTCCGCCTATGGCTAATGACTGGCGATCGGACCTTGTCGAACGGATACGAGCATTGATCGTTGAAGCCGAGCCGGACGTTGTCGAAGAGATAAAGTGGCGCAAACCCACGAATCCGGACGGCGTACCGACCTTCTCCTGCGCAGGGCTGATCTGCACCGCTGAGACCTACAAGGACAAGGTGAAGGTCACTTTCGCGAAGGGCGCCTCGCTCACCGACGCGGACACGCTGTTCAACGCAAGTCTCGACGCCGGAACCCGGCGCGCCATCGATATCTTTGGCGCCGACGAACTAAATACGACAACCTTCGTCGAACTCGTCCGCGCGGCTGTCGCGTTCAATCGAGGGTGACGTTCCCCGATCTGGAGCGCCCCTATTTGGCGCGACGGTGAAACAACCGGTGAAAGTTGACGTCGTAGCCCCACCCATACGCTCGCGGAGTCAGGATCCGAGATTCGTCCGCGTTCCACATACGCTGCGAAACACGCTTCTTGGTCGGGCGACGCCAGTCGTACGGAACCCCTAGAAACGTGCCGGTCTTCGGCTCATTGCCCTTCATGTCGTCCACAGTACGACGGTCCGGAGCGTCGAGCACGTGGTCATCGACCCATTCCACGGCCGCTGCGGGTTAAGCGGCGAGCTGACCTCGCACCCAACTCGGTGGCGGGTTCGTATGCGCTTCGTCCCCCACGAACACCGTGGGCACGGTTTCGTTGCCGCCGTTGACCTCGCGGACCCGGGCCGACGCCCGATCGTCACGCGACACATCAACCCACACTGCCTTGCGTCCGATCTTCCCGAGCGCAATGCGCATCCGGAAACAGTAGGTGCAACCGGGACGCCAGTAGATAAGCGGCACCCCACGTGCTGCGGCTTCCATACGCGCTGTGGTGTCGTCGATCGACCGGGGATAGAACAGCGGGGAGAATCCCACGGCGGCCAGCAGCAAGATGATTCCCAAGGTTAGGGAAACGACATCACGCCCGCCCGGCGCCAAGAGCACGACGCCAGCCAGCGCCAGCGCCGCCGCCGGGAGCCAGCGCATCGCGGTGCCACGAAGCCGGCCGGCTGTGCTGTCGTCAACGTCCATACGCCCACCGTACGCCAACCAGTAGAACGGGATCGCGCCTCGTTTCGGCTGTCCCAACGGTTAGCGGCGGTGACGATTCCATATCGCGGTAGCCACGCAATACGGCAGTACACCCACATCGTTGTCTCGACCACTTCTCGGTTTCAACACAGTCATGTTCTATGTCGGACAAGCGTTCAGCCCGCCCCGCGTAAGCCGTTGGCGGCCCGGCCGTTGTCCAGAATCGGATGTGGGATCCTTGAATATGACCAACACCGAAATTCGCATCCTCAGTGAAAACGAGTGGCAGCTCTATCGCGACGTCCGGTTGGCGGCGCTGCAGAATGCGCCGGAGGCATTCGTCGCCCGGTACAAGGACGAGGCGTCCTACGGCGACGACTTTTGGCGCGAACGGATGGTCAGCGCAGACCGCATAGTCGCCCAGCGCGACGATGTGCTTGTTGGTTTGGTCTGTTTGGGATTACACAATGACGATCCCGAGACCGGCGAGGTATTTGGGCTGTGGACCGCGCCGACGGCGCGTGGCGAACACACTGCGCAAAGCCTCGTGTCAGTCGCAAGCCGGAAGGCAGCAAAGGACGGCTGCCGGCTGCTCTACTTCTGGGCAGGCTCGGACAATGCCTCCGCAGTTGGCTTCGCGAGCAGTTTCGGGTTTCGTCCGACCTCGGAGCGACGGCCGGTGCGGGTTGCGGACGGTGCAAGCGAGAAGGATGCGGACGAGGTCGCCATGGTGTTGTCGCTCTCGGCCGACCCGACGCTGTCGACCAACCCCCATTTGAGTTAATCGGCCCCCGCGACTGGTCGGGAGTCTTTCCGCGTAGCCGGTGTCGCCGTTTAATCTGCCGAAGCCAGCAGAACGATTTTGCCCCGCGTATGCCGCTCGGCCAGCAGCGTGTACGCCTCGCGCACCTGTGCCAGCGGGAACGTGGCTGCGATCGGGATCGTCAGCTTTCCGGCCACGATCAGGTTGGCGAGTTCGGCAAGCATGTCAACAGTCGTCACCTGGTAGCCAAACACAATCTTGGCGCCGAGCCGCTTGGCCTCATCGAAGTCGATGATCGTGATCACTCGATCGACAGCGACGCCGAGTTCGATGGACAGCTCGACATACCCGCCGCCGAATGCATCGTAGGCGGCATCAATACCGTCGGGCGCGGCTTCGCGAAGCCGCTGGCCGAGGCCGTCACCGTGGTTCACGGGCTCTGCACCAACCGACCGTAGCCATTCGTCGTTCGCCGGTCCGGCGACGGCTAGCACCCGTGCACCTTCAGCCACCAGCAATTGAGTCAGGATCGAGCCGACACCGCCGGTCGCTGCGAATACGACCACAGTTTCGCCCGCCTCGACGGGCACGGCATCTACCAGGCCACGAGCGGTGCCTCCGGCGACGTACAGCGAACCCGCCTGTTCCCACGAGACACGAGGTGGTCGCGCGATGAGTTGGTCGGCGGGCACAGGAACGAACTCCGACTGCGCGGCTCGCTCGTCGGTCCAGCCAATGACCTCGTCGCCGACATTCCAGCCGCTGACCTGCGCGCCAACCTCGACAATCCGCCCGGCAAGATCGCTGCCCTGACCCGACGGAAAAGTCGACGGTGCGTTCTTGGCCATCCCACCCTCACGGATCGCAATCTCGCCCGGATTGATCGACGCTGCGACCACTTCTACGACGACCTGATCAGGCAAAAGCGTGGGTTTGGCAACCTCAACTACCTTGAGCACATCGGTCGGGCCGTAATGATCAAAACGCACTGCTTGTGGCATGTAATCGACGATAGCCCACGCCGGTTAACTCGCCGACGCTGTGACACTGTGACGCCAAGGAGCGCACATCATGGCTGACAGAACGTTCCTGCCCTGGGCTCGAACATATGTGTCGGCACCGAGTTCATCGTCGCCGTTTTGCATCGCGGTGCGAGCGTCCGTCGACTAGTTGTCGCGGTCGGTTTCGCGCTGGCGGAGGAGGTCGTCGCGGTCTTGACTGACTACTTCGGTCTCATGACGAGATTGTTTGAGTTGGGCACGCGCCGCGCGGTCTCGGCGCACGGTGCTCAGCACACCGGTCAGCAGCAGGCTCAGCCCGAGCATGGCAATGACCCCGACGACAATGCCATAGAGAAAAAGAGTTCCGGTAGAGCCGGTCACGCTGAAGCCGAACACCGAGAATTCGTCGGTCGGCGGCTGTCCGCCGCCAGCGTTGCCGAGCACCCCCGCGAGACCAACGATCGTCGCAACCGCCATCAGGGTCAACCCAAGAATGATGATCATTGCCGGCCTACTTCCTGTTTAGAGTGTTGCTGACCTTGTCGACAATTTCGTCGATCTTGGCGCAGCCCTTCATCCGATTGGGCTTACCGCGCATACCGCAACGCTCAGTCTGTTGTATGCCGTGACTCTAGCGCTGCGGGTTGAGATACTCCACCATCAGACAGTGCGACGAGCGTGATCTCCTTCGTGCGTGCAGATCCAACGAATCGTTCCCAACCTGACAGTGACCGATCTTGACGCGGCGGTCCGCGAGCACACCGACATCTTGGGGCTCAAGGTAGTCATGAACCACGGCTGGATCGTAACCCTTGCCGACGATGCCGGGCATCAACTGAGCCTGATGACCATGGACGCCACGGGACCGGTGAATCCCGACGTCTCCGTATTCGTCGACGATGTCCGGGCCGCATACAAGACGGCCGTCGCTGCCGGTATCAAGATCCTCTATCCGCTCACGACGGAGGACTGGGGCGTGCTGCGCTTCTTCTACCGCGATTCGTCCGGTCGCGTGGTCAACGTCGGCGCACGTCTGACCTGACACGAGCCCGCGATCGACTCAAACGTTGAAATTCGAATGTTGGACATCATTGACAGTTTTGGACTGTTTTGGAACCTCTTGCGGACTATTTACGGACCGCTGGAGCACCTAATCACTGGCATGCGCGCTTCAGCCGATCGCATCCGCCACGGGCTTCTCGCGGGTCGCTTCACCCTTCGAGCGCCACGCCAAAATGTCGAATTGTTCGCCATGGGCATGCAGATCATTGCGTATGGCAAGACTCCCGAGGACGACGTAGTCGGCGCACGAGCGCTTGCCTTCGTGGCGCACTGCATCTGTCCCCAAATAGCATTTTCGTACCCACCGGTCGTGTAGTACAACCGACGAAGGTCGCTTGCGGTGGAGCACCTTCGACAGTGTTGTTCCTTGTACGTTCCAGATGCCAGCGTCATCGAGGATCGCGTATAACGGAGCGATGCCCTCGCGGACATCAGAGTCGGTCAGCGCGACCAAGTCCGTCGCCAAGAGGCTGTTCGCCAGCGCGAGCTCCAATCTGGGCCGGGCAACCTGGAGTGCGTTGTAGGAGCGGATTTTCACCGGTACGTTGAGCAAAGTGGGCGCCAGCAGATCAGCGTCGGACAACTCGTCTGGTTGCGAAGAACCGCCGCAGAATCGATCGTAAGCCGGAAACGCGTATGGATTGCCCGATACCCGATTGCTGTCGGCGTCGGCGTCGGCGTAGTCGCGCACCCATTCCATCGCAGTTGCCAGTGGCATCTCAACATGGCCAACTCTGATGAGGCCCAGCGGAGAACTCATGGCCGGAGGCTATCCGATCAATCCTGAAGGCCGCGGGTAATCGCGTCGATGAGTTGGCGACGGCGCTCCTCTTCGCGCGGCCAGGCAGGTCCGCCACGAAGTTCGAGTTGGTTGATCAGGAGGCCAACGTTGCCGGGCCAGCGTCCCAGAAGATCGGCCTGCCGGGCCGGGCCAAGCGTTGCGACGAAATCGATGCCGAGCAGATGGGCGGCCGCAAGTGGCACGTCGACTCCCTCGGCGATCAGGATCTCGTTGCCTGCGGCCGACTCGTACAGGCGTTCCTGAACGTCAGACGACTCGGCATACCAATACAGGATCAGCGCGATGTCCGAAGCGTCCTTCGCCTCGAGCCAAGCCGAACGGTCCAGCCAAGCACCAAACTTCGCTGCTGCGAAGCCAGCAACGGTAGGGATACGGATCGTTGGCGGTAGGACAAGTGGGAGCGACGTACTGAAGACCTCATCGAATGCCCAGACGCTCATCGTCTCGCCGCGCGAAGGAGGCGAGACGATGCCCAATGGGTCTTCGATGTCGCCGAACGGCAACAGGTCGACGTCAACGTCGGCGATTCGGAAGCGGATGCCGGTATTGCCAACTCTCGGGAACGCTGTGGCCAGCGCCCGATAAGAATCCCAGGAGGTCAGCGCAAGCGCGACGTCAATGTCACGGGTGGCGGTTGTCGGGAAGGCGTGCCCCAGTGCGTGGTGCAGGATGTCGCGACACCATGCGCCAACAAGCATCAGTTCGCCCGGCGCCACGTCATCGGCAGCGACTAGCGCGGCCTCAACCACGCGAGTAACCGGGCCAATGAAGTCGTCAGGCGTGTCCGTCAGATCCAGCAAAGCGGCTCCTCCACTCCTTCGCGGCGCTGCGTACGCGTGGATCCTCGCTCGACAGGAGGTCGGCATACACCAGTGGCCAGGGTGCCTGCCGCACGCCGGGAATATGAGCGCCGTTGTCATCTGGTGCTCGCCAGAATTTGCGTCGGACCGCGACGTTGGCACGCCCGTCCGACCGCCACTTGTTAGTGATCGGCAGATGAGGGTCGAGTCTTTCGACGTAGAGCGTCAACGTCACGGGCCGGATCAGGCCGTCTGCCGCGCTCTCGCCCGAGATGAAAACCTGGTCATCCGCATCCGGCGTCCGGACGCCGTCGATCTCTCCTCGGAACGTCGCTAGTGTGAGCTTCTTGGCGAGCCCGGTCGGGAACGCAGCCGCCCACAAATCAAGCAACTCAGTTTGATGCGCGTGGGAGCGTTCGTGTCCGTATCCAGACTCTCGGAGCAGTTCAAGCGTGTTGTGGGCCTGCCCAAGCGAGACTCCGGCGGCGTGCGCGAGCTCGCGTTGCGGAACGTCCCACAGTTGTGGCCACGCGAGCAACGCGAACACGACCTGGGCGCGACCTGTACTGAACAAGTTCCCTTCCACCGCTCGCCTCGGCACATTGACGCCCTTCGGGCGCGATCGACCGCGGACATCGATCAAGACATCGCCGAAAGCGATCCAAGCATTTCCCGCAGAATCGACATACTGGACCCCGGCCTGCCGATAAGCGGTTGCCGACCGGGTGGTCACGAACGTCGTGAAAACCATGATCGGCAGATCATCATCGCCGGCGCCTATTGTATCGCCGAACTGCACCGCTGGCCCATAGATCAGGGCATAGTCTTGACCTGCTGCGCCTCGGATGAGGCGAACCTCCGACACTTGGGCTGTCGACGAAGAGGGAAGGGCAGATCCCACCTTTGGAGCGACGCCAAGACTGTTCAGCGACGCCTCGAAGTGCTCGAGTAGTTCATCCACCTCTATCTCCGTTCACAATATGTGCTTGTTCAGGATAACTGAACATCACACGAAAGTGAACATATTAGATCGGTGTTGCAATACGCAACGCAACTTTGCTGATGATCCGATGCGGGCAACAACGAGAATTTGAACGAGCGTCGACATATTGTCAGTCACCTCTGCGAGCCTGTTCCGTTGCACCGGAGACGCCGCGCAGCAGGAGGTCAGGCATGTCTGCACTCGGACACTCGCCGGTCAGTAGAGTCCGTACTGTGATTACCGGTGAACTGAAGAGCAAAATCGACCGCGTCTGGGATTCGTTCTGGTCTGGAGGCATCAGCAACCCGCTCGAAGTCATTGAGCAGATCACCTATCTCCTCTTTATCCGCCGTCTCGATGACTTGCAAACCCTGGCCGAGAAGAAGGCCCGCATCGCCGGCACGATCGAAGACCCCGTGTTCCTTCCCGGTCAAGCACGCCTGCGTTGGAGCCAGTTCAAGAACGAGGCGCCCGAGGTCATGCACAAGACCATCGCCGACGACGTGTTCCCGTTCCTACGCTCACTTGGCGGTGACGGTTCCACGTACAGCGAGCATATGAAGGACGCCCGCTTCACAATCCCGACTCCGGCGCTGCTGTCCAAGGTCGTCGACATGCTCGACGACATCCCGATGACGGACCGCGACACCAACGGCGATTTGTATGAGTACATGCTCTCCAAGATCGCCAGCGCTGGCACAAACGGGCAGTTCCGCACCCCACGGCACATCATCGATCTCATGGTCGCGATGACCGCACCCAAACCGGGCGACGAGATCTGCGACCCCGCCTGTGGCACGGCAGGCTTCCTGGTCGCCGCGTCAGAGTATGTACGCGCTCAGCACCCGAGCGCGCTGACCAACGCGACGCAACGGGCACACTTTCACAACTCGATGTTCCACGGCTATGACTTCGACTCCACGATGCTGCGTATCGGCTCCATGAACATGTTGCTGCATGGCATCGAGGCTCCTGACATCCGATATCGCGACTCGCTGTCTGAAGGTGCCAGCGAGAACACCGAAAGGTATTCGCTGGTACTCGCCAACCCGCCGTTCGCGGGATCGCTCGATTACGAGTCGACGTCTAAGGATCTGCAGCGGGTCGTGAAGACCAAGAAGACTGAACTGCTCTTTTTGGCGCTGTTCCTCAAACTACTCAAACCCGGCGGTCGTGCCGCGGTCATCGTCCCCGACGGCGTGCTGTTCGGTTCATCGAAGGCGCATAAGGAGCTGCGGCGGATCTTGGTTGAGGATCAGAAGCTCGATGCGGTCGTCAAACTTCCGTCGGGTGTCTTCAGACCGTATGCAGGAGTGTCCACCGCGATCCTGCTGTTCACCAAAACAGACTCCGGCGGCACCGATGACGTCTGGTTCTACGACGTTAAGGCAGACGGCTTCTCCCTCGACGACAAACGCAACCCAATCGATGCAAATGATCTCCCCGACGCGTTGCAGCGGTGGGGGTCGCATACGACCACCGAACGTGACCGCGCCCGCACCGAACAATCATTCTGTGTGCCGAAGGCCGACATCGTCGCCCAAGGCTACGACCTCTCACTCAACCGCTACAAAGAGATCGTCTACGACGAGATCGATCACCGCGCTCCGCTGGAGATCATCGGTGACATCGAAGGCTTGGAAGAAGAGATCGCCAAGGGGCTCGCTGGGTTGAAGGCGATGCTCGCGTGAAAACAGCAACACTCTGCGAGGTTGCAGCCATTAACCCCCGTGGCGATTCAATCGGGCCTGACGAAGAGATCTCATTCGTCGGAATGGCTGAACTCGACGCACAAACTGCGACAGCAACCCCGCTCGCAACGCGGCCCTACTCCGACGTCGCAAAAGGATACACAGTCTTTCACGATCAAGACATTCTCGCGGCGAAGATCACTCCATGCTGGGAGAATGGAAAGGTTGGCCAGGCGTTCCTTGACCATCCGATCGGCGTGGGCTCGACCGAGTTTCACGTTGTGCGTCCCGGACCTAGTCTCGACCGAAGGTACGTTCTTCACTTCCTCCGCCAGCCGTCCATCCGTGCTGCTGGCGAGCTCCGTATGACCGGCAGCGGCGGACAGCGACGAGTCTCTGTCGACTTTCTGAAGTCACTCGAAATTGCTCTGCCATCCATCGCCGAGCAGCGCCGTATTGCTGCGATCCTTGACCATGCCGTCTCACTTCGCACCAAGCGGCGACAGGTACTCGCTCACCTCGACGCCCTCACCCAATCGATCTTCAACGACATGTTCGGTGTTCGCGACGACACTCGCGTGAGGCTGGATTCGCTCATCGACATTGACGACCGGATGAACTATGGGGTTGTGCAGCCCGGCGACGACGTACAAGACGGCATACCGCTGATCCGAGTATCCGATCTTGCGGATGGAAGGGTTGAACGGCAGGGCCTGAAGCACATCTCACCTGAGATCGAAGGCCCTTATAAGCGGTCTCGGATAAGAGGTACCGAGATCCTCGTGAGCAGTGTTGGGAGCATCGGCCGTGTCAGCCTCGTTGAAGGCGCGGACGTCGGGAGCAATCTCGCCCGAGCAATTACTCGCGTTCCGATCACCGACCCCGTACTTCGGAACTACGTCGCGTCATACTTAAGGACCGCGGCTCCACAGCAATATTTCAATCGTGAGGTGCGAACCGTCGCTCAGCCGACGTTGAACGTGACGCAGTTGGCTGCAACGGAAGTTCCACTCCCGCCAGCCAGCCTTCAACGAGAGTACGTAGGTAGGGCTGAGAAGATTGCTACCCAACGAACAACCACAACAGCCACCCAGCGCGCCGACGACGAACTTTTCGCGTCCCTTCAATCCCGCGCATTCCGAGGACACCTATGAATTCTATGACCCCTCACGAGTTGGAGCTCTCTATTCTATTAGCAATCGAGAAGTTGGAAGCCGATGGTGGCACCGCCACCATCGGTGACCTCCGACGGTTCGTGGGCAACGACGACGATGCCGCTGAGCTCGCGCAACGATTAGTGGGAAGCAGTAAACTTCGGCGCGGCAATAGTCTCGTCGCCGACTATTACCTGACGCTGGAAGGCAAGACACAAACCGATTCAGCCCGCGAACGGCAGAACAGTCGCCAGTGGCGACGGACCATGTGTCGGAAGCAAATGTTGACATGGCTCGACAATCAGGGACCGGTCGAGACTCCTGTGGATCCCCAAGCATTCACGAGCACGTTGGATGGCCGGCCCTTTGACGAGGGCGAGGTAGCAGAATCGATCAGTTACCTGATCGAAGTGGGGCTTACTGCAGCCCGTGGCCCGCGACTCGTCAATGGGCGCTGGCCGATTGTGGCGATTACGCGACAGGGATCCGACTGTGTCGATAGCAATCGGGAGATCCACGCATACCTCGAAAGCCGGAACCAATCACAGACTTCAGCAGGACCCACGTTCAACATATCCGGCACCGGGAATACCTTCGCCACAGCCACCGCCGATGGCGCTAACGCGTCGGCCCACGTCGCCAATACCTTCAACATGGACGGCGCCCGTCTCTTTGCTCAGGCCGTTCGAGCGGTAGAAGAGGATCTCGTACTGAATGACGAAGCCCGAGCGGCCTTGGCAGAAATTGAGACGACCGAGAACGCTACAGCCGCTCGCCGCGCCACAAACGTCTTAGTTCAGTTTGTCGCTGCGGCTTCGGCCGGTGCTCTCGGCCAAGTACTGGGTGTCTACGGCGGCAATCTCTTGGGACTCTGACATCAATTGGGCAACTTTGACTTCGTCAGCGCGAAGCTCGCGTCGACCATACCCCTCCCATCCCGAATCCCAGTGATTGACGAGCCAACCTTCGAGAGCATGTTCGCCGACTGCACGGGACGGAACTGATGTTGAGGCCAATTGATGGCGCACCGTTGATTTGATCATTTGAGTTATTCCGCGGTGTATCAACAGTCAATGTTGATACGATTGATTGACTTTTCATTCCCTATATCAAGAGGAGCAGCCGGTGCCCCGTGGACGGCCGTCTAGAGCGAGTGTTTATGCACGCCTCGACGCGGTCATCGATGAGTTGCACAACCGTCTCGGCGGGCTCCCTTCGCCCGAGCAAGCCGACTTTGTGTGGCGGGACATCTGGCACCTAGAGGCGCATCACTCCACTGCCCTCGAGGGCAACACGTTGGTGATCCGTGAGGTCGAAGCTTTGCTTGAGCATGGGCGGGCTGTCGGCGCCAAGCCGCTCAAGGAATACATGGAGGTCAAAGGGTACGGCGATGCCGCGAGTTGGGTCTACAGCCAGGCGCACTATGGCGAAAGCCAGCAAGACGGCGAATTAGTGAATCTCACCGAACTTCGCCAGATCCACGCCACCCTGATCGGACCGGTGTGGCAGATCGCCCCGCACGACGAGGCGACGGGCAGGGAGGGTCCCGGCAGCTTTCGAGAGCATGACATCCGCCCGTTCGAGGGCGGCATGACCCCGCCGACGTGGCCACTCGTCCCTGCCAGGATTCGTGGCTGGCTGGAGCGTGCCAATGCCGAAGGCGCTCGCATGCGGGATGACTCGAATAAGCGACCGTTGCCCGAAGTCCTGGCTGTGCTGCATAGCGAATTCGAGCAGATCCATCCCTTTATCGACGGAAATGGTCGAACCGGCAGGCTCCTACTCAACTTATTCCTCGTGCGCTTGGGCTACCCGCCAATCGTGGTGATGAAGCGACAGCGTCAGGCCTACCTTTCCGCAATGCAACGTGCGGACGCCGGCGACCCCGGGCTGCTGGGTGAAATCCTCGCCCGAGCGATGCTCGACAACGTCAATCGATTCATTTTGCCCAGCGTCGCCGGCCCAGCCAGGTTGGTTCCACTGGCCGCTCTCGTCGACGAACGTTTCTCCATCGCCGCCTTGCGCCAGGCAGCCCAACGCGGTCGGCTCGAGGCATTCCAGGGCCCCGATGGGATTTGGCGAAGCAGCCGCAAGGCAGTCGATGAGTACGCCCAGAACAAGGGTCGACGTACGCCGAAGGGGTCCGTGTGAGCAACTTCGACTTCGCGAAGACGACGCTTCCTTCCGTCTATGCCGATTGCACGAGGGCAGAGTCGTATCTGTCCTCGGATCCGCGGTCGGCGGTGTTTTACAGCCGCCGTGCCGCGGAGGAGATCGTCTGGCACCTCTACGACGTACTCGGCCTGACGACGCCGTACCAGAATGATCTGGCGGCCCGGATCGGCGATGCGGCATTCAAGGCCAAGGTTGGCATCGGCATCGCGAACAAACTGACCCTGATTCGCAAAGTCGGCAATCGTGCCGTTCATGAGCTAACACCGATCCCGCCTACGGCTGCCCTGCAGGTGCTTCGGGAGTTACACCACGTCGTGGTGTGGACGGCGTTCCGGCACTCCCCCAACCCTCAAATAGTGCCGACGTCGACCCAGTTCGATCCGAGCATTGCTGCCAAGGCCGCACCGCTCTCGCGCGAAGACCTCGTCAAGCTCGCGGCCAAGTTCAAGGCCCAGGACGAGAAGTATGCGAAAGCGCTCACCGACAAGGACGAACTCGCCGCCAACAAGGATGCCGAGATCGCCAACCTCAGGGCTCAGATTGCGGCTGCCCAAGCCGCTAATACTGCGGTCGACGACCACGACTACTCCGAAGCGCAGACCCGCGATCTATTCATTGACGTCCTGCTAGCTGAGGCAGGTTGGCCGCTCGCGGAAGCGCGCGATCGCGAATATGAAGTCAGCGGCATGCCGATTTCGACAGGCTCAACCACCGGCACGGGCAAGGGATTTGTCGACTACGTGTTGTGGGGCGCCGACGGACTTCCGCTCGCGGTGGTCGAGGCCAAACGCACCACCAACAGCGCGCAGGTCGGGCAGCAGCAAGCCAAGCTGTATGCCGATTGTTTGGAGACACAGTTCGGTCGCCGCCCGGTGATCTTTTATACCAATGGCTACGAGCATTGGTTGTGGGACGACGGTGCTGGTTATCCGCCGCGTGAGGTGCAGGGGTTCTATACCCGGGATGAGCTGGATTTGATGATCCAACGCCGTCAGACACGACTCCCGCTGTCGGGTGCGCAGGTCAGCGCCGACATTGCCGGACGGCCGTACCAGGTGAGAGCAGTCAAAGCAGTCGATGACGTGTTTGATCGCAAGCAGCGTGAGGCTTTGTTGGTGATGGCAACCGGATCGGGCAAAACCCGCACCGTCATCGCTTTGGTGGACCAGTTGCAGAAGGCTAACTGGACGAAACGGGTACTGTTTCTTGCCGACCGGACCGCGCTGGTGCGGCAAGCGACGAACGCGTTCAAGACGCACCTCCCAGGATCGACGACGGTGAACCTGAGGACGGAAAAATCGACGAACGGACGGGTCTACGTATCGACCTACCAGTCGATGATGAACCTCATCGACGAAGTGGACGCAGCTGGTCGTCGGTTTGGTCCGGGTTATTTCGATTTGATCGTGATCGACGAAGCACACCGATCGATCTATTCGAAGTACGGCGCGATCTTCGACTATTTCGATGCGATGCTGGTCGGCTTGACCGCGACGCCAAAAGACGAGGTCGACCACAACACGTACCGGCTGTTCCATCTCGAAGACGGTGTGCCAACCGACGCCTACAGTCTCGATGAGGCGGTCGACGCTGGCTATTTGGTGCCGCCCAAAGGCGTCTCGGTCGGGACCGAGTTCCTTCGCCAGGGCATCAAGTATGACGGCCTCACCGAGGAAGAAAAGGATCAGTGGGACAGCCTCGAATGGGGTGAGGATGGCGCGCCAGATGAAGTCGGTGCCGAGGAGCTCAACCGATTCCTCTTCAATGAGGACACCGTGGACAAGGTGCTCGCCACCCTCATGCTTGACGGGCACAAAGTTGCCGGCGGTGACCGGCTGGGCAAGACGATCGTCTTTGCGAAAAGCCAGAAGCACGCGGAGTTCATTGCTAGACGGTTCGACATTGCCTACCCAGAGTTGGCAGGTCATTTCGCACGGGTGATCACACACGTCACGCCGTACGCGCAATCGTTGATCGACGACTTCTCGCAAAAGGAGAAGGCGCCGCACATCGCGATCAGCGTGGACATGCTCGACACTGGCATCGACATCCCCGAAATCGTCAACCTGGTCTTTTTCAGGATGGTGCGGTCGAAGTCGAAATTCTGGCAGATGATTGGGCGCGGCACCCGGCTATGCCCTGACTTGTTCGGGCCTGGCGAGGACAAGTCAGATTTCTTTGTCTTCGACTTCTGCGGCAATCTCGAATACTTCAGCCAAGACCTACCCGGATCTGAGGGCTCGACACAGAAATCGCTGACCCAGCGGCTGTTCGAGACCCGCCTCGGGCTCGTCACGGCCCTCGGCTCACATGAGCCAAGCCTGCGTGCGTCGACGACCAAGGCGCTGCACGCGTTCGTCGCCGGGATGAACCTCGACAACTTCGTCGTCCGCCCGCACCGCAAAGCCGTCGAGCGGTTCGCCGCCGCTGATGCGTGGTCGGCCCTAACGCCGGAGGATGCCGAGTCCATTCTGGCGCTTGCTGGGCTTCCGTCGACTGTTCGAGACGACGATGAGGACGCCAAGCGTTTCGATCTGCTGATCCTGCGACGTCAACTCGCTCAACTCGACGGCGATGCGGTCCTTGCCGAGCGCATTCGCGAAACGGTGCAGAACATCGCGGCAGCGCTGCTCGGCAAGACCAGGATTCCTTCCGTCGCCGAACAGGCCGTGCTGCTGGAGTCGGTCGCCAATGACGAGTGGTGGATTGACGTCACGCTGCCGATGTTGGAACTCGCCCGACTAAGGCTGCGGTCGCTCGTCCGATTCATCGAGAAGACCGTCCGCAACCCCGTCTACACCGACTTCGAAGACACCCTCAGCGATCCGACAGAAGTCCATCTCCCCGGCATCACCCCCGGCACGAACTTTGAACGCTTCCGCGCCAAAGCGGCGGCCTATCTCAAGGAACATCAGGACCATGTCGCGCTGCAACGCCTCCGTCGCAACCGGCAACTCACAGCCGACGACCTCACGTCATTGGAAGAGATGCTGGTGGCTTCTGGTGGTCAGAAGATTGAGATCGACTGGGCGGACGAACAGACCGGCGGGCTCGGACTCTTCATCCGCTCACTCGTCGGTCTTGACCGCTCGGCCGCATCGGAGGCATTCGAGCACTATTTGGACGGATCGTCGTTCTCCGTGGATCAGGTGCGCTTTGTGAACCTCATCGTTGACGAGCTCACCGCCAACGGGATCATGGAGCCCAAACGACTCTTCGAGTCGCCGTACACCGACCATGCCCCAACCGGTCCTGACTTCTTTTTCCCCGACAACGACGTCGATGTGATTGTCGAAATCCTCAGCGAGGTCAGGCTGAACGCGATCCCCAGGGGCGCAGCATAAGGGTCCCGGTGCCGTCGGCGGCCAATCGGTTTGCCCGTTACTGCGACAACTATCATCGGACCTGCCGCGTCCATGACCAGCCGCGATAGGTTGTGCGTCAAACGCGCCGAAATGACGCAGGTTTTCAGTAAGGCCCTCGGCTTAACCACCTAGTCTGGAAAATTGACTGTAGGTCACGTCGGTTCAGGTCTTTCAGTCGATCAGACGCAACGCCATCTTTGGGCAGTCTCGGACTGCTTCCTTGGCGGCTGCCCGGAGCCCTGGCGTAACCGGCCTGGTCACGATTGGGTAGCCCCAGGGGTCGAGATCGACCACTTCGGGCAGTAGTTCGTGGCAGAGGCCCCGGCCTTCGCAACGCTGCCAGTCCACGCGGAGGCCGGACTCGGGGTGGTTCATCGAGGCACCGCCTCGACGAGCTCGGGATCTGACCACTGCCGCATTGCGCAGCAGCCGTGGGTGTGGGCCGCGACCTCGTCAGGGAAGGACGTGAGTGTCGAGCGAACTAGGCGTGCGGTCCCGGTAGGGTGCGCGCACGCACCACGCCCGGTTACCAGCCCGACGAGCTGTTCGACCGGCTCCGCTGGGCCGCCAGCAACGAGCGACTCGAACGCCGTGGCGAGCGCCGGCAGCCCGCGGAAGCAGGGCCCGCAACGCTTCGCGGATTGGCTTGCCAGGTAGCGCGTAATCGTAGCGGTGAAGTTGAGGGCGCACGTTCTGGGAGGTAGAGGCAACACGACTCCCGCACCCAGTGCGAGGCCTACGTCGGCGAGGTCGGTGTGTGACACCGTGAGCCGGTCAAGAAGCCCGGCGGGCGCCCAGAGGCCATGGTAGCCGCCGAGTAGCACTGGGCCGGACAGTTCCTCTGGGGTTAGGACGGCACGCCACGGGGTTCCATGCGGAGTTTCCACCACTCTGGTTGCTCCGGACGGTTCGCGGATGCTGAGTAGCCGGGTGCCAGGCTCGGCGATGGGACCTGGGACGTCCGACTCACCGAGGGCAAGCGCCGCGAGTTGGGCGTAGGTCTCGCCGTTGGAGAGTAGCGTCGGCTGACCGCGCAGCCCCGAAACGGCTGCCGGCTGCCAGGAGGTCACGGGCAGATTCACTCGGCCTTCGATCAGTTCGGTCACTGCACTGGCCTCGCCAGCTACGAACCGCGGCGTCGCAGTGTGCAAGCGCCACCGACGTCTGGCAGTGTGGTCCTCGGACCGCCTCTCCTCGAGGGCGCGGCCGAAAGAGTGGGCTGCCTCGGGATGCTCGGCTGGCATCACCAAGTGAACCTCGCGGGTCCCGAGCGCGTTGGCGGCTAAGGTCGCGCCGTCGAGTATTAGGTGCGGCTGGTGTAGCGCAAGTGCTAGGTCCTTGCGGCTGGCCGGTTCGCCCTCGCTGAGGTTAACCACAACGTGGCGCCGCCGCGACCGTGCTGCTGCGGTTGCGGTTGCGCGAAGCTTCGTGGCGAATGGAAAGGCTGCGCCGCCTCGGCCCCGCAGTCCAGATCTGTCGGCCAGATCGAGTAGTTCGCTGAGGTCGAGCGCTGGTACCTGTCCGCGCCATGCACGATGGGTGTCGAGGTCGGGCGAGGGCGCGCGCAGCAGCCACGGGCCCGGTATGACGCGCATGTCACCTGTCATCGTGGGGCTCCCGGCAGGCCGAGTGGACGTCGCCGGGCAGCAAGTGCATCGGCGGCTACCCGGACGAAGACCGCGGCCGCGACCGCCACGACACAGCCCAGCCCGATCTGTTGGCCCCAGGACGTTGTTGCGTCGGTGCCGATTCCGATCGAGTGTGCCATCGCGACGGGCCATGTCAGGTAACCGAACAGGTGTAAGACGTGCCAGGTTCGGTGGTCGAGCCGTTGTCGAAGAATGCTAGAGAAGACGACCAGCAGCATCACGTCGAAGGCGAGGCTGCCTAGGCCTAACCACAGTGGTTTGTAGGTCGCTCCGACGGGGGACAATACCTGCCACCAGCGGATGTCGACGTAGCTGTCGACAACCGCTGTCACCGCGTGGCCGACCACGAGCACGAAAGCGAGTATGCCCAGGTTGCGGTGCAGTTGCTGGCTCATGAACCTCGGTACCAGCCGGGACGTTCCGGGCCGCGCGCTCAGGATGCCTAGGCATAGCGTCGAGGTCAGTATCAGGAGCAGGGCCACACCGCTACCTCGGTTGAGATACCAGAGCATCGGGCCCTGGGTAAATGAGTCGAGCATTCAGGCCTCCTTCGGAGTCGCGGCGGGCCAGTGTCCGGACCGGTGGACTGTGCCGTCGACATGAACGAGCCGCGCATCCACGCTGTGTTGGGAGAACCAGTACTCCGCGTCGGGTCCGAGGACGATGGCAGCCGTGCTCGCGACGTTGGCCGCGACACAGGTTGGACCGGTTGCTGTGACTGTGCGCCAATACGGCTGCACCGGTCGTCCAGTCCGTGGGTCGAGGAGATGGTGTTGGGCGACGCCACCTGCGACCCAACGACGCACGAGCGTGGAGGAGGTAGCCAACCCACCCGTATCGAGCAAGATTTCCTCGGGCGCGAGCTCGTCGCCGACGCCGTCTGGGTGCTCGGTGAGGACCACCGGCCAATCTTGGCGCCCGGGGCCGGCGATACGGATATCGCCACCCAGGCTCACCAACGCGTCGCCGCCGATGGCATCGACTAGCGTCATCGCGAGTAGATCGGCGGCCCAAGCCTTAGCGGTCGCGCCGAGGTCGAGCTGTACGCCCGTCGGTACGAAGACGGCGCCATCCGGGTCGACTTGGACCTCACGCCACGCGTCTGGCCGCGGCGAGACAGACGGCAACTGGCGGGCATCTGCGCGCGCGAGTACGACGGACAGGTCTGTGTCATAACCGATATTGACTAGTTGGTGGCCCAAGCAGGGATCGACTAGACCGTCAGTGTCACGAGCGGCGTCGACGGCGACACTCATTGCGGCAGTGAGCAGCGGACCGGCCTCGGTCCACCGGCCAGCGCGCGCGTTGGCGCGGCTCAGGTCGGAGTCGGCGCGAAACCGGCTGCACGTGCGGTCGACCTCGGCGAGCACGGTCTGGGAGAGTTCGATGGCACGCTCGAGATGGCCAGTGGTGCTGATATGTACGTAGGTCCCCAAGGCACGGAATTTATGGTGCCCGACCCGTTGCGGGACAGCGGTCATGGTCACGAGCCGGAGGACGGTGCGGGAGCAGGTGCGGCCGGCCTAGGCGTTGTGTGTGTCCGGGTAGCTCCGCTCGAGCTGCCACCGGAACCGCCGGAACTGGAACGGACGGCGCCACCAGAACCGGTGCTGGTCACCCCGCTGGTGCTGACGGCGTGCACCACTCGTGTGCGCACAATGGTGCGGTACGTGCGGTGCTTGGCCACCGTTTGGGTGGCCACGTGCTGATCTTTCGTCGCTTGGTCGTGGGCGGCGGTTCCTGCAACCGCACCGGTGACCGCGAG
Source organism: Aeromicrobium changchenzhani (assembly GCF_057586615.1). Taxonomy (NCBI): domain Bacteria; kingdom Bacillati; phylum Actinomycetota; class Actinomycetes; order Propionibacteriales; family Nocardioidaceae; genus Aeromicrobium; species Aeromicrobium changchenzhani. The sequence goes on along the minus strand of NZ_CM172480.1, from coordinate 942,957 downwards.
CGCGCCAAAGGCCGCGATGCCGGTGACACCGGCGGTCGCCGCCTTGTAGACGTCGCGCTTGACTGTGCTGCCGGGGCGAATAGTCAGGACGGTCTGCTGAGTTTTCCGCTTGCGGGGCCAGAGCCTCACGTCGTACCTCCAGATGTCTCGGGAATGCAATGCGCCTAGCCTGCCGGAATTGTGAACAAGGTGTCCTCATCGGAGTGTTAAGTCATCCTTAAGCCGCCGCAGCGCATTCGGGCTTCCCGACGGGCCTTAGGCCTGACGATTTGAGGTGAACTTAATGCTCCGACAAGGCGGATCTAGCATTCGCCGCCCGATGCTTGGTGGCACCGGGCAGACCCACTGACCGTTTAGGCATAAGGAGACCTCTCGTGCGAATCACAGCACTGCCCTTGACCCTCGCGGGCACTATGGCTGGCATCGCGGCCGCCGTCGTCTTGTATCAAAGCACCGCTGGCGCAGCGGTGAGCACGCCGGCATACGCAACCACGATCGCCGGCACAACACCGGCTGCCACCACAAATTGGTTGCCGTGCAAGCAAGGCTGGAAAGTCGAGGGAGCGGACTGTGTCCAGGTCAAGGAAAACGTCGTGGTCGTGCACGACCTTCCGGCGCAGGAGGCCCCACAGACACGGACCACCGGCGCCCGGACGGATAAAAGCCACTCATCTGATCGTGACCACGGCGATGACAACGACGACAACGAGGATGAAGACTTCGACGACCACGACGGGCAACATCACGGCAAGTCCGACCATGACGAGTCCGAGCACGAGGATGCGCACGATGATGACTGACACCGTACTGCGGCTAGAACCCTGGGATTCGGCGACATTACCGGGAAACTTCCCCTTCTCACAACACCACGGGAGCTGGCCTCAGCCCCCCGGACGCAGCGGCAGTCGGACGCTCGCGACGGTGCCGCCCTGTGGGGTGGCACCGAGTTCGAGCACGCCGCCGACCTGCTCGACAATACGCCGGATGCTCTCAAGCCCCAGCCCGGTGTGTCCCGGACGGACTGCGCCAGCAGCCACCTCGACCGAGCCCTGGCCGTCGTCGGACACCACCAGCCGGACAGTGCCAGAACCCTCCCGATGCAGGGACACGCGAAAACCGACGCCTTCGAGGGTGTGGGCGAAAACATTGTCGATGAACACATCGACCACGGCGCGCATGTCGACGACATCAAGAGGAACGGTAGTCGACTCATCAGTCAGGTCAACCACCAGTTCACGTCCCTGGTCCTCGGCCAACGGAGCCCAGTACGCGACCCGCTCTCGCACGACCGCGACCGGGTCGCAGTTTGAAGCCATGTCATGCCGCACCGGCCGCCGAGCCTCGTTGACGATCGCGTCGATGCTGCGCTGGAGAGTGCCGACGTGTTGACGCAACCGTTCCGCGAGGGCGTCGTCGTCGACCCCCTCGACGTCGATCCGCAGTGCAGTGACCGGCGTACGCAGCCGGTGGGACAGATCGCCCACCGCAGCACGTTCCGCGACCAGCAGTTCGGTGATGCGCTCGGCGAGACGGTTAAGCGCCTCAGCAAGCGCCTTGGTTTCGGCTGGCCCCTCAAGCAAGGCGCGGGCGCCGAGATCACCCTCACGCAGGCGGTCTGCGACCTCAGCGACGCGGGTGACCGGCGTGCCAATCCGGCGGCCGAGCTGGACTGCGGCCAGCGAAGCAAGGCCGAGCAGCAGTATCCCAAGCCCTATGATCGCTGCCCAAGCGCTGGCGACGCCGCGACGCAACTCAGCATCGCTCATCTCGGTCACCACCACGTCGGTGCCGTCTATGGTGACCACCGGTACCACGGTTCGGGCCCCGCCCTCGGTCTTTCGCGTGAATGCAGCGCCAGTCTTGGCTTTCATTACGTCCGCGTCATCAGCGCGGACCGACCCACTGCCAAGTGTTGTGCCGTTGGCGAGGACGACGGTAGTGGTGGCCGATGAACGCCGGTCGACCGAACCGACGACGTTGGAGAGCGTCGCATCGTCGTGCAGGCTGGAAACAAGAATGGCGATGCTACGTGCTTCTTGGTCCGCGTTGGCCATCGCCCGGTCCTCAGCCATGCTTTGCACCAGTAGGCATAGCGGGATCACGAAGGCAAACACGACCGCTGAGGTGGTCGCCGCGACCAGTAGCCCGATACGCCTGCTCATCGGCCCGATTGCGATTCTGCGCACCGGATGCCGACACCCCGCACAGTGTGCAGGTAGCGGGGTTCCGCTGCGGTCTCGCCCAACTTTCGACGCAGCCACGAGAGGTGGACGTCAATAGTGCTGTCGCCTCCGCCATAGGCCTGTTGCCAAACCTCGGCGAGCAGCGTGCGCTTCGAGACCACCTCGCCCTGGCGGCTGACCAATGCATAAAGCAGGTCGAACTCCTTGCGGGTAAGGTCAACATCCGCGCCAGCCAGGGTGACGCGACGAGTGCGCGGGTCGACCGCAAGCTGGCCGACCTTGATGATCGGGTCCTCGTCAGGTCCGATACCGCGGCGCAATACCGCGCGGATGCGCGCAGCGACGTGATCGAGTCCGAACGGCTTAACCACATAGTCGTCGGCGCCAGCGTCGAGCGCGGATACGATCGTCGGCTCGTCGTCACGAGCGGTGATCACGATCACCGGAACACTGGTGACACTACGCAGCATGGCGAGCACCTTGAGGCCGTCGATATCGGGGAGACCCAAGTCGAGCAACACGACATCTGGCTCGGTACGGACAACAAGGTCCAGAGCACTGAAGCCGTCCGGTGCGGTGGCTACCGCGTGTCCCTGCTCGACGAGCGCATGTTGCAGCGAGGTACGGATAGCCACATCGTCCTCCACGATCACCACACTGGCCACGGCCCGATGTTACTGCCTCCGGACCGCGCGCACAGACCACTTGAGAAGATGGCCCCATGACTAAGCGGATGTGGGTACTCGCGGCCGCCGCATGGGTCGGCGTCGTGATCGTGGGATCCACACTCACTTGGCTCGTGATCGACCGCGCGGGCCAACAAGTGACCAGTACCTCGGCCCCGTCGGAGCCGATGCAACCCCCGACAAACGACGCGACCGAATCCACGCCGAGCACCCCGAATATGCCGACACAGAGCGAGATTCACACCTGGTCAGGAGCGGCAGGCTCGGCGACAGTGTCATGTACCGGCCAGATCATCCGCTTCCAGAGCGCGTCGCCGAACGACGGCTGGCATATTGAGCACGGCGACGACTCCGACGATAAGACCAAAGTAAAGTTCGAGAAGGAGCAGACCAAGGTGAAAGTTCAGGCGACCTGCCTCAACGGGATCCCGCGGTTTGAGGTCGAGACCAGCGTCGACAACTGAGCCGTCCTTTGTCCCTGCGATCGCTGCGCCGATCTGGATGCCGGTTTCGCTGATCGCTGACCGTATTGTGACAACCTATCCTTTCGGCATCATGCAGCCAGCGATCCGCGAACTAACCAGCGCCCGTTGGAGTAACTCACACCGTGCCGAGTTCACAGTCCTGTGCAAGCCGCTTCAAATCGCCTACCGAACCCGGCCCAAGAAGGTCAAATAATCGCTGGCAACGCGCAACCATTGGAAGTACGAACGACTCATCACCAAATACCGCAGTGTCGGCCTCGAAAGCCTCACACCCGCGACGCTGGGTGCCCGATAACATCGACGGGGGACCTCGCCCAGAACTGCACTGCATAGCCAGTCGTGGCTGCACGTGCTTTCAGGCGCGCCTGTCCCCTCCACGTCTTCCGCGGCGGACCTCATCGAAGGCGGTGCCGGCGAGCTTCACCACTTGGAAGGCGTCAAGGACAGCGGTCGCCTCCGGGAGCTCGTCACGGCTCACGTTGGCGTACCCGCGGAACGGGTCCAGCGCGGCACATCGCCAGATCCGCTTGTGCCAGCGCACCAGCACCCGGTTGTCCGAAGCACGACGTGTCGTGGAGCCGAACGACACGGCGCCCGTGGCCCACTGTGAGGACCCCGTCCTCGACACCGAACATTTCAGCGGTTCGGGCGCACCACCACGCACCGGACCTACACGCAAAGTGAGTCATTCGAGGCCCTCAGGACAGGTTGCTTGGTCACCACCGATCCTTGGCGGCCTCGGGCCATTCCCGGGCTACGCCACAACGCATCGGGCAGAGACCTCAACCACGCTCGACTCCGAAGAGCCGGATACGTTGATCCTGTACCCGCCAGCACCGGCGGGCCTTAGCCGGGGGAAGCACGTTGCCCGCCTAAGTCTGAAGAGCCGCTAAAAGACGCACCCTGCGCAGTAACGCGTCTGGTTACGAAAGAGGAAAGTCAAGAAATGACGAACATAAGAAAAGTGACGGTCCTGGGCACCGGCGTCTTGGGCTCTCAGATTGCATTTCAGACCGCTTACAGCGGTTTCGATGTCACGGCATACGACATCAGCAACGAGGTCCTCGACAAAGCGAAGCCCCGCTTCGAAGGCCTCGTCGCGACCTATAAGTCCGAGGTTGACGGTGCGGCAGAGGGGAAGGCCGATGCGGCAATGTCGCGCCTGGCCCTGACCGCTGATCTCACCGATGCCGTGGCCGACGCAGATCTAGTGATCGAGGCGGTCCCAGAGGACATCAAGATCAAGCGGGATCTCTACGCCAAGCTCGCAGCCGCAGCACCAGAGAAGACTATCTTCGCGACAAATTCTTCCACGCTGCTGCCGAGCGACATTAAAGACTCCACTGGCCGCCCTGACCGGTTCCTTGCGCTCCATTTTGCGAACGAGGTGTGGAAGTTCAACACCGCCGAGGTGATGGGGACGAGCGACACCGACCCAGCGGTTTTCCAGACTGTGGCTGAATTCGCGTCGGAGATCGGGATGGTTCCAATCGAATTGAAGAAAGAGAAGGCAGGATATCTGCTGAACTCGCTTCTTGTACCCTTCCTGAACGCTGCCGGATTGCTGGTAGCAGACGGTTATGCAGACCCCGAAGCAGTGGACAAGACCTGGAAGATCGCGACCGGGGCGCCCTTAGGTCCGTTCCAGATCTACGACATCATCGGCCTGATGACGCCATACAACATTACCCGTGTCGGCGGGCCGGACGAACAGCGAATCGCCGCTTTCCTCAAAGAGAACTACATCGACAAGGGCAAACTCGGCGTCGCCACGGGTGAGGGTTTCTACCGGTACCCAAGCAAATAGACGAAGGGCGGGTGCAAGACTTTTCCGGCTCGTCAGACTCGACAAAAGCTCCCTGATGGCGTCGGATTTCGTCGCACCGCCGCAGGCCAAGACGGGCTCTTCTTGCTTCAGGTGGGGGTGGCTGATTCCGCCGCAGGTAATAAGAGCCCTGCTTCATCTGGTGAACTACCGGCGACGATTCGGTTCGTGGTGCACACCTCCCACAACTGAGCCGGTCACGACATAGCGATGACGAGCGACCCTGATGCTTTTCCTTCGCGCAAGTCATTGAGCGCCTCATCAACCTTGCTGAAGGGGTAGGTCGTCACCTCGGGAGACAGGCCAAGGTTGCGTGCGATCCGAAGAAATGCTGCACCGTCGGCCCGTGTGTTCGCGGTCACCGTTCTGAGGTCGCGTTCGTTGAAGAGTTCGTCGGTGTAGTTCATTGCCGGGATATCCGACATGTGGATTCCCGCCGAAACAACCGTGCCACCGGGCTTCGTCGCGGAAAGGGCCTGCGGGACCATGTCGCCCACTGGCGCAAAGATGATCGCGGAGTCCAATGGCTCCTCGGGAACGGCATCCTGCCCGCCAACGAAGGCGACGCCCAAACTGCGCGCGAGTTGTTGGTTCGCGGTTCCACGGGTGATCGCGAAGATTCTGGCGCCTTCAGCCTGTGCAATCTGGGCGGTCAGGTGAGCGCTGGAGCCGAACCCGTAAAGCCCCAGATTCCCGCCGGGTGGCAGGGCAGCGCGCTGAAGGGCGCGGTAACCGATGATCCCCGCACAGAGCAGTGGCGCTGTTGCGACAGGGTCCGTGCCAGCGGGCAGCGGGTACGCGAACGCGGCCGGGACCGTCAGATACTCCGCATAGCCACCGTCGGCATCCCAGCCCGTGTAGGTGGAGTCTGGGCAGAGGTTCTCTCTCCCGGAACGACACCACTCACAGGCACCGCAGGTGCGACGAAGCCACGCCGCGCCGACAAGGTCGCCGGGCGCCAGTGTTGTCACACCGGCCCCAATTTCCGTTACCTCCCCGACAACCTGATGGCCGGGGATGACCCCGTGGTGGTGGACCGGGAGTTCGCCGTCGACCACATGCAGGTCGGTGCGGCATACACCGCAGGCGAGCACCCGAACCAGAACCTCGTCTGATTCTGGCTGCGGAACCGGCACGCTGAGCAGCGTCATCGAGTGGTCGGCGAGGTTCGAAACCCACGCGTGCATTTCAGTCATTGTGGCTCCCTCTGGTCTGCTTCCCGCGAACGGGGATCGCTCCCCAAACTACTGTGGAGCGATCCGCGGGCATGCTGGCGTATCTGCACTCAGAATGCAGCGTTGATGTCGACGACGTCAATGACTTTCTTGTTGATGAACTCCTGGATGCCAAGGTTGGTCAGCTCGTGACCGTATCCGGAGTGCTTCACTCCTCCGAAGGGGATGTCGGCCTTCACCATTGTCGGGTGGTTCACGTAGACCATCCCTGTGTCGATCTGCCGTGCCACTTTCTCGCTGCGCACGGTGTCCTTGGTAAACACTGATCCGCCCAACTCGAATGGGGAGTCGTTGGCGACGGCGATAGCCTCGGCCTCGTCCTTAGCGCGGATGACAATTGAGACCGGGCCGAAGAACTCCTGGTAGTAGGTCGGGTTTGTGGGTTCCATTCCGGTCAGAATCGTGGGCTGGAAGAACACGCCCTGTGATGGGACTTTCTCCCCGAGCGTTTCGCCCGTGGCGCCTCGTGCTCCCGCCTGTCTGCGTTATGGGACAGGCAGCGGCAGCATGAGAATCGGAAGCACGAAGGGTGACCAAGCCCAAGCGAGCAGGATGACCAAAAGTGACAGTGGCCAGAAGATCGACAAGCGCAACTCACCCTCGACCTTGAGTCGATCGATCTCTGCGTAGAGGTCCGGGTGTCGCAGAAACCTCCAAACCCTGTCGGGCTCATACCGCCACCGAGAAACGACCGCATGACAGGGACTCGGCCGTTCTGAAGCTCGGCTTGGAACTCATTCTGGAACTAATAGTCGATCTGAGCGTAAGGATCTTCGCCCCGTGCCCAGGTGCAGAGCATTCTCCCCGGCAGCCAATCTCCCGTTTTCGCCAGAGGCGCCAGACGATCTGGTGCTGCAGGCGCTCCGGCGCGCGGTTCTCTTCCAGCCGTTCGATCATTCGCTGAAGCCAGAACCGGAATCGTACGCCGCGCTCTCCGAAGGGGACACCCTGACCACCAGAAGGCTCCCGACGAGGTACGCCAGCAACGCAGTAACGCCCAACCACACACTCGTCGGCAACTCGCTCAGACCGATCCCCTCGATGAACTCATCTGTTGACCGACTATTCAAAATCTTCGATCCCGGCAGCAACCACAGCGACGCAGCTCACAGCAGCCCTGTCACCAATGGCGTGCGAAACTCACGAACACCCGGGAGTAGGGCAGACAACATCCGAACAAGATATCGACAACCTCGGACCGCCACCGACACCGCGGTGGCGGACGTCGACTGGCTCTCCCCGGGCTCGAATAGCGAAATCTCGACCGCCAGGAGCAGGGTTCGCGAGCCGCTGGCCGATCGCGAATGCACCACCAGCTTGACCGCTCGATTAACGACCTTCGGGGCACCTTGTCCTAAAATTGTTGCGGACTAGTTGCGGACCGCTGGCCCTTCATAACGCTCTGAACTGTGCAAACGCGCCGATTCACACGTTGAAGCGGAACTCGACCACGTCGCCATCTTGCATGACGTAGTCCTTGCCCTCCATACGAACTTTGCCGACTGATTTAGCGGCATTCATCGTGCCAGCCTCGATCAGGTCATCGAAGGACACGATCTCGGCCTTGATGAAGCCGCGCTGGAAGTCGGTATGGATGACGCCAGCCGCCTCGGGCGCCGTGGCACCCTTGGGGATCGTCCAGGCGCGGGTCTCTTTCGGACCGGCGGTGAGGTAGGTCTGCAGACCGAGCGTGTCGAAGCCGACCCGGGCCAAGGCATCAAGGCCCGGCTCTTCAACACCCATGTCGGCGAGCATTTCGGCCCGCATCGCTTCGGCGTCTTCATCGTCACCGAGCTCAACCAACTCGGCTTCGGATTTCGCGTCAAGGAAGATAGCTTCGGCCGGAGCAACCAGGTCACGCATACGTGTCTTGAGCTCTTCGTCACCCAACTCATCGGTGTCACAGTTGAACACGAACAGCAACGGCTTGGCCGACAACAAATGCAAGTCTTTGAGATGCTCCATGTCGAGGCCAGCGTTGAACGCACCCTGACCCGCTTCAAGTACGGTCTGAGCTGCCTTGACTGCTTCGAGTACGGGTACCAGCGCCTTGTCCTTGCGCGACTCCTTGTCGAGTCGCGGCAGCGCGTTCTCGATCGTTTGGAGATCGGCCAAGATCAACTCCGTGGCGATCGTCTCGATGTCATCGGCTGGCGAAACCTTGCCGTCGACGTGCGTGACATCCTCATCGCGAAACACCCGGGTGACCTGGCAGATCGCATTGGATTCACGGATGTGCGAGAGGAACTTATTGCCCAGACCCTCGCCTTCGGAAGCACCGCGAACGATACCGGCGATGTCGACGAACTGCACCGTCGCTGGCAGCAATTTGGTCGAGCCAAACACCTCGGCGAGTTTGGCCAGCCGAGCATCGGGGACGCCAACAACACCCACATTGGGTTCAATCGTCGCGAACGGATAATTCGCCGCGAGGACGTCGTTCTTGGTCAGTGCGTTGAAGAGCGTCGACTTGCCCGCATTGGGGAGTCCGACGATTCCGATAGAAAGGGCCACAAGCGGCCATTCTACGGGGTCACGGTCGGTCGAGTCGAAACGCCCGGAGTTCGCAGTCGTACCAATCCGTTTTCAGTCCGAGGTCGGTCATGCCCAAGCGCTGACATACCGCCTGCGATGGCTCGTTGAGCGGGTCGGTCACGGCATAAAGTTCCTCAATTCCAGCCGCAAAAGCACGGTCCGCCATCGCCTGGGCGGCCTCAGTAGCAAAGCCAAAGCCCCAAGCGTCCGGATGGAAATGCCAACCGATTTCCATGTCCTGACGGTCAATCCCTGCGCTGTTCGGAATCGGCACCAACATCACCATCCCCAGCGGTGCAGCCGAAGCGAGTGCCTCGACAAGGAATATCCCCGCGCCCCGACGATCCCCGCTTCGTCCCGGATTGCGGGCAATTCGTGCGACGGCCTCATCGCGGTGGGCCATCGGTATGCCCTGACCGCTCCACCGCGCGACCTCCGGCCGGCAGAACATCTCGAACAAGAAGTCGGCATCGTCGGGCACGAACGCTCGCATCGTCAGCCGCTCGGTCACTATCGATTCCATCCCCACATCGTATGAAACTGTCGGTGCTCAGGTCCACGATGGAGCTATGGACGCCTTCCCTCTCCTGTTGACCGCACTTCTCGCCCTCGTCGCTGGCCTCGCGATCGGGCTGAATCTCGGCGCTCGCCGCTCCCCCGCGGCCTCCGCACGCGACCTCAGCCTCTCGACGACGGCAACAACAAACGCGGTCGCACCCGTGCGTGAGAGCCTGGACCGTTTCACCGAACGACTCCAACAACTCGAGGCAAGCCGGATCGAGTGGCATACCCAATTGCGCGAGCAGGTCGATGCCGTGCGCCAGACCAACGATTCGCTGCGCAAAGAAACCTCGTCACTGGCGACGGCGCTGCGTCGCCCGCAGGTCCGTGGCCGTTGGGGCGAAATGCACCTCAAGCGCACCGCCGAGCTGGCTGGCATGATTGATCGTTGTGATTTCGACCTGCAGGTGAGCGTGCGTGACGGCGAGGACGCACTGCTCCGACCCGACATGATCGTCCGATTGGCCGGCGACAAACAGGTCGTGGTCGACTCCAAAGTTCCACTCGACGCCTACCTTGATGCGGTCCAGGCCGATGATGACGAAGAACGCGCCGCCCATCTACGTCGCCATGTACGTCAACTACGCACCCACATCGACCAACTCGCGGCCAAAACCTATTGGCGCCAATTCGACCGTGCGCCCGAGTTCGTCGTCCTCTTCGTACCCGGCGAGGCATTCTTGTCGCAGGCGTTGGAGACCGAGCCGACGCTGCTGGAATATGCCGCGCAAAAGAAGGTGGTTTTAGCCAGCCCCACCACGTTGATCGCCCTGTTGCGGACCGTGGCCTACGCCTGGACCCAAGAGCGATTGGCTGACAACGCACGGGAAATCCAGTCAATCGCGCGTGAAATGTATGAGCGCATCGGCACGGTCGCTGGCCACGTCGACGGTCTCGGCAGGGCACTATCAGGTGCCGTATCGGGCTACAACGATGTTGTCGGATCACTTGAGACCCGACTGTTGGTCACCGCTCGTCGCTTCGCCGACCTGAACGTCGGCGATGAGGTGGTTGAATCGCCCAGAATCATTGACAAGACTCCCCGCCCACTTACCGCGCCAGAGCTCACCGATGAGTTAACGTCATGAATATGTCCATGACGTCGACACGCAGCCCGGTCGCGATGTCGCGCGTCGATCTCGGCACTCGCCAGGCCGTGACGCTTGCCAGTGTCGCGATGGCGCTCGTGGCCATCCTTGATGTCATTCCTGATGGCCGGCTCGGCAGCCTATTCTCGGTCGGCTTTATCTTGATTGCGGTGACCACACCACTCGCAGTCGAAGTCCGTTCGCTGTTTGCACCGGGGATCATGCCGCCGCTGTTGATGATTGGCGCAATTCTCGTGTTGGCGATCGTCCTGCCGGACTCGATTCAGGCCAACGGCCTCGCTGCCTCTGATGGTGTCATGCAACGGCTGATTGCCGGCATCATCAACAACGCCACGGCGCTTGTCGTTGGGCACCTGCTTGCGCTCGTCGTCATCGCCGTGCGCATCGTCACTGACCCTGATAAGGCCGCAGCGCACGCAACCAGCTAGGCACTCAACCAGCTAGCCGGTCAGTTGGTCTACGAAACACCAGCGCCAGGCCTCGCCTGGCTCAAAACTGCGCAGGACCGGATGGCTGGTCTCGTCGAAGTGCTTGGACGCGTGCTGCCCCGACGACGAATCACAGCAGCCGACATGTCCACAGGTCAGGCAGAGCCGCAGGTGAACCCATTCGGTCCCGTCGCGCAGACACTCCTCACACCCCTGCGGGGTGCGCGGCCGCGGCAGCTCGACCGGCTCTCGAAGGTGTTCGCAGTCGCCTTGCGCTCCAGGACGCAAATCGACTTCACGATCCGCCGTCGTCTCGTCCTCATTGAGGCGCCCGAGAATTGACTCCTCGATGTCGAGCGCATCGAGAACCCGTTTAAGCACCGTTTGATCAACCGTTCCTCGGTCACGGATCCGTAGGACTTCCGCACGCTCGATCGACAACATTGACGCTCGCGCACGCGAATACTGAGCACTCGGAGTCTCACGACCGCCAAGACGCTCCCACACCGCATTCGTGCGATTCTTCGAATGCTCCCGGAGCTGCTCGGCCAACGCATCGGATATTTCCTGATCGTCCAACCACGCCATACCGGCCGATGACGCGGCCTCATAGACCGTGGCCTCCTCAAGGTGATCCTCATGGCGGTCCGGGCCGTGGACGCCGAGCCAGCGGACCAGAAGTGGCAGCGTCAAGCCCTGCACGAGCAGCGTGCCAGCCGTAACGAATAGCGCTATCCCCACGAAAACTTCGCGATGTGGCGTGTTCGATGGGATCAGGAATACCGCAGCGAGGGTCACAACGCCGCGCATGCCGGCCCACGAAACGATGAAAGTGATCTGCCACGGCGGTGGCGGTTCGACATCCCCGGATCGATGAAGCAGGTGTGGCAGGTAGGTCGCCGGAAACACCCACGCGATGCGCAGCACGATGACGCCACCGAGTGCCGCTAGCAGGGCACTGATAATCACGGCGTTCGACAGATCACTTGCCTGCAGGTCGATCAGGATCGAGCGCACTTGCATACCGATCAGCAGGAAGACCGCGTTCTCCAGCAGAAAGGAGATCGTCGCCCAATTGGTGCGTTCGAACATGCGTGACGAGGCCGACTGAATGACCGGGGACTTGTGTCCAAGAATGAGACCTGCCACGACAACAGCGAGTACGCCCGACGCGTGCCCATCGATCCCGGGGAGTTGCAATTCTTCGGCGGGAATGTAGGCGACCCACGGGGTCAAGAGGGACACCGCGACATCGCTCAGGTCGTCCTTGATGTAGTAACGGATCCGGCCGACGACGGCGGCCACGAGCATACCGATCAAGCCGCCGCCGACCGCGGAGACCAAAAAGCTCCCGCCCACTTCCCAGACCGAGACCGATCCGGAGATCGCGAGGATCGCCGTCCGCAGCGTGACGATGGCAGTTGCGTCGTTGACCAGACTCTCGCCCTCAAGAATCGTGACGACACGTCTTGGCAGGCCGATTCGCCGAGCGATCGCACTGGCCGCAACCGCGTCAGGCGGCGCGACCACGGCACCGAGCGCAAGTGCAGCAGCGAATCGAATCGGCAGCAACCACCACATCAGCAACCCGACGCCGAATGCGGTCACAATGACCAGCCCGACACTCAGCAGCAGGATCGGGCGACGATTTTGCTGAAAGTCGATCAGCGAGGTCCGGAGCGCCGCGGCATACAACAACGGGGGCAACAGGCCCACCAGGACAAGTTCGGGTGTCAATTCATAGTTAGGCGCGAACGAGAGGTAGGACAGGATCGCGCCGATGGCGACGAGAACAAGCGGGGTGGACAGGTGCAGCCGCTCCGACAGCGCTCGCACAGCGACGACGATGGTCAGCATGAGCACAAGGGTCAGCGCAGTATCCACAGCATCATCCTGTCCCCTGGTGCGGCCCACCGAAGTGCCTTTGACGACGCTTTATCGTCGGTGCCGATTCAACCGAGTGCGGCGGCTGCCTTCATGTCACGGCGTAACTCCGGCGGTAGCGCGAAAATCAGGCTCTCCTCGGCAGTTTTGACTGCCTTGGCCGAGGGGTAGCCGCGCTCAACCAGATAGGCCAGCACTTCTTCGACCAAGTTGTCCGGCACCGAGGCGCCCGAGGTGACGCTGACGTTTACGACACCGTCGAGCCATGCTTCGTCGATCTCGGTGACATCATCAACGCGATAGGACGCCTTGGCCCCGGCCTCTAGGGCAACTTCGACCAGACGTACGGAGTTGGACGAGTTGGCCGAGCCGACGACAATCAGCAGATCGCAGTCACGCGAGATCTCCTTGACTGCCAACTGCCGGTTCTGGGTCGCGTAACAGATGTCATCACTCGGCGGGTCCTGCAGCTGCGGGAATTTCTCCCGGAGCCGGTCGACTGTCTCCATTGTTTCGTCGACACTGAGCGTCGTCTGCGAGAGCCACGACAGTTTCGTGCCCTCGGGAAAGCTCAGCGCGGCAACATCCTCAGGATGCTGAACCAAGGTGATGTGCTCGGGCGCTTCACCAGCTGTGCCCTCGACCTCTTCATGGCCTTCGTGGCCGATAAGCAAGATTTGGTAGTCCTCGCTGGCGAAGCGACGTGCCTCGTGGTGGACCTTGGTGACCAGAGGGCACGTTGCGTCGATTGTCTTCAGGTGGCGGGTTTCGGCTTCATCGTGGACCGCGGGTGACACACCGTGGGCCGAGAAGACGACAGTTGATCCCTCGGGCACCTCATCGAGTTCCTCGACGAAGATCGCACCACGTTCTTCGAGATTTGCCACGACGTGCTTGTTGTGGACGATTTGCTTGCGCACATAGACCGGCGTGCCATACAGGTCGAGCGCCTTCTCGACCGTGATGACAGCGCGGTCGACGCCAGCGCAGTAGCCGCGCGGGGCCGCAAGCAGGACGGTGCCGTCGGCGATTGCCGGCATGCCGAGAGAGACTTCAGTACCCATACCCCAATGATAGGCGATACGGGTCTGCGAAGCCCCCGACGTTGGAGGGATCACACCGGCGCCGGGAGGCCAATCACTTTGCAGAAGATGCCCAACATCTCGACAACCGCGATATCACGGGACACCACACCGTCGGCAACCCCCGGCGCAAACATCTCATTCATCCCGGCCCCCATCATCGCGACGGATTCAGCGCTCGAGGTCAAGTCGATGAGGCCGCAGTCGACGCAGCGCTCGAGGTAGCGCGCAGTGCGCAGCACGGTCTGCCGGCGAATACCGCCCCAGAGCTGCTTGATGCCGGGATCAGCGATGGCCTGATGATCAAGGACGGTCATGAGCGCGAAGTTTTTGACCGTGACATCGAGAGTCGACCCGATCGTGGCGCAAAGCACCGCAATGACGTCGTTCTCATCGGCCGGCGCGATCTCTTGCGCTTTCAGATAGTCGGCTCGCACCTGCTCGGCTAAGACCGCGAAAACCTGCGCTTTGGAGGCGAAATAGACGTAGAACGTCGCCCGACTCACGCCAGCAATCCGGGTGATGTCGCTGATCGTCGCGGTGCCGAAACCTTGCAGCTCGAACACTGAGCGAGCGGCATCGAGCAATTGCCGACGACGCTCAGAACTCTCGCGGTCGACGGCCTCGCGCACGGCCCATCCTTTGTTGCTCACGCTCGAAAGCATACTGATTGACACGAGTGCCAACGGCCGTAAGATATTGACACCAACGTCAATGAGAACCAACGTCAATGAGAACTGTGGGCCCGCGTGAAACTTCTGATTGCCAACCGAGGCGAGATCGCCGTACGTATCGAACGGGCCGCCGCGGCGCTCGGCTGGCAGAGCGTCGCCGTCCATGTTCACGAGGACGCCGCTGCGATGCACGTACGTCTGGCCGACGAAGCGGTCCTGCTCCCCGGCAGCGGAGTACAGGGCTATCTCGACATTGACGCGTTGATTGGTGCCGCGCTCCAGACTGGCTGCCAATTCATCCACCCCGGCTACGGCTTTCTAAGTGAAGATCCAGCCTTCGCCGCCGCCTGCGTGGCTGCCGGTCTTGGCTTCGTCGGCCCGTCACCGGCCGTCTTGGAATTGTTCGGGGATAAGCATCGGGCACACGAATGGGCGCGTGAGGTGGGCGTGCCGGTTCTCGACGCGACGCCGGCACCGACCGATCTGGCCACGGCCCGAGACTTCCTCGCCAACAACCCTGCCGGGGTAATGATCAAGGCAACCGCTGGCGGCGGCGGTCGCGGTATGCGCGAAGTCGTCGATCCACAGGACCTCGACAGCGCTTATGAACGTTGCCGCTCCGAAGCACGCCGATCATTCGGCCGCGACGATGTCTATGTTGAGGCGCTGCTCCCCCGCGCCAAGCACATCGAGGTGCAGATCATCGGCGACGGCAGCGGATCGGTGGTCCACATCGGTGAGCGCGAATGCAGCATCCAACGGCAACATCAAAAATTGATTGAGTGGGCGCCGAGCCCGATTCTGAACGACGAACAGCGCGCGACCTTATGCGCGGCAGCGGTCGGGCTGACTGAGTCGATCGGCCATTCCGGCCTAGCCACCGTCGAATTTCTCGTCGATGCCGACAGCCTGCAGCAGGACACACTTCGCTACGTCTTTATTGAGGTCAACCCGCGGCTTCAGGTCGAACACACGGTGACCGAGCAGGCATACGATATCGATCTCGTCACCACCCAACTTCGCATCGCGGCGGGCGAACGCCTCACGGATCTGGGACTCGAACAAAGTTCAATTGTCGCTCCGTCGGTGGTCGCGATTCAGTGTCGTGTCAACACTGAAACTCTTGGAGCCCATGGCCGCGCCATCCCGGCCACTGGAATAATTGGCCGCTTCGCAGCGCCGACCGGCGCAGATATTCGGGTCGACAGTCATGGCGAAGCAGGTTTGGTGGTCGACGGCAGCTTTGATTCCCTGTTGGCCAAGGTCATCGTCCGCGCACCGAGTTTCGAGTTGGCTACTGTCGCCGCCGACCAGGCGCTCGACGAGTTCGACATTGATGGAGTTGCCACGTCGCTCGACCTGCTGCGCGCAGTACTGACTCATCCCGACTTCATCACCGGCATGGCAACGACCGCTTTCCTGACTGAGCATCCGGACCTCGTCGATCAGGCGATCGCCACGACCACCGACACCCCCTCAGACGGCGTCCAGCAACTCACGGCACCGCTCGCCGGCGTCGTCGTCGCGGTCGAGGTCGAACCAGGCGATGCAGTCTCGCCACGCACGACGCTCGTCGTGCTTGAAGCCATGAAAATGGAGCACCCGGTGACCGCGAGCGCTCCCGGCATCGTGGTGTCAGTCGAGGTTGCACCCGGTGACAATGTCTTGGCCGGCCAGTTCCTGGTGCGGCTTCAATCCACCGGAGCGACCGCCGACGAACTCATCGAGGCGGATCTCGATCTCGATCACATACGTCCCGATCTGGCCGACACACGCCGGCGGCATGACGCGACGCTCGACGAATCCCGGCCGGAGGCGGTGGCCAAGCGGCATCGATCTGGGCATCGAACCGCGCGGGAGAATTTGGCCGATCTCTGCGATCCGGGATCATTCATCGAGTACGGCGCGCTTCCAGTCGCCGCTCAGCGTGGCCGGCGCAACCTCGATGACCTCTTGGCCAAAACGCCTGCCGACGGGCTTGTTACCGGCCTCGCCCGCATCAACGGGGCCAGCCACGACGAAAACACCGAATGTGTCGTGTTGGCGTATGACTACATGGTCCTCGCGGGCACCCAGGGCTATTTCAACCACAAGAAGACCGACCGGATGCTCCGCCTCGCCGCACAGAAGTCGACACCAGTCGTGTTCTTCGCCGAGGGCGGTGGCGGCCGGCCCGGCGATACCGATTTGGCGAACATTATGTCCTCGGCGCTCGACACCTCAACGTTCGGACTGATGGGTGCGCTCAGCGGCTCAGTCCCAACGGTCGGCATTCTGAATGGCCGCTGCTTCGCTGGCAACGCCGCGTTGCTCGGTTGCTGTGACGTCATCATCGCGACGGCCGATTCAACTCTGGGCATGGCCGGACCCGCCATGATCGAAGGCGGCGGATTGGGTACCTTCGCACCCGAGCAGATCGGCCCCATGTCGATGCAGGCCCCCAATGGCGTCATCGACATACTCGTCGACTCAGATGGTGCTGCGGTCGCCACGGCCAAGCGTTATCTCTCTTATTTCCAAGGCGCCCGGACCGAGTGGACGCAGGCCGACCAGCGCGCCTTACGACACATCATCCCGGCGAATCGGTTGCGGGTGTATGACGTCCGCAGCGTCATCACCGGCCTCGCCGATGTGGACTCCGTGCTCGAACTCCGTCGGGACTTCGGTATCGGCGCCATCACCGCATTGGTCCGTGTCGAAGGTCGCCCCATGGGTCTCGTGGCCAACAATCCCGCCCATCTCGGCGGCGCGATCGATGCGGATGCCGCCGATAAGATGGCGCGCTTCCTGCAGTTGTGCGATGCGCACGGTTTGCCGGTCATCTCGCTGTGTGACACCCCCGGATTCATGGTCGGGCCGGACGCGGAGCAAACCGCGACGGTGCGACATTTCAGCCGACTATTCATCATCGGCTCGCATCTGAGCGTCCCGGTGATCACCGTCGTCCTGCGCAAGGGCTACGGTCTCGGCGCGCAGGCCATGGCCGCAGGCGGCTTCCGTGAAACGACTGCGACGATCGCCTGGCCGACCGGCGAGATCGGCCCGATGGGGCTCGAAGGTGCCGTACGGCTGGGCTATTCCAAGGAACTCGAAGCCATCACCGATGCAGATGAGCGCGCGCGACGGTATGCCGAATTGGTCGCCGAACACTATGAACGCGGCAAGGCCGTCAACGGCGCGATGATGTTCGAACTCGATGACGTCATCGATCCGGCAGACACCCGCGCCTGGATCACGGCCGCCTTCGCCCACCACCGGACCGACCGGGATTCCAAGCCACGTCGTGGCTACATCGACGCCTGGTAACCGTCACCGGATCGGCGTGCGCACCACGACTGTCAGTGGTTCACGGTTAGGTTGTCGGTATGGCTTTGGAGACCTCACCCGAATCCCCGGCACCACTGCGTCAAATTTCCCAGCTGGTTGGCGGCTACATCAACAAACTCGGCGCTATCTGGGTCGAGGGCGAGATCGCGCAGCTCAATCGACGCGCCGGCATCTGCTTTCTCACGGTGCGAGATCTCGAGGCGAAATTCTCGATGAACGTCAAGTGCCACCGCTCCGTGCTCGATGCGTCGCCGATTCCGATCGCCGAGGGCGCGCGCATCGTGTTCCATGCCAAACCCACGTTCTACGCCCCCAATGGCGCCTTCTCGCTCGATGCCCGCGAGATCCGTCCGGTCGGCGAGGGCGAACTACTCGCCCGGCTCGAGCGCCGGCGGCAACTGCTCGCCGCCGAGGGATTGTTCGATCCGGCCCTCAAAAAGAAGCTCCCGCTGCTCCCGCGCGCGATCGGCCTCATCACCGGGCGCGCATCTGCGGCCGAACGCGATGTTCTCGAAAATGCCCGACTGCGCTGGCCTGATGTTGACTTCCGCGTTCACTACGCATTGATGCAAGGCAATGATTCCGCCCTTGCCGTGATCGAGGGCGTACGAGTGCTTGACGCCGACCCTGACGTCGAGGTGATTGTGATCGCACGCGGTGGCGGTTCGGTCGAGGACTTGTTGCCCTTTTCCGATGAGGCCTTGATCCGTGCTGTTTATGCCTGCTCGACCCCGGTGGTCAGCGCGATCGGTCACGAGCCCGACACCCCGATCCTCGATTTGGTTGCCGATCTGCGCGCTTCGACACCAACTGATGCAGCCAAACGGATCGTTCCCGATGTCCGCGAGGAGCTCGCTGGCGTCGCTCAGTTCCGTGAGCGTGCCGCCATGGCAATACGTAGCCTGGTTGAGCGCGAATCACATGGCCTCGCCGCAATACGATCACGCCCTGTTCTGGCCAATCCGTCGACCTTGATCGACGTTCAAGCCGACCTGATCATCGATTCCCGCGAACGCGCGCGACGATCCCTACGCAACCGGCTCGAGCGTGCCCACGACGAGGTCGGGCACCACTTGGCGCGCGTGCGTGGATTGTCGCCGCTAGCCACGATGGCTCGCGGCTACAGCGTCGGGCAACTACCCGGCGGCGGCGTGCTGACATCAGTCGGCCAGCTCGCCCCCGACGTCCCCTTCACCGTGCGTCTGGCCGACGGACACATCGATGTCCGCACCCTGTCCGTACATCCCGATCAAGGAGAACCCTCGTGACCGAATCAGCAAAGCCCACAGCATCAGCAAAGACCACGGTGGACCTGCAGGACATGCCCTATGAGCAGGCTCGAGATGAGCTCATCCAGGTCGTCCAGAAGCTCGAGACGGGCGGCACGAGCCTCGAGGAATCTTTGACGCTGTGGGAGCGCGGCGAAGCGCTCGCAGCGATCTGCCAGCGTTGGCTCGATGGTGCTCGCGCCCGACTGGCCGAGGCATCGGCAACCCATACCCCGACCGAGTAGTCCCCGACCGAGTAGTTCCCGACCGGACGCTTCAGGCGTTACGCATCGCCGGGAGGCGTCGGTCAATGATGTCGGCGGCATCGCGAAGAATCGTGTTGATCACGTTCTCGCAACTGTCGATGTCGTGGATCAGACCCTGTGCCTGGCCAGCCCACCACATACCGTCTTCCATATTCCCCTTGTCGAGCACCTCGGAGCGACCACGCTGGCCGGAGGCAAGGTGCGCGATGTCTTCAAATTTTGCCCCTGGCCGACTGGAAATCTCCAGTAGTTCCTCGGAGATCGAGTTACGCACGACGCGGGCCGAATTGTGGAACTCCCGGAATACGATCAGCGTGTCTCGCTCGCTGTTGGCAACGATTTGTTCCTTGACGTTGCGGTGGATCGGGGCTTCGTCGGTTGCCATGAAGCGAGTGCCCATGTTGATGGCATCGGCACCGAGCGCCAACGCAGCAGCTAGGCCCGCGCCATCGGCGAGGCCACCGCTGGCGATGATCGGTATCGTAAGTTGCCGCGCAGCCGCCGGAATCAGCACGAGGCCGGGAACGTCATCCTCACCTGGGTGCCCGGCACATTCGAAGCCGTCAATGCTGATCGCGTCGACGCCTTTCTTTTGTGCCGACAATGCGTGCCGGACCGACGTCGCTTTGTGGATCACCTTGATGCCTGCTGCATGCAGCGACGGCAGATGCGGCGCCGGGTTGTTGCCCGCGGTCTCGACGATCTTGACGCCACCCTCGATGATCGCTTGACGGTATTCGTCGTATGGCACCGGATCGATCGTGGGCAAAATCGTGATGTTGACGCCGAATGGCTTGTCGGTCAGCTCGCGGGTTCGCACGATTTCCTTCGACAGTGCTTCGGGTGACGGCTGGGTCAGTGCAGTCAGGAAGCCCAATGCGCCGGCATTAGCCACTGCCGATATCAGTTCCGCCGTCCCCAGACCGGTCATACCGCCGCAGACGATCGGGTGTTCGATGCCAAATGTTTCGGTGAACGGAGTGCGGAACATGGTGATGCCTTTCAGGCAGATGGTGTGATCATCCCGGCCACGATCAGATCGGCCAAGGCTCGGTAGGCCGCGGAATCATCGAGCCCAGTCAAGGCCCCGATGTGTCCACGGTGGATGTATTCCATTGTCACGCCAGCGACCGCGCCGACAAACGCCGCGTTCAGCCGAAATGCTCCCATACCTTCGGTAACGAGTTCCCGCACACGTCCGGCAGCGATCTCGGTGTTACGACGGTAGATCTCCATCGCCGGAGCGAAGGTGTCTAAATCGGCGAAGAACGCCGCCGACGCAGGTTGGAGCTCGGCCGAGATCGCTTCCAGATAATTGCTGATTCGCTGCGCGGGAGATCCACCGTCGATCATTCGGGCTTCAACCCGTTCGGTTGCCCGGCGAAAGAATGCCCGGACCACGGTGGTCACGATTTGTTCCTTGCTCGGCGCGATCGTGTAGACGGTGGATTTGGAACAGCGCAGGTGGGCGGCCAACTGTTCGACGCGGAAGCGGCTGAAGCCGTCGGCCAAGAACAACTCGATCAATTCGTCGATGAGCACATCACGACGGGTTGTAGATTCGAGCTCCATGCTGAGCGACAGTACCAGAGACAACACTTCAGTACTGGGACTGGTACTGTGCAGATATGTCTGCAACACGCTTGATGCCGAGTCCAGAAGCTGACGATCTGATCGCGTTGACCCGCGATCTGGCCAACAAGGAGCTCGCGCCGATCGCGGCGAGTACCGAGCGCGCTGAGACATTCCCGCGCGAGGTATTCCGCACGCTCGGGCGGGCCGGACTGTTGTCATTGCCCTATCCCGAAGAATTCGGTGGTGGCGCTCAGCCATACGAGGTCTATCTACAGGTGCTCGAGGAAATCGGCGCAGTGTGGGCATCGGTCGGCGTGGGCGTGAGCGTGCACGGGTTGTCATGTTTCGGACTCGCGGAGTTCGGCTCACCGGACCAGCGCGAAAAATGGCTGCCAGACATGTTGTCGGGCGAGCTCCTCGGTGCCTATTGCTTGTCCGAGGCTCATGCTGGCTCAGACCCCGCGGCGATGCGAACCAAAGCCGTACGCGACGGCGATTCTTATGTGCTCAACGGCGCGAAGGCTTGGACCACACACGGCGGTCAAGCCGACTTCTACAAGGTCATGGCACGGACCTCTGATGATGGCGGCCGCGGCATCTCCTGCTTCTTGGTGCCGGCCGATGCGGACGGTCTAACTTCCGATCCTCCCGAAGGCAAGATGGGGTTGACCGGATCGCATACGACCACGATGCGCTTCGACAATGTCCGCATCGACGCCGATCGGTTGCTGGGCGCCGAAGGCCAGGGTATGTCGATTGCGCTCGCCGGTCTCGATTCGGGCCGGTTGGGCATTGCCGCGGTTGCTACCGGCCTGGCGCAAGGGGCCCTCGATCACGCGGTTGCCTATGCGAAGGAACGCACGTCGTTCGGCAAGAAAATCATCGACCATCAGGGGCTAGGCTTCCTGCTCGCCGATATGTCCGCGGCGGTCGAATCAGCGCGCGCCACCTATCTTGCGGCAGCGCGACTCCGCGACGCGGGCAAGCCATTCTCCCGACAGGCTTCGATCGCCAAACTGATCGCGACCGACAACGCCATGCAAGTCACCACGGACGCGGTTCAGGTGCTCGGTGGCGCCGGCTACACCCGTGACTTCCCGCTGGAACGCTTCATGCGCGAAGCCAAAGTCATGCAGATTTTTGAAGGCACCAACCAGATTCAACGTCTCGTCATCAGCCGCGATCTCGCGCGCTGATTCGTCAATTCCTAGGAGAAACCCGATGCAACTTGCCAATACCGCTGCCATCGTCACCGGCGGCGCCTCCGGACTCGGCGCGGCCACCGCTGCGGCACTGGCCGCCAAGGGCGCCTCAGTCTTCGCGCTCGACCTGCAGCCATCAATCGACAAGGCCGAAGCCATCGATGGCGTCACCTATCTTGCGACCGATGTCACCGACGAGACTCAGGTCCGCGCCGCCGTGGCACGTGCTGCCGAAGCCAATCCGCTGCGAACTGTCATCAATTGCGCAGGCATCGGCACGGCGATGCGGATTCTGAGCCGCAAGGGCGTCCACGATCTCGCCACGTTCGCGAAAGTCATTAACATCAACCTCGTCGGTACGTTCACGGTGCTTGCGATCGCGGCTGAGGCGATGGCAACAACCGAGGCCGATGACAACGGTCAACGCGGAGTCATAGTCAATACTGCCTCAATCGCCGCATATGACGGCCAGATTGGACAGGCGGCATATGCCTCATCCAAGGGCGGAATCGTCGCACTGACACTGCCAGCGGCACGCGACCTCGCCCAGCACGGCATCCGGGTCATGACGATCGCGCCGGGCATCGTTGAAACCCCCATGCTCGCAACAGTGTCCGAAGAATTCCGGGCCGGACTGGCCGCCGGTGTGCCCTTTCCACAGCGCCTTGCGCGGCCCGATGAGTACGCCCAGCTCGCACTTTCGATCATCGATCACGATTACCTCAACGGCGAAGTCATCCGCATGGATGGTGCGCTGCGGATGGCGCCACGCTGAGCTAGCCAGGCCGGCGGCGTCAGGCGTGCAGACTCAACGCGAGAACCACGAGACACAACGCACCGGCTGCCAGCGCCAACAACGCCGGCAAGGCCCCATCTCGCAGTACCTCGAATTCAGGACCGACCTGCGACGGAGCGCTCCATCGACTGCGTCGGAGGGTGACCGCGCCACAATGTGGTCAGCGCCGTCGCGCTGCTGATTACGATGGCAACGGGGACCGAATCGAGGAGCGCAATCCGGCAGATGATCAGCCCCAACACTAGGAGCGACAGTGAACTGCGCCGCCACGCCAGCATCGTCCGTTCTTGCTGAAGCCCCTGGGATGCGACTGGCTCGCTCACCCGCGGGCACCGATGATAATCATCACAATTGAGGCTGCGGCGATAATCGACACGATGAGAATTCCAACCGAGTTGGACGGCATCGGCCGACCGTGCCGCAAGGCGCGTTCGGCCGCTGTCCAGCCACGCCACGCATGAACCACGCACATCAGTCCGGCGGCGGCAAGCATCGTCGACGCGATGCGTTCAATCGTCGCCGACACATTGAGGTCTAGGGCGTGTACTCCTGCCGCGCCGGCCAGTAATGCCAAGGTCGTACGGATCCACGCAAGAAATGTGCGTTCGTTGGCGAGCGAGAGGCGCGGATCAGATTCGACACCACTCCCATAGACGCTCCGCGGCCAACGCCGTCCCGGCTGTGTCATACCAATACCGTAGCGATCCCGTTGTCACTTCAACACCGTGTCACTTCAACACCGTGTCACTTCAACACCGTGTCACTTCAACACCGTGTCACTTCGCGACGAGGGACGACGCATAGGACTTGATGATCGACAACGACGCCGTGCCGGTCACGATGATCGTGATGTCACCTTCCCTGCGTACGAGGGTGGTTTCGCCGCGCTCGCTGCGTCGCAGCTCCCATTCGTGGCCCGCGGCTGTGACCATTCCGGACTTCTTTGTGTCCGGCGCGAATTTCTCGATCGACCGCTGCCGGCCGAGTGAAGATTGCTCGAGCCCGATGTATTTGTCTTTGTCCGTCAGGACACCAAGATGCCATTGTCCCTTGACTCCGCTGTCGTATCGCACCGTTGTGGCCTTCCAACCCTTCGGCAGCGCTGCCGGGGCGAGCACTGGAAAGTCTGCAGCGCTACGAGCGGCGGTGGCAGCAGCGGCGTAGTCGACTGACTTAATCGAGTCATCGGGACGAATCTGAAACCAATAGCCGAGCCCCGCGAGCCCGAGGATCAGCGCACCGATCACGATGATCGAGCGCAACATGTCGGCCAGCGATGCATTCCGGTTGTCTGCCACGCCGACATTCTCGCCTACCGACCCAAGCGGGAATTGACCCGCCCGTGTTACGAAAGTATCGGTGAACTCCTAGGACATCGCCGGCCGGTCGTGGCGGCCCGATACTATGCGCACATGGAATCCCTCCGGCCAGCCGCCCAAGCGCCCGATCGCAATCTTGCCCTAGATCTCGTGCGCGTCACTGAAGCTGGAGCCATGGCCGCCGGCCGGTGGGTCGGCCGCGGCGATAAGAACGGTGCCGACGGCGTTGCGGTCCATGCGATGCGCTCCCTGATCAACACGATCCAGATGGATGGCATCGTCGTCATCGGCGAGGGCGAAAAGGACGAAGCGCCAATGCTGTTCAACGGCGAGCATGTCGGCGACGGCACGGGCCCCGAATGTGATGTCGCGGTCGATCCGATCGACGGCACGACGCTGGCCGCCAAGGGCCTGCCCAATGCTGTTTCGGTCATGGCAGTTGCCCCACGCGGCACAATGTATGACCCGTCTGCCGTGTTCTACATGGAAAAGTTGATCGCCGGTCGCGAAGCTGCCGACGTGGTCGACATTCGCCTCCCGATCGCGCAGAACATCGCGCTCGTGGCCAAGGCCAAAGGCATTTCTAACAGCGAGGTCACGGTATGCGTGCTTGACCGTCCACGCCATCAACAACTCGTCGACGACATCCGGGCCGCCGGAGCACGAATCAAATTCATCATCGACGGCGATGTGGCCGGGGGCATCACCGCGGCACGTCCCGACACCGGAGTCGATCTGTTGGCCGGCATCGGCGGCACCCCCGAAGGCATCATCACGGCCTGTGCGATCAAGGCAATCGGTGGAACGATCCAGACCAAGCTGTGGCCGATCGACGATGCCGAACGGCAGCGCGCACTTGATGCCGGTCACGACCTCGACCGCGTCCTCTACACCGATGATCTGGTCACGGGCGATGACTGCTTCTTTGTCGCGACGGGCATCACGGACGGCGAACTCATGCAGGGCGTCCGTTATGGCGCGGGCAAGGCCTACACCGACTCGATCGTGATGCGTTCACGCAGTGGAACGATTCGCAAGATCACCAGCGAGCATCAGCTCGGCAAGCTGCGTGCTTATTCCTCGGTCGACTACGACCACTGAGCCTGGGGAAATTCATGTCTGAAGAGATGACAACACTGCCGTCAGGCATCGAGATCTGTTACGAAACGTTCGGCGATCCTGATCATCCCGCGATCCTGCTTGTCATGGGCCTTGGCGGACCGATGGGCTGGTGGGATTCAGAATTTTGCACGCAGCTGAGTAGTCGGGGCTACTTGGTCGTTCGGTTTGATAATCGAGACACCGGTAGGTCGACCAAGCTGCGCAAGCACCGGGTCAGCAACAAAGCCATCATCACGGCCTTTTTCGGGCGCGGCCGCGCGCCCTACGGGATTTCTGATCTCGCCGACGACGCCTTCGGACTGCTCGATCACCTCGGCATCGAGCGCGCCCACATCGCGGGAATGTCGATGGGCGGGATGATCATCCAGACTATGGCACTCACCCACCCGGACCGGGTGATGTCACTCACCTCGATCATGTCCTCGACCGGCAACCGCAAGGTCGGCTGGCAACATCCGCGCGTCATCCCGGCGATGCTCAGATCCGCCGGCCGCACCCGTGAGTCATACGTCAAGTCCGCACTCGAGACTGGGAAGCTGATCGGCTCGCCCGCCTTCCCCAGCGATGAGCAGCGCGAGCGGGCCCGCGCCATCGAGACGTACGACCGAGGGTGGAGCGCCACCGGCGTCGGCAGACAGATGCTAGCGGTCCTCTCCCAGCCCGATCGCACCCGTGACCTGATGACGCTCGACATTCCCGCGACGGTCATCCACGGATTACGTGATCGACTGGTCAATCCGTCCGGCGGGCGGGCAACCGCCAATGCGCTTCGCGGCTCCGAATTGATCGAAATTAATGGCATGGGACATGACCTACCGGCCCAACTCCATACGACCTTCATCGATGCGATCGTCCGCACCGCTGAGCGTGCCACCGATCGGGTCTGAGCTCACAGCCGTGTCATCTCGCTCGTCATCGAATAGTCCTTTGCGGGGCCGGACACCGTCCAAACCACGCACCAACGGCCACGCTCCAGCGCGCTAAGATCCACCCGCCCGCGATAGAGGTCAGCCGCACATGGATGGTCAACATCGTCCCCAGGCCGCCAGGGATGGAATGGCTTGCCGTCCTCGAACGTGACCTGCCAATCGTCACCGTCTCGAATCAGGTACGAGGTGCGCTGCACCGGCGCGGTTGTGGTGCCGCGGTGGAGCGTGCCTGCGTCGAACCAGCGAATGCGATCATCGCGCTCAAGGGTCAGTTCAGTCGTGCCAATGACACGAAGGTCCTGACCGGCATACCGATCCTGAATCATCCGATCGAGTGACCAACAGCCCAACAGCGTTCGCGGGTCAGCGGCGGGGATGAGCATAAATCGAGACTAGCTCCTCCGATATTGTCGAGTCATGCCTGCGACCGATCACGTCGTCCTGCGCCGACGAACCGACGGCGCTACCGAACTACGGGTCAATGGCGTCTTCGTGATGGATGACGTCGAGACCTCATCCGAGCGAGCACTCGCCGCTTCGGCCCGCACCGCTGGCGCACGGCAGGTCCTGGTCGGCGGCCTCGGCCTCGGCTTCACCGTGCGCGCGTTACTGGCTGATCCCCACATCGAGCGCGTTATCGTCGCGGAGCTCCACAGCGAGATCGTCGAGTGGATGCGCGCCGGGACGATCTCCGGAGCCGATCTGCTTGCCGATCCGCGGGTCGATCTGCACATCGGCGATGTGCAAGAAGTCACCGCCGACCTCGACATCGGTGGGCTGGACGCGATCCTGCTCGACGTCGACAACGGACCGGATTTCCTCGTGCATGACAGCAATGCGGCGGTGTATGAGTCCCCCTTCATCGAAACGTGCGCCGCACGGTTGGGCCCGGCTGGATTCGTGGCGCTGTGGTCGCAGGAAGACTCAGTGCCGCTGCGGGCAACCTTGAGCGAGCATTTCGAACACGTAGATGCCGAGCAGTTCCCCGTCACGCTGCAGGAGCGAGACGAGTTCTACTGGCTACTCCGCGGCGCGCAGCCAAAGTCGCCCCGATAGTCTCAGCCTTATGGCTGACATTGAATATCGCATCGAACACGACACCATGGGCGAGGTCAAGGTCCCCGCGAACGCGCTCTGGCGGGCCCAGACCCAGCGAGCCGTCGAGAACTTCCCGATCTCCGGCACTCCCCTCGAATCCGCTCAGATCAAAGCGCTGGCGCAGATCAAGGCGGCCTGCGCCAAAGCCAACCTTGAACTCGGCATTCTCGAGCAGCCGATGGCCGACGCCATCGTTGCTGCTGCAGCAGAGGTCGAGACCGGCAAACACGACGGCGAGTTCCCGATCGACGTCTTCCAGACCGGCTCGGGCACGTCATCGAATATGAACACCAACGAGGTCATTGCAACCCTCGCCACAAATATTCTCGGCAGCGAGGTCCATCCCAATGACCACGTCAACGCCTCGCAGTCCTCAAATGATGTCTTCCCCACGTCGATCCACGTCGCAGCGACGGACTCCGCAGTTAATCACCTGATGCCGGCACTCGATCACCTTGCAACCTCGTTTGAGGGCAAGGCGAAGGAATTCGCCACCGTCGTCAAGTCCGGTCGGACCCACTTGATGGATGCCACCCCGGTCACGCTCGGCCAGGAGTTCGGCGGTTATGCCGCTCAGGTTCGTCGCGGGATCGAACGCATCGAGGCCTCGCTCCCCCGCACTGCCGAGGTTCCGCTTGGCGGCACCGCCGTCGGAACCGGGATCAACACGCCGATCGGCTTCCCGCAGCGCGTCATCGCGCTCCTTGCCGAGGGCACCGGCTTGCCGCTCACCGAGGCGCTCAATCACTTCGAGGCCCAGGGCGCGCGCGATGGTCTGGTCGAGATGTCCGGTCAGCTCCGTACGATCGCGGTCAGCCTCACCAAAATTTGCAACGATCTTCGCTGGATGGGTTCGGGACCACGTACGGGTCTCGGCGAGATCCACCTGCCTGATCTCCAGCCCGGTTCGAGCATCATGCCCGGCAAGGTCAACCCAGTTCTGCCCGAGGCAACCCTGATGGTGTGTGCTCAGGTCATTGGCAATGACGCGACGATCGCGGCATCGGGCGCGGCTGGCTCCTTCGAGTTGAACGTGATGCTGCCCGTTATCGGTCGCAATCTGCTCGAATCGATGCGGCTGCTGGCCAATTCGTCGCGGGTACTCGCCGATCACTGTGTCGATGGCATCATCGCCGATGTCGAGCATTGTCTCGAACTCGCCGAATCGTCACCCTCGGTCGTCACGCCGCTCAACCGCTACATCGGCTATGAGAATGCTTCGACGATCGCCAAGAAGGCGGTCAAGGAGAAGAAGACCATCCGCCAGGTTGTCATCGAGCTCGGCTATGTCGAACGCGGCGAGATCAGCGAAGCCGATCTCGACAAGGCGCTCGACGTCATGTCAATGACCCATCCCTGAACGTCTGGCCCCATACTGAGAGTCAGGGAAGCGGCTCAGTTCGGCACGCGGGTTGCCAGCTGAAAGCCAAACTCGCTGAAGACAAGCTGCCAGGTCCCGCCGTGGGTTGTTTCGGCATAAGCCACGGCGTTTTTCGGTGACCCGATGGCGCCAAGCGTGTTGAACAGAACATAGTCGGGATTGGCAGGGACGCCAGTGGCGTCGATACTGCCAATCCAATAGACGCGGTGATCGGCGACGAGATGCGTCATGAAACGGAGGTCGGTTTCGACCGAAGCGCCCGCAGGCACCATGGCGATCGCCTCGCGCGCGGCAGCATTGTGCAGGCCCGACGACCAAGATGTCTTAGCCAGCGCTGAGAGTGGCGAATGCAACTGCATAGCCGCGGCGAATGCCAGCGCCACGGCCGCGCCCTTCGGCGCATAACCACGAAGCCATTCACACCGCCATTCCTTGCGCATCACATCAATTAGTGCGATGAAGACAATCGGCATCAGAATGAGGGAATAGTGCCACTCGGTTCCCCAATAGGCTGGCTTGTCGGCGGCGAAGCGGATCGCGAATGTCGGTATGGCGACTAGCGACCACGGCGACCACAGCGCCAACATGCCGGTGATGGCAAAGGTCAGAACCACCGTCAACGTCTTGCGCAGCGGCGCATCAAGGAGAACCGTCAGAAAACCGCGCTGCCCGCCGAAACTCGAGCTGTACTGCCATTCACCAGTTGGGCTGAAATGTGGAATGACCACCAGGATCACTAGCACCATTGTGGCCAAGCCGATCGCCCCGAGCACGATCCCACGCCGCCGCTCGCCGTGCAGAAACAACACCACAGCGATCGCCGCGACAGTCAGTCCCATGTCTTCTTTAACGAGGAGCAGCGGCAATGACCACAACACCACTCGACGCCAATCCCGCTGCAGATAAGCACCGCCGGCCATTGCAACAATCGGTGCCGCGAAGGCCATCTCGTGGAAGTCCGCGTTGACCGCAGACTGGATACCAAATGACAATCCGTATGCGATTGCGAGCGCGAGCGCATTTGCCGTGCTGAGATGCCGCCGTGCAATCGCCGTGACAATAGCGACCGAGATACCGATCAAGACTGTCTGCGCCAGGAGAACCGTCTGCGCTGAAGGGAAAATTCGGTAGAACGGAGCGATCGTCGCCAAAATGGGTGAGAAGTGATCACCGAGCTGATTGAAGCCCGGGCCCTTGACATCCACGATTGGCGCCCCGAAGTGCGCATAGCCCTTGATCCCCTGCTCGAAGATCGCGTTGTCCCACGATGGGATAATGAATCGGC
This sequence comes from Aeromicrobium changchenzhani, assembly GCF_057586615.1. Classification (NCBI taxonomy): domain Bacteria; kingdom Bacillati; phylum Actinomycetota; class Actinomycetes; order Propionibacteriales; family Nocardioidaceae; genus Aeromicrobium; species Aeromicrobium changchenzhani. The sequence continues at coordinate 912,702 of NZ_CM172480.1, read as the reverse complement.
GGTATCGCGCCAAGGTCAATGTTGAATACAGCGCGGTGAAAATTGCGCCCAGAAGCAGCGGCCAACCAAACCTACTCTGGAACCGTCCGATCAGGATTGACTCGGAAGCGTCAGGTTCTCACCGGTCGCCGGATCGAACACATGGATTCGCTGTGAGTCGACAGCAACCTTCAAAAACATCCCGACAGCTAATTCGCGTTCGGCCGCGACCTCGGCCAACAAGAACGTTTGGAACAGGTCATACTCCAGGTGATTCTCGACCTCTTCGAGCACGATTTCGGTTTCGTCGTCGATCTCGAAACCCAGATACGCGTACTGGGAGCGACCGCGCCACTCAACCTCGTCGATCTTGGCTGAGAACACGATCTTGCCCTGCAACTGATCCGCGCTGAGCGTTGAGGCATCCAGGCAATCTTCGGGTCGAATACCGACCATGAGAAGTTCTCGTCCGGCCGCCCGGAGCATCATCTCTTCGCCGAACGGCAGCGTGACGAAAGGTAGTTGCAAAACCGAATCATGCGCCGTCGCGGGGATCAGATTGATCGGTGGATCGCCCAAGAAAGCAGCTACAAAAAGATCGCTGGGCCGCTCATACAGATCACGGGGTGCGCCGATCTGATGCACAAACCCCTGGTGCATGACCGCGACCTGATCGCCCAGCGACAAAGCTTCCGCAATATCTGCGGTGACAAAGATCGAGGTGCGCCCGAGGCTGCGTTGCCATTGGCCAACAGCCGATCGAACCTGACTGCGTCGCCGAGCATCCAGTGCCGAGAGCGCATCGTCGAACAAATAAACCGACGCATCACGCACGAGCACTCGCGCCAATGCCACAAGTTGCCGGTCTGCGGTCGAGAGCCGCCGCGGCTTCAAGTCCAGTTTGTCGGCGAGCCCGAGCATGGTGGCGACATCGTCGATCCGTTGGGACAGGACAGCGCGGTCGTTTCCCTTGCGGAGGGATGCGGAGAACGCGATGTTCTCGAACACGTCCAGATGCGGATAGATCTCGAAATCCTGAAAGACCATCGCCACATCACGGTCGCGCGACCCGACCAGGTTAATCAACGCCCCGTCCATCAAGATCTCGCCATCATCGGGATAGTCCAATCCGACGATCATGCGTAGCAACTCGCTCGTGCCCGCCCCGGGGGTGCCAACGATCGCCAATGACGTGCCATCAGGCACCGTCAATGAGATCCCATCAAGTGGTCGGCGCTGGTTCTTGCCACCGTCCTTGGTCACATTGTGAAGTTCGATCGTGGTCATCTGTTGGGCCTTCCCAGTAGCCAGACGATCGTGCGCTGGAACACGAGGATGAAAAGGAGTGTGGGCAGGAACCACAGCAGCCCCGCAGCGGCTATTGCTGTCGATGAATCGACCGCGGTGTGATCCAGAACGGCAAGCGTGGCCGGGAACGGCATCGATGTGTCAGTCGTGCTGAGTGCCAAACCAAGAACAAGATCGTTGCAGGCGACAAAAAATACGATTAGGGTCGCTGCAATTATGCCCGGACCGAACATCCGAACGTCGACCTTGCGGGCTAACTGCCAACGAGTTGCACCATCGGCACGCGCCGCGTCCCGAAGGCTCCAGCGAGTCTGCGCGAACAGTGACACGAACAGCCAGAGCGACAACGGAATGGTGATCGCTAGATAGCCCACGATCAACATCCGTTTGCTGTCGAAAAGCCCAAATGCGAATGCCTGATCAGCCAGCGGACCGGCCAAAACAAACACTGGTAGGAACAGCGCGCCCAGGACCATGCCATAGGCGAGACGCTTGCCACGAAAGCTGAAACGCACGAGCGCATATGCCGCCGCCGCCGAAATAACGACCGCGATCAAGGTCGATGCGCCAGCGATGATGACCGAATTGACGACACCGTGACGAAGCTGCGAGGAGTCGAATGCGTCGCGCAGCGCGGCCATGCTCGGTTCCTGCGGCCACAACGTACGCGGAGCACTTCCTGCCGGTGCAAGTGCCAAGGACACCAACCAGAAAAACGGTACGAGCGTGAACCCGATCAACAGTTCGAAACCAACGACCGTCCACATTGAGAACGCGGACGGCGAGTCAGCAAAGACAACACCGATCCCGGCGGTGATCATGAAGATTGCTGCGGCGATCAACCACAGCCACTGATCGGGCTTAGCAACCATCAGAAGGCCATAATTGGCGACCGCGAAACCGAGCACAAATGCGACACCGGAGGCCATCAACCGGGACTGCACAGACGGGTTCATACCGCCCTCCTGACACGGAGAATCCGGACGAGAGCAATCCCAAGAAGCATGCTGATAAGGAAGAAAACCACCGACATGGTCGCGCCGAGGCCGAACTCGAAGCGCGACAACGAGGTCTCGAAGAGCCAAGTCTGCGGCGGATTAATACCGGCACCCAGGCCGCCGGCCACATACGGGGTGTCAAACATCCGCAACGCGTCGAGGGCTCGATAGGCAACCGCGATCGCGACCGCTGGCGCAACCGCTGGCAGTACGATCCGGGTAAATCGCTGGCGCGCGGTTGCACCGTCGGCAACGGCGGACGTCATCAGGCTCGGGCTGATCCGCAGCATTCCAACCAGCAGAATCACCGCGACAATGCCGGTCCCACGCCACACTTCGGCCAAATAGATCGTCAACAGCGCGCCGCGCTCACCGAACTCATCGAGTCGAAACCAATTGGCCAAATAGCCCGAATCAAGTGCGGTTTGCCACGTCGATGCCGAGAGGAACACCATCAGCGCAAATGGCAACAACAGTAGAATGCGGCCAATCGGCGCCAACCGCGTCAAATGGCTGACGACCGCGGCAAACACGAAGCCCAGCAACAGCTGAGCCGTAACGACCAATACAACGACGGCGAATGTCCACCCGACGGACTGCCACCAGCCGGCATTGGTCAGCACATTGGCGTAGTTGTCCACGCCAACAAAGCGGTGAGCACTCGGATTAATGAACGGATCGTTGAAAAGCGAGACATATACGGCCCGACCGAGCGGCCAACCCGCGGCCAGCAACAGAAACCCCATGGCCGGAACGACATAGCCGGTGAGTTTGAACCGTGTCACCGTGATCGTGCTCATGGCAATTCACCCGCAAGCGCTGCCCGTACGGCACGCTGCGATTCGCGTGGCGTCGTCGACGCGTTGACCTGATCGATTGGGCTCCAGGCGGACTGGAGTCCATAACGAACCAGCGACCAATAGGGGGTTTGTGGCGCGGCCGCGCCAGCCTCGACTGACGGCCGTACAACCGATGCCATCGGGAACGAATCGGTGACTCCGGCCACGTCGTAGGTCGTACTACGAGCAGGGTTGTGGCCGGCGCTGGTCATCAACGCCGCCATCGACGTCTCCGACGTCAGACAACTGATGGCTTGGTAGGACAAGTCTGTGTGCGAAGCGTAGAGCGGAACGGCGAGATTGATGCCGGCCAACGGGGGGATCGCCGGCTGATCGGAGTCGACCACCGGATACGTCGTCCAGCGCATGTCCGTCGCGATCGATGCCAATGCCGGATCGGACAACACCGAACTTGGAGCGATCAAGAATCCACCGGTCGAGCCGGCGAAACGGGCCGCAGCCCGGTCCGAGGGTCCGATGCCGTTGGACGAATCTGCGTAGAACTGCAGCGCCGATGCTGCCGCGGTCCCGGCCGCACTGGCAAGTCCGACCTGCGCCTTGCGTCCACGCCCGGTCACGATCTCACCACCGGCATCAGCCACCAACGCTGACACCAAACCAGGGATCCCGTGCCCATTGAAGTCGTCAACCTCGATGCTGACCCCGAGCCGTGCGGCACCCTCGATGAGTTTCTCCCAGAGCACCGGTTTGCTCATGTCGATCCCGGCGCGCTCGGCAACCGCGCTCCGGTACCAGAGCAGTTGCGGATCGAACCACCACGGCGCGGCGACGAGTGCGCCGTCATACGAGGCTGCCGCTAGCGCTTTGGGGAAAATATCGGCAGCGAATTCGGCCTTCTTGTCGTCGGGAATCGGCGCCAGCAGTTGGGCGGCGGAGAACTCCGCGGTGAACATGTCGTCGAGCCCGATTAGATCGATCGACGGGTCTTTGGCAGCCAGTCGGCGGACCAGTAAAGCGTGCCGGTCATCCGCGTCAGCAGGTAGCGTGTGGAGCTTCAAGGAATATGCCCCGTCGGACGCACTCGAGCAACCCTTTGCGAGGGTTGCAGCGTCAACCCGGCTGGGCGGCAAATACCAGTTCAGTACTACCGCACCGGATGCGGTCTTAACCGTCGTGGCGGCTGGCGTACAAGCACCCAGCAATGCCAGAGCGAGGGCAGCACATACCGCCGTCACCCTGATCCGAAGCGCGTTTGTTGGCAGCACTGTCACCTGCGACACTTTGCCACACCATAGGGTCTGATGAGGTCACATGGTCACAACGTGACGTCCTCCAGCAGTTCGGTGACCAGCGCAGCGACCGGTGAACGCTCCGAACGAGTGAGCGTGATGTGCGCGAACAGCGGATGGCCCTTGAGCTTCTCAACAACCGCAACCACACCGTCGTAACGGCCGACTCGCAGGTTGTCGCGTTGCGCGACATCGTGGGTCAGCACGACCTTGGAGTTGGCGCCGATGCGTGACAGGACGGTCAGCAGAACATTGCGTTCGAGTGACTGCGCTTCGTCGACGATCACGAACGAGTCGTGCAGCGACCGTCCACGTATGTGAGTCAGCGGCAATACCTCGAGCATCCCGCGGTCGAGAATCTCATCGATCACTTCGCTGGAGGCCACCGCGCCGAGCGTGTCGTAGACCGCCTGACCCCAAGGGCCCATCTTCTCCGACTCGCTGCCGGGGAGGTAGCCGAGCTCTTGGCCGCCAACCGCATACAACGGCCGGAACACGATGACCTTCTTGTGCAGTCCCCGCTCCATCACTGCCTCGAGCCCCGCGCACATCGCGAGCGCGGATTTGCCGGTGCCGGCGCGCCCGCCCATCGACACGATTCCGATGTCAGGATCGAGGAGTAGGTCAAGGGCAATCCGCTGCTCAGCCGAACGGCCGTGGATGCCGAACGCTTCCCGGTCACCACGCACGAGCTGGACGTGCTTATCGGGGGTCACCCGGCCAAGCCCGCTCCCCTTGTCCGAGACGAGCACCAGCCCGGTATGACACGGAAGTTCGCGGGCTTCGGGCAGGTCGATCGTGCCGTGGGAGTAGAGGTCGTCCAGATCGAGGCTGTCGAGCTCAAGCTCGCGCATACCAGTCCAGCCGGACTCGATTGCGAGTTCTGCGCGGTACTCCTCGGCCGTCAACCCCACCGACGACGCCTTGACTCGCATCGGTAGGTCCTTCGACACGAGCGTGACGTCGTTGCCCTCGTTAGCGAGATTTTTGGCCACGGCGAGAATGCGCGCATCGTTGTCGCCGCTACGGTAACCAGCAGGTAGAACGGCTAGATCGATGTGGTTGAGCTCGACTCGAAGCGACCCGCCCTCCACGCCGATCGGCAATGGCGCATCGAGTTTGCCATGGAGAATCCGCAGATCGTCCAGGAAGCGCAATGCCGAGCGAGCAAAGTAGCCAAGTTCGGGGTGATGCCGCTTGCGCTCGAGTTCGGTGATCACGACCACTGGGATGACTACCTCGTGTTCGTGAAAACGCGAGAATGCGCCCGGATCGGCCAGCAGGACGCTGGTATCAACGACGTAGGTGCGGCGCCCGGGAATGGTGCTCTTGTCAACAGCCATGACTGTCTCCTCGCGAGCCCACGCGCGCCCTGCGCCGGCCCTATCTAATGAGTAGGACCGAACCTCGAAACTCAGGGGCAAGCATCATTGACACGTCTTGAACGTACGACTGAAGTTGCCCAAAAGTGTGGCGACACGCTCATACGTGAGATTCGGTCCGGCGAATTGTGGCTGCACCTTGATTTATAGGTGTGCGAGTACGAGTCCGACCGGAATGCTGACCAACATGATTCCGACCACGACCCGGAATATTGGCAGCAGCCACGGCACCGGGCTCCGCGACTTGTGGACGACGATCAACTCTTCGATCAGGACCAGCGCCAGCAGGACGCCACCGAAATCCACCATGATTTCTGTGTCAAGCAGCGTTCCCGCAAGAACGGCAGCATTGGCAAGATTCCAGCCAATGAAAACCGCTGGCACCGCCCAGCGGCGAGTGGAGTTGTTGGGCAGGCCCGTAGCAGCACCAAGCACAATCTGACCGACTCCGCAGACCAGCACCAGGTAAGCCGTTGCCCATGCGGTGTGTTCGGTTGAGACGTTGGCGGTGGCAGCAGCCAATATCCCGCCAGCGATCACGCAGGCGGTGCCAGCGATTGCGAAGGGGAGGCCCGGCCACCGGCGATCGACGGTCAATGCCCGAACCGGCGATCGCGTGCGGCGTATGAGCGCATGGCCCGCAAGAAATCAACGCGCCGGAAGGCGGGCCATAATGCGTCGCAGAAATAGAATTCTGAGTGCACGCTCTGCCACAGCAGGAAGCCGGACAGCCGCTGCTCGCCCGACGTGCGGATCACCAGGTCGGGATCAGGTTGACCCTTCGTGTAGAGGTGGTCGGCGATGTCGTCGACCTCAAGTGTTTCGGCCACTGATTTAAGCGTTCGGCCTTTGGCGGCCTCGTCGAGCAGCAACGCCCGCATCGCATCGGTGAGCTCTTGTCGACCGCCATAGCCAACACATACGTTGACGCGCATGCCATGGATGTCGTCGGTCTGTGCGACCGCGGACTTCATCCGCGCTGCCGATTCAGCCGGCAGCATGTCGAGATTGCCGATAAGGGTCAGCCGCCAGATTCGATCAGCGGCGAGTTGGGTGATGAGGTTTTCGATGGCCGCAAGCAGTCCGGCAAGTTCATGGGCTGGCCGTTGCAGATTGTCGGTCGACAAAACCCAGAGCGTCACAATGTCAACATCGAGTTCCTTGCACCACTGAAGGAACTCGCCGATCTTGTCCGCGCCGGCCTGATAGCCGTTGTCGACCCCGGTCCCGGCGCCCTTGGCCCAGCGACGATTGCCGTCGACAATCGCCCCGACGTGCTTGGGTAGCCGCGTCGGGTCAAGTCGGCGTTGCAGACGTCGCTCGTAGGCTCCGTAAATGAGGTCGCGTGGTGCCATACCGCTAATCTAGTCGTATGGACGACCTTAAATCAGACGGCATTGCCCAAGAAGTCGGCGAACGTTTTAAGGGAAGGGTCGACGAGATCAAGCCGAGGCTTCGCGGTTGGCTGCATGCGGCCACGTGGCCATTGGCTTTCTTCGGCTTTTTGGTCATGCTGGTTGTCGCCGATGATGTCAAGGTACGTGCCGGTGTAGCGGTGTTCATGGTCAGCGCACTACTGCTGTTCGGCGTCAGCGCGGCCTATCACACTGGCAAGTGGGGCCCTACCGCCAAGGCGCGTTGGAAGCGCTTCGACCATGCCAACATCTTCGTACTCATCGCCGGCTCCTACACGCCATTCGCGCTACTGTTGCTGAACAAGAAGAATGCGTGGATTCTGCTATGCCTCGTCTGGGGCGGCGCCATTCTCGGGTTGATCTTCCGTGTGTTCTGGGTCGGCGCGCCACGCTGGTTGTACGTCCCGATCTACATCGCTCTGGGGTGGGCGGCAATCTTCTGGATTGACGACTTCGAGCGAGTGGGTGGCACCGCGGTGCTGACCATGATCGCTGTCGGCGGCGGCCTCTACACGATCGGCGCTCTCGTCTACGGTTTCAAATGGCCCGATCCGTGGCCACACTGGTTTGGCTTCCACGAGGTGTTCCACAGCTTCACGATCGCCGCTTTCATCGTCCACTACATCGGCGTCTCCCTGATCGCCTACCGAAACTACTGACCGAGTTTTGTGCGATTTGTGCCCATTCATTTCAAGCAAATGGTCGGGAATCGAACAAATCTTGGGTTTGGGGGCCTTCGGCCCGGCCTGTGGATTGTCGATTTTGTCCACAGGTTGAGTTTTGAGTCTGGTGGTGATGGCCGGGTGTGTGGCGTCGTGGTGGGATGACAACTCCAATACCTACCGAACTTTTAACTCGTCCATTTCACCTGCGCGAAGCACTGGCACTCGGATTATCGGTCAAGATACTTAGCGGCGCGCGTTTCAACAAGACTTTCCCGCTGGTGTACTCCTACAAAGGCCTCGTTCTCACCCCGCCGCTGCGCGCGTATGCAGCAGTCCTCTCACTCGGTGACCGCGTCGCCGCGAGCCATGAGTCAGGTCTTGCCGTCTGGGGCGTCGACATCGGTACTCGCGGGAGCGTCCATGTATCGACCCACAAGCCTTCGCCGACTCGTATCAAAGGCATCACGGTGCACCGAAACTATCTGCTCGGCCCCGTCCACCTGATCGACGGCTGCCGCGTCCTGTCAGCGGAGCGCTGCTTGGTCGATGCGGCCACCCACCGATCGATTCTCGATCTTGTTGCCGCCGGCGACTGGCTGATCCGCGACGGCCATATGACGCGCGATTCGTTCCTGATCTTTGTCACCGAGACCCACTTTGACGGAGTGGTCCGCGCACGGCGCGTCGCCGAGTTGCTCGACGTACGCTCCGAATCACCGCGCGAATCGCACGTCCGCGTGATTCTTGAACTCGCCGGACTCCCCCGGCCCGTATGCAATCGCACGTACGGAGATCAGTTCGAGCCATTCGCACGGCCCGACATGTCCTATCCCAACTGGAAGGTCGCGGTGGAGTATGACGGCCGCCAACATGGCCTGAGCCTGGCCCAACGCACCCACGATGTCTGGCGACGCGAGCGCATGGAGCTTCTGGGGTGGCGGTTCGTCGTCATCACCGCAGCGGATCTCAAACACCCGCGGGACATCGTCAATCGCGTACATGCCGCCCTCGTCGACCACGGCTACTGCGGTCCGCGTCCGACCTTCCCCGCCGAGTGGCACGAAGCTCTGGCGGCGTGAGTGTTGATCACTTTGAGCCCGTTCCACCACCGGTGGATTCAATCGGTCGGCGCAACACCGGGTTGATTTGCGTGGTCCCAGACTAGTGTGGCGAGGACTTCTCTGGGGGTGCGCCATTGGTGGCGTTTGCGTGGCCGGTCATTGAGTTGGTTCGCGACGAACTCGAGATAGTCCGCGTGGTAGCCCGATAGATCGGTGCTTTTGGGGAAGTACTGACGCAGCAGCCCGTTGGTGTTCTCATTCGAGCCCCGCTGCCATGGTGAATGTGGGTCACAGAAGAAGATGTCGATGTCCAAAGCGGTGGAGATTGCCTTGTGGTTGGACATTTCGATGCCTTGGTCCCAGGTCACCGATCCGCGTAACTGTGTGGATAGTTTTCCCATCTGGATGATCATCTGGTCCTGAACTTCCTCAGCGCCGTGACGCTCGGGCAGATGAAGCAACATCACGAAACCTGTGCTGCGTTCGACCAACGTTCCGATCGCGGACTTGTTCAGCTCACCGGTGATCAGATCGCCTTCCCAATGACCCGGAACAGCCCGGTCTTCGACTGCGGCAGGTCGTTCGCTGATGTTGACCATGTCCTTGATCCGGGTCTGTCGCCGGCCTTCTTTGCGGTGGGGTTTGCGCACCGCTCGACCGGTTCGTAAGCAGGTAGTGAGCTCACGTTTGAGCGCACCTCGGCCCTGGACATAGAGCGACTGGTAGATCGTCTCGTGTGACACCCACATCTCCGCCTCATCGGGAAAATCCAACCGTAACCGGTTCGCAATCTGCGCGGGCGAGTGCTTCTTCTTCTCGAGCCGGAACTGGACCTCATCACGAAGCCGTTGGTTCGTCGCCAACTTCGCTGGCTTGGGACGCGCCCGTCTGGCAACACCACGCCGGTGGGCCTTCGACGGGGAATATTTCCAGCCCTTGGTTCTCGGACGACCCGCAACTGACGGGTTCAACGCAGCCAAGGACCGGTACTGCTGGTGATACATGTTCGCCCGCAATTCACGTAGCACCGTTGAGGGCGCCCGGCCGATCGACCGGGCAATCGATCGGATCGATTCATCAGCATGCAGGCCGGCGTGAATCCGCTCGCGATCGGCAACACTCAGATAACGACTCGTTGCGGGCAGGACCAGCGACATTGGCGGCATACCGCCACCTTTGCGCACCCACTTCTTGGCCGTTTCAACCGACACACCCGCAGCCCGAGCAGCCTCCGCGGTCGACAAGCCCTCACGAACCCGAATCCAAAACCCACGCTGACGATCAACATCAGGGAAACGGCCCATACAGCACTCCAAAATTCAGAGTGTTGCGTCGACTCCTTGAACTCAAGACCCTCAAACGGGCCCTAACTGAACAAATCTTGGGGATTGGTGATTGGGAGTCGGCAGGTGAAGTTTTGACACACATATGCCGTAGGCATGGTGTCGACCATTTCGCGGCCCTCAAACAGTGGGATCTTCAACCCTGGCGCCCCGCCAACGATGACCGAACCGCCCGGGGCCCTAGCCAGTGCCGCCCGGTAAAGCCCATCGCGGGCACCGGCCGGACCGACGATGGCAATCTCCAACGGACCTGACCGCACGGCTTCGGCGGCGGCGAGTGTCCAGCCCGCGAACCGTGGCGCACGACGAGCAACATCGGCGGCCGACTCGAGTGCCGAGCGAGCTGCATCGGACCACCGCGCATCCCCGGTGATGGCGCCCATGGCGATGAACGCGTGCGCGACCGCCGACGAACCTGAGGGCGACGCGTTATCCGAGACGTCTTTGGGACGCATGACCAGAGCTTCTGCGTCAGTTGCGGTGTCGAAGAACCCGCCGGCAGGATCGGCGAACACGGCAAGGACCCGGTCGAGCAGGTCGCGGGCACGTTCGAGCCACACCGCGTCGCCAGTGCGGCCGAGCACCGCGAGATAGGCCTCAGCAACACAGCCGTAGTCCTCAAGAACCCCCGCATGCGCCGATGCCACACCCAACCGGGAGGTTCGGATCAGCGAACCGTCCGACGCAGTATGCAGATCGACCAATAATTCCGCTGCCGTGATCGCCGCCTCGACAAATCGTGGTTCCTCGAGCAGGACGCCAGCCTCGACGAGCGCGGTGATAGCCAACCCATTCCACGCCGCGACCACCTTGTCGTCACGAGCCGGCCGGGTCCGCAGCGCACGAGCAGTTAACAACAGCTCCTGTATGCGGGCCCAGCGATCTATGTCGTCAGGATCGGTACGCAACTGGAGCGTGGAGGAGCCTGCCTCGAAGGTTCCGTCCGCGCTGACCCCGAGCAGGTCGGCGGCCCAGCGACCATCGACCTCGCCCAACACTTCGACGAGTTGTTCGGGTGTCCATACATAGAATGTTCCCTCGTGGCCATCGCTGTCGGCATCCAATGCCGATGCGAAGCCGCCCTGCTCAGTCCGCATTTCGGCCAGCAGGAACTCGGCCGTCTCGGCCGCAATTCGACGCGCCAATGGCGATCCGTTGCAGCGCCATTGATGCAGGTAGATCCGCAGCAACTGCGCGTTGTCGTAGAGCATCTTCTCGAAATGCGGAACCCGCCAAAACCGGTCAACGCTATAACGGGCAAAGCCGCCGGCGAGTTGGTCGTACATGCCGCCGCGGGCCATGACCTCACAGGTGCCCTCGACCATGTCGAGCACATCGGCCTGCTCAGTCCGCACACCGTGCCGCAGCAAAAACTCCAGCACCATAGACGGCGGAAACTTCGGACTCGTCCCGAACCCGCCGGCGTCGTGGTCGTATTCGCGTGCCAGCAGCGCAGCAGCGACCTCAAGCGTTTCGTCGTCGAGCGCCTCACCCACGCCGCCAGCGCGGGCCGTCAAATGGGACACGACTTCGGCTCCGATCGTCTCGACCTCATCGCGGCGGTTCTCCCACGCATCGGCGAGCGATCCGAGGACCTGCCCAAATGACGGCATGCCGTGGCGCGGCTCAGGCGGGAAGTAGGTTCCGGCGAAGAATGGTCGGCCGTCCGGCGTGAGTATGCAGGTCATGGGCCAGCCACCCTGGCCGGTCATCGCCTGGGTGGCGGCCATGTAAACGGCGTCGAGATCTGGGCGCTCCTCACGATCGACCTTGATGCTGATGAAGTGCGCGTTGAGGAAGTCCGCAGTCGCGGCGTCTTCGAATGACTCATGCGCCATGACGTGGCACCAGTGGCAAGCCGCATAGCCGACGCTCAGGAAGATCGGCCGGTCTTGTTCGACGGCCGCGTTCAGCGCCTCGGCGCCCCATTCATACCAATCGACCGGATTGTCCTTGTGTTGCAGGAGGTACGGCGAAGTTGAGTGCGCAAGTCGGTTGGTCACATCCCTACCTTGCCATCAAGAGATTTCCACGGTGCCTGGCCAGCCGACTGCGGCATTGCCGACATCACTGGTGGTGGCGAGGCCGACGCTGGTCAGTACGGTTAGGGTCACAATTTAAGGCAGTTGGGCGTGTCCGGCTGGCAGCACCACCCATGACAGGTGATCAACATGGTCCGCACATTGGCAGCACTGGTTGGGTTTGTGTCCGCCCTGATCATTTCAGGATGTGGCTTTCCAGCCGAACACATGTGCAGTGACGGTGATTACTTCGTGCATGAGACGAATGGCGGCACCGGCACTGGTTGCGCGAAGGACGGCGACAATCCGGGCGAGGGCTTCGAGGCGTTCCCCAAAGGCCAGGTTCCTGACATCAGCAGCGACAAGTGGGACCGGTACTGGATTGATCGTGTCACCCAGTCCAGTCTTGAAATCGAAGCCACTCCTGAAGGTGTTGCCCCAGTCAATCCGTCGAAGTTGACGGACATGAAGCGGGTCACTCTCAATGACTCTTGGACGGTTTCGATTCCCTCGGAGTTAAAGTCCGTCATTCCTGGTGGGACTGCGGGCGTGGGGGAAAATGAACAGTACATCTACAAATCCGCGAAGCACGACGGCGCTGTATTGACTTACCGGATCGTTCCCGCGTCTCCTGACACGCATACGATGGTGGGCAACTTTAACCAGCTGATCGATGAGCTTCCGAAGAGTGCTGCTGGCATGACATTAGGAGAGATTGCGTTCAAGGCCAAGAACGTCCTTCGCGCTCACTATGCCAACCGCGCCGAGGATGGCCGCCACACGACAACACTGCTCCTGCAAGACACGAGTGGAGTTATCTACGAAGTCAGCTACATCGGCAAGAAGGAAGATCGTCGGATCCAGCGAGCAATGTTCGCTACGACGCTCGGCTAGTCGAGCGAGGGGCGCGATGTGACCGGACCGCCGCCTTTGCAGCAATAAGCCAATTCACGGCGCTGGGCTGTCGCGCTTCTCGCTCTCCCAAGGTTCGCGTGCCTTCCGACTGTGCTTGACGAAACTGACCAGCAAGAGTGCGGTGGCCACACACATCAGGACCACGATGATAAAAGCGACCAAACCGGGCCGCACGTCATTGGGATCGAACGGCTTTTCCGCAGCGGCGATCACGGCGAGGGCGAGGGTGTTCATGGCTGCAGTCTACGCGTTAACGCCCGCCGGCGGCTCAGCGGAGACCGGCGAAGAGATCTTCTTCGGGGATCGAGGTCTCTACGATGGAGTCGACGAGCTGGAAGTCCTCAGTAGGCCAGGCTTGTGCCTGCACCTCGTGCGGGATCGCGAACCAAAAGCCGAGCGGGTCAATCTGCGTGGCATGGGCCAACAGCGCCTCATCGCGCACCACAAAGTATTCAGAGCATTCGACCCGTGTCGTCAGACGGACGCTGTCTTCCTCCTTGAGGACCCACTTCGCAAGGCGATCGGCATACGGGTTCTCCAGACCATGGCGTGCCAATTCATCGCTGATCGCCTTGATCCGCGGGTAGCTCCAGCCCAAATGGTAGTAGAGTTTCGAAACCTGCCACGGCTCACCGCACTCGGGGTATGCCGCCGGATCGGCTGCCTTCTCATAGGCATACACGCTGATCTCGTGGCATTTGATGTGATCGGGATGCGGGTAGCCACCGTTTTCGTCATATGTCGTCAGCACATGTGGACGGAATGATCGGATGAGTCGCACGAGCGGCTCGGCTGCCGCTTCGAGTGGCACCATCGCAAAACAGTTGTCCGGCAGCGGCGGTTTGGGATTGCCCTCGGGCCAACCCGAATCGACGAAGCCGAGCCAATCCTGCTTGATCCCGAGGATTTCGCGCGCCCGATCCATCTCTTCACGCCGAATCTCGCCGATCAACTCAGGGTTGTCTAAAATTCCCGGGTGGTTGAAGCCGGGATTGAGGATCGAACCCCGCTCACCACCGGTACACGTCGCGACATGGACGTCGACGCCCTCGGCAACATATTTGGCCGTCGAGGCGGCACCCTTACTCGATTCATCGTCGGGATGCGCGTGTACATGCATCAGACGCAGTTGCTCGGCCACAGTACTCCTGAGATCAGTTGGCTGAGACAATCTTTCCATGACCGATCTCGAGGCACGCTACGGCACACGTCGTAGGCCCCGCTGGCTACTCCCGGTCCTCGCCGGAATCGCCATCGTTGCCGCACTGGCGTGGGTCCTATGGGTTGCGACGGCGGACAAACCTTTCCAAGCGCGGGTCTACAGCTATGACGTCATCAGCGATCATCAAACGACCGTTCGGCTCGACCTCCAACGGCCAAAACCAGTGAAGTTGGAATGCACCGTATATGCGCAGGGCGAGGACCACTCGATCGTCGGTGAGCGTACGGTGATAATCCCAGCATCCAGCCAAACGAGCCTGCGCAAATCAATCACTGTTAAAACCGAAAGACGCGCCGTCACGGGCGTACTCAAAGCATGTACGACCGTGACGGCTGCGCAACCTTGAGCGCTGCAAAACCTCACATAAAGTGATAATCTTGCTGTTTCACCCCGGGCGCAGGCCTGGGGTGCCGCACGTATAGGAGATATGAAACATGACTCAGCCGACCGAGCAAGGCACAATCTGGGTGACCCAGGACGCCTTTGACCGTCTGAAGGCCGAGCTGGATCATCTTCGTGGCGAGATCCGCGCCGACATCACTGCCAAGATTGCCGCCGCGCGCGACGAGGGTGACCTCAAGGAGAACGGCGGCTATCACGCCGCCCGCGAGGAACAGGGCAAGACCGAAGCCCGCATCCGTCAACTTGAGGACATGCTCAATCGCGCCGAAATCGGCGAAAAGCGAGCCGACGACGGCCTCGTCGAGTCCGGCATGATCATCACGGTCCGCTTCAAGGGCAGCACAGAGGACGAATCCTTCCTGCTCGGCTCCCGCGAACTCCTCGCCCGCGACTCGAAAATCGACATCGACGTCTACTCCCCCGAATCACCGCTCGGCGTCGCGATCCTCGGTATGCGCAAGGGCACAACCGCGTCGTACGCAACCCCCACCGGCAAGACCATCGAGGTCAAAATCCTCAACGCTAAGCCGTTCTGACTCGCAGTTTTAGCGGGCACTGAGTTTTAGCGGGTACTGGCCCATCGGCGTATGTCAGCCGGTGGGCCAGTCGTCTCGGTTGATGTCGTAGCCGAGTCCTTCGAGCTTCGACAGCAACTCATCGCGATGCTCTGCACCACGCGTGGCAACCTGGACCGCGACATCGACCTGGTGGACGCCGAGTGATTCCGATGCCCGGTCGTGGGTCACGTTAAGTACATTGACCTGCGCCGCGGCGATATCGGCGAGTAGCCCCATCAATGCACCGGGTCGATCCGAAATTCGCGCACGGAAATTCAGGAACCGGCCAGCGGCAGCGAGTCCGTGCCGGATGACATCTAGCAATACCAAGGCGTCGATGTTGCCGCCCGACAACACACAGACGATCGGCCCCTCGAACCCGTCGGGGTTCTCCAAGATCGCGGCAACACCGGCCGCGCCGGACGGCTCGACCAAGAGTTTGGCGCGTTCCAACAGCATGACCAGCGATTGACTGAGCGATTCCTCACTGACCGTTATGACGTCATCGACCGTCTCGGAAATGATCGAGAATGGCAGATCGCCCGGCCGGGTCACGGCAATTCCATCAGCCATCGTGTCATGCATTTCGACCTGCACCGGATGCCCAGCGAGCAAGGACGGCCCGTAGGACGAAACGCCCTCAGACTGGACACCAACGATACGTATGTCGGGATGAGTCTTGCGGATTAACGAAATACCGCCGGCGAGACCGCCGCCGCCAACGGGCACGAGGATCGTCTTGACGTCGGGAACTTGCTCGAGGATTTCGAGGCCGACGGTTCCCTGTCCCGCCATGATGTCGGCATGGTCGAACGGGTGGATCAGCGTTGCGCCGGTACGGTCGGCGAACTCGACTGCCGCTTCGAGTGCCTGGGTCACCCCGTTGCCATAGAACTCGACATCCGCTCCATAGGCACGAGTGGCGCTGACCTTTGGCAGGGCGGCGCCTTCGGGCATGAAGATCGTGGATTTGGCGCCCAGCAAGGAAGCCGCAAGAGCAACACCCTGGGCATGATTGCCGGCGCTCGCCGCGACGACGCCTCGGGATCGTTCCTCATCGCTCAGGCGCGCTATTCGCGTATAGGCGCCGCGGATTTTGAACGAACCCGCGCGCTGGAGATTCTCACATTTCAGAAAGACCTGAGTCCCGGCGATTTTGGACAGCCATCGGGACTCTTCGGTCGGAGTTGTCAGGGATACACCCTGCAGCAATTCACGTGCTGCTTCTAGGTCAGATACGTCCACAGTTTTACAGTAGGCCACCCGGCCGAAGGGATGTGACCCAGATCCCATTTGTGCGCTGGCAACGATCAGGCAGAACCGAAACCGGTGATCCCAGGATCTTCATTCAGGACTTCCTGTTCGTCGGCAAAACTGGCAAGGTGCCGCACGACGCCGTTGAGGCTCGCGGCCAGCGGTACCGCGATCAAGGC
Organism: Aeromicrobium changchenzhani; assembly: GCF_057586615.1. NCBI lineage: Bacteria > Bacillati > Actinomycetota > Actinomycetes > Propionibacteriales > Nocardioidaceae > Aeromicrobium > Aeromicrobium changchenzhani. The sequence goes on along the minus strand of NZ_CM172480.1, from coordinate 895,912 downwards.
GCCGACGATGCCCGCGGTAATGACACCGGTGGCGATCGCAATGATGATTGCCAAGGGATGCACCGCCACCAGTCGACCCATCAGGAAGGGCTGCAGGACGTGGGACTCCAACTGCTGGACTGCCACCACGGCGAGCAACATGAACAGCGCCGTCCACGGACCCTGCGCCACCAATGCAACGAGCACGGCCACCAGCCCGGAGAGGAAAGCACCGATAACCGGGACAAACGCGCCGAGAAACACGAGCACACCGATCGCAAGCGTCAGCGGCACGCCGAGAACCCATGCCATGAGCGCGATGCCAAGCGCATCAGTCAAAGCAACCAGAACAGTCGCCCGTACGAACGCGGTCAACGACGCCCATGCCGTGTGACCGGAAGAATTGACCTTGCCCTGGGCAGCGCGCGGAAACAAGATAACTGCCCAAGCCCAGATGCGCTCCCCCTCATACAGGAAGAAGAAGAGCGAAAACACGGCGATGAAGAAGCCTGCCACAACGTGGGTGATTCGCGACCCGATCTCAGAGATCCGAGTCAGGAGTGAGGTGTCGCTCGAGGAAATCGTGTTGGTGACCTGATCAACCCAGGTCTGAAGCTGAGCGTCGGTGAGCCCGAGCGGACCGGTGGTCAGCCAGGTCTGAACCTGGGTGATGCCTTGGACAATATTGGCCTTCAGATCAGCGACTTGGGTGGACAGTTGCTGGCCGACGAGGGCGAGCATGCCGAAGAACAGCACGAGTACGCCGATGACCACAATGAATGTCGCCACCACCCGCGGCACGCCGTGTCGATCAAGGAAATCGACGGCGCCAATGGTGAGCGCGGTGCCAAGCAGCGCGATCGCGACTGGGACCGTTACTTCCGAGAAATACCGCATCAACCAGATGCCAATCGCCCCGGCGCCGGCGATGACAAGAAGTCGCCAAGCCCACGCTGCGGCGATTTCAACACCGATTGGGATCTGAAGCCGTTCAGACACTGATTTCACCACCTCGGGGATGAGCCTAACCACCGTTGCCTCATCGGGCGATCAGGGCGAGCTGTTCGACGTAAATCACCCGGACGGCAGCAGCGCTCGGCAGCGCTGCCGCTTAGCTGATTCGGTCGTCTACTTCCAGCGAAGATCCCACACCCCAACGGTCATACGCCAACCGGATCAACAGGACGGTCGCGAGTGAAACCGTCGGCACCAACAGCGCGGCCGGACGTAAGTGGGTCAGGACCAAGCTGCCCAGCAACGCGCCGGTCATGACACTGGCGAAAGCCTCACCCAGCGCCAAAAAGCTGATGGCATCCAAACTGCCACTCACAATGCACCATGCTGGCGGTGACAGATACACAACGGCCGTCCAAGTCTGCCATGCGCAGGCGCTCTTCACCCACCTGACGTTGTTGCCGCGCTCAGGATCTACGCTGCAAGAGAAGGCGGTTGCCCCGCCGATGGCACTGCCATCGTGCTGCGCCACCGCGAGTGACAACTCTGGGCACCATTGTCTGGCTAAGGAGCGCGCGTGGTCCGTCGAACCGACCGAACTACCATCGAGCGCGCATTGGCACCCCACCGATGACGTCCGATCGCCGCCCAGCCAATGATGAGGTTTGGCGCCAAGGACCAATTTTCCTGACCAGCGACCGGCTGTTGGCACGTTATGTTGCACGCCCCATGGTGGAGTTTTTCAAAGTGGAAGCCGCTGGTGGAATGTTGCTGCTGACCGCGGCCCTCACCGCTTTGATCTGGGCAAATTCATCTTGGTCAGACTCGTATCTAAACCTCTGGAACACCAACATCAGCTTCTCTGCCGGCTCGGCGGAACTCTCCGAGAGTCTTCGAGGCTGGGTCAATGATGGCCTCATGGCGATCTTCTTCTTCGTTGTGGGACTTGAGATCAAGTACGAGATTGTGGCCGGGCATCTGCGCGATCTGCGGGTCGCTTCCGTCCCCATCATTGCCGCCTTCGGAGGTATGGCCGTGCCAGCGCTGATCTTTGTCTTGATTGCTGGTCGCTCCGAAGGCGCCCATGGCTGGGGCATACCCATGGCGACCGACATCGCGTTCGCAGTCGGCATCCTCAGCCTGCTTGGTAGCCGAATCCCACCCGCGGCCCGAATCTTCTTGCTCACGCTCGCAGTCGTGGACGACATCGGCGCCATAACGGTCATCGCGATCTTTTATACCGCCGATCTTTCACTCGGCTGGCTGCTGGCCGCGGTCATCGCGCTAATCGGAATCGTGGTGTTAGCCCGGGTACGTGTGTGGCAGCTGCCGATTTACGTCACCTTCGGCCTCTTCACGTGGTTCGCCACCTACCAATCGGGGGTTCATGCAACGATCGCGGGCGTCATCATCGGGTTGTTGGCTCCGGCTCACCCGCTGCTCCGCGAACGTGTCGCTAGAAGGTACGCCCGGCGCGCTCTTGCCGACGACAATCTGAGTCATGAGGAGATGCGGCGGTTAGGTTTTCTGTTGCGTGAATCATTGCCGGTCGTTACGCGCCTCGAGCACCATTTGCATCCGGTCAGCAGTTTTGTGATCCTGCCCATTTTTGCGTTGGCCAATGCCGGGGTCGATCTGCGCGGCGGAGTTGTCAGTGATGCGCTGCACTCACCGGTCACGATCGGAATTGCCATGGGTTTGCTAGTCGGCAAAGTTGTGGGAATCACTGCCGCTTCATGGCTTGTGATCCGGCTCGGGCTTGGCCGGCTGCCCGAACGTACGACGTGGTCAATGATGGTCGGCCTAGGCATTGTCGGGGGTGTCGGGTTCACCGTTTCACTTTTCATCGTTGGACTGTCGTTCCCGCAAGATCAGCTGCTCATCGCCCAGGCCAAAGTGGGAGTGTTGGCGGCATCGGCATTGGCCGGTTGCGTTGGCTTGGCGTTCCTTGCCGTGGCAACACGATCGCATCGACATGAGACCAGATCCTCCATTGCCCCTCACGTAGGATCAAGTTGAAAGGTGGACTTCATGATCTTCAACCGTGCCGCAACCCCATTACCCGACCGCTCGAATGCCCTGCCCGGCCGCGCCACACGCGGCTTCGAGGTCGGGGGCACCCATCTGGCGCTCGGCACCCCGGTCGAGACCGAGGCACCCACCGGCTTCTCGGTTGCGGTCGTCGGACTCGGCTGTTTCTGGGGCGAGGAAAAGACCTTCTGGTCGGTGCCCGGAGTCTGGTCCACCTCGGTCGGTTATGCCGGCGGGGTGACGCCCAACCCCACCTACGAGGAAGTCTGCTCCAAACACACTGGCCACGCCGAGGTCGTCAGAATCATCTTCGATCCAGCAAAACTCTCCTACGATGACCTGCTCAAAGTGTTCTGGGAGAACCATGACCCAACGCAGGTCATGCGCCAAGGCAATGACCGCGGCAGCAATTACCGATCGATCATTCTGACCACCACCCCCGAACAGCAATCGGTCGCCGAGGCATCACGCGATCATTATCAGAAGCAGCTGACTGCTCAGGGCTACGGCGAGATCGCGACCTCGATTGTGCCGCTTGAGGCCTACTACTACGCCGAAGCTTTCCACCAGCAATATCTCTTCCGCGAGCCGAACGGCTACTGCCCGCTGCACGCGACCGGCATCAAATTCGACTCCTGAGCCGTCCATACATCCTTCGAGCTATTCGGCCTTTGGGCTATTCGGCTGGACGCTGGGGAGTTCGCGGCGTCAGTACGAGTTCGAAACCCTCGGGCATCAACGTCAACCGTTCGGCGACCTTGAGTTCATAGTCGAGGTCGCCAGCGATGTCGAAGCGATGCAGCAGCCTTGCCAGAACCAGTACGGCTTCATGCAGGGCGAACTGACGCCCGATACAGGACCGTTCGCCGGTGCCGAATGGTTTGTAGGTCTGCGGCATGCGGCCGCGTGAATGCTCGGGCAGGAATCGATCGGGGTCGAATTCATCGGCGTCGGGACCCCATACGGCTTTGTCGCGATGAATCATCGGGAGAACGACGATCGCCCAATCCTGCGGCCGCATCCGATGACCTGAGCTCAGCGTTGTGGCCTCACGTGGACTGCGAGTGAAGGCTGGCGCCGTGGGCCACAGCCGGAGCGTCTCATCGAGGACCCGACGCAGGTAGCGGAACTTGGCGATCTGCTCGAAAGTCGGCTCGGCGTCGCGGTCGGGACCGAGAATCCGATCGGTTTCCGCCTGCGCAGCGGTCAGCACGTCCCCATTGCGCGACAGATAGTAGAGCGCGAAGGACAGCGCCCCCGATGTGGTTTCATGCCCGGCGACAAGAAAGGTCAGAATCTGATGCCGAATGTTCAGATCGTCGAGTTGCGCGGGCGGTTCGAGCATGATTCCGAGCAGATCGTTCTCGGGCGCCGCACCATCGGCCCGACGCTCACGAATGATGTCGTCAAGCAGCGAGTCGACATACGCTTGGTGATGCGCATTCTGGCGATCGATCCGGCGCGCCAACATCGATCCACCCGGCATCGACGCAATCGATCCTTTGACTTGTCCCGCCTGGAGCGCCGCCACCATGGCGGGGATGAACGGATGCGGCGCGGCGCGGCTGAAGGATCCGAAGTCGTGACTAAAGGCGGATCGGCTGATCGTTTCCATCGTCAGCTTTGTCATTCCCACAGACACGTCAACCGGTCCATCGGCTGATTCCCAGGCCTCGAACAGCTCTTGGGCGGCCGCCAGCATTATCGGGTGATAGCGCTGCATCGCTGGCTTAGTGAAGGCAGGACGGAGCAATTCGTGCGCAAGCGCCCAGTTGGTTTCGTCGTTGTAGGCGGTGAACAAGCCCTGGCCGACGAACTCCCGCAGTGCCACGATGGCCGGCGACAATGCCTTCTCGAATCTCGACTCGTCAGCGAATTCTGCCGCGAGTTCCGCACCGCTGACGAAGACAAATTTTTGCTCGAAAATCTTGAGCTCAAAAATCGGACCGAGCTGTGCACCTCGGCGCATGATGCTTTGTAGCGGCGCTCGTCGATCGGTCCCGAGCACATCACCGAGGATTGGCCGGCGCCCGCTGGGATGGGGGAAAATTTGGCCAGCCCAGTCATTGCGCATACGAACCTCCGTAGTGATCGAGCGTCACATCGTCAAGGTTAGCGTTCGCTCGGTTGGCGGCTCGCGATCTTCTCGGTGAGCGCAGTCCCCGCACGGAGCAGATCATCACCAGCTACTGCCACGTGATCGGCGGGATGACGGAGCCGATGGTCGGGACCATAGTCGGCCCCCGGTATGACGATTCGGACGCCACCGGTCACGACATCGGCGTGGATGTAGTTCAACACCTCGCTGAGTTGCGCATTGCTGCCCGGCCCCCCTTTGCTGCCATACGAGACGACGAGGACCGGCTTGTCACGCCATTCGGCATACAAGAAGTCGATCGCATTCTTGACTGCCGCCGGATAACCCCCGTTGTATTGCGGCGTGATAAAGACGACCGCGTCGGCTCCCACGACCCGCTCGCTCCAGGTCCTTGTATGGGCGTGAACGTAGTCTCCGTCAGAGGGCTGTTTGGGTTCGTCGAGCAGCGGCAACGCCAGCGAACGTAGGTCGACAACGTCAACCGAGTGGCCGCTCCCCTGCTCAATTCGAGGAACGATGTAGTCGGCAAGTTGATCGCCAACCCGGTTAGGGCGGGTGCTACCGATGAGGGCCAAGATCATGCCCCCAGTCTTGCAGCCGCACCATCGGCCCCGTTTACCGAGCCAAACCACGAACTCAACGGTACAGTCGACGTCGATGGCTCGACCAGACAAGGGGTAGCGTTGTGAATGGTGTTCTTTGGGGTGCAGCAGGGCTGCTTTCCGCCGCATTCCTACTAGCGGGCATGACCAAAATTTTGGTGCCCCGCGACAAACTGATTGCCGGGCCGATGGCATGGGCCGAAGACTTCTCTGCATCGACGGTCAAGTTAGCCGGGCTGCTCGAAGTGCTGGCCGCGATTGGGCTCATCGTCCCGCCGCTGGTCGGCGTTGCCACCTGGCTCGCACCGACCGCCGCGATCGGCTTGATCTGCCAGATGACCGGCGCGTTCTACACCCACATTAGGCGCGATGAGAGCCATTTCTTGCTGTTAAACGCAGTCTTGTTGGTGCTGTCGATTCTCGTTGCTTGGGGACGTTTTGGCCCCTACCCATTCAGCTCCTGATCAGAGTTTGCCAACTCGGCGAGCCAGCGTCGCAAACAACCGCTGATAGCCCGATCCGGTAAGTCGAACGAACGCGTCCAATACGAGCGCGTCAGCGCCAATGAGGATCCGTGGTCGGCCTTTCGCGACACCATCAAGAATGACGTTGGCAGCTTTTTCCGGCGAGGTACGAGCCACCTTGTCAAAGGAGGTTGCGAGATTGTCATGATTACGACCCTCCGCCTGCCCCGCATTGCGTGCGATATTGGTCTTGATGCCGCCCGGATGCACACACGTCACTTTGACCGGTCGTTTGTTGATCAGCATCTCCTGCCGCAGTGATTCAGTAAATCCGCGAACCGCAAATTTTGCCGCGTTGTAGGCGCTCTGCGACGGCATCGCGAACAGCCCGAAAATGCTTGACGTGTTGACGACGTGACCGTCACCGGAGTCGATGAGTTGCGGGAGAAACGCCTTCGTACCGTTGACGACGCCCCAAAAATCAACGTCCATGATGCGGTCGATGTCCTTGAATTCGGATTCCTCAACATCGCCGGTGAAAGCAATGCCGGCGTTGTTAAAGACGAAGTTGGCGTTGCCAAAGCGCTCCTTGACCGTTTCCGCATAGGCGAGGAAGGCTTCACGCTCGGCAACATTGAGCACATCAGTTTTGACCTCACCGCCAAGCGCTGCCGCTTGTCCGGCGGTCTCCTCGACGCTGGCACGGTTCCAGTCCGAAATCGCCACCCTCGCGCCACGACGTACGAGTTCGAGCGTCAGTGCCCGACCAATTCCAGATCCGGCTCCGGTGACAACGGCGACCTTATGGGTGTAATGGGTCATGATGCGTTCCTCTCGGGCGGACGGAAATTCAGCTACTGACGGCACCCCACCACATACCCACGGCATCCGAAAGGCTTCTCAGCCACCAGTGCCCGGATATCTCAACTGTTGACGATTGCCCGTCGTCGGCGTGGAGTCAGCCGCACATTGGGCAGTCCCGGTGCCGGAATGACCTGTCCGCCATGCCCCTCGACGACGCCAAAGCGCGCGCTGCCCCGCTCCCAATCGTCCCGCGCCTCGATAATCTCATCGTGGGTACGGGCGACGAAATTCCACCACATGACGAGCTCCTCGTCGAACGGCTCGCCGCCGATCAGCAGCAGGCTGGCGTGGGTATGGGCCGAGATCGTGATCTGAGTTCGACCGGGGCTCAGATACAACATTTGGGTACGCGGAAGTCCCAGCGAATTGACCGAGACATTGCCCTCGATCGTCATGATCGCGTGCTCAAATGCCGGATCCAAGGTCAGCACCGACGCGCCCTTGCGGACATCAAGTTCGGCTCCGACCAGCGGTGAATACACCGTTGCTGGCGACGTTGCGTCGCCCAAGGTCCCCATAAAAACGGTCGCATCAAAATTGTCGCCATGCAGCACCGGAAGGTCTTTGTGGCGCTCAAACCCTGCCGGTCCGTGACGCCTGTGATCGGGCAGCGCAGTCCACAACTGCACGCCATGGATCGGGCTTGATTCGAGCAGACTGAACTCTGAGTGCGATACACCTTGGCCAGCGGTCATGAGATTCAGCTCGCCCGGCTCGAGCAGGATGTCGCTGCCAAGACTGTCCCGGTGCTGGATGCTTCCGCGCAGTGACCAGGTAACGGTTTGCAGCCCGATATGTGGATGCGGAAGCACGGACATGGCTTCATTGGTCGGGCCAAAATAGTCGACGAAACACCACGGTCCCACGGTCGGCAGATCGCGATGGGGAAGGGTTCGCTGGACCTTAATACCCCGTATGCCACCGAGGGGAACCTCGCGACTCGGCAACAACAGATCTGACCAACTCATAGGAGGAGAGTATTCCGCAACTGGCTCACCACGGCATCTTCAGCGCCAGCTGCGGCAAGCCATCCTTCTGCACCGCCGTCCTGAGCATCCCAAAAATCGAGAACCGCTTCGATTGCTTCAATCGGAACGGCGAGGAAGGCCGGCGGGATCGGCGGCATCGTCCCGCGATCAGGAAGATGCGATAGTCGCGCCGCAATTGCACTTTGCGCGGCCTCACTGGCCATGAAATCAGCAACAACGTGCTCCCGATCCACCCCGACCAAACGCAACAACAACGCGATCGAAACTCCGGTGCGATCCTTACCGGCGGCACAATGGATCAACGCCGGTCCCTCGCTACTACTGACTTCTCGAACAATGCTGACGAGCATGTCAGCGGCATTGTCGATCATGACCTGATAGAGCTCAACGAGCGATCGGGCCGGCTGCATCCCTGGCTTCAAGGAACTCAGGAGCGGGAAGTTCAAGACCCGCGACCCACTCAGACTGAGTGGGTGGACGGCCTCAGACTCCCCCTTTGAGCGCAGATCGATGACAAGTTTGGGCGGCCAGGTGATTTGCGGTTCGACGAGATCATCGGCCAGCGGCATCGCGCTGCGCAGCACCATACCGGGGCGGACGGCAGCGCCATCAAGGGCTGGCATACCGCCAACGTCACGGAGATTGGGAACGTAGTGGGACACGGTTCGAGCATAAGCGTCAGCGCTTGTGACCGGACCCGCTACCTACCCACGGCCTGGAAATCTCGCGCTTGCGATGGAAACTTAGACTGGGTGCATGGTTGGGATTCGTAAGGTCACTACGTCGGCACTCGTCGGCGGTGGCACCTTTGTCACCACATTCTATGGCCTGCTGCTGGGCCAAGGGATGCTCGCAAGGCGCATAATCGGAACGTCCGATGCCCGGCCGCCGCTGCCTGACTCCGAGTTTGGTGCGGATCTGCCCGGCGAGCCCATTACGTGTCTGATTTTGGGTGACTCTGCGGCCGTTGGCTACGGCATGATAAAACTCGACGCGACCCCTCCGGGCCTTGTCGGACTTGGTCTCACCCACCTCCTCGAATGCCCGGTTACGGTCACAAGCGTTGCCGTTGTGGGCGCACGCACGTCCGATCTTGACGAGCAGGTCACCCGAGGGTTGGCGGCAATGCCGCAGGTTGCGCTGATCGTGGTCGGCGCGAATGACGTCGTCAACCGCGTACGAATTAGCGAATCGGCACGTCACCTCGAAGCGGTCGTGCGCCGCCTTGTCGAGGCCGACTGTGAAGTTGTCGTCGGCACCTGCCCCGACCTGGGCACAGTGCGACCGCTGCGCCAACCATTGCGTTCAGTCGCCCGCGCCTACAGCAGACATTTGGCCGCCGCGCAGGCTGTCGCCACGCTCCACGGCGGTGGTCGCACGGTTTCACTCGGCGGGCTACTCGGGCCGGTGTTCGCTTCGCAGTCCGAGATGATGTTCGGCGAGGATCACTTTCATCCGTCCGAAGCCGGCTATGGCCATTTGGTTTCAGTCGTCCTGCCGTCGATCGCTGCCGCGCTGCATGAGCGGGCTATCGATTCGGCCTACGACGCACCCGTCCACCCGCAATCGCCGCGGCAAATGCTGCCGGTCGACGAGGCCGCAACGCAAGCGGCCCAGCACGCCGGTACGGAACTTGTCCAAACCGGCCGCTGGGCCACGCTACGCAGGAGGCGGCGTACGGACGCCGATCTCTCCCACTAACTAATTAGTCTAATTAGTCGCTACCGCGCAGGATTGCGAGGATCCGCAGGATCTCGATGTAGAGCCAGACCAAGGTGACGGTCAGGCCGAAGGCCGCACGCCAAGACTCGGACTCGGGCAGCTGAGCCGCGACGCCGCGCTCAACGTAGTCGAAGTCCATGATCAGCATGAACACCGCGATGACAACTGCAACCGCGGAGACAAGCAGGCCGAGGCCGCCCATGTTGCGCAGTCCGCCATCACCTAGAACGCCGGTGAGGCTGAGCACCATATTGACGAGCATCAGGCCGACGAAGCTGAACATCGCGATCGTGACGACCTTGCGGAACTTGTCCGTGACCTTGATGTTGAAGAACTTGTAGGCCGCAAGCGTGCCAGCAAAAGCAACAATCGTGGCTAGAACCGCTTGGAAGACGATGATCGGGTCGCCGACATAGCTGGAAACGATCTTGGAGAACGCACCGACGAAAACACCTTCCACCACAGCGAAGGCCAGCACCAGCGGTGGGCTGACAACCTTCTTGAACGAGTTGACCATTGACAGGCCGAACCCGATCATCGCACCGCCGAAGGAGAATGCAAACGCCTTGTTGAGCGAGCTTTGATCGGCAATATCACCGATCATGAACCACGCGACGGCGGCGGCAAGCGTGAGCAGCCCGAGCGTGATGGCAGTCTTTTCGACCACCGTGTCGATCGTCATACGACCCTGTCCAGCAGGCTGGACCGGGCTCTTGTCGTTGAGGTCGATCTGCCACTGCGACGGGTTGGTCTGGGCCGAGGTGGCCCGGCCGTTGAACTCGTCATTGCGGGCAAAAACGGGGTTTCTGCTCTGCATGGTTTCCTCCATAGTGCTGCTTCGAGGTGAAGTCTGTGGTCTTACTCTATCCAACGCTGCGCAATCGCAATTTGTGCCCGAATTAGTTGTTGTTCTCGACACCTTTTTTGGGGGTCGCATTGGTTGACAGCACGGCCGGGACCTTCAGGAACGGCGGTTTGGGAGCGTCCGCTTTGGCGTCCCGATCAGCGACCAATTGTCCGTTCGTTGCGGTAATCGTCGAGATTAGTGACAACGGGAACACATTCAATGCTGTCGCCCCAGTCTCCAGCGGAACGGGTGCCCAGGTGCGTCCGTTCGCATCAGCCCCACAATCATCGCCGCATTCGTCGCGGTTCGAATCGAGTTTCGGGGCGAGCGGCCGGCCAGACTGATCGAAGAGTTGGAGATGCTCCAACCCAAGACTTGTGCGATTTCAGCCTGTTTTCCGCAACCAAAAGGGGTCATTTCGAACAAATCTCGCCATCTCGAACAAATCTCGAGGTCAGGAGTGGCCGTGAGATCGGCCTCTTAGTAGGCTGCAGCGGTGGACAGCTCCCCAGATCTCGAGGTCTTTCAACGCCGAGCTGTCTCGTTCACTCGGCGCGGCGGCCGCCTGACCGAACGCCAGCAACGAGCGTGGGATGACATGGCCGATCGGTACGTCTTAGATTTGCCGCGCAGCGACTCCAATACATCAGTCGATCCTGACTGGCGCTTCGATCCAGTCAACGCTTTCGGCCGCGATGCACCGCTCATCGTCGAGATCGGCAGCGGCCGCGGCGAAGCGATCGTGCACGCTGCGGCGGAGAATCCTGACACCGATTTCCTTGCCCTCGAGGTCTACATTCCCGGCATCGCACAGACGCTCGTCTCGATGCGCCACCGGGAAGTCGACAACGTACGGATCGGACTGCTCAACGCCGCAGAAGCACTGGAAACGTCACTCGCGCCGGCCTCGATCGAGGAGCTCTGGGTGTTCTTCCCCGACCCATGGCACAAGTTGCGCCATCGCAAACGCCGACTCGTGACCGACCATTTTGCCCACACGGCGGCGCGCGTACTCAAGCCTGGCGGTGTCTGGCGGCTCGCGACCGACTGGCAGAACTATGCCGACCAGATGCGGGGCGTTCTGATTGCATCCGACGAGTTCGATGCGCCGGCTGATTGGTCACCACGCTTCGAAGGCCGCGTCATGACTCGGTTTGAGCAGAAGGGGCTCGCGGTCGACCGGGCAATCCGTGACCTGTCGGCCGTTCGGCGCGAGCCACGTACGATGTCTGCATGATCGAACCGACCAACGCCGAGAAACTCCGCATTGAGGTCAACGACATCATCTGGGTGATCGCCACCAGTGAAGAAGAGTCCGCACTGCTCGATCCACTGCCCGAGGGCGCCGAGATGTTCGACGAAGCAACCGACGGTATGCGCGTCGCGATCCTGTTCGTCGATGACTGGGACGAACTTCTGGCCGAGGTCGACGAGGTACTGCCGCAGCTCGGCTCTACCCCATCGGTATGGATCTCGCACCGTGCGGACAGCCGCAGCAAGATCGAGCCGACTGCAGTCAGCGGACTCGTTGAGGATTATGGCTGGAAGTGCGTCGATACCGTCCAGCTCGGTGACGCCTGGTCGGCAGTTCGGCTGGAACAAAGCTAACCACGTCTAGGCGACGGATTTAATCCGAACGACCGCGGTTGATCCGATCACACCAATGACTGCCGCAACGACATACAAGACCTGATAGCCGCCCATCACCGTCACGATCGGCGCTGCGATGACCGGTGCCAACACTTGCGGCATCGCATTCGCGATGTTGATCACGCCAAGATCCTTGCCTCGGTCGCCGGCGCTCGGCAGGACCTCGGTGATGATCGCGATATCGACCGCGATGAAAGCACCGAAGCCGATACCGAGGATGATCGCGGCGACGATCGCTGCGGACCACGTCGGGAAGAAGGCAAGGATCAGGGTCGCGACGGCGATCACGACGCCCGCGATCACGACAAAGATCCGGCGCTTGCCGATTCGGTCGGACATCCGGCCGGCAATGACGGCGGTCGCTGCGACCACGACGCTGTAGAGCGCGATCAGGATAAACAGTCCGCTTTCGGGATCTTTCAGTCCGACTTCGTCATCGAGATAGAAGAGCAGATACAGCGTCGCGATCGCATTGCCGAGGTTGACTAGGAACCGCGTGCCCCAAGCCCAGGCGTAGTCCGGATGTTCGCGCGGCGAAATCCAGAACGATTGCAGGAATGCCTTGAACCCGGGCGAATCATCGCGTACGTCGGTCAGCGGCGTGTCGCGGCTGCGAAGAACATACGGGATGACACTGAGCACGAGGAAGACCGCGCACGCGATGTAGCCGGCCCGGAAACCGCCGAACGCGATCGCCAGCCCGACGCCGACGAGTATGCCGAGCGTTTGGCCGAGGCCAAAGAAGCCGCCAACCAACGCACGCTGCCCGCGCGGGACGAGGTCGGGGAGCACCGCGGTGATTGCAGCAAGCATCGCATTGACGGCAGCCTGTACGACACACCAACCGATCACCATTGCGGCAATCGAGGGCGCTCCGGCCAGGAAGATCAGCGCCGCCGCACCGATGATCGAACCACCTGCGATCCACGGAACCCGCCGGCCGAAGCGCGAGCGGGTTCGGTCCGACAATGCGCCGAACAGCGGATTGGAGATCATCGAGACCGCGGCGCCACAGCCCGTGGCAAGGGCGAGAATTGCTTCTTTGTGATCGGGGTTGAAGGCCTCAGCCTGAGTGGCCAACAAGACCTGGATCGGCCCGAAGAATGCAACGAACGTACCGAGATTGACCAGCGTGACGACGAGGATCCAGCCGCGGGAGACCGGCTCGACCGGTTCGGCCGTGGCGCTCATGGCACTCATGGCACTCAACGATGCGAACCGATCAGATCGCGATACCAACGGTAGGAGTCTTTGGGACGACGTTGCTGGTTGGCATAGTCGATGTGTACGAGACCGAATCGTTGAGCGAAACCTTCAGCCCATTCGAAGTTGTCCATTAGCGACCACTGGAAGTAGCCGCGTACATCGACACCAGCATCGATCGCGTCCTTGACCGCGGCTAGATGGGTGGCCAAGTAGTCGATTCGACGGGTATCGGCGATCCGTCCGGCGGCGTCCGGCTCATCGTTGATTGCGGTGCCGTTCTCGGTGATCATGAGCGGCGGGAGCTTGTCGCCATAACGCTCCTTCATGCCGGTGAGGAGATCGGTGAAGCCGGCCGGGACGATCGGCCAGCCGAAGTCGTTCTTGGCGTAGCCCTCGATGTCAACAAAGGCGAACGGCAGGTCCGGCGGGAGTTCGGCGCCGTCGACCATCGAGGCCTCATGCGAATGCCCGGGGGCGCCGACTTGCAAGGGGTTGTAGTAGTTGATGCCGTACCAGTCCAACGGCGTTGAAATGATGTCCAGATCACCAGACTGATAGCCCGGGAAGGCTTCCTCCATGCCATCGGTGGGCCAACGCCCGAGCAGGACTGGGTCAGCAAAGAGACGGTTGTGAAGTAGATCGTAGAAATCGGCTGCGGCTTTGTCCTCATCACTGTCGCCCGCGGCCCAGATGGGGGCGTGGTTGTTGGCGATACCAATGCTGTCGGCGCCGGCCCCACGCAACGCAGCGACCGCCTTACCGTGCGCCAACAGCTGATGATGCGCGACCGACAACGCATCGAAACCGAGCGACTTGCCGGGCGCATGGACGCCGATCGCATGACCCATCAAGGTCAAAACGACCGGCTCGTTGACCGTGATCCATCGGTCGATCCGATCGGCGTACCGCTCGCCCATGATCGTGGCGTAGTCGGCGAAACGGTCGGTGATTTCCCGGTTGAGCCAGCCGCCGTTGTCTTCGAGTGCCTGTGGTGTGTCCCAATGAAACAGCGTCGGGGTCGGCGCGATGCCAGCTTCAAGCAGCCCGTCGACGAGCCGGTCATAGAAGTCGAGTCCCGCCGCATTCGTCGCACCCGATCCATCGGGCTGTATGCGCGACCATGCGAAGGAGAATCGATAGGCATCGACGCCAAGATCCTTCATCAGGGCGATGTCCTCGGGGTAGCGATGAAAGTGATCACACGCGACCGCACCAGTATCGCCGTTGCGAATCTTGCCCGGCAACGCACAGAACGTGTCCCAGCTGGTAGGTCCACGACCGCCCTCGTCGACGCCCCCTTCAAGCTGATAACTCGCAGTCGAAACGCCCCAAATAAAGTCCGGTCCGAATGCTCCGCGTAGTGACTCGGTCAGCTCTGCCATTCTGTTCTCCCTCAACGCCATCGCAGCTGGGCGACGGGATCAGCATCGGACCTCACCCTACGGCTAGCTCGCCTGATTGTCAGGAATTTCAGATGCGTACGGAAATGCTATTGCCCGATGATTCACACACAGATAGTCTGGAGTCCCTTGGTGCGTATCACGAAACGAGTTGCCTTATGCGCAACAATCTTGCGAAGTTAGAAATGCGGCGACTGCTGGTCGGCGCACGGTATGAAGTGCTGCCCACACCCTCGATAGAGGAAAACATTGTGGCCGCGATCCCCGCCGGGCAAATGCTCACCGTGACCGCATCAACTGGCAAGGGTTTAGCTGCCACACTCGACCTCACCGAACGTCTGGCCGGCCATGGCTATCGGGCGGTGCCGCATCTGGCCGCACGCATGATCAGCGGCCGCAAGGAGCTCGAGGAGATCGTTGCGCGGTTGCTCGAATGCGGAGTCGATACCGTATTCGTCCCCGCTGGTGACGCCGATCCTGCGGCCGGCGATTATGCCGGTTCGATCGACTTGTTGCGCGATCTGACCGATCTAGGCCGACCATTCGCGCATGTCGGCGTGACTGGCTACCCGGAGTCGCATCCGACGATCCTCGATGACGTCACCGTCCAAGCCATGTGGGACAAGCGTGAGCACGCCGACCATGTCGTCAGCAATATGTGCTTCGATATCGAGGTTGTGTCCGCCTGGATCAAACGGGTTCGCTCCCGCGGTGCCGCGATGCCGATCCTGATTGGCATGCCCGGCCCGATCGAGCGTACAAAGTTATTGTCGATGGCAACCAAGATCGGGGTCAGTGAATCGGCTCGGTTCCTATCAAAGAACAAGTCCGTATTCGCCCGGATCGCGACACCCGGTGGCTACAGCCCCGAACGATTCATCGAACGGTTGGCGCTAACCACCAGCGATGCCAGCACACGGGTGGACGGCCTCCATCTGTTCACCTTCAATCAGGTCGCCCAGACACACAACTGGCGCCAAGAGATGATCGCCAAGATCGACGCCGGCGAAACCGTACGCCACTAACCGCCAGTCCCCAAGATTTGGCGGCTAAACACCCAAAATCCGTCAGAAATCCCTTCAAAATGGGAGGATTCCCTCTTTGCCAGGCTGGTTGTGAGTCAGTTTCGCGATTGGTGAAGGAGCTGGGTGGTGACGGCAGGGATGGGGTTCACGGCCGATGAGGTCCGGGAGTTTGTGCATGAGTATCACGTGCAGCCGTTCGGTCAAAAGTCTGTTTGGTTGGCGGCGCAGGGTGTCTCGTATGACTGTCTGCGAAAGTGGCGATTGGCGGTGTTCGAGGGCGATCTGGACCGGCGGCTGATCCCGCGAGAAGGTAGTCCTATGACTATTCCACCGGCCAAGCGGACGGCGTTGGAGAAGCAGCGGGCTGCTGAACGCGCAGCGCACGAGGCCCAGATCGTGAAGCTCAACGAGCGGATTCGTGAGCTTGAGGGCACCAATGATGCGTTGGGAAAAGCTATCGGGCTCTTGCACGCGATGAGCGGACACGAGCCCGACGAAACCCCGCAGATGAACGATCCATCCGATTCCTGAACGCTGAGAACGAGCTCGTCGCCGATCTGACCTGTCAGGTGGGGTCGCAACGTCAGGCGTTGGAGTTGGCTGGTGTGTCGCGGTCGACGTGGCACTACCGGGCCAACCCGCGCGAGCTGACCGCTGACCCGGTGCCGCAGATGGATCGGGCCTATCGGTCCCGCATTAGTGCGGCTGACCGTGCCCTGATCGTCGAACGGATCAACACTGCGTGGACGGTCGGGAACTCAGTCGATCACGCGTTCGCGACCGCTTGGGACGCCGGGGTGATGCTCGCGTCCCGAAGGTCATGGTGGCGGATCGCGGCCGACATCGAAGATCAGTCAGCACGGCCCGACGTGCCCACCAAACATCGCAGCAAGACGCCGCGGGAGATGCCGGCGCTGGAAGCGACCGGCCCAGGACAGGTCTGGTCCTGGGACATCACCGATCTGCGCAGCCCGTGGCGTGGTGTCGCGTTCAAGGGCTACTCAATCATCGATATCTATTCGCGCAAGATCGTCGGCTGGCGGGTCGAGGAACGCGAGGTCGACGATCTGGCGGTCGACATGTTCGAGCACGCCTTCGGCGAGCACGGGCTGCCGCGGGCCGTGCACGCCGATTCGGGGCCCGCGATGCGCTCAAACGTCCTCAAGGACCTGCTGGCCGATCTAGGCATCGATCGGACCCACAACCGGCCCAGGGTGTCGAACGATAACCCGTTCTCCGAGTCAGAGTTCCGCACCATGAAATACCGGCCGAACTATCCGGGCACCTTTCCTGACCTGCAGGCCGCCAGAGCTCACATGACGTCCTACGTGCCCTGGTACAACAGCCAACACAAGCACTCCGGAATCGCACTGTTCTCACCCAACGAGGTCCACGACGGCAGCTGGCGCGAACGCTGGCAACAACGCGACCGAGCCCATCAGGCCTACTACGACGCGCACCCCGAACGATTCCGTACCCGTCCCAGCACGCCGACCCCCGCCGACACCGTTGGCATCAACCTCCCCAAAGACGACCCTCAACGACTCCAAGCAGCTTGACAACGCCCGAAATCGGCCAAATCTTGGGGACGGGGACTAGAGCTCCAGAAGATCGCGCATTGCGGCGTCGAGGCCGCGGAGTCCGACGTCGATCACGGTCAGCGGCAGACGGAGGAATTCCGCCGCATCCAACGCAAGTGCGCGGAGCTCAGCATCGGGCTTCTGCGCCAACCAGACGACTTTTCCATAGTGGCGGAAGTAGTCCTCGTGCAGCTCGGGGTAACGATCGAGCCCCAACTCCTGGATCACGGTCCGCTTGAACGAGCGCACCAAGAAATCGGTCAATACATACGTGCCGGCCTGCGCGTCGAAGATCTTCCGCATCCGCTCGGCACCGCCATAGACGTCGTAGCAATGCAGCCCCTCGAGTCGGCGGACACCATACTTGTCGCACACGTCATCCAACGCGCCGTACGTCCCACAATCCGCGTAGCCGATCGCGACGGTCGAATAGGTGGCACGCAGTTCGATCAGCAACGGCTCGATCTCGGCCGCGATCTTCTCCGGATGGTTATGCAGGAGCGGCGGCAGCGGATGGATATCGACTGGCCATTCGTTGCGTGCGACCACTTCGGCTATCGGCTGCGCGATTGCACCACACGCGATCACCACGGCACGTCCGTTGGTCGGATGGTCCAGTAGATCGCTAGCCGCCAAACTGGGCTCAGTCAGGGAAGGCGAGGAGATCGACGAAACGGTCGTTGAAATCCTTACGGTCGGAGAGTTCGACATACGCCACCTCTTTCAGCAGCGCTTCCGCGCCTGCACGCTCGGCCTTGCTCAGCAGCGTCATCTTCGCGCCTTCACCAGCTACGTTGCCGGCGCTAACAATTCGCATCACTGGGAGTTTGGGCACCAGGCCAATGCGGATCGCGCTCGCCGGTGAGAGGTACGAGCCGAACGACCCGGCCAGCAATACTTGCTGGATATCACGTTGAGTCACGCCCATCTCGTCGAGCAGGAGCGTCCAACCGGTCGAGATCGCCGCCTTGGCGAATTGCAACTCGCGGACATCGCGCTGCGAGATGTAGACCGATTCAGAGACATCGCCCTCAGCACCAGACCAGTGGAGTACGAACACGCGCTCCTTGCCGACCTGGGTGAGACGGGGCACCAGTTTCGGGACGATTTCGGTGGCCGCCTCGATCGAGATCAAACGGCCACTGCGGTCCAGCAGCCCCATCTTGACGAGCTCAGCCACCGCATCGACGAGGCCCGAGCCACACAATCCCACCGGTTCGATATCGCCAATCACCTGGAGTTGGACATCATCCTCGGTGAGTTTGACGACTTCGATCGCCCCGTCGGAGGCGCGCATACCGCATTTGATCTGCCCGCCTTCGAAGGCAGGCCCAGCCGGAGCTGCGGTCGACAAGATGCGTTCGCCGTCGCCGAGGACGATCTCACAGTTGGTTCCAACATCGATAAACAGCCGCAGCCGCTTGTCACGATCCATGCCCGAGGCGAGCGCACCGGCAACGATGTCACCGCCAACATAGGCGCCGAGCGCGGGATGTATGTAGGCCGGCGCTGAGGGATGAATGTCGACGCCGATATCGGCCGCGCTGACCGCCGGCGCCATCCGGGAACTCAGGATGAACGGAGCGACGCCGAGCGGTTCGGGATCGATACCAAGCAACAGCGCCACCATCGTCGCATTGCCCGCAAGCGCTACCTCGTAGATCTCGCGTCGATCAAGGCCCGACTCGGTGCAAACGTTATCGGTCAGCTCGGCCAAGGTGTCCTTGGCCAGCTGAGTGAGTTTGGGCAGGACTTCGGGGTCCATCATGGTCGAACTGATACGCGTGATCACATCACCGCCGAAGGGCTGCTGCTTGTTAAGCATCGAGGCCACCGCGACCGGAGTGCCAGTCGCCGTGTCGAGCAAGGTCGCGACCACGGTCGTGGTGCCGAGATCGAATGCCAACGCGTGATGCACCGCAGACGTGTCACCGGGCTCGATATCGATCAAGACCGAATCAACGATGACCGCCGTCACCTTCCAGTTGGCGGCACGGATGACTGAGGGTATGCGGCGCAGCGCATGCAGATCGACGGTGAGTTCCAGATCGTCGATCGCCGCCAACAGCCGCTCGACATCAGGTACCTGATCGGCCAGCGTCGGCTCCTCAAGCTCGACATAACGCTTCTGGATCGCCGGCCGAAGGATCACCTGGCGCCCGACGCCGACGGTTGCCGCCTTGGGCCGGGTGACCAGTGGTGGTACCTCAATTTTGAGATCGGTCTTGGCGGCGATTCGGCAGGCCAGCCGCCAGCCTTCGTCGAGTTCATCCTGCTTGAAGGCTCGCTCATCCATCGGTGTGACCGGGACTGAACCTTCGAGCACTTTGACGATGCACTTCTTACAGGTGCCGTGGCCGCCGCAGGTCGAATCGATCGCGATGCCATTCCAACTGGCGGCATCGAACACCGTCACTCCGGGCGGAACCTTAAAGTCACGCCCCGCCGGGGAGAAGCTCAGCCGAACTCGACCGGCCCCTGCCGATGGGTCGTCGTCTTCATCGACTTCATCGGCATGGACGACGCGAGATCGACCCGGAACAACACTCATGAGGCTGCTTCGACCCTTTCGGTCACAGACTCAGCCTTCGCGGCGGCTTCAGCAGCGGCTTTCTTGCTGCGGAAGTCACCGATCCAGGCCATGCCCCACTCGTCATTGCCCATAACAACGTCGGCGGCCTTGACCGCTCCCACCATGGCGGCGCTGCGCGAATCCATGATCGCGGAGGTGAGCCCCGAAGCAATTGCCATCGGCAGGAAGGCCGCGCCAAGTTCGTTGCGCCCGGGCATCCCGAAGGAGTTATTGCCTGCACCGCAGGTCGTGTTGACGCCCCAGCGCTCGCGGATGGTCGCGCACGTCGTGAAGAATGATCGGCCGACCTGTGGGTCAGCGCCGATCGGCATCGCCAGCGGATCGATCAGGATGTCCTCGATCGGGATTCCATACTCGGTGGTGGCGACGTGGATGATCTTCTCGATCAACACGAGCCGACCCTCGGGCTCCATCGGGATCTCCTTGTGGTCATTGGGCAGCGCAATGACCGCAGCACCATACTTTTTGACCAGTGGCAGAACCTGTTCCATCCGCTCATCCTCGGCGGTGATCGAGTTGACCAGCGCCCGGCCTTGATAGACCGAAAGGCCCGCTTCGAGCGCGTCGACGACCGAGGAGTCGATACAGATCGGCAGATCTGTCAACGTCTGGACCATCGTGATCGCACGGCCGAGCAGTTCGGGCTCATCGGTCAGCGGTACACCCATGTTGACGTCAAGGATCATCGCACCGCCGGCCACCTGCGCCGCGACATCCCGCTCGATCGCCGACATATCGCCAGCGCGCAGCTGCTCCTGAAAGATCCGACGACCGGTCGGGTTGATGCGTTCGCCGATGATGCAGAATTTTTGGTCGCCACCGATGATGACTTCCTTGGTTGCCGAGCGGATTATCGTATGCACGTGCTGCTCCTGATGGATTAGTGGCGGCCGGTCAGGCCGGGACTTTGGCGCGGCGTTCGGCGATAAGCGCCTTAGCCTTCTTGACCGTTGCGGAAGCATCCGGTGCATATGCATCGGCGCCGACCGCATCGGCATACTCCTGGGTCACGGGCGCGCCGCCGACCATCACGATGACCTGATCCCGCATTCCGGCCTTCTCAAGGGCATTGATATTGGCCTTGAACATCGGCATCGTGGTGGTGAGGAAGGCCGAGAAACCGACAATGTCGGGGTGGTATTCATTGATCGCCTCGATGAACTTCTCCGGCGGCACCTGAACGCCCAGATCGATCACTTGGAAGCCCGCACCTTCGAGCATGATGTTGACGAGGTTCTTGCCGATGTCGTGGACGTCGCCCTTGACCGTGCCCATCACGAAGGTCCCAACGGTTTCAGCGCCTAGATCAGCGAGTAACGGGCGAAGCAGGTTGAGCGCGCCACTCATGGCCCGGCCTGCGATCAGCATTTCTGGGACGAAGAAGTCGCCTCGTTCGAACCGTGCGCCGACCTCCTCAAGCGATGGGATGAGTGCATCGAACAACAGCGTCTCCGGGCCCATGTCCAAATCAAGGCCCATCTGTGTCAGCTCGAGAACGCGCGGAGCGTTGCCGACAAGGGTGTCGTCGTACAACGACTGCAGGATTTCGTCAGGAGTCATTTGCGGGAACCTTTCAGGGTGGTGGTATTCCGTGCACGACGTGCGAGGAGTGTGCTGAGCCGATTCGATTCTTCAATCATTAATTCGGCGAACTGCGTCACGGATTCTTCAATCCGAAACGCCGGGCCGGACACCCCGAGTGCCGCAATGATGTGGCGATCCGGACCGAAAACTGGGGTGGCAAGGCCATCGAGGCCCTCTTCGAGCTCGCCGTTGGTAACTGCGAAGCCGCGCTTGCGTATGACGTCGAGTTCTTTCGCGAGCGTCTTGGGTTCGGTGATCGTGTTCAGCGTCGACTGCTCGAGTCGCCCCTTTGGCAGCGGCAGCGAACCGAAGGCATACATGACTTTGCCGAGCGCCGAGGTATGCGGCGGCACGTCCATGCCGACCCAGTTCATCGCACCGAGCATGTAAGTGGAGTCGATCTGCGAGACCTGGACGACCGTATCGCCGCGGGCCACCGCGAGGTTGACCGTTTCTCCCGTCGCCTCGGCGATGCGCTCAAGAGTTGGGTTCGCGGCGGCAACGAGCGCTTCGATGCGATCGAATCGAGTTGCGTAATGGGCAAACAATGCCCCACCGCGAAAGGCACCGTCACGATCACGTTCGAGCAATCCATTGCGCTCAAGACCCTGTAACAGTCGCGATGTCGTCGACCGCGCGAGGCCGGTTTGATCGACGATATCGGTATATGTCACCGGGCTGTCTGAACGAACCACCAATGACAGCAACTCGGCGGCTCGATCGAGCGACTGGGTTCCACTTGTCATCGGACTGACACGCCTTTCAAAACGATTGTCGGGAAGGTCTTCCCATATCGGTTCGAGTTCCATATTGTGGAACCGAATTCCCATAACATGAGAGTAGAATCACATTGTCTCCCCGGTCAAGGGAAATCGCTCAGCACTTTTAATGCTTATTGATTCGGCGCACCGCCCGATGGACACCTGGAGGTCCAATGTTCGAGAACAAGATGCCCCATTACGAAATCCTGTCCGAGGATGCGATGGCATCGATCGAGGCCGCGTGGCGCCGGCTCATCTCGGAAGTCGGCGTCGAGTTCATGCACGACGAAGCGCTCAGATTGTTCCGCGAGGCCGGGCAGAAAGTAGAAGGAAACACCGTCTTCTTCGACCCCGATTGGGTTCTCGAGCAGGTTGCTAAGGCGCCCAAGGAATTCGACATCCAGGCCCGCAACCCCGCCAACAACGTTCACATTGGCGGCAACAAAATGGTGTTCGCCGGCGTCTACGGTCCCCCGTTTGTCCGCGAGGGCGCGATCCGCCGCGACGCCATGATGGAGGATTTCCGCAATTTCACGAAGCTCGCGCAGACTTACCCCGAGCTCGACTCCGCTGGCGGCATCATTTGCGAGCCGTACGACACACCGCTCGACTCACGCCATCTCGACATGCTGTTTGCGCTGCAGACGCTGACCGACAAGATCTACATGGGCAATGTCGTCTCCGGCGTCAATGCCCGTGACACGATTGCGATGAGCGAGATCCTCTTCGGCGGCCGCGAGGCGATTGAGAAGACGCCCGCGTCGATCTCGCTGATCAACTGCAACTCGCCGCTGAAGTGGGACGACCGGATGCTCGAGTCGTTGTTCGAATATGCGGCTGCCGGCCAGGCAATCATCCCGACACCATTCATCCTGCTCGGTGCCATGTCGCCGGTCACGATTCCGGCCGCGCTTGTTCAGCAGATCACGGAGGCCCTCTCGGGCATCGCGTTGGCCCAACTCGTACGCCCCGGCACCCCGGTGCTGTTCGGATCATTCCTCTCCAACATCGACATGCAGTCGGGTTCGCCTTGCTTCGGCACCCCCGAGTCGGGCATTGGGCTGCTCTGCACCGGCCAGATCGCACGCCGCTTCGGCCTACCGTGGCGTTCGGGCGGCGGACTCACCTCCGCGCACCAAGTCGACGCGCAGGCCGGCTATGAGTCGTTGATGACGCTCATGCCGACCTTCCTCGCTGGCGCCAATTACGTCTTGCATGCCGCTGGCTGGCTCGAGGGCGGTCTTGTGGCCGGCTACGAAAAATTCATCATGGATGTCGAACTTCTGCAAATGCTGCGCGCGGAGTTCACGCCATTGGAGATCGACGAGGCATCGCTGGGGTTCGATGCGCACGTCGAGGTCGGTCACGGCGGCCACTTTCTCGGCGCCGAGCACACGATGGAGCGCTTCCGCACCTGCTTCCACCGGCCGTTCCTGTCCAGTTCGGACAACTTCTCCAAATGGACCAGTGGCGGTCAGCTCGACACGAACCAACGCGCCGGGATCATCTACAAAAAGAAGCTCGAAGAGTACGAAGCGCCGCCAATGGATGAGGCCATCAAGGCTGAGCTGAAGGAATACGTCGACCGCCGCCGCACTGAACTCGGCGACTAACGCCGTGAGTCCTACGGGAAGACGATGACGCGGGAATCAGCGATGATGAGGCGTTGCTCGGTGTGCCACTTGACTGCCTGTGACAACACCTGTGCCTCCATCTCCCGGCCGGCCTGAACCGTCTCGTGCGGCGTCATCCGGTGATTGACCCGTGTCACGCCTTGTTCGATGATTGGGCCCTCGTCGAGCTCTGCGGTCACGTAGTGCGCGGTCGCGCCGGTCAGCTTCACGCCGCGGGCATGCGCTTGGTGGTACGGTCGTGCGCCTTTGAAACTGGGCAGGAATGAATGGTGGATGTTGATCGCCCTACCCTCAAGTTGCTTGCACAGATCATCGGACAGCACCTGCATGTAGCGCGCGAGGACGACTAGATCGATGTCGAGTTCGTCGACCAATTCCAACAGCCGCGCTTCGGCCTGCGACTTGGTCTCCTTCGTGACTGGCACGTGGTAGAACGGGACGTCATACGTTCCCGAGAGCCGCTCAAAATCACGATGATTCGACACGACCGCCGGGATGACGATGTTGAGCGATCCGCTGCTCTGGCGAAACAGCAGATCGTTGAGACAATGCCCATACTTCGAAACGAGAACCAGGGTCCGATAGGGAACGCTGGTCGAATACAACTGCCAGTCCATGCTGTGCTCAGCGGCGACCGGACCGAATGAGTCACGCAGCTCGTCAAGGCTGACCGTGCTGACCTCGAAATGAACGCGCATAAAAAATTTGTGGCCCAGACTGTCATCAAATTGCTGGGAATCAAGGATGTTTCCACCGGCCCGCATGAGCCAAGATGAAACGGCAAAAACTAGTCCGGGACGGTCCATGCAGGACAGTGTGAGTACGTAGGTGGGGGTGGCATTCTCATCGTTCGCCATGTGTATTCCTCGCTGTGACTACGGTGTTCCGGCCCACGTGGTCAAACTCCCGCTGTTGTGAATTGTGCAATAGTGTCGTGTCATGAGCAACAGTTCTGCAGGATTTGATGCAAAACAGCTTGACGCTAAACGGTCTGCGGCGAAACAGCAGGTGTCCGCGCCCTTGAGCGATAAGTCCAGTTCAGCCAAGCCCATCACTGGCACCGTGCAATCGGTGGATCGCGCTGTCAGCATCCTCGAGATGCTTGCCCACGACGGGGAGTCCGGAGTCACCAAGATCGCACTTGAGCTCGGCGTTCACAAATCGACGGCATTCCGGCTGATTGCGTCACTGGAACGGCGTGGCCTCGTCGAGCAGAACAGCGAGCGCGGCAAATACCGCCTTGGGGTCGGCATCCTGCGATTAGCAGGTGCAACTACCGCGCGGCTCGACGTCGTCCAGGAAGCCCGTCCGCTGGCGAGAACCTTGGCCGCTGAGACCGGTGAAACGGTCAACATCGCAGTGCTATCCGAGGGTGCGGCTCTCTATCTGGATCAGATCACTGGCGGGTCTTCACTCCAGCCGCACAATTGGGTCGGCCAGCGCATACCGCTGCATGCAACATCGAACGGCAGAATGCTGCTGTGCGGGCTCACCGATGAACAGATCGCGAGCCAAGTTGGCCAAAAATTTCGCTCATATACGCCGACCACTACCGCAACGCTAAAACAACTTCTCATCGAGGTCGAGAAGGCTCGCCAACTGGGATATGCCATCGTTGCTGATGAACTTGAAATCGGTTTGACGGCCGTTGCGGCAGCGCTGCGCAACGCCCATGGCGACGTCATCGCGTCGCTTTCGGTGTCCGGACCAACGTTTCGATTCGATGAAGCAAAGGTTTTGCTCGCGACGAAATTGGTCATAGAAACCGCGGAAGAAGTGTCAAAACGGCTCGGTTGGCGGCAGAGTAATCGGCCCTCCGAAAAAATCAACCCTTGACGAACGGAAGCCCTACATCCAGAGTTGTTGCGTAACGCGGTAACTGTTGCACGATAAGCAACACGGCCGGACTAATCGTCCTGCCAAGCATGTCGAGAGCGAGGACCCACAATGACCGGACTATTCATCGATGGCACATGGTGCTCCGCGATTGGCGGCGAAACCCGCGAGATCCGGTGCCCCGCTGACGGCAATCTGGTTGCCACTGTCCCTGAGGCCGGACCTGAGGATTCTGATCTAGCCATTGTTGCCGCCCGCCGCGCCTTTGACAGTGGGCCTTGGCCAGCAACTTCTTCACTAGAACGCGGCGCGCTTTTGCATCGCGTTGCGGACCTGCTCGAGCGCGACAAGGCCGACGTCGCACGACTCGAATCACTGGACACTGGCAAGCGCCTAGTCGAGTCCGAATACGACGTCGATGACATCGTCGGCGTTTTCCGCCATTTTGCTGGCCTCGCCAACGCCGAGAGCGGCCGCGTGGTCGACACTGGTCGCGCCGATGTCGTCAGTCGGGTTGTGCACGAGCCGGTCGGTGTCTGCTCACTCATCACGCCATGGAACTACCCACTGCTGCAAACTGCCTGGAAAGTTGCCCCCGCGATCGCCGCTGGCACCACATTTGTGCTCAAGCCGAGCGAGTTGACGCCATCAACCGCGATCTGGCTGATGGGCGCATTGACCGAGGCCGGGCTGCCAGCCGGCGTCGCGAACTTAATCCTCGGCGCGGGTGCCCGTGTCGGCGCTCCGCTCACCGGCCACCCCGACGTCGACTTAGTGTCGTTCACCGGCGGGCTCGTCACGGGTCGCTCAATCATGGCGGCGGCGGCCCCAACGGTCAAAAAGATCGCGCTCGAATTGGGTGGCAAGAACCCTAATATCGTATTCGCCGACGCTGACCGAGAAACTGCTCTCGACTTCGCGATGACCGCGGTATTTCTGCACTCGGGACAGGTCTGCTCGGCTGGCGCCCGCCTCCTCGTCGAGGAATCGATCGTCGATGAGTTCGTCGATGAGCTCGTACGTCGGGCCGAACTCATCCGGATCGGCGGTCCCTTTGACGAAAACGCCGAAACCGGAGCGCTCATCAGCGCTGCGCATCGCGACAAGATCGAGGCCTACGTCGCCGCTGGTGTCGCTGAGGGCGCCACGCTGCGTACCGGCGGAGCCCGACCGTCCGACCCGGCGCTCGCCAACGGGTTCTACTACCTCCCGACGATCCTGACCGGATGCACGTCAAAGATGACCGTCGTCCAAGACGAATCATTCGGCCCGGTCCTTACCGTCGAGTCGTTCACCGATGAGGACGACGCGATCGCCAAGGCAAACGACAGCATCTATGGCCTAGCGGGTGCCGTATGGACCTCCGGTGCCGGGCGAGCCGAACGGGTCGCCGGTCGGCTGCGCATGGGCACCGTCTGGATCAACGACTACCACCCCTATGTGCCGCAGGCCGAATGGGGTGGTTACAAGCAATCGGGCTTCGGCCGCGAACTCGGCCTCGATGGATTGGCCGAATATCGCGAGACCAAGCACATCTGGCACAACATCAATCCGGCGCCGCAGCGCTGGTTCGACGGACAGCGCGCATCGACCAAGGAAGGAACCGCAACTTCATGAAGCCCGATAGTTACGACTTCGTTATCGTGGGCGGTGGCTCAGCCGGTTCGGCGCTAGCCAACCGGCTCAGTGCGGATCCCTCGACGAGCGTCCTCGTACTTGAGGCCGGACGTAGCGACTTCAAAATCGATCCATTCATTCACATGCCAGCTGCGCTACCCATTCCCATCGGCAACCGGCTCTACGACTGGAAGTACGAGTCCGAACCGGAGCCGTTTATGGGCGGTCGCAAGGTGTTCCATGCCCGCGGCAAGGTCCTCGGCGGGTCGAGCAGCATCAACGGCATGATCTTCCAGCGCGGCAATCCGCTCGATTTCGAACGCTGGGCGGCCGATCCGGGCATGGAGTCTTGGAGCTACGCCAACTGTCTGCCCTACTTCAAGCGCATGGAGACCTGCCTGGCCGGAGCCGATGAATGGCGCGGCGGCTCCGGACCGCTCATCCTTGAGCGGGGCCCGGCAACCAATCCGTTGTTCGGCGCATTCCTCGAGGCAACCCAACAGGCCGGTTATCCGCCCACCGATGATGTCAACGGCTACCGCCAAGAAGGCTTTGCCCGGTTCGACCGCAATGTGCATCGGGGCCGCCGGCTCAGCGCCGCCCGCGCCTATCTCCATCCAGTCATGAAACGCCCCAACCTTCGTGTTGAGACACTCGCCCATGTGACGACGCTGCAAACCGAAGGCAAGCGCGTCGTCGGCGTCAACTATCTGCGCGGCGGCAAAGTGCATCGCAGTGTCAAGGCCAAAGAAGTCATTCTGTGCGGCGGCGCAATCAACTCGCCACAGTTGCTTCAGTTGTCCGGCATTGGCAACGCGGCCGAATTGTCTGCGCTCGGTATCAAGCCGGTCGCCGACATTCCCGGCGTTGGTGAAAACCTTCAGGACCACCTCGAGGTCTACATCCAGTACGAGTCCAAGCAGCCAGTCTCGATCGGCCCTTGGCTCAAGCACCGGCACAAGCCGCGCATTGGTGCCGAATGGATGTTCCTTCGTCGCGGCGTCGGGGCAACCAATCACTTCGAGGCCGGCGGCTTCGTCCGCAGCAACGATGCTGTCGACTATCCCAACACGATGTTCCATTTTCTGCCGATTGCAATCCGCTACGACGGCTCCCAGCCGGCCGCTGAGCACGGCTACCAGGTGCACGTCGGCCCGATGTACTCCGATGTCCGAGGCTCGGTCAAGATCAAGTCGACCGATCCTAAGGAACACCCGGCGCTGCGCTTCAACTATCTGTCCACTGAGACCGACCGGCGTGAATGGATTGAAATGGTCCGGATCGCCCGCCGCATCCTCAACCAGCCAGCATTCGACACCTTTAATGCCGGCGAGATCTCGCCCGGGCCTTCGGTCGAGACCGACCAAGAAATCCTCGATTGGGTCGCCAAGGACGCGGAGACGGCACTGCATCCGTCCTGCACCGCCAAGATGGGCACCGATGACATGAGCGTGCTCGATCCGACGAGTATGCGGGTCCACGGAATGGACGGGCTGCGCGTGGTCGATGCCTCCGCCATGCCATACGTCACGAACGGCAACATTTACGCACCGATCATGATGCTCGCCGAAAAGGCCGCCGACCTAATTTTGGGAAACACTCCCCTAGCCGCCGCATCCGACGTACCGTACTACCGCTACCGCGATGGCTCCCCGTTGTTCCCGCCCGGTGATCCGCGCAACTCGGACCAACACCGCCACGAGGAGCAGCAATGAGCGACATCGCAGTCAAAGTTGAGAACTTATGGAAGGTCTTCGGGCCCAAAGCTGATCGCATTCCCGGCAGTGCCGATGGCAATCTCAGCCGTCAGGAACTGCGTGAGAAGACCGGCTGCGTTGCCGCAGTCAAGGATGTCAGCTTCGAAGTGGCGCAGGGTGAAGTTTTCGTCGTCATGGGATTGTCCGGATCGGGCAAATCGACCCTGGTTCGTTGCCTGACCCGCCTGATCGAGCCGACGTCTGGTGAGATCACGATTGACGGTGACGATGTTCGGAAGATGTCGGAGTCATCGCTGCGCGCGCTACGCCGCAACCATGTCGCGATGGTGTTCCAACACTTCGGTCTGCTGCCGCACCGCCGGGTCATCGACAATATCGCCTATGGGCTGGAAGTTCGTGGTGTCGGCAAGGCCGAACGTCATGCCAAAGCCAATGAGATCCTCGAACTCGTCGGTCTCGACGGCAATGCGCTGTCTTATCCCGACCAACTCTCCGGTGGCATGCAGCAGCGGGTCGGCCTCGGCCGAGCACTCGCCGTCGACCCCTCGTTGCTGTTGTTCGATGAGCCATTCTCAGCCCTCGACCCACTGATCCGTCGCGATATGCAGAATGAAGTCATCCGGCTACACCAACAGGTCGGCAAGACGATGGTCTTCATCACCCACGATCTGCAAGAGGCGCTCAAGCTTGGCGACCGGATCCTGATCATGCGCGATGGCGAAGTTGTGCAGATCGGCACTCCTGACGAAGTCGTCGGCGCACCCGCCGATGATTACGTACGCGATTTTGTCAGTGACGTGCCCAAATCTCACGTATTGACGCTCAAATGGATCATGCGCCCAGCCAAGGACGGCGACGATCTGGGCGGGCCCGAAATGTCACCAAATACGATCGTGCAACAGGCAGCTCACGCGGTGCTCGACTCCGACCACCCGATCAAGGTCGTCGAGGACGGCAAGCTCGTCGGCATTGTGACCGACGACGACATCTTACGAGTCATCGTCGCCGAAGATGAGGTCCCAGCGTGAGCGTCGATACGGCGCCCCTGCCACCACCGCCGAACAAGGAGCAGCAACCACCAGTTCCGATCGACAAGGCGACCCACCGCGGGCCCATAATCGCGGTCGCCATCGGTGCATTTGTTGTCGCTGGAACGCTGTTGAAGGGCGTCAACGATCTCCCCCTGGCTCGGTCAGATCTCTCCAAATTTCAGGTCTGGATCGGCACATTCAGTGACAAATTGGACGCTGCCCGCAACTCCAGCGCATTTTTGCAGGGCCTGCAGCACATCAGTGATGCGCTCGACTCGATCGCCAATTTTCTGCAGGGCCTCGTTAGCCAGGCTGTCTACCCGCGTCCGGTCCCAGAAATCGGCTGGCTCGGCGTAATTACCATCGCGATCTGGGTTGCGCTGCTGGTCGCAGGCTGGCGGATGGCGATCCTGACCGGCGTGACGTTCGCGTTGTTCGGACTGTTGGGCTACTGGGCAATCAGCATGGATACCCTGATCGTGACGTTCATGGCAGTCGCAATTTGCCTCATCGTCGGCATCCCGATCGGCATCTGGATGGGCCGGAGCAAGCGCGCCACAGCAGTGATTACCCCCATCCTTGATGGGCTGCAAACGATGCCCTCGTTCGCCTATCTGTTGCCGATCACCTTGTTCTTCAGCATCGGCGTCGCAGCCGCAGTGATCGTCACGCTCATCTACGCGCTGCCACCCGTCATCCGCATATCCGCCCACGGCATTCGCAGTGTCTCGACTGAAACTATCGAGGCAATGGAGTCATTGGGCACCAGTCGTTTCCAGATGCTTCGCAAAGTTCAGTTGCCAATGGCCCGGCGCACGATCATCGTCGGCGTGAACCAGACCATGATGGCCGCACTCGCGATGGTTACGATCGCTGCCTTTGTCGATGGTCCCGGCCTAGGCAAACCGGTCATCAAAGCGCTTGAGACCTTGGATGTTGGCCGCGCCGCCACCGCCGGTCTCTGCATTGTCCTTATGGCGATCATGCTCGACCGGGTCACCACGGCAGCCAGCGAGCGCAGCACCATCATCCCCACTCCCCGCAGCCAGCGAAACCGAAGGATCGGCCTTGGCGCGACAGGTGTAATTGCCCTGGTCTGTGTCTACCTGTCCCGGCAGTTCGTCAACTTGGCAACGTTTCCGTCCCAACCCGATCTGGGCACACCGTTCGCAAAAGCGGCTGATTGGCTGTCGACCTGGTTGGCAGACAACGCTTCAACCGTCACCAACGGATTCAAAGATGGCATCACCTACGGATTGCTCAACCCGTTGCAGTCTCTTCTTGCACAGTCACCTTGGTGGTTGGTCACGGCCACCATTTTGGTCCTGTCATTCTTGATCGCCGGTATGCGCTCCCTGATCACCTCAATTGTCTGCATCGGGGTTATCTTCGGAGTCGGCCTGTGGCAAGACAGCATGGTTACCCTGACGATGACGTTGGTCGCCACCATCCTGACGATGCTGCTAGCGCTGCTATTCGGGGTTTGGATGGCAACCAGTGCGCGCGTGGATCTTTTTCTGCGGCCTATCCTCGATGCGGCCCAGGTGGTGCCGCCATTTGTCTACCTCGTGCCGGCCTTGGCGCTATTCGAACCAACCCGCTTCACCGCGATCGTGGCGGCAATCGTGTATGCCACGCCGGTCGCCATCAAACTGGTCTGCGATGCGATTCTCAATGTGCCGCCAACCGTTGTGGAAGCCGCTCGGTCGGCAGGATCAAGTCGCTGGCAGATCATCACCAAAGTGCAGCTTCCGATGGCGCGCAAAGGCATCGCTTTGGCCACCAACCAGGGCCTGCTCTACGTGTTCGCCATGGTCGTGATCGGCGGCCTTGTCGGTGCAGGCGCGCTCGGCTATCTGGTGTATGCCGGATTCTCCCGAACTGAACTGTTCGGAAAGGGTCTCGCCGCAGCGATTGCCATCGTCGCACTTGCGATCATGCTGGATCGACTGGCAGCAGGGAGGTCCCCCGATAGTCAGGCAAAACCAACCAATATATGACCGCTATCGCAGATCCTGCAGTAGCGATAAACCACCAACGAAGGAGATCGGATGAAGTCACTGACCAAGGGGACGAAACTCACCGCGCTTGCGGCGTGTGCCCTCCTCGCATTGACCGCCTGCGGCGGCGGCGGTATCAAGGACACCGCGTCCAAAGACGGCGCTAAGTGCGACACACCAGTCAATATGGCCGTCAACCCGTGGGTCGGCTATGAAGCTTCTGCTCATGTCGTCGGCAAAGTCCTTGAGGATAAGCTCGGTTGCAAGGTTAATTACAAGGACCTCAAGGAAGAGGTCGCCTGGCAGGGCTTCGCCAAGGGCACCGTCGACATTGTCATCGAAGACTGGGGCCACCCAGCGCTGGAGAAGAAATACGTCGAGGGCGACAAGTCCGCGACCAAGGCAGGCCTGAACGGCAACATCGGTCAGATCGGCTGGTTCGTTCCGCCGTGGATGGTCAAGAAGTACCCAGACATCACCAACTACAAGAACCTCAACAAGTATGCGTCGATGTTCAAGACGTCCGAGTCGGGCAACAAGGGTCAACTGCTCGACGGCGATCCGTCGTTCGTGACGAATGACGAAGCGCTGGTCAAGAACAACAAGCTCGACTTCAAGGTTGTCTACGCGGGTAGCGAGGCCGCGCTCATCACGGCCTTCCGTCAGGCCGAGAAGAAGAAGAAGCCGTTGATCGGTTACTTCTACGCTCCTCAGTGGTTCCTGGCCGAAGTGCCGCTTGTGAAGGTCGACCTGCCCAAGTACACCGAGGGCTGCGACGCTGATCTGAACAAGATCAAGTGTGACTACCCCGAGGCCAAGTTGGACAAGATCGTCGCAACAAAGTTTGCGGATTCCGGTAGCCCGGCTTGGAAGGTCGTGAAGAACTTCAACTGGACGAATGACGATCAGAACATCGTCGCCAAGTACATCGCTGAAGACAAGATGGATCCTGATGCGGCCGCGCAGAAGTGGATCGACGCCAACTCCGATAAGGTTGCCGCCTGGACGAAGTAATCACTTCAACCCCACCAGCACGGTGTTCTGTACGCCCCGATCGTTTCGACGATCGGGGCGTACGTCATTTCAGCCAAAATGACTCACTCAACACCCTTGACACTCCCCCTCGTCGGGGACGACGATGGAACCACATTGTTTCACATAGCGATTCGGGTTGCGTACTAAGCAACACGATACTGTAAGACTAGAGAGTGAGAACCCCATGCCAGAACTGCCCGGGCACGCACGAGTTGTCGTCATCGGAGCCGGAATCGTCGGCAACAGCCTCGTGTATCACCTTGCCCGTCTGGGCTGGCGCGACATCGTTCAGATCGACAAGGGCCCGCTACCCAATCCTGGTGGCTCGACTGGCCACGCGTCGAACTTCATCTTCCCGGTCGATCACGGCCGTGAAATCACCGATATCACCGCCGACAGTGTCCGCCAATACAAAGAAATGGGTGTCTTCACTGAGTCCGGCGGCTTCGAGGTCGCGCGCACCGAAGCACGTATGGAGGAGCTGCGTCGGCGGATGTCCTCAGCCAGGGCTTGGGGCATCGACTCCGAAATCATGACCCCCGAACAGGTCGTCGAGAAGGTTCCGTTCCTCGACCCCTCGGTGATCGTCGGCGCGTTCTACACACCCACCGTTGGCGTGGTCGATTCGCTGCGTGCCGGCACGATCATGCGCGAGAAGGCTCTAGCCCTCGACGCCCTGACGGTGGTCGCCAATGTTGAGGTCACCGATATTGACGTCGTCGATGGCCGGATCGCCGGCGTCAAGACCACCGGCGGCGACATCGAGACCGACACTGTCTTGATCGCCTGTGGCGTCTGGAGCCCGCGCATCGCCAAAATGGCCGGCGCCGACATCCCGCTGACGCCTGCGGTCCACCAGATGATCTCTGTCGGCCCGATCCCCCAACTCGCCGAGCGCGAGGGCGAGATCACCTTCCCGATCGTTCGCGACATGGACACCTTCTGTTATGAGCGTCAGCATGGCGCCGACATGGAAGTCGGCTCGTACGCACACCGCGCAATCCTGCACGACGCTGACGACATTCCTTCAATCGACCAGGCCAAGTTGTCGCCGACTGAAATGCCGTTCACCCAGGACGATTTCGATCTTCAGTTGGAGCAGGCCTTCGAACTCATGCCCGATGCGCTCGGCGCTGAAGGAGCCGAGATTCGCTACGCAATCAACGGCCTGTTGTCCCTGACACCGGATGGCTCGGCGATCTTGGGCGAGACGCCTGGAGTCAAGGGCCTCTGGTCCGCGGCTGCCGTCTGGGTCAAGGAAGGCCCCGGGACCGGCCGCGCAGTCGCCGAGTGGATGACCTTCGGCTCGAGCGAGATCGATGTCAGCGCCGCCGATATCGCCCGTTTCTACCCGCATCAGCGCACCCGCGCGCACGTCAAGTCACGTACCTCTGAGGGCTTCATCAAGACCTACGGAATCGTGCATCCCAGCGAGCAGTGGGAACAAGAGCGCAACAAGCGACTCTCGCCGATGTATCCAGACCAGGTCGCCAAGGGCGCAATGTTCTTCGAGACCGCCGGCTGGGAGCGGCCCCATTGGTATGCCTGCAATGAATCATTGCTGGCCGAGTACGGCGACCGTGTGATGCCGCGCGAGAACGAATGGGACAGCCGTTGGTGGTCGCCGATCATCAACGCCGAACATCTCGCAATGCGCGACCGTGCTGGCATTGTCGACCTGACCGCATTCTCCCTGTTCGACGTCGTCGGCCCTGGCGCGAAGGACGCCGTCCAAGGCATCGTCGTCGCACAGGCCGATGTTGCACCCGGACGCGTCATCTACACGCCGGTGCTCGACGAACGCGGCGGCTTCAAGGCCGACCTCACCGTCATGCGCCTAGCCCATAACCACTACCGCGTCGTGACCGGCGGCGCGCACGGCATGGCCGATCTCAAATGGTTCTCCGACCGTATGCCGGCCGATGGCACCGCCCAGATCGTTGATGTGACCTCCGCATACTCGACCATCGGTTTGTGGGGCCCGCGCGCTCGCGACATCCTCGCCAAACTCACCGACGATGACATCAGCCATGAGGGCTTCGGCTTCCTACGCTGCCGCAACATCGAGATCGACAACCTAAGCGTACTCGCCTCCCGGATCTCGTATGTCGGTGAACTCGGCTGGGAGCTGTACGTTCCGATGGAGCAGGGCGCTCGGCTGTGGGACCTGTTGCATGAGGCCGGCGCCGAGTTCGGTGCGGTCCCCGTTGGTATCGGCGTCTATGGAACGACCGGACGCATCGAAAAGGGCTACCGCGCATACGGTGCCGAACTCGACGGCGAACGTTCAATCGTCGAGGCTGGCATGCAGCGGCCCAAGGTCAAACTCGCCAACTTCGTCGGCCGTGAGGCTTATGTGAAGCAACGCGACGAGGCGCTCAAAACAGTTTTGTGCACGCTGACCGTCGATGATCACACGTCCGCGAATGGGGTGAAGCGCTACATGCTCGGTGGTGAGCCGATCCTGACGCCCGACGGTGCGCTCATGACCGACGGCCACGGCCGCCATCCGTATGTCACCAGTGCCGGCTCGGCACCGTCGTTGGGCAAGCACATCCTGCTGGCATATTTGCCACCGGAACAGGCGACAATCGGGAATCAGCTGGCGGTCTCCTACATGGAGGAGCTCTATCCGGTCACCGTGGAATCGATCGACGCGACCGCACTGTTCGATGCCGACAACGACCGAATCCGGGCCTGATCTGCCATGACCGATGTTCTTGTTTGCATCAAGCGAGTGCCCGAAACGTCGAGCCAGGTGCTCCTGTCCGAAGACAGCATGTCGATCGACGCACGTCACGTCGGCTACACCGTCAGCCCGCATGAGGAGTGTGCCGTAGAGATCGCCATACAGATCGCGGAAACCTCCGGTGGCACGGCTACTGTCCTGACCCTTGGCCCCGACGATGCGAGCCAACAGTTGCGTGACGCAATGGCGGTCGGCTGCTCACGGGGCGTACACATCGAGGCCGATTCCGAAGCATTCGGGCCGGCCGACGTGGCCGCCGCGATCGCTGCTTTTGTCGGCTCTGAGACGACTCCCCCGGGACTAATACTCGTCGGCAATGATGCCGCGGACACCGGCGATTTCCAGGTCGGTGTGCGGCTAGCGTACGCATTGGGACGGCCGGTGCTCACCGGGATCTCGACGGTCACGGTTGATGGATCGACGATCACTGCCCGTGGGGCTGGTCCGGAGGGCGGTGAAGTCTTCGAGTTTCCGACGCCGGCCGTTATCGCGATCTCCGAGGGCGGTGTCACCCCCCGCTACCCGTCGATCGTCGGCCGCATGAAAGCCAAGAAGGCGTCGATCGAGGTCATCGAGACCACGATCGACCCAACGACCCAACGGGTCCGGCTCAAGACGCCGCCCGAACAACCGAGCTCGGTCCAGGTTCTGGGTAACGGGCCTGATGCTGCCGGTGCCGTCGTCGACATGCTGTTCGCAATTGGAGTGGTGGCGAAATGATTCTTGTCGTAGTTGAAACCGATGCCGACGGTGTCCTGTTGACGTCGCGTGAAGCGTTGAGTTTTGCGCGTACGCTCGGCAACTCCGCGGTCGAGGCAGTTGTTGTCGGTCCGCTGTCCGGAGATCTTGCCCTGCGGGTGCTCGCTCATCTCGGTGAGCAGGGCGTCAGCGTTGTGCATCATGCCGACGATGAACGACTGTCCGCATACAGCGCGGCGGCTTGGGCCGCTGCGGTCGTCGAGGCGGCTGGCGCAGCCACGCTGATCATCGCTTCGGGCACACCACGGGGCAATGAGATCCTTGCGCATGTCGCGACCCGGCTCGACATCCTGATGGCGGCCAATGTCATTGGCGTCGACAATCTGGAGCCGTTGACCGTGTCACGGCAAGTCATGGGCGGTGGTGTGTTCGAAGAGATGCGCCTCGGCGGCGCCGTGGCGTCGCTGAGCGTCGCCGGTCATGCCGTCGACGCCACACCGGCCGAATCACCGACCACCCCGCAACTGCAGTCATACGCGCCGACTCTCTCCGCTGCTGATCTGCTCACGCGGGTCCTCCGCACCGAGAACGCGGAAGCCGATGACACCGGTGCCCTCACAAGCGCCCGCGTCGTGGTCGGCGCTGGCCGTGGTGCCGGTAGCGCCGATGGCTTCGACGATTTACTTGAGTTGACCGGGATTCTTCGTGGTGCCCTCGGTGTGTCGCGCGTGGTGACAAGCCTCGGTTGGCGGCCCCACTCGGAGCAGGTCGGCCAGACCGGCAGTCGGATCTCGCCAGATCTGTATGTCGCCTGCGGTATCAGCGGCGCGATCCAGCATTGGGCCGGTTGCCAGAGTGCCAAAACGATTCTGGCGATCAACACCGATCCCGAAGCGCCGATGGTCACGAAGGCCAACTACGCCGTGATCGGCGACCTCCACGAGATCGTCCCCGCCATCAACGACGAACTCAAACGCCGCATGGCCTAACCGGGTCGGCCGCCTCGGTTCGATCATCATCAAAAGCTGCCCGCATCCGCAGATCCTGACGGGGATCTACGACGCTGCAGCAGGACTTGAGCCGGACTCGGCCGCGAATCGCTCCGACGACCAGAAGCGACAATCCGAGGATTACGATCGCGGCCAACATTATCTGCATGCCTCCAACATACGCTCTTGCCAGTCGCCCCAACACCGAGATTTGTTCACTTTTTGCCAATTCCATTCGACCCAATGGGCAGGGAGTGAACAAATCTCGGTCGGGTTCAAGCCCAGTTTCGTTGGCCGCATCCCGCCCCAGCATCTCGTCCATGGAGTCACCCTAACTGAGGCCATCGTTCACAAAAGGTGACCCGGCCGGCCTCTTACTGGGCAACCTCAGTCACGTCGATCTTGTTTTCGCGCCAGAGTTCGATGACCTTGGGATTGTCGTCCCAAGCTCGAATCGGCCGATAACCGTCCGCGATGATCTGTTTGAGAATGTCTTTCTTGATCACGTAATCGGGGCGAAAATCGCCCTCAACCCGTGTGTAGAGCCGGTCGAAAGTGATGCCGAGGTTATCGATCCACTTGATCGTGTAATCACGCCACTTGGCCGAGCGCGCCGTAACGATCAGGATTGAATAACCGTCCTGTTGTGCTTGACGCAATCCATCAACAACATCTGCATGCGCTGGGCAGTCCATCGATGCGGCATGAAAGGCATCAAAGTCGCGCTCCTTGCCCTCGACAAAATGTCTCGTCGTGGCGACATCGCACAGCGTCCCATCCATATCGAAGATGACCGCATCATTCATGCTCGAGCCTTCCTGGGGAGGTCCCGGGCCTCACGGACTGTTTAGGTAGGCCGCGGTCACTGTTTGACCACATTAATCATGATATCGGTCCCGCCGCCAGCCGCTGAGATAGCGACGGTGGCCTCCATGCCTGCCCTGCCCGCTTCGAGGTGGATGCCGTGCTCTGCAGCAGTCGGCCGCTCGCCGAGCAGAGTCCACCCGGTACGAGTCAGCTCGCCCTTATAGAGATCCTTGAGCTGTTCCCAATCGGTCGAGGTTTTGAGCACTGCCGTCCAGGCGCCGCCACGACTCCCGCTGGCCACCACGGTGTAGTCGTCAGGGAGCGGAAAATCGGCCAAGTTATCGGGCCGATCGGCATCGTTGGAGCCCGCGTCGGACCCAGCTGTGTCACTCTGGTCAGTTTCTGAACTGCTGGCTGGCGGCGCATCCGACGCCGCCGATGAATCGTCACTTCCGCACGCTGCGAGCGTCAGCCCGAATAGGGCGGCAACCGAGGCCACCGCCACTCGAGACGAGATCGAGCGAATCGGTGCACTGGTCATGATTAACCTCTACTTCTCGTTTGATTGTGTGCCGATACGTGTTGGCGTCAAGACAGCGTGGCATCGAGCCCTCACAGTCGGCTCACACAAAGCAGACGGGTTAACAGGGGTCGCATCGTCCTCCGTACGGAACTCGACGTCACCGAAGTACTCGTGCAGGTGCGAGCAGTAGGCGTTGGGATCCGCGACTCCTACTTCTTGCCTGCTGACGCAAACTATCCGTACCCCATTGGGATCGAAGCCGCCGGTGTGATCCACGAAGTCGGCAGCGCCGTATCGGGTCACCAGCCCGGCGACCGGGTAACTTTTGTCAGTTCGATGCAATACAAGGGCGGCACGTGGGCCGAATTCGTCGCGGTCACGGAGGATTCGATGATCATGTCAATTCCCACCGGCATGGACTTCGTCGAGGCTGCTGCGGTGCCGGTCGCTGGAAACACCATCTTGAAGACAGGCCACGCGCTGACTGCAGTGCCGACCAGAGGGTCGATCTTCATTGCCGGTGGCTCGGGGGCGATTGGCACGCTGGCCATTCAGATCGCACGCAAGCGTGGCTGGCGGATCGCGGCCTCTGCCTCCGAAGCAAATCACGACTACATGCGCTCGTTTGGCGCCGAACACAACGTCGATTATCACGATCCCGATTGGCGCGAACAGGTTCTCGAGTGGATGCCCGGCGGAGTCGACGCGGCGATGGCGATACAACCGGGAACCACGGCCGAAAGCATTCCTGTCGTCAAGGGTGGTGGGTCGCTGGCTTCCATTTCAGGCGACGACTTGGTTTCCGAACGGGTCATCAACATGTCGGGAATCCCGTACCAGATCGACGTACGGGATGAAATGGCGAATCTTCTGACGGCGATCGCGACCGGAGAAATGCACATAGAACTCGAGCGCATTTATCCATTTGACGATGCCTTAGCCGCGCTAACAAAAGTGCAGACCCGGCGGGCCCGCGGCAAACTCGTCCCGCGACTGGAGTGACGCTCAGCTCGAACCCGTTGGTTACGGCTATTCGTGCGCT
The DNA here is from genome assembly GCF_057586615.1 of Aeromicrobium changchenzhani. Taxonomy (NCBI): domain Bacteria; kingdom Bacillati; phylum Actinomycetota; class Actinomycetes; order Propionibacteriales; family Nocardioidaceae; genus Aeromicrobium; species Aeromicrobium changchenzhani. The sequence continues at coordinate 855,883 of NZ_CM172480.1, read as the reverse complement.
ACCACCTGATCGGACGTGACCGTCGCTTTTCGATCGACCTTCCACACCACGACACCGATGACTGCGACGCTGAGGAAGAAGGCCGCCGACGTGTTCGTACCGCCTAAGACCGAATCGGAATATCCGATCTGGGCATGGAGGAGGATCGTGGCCGCGAGGCCCACCACTGCCGATACCAGGGCAATTGCATAGTTGTGGGTCAGTGCTGCCGCCAGCAACGCCACGCCGCAGATCAGCAACGCGAGTGATCCGGCGAGGTTGTAGGTCCCCAACCCGAACGACAAGCCGGGCCCGCCGAATTGCGCTCCGGAGGAGGCAAAAAGCCCGTCACCGAACGAACGGATCAGCACAATGATCGCTTCGGTTGAGGCGACAACGCCCCAGACGAGCGCAAGTATTCTTATCTTGCTCGGCCGGTCATGTCCTGAGCGCAGCGCGTCGATCGCAAGGACACTTCCTGCCGCGCTGAACAGCAGCATCACATGCACACCGATCAACAGCCAATAGGACCATGGCCATTCGCCCGGTGTTGCGGCCACAGCGAGACCGATCGCTAATGCTTGGGCAATACCGACGATCGCAGCCAACCGGACAAACGCGCCAGTGAGCAAGAGGACAGCGAGCGCGGTTTCAACGATTAACACACCCCATCCGAACGCGGTGAAATTGGGAAGTGCCACGTGCTCGATGACCCAGCTAAACGGCGGAAATACCGGGTGATCCACGGCGTCCTTGGTGAACCCATAGACGCTTTTGCCCGAACGTTGACCAAAATCAGGCGGACGCTTCCACGCTATGTTGTAGATCCATAACAGCCCGACCAGGATCCGCAGGGCTGCGCTGGCGACTGCGTGACCACGCGGTCCAGCGTCGTCAGCCGGGGCCAAGATCCATCGGATGACAGTCATTTGCCGCACCGCTCAAGACATCCTCGCAGGTTGCACCGTTGCGACGGAGCGATCATTTGGAATGGCCTGATTGAACACAACCAGTGTTCGAGTCGAGCATCCACAGCACAGTCCCTTCGTCGATCGACGTTTGCCGCCGCAGAGGAAACCCGTCGCATCGTTCCAGAATTCCCGTCATTTGCGAGTGAACCACCCGGCTTCGGCTAATCCAAGGTTTCGCGGTAGGAATGATGAGCCGGTCCGCCGGCGGCTTCGCAGCGCGAAGAACCAGCCGGGTCTGCGTTAGCATCACCAAGCACGAACAATTCCGGCCGAACCGTCCTGTTACGAAAGGCAATAGCGATGGCAGCGAAGCGCGAGCACGTCCACTTCACCGGAGCCACCGGGGCTCAGCTTGCCGGAAAAGTGGAACTCCCAGCCGGCGCAATCCGCGGCACAGCTGTCTTCGCTCACTGCTTCACCTGTTCGGCGGACAGTGTGGCCGCAGCGCGCATATCGCTTGGATTGGCCAATGCGGGAATCGCGGTGATGCGCTTCGATTTCACTGGTTTGGGCGCCTCAACCGGAGACTTCGCCGACACTAACTTCTCGACGAATGTTGCCGATGTTGCCGCGGCATCGCGCTTCCTCAGTGAGCACTACCGCGCACCGGGTCTACTGATTGGACACTCATTGGGCGGTGCTGCGGTGCTCGCTGCGGCGTCCGAACTCCCCTCTGTCCGGGCAGTGGTCACGGTGGCGGCCCCCTCACAGCCCAATCATGTCTTGGCCTTATTTTCTGAAGACCTCGCTCGACTCGAAAGCAATGGCGAGGCCACCATTGATCTGGGCGGCCGGCCGTTCCTGCTCAAGCAGCAACTCATCGACGACCTCCGAGATCAGCGACTAGAGCGAAGTGTCGCGAACCTCAATGCTGCGTTGTTGGTCATGCACTCACCGGTCGACAGCACCGTCGGCATTGAGAATGCCGGTGAGATCTACTCCGCGGCACGTCATCCGAAAAGTTTCATCTCGCTCGATGGTGCCGATCATCTGCTCACCAACCGCCGCGACGCAACCTTCGCCGCCACGATAATCAGCAGTTGGGTGGAGCGTTATCTCGACCCCGATGATCATCGGAAATTCCCGGCATCACCGATGGATGTCGTCGTCGCCGAAACAGGAGAAGGGAAGTTCGTCAACCAGGTGATCGCCGGCAGCAATCGCTTCCTGATGGATGAACCCGAATCGGCCGGTGGCTCCGATGCCGGCCCCAACCCCTATGACCTACTCGCTGCTGCATTGGGTGGCTGCACATCGATGACGCTCCGCATGTATGCCGACCGCAAAAACATACCGCTGGAACACGTGAGCGTTGAGGTGCGTCACTCGAGGGAACACTGCGACGATTGCGCGGCGAGCGCCGAGGGCCGGACACCGAAGGTTGACCGTTGGGAACGTCGGTTGCGCCTGAGCGGCGATCTCACCGATGCCGATCGCTCCGCATTGGCGCGAATCGCCGACCGATGCCCCGTCCATCGGACTCTGGAGCGTTCCTCGGATGTGGTCACCGAACTGGTCGACGATTCATCCGCCTAGAACGAATACAACGCTCGGTGCTCCTGGTGGGATTCGAACCCACACTGGATCGATTTTAAGTCGACTGCCTCTGCCGGTTGGGCTACAGGAGCGTGGGCACAGCCTATCGGGCGATCACCTTCGCGGCACGAGCCGTTCGAGTTGGGTCACGTGAGCGGGCTCAAGTTCATCGAGCGAATGCACGCCGAGCAGTTTCATCGTGCGGATGATCTCGGTTTTGAGGATTTCGATCGTACGGTCGACGCCGTCCCGCCCGCCGGCCATCAGCCCATACAAATAGGCCCGTCCGACAAGGGTGAAGTCCGCGCCCAATGCAATCGCCGCGACGATGTCGGCTCCCGACATGATCCCGGTGTCCACCAGAATTTCGGTGTCCTTGCCGACTTCGCGCACGACTTCGGGCAGCAAATGGAACGGGATGGGGGCCCGATCTAACTGGCGACCACCGTGATTGGACAACAGGATCGCGTCAACACCCATGGCTGTCAGTTTGCGCGCATCGTCAAGGTTCTGAACCCCTTTGACGACGAGTTTGCCCTTCCATTGATCCTTGATCCAAGCCAGATCTTCGAATGTCACGGAGGGATCGAACATGGTGTCGAGCAGTTCGGCGACGGTGCCGGACCACCGATCGAGCGAGGCAAAGGCAAGCGGTTGGGTGGTCAAGAAGTTGAACCACCAGGCCGGCCGCGGCAGTGCATTGAGGATCGTGCGCGGCGTCAAAGTCGGTGGGATCGTCATTCCGTTACGGACATCCCGCAAGCGAGCGCCGGCAACCGGCACATCGACCGTGACCAACAGGCTGTCGAAACCGGCAGCGGCCGCGCGCTCGACCAATGCCATTGATCGGTCCCGGTCCTTCCACATATAGAGCTGGAACCAATTGCGACCCTCGGGATTCGCAGCGCGGACATCCTCAATCGACGACGTACCCATCGTCGACAGGGAGAACGGTATGCCCGCTGCGGCCGCTGCGGACGCGCCAGCGATCTCCCCCTCGGCCTGCATCATGCGCGTGAAGCCGGTCGGCGCAATGCCGAACGGGAGCGCCGAATGCCCACCGAGCACGTCGACTGACGTATCGACATCGGACACATCGCGCAAGATCGACGGATGGAACGTGATGTCGCGGTAGGCCTGGCGTGCACGAGCCAACGAGATCTCGGCCTCGGCCGCACCCTCGGTGTAGTCGAATGCCGGTTTCGGGGTGCGTCGCCGGGCGATCGTACGCAAATCCTCGATCGTCAACGCGGACTGCAGTCGGCGCTGCTTCAGCCGCCAAGTCGACCGTTTGAAGCGCAGCAGCGGCGCGAGGTCGCGGAATCGAGGGAACCGGCGTTTGACCATCATGATCCTTGTCTGTTGTGCGACACGACCTCGTTGCCAATCTCATGGCCGCTCCATTTTCCAGCGAGCGACCAAACAATTCCGTCGAGGATGTCATGTTCGCTCACGAGGAGCGTCTCGGTATTGAGCGGCAGCATCTCGATCAGCCGGTCAAGAATCAGTGCACCGCCGCCGATCACATCGGCGCGACCCGGATGCATGAACGGCAACTCGCGCCGGTCGGCCGCTGTCATACGCGCCAGTGAGATGCAGGCATTGCTGACATCGGTGAGCGGCAGCTTGGCCAGGTGGATCAGATCGGAATCGTAAGACGGCAGCTCGAGGGCATGCGCGGCCACCGTCGTCACCGAGCCTGCGACCCCGATGAGCGTCTCGATCGGCGCGAGGCCCTTGACGGCTGCGCCGATGATTCCGTCAAGGTAGGCGATGCAATCGGATGCCTCGGTGACGGTAGCCGGATCGGACGTCAGGAAGCGTTCGGTCATACGGACCGAGCCGATGTTAAGCGATGTCGCCCACTCGATTTCCTCGCCAGTGCCAACGATCAGCTCAGTCGAACCGCCACCGATATCGATGACTAAGGTTCGAGTCGCTGGGAGATCTCCGGCCGAGCCGCGGAATGAGGCCCGCGCTTCTTCATCGCCGGTCAAAACCTCCGGCCGAATTCCGATGATCGCCTCGACCGCATCGGAAAATTCTGCCGAATTATCGGCATCGCGTACCGCCGAGGTCGCGCAAAATCTGATCCGATCGACGCCGAGTGTGGTGACTAATGCGGCGAACTCGCGGGTCGCCGACAACGTACGAGCGACCGCCTCATCGGCGAGATGGCCGGTCTTATCGACATCCTGACCGAGCCGAACGATTCGCATGTCTCGGATGACATCGGTCTTGGTGTCCCCCTCGATATCGCTGACTAACAGGCGAATCGAATTGGTCCCACAATCCAAGGCGGCAACCCGGATGCGCTGCGTGGATGGCATACCTCGACCCTACCGACCCCACAGTAGGAAGGGTTCGCCACCCATCCCCCGCCGTTTTAGGTCACAAACCCTTCACTTCGCGGAGCTGCAGCGCAGCTGCAGCCGGTCGACCAATCCCCTAACAGCGCCAGCGCTTCATCGCCTAGGGGGTTGACGCCGGGGCCCTTGGCCAGCGAATGGCCGATCAGAACGTGGAGGCATTTGACCCTCGTCGGCATCCCCCCGGCGGAGATGCCAGCAATCTCGGGCACGTGGCCGATGGCCTCCCGCTCTGCCAGATAACCCTCATGCGCCAGCTGGTAAGCCATAGCGAGTTCTGCGTCTTGGAGAATCCTCGCACTCATCTCACGCATCAACCCCGACGCCTCAAGCGTGCCGATCTGGGCCGCAACCCGGGGGCACGTGATGTAGTAAAGCGTCGGAAATGGTGTGCCGTCATCAAGTCGTGGCTCGGTTTTAACGACATTTGGATGGCCTGACGGACAGCGCGAACTGATCTCGAGAATTCCCCGCGGCGGCCGGCCGAGTTGCTCGCGGATCGAGTCAAGATCTGCTTGGGCAATCATTGCCGAATTCACTTCTTCAACACCTTGTTCGGGTCGGGAACGACAGGTTTGGCCGACGGCGACTTGCCCGATTGTTCGACGGTCCCCCAAAGCCGGTCATACCATTGCTTCGGCTTGGGCACCGGCGGTGCGTCGAGGGTGGAAGCATTGCCCTGAACCCGCCCATCGCTCCCGATGACGCGATAGCCCACCTCGCCGGGAAGCACCCAACCAAATCGCTCACGCGCCTGCTGCTCAACGAAGGCCCGATCGTTCCATCGCGTCTTGTCATCCTGCAGTTCCTTGATCGCATCGGTACGCATCACGATCTCGGCCCTAGTCGACTGGATGTCCTGCCGCTGCTGCCACCAAGCGTGAAAACTTGAGGTGTATGAGGCTAGGAGCAGCAAGACGATCGACATCAGGATGACGGCACGGGTCGTGAACCGTGCCGACCGAGGCGTTTTCGCAGTGGCCTTGCGAGCCGAAGACGGTCGAGCCGCACCTGGACGTGAACCGGCGGCGCCCCTAGTCGAGGGGCGTTTCGGACCACGCTTCGACGACGGCGTCATTGACCGTAGTGCGACAGGCGCGGGAAGGCCCCGGCACCGGCATAGCTGGCGGCCGAGCCGAGCAATTCCTCGATCCGCAACAGTTGGTTGTATTTGGCAACGCGCTCCGAACGGGCCGGGGCGCCGGTCTTGATCTGACCGCAGTTGGTCGCAACCGCGAGGTCAGCAATCGTCGTATCCTCGGTCTCGCCAGAGCGGTGGCTCATCATGCAGGCGAAACCGTGGCGGTGCGCGAGTTCGACCGAGTCGAGCGTCTCACTCAGTGAGCCGATCTGGTTGACCTTGACCAGCAGCGCATTGGCCGCACCGGCATTGATCCCGCGGGTCAACCGCTCGACATTCGTGACGAACAGGTCATCGCCGACAATCTGAACCTTGTCGCCGAGTGCGTCGGTGATGGTAACCCAGCCATCCCAGTCGTCCTCATCAAGTGGATCCTCGAGCGAAACGATCGGATAGGCGGCGACGAGTTCGGCGTAGTAGTCGCTCATCTCGGCGGCGGACTTGGCGACACCCTCGAAGGCATACGCGCCGTCGCTGAAGAATTCTGAAGCCGCGACGTCGAGCGCAAGCGCGATATCGGTGCCGGGCTCCATCCCGGTCGCTTCGATTGCGCGGATGATCAAGTCGAGCGCGGCACGGTTGGAGGAGAGATTCGGCGCGAAGCCACCCTCATCGCCAAGGCCAGTCCCGAGGCCGTCGGCCTTGAGCACGCTTTTGAGTGAGTGGTAGACCTCGGTGCCCTGACGAATTGCTTCCGAGAACGTCGGCGCGCCGATCGGGGCGATCATGAACTCCTGGATGTCCACATCGGTGTCGGCATGCGAGCCACCGTTGAGGATATTCATCATCGGGACGGGTAGCACGTGCGCATTCGGACCGCCGATATAACGGAACAGCGGCAGACGGGACGACTCGGCCGCGGCCCGGGCAGTCGCCAAGGAAACGCCGAGAATCGAATTCGCACCCAGATTGGCCTTGTTGTCGGTGCCGTCAAGAGCGATCATCGCATCGTCGATTGCGCGCTGGTCGTCGGCTTCGAAGCCGACGAGCGCCGGGCCGATCTTGGTGTTGACTGCGGCGACAGCGTTCCGGACGCCGAGGCCGCCATAGCGATCACCACCGTCGCGAAGTTCGACCGCTTCGAACTGGCCGGTCGAGGCACCCGACGGAACTGCGGCGCGGCCAATCGTTCCATCGTCGAGGGCAATCTCCACTTCAACGGTCGGGTTGCCACGCGAGTCTAAAATCTCCCGTGCGCCTACGGCTTCGATGCTTGCCACGCCAGCTCCTTAATCGGTGTTTGTGCTGTCGACAGCCTATCTTCGCCATCGTCGAATCGTTAGGCGCCTCGCGCTACAGCAGCGCGTGAACCGACGTACGCAATGCCGTTTCGGCATCGATTCCTTCGGCACGTGCGGCCTGCACGAGGACAAGCAGGCGCGTACCGAAGTCATCACCCGCGGCGGCTATCGTGCCGATCCGTCCCAGTACTTTGTCAGCCAGCACAAGCGCCGGGAGCTCCGCCGGTATGCCATCAAGCACGGACGACCGCTGCTTCTCGGCAGCCTTGAGCCGCTGCCAGTTGGCGTCGACCTCCGCGGCCGAAGTCACGGTCGCATCGCCGAATACGTGTGGATTGCGGTAGATCAACTTTTCGACAATCCCGCCAGCCAACGAATCGATATCCCAGCCCTCGTTCTCGGCCGCGATGCGGGCATGAAACACCACCTGCATCAACAGGTCGCCGAGTTCTTCGAGTAGATGCTCCGAATCCCCCTCATCAAGCGCTTCAAGCGCCTCATAGGTTTCCTCAAGCAAATAATGACTCAGCGAGGCGTGCGTCTGCTGGCTTGTCCAAGGACATTGCGTACGCAATTGATCCATGACCTCAACCAGGTCGAGCAGTTTGGCCCCGGGCTGGTCGTACGAGCCGAAGACAATCTCGACGTGCGCTGCTTCCTCGGGATCCTGGCCTTCAATCAGTTCGCTGGCCAGCGACTGGGCCCAGGCCAGATCGCCGATCGGCGCAATCCATACCGTGTCCGCAGAATGCACCGGCAGGTCTGGCGCTTCCGAGACCGCAATACCCGCAGTGATGATCGCGGCCACGTGAGCATCATCAAGATCTGTGGCATGGACAATCGTTGCAGCGCGAAGCGCATCCCACGCGGCCAATGTCATCAACCCAGGAGCAACTCGAGGGCTGAGGACGAGAATCTGCATCAGCCGCAGCGTTGCGCCAGCGGAAGGTTAGCTGGATTGCTTGCCGCTTTGGCCTGCGGGACCGACAGCGAGCCAGTCTGCGCGATCTGCGCCGTAAGGTCATTGAGTCCGAAGCGCGGATCAATGCTGATCTTGCTGTCCTTGATCGCTTTGCTGAGGGCGGCCTGTCCAGCTTTCTCAACCTGCGCCTGAGTTTGAGCGGAGATCGTCATGCCCGTCTCCTGCTCGCCCAGAGCCACCATTGCCAAGTAGATGTATTGGCTGCGCTCGATCGCCGTGCGGATCGGCCCGAGCTCCTGCTTGGGGAATGCCTCCTTCACCTGCGTAACCTGCTTGCTGGTCAGGACGACCTTCGCCGGGTCGACGAACACGCCATCCCGCTTGACCGCAGCGTGAGCAACTTTGTCGACGACGAGATTGACCACCGCTTGGCGGCGCGCATCAGCTGAACTCGCGTCCTGGCCACCCTGCTGCTTCGCGAGTACCAGCGAGAGTTCGCAATGGGCTGTCGAGGCAACATCGGCCGCCTTCATCGAGATCGTGTCGCCGTCGACAACGGCAGCGCTGCCAGTATGAATCGTCCCGCAGGCGGTCATCAACATGGCGGCGCCGGCGACCGCGACAATCCGGACAACTGCGCGGGGGCGCAAGGAATTCACGACGGTGAACCTCTCTTGATCTGCTACGCCCGAATGGGGCCGTTTGCCCAGACTACAACGCAGCGATTCGTTGGCTTTTATCCGTCCGTTATGTCATAACGATCGTGGGTCATAGCGCTCGCTTTTTATGACGCAAGGGATCGGGGTCACAGTGGGTCGATGACAGTGTCGATAACCTTGCGACACCATTCCAACAAGGCACTGTCACGCAATGGCTCGCCACCGATCGCGGCGGTCTTGGGTCGCGGGACGAGGGCCACTTCGCCGGTTGCCTTATAGCGGCTCTGGGGATAGACCCGGGCCAACCGAAGTTGTGCGGACTCGGGGATCTTAACCGGCGAGAAGCGAATATTGGCGCCCGCCGAGGTGACCTCGGTGAGACCCGCAGCGCGCACACGAACGCGAAGCCGCGCCACTTCGAGCAGGCTCTCGGTCGAGACCGGCGGCTCACCATAACGATCGACAAGTTCGGCCCGAAGTTCGGCAACCTCATCAAGGCTACGCAAGTCGGCGAGCCGCTTGTACATTTCAAGCCGCAACCGTTCACTCGGGACATAGTCGTAAGGCAGATTTGCCTCGATTGGTAGCTCGATCTTGACCTCGGGCTCCGGCTCGGCGTCGCCGCGGAACTCCGCTACCGCTTCGCCGACCAGTCGAACATACAGATCGAAGCCCACATCAGCGATGTGTCCGGACTGTTCACCGCCGAGCAGATTGCCCGCGCCGCGGATCTCGAGATCCTTCATCGCCACGGCCATGCCGCCACCGAGCTCGGAATGCTGCGCAATTGTCGACAAGCGATCGTGTGCAGTCTCGGTCAGCGGCTTTTCGGGCGGATAGAGGAAGTAGGCGTAAGCCCGTTCACTGCTGCGTCCGACGCGACCGCGCAGCTGATGGAGCTGGGACAGCCCGAGTGTGTCGGCACGTTCGATGATCATCGTGTTGGCGTTCGACACGTCCAAGCCGGACTCGACGATCGTCGTGCAGACGAGCACGTCGAAACGTTTCTCCCAAAAATCGAGCATGACCTGTTCGAGTTGGCGCTCCCCCATTTGGCCATGCGCCGCGGCGACGCGCGCCTCCGGCACAAGTTCCTTGAGCCGGGCGACGGCCTTATCGATCGATTGCACCCGATTGTGGATGAAAAACGCTTGTCCCTCACGCAACAGTTCGCGGCGGATCGCGGCAGTCACCTGGCGGTCCTCGTAGGGACCGACGAAACTCAAGACCGGGTGCCGCTCTTCCGGCGGCGTCGCAATCGTCGACATCTCCCGAATCCCGGTGATCGCCATCTCCAAGGTGCGCGGAATCGGGGTCGCCGACATGCTGAGCACGTCGACGGCCGCGCGGAGCATCTTGAGCGCTTCTTTGTGCTCAACGCCGAAGCGTTGCTCCTCATCGACGATAACCAGTCCGAGGTCCTTGATACGTACGCCCGGCTGCAACAACCGGTGAGTGCCGATCACGAGGTCGATCGTGCCGTCGGCCAATCCTTCGAGAACGGTCTTCGATTCTTTGGCCGACTGGAACCGCGACAGCGGCCGGATCGTGACAGGGAACTGGCCGAATCGTTCGGTGAAGGTTGCATAGTGCTGCTGGACCAAGAGCGTCGTCGGCACCAACAAGATGACCTGTTTGCCATCCTGGATAGCCTTAAAAGCGGCCCGCACGGCAATCTCAGTCTTGCCATAGCCGACGTCGCCACAGACCAATCGGTCCATCGGGACGACTCGCTCCATGTCGCGCTTGACCTCTTCGATCGTCGACATCTGATCAGGTGTCTCAACGAAAGCAAACGCATCCTCGAGCTCGGCCTGCCATGGCGTGTCCTTGCTAAAGGCAAACCCTTTGGTGGCCTGTCGAGCCGCATAGAGTTTGATCAACTCGCCCGCGATCTGACGCACAGCCTTGCGCGCACGACTCTTACGTTTGGTCCAATCGGCGCCGCCGAGACGGTCCAGGCTCGGCGATTCACCGCCAACGTAGCGGCTGATCTGGTCCAACTGGTCCATCGGAACGAACAGTCGGTCCGCGGGCTGCCCCTTTTTGCTGGCGCCGTATTCAACCACCAGGTATTCGCGCGCCGCGCCCTGCACCACACGTTGCAGCATTTCGATGTAACGACCGACACCATGCTGGTCGTGGACGACGAAGTCGCCAGTCTTGAGCTCAAGTGGATCGACTTGTTTGCGCCGCCGGGCCGGCAGTTTGCGTTCGTTGCGTTCGGCCGGCCGTACGCCAACAAGATCGTCGTATGTCATCACCACGAGGTTGAGCGGTTCGGAGATCAGGCCGTGATCGAGTTCGCCAACACCGACCAGAACGACGCCTTTGCCGAACGGTTGGCCGCTGTCGATGGCCGCCGCGATGTCGTGCTCAGCCAGCCATTCGACGGTGCGTTGTGCCTGACCAGGTGCCGGTGCGATGAACATGACCTTGCGTCCAGCCGTCAGCCAGCTGGCGATGTCGGCCAGCGCTTTGGCGGTGTCGCCGCGATAGGTCGGTGCCGTGTCCATCTCGACGGCGCGGGTCGAGGTGTCGAGATCCATGCCGAACGGTGAGAGCGAGAACCACGTATGTCCGTCCGCGAACGTCTCCGCGCGAACATCTTCGATCGTCTTGAACGACGCCGAACCCAAATCTATTGGGGCTTCACCACCGGATGCAGCAGCCGCCCATGAGGCCTGCAGAAATTCCTCTGACGTTGCGACGAGGTCATGGGCACGGGCCCGAATACGCTCAGGATCACAGATGAGGATCGCGGAGCGCTCGGGCAGCAGATCGACCAACAACTCCATGTCATCGACAAGGATCGGCGCAAGCGATTCCATGCCCTCAACGGCATGTCCCTCGGAGAGTTTTGTGAAGATTTCGTCAAGGCTCGGATGCGTCTGCGCAAGTTCCGCAGCCCGTCGACGCACCTGATCGGTCAGCAACAATTCGCGACACGGCGGTGCCCATACGGTGTCGACCTCGCCAAGCGAACGCTGATCAGCCACCATAAATTGGCGAATCTCATCGACCTGATCGCCCCAGAACTCGATGCGTAACGGATGTTCCTCGGTCGGCGGGAACACATCAACGATGCCGCCACGGACCGCGAACTCACCGCGCCGTTCAACTAAATCGACGCGCGAATATGCCGCCCCAGCCAAATCACGTATGACCTCATCGAGTGGAACTTCATCGCCTTTGTGCAACTCGACCGGGGCGAGATCTGCTAGCCCCTTGACCTGAGGTTGCAGGATCGAACGGACCGGCGCGACGATAACCCGGATCGGCACGGCGTTGCCGCCGGGATGAACGAGCCGACGCAGGATCGCGAGCCGGCGGCCCACCGTGTCAGAGCGCGGCGAGAGTCGCTCGTGCGGCAATGTCTCCCACGCGGGGTAGTAGACGACGTTGTCGGCACCGATCATGTCGCCGAGATCCCCAACGAGATCCTCAGACTCGCGCTGCGTCGCCGTGACCGCGAGCACCGTCGTCTGGGTCGCCAATGCCTGGGTCAGGAACGGGCGGAGCGACTCAGGGCCTTGAAGATCGAGTTCGTCAAGACCCTCCTGCCGGTCGTTGAGCACCTGGGCAAGGGTTGGTTCAGTTGCGACAAGGGTCGCGAGGCGCTGCAAAGTCATATCGGAAACAATCTACCGGTCAGTGGGAACGGACGTTCAACGGTTGAACGCGCTCTGGGTCGCCTCGAGCCCGACGCTCATCAGACTCTCCACCGCATCGCTTGCCTCTTCGAGGTAAACCGGCAACTCGCGGCGCTCGGTCGAACTGAATCCGTTGAGCACGAAATCGTGAACCGTTTGACGCCCAGACGGGCGGCCGATGCCGACGCGGATCCGAGAATAATCGCCCGTGGAGACCGATTGGCGGATCGACTTCAAACCATTGTGGCCATTGTCGCCACCGCCAAACTTGACCCGAAGGGCACCGAATCCGATGTCGAGTTCGTCATGGATCACGATCAGCTTGGCCGGCTCAACCGAATAATAATCAGCCACCAGTTTGACCGGGCCGCCGCTCTCATTCATGTAGGAGCGAGAGCGTGCAACGATTATTTTCTTGTCGCCGAGATGGCCCTCAACGATATCGGCCCGGCGTGACTTGTGTGTTTTCCAGCCGCCGCCGATTCGGTTGGCCAGCGTTTCGCCCACCATGTAACCGACGTTGTGTCGAGTGTTGGCGTACGTCGGGCCCGGATTGCCGAGCCCGACGATCAACCAGGTCACTCCGCTTCGGTGCTCTCCTGCGCTTCGACCTCGTCGTCAGAAGCATCATGCTCGATGCCAGCAGCAGACTCAGCGGCCTCGAGTTCGGATTCGACCTGTTCAACGGTCGGCGCAGCGGTGACGTGCAAGATGAGCTGATCCTCATCAACCGCGAGCGTGCTGCCTGCGGGAAGGACGAGGTCCTTGGCGTGGATCTGCTGGCCGATTTCGAGGCCTTCGATCGACAGTTCGACGCCGTTGGGAATGTTGGTTGCTTCGGCCTCGACCGCGATCGAGTTGACCTCGGTCTGAATGAGCGAGCCCGGCACAGGTTCACCGACGACGCGAACGGCGATATCAATCGTGACCTTCTCGCCCTTCTTGACCATGAGCAGATCGGCGTGCTCAATGAAGCCCTTGAGCGGATCCCGCTGAATCTGCTTGGGGATCACGAGGTGCTTGTCCTTGCCGATCTCGATCGAGAGCAGCGCATTGGCGTTTTTGAGCGCCATCATAAGCGCATGTCCGGGCAGCGTTACGTGGACCGGGATTGAGCCATGTTCGTAGAGCACGGCAGGCACTTTGTCCGCACGACGGATACGGCGCGCGGCGCCCTTGCCGAATTCGGTGCGTTCTTCGGCTTGGATCTTGACTTCGGCCACGGGGGACTTCTCCTCGAATCGGATTTCTTCAACGTTGTGTGCCACCTGGCAAGGCGCTCGACACAGCACTCCGTGGAGCGCCTTGTCGATCACGGTCCGCGAATGGACCCTCGCCGAGGCAACTCCGGTAGTCTATCGCAGCCGCTCACACAGACGAAATCAGCCAACCATCAGGCTGCCGTCAGATTCCACCAAGATCAGCAATACACCAGTTCGGCCGACCGTGGACTCGCCTACGGCTAATGTCTGTGCCATGACCGTGGAACAAGTGGCGCGCAATCGGGTGTTGTCGCCGCATCAAACGTCCCGGCGCATCTTCCAAGCACAGATGATTTGTGCGGTCATCATCTTCTCTGCAGTCGGTCTGTCCTCCGCCGTGGGGAATCGCCACCTCGACAGTGCCCCGGAATTTTTGGGACTTATCATCGCAGTCTCGGCCACGATAGCTTCAGCAACGATCGGCTGGGAACGAGTCAGGCATCGCTGGACGCTGCTCCTGCCCCTAATCGACATCGTCGCCATCGTCCTGTTGAGCAGTTCGGCTCCATATACCGGACTCGCCGTGCTCCTCATCGTCCCCATCATCTGGATGGCGGCATCGTTCGGGATGTTCGGCACCATCGCCGGGCCGATGTTTGCCGCAATATCGCTGTTCGGCGCGGCGTCCTTACATTATGTGGACGGCAGTTCGGCGAGCTTATCGGCGACTGACGCGGGCGCGTTTCTCAGCCTGCTGGTCGTGTTGAGTGCCACTGCACTCGCAATCGGGCTTTATGACCGGCGGGACGCTGCCGAACGAGCACTGCTGCGTCGGCAAACAACGCTGCTTGAAACCGCGCTGAACGAGGTGAAAGATCAAGAGCAGACGGAACGACAACTGCTCGATGCGGTTAGTTTCGGTGTTGTCCAGATCAACCCCAACGGCACTGTTTCCTTGTTCAACCGGGCCAGTATCGGCTTCATGACAACACTGGGCCTTTCTCCCAACACGCGGTTGGACCAGCTTCCGATGTACCAGGCCGATCGAGTCACCCCAATCAAACGTCATGAGTTGCCGCACATTCGTGCGCAGCAAGGCGATTTCATCACTGATGAGATCTTCTGGCTGGGGCACCCCGGCCAGCGGCGGCTCGGCATTAGCGTTACGACCCGCCAACTACACGGTGCCGGTGGCGCGCGAGGCAACATCGTGATGGTTACCCGCGACATCACCTTCGCCGCCGACGCGATTCTTGCGCAGGATGATCTTGTATCGTCGGTGTCGCACGAGTTGCGCACGCCATTGACCTCGATCCTCGGATTCGTCGACCTTGCCCGCGAGGACGCTACGGTCAGCCCGGAGGTGCGCACGATGCTCGACGTCGCATTCAACAACGCCGACCGACTCTTGTCGCTCGTCTCGCGGTTGTTAGAGGCCGGCTCTCGTAATGCCGCTCCGCTTATCACATTGGCACCGGCTGACTGCGACATTGCCGAAATTCTGGCCGCTGCAGTTGAGTCCATCCGTCCACAGGCAGCCGATCGTATGGTCGAACTGATAGTTCCTCAGTTGGCGCCGACGACGCTGTATGCTGACCCGCTTCGCCTCCGTCAAGTGATTGACAACTTGCTTTCCAATGCACTGAAATACAATGATTTCGGCGGCCGCATCATGGTCGAACTCAAACAGGTGATGGACCCTACCAGCGCGCCCGAGGTTGAATTTCGGATCGCAGATACCGGCAGAGGCATGACCGAAGAAGAGCAAAGAGGCTTGTTTCAGAAGTTTTATCGTGCTGATTCGGTCCGTAACTCAAAAATTCATGGGACCGGGCTGGGGCTCAATATCAGCAAAGAAATAATCGAGCTGCATCACGGCTCCATCACGGTTCAGAGCGAGACTGGCCGTGGCACCGTCATGTCTGTTCGCCTTCCCCGAACGAGCAAGGACACCAACTGAATGCCTCCCATCATCGCGGTAGCAGCCATATTCTCGCCTCAGCTTGTACTCCCAAACAGCGCGAATGGACCGTATGGCGAGCTCGACCTCAACACGTTGCATTCCGTTGCGACAGTGGCATTGATCGTCGTTGCGACGGCCTACGCCGTGATCACCGCATTGCGACACAACGATCGAGCGAACCGCATACTGTGTGCCAGCTTCATTATGGCCTCAACGGCAATGGCAATTCCGAGTATCTGGGGCTCCGCCTCAGCAGCGCCAGCATTGACGACCTCGACAACATTGGCAAGTTCGGTTTACGCACTAGCGCTGATCTGGTCCGGCGCTCGTGCACTGGAAAACAAACGCCCCTGGTTATCGCTCTCACTGCTGGCTGCGGCCGTCACCGGGGTGGTGGCGTACTTTGACGACTCAGCCGGCGCACAGAGCGATGGCAGTCTTTTGACTTTCCTATTATTGGCGATATTTGCTGGGTTGGCCGGAGCAACGCTATACAACGGATCGTTAAACGCTAACCTCAATTCCCGGCTGCTGTGTGTTTCACTCTGGCTCTACGGTGTCGTCTATACCGTGTTGGCTGGAATTTTGACTGGTTTGCGCCTGCAAGGGATTTATAACAGCGATTTCCTGAGTGCACCGGTAACCGCTTTGCTCTTCTTGTCGCTCTTTCTCATGGCATCGATCTGCCTATCGGCACTGCGGGCGGAACGGCACGGAGCCTGGCGGTCTGGAGACGGCGCTTTCGATGAGCTCCGAAGCGAGCTGGACGTCATCAACGGGACTCGCTTCAAGCGGGACGTCTCCGATCGGCTCAACCGCATGTCACACGTCGGCGGGTACGCAACCCTCGTGGTGGCGGAGATCAACAACCTCGAGGAGCTGAACACCGCTTTCGGCCACGAGTTCGGCGACACCGCAATCACACATTTCATCGATGTGCTGCGAGCAAAGGTGCCAGCAGAAGCACTGATCGGACATCTGGAAAGTGGCCGGTTTGCCGTTCTGGCAATGTCACGTGCACCCGAACATGCACACGACATCGTCTCGGCAATCACCACCGGGCTGCTGAACACCGACGTCAAACCCGCCTCCGAAATCCGATTGGGTGCTTCATTTGGCAGCGCCAACACCTGGGCCAATCCGGCCATCTACGAAGATCTCCTGCAGGTGGCGGTCGACAATTTGGTCAGCTCGCAGACTTGAGCAAAAATTGCGCAAAAATTGCGCAACGCCACCTCGATTCCTGAGATTGGCCGGGCAGAATGCCATTGTTACGACCACTCGCGTAGGCGAGTGATCAAGTCAATCCCGCACAGGAGTATCCGTGAACGGCAAAGCCAGCCAGCCGATCAGACCGAGCCGAGACGACTCCGAGTATGTCCGCCGCCAGCCGGAGACCGATCCGGGATTCGAAGACTATGCCGATCATTTCTTGGTCCAGATGGACGACTTGCCCACCTACCGTTCGACGGTCGGATGCGTGATTCCGGCCTACAACGAGGAAGACTCCATCGGTGGCGTCATCGATTCACTTCTTGCCCAAACCACGCTGCCGAACTCAATCCATATCATCGTCAACAACAGCACCGATGAGACCGTTGAAGTTGCAAGTCACTACGCCGGCCTTCATGCCCGTGAAAAGAACGGGACCGAGGAGTTTACCGAGGTCTTCGTTCATGACATCGGCGAGAACCCCGACAAAAAGGTTGGCGCACTCAACTACGGCTTTTCGCTCGTTGAGGGTTTCGACTATCTACTTGGAGTGGACGGCGACACGACCGCCGAACCGCACGCGATCGAACACCTCGTCAATGAGATGGAATCGGACGACCGGATCGGCGGCATCTCAGCGATCTATACGATTGACGACTCCGATGTTCACGGTCTCATCCCGTCATTCCTGATTGCGGGGCAACGTGCACAGTTCGCTGCCTTCAATATGCAAAACCTGCTCCGTGGTCGAAACATGGCGGTCCTCGGCGGCCAATTTTCGATCTTTTCCATCGCTGCGCTACGACGGGTAATGGACGAAACCCATCAACGCAATCCTTGGGTACGCGACAGCGAAGTCGAGGATTCGCTGCTGTCGTTACAAATCAAGAACGCCGGCTACCTCACAAAGATCAGCTCGATGGCCCGAGCCAATGTCGGCGGCATGCAAACGATGCGCGCTTTGGATGCTCAGCAGGTCAAGTGGAATTTTGGCGCAATCGAGCTAATGTGGCCCGGCCAGCGCGGCGATACCAAGGGGCAACCGCTCCATCCCAATCTGCGGCTGCGATGGTTCGAACACCTGTCGATGGCGACCAATGCCTTGACCCGACTACTTTTCGTTGTTCTTCTCATTGCATCGCTGTCGATCGGGGCGTTCAGATTCATTGCATGGTGGCTGATTCCACCGCTGATTGCGACAGTGCTGAACTACCGAGTGTCCAACTCGATGAAGAACTCCAATGCAAAAGATCATGCCTTTGCTGTCTCGTTTTTTGCGGCTGAGGCGTACATGTGGATACGCATCGGTCATTTCATTCGGGCTTGGACAAAGTTCGCCAGCCGCACACAGACCGATAATTGGGCCGCCCAGGCAAAAGCAGAACGTGGCTCGGGTCATGCCTATTTGCTGCCGCTCGCTGTCGCCGCAATCTTGGCCATCGGCCTCTTGGCAGTCTGGGCCCAGTTCCCGCTGCCGATTCAGTCAACCATGTTGTCGTTCGGCTGGCCCGTGCTCGGTGTCATCACCGTCCTTCAAACGGTATGGATGGCGCTCAAGGTCGTGCGGCGACACAAGGGATACCAAGTCTGATGAACACCGACCACAGCACCGTAACTCGTCGATCTACAAGGAGCACTCCGGTGTCTATTCACCACAAGGCCGCAAAATTTATCGCTATCTTGGCGGCATTCACGACGCTGTCGGCCTGCAGCGCACTCGACAACTTTGGCGATCCCGCTCCCGCTACTCCTGCGGCTACATCAACACCATCAGTACCGACTGAATCGGTCTTCAATTCGCAGTTCACCGAAGACGGCACCTATCAATCGCACATCGACGTCAATGGCGTGGATTTCGTTTTCACCATTTGGCCAACCAAATCGACACCGCGCACCAATGATTGGTACCCACTCGGTAACAAATTTTTCTCGTTCACCCTCACCGCCTATGATCTTGACCGCGGATTACGCGACCCATTCAAAACCAAACGCAAGGTGTACCTGAGCCGCATCCGCGTGGCGGCAAAGACCACCGCAGCGTCAGGGGTCGCGGAGACGCCTTACACCCTCAGCTCGACGGCTGCGAAGATCACCTTCGATCCCCAGCCGGTGAAGTCGCGCTATGGAATGCTCATAACGTCGCCCAAAGGCGCTTTCGAACTGCGCAACCAAAAGATCGGCGAACTGGCCCTCGATACACAAGGGCTGACCCTGACCTTCGAGGCGACCGTCAGTATCCAGCAGACCGACAAATCAAAGACCTACGACACCGAGACCATCCACGAAGAAGTGCCGATCACGATTTTCAAGTCCACCAAGCCGACCAAGGTCTCACCCATCCCGATCGACGCGAACTGAGTGGAGACCAGAAGTGGCGTTTCAATCAGCGGCGGCAACCCGATAGCCGACGCCACGCACCGTTTCAATCCAGCGCGGCGTCGAGCTGTTGTCGCCGAGTTTGCGGCGCAGGTTCGCGACGTGAACCTCAACGGCGCGTTTGTCGGCATCGGTAACAAGATAAGAAGTCACGTAGCTCTCACCACGCAGCGCGAGGGTCAGATCGGCCTTGCTACGCACTCTCCGGCCGGAGGAGATCAAGGTTTGCATCAGATCGAACTCAGTCCGCGTCAGGTCGACGCCGCGTTCGTCTACCAGCACAATCCGGGTACTCGGGTTGAGCTCAATGCCTTTATAACGTAGCCATTTGTCGCCATCGGTTCGCACCTCCGGCTCAACGAGAACATCGTGCACGTTCTCGTCGCGGTCACGATGATCGTGGGACTTGACTATGACGCCGGTCCTGGCAACTAAAGCTTTGGTCATGGTCGCAGCCCCAGCAGCACTCGGTGCCGACGGAGCAGCCGGAGCGGCCTCGGTCAGGTCGCCGGAGGTTGTCCTTGCCCGCGGGCGCCGCAGCATGCTCGAAATACGGGCGCGCAATTCGCGCGGTCGAAATGGTTTGACCAAATAGTCATCTGCGCCCGAATCAAGACCCTGAACGACGTCAATTTCCTCACCGAGGGCGGTGATCATGATGAGGTACGTCGAACTGAACTCACGAATATTTTTCGCCGCGGCGAAACCATCCATCCCGCTCATCGACACATCCAGCGTGGTCAGAGCCGGGTCGTGTCGGCGAACCGCGTCAACACCGTCGGCACCATTCGAGGTCACAATGACCTCGAAGCCGGCTTGGGTCAAGATCGATTCGATCAGGCTACGAACATCCCTGTCATCCTCGACTATCACGGCAAGCAGTTTGTCGCCTTCGGTAAGCATGGGCTAATAGTACCAACGCTAGCGGCTACCAACCTGCGTTTGCGGCCAGTTCCAGGGCATTTGTCGTCCACCACGTGCCCGCTGCCGGACCGCCTTGGCATTCGCCATCGCTCTCGCCGGGCGGCTTGACCCACAAATAGGCATCCTGCGCGCTGCCATCATTAACGAATCCTGGTTCATCGCCCAAAGCGCTACCGGGCGGATTGCACCATTCCCCAGTCGAGCCGGCACCATTACGTCCACTGTCAATGACATAGTGCGCACCCCGGAGCGCGCCGCTCACTGCGTCGGCATACATACGCTCATCGGGACTTGCATCGTAACCGGCAACATTCGTGGCGAATCCTCGCACCTTGTCGATGCCTACACGCTCCAGGAGTGCTGCCATCTGTTGCGGCTCGATCCAATCGGCGTGGCCGGCATCCACGTAGGTGGTGGGCCCGGCACGGCGTAAGATCTCCACCGCCTCTTTGATGAGGGCGACACGCTCGTCGGTCTGCTCGCACTCGGCAGCCGTTGCCAACGCGTCCGGCTCCAATATCGCGACTGCCGTGTCATTGGCAGCAGCGGCGATCTCGCGAACCCACGAGAGATACTCTCGGGCCGACAGCCCACCTGTGGAGTAGCCGCCACTGCAATCTCGGTCGGGAATCCCATATATGACAAAAACCGGAAGCTGTGACTTCTCCTGGGCCGTAGAAATCAGTTTGCGAACATACGGCCCGACTTTGCCCTCCGGAAGCTTCTCCGGCAGAAGCCAAATTCCTGTCGGAACAGCAGCCAGACGTTCGAGTACGGCGCGATCGTTGCCCATCACTGTCGTTGCGGCTTGCGCCGCCGCCGAATGCGGCGCGGCAAACATTGGCGTTTTGAGAAACGGGTTGTGCTCCTGTGAAGCGCTGGAATCGCTCAGCCACGTGCCTGCACCAAGGGCCGTAGCCGCCAAGACGCCTAGAACAAATAGGCAAACCGGCACCCCGATGAATATGAATCGACTGTGACGACGGCGCATGTTATGGACACCAAACAAAAGAAGGACTCGCTAAGCGGGCGAGATCAGAACAGATAGCGGGACAAAGCTGCAATGAAGAAAGCATAACCCGTCGCGGCATGACCCGCTGGCCATGAATTTCTTGCCAAATTCAGCGCACGACCCCCTCCGTCTTCTACACTAAGTTCTGTCACATCGGCGACGGCATTTGCTGCCAACCTAGTAGAGAGCACCTTGATGCATCAGTCTCTTTCGCGCCGGTTGTTGACCCTTTCCATCGGACTCTTCTTGGCAATTGGATTGTCGCTAGCCAGCTCGCCGGTTCAGGCCGAACCCGCGGCACTGGGACAGATCACCGGCAAGGTCACCGATGCCAAGACCCACAAGGGGCTAGACCGCATTCGGGTTGAGGTATTCACGTCAAATTGGCAATACCTCCGCGCCACCACGGCCAACAAGCGCGGCGTCTACTGGTTCGGCGCGCTCCCGCTGGGCGCTTACCATGTCAAATTCATCGACACCCGCCCCCGCTACGACGTAACTGCCCATCTCGACACCGATCGACCCGTAACTGTGAAGCAAACCGATAGCGCGACGGTGTTAAACGTCAAACTTCAGCGCGGCGCAAGTATCACCGGGACCGTCAAGGCGGGCAAGTCACAAGCAAAAAATGCCAAGCTCATCGCGGTCAATCAATATGGTGGCTCGTACGAGGTCAAAGCCAACAGCAAGGGCCAGTTCGCCTTGGGTGGACTCAGCGCTGCGAACTACAGCGTCTTCGCATACGACGCGAAAAAGCGGTACACGGGACGAAGTGTCTACGTCGCAAATCTACGGTCGGGCGCATCCAAAAACATTAAAATTTCCATGAAAACGCGTGCCGGCGCCTTCGCCGGCTTACTCACCGCCGGTGGCCGCCGACTAACCAGCACGGTGTATGTCACTGCGGTTAACAAAAGCACCGGACAATTCTGGGTACAAAAAGTTACCAAGGGAGACCTGTCGAGTCTGCGCGGGCTCGCTCCCGGTAAATACAGCCTCAGCGTCCCCGGTGCTGACGGTTACCTCGGCCGGACAATCGCGAATATCGGCACCATCAAGTCCAAGCGCACAACCGATGCCTTCGCCAACCTCAACGTCCGCGGCGCACGTGTTGTCGGAACCGTTGTCGACGCCGACGGACAAAAGCCGCTAGCTGGCGTGGCAGTGTCGTTATACGACCGCTACGGAACCCAGGTGGGCCGGGGTAAGACGACTTCCACCGGCACATTTAGCATCGGCGGCAGCACACCGACGTCGACCGGACTCACATTGGTCGTCGAGTCCGAATCACCGATCAACGGTCAGTCGTACGCCAAGGTAACTCGAACCGGCCTGTCGCTGCGAACCGGAACCAACACCGATGTCGGAACCATCACATTAGTCGGTGGTGGCCATGTCGTTGGCAAAGTTGTCGACGCCACAACATCAATGCCGCTCGCCGGCGTGTCAGTGTCGTTGTACGACAGCCACGGCACGAAGGTGGCACGGGGCAAAACCACTGCCACCGGTGAATTCAACATCGGCGGCACGATATTAAGTTCGACCGGAATCAAACTAGTAGTCGAGGCCGAATCACCGATCAACGGTCAGTCGTACGCCAAGGTAACTCGAACCGGCCTGTCGCTGCGAAATGGCACCAACACCCACGTCGGGACCATCGCCTTAGTCGGCGGAGGGCGTGTCGTTGGCACCGTTGTCGATGCAGCAACATCTAGGCCCCTCGCCGGCGTCGCAGTGTATTTATTGGACCGCAACAACTCCGAGGTGGCACGAGGCGAGACGACAGCCAGCGGCAAATTCAATCTCGGCGGAACGACACTGAGCTCGACCGGACTCACGCTCGTCGTTCAAACGTATTCGTCGATCAACGACACGATCTACGAGACCAGCCGCACCCCGGAAATATCGCTAACCAATGGAACTATCACCAACGCAGGAACCATTGCGCTAGTCGCGGGTGGGCCATGCCATTGGCACGGTTGTCGACGCGGCAACTTCTAGGCCACTCGCTGGCGTGACCGCGATCTTATACGACCGCAACGGCAGCTGGTTGGCACAAGCAACAACTGATATCGCTGGTAAATTCGACATCGGCGGCGCCGTACTAAGTTCGACCGGCCTCACGCTCGCCCTTCGCCCGTATTCACCGATCAACGGCCAGACCTACGCCTACAAAGACATCCACGACGCAGTGTCGCTAACAAGTGGTATGAACACCCAGCTCGGGGTCATCACCCTAATTGCCTACTGAACTCAGACCGACAACGATCGCCGTGAAAGAACTACCTAGTTCTTAAACAGGCTGGTGACCGAGCCCTCCTCGAACACCGCCGCCGTGGCCTGCGCCAGTAGCGGCGCGATCGAAAGAACCTTGAGCTTGTCAAAGCGTTTGTCGTCGGTGATCGGCAGCGTGTTGGTGACGATAACCTCACACGCCGAAGAGTTTTTCAACCGCTCAACCGCATCACCAGAGAACACCGCATGAGTTGCAGCGATCACGACATCCGAGGCGCCGTCGTTCATCAGCGCTTCGCCGGCTTGGACAATGGTTCCACCGGTATCGATCAGGTCGTCAACGATCACGCATACGCGACCTTCGACGTCGCCCACGACCCGATTGGCCTTGGTCTGATTGGGCCGCGAGATGTCACGGGTCTTGTGAATGAACGCCAGTGGGGCGCCGCCGAGGGCATTAGCCCAGGCTTCCGCGACTTTGATGCGGCCCGCATCGGGTGAGACGACCGCAAGCGGCAATGAGCCGTACTTCTTCTTCACATAGTGGCTCAGAATCGGCATCGCGAGCAGGTGGTCGACCGGACCGTTGAAGAAGCCTTGGATCTGCGCTGTGTGCAGGTCGACTGTCATTAATCGATCGGCACCGGCGGTGAGGAACAGATCAGCCATCAACCGGGCCGAGATCGGCTCGCGGCCGAGATGTTTCTTGTCCTGACGCGCATAGCCGTAGAACGGCAGGATCACCGTGATGCGCTTGGCCGAAGCCCGCTTGAGCGCATCGATCATGATGAGTTGCTCCATGATCGCTTCGTTGATCGGCGCCGCATGGCTCTGGATCACAAAGGCATCACAGCCACGCACCGACTCATCGAAGCGGACGTATATCTCGCCATTCGCGAAATCGTACGATGTCGTCGGAACCAACTCGATCTCAAGCAGATCGGCAACCTCCCGGGCAAGCTTCGGGTGGGCCCGACCGGAGAACAACATGAGGCTCTTGGTCGGTGTGCGCTTGATACTGCTCAACGTGCTTCTCCTGAACGCTCCGGTGTTGCTGCTGCGGCTGCGTCGGCCGAAGCTGTCCCGGGTCGCTTCGCTGCGACCCAGCCATCAATGTTCCTCTGCTCGGAGTTGCCGACCGCAAGCGCCCCAGCCGGGACGTCCTTGCGGACCGTCGTCCCCGCGCCGGTGAAGGCGCCGTCGCCGATCGTAAGGGGCGCCACGAATACGTTGTCCGAGCCGGTACGCGCGTGCTTGCCGATCGTCGTACGGTGCTTATTGACGCCGTCATAGTTGGCCGTGATCGAGCCCGCACCGACGTTGGTGCCATCGCCGATCGTCGCGTCGCCCATGTAGGACAGATGCGGCACCTTGGCGCCCGCGCCGATGACCGAGTTCTTCGTCTCAACGAACGTACCGATTTTGCCGCCGACCCCGAGCTCCGTGCCCGGCCGCAGATAAGCGAATGGGCCAACCGTTGCCCGCTCACCGATCACGGAATCAGAACCGTGGGTACGTATGACTGTCGCGTCGACCCCAACTACGACATTGCGCAGTGTCGAATCTGGTCCGACCGTCGCGCCGGTAGCAATCGTGGTGGCGCCGAGCAGTTGAACGCCGGGCAGCAACGTCACATCGCTCTCGATCGTGACGGCACTATCGATCCAGGTGGTTGCCGGGTCCACGATCGTGACGCCTTCGCCCATCCAGTGTGCGCCGATGCGCCGGTTGAGCTCAGCGCCCAGCCGTGCAAGCGCGGCCCGGTCGTTAACGCCCTCGGTTTGCCAGACGTCTTCGAGCACGTGCGCGCCGACGGGCAGGCCCTGCGCCGCGGCGATACCGATGACATCGGTCAGATAGACCTCACCCTGCGCGTTATCGGTCCGAAGTTCGGCCAGCGCCGAAATCAAAAACCCTGCATCGAGCGCCAAGATACCGCTGTTGACCTCATGGATCTGTCGCTCAGCGTCCGTCGCGTCCCGGTGTTCACGAATCGCCGTGACGTCGCCCGAAGCATCGCGGATGATCCGGCCGTAGCCGGTGGGATCGCTGATCTCGGCGCTGAGAATTGTGACCTTACAGCCCGATGCGTTGTGCGCCGCAAGGAAATTGACGAGCGTTTGCGGCTCGAGGAGCGGGACGTCGGCATACGTGACGAGCACAGTTCCGGTCGGCGCCTCAGGAAGCGCAGCCAGAGCAATCTGAACCGCATGGCCGGTGCCATTTCGTTGGTCCTGGACCGCCAACACGATGCTCGGATCCAACTCGATCACCTGCGCCGCAACCTGTTCACGATCGTGACCGACGACCGCGATCGTTGTCGTGGCACCCGTCCCGGCGACTGCCGCCAGCGAGTGCGCCAGCATGCTCCGGCCACCGATTTCGTGCAAGACCTTCGCCTTGTGCGATTTCATTCGAGTGCCGGCGCCGGCGGCAAGGATTACGGCGGTGACGTCCCCACCAGGCAAATTCGTGCTCACGGGACTCCTTTTATTGCCGAGCTCTCTGAAGAACTAGCTCCCCGGGTAGGAGTCGAACCTACGTCGCTAATCCGCATTCAAAGTGCGGCGGGCCCTGCCGGCAGACCAACCGGGGAATATGTAACCGCGAACAGACTACCGTCTGAACGTTGCGTCATACGAATCGTGGTCCCCGACCCTCAATTCCTATGACGTAATGCGGGGGCGGTCACGACGAAAGCCGCTCGAACTGGCCGGCTAATGCCATCAGACGGGCATCGTCGCCATGCCGCGCAATCAGTTGGATCGCCAGCGGCAAACCCTCCTCAGGCGTAATACCCGCGGGCAGAGACACCGCCGGAACACCCGCGTGATTCCACTGCGCCGTATACGGGTAAAACGCATTCATCGACAGGACCGTGGCCAACGCGCCCTTGTCCTTCCAATGCTCTACTGGAACGGCCGGTCCGCTCATGACGGGCGTCAGCAGCACATCAACACCCAACCTGTCGTGCAAGCCGCTGCCGAACTTCTCGCCCGCGCGCTTGGCCCAGTCGACCGATCTGCGACCGAATGGACGACCAAGCCGCACGATGCCTTGAGTTCGTCGTTCCAACCGGCGCGGATCATCAGTCCCGTCGGCTGATTCGCAGATGCCTGCGAGATAACGGACCGTGAGTGCCTTCGAGTCAAGCCCGTAAGGGATCTCGACCTCGGTGACGGTATGACCCGCGGCACGGAATGCTGCGGCGGCATCGGTCAATGCGGCCCGCACTCTCGGGTCAAGCGGGAGCGCCTTAGTGGCCGCAGCAGCGCTGAAGGAGAGGCCGATCCGCAGCGGCGCCGGATCGGTGCTGGCAGCAACCACCAGTGACTCCCCGAAACTGCCGAAACTGTCCAGCAGCAGCGCGCTGTCGGCAACGCGCGCGGCTAGGCCACCCTGCGTCGATAAGCCGTGCCAGCCACCCGAGCTTGGCATCGTGCCGTGAGTCGGCTTGAAACCAACCAAGCCGCAGCAAGCGGCGGGTATGCGGATCGAGCCGGCCCCGTCCGACGCTGTGGCGACACCCACCGCGCCAGCAGCGACGAGCGCCGCAGAGCCGCCGGACGAGCCGCCGGGCGTATGCGCGAGATTGCACGGATTGCGGGTGATGCCGGTCGCGTCAGACTCAGTGAAGCCGAAAATCGCGAGCTCAGGCAGCGTGGACTTGGCGACAATAACCATGCCAGCAGCCCGGATCGCGGCGATCAAATCGCTGTCTTTGGTCGCGATAAACTCCATCGCGTTGCTGCCGCGCCCGGTCACGCTATCGGCCAGGTCAAGATCATCCTTGACGACGATCGGTATACCCAACAGCGGGCGACTGTCGCCACCAGCACGCAGCAGATCGGATTCATCGGCCGCCGCGAGTGCCACCTCGGCATACACGCGGACGGTCGCATTGATCGCGGGATTCTCCCGCTCGATTGCGGCAAGCGTGGCTTCAACGAGTCGGCGCGACGTCAATTCGCCCGACGACAGCAGCTCGGACTGACGGGTAGGGCCAGCGGAAACGAAGTCAGAAGGTTCCATGATCGGACTCTAGCCGACGAACGCGCAACCATCTTGATGTCAAGAATCTTGAAAGCGTACGCTGTGCACATGGCCGAGGACCAAGTCGATCAACTGATTGCCGCTTGGCGGCGCGAACGACCTGAGTTAGATGTTGCGCCAATGCATGTCCTGAGCCGGGTGTCGAGATTGGCACACCATCTTGACAAGGCCCGCAAGCAGGCATTTGCCAGCCACCATCTTGAGGCCTGGGAGTTTGACGTCCTCTCCGCGCTGCGCCGTTCGGGGAAGCCCTACCAACTCTCGCCCGGACAATTGGTGCACGAAACCCTTGTTACCAGCGGCACGATGACTAACCGAGTCGACCGACTGGTCACCCGCGAACTCGTCGGGCGGCTGCCCGACCCCGGGGACCGACGCGGCGTACAGGTCCGTTTGACGACCGCCGGCCGCAAGGCCGTTGACGGCGCACTCGATGCGCTACTCGACCACGAACACGATCTTCTCGCCGGCCTGTCCCCCGCCGCCGCCGAGTCCCTCGCGGATGCCCTACGTGTCCTCTCGCTCCCTTTCGACACGCACTAGACTTAAGCAGTGGCTCATCTTCTCGGCGCAGAATCAATCGCTCTCGACTTTCCCACCAAAACCGTCTTCGAATCGGTCACGATCGGGATCAATGAAGGGGACCGAGTAGGGATCGTCGGCCGCAACGGCGACGGCAAATCCAGCCTGCTCTCGATCATGGCCGGTCGGATGCAGCCCGATTCGGGCCGGGTGACGACACGCGGCGGTGTACGAATCGGAATGCTCGATCAAACTGACACGCTCGATCAGACCCAAACCGTCGGTCACGCGATTGTCGGCGATGCGGCAGATTACGAATGGGCCAGCAACTCGTTGATCCGCGACGTCATCGCCGGGCTTGTGGCCGATATCGGCTGGGATGACATCGTCGGGACGCTCAGCGGCGGCCAGCGACGCCGGGTCGCACTTGCCGCTCTCTTAGTCGGTGATGACGACATCCTGTTCCTCGATGAGCCGACCAACCATCTGGACGTCGAAGGCATCACCTGGCTCGCCGGCCACCTCAAGACGCGATGGGCCAACAACGTCGGTGGGCTACTAGTCGTGACCCACGACCGTTGGTTCCTCGATGAGGTCTGCAACATGACCTGGGAAGTCCACGACGGGATCGTCGAGGCATTCGAGGGCGGCTACGCGGCCTACATCCTGCAGCGCGTCGAACGCGATCGGATGGCCTCCGCGACCGAATCCAAACGACAAAACCTCATGCGCAAGGAGCTCGCCTGGCTTCGCCGCGGCGCTCCGGCTCGTACCGCTAAGCCGAAGTTCCGGATCGACGCGGCCAATCAGCTGATCGAGAACGAGCCGCCACCGCGCAATCCGATCGAGCTCAAGCAGATGGCGACCGCGCGGCTCGGCAAGGACGTCGTGGACATCCTCGATGCCGGCGTTTCCTACGGCGACAACGAAGTCTTCAAACATCTCGAATGGCGAATCGGACCGGGCGAGCGCACTGGCATCTTGGGCGCCAACGGAGCGGGCAAGTCGACGCTGCTCGGACTTGTGACCGGCGACCTCCAGCCAACCAGCGGCCGGGTCAAGCGCGGCAAGACCGTCAAGGTCGTCACGCTGACCCAGGAGCTCAATGAGCTCAAAGAGGTCGGCAATGATCGCGTGAGTGACGTGATCGGTCGGCAGCGCACCTCGTACGTCGCGGGCGGCAAGGAGATGACACCCAGCCAGTTATTAGAGCGGTTGGGCTTCTCCAACGCCCAGATGGCGACCCCTGTGCGCGATCTGTCCGGTGGGCAGAAGCGGCGCTTGCAGCTCTTGCTGATCCTGCTCGACGAGCCGAACGTCCTGGTTCTTGACGAACCGACTAATGACCTCGACACTGACATGCTCGCAGCGATGGAGGATCTGCTCGACTCGTGGCCCGGCACCCTGCTCGTCGTCTCGCACGATCGCTATCTGATCGAACGCATCACCGATCAGCAATACGCCATCATGGACGGCCATTTCCGGCACCTGCCCGGCGGCGTCGACCAATATTTGCGCCTTCGTCACGAGCAGAACAACCCGGTTGCTGCGGCCACGCCTGCCGCGAAAAAACCTACCGGCCTGTCGAGCGCCGAGCTGCGTACGACCAAGAAAGAGGTCGCCTCGATCGACCGTCGTATGACGAAGATGACGCTCAAGGTCGACAGCCTGCATACCCAAATGGCCGAACATGATTCGGGTGACTATGAAGGCTTGTCGACGATGTCGCAGCAAGTCAAGAAGCTCGAGGCCGATATCGAAGAGCTCGAACTCCGCTGGCTCGAGTTGAGCGAAAAACTCAACTGACGTCGATAGCGCCAGTCCCCAAGATTTGGCCGAAATCATCCCGTTTTTGGACCTTTCGGGCTCGGAAATGGGACAAGATCGGCCAAATCTTGGAGCGTCGCGAAGCTTCGGCTAGATCAGGCGAGCGCCCGGCACTGGCCCTCTGGCATGAACGACATCAGCACACACCAAGGAGCTCGCCAGCGCCACTGAGATGTCCATCGCGTGGGCTTCATCGCGGGCCAGGAACATCGCCGTCGGGCCGGAGCCGGACAGGAGTGCGCCAAGCGCATCGCATCCCATCCCGACGTCGAGCGTGTTGGCAAGCTCGGGTCGCAGCGACAGTGCCGCCTCGGTCAAGTCATTGGACAACGTGCCACCGAGCGCTTCAGCATCCCCGGCGCGGAGTGCAGCCAACAAATCATCGGCAACCAGCGGTTGGGGAACGTCACGGTCGGCGTTGAGCCGGTCGAATTCGCCGTAGACCGCGGCAGTAGACAGCCCGTGCGATGCGATCGCGAACACCCAGTGATAACTGCCGCGTGCCAATACCGGGCTGACGAGTTCGCCCCGACCGCCACCCATCGCGATCCCGCCGTGCAGCAGAAATGGCACGTCGCTGCCTAGCTGAGCGGCAAGCTTTTCCAGCTCCGCACGGCTCAGGCCGGTTCGCCAAAGTTCATTGCAGGCGGTTAACGCTGCGGCTGCATCAGCCGAACCGCCGGCCATACCGCCGGCCACCGGAATGACTTTACGGATAGCCAGTTCGGCCCCATCATCGATCTGAGCATGCTCGCGCAGGAGCAGCGCGGCGCGGATCGCGAGGTTGCTGTCATCCTCGGGAACGGGTGCGTCCTCGGCACGGCTGTCGCCGTCGAAATGAACCCGCACCGACAAGGAACCGTCATCGACCGCTGTCGCACGGACCTCGTCATGGAGGTCGACGGCCTGATAAACCGTGGCGAGCGGATGGAATCCGTCGTCACGCTTCGGCCCCACGCCCAAACAGAGATTGATCTTGGCGGGTACGCGGACGGTGATCACGAGACGAATCTAACTGGTCGCCGGTGAATGAGCGACAAGGCAGGCGGCGATCTGGGTGAAGTCGTGAACCGTCAGTGTCTCGCCGCGCGCCTGTGGCGAGATGCCGGCCGAAAGAAGTACCGCTTCAGCCGCAGCGCCCGATCCCGCCAGCGCCGACAGCGTCGATCGTAAGGTCTTGCGCCGCTGGGCGAAGGCGGCATCAACGACTGCGAATACCCGCTCGCGAGGAACGGTTGCGCTGGGCGGTTCACGCCGGGTCCACGCAACAAGAGCAGAATCTACATTCGGTGCCGGCCAGAAGACGTGTCGGCCCACTGATCCAGCCAGCGACACATCGGCATACCACGCCGCTTTGATGCTCGGAATACCGTAGATCTTCGAACCAGGTACGGCCGCCAGCCGGTGCGCAACCTCGGACTGGACCATGACTAGCCCGGTCTGCACTGACGGCAGCAACTCGAACAAGTGCAGGAGCACGGGCACCGAAACGTTGTAGGGCAGGTTCGCGACGAGCGCCGTCGGCGCGGGGCCCGGGATTGCGGTGACCCGCATCGCGTCTGCCAGCACAACCTCAAATCGATCGGCGCGCTCGGGCGCGAATTCAGCGATCGTCGCCGGCAGGGCCGAAGCCAACGTCTCGTCAATTTCGATCGCGATGACCCGGTCCGCGACGTCGAGCAGCCCGAGGGTCAATGAACCGAGACCGGGGCCGACCTCGAGGACAGTGTCCTCAGGGCCGACCCCCGACGCCTTTACGATGCGACGCACAGTGTTGCCGTCGATGACAAAGTTCTGCCCGCGTTGCTTGGTAGGGCGTATGCCACATGTCGTCGCAAGCCTGCGGACGTCCGATGCCCCCAATAGCCGGCTAGTCGTCAGTTGAACCTCGCGTGTGCGCAGCCCCACTGGCCCCAGCCCGACCGGGCTTGAAGGATCTTGGCCCGTTTGATCTGCTCTTCGCGTGGATGGTCGCTCGGTAGACCTGACCCGCCGACGCTGTGCCACGTCGCGGCGCTGAATTGAAGTCCACCGTAGTAGCCATTGCCAGTATTGATACTCCAGTTGCCGCCCGACTCGCACTTGGCGATCTTGTCCCAGACGCTGTTGGAATTGACGCTCGGAGCTTTAGGAGCCGCCGCAGTGCCGTGCTTCTCGACCTGCTTGACCGGCGCAGATACGACCTCACTGGTAAGTACCTTGCGGTCACGTACCTTGCCATTCGCGTAGGTTACGGTGACTTTTTCCCGCTTCTCGCCAGCCTTGCCCGGATCGACGACCTTGACCTTGCCCTTGAGCATCGAGTCGTCCTTCTGGACCTCAACCGGGTACTTGACCTTCACCGTTTCGGTTTTTGTCTCGGTCTTGATGCGTACGACCTTGAGTGCGGCGTCGTCGGTGACGAGTGCGTCTGTGCCCGGCTTGACCTCGTCTTCGGGAGTCAACTTGACGCCCGCGTTATCGAGGACTTCACCGACGGTCGGCGCATTCGTCGTGATCTTCTTGGTCTTGCCGTCGGCAACGACCTTGATCTTCTTGGAATTGCTCACCACGAGATGCATGCCCGAGCGCGGAATCGTTTGATCTGCTTTGGCGGACATGTAGGCGCCCGGCTTCGGGTCAACCTTGAATTTAGCCATGGCGCGCTTAACCGAAGGGTGAAACAGCAGATGGGTCTGTGTGACGCCATCGACCGAAAGCGTCATTGGCCGCGCATAATCGACCTTGATCGTGCCACCGTCAGCGACGACTGCCCCCGACGCAGGACTGACCCGGTCGGCGGGCTCGACCGAAATTCCTTTGGCCGTAAGCACGTCGTCCACGCTCTCGCCGAAGGTCCGAACGGTCTGCGACTGGCCGTCGACGGACAGCGTGACGGTTTTACTGATCACACCGAACGCAGCCGTGCCACCAGCCACAACGAGCAGAATAGCTAGGTTTAGCGCAAGTATCGAAATCCGCTTGCGCCCTAAATGTTTGACACGCCGCATGCCTCTCCTTCTATGTGTTGAGAATGCAACTCTTCGAGGATAACGACTCGCTGGGCGCCGTCAAACTAAATTTCCCCAACTGCCGCCAAATGCACAATCGGTGTTGCGATTAATGTCCCGACACAAACCATCGGTCGAAATCCCTAGAAAATCAGCCATAAAGCGCACTGTGAGCGGAATTAGATAGGACGCATTGGGTGCCCCACGATGCGGCATCGGTGTGAGGAAGGGCGCATCGGTCTCGACCAAAATTTTGTCCCGCGGAGTGATCGCGAGTGCACCTCGAAGGTTTTCTGCGTTTTTAAACGTGACGGTTCCGGCGAATGACAACCATGCCCCCCGGTCAAGGCAACGGCGGGCAAAATCACCATCTCCGGAGAAGCAATGCATGACCACGCGGTCGGGGACACCCTCGTCATCAAGAATCGCCAAGACATCCTCGTGAGCGTCGCGATCGTGGATCACGAGCGTCTTGTTGTGGCGTTTGGCAATGCGTATGTGTGCGCGAAAAGACTCGTGTTGGGCGGCTCGGCCGTCCACACCGGTGCGGAAGTAGTCGAGTCCGGTCTCACCAACCGCGCGTACACGAGTCTCGGTGGCGGCGAGCCGCTCAATCTCGGCGAGCGCATCAGCAAGTCCATCACCCAGGCCCGGCGCTTCATTGGGGTGAATCGCCACTGCAGCGACGATCTCATCGAAGCTGTTCGCGGTCTCCACAGCGAACCGTGAGCCGGCCAGGTCGCAGCCGACCTGGACGATCCGCGTCACGTTGACCGCGATGGCGGCGTCCAGCGCCGTCCGCACGTCCGGACCGCCAAACTCGCGTGATGTGTCCAGATGGCAGTGATTGTCGACGACCGGCGCCGGCAATGCCTCGGGCGCCGGCGGTCGCTCCTTCTTCACGCGAAACGTCCGGTCACTGTTTGGCCTCGTCTTCGATCCGCGGGAATAGCGAGTCCCCCTTGGTAAGCCGTGCGCCGGGGCGCAACTGACCCCAGTCCCCCGCGTGGTCGACGTTCTGTTCGGCGAGCGGTCCAAGCTGCGCAGACGCACCGAGTGCGTCCCACAACGCCACCGAACTC
Organism: Aeromicrobium changchenzhani; assembly: GCF_057586615.1. Classification (NCBI taxonomy): domain Bacteria; kingdom Bacillati; phylum Actinomycetota; class Actinomycetes; order Propionibacteriales; family Nocardioidaceae; genus Aeromicrobium; species Aeromicrobium changchenzhani. Next base: position 822,014 of record NZ_CM172480.1, on the reverse strand, counting down.
TTCGGCATTGTCGCCGCATGCAACACGGCCACGCCGCGCAACGCCTCGGCCGCGGTGTAGAGAATCGCAGCCAGCCGGTCGCGGGCCGCCCCACCAGACGGCAGGGCGTCTTTCGCGACCTTCCACGGCGCTTGCTCCGTGACATAGCCGTTGATGGCGGAGACGAAATCCTCGACGGCATGGATCGCTTCGTGAATCGCGATTCGATCGATCGCATCATTGGCCGTGTCGGCCGTACTCTTCAGCGCGGCTGCGATCGCCGCTTCGGCATCGCCGGCGGCGGCCGGATCAGGCAGTTCGCCATCGAAATATTTGTTGACCATCGCAGTCACACGCGCGACCAGATTGCCCAGCCCGTTGGCGAGTTCGGACGTGTAGACCGCATGCAGATGCTCCCACGAGAACGAGCCGTCCGAGCCGAAGGAAATCGCCTTCATGAAGTAGTAGCGGTAAGCATCGGAGCCGAACGTGTCGACAATTTGGCTGGGATGGATCGCGGTTGCCTTGGACTTGCTCATCTTCTCGCCACCGACCAACAACCAACCGTGCGCGAACACCTGCTGCGGCGGCGCAACGCCAGCGGCCATCAGCATCGCTGGCCAAATGACGGCATGGAAGCGCAGAATGTCGCGACCGACCAGATGCAGACTCGCGGGCCAACGGTCCTGGAACGTTTTGGCGTCCTCGGAGCCGGGTTCGGCGCCATAGCCGGCCGCCGTCACATAGTTAAGTAGCGCGTCGATCCAGACATACAGGACCTGCTCCTTGTCCCACGGGACTTCGATCCCCCAGTCAAAGGTTGAACGCGAAATGGACAGATCGTGCAGGTCCGAAGAGACAAACGAAATGACTTCGTTGCGGGCGCTTTCGGGCTGCACGAAGGTTGGATTGGCCGCATAGAACGCGAGAAGTTTGTCTTTGTATTTCGATAACGGGAAGAAATAGTTGCGTTCAGCGACGGTGTCGACCGGCCGCTTGTGGACCGGGCAGAGCTTGGCGCCGTCTTCGCCATTGAGAAGTTCGCTGTCGAGCTTGAACTCTTCGCACGCGACACAGTAAGGGCCCTCGAAGTCGCCCTCGTAGACATCGCCCGATTCGTGCAAGGTCTGCCAGAACTTCTGGACCCGCTCGATGTGCTTGGCATCGGTCGTACGGATGAAATCATCGTTGGAGGCATCGATGACGTCAAGTACCGGCTTCCACTCCTCGGCGACAAGTCGATCGGTGAAGTCTTGGGGCGTGGCACCTGCTGCCTCGGCGGCCTGCATGACTTTCTGACCGTGCTCGTCGGTGCCAGTCAGGAACCAAGTCTTCTCGCCACGCTGGCGATGCCACCGGGCGAGCACGTCCGCCGCAACAGTCGTATATGCCGAGCCGATCGAGGGCGCGGCCGTCACATAATAAATCGGCGTTGTGACGTAAAACGTTGAGTCGGACATGAGCCCAATCCTATGGTGCCCGAACCCAACCCCCGCGAGTGGCGCAAGGATGACCGATTACCGTCGAAAATTGGTCATCGCTGCGCCACTGGAAGTCATCTTTGCGCCACTCGGCGAAGGGCGACACTTGGGGTTGTCGATTCATGCGCGGCTGCCATGGGCGGCGGCGTAGACGTCCTTCTTTCTCGCGCCGGTCAGATCGACCACCATCGCGATCGCATCGCGGCGGGATGCACCGTCGGCTTCCTGCTCCACGACAAAGGCCCTGAGTTCTTCGGCGGTGTATGACCGTCGTTCTTCAGTAGCGCCGGCCACGACGATGGTCACTTCGCCGCGGACGCCATGCTCCTGAGCGGCTGCCCATTCCGCGAGTTCGAGCAGCCCCGCACGTTTGATCTCTTCGTACGTCTTGGTCAATTCGCGGCATACCGCGGCCGCCCGATCCGGGCCCCAAACATCAGCCATGGCACGGAGCGATGCTTCGGTACGGTGTGGCGACTCGAAGAACACCATCGTCCGGGATTCGTGCAAAGTCTCGGTAAGTCGACGGGTACGTTCGCCCGCTTTGCGAGGCAAGAAGCCCTCAAAGCAGAATCGGTCGACCGGCAGCCCCGAAACCGCCAATGCCGTGAGCACCGCGGAGGGCCCTGGGACCGATGTCACCCGAATGTCGGCGTCGATCGCGGCACGGACCAGTCGATAACCCGGATCAGACACGCTCGGCATGCCGGCATCGGTGGCAACCACAACGGTGCCACCGCCCTTGAGCACTTCGATCAATTCGGTGGTCCGGTGCTCCTCGTTGCCCTCGAAATAAGACACGATCCGGCCGGAGATCTCAATCCCGAGTTCACTAACGAGCCGTTTGAGCCGGCGTGTGTCTTCCGCAGCCACGACATCGGCATTCGCAAGGGCCGCGGCGAGCCTAGGGGACGCGTCACCGACCTGACCGATGGGTGTTCCAGCGAGGATCAGCATAGGTTCATCATCACAGGTCGCCTAGGCTAATCGGGTGAGGGTGAGCGAGAAGGCGCACGGCTGGATCTGGCCGACGGCAGTCGCATTAATTGCTTTCACCCTTCGGGTATGGAATCTGGGTTATCCAGACAAACTCCTGTTCGACGAGACCTACTACGCGAAAGATGCGTGGTCGCTAACGAAATTCGGTTATGCGCAGGACTACGTCGACAACGCCAACACAATGATCGCCAGCGGCCATTTGGCCCATCTGCATACCGGGCTGCCCAGCCAAATTGCCCATCCTGACGGCGGCAAGTGGATCATCGCGATCGGCGAGTGGTTGTTCGGCCTCGATTCCTTCGGCTGGCGAATTTCGGCGGCGGTCATCGGCGCGCTGACCGTGCTCATCCTTGCCCGTCTTGTCCGCCGACTCACCGGATCGACAGTCATCGGCTGCATCGCGGGCTTGTTGTTGTGCTTCGACGGATTGCATTTCCTCCTGTCGCGGCTCGCGCTCCTCGACGTGTTCTTGACCTTCTGGCTGGTCTGCGCGGTGGCCTGTCTGGTCGCTGATCACGATTGGATCAGCGCACGACTTGATCGCATTCGCTGGTTCCGACCGTGGCAGATCGGTGCCGGAATTTGTTTTGGTATGGCCTGCGGCACCAAATGGAGCGGTGTGTTCGTGCTCGCGGTGTTCGGGTTAACCGTCGTGATCCTTGAGGTGTTCGCCCGCCGCAAGCGCTGGAAGACGATCGAACCTAAACTGGGGCGCAAACCGGGTTGGATCACAACGTTGCTCGTCGTGGGTATCCCGGCCTTCATCACGATTGTCGGACTCGCTGGGCTTGTCTACGTCGCGACCTGGACCGGCTTCCTGCTCCATCACGGAGTGTATGAAGCCCGCTTCGGCCACGGATACGGCGATAATGCGCCCTGGGGCTCATATGTCGATCGTCCGGCGCACGGCTTTTTCGGCGAAACTATCGACGCATTTCGATCGTTGTGGCATTACCAGGTCATGACTTATGACTTCCACACCGGCAGTTATCTGGCCGGCAAGACTCATCCGTATGAATCCAACCCCGCTGGTTGGCTGGTGCTTGAGCGACCCGTCGCAGTCGAGTCCGTGAATGATTTACCGGCGACATCCTGCGGTGCCGCAGCAACCTCAACCTGTATGCGGCAAGTCCTCCTGCTGGGCAATCCAGTCATCTGGTGGAGCGGCGCATTAGCTCTGCTTGCCGGCATCGTGGCCTGGCTGCGAACCCGCGATTGGCGTTGGAGCATCCCACTCCTCGGCGTCGCAGCAACGTGGCTGCCGTGGTTCAGGTATGACGACCGGCCGATCTTTCTGTTCTATGCCGTGGCGATTCTGCCGTTCACCATCATCGCCATCTGCCTCGTGATCGACGGGGTGTGGCGCTCGGCGGACACCGCCAGATCTCGCTATCTCGTGGGATTGATCGTCGGGGCATTCTTAGTAGCGGTGGTGATCTGCTTCTGGTTCTTCCATCCGATCTACACCAACACGCTGATCAGCTACGACCAGTGGCGCGACCGTATGTGGTTCAACCGCTGGATCTAATGCCGCTCGGCGGGGCCCAAATCGCAGGTGCCGATGGTCAAGCCCTCGATCGGGCCACCGATCAGGTCCACCGCGGTGATGCCCGGTGCGTCGCCCGGCAGCACCCGCAAGGATCCGCTTGGCCAGCTGAAATCCAACGGTCCGTCGCTGCCATCGGCTTGGGCACCCAGTGTGTCTACAAACAAGCACCGCGACATCGTCAGGTCAGTGGAGATCAAGCGCGTTGTAATCATCTGTGCCTGACCTTCTGCAGACGTCGTCCAGATGTTGGTCCACCACAGCGGATCAGTGGCGCCTTCGGAACTCGGGAAGTTCGGCACATCGCGCACTTCGGTCGAAATCAGGTCACGGGGCTCTGGATAGACCTGATCGGACTGGGCGAGTTGGATAACCGTCCGGTGCAGGGAATCGGGCAGGATGAAAGCCTCGCGCCATGAACTGTTGTCATAATTTTCACCAACCACAGTCAGGCCCAACGCACGGACGCGACGCACAGTCTCACGCAGATCTGGCACCGTGAACGTGAGGTGATGGGCACCCTCTCCGTGGGTCGCAAGGAACTTTTCGAGGAAGCCAGGACCGGTTGGTTCCAACAGTTCCAGCCGGCCACCCTTATCGGCGTCACCGACGTAGAGCAACAGGTAGCGGAACTCGCCAAGCGTTTCACCGGCGATCGGCACAGCGCCGAGTTCTCGACGCAACCGCGCCGCCCAACTTAAGGCATCGTGAACGGCGAATGAGGTGTGATCAATATCGAATTCGACGGTCATACGTTGGTCTCCTCTGCCGTGACCTTGGCCGGATTGCGGCGGTCACGGTGAGTCGCCGCAACGACTGCGGTCAGCATTTCGTCGCGTTTGGCCGCCAGTTGTTGGATACTCTCCGCGTCGCTCGATGAGGAGAGTCCCTCGACCAGGCGCGCCGCAGTGACGTCGTCCAGATGGGGTGTTCCCAAATCATCCCACCAACGATTGAAACTGTCGGCGTATCGCTCGTAGAACGCGCTGAGTCCGCCGGCATCGCCGCCAAGGTGGAACAACATGGTGGGCCCCATAACGGCCCACCGCAGCCCAGGTCCAGATGACACCGCGGTATCGATGTCATTGACGGTCGCTACCCCCTCGTTGACCAGATGAATGGCTTCACGCCAGAGAGCGGCCTGCAGACGGTTGGCGACGTGGCCGGGGACTTCCCGCTTGACCTCAATCGTCACCTTGCCGACCGATTCGTAGAATCGTCGCGCGTCGGCAACAACGCCGTCAGTCGTGCGCTCGTTGCCCATGACCTCGACCAACGGAATGAGGTGTGGCGGGTTGAACGGGTGGCCAAGTACGAATCGGGCAGGGTCCGACCAACCACCTTGCATCTCGCTGAGAGTGAGACCGGATGCGGACGAAGCGACAATGGCATCGGTGGCGAGAACCGGCTCGATCATCCGATAGAGCTCATGTTTGAGCCGCACCTGTTCAGGAATGCTCTCCTGAACGAAGTCGGCCGCTTCGACCGCCTCGCGAGGGTCGTGACAAATAACCAGATCTTTCTCGGACACGTCGATCTTTGCCAAGCCAAGTTCGGTGAGCACCGGCCAGGCTTCTTCCACCGTCTGCTGGACACGATCACGGGCCGCCGGATCTGGGTCATACACGGCAACAGATTTGCCGGCAGCAAGAAATAACGCCGTCCAGCTGCGGCCAATCAGACCGCCACCTAGCGCGGCTACCCGACCGCCAGCGTTATTAGAAGGAGACATTCTCGGCTCCCTTCAGACCCAATCGTTCACGGGCCTGAGCGGGAGTGGCTACGTCATAGCCGAGCGCCTCGACGATGCCACGGATTTTGCCGACCTGGGCCGCATTGGATGGGGTGAGCTCCCCCGGCCCGATAAACAGGCTGTCTTCCATGCCTACGCGCAGATTGCCGCCAAGCATCGCGGCCTGAGTGGCAAATGACATTTGATGTCTGCCCGCTGCCAGCACCGACCATTCGTAGCTGCCGCCGAAAAGTTTTTCGGCGATGGTATGCATGTGGACCAGATTGTCGAGGTCTGCACCTACGCCGCCCAGCACACCGAAAACCATCTGCACGAAGAACGGCGGCTCGACCCACCCCTGTTCGATGAGCCACGCCAAATTGTAGAGATGGCCGAGGTCGTAGCATTCGAATTCGAACTTCGTACCGTGGCCGCGCCCGAGTTCCTTCACGACGTACTCGAGATCGGCAAAGGTGTTCTTGAAGACGAAATCCCGCGTCATTTCCAAAAATTCTGGTTCCCAGTCGTGCTTCCATTCGGAGTATTTCTCCAGCATGGGGAAGATGCCGAAGTTCAACGATCCAACGTTAAGCGAAGCCATCTCCGGGGACGTGGCGACAGCCGCGCGCAGCCGATCTTCGCGCGACATGCCCAAGCCACCGCCAGTGGAAACATTCAGCACGGCATCGCAACCGTTTGCGATCTGCGGCATGAACTCCTGAAAGAGTTCTGGCCGCGGGTCCGGTTGGCCGGTCTGCGGATTGCGCGCATGCAAGTGGATGATTGCCGCGCCCGCCTCAGCAGCCTCAACCGATGCGGCCACAATTTCGGCGGGGGTGATGGGCAGATGATCGGACATCGTCGGGGTATGGATTCCGCCGGTTGGCGCGCAGGTCACGATAATGGGTTTGGGCATGCTGGCTTCTTCTAACTGTTGATTGGCTCTAGCTGTTGATCGGTTCGGCGGGCGTGCGGACGGTGCTCTCCAGGCCGACCAGCCGCTGATAGGCCTCGATGAGAAGACCATGGAAATGGTGCACCCCGTGCTCGGACAGTCCTGATCCGGACCGCTCGGAATCGAAGACGATGCGGCCCTGGTTGAACGCTGGGGTATTCATCCCACGTTGAACGCTCTCGACAATTGCGATGTCCTGCTGCTGAAGTACTTCGTCGATATAACGCACGGACTCCATTTCCGCCTCAGTTAGGTCGGTCGTCTCGAGGAAGAAATCCCACGTCTCCAAAGTTCGATCGGGCCCCACGGGCAAGACCTGGAACACCATGAAGTTGCTTCGCCCGGGGTAGCGCAGAAGGCAGGTGTTGGGCCACAGCCACCACACCGCGTGTTGATTGACCGTTGCGCCCGAAACGTCGTAGGCAGCGTTCTCATGTTTGCCGGCTTCAGCGAAATGGCTCGACCAGATGCCGTGGGTCTGAACTTCGTAGGTGTCCATGTCCACCAGGTCGACGAACTCCTTGTGTGCAATGTGGCAGTGGTAGCACTCCAAGAAGTTGTCAATGACGTTCTTCCAGTTGGTGTTCACCTCGTACGTCAACCGTTTCGCGTGCGTGAGTTCGGTGATATCGGGTGCCCATTGGGCGATCTCTTGAGCAAGATCTGGCGCCTGTTCAGCCAAGGGTTGCGCGGCAGGATCAAGGTTGACGTATACGAAGCCACCGAACTCTTCCACCTGGATTTGGTCAAGGCAGATCTCCGACTTGTCGAACGACTCCATATTGTCGGAGCGTCGGGCAGCCTTCAGCCCACCGCTCAAGTCATAGGTCCAAGCGTGATACGGGCAGACGATATTGCGTACGGTCCCAGAACCCGAGAGCAGTTCGTGGGCACGATGTTTGCAGACGTTATAAAAGGCGCGCAGGGTTCCCGCGCGGTCGCGCACGACCGCGATCGGCATGCCCGCAACCGTGGCCGCGACATAACTGCCCGGCTTGGTCAATTTTTCGACGTGACAAACCCACTGCCAGGTACGTCCGAAGACACCTTTGAGTTCGGCGTCGAGCCACTTGGGGTCCACATACGCCTCGGAACGAAGCGACATCGAGCGTCCCGGCTCGACGTCGTAGCCGGCGGCAATATTCCGTGCATCCTCAACTGTGATCTGGTTCATAATCGTCAGACTACTCATTTTTGTACGATCGTTCAATCTTTCGCGGACGGCAGTTTCTGGCGCCCGAATTGGGCGTCGCCGACGTGCCGTTGGAGCGGTTCAGAATAGGTCCGGGCGCAGCGGCGACGCAGCGGTCATTCCGCCGTCGACCGCGATGCACTGTCCAGTCACAAACGAAGCTTCCTGCGAGGCCAGCCATGCCACGGCATTGGCGATGTCGGCTGGCGCACCGAGACGCGCCAGCGGGTGCCGCGCAACCGCGTCGCGCTCAGCCTTTCCAGCATCGTGTGCGAGCGCGAACGCATCCGCCGCCATCGCGGTCTCGACCCAACCGGGGCTGATCGCATTGCATCTGACGTTCGGGCCATGATCGACCGCGATCGAGCGGGTCAGCCCGTGCACAAAAGCTTTCGAAGCGTTGTAAAGAGCCATGGAAGGATCGGCGACAACTCCCGAAGTTGAGCCGATGTTGATGATGACCCCACCGTGTTCGCTCATCTGTGGCAGGACCACACGGCATAGGTTGAACAGCCCGCGACAGTTGATACCCATCACCAGATCCCAGTCGGCATCGGAACTGTCGACGACCGTGTGTTCCACCTGCACCCCGGCATTATTCACCAGCAGTGACACGTCGCCGAAGGTCTCATTCGCCCGATCCACCAACCCTGCCGCTTGGATCGGATCGGCTACGTCAGCCTGAACCCATACAACGGCCGCAGGCAATCCCGCCGGCCGAGCACTACGCCCACACGTTAGGACGTCAGCACCATCCGCGCTGAGCCGGTCGACAATTGCCCGTCCGATTCCGCGGCTTCCGCCGGTCACGATGGCGATTTTCCGGGCCATGGGTCAGCGCCTCATGCTCCGGGACCGAGCTGTTTGACATACATCAACCGCTTGTTGACGAACTCATCCATCCCCAGCGGTCCAAGTTCACGCCCAAAGCCACTACGCTTGACCCCACCGAAGGGGATCTCGGGGCCCTCGCCAGCAGGCGTGTTGACGTTGGCCATCCCGACCTCCAACGCGGAGGCCACCCGCAGCGCACGCTTCGGATCGGTGCTGAACACCGCGCCGCCCAGGCCATAGTCGCTGTCGTTGGCCAGACGGAGCGCTTCGTCCTCAGAGGAGACCGCATAGACCACCGCCACCGGACCAAACAGTTCCTCGCGGTAGGCACGCATCTGCGGGGTGACGCCGGTGAGAACGCCTGGCGCGTAGTACGCACCAGGTGATTGGCCCAATTCACCGCCGGCATGCAGCCGCGCACCTTTGGCCACTGCATCGTCGACAAGGACCGCAAGATTCTCGGCTGCTGCTCGCGAAGACATCGGTGGGTAGCTGCCTGCCGCCAGATCCATCGGGTCCCCCGGTCTCATCGTTCCGGCGAGCCGAGTCAACTCGTCGACGAACCGATCATAGATGTCGTCCATGACGATCATGCGTTTATTAGACGTGCAGGCTTGGCCAGTCGTGTAGAGCCTCGTCTGCCATGCCTGTTCGGCCTCCTTCGCAATATCGTCGCTGTCCAGCACGATGTATGCATCCGAGCCGCCAAGCTCCAATACGCACTTCTTGAGGTTTCGCCCGGCGACTTCAGCAACCGCCGCGCCAGCCCGCTCGGACCCGGTCAGCGACACTCCCTGAACACGCTGATCGCCGATGATCTGCGCAATCTGCGCGTGGGTCGCAAATATATTCTGGTAGACCCCCGCGGGAACGCCGGCGTCGCGCAGGAGCTCTTCCAAACCCTCGGCACACTGCGGCACAGACTCGGCATGCTTGAGCAACATGGTGTTCCCGAGAACCAGATTCGGCGCGACAAAACGGGCGACTTGGTAGTAGGGGTAGTTCCACGGCATGACACCGAGCAGGAGCCCGATCGGCCGCTTCTGTATGACCGCCTGGTCGCCGGCAGAGGTGTCAATTGGCTGGTCTGCGGCCAGCGCCGGGCCGCGCTCGCCGTAGTAGCGGAAGATCGACTCGCAAAATTCCACCTCTTCCACCGCCTCGTGCAGTGGTTTGCCCATCTCCGTGGTCGCGATGCGCGCGAGTTCATCAGCACGCTGGCCGAACAGTTCAGCAACTTTGAGTGCAATCTCAGCACGCTGCTCAATCGAAACTTCCGACCACTGCTCGTAGGCGGCAGCACCCGCGCTCAAACTGTCCTCAACCATCTCGCTCGAGGCAAAATCGTACTGAACGAGAACCTCGCCACTTACCGGATTGACCGATTGATAGCCCGGCTGCTGATTGGTCTGTGTCATAGCGGAACCATAGACCGCTGCTGGACATCCGTTCAACCCATATTGTGCGCAAACATCATTCGCTGATGGGTGCACGACGAAAGCGCGTCGTTTACGGCGCTAGCGCGATCTCCTCGCAGCGGACAACGGCCCGTTGAAGTGATGCCCGGTCCAACCCAAGTAGAGCGGTGAGCCACAGCCCGTTCTGAACCACGTCAATATCGGCTGCTCGCCGCTTGCATTCCGCAGGTATGAGGTCCGGCCGGGCTGCCTGGACCAACCCGGCCAGTCCTGCCCGATACCGCTTCTGCGCGGTCGTATTGATCTCGGCGAAATCATCGTGCGCCTGCGCGAGCGCCCAAAGTTGAAGCCGCAGCGATAAGTACTGAGTGGTCAGAAACTCCGGGGCAACAATCCGACGCAGAACTGCACGTAATTGATCTTCGGGGGATAAAGCCGGATCCGGTTCGACCAACGCAAGGTCTTGTCCCTCGATCTGGATAAGGGCCGCGCGGATGAGACCAATCTTGTCGTCGTAGTAGTAGTTGACCAGCCCCAAGGCGACTCCGGCCTCTTTCGCCACGGCACGAATGCTCACACCGGAGATACCGTGCTGCGCGAGCAAGCTAATGACCGCGTCGAGTATGCGCTCCTGTCGATCCTTCTCGGGAACATCGCGCCGATCGGTGGTCACAGTCCCGAGACTAGTGCGATGAGCCGATCTTGCGCGGGTCGGGTTGCTAAGGCGGAATCGTGACACGAAACTTAGTCGATGACTGCCGCAACCCCATGGACAGAAAGTCGATCGAGAAATTCCTGTTGTAAGAGCGGCTTGCCGAATAACCAGCCCTGGACCCACCGCACGCCCATACTCTGGAGGATTTCCGCTGATTCACGGGTCTCGATGCCTTCAACGATGACATCGAAGTGGAGCTCGCGAAGCAGCGACAGCATCCCCGCCAAGACGGTCTGCTGACGCGCCAGTCCGATGTCGTCGACCAGTGACTTATCGATTTTGACCAGGGTCACAGGTGCGGCATGCAAGGTACCTAACGAGGCATACCCGACGCCGAAATCATCTATTGCCAGTCCAATACCCGCCGCAATCAGGCGCTCAATAACGCCGCGTCTTGCATCGTCCCAGGTGATAAAGGACCGTTCGGAAATTTCCAAAATGAGATGGGCTGCGCTGTGACTGGCAAGTTCCACCAAATCGTCAAGAAGCGGTGACCACGCATCAAGTTGCACTAACTCCAAATTTATCGTCACGCCGTTGAGCTTGCTACCCAACCGTTCGGCGGCCGCGATCGTTTCGAAGGTTTGGACGGCCAGCTGTCTCGTCATCTCATCGAGCAAGTTGAGCCGCATGGCGATCGATACCAACGTTTCGGGAGCAATTGCGCCAAACTCGGGATCGTTCAGTCGCACCAAGGCTTCCACCATGACGATCTTTCCGAGCGCTGGGTCCACCACCGGCTGAAACGCCGTTCTGATTCGTTCTTCGATGATGGCGCGGCGCACTACATCATCAAGATTGACTTCGGGGTCAGCGTCATTCGAGTGCAAACTGCGCTTGCGGCGATACAGCTGGCGATCGGCCTCACGTACCCAATCATCGACCGAAGCTTCCACCCCCGCCGACAGTGCCAGACCAACGCTGGTCTGTATGCGAGCCACTCCTGACTCAAACTGGATGGGTTCACCGATGAGGCGCACAATGCGTGCGGCCATACGCTGCAAACCGGCCAGATCCTCGACGTGGCGCAGCGCGAACGCAAACTCGTCGCCGGCGTGTCTGGCGATAAGCGCGCCGTCGCCCAAAGCGCGCAATCGCAGCCCAATCTCGCGGATAACGCGATCGCCGCCGCCGTGGCCAAAGGTTTCGTTGACCGCCTTGAACTCATCGAGGTCAAGAAAAATCAACCCCAACATCTCACCGGGATCTCGCTCGACATTGAGTATGTCCAGTTGATCGCGAAAATATGAATAGGTTGCCAATCTGGTCAACGAATCAGTCATCAGTTGACGCTCGAGATGCTCTTGCTGATCGGCCCGATGAAGTGAGATCACCGCCATGGACGCAAGGCCTGCAAAAGTCTCCCGGTCGATTTCCGAAAATGGCAGATCACCGCGATCTCGGCTGGCAACCACGAAATTCCCGTCGGCCAGCGATGCCGACAGCCCGGTCGCTGGCAGCTCGTCAGCGGCCACCCTCGTGTCGACATGCCGCGCACGGAGCCCGACGGTCATCCAGCGTTGAAGGTTGCTACTGATTTGATCACGAGCCCAAGGCATCTCAGTTGCCCCGGCCGTCAAGGACTTCAGACTCCGAACCAACTCGAACTGTCGTAACAGGAGACCCACTACCAAAAGCAAAGCCCCTGCCATCGCGACGAACACCGTCGCGTACACCGGAATCCCCATGCCACGTTCAATGTGCCGCAGCACCGATACCGTCGCCGATGCGTAGAAAACGCCCAGCATGATCAACAGGCACCAGGTCCACCTCAGCCGCAGTCCCCGCGAGCCAATCGGCTCGGCGATGAAACGCCTAACTGCTTCCAACGACGCCAACACCAAAAAATAGGTCGCTAACGCTAAGAAAGTACGGTCATAGGGACGGTAGCCAAGGTCGATGTGGCGACTCACCGCCAGCAACGCGGAGCCCGCAAGGATTTGGTACGCAGTAAGCAGCCAGACGCTAATCCCGTCACGCTGCGCAAATCCGTAGCCGACCGCGACCAGAATCGCCCAGATCGGAAGGATCGTTGAATCGAGGGCAGGGTTGGCGGAGAACAGCAGCGCGGGCAAAATGCCAAGCCTGAGATCCGGCCGGGAAGCAGAGATTGTCACCTGATAACGGGCCGCAAAAGGGGTCGCCAGAAGCGCGGCAATTGATAGCCACGTGAGGTCAGGCGCGCTGAATTGCCAGTGATTCAGTTGCCGAATGATGCCGAGCATCGCGACCAAAATAATCGCGGCCGAATAGAACCGCGAAGCACGAGAGTTACCGTTCACAGGTTGCTCCGCTTCCTGGGTCATAGGACGAAATTACTCGAATTCGGTGCGTGCAGATGATGCAAACTTCCGCTGCGCAGGAAGTTCCAAGTTGCCGATATCAGCATCGCGGTTCTCGTCCGTCAAGATCACAAGGTGCGAATAGACTGGAATATTACAGTACATAATGATCCATGGACGGGTCTGCTGCCCGCTCGATAAATCAGCGTGACTTTCGACCAATTCTGCGGCGTCGGTCGTCGCGCATACGTAGATCGCGTGCCAGCCGCCGATCACCGTGGTAGAGGATCGCCGACCAGTTGACTTCTTGGTCGATTGGCGCTGGCGCTGCGGCCACCTTGGCTTTGCGTTTGTCGACATACAGCCAGTTGAGCACGCCAAGTCCCATGTCGAGGGTGGCAGCGTTCAAACCGATATAGGCGCGGATCGCACCGGCGGCCAGGGTCGCATTGAAGGCCGCGAACGCGAAATTACCCCAGTTCTGATTGTTGTAGTCTCGCCAGGCAGTCAGCAGCGAAAATCCGACAATCAGGAACGGGACGAACACATGCCAGCCGGGTGCCGCAGTCCGGTTGCGCACCTTCGGCGTGCGGGCGAACGGAATCTTCTCGCCGGTGAATGCCTGCTGAACAGATTTGAGCACGCCGGCGAGGTTGACTGGTAAGAGCACTAGATTGAAGCCGTAGACGCGGAAAATATCGCTGAACCGGTGACCACAGCTACGAAGGTCGCTGCCCATTGCGATGAAGTAAGGCAGCGCCGCGCCAAGCACAAGCGGACTCAAGAGTCGACTGTCGTAGGGATAGAACAACAGGAATAGCAAGCCAACGCTGGCCCAAGCGATCGAGGCCATGTAATTCACCCGAAGTGCGATTTCGCGAAAATAGATCCGCTCCCGTTTCAGTCGACGCAAACGGATCTGACCCCATAGTTTCGGCAAGATCAGCAGGCCGCCATTTGCCCAGCGGCGGCGCTGCACGATCAACGATCCAAAATCAGGCGGCGTCGCGCTGTAACTGAGCCGTTCGGGGTAGTTGACCAGCGACCAACCAGCAGTGCCGATGTCGATACTCGACTCGGTGTCCTCAATGACCGTTCGATCCTGGATGTAGGTATACACATCGAAGCCGCCCACGTTCTCGACCTCGACGATATCCTCCAATGCCCGCTTGCGGATGACCGCATTCGCGCCCACCCAGAATGTCGCGTTGTAGTAGGTCATGCCCTGGTGGAGGATGTGCTGCAGATCGGTTGTGGCGCCCGCGATGCGCTCAATCCGAGTGGGCGCTCCACGGAATGATGAATACGGCGTTTGAATGATCGCGACGTGGCTGTTGTCGGACTGCTCAAGGTAGTAGACGAGCCGGATGCAATAGTCACGCAGCAGTTGGGAGTCAGCGTCGAGGGTGAGCACGTACCCCGAGTCCTCAAACACCCGATCGCCGGGCTGCGCGACATCGACCCGGTCGAGAATCGGCCCGTCCGGTGTCGCAGTTTCGCGCCACGTGTGTCCCATCAGGCCCAGGTATGCGTTGATGTTCATCGCCTTGTTGGCCTCGTGCGAGAGCGAGGCGAAGGCTTTCCGCTCGAAACTCTCCAGCCGGGCACGGAAGATCCACACCAATCGTCGATGGAGTTCTCGCAGCCGCACGGCATCGGGGTAGGCCTGCTGATCGAGGGAGCCTTCCAGCGCTAAAATTGTCAGTCGCAATTCGCTTGCAAGCCCCATCAAGACTTGGTCGACGAAGAATTCGCTCACATGGTCGACGATCGCTTCATGCTCGGCCATCGTGGTGAGCCAATCTGCTGCTGCGCGATACTCAGCAGCTAAATAACGGACCTGTTTCGCGGTTGGTTCCGATGATTCGTGGCCGTAGGCAGCGCGTTCAAAAGATTGCTCAAACCGTTCTGCTGGCTCTTTCAAAGCAGTGGCAATATCACCCGCGAGGTTCCGTGTCGCGGTCAACGTGGCCAGTGTTTCAGGATCGGTGGGAGCCGGCGGATCGTCGATCAACAACACGAGGCGCAAGTCCGGGTACTCCTGAAGCGCTGCACTCCACATCGTAAGTCGGACAACTTCGGGTTCTTCGGCATAGGAGGGAATCAGTACTGTTAAGGATTCGCTCACCGCATCGGCGAAGTGACGATCGATGAGTCCTCTGGGAATCCGCTCATGGTTTCGGAAGCGGTGCAACGCACCTTGCCTGGCTAACAGATACATCAGCGCAGAGAACGTCAGGAAGGTGACAACAACGAGGTAGGAGATTGCCTCCGTGGCAAAACGGAACGTGGTGTGCACGTTGATAAATTGTCGAAAGGTCGTGGCGACGACGTAGCCGATCCACGAAAGCACCGTGACCGTTAGTCCGATACGACCCCACGTGATCTTGGTCTTGGACGGTCGGGGATGCATTATCGACATCGGTTCAGAGCGTCGTTCGGCTCCCCACTGGCGTCGCGGCGTCGCGTCAACGATTTTGGTGGTAGCCATGGATTTCCGTACCCACTCCCTAGGTATCGTGCTGGATCGTCAATTCAGCGTACTGGAAGCAGAGTTGGCGATTTGACCGAATTGACCTGACAGCGCGCTATCCTGACATCAGGTCCGGTGACCAGGGAGGGTTTCGGTGTCACGTTTCGAGGGACGACGACTGTCGTGGTTGCGCCTCGTTGTTCTCGCGGCTGCGGTGTGCGCAGTGGTATTCACCGGCCTGTCGGGGTGGCGTTGGTTCGAGGATGCGCGCGCGGCGGACGACAGCCCCGAAGCATTCAGCGCCTATGCGGATGTGGCAGTCACTCCCCGGCTGGCATTTGAGAAGCCTGTGTCGGTTGCAGCCCGCAATGTCATTCTATCCTTCGTCGTCGCGACGCCGGACTCGGCTTGCAAGCCATCATGGGGTCGGGACTACTCACTCGATAATGCATCCAGAGATCTCGATTTAGACCGCCGTATCGCTAGGTTGCGCCAGAACAAGGGTGACATATCGGTGTCCTTCGGCGGAGCTGCCAACAGCGAACTCGCCACGGTGTGCAGCGACGAGACTGCGCTGCTCAACGCCTACCGTGCTGTCGTAACCCGCTACGACGTGCGGACGATAGATTTCGACCTCGAGGGCGCCGCGCTGAACAATCCGGCCGCCGACGCCCGACGCGCTCGTGTACTCAAAACACTGCAGCAGGAGCGTGCCGCGAAGCATCAAAGTCTAAAGATCTGGCTCACGCTGCCGGTGGCACCCAGTGGGCTCACTGAAGAAGCCCGCTCGACCGTGGCGGCGACGCTCAAAGGCGGAGTGAAACTGAGCGGCGTCAACGTGATGACGATGGACTACGGCGCGAGCAAAGCCAAACGACAATCAATGGCCGACGCCTCGATAGCGGCGCTCAAGGCCACCCACAGTCAGTTGGGTGATATCTACTCGGCCGCCGGGAAGCCATCGGGCCCTGCCAGGATGTGGAAGCAGTTGGGGGCAACCCCGATGATCGGACAGAATGACGTGGCCGGCGAGATATTCAGCCTCAACGATGCTCGCGCGCTCAATGATTTCGCCCGCGCTAAGGGGCTGGCGAGACTTTCAATGTGGTCGCTCAACCGGGACCGCACGTGTGGCGCCAACTATCCCGATGTCCGCGTCGTTTCCAACTCGTGCAGCGGCGTCGATCAGGGCCGTCTGACATTTGCCACCGTTCTGCGCAAAGGATTCAACCAGCGAAACCAGATCCCCAAGGGCAGCCCAGCCGATGCGCCAACCGCGTCGATACCACCAAGCTTCGCCCCGGACGCTCCTGCGTCGAGCCCCTATCCAATCTGGCAGAGCGACCAGACATACGTCGCGGGCACCCGGATTGTCCAACACCACAACGTCTATGTGGCTAAATGGTGGACGCAGGGCGATGTGCCCGACGACCCAACCATCGATCAATCCTCTTCGCCTTGGGAGCTCGTTGGTCCAGTCCTTCCCGGTGAAAAGCCCGAAACCGCAATAAAATTGCCAGTTGACACCTACCCTAAATGGAAGGACAGCACGGTCTATACCAAAGGCCAACGTGTCCTGTTCGACGGAACAGCTTTCATTGCAAAATGGTGGACGCAAGGCGATATTCCTGCAGCCCGCTCGAGCCGGTCCGACCCCAGCCCGTGGATACAGCTCACCGACGCCCAATTACGGAAGGCCGCCGCCGCGGCCAAATAGACCTCGAAGGAACCGGTACCGCCCATGATGCTCGACACTGCGACGCTTCGTGTGGCGTTTGGCGTCGTAGCGTTCACCATGCTGGTGCTGTTCTACTGTGCGACCTACCGTCCTACGCGCGCACCCTTTTGCGGGTGGTGGTGTGTGGCACTCGCACTATTTCTGAGTGGTTCTGCCGCTTTTCTTCTGGACGGAACAACGCAACAGTATTGGGCAAATCCAGCCGGCAACGCTTTGCTGGTGTTGGGTGGGGCCGCAACCTGGGCAGGCGCCACAACGCTGCGAGCCGCTCGCCCGCCGCTATGGCAACTGGGCTTTGCCCCGATTTTAACCTTCATCTTGTCCTGTCTAGACAATCCTGGTTCGAACATTTGGTCCGGGGGCTATATCTTTCTGCTCGCGATGAGCGTGACAATCGGCTTGTCTGCGGTCGAATTGTGGCGGATGGAACGAAACGAGACGCGGGTTCAACTCATACTCGCAATCACCGCTGGCCTGACCAGCGGTTATTACTTCGTCCGCTGGATCGTCTATCTGATTGAAGGCCCCAAAGGAGAAATATTCACCACCTATTTCGGATCGGTGACGACAACACTGTTGAATCTGATCCTGCTGGCCGTTGTTTCCTACAGCATGGCGGAACTGAGTCACGAACAATCCACCATTGAACTCACGACGCGGGCCACTCGCGACGGGCTGACCGGACTATTCAATCGCGCAGAGTTCCTCCGCCTCGCCACCCTGGCGACCGAGAGTCCGAAACGCTCACCGCGTGGCGCAGCGCTCATCCTCGCCGACCTCGACCATTTCAAGAACATCAACGACAGCTACGGCCACTCCACGGGTGACCATGTGCTGCAAGCATTCGCGGCGGCATGCATGAAATCGGTCCGTTCGACCGATCTGGTCGGACGGTATGGCGGCGAAGAGTTCATTCTGCTGCTTCCGGGCATGACGCTCGACCGCGCTGAGCAGACGGCCGAAGCGATAAGCGGCCGGCTGCGGAACAGGCCCGAAATCGACGGCGCCCCGCCCCCGACGGTTAGTTATGGGTTGGGGAGCACATCCGTCGGAACCCCACTGGATGAGACAATCGCAGCAGTCGATGCCGCTCTGTATCAAGCAAAACAACGCGGACGCAATCGTGTCGCACGGGTGGGCGACGTCGTCGCCCACTCCGATCGCAATGGCGAATCCGCGCTGCTCGACGAACAGCGCGGCAACGTCAAATGACACTTGACACGAATAGTTTGCTTGCAGCGTTTGGCGTCCTCGCGCTCGCGATGCTGATCCAGTTTTATGGGGTCACATACCGTGCCACCCGCTCAGCATATTGTGGCTGGTGGTGCATCTCGCTCGCCGCGTTCATGGCCGGAACGAGCGTCTACACGCTCGAAGGGACGGCCCAACAATACTGGGCGATTCCCTGCGGCAATTTCATGATCAGCCTCGGTGCGGCAGCCATCTGGGCGGGCGCTAGGACTCTACGCGCACCACGACCAAAAATGTGGCGGATACTGCTGGCCCCGACTCTCACGCTCGTCGCGTCAGCTCAGGGCAACCCAGACGCCAATGCTTGGTCCGGCGGATTCGTGTTTTTGTTGTCAGTATGCGTGCTGTTTGGCCTCTCCGCATTCGAGTTGTGGCAGATGGAGCGCACCCATACCCAGGTCCAGATGATGCTTGCTGTCGCGGCAGGTTTCGTCAGCTGCTACTACTTCGCTCGCTGGATCCTGTATGTGGTCGAAGGTTCCAAGGGAGAAATATTCACTACCTATTTCGGGACCGTAACGACAACCCTGCTGAACTTGGTAATTCTGACCGTGGTGTCCTACAGCATGTCCGAGCTCAGCCACGAACAAACCACCAAAGAACTCACGACCCGCGCCACTCGCGACGGCCTGACCGGACTACTCAATCGCACCGAATTCCTCCGCCTCGCCGCCCTCGAGACCCGCGCTCCAAAACGACCCTCCACCGACGCCGCACTCATTCTTGCCGACCTCGACCACTTCAAGAACATCAACGACAGCTACGGTCATGCCACCGGCGATCGGGTGCTCCGGGAATTCGCCGCTGCATGCGTCGGGACAGTCCGGTCAACCGATCTGGTCGCACGATATGGGGGCGAGGAATTCATCGTGTTGCTGCACGGCACCAACCTCGACCGCGCCGAGCAGATCACTGCGGAGATAAACGTGCGGCTTCGGGCGGCGTCCGGTTCCACCGGGATCCAGTTTCCCACCGTCAGCTACGGAATCGGCCGGCTGCCACATGGCGCCGATCTGGCGGCGACGATCTCCGCCGTCGACGCAGCACTATATCGAGCGAAACAACTCGGTCGCAACCAAACCTCACGCGTTGACGACGACCGATCCGAGGCACCCGATCAACCGACCACGCCAAGCGGCAAAGCAAACATCGTCCCGTGACCGCGAAGACGAACGATGAGGGTTAAACGTCGTCAGGCGGTCCGAATCCCTCATCGTTCGTCTGTCCGAAGCGCGGGGAAGGCCTTAACCGTTCAGGACGTGCTTAGCGATCCAGGTGATTTGGTCGGCAGCCTCAGCCGGGGTGTAGGACGGCCGCATGACGTGGCTGAGTACTAGCCGGACGACTGCTTCGACTGCATATTCGAGCTGCTCATCGGGGATAGTCAGATCAGGGTGTTTTTCGCGCAGCGCGCCGGACACGATCAGCTTGGCCGCGTCTATGACACCCTGGGATTCGGTTGTCAGGAGCGGAACCAGGTCATTCTCGCGCTGATGAACCGACGAAATCACCGCGCGCAGCAACGGGTTGGTCTCGGCCATCGTCAACGCGTCTGTGCAAGCACCTCGGATGCCCTCAATGACATCGTCTTGGGTGAAGATCTGCAGACGTACGGCTTCCAGGAAACGACCCAACTCGCGCATAACGAGTTCCCCAGCAAGCTCGGGTTTGGAGCCAAACTCGTTGTAGACCGTCTGCCGGCTGACCCCGCCAAGCTCCGCGATCCGCGCCATGGTTACGTCGCTCCAGCTCTTGGAGACCATGATTTCCTGCGCCGCATCCAACAACCGATCGCGAAGCAACGACCGCACATCGGAGCGAAAGCTGGTCGCAGTCATACCGTCACGCTATCGGCGAGTGCAGCTGCTTCGTCGGTGAGGATCTGGGGGTCGGGGCGTTCCTGAGTTGCGATCCATTTGCGGGCGAGTCGGATGTCTTTGGCCCGACCGATGGTGACAGCGCCGACGATCACAGCGTTGTCGAGGAAGAACGCAGAGAAGTCACGCTCGTCGATTGACCCGCGGATGTGGACGTCGTTGGCGGCTTGGGGCCAGCCAGCAACTTGGAGGTTGATGCCGTATTGATCGGACCAGCACCACGGCACTTCGACGAATTCGCCTTCGGTGCCGGCCATAAATTTGCCAACTGCGGTGCCGTGATTCTGCGCGCCCTGCCAATGCTCGACACGGTGCCGGCCGCCGCGGATCGTATTGGGTTGGTTGGCGACATCACCGGCGGCATAAATTCCTGGTACTGAGGTTTGGCCACGGTTGTCGACGACGATGCCGTCGCCATCTGCGGGTGAGGCGATCGCGATTCCTGCGGCGGCAGCCAGCGCGGTTGCCGGCAACATGCCGACCGCGACGACAACGATCGGCGCCGTCCAAGACCGTCCGTCGGACGCACGGACGACTGTCTGCCCGTCTTCGTCATTGATGCTCTCGACGGTGACGTCGGTATGCAGATCAGTGCCGTGAGCTTTGTGCAGCTCGGAATACATCTGCCCCAATAGCGGCGGCAAGAGGCGCGGCAACGGCAGCGCTGCGGTCTCCAGCAAGGTGACCTTGCAGCCCAGACCGCAGGCACTGGCCGCGATCTCGGAACCGATCAGCCCGGCGCCCACCACAATTAC
Source organism: Aeromicrobium changchenzhani (assembly GCF_057586615.1). Lineage (NCBI taxonomy): Bacteria > Bacillati > Actinomycetota > Actinomycetes > Propionibacteriales > Nocardioidaceae > Aeromicrobium > Aeromicrobium changchenzhani. The sequence continues at coordinate 800,787 of NZ_CM172480.1, read as the reverse complement.
GTGCTGGCCATCGCCCAGTTCGGATTGCAGGCTTGGCACATCGGCGAGCGAGCGAAGGGTACGTATCCCGGTGGCATCGCCCAGGGTCCGCGCAGTGCCGCCGGTAGCTAACAGGAGCAGGTCAAAATCAATGACCTCTCCCCCATCGAGGGTGACCGTGCGGGCAGCACTGTCGATGCTGCTGACGGTGCTGCCGGTGCGTAGCGTGATCTGGTTGTCCACATACCAGCCCTCGGCTTTGATGCGGATCTGATCAGCGCTCTTTTCGCCACGGATAATCTCCTTGGAGACCGGCGGGCGGCGATAGGGCAACTCGTGTTCGCTGCCGAGCAGGACGATCTCGCCGTCCCAGCCAGCAGCGCGCATACCCGCGGCGGCGCTGACACCGGCGATACCGGCGCCAACAATCACCGCACGCGAGCTAGTCATCAGGCAGCCACTTCCACCATCGTGAAGTCAGCCTTGGAGGCACCACAGTCGGGGCAGGTCCAGTCATCGGGGATGTCTTCCCACTTGGTGCCCGCCGCGAAGCCTTCTTCTTCCCAGCCCTCGGCTTCGTCGTATTCAAAGCCACACTGTTCGCATTTCCAGACCTTCATGAATGATTCTCCTGCCTGGCGACCTCGGCCGCCTTGTCGCTGTCGCTGTCGCTGCGATTGCCGTCGGCATCGAGCCCAGTCTCGCCCGACACCGTGAAATCTTGTCGTTCGCGTACTCCACAGTCGGGGCAGCACCAGTCAGCGTCGATGTCCTCGAATTTGGTGCCGGCCGGCCAGCCCTCACGCGGGTCGCCAACCGTCTCGTCATAGACATACTCACAATTGGGGCACACATACGTGCTCATGCGACCTCCTCTTCTTGGTAAGCGGTGCTGCTCCGAACCCCCGCGCCATACTTCTTGATCCACTTGTCCCGATTGCGCGGATGCAGGTTAGTCAGTGTGACATCACCGTCGTAATGCGCGATCACTTTCCGATCCATCACCCGGCGCCAGATTGCAGGGACCCAACTCAGGACGATCATGCCCGCGTAGCCCGTCGGTAGGACCGGGGATTCCTTGAAGTCACGGAGCGCCTGATAGCGGCGGGTCGGATTGGCGTGGTGATCGCTGTGTCGCTGCAGGTGATAAAGCAGGACGTTGGTGCCGATGTTGTTGCTGTTCCAGCTGTGACCCGGATTAACCCGCTCGAAGCGGCCCGACGCCAACTTGGCGCGCAGCATGCCGTAGTGCTCGAGGTAGTTGACCGACTCCAGCAGCCAGATGCCGACGATGGCTTGGAGCACGAGGTAAGGGAAGATCTGCCAACCGAAGGCGATCATCAGCGCGCCCCAGAGCAGGATCGAGAACGCCCAAGCATTCAGTACATCGTTTTTGAGCGTCCAGTGGCTCTTGTTCAGGCGCGCGAAACGCTTCTTCTCAAGGCCCCATGCGCTTTTGAGGCTGCCGCTCATCGTGCGCGGCATGAACTCCCAGACGTTTTCGCCAAGTCGCGAACTGGCCGGATCCTCCGGGGTTGCAACGCGTACGTGGTGGCCACGATTGTGCTCGATGAAGAAGTGACCGTAGAAGGTCTGCGCCAACACGATGCGAGCGAACCAACGCTCATACTCGACTTTTTTATGACCAAGCTCGTGCGCCGTGTTGATGCCGATGCCCGCGACCAGGCCGATGCCCGTGGCAAGGCCGATCTTGTCGACCCAGTCCAGTGGCGCTTGACCAAACATGGTGCCGCCACCGAGCAGATAGGCCGCCCACACGAACGACAGCATCTGCAGCGGGATGAATGCGTAGGTCACCCAGCGGTAGTACTTGTCGTTCTCCAGCGAATCGAGGACCGCGTCCGGCGGATTCTCCCGATCGAGGCCCACGAGGATGTCCACGAGTGGGATAAATACGAAAACGAAGAACAGTCCGAAGAACCACATGACGGTCCAGCCAGTCCACAGGACAAGTGCGTAACCGGCGAACGGGACGAGCGGCACAATCGCGCCGATGATCCACAGATAACGTTTCGAATCGCGCCAGACGACTGGCTGTCCGTCCACTGTTGCTTGAAATGCCATATCGGCTCCTCATGTCTGCCCCGGGAGGTGGGGTTTACATAAAGGTACTATTTGTACACTGATCTGACAAGAGGGTGGGTTGTGTACATTCATTTCGGCGTGAAAGACCCGACCGTCGGCGCGAATCGGGAGAAAGCGCCAACGGCCGGGCGTCTATGGTGCCGAGTCAGTTGATCCGGAAAGCGTTCGTCACCGGCGGTCCGAGCACGACGATGAACAACACCGGCAGGATGCATGACATCAAGGGCAACAAAATCTTGACCGGGACTTGCTGCGCTTTGGCTTCGGCGCGAGCCCGTCGACCGATTCGCATCTCCTGCGCCTGCGTTCGTACGACCGAGGAGATCGAGACGCCGAACTCCTCGGCTTGGACGATGGCCTTCGCGAAGGTCTTCAGTCCCTCGACCGAAGTCCGGTCGGCCAGAGCGAAATAGGCTTCACGGCGGCTCATCCCAAGGGCAATGTCCTGAATCAAGCGGACAATTTCGTCAGCAAGCGGACCAGTGCCCTTATCCCCTGCCCGGGCCAACGCGGCTTCAAATCCAACACCAGCCTCAATCGAGATCACGATCTGGTCGAGCGTGTCGGGAAGGTCACGCTGAATCTGCTCTTGGCGTTTGATCGCCTGGTTATAGATCAGCAGGTCCGGGACAAAGTAGCCAAGGATGATCATGCCGATCGCAAACAGCATCAACACGGGCGAACTGGTCTTCGCAATGATCACAACGGCAAAGAACAGGCCGAAGGCCAGCCCCAGGGGCTTTGCGACGATGACGCGGTCTCGTGACCAGCCATCTGGTCGCCCGGCAAGCACCATGTTTCGTTCGATCCGGGTCATCAGACCAAGTGGAGTGAGTCGGCTTAACCAACTGGCCGACAAATCGTCCACAGAAATAGTCTTCTGCTCCGGCTCTTCCGCGCTGCCGGCGATCCGCTTCACTCTTCGACGAATTGTTCTACTGGGCAGGAAGATCAGTCCCAGTGCTGCCGCGAGGGCGATGAACGCTCCGATGAGGACAATGACGGCGAGATAAATCATGTCAATCTCCTAGAATTCGATCCGGACGATTGAACGCATCCAGAATCCGCCGAGCACATACATGACCAGGCTGCCCAGGAGCAACAGTTTGCCGATGCCCGAGTCGATGAAAGCACCCATCAAAGTGGGATTGACCAACGCATAGTAGCCACCGATAGTGACTGGCAGCGCCATCAGGATGTAGGCCGAGATGCGCCCCTCGGCCGAGAGCGAGAACACCTGTTGCCGGATGTGGTTGCGCTCGCGGATCGTCTCAGCAACCTGATCTAGGATCTCGTTCAGATTGCCGCCCGTCTCCCGCTGGGCGCTGATCGCGCCGGCAACCCAATAGAAATCCTTGGATTTCATCCGCTCTGAGACCCGCTCCAGTGCTTCAGGGAAATCACGACCTAGACGATTTTCATTAACTGCCCGCGCCAACTCTTCGGACATCGGCGGATCTGCTTCTGTGGACACTGCATCAAAGGCTCGAGCCAGGCTGTGACCGGCACGCAACGATGCAGCTGTCATTTGCAGCATGCTTGGCAATTGATCGGCGAATTTTTTGCATCGTCGGGTCGCCTTGAGCCTGATCCAGGCCTTGAAAAAGAAAGGAACAACCAAGGCAATAAGGATGCCCAGAACGGCGCTCTGAAATAACACGAAGCCAACTGCAAACCCACCAAAGGACAGGCAGAGGACCAGCAGGACGAGCGACGCGATCGGCGTTCTGACCCCCGCCAACTCCAATGCAGCTGCGCTGAACGGTCGCCAGCCACGCTTGCTCAACAACTGGTCAATCTGTCCAACCAGCGAATCAGCAGTTCGTGTCAGGATCGACTTTTCTTCGACCACTCGGAAAGCTGACAGTCGCTCCTTCGAAACCCGTGCACCAGGAGCACCCGCCAATGCGAATGCGACCGCACCAAATGCCGCAAGGACACTTACCAAGCCAAGCAGTAGAAGTCCCACGATCAGTTCCTCCGTCCCTGGGCAATCAGATTGTCCAGATCGAAGGTGACGCCCATGTCGTGGAAACGTTCACTAAAATGCGGCCTGATGCCGGTCGGCTGTGCGGAGCCGAGAACACGTCCATAATTGTCGACACCTTCGCCGTAATTGAAGGAGAACACATCCTGCATGACAATCGTGTCGCCTTCGAGACCCAGCACTTCGGTGACGTGGGTGATCTTGCGGCTGCCGTCTCGCATTCGCGAGATCTGCACGACCACGTCAATTGCAGAAGCGGCCTGTTCACGGATCGCCCGCAAGGGTAGATCCATGCCAGCCATGAGCACTAATGTTTCCAGTCGCGACATAGCATCGCGCGGTGAGTTGGCGTGCAGTGTGGACAGCGAACCGTCGTGGCCGGTGTTCATTGCCTGCAGCATGTCGAGCGCTTCGCCGCCACGGCACTCGCCGACCACGATGCGATCGGGCCGCATACGAAGCGAGTTGCGCACCAGATCGCGGATGCGGACCTCTCCGCTGCCTTCGATGTTCGGCGGGCGACTCTCCAGCCGGACGACGTGCGGCTGCTGAAGATTCAGCTCAACCGCGTCTTCAATGGTCACAATGCGTTCGGTCGCCGGAATGAAGCCCGACAATACGTTTAAGAGCGTCGTTTTACCGGTTCCCGTGCCGCCGCTGATGAGGATGTTGAGCCGAGCCTGGACGCAGGCATTAAGAAGTTCCGCCATCTGCTCAGTTACTGTCCCCAGATTCACCAAGTCGGTGATGCCAAGCGGCGTACGCGAGAACTTACGGATAGTAAGCGACGAGCCATCAACGGCAAGTGGCGGAATGACCGCATTGACACGAGACCCATCGGCGAGACGCGCATCGACCAATGGCGATGATTCATCGATGCGCCGGCCGACCTTCGAAACAATTCGTTCGATGATACGGCGCAAGTGCTGCTCCGAAAGGAACCGTGCTGATGACCGTGTGAGCCGACCAGCACGCTCGACATACACCTGATCAAAACGATTAACCATGATTTCGGTGATCGAGTCATCGTCCAGCATCCGCTCCAACGGGCCAAGCCCGATGGCATCGTCCTCAAGATCGCGGATAAGCCGTTGGCGTTCCTCAGTCGAGAGCAACTGCTGCTCAGAACCGATGATTGAGGTGAGTTCTTCTCGAACGAAGCGATGCAACTGATCTTCGGTGAGCGTCGAGTCATTGATTCGCGCGCCAAGCCGCTCGAAGAGCAAGTCCATACATCTGGCCTTGATTTCGCGGAAGGCATCGCCAGCCCCCACCGAGTCTTCGTCCTGATCGGGAACCGACTCCGATGCAATCGCCGTAGCCGTGGTCAGTTGGGCATCGCGGGCTGCATCCAAGCGGTCACTGAGTCTCATGCGACTTCCAGACGTCGGTGGCCAGTCTTCTCCTCGGCCTCACGCGCACGGTCGAAAATCCGCTTGGCCAATGCGCGCAGCGATTTGGCAAAGGCGCCGCCCTTGGTGTCAATCAACAACGGCACGCCGCGATTCGCGGCAACGGTCACATCCCGATTTCGTGGCAGCGCGAAGTCAACTGGTGTGCCGAGCAATGCTTCGACGTCTTTGACCTTGAGGCCGGACTGTTTGTCGGCAAAGTTGAGCACGACATGTCGCGAAGCTGGCAGAATTCCCAACTCGCTGAGCAGCTCAATTTCCTTGCGAACACCCCGCAGACAGGCGACATCCATCGTGGAGACAACGACTGCATCGTCGGAACATTCGAGCGCGGCAAGTGCCGCATCGTCAAGACCCGCAGCGGTGTCGATAATGATGTAGCGGAACTGCGACTGCAATTGCCGGATCAGCTGAGTGACCAGCGCGCCGGTGACCTTGTCATTGGCCGCGGGCGAATCTGCCCCGCACAGGACGTAGAACCCGGCGCTGTGCGGCGTCAGATAGGTCTTGAGCATCAGATTGTCGCGGGTGGTTGAGGCAAACACATCGGCGAGCGTATGAGTTGGTTTGAGGTCGAGAACAGTGGAGAGGTCACCGAATTGGAGGTCAAGGTCGACCAGGACGACCTCCATCGGCGAGCGTTGCGCGAAGGCAACCGCCAGATTGCTGGAGATGCTGGTTTTGCCAACACCGCCCTTCGGCGACACCACCGTCACGGTGCGCGAGGTGAAATCAACCAACGGCGACAACTGCGCCGACGAAACCTGGAGTCTGCTCCGATCGGCTCTCGCATCAAGAGTCGCTCGTAGCCCATTTAGGAAAGATGCATCCTCAAGACTCGGTGCGATGTCGCGGATGCCTGCTCGCATTGCATCCAGAATGATGTGCTTCTCAGCCGCCGCGATTAGAACCATGTCGATGTCCGGACGCACGGCATGGACTTCAGCGGCCATGGCCAAAGACCGCGTCAGCGGCAGAGTTGACGCGAATACAATGGCCTCCGGAAGATCCTTTGGATCAAGGCCGCGCAACAAACTAGCTGACTCTGAGCTCACTGACTCCGGCGTCAAAGACACCGTTGGATGCCCGGTCGCCGCGCTCAGGCGCGACTCCGCCTCATCATTCCCACCGACGATCAGCGTGATGCTCACGGCGCCACATCCTTGCTCGTGATGGTCTTCCCGCCGCTAGTGTCGGTGTCTGGATTCTGTTTTGTCATCCAGATCTTGCCGAATTCCATGATGTGAACGAGCTTTTCGGCCTTGAGTGTGTCCACGGCAACGGTGACAAGCGTTCCGGCCGAGTTGCCGTTGTCGGTAGGTGGTGTGTCGACACGAAGCACCAACAAGTCGTTGATCGGATTGGCAGTTGAGCCGTCATAGCTGGAGAACACGCCCACTTTGTCGCCGGCAACGACAGTTCCGCCAACAAGCCGCGCTCCCGATACCGGGATCGTCAGTTCCTGCATACCCTTCGGCACGGCGGTGTCGCCCTTGACCGAATCGGGGCTGGCGAACTTAGCTTTGGTCAGCTGATCGCCGGGCACCAGGATCGACTTGGTGACCAGCCCGTCAAGTCCGTCCAACGACGTCAATGCACCCGGCACGACCGCGGCTTGCGGGATCTTTACGATCTCGACTTTGCTGTCGAGTTCACTCGCAGGCGTCTTTGCCGGTGCTTCTGATGTCGCCCGAAGTACGCTGACCAGTTTGGTGCCATCAAAGGCCCGATCATTGGCGCGATTCGCATAGCTTACAAGAATGACTATGCCGACGAGCGCCAGAAGCGCGGCGACGCCCAATGCAATGAGTTGTCTTTTCACTATCTTCTCCCTTAGATGTGAAAGTGGTGCACAAGACCATCGAGGGCATATTCACTCGAGGCCGAAATGAACTTGTCAAGCTTGGAGCCGTCAATAAATCTGAACTGGCCCAAGCCTGACAAGTCAATTGTTACTGAATTTGTAAACGCTGGTTAGAACTTGTCGCTAATCGAAGTAAACGCAGCTTTGATGTCTGTGCCCAAGGTGGCAACCACAGCGATGATCACAGCAGCAATCAGTGCAACAAGCAGACCATATTCAACCGCGGTGGCACCGCGCTCATCACGGCGTTCCGTCAGCCCAGTGACAAACGACATCATAGTTGCAAGAACGAACATAATATTCTCCCTCTAATCTCGTACAGCCGCCAGATAGCGACTCTCCCTGCCAGTAAAATACTGCCTTTTATGCGTTCGTACAGCAGTTTTACAAGAATCTGAGAGAAATAGTTCTAAAGGACTAGATCGCTTTTGGCGTTGCTCCGCGATAGACACACCCTTCGAAGCAGATCGCGAAGCGCCCTAGGCGCAAATGCAAGCCCCGGCAGCAACAATGGCGCGAATAAAGCACCCCAGTAGAGGTTGTTGAACCTTCCAAAAATGGAAAAACACAAGACGTAGACCAGCAGCGTCGCTGTGATGGTTCGGGACAGATCATCACGGCGGACGAGCCATCCAAGAAGCGCGCAAGGTGCGACAATTGTCGCTACGACAAATGGCATGGCCGTCAGGACTGTGCTGAACCAGGTCGCATTGACAATGAACGGCCAGCCACCGAACTCAAGCCATCCGGGCGATTGCCCGCCCACAGCGCCGACGTTCCTGTTCACCTCGACGACGTGCCATCCGTAGAAGATCAAAAAAGCGCTGAGCCCGACCGAATAGACAATTGCCTCTCTATACCGACGTTTCCACAGCGACATCACCAGCATGACTACAAGCACGGGCGCGGCCAGTTCACGGATGATCGCTGCCGCAGTAAGTGCAACAGCAGTCGGCAAGTAATGACGCGAAGTCCGGCCGATTAACCCGACGAACACCAACGTGCCCGCCCAGGCTTCATGGGACCAAAGACTCTCAACACTGACCGAAGTCACCATTCCCAATCCAGTTAGAAGGCTGGCTAAATACCATTCGAGACGGGACCCGGCAATGCGTTCAAACCTAGCAATTGCCAGAAGGACCGAGAGCGCCGCGAGCCCGATCAAGAGGTAATACATCGCTCGAGTGCCAAGCGTTGCAATTGACCATGCCAATACCGGCTCACGCACCGTCACGACCGGCGAAGTCGGATAGCCGCGCACCGGCTGCTCAGCTGCAACAGCGGCGTAATAAGTCTGGCCATCGTCCATCCGCTCGACAATCGCCTTGTAGAGGCCTGCGTCGGTTGATGCCTCGTCATGCTGGATGAAACCATTGGGTATTTTCGGACCTGACGTAACCCCCCACACCAGAAGTGTCACAAAGGCCAGCAACAGGATGCTCGCCAGAGGCCGACGTAGATCGTGGCTGCTCCTCATGGGCGAACCTGCACAATCCCGTCGGCCCGTGGGCAAGCACTGTCGACCCGCTTGCCCAATTGCGGATCGTGGGTCAGGACAAGCACACCAGGTCCCCAATGATTCAATGCGCCACACAACGCACGAGCTTTCTTGAGGTAGAGCGTGTCGAAGTCTCCGGCAGAATATTGACCTCCCGCCCAAGCATTTAACCGAACTAACGAGACATTTACCCACTGTTCTCCATCCGAATCTGGATAGTAACGGGATAGCAGCATCCGGTAATTGTTAACCGGTGCGTCGTACAACGTCGGAGCGAAGTGGTGCAGGTAATTCAAATTGGTTGTTGCCTTGTCTGGCTGTCCGTCGATAATCGCCGTGACCGGAAGTATCTTTTTGATCCCAAACCATCCCTGCGCCTGAAGCGGCGAAGAACTCGGCGGGGCGGCAGCCATCACCGCTAATAACGCCGCAAGAACGACAAACGGTGCGACGATACGGTCGCGGCGGCGCCGCAGGTCGGTGGAAACGGCCGTCGCCATCAGCCGGCCAATCATTGCAATTGCAGCTACGCTCACAATCCACGAATACTTCTGCGGATAGTAGCCCCACAGGTCAACACCTGATCCTGTTCGTTGAGCAAGTAACAACCCCACGCCCAGCAGCGCTCCGATGATAAAGACAAGAATTCCAACGGTTTCGCTCCACTGATGCTGGCTCTTTGCCGCGATGACGGCCAAGAGCGCTAAAACAGTAATGATGAGGATTGGCTGAAATGGGGCAAAGCCAAAGAACTGCGCATTCGCAGTTAAACCAATTTCGCCGTTAGGTTTTAAGCTGGGCAAGGTCACCCGCAATGCATAGGATGCCGAGACTGCAAAGCATGCGAGCCACAGGCCTAGGTGCCTACCTCGGAGTTGGAGATGCCGTCGAAGATTTCGCGCAATCACCCACAGGCCCCACACTATCGGAATGACGGCCAAAACTGCCCATGAAGCAAGCAGCACTGTCGCCGATAACATGAATATCGCTGAGGCTCGAGTCGGCGAGTCGCTCCAGTCGGCCCAAATGAGAGCCGTTGCCAACAAGAGCACCATCGAGACCAGCGCATTCAGATAGCCAAAGCGCAATGCGAATCCGCTGATGAACCACGTCCAGGGTGCAATACCGGCAAGCAGAGCGACTCCCGCACGCACTCGAGGATGCGACTTGGGGACCGCCGCGGCAACGAACGCAGAGAACAGGATGCTCATCCACGCCAAGATCAGCAAGATTGTCAAGGCTTGGCGGTTGGTATCGAACTGTAAGAGGCTTTGAGCCTCAATTTGGCCTCTGCCCGGCGCCATGAAGACCGCAAGGAACTCGCCGACTAGCGGGTCGCGCGCACCGCCCGCAACTAATCCACCGTTTTCAATAAAGCCGCGCGTTTCCAAAAGGTGCGGGAGCGCATCATTCCACAAAGCCCAAGACGAACCAACGTTCATCACCTTCCCCGCGACGATAGAGATCAGCCCAACTGCCGCCGGAATAACCAGCGACGCCCCGAGCAACAACCTGCCACTCGAATCTGGCAGGGATGCCCAACCGCTGCGTACCGACATACCGATCGACACCAGTCCAACCAGGATCATGGCACCAACTAGCCCTGACACCAGCGGAATCCCCAATAACGGGAACAACGCCATGGATCCGGCGAGCGCGACGAATGGCACGATCGTTGCCAAAGCGAGTGCCAAGCCCCACGACATTCGAGTGATGCAGGCCAAAACAACCAAGCCCACCACAACGGGCGGCAATAGCCATGGGAACCCCAGAGCGTAGGTCAAGGCCGCGAGGAGAAGTGCCGCGAGGCCACATGCAGATTTTGCCACGTGAAGCTCAGCCGACAAGGCTAGGGCTGTCACATCGCGACTGGCTTATTGCAGCAACGTCTGCGCCCCCAAGGTTCAGCCCTAACAGGGACACCACCGGGTTCAAAAGTGTCGCTAAGGTGCTGTCTAGGGAAGCCAGGATCGGATTCAACAAATCCGAAGTGATGCTGTCCAGACCACCGAGCGGAATGATACCCAACAGACTCCCGGTAATTTTCGGATCCGTCCCAGCCAAACCCAGCGATGTCAGCTGCCCCGGCGTCGTCGCAGATGGAAGATCAGTCGATGGCGGTGGCGGATAGTTGAGGTCCAGCGGCGCGGATCGAGACCCGACGGTGGTTGGGCCCACCTGCATGTTGACCTTAGCGATTCCTAAGAACAAAATCTTCAGATCCAACTTAAGATTGACTTCCGTGTCAATCACCCCAGACTCGGTATCAATGGTAGCTCTGTTCCCAGCCCCAGGAGTGCAGGTGATCGACCGAAGCGTGCCTTTGGCCTTCGCCAGATCGAGTGCAACATCAAGCTTTGGGTTGGTAACCCCACTGAGCGACGCCAGAACATCGCCTTGCAGATTTATCTTTGCCTGGGCCGAACGTGCGACAGCCTGCCCCGGCCGACCACAAGCAATCTGAGGCGGTTCAATAATTGTCACTTTTACGCCCAAGTCCGCTATCAGCGGCAAAATGATTCGTGTGTTCGGCAAGGAAACAGCATGGCCCTTGGACGCCAACAGAAGTGGAGCGGCAATTAAGTCAAGGACGTTGACACCAAGGTCCGCGGCCGACCCTGCCCCCGCACTAATGCTCAACAAGTCGCCAACTTTGAACGGAACTGCAGGCAGCAGTCGCAATTTCGTCAGGATTGCGTCGTTAAGCACGCCAGCGGCAGCGGTATCGCCCTGATCGTTGAGGACCTGGGCCGCGGCATCGAGAAAGCCCACCGCAGTTGTATCAAAATCAACAAGATCGTTGGGGGTGCCAGCATTGAGTTTCAACGCCAAGGCAGCAAGCGGAACGCTGACGTCTTTCAGATCAGCCACCCCACCGCTTCCGACGGCCTTCAGGTTGATGCCAAGTGCATCTTTGAAAACTTGGAGTAGCGGAGAGCCCGGAGTCTCAAGTGATGCCGCGAACGCTCCAACCGAAAAACACATGTACGGATCTACGGTCGCAACTGCGGAGCGCGCTGCCTGACCATCACCGGGAACGAATGAATACTGCACACTCGATGCTGCAATCACTTTAACTGCGGTAGGAATATCCGCCCCACTGACCGCCACAAAACTGCCGTCCGGCTGAATCTTCCCCAGTATCGGCGTTACCGACTCGAGTTTCCCAACCGTGTGGCGATTTCGCTCGATACTTTGCTGTTTCAAAGCATCCCACGACGATCCTTGAATATCGTTCACGCTCCGTCCTTCGAGATGACGTACGAGATCCAACGAAACGACATTTGCCAGCGATTGCATATCGCTGCGCGAGACTCGTTGAATACCGATATCGACCGCAAAAGCAGTGAAGGTGAGAAGCGTGACCATGAGCAAAACTGTCATCGGCAGAATCGAGCCTCGCTCTTCACGAGTGCGGAGCTTCACGATGCAACCTTGACGACAGCGTTGAACTCAAGATTATCCGGCAGGGTAATCCCCAATCCAGGGAACGACGGGATCAGGGGGTTTGCCCGATAATTTTGCTTCAGCGTCACCTTTGCACATTTGTTTGCATCAGCCGCAGTTGCGCACAGGACATTTCGCTCGACCGTGCAGGTGCCGACAGATCTGCCGTCAAAAATCAGCGACCCACCTTGACACTTAACCTTGTAACCCGAAAGCGCATTGTCGAAGGCCTCGTCGATTTGAGTATCCAAATTCGGAGCAGTCGATACCGCAACGATCCGTGCAACTTCACCTGCGGCCTGGCTCATCGCCTGTCGGTAACTCAGCATGTAGCCATAGCTGATGATGCCGAAAACCAGTGCAAGAAAAATAGGAAGTACAAGCGCGAACTCGACCATGGCGACACCACCCTCGCGCCTGCCGCGCGGACCTGCCTTTTCGTATCTCACAACTCTCTCCCTTTAGTTGCGAAACGTTTACCGACAATTTCTCGGGCTTCGCTCCCTCGAGCCGGTCGAACTCCCATTTCGACCAGTCTCAATCGCTGAAGTTAGCACGGATTTCAGTCACGCATGAGGCAAATGGAGAAAATGGTTAGCTCCGGATCAAGCGCCCACGAGCGTCATACCGACAAGCACCATCTTCGTCTTGCTGATGCAGGTCTGAAGCACCACATTGGCGTCTGGCATGTCCCTAACTCGGGCCTCGCCGCGCACCACATGCCTAGATTCACCGACCATGTAGATCCCTGGCTCCACGCCCGGACCGGAAAGCCGGATCGCCTGCCCCCGATGCAACCGGCTGATCCACGCCGAGCCACCGCAATAGTCGTGCTCAGCAACCAGAACTGTGCTCTGGCCAGGCAACGGCACAGCGACCGGGCCATCGCATTCGTCGAGCGCTTTGGTCACGTGGTCAAGGTTTGTGATCGTGGCCATCTGGCGCTCAAAACTCGGCGCCGGCGGGATGATCCTCAGGACTTGCGGCAGTCGTGCCATGCGCAGACCTTGATCGGACGACGCCGAAGCCTGCGGTGAAAGCAACCCAACAGTCACGAGAGCGAGGACGACCGCGATAAGCCAACGAACTCGCATCAACCCGCCCCTCAACTCATACGACCAGATTTCCAAGCCATAACTCAAAACAATTCTAACTTCATGCGAGACGATTGGGCACCGGGTGACATATATGGGTGTGGAAGCCAATCAGAAGGAGCCAGCGGTGAGTGATCCGTTGCCGGACGACCGCGACCTCCTCAGCCGCGCCGCGACGGGCGACCGGCTCGCCTTCGACCACCTCTATCGGCGCCACGTCCGGCCGGTCTATTGGCAAACATACGCGGTGGTCGGCAATGCGCACGATGCCGAAGACGCGACCCAAGACGTGTTCATCACCGCGTGGAAGAAGATCCAAACGATTCAGATTGCCGATAGCTCACTACTGCCGTGGCTCTTGGTCACCGCCCGATATGCCGGACTCAATCGGCGCCGGCAGACACAACGTGACGCGGCACGAAGCCAGGGCCTCCAAGGTGAACTCGCCGATCCGTCCGGCTCCGCCGAGGAAGCCGCCATCCAAGAAGAACTCGTCGGACGGGTCGAGAAGAGCATCGCCGCCCTTTCCGACGTCGATCGCCGAATCTACGAATTGTGCATCAACGACAACCGCACGTATGCCGAGGCAGCGGCCAACCTCGGCGTCACCCACGGCTCGGTCCGCAACCGGGTCGCCCGTATCCGCCAACGACTTCGCGCCGACATCAACGTCCTGAGGGGCACAGCATGAACACTCTCCCCGAACTGAACGACGAGCAGATCGAATCAATGCGTCGAACAATTATGAGCACTGCCATGCGTTCGTCCCAACAGAAGACCCGCCGCTACCGCAAAGTCGTACTCGCCGCCGCCTGCGTGGTCGCGATCGGCGGTATCGGTACGACCGTAGTCGGTTCGTATGACGGCCCGAACTCGATGAGTTCCGACGCTGCCAGCGATTCCAGCGGTTCCGCTAAAAGCGTCGCTGGCCAGGAAAACGACGCATCTGGCTCCAAATCACTGACCAACCTCGAAACCGAGCGGGAGATCATCACGACCGGTTCAATCTCAATGCGGGTTGCCCGGCCAGCCGATAGCGCACAGAGAATCTCGACATACGTTGAGGGGCTGGGCGGTCGGATCGATTCGCGTGATGAGAACGCGGCTTCGAAGGGCAGTGGTGGCAGCGTCAATCTGGTTGTACGCATCCCGCAGACGAAAGTCACCGGCGCAATCGACACACTCCGCGGCTACGGCACCGTTGAATCGGTCAACCTCGCTGATCAGGACGTGACGCTCAAAGGCCAGGATCTCGACGCTCGCATCAAGGCACTCGGCGTCTCGGTCGACCGGCTCGAAGACATCATCCGCAACGCCAAGTCGACCGCTGCGGTGATCAGCGCCGAGAACGCGCTCACCAAACGCCAGGCCGATCTGGACAGCCTGAAAGCCCAACGCTCAGGCCTGACCGATCAGGTATCGATGTCCTCGATTCAGATCGATCTCACCGCCCGCTCGACCGCCAAAGACGTTTCACCGTCGGGTTTCCGCGGCGGGCTTATTGACGGCTGGAATGGTCTGGTCGCAACGATCAACGGTGCGGTGACGGCGTTGGGAGTCCTGCTCCCCTGGCTCGGCGCGTTGCTGGTGCTCGGCGCGGTTTTCTGGGCTGGACGTCGAGTCTTCAGTCGATCCTGAATCATCCACCAGGCATCAAGAGATTGGTCTGTCAGCGCGGCTTCATAGACTTCACTACGTGGCATTCCCCAATAACCCTCAGGCCCACGGTTCGTCCAACGATGGCCCCGTGATCAGCGAAACGCAGATCCGACGAAACTTCGACTCCGGTTCATATGAACGTGGGCGCGCCTACGCACGCCAGGGCCGGGTTCGAAGCCACGAGTGGGATCCCGAAACCCTTACGCTGTCGGGCATCGTGGCCGGCAATAGTCGCACGCCGTATGTCACCGAGGTCGATCTCGACGTTGCCCGAGAGGGTGACCTCGAACTGCTCGGCAACTGGTGCAGCTGTCCGCTCGGCGGCTACTGCAAACATGCGGTAGCACTGCTGTTGACTGCCCGTGCCGATCCGGCGACGACACCGCAGGCGCCGACCTGGCGTCGTGCGTTCGATACTGCCCTGAGTATGAGCGCGACAGCCGCCCCACCGCTCGAAGCCGCCCTGCAGTTCGAGTTGATCGCCAACAAGAACGCCCACCAGTCCGCAGCGCCAGCCTTCCGGATGACCATACGACCCGTGACGCGTGGCAAGTCCGGCAAGTGGATCCGCTCAGAAATCTCGTGGCGGGATCTTGCCTACGCCGCGGTGACCCACAAGATCGATCCACGGCAGTGGCAGGTCTTGGTGGGTATCCAATCGTTGCGCACGGCGTCCCGCGGTATGCAGTACTACTACGGCCAGAGCGACACCGTCATGTATGTCGATGAGTTGACGGGTTCGGGCATCTGGAGCCTGCTCGATCAGGCAGAGCACAGTGGCTTGGCGTTGATCAACGCTGCCAAGAACGGGTCTCCGATCCACCAGGCAAAATCGGCCGAGGCAGCGCTGGACATCAGCCGGGACGGGAACGGGCTCGTCGTCGCGCCGACCGTCAGTGTCGATGGGACACCGCTCACGGCTGATCGGTTCGAGCTGATCGGCGGCGCTGAAGCCAGCGGCCTCTATTGGTGGACCGAAGATGATGCGGAACAGCCGTCGTCGAAGAATCGGTTGGTCAAGATGGCACCATTCGATGCGCCACTCGACGCCTCGCTGACGACACTGGTTGCCGCGGGCATGCCGGTACGCCTACCTGCCGACGATGCCGATGAGTTTCTGCTCGGCTACTACCCGAAGCTTGCTGGCCGGATGACGGTCCGGTCGCCCGATGGCTCCGTGGAGCTCCCCGGTCTGCCCGAACCCAGCCTCCTGCTGTCGCTGCACCCTGGTGCCGACCACAACCTCGGCCTGCAGTTGCACTGGAGTTACCGCGCCGTCCACGGCGACCAGATCCTCGCCACGCAACTCCCGCTGGCGCCGGCGGCGGGCGAGCAGACATACCGCGATGCCGACGCCGAAACGCAAATTGTTTCAGCGGTGCGCCCGCTCCTCGTCCCGCACGGGCTGCTGGCTCCGCATCACGACGCGGCGATGTTGACCGGCGTGCAGGCAGCCGAATTCGTCATGACAACGCTGCCTGCGCTACAAGAGTTAGCCGCTATCGAAGTCAGCATCAGCGGCGAACTCCCCGACTACCGCCACGCGCTCGAAGACCCGGTGGTCTCGCTGGCGACGGCCGCATCGCCGGACAGTCGGGACTGGTTCGACCTGTCGGTGACGGTCACAATCGAGGGCGAGGACGTCCCGATCGACCAGCTTCTAGCCGCAATCGTCCGCCGGCAGCCAGTCTTCATACTGCCGAGCGGTATGTGTCTGTCGCTCGAGCATCCGGTGCTGCAACAGTTGCTCGCGCTCATCGACGAGGCCCGCTCGCTGCAGGATGCCCCATCGGGGCCGCTCCGGCTGAGCCGCTTTCAGGTCGGCCTGTGGTCCGAACTCGAAGCCCTCGGTGTCGTCACCGAGCAGGCGGAGCAGTGGCGTGCGGCGGTGGCGACGCTGCGCGGACTCGAGCCGACCAGCGACGATGAATCCGCCGATATCGAAGTTCCGGCCGGCGTTCATGCGACCCTGCGGCCGTACCAGCGCTCCGGCTTTGCCTGGCTCAGCCGGCTCCATTCCGCCGGCCTCGGCGGCATACTTGCCGACGAC
Source organism: Aeromicrobium changchenzhani (assembly GCF_057586615.1). Lineage (NCBI taxonomy): Bacteria > Bacillati > Actinomycetota > Actinomycetes > Propionibacteriales > Nocardioidaceae > Aeromicrobium > Aeromicrobium changchenzhani. Next base: position 783,691 of record NZ_CM172480.1, on the reverse strand, counting down.
ATGGGCTTGGGCAAGACGTTGCAGGTGTTAGCGCTGATCCAGCGGCTCCACGAGCACAAGCCAAATGGGCAACCATTCCTCGTCGTCGCACCGACCAGTGTCGCCGGCAACTGGCTGGCTGAGGCCGCCCGATTCACACCCGACCTTCGAGTCCACGTCATCGACCAGACTCGTGCCCGGCGCGGCGAGGAGATCGCAGCGATTGCGTCTCGATCGGACATCGTCATCACGTCGTACACCCTGATGCGACTCGAGTTCGACGGCTACGATGAGATCGAGTGGGCGGGCCTCGTGCTCGATGAAGCCCAATTCGTCAAGAACCATCAGTCCAAGACGTACGGCTGCGCCAAGCGGTTGCGGGCCGGCATCAAGATCGCAGTCACGGGCACTCCGATGGAGAACAATCTGATGGAGCTTTGGGCGCTGCTCGGCCTCGTCGCACCCGGGCTGTTCCCGTCGCCCAAGAAGTTCACCGACTACTACCGCACGCCGATCGAGCGCAATGGCGATGCGGAACGTCTCGCCCAGTTGCATCGCCGGCTCCGGCCACTCATGCTGCGCCGGGCCAAGAACGACGTGGCGCTCGACCTGCCGGCCAAGCAGGAGCAGATCATCTCCGTCGAACTCGCCGCCAAGCATCGTGTCGTCTACGACCGGCATCTCAACCGCGAACGCCAGAAAGTGCTCGGTCTCATGGAGGATTTCGATGGCAACCGCTTCGAGATCTTCCGCTCTCTCATGCTGCTGCGGCGGCTCAGCCTCGATGCCAGTCTGATCGATGACGCATACGTCGGGGTGCCGGCCAGCAAGCTCGACGTGCTCGCCGACCTGCTTGACGAGGCCATCGCGGAGGGTCACCGAGTGCTGGTGTTCAGCCAGTTCACCGGCGTGCTTGGCCGGATTCGCGATCGGCTCGACGCGCAAGGGATCGAGCACTGCTATCTCGATGGCACGACCAAACGCCGCACGCAGGTCATCGATCGGTTCCGTGAGGGCACTGCGCCGGTGTTCCTGATCAGCCTCAAGGCTGGCGGGTTCGGGCTCAACCTCACCGAGGCCGACTACTGCATCCTCGTCGACCCCTGGTGGAATCCAGCGGTCGAGGCCCAAGCCGTCGATCGTATCCATCGCATTGGCCAGAACCGCACTGTCATGGTCTACCGGCTGGTTGCCAAGGACACGATCGAGGAAAAGGTCATGGCGCTCAAGGCCGGCAAGGCGAAACTGTTCGACAGCGTGATCGGCGACGCCAAGCTCGCCACCGGCAAGTTCACGCCCGCCGACATACGCGGGCTGCTGGAATAAGTTCTGCGGCGCGAGATGTGGCTCTGCTTGGCGGGGTTACCAGTGTCACCCCGCCAAGCACGCTCACGATCGCGTTCTGGCAACCGCTCAAGGTCTCGTGCCGCGTCGTCAGATCAGCTGCCGATTGGGAAGTACGGTCTACGAACTCGCAACCGAATATGGCTGCTATCGCATGACAATACGCGCAATTCTCAAGACATCCGGCAGCAGAATGCGACGAGCATCCCCGACCTAAGTATGGGCAGACCCCGCGCCGCTGCCCATACGCAAGTCTTGCCAATAGGTCAGCTCTCCTGTGTCCTGGAATGACGGAAGCGCCCGGAATACACCAGTCCGGCTCCGGCGATGAGCAGCAGCGCGCCCAGACCGATTGGGAGAACGATGGGCGCTGCGCCTGTGTCAGGCAATTCAGCAGCACCTTCGTCAACGGCACCGGCGGGGACTACTTCTTCTTCGTCGGCCGGATTGTCAGTATCGCCGGTCTGACCTTCAACCGTGACCGTATACGGACCGAATGACTCTGTGTTGTCGCCAAAGTAGTTAACGTCAGCAGTGACTTGATGGCTACCCGGAGCAATCTCATCAGTAGGGCTACACGTCCACTCGCCATTGGAATCGACCGTTGCCGTGCACACCAGCTGGCCGTCAACCAGGACATCGATTGTCCAGTCCGGGTCGTAGGTGCCACTGAAGGTCGGGGTCTGACTCATAGCAGCGTTGCCAGTCGTAGCGTCAGTGCCGTCGACGTCGATGCTGAACGAGATCGGTGCCGCCGGACAGCTGAGATCAAGCGAATCACCGATGATCGTCCAGTTGTTCGGAGCACCAGTGAGCGCATCGTGCGCGTCTTGGTCACAGTAGGTCAGGCCGTCTGCGCCAAGCGCCAAGTCCGGCTGCAAACTCTGCGCGGCCCAGCCAGCCAGTGTGGCGTCATAGTTGGCGACGGAAAGAGCAGTGCTATCGAAAAAGTCGAGGAGTCCCGTCACCTTCGACAAATCCCAGTCACCGAGGCTCTGGTTGAACGACGACGCACCCATAAACGTGCGATTCATAAGTACCACGTTGCTGGTGCTCCAACCAGAGATGTCTTGGTTAAACGACGTCGCACCATTGAACGTGTCTACTAACTGTTCGACGTTATCGGTGTCCCAGGTGGTGATGTCACCATCAAAAGCGGTGGCGCCCTTAAAAGTCGAGTTCATCACTCTTACGTTCGAGGTGTCCCAGTTCGACAGGTCAGCGTTGAAGCTAGTTGCCGCCTCGAACATTGCGGCCATACTGGCCACATTGGACAGGTCTGGTGCATCAGTCGCGTTATACGTCATGTTGACCGCATTCTTAAAGGCACGCAATGTCGATTCCCACTCGTTGTCGCCCCATTGGTCGATACTGATGAGTTTGGCCGCGTTACCGGCATTTTTCATTTCAATTGCTGGAAACGTACCGCTGATCCGAACCGTGTACGTGCCGGTCGCACCGAAATCATGAGTCACCGCATCGGTCAGCGCAGACTCATCGGGTGTTCCGTCGTTATCCCAGTCGACGCTGTAGTTGAACGGCGTCGATGTGAACAGGGTGTTGACATCGATGGTGATGCTTGTGTCGCCGGCCTCGACCTTCCAGGTGGTGACGAAATCGGTGTTGTTGACGGCATCGGCATGAGCCGCTTGAGGCGCGAATACTGTCAGCGCGGACGCCGCGACCAGGACCACCGCCAATGCCAATGCGAAGTTCAGTCGCGCGAACGATCTGAGTTTATTTTCGAACATTCGTGCCATTGCGGCCTCCGCTTTCACTTTTGAAATTTCACTGTCGCCGACGACAGCTCTGGCTGATTCCAGCGCGGGATGTTCTTGGCGAACCCGGCTTTCCTTCTGCTCTGGGGACTCCACCCCGACGAAGCATCGCTGTATGCACGCAGACCGAGTGCGCGAGAACAGAACATCCGCACACTCTTACAGGAGCCGCTCACAATTCGCTCACACGCGAAACGGGTCAGTCCACTCGGATACACGTTGATCCAAGACTGGCCGCCCCGGCAGCCGATCTCGACTGTCACGGTGAATACACACCCATCGCAGCAGCTTTCTACGGAAGCCGCCGTTTAGTCCTCGCCACACTCGAAGAAAAACGGACCCCGTAGGGCCCGCCGGAATCTTAACGCTTGGCGTTGTTCAGATGATGGGTTCGACTAAGAACCGATTGGTGGAGCATAGGAGATTCGAACTCCTGACCTCTTCGATGCGAACGAAGCGCGCTACCAACTGCGCCAATGCCCCTCAACAAGTGTCGAGATTACCACCTGTCATACCACGGCAAACCATGGCATACCCCGGCAAATTTGCCGTGGACCGATGAGGTTTGCCGTGTGACCGTGGTAAACCGTGGATCAGTTGCCGACGGCGCGACGTTGATCATCTTCGCCGGTGCCCTTGCGGGACGGCAGCTCGACATCTTCGCCCTCGATGTGGCCCGATGTCCAGGCCCCCGGCTCGCCGAACTCGATAGTCCGAACAGTGCGACCCGCACGTGGCTTGGTGACGTAAGTCGGAAGCGTGACCGGCAACGGGTACCAGGTTGCTGCTCCGGCAATGGTGCCGACGGGAACGGCGATCTCAATCTTCTCGTCAAGCGCATCGATCTCAAGCTCGACTTTTTCCATCGAGTGCTTGCGATTGGGATCGATGTCCTCGAACTGGCCGGAAACGATGATGGTGTCTTCGCCGTCATCATGCTTGTCGGCCTTCTTGGCATTCTTCTTGGCATTGCGGGCCGCACGAGGTTTGCGCGTGATACCAAGCTCGCCACGGACTTGAATCCGGCAGGCCACGAGCCATGCCACGATCAGCGCTGCGGGGCCGCCGATTGCGCCGAGCGGAAGAAGGCCAATCACCGAGACCGTCGTGACGATGGCCGCCAACGCGAGCAACGTAAGGAGTGTGCGACGGCGCCGACGCGCAGCCAGTCGGGCCGCCGGGCGGTTCGATGTCTTAGCAATTGTTGGGCGAGCAATCTCGGGCTCTGGAGCCATGACGACTTCCTCCTCCACGACGTTCCGCTGGTGTGGAATCACCCGGCTGAGAGAGGAAAACTTCTCGATCGAACCGGACTTCGAAGCCTCGTCGTAGCGGCGGACGGCAAGCGGCACGAAGTACGCCGCCCACAAGGCGACGACGAACGCGAAAATCAGCCCATTGCCCACAAGCAAAACCGTATGCGGTCGGAGCCCTGAAACGCGGCACGACGGGCGGTGTGTCGGCCGAGAACTTTGTGACGGATGTGACTTATGAGGTTTCGGCGGCCGGCAGTCGCGAAATGAGTCGCTCCGGGACATCCTCGGCAAGGATCTGGAACAGCCGGTGATCGCGCCAGTCCCCCGCGATGTGAAGATAACCCAGCGCCATACCGTATTCGATGAACCCCAACTTCTCGACGATGCGAAGACTGGCGGCATTCTCGGGCCGGATCGCGATCTCAATCCGGTGTAGACCCACCGTGAACAGCAGGTGATCGCATACCAACGCCACTGCAGTTGGCGTGATGTTCAGCCCCGCATGGTCACGGGCGATCCAGTAACCGATGCTTCCCCAACGGGCCGAGCCCTGGGTTATGCCGCTGACCGTCAACTGGCCAACCATCTTGCCGTCATAGGTGATCGCGAACGGCATCGTCTGACCCCGTCGGGCGCGGGCGCGCAAAGTACGAATCATCTCGCGGTAGGAGGCGATGCCCCGTCCTGAGCCGGGCGGAACCGTCGCTTCCCATGGTGACAACCACGCAGCATTGGCGTCGCGCAGCGCAGACCAACGCGACGCATCTTTCAGGACAAGCGGTCGTATGCCGATCCGCCCATGCGCCAGGGTTACGGGCCACCCAGCACTCACTCGTGGCCTCCATGATCGCCGCCGGCGATCTGGTCAACGAGGTGCTTGAGAACACCATCAAGCACTGCAAGCCCGTCCTTCACCCCACCACGAGAACCGGGTAAATTGATGATCACGGTGTTGCCCGCAACCCCAGCAAGACCGCGCGACAGCATCGCCGTCGGCACTCCGCCGGACACTCCATAGGCACGAATCGCTTCGGCGACACCTGGCAATTCGCGTTCGAGGAACGGTTTGGTCGCTTCGGGCGTGCGGTCGGTCGGGTTGACGCCGGTGCCGCCGGTCGTGAGGATGACGGCAACCTCATCAGCGAGCGCGGCCGAGATCGCCTGGGCGACCGGATCGCCATCAGGAACAACATTGGGCGGTGGAACATCGAAGCCCCAGGCGGTCAACGTCTCAACAATGAGTGGGCCGGTGATATCGGCATATAGGCCCGCGGACGCCCGGTTGGACGCGACGACAACCGCCGCTTTCACCGCTCCCACCGGTTTGGGCTGGTCCAGTCGCCGCTCTTGCCGCCCGCTTTTGCGACGACTTCAATGTCGGTGATGCGTGCGTGCTTGTCGACTGCTTTGACCATGTCGATCACGGTGAGTGCCGCGACGCTGACGGCGGTCAACGCCTCCATCTCGACGCCGGTGCGGTCCGCGGTGTGGACGGTCGCCATGATTTCCACCGCATCGTCGACGACGACAAGATCAACTTCAACCCCACCGATCGCGAGTGGGTGACACAGCGGGATCAGATCCGGGGTGCGCTTGGTTGCCATAATGCCGGCAACTCGGGCAACGCCCAATGCGTCACCCTTGGGCACTCCTTCGCCGCGCAATAGGTCAACGACCGTGGCACTAATCTCCACTCGACCCTGTGCCGTGGCCACACGACTGGTGATGTTTTTGGCGGTAACGTCGACCATACGGGCATGGCCACTGGCGTCGACATGAGTCAGTTTGTCGGCCATCAGAATGGCCGATCGAGCACCAAGGTACGGACGGTATCGCCCATATTCAACGCAGTTTCGTCCTCGCCGACGACGATCAGGGCATTGGCCCTGGCAAGGTCGCCAACGAGGTGTGAACCCGGCGCGGCGATCGGTGTGACCTTGGCACCGCGATGAGTGACCTCGAAGATGCCACGCAAATACTGGCGCCGGCCAGGTATCGATTGCACATCTGCAGCGAGTACGGCGTGGACCATCGGCCGACGGTATGGCGTCAACCCCATCATCCGGCGGATGGCCGGGAGCACGAAAACCTCGAAGGACACGTAGGCCGACACAGCATTGCCAGGCAAGGTGATCACCGGCGTCTGCTCATCGAACACGGTGCCAAAACCCTGCGGTTTGCCAGGCTGCATCGCAATTTGGCTAAACGTCATGGTGCTCAACGGTGAGAGCGCTTCCTTAACGACATCGTGATCGCCCTTGCTGATACCACCGCTGGTCACAACAAGGTCAGCGCGAACGAGTTGATCGGAGAGCGCCCGCCGGAACGTCTTCGGATTATCGGTCACGGCGGGCACCCGATAGGCAATTGCGCCGGCCGCGCGCACGGCTGCGGCGAGCATGAAGCTGTTGCCATCGAAGATCGAGTCGTAGTCGAGGTGGGCGCCGGGTTCACGCAATTCGCTACCGGTCGACATGATTACGACGCGTGGCCGCGGTCGGGATTTGACCCGACCGGCACCAAGCGATGCGAGCAGTCCGATCTCGCGTGGGCCGAGGACCGTACCGGCGGGAAGCACCATGTCGCCGGCCTTAACATCGTCGGCACGCGGCCGGATCGACCGCCCAACAGGACCGCCGGCATAGATGACAACACGCGCGTTGCCGCGATCGGTCGCCTCAATCGGCACGATGCAATCAGCGCCACGTGGAATCGGCGCGCCAGTCATGATCTTGACCGCAGTGTTGGCACTGATCGCGAATGGCCGCGCCGACCCGGCGGCAATCTCGCCGACCACCGGCAATGTGATGGGATGAGATTTGGTCGCCTCAATGACGTCCTGCGACCGCACGGCATAACCGTCCATCGCGGAGTTATCGAAGCGTGGCAGGTCGATCGCGCTGACGAAATCTTCGTGAATCGGCAGCCCGAGCGACTCGACCAACGGCTGATCGTAGGCCTCCAACGGGCCGATACCGCGCAAGATTCGTTCGAGGTGCTGCTCAACGCTCAGCATGTTGTCGGGGATCGAGGCAGCACGCGGACGGGTCGCTTTTGGCTTCGCAGCCGGTGGCGCGGGAGCTTCAGGCGCTGCAGCGGCCGTCGACGGAGTTGCGGCCTGCGTGTCCGCGGCCGCAGGCGACTCGACAGGAGCGGGGGTGGCCGCAGGCGACTCAGCAGATGCCTCGGTCGCAGCATGCCGCGCAGGCTCGGCTGGCGCGGCAGTAGGTGGTTCGGATTCCGGCTTCACTTCGCTGTCCATCGCGACTACTTCGGTGGGTTCGACGTCCCCATGAGGATCAAGCGGCAACATGCTCTGCTCCGCATCGATGTCGTTGGAATCCGAGGGCATGGCACTCAGACTAACGCGGTCCAAGCGTCGCTGCCGGAGCGACGCTCTCAGGGCGCCCCTGATCCTCGAGCACAGCCGCACCGACGACAGCGACCCCAGCACCGAAAGTCCAATCTCCTCTTACCGTCAAGGAATCGGCTTTGAGCAGTGAAGGGACACTCGGCATACGTGCTTCAAAATCACCGATCGTGCGGAAGAACTGTTGGTCCAGACGCACGATCGGCGGGTCGGACAGGTGCGTCCGAAGCTGAAAATTGTCGTTCAGGTCATAAACATCTGAGCGGACGAGCAGCAGGTCGTCGGTGGTTTTGACCGGCAGGAATCGGGTGCGGTCGACCTCGATCGCCCGCGCCCCGTCGAACACCTCGACCGCCGCACCCATTGCCGTCTCGAGTTGCACGACGCGTGGCGAGGACGGATCGGTAGGATCGACACTTTTCTCGTTGCGGATGAGCGGAAGTCCCAGTACCCCTTTGCGTTCGGTGAGTGCTGCCTTGAGCGCACGCAGGTCGAACCACAGATTGTTGGTGTGGAAGTAGCGGTGGCGGTGCCGATCGGCCGCCGCATCGGCATCTTCGGCACGGGTCTGCGCGGTTTCTCGCAACATGAGTCGCCCGTCGCTTCGCCGAACGACGAGATGGCCGCCCTTGACATCGGCGGGCGTACGTACGCAGACCTCAGCGGCATATGGCGCTCCACTGGCCGCGAACCAGCCCATCATCGCGACGTCGGGCGATGCCCCAAGGTTGTCCGCATTCGACACGCTCGCATAAGCGAAACCTTGATCGAGCAAAGCGTCAAGCACTCCGGAGACCTCAAGCGCGGTGTAGAGGTCTCCGTGTCCCGGCGGGCACCACTCGAGCGATCGATCCGCGGGCCAGTCGACCGGGCTCAACGTATCCACCCGCAGCTTCGGTTCCTGATTCTGCAAAAAGTCGAGCGGTAAGTCGTCGACGGCGAGATCGGGATATTTCGCGAGCGCCGCCAACGTGTCCTCGCGCGTACGGAAACTGTTCATCAACAGCAACGGAAGCCGCGATCCGGTGGCCTTACGGGCCTGTTGAACCTGCCCGACCACGATGTCGAGGAAGCTCAGCCCAGATCGGACTTCGAGCAACGACTTCGCGTGATCCATTCCCATCGACGTGCCGAGGCCGCCGTTGAGTTTGATGATCGCCGTTCGATCGGCCGCCGCAATCTGGTCGGCATGGCTGATGGTCAGCGCTGAGGCGTGATCGAGATTGTCGAGCGGCTCGACATCGGCTTCGGCGATCATGCCGGTCGCGCCAGCTTCGATCTGACCGTAGTAATAGGTGAACACGTCAATCGCGCGTTGGTGGACACCAACGGCGGACATGCGGTGGATCGCTTCGGCCAATCCTGCTGCGCTCATGGGCAATAGGTTAGCGTCGCTCCATGGACAAAGCCGACTACCGTTCCGCGGCGTTGGCTCGGCGGCGATCGCTCAGCGATCAGGACAAGGCGTTCGCGGCCGAGGCAATCGCGGCTCATCTGCTGTCCCAGCCGATCCTCACTGCGGCTAAACGCGTCGCTGTCTACGTCTCAATGAGATCCGAGCCCGGCACCGCGCCGACGATCCAGGGCCTGATAGATCGCGGCATCGAGGTCATCGTGCCGATCAGTCTGCCGGACCTGAGTTTGGACTGGGTCAGCTACAAACCCGGCGATTCCGGTCAGGTCACATCGCTCGGCGTCACTGAACCTGATGCCCCTCGACTCGGTGTGGATGCGCTCGACACAGCCGATCTCGTGATCGTTCCGGCACTCGCCGTCGACGTCGCTGGCAACCGTCTCGGCCGCGGCGCCGGCTACTACGATCGTGCGCTCGAACGATCGTCTTCCATTCGGTGCGCATTGTTGTTCGCTGGCGAGATTGTCGACGAACTCCCGCACGACTCTTTTGACGTACCCGTCCACATGGCGGTCGCGCCAACCGGCGTGTTCCGCGTCCCTTAACCCCTCACTGCGCCCTAACGTCATCCCGCTCGTACTCCATACGGTTCATTCGGGATGACGTTAGACGGGCACCGGGTATGTTCGCCCAATGACCCGTCGGCTGTTCTCGCTTGAAGTTCTTGTGTTTGTCGTTGGATCGGCCAGTCTCGGCTCCGAGATCGCGGCGGCTCGATTGCTTGCGCCATGGTTCGGGGCCAGCACGATCGTCTGGGCAAACACGATCGCAATCGTTCTCGTTGCGCTTTCGATCGGCTATGCAATCGGTGGTCGCATCGCGGACCGAGATCCCACCATTCACGGCTTGGCCCGCATCGTCCTCGGCGCTGCGATCATGCTCGCGATCGTCCCGTTCATCAGCGGACCATTCCTGCACGCTTCGACAACAGCGTTTGAGGATCTGTCAGCCGGCATCTTCGTTGGTTCACTCGTCGGAGTCGGCGTGCTCATCGCGGTTCCGGTCCTGCTATTGGGCATGGTGTCGCCATATGCTGTGCGACTCAAAGTCGAGCACGTTGAGGATGCCGGTCGAGTTTCGGGACGGCTTTATGCAATCGGCACGGTCGGCTCATTAACCGGCACCTTCCTGGCGTCGCTGCTGCTGATTCCGTATGTCGGCTCGCATCGCACCTTCTTGGTCTTCGCGCTGGCACTCGCGCTCGTCTCCCTTCCGGGCCTGCGCGGGGGCCGGACCCGTATGCTGTCCGGCGCCGTTGCGCTCGCAATCATCGGGCTCATCCTGCTGCCCGAAGGGCTGACCAAGTCGGAGGCCGCCGGCGGCAAAGTGATCTGGGAGCACGAGACCGAATATCAATACGCCCGGGTCGTCGAGAGCCCCGCTGGCACACGGACGCTTGAACTGAACGAGGGCCAGGCCGTGCACTCGACCTACCGGGCCGGCGAGTATCTGACTGACGGCTACTGGGACGAAATGCTGGTGCTGCCGTTCGCCGGTGCGGCAAAGCCCGCGAAGATTGCAATTCTCGGCAGCGCCGCCGGCACGACCGCCCGTGCGGTCGCCCATTTTTGGCCACAGGTGCGCGTCGATGCCGTCGAAATCGATCCTGATGTCACCGCCGTGGGCCGCGAACTTTTCGACCTCAGTGGACCAAATGTGCATACCCACACTGCTGATGCGCGGCCATGGTTGAGGGCATCTGATGACAAATTCGACGCGATTCTGGTCGATGCCTACCGGCAGCCATACATTCCGTTCTACCTGACGACGCGGGAATTTTTCGCCCTTGTGAAGGAACATCTTCGTCCTGGCGGCGTCGTCATCGTCAACGTTGGCCACCCCGAAGGCTCCGCCACGTTGGAGAAAGTATTGAGTGCGACGATGCGTACGGCATTCGGCAGCGACGGGGTATGGCGTGATCCATTCGACGCCACCAACACGATGCTGATCGGTACGACGCATTCTGACCCGCGCGCAGCATTGGAATCGGCCGCCGTCGGTTGGCCTGATGATCTTGCTGCGGTGGGCAAGTCGACCGCCGCGCGGCTGCGTCCAGGACTCACCGGCGGCACGATCTATACCGATGACAAAGCGCCCGTCGAATGGCTCGTCGACGCATCGCTGGCCGAGGTCGCGCGCTAACTTCGTAACATCAGCCTGGTCGGGAGGCCATGTCTGGGCGGATCCAGTAGCTCAGTGGCATGATCTCGACATTGCGCCCGGTACGCGGAGCTTGGATCATTTTGCCGCCACCGAGATACAACGCCACGTGATAGATCGAACCAACTGAGCCGTTGCTCCAGAACAGCAGATCACCGCGTTTGATGCGGTTCATCGGGACATGCTTGGTTGAGGTGTACTGCGCTCCGCCATAGTGCGGAATGTTGACACCGGCGGCCGCATACGCCTTCATCGTGAGCCCCGAACAGTCCCACGAGCTCGGTCCGGCGGCGCCCCATTTGTAGGGATCACCAAGTTGCGCCTTGGCGAAGGCGATCGCCGTCTCGACTTTGCTCGACGAGGCCGGCGGCGGTGTTGTCTTCGGCGGGGTAGTTGGCTTGGGCACTTCAGGCTTCGGATCAGCCGACTTAGGATCGGCTGCTTTCGGGTCAGCTGCCGGTGGTGTCCCGCCCTGCCGATCAAGTTCTTGGTCAATCTGGTTCTGTCGCTTGGTTACTTCCTTGACCGAAATCCTCTGCACGGCAGCCAGTTCGGCGAGCAGATGCGTACGTTCTGTGGACAGCGTCTTTTGTGCCGCCTCGGCCCCAGAAATCTCTCGATCGATCGCAGCTTTGGCCGCAACCTGATCGGCGAGCGCCGTACGTTGAGCGGCGGCAGCTTTGTCAGCCCGGTGGATCGCGGAATCGTAGACGACGGTGCTCGCCGTGAGCGAATCGATGTGCGCGGCCATTGCTTCCTGCGTACTCGAATAGGCCGATGCCCGATCCAGCAGTTGCGTTGGGCCGTCGGATTGGAACAACGAGCCAAGTTTTGCCATACCGGTGCCGGACTGCAGACCCTGGACCGTGAGCATCGCCACCGCATCCCGCTGGATCTTCAAACCCTTGGCGGCGCTGGCAACTTCGACCTTGTTGCGCGCCGTTTCGGCCTTTGCCTGCGCGGCTCGATAGATCGCACCATTGAGTTGCTCGGATGCGACGGCGGCACGCCCGTACATCGCATTGAGGCTCTGCCGTCCCTGAACCAACTTGATCTGGATTGCGGCTGCCGAGTCCGGGCCATCGTCAACCGCCACCGCGCCGGAGGCGAGGGCCAGACTCAAAGCACCGGCAAGAGCAAGCGCCCGCATCGGCGTGGGGAAGACACGCATGACTGCCACCGTAATCCTCAAACGCCTCAAAAGGAACACCAGTCACAGAAATAACTTCCATCACACGGCGTGTCGCGCTGGAATTATCGGCGTGTCGCGTTCACAATATGCGCCGAACGGTTTCGGTACGGTCCTCGGCTACTCAATCAGCGAGGTGCACGTGGCTTCAGCCTCAGCGTGTCCTTACTGGCTTTGTCGACCGCTTTTGGACTGAACGCCCACGGCATCGTCTCGCCCTTAAGCCAGAGCTTCGTCTGATCGGTGTAGTGCTTATTGAAAGCGTGACCGGAGTTACCGGTCAATTGGATCCACCGCGAGGCGTCCAGATTCGATAGATCAACCACCATCCGCATCGATGGAACCGCAGTGACCTCATAACCTTTGGTCGCATCCCAGCCGGTGGCATCGACAAGACCGCCGCCGCCGCCGACTTCATAGGCGCCGCGGTTGAAGATCGAATTGATCAGACCGACGCCAGAATCACCAAGCGTCGAGTTGACCAACGACAACGTGTGCTGCTCGCCCCAGCGCCAATTCTTGGGATCACGTGACTGCTGGCGGGTGAGCTCATCACGCGCCTGGCGCATCGCCTCAGCGAAAATTTCATCGCGGGATTCGATCTTGTCGGTCGTGTCGATGTTGTCCCACCAGTGGCTGGTCGGCTGATCGATGATGGTGCGCAGGACGTTGAACCAGCGTTCGCCGCCATTGGGCCATTGGGCCTTCGGCAACTCGTCATGGAAGGTCAGTTTGAGGAGATTGCGCCACACCGTGTTGAAGTAGGCGGCCGCCGCCGAATCCGCACCCTGCTGGAAATCCCAACCTTTCAGCGTGTCCTGGCCCTGGCGGTAATAGCCCGACTCGAGCTTAACCTCCAACAGTCTGAGCACTAACTGCTGCGCATTGGCGCTTTTGGTGTCGAGCTGGATCTTCGTCATGTCCGCGACGGTCAACTTCTTCTTCGCCTTGAGCAGGTCGGTGATCCGTTTTGCCCGATAGCCAGGTGCGGTGTCCTTACCGAGATTGAGCGGATACTGATCGCCGATGACCTGTTGATTGGCCGTAACGATAACCCCTGACTTGGGGTTATAGACCGACGGCAGCGCGTCGAACGGAATTGAGCCCTTCCATTCATAAGCGCTATCCCAACCCGGCACTGGCATCCGCCCGTCACCCTTGCCGCGAATGGGGATGATGCCCGGCGACTGGTAGCCGATATTGCCGGCGGTGTCGGCATACACAAGATTCTGCGAGGGCACTGTAAATAATTTGGCGGCAGCACGGAACTGATCCCAGTTCTGCGCCGTGTCGAGTGCAAAGACCGCCTTGATCGTCGGCCGCGGCGTCAAGGCCGTCCAGCGCAACGACACCGCATAGCCGCCCTTTTGATTGCCAGCAACCGCTTGACTGCCAACATCGGACAGTTCGTCATCGACGCCGGAGATGATCGGTCCGTGTTTGGTCGAGCGCACCGTAATCGTCTGGGTCGCGCCACCAGCAACCTTGAACTTCTCGGTGCGCTTAGTCAACGGTTTCTGCTTGCCGTCGTAGAGGTAGGTGTCGCCCGTGACCTTCTCCAGATAGAGATCGGCAACATCGGCATACATCGTTGTCACGCCCCAGGCGATCTTGGCGTTGTGGCCGACGACGATCCCCGGCAATCCGGAGAATGAGAAACCGGCAACGTCATACGGGCAGGCCGCTGACACCGTCCGGCAATGGAGCCCGGCCTCGTACCAAATGCCCGGCATCGATGGAGCCAGATGCGGATCATTGGACAGGATGGGCTTGCCGGTAGCCGAATGCTTGCCGTCGACGACCCAGGAGTTGGAGCCAATACCTTCGCCGGTGCCCAACAGTGTGGGAAGTTTGTCAGCAGCACTGGCTGCGGATTTGAGCGATGCCACCGCGGTACGAGCGAGGCCCGGGTCGAAGCAGTCCGCGGCAGGCTGTTGCAGCTCGACGCCTGTGCATCCGTTCTGCTGGAACTTGCCAGCAAAAACATTGGCTTCGGGGTCGGTGACGATGGGCGGATTGTCCTTAGGCTGCTCTGGATAGAGCTCGTTGACCTGTTTCATCGGCAGCTTGGCCGCCGCAAGGGTCCGATCGATTTCATCGCTCATATTGCTGCGCAGATCCCAGGCCATCGCCTTGACCCACGCCACCGAGTCCGCCGCTGTCCACGGCTCCGGGCGATAGTCCGGCCCGGTCAACGACAGCACCGCGTACTCGAGCGAGAGTTTGCTGCTCGATTTGCCGTCGATGTACTGATTGACGCCACGTGCATACGCGTCAAGGAGTGATTTGGTCTGCGGATCGAGTTGTTCGACCTCTTTCTCCGCAACGCGCCGCCAGCCAAGCGTCCGTACGAACTTGTCAGTGCCGAGCGCGGACTTGCCGAACAGTTCGCTCAGCCGGCCCGATGTGACGTGTCGACGAAAATCCATCTCGAAGAAACGATCTTGGGCATGCACGTAGCCCTGCGCGAAGAAAATATCTTCGGGATCATCAGCATAGATCTGTGGGATTCCTTTGTCATCGCGATGAATGTCGACCGGATGATGAATCCCCTCGATCGTTGCCGTCCCGGAGGTGTCAGGGAAGGATTGCCGCACCGTGACGACAACGAAAATCAGGCTCGCGACGAGCACTGCCGCGAACAGAACCGCGAGAACTTTGAGGATGCGACGCATTGCGCCATTCTGCACCCTCGCCTGGTCAGGCCCGACGCTTGGAGTCACGAATCTCACCGACAAGCTCCTCGAGCACGTCTTCGAGCATGATGACACCGAGAATGTCCCCGTCTTCGCCAGCGACTCGTGCCATGTGCGAACCGCGTGCTTGCATCGTGCGCAACGCGTCATAGAGGTTGGATGTCACCGCGATTGTCGCGAGCGGGCGTACCCACTTGTCGCCGATCATGTCCGTACGCGCATCGTCATCGGTTTCAAGCACGTCCTTGATGTGCAGGTAGCCAGTAATCGTGCCGCCGGAGTCAACGACGGGGAAACGCGAGAAGCCGGTATCAGCGCACGCCTTCTCCACGTCGATCGGCGTCGCGGTGGGCGGGATCATGACCAGTCCATCCGACGGCAACAGAACCTGAGCAACTGTGCCGGCATAGAAGTCGAGCGCACCCGAGACGAGCTCATATTCGTCATCATCGAGCAACCCTTCACGCCGCGACTCCTCGACCAATCCGGCGACTTCGTCATGGCCAAAGGTCGACGCGACCTCGTCTTTGGGGTCGATTCGCAACATCCGAACGATCAGGTTCGCGACCGCGTTGAGGCCGACGACGAACGGTTTGAATATGGCGACAACTGCCAGCATGAACGGCCCTAGTATTAGCGCGGCCCGTTCCGGCCCGACCAACGCCAAGTTCTTCGGCACCATCTCACCGAGAACGACATGCGCGAACACGACGATCGTCATCGAAAGAATGAACGAGATCGGATGCACCATCGTTTGTGGGACCGTGAGCCATCCGAAGACCGGCTCGAACAGATGCGCAATCGCTGGCTCGCCAACAGCGCCGAGCGCCAATGAACAGATAGTGATGCCGAGCTGGGCCGCGGCCATGACCTGGCTGATGTTCTCCATCGCAGTCAGGGCAAGCCGCGCAGTGCGCGAACCTTCAGCCACACGTGGTTCCATCTGCGTACGTCGAGCCGAGATTAACGCAAATTCAGCCGCGACGAACAGCGCGTTGAAAGCCAGCAGCAGGACCGTGACGACGATCCCGAGAATAGGACTCATGAGAGCGCACCGCCCATCGGTTGGGCAACATCGGGACCCGACTCGACGGTCAGCGTGACCCGGTCGATGCGACGGCCATCCATACGATCGACCGACAGGCTGACGATGTCGCGCTCGGTGTCTTCGGCCTCGATCTCAGGCGGCAGCGGGAGCGTTAGTCGTACGACATCACCGCGCTGAGCCAACCGACCCAAATATTGATTGATCAGTCCGGCGATCGTTTCGTAATCATCGTCCTCGGGGAGGCTAAGACCGGTTTGTTCCAGCACTTCATCGGGTCGCAGCAGCCCCGACAGCGACCACGTACCGTCGAAGCGGTGTTGGCTCCGTGCCGACAGCAGATCATGTTCATCGGCAATATCACCGACGATCTCTTCAACCAGATCCTCGAGCGTGACGACGCCGTCGGTGCCGCCATACTCATCGGCCACGATCGCCATCTGCATGTCCTGCTCGCGCAACAACGTCAACAACGGATCGAGTTCGATGCTGTCTGGGACGGTCGTGGCCAGGTCCGCAATGTCGGCAAGACGGACCCTGCGACGCCGATCGGACGGCACGCTGACCGCTTGCTTGACGTGCACAATCCCAACGACATCATCGGGACCGTCACCGATGACCGGGAACCGCGAGTGGCCAGTCCTGCGCGCAGCGGCAATAACGTCATATGCGGTGTCATTCGCGTCGAGGAACGTGACGCGGACCCGCGGGGTGCGGACATCGGCGGCGGTCCGATCGCCGAACGCAATGCTGCGGGCGACGAGTTCAGCGGTCTGACCCTCGAGGGCGCCCTCTCTGGCCGAACGAAGCACTAATGAACGCAGTTCGACCGGGGAGCGCGCAGAGCGGAGTTCTTCCTGCGGTTCGACCCCCATCGAGTGAAGGATCGCATTGGCGCACCCGTTGAGCAATCCGATCGGCCAGGCCATCGCCTTGGTGAAGGCCCGCTGCGGCAGTTGCGTGAATTCAGCGGTCTGGATGGGGAGTGCGAGCGAGATGTTCTTGGGCACCAACTCCCCCACCAGCATCGTGACGAAGGTGCTCAACACGAGCGCAATGCCGTATGCCGCCGCGCGCGCGGTGCCGCCCTCAAGCCCGATCGCATGGAGCGGATCGTGCAATAACTTGCCGAGCGCGGGCTCGGCAAGGAACCCGATGCCCAAGTTGGTGATCGTGATGCCCAGCTGTGCGCCGCTGAGTTGGGTCGACAGCGACTGGAGTGCTTTGAGCGTCCCGGCCGAGCGCTTGCTGCCCTGTGCCGCAGCACGCTCGACACTGGAGCGATCGACCGTCACGAATGAGAATTCGGCGGCCACGAAGACACCGCAGGCCAGCATCAAGATGACCGAGAGAATGAGCAGGAGCCATTCGGTCATCGCGGCGCTCCACGAGGGACAGGATCAGTCACGGTTCGGCAACTGTACCCTTGAGGTGCTAAGCAGATCGAGCAGGAGTCGCCAGTGCCCACCTATCAATATCAATGCACCGAATGCGGTCACGCGCTGGAAGTCCATCAGAGTTTCACCGATGACGCGCTGACGATGTGTCCTGAGTGTGAGGGACGGCTCCGCAAGGTATTCAATGCCGTCGGCGTCGTGTTCAAGGGTTCGGGCTTCTATGCAACCGACAGCCGCGCGAAGCAGACCGCCAGCAGCCCCGCTGCAAGTGAACACTCCGGCGAGTCCAAAGCTGAGACTAAAGCGGACACGAAGTCCGGGTCGAAGTCCGATTCCAAACCAGCGAAGACTGAGACTACGTCGGCATCGACCAAGAAAACCTCGGGCGCCGGGACCGTCGCCTGACGGCTGTGGATAACGGCCGACGGTCGCGGGCAACTCGCCGTACCGTAGCGAAATGGCCACCCTCGACGCGCAGTCCATCCGTCGCTTCATCCTCGTCCATCGGCGTCTTTTGGCCGCCGCCTTCGCGGGCTTGGCAGTCGTGTTCGCACTTGGTTCGTTGCGCCCTACTGACGTGTCAGTCGGCATCATCGTCGCCGGCCACGACCTTCGGGCAGGCACGTCCATCACGAGCGGCGACCTGACAACAGTTCGCATCCCGCCAGCGGCCCGCCCGGCACACTCCACGACGGCCAAATCGGACTTCACGGGCCGGCGCGTAGCCGCACCGATGCGCAAAGGCGAAGTGCTGACCGATTTTCGGGTGCTTGAGCCCGGACTTCTCACCGGCTATGGCGACGGCTTCGTCCTGTCGACGATCCGTATCGCCGATGCCACCGAGCTGGGCTCACTGCGAGTTGGTGATCATGTCAACGTTCTTGCCACCGCTCCGGAGGGCGATTCGACGGCGACCATCGTTGCCCGCAGGGCGGCGATTGTTTCCTTGTCGCGCAATGAAAGTCGCGACGCGTCGCCTTCAATCGTGGTTGTGGTCGAGGAAAAGACCGGCCTGGCGATCGCCACGGCCGCGACACGAGCCCGAATGAGCGTGCTCACGGTCTCGTGAACAGCCGGTTTCTGCCGATAGAGTAATTCCGTCCAAACCTACAGACGGGGAAAAGATGATTAAAGGTTTCAAAGACTTTCTGTTGCGCGGCAATGTTGTCGACCTCGCGGTCGGCATCGCTATCGGCGTGGCGTTCACGGCACTCGTCGGCGCGTTTGGTGACAATTTCATCAAACCGTTGATCACTGCGGTTGGTGGCAGTAGCTCCAAGGGCTTCGGCTTCACTATCACGGACAACCCCGACACCCTGATCAACATCGGCGGCTTGCTCAACGCGCTGATCGTCTTCGTCGTGACGATGGCTGTGATCTATTTCGCCGTGGTCGTACCAATGAAAAAGGTCATGGATCGCGTCAATGCTGGCAAGCCAGCCGACGCGGAGACGGTCGGCGAAGATATCGCG
Organism: Aeromicrobium changchenzhani; assembly: GCF_057586615.1. Taxonomy (NCBI): domain Bacteria; kingdom Bacillati; phylum Actinomycetota; class Actinomycetes; order Propionibacteriales; family Nocardioidaceae; genus Aeromicrobium; species Aeromicrobium changchenzhani. The sequence continues at coordinate 764,591 of NZ_CM172480.1, read as the reverse complement.
CTGCTGCGCGAAATCCGCGACTCGCTCGCCAACCGCTGATCCACGCTGGTCCCGGGTGACCGGGATTAGCCATGATGGGGCGGCACATCACGCAAGAATTGTTCATCGCGTGAGGCGCCGCCTTTTTCATTCCAGCCTTCGTCAGTCTGATCGGCTGACTTGGTCGGGATGAGGTCACCGAGCAACTCAGCAGCTCGCATACGACGGGCCCGTTCCTTCTGATCTGATTCCGACTCGGCAGGCTTCTTCGGTGGCTGTTGGGGTTGTGCTGACTCATTCATCGCTGACCTGTTCATCGCTGGCGAACCATTCCGGTGTGACCTCGGGGTGTGCGGGATGCCAACCGGTGCGATCACTCAACCGGCTGGAGTTTACCCGCTGCGAGCGGGTAAAAGATTCGACTTTCTTGCCGACCAGCTTCATGAACAACGGACCATGGAAGGTCCCCTCTTTGCGCCCGGCAACGTGAGCAACGACATCGGCCAAATCGCCGCGTCGGATCGGCTCAGCGCCAGCGTTGTAGATGCCACTCGGCGCGCTCAATGCGGCAACCACCGCGCTGCCCACGTCATCGGGATGAATCACATGACACCAAGCGACGGGTGACCCCATGCCGGTGGCCTTGCCAGCGCGCGCCCGCTTCAGCAGGAACGTCGATTGCCGGTCGGTCCCAGTGATCAGCCCAAACCGTAATGAAACTCCGTCACCATATTTCTGCCCGAACGCTTCGGCCTGCGCCTCGGCGACCACCACCGGCTCGACATATTTGGTGATGTCAATCGGGCTGCTCTCGTCGATCCAGTCCTCGCCGTTATCGCCATAGACATAACTAAGACTCTGCTGGATGACTCGTCCAACGCCGGCCGCACGTGCCGCCGCCACCACAGTGCGCGCTCCTTCGGTGCGAATTCGGTCATTAAGGCGCCAAGCGCCCGGATAGATCTGCGCCGCACCAACGGGAACGCTGGTGGCAAGATTGGCTACCGCGTCACAGCCATGCATACCGGCCTGAAGCTGCTCGGCATCGAAAAGATCGCCCCGATGCGGTTCGACGCCCAACTGTGAAATGCGCTCAGCGCCCTCGGCCGATCGAACCAAGCCGACAATCGTGTGACCTGACTCGTGCAACGCCTGTATGGCCGATCGGCCCATAACACCGGTAGCACCAGTGAGGAAAACTTTCACTTTCACTCCTTGCAGGACCCGCAGGGTTAGCCGGTCCGTTCTCCGTTCGGTACGGATCTGCGTCCCGAATGATTACAAAATGATAACAATTGCGCAAGAGCGGCCAGCTTTCAACCTCCGGCGGAGGCCGTCGGAGGGGCCCGGGATAGACATTGCCGCGCACCACGCAAACGCTCGACGGTCCTTGTCCCCTATGCCAGCAAGCATGGTCGACCCGATAGCCTTAATCGACACCCTGGCCCCCGTAGCTCAGGGGATAGAGCAACGGTTTCCTAAACCGTGGGTCGCATGTTCGAATCATGCCGGGGGCACACTGTTAGGTGTACGTGCCGATTGCGGTCGACATCGGCTATCGATCTGCCTTCTGATGCCGTCCAGCACCTCGGTCCGGACGGCCCCGGGCGCCGCCGGACTGAACAAGCTGCCAAGCGCCGTACCCGAGCAATCCCACGGCCAGGGTGAGGACGCCCCCGGCCTTCGCCTGTGGCGACAACCAGGAGGCAACGTACCCGACGTAGGGAACGTGATATTCGACCTTTCCGAAGATCTGCGCGTTGGTCAACTGCCACTGGTCATCAACGTTGTTGGCGTCGCCACGTGTGGTGAACACAGCGACCCCGTCCGGGCGATGCGTCTTGTTGACGATGCGGTGGGTGACAACGTTGGTGTCCTCATCGGGTGGCCGGAAGGTGATCACATCGCCAACTCCTAGCCGATCCACGTTACCCCCTACGGGCGAGATCACGACTTGGCTGCCGACCGGGTACGCCGGCGCCATCGAGCCTGAGCGCACAGTTAACGGAGTCCATCCTTTTGCCTGGGGCACCACCCACACCGCGACGAGGACGGCGGCGAACACGGCGACCACGGCCCACGCGACGAGACGTCTCGCGCGCCGGAGACCGACCACGTCAGTTCAATCCCACCGGTGCTGGTGAGGGCGTTCGGTTGACCCCGGGCGCTGTATCGCTCAGCAATCCACCGGACCGGCAAGAAAAAGCGTCGCTCAACAGGACTTTGCCTTCGCTGACCTCCACCATCCAGTCTGCGTCGACATAAACCGCAGTACCGGCATACGGGAAAGCTCGCACCGACAGGAAGACCGGGTTCGAGGTGTTGTTATTCAGGTAGTCGCTGTTGATGCTCTCGGACAATCGCATCGTGCCACTGGGGCTTCCAGCTGTCGTATACACCGCGCCGCTGGTCTGGTTGAGGCTCTTGCGGAAAGGTGTCCAAGTTGCGCCGCTGTCGGTGGAGCGGATCAACTCAAATCGGTTGATCGCCACCGATGAGCTGAGGTTGGCCGAACCTTCCCCGTCGGCTGCGAACGGCCACGCCCAGTAGAGGCGGCCGAAAAGACCCAGACTCGAAAAGACGCCGCCCAAAGTCGTCCTGGCACACACGACGTTGTCTTGGGACCGGCGGGTCGGCGGGGGCAGCTTCACCTGGTAGCGGGTATCCACGACGGCCTGATTCGACGTCCAGGTGCCCGCGTCGAAGGACTTCTGCTGCAGGGTAGTCGCGATGTCGAGCTGCCGGCCAGCGTGGGCGAACAGGAAGTCCCGACGCCCGTTCGCGGTCGACAGCGCGTAGTCCGGCCGGACCCACGGGCATACCGCCCGCGTCTGCCCCGGCGCCAAGTCAGCGCCCGTCACCGCAGCGGACGTCCGTGGGTACGGTGAGCCGGCGACGGTGACCCCACCGACCCCGCCGTTCACGCCCCAATACACCGGATCGATCAGCCCGGTCGTACAGGTGTTGCTGACGGCGTAGTCCAAGTTGACCTTGGAGAGCAGTGTGGTGGTGGTGTTGCTGGCCGGAATGGTTACCTTGGTGCTGACGACGTCGATCCAGGAGCTGTGACTCGTCGAGTTGTTCTTGATCGACACCCCAGGTGCGTTGGCAACAACGGTGGGCGTGGCCTGGCTGTGATCGACGCCGGTAGTGACATTTGCCGTCGTGATCCCAAAACCGTCGCTCTGCGTATCGGGCAGCGTCGTGGTGAACTGCTTGCTCCAATAGGCGCCGGTGGTCTGGGCGGGGACGAGCAGGACCGGACCCACGAGGGCGGCCGCAGCTACCAGCAGGACGATCCGAAGTCTCGACATTCCTCTCTCCTCCGGTCTCGGTCTAGTTGGTCTGGGTGAAGTTTGCGGTCAGCGCGCCCAGGTCGAGCGTCTGTCCTTGCAGAGTGTTATCCCAGCGGTTACCGGCGTTGTTCGCTGGGGTAGCCACGGTGACCACGGCGGTGTAGGTGCCGAAGGTGCTGGGCGGTTTGAGCGCCACCGGGATGGTCCAGGTGGGCGCGGGCCCGTTGACCGTGACTGTGCTGCCGCCCGGCTTGGTGACGACCATCGAGACGACGGCCTTCTTGGCAAAGGCTGAAGCCCCCGAACTCTGATCGAGCAGCGCCGTCGCATCGACGGTGAGGTTTCCCTTGAGGTTGTCGCCCTGGCCGGTAAGCGTGATACCCCGCTCGACCCGGAGCGTGTCACCGGGGATCAACCGCTCGTTAGTGAGCGTCGCGGTCACGTCGCGACACTCTTTGTACGGCGTCGCCGCTGTGCAGATCACCCCTGACGCATAAGTCCGCTTGCCTACGTCCTGACGCGAGAGCAACGCCACCTTGAGCGTCCCGGTCAGGTCGACCGAACCGGAGGAAAACTGACCGCCTGGAACAGTGACCTGACTCTGCCAGGAACTCCAGGTTCCCAGACCGCTGGTGAGCAGGATGAGCCCCAGCAAGATCGACAGCGCCGCCCCACCTAAGCTGCGGCCGCGCACTCGGGACGGACGGAACGAGATGATCCGTTGCCGGATGTTGCTGCGACGCGCAAGCCTGTGCTCAGCCATCTCGCAGCGCCTGCCCGGACGAAATACGTCCTGAAGCAGTGCGAACCGGAGTCGTGGCCTTCTCCATCACGCACCCCCAGGTCCGAAACGCCAGCCAACTCAACTATTTGGTTGATCCGGTAACTGTCCAGCATGGCATACAAAACCCAGTAATCACGAAATCTGTGACTCACCTCTCCGATTCATACGATCCGAGATTCATGCCGCGGTGTGGACCTCCTCGACGCGGAAGGCTGCCACCGGCTCTATCCTCAGGAAGTGACTGCTCCACTCTCGGCAGCCCCGCCGACAACCAATCGACCGGGTATCGCCATCATGGCCTCGGCGCACATCGTCGATGACATTTATCAAGGAGTCGTACCGGCACTGCTGCCCTTCTTCGTTGCTGAGCGGCAGTATTCGTATGCAGCAGTTTCGGGCCTGGTGCTCGCCGCGACGATCTTCTCGTCGGTAGCGCAGCCAATCTTTGGCTGGTGGGCCGATCGACGATCGCGTCGTTGGCTGATCTGGGTCGGTATGACGATGGCTGGCATCGGCATTGCCCTGTCTGGGCTGAGCTCAACTTATCTACTCACCTGGCTCGCGCTTGCTGTCTCGGGAATTGGGGTTGCTGCATTCCACCCCGAAGCCGCTCGCGCTGCCCGCCAGGCGGCCGGTAACAGCACCAGCGCGATGAGTATCTTCGCCGTCGGCGGCAACGTGGGCTACGCGGTCGGCCCGCTGATCGCGACGCCGATCATCATCGCGCTCGGCCTCCATGGCACGGCCCTGTTGGTATTGCCGGCGGCCGTCATGGCAATCATTCTGATCACAACGCTCACCCCAATTCTCGATGGGCCGGCCGATCGGCCACGCGCCCGGCTCCTCCCCACCGGCGAGGATGACTGGATCGCGTTCGGCTGGCTAACCGGCGTGGTCATCGCCCGATCGATTCTGTTCTTCGGAATCACGACCTTCCTTGCGTTGTACTTCATCAACGCCTTCGCTGCCTCCCCCACGACCGCGGCCGCCGCACTGAGCACATTTTTGGTGGCGGGAATCATCGGCACTCTTTTCGGCGGCATGCTTGCTGACCGTCACGGAAAACTCTTGAGTATTCGGATCGGTTTCGCGCTGGCCATACCTGCGCTGCTGGGCCTGTTGACGTCACCGAACACCAGCACTGCGCTGGTCAGCGTCGCAGTACTCGGCATCTCGCTCTACATGCCATTCAGCGTCTTCGTGATGCTCGGCCAGGACTACCTTCCGCAACGCATTGGCACCGCCAGCGGCGTCACCGTCGGGCTCGCGGTCAGCGCCGGCGGCCTGGTCAGCCCGCTGCTGGGTCTCCTTGCCGACCACACAAGCCTGCATACGGCACTGTCGACCCTTCTGGTGCTGCCGCTGCTCGGGCTGTTGCTGTCGTTGAAGCTTCACGACCCCGTCTGAGTGGGCTACTTCAGTTCTTCCACGTCGGCGAGGTGCGGGCGGCAAGCAATGAGTTTGCTGATGAATAGATCCGCCAGGTGCCCTTGCCTGCCTTTGCGCTCCACTTGGCGGACTTGACCTTGACGCTCTTCTTGGTCACCCATTTCGTGCCCGTGAGCTTCTGCAGTTTCATCGTCTGCTGGTAAACCGAATAATTTGTGACCGCGGCCTTCGAGGCGGTATGCGTGACCGTCCAATTGGGAACCACACGACGATAGGTGATCTTGCCGCTCGAATTGTCCTGGGATCCGGTTCCTGCAAACTTCGCGGTGATGGTCGCGTTGTGGATGAGCCGGATCGTGCTCGAGAACGCGCCGGTCGAATCTGTCGTCACCGTATGCGTTTCGATCTTGCCCTTCTTGGTGAGCGATAACCTCACGCGGGCATTAGCGACCGCCGTTTTGTCCGAGTACCGCAACCGGCCGGAGAATGTCTGCGAGTTGCCGGCAACGATTGTGTCCGCCGGCGTCGCCAGCGTGAAATGGGTATTGATCCGGCTGAGCATCAGCCCCGGATTGATGAGCCCTGCTCCATAGGTTGTATCTCGACCAGCAACACCCCGATCGGTTGCCGTGTTCTGCAGCAGGCTTTCGATCCCCGCGACCGTCCAGCTTGAGCCAACTTCTTCGATCGCAAGCGCAGCTGCCCCAGCAACATAAGGAGTTGCCATCGAGGTTCCCGACATGGTGCAGTAGTTGTTGGTGCTGCTGCCCTTGGCGCATCCCAAACCGCGAGATGTGCCGATCATCGTCGACACGATACGGCTGCCGGGAGCCACCACGTCGACCCAGTGGCCGGTGCAAGAGTATGGGGCAATCGGCCCAGCGCGATCGATCGATCCGACGCCGACAACGCCGGGTTCACTGGCCGGGAAAACCAATTCCCCGGAACTGCTGGTCGGGCAGGGGTACTTTGGCTCGCCATTGCCAGCTGCCGCTACCAGCACCACCCGTTTTGATCTGGCATATTTGATCGCCGCTGTGACCGCCGGATCATCGTTGGTACCGACAAGAGCCAACGACAGGTTGATCACATTGGCACCGTGGTCAGCCGCCCAGCGAATTCCACTGGCGAGCATCCCGGTGTCCCCCTGCCCGTTGCGATCAAGCACCCGTACCGGCAGGATCGATGTGCTGCGGGTCATCCCCGCGATCCCTTTGCCGTTGTTCGCGACGGCGGCGATGATGCCGGCGACGTGGGTACCGTGACCATTCAGATCCGTCGCGTTGCTGTCTTTGCCGACAAAATCTTTGCCCCTGCGGACCTTGCCGACCAAATCCGCGTGCGTCGCCAGAACGCCCGTGTCTACGACCGCGACGGTCACGCCTTTGCCGACCGAGGATTTCCACGCGGTCGAGATCCGCAACGTGTCCAAAGCCCACTGCGACTTACGCCAGGGATCTACCTTCGTGGCGGCCATGCGGACCGGCTGGGCCATCGAGACTGCGATCGTTGAAGCCTCGTCCTGCGCCCGGTCGACGACTTTCTCGGCAGCCTTGTGCGATGCCACCGGCACGGTTTCAAATGACGGACCGCTGGCAGTCCGTCGGGTGATGACAACGTTGAGCGGTGCATCGCTAGGCGCGGTATCGACGACCGCGTCTGGAGCGGCATTGACGCTTGCGGTTCTGACCGCCCACGTCGGAACTGGGTCGGAGGCCTGCGCCGTTCCCGGCAGCAATGCTAAAGCCAGGACGACTCCGAGGAGAAGCGCCAGTATTTTCACACGTATCCGTTCGCTCAACAAGAATCCCCAACACTAGCCGCAGATTCCGATATTCGTAGGCTTTTAGCCGCCCCAACGCCAACGCTTAACGCTGTAAGCCAATAATCCCCAACCAACGACAGCGGACGTTATCAAACCGAATGCCGCTGCCCAGCCGGCGAACGGAAGGTGCGGACCGAAATGGACTCCAATCACATCGAATTCAGGAATTTCGGGGCTGACGAACCACAAAACGCCAAGACCGAACAGCCATAGGCCGCCCAGCGCACTTCCCGTAATGCGCGGCCAGGTTTCGACGCCGACTTTCGCCGCGTCGATCGCTTTCTTCCGCAATGGATCGAGTATCCGTTGCGCCCAGACGTAATGCCGCGATAACAGCGCGATTCCGGCCACGATCACAATCATCCCGGGGCCAGGAAGCGGCAGCAGCGGAATGCCCACGATCACAAAGAACCAGCCCAGAACAAATGAGCCAGTGTTAGTCAGCCAGTTTTTGAATCCGGCACCGTTCACGATGGGTTTCTCTGCTGTCTGTCGTGGCGAGTCAGGCTGAGACAAAGATGTGCACGGCGGCATCTGCATCGATCTCCGCTGTTTCGCCTTGTCGAGCCACGATGATTCCATCGTGCCCTAACGATGCCAAAATATCGTTGCCTGGGAGGACACCCACGCGGCGAAGCACCGACATCACCGCAGTGTCGGTTTGCAACGGCTCGCTGATCCGGCGAACCACGACGCGCTGCGGTTCATCGGCCGCGCGCACAACACGCACAAGCGGTTGGACCCCCTCAAGGAAGTCTTGGTCGACGTCAGTGTTGCCGAACTCAGACAGTCCCGGGATCGGGTTTCCATAGGGTGATTGGGTTGGCTTGCCCAGAAGGTCGAAGATCCGGCGTTCAACCTGCTCGGACATCACATGTTCCCAGCGGCAGGCCTCTTCGTGAACGTACTCGATCTCGAGACCGATCACATCGGTCAGCAGCCGCTCGGCCAGCCGGTGCTTGCGCATGACTCGGGTGGCGAGTTGTCGGCCTTTCGTCGAAAGCTCCAGGTGACGGTCGCCCTCAACGCTCAACAATCCGTCCCGTTCCATCCGCGCAACGGTCTGGCTCACGGTCGGCCCACTCTGGTGAAGACGTTCGGCAATCCGCGCGCGCAGCGGAATAATGCCTTCCTCCTCCAGCTCGTAGACCGTGCGGAGGTACATCTCTGTGGTGTCGATGAGGTCGCTCACGAACCCTATTCTGTCCCATCTCCGCACTTAATTCGAACCAACCCGCAGAATGGAGCTGTGACCCGATCGATAATGTGGTTTAGGCATGACCTGCGGCTCGCCGATAATCCAGCGTTAGTCGCGGCCGCTAGCGATGGCTCCTGTTCCGTGATCCCGATATATGTCGTCGACCCCGTCGAATGGGGCGGGTTAGCGACGCCAGCATTGGCCTATAGGAAGGCAAGCCTCGAAGCGCTGAACAAAGCGGTCGGTGGACTCCTCGTTGTCAACGGAGACCCGATCCAGGCGGTGCCCACGCTGGCTGCCGCACACAACGCGACCGTTCACGTCAGCGCCGACTTTACGCCCTACGGCATTGCCCGCGATGCTGCGGTTGCCGAACTCGCACGGCTCGAAGTTGCCGGCAGCCCCTACGCCGTTCCGCCGGGTCGAATCACTAAACCTGATGGTTCGCCCTACCGGGTGTTCACCCCGTTCTACAAGGCGTGGCTCGAACACGGTTGGCGGGCGCCGTTGGCCGCTACCGATATTCGCTGGCTGTTGCCCGAAGCAGGCGAATCGCTTCCGGACCTTCAGCCCGCCCATAAAGTCGGTCTTCCTTCGGCCGGAGAACTCGCAGCCGTACGACGCTGGCAGGCGTACCGCGACGAAGACCTTGAGATTTATGCCGAAGTTCGCGACCTGCCGGGGATCGACCGAACTTCTCGTATGTCGATCCCACTCGCTCACGGCGAGCTTCATCCACGGACGTTGCTCGCCGACCTCGGGCCCGACGATTCAACATTCCGGCGAGAACTGGCCTTCCGCGAGTTTTATGCGGATGCGCTGTTCCATCGTTCTTGGACAGCATGGGGCTACTACAACACGGCATTCGAAAAGATGCGCTATGACTCCCCCGGCCTTGAATTCGACGCCTGGAAAGAAGGTCAAACTGGATTCCCCATTGTTGACGCCGGGATGCGCCAGTTGCTGAAAGAGGGCTGGATGCACAATCGAGTGCGGATGATCGTGGCCAGTTTTCTGGTCAAGGATCTTCATCTGGAATGGCAGCATGGCGCTCGCCACTTTCTCGAACATTTGGTCGACGCCGACCTTGCATCGAACCAGCACGGCTGGCAATGGGTGGCTGGTTGCGGCACCGACGCTGCGCCATATTTTCGCATTTTCAACCCGACGCTTCAGGGCAAGAAGTTCGATCCCAACGGTGACTACGTCCGCCGTTTCGTGCCCGAACTTGCTGGCCTGCCTGCCGCAGAAATTCACGAACCGTGGCTATTGCACGAACCGCCGGCCAACTATCCGCCCCCACTGGTTGACCACGCGGAAGAACGGCACGAGGCACTCCGTCGACTTGCGGAGATTCGGTGACGTTACGGTGACGTGATGGACTCGATCACGATCGAACGGAAATACAACGGGCCAGACCATTCCGGCAATGGCGGCTATGTCTCTGGGCTCATCGCCGAACAGTTGGCAGGCGGCGCCGTCGTCCGTCGTTCGCAGCTCAACGTTCCGCCCCCGCTTGATGTGCCGCTGACCTGGCAATCCGATGACGAATCAGTCAGCCTGGTCGATGCAGCGGGCGCGGTGGTCGGCACCTCGAGCACCGGGACGTTCGCTGAGGCGCCGCTTGATTGTCCGACCGCCGAGCAGGCCGCCGCAGGCCATGCCGCCTATCGCGGTTTCATTAAGCATCCCTTCGATCGTTGCTTCACTTGCGGCACTGCGCGCGAAGAAGGCGACGGGCTACGACTGTTTACGGGGCCGATCAATGACACGACCGTCGCCGCACCGTGGACGCCCCATGCTGCATTCGGTGGCTCTGACGGCAGGCTAAGTGTCCCGATCACCTGGGCTGCGCTCGACTGTCCGGGTGGCTGGGCAGCCGACTTCTCCAAGACTCCGATTGTGCTAGGCCGTATGACCGCAGAGATTCTCACGCTTCCGGTCGCCCAGACGCCATACATCTCGGTCGGTGGCCTGCAGCGACAAGATGGTCGAAAATACTTCACCAACACTGCGCTGTATTCGCTCGACGGTGAACTGCTTGGTCGCGCCGAACAGATCTGGATCGCGATTGACCTCGAAAAATTCCGCTAACCGACCCCCAACACCCCCAAAACCCCCGCCCCCAAAACTCCCCCGCCCCGTCCGGTCTAACTGAGACCGCCGAGTGGTGCGTAGCTGGGCTCAAACGGGCCGCCCCGGCCCATGTACGTGCCACTCGGCGGGGTCGGGGGCACGTAGTACATACCACTCGGCAAATGTGGAGCACAGGCCGACCGGACTTTTCACGGCTCGTCGGGCTGTCATGCTGGGGTCATGAGTTCCCCCGACACGACTCGACCGAGCCCGCAACGGCAAGAAATGTCACTGACCCAGGTACAACGGTGGATCATCTCACTCCTGATTTTCGTACTTTGCGCATTTCCCGTCGGCGGATTGATCGGCCTGAGCCATGCGGTACTTAAGCAGGACCGCACCGGATCTGCCATCGGTCTGGCCATCATGTCTGGTGTCATCGGGATCATCGCAGTTGCGGGCATGCGGATCGCCCACCAACGATCGCTGCTGACTCCGCTGCTGCTGCTGGGAATGGTTCCAGCGCTGATCGGTGCTTTCTTCGTCTTCCGCTGAACCGGCCCATTCTGGGTCCAGTCAGATCAGGGTGCGAGCCGCTCAACCGCCCAGTCATCCGCGGCCTGAGTGAAGCGAACGCGGTCGTGCATACGATTCGACCGGCCCTGCCAGAACTCGATCGTATGCAGGCCGATGCGGTAGCCGCCCCAATGTTGTGGCCGGTCGATGTTTCGGCCGCTGAAATGTTTTTCGGTGAAGTCGAAGCGCGTCTCCAGCTCGGATCGACCAATGATCGGCTCGGATTGCGGCGAGGCAACGGCACCAAGTTGGGAACCGCGCGCCCGCGATGCGAAATAGGCATCCGATTCGGCGTCCGACACACGGGTCACGGGCCCCTCGACTCTGACTTGACGTTGCAAGGGGTGCCACAACATGACGGCGGCCGCATGCGGGTTGGCCTCCAACTCGCCGCCTTTGCGCGAATTGTAGTTGGTGTAAAACACCAACCCCTGTTCATCGAGCCCCTTCAGCAGCACGATCCGGACCGATGGAAGACCCGACGCGGTCGTCGTCGCGAGTGCCATGGCATTAGGTTCAGGGATCCGGGCAGCGATCGAATCGGCAAGCCAACGCCCGAACAACGCGACTGGATCGTCGCCAGCGGCCGCCTCCACGAGTCCTACCTGCGCATACTCCGTTCGCATCCGCTCCAAGTCTGGGTCCACGAACACACGATAACGCCCGCAGGGCAGAATGACGCACATGACTGAAGTTCACCATGGCCTTGAAGGCGTTATTGCGTTCGAATCCCGAATCGCCGAGCCCGACAAAGAAGGCTCTTCCCTCCGCTACCGCGGAGTCGACATCGATGACCTCGTCGGCCGTGTACCTTTCGAAAAGGTATGGGGTCTACTCGTTGACGGAAAATATGAGCCCGGCCTACCCGCTGCCGAGCCCTTCCCGATCCCGGTTCATTCCGGCGACATCCGCGCCGACGTCCAGAGCGCCATCGCCCTGACCGCACCGGCGTGGGGCCTGCGCCAGCTCTACGACATCGAAACCGATGAAGAGGTCCGTGACAACCTCGCCCGCACCGCCGTCATGGTGCTCTCCTATGTCGCACAGGCCGCCCGCGGCGTGAGCCGGCCAATGATTCCGCAATCGCAGATCGACGAGTGCGACACCATCATCGGGCGCATGTTGATGCGCTGGCGCGGCGAGGTCAACCCCGCACACGCTAAGGCAATCGACGCCTATCTGGTCTCGGCCGCTGAGCACGGGATGAATGCCTCGACCTTCACCGGCCGCGTCATTGCCTCGACCGGCGCAGATGTCGCTGCCGCCCTTTCCGGTGCGGTCGGCGCGATGTCAGGCCCACTGCACGGCGGCGCACCGTCACGGGTCCTGCACATGATCGACGAGGTTGAGAAGACCGGCGACGCCACCGCGTACGTCAAGAAGTTGCTCGACTCGGGCGAACGTCTCATGGGGTTTGGGCACCGCGTTTATCGCGCCGAAGACCCGCGTGCGCGCACGCTCCGTCGCACCGCCAAGGAACTCATGGCGCCGCGCGCTGAGGTTGCTGAAGCGCTCGAGAAGGCCGCGCTCAAGGAACTCCGTGAGCGTCGTCCCGATCGTGTCTTGGAAACCAATGTGGAGTTCTGGGCCGCGATTGTTCTCGACTTCGCCGAGATTCCGCCCAACATGTTCACCGCGATGTTCACCTCGGCCCGCACCGCCGGCTGGAGCGCGCACATCCTTGAGCAGTATCAAACCGGTCGTCTGATCCGTCCGTCGTCACTGTATGTCGGCCCCGGCCCGCGTCCAGCCGATGAGGTCGAAGGCTGGAACAGCGACTGGGCCAAATAGGCCCCCGCACGACCGTCTGACGTGCAGCGGTGCGGGCGTCCCCCCCGAGGACGTCCGCACCGTATTGAATTCCGTTGACCGCCAATGGCATGAAATTCATAGTCATTGACGACTATTCACAACTAGTCATAAAGAACTATATCGGAGATTAGCAGTAACTGCCCCCCGGTTGGCAAGTCCACGCCCAAACCAACCAGCTCAGACTGGCCAACTCACATGCGCTGGGCGGTGGCATACAACGACTGGACGACACTGCCGAAATACGGCCCATACATCTCTGCGCCACTGCGTGCGCCGAGCCCCAGCACGCCGCCGCTCTCGTACTTGAAGCTGTTGACTGAGTTCGCGACGCCAAGCCCGGTTGACTCGTTGTATTTCATCAACCATGGGCCGCCCGATGCCCCACCGGTCAGGTTGCAGTTAAGCCCCTGATCCTGGCTGTTGCCGACGGTGTCAGCAACGGTCTTGCCGTGGCACCACGCTATTTTTGAGCCGTCATATGGAGTTTCAGCCGGGTAGCCAAACGCGTACGTTGTCGCGCCACGTGCCTGATTGAAGGCGATTCCTTGGGCTCCGACCCGGTCGCTCAGATGACGCCCTTTGACCTTGTTCACCGCGACCATACCGACGTCGTAGTTGAGGTCACCGGATTTTTTGAACTGGTTGGTCGTTGTCAGCTTTCGTGCCGGGAACGTGCCGTAAGGAGCCTTCCCATTGTTGTAGGCGGGAATGAAGACGAAATTCGTGGCAAAAGCCCCGGGACCCTGATTGACGCAGTGCCCGGCAGTGACCACGAGGTCCTTGGCCGCTGCCTTGACCGAACTCCCCGAGCATTGGAAGTCCTCGCCGCCCATCGTGAAGAAGACTTTGCCGGTCGTCTTGACTACCTGTCCGCCACCGGAGTACAGGCCACCGTTGGTGGCCGCCGCGCTACCACCAAGCAAGCCACCCAACAGATCGCCATTGCCCATTAAGCCGCCAAGTCCACCGCTACCAAGTAGGCCGCCGAGATCGAGGCCTGCCTGCCTCCCCTGAACCAATTGCGGGACGCCCACCGCCACTGCGCCGAGGAGCTCGTTGATCGTCCGCCCGAGTAGAAGTTCATCACCGGGACGTGCAGCAGCCAATCGTTGCGGCGTCCAGTGGGATACAGCAGTCGATTGCGCTGATGAGCTGATGTCAGCCACTGCGGGACTCTCGGCAGCTGTCGCCGGCCCCGCACCTACCATCGCCGCGCCGGTCGCAACCGCGACAGCAAGCATGGTCAAGGACCGAAATCGGTTCGAACGCATGGAACAACTCCCCTGGCGCCGAGACGCCGGTTGTTCCCTCCTATCGGCATCCTAGAGCAAGACGTCGGCAGTGGCGACCCCTTGCAACGACCCCGACGAAAGTTTGACTAGCCAGAACTTGACTAGTTTGCGGCGGGCGCGTCGTATGCGGCCAAGATTCGGTCGGCTGCGGCGGCCGCAGGCAACTCGCCGGCCAAGATCTCGGCACGAATCTCGGCACGGACGGCGATCACTGCGGCATTGTTGCGCAACCGTTGGTCAAGCTCGTCGCGTACGAGGGCCCAGGTGAATTCAAGTTGTTGCTCTGCACGCTTGTCGGTGAGCCCGCGATGGCCCAAAAACTCCCGGTGCCGGATCACGCGGTTCCACACGGTATCGATGTCGGTGCCGTCGAGCGCCGAACAGGTGAGAACAGGAGGGACCCAGCCACGGGTGGGGGTACCTCCCGCGGACGCAGTCCGTGGGGGACCGGCGTAGACCAAACGCAAAGCTGCCGCCATGTCCTTGGCAGTCGCCTTGGCCTCAATCGCCCGGTCGCCATCGGCCTTGTTGACGGCAATGACATCAGCGATCTCAAGGATGCCCTTCTTAATGCCCTGCAGCTGGTCACCGGTGCGGGCAATCGTCAAGAACAGGAACGTGTCGACCATCCCGGCGACAGTCACCTCAGACTGTCCGACGCCGACCGTCTCGATCAAGATGACATCGAAGCCGGCCGCTTCGAGAATCATGATCGACTGGCTCGTCGCCCGGGCAACACCGCCAAGAGTGCCTGCGGTGGGCGAGGGGCGAATGTAGGCCTCCGCGCTTGCCGCAAGTTCGACCATGCGGGTCTTATCGCCGAGCACCGAGCCGCCGGTGCGTACACTCGATGGATCGACGGCCAGCACGCCAACTTTGTGGCCATCGCCGACGAGGTGCATCCCCAGCGCCTCGATGAACGTGGACTTCCCGACCCCGGGAACCCCGGAGATGCCGACGCGAACTGACCGTGTCCCGTTCGCATCGGGCGTCAATTGGGCCAGCATGTCGCGCGCGGCGGCGCGATGATCGGCGCGGCTCGACTCGACCAGTGTGATGGCCTGCGAGATCGCCGCCCGTCGTCCGGCGCGCACGCCCTCGACGAGTTGGGCGACGTCGGGAGCCATCAGTGCTTCAGGCTCGTCGTCAACTGGTCGAGCAGTCCGAGCGCTGAATCAGCGATAACAGTTCCAGGGGGGAACACCGCAGCCGCGCCCATATCTTTGAGCGTCTGCACGTCATCGGGCGGGATCACACCGCCGATGACGACCATGATGTCCGGCCGGCCCAGCTCGGCCAGGCTTTCTTTCAGTTGCGGCAGCAACGTCAGATGGCCAGCCGCGAGCGAGGACACACCGACAATGTGAACGTCGGCGTCAATCGCCTGCTGGGCGACTTCCTCGGGCGTGGAGAACAACGGGCCCACATCAACGTCGAAGCCCATGTCCGCGAACGCTGTCACGATGACCTTTTGGCCGCGGTCGTGACCGTCTTGGCCCATCTTGGCAACCAGGATGCGGGGGCGGCGACCTTCGGCCTTTTCAAACTTGTCAGTGGCTTCGATCGCTTTGGCTACATTGCCGGCCTGTCCGGCTTCGGTGCGGTACACACCTGAGATCGTACGGATGACTGCCTTATGCCGGCCATAGACCTTCTCGAGCGCGTCAGAAATTTCGCCGACCGTGGCTTTGGCACGTGCAGCGTCGATCGATAACGCCAGCAGGTTTCCGTCAAGCGAACCGTCCGTCGCGGCCCCACGCGCCGCGCTTTCGGTGAGTGCCGCGAGGGTTCGATCCACTTCGGTCTGATCGCGCTCGGCACGCAGCCGCTTGAGTTTGTCGATCTGCGCGGCATACACGGCCTTGTTGTCTACTCGGCGGGCCTCGACGGGGTCCTCGTCGGCAAGCCGGTAGGTGTTGACGCCGATGACTGCCTGCGTGCCTGAGTCGATGCGGGCTTGGGTGCGGGCGGCCGCTTCCTCGATGCGCATCTTGGGAATGCCGGCCTCGATTGCCTTGGCCATGCCGCCGGCCTTCTCGACCTCCTGGATATGAGCCCAGGCGCGGTTAGCGAGATCGTGAGTCAGCTTCTCCACGTAGTAGGAGCCAGCCCACGGATCGACAATCTCGGTCGTGCCCGACTCTTGCTGCAGCAGCAACTGAGTGTTGCGGGCGATTCGGGCCGAGAAGTCGGTCGGCAGCGCAATGGCCTCATCGAGCGCATTTGTGTGCAGCGACTGGGTATGCCCTTGGGTGGCTGCCATCGCTTCGATCGCGGTGCGCCCCACATTGTTGTAGACGTCCTGCGCAGTCAATGACCAGCCCGATGTTTGGCTGTGGGTGCGAAGGCTCGAAGATTTCGGATTCTTCGGGTCGAAGTCGGCAACCAATTTGGCCCACAATGCGCGAGCGGCACGTAGTTTGGCAACCTCCATAAAGAAGTTCATGCCGATCGCCCAAAAGAAGCTCAGTCGCGGGGCGAAGGCGTCGATGTCGAGGCCGACATCGAGTCCAGCGCGGATGTATTCGATGCCATCGGCGAGCGTGTAAGCCAACTCGAGATCATTCGTCGCTCCGGCCTCTTGGATGTGATAGCCGGAGATTGAGATCGAGTTGTAGCGCGGCATCTTGGCCGCCGTATAGGCGAAGATGTCGCTGATAATGCGCATCGATGGAGCCGGCGGATAGATGTAGGTGTTGCGGACCATGAACTCTTTGAGAATGTCGTTCTGGATCGTCCCGGACAACTTCTCCGGCGGAACACCCTGTTCTTCGGCAGCCACGATGTAGAGCGCCAGCACCGGCAGCACGGCGCCGTTCATCGTCATCGAGACGCTCATCTGATCGAGTGGAATGCCCTCGAAGAGTTTGCGGGTGTCGTAGATCGAGTCGATCGCGACGCCGGCCATACCGACATCGCCGACGACCCGCGGATTGTCCGAGTCATAGCCGCGGTGCGTGGCGAGGTCGAAAGCGACGCTCAGACCCTTCTGGCCTGCTTTGAGGTTGCGCCGATAGAACGCATTGGATTCCTCCGCGGTCGAGAAGCCCGCATACTGGCGGATCGTCCACGGCTGAGTTGCGTACATCGCCGGATACGGTCCACGCAGAAATGGCGCGAGCCCTGGGTAGGTGTCGAGCGCGTCGAGGCCGTCGAGATCCTCGGCGCCATAAAGCCCCTTGATCTCAATACCTTCGGGCGCTGCCCACGATTCGGCGTCATCAGTTGCCGCGGCGAATGCTACCGGGTCGGCTGTATAGGGCTGTTCGGGATCGAGTGGCAATCCGGCAAAGCTTTCGGGGACTGTCATTTGCTCAACTTCTCTCGGGTGCGCTGCAGGAAGGCGAGTGCGTCCACACCCATCGCAGCCGAATCGTCGACCGTAAGGTCGCGCGGCTTGCCGGCGAGGATGATCCAATGGGCTCCGGCCGTACGGAGCGCGTCGATTGCGGCGGCACCCCATTCGGCGTAGGTAGAATCGGCGCCGGCAAGGCATACCACCGGCGAGCCGTCATAGGCCGCGAGTAGCTCAGCCACATCGGTTGTCGCCCCAGCTAACGTCGTGTCGATGCCGCCAGCGGCGAGCAGGTTGGCCATGAAGGACACCCGTGCGGTGAACGAGGCGACCGAACCGAGCGTTGCTAAAAACACCGTCGTCGCGGCGGGCTCATCACGAAGCGCCTCAAAGTCGGCACCATAACGGACGACCTCGAGAACCCCATCGGGATACGGCCGACGCTCGGGCAAAACTTCATTCAGAATGGGGAATTCGGTGACCGCAGTCAATGGGCGTTTGCGGGTTGCGATCTGCTGTTTGCGTTCCTCGGCCGTTGCCGCAATGCGGGTCATGAGACTGCCGTCGGCGATGACAGCGGCGATACCACCGGCCGCTTCGATCGCGCCGAACTCCGCCCACGCAGCACGAGCAAGATCGTCAGTCAGCTTCTCCACCGAATAGGAGCCGCCCGCAGGATCGGTGACTTTGGCGACATGCGCCTCGGCGATCAGGAGCGATGACGTATTGCGGGCGATGCGACGGCTGAATGCCTCCGGCAGACCAAGCACGGTATCGAACGGGAGCACTGTCACCGAGGTGGCCCCACCGACGCCAGCAGCGAATGCGGCGAGCGTTGTGCGCAACAGGTTGACCTGCGGCGCGTACTTGCTCATCATCGGGCGCGACGTCACACCGTGTTGGAGTTGACCCCGTGCGGCTTCGCTGACGCCGCTGAGTTCGGCGACGCGATGCCAGAGCCGGCGCGCAGCACGGAATTTTGCGATCGTCGGAAACTGTTCGTCAGTTGCCACATAGCGGAACTCAAGAAGATTCGCGGCCTCGTCGACGCTATGTCCGGCCGCGATAAGAAGCCGCAGGTAGGCAGCGCCGGCGGCAAGCGAATAGGCAAGCTCCTGCACATCGGAGCCGCCAGTGTCATGAACAGCTGTCCCATCGACCACAATGGCACGAATTTTGAGCGCCATCGCGATGTCGGCAATTTGGCTGACGATATCGGTCGACGTCTCGCCTCGGGCGCGCAGCGAGTTGCCGATTGGGTCAGCACCCAGGTTGGAGTGTGGGTGCGGTTCGATGTCCATGGCCTTGACAGTCTCGGCGTACCGGCGGGCAGCAGCCAGCGGATCATGCGGCGCCGACAGCACCACCGGAGCCAGATCGAGCAACACTTTGTCGAGGATTCGGGGGACGTCGTCAAGGGCGATCGCGTCGGGACCGATTTCGAGCCATAGCGAGTTCACACCGTTTTCGAGATCACCAAGAACGTGTTCGGCAGTGAGTTTGCCATCTGGATCAGCGAACTGGCTGCGAATGTCCCACGCCTGCAGCTCTCGAACCGCCGTCGTGCCGCGGGTGTAGGGCGCCTGACCCGGCAGCCCGGTCGCCGGCAGGTCCGCGGTGAGCGCTGCGGTGCCCAATGCCGGCACGGCAATTCCGTCCAATGTCCGTCTTGCCAGTTTGTCCCATACATCATGATCGGGAGCATCGTCGGAGAGTAAACGCGACTTGCGCAGTACCGCTGCGGTCGCTTTCTCCCACTCGGCAACCGTGTGCGGGCTGCCGGTTGCGAGCGCCACTTTGGGCGCCGAAGAATCTGTTGCCATGACACGCATCGTACGGAGTATCACCACCGCTCTGCCACAAGGTGTGAGGAACGTGACTCAGTGCACATCGAGCGACCTGCCAAACTGTACCCGTGAAGATTCCTGCAGAGTTACTGCCAACCGACGGTCGATTCGGATCAGGACCGTCGAAGGTACGCGTTGAGGCTCTCGATGCGCTGGCCGCTTCCGGCACCGCGCTGATGGGCACCTCCCACCGGCAGAAGCCGGTTAAAGACCTGGTCGGCAATGTACGTTCGGGAATCGCCGATCTGCTGTCGCTTCCGAGCGATTACGAGGTCGTCCTCGGTGTAGGCGGCGCGACCGCGTTCTTCGACGCCGCGACCTTCGGGCTCATACGGTCACGAAGCCAACATCTCGTCCACGGCGAGTTCAGCTCGAAGTTCGCCAAGTCGGTCAAGGCAGCACCATTTCTCGCCGACCCTTCGGTCCTCGAGAGCGATTTCAACACCCACCCGGTCGCGGTCGCCGAAGCCGGCATCGATGCATACGTGTGGGCGCATAACGAAACGTCGACGGGTGTCATGGCCCCGGTCGAACGAGTTGCCGGCGCCGATGATGGTGCGCTCATGATCATCGACGCAACCTCCGCGGCCGGTGGTCTCGCAGTCGACATCGCCCAGACCGACGTCTATTTCTTTGCCCCACAGAAGGCATTCGCCTCCGATGGCGGGCTTTGGATTGCTAGCTTCTCCCCCGCCGCGATCGCCCGCGCCGAGGAGATCGGGGCCAGCGAGCGCTACATTCCACCGTTCTTCGACTTCGTCACCGCGATCAATAACTCGCGCAAGGACCAGACCTACAACACCCCGTCGCTCGCGACGCTGTTCCTGCTCGATCAGCAGGTCCGCTGGCTCAATGCGCAAGGTGGGTTGGACTGGGCGAGCGCTCGCACCGCCGACTCAGCCGCGCGGTTCTACGCCTGGGCGGAGGCTTCGCCATTTGCGACGCCCTTCGTGCCCAATCCGGCCGAGCGCTCGCATGTCATCGGCACGATCGATCTCGAAGGCGTCGACGCTGCCGAGGTCGTTGCCACCCTGCGCGACAACGGCATCCTTGATGTCGGCGGCTACCGCGGCCTCGGCCGCAACCAGCTGCGCGTCGCGATGTTCCCCGCAATCGATCCCGACGACATCACCCAACTCACCCGCTCAATCGACTACGTCGTAGCCCACTCCCGCTGACGAGTCACTCACGTGCGCTGACGAGTCACTCACGTGCGCCGAGGAGTCACTCAGGATGGGTTCCCTGCCGATGCAGATCGCGATGCCGTGCATATGTCTCTGCGTTGTGATAAATCTTTGCGACCTCGTCGTCGTTGAGTTCGCGTCGGACTTTGCCCGGCACCCCGGCAACGAGTGAACGCGGGGGTATGACGGCGCCTTCGGGAATCAACGCACCCGCGGCGATGAGTGACTCAGTGCCGATGATCGCACCGTTCATGATGATCGCCCCCATACCGACCAAGACATTGTCCTCAATCGTCGCGCCATGGATGATCGCTCCGTGTCCGACTGAGACACCCGCACCGAGGGTTGCAGGCTTGTCTACGTCGACGTGGAAGACGCAATTGTCTTGCACATTCGAGCCAGCGCCGATCGTGATTGGTTCGTTATCGGCCCGCAGGACGGTGCCATACCAAATGCTGGCCCCATCACCGACGACAACCGATCCGACAAGGGTTGCGTTCGGTGCGATCCACGCGCTGTCGGCCACCTGAGGCGTCTTGGTTCCAAGCGAAATCTTCATGCGGCCAACCTACAACGCGGAGCGGGCTCGCAGCCATGATGGTTGCGAGCCGCCCCAGCGCTGGGTTAGCTGACCCAGCGCGAGATGGGCTCGATCGCGAAGTAGACCACGAACAGCACCGAAACCAGCCACATGATCGGGTGGACCTGCGCGGCCTTGCCCTTGACCACTTTCAGCACGACGAACGCGATGAAGCCCGCGCCGATGCCGGCCGAAATCGAGTAAGTGAACGGCATGAGCACAATCGTCAGGAACGCCGGCAGCGCGATCTCATCATCGCGCCAATCGATATCGGCCACCTGACTCATCATCAAGAAACCAACGAGTACGAGCGCCGGAACGGCAGCTTCACTCGGAATGTGGTCAACAATCGGCGTGAAAATCGTCGCAAGTAGGAAGAGTACGCCAGTCGTGACGGAAGCAAGACCGGTACGCGCGCCGTCGCCGACGCCGGCGGCCGACTCGATATAGGACGTGTTGCTCGAGACACCAGCAGCGCCACCAGCAGCAGCAGCAATCGAGTCCACGATCAAAATCCGCTGCGCACCGATCGGTGTGCCGTCCTCATCATTGAGCCCGGCCTCGGCACCGATCGCTGTCATTGTGCCCATCGTGTCGAAGAAGTCGGCGAGCAGAAGCGTGAACACCAACAGGCACACGCTGATGACGCCAACTCGTTCGAAGGACCCGAAGAGCGAAAATTGTCCGAGCAGACCGAAGTCCGGCAACTTGACCAGCGAATCAGGCAGTGCGGGCTTGTTGAGGCTCCACCCGGTCAGGTTCTCCTGAACGCCGTCCGCGTTGACCGTAATCACGCCGACTTTGACGATCGCTTCGACGATGACCGCGAGCACCGTGGTCACGACAATACCGATCAGGATCGCGCCGGGAACCTTCTTGACGTGCAGAACCATCATGAGCAGGAAACCAAGTGAGAAGACCAAAACCGGCCAGCCGGCGAGCGTCCCGCCGATGCCCATACCGACCGGCGGCGATGGGTTACCGGTTGAGCGAACGAAGCCTGCATCGACCAGTCCGATCAATGCGATAAACAGCCCAATGCCGACTGCGATGGCGGTCTTGAGTTGACGCGGGACCGCATCAAAGACTGCCTTTCGGAAGCCGGTGAGCACCAATATCAAGATGATCAGCCCTTCAAGGACGATCAAACCCATCGCATCGGCCCAGGTCATCTGATTGGCGACCGAGTATGCGAGGAACGCGTTCAGCCCGAGCCCAGTGGCCAGTGCGAGCGGGAAGTTTGCGACAAGACCCATCAGGATCGTCATGACACCGGCGACCAATGCCGTGGCCGCCGCGATCTTCGCCAAATCGGGCCCCTGCCCGCCGCCGAGGAAGTTTCCGTCGGCATCCTTGACGAAACCAAGGATCAACGGGTTGAGGACGATGATGTACGCCATCGTCAGGAAGGTCACGACACCGCCGCGGATTTCCTTCGCGACCGATGACCCCCGCTCGGTGATCTTGAAATAACTGTCCAACGTCAACGACATGGCTCTCCTGCGGGAAAATGTACGGGGCTGTCGTCAAGTCAGCATGCCAGAACGTGGGCAGACGTATGACGTTAACCCCGATCTATACTGCTGTCAGCGGCGCCGTGTCGCCAATACCGCGCCCACCGCGATCGCCGCCACGAGCGCGCCGCCGCCGTACCACCAGACGTGGTTGTCAACCGCTGTCCCCGCCCCGTCATCGCCTTTGTCCGCAGTTATTCGCTGGGTGTTACTCACGGCCGAGGTGTCCAGAG
Source organism: Aeromicrobium changchenzhani (assembly GCF_057586615.1). Taxonomy (NCBI): domain Bacteria; kingdom Bacillati; phylum Actinomycetota; class Actinomycetes; order Propionibacteriales; family Nocardioidaceae; genus Aeromicrobium; species Aeromicrobium changchenzhani. The sequence continues at coordinate 741,711 of NZ_CM172480.1, read as the reverse complement.
CGACCCGGACCAGTTGGGAGTTCTTGCCCTCGCTGCCGATCAGAACGCTTGTCCCATCTGGCTCAACGACCAAGGTCTCGCCCTGCCGCTGCAATGGAAGGACGGTCGAGCGTACGAGCTGCCACGTCTTCGCGGCATAGACAGTCATCGCGAAATATGACCGCACCACCGCGAATTGGCCATCGGGAGTGAATGCGCCATCGGTTGCAATCGCCGGCATCACCGCACCCTTGACTCGAACCGCTGTCGCCGACGTCCCTTCAACCGTGATGCGGAACAGCGGCGCTTTTGCACCCTGCTTACCCACGAGATATTTGTCGCCGTTGCGGGGATTGATCAGCAGGGATTCAACATTGTGCGAGGCGCCACTGGGATAGGTCACGGGGTATCGCGTCGCCATGACGCTATGATCGCCGGGCCCTGGTTCAGGTAGCGAATAGAGCGCTTGATCCTGCCGGTTGGCCAAATTGTCGCCGGTGTCGGCGATCCAGAGATTTCCCTCCGGATCGATCGACAGCGCCTCGGTGTCCCGCAGCACGCCACCGCCGACGGTCGTGGCGCCGATAACTTTCCCGCTCTCGACCTGCACCGCATACACGATCGGGGCATTGCCGGAGTCATTGATCGTGTAAGCAAGACCCGGATGCGCAATGCTCAGCGCGAGTCCGCTGGCTTCAGCCACACGCGGGTCGGTGATCGTACTGACCGTCGTCCCTGTCGCCGGACCATCGGACTCGGCACCCCTCGCCGCGCGCGCCAACGAGGTCAGAACGACAACGACCACCAGAACGATCAGCAGTCCTGGAATAAGCACTCGACGATAGCGGGGATTCATCGCGATTCAGCATGCCAGCATTAAGCAAGCAGTATGCGCCCGGCACCGGCCTGGCAGGTACGCTGATCGTGTGAGCGAACACGAGGACTGGAAGATCCACGACACGGACGGGCCTGCGACGATCGAGCGCAAAATGGGCCATCGCGAGCAGGAACGGCTTCAGCGCGCTGCTCGGCGGCATGAGTTCGGCCGGCCCGAACTCACCGAGATCGAATTAGGTAAGACGACCCACCGCGTCGCCGAAGTCCAACCGATGGATGTCGATGGCGTTCGCACCATGACCGTCGGGACGATAATCTGGGGCGTTGTCGCCGTCGCGCTACTGCCATTTCTCGGCAATCTTGAAGCTGACGGCCGGACCTGGTGGATGTGGACCGCCGTCGCTGGCTTCGGGCTCGGATTGATCGGGCTCGAATATTGTCGACGCCGCCGCAACGCGATTCACATGACACCGGGTCGGCGCCGCCGCCATCGCTGAGGTTCGCTCCAGTCGAGCGCGAGATCAGTTGATTTCGTCGATACTGAGCGTGTCGTGCACCGGCGGGGTCAACACCTGCGGCGCTGCCGATTTGCTGAGTTTTGCGCCCGAATGTGCACCACACCCATGTGCGTAGGCGACCGCTCGGCCGTCATCATTGGCCATCGCGTTGGCGCATACACCGAAGTTCAAGGACAACGGGCCCGCCATACGGACCAGAAAGCCACAGGTTCGGCATAAGCCGGGTGCCTGTTGGGCGATCGGTGTGTTGGGTCCTTGATCACCGTCATACCAGCGGTCGGCGGCCTGCTCACGACCGAGGATCGAGAGTACGAGTGGCCGTCCGATACCGATCTCTTTGGCTGCAGCGCGGTCCGCCGGATTGTCATCGTCGTCACCAGCGGACCAAGACGGCACCAGTCGGACGTCATCAGCCTCGGGTGGGAGAACGTCGCCCGGGCTCAGATCGCCCGGCTTGATCCGATCCTTGTATGGCGTCCAGACCGGCGCGATGATCGCTTCGCTACCGGGAAGAAGGACGACATCGTTAATCGTGACGTGATCGCTGTCGGGCGTACGCGTGATGCTTACGGCCCAATACCAGCCGACATAGCCCGGCTTCGTGCAGGCAAAAAGGTGTGAGGCGAAGCGTCCGCCGTCGTCAGTGACGCCGAGTGGCTCGCCCACCGAGGCGTGGCCAGCGGCGTCGAGGACCGTCGCGCGAGCGAGTTCGGTCGCGGCAACGAGGACGGAATCGGCGGAAGCAGGCATGGTTCAATTGTCGCGCATGTCGGTGTCATTGGAGTGTGTGGGGTATCACCGGCGAGGTAGCGACAACTCACCGCTTGTTCTGGTGCAGGATAGAGACATGGAGGAGCCCGAGCAGCAGTCAACCGGTCCGGTCGCTCCACCCAAGCCAACAAAAGCGAATACCGCGCGCCGAGCCGCTTCGGGAACGGGCCGTGTGATCGCTCGTGGCGGCAATGCTGCGTTCACTGGCGCCCGCCGATTCACCCATTCCGGTGGTGCTGGCGAGAGCGGATTTTCTCGCCTCCTCGAACTGCACGCGTTCAACACCGCCGGCGACGCCGCGGTCGCGATTTCACTGGCCGGAACGCTGTTCTTCACCGTGCCAACCGATGATGCCACCGGTCAGGTCGCACTTTTTCTCGTCCTGACGATGCTGCCGTTCGCGATCGTCGCACCGTTGATCGGGCCGTTCCTTGACCGTTTCCGGCGCGGCCGACGCTGGGCGATCGGTGCGACGCTCGCGCTACGCGCGTTCTGCTGCTGGGTATTAGCTGGCGCGGTCGTCGATGAATCTGCGACGTTTTATCTTGCCGCCCTCGGTTGTCTGGTCTCGTCCAAGGCATACGGCGTCACCCGCGCCTCCGCCGTGCCTCGGTTGCTGCCCGATGAGTTCACCTTAGTCAAGGCAAACTCTCGCATCTCGCTCACCGGGACTGCGGCAGCCGCTATTTCGGCGCCACTTGCGATCGGCGCCGCCGCAATCGGTGCGCCGTGGGCGCTGCGTTATGCCGCACTGTTATTCGTCCTCGGCACTATTTTGGCGATTCTGCTGCCAGCCCGGGTCGATTCGAGTCAGGGTGAAGAGCAGATCGAAATGTCTGACCTGATTGATGCACCACGCAAGGGACTCGTGATCAGCCATCCGGTTGTCAACGCACTCCGCAGCAATGCTGGCCTGCGGCTACTGACTGGCTTCCTGACCATTTTTATGGCGTTCACCTTGCGCGAGCCACCTGCTTCGGTCGGCTGGTCGGGCAACGCCACCATCCTGCTCGGCCTCGTGATTGGTGGCGCCGGAGCGGGCAGCACAATCGGCACACTGATCGGCTCGGTGGCTAAGCCGCGTCGGCCTGAGCGCGTCGTGGCTGCGGTGCTGATTCTGGACGCCGCAGTCGTCACGATCGTCGCGATTTTCTTCACCTGGTGGACCGCCGTGATTCTTGGGCTGGCCGTCGGATTGTGTCAATCGCTCGGCAAACTCAGCCTCGATGCGCTCATCCAGCGTGATGTTCGTGAAGATGTCCGCACCAGCATGTTCGCCCGCTCCGAAACCCTGCTGCAATTGTTCTGGGTCGTTGGCGGACTCATCGGAATTGGCCTGTTCACGATCAACGCCGGTCCACGAATCGGGCTGCTCTTGATGGCCGCGATCCTTCTCGGCTGGCTGGCTTTTGTGCTCAGCCGCATACGACTGCAAACGCCAGCAACCCAGTCCCCAAAATTTGGTGGATAAAGCGCCATTTCCCGTGATTTTTTAAGCAAAAACGGGATGATTCCCGCCAAATCTTGGGGAGTGGAGTTAGAGTTCGAGTTCGCTCGCGAGTGCGCGCAGCAAGGTCGCAGTCTGCTTCCCGGCCCTCTTCTCTGGGTGCCGGCCATGTCGGTAGCCTTCGCCGACCCCGTCGAGCAACACGATCAAATTCTCGACGATGACGGCCATGTCCTCGGGCGATTTGCGTCGCGCTTGGGACTGCGATTTGGACACCGAAGCAACCGGATCAAGCAGCCGCACCTGCAGAGCCTGATCACCCTTGCGGCCTTGGACAATGCCAAATTCGACGCGAGCGCCAGCCTTGAGCGCAGCTGTTCCGGCCGGCAACGCCTCAGCGCGTACGTAGACGTCCGGACCGTCTTCCTGGCTCAGAAAGCCAAATCCTTTGTCGGCGTCGTACCACTTCACTTGGCCCGTGGGCATGGCGTTCCTCTTCTCGGTGTTCAGCACGGTTTCTCCCTGCAGGGACAACACTAGTGTGAACCTCGCGCGGACCGAATTCCACTCCGCGCTTCACGCCGCGCCCGATCGGCTCGGCGCTCGTCGATTAGCACGAGGAGCGCTCGTTTGGCGCGCAATTTCATTCGACGATTGACTCTCATTGTCATGGATTCCCCCTGGATCGCTTTCAGTCGGCCAGTCTGCGAATCGTGATCGGATTGTTGCGGATGAATAGCCCCGACGCGCCAGCCGCGAGCAGCGGAACCAGCACCATAAGCACGGCGAATAGGGCCCACGGCAGGACGATCACATTCGTCCCGTTGCCCCCGTTGTAGGTCAGGGATCGGGCCGCAAGAATTCCGGGCAGGAGCCCGACCGCAAGACCAAGGAGCACGCCGATGACGGCGATCGTAAGCGCCTGGGCCGCGGCCATGAGCCGCCTCGTACGCGGTGCGGCACCGATCGAGTTGAGCGTCGCGAAATCGGGGCGAGCGTCGTTGAGTGCCAGACCCGTCGCGCTCAATGTCCCGATCAGAACGGCGAGTCCGCCCGCGATAGCAAGCACAAGCAGCACCACGTTATTCGAGCTTTCGTAGCCCCGCTCAATGGTGAATGAACTCACCGACCGAGTCACCGAGCTGGAGGCGGGCGCGAAGGCTGATTTGAGCAGCTTTTCTTGCGCGGGAGTGACTGTTCCGCTGATGCGTGCCTCGTAGGGTGCCGGCTCGATCCCAAAAGCCTTGGCCGTCGCTGGAGAGAGCACGAGATCAGCGGCAACTGGTTCAGGTCCGGTCGGTGTCTTGCCGAGGCCAAGATTGGCTTTAACGACCTCCACCGTATGGGCCGGCGTCTTGCCAACTTCGTCCTCGCTCGCGCCATCGGGTGAGTCTGACGAGATGACGCGAACAGCGAGCGTATGCCCCGGGCCAGTGTCCTCGGTAGTAGCGGCCAGAGCTTTGCCGTGCATCAGCGCATCGGTCTGGGCCGCAGTCAGATCGACACCCCAGGCTTGAAGAGTTGCTGGATCTGCCACCGCGATCTGCGCGACCGTGTTGCGGTCCACGAATGATGCATCGTAGGAATAGAGCCCCTTCCAGTCGCAATCATCAGAATTGGTACAGCCCGGCTTACGGACATCGACCGATTGGTTTTCGCTCGCGCCGGCAGTGAGCAGCGGTGTCAGGGTGCGGCCTGGGATGATCGATTGGACTTTCGCACTGACCGACCCAAAATCGTCGCCCATATAAATCACGCCGACGCCATTGGGCACGGAGTAGGCATAATCCTGCCGGCTTTGCTGGTCGTCGCTGCTTCCGCCGATGCCAAGCGCAACGACGCCCGCCACGGCAGCCATGACCGCAGCGATCGCCGGAGCGCTTCGTGCAGTGTGCCGTGCGGTGTCGCGCAGCGAGAGACGCAACGACAAGGGCAGTGTCGGAGCCAGCCTGGCGATCAGGCGGATCAGCGTCGGGGTCAGGAACACAACACCAACCACGACCAAGATCGCGCCATAAGCGATACCCGTCTCGGTGTTGTCACCGCGTGAGGCACGCAGCGACACATACACGCCAGCGATCGTCAGAATCAGTCCGAAGAGGGGCCAGCCCGATCGTGCACCGGCCTCGATCCGCCGGCCGGCCAACACGGTCGGGAGCGGTTCGCGGCTCACCTGACGCGCCGGAGCGTACGCGGCGATCATCGCGGCAGTAGCGCCGAGCAGGACCGTCACCACGGACAACAGGAAGGACCATTCGAACGGGCCGAATGCATCCCGCAGGGCCGGAATGCCCAGCCCATAGATGATTCTCGAGACCGCAAGGCCAGCGGCAGCGCCGATGACGCCAGAACCCAGGCCAAGAACTGCTGCCTGGGCGATGACGACGCGACGGATATCACGCGGAGATCCGCCCGCCGCCGCGATCAAAGCCAGCTCACGGCGTTGGCGTCGGACCCCGACGGCGAACGCCGGCCCGGCTAGCAGCACCACCTCGATCATGATCGCGATAACGATGATGCGAACGAGGGCGGCATTAGGGCCGAGGTCGATAGCCGGGGAGTTGTCGAACAGTGCACGCGAGGCGACGAGAAAGCCTTGTTGGTTCAGTGCTTTGACTTGATCGCGCGTGACCGGGGCCTTGCGATCGATCAGAAATTGCACACTCTGCGGATAAGTCCGGCCGGGTGTCGCCGCGAGCGCCGTCGTCGGGAGCACGGCGGCATCGAATTCACCCGAGTTCTCAACCGGTGACTCGATCCGGCCAATTCCCACGATCGTAAGATTTGTGCCGTTATCAAGCTGAATCTTGTCACCGATACCATAGTGCGGATCGGCGGCGATGGCTCGGCTGACGATCACCTCGTTCGCGGCTGCTGGCAGACGACCGTCGTCCGCAGTGACGAGTCCGCGGGTGCCGGGTCGAGTCAAGTCGACCTGAAGAACACCGAAGCGGCCATCATCGCTGCCTTTGACTCTGACAATTGTGTTGTTGACCGGAATCACCGAAGCGTCGGCCAGTTGAGCCAATTTTTCTCCGACATCATTGATCTGCTGTTCGGACGGGGTGCTGTTGTTCTGCATTGAGAGCAAATCGCCGCGGTCGTTCTGACTGATCGGTTTGGTCGACTGATAGATCACGCTGGCTTGGGTCGACCCCATCGTCGACGCGATGCTCTCGCGCGGCGAAATCTCGCTCGTCAAAACAAGCGTCGTCACCATCACCGTCAGCAGCACGGGGGCGCCAACCATCACCGCGACGAGAGCGCTCCGCCCCTTGGCGCGGGTAATGCTGCGAACCGCGAGTCGCAGCGAAGCCCGCCAGACCGGAATGAACCTGGTCATGCCGTCTCCGACTTGATGCTCAGGACTGGCCTGCCAGTCTCCCCCGACGAATGTGTCGAATCGGTGACCTGACCGTCACGCAAGAAGATCACGCGGTCGGCCCACGCTGCATGGCGAGCCTCGTGCGTGACGAGGATGCCGGCTGCGCCTGCGTCGATGCGTTCGCGCAACGCTTTGAGTACCGACTCGCCGGTCTGTGAGTCGAGCGCGCCGGTGGGCTCATCGGCCAGCAGTACCTTGCGAGGCCCGACAAGTGCCCGTGCGATCGCGATTCGCTGCTGCTGTCCGCCCGAGAGCTGATCGGGGAAACGGCCAGCGAGGTCAGCCAAGCCAACACTGCTGAGTGACACCATCGCCTCATCCCGGGCCGCACGGGTGCCGGTCCCGTCGAGCTCAAGCGGAAGAGCGACGTTCTCCACCGCGGACAGCGAGGGGATCAGGTTGAGATCCTGGAAGACATAGCCAAGGCTGCGCCGACGGAGCTTGGCCAGCGCGGCAGCACCGAGTCCAGTCACTGACTGGCCAAGGATCATGACTTCACCGCCGGTTGGCTGCTCCAGACCGCCGGCCAGCGTCAACAGGGTCGACTTGCCAGAGCCCGAAGGCCCCATGATGGCAACAAGTTCACCCTCGGAGACGGTCAGGTCGATGTCCGACAGTGCACGTACGCGGGTGGCCCCATCGCCGTACGACTTGCCGGCCTTCATCATCTGGATGACTGGATTGCTCATGCTTTCGCCCCCGAAGTGCGTTGTGCGGCGGCTTTGCTGACGATCGTCTCCACGTGATCGAGCCACCGGGTCTCGGCCTCGGCGGTGAAGGAGAGTTTGTCGACGACCAACTGCCACGCAAGATCACCCTCCGCCTCGGCCTGTTTCTTGAGCTTGGTGAGATCCTGCAGGTGTTGGATTGTCGTGACGCGCTGCGTCTGGATGATGTCCTTGACATCAACATCAGCGAGCGACACGGCGAGCGCCAGCTTGATCGCGAGCTCGTCGCGCGAGTCGTCGCCCGAATCGACCGGCGAGCGCCACCAATCGCGCACCTCGCCAGCACCGGTGCCGGTCAGCTGGTAGGCGATACGGCCCTCTGCATCGGGCTCACCGGCGGTGAGAACCAGACCATCGCGTTGCAGCCGCGAAAGGGTTGTGTAGACCTGCCCGACATTGAGCGGCCAGGTGCCGCCGGTGCGCTTCTCAAACTCCGAGCGCAGCTGAAAGCCATACATCGGGCCCTCACTCAAAAGGGCCAAAATTCCGGAACGAACTGACACAACGAACTCCTACATACTCGGTATACGCCTACTATGTATACCGAGTATGTAGTCAAAGTGCAAGCATCATTTTGGCGGAGCCTCGGGCGGTTCTTGCTCCGCTTTGTCGAACCTCACCTCGACGGACTGGAAACCCTTGTGCCGCTGGGACTTGGCATAGCTCGAATAAGCCCGCTGGTCGGCCGCAGTCAGCGACACATTGTCCGTGAACGGGGTCAGCAGTGCCCGTGGATAGAGCTTGCGCCGAAGCACCACATTGAGCTCCAAACCCAACACCGCCATGACCGCCGCGACATAGACGAACGCGATAAGGCCGAGGACGAGCGCGAAGGTCGCATTCATCTCATTGGCCTTGCTAATCACATTCGTGACGTAGGTGTTGCCGATGAACTGCAACAGTTGCCACATGACGGCTGCGGCGAAGGCACCGGGGAAGACCGACCGGATGCCGGCCCGCCCCCAACTGACCAGCCGAAACAGGCCGACGAAGATCACGACGCTCAGAACGAAGCCAGCGAACCGGATGACAATACCGAGTTCACTCGACATGCCGCCGCCAAAGCTGCCCGGATTGGCCAACAACGAGGTCACGATCGCAACGGCGAGAATCCCGACCCCACCGATGACGAGGAAAATGATCGAGCGGAAGCGCATAAGGAAAGGATTGGCCCGGCTGTTGCGTGGCACCGACCACGCCACGTTAGCCGCGTTCTGGCACGCCTGGCCGAGCCCCATAGCGCCATAGGTCGCAACGACAACACCGACGACGATCGCGGTGGTGCTGCCGTTCAGCCCCTCGGGCCGGCCGAGCTGATCGCCGATGATCGGGAACTGGCTGAGCGCAGAGTTGAGCAACCGATCACGCAGATCGGGATCGTTCTGCAGGAAGAATCCAAGGATCGAGGAGCCCAGGAGTAGCAGCGGGAAGATCGCGATGAAGGCGTAATAGGTGATGATCGCAGCTAGATAAGCACCTTGGTCGTCAAAGTATTTGTAGATCACCGCGATCGGGAAGCCGAGCACTGGGTGGTTGCGCTGGAAGCGGTCGACCGGGTTAATTTCGACGGCTTTAATTTCGCTGGACATCGAACACTTCAGGTGTTCGACGACGCACCTCGGCGATTACGGTGTCATAGCGCGCTTCGTCAAGAACCGCGCCCTCCCGCCGGATCGCGGCGGGGTCAAGCGGGATCAAGCGATTGGTCCGGACCTCGCTGAGCCGCCCCTGGGAATCCCAGCTACCCGAGCCGATATCGCACCAATAACGACCGGAACGTTCCTCTTGATCCTGATCGCGATCATGGTCTTTCGAGGTCAACATCAGTCCGATCAGGTGATCATTGTCTCTGGCGATGATGAGCACCGGCCGGTCCTTGCCTTGGGATGGATCATCCTCGTAGGGAACCCAAGCCCAAACGATTTCGCCGGGATCGGGCTGATCGTCCGGTTTGGGCGCATACGTTGTGTCCACGAAGGTTAGCCTGCCACAATCGTGCCCGAATGCTCGGTAGGTTAGCTGAATTCTGGCAGTTCTCGCTTCATAACTTTGCCGGTTGGATTGCGCGGCAGGTCGTCGAGGAACAACAGCTTGCGCGGGACGGCGAAACGAGCGACCCGCTGCTTGGCATACTCAATGATTTCGGCCTCGGTGATCGTCCGCCCCTCGCGTACGACGATGTAGGCGGCAAGGCATTGTCCCCAATCTTTGTTCGGTACGCCGACCACGACGACATCGGCAACCGACGGATGGTCGATCAGCACGTCCTCGAGCTCGCGCGGGAAGACATTCTCACCGCCGGAAATAACCATGTCGTCATCGCGGCCCGACACAAACAGTCGCCCCTCGGTATCGAAATAGCCCAGGTCGCCGGTATTCATCAGGCCATTGGCAAACGCCTTCGTATTGCCATCGGTATAGCCGCCGAATGGCATGTCGTTGCCGACGTGGATGACCCCGGTCTCGCCCTGCGCCATCTCATTACCGTCCGCATCGAGAATCACGACTGTCGTCCGGTACGGCGGCGTGCCCGCGGTGCCCGGCGCAGCACGCAACTGTTCAGGCGAAGCAATCGTGACCCAGCCGGTCTCGGTCGCGCCGTAGAAGTTGTAGATCGAATCGGTGTAAAGGTCCATGAAATGGGTCGCCAACTCACCGGCGAGTGCCGAGCCACTACTGGCGGTGACCCGCAGTGAACTCGTGTCGGTGGCCTTTCGGATCTCTGGATCGATGTCGACAAGCCGTTGGATCATCAGCGGCACGACAACCAGCACATCAGCCCTGTACGTTTCGATGTCTTTGATCGTCTGCACCGCATTGAAACGGCGACGCAATACATACGTCGGGACGGTCGACAAGCCGAAGCCGAAGTTGATGAGTCCCCAGGAGTGGAATAACGGCGCCGCCAGAACGACAGTCTTGTTGCCGCGATAGGGAATCGAGCCGAAGAACGCCAACAGCGGCTTGAGGTTCTCCGGCTCTTCACGCTTGGCACCCTTGGGCAGACCGGTCGTACCGGAGGTGAAGATGATGATCGAGCCGTGACGCGCGGGTTTGGGGTGTTTCTTCGTCGGCTGGTCTTCCGACAACTCGATAAGGCTTGGCAGATCTGCCGGCTTTTGTGCATCGACCCAGCCGAGGATCAACTTCTCGCGGTCGACCTTCTCACCGACCGAAAGGAACTCCTCATCGAGGACAACGAACTTCGCGTCCTCGCGCTTGACGAGATCGCCCAATTGCGAGGCACTCGCCATCGTGTTGAGCAGGAGAATACGTCCGCCGGCCTGCATGATCGCCACCGCAGCAATCACGATGTAACGGTGATTGCGGGCAAGCAGCGCAACCGAATCGCCGGGCTCAAGGCCACGGTCTTTCAAACCCTGAGTGAGCTGATTTGCTTGGTCAGCGACTTCGCGCCAGGTCAATTCACCGGCGTCGTCAATGATCGCAGTCTGCTGCGGGAAGCGAGCGGCAGCGGCACCTACGGCGGACGGAAAGCCGGGACCCCATTTGCGCAATTCAAGACCGGCGGCAAGCAGCCGATGCGGTAGTTGCGGCTTCAAGAGTCCGATCTGGCGGAAGACTTTGACCGAATATCCCAAATCACCCATACGTCCTCCAGTTCACCTTTCGACCGTGCTCGACGTTATCGCGCACAGAATGTCGACAAAACTGTAACAGCGATTTGCACCTAGCCCCGTCAGCCGAGGTCAACATCGAGTCGGTCGCAATGCGCCACGACCTGCGCGTAGCGTGGCGAACCTTCAGGCAGGATGTCTCTGATCGCTGCCCAAATCTCATAATCATCACGCCCGTGGGCCGTGTCGGCAAAGGTCAGCATCGCATCGGCATCGCGATCGGCAAGCAACCTCGAACGTAGTTGCAGATGCAGGTCGGCGCGGAGCTGCTCGATCCCTGGCGCTACCGACATTGGCAGAACGGGACCGCGATAGGCCTCGACCGCTCGCCGGATCTGCCCCGAACCGAGGGCATCGCGTACGCGTGCGACGTCGCTGTCGACAGCATTGCCAAGCCGGTAGGGCCGAGACAACAATTCGACCGGTCCGAGAATCTGGCGGAGCCGCGAAAGTTCGGCACGTATCGTCACCGCTGCTTGTTCCTCATCGCTGAGCGCGACAGCCAGCTGGCCCGTGGTCAGCCCCTGCTCAGAATCGGACAGCAACAACAGGATCTCACTGTGGCGAAGGCTCAATCGGGTCGTCGTCGTGGCATACCGAAGCGTCGCCGCATGGCTTCCCAGCACGTCAAGCCGCGGCCCGGTCCAACCCGACGTCGCGATTTTGCGCTGGCTGATCTGCCCGGTCAGCCGATGCAGGCGGAGTTCGGCCTCGGCCGCTGCGACTGTCGCTCGTACCAACGAAAGGCTCTGCAATGACGCGACCTCGTGGCCGCCGGTCAGGTCGAGTACGCCGAGGATCGCGCCGGTATCGGGGTCGTGGATCGGGGCGGCCGAGCAACTCCAGGGGGTGACCTGTCGCGACAGATGCTCCGCACCAAAGATCCTTACGGCTTGATCGAGCTCGAGCGCAGTGCCCGGAGCGTTCGTGCCAACGACGTGTTCGCTCCAATCTGCTCCCTCAACGAAATGCATCGCCTCGGCACGTGTACGAAGGCCCGCTGAACCTTCAACCCACAGCAACTGTCCGGCCGCATCGCTGACCGCGACAACGTGACCGGCTTCGGCGGCACTCTCCACCAGCAATCGCCGGATCACCGGCATGACCGTTGCCAACGGGTGCGCCGCCCGAACCTCAGCCAACGCATCTTCATCCAGACGGATTGGCGCCTGAACCCGCTCAGGATCCAGCCCTAGGTCGAGCCCGCGCTGCCAGGATTCAGCGACGATCTGGCGAACGCCAGGGCTCGTCGTGCCAGTGGCGACAAACTCATCGTGCACCGCATACAGGAATCGCGTCAGCGCAGCCGGATCGGCGTCCTGCGAGGTGGCGAAATCATGGCGTCCCATCGCGCCAGACTACCGGGCAATGTGACCTCTGCCACTGGATCAGGCTCGACCGCTGGATTGTCGTGCCCGTCGCGACAGTGAATCGATCGTGACCGCTAGGAGAAGCACTGCGCCGGTGACCATGTAACGGACGTTGGCATTAACCCCGATCAGGTTCAAACCGCTGGTGATCGACTGCAACACGAGCATGCCGAACAGCGCGGCGTAGGTGGAACCACGGCCACCAAACAAGCTGGTGCCGCCGATAACCGCAGCCGCGATCGCCATGAGGTTGGTGTCGGTGCCGCCGCTGGTCTGCGCCACCGACTGGAGCCGTCCGGCAGCCAGCAGCCCACCGAGCGCAGCGAATCCCGAGCTGAGCGCAAACACCGACAGATAGGTTCGCTTGACCGCGATGCCCGATCGGCGTGCTGCTTCCTCGTTGCCACCGACAGCAAATACGTGCCGTCCCCAGGTGGTCTTGCGCAAGCACAAATCCACCACAACAACGGTCAGGACCCAGAACAACGGCATGTAGCCGATGCCACGGTCCTGATTGAGGTAGTACGCCAGATAGACAAGCCCGGCGATCATCAAAGCTGCACGGATCGCGACGCTGAGCATCGAGGGCGCCGACAGATTGGCCGCGGTACGTTTGCGGATCGACCAGGCGCGGAAGGCAAAATAGATGCCGCCAGCCAGCACCGCAAGAATGTATGACGCCAGATGCGACAGGAACTTGAAGTTGGCGAAGTCGATCAGATAGGAGTTCAGCGGCAGGTTGACGGTGCCCCGCTTGCCCAGGACGAATAACTGCAGACCGAGAAATGCCATCAGCCCGGCAAGCGTCATCACGAAGCTGGGTACGCCGAATGCGGTATAGAGCAGGCCGTAGAACACGCCGATCGCAACGCCCGCAGCAAGGGCGGCGAGCAGCGCAGTTGGCAGCGACCAGCCGTGATAGACCAACAGCACCGCGAGGATCGAGCCGCCGACACCGCTGACCGAGCCAATCGACAGGTCGATCTCGCCGAGCAGCAGGATCAGCACCACGCCGACCGCGATCATGCCGATCGTGGCTGAGTCTAGGCTCAGCTCGACGAGGTTGCGCGCGGACAGGAACTTGTCGTTCTGGGTTTGGAACACGATCCAGATGACGATGAGTCCAGTGATGACCGGCACCATGCCGAGGTCGCCGGAACGGACCTTGCGCATGAAGTCGCCGAACATGGCCTTCGGCGTCGCGCTCTGGACGAGTCGCTCGTCGGACCTGTCAGAAAGGCTGTGGTTGTCGCTCATTCATCCACTCCTTTGTCCAGCTCGACTGGCTGAATGGGCAACGGTTCATGCTCATGGGCGCGCCCAGCGCGCTGGGTGACGACGTTGTCAGAGGCGCCGGTGATCGCGGCAACGAGTTGTTCGGTGGTGACCTCGTTAATTTTGAACTCGGCACCATTGCGGCCGAGACGCAGAACATAGATCCGGTCGGCGACGGCCTGCACGTCGGCCATGTTGTGGCTGATCAGCACGACACCAAGACCGCGACTGCGCAGGCGCTCGATAAGGTTGAGGACCTCGGCTGTCTGCTCCACGCCGAGTGCGGCGGTCGGCTCATCGAGCATGACGACCTTGGGATTGCCGACGAGGCTGCGGGCAATCGCTACCGTTTGGCGCTGCCCACCGGACAGCGAAGCGATCGCAATGCGTACCGAGGGAATCTTGGCCGACAGTTGGCGCAGCAGCGTCCAACTCTGCTTCTCCATTTCGACCTCATCGAGCGCACCACCTGAGGTGAGCTCTTGGCCGAGATAGAGATTCGCCACCACATCAAGGTTGTCGCACAGAGCAAGGTCTTGAAACACGGTCGCGATACCAAGCGCTTGGGCCTGTCGCGGGCCATTGACCGTCACGGGGTTGCCGTCGAAGATCATGTCGCCTTCATCCGGTTGATAGACGCCGGCCATGATCTTGACGAGCGTCGACTTGCCGGCACCGTTATCGCCGACCAAGGCAACGACTTCACCGGGAAATACCTCGATTGAGACATCCTTCAGCGCTTGGACTGCGCCAAACCTCTTATCGATTCCGGCGAGTGTGAGCACCGGTGCAGTAGCTGTGACCATGTGGCGACCTTATTCCGATTTCCGCGTCGTGGACATGAACAAGGCCGGATGGCGACGAGTCGTTCTCGCCCCCATCCGGCCAAGGGTGTTCTAGTTGAGGCCGATCTTCTTGCAAGCGGCGGCGAAGCCACCGGTGCAGATATCGCTGACCTTGTAGAAACCGTCCTTGACGACGGTGTCCTTGATGTTGTCCTTCGTGACCGCGATCGGATCGAAGATGAAGGACTTGACGCCCTTGAAATCAGTCGTCCCAGTCACGTCTTTCTTATTGACGATGTCGACGGCAACCTCGGCGGCCTTGTTGGCCTCGGTGTTGATCGACTTGTAGATCGTCATGTATTGCTCACCTGACACGATGCGCTGGATCCCAGCGAGTTCGGCATCCTGACCCGTGATCGGCGGCATCTTCTTGACGCCAGCGGAGCGGAGCGCGGCGACAACGCCACCGGCCTGGCCATCATTGGCGGCATAGACGCCGGCAAGGTCGGCAGGACTGATGTTGTTGAGCTGACTGCTGGTGAACTTCTGTGCGTTCTCCGGGCTCCAGTCAGGGTTGTCGTACTCGGCGGCGATCTTCAAGTTGCTGGCGTCCAGAACCTTGTGCGCACCAGCCTTGAAGTCAGCTGCGTTGGGGTCGGTCGGCGAGCCGTTGAGCATCAAGATCTTGCCCTTGTCGTTAGTCGCCTTGACCAGCGAGGTGGCCTGCAGTTCGCCGACCTTCTCATTGTTGAACGACAGGTAGTAGTCCGCGCCTTCAACGAAGCGGTCATACGCAATGACCGGAATCTTCGAGGACTGAGCCGACTTGACGACGCCAGCGGCGGCTTTGCCGTCAACCGGGTCGAGCACGAGCACCGAGGCACCGTTGGTGATCGCCGACTGTGCCTGCTGCTGCTGCTTCGCGGTGTCCTGATCGGCGTTGAGGTAGTTGACCTTGCAGCTGGCGCAAAGTTCCTTGACCTTGGCCTCGAACAAAGGCTTGTCGAACGCCTCGTAGCGAGTGGTCTTGGTTTCGGGCAGGAGCAGTGCAATCGTTTTGCTGCTGTTCGCTGACGTTCCCGAATCACTCTTGTCGTTGCTGCTAGAACCGCAGGCGGTGAGTGCCGCCAAGCCGGTGCCAGCAGCGATAGCCAGAATGGCTACGCGCGTAATTCTCTTCACATTTCCTCCAGTGGCAGCGACGCGGTGCCCGCGCCGATCGTTGCTTGCAAGTGTTGTACCTCACAAGCTTATCGTCAAGTGTTGAACGTAAAAAGACATCAATTTGTATTTACTCGGATATTTACCCACATGTCTTGACGTCTACCGATGCGCTCTCTACTGTTTCGGTATGCCCGCTCCCGGCTCCACCGCCACCCTTCGCACGGCCAACCAACGCCGTGTCGTGAAGGCGCTACGTGCTGCCCCGGGGCGCGCACTGAGTCAGGCCGAGATCGCGCGCAGCACCGAGCTTGCCCCCGCCACGGTGTCCAATATCGTCAAAGGGTTGTCGGCTGCGGGATTCCTCGAGTTCGAGAGCGGCTCCGGTCGCCGCGGCGCCGTCATCAAGATTTCGCGCGGCGCAGGCCTCGTTGCCGGGGTTGATTTCGGCCACTCCCATCTGCAGATCGCGCTCGGCGATCTAGCCGGCGAGGTCATCTCGACAATCGCCGAACCACTCACTGGCGAACACGACCACGAGGTTGGGTTGAAGCTTGCCGGCGAACTACTCGACGCGTTGTTGACCGCCGAGGGTTGTGACCGTAGGGCGCTCAAGGCAATCGGTATGGGGTTGCCGGCGCCGATCAACGCTTCGGGCGTCCTCGATTCGGGCTCGATCCTGCCTGGTTGGGTCGGCATCAACGCGGCCGATTCGGCCAAACAAGCATTTGGCGTTCGCACGGTCGTCGACAATGACGCGAATCTTGGTGCGCTGGCCGAGTCAATTCTCGGTGCCGGCATCGGCCACGCGTCGATGGCCTATCTGAAAATTTCGTCGGGGGTCGGTTGCGGGTTGTTGCTGGACGGCAAGGTGTTCCGCGGCGGGCTTGGCACAGCCGGGGAGATTGGCCATCTCACGATCGACGACGATGGCCCGCTCTGCCGGTGCGGCAGTCGCGGCTGCCTCGAAGCGTACGTCGGCGCCGATGCTCTGACCAAACAATTCGCTTCGATTCAGGCCGGTCTCAGTGGCCCCGAATTGATCGCGTTGGCGGTCGGCGGGGACATCGGCGCGCAACGTCTGATCGAAGATGCCGGACGCTACCTCGGTCGCGCCGCCGCGGTACTCGCAAATGTTCTCGGGCTCGAACTTCTCGTCATCGGCGGCGACATGGTCGACGCGGGTGACCTGCTGCTTGACGGCGTACGCAACGGAATCCGTCGACACGCGCTCGAACCGGTCGCGCATACCGTCGAAGTCGTGCCAGCCGCGCTGGGCGCCAAATCTTCGGCGATCGGCAGCCTGCTGTTTGCGCTCGAAGCAGTCGATCTGCCGAGTTGAGCCAACCGATGCGGACTGCGGCACATACGGTGGAGCAATGACTGAGTCCTACCGACCAATTGAAGACGGTGTCGCGACCGATTTACGCGACGAGATGACCTACGCGAGTTATCTCCAACTCTCCACCCTGCTGTCCGCACAACAGCCGGTCTCGGAGAATCACGACGAAATGCTGTTCATCATCCAGCACCACGTGACCGAGCTGTGGCTCAAACAGCTGATCCACGAATTGCGGTCAGCGATCGCACTCATCGCAGCCGATGATCTGCCACCAGCGCTCAAAAGGCTGGCGCGGGTCAAAACGATCCAACGCCAAATGTTCGAGCAATGGTCGGTGCTCGAAACGCTCACGCCGATCGAGTATGCGCAGTTCCGCGATCAACTCGGCAAAGCCTCCGGTTTCCAATCGCCGCAGTATCGGACGGTCGAATTTCTCCTAGGCAACAAGAACGCTTCAATGCTCAAGGTCTTCGCGCACGACGAAGCCTGGCACTCGGCGCTGGCCGCCGATCTGGCTGCGCCGAGCCTGTATGAGGAGTTTTTGCGCTACCTCGACCGGCGCGGCTATGCCATACCGGCCGAGGCCATCGATCGCGATTTCAGCCAGCCGTATTCGCGCAATGACGGCGTTGTCGCCGCATTCAAGACCGTGTATGACGACCCGGATTCGCATTGGGCGGCATACGAGATGTGCGAAGAGCTCGTCGATGTCGAGGAGAGCTTCCAGCTCTGGCGCTTCCGGCACATGAAAACGGTCGAGCGCATCATCGGCTTCAAGCGCGGCACTGGCGGCTCAAGCGGCGTGAGTTTCCTGAAGAAGGCGCTGGACCTGACCTTCTTCCCCGAACTCCTCGAGGTACGCACTCATATCGGCAGCTGACCCGACCCCGCGAGTGGCGCAGCGATGACATCGAGTGGCGCATGGATGACGGAAACCGGCGCCGATTCTGTCATCCGTGCGCCACTCGGCGGGTCAGCGTTTGGACCGGACCCAGCAGATGATTGCCGCGAGCACGCCAATTCCAACAATCGGCAATGCAAACCGTTTGAGCAATGACGGCACGATGATGTGCATCATGTTGATGTCCGGCGCGTCCACCGGCACGCTTGCCAGCCGCGGCGGAGGCGGCGACGGTTGTTCGACAGCCGGTTCCCTGACATGAGTGCCATCGGTCGCAGGCTTGGGCTTGGTGTCCGCAACCGGTTCGGCGTCAGCAGCGAGGCCAGTCCCAGCCGCCTCAGCTGCGGCGGCCTCGGGCGCTGCTGGCTCCTCTGATCCCAGTTTGCCCGCGATGCACTCCACAAAGATCCCCAGCAACTTATCGCTGACATCTTGTATGACGCCGCGCCCGAACTGTGCCGGTTTGCCGGTGATCGCGAGATCGGTCGTGACCTCGACCGCAGTGCCCGAACCGTCGGGCGTGAGCACCGCGACGATCGTGGCTCCGGCGGTGCCATTGCCACGTTTGTCCTTGCCCTTGGCCACGATGACGGCCCGACGATTGGCCTCATCGCGCTCGGTGAAACTGCCGGTGCCGTTGTAGAGCATCGCGATCGGACCGAGTTTGACCTTGACCGAACCAGCGAAGCTATCGCCCTCGATTGAGGTGATTGTCGCGCCAGGGAAGCACGGTGCGACCCGCTCAAGATCGTTGAAGGCAGCCCACGTGACATCGATTGACGAGGGCACATTGAACTTGTGGACGAGTTCCATCAGGCTGCACCCGCTGCCATGACCGCACGAGCGGCCAGTACACCAGCAAGATGTCGGCGGTAGGCCGGATCACCATTGGGATCGCTGGGCGGATTGGTGCCATCACCGATATTTAGGGTCGCGGCCTTCACCGCCGCTTCGTCAAGAGCACAACCGACCAGCGCCTGTTCGACGGCGGTCGCACGAATCGGCACCGAACCCATGTTGGTCAGACCAATTCGAGCTTCGGCAATCGAGCCACCTTCGGTGCGGATCGCGGCCGCAACCCCGACGATCGACCACTGCTGAGCCGCGCGGACGAATTTCTGATAATCCGTCCCCCAACCTTCCCGCTTGGGTATGCGGACTTGGGTCAGAATCTCGTCCTCCCCCACCGCGGTAGTGAACAAATCAACGAAGAAATCGGCCGCCGCGACTGTGCGGGTGCCCCCCGGGCCAGCGATCACGAACTCGGCGTCAAGCGCCAAGGCCGGGGCCGGCAGATCACCCGCAGGATCGGCGTGGACCAGCGCACCGCCGAACGTCCCGCGATGCCGCACTTGCGGATCGGCGACGGTATCGGTCGCCTTCTTGATCAAGCTGGCATATTTTGCGACCAGTGGATCATTGGCAACAACTTGATGCGGTGTCATTGCGCCGATGACGACAAAGTCACCGTCCTCACTCACCCCGGACAGCCCGTCGATCTTACCCAGATCGATCAGGTGCTCGGGCGCGGCAAGGCGCAGTTTGAGCACCGGGATGAGGCTCTGGCCACCCGCCAAGATTTTGCCTTCATCGCCGGCCTGGGACAGCAAATTCAATGCTTCCTCGATCGTCGCGGGGGCCGCATAGTCGAATGCTGTGGGGATCATGAGGCATCTCCTGTCGGAAGGGAACCACTAGTATTTGTGTCGACCTGTGCCGCCGTGGTCGGCTGTACCTGAGTCGGCGGATCACCGGCCGCGCCAGTTGAGGAACCGCTCGCCGCGGCCTCCTGCAAGGTGCTCCATACGCGGAACGGCGAGCATGGCATCCGTACGTCGCGGACCCCGAGGTGGCGCAGCGCATCGACCACACCGTTGACGATTGCGGGCGTGGACGCGATCGTGCCGGCCTCGCCAACGCCCTTCACACCGAGTGCGTTGGTCGTGCATGGCGTCTCGGTACGGTCGGTGTCGTAATGCGGCAGATCCGGTGCGCTCGGCACCAAATAGTCGACGAATGATCCCGACACCAGCGTGCCGGACTCATCGTAAATCGCCTCTTCGAACAGCGCCTGCGAAATGCCCTGCGCCAGACCGCCATGGACCTGCCCATCAACCAACATCGGATTGATGACATTGCCGATGTCGTCGACGCACGCATACTTTCGTACGGTCGTCTCGCCGGTCTCGGTGTCGATCTCCATCGCCGCTAGGTGGGTGCCATGCGGGAAGTTGAAGTTGACCGGGTCGAACGTCGCATCGCAGTCGAGGCTCGGTTCGAAGCCATCTGGCAGATTGTGCGCCGCGAAGGTCGCCAGCGAAATCTCGCCCAGCGTCATGCCCTTGTCAGTGCCCTTCACGCTGAACGTGCCCGCTGCGAATTCAATGTCGTCACGATTGGCCTCCATCAGATGTGCCGCGACCGTTCGAGCCTTCTCAATGACCTTGTCGGCTGCGGCGACGATCGCCATGCCACCGACAACGAGCGAGCGTGAGCCGTAGGTGTCCATGCCCTTCTGGGCGACCTGGGTGTCGCCATGCAGGATCTCGACGCTCTCGTATGGCACGCCCAATCGGTCAGCGACGATCTGGCTAAAAGAGGTCTCGTGGCCCTGCCCATGTGGGCTGATGCCCGTGACGACCTCGACGTTGCCGGTCGGCAGGACGCGCACTTGCGCATACTCCCAGCCACCAGCACCGTAGTCGAGCGAGCCGAGTACACGCGATGGTGCGAGGCCACACATCTCGGTGAACGTCGAAACGCCGATGCCGAGCTGAACCCGATCGCCAGCGTCTCGGCGCTGCTTCTGCTCGGCGCGCAGTGCGTCGTAGCCAAACATTTCGAGCGCCTTCGTGGTCGCAGCCTCATAGTTGCCCGAGTCATATTCAAGCCCAGCCACGGTCGTGAACGGGAACTCTTCGTGCTTGATCCAATTTTTCTCGCGCAACTCGATCGGGTCCATGTTGAGTTCGTATGCCAGATCGTCCATCAACCGCTCGATCGCGTACGTCGCCTCGGGCCGACCAGCCCCGCGATAGGCGTCGGTCCAGGCCTTGTTGGTGAACACGTTGTTGCATTCAAAGCGGTAGGCCGGGATCTTGTAGATCGAGGGATACATGAACGCACCGAGGATCGGGACACCCGGTCCGACGAGTGCGAGGTAGGCGCCCATGTCAGCGATCAGGTTGACGCTGAGGCCGGTGAGGATGCCATCTTTGGTCGCAGAGAGCTTGAGCCGCTGGACCTGAGCGCGACCGTGGTGGGCTGCCATCAGTGATTCGCTGCGGGTCTCGGTGTACTTGCATGGCTTGCCAGTCTGGCGTGCCGCCAGCATCGTAATAACTTCTTCGGGCGTCACCTGAAGTTTGCCGCCAAAACCGCCGCCGACATCGGGGGCGATAACCCGCACCTTCGCTTCGGGCAGGTTGAGCGTCAGCGCCAGCATCAGCCGCAGGATGTGCGGGATCTGGGTGGCCGACCACATCGTGATCTGGTCTCCCGTCGGATCGACAAGCACCGAACGCGGCTCCATGAACGCCGGGATGACGCGCTGTTGGTAGTAGGTCCGTTCGATGACGACTTCGCCGTCGGCGATCGCCTTAACCGCATCGCCACCGGTGCCCGCCTCGGCCGAATCGAAGATCCATCGTGCCGACCGGTTGGTACCGAGTTCGGGGTGCGCGAGGATCTTGTCGTCATAGGCTTCTTCGAGGTCCAGTGCGATCGGCAATTCGTCATAATCCACATCGACGAGTTCGACGGCATCGCGCGCCGCAGCCGGACTGCGGGCAATGATGCAGGCCACCACTTCGCCGGAGAACGCCACGTGGTCGACCGCGATCGATGGATGCGGTGGCGCCAACTGATCGGGGGTGATTGGCCAAGCGCAGGGCAGGCTGCCCTGGATCTCGGCAACATCTTTGCCGGTCATCACCGCGAGGACGCCTGGCGACCGCTTCGCCGCATCGACATTGATCGCGGTGATCGTCGCATGCGCATACGGGCTGCGTACGAGCGCCAGATGTAGCGTGCCGCTGGGCGTCATGTTGCCGGTATAACGGCTGCGGCCGGTGATGAGCCGTTGATCTTCCTTGCGCCGGCGAGCTCTACCGATTTCTGGGCTGCTCTCGGTGATGGTCATGCCACACCTGCTTCGTTCGAGGCTTTCGCCGCTGTCTGCACGGCCTTGACGATGTTCTGATATCCCGTGCATCGGCAGAGATTGCCCTCGAGGCCTTCACGGATGGTCTGCTCGTCCGGATCGGGGTGCTCGTTGAGGACGTCGATCGACTGCATGATCATGCCCGGTGTGCAGTAGCCGCACTGCAATGCGTGGCATTCGTGGAACGCGGCCTGCATTGGGTGCAATTCACCATCGTGGGCAAGCCCTTCGATCGTCGTGACCTCGTGGCCATCGGCCTGAACCGCGAGCATCGTGCAGGACTTGACGCTCACCCCGTCGACATGGACCGTGCACGCACCGCAGTTGCTGGTGTCGCAGCCGATTAGGGTGCCGGTCTTGCCAAGTCGTTCACGCAAATACTGGACCAGGAGCATTCGGGGCTCCACGTCATCGCTGTATTCGACATCATCGACTCGTACCGAAATGCTCGTGCCCGCCATGAATTTCTCCCATTCGCTCTAGGTGCTCTGACCCTAGGTATACACCGCTGTGATGCCGGTCACAATACGGTCGCGAACGTTGCACGCAGGTTGCATTTGCGCAGGTCAGGTAGTATCAGTGAGACTACTGACCGCGATTTCAGTGCCCGCCCTCCGACGTCAATCGGTCGAGGAATCGCATAATCGACTCAGAGTTCTCTGCCCGCCACAGCGCCAGTGTCCGGTCAAACCCTTCGGCTTGATCATCGGGAGTACGCAGCGATTTGTAGATCGGCTCCAACACATCGCGCTGGCGCCGGAGCAACGGCTCGGGGTCCATACCCAGACGATTATGCAGCGCGAGTTTGACCAAGAAGTCGACACGGATATCGCGCATGTGTGGGAGTGGTGTCCCAAGCCAGCGCAAAAACTCGGCGCGGCCGCTCGCATTGGCGCGCTCCACAACTCGCTCAGGACCTGCGGCCGTCACCTCGATATGGCCGTCGGCAAGGAATCCTTTAGCCGTAAGCGTGCGGATCGCGCGGTAGACCATCGGCCGATGAGCGGTGAACGTGTTGCCGAGCCAGCCACCGGCGCCAAGCTCCTTGGCGATCACGAAGCCGTGGCGCGGCGCCTCAACCAACAGCCCGAGGACGACTCCCTCGATCAGGGTCAGCTGAGGTTCTCGCTCGGCGGTGCTCACCGCGCGCTGGCCGATTCCGGCGGGAAGGCATCCGCATCGTCGCCACCGCCACTTTGATGGACGTCACGGCCGGTATCGACCAACCGTGCCGTCGTGCCGCCCCACCGCAGCGCGATGATCTCAGCAGCGACCGAAACGGCGGTCTCCTCAGGTGTTCGGCCACCGAGGTCGAGCCCGATCGGGCTGGACATGTGCGTCAGATACTCATCGGTCAGCCCAACTTCCCGCAACCGCACGAGTCGATCCTCGTGAGTTTTGCGCGAGCCCATGACACCGATGTAAAAGGGCTTGGTAGTGCCTTCGAGTCGCAACGCGATGTCAAGCACCGGCACATCGAACTTGGGGTCATGGGTCAGGACGCAGATCACTGTTCGGTTGTCGATGCGGCCCTCAGAAACTTCTTTCTGTAGGTAGTGATGCGGCCACGCTACGACGACATCATCGGCGACCGGGAAGCGCGCTCGCGTGGTGAAAACCGGACGCGCATCGCAGACCGTCACGTGATAGCCGATGAAGTGCCCCTGCTTGGCCACCGCGGCCGCGAAGTCGATCGCGCCAAATACCAGCATCCGCGGCCTGGGTTGATAGGAGGCAACGAACACGCGCATACCGGTGTCCATCCGTTCGCCCTGGGTCCCGAAGGTCAGAATCGCTGTGCTGCCGGACTCGAGCAGCCCGCGAGCATCGTCGCCGACAGCATGGTCGGCGCGTTCGAGTCCAAGCGTCCCGCTGACTGAATCGGGCCGTATGACCAACCGGCGCCCCAGCCATTCGGGATCGGTGTGTTCGATCACGGTCGCCACCGCGACTGGCCGACCCGCGGTGATATCCGCTGCAATCACATCGAGGTCAGGAAAAGTTTGTCGCGATACCGGCTCGACAAAGACGTCGATGATGCCCCCGCAGGTGAGGCCGACCGCGAATGCTTCATCGTCGCTGAAGCCGAAGCGGTGCAAGACCGGTAGGCCGTCAGCGACCGATTGCTCTGACATTTCGTAGACCGCACCCTCGACGCAGCCACCCGAAACCGAACCGGCAACCGAACCGTCGGGCGCCACCATCATTGAGGCTCCCGGTGGCCGTGGCGCCGAGCGGATCGCCTGGACGACTGTTGCCAGCCCGACCGTCTCTCCGTTCTCCCACGACTCAACCAATTCGGTCAGAATGTCACGCATCGGATATCAACTCCAACAACTCGGTGAAAGTGGCCAATGAGTGGCCTGCGACCAATTGGTCGACGTATGGCAGGGAGGCGACGATGCCGCCCTGGATCGGGGCGTAGCCGGCCTTGCCGCGATGCGGATTCGACCAGATGACGCAGTGCGCGAGCCGTTGCAATCGGTGGACCTGTTCGCCCAAGAGCTCGGGGCTACCGCGCTCCCACCCGTCACTCGCGATGACGACGACCGCGCCACGTGCGACGCCACGTTGGCCCCAGCGGTCGTTGAAGGCACGCAAAACCTCGCCGAGCCGGGTGCCACCGGACCAGTCCGGCACCGTCTCACCGGCGACGCGCAGCGCCTGCTCCGGATCCCGTACTCGCATCGCGGCCGTGACCCGGGTCAGCCTGGTGCCGAGCGTGAACACTTCGGTCGTATGCGGTGCCGCCATGACAATCCGATGCGCCAGCCGGAGTAAACTGTCTGCATACGACTCCATCGAACCGGAAATATCGATCAGCATGACAATGCGTCGCGGCCGCTGTTGCGGCCGCCGATGACGCAATGGTCCCGGCTCACCGGCCCGATGCAGTTGGTCGCGGATCGTACGCGCGCGGTCAATCTCGCCATGGCGATGCGGCCGCTTGCGGCGGCTGCTGCGCAATGGAATTTCAAGTTGAAGGCCGGCGAAAATTCGCGCGAGATGACGCCGTTCGGACGCGGACAGGCTCGCGACATCTCGGTGCCGCAAGGACTCCTCCGCGCTGGCCAGCACCGCGATGTTGCGCTCCTCACCATCGCCGCCAGATGAGTCGCCCTCGTCGCCTTCCAGCGACGCCTGGGTGATGTTCCGTTGCGCGGCTGGTGGCGCTCCGGTGCCCGGCAATTCACCGCTGAACCAACGTTCGAAGGTTTTGTTGTAGGGCGCGAAATCATCCGGTCCGGTGCATAACGTGGATCGGCCAGCCCAGTAAACCTGTCGGCGCTGACCGGCATCGAGCTGGGCCACCGCAGCTAAGAACACCTGCGCCCGATCGGGACCAATCGTGAGGCCCGCCGCCCGGAGGGCATGGGTGAACCCGAGGAAGATTCCGGTCGCGTTCAGCTCAGCAGTGCTCATGTCACGTGGTCAACATCTTGTCGAGTGCGGCC
The DNA here is from genome assembly GCF_057586615.1 of Aeromicrobium changchenzhani. Taxonomy (NCBI): domain Bacteria; kingdom Bacillati; phylum Actinomycetota; class Actinomycetes; order Propionibacteriales; family Nocardioidaceae; genus Aeromicrobium; species Aeromicrobium changchenzhani. The sequence continues at coordinate 715,957 of NZ_CM172480.1, read as the reverse complement.
CTGACGCGTTCGGTGTCCTCCCGATATTTGCAAATTGCGCCGATTGTCGCGGCGGCCGAGGCAAGATCCAGATCCTCACGGCCCAGTTGGTCCAGCGCGCGCGCCCAGTCGAGGGTTTCGGCGACGCCCGGCGGCTTAAGCATTTCATTGCCGTCGCGCAATTGTTGGACAACAGTCACGACCTGTTCGGCGAGCGTGGCGCTGACGTCGGGGAGCCGGGTACGGACGATCTCGATCTCGCGCGCCAACCCCGGGTGATCGATCCAATGATAGAGACAGCGTCGTTTGAGTGCGTCGTGAAGTTCACGAGTTCGGTTCGAGGTCAGGATGACGATCGGCGCTGTCTTAGCGGTGATCGTCCCAAGCTCGGGGATCGTCACCTGATTGGTTGAGAGCACCTCCAACAGGAATGCCTCGAACTCGTCATCAGCGCGATCGATCTCATCGATCAGGAGTACCGCAGGGCTCTCCTGCAATGCCCGCAGGATCGGTCGGGCCAACAGAAACCGCTCGTCGAACAGGGATTGCTCGAGCGCATCGGTACCTTCGCTCGAACCGGTCGCCTCGACGGTGCGCAGGTGAAGGATCTGCCGGGTGAAGTCCCAGTCATACAGCGCCTGAGTCGAGTCGATGCCCTCATAACACTGCAGCCGGATCAGCGGAATGTCGAAAGACTCGGCCAACGCCTCGGCGAGGGCAGTCTTGCCAGTGCCTGGCTCGCCCTCAAGTAGCAATGGTCGTTCCATCGACAACGCAAGATAGGTGGTCGTCGCCAAACCCTCGTCGGCGAGATAGCCCACCGCGGCCAGCCGCTTGGCGACCTCTGTGGCGTCACTCACATCAGTCATGGTTCCAGCATAGGTGTGGGGGTGTCGACGTCGCGACCGGTTGACAGATCAGAGCAATCGATCTCGACTGGGGCATGCCGGCCGAGATAGCCACGCGCACCACGGTCGCCACCGGATTCAGCGATGATCGCGGCCCAATGCTCACGGCCGATCAGAACCGGGTGACCGGGGCCAGTCCCATAGGCCGCGCGGGCCAGCACATCCGGTGTCGAGTGGGTCAGCAGCCGCGCGATCACGTCCGCACCGACATCGGGCAAGTCGACCAGGTGAATCAGGACGGCGTCGGCATCAGTGCCGGTGATCGCACTCAGTCCGGCGGCCAGCGAGGCGCTCATGCCCGTTGCCCAGTCGGTCGCCTCGATGATCTGGACCGACATACCGGCCAACAGCGGTCGTACCGCGTCCGCTTCGGCGCCGATGACAACGGTCGGGTCGGCGCAACCACCGGCGATCAGCGTACGGGCCGAGGACACGATCCAGGGGACATCATTCTCTCCCCGGACGAGTGCCTTCGGCATACCCATCCGGCGACCTGCTCCTGCCGCCAACAACAATCCGACTGCCGAACCCATACGCGAACTCTCCCACCAGTCCCCCAACCCCACCCCCGCGAGTGGCGCAAATTCGTGAGCGAGTGGCACAAATTCGGGGTTTTTGGAGGCAAGAAACCCCGAATCTGCGCCACTCGGCGGAACTGGTCGGGATGCAGAGGGGCCCCGGTCCGCTGACGCGATCCGGGGCCCTCACTTCAGCTGGTGCGTGGGATTAGAAGCCCATGCCGCCCATGTCACCCATGTCCGGAGCACCGCCGGCCGCAGCCGGTTCGGGCTTGTCGGCGACGACAGCCTCGGTAGTCAGGAACAGAGCGGCGATCGACGCAGCATTCTGCAGTGCCGAACGCGTGACCTTGGCCGGATCAATGATGCCGGCGGCGATCATGTCGACGTACTCGCCGGTTGCGGCGTTGAGGCCCCAACCGATTTCGAGTCCGGCAACCTTCTCAGCGACAACTCCACCTTCGAGACCCGCGTTGATCGCGATCTGCTTGAGCGGAGCCGAGATAGCCGAGCGGACGATTGCCACACCGGTTGCTTCGTCGCCTGCAAGCTCGAGCTTCTCGAACGCAATGGCAGCCGCCTGCACGAGTGCGACGCCACCACCTGCAACGATGCCCTCTTCGACAGCAGCCTTCGCGTTGCGGACAGCGTCCTCAATGCGGTGCTTGCGCTCCTTGAGTTCAACCTCGGTTGCGGCACCGACCTTGATGACAGCAACGCCTCCGGCCAGCTTGGCCAGACGTTCCTGCAACTTCTCGGTGTCGTAGTCCGAATCACTCTTCTCGATCTCGGCGCGGATCTGGCTGACCCGTCCGGCGATCTGATCGGCGTCTCCTGCACCCTCGACGATCGTGGTCTCATCCTTCGTCACGACAACCTTGCGGGCCGTGCCGAGGAGAGTCAGATCGGTGTTCTCGAGGCTGAGGCCGACTTCTTCGCTGATGACCTCGGCACCGGTGAGGATGGCGATGTCGGTCAGCATGGCCTTGCGACGGTCGCCGAAGCCCGGAGCCTTGACGGCAACTGACTTGAACGTGCCCTTGACCTTGTTGACGATCAGTGTTGCGAGTGCTTCACCCTCGAGGTCCTCGGCGATGATGACGAGCGACTTGCCCGACTGCATGACCTTCTCGAGAACGGGGACAAGATCCTTGATGCTGCTGATCTTGGAGTTGACGATCAGGATGTAAGGATCTTCGAGGACTGCTTCCATACGCTCTGGATCGGTCCAGAAGTACGGCGAGATGTAGCCCTTGTCGAAACGCATACCCTCGGTGAGCTCAAGCTCGATGCCGAACGTATTCGACTCCTCGACGGTGATGACGCCTTCCTTGCCAACCTTGTCCATGGCTTCGGCGATGATCTCGCCGACCGTGGGATCAGCGGCCGAAATCGAGGCGGTCGAAGCAATCTGCTCCTTGGTCTCGATGTCCTTGGCCGAGGCAAGCAGCTGCTCGCTGATGGCCGAAACCGCTGCTTCGATGCCCTTTTTGAGCGACATCGGGTTAGCGCCGGCAGCCACATTGCGCAGGCCTTCGCGTACGAGTGCCTGGGCGAGAACCGTGGCGGTCGTCGTGCCGTCACCGGCAACGTCATCGGTCTTCTTGGCGACTTCCTTGACCAGTTCGGCGCCGATGCGCTCGTACGGGTCTTCGAGTTCGATTTCTTTGGCGATGCTGACGCCGTCATTGGTGATCGTGGGGGCTCCCCACTTCTTCTCCAAGACGACATTTCGGCCCTTGGGGCCGAGGGTGACCTTGACGGCATCGGCGAGTTGGTTCATACCCCGCTCGAGGCCGCGACGGGCTTCCTCATTAAAAGCAATAAGTTTTGCCATGTTTTGGGATTCTCCGCGTTCGCGTCGAAGTTGGACGATCGGGCGATGCCCGCGACGGACGGCTGAAGCCTTCGGCGAACCCTTCTCGCCTCGGCACACAACCTCATCGTTCCGATCAGTGTTTTAAAGGTGCTGTCTAGCACTCTCATACTACGAGTGCTAATCAAATATTGGCACTCGGGGTGCGAGAGTGCAAGTGCGCCAACAACCGGCTCATACCGAAAACAGCAGGAACAAGCCGGTGAATGTGTAGCCCACCATGAGCAGCAACATTGCTAACTGTCCGCTGAGTCGATGTTCACGCGGCAGCAGAACCAGAGCTCGGTCATGCGCGGCGATCACTGCAACTACGTGACCGGCCAACACAAAGCCAACTTTCAGCGCGGCAAGAATCCCCGAATGATTTGACAGCCAGAGGTCAGGCGCAGCATCGCCGAATGGATACCACCCACGTCCGAAGGGGTCGCCGAGCGCGATAACTGTGGCTTGCCCCTTCTCGACAAGGTAGGTCAGGTAGTGGGCAAAGATGTAGCCAACCACAATCGGCACGAGCGAATGCGCCATCAGACCCGGCAATTGCGCGCGCTCCGTCGCTGACATCCCGCCGGTCGATCGCGCCGCCAGCACAAACAAGCCGGCAACGACGCCAACGAACAACAAGAGCGTCAGCGAATGCACCCAACCTGACAGCGTCTTGGATTGCCAGAACGCCGACGCGGAGAAGCTGTCGTATGCGGTTGAGCCCAATAACGTGGCGAGTACGGCAATCAGTCCACGATCAACTGGAATTGACGGTAACGACCGAAGCGGATTGTGCAGCTGCCACCGGCCGTCGCGCACAAATGGTGACAGCCGGGCGACGATAGCGCTGTAGACATCGAATGGATCGGCGCGATCGAACCATCGTGGTCCGAACACCATGCCACCGGCGACCATGGCCGCCGCATATGCGCTCACCCAGATGCGTACGGCCGACACCGAACCCGGATCAGGTGATGCAAGCTCCAGCCAAACGAAGGCGAATAGCCCGACTGCGGCCGGCCAGTAGCCAAGTCGTGCCGGATAAGGGATAAACCCATTCGGTCGACCGGCGACCCGCCCGAACACCGCTTGGAGGCTCCGCCATGGCGACAGATCCCGCCACACGTGCCCGAACAGCAGTGCCAGTGGCACGAGCCCGACCCACATCAGGACGTAGAACGCTCCGAGCCCGCCGTTCGCGCTGGTTGACGGCCCGGCATACAGCGCGACGAGGGTATAGAGAACCAGAATGCCCCCGATCGCGGCCAACCACTGCCGACGCGGCGGCTCGGGTGCAGGGTCTGGCTCCCCGCCGAAGCGGGGTTCCTTCCAAGCCAAGGCGAGTACGGCGAAGGAGATCGTCAGCGCCCAGGTCGCGCCGACCATCGCATATACGAACGGGATCGGCAGATCCGTCGCGCCACTCAGCCCATGCGCGAGGAGCTCATCGTCCCCGGCGGGCAGCTTCACTTGCGAACGACAAGCTGCAGAATTGTGACCTCGAGATGGTGCGATTCGACCGCAATTTGGCCAAGGTTTTTGACGACGAAGGTGAAGTCTTTGCTGGCCGTGCCTGCTTTAATCTCGAACTCGTGCTCGGGCGTCGAGTGGACGTGAACCTCATCATCGGCATCACTTGTCACATTCAAAGTGACGTTCTGGCCGACCTCAACGTTGATCCGCTTGCCCTGGGGTGTCACTGCACCATCTTTGATCACGATCTTGACCACTTTGGGCGGCGCGCTCGGCGAGTTCGACATCTTCTCGGTTGAGCCACAGCCAGCGAGCGCGAGGACCATTACTGCGGCCAAAACAAGTCGTTTCATTGATTCTCCTCGGTCGTCGAATCGGCCTCAGGTTGTTCGCGTGCTTCATCGAGCCGATCCTTGCGGGCGATGTAGAGGACGACCCCGACGACCACGATGACGGGAATGAACGCCGGAATCGCGAGCAGCACCGCATGGTTGGCGAGCAGTTGTTCTCCGACCGGGGTCATGTGAGTATTTTTGCCTTTGAGCTCGGGGCTTCCTGTGCCGCGATGCTACTGGAAATCTGGGCGGTCGTGGCCGAATGTCCCGACCATACGTTCGCCTTGGACGCCAGCAAGATCAGCTCAAAGTTGTTGAGCGTCGGTCTTGGGTCACACGACGTCCTGCGCTTCGCGCCCCTTCGGCCCGTCGATCACCTCGAGCTGGACGCTTTGTCCGTCGTCAAGAGTCTTGTAGCCCTCGGTCTTGATCTTCGACCAGTGGACGAAGACATCATCCTCGCCTTCGACTTCGATGAAGCCGTAGCCCTTGTCAGCGTTGAACCATTTGACGGTGCCTTGCACCATGTATTACTCCTGCGCGCTCCTGGCGACCCCCGGCCCGGGCCACCGTGCTGATCTCGATCTTATACCCCGGTCGGTTCTCGGCGTCAGCCCCCGGCAACCGCCGGGATGCGGACTACGACACTCAATCGGGCTGCTCAGGCCGTGATGCCAGCGGCGACGAAGGCATCGTAGGTGGGCGGGATATTGGCGGTCGGTCCCACCCGTCCCGAGATCGCATCAAGTGTCTTGAGGCCATCACCGGTGTTGAAGATGACCGTCTCAGCCGCCGGATCGAGTTGGCCCGTAGCGAGGAGTTTCTTAAGATTGGCGACGGTGACGCCACCCGCGGTTTCAGCAAAAATGCCTTCGGTCCGGGCGAGCAACTGAATCCCGTCGCGCACTTCGTCATCGCTGACGTCCTCGACTGCTCCCCCGGTACGTCGGCAAGTGTCGAGGACGTACGGGCCGTCGGCCGGATTGCCGATCGCAAGCGATTTGGCGATCGTGTCAGGTTTAACCGGCCGTACGACATCGGAGCCCGCACGGAACGCTGCCGCCACCGGCGAGCAACCCGTGGCTTGGGCGCCGAAGATCTTGTAGGGACTTGCTTCGACCAGACCGAGCTCAGCAAGCTCGCCAAAACCCTTGTCGACTTTGGTCAACTGGCTGCCCGAAGCCACTGGAATAACGATCTGGGCCGGGATCCGCCAGCCGAGCTGTTCGGCGGTCTCATAGGCGAGCGTCTTGGAGCCCTCCGCGTAATAGGGCCGAACATTAACGTTGACGAAGGCCCAGTCGGGCTGTTCGCCAGCAATCTCGCTTGCAAGCTTGTTGACGTCGTCGTAGTTGCCTTGCACCGCGACGAGGGTGCCGCCATAGACGGCCGTCGTGATGATTTTTGCCGGTTCGAGATTCTCCGGCACAAACACCACGCTGCGGATGCCGGCGCGGGCTGCGGCGGCAGCGACCGCGTTGGCAAGGTTGCCGGTCGACGGGCAAGCCAGCACTGTGAAGCCGAGCTCACGGGCGGCGGCGAGTGCGACCGCGACTACCCGGTCTTTGAATGAGTGGGTCGGGTTGCCGGTGTCGTCCTTGACCCAGAGACTCTTCATCCCAAGCGCTTTGGCCAGATTGTCGGCCTTGACCAGCCGGGTGAAGCCGGGGTCAGTGTTGGGGATGCTCCCGACGTCGGCCGCGACAGGGAGCAGCGGCTGGTAACGCCAAATGCTCTTCGGCCCAGCTTCGATCTGTTCGCGCGTAATGGTCGGGAAGTCGTACGCGACCTCGAGCGGGCCGAAACACTCCAGACAGGCATAAAAGGCGCCGAGCGGCTGCTGCGCTCCGCAGGCCCGACAGACAAGTGACCGGGCATTGCCGAAAGCGCCTGTGCGTGGTGCGGACTTGGTCGATGTGCGTTCTGTGGTGTTGATGCTCACGAAGCCTCCTCGTCATCTTCCCCGGATCGACGATCGTCCGGGACGGAATTAGCACCTGCTGTCCGAAACATGTGGTCTCGGACTGGTTGCTGGGGTTTCAGCGGGCCGTATCCCTCTACCCCTCGTGATGAGCAAGATCAACATTAGCCGTCGTCTCACGATGCATCTGCACGGTCCACATCGTGGTCACCCTCGCTTACGTCATAAAGAACGAGGGCCATAGGCCTCAATCGTTATGACGCAAGCGACGATCGCCAACCGCCGGCTGTAAGCCCTTGCCGGATCTGACGCATGAACTCAGCTTCGGCGACGCGCATCCCGAGCAGCGGGATCCGGAGCACCACATCGGCATCGAGCGTGATGTCGTTGTGCCGTATGGCATCGGCCACGACCGCCCCGGCCGACAGGTGGTGAATCCCGTCGATTTCGACGACCAGCCGAAATGCCAGCCAATAGACGTCGAGGTAATAGCTTCCCGATGAGCCCTTCCTGATCACTTGACGATCTGGTGTCGGCAAGCCATTACGTCGACAGAGTCGTAGGAAATCCAACTCCCCAAGCGACTCGCTGCCGCCCATCAGATCGAGGATCACAGCGCGCAACATTTTCAATCGCTTGTGACGCTTGACCGCCAACAAGGCGACGCCGATCGATTCGGCGGTCGTGATGCGCTGCTGAACCGTCATCGCCAGGATTGTTGCCGCCTGCCGATCGCTCCGCGCCCACAGTGCTGCTCTGACCGCAGCGACCGGTGGCCGGACGCGCGGAACACCTGCACCGATAATGTCATCGCGGTGGAGCCGCCGCGTCTGTCGAACCATGAGTCGGTTGCGCCGCACGGCCGGAGCCCCGCGTGGCACCGATACGCAGATCAGGTCAGCCGTCCACCCGACCAGACCAGCCGCAACCAACGCGCTGTCCCCGTCGATAGCAGAACGCGGCCCGGCCTCAAAGACAGCAAACCAGCGCATCGCGGCCGCATCGAGATCCCCGGTGTGCGCGGCGATCGTCTGGCGGCCGTGCGCCTTCCATCGGCCGGCATTGAGTTGGGCCAGGATCTGCCAGCGGGTCATACCGGCGGCTAGGACCTGGCGCCGTGAGACCACGCCACTCTGAGCATGAGCCAATTCGCGCACGGTGCGTAGGATCCGGGCCGACATACTCTCATCGTGTCGACGATTCAGCCGAACCGAAACCCCTAAGTCTCAACCCTGTGGACATCGGGCCATAGGCCTCAATCGTTATGACGTAAGCGGCGTTTGGCGCTATTTAAAGCTCATCGGCCAGGGTCTCAAGCCACACGGCTACGGCATCTGGCCCGTCGAGGACAATGTCGGCCAGGTCGATCAGCGCATCTTGCTCACCCGAGGCCGAGCACAGCAGCAAACCGGTGATGCCGCTGTCTTCGAGCTCACGAACAGCGCGGAACGCCGGCAGATCACCGAGATCATCGCCGCCGAAGATGACGTGCCGGGCGCCTGTCGACACAACCAGCTGGCGCAACACATCACCCTTGTCGATCACTGCCGTACGCAATTCAACGACCTGCCGCCCCGGTTCGAGGTCAAGACCGAAATGCGCCGCCAGCGCCGCTAACTCCGGCGATAACCGATTCAGCACGGCCGGGTCGAGACCGCGCGTATGCAGAGCGATCGCAAGGCCCTTGTCCTCGATTCGTACGTCGGCAGCCTCGTGGTCGGCCAACCAGACAGGGAGCGCGCTGGCAAGTTCGGCCATGACATCAGGCCGGGGCGGCTTGACCACGGTGCCGGAACTGGCGTCCCAGTGTTCAAGCCCGTACTGACCAAAAATCTGCAGCCGTTCCAATCCGTCACGCCCGGCAAAGCCGCCGAGTTGAAGGGCCTGCTCGACCGGTCGTCCGGTGATGATCGCAAGGTAGCCGAGCTGTTTGCCCAATCGGCCGAGTGCCTCAACCGCGCGCTCATGGGCATACGCCTGCGTCGGATCATCGACAATGTGCGCCAGCGTGCCGTCGAAATCCAAGGCCAGAAGGGTCGAGCCAGGTTCGGCGATAATCGCATTACGGACAGCAAGTTGTTGCGGCATAGGCATGATTATTGCTGGCCGGACAATACGAGCGTCAGTTGGTCGCCCTGCATCGTCTCGGTGGCTGGCCGCACGCGGTTGAAACCAAGGTCTTTCGCCAAGAGTTCGGCCTGCTTTGCATAGCCCGCAGGGTAGTAGACCGTGTTCGCCGGAATCTGGCCGCGCCAGTTTGTCGTGCGGCTGACCTGCCAGCCAACCGCCTCTGCCTTGGCGGCCACGGTCCGGGCAAGGCCTGGAGTTGACGTGTTGTTGTAGACCCCGATCGGAATGTCTCGTGCGACATCATCGGCCGGCCGACCGGTCGTCGCCGATGCTGATGGTTTCGGCGCAGATGGTTTCGGCGCAGATGGCGTCGCGGTCGGGGCCGTTGACGGCACCGCGGTGGTTGGTGCAACGGTCGCCGAGGGCTTCGCCGTTGGCTTATCGCTTTCCGTCGTGCTGGTGGTGACCGATCCCCCGATCAACAAGACGACATAGAACGCTGCAGCTGCAATGCACACGAGCGCGCTGACGATGATCGCCCAGCCCGGCAGCGTCAGTGACTTGCCAGCTGGTGTCCTGCGGTGATCCACAATGCCGGACCGGTCAGAGCTCGATGCCCAGTCGGCGAGCCGATCGGCTGCGCTGACGTTTGTCGCGCAGGCGACGCAGGCGTTTGACCAACAGTGGGTCGAAGGCAAGTGCTTCTTCCCGGTCGATCAGGGCGTTGAGGACCTGATAATAACGAGTCGAAGACATGTCGAACTTGTCGCGGATCGCCTGCTCCTTCGCGCCGGCGTATTGCCACCAAAGGCGTTCAAGTGAAAGGATCTCCCGATCGCGCTCGGACAGGGACTCTGCGGCGGTGGCCGTTCCCGACTTCGGCTTCTCGACAGCGTTCATACAAGGGATCCTAGAGCATGAATAACAAACATGTCATTTGAGATGATGGATTCATGGAAAATCTTTTGGCGCCGCTCGCTCCGATTCGCTGGGGGATATTGGCCACGGGCAAAATTGCGAAGAAATTCGCCGACGATCTCGCTTTGGTGCCGGCCGCACAACTCGTCGCCGTCGGCTCGCGCGACCTCAGCAACGCCGCGTCATTTGCCGCCCAGCACGGGGCCGAGCGCGCATACGGGACGTATGCGGAACTGGCCGCTGATCCCGATATCGATGTCATCTATGTTGCCACGCCGCACAGCCGCCATCTCGATGATGTTATGACCTGTTTCGAGGCCGGCAAGGCAGTCCTGTGCGAGAAGGCGCTGACGCTCAATGCGGCTGACAGCAAAACTCTGGTCGAAGCGGCCCGGTCACGCGGATTGTTCTTCGCCGAGGCGATGTGGATGCGGACCAATCCCAATGTCCGACGGATCCAAGCGATGGTTGCGGCCGGTGCGCTTGGCACGGTCGGCCAGCTGCGCGCCGAACTCGGCTTCGTCGCTGAGCCTGGACCTGGACGACTCTGGGATCCAGCGCTCGGTGCCAGCGCACTCCTCGACGTCGGCATCTATCCGCTGACTTTTGCCAATCTGATCCTCGGTCCGCCAAGCAAAATCAGCGCAGGCGCCGTGTGTTCAGATCGCGGGGTCGACATCAACGGTGGCGCCACGTTGACCTACCCGAGCGGATCGGTCGCCAGCATTGCCTGGACGCAGGTCGCTTGGTCGGACAACCGCGCCGCGATCTCCGGCGACACCGGCCGAATCGAAATTCCTTCGCGCTTCCATGAGGCTAAAGGATTCTCCTATGCCCACGGCGCTGAACTCGACGAGTTCGCCGATCCGATCATCGGCCGTGGTTACGCGCACGAGATCATTGAGGTCGGCGAATGCTTACGTGCCGGCCGAACGGAGTCGCCTCTTCTGCCGCTGCACGGCACACTCACGATCATGGAACAGCTGGACGAAATTCGTGCCCACTTTTGATCGATCACATCGCTCACGGGCAGGTTTTTCGCACTTGTCACGGCGCTGCCACTAGGATCGGAGTATGAGTCCGGCCGCCGCCACGCCCGCGAGCAAATCATCACGTCGCCGGACCAAGCCGCGCAGTGCGTCATTCGTCGTCGTTGCCAACCGTCTTCCGGTCGATCGTGACATCAGCGAAGCTGGCACCGTCCAATGGCGCAAGTCACCCGGCGGCCTGGTCACCGCGCTCGAACCGGTCATGCAACGCAACGGTGGGGCTTGGATTGGCTGGCACGGTCAGCCCGACGAGAAGTTGGAGCCATTCCAGTACGATGGCCTCGACCTCATACCGGTCCATCTGACCGCGTCTGAAATCGAGGAATACTACGAAGGATTTTCCAACGCGACGCTGTGGCCGCTTTATCACGATGTCGTGGCGCACCCGGAGTTCCACCGTGAGTGGTGGGATGCCTACGTCAGAGTCAACAAACGCTTTGCTGAACGCACCGCGCAGGTGGCTGCCAAGGGGGCCGTCGTCTGGGTGCAGGACTACCAATTGCAACTCGTGCCGAAGCTGCTGCGCGAATTGCGGCCCGACCTGCGGATTGGCTTCTTCCTACACATTCCGTTTCCGCCAACTGAACTCTTCCAGCAACTTCCATGGCGCCGCCAGATTCTTGAGGGACTGCTCGGCGCGGACCTCGTCGGTTTCCAGTTGCCGGGTGCAGCGCAGAACTTCGTGCGCCTCGTACGCCAACGCGTCGGCTACAAGACGCATCGCGACACGGTCTACCTGCCGGACGGCCGATCGGTTCTGGCCAAGGCCTATCCGATCTCGATCGATGCTTCGGGCTTCGAGGAGTTGGCCCGCCGGCCCGAAACGAATGCTCGCGCGGCCGAGATCCGACGCAGTCTTGGCAACCCCAAGCACGTGCTCCTGGGGATCGACCGGCTCGACTACACAAAGGGCCTACGCCAGCGGCTCCGTGCGTTCGGCGAACTCATCGCAGATGGCCATCTCGACGTCGAAGACGCGGTATTCATCCAGGTGGCAACCCCGTCACGTGAGCGAGTCGACCAATATCGGATCCTGCGTGATGACATCGACCGTCTTGTCGGCCGCATCAACGGGGAGGTCGGCACGATCGGCCGCCAGCCCATCACCTATCTGCACGCTTCCTATCCGCGCAACGAGATGGCCGCGCTCTACCGCGCCGCCGATGTCATGGTCGTTACCCCGCTGCGCGACGGCATGAACCTCGTCGCGAAGGAGTACGTCGCCTGCCGTTATGACAATGACGGCGCCCTCGTGTTGTCCGAGTTCGCTGGCGCTGCGGCCGAACTCAAGGGCGCCTACATGGTCAACCCGTACGACATCAACGGCACCAAGAGTGCTCTGCTCCAGGCAATGCGTTCGGACGATCGCGAACGCCGCCGGCGGATGAAAATGATGCGCAAGCAGGTCATCGAAAATGACATCGACCGGTGGGCCGATAACTTCCTCTCCGAACTGACCGCCGAACGTGACCCGCACGAGAAGCGTCTCCGCCCGGTCTAAGCTCCGCTGAACAGACCGCCCTGCGCCCACGGGAGCAACTCCCATAGGCATGTCGGGACCAGTTCCGGCCGACAAAGACCTGCGAACGTGATTGAGTGACCGGGTGAGCGAAGAACTGACCGGCCGGGTCCGGCGTGGGTACGGCCTTGGCAGCGTCGCGACTGGAACCTTCGGCACCGTTCCAGGCCTGCTGCTCCTGCCCTATCTGACCGATACCCTCGGCATCGCGGCCGTCGTTGCCGGCTTTATCGTGTTCGTGCCCAAGGCCTGGGACGTCATCCTCAATCCGATAGCGGGCCGGATCAGCGACCGAAGCGAGTCGCCACAAGGACGACGCCGACCGTTCCTGCTGCGCGGCGGACTGGCGCTCGCCATCTGCTTTGCATTGTTGTTCGCGGGGCCGACCGGCTCGCCCGTCGCTGGCGGCATCTGGGTGGTCGTCCTGTTCCTGGCGTGCGCGACGGCATACGCGTTCTTTCAGGTCCCCTACGTCGCGATGCCGGCCGAACTGACCCTTGACTACGCCGAACGCACGAAACTCATGACGTGGCGTGTCGTCATCTTGGCGCTGGCGATCCTGGTCTCGGGCGCCACCGCGCCAATCGTCGTGCACGCATTCGGCGGCGATCCGACTGCTCGCGGCTATCGGCTGATGGGGATCTACATCGCCATGCTCCTCGTCGTCGGGACGCTCGGCGCCTATTTCGGCACGGCGAAAGCCCCCGAGCACGTCGCCCCGACCGCAACCGGTTCCCTGCGCCAACAGTTGTCCGTTGTGTCGGCATCGCGTCACTTTCGCATGCTGCTCGGCACGTTCATCCTTCAGGCACTCGGTGTCGGTGCAATGCTCGCGGGCGTTGCCTACGTCGCGAAAGATCTGCTTGATTCTGCAGCGGCATCGACGATTCTGTTCGTCGCATTCATCGCACCAGCGCTTTTGGTCACGCCGCTGTGGGAGCGTTTCGCCCAGACTCGTGGGAAGAGGTCCGGCTATTTCTTGTCGTCGGGATTCCTGGTGGCCGGTGCCCTCGGGCTGTTCTCCGCATACGGCGGCTTCGTCGCTGGCGTGTATGTCGCGGCCGCCCTCGCCGGTATCGGGTACGCAGGTGCGCAGGTTTTTCCGCTCGCCATGCTGCCCGATGTGGCCGCCGACGACGCCCGCCGTTCGGGCGAGAACCGCATCGGCGTCTTCACCGGGGTCTGGACCGCAGGAGAAACCCTCGGTATGGCGCTTGGGCCAGGTATTTTCGCACTGATTCTGGCCCTGGGCGGTTATGTCTCCTCGACCGGCGATGCGGTCGCCCAACCCGACAGCGCATTGACCGCGATCAGTATCGGCTTTTCGATCCTGCCGGCCGTCCTAATCGCGCTCAGCCTCCTCGTATTAAGAAATTATCAACTCGACGCCGAACTCCAGAGGGAACCGAATGAGCACTGAAGACCTACTCGCCCGCCTCGAAACCCTGCGTGCCAACGACCTACCCACGCACGGTGGCCGCACGCTCGCGTATGTGTACGACTCCGGGCTCGCCGAGGCCGATGCGCTCGGCAAGCAGGCGCTTGCGATGTATTCATCAACGAACGGTCTCGACCCAACTGCCTTTCCGAGTCTGTTGGCCATGGAAAAAGATCTCATTGCGTTCGCTCGTCCGCTGTTCCACTCCCCCGATGGCGTCGTGGGGACCGTGACATCGGGCGGCACCGAGTCGATCCTGCTGGCGGTCCAGTCCGCGCGCGATGCCCATCCCGACATCACCAGCCCGGTCATGATCGTGCCGACGACCATCCACGCAGCCTTCAACAAGGCCGCACATTATTTCGGTGTCGAGCGAATCTCCGTCGATGTCGATCCGGTGACCTATCGGGCCGATGTCGCTGCCATGACAACGGCAATCAACGCATACGAGGGGCGCGTTGTCCTTGTCGCGGCGTCAGCACCCTCATACGCACAAGGCGTCATCGACCCGATCGAACAACTGGCGGCTGTGACCTCGGCCCGCGGACTTCGCTTCCACGTCGATGCCTGCATCGGCGGCTGGGTGTTGCCGTGGGTCGACAGCGCGCCCGCTTGGGATTTCGCTGTCGACGGCGTCACCAGCATCTCGGCGGATTTACACAAGTACGCCTACACGCCCAAGGGCATATCCCTGCTGTTGCACCGATCGCCCGAACTCCGTCGGTCGCAGTTCTTCGCAAGCGCCGACTGGCCCGGCTACACAATGCTCAACGCCACCACGCAGTCGACCAAATCCGGCGGCCCGCTGGCGGCCGCTTGGGCCGTGGTCAATCTGATCGGCATCGACGGCTACCGCAGTCTGGTGGCCAAGACGATCAGCGGCACACGCCAACTCGCAGATGGAATCGCCGCGATTGAGCATGTGGCACTGGTCGTGCGTCCCGACACAACACTTGTCACATTGTCGGCCGATACCAGCTGCGATGTCTTCACCATCAGTGATCTGATGCTGGACCGCGGCTGGTTCGTGCAACCACAAATGAGTTTCCGCGGCATGCCGGCCTCACTTCACCTGACCGTATGCGCCGCAACCGCCGATAGCGTCCCGGAGTTCTTGGATGCGCTGACCGAATCGGTTGCCGCCGCCGTGACCGTCGGCCCGATCGAAGTCGCGCCCGAACTTGCCGCCGCGGCACAGGCGATCGATCCGGCGACGCTTGACGATGCCGCCTTCGACGGACTGCTGCACATGGCCGGATTAGGTGGCGACGGTGGCGAGGTGACTGCACCGGAGCGAATGGCACCGGTCAACGCGCTGCTCGATGTCGCGCCGCCGCAACTGCGCGAGGCTCTGCTGATCGCTTTCCTCGATCGACTGACCCGCTGAGCCATCGACTACGTTTTAGGTATGCGCAACAGCGAATGGTTCGATCGACCAGAATTGTCCGGCAATCTAGTCCGACTCGTCCCGTTGCGCGCCGACCATGCCGTCGGTGTTCTTGCCGCGGCTGATGACGATGCAGTCTTCGACTGGCTGCCATTTGGTCGGCCGCACGACCTCGCCGCCGCCGAGGCTCTCGTCGAGCACTATCTCGCCAATCCGGAGTCGATCGTCTGGGCTCAAATCGATAAGAGACGCAATCAGGTGGCCGGCCTAACGACCTACTACGACATCGGTCCTGAACTCCGCACAGTTGCGATCGGCAGCACCTGGCTGGGTCGCGACTATTGGCGGACCGGTCTCAACACCGAGGCAAAGTTGCTACTCCTGACCCGCGCCTTCGAGACGCTCAACGCCGCCCGCGTGGTCTGGCACACCGATATCAACAACACCCGCAGTCAGGCCGCGATCGAACGCCTCGGTGCTCAACGCGAAGGCGTCCTGCGCAAACACCGCATCCGTCCCGACGGGAGTTGGCGCGACACCGTCACCTACTCGATGCTCGACGACGAGTGGCCAGCTGCGAAAGAGGCTCTGACTGCGGTGCGCTGAGGCTCAGGCGCTGACGCAGGCGAGAGCGGCTTTCCGCAAGGTCTTTTGAAATGCCAGCGAGGAGAAGAAGGCCAGGCCACCGGCGACGACGGTCACGGCAAAAGCCGGAGTATGCCCACCGCCATCGGCCAATCGACCGGCAATCGAAGACCCCAGCGCGTACCCGACCCCGGTCGCTCCGGCCAACAGGGTCATCGCTGTGCCGACCCGAGAGGCCGGGACGATGGCTCCGCCGAGCGCAAAGTTGCTGATCATATATGGAGCCACCGCGAAGCCCATGCAGCTGACGGCCGCGATGAGCGGCCCGATCGTGTCGACCAAAAGCAGTGGCGATGACAATACGAACAGCCCTGCGGCGGCCACCAGCGCACGCTTCTCATAGCCAATTGAAGCTGGCAGCCCGGCGACGGCAAGCCCGGCAATCACACTCCCGATCCCCAGCGTCGAATGGATGATGCCGGCGAGGCCCGGCTGCCCTTCGCTCGTGGCCAGGACCGTCGCGCCGGTCTGGGTTGCACCGAAAATCATGCCGACGAAAACTTGAGCGAAGAGCAGGACCACAAAAGCGAGCGTGACGACCGCACCTGTGCTGATCTGTCCCTTCGATTGTTGATACGTCAGATCCGCAGTCGGATGAATCGCGAACCACGAACCGAAAGCGATCACCATTACCGCGGCGATGATGAGCGCAGCGCCCGGATCGGCGAGGACTGCGAGGACACCGACCAGCGCCGGGCCGAGCACGAATGATGCCTCATCGGCTGCACCCTCATACGAGAATGCAGCATCGACGAGTCGCCGTTGATCACCAGCATCGCGCGTGATCGGTTGCCAACGCACGCGTGCCAGCGGACCAACCTGCGGCATCGCGAAACCCGCGGCAGCGGCAATCGCGATTGACACCGGCGCGGAAGACTCATGTGCCGACACAACTAACGCGACCAGTCCCAGCCCACCGAGGATGGATTGAACGAGCACCACCGGGCGTTGCCCAATGCGGTCGGCAAGCCCGCCGGCGAGCGGAGCACCAACGGCATTTGCGACGGCTAATGCGCCGGCCGCAGCGCCGCCGAGCGCATACCGGCCGGTCGTCGTGCTGAGCAGAATAAGTGTGCCCATCTGGCTCATGGCAAGCGGAATCCGCCCGAGGAAAGCTACGACGATGTAGGCGGGTCCGGTGATCCGCATGAGTTCGCGGTAGGAGGCAATGGCTGACACTTTGAGACAGTCTAGTGGCCAAGTCGCGCAGCGAGTTACGCTCACCCTGTGCCGAACACGAGAGCGAGAAAGGCGACCTTTGCGCTATTCGTCCTGAACGGATTCGTACTCGGCATGTGGGTCGTCAATATCCCCGAGATCCGTGAGCGGGCCGACATCAGCACCACCGTTCTCGGCTACCTGTTATTGCTGATTGGGGTCTGCGCGCTGGTCGGTATGCAGTTGGCTGGCCGCCTGACTGACCGTTTCGGCAGCCGCGCCGTCTCGACAGCCGCCGGGGTGTTGTTGAGCCTCACGCTGTTGGGCCCCGCATTCGCACAGAGCCTCATACCGTTGGCGATCGGGCTCGGTCTACTCGGTTTCTGCAATGGCATGATCGACAT
This sequence comes from Aeromicrobium changchenzhani, assembly GCF_057586615.1. Classification (NCBI taxonomy): domain Bacteria; kingdom Bacillati; phylum Actinomycetota; class Actinomycetes; order Propionibacteriales; family Nocardioidaceae; genus Aeromicrobium; species Aeromicrobium changchenzhani. The sequence goes on along the minus strand of NZ_CM172480.1, from coordinate 698,377 downwards.
CGCCCAGAATGCGCAGGCGGTTGAGGTGGAACGCACCTTCGCTCGACCGATCATGAGCGCCTTCCACGCCTTCTTTTCCCTCGGCAATCTGCTCGCCGCAATCGTCGGCGGTGTGATGATTGGCTTGGGTGTCGACATCAGGGTGTCGCTATCGGCTGCGGCGCTCACAGGGATCGTCGTGATCCTGCTGGTACAGAGTTCGCTGTTGCAGGTCGGCACGGTTACGCCCGAGCACGAAGGACTGCGGGCACCGTGGACGAGCAGGGTGCTCATCCTCGGCCTCCTCGCGTTCGCGCTGATGTTGTCCGAAGGGGTCGCATACGACTGGAGCACGGTCCATCTGCACGATTCGCTCAACGCCTCGAAGACGATCGCGGCCTGGGCGTTTGGCGCCTTCGCGATCACCATGACGGTGATCCGATTGATCGCCGACCGGATCGTCCACCGGATCGGCCCGGCGCGTTATGTCCAGATCGCCGCACTGATCGGCGCCACAGGCATGATCGGCGTCGCGTTGTCCCCCACCGCTCCGCTGGCGATTGCCGCTTGGGCGGTGTTCGGTATCGGGCTGGCTGGCTGTGTCCCCCAGTTCTTTAGCGCCGCCGGCAACCTTGATCAATCAGCTTCGGGAACATACCTCGCCAGAGTCGCCGGGTTCGGCTATGTCGGCTTGCTCGCCGGACCAGCGATCATTGGCATTCTCACCGATTGGGTTCCGTTAACGACTGCCTTCGTTGTACCGATAATTTGTTGCTTGGCCGGTGGTCTGCTTGCGCCAACCGCATTGCGACCCCGAGCGGCGAAGGAGACGACGGTATGAATCTGCCCGACCTCGTCGCCCCTGACTGGGCCGAAGCACTCGCGCCGGTAGCCGACGGCATCACCAAAATGGGTGCATTTCTCCGCGCCGAGATCGCCGCCGGCAATGCCTATCTCCCAGCAGGTGAGGCGATCTTGCGTGCTTTTGCCGAGCCGATGGCTAACGTCAAAGTTCTGATCACCGGCCAGGACCCGTATCCCACCCCGGGACACCCCATGGGTTTGTCATTTTCGACAATGCCGGATGTACGACCGCTACCGCGAAGTCTCACCAACATCTACCGCGAATTGAACGACGATCTCGGCCTACTGCCAGCGGTCAGCGGTGATCTGACCCCGTGGGCAAAGCAGGGTGTCTTGTTGCTGAACCGGGTGCTCACCGTTCGCCCCGGCGCAGCAGCCAGCCACCGCGGCAAGGGTTGGGAGGCCATCACCGAGCAGGCAATCCGTGCCCTAGTTGCCCGCAAGCAGCCGCTCGTCGCGGTTCTGTGGGGCCGTGATGCACAAAGTCTTGCACCTATGCTCGGCAACACTCCGCGCATCGAATCGCCGCATCCCAGTCCGCTGTCGGCAACCAAGGGGTTCTTCGGGTCGCGGCCGTTCAGCCGCGCCAACCAACTCCTTGTCGAGCAAGGCGCCCAGCCGATCGACTGGGCACTCTGATTAGCGCCAACGACGTCGGCGTCAAAGCATCAAAAGTTGAGCAAACTCGTTAGGCTAACCCGTGTGACTGATCAGAAGAAGACACGCGACCGGGCCGTCGTCATTGACGACGGCTTCGCCTACATGCAGCGCTGGAGTTTGCGGATCGTGGCGATCGCGGCAGCGATCTTCATCCTCGCGTGGGCCATTGGCCACATGTGGGTGGTCTTCTTTCCCGTTGCTATGGCCTTGATCGTGTCAACGCTGCTCGCCCCGCCGGTCACCTGGTTGCGCAAAAAGGGTTGGCCCTCCGCCGTCGCTGCCACAACTGTCGCCCTCGGTTTCATCGGAATGCTCGTCGGCGTGATTGCGATTCTCACCCCGCAGGTCGCCGGTCAGTCCACAGAGATCGCAAGCGGCGCTTCCGACGGACTGCAAAAAGTCCGCGACTGGCTCACCGATGGTCCGCTCGGCCTGTCCGACGGACAGATCAGCAGCGCAATCACCGCGCTGCAGGACAAGATCCAGTCCAGCGCCACGACGATCGGAACTGGCGTATTCTCCACAATCGGTGCCGCGACGTCCGCAATCGTCAACCTGGTCCTGATCCTCATGCTGACGTTTTTCTTCATCAAGGACGGCCACAGGTTCTTGCCCTGGCTCAGAAACCTCAGTGGTCAGCGCGCCGGCGACCATACCGTTGAGGTGTTCAGCCGGGTATGGAACACGCTTGGTGGCTTCATCCGCACACAATCACTCGTCGCTCTCATCGATGCGCTCATCATCGGTACAGGCATGGTCATCGTCGGCGTCCCATTAGCGATTCCGCTAGCCGTCGTGACCTTCTTCGGTGGCTACATTCCCATTGTCGGCGCGTTCGTCAGCGGCGCGCTGGCGGTGCTCGTCACGCTGGTGACAAATGACCCCAAGGACGCCATAATCGTCCTGCTTGTCGTGATCGCCGTGCAGCAACTCGAAGGCAATGTCTTGTCGCCGTGGCTGCAGGGCAAGTCGATGAATCTGCATGCCGGGATCGTCCTGCTTTCGGTCACTGCCGGTGGCACGCTATTCGGCATTACCGGCGCTTTCTTAGCCGTTCCCGTCGCCGCGTCGGTCGCCGAATTGCTGCGTTATATCAATGAACGGATCGATGCCGGCGTGGATAAGGACGCGCCGTATGAGGACGCTACTGCGGCCGAAGTGGACGCGGTGGGCTGAGTCAACCGGCGACGCTGAGGCTGACCTTCGGGCCGAACGTTCCGCCCACGGTCCAGAGGCTGTCGCTCACTTCCAGTTGATAGTCGCCGGCGGCCAGATTGGCCAATGCTGCCGACGCCTTTCCCGAGGCATCTGTGGTGACCCGCCGATTGATGACTTCGTTGTGCGATGCGTCGAAGACCTTAACCGTCACGCCACGACGTGGGCCCCACATCAACAGCGAAACAACCACGTCCTGACCGGCTTTGGCCTTGCTCTGCACAGATACCTGCGGCGCATAGTCCCGAATTGCCGTTACTGCGACGGGAACCTTCGCGGTTTTCTGCTTCCGCTGCCCAGTATCGGTGGCGCCAATGACAAACAACCCCTGCTGATTGGCTGGCGTCGGGCAAGAAAAAGTCTTCTTGTTCGAGCGGTAGTTGCAGGTCAGAATCTCGTGGGTAGCGAAATCCTGCATGGCAACGACGATCTTGCCGCTGGGGTTGAGGACTTTTCCGGTAATTGCTTGCCCCGGACCAACGGTCTGGGTCGAGGCCTGTATGTCGAGATCACTGCCGGTGGCGAGGCTACATGCCGCCATGAGAGTTCCGGTCGCGAAGATCGCGGCAACTGTCTTGCCGAGTAACAATTGTCCTCCCGACGCGGTCATAAAATAGGGCGGGGATCGGCCAGCCCGCAAACCATTCTATGCCCGCCAGCCGAACGCGAACCGGCGCACCAGCCAGGCGCGGGGGCCGACCCCGGTCATCGAGCTTGCCGATTGTCGACGATGCGTTTCATCTTGCCGACGGAGCGTTCAATCGAACCGACGTCCACAACATCGACTATCACGGTAACGCCGATCGCACTCTTGACTAGTCGCCGGAGCCTTTCGCCGGCCGCTGAAGCCGCGGTCATTGCTACCGATTCGCGCCGTTCGACCAGCACCGTCAGATCGTCCATCCGGCCGGTCCGCGTCAAAACGCACTGGAAATGCGGCGACAACTCTGGCGTTCGCAGAATCAACTCCTCGATCTGCGTCGGGAAGAGGTTGACGCCACGCAGAATGATCATGTCATCGCTGCGGCCGGTGACCTTCTCCATCCGGCGCATTGTGCGTGCCGTTCCGGGCAGCAACCGGGTCAGATCACGCGTCCGATAGCGGATGATCGGCATCGCCTGTTTCGTCAGCGAGGTGAAAACCAACTCACCATCCGCACCGTCGGACACCACGTCACCGCTGGCCGGATCGATGATCTCGGGATAGAAATGGTCTTCCCAAATATGCAGGCCGTCCTTCGTCTCGACGCACTCATTTGCAACCCCCGGGCCCATCACTTCAGACAGACCGTAAATGTCGACCGCATGCATGTCGAGGCGCCCTTCAATCTCGAGCCGCATGTCATTTGTCCACGGCTCAGCCCCAAAAATCCCCACCTTCAACGAGGTCGTCCGCGGGTCGACACCTTGCCGCTCCATCTCGTCGATGATGCTGAGCATGTATGACGGCGTCACCATGATGATGTCCGGCTTGAAATCGGTGATGAGTTGCACCTGCCGTTCGGTCATCCCGCCCGAGACCGGTATGACCGTGCAGCCCAATGCCTCCGCACCGTAATGCGCGCCAAGTCCCCCGGTGAACAATCCGTAGCCGTAGGACACCTGAACGGTGTCACCGCGCCGTCCGCCCGAAGCACGGATGCTGCGCGCCATCAGGCTCGACCACGTCGCAATGTCCTCGGCGGTGTAGCCCACGACTGTCGGTTTGCCGGTCGTACCCGAGGACGCGTGGATCCGCGCCACCTGATCTTGCGGCACCGCGAACATCCCGAACGGATAGTTATCGCGCAAATCAGCCTTGGTCGTGAAGGGAAACTTCGCCAGATCAGCGAGCTCGCGGCAGTCATCTGGATGCACTCCCGCCGCATCGAACGCCCGCCGATAATGATCGACATGATCGTATGCATGGTGCAGCGACCACTTCATGCGTTCCAGTTGTAGCGAACGCAACTCATCGATCGATGCGGTCTCGATCGGCTCAAGATCGCTGGGGTTGGGCGCAAGGTCATACATGGCGCCAGCATAATCCGATTACTGACCATTTGGTAAGTATGTGCACGAGCATCGTTCGGTGTGGGATTCTTGGCCCATGAGTCCTGACGAGAAACCGCCCGCCCGTCGTGGACGTCCGGGTCGTGACCAAGAGTCCGTGGTCAAGGCCGCGATCGAGGTGTTCAACCGGCGCGGCTACGACGGTACGAGCATGGAAGATCTCGCGAAGGAACTCGGCTTCACCAAGTCGGCGATCTACCACCATGTGCCCAGCAAGCAGCATCTACTCGAAGCCGCGCTGGACGATGCGCTCGACGGTTTGACCCAGCTGGTCGAGACCGCACGCTCAGCGGCCGACGCTTCCAGTGCGTATGAACGACTGCGCACGGTCGTCACCGAAAGCGTTGAAGTGCTAATCGAACATTTGCCGTCGGTGACATTGCTGCTGCGGGTCCGCGGCAATAGCGATGTCGAACTGACCGCGCTTCGTCGCCGCCGCGCAATCGACGCCGAGCTCGCAACGCTCGTCAAGGCCGCTGTTGATGAGGGGTCGTTACGCAGCGATATCGAGCCCGAACTTATCTCCCGACTGCTCTTGGGTCTCGTCAACTCACTCGCGGAGTGGTACCGCCCCAACGGCGATCAGGATGCGCGTTCGGTGGCCAAAGCGCTGACCGCTTTGGCCTTCGACGGATTGACAGCGACGACGAGCCCACGCGATTAACGGTCAAAGTCGACGGTGACGTTATTGCTGCAAGGAAACGACTGGCAGGTCAGGATGAAGCCTTCGGCGACCTCCGCCTTCTCAAGGGCATAGTTGCGGCGCATGTCAACCTCGCCCTCGAGGATGATCGTGACATCGCTCGTGTCGCCGCTAATTGCCACATCTTGGTGGCGCAGCGTGGGCGGTGGCTCATCGACGTAGAACAGTTCCCGGTGGATGTGCTCTTCAGGCACGCCAAGTTCAGCCAGCGACTCAGCGAACATCACCGTGCTCGACTTGCGGTTGCCGTAGAACAGCGTCGCCTGGGTACCTTCATTGGCCAGAACTGAGGCCGCGATTGAGAGCATCGGGGTGACACCGGAGCCGGCCGCGATCATGACATGGCGGACCGACGGCTGCGGGTCCGCGGGGAAGGCGCCGGTCGGTCGTTGGACCTCGACTTCGTCGCCGACCTTGAGGTCTCGGACGAGCCAGCGGGAAGACATTCCATCTGAGACCTCGCGAACACCGATTCTCGGGCTCTGACTTGCCGGTGCACAGATCGAATAGCTGCGTCGATGGTCGCGGCCATCGATCATCCGGCGCAGCGATACAACGCTTTGCAGGCCGTCGAGCCGCCGAGGGTTTCGGCGGCCGAATAGAGATACATGCCGTGGCCAGCCTCATCCTGCACCTTCGCCAACAAGATCGCCTTGCGCCGCAACGACGGCGCGCTGGTGATCTACGCCCCCTCAGGCTGCATCCCGATAATCTCCGAATGCGCATGCTGGGCGATCTGCCGACTCAGCATCTTGCGATAGCCCTCAGGCATCCAATCACGCGGCTCGATCCGCTGACTGCGAGCAATCGTCGCATCGAAATGGTCGTGCAACTCAGACTCGGCGGTGACAGTCATCGGCCCCCAACGGCAACGATCCTTCAATTACTGAACGAACGGTTGGTATTAGTGTGCCATTGGGATGTGGCCGCACGCAATCAGAGCCTGCGGCTGGTCACTTACTGCTCGAACGCGGTGTTGAAGCGGCCCAGCTTTACGACAAAATCGGCCAGATCGCCCGCGGGCCACTCATCGAGTCGACGTGTAATCTCACTCTTACGGTGCTCGGTCATCGCATCTATTCGCGTTTGCGCACTGGCGGTGAGTTGCAGAGTCTGAACTCGACGGTCGGCTGGATCGCAGTTACGTGCGACGAGCCCCAACTCCTGCAGGTGCGCGATCTGGCGGCTGACTGCACCCTTATCCAAATCGAGCGCCTCGGCCACTTCCGATGCCCGCGTCAACCGATTCTCGGCGATGAAGAGCAGGACCGAATAGGCGGAAGCCTGCAAATCGGGATGGATAATTCGGGCATTCGCCAACGATTTGCGCCGAATCCGCACGATCAACGCCCGAACCTCACGCTCGAGGCCGCGCATCGTCTCGACCTTCGTTGCAGTCACACCGATGAGCTCAGTCATACCGATCAGCTCGTGGCCTGCTCGCCGGTGACGTCGACGCGCTGCGGTTGGAGTTCATCCGCACGTTCGATCGTGTCGCGCAGCGGTACCTCGTGGATCAACAGGATCGCGATCAACGCGAGCAGGGCGAATGGCGTGGCAAGTAAGAAGATATGTCCCGTCGCATTAGCAAATGCGGTCTCGACGATGGGCCGGACCTTGTCTGGCAATGTCTCCATATCCGGGATTTTGCTGCCACCGGTGCCCTTCGGCGGGGTTATGCCGAGCCGAGCGAAGCCCTCAGCGGTACCGGAACTGACCTTGTGACCCAATGCTGTGCCCATCGCCGAGACGCCAATCGAACCGCCCATCGTACGGAAGAAGGCCGCCAATGAGCTGGCCGCGCCAATGTCTGCCTGAGCCGCATTGTTCTGGACCGCGAGGACGAGGTTCTGGTTGACCGAACCGAGACCGATTCCGAGGATCGCCATGTAGACGCCGACACGGAACAGGCCAATCTGCGGATCGATCGTGCTCAGCAGCGCAATGCCGATCACCATCAACGTGCTGCCGCCGACGAGGTAGCGCTTCCACTTGCCAGTCGCGGCAATCATTCGGCCCGAGACAATGCTGGAGACGAGTAGGCCACCGACCAATGCCAGGGTCATGAGCCCAGCGTGGGTGGGCGACATGCTGCGCGAGATCTGGAAGTACTGGACGAGGAACACCGTCGAACCAAACATCGCGACGCCGACCATGATCGAGGCAAACACCGCGAGGCTGATCGTGCGGTCTTTGAACAGGTGCATCGGGATGATGGGCTCTTTGACCCGCAGTTCGGCGAATACGAAGCCGACCAGCAGCGCTGCGCTCAGCGCAAGCATCCACACGGTGGTGAACGAACCCCAGCCGAACTGCGTGCCGGCGAGCGAGACCCAAATCAACAGCACCGACACGCCACTGGTGATCAAGGTGGCGCCGACATAGTCGATCGCGACGTCACGCTTGATCGTCGGCAAATGCAGCGTCTTCTGAAGCACGATAAACGCGGCGACTGCGAATGGAATGCCTACATAGAAGCACCAGCGCCAGGCGTCACCCGCCATAAATCCTGGCAGGATCTTGCCTAGCCAGGTCGCATCAACCAAGAGACCGCCGAGGAGCGGCCCGCTGACCGTCGCGACCGCGAAGACTGCGCCGATGTAGCCGAAGTAGCGCCCGCGTTCACGTGGGGTGACCATGCTGGCGATGACGATTTGTACGAGTGCCATGATGCCACCCATACCGACACCCTGGAGCAGCCGAGCACCAATCAAGACGCCCATGTTCGGAGCGAGGCCGGCGAGGATCGAGCCGCCGACATACACCAGCAGCGAGACCTGGGTGAGTGCCTTCTTGCTGAACAAATCGGCGAGTTTGCCCCAGATCGGCGTCGTGGCCGACATCGCCAATAACGAAGCCACCACGACCCAGGTGTAGCCAGATTCGCTGCCGTGGAGATCGGCCACAATCTTAGGAAGTGCGGTCGAGACAACGGTCGACGACAGCATGCCGACGAACATTGCCAACATCAGGCCAGACAGTGCCAACAGCACCTCGCGGTGCGTCATCGACACGGAGCCTGTGGCCGATTGCGGCTCGGCTTGCTCTTGGAGTTCAGTGCTCATACGGAGTTTTCCTCGGAAGACATTGCAAAAGATTGGTTGGCAACTCGACGAGTCAAAACCCAATTGGTTGCCGAAGTCAACCATATCACTTAGTTGCCGCAATCAACTAATTATGGAATTGCGCTTCGTTCGCAGCGTTTACTCAGGTGCCGCGCCCTAGAATTGCGAACATGAGCAGAGCTCGCGTGGACGCCTGATGAGCAGCGTTCACTCGCTGCTCCTATCGGTACCCGCTCCGCTCGCCTATGGGCTGATTGCGCTGCTCGTTTTCTCCGAGGCGGCATTGTTCGTCGGCTTTGTGCTGCCGGGCGAGACCGCGGTGTTCCTTGGCGGCGTGCTTGCCTCCACGGGCGGGATTTCGCTCACCACGCTGTGGTTCATCGTGGTCGCCGCCGCCATCATTGGCGACGGGGCCGGCTACTGGATCGGCGTGAAGTTCGGCCCGCAGATCTTGCGTTTTAGGATCCTCCGACGGCATGTCGAACGGCTGACTGCCGCACAGGAACGGCTGCGCGAGCGCGGCGGTTGGGCAGTCTTTCTTGGCCGTTTCACCGCTTTTCTGCGTGCGGTGATGCCTGGACTTGCCGGCTTGAGCCGTATGCCGTGGCGGCGCTTTTTCCTTTTCAACGCCGCCGGCGGGCTTATCTGGGGACTCGGTGTCACCCTGATCGGCTACGAGGCCGGCAACTCTTACCAGCAGACCGCCACGTGGCTGGGCCGGTCCAGCTCCGCACTGCTGGCGATCTTCATTGTCGGCGGGCTGCTTCTGTGGCATCGGCACCGGCGGCATGTGGCCGCGCATGGATCAATTACGGACGAACGATCGATTCCCGGCGCTTGAGTTCCAGCCACTTGGAGCCTCCGACAGGATTCGAACCCGCGACATCCATATTACAAGTATGGCGCTCTACCAACTGAGCTACAGAGGCGTGCGACCGAAGCCGCGCAGTCATCCTAACGAAGGATCAGCCGGGTTCGAAATCGCCATCGTTGCGAGGTATGAAACAAAGCCATCGATGACCTCAAGTGACGCAGCAGAATCATGATCAACGAGCCACGTCGTGGTGACCCCGTCAATCATTGACACGGCGAGTCGGGCCAGCGCCGGCAGTTCAAGCTGCCACGAAAAACCTGTGATGTCCGCCGCGGTCTGCAAAATATTGGTCGCTGATTCGTAGTAGCGGCGGTACTGCTCGTCGGCCAAGTCGCGCAGTTCCGGGGTACGGAGCGCATGGTGATTGAGCTCGAATAGGACGAGTTCGTGGCCCGGATCGAGCTCGAGATGAGCCAGATAGCCGTGCGCGGCCTGGCGAAGTGCCGAGACCAGATCTGCGCCCGGCTGCATCGCACCCTCGGCAGCAATGCGTTCCTTCGCGGCGAGCATGGCCATGAGCTCGCGGAGCATTTCGGTGTGCGAACGAAAACAATAATGGAAGGTGGCGAGCACCATGCCGGCTTCTTCGCAGATGGCGCGCGTTGTACCGGCCGAAACACCCTCCCGCGCCATAACCCGAAACGCGGCCTCGACCAGTTCGGTACGACGCTCATCCACGGTCATCCGCGCCATCTAAATGCTTCCCCTACCCGGCCGCCGCATGCTAGGTTTACGATCTTGGTCAATTGTCCTAGTCAGAAGACCAACATAGCAGGAGATAGCCCCATAAACCGCCCATCACACGGCATACTGGCCATATGAAAGACGTATTCGCTCGCCTGGACCAGGCCATCGCCGACCTCGACACACCAATCGCCGTCATCGACGAACCAGCGCTCTGGGCCAATGCCGACGATCTCGTACGACGTGCCGGTGGCGTGCCGATTCGTATCGCCTCAAAGTCGGTACGGGTGCGCTCGATCATCGAGCGGGCGCTCGCGCGCGACGGTTTCGCTGGCGTCATGAGTTATTCACTGGCCGAATCAATCTGGCTCGCCGACAACGGGATCGACGACATCCTGCTGGCCTATCCGACCACCCATCGCGCGGGACTCCAGGACCTGATCGCGACTGACCAGCGCCGGGCCGCCATCACGCTCATGGTCGACAGCCTCGATTCGCTCGACTTTATCGACCGTGTGATCGGCGCGAATCACCCGCCGATTCGAGTCTGCCTCGACGTCGATTGCTCGCTCAAAATCGGCCCACTCCACCTGGGCGTTCGCCGCTCCCCCGTCCACAGCGTCAAACAGGTCAACAAACTGGCCACCGCGATCGCCAAACGGGCCGGCTTCGACCTCATCGGCGTCATGTTCTACGACGCACAGATCGCTGGTCTCCCCGATTCGTCGAAGGCCGTGAAGCTGGTCAAGTCCCGTTCCGGCGCCGAACTGCTCGAACGTCGTACGAAGGTCATCACCGCGGTCCGCGAACACGCCGATCTCGAGATCATCAATGCCGGTGGGACCGGCAGCCTCGAGGTCACCGGCGCCGATCCGGTGATCACCGAACTCACCGCCGGATCCGGTTTCTTCAACCCCACTTTGTTTGACGGTTATGACGCTTGGGAACCACGCGCCGCCGCTTTCTACGCGCTGTCGGTCGTACGCAAACCGGCCAAAAACATCGCAACGCTGTTCTCTGGTGGTTACATCGCCTCTGGCCCGACCAACAAGAATCGTCAACCGGCACCGACCTGGCCCGCCGGGCTGACACTGATCGGCACCGAGGGCGGCGGCGAGGTCCAAACCCCGGTCAAAGGCAAGGCAGCAAAAGCCCTGTCGATCGGCGATCACGTCTGGATGCGCTACGCGAAGGCCGGCGAAATGTGCGAGCGTTTCAACTCGGTCGAGTTGATCGATGCTGCTGGCACGCGAACGACGACTCCCACCTACCGCGGCGAAGGAAAAAATTTCGGATGACCAGCTGGACCAATTGGGGCCAATGCGCCACCGCCAACCCCGTCTCAGAGGCCCACCCGGCCAGCACCGCCGAGGTCGTTGCGCTCATACGCGCCGCGGCTGCCGCTGGTCACAAAGTCAAAGCCGTCGGGGCGAGTCATTCATTCACCCCGATCGGCGTGACCGATGGTGTGCTGCTGCATTTGGATCGCATGCGAAATGTCATCGGCTGGGACCTTGAGCACAATCGTGTACGAGTGCAGGCCGGCATCTCGCTGCGCGATCTCAACCCGATCTTGAAGGGCCACGGGTTGGCGTTCCCCAATCTCGGCGATGTCGATCCGCAATCAGTCGCTGGCGCAGTCTCCACCGGGACCCATGGCACCGGCGGTAAACTGTTCGGCATCGCCAAGGCCATCGTCGGCGTCCAACTGGTCACCGCAACCGGCGATGTTCTGGAAATCGACGAATCACATGAGTTCTTCGGCGCCTCCCGCGTCACGCTCGGCGCACTCGGCATCATCACCGAAGTGACGCTGCAATGCGTACCCGCGTTCTTGCTGCATGCCCGCGAGGAACCGATGGCGCTTCCCGAAGTGTTCGACCGGCTCGATGAACTCATCGCCGACAATGATCATTTCGAGTTCTATTGGTTCCCGCACACGGAGAAGGCACTCATCAAACGCAACAACCGCGTGCCCGGCGGGACCGAGCGGCAGCCGATCGGCCGGTTCAAGCATTGGCTCGACGATGAATTCCTCAGCAACGAAGCCTTCGATGTCATCAACCGGGTTGGGCGCCACCGGCCGACACTGATTCCGCAAATCAACAACTTTTCTGGGTCGATGTTGTCGGCCCGCGAATACACCGACGACTCCTACAAGGTGTTCGTGTCACCACGGCGGGTCAAGTTCCGCGAGTCAGAGTTCGCGGTGCCGCGCTATTCGCTCGTGGACGTGCTGAGTGAATTACGCAGCTGGCTCGATGCCGGCCACGAACAGATCAGCTTCCCGATCGAAGTGCGCTTCACTGCCGCCGATGATGTCTGGATGTCGGCCGGGCACGAGCGCGATAACGCCTATGTCGCGGTGCACCAATACTTCCGCTCGGACTACACCCGCTACTTCAATGCCGCCCAGTCGATCTTCACTGCGCATGAGGGTCGTCCGCATTGGGGCAAACTGCATACCCTCGGCGCCGACTATTTCCGTGACCGCTATGCCCGCTTCGACGATTTCGTCGCCATCCGCGATCAATTGGATCCAACGCGACTATTCAGCAACGCCTATCTCGACCGAATCCTCGGCTAACCCGTCTGGGCGGTGCCTCAGCAACGTAATTCGCATCGATTAGGTTGCTGAGCCTGAATCCACCGATGCCCATCGTTTGAGTGGTCGGTTCTGATTTTGGTGACGGGGTCGACGTTTGGGCAGGAGGGGCTGGCGGACCTCGTTGTCCGTGTTGTCCACTGGGTTTTCGTGTCGCGCCGGTTGGCTGGATGGTCAGGCAGCGGCCGGTGTTGGCGGTCCGCAGCCGATGGCATTGTGTAGTTCGTTCCAGGCCGTTTCCCACTGCCAACCTTCGGGCAAATGCAGCACGATCCGTCGGGCCGAGGAAGCGATTCGGGCCGGAACCGTGATGAGTTTGCGTCGGATCGTGGCGGTGGTCGCTTTCGCCAGGCCCGGTCCGGTGAGGGTTGCGGATGCGCGGGTGAGGTTGAATGTGATCACGGCCAGGACCAGCCAGGCGCTGTTCGCGGGAAACGATTTTGACGGCAGATGAGCCAGCGACGAGTGTTTCAGATCGGCGTGGACTTGCTCGATGATCGCGTGCTGGCGGTGGGTCTTGTCCGCGTCCACGGTTCCCAGATCGCTGGTGGTGAAGAAGGCGTGGAACCGCCAACTGTCGAACAGCGTGGACTGGCCGTTCTTGGCCTGGGTGTTGAGGGTGGGGGTTCGGCGGACCACGAGCCGCCCGGCAATATGGCGGGCTTTCTTCTGTGACGCGAAAGCGATGAATTCGATTTCGGCGACCTCAGCCCGCGACACCCATTCGCCGGTGTCTTGGTCGAAGACCGGGTGGGTGTATTCGATTTTCTGCCAGTTGGTCTCACCGATGGCCGTGATCGCGGCCTTGACGGCCGGGTCCAGCCTGGCCGTGACCGACACATCGGCGCCGGTTTTGATCGCTGCACTGATTGTCGGATGGCCATAGAATGCTGAATCGGCGCGCAGCAAAACCTTGCCCGGAGTGTCTGCCCTCTGGAGCTTCTTCAGGGTTGACATGGCTTCGGCGACCAACTGGGATGCACCCCGCGCAGAGTTCGCGGCGCCTTTGCGCATGCGTTGGGCGATGATCACAGGTGCGGCCAGTTTCGTCGACACTGTCACGATTGCTGCGTTGAGCCCGCGGACACCGGAATAGCCGTAACCAGAACCCTGCTTGGTATAGCCGTGGACCTCGACGATGGTGTCGTCGATGTCGACCATCACATAGTCGTCGCCATCGTCGAGACCAGCGATCAGCGGCGTCTTCGTGGCGAGTGCCTTCAGGAAGCGGGAGGCAATCGCGTCGAGTTGGCGGACATGACCGAAGGTGAACGTTCGCAGGAACGACCCCAACGTCGACGGCGCATAGACATGCTTGAACAGGCGCCTCATGCCGCCGTGGCGAAGGACACCCATGTCATCGATCGAGTCAGCCCCGGCGACCATCCCCGCAACCAAAGACATGACCTTCAGACCCGCATTTGCGCCCTTGTCGGTGGGAACACTCAGATGTTTGTCAGCCAGATCACGAAGCCCCGCCGATTCGGCCAACCTGACAACCGGGACCAGACCTGCGGCCGACACGAGATTCGGATCATCGAACGAGGCTGAAACAGCGTGGCGTTTATGAGAGAGTTGCATTTACGAGATGTCCTTCGTGTCGCGGAATTTGGAACCTTAAGCAGCTCCAATTTTCCCGCAACACGAGGGCATTCTCGTGTTACGACGCACTCAACCCCAGATCAACATCGGTGGATTCAGGCTGAGGCACCGCCCATCGACGAGATGGGTCAGTGGCGTTTTTGATCAATCGCGTAGAGGGCGATTCCCGCCGCGACACCGGCGTTGAGCGATTCGAGCGTCGAAGCCATCGGGATCGACACCAGCAGATCGCAATTCTCTGAGACCAGCCGGCCGATTCCCTTGCCCTCACTGCCAACGACGACCACGAGCGGCCCATCGGCGAGATCCAGATCAGGCAACGACACCTCGCCATCGGCGGCAAGGCCGATGACCATGAGGCCCTGATCCTGATAAGCCTTGATCTGACGGACCAGATTGGTCGCCCGCGCCACCGGCACCCGCACCGCGGCACCGGCCGACGCCTTCCAAGCCGACGCTGTCATCTGGGCGGACCGGCGCTCCGGAATCACAACGCCATGCGCGCCGAAACCGGCTGCCGAGCGGATGATCGCGCCGAGGTTACGCGGATCGGTCACGCTATCGAGTACGACAATCAGTGGATCCTGTTCGAGATCATGTGCGGCCTTGATGAATTCATCGGGATGCGCATATTCGTACGGATCGATCTTGGCCGCGATGCCCTGGTGAACTGCTCCCCCGGTGAGTTTGTCGAGCTCGACCCGGCCAATCTCCAACAGTGAAACGTGCTGGTCAGCGGCAAGCCGGAAGATCTCGCGAATCCGCTCATCACGGTCAGTGCCCTCGGCGACATACAGCGTGCGGACTGGGACGTTGGCGCGCAAAAGCTCAACGACGGAGTTGCGTCCGGCGACCCATTCAGCCTGCTCGCCTTTGCCGCGTTTGGGCTTAGCCGCCTCGCGCTTCTCGGCGGCAGTTTTCATCTTGTAAACCTTGTGATTGGGTCGCTCGTGGGCCTTGGGCGTGGGGCCCTTGCCCTCAAGACCGCGACGAACGCGGCCACCCGAACCGGCAGTTGGATTGCCCTTGCCGGTCTTCTTGATCGCACCACGACGCTGACTATTGCCGGCCATCAGTTCTTTCCTCCCACGGACCAACGCGGTCCCTGTGCTGTGTCTTCGATCTCGACGCCGGCGGCGACCAACTGGTCACGCACGCGGTCGGCGGACTCGAAGTCCTTGGTGGCACGCGCCTGCTGGCGCTGCTCGAGCAGTCCCCCGATGAGGACGTCGAGCGATTCTTTGTATGAGTTGTCGGTCTCTGCGCCGGCCCAGACCTGGTCGAGCGGATCGATCCCGAGGATGTCGAGCATTGCCCGAACCGATCCGAGCGCACCCCGAAGGGCCGGGGAGTCACCCGCCGCGAGGAGTTTGTTGCCCTCGCTGATCACCTCTTGGATCGCCGCCAGAGCGGCTGGAACGGCCAGATCATTGTCCATCGCAGCAACGAAATCGGCACACGGAATGCCCTGCGAGACATCCACATCTGCGGTGACCTCGGTGGCCCGCTGCACGAATCCTTCGATCCGTGAGAACGCCACAGCCGCTTCGCTGAGCGATTCTTCGGAGTATTCGATGATCGAGCGGTAGTGCGCGGCCAACAGGTAATAGCGCAATTCAATCGGTCGTACCCGCTTGACGACTTCGCTGACCATCATCGTGTTGCCGACCGATTTGGCCATCTTCTGTCCCGACAGATTCAGCATCGCGTTGTGCATCCACAACCGTGCGAACGGTTGCCCGGCGGCACGTGACTGGGCGAGTTCGTTCTCGTGGTGCGGAAAACGCAGATCGAGTCCGCCGCCATGGATATCAAACTCAACACCGAGATATTTGGCTGCCATCGCGGAGCATTCCAGATGCCAGCCGGGCCGGCCACGCCCCCACGGAGTCGGCCAGGCAGCCGATTCGGGTTCGCCGGCTTTGTGCCCCTTCCATAGGGCAAAGTCACGAGCATCGCGCTTGCCCTCCGGGGGTGCATCGTCGGCCGGCAGCATGTCGTCGATCGATTGGTGTGACAGCTCGCCGTATGCGGGCCAGGAGCGTACATCGAAGTAGACGTCACCGGAGTCGTTCGCGGCCGGATAGGCATGCCCCCTATCGATCAGGGTCTCGATCATTACGATCATTTCTGGGATGTGACCGGTCGCGCGCGGTTCATACGTCGGCGGTTTGCAGCCGAGCGTCGCGTATGCGCTGTGGAGTTCCAGCTCATTGGCATAAGCGATGGCCCACCATTCAGTGTCCTGCTCGACCGCCTTGGCGAGGATTTTGTCCTCGATGTCGGTGACATTGGCAACAAGAGTGACTTCGAAGCCGTTGGATTCGAACCAGCGACGCAGCACGTCGAAGACGACTTCCTTGCGGATGTGGCCGATGTGCGGCGGACCTTGAACCGTGAGCCCGCAGTGATAGATCCCCACGTGTCCGGCACGGAGCGGGACGAAGTCGCGGGTTTCCTTCGAAGCGGTGTCGTAGAGGCGCAGAGTCACAGGTCAAGGGTATCGGGAAAAATACCGCACCCTTAACATGCGTCGCACCCTCCGGCCGAGCTGCGACCAATCAGGTCGTGATCGTCACGACTCGACCGTCGTAGCCGCTTGCCCCATTGGGCACGACGTCGGCACGTTGTGACGTCTGCGGGGTGCCGGTCGCATCCGTCGCGCGAACCTCAAGTCGATGATCACCGGGAGTCGCGTCCCAGTCCCATACCCACTGAACCCAGGTGTCGAGATTCGGGACCTTTGCGAGCTCTGCCTGCGACCATGGCCCGCCATCAACCCGCACCTCGACAGCATTGATTCCGCGGTGTTGCGCCCATGCGGACCCGGCAACTTTGACGGTGCCTGCCTTGGCCCGCCGGACCGGGGTGTCGATCCGCGACTCGGTCTTGATCGGGCCCTTCGCTGACCAGCCGCGGTCGGTCCAATACGCCCTGAAGTCGGAGAACTTCGTGATCTCCCAATCGGTTACCCACTTGGTCCCAGACACATAGCCATACAGACCAGGCACCACTTGTCGTACCGGAAAACCGTGCTCGAGCGGCAGCGGTTCGCCATCCATAGCGACTGCAAGCAGAGCATTGCGTCCGTCGGTCAGTGCGGCGAGCGGGGTGCCAGCGGTCCAGCCGTCCTGAGAGGTCGAGAGGAGCGCGTCGGCACCGGCCTGGATGCCGACCTCATCAAGGATCGATTTGATCGGAACCCCGCTCCACATCGTGTTGCCGATCAAGTTGCCGCCGACCTCGTTCGAAACACAGGCCAACGTCACCCAGGCGTCGGTCAAACCGCGATCAAGCAGGTCCTGATAGGTGAGTGTCAATTCCTTGTCGACCATGCCGTGGATTCGCAGCCGCCAGCTGTCGGGCTCAATGAGCGGAACCGTGAGTGCCGTGTCGATCCGGTAGAAATCCTTGGGCGGAGTGCGCCATGGTTGCAGACCCTCGACGGCAAGCTCGGCGCCCGCCGGTGTCGCGCTCTTGCTGGTCGGCAACTTGATTTTGGCACGGGCGTTCTCGACCACCACCCGGGTATGACCGGCCAACCGGCCAATCCCGACTGCCACGACTGAACCCACCGCAACAATGCCGGCGTTGCGGATAAATTTGCGGCGCGACTGGCCATCGGGGTCATGGGCCTGGCCCCAGGTCAATGAATCCAAACCAGCCATCGTGACCGCGCCACCAACTAGGCAGAGCAGACCGACCAGGGTTCCCGTGTCCGGGCGGCTGAGCACCATCGCCATAGCGGCGCCTGAAAGCAGGAGTATTCCAAGCAGAGCCAGCTTTCGGCTGCGCATCCAGAGCGTCCCCAGTAACGCCCCAAAGAGACCGATCACAACGACGACGCTCGCAATCGCCAGCGTTTTGTCTGCGTGACCGACAAGCGAAATAATCTTGTGCGCGATCACACCGGGCGTCCAGGCGATGACGGTTTCTCCCAACGCCACAACGGGAGAGGCCCGGACTTTAAGCAAGCCGGCAAGCAATTCGGTGCTGGCGAGGCCAGCACCAATTGCCACGATGCCAGCGAAAGCCGGCGAATACTTATGGATCACTCCCCCATCGTCTCCCGGGCTCACAAATACCGCCTCTCGATAAGGCATGATCGAACCGTGAACACACCGCGTATCGGGATCGGCACCGACGTCCATCGCCTTGTCGCCGGTCGGCCGATGTGGCTGGCTGGCCTCGAATGGCCCGATGCAGCCGAGGGACTTGAAGGACATTCTGACGGTGATGCCGTCGCGCATGCGATCGTCGACGCCCTGCTGAGTGCCGCCGGGCTCGGTGACATCGGTAGCAATTTCGGGACCGCCGATCCAGCGTTCGCTGGCGCGTCCGGGATCACCTTCTTGCTGGCAGCCGCGTCCCGTGTTCGGGCCGCCGGCTTTGAGATCGGCAACGTCTCCGTGCAGGCGATCGGCAACCGGCCAAAACTTGGACCGCGCCGCGATGAGGCCGAGCAGGTTCTTGGCACCGCCATCGGCGCCCCGGTCAGTCTGTCCGCGACCACGACCGACGGCCTTGGCCTCACCGGTCGGGGCGAAGGCGTCGCGGCGATTGCCACTGCCCTACTCATACCCTTGTGACCAACCCCGCGGGCGGTGGCTCAGCAACCTAATTGTTGAGCCATTAGGTCGCTCAGACACCGCCGCCTGAGGGGTTAGGTTGCTCAGACCCCGCCCATCCGGGGCGGGCATGACAACGCCCCCGACCGGCGTGCTGCGGGGGCATTATGTCAAATCGAACCTAGGGTCAAATCGAACCTAGGGTCAAATCGAACCTAGGGTCAAATCGAACCTAGGGTCAAATCGAACCTAGGGTCATATTCAACTCAGGGTCATATTCAATTCAGGAGGCGAGAACTTCGTCAAGCCGAATCTCGGCCTTATCCTCATTGGTGTGCTCAGCCAGCGCGAGCTCCGAGACGAGGATCTGTCGGGCCTTGGCGAGCATACGCTTTTCGCCAGCGGACAATCCGCGCTCGTGATCGCGACGCCACAGATCGCGAACGACCTCAGCAACCTTCATCACGTCGCCGGAATGCAACTTCTCCAGATTGGCCTTGTAGCGGCGCGACCAGTTGGTCGGCTCCTCAACGTGCTCGGCTCGCAGGACGCCGAAAACCTTCTCGAGGCCTTCTTCGTCAACAACGTCACGCACACCTACTAGGTCGAGGTTGCAGGCAGGGACCCGGACGATCAAATCGTTTTGTGCAACGATGCGTAGAACCAAATAATCTTGATCCTCGCCTTTGATCTTGCGGGTCTCAATATCTTCTATTACTGCAGCACCGTGATTGGGATAAACAACGGTCTCGCCAACAGCGAAAGTCATATAAAAAGTACCTTTCTTAGGTGACCAGTCTAACACGTTTTACTGACAGCACTTGGCCCCTCCTTTGTGACGAAAGGGTGTAGACATGGGCCGAAACACCCAACTCGATCGGGTTTCGGTACGATCAGCATGTTGATCCGACCGGCAGGAAAGCAGGCATGTTGTGAGCTCAGTTCGACGTCGTCGCATTGTGGCCGTAGGTACCGCAGTCGCAGCGACCTTCGCCCTGACCGGTTGTGCGACCGGTTTTGGTACCCAAACGAATCAGCAGTACCAGGCTGGCATCGGAACGGACGAGCGTGACGCCTCGGTCTACGTACTCGGCGCCCTCTTCGTTGACAATGGCGACAGCACTGCGACACTCTCTGCAGCCTTGATCAACCAACTCAAAGCGCCGGAAAAACTGACCACGGTCGAGACAACAACCCAATCGGGACAACCGTTGGCCTCAAAATTCCTGGGCCCAGTCGACCTCACGATGGCGAAGTCTTACATGCCCGGCACCGCTGGCGAGATCGTTCTAACCGGCGACTTCAAAGTCGGCAACAATGTCAAAATCACTTTCAATTTCGACAAGGCTGCACCGGTCACAATGAGCGTGCCCGTCGTTCGCCGCACCGCGATGTACGACGGCATCGTTACCGGGACGCCTACCCCGAAACCAGCCGGCCCCGGCCCGGTCGAGTCAACACCGGCGGCCTGAACTCATACCGGCCATCGGGCCCCTTCGCAGCGTATGCGAAGGGGCCCGATGGCATTGATGCAAAGGTTTCAGGCGCTGAGTTCGCCAGTCACCAGGTAGACGACCCGGCGTGCCATTGAGACGGCATGGTCGCCGATACGTTCGTAATAACGCCCGATGAGAGCGATGTCGACCGCCGGCTCGACGCCATGATCCCAATCGTCGCTGAGCAGCACACGGAACAGGCCCCGCCGGAGTTGGTCCATTTCGTCGTCTTCGTCCTCCAGCCGTGCAGCGGCAACGACATCCCGGTTGGCCACGATGCGTGCTGCCGCCTCAACCATCTGATCGGCCACGACCGCCATCTGCAGGATCGACGGTCGTAACGGTTCAGGAACCGCCACATCGGGCATCCGTCTGCGCGCAACCTTCGCGATGTGGACGGCCAGGTCGCCCATCCGGTCAAGGTCGGCCACCATACGCAGCGTTGCAACGAGTTGGCGCAGATCGGTCGCGACCGGTTGTTGGGTCGCCAATAGCAGGAGCGTGCGCTCCTCGATCAGTTCAGTGGACTCGTCGATAAATTTATCGCCGGCGATAACCGCTTCGGCACGCTGTCCATCGGCTTCAAGGAGCGCTGTAGTGGCCGCGCCAACCGCCTGCCGGACCTTGTTGGTGAGGTCGACCAAGTCGGTGACAATGGCATCAAGTTGCTCGTAATACTGATCTCGCATGTCGCCCACGTTAGGCAACTCAGGTGAACGGCAGGCGGCCTGTTGTGAACGCATGGTGAACAGCACAAGAATCTGTGCGCAGATGGCACGAGCGGATGCCATGTCCGGCAGTTGTCCTGCGTACGATCAGTGTCGTGGAACTCAACGTGCAGCTTCTCCTCGTCGGCCTGTTCGGGGCCATCACCGGTGCTGCCATAACGTTCTATTGGATGTTTAGCGAGAAGCAACGGGTCAAGCGGCCCGAACTGCCAGTATCGATTATTCCGGCCGGCGCCGAGGCAGTCCTCTCAGTCCTATCGTCGGCGGTCGTGCTAATTGACGACTCAGACACTGTCGTAAAGGCAACCGCTCAGGCATACGCATTCGACATCGTCAGCGGCGACCGGTTATTAGCACCCGAGGAGTTGCTGACTTTGGTCCACGAAGTCCGCCGCGACGGTCAAGTGCGTGAGCTGGAGTTCACGCTTCCGAAGAAACGGACTGCGCCACTGCACATCTTCGCCCGGGTCGCTCCGCTCACCTCCCGCCTCATCGTGATTCTGGCCGACGACCATACGCGCGAGCATCGACTCGAATCGATCCGCCGCGATTTCGTCGCCAATGTCAGCCATGAGTTGAAGACTCCGATCGGTGCGCTTCAACTGCTCGCTGAGGCCGTCGGTGAGGCGCGTGACGATCCAGCGGCCGTCACCCGGTTCTCCGCACGGATGACCACCGAAAGCGAACGGCTTACCCGGTTGGTCCAACAAATAATCGACCTGTCGCGTCTCCAACAAGATGTCAACAGCGACGACACCGCGGTGCTCAACGTGGATGACCTGGTCGCCGAGGCCTGCGAGCACAGCCGGACCGACGCCGAGGACAAACAGATCGAGGTCACCAGCCGGGCCGAACCTGATCTGTTCCTGCTGGGCGACCGGGCTCAAGTTCATGCCGCCGTGTCCAATCTCGTCGAGAACGCCGTGACCTACAGCCCCGAGGGTTCCAAGGTGACGATCACAGCCACAACACTTGACGACGAAATTCACATCACGGTCAGCGACCACGGCGTCGGCATACCGACTGAGGAGATCGATCGGATCTTCGAACGGTTCTACCGCGTCGACCCCGCGCGGGCCCGCTCCACCGGCGGCACGGGCTTGGGGTTGTCGATTGTCAAACATGTCGCGGCCAGCAATGGCGGCCGCGTCTCCATATGGAGTGAGCCGGGCGAAGGGTCATCCTTCACGTTGATCCTGCCGGCCTTCCGCCCCGAACCCGAGGAGAGTCCGTGACCAAGGTCCTGGTAGTCGAAGACGAAACAAGTTACAGCGAGGCCCTGTCGTACGTTCTGCGCAAGGAGGGCTTCGAGGTTGCAATCGCCGAGACTGGCCCCGACGCGCTGACCGAATTCGATCGCGGCGGCGCCGATATCGTGCTGCTGGATCTGATGTTGCCGGGTCTCTCCGGAACCGAAGTATGCCGGCAGATCCGGCAGACTTCGCAGGTCCCGATCATCATGGTCAGCGCAAAGGACTCCGAGATCGACAAGGTTGTGGGCCTCGAACTCGGCGCCGACGATTACGTCACGAAGCCATACAGTCCGCGTGAATTGGTGGCCCGAATACGTGCTGTGCTTCGCCGTGGTGCGGCTGAGTTAGGCGATGATCTCGCTGCCCTTGAGGTCGACACGGTCCGGATGGATGTCGACCGGCATCTCGTCACTGTCGACGGGACCGAGGTGCGGCTGCCGCTCAAGGAGTTCGAGTTGCTCGAGTTCTTCCTGCGTAACACCGGCCGGGTGCTCACGCGCGGCCAGCTGATCGATCGGGTGTGGGGCGCGGACTATGTCGGGGACACGAAAACTCTCGACGTTCACGTCAAACGGCTCCGCACCAAAGTCGAAGTCGATCCCGCCAACCCCAAACGACTCACAACCGTACGAGGCCTCGGCTACAAATACGAGGACTAGAGGCCGTAGGCCCTGAGCCCGCGATCTGAAGCCTTATGGGGCTTCCCGGGGCCGTTGGCCACACAAGGCTTCAAATCGAGTGAGGAAGGCTTCAAATCGCGGCGAACCACCGATCCCAGGAGTCGTTGAAGCTCGGCTCGGATCCCGCGTAGCCCCTGGCGTCGATGGCCCGATGGACCCGGCGTACGACCTCCCGCTTGTCTTTGAGGTCCTCGGAGGTGATCACGATGACCCGCCAGCCGAGACCCTCGAGGAGCTCCCGTCGTTCACGATCACGTTGTCGCTGTTTGGCGTCGCGTTCATGCTGCCAACCGTCATACTCGACGACAACCTTCCAGCGGAAATAGACCATGTCTCCACGCGCGACGAAGTTCCCGTTGGCGTCGAAGATGTTGGGATTGCATTCGGGCTCAGGCAGCCGCGCGAACACGATCATCAGACGGACGACGGTCTCCATCGGGGACTCGACCCCTTCGCGAACCCACAGGAGAACTCTCCGTGCGCGGACGACACCATCGATATGCTGCGACAGCACGAACTCCCACAATGTTTCAAGCGTCGTCAGCTTGAAGTTGAGCAACATTTCGGCCACTTGCAACATCTGCACGATCGAGAGACTTGGCGAGGCATCGACAAACGTACGGTCGGGGCCGAGCACCGGGATCTTGCCGTGGCCCTGGTCGGTGAGCCGCCCGATCCGCCGGTGCAGGTCGAGCAGCCGGTGCTTGGAGACCAACACCGTGTTGGTCGAAAAATGCAATGGCCACTGCGGCCCAATCTCTATCCCGTAGAGCCACAACGCGCTCACATGACTGACGACTGCATCCTTGGGCAGCACGAGCAGCGCCCCCTCAATCCAGACCCGCAAGGTCAACGGAACGCTGGCGGAGACATAGACGCCGCGGAACAACCGGACGAACTGAGGTCCGCGCAGAACGGCGATTGTGACGCCGAGCGATGCTGCGAATACGGCGGTGAAGGGCCCGCACATGAGCTCTGGAGGAATGATCCGTTTCTTCGGCATCCAACCAGCCTGCGCAGTGGCAGGCCCAACTGAACGAATGAAATCCGCAAGCTGTGGACAACCGCGCAGCCGAGCCGCCTGTGGATATGAAGCCTTGACCCCGCGATTTGAAGCCTTGTGTGGCTAAACAGTCGCAGGGAACCGCCGCAAGGCTTCAAATCGTGGGGTTAGCGGCCTTGTTTGGCTACTGCGGCGATGGCGTCGCTTGCTGCCTTTGGGTCGAGGTATTTTCCGCCCTTGGTGAGCGGGCGCATCTGTTCGTCGAGTTCGTAGAGCAGCGGGATCCCGGTGGGGATGTTGAGGCCGGTGATCAAGTCGTCGCTGATGCCGTCGAGGTGCTTGACCAATGCGCGTAACGAGTTGCCGTGGGCGGTAACGAGGACGACCTTGCCGACGCGCAGATCCGGAACGATCGCGTCATACCAATAAGGCAGCATGCGGTCGATGACATCGGCCAAGCATTCCGTGGCCGGTTGGAGCTCCGGCGGCAGATCGGCATACCGTGCATCGCCAGCTTGGCTGAACTCGTCGTCGGCAGTAATCGGCGGCGGCGGCACATCGAAAGACCGGCGCCAAGTCATAAACTGCTCCTCGCCGTACTCCGCGAGCGTCGCCTTTTTGTCCTTGCCCTGCAGCGCGCCATAGTGGCGTTCGTTCAGCCGCCACGACCGGCGCACCGGAATCCAGTGCCGGTCGATCCCATCGAGCACGATCTCGGTAGTCCGGATCGCTCGCCGCAACAGCGAGGTGTGCACGACATCGGGCAGCAGGCCAGCGTCGGCAAGCAGCGTCGCGCCACGCTCAGCTTCATCGACGCCTTGTGGTGCGAGGTCAACATCGACCCAGCCGGTGAACAGATTCTTCTCGTTCCATTCGCTGTGGCCATGGCGGAGCAGGATCAGGGTGTAAGGGGCGCTCATGTCTGCGATCCTACTCAGTCGATTCGGGGCCGCTACTTGCGCTTCCACTCGATTCGGCCCGTATGTTCGCCAGCGCCTGAACGTAGTCATCCTGACTTTGTGTGCCGCTGATCGAATGCGTTCCATCGACGATGATTGTGGGCACCGAGGAAATCCCCAAGGCGTGCGCGGTATCAAGTTGGGTTTGCACCTCGGCCGCGAACTCATCGCCGGCGAGGATCTCATCGGCGCGGGTCAGGTCGAGTCCCACAACGCCGGCACGGGCGGCCAATGTGTCGTGATCAGAGATGTCCGCGCCTTCAAGGAAATAAGCCCGCCACAACTCGTGCGCCAAGCCGCGCTGCATCCCTTCGCCTTGACCGTCGGCCCAGGTCAGCAAACGGTGTGCGTCCATGGTGTTGCCGCGCACCGCCTCAGCGAAATTGAACTCGAGGCCGGTGATACGGCCCGCGGAGACAATACGGTCGACGATGGCCTTGGCGCTTTCGGGGCCGCCGAACTTCGTTTCGTAATACGGCAATAACGGAACCGCGTCGGCCGGCGCCTCGGGATCGAGTTGAAACGCGCGCAGCGAGATCTCGACGGCCTCGCCGGTCAAAATCGTATGCAGGGCCGCGGCGCGCTCAAAACGTACGACGCCGAGGTAGCACCAAGGGCAGACGACATCGGAAAAGATCAGGACCTTCATGATGCCCACAACCGTATCGGGTCGGGAATGATTCCTTCCCGATCTGGGGTCAGACGTCCTTGTCGAGCCAACCGCGGAAGGCGTCAAGATTGCGCAACGACTCGCCCCGCTCCTTGCGCCATTCATATTCCTTACGAATCGACGAAGCAAAGCCCAACTCGAGGATGGTGTTGAACGAGTCGTCGGAGTAGGTAAGCACCGCGCCGAGGATGCGGTCGATCTCCTCAACCGTCACGGCGTGCAGCGGCAGTCGCCCGTCGAGATAGATGTCGCCGTTGCTGTCGACCGCGAACGCTACGCCGAACATTTTGAGATTGCGTTCGAGCAGCCAGCGGTAGACCCCCTCGTGATTTTCATCGGGGTTGCGGGCGACGAAAGCGTGGATGCCGAGCGCGTGCCGGCCGATCTCAAGACGGCATGCCGTTTTGAGTTTGCGGGTCCCTGGCAGCGACGCCTCGATGACCGTGGGGCCGTGTTCGGAGTACTCAATCTCGGATGCCTCGAGCGCCTCGATGATCGTTGAGCGAACATCGTTATTGGTCATGCTTGGGCCTTTCGGTGGGCTTCGACGGCTTGGCGATAAACCTCGAGCGTACGGTCGGCGGTCACATCCCAGCCAAATAATTCGGCATGGCGAACCGCCTTGCGGCTCATCGCATCGCGTAACTCTGGGTCATTGATGATCCTGGCTAGCGCATCGGCATAGCTGTGGGGAACATGCCCATCGACAAGAATCCCGGTCACGCCATCAGACACCGCGGTCGGCAAGCCACCAACCCGCGCAGCCACGATCGGGGTCCCGCAGGCCTGCGCCTCAATCGCGACCAGCCCGAAGGATTCGTTGTATGAGGGCACGCACACCACAGTCGCAGCGGCATACCAATCGGCCAGATGAGCCTGATCGAGGGTCGGCTCGAACCGCACGACGCCGTCCAGGCCGAGTCGGTGGGTCAGATCGACAAGCGAATCGGGGTGGTCCAGCCCGGTGCCCGATGCGCCACCAACAACCGCGACGACCAGCCGGGAGCGGAGCGCCGGATCGCGCCGAAGGAGTTCAGCGGCCGCGCGAATCAGCATGTCGGGAGCCTTGAGCGGCTGAATGCGGCCGGCGAAAAGCAACAACTGCGCCTCGGGATCGATGCCGAGCATTGCGCGTGCCTCCGCTTGGCGATCAGGTCGGAACACGCTGAGATCGACGCCCGGGTGCACGATCGCCACGCCGTCAGGGTCGGCGTCGTACAGGTCAATCAGATCGCTACGCTCCTCCGCGGTATTAGCGATCAGCATGTCGGCGAGCCGAACGATCTCGTCTTCACCGAGGATGCGGCCGATTGGTTCGGGGGTGTCGCCTGCGGCGAGCGAGGCGTTCTTGACTTTCGCCATCGTGTGCATCGAGTGGACGAGTGGGACGTGCCACCGTTCGCGCGCGACCGTACCCACCTGCCCCGACAACCAATAGTGCGAATGGACGAGGTCGAAGTAGCCTGGCTCGCGCTCGACCTCGGCCCGCAAAACATCGCGAACGAACGAGCAGAGCTGGGCGGGCAGGTCATTTTTCTGCAAGCCCTCGAAAGGTCCGGCCGCAACATGATGGACGAGTATTCCGTCGAAGGCGTCGACGACCGGCGGCTGATGCGAGGACGTAGCGCGGGTGAAGATCTCGACCTCAATGCCGCGCGTGGCGAGTTGTTTGGCCAACTCGAGCACATACACATTCATGCCGCCTGCGTCGCCGTTGCCCGGCTGCTCCAGCGGTGAGGTGTGTGCTGAGAGCATCGCGATTCGCTTAAGCATGACCACCGCGCCTTTCCTGCTCCATTATGACCTTGACGGCAAAGCGCGGACGCGCCCGGGCATCTGGGAACATGAAGTCATGACCTCCAAGATCGCTGTTGTAACCGGTGCCAGCAGTGGCATCGGCGCCGCCACCGCCCGCGCCCTCGCCGCCGAAGGCTTCCACGTCTTTTGCGCTGCGCGGCGTACCGAGCGCATCACCGCGCTTGCTGCTGAGATCAACGGCACTGCGGTGACCTGCGACATCACCGACGCCGCCGCCGTCAAGGCGCTGGCCGAAGCAGTCGGTCCGCGACTCGATGTGTTGGTCAACAACGCCGGGGGCGCGTTCGGTTCGGATCCGGTCATCGAGGGCGATCCCGAACAATGGCGACGCATGTATGACATCAATGTCGTCGGCACGATGCAGGTCACCAAGGCGCTTATCGGTGCGTTGATCGCATCGGGTGCTGGCACGCTCGTCAACATCGGTTCGACCGCGGGACACGTGTCGTACGAGGGCGGGGGTGGCTACACAGCGGTCAAACATGCACTGGTCGCGGTCACCGAAACGCTTCGCCTCGAGCTCAACGGTAAGCCGGTGCGCGTCACCGAGATTGCGCCCGGCATGGTCCACACCGAGGAGTTCTCGCTCGTACGACTTGGCGATCAGGCCAAAGCCGATGCGGTGTATGCCGGGGTCGACGAACCGTTGTTGGCCGAGGACATCGCCGATGCAGTTGCATGGGTCGTGACGCGTCCGCAGCACGTCAACATTGACCTTTTGGTGGTCAAGCCAATCGCCCAGGCCGCTGCCCACAAGGTCCACCGCTCCCGCAGGGGGTCCTCCCACGAGCGCAGCGAGTAGGGGGAAAGAGTCACTCACGTGCGCCCGCGAGTCGTTCACACACGGCAAAGGAGCCACCCGGCCACCGATTATTCGGGGCGTGAGTGACTCCTCGGCGTACGTGAGTGACTCCTCGGCGTACGTGAGTGACTCCTCGGCGTTAGTGGGCCATGACGGGCGGCTTGGGGTCCGCTTCATCATCAAGAAGGTGCGATACCTCGCGCTTACGCTGAAGGAAGAACGCCGGTACGAGGGTCAGAACGACCAGCAACCACGCGACCCAGAAGGTCGACGCAAACGAATCCGCTGCTTGGACGAAACCGCTGTCGAGAATCGGCTGCGGGATGCCAATCTTTGCGATCATCTCGGCGCCGCTCTTGGTCGTTGAGGCGATTGCCGACGCGGCCTCGGTGAGCCCGTCGGGCAGGCCCGGTAGACCCTTCGTTCCGCTGACGACCGGCGAGCTGTTGAGGTGATTGGTCAGGATGACCGACATGACCGCAACACCGATCGAGCTGGCGATCTGCTGCGTGATGTTGAGCAGCGTCGAACCGCGCGCCACCTCATGATCGGTCAGCGTCTTGAGCGCGGCGGTGAACAACGGCATCATCGTGGCACCCATACCCAGGCCCATGACGAACAGCGCCGGGACAATAACCCCGTACGACGTCGTGGCCGTGAGCTGCGTCAGGGGGTACATGCCCACAATGATCAGCCCAAGCCCGACCGGGACGATGCGACCAACTGGAATACGGTCGACCAGCGCACCGGCAATCGGCATCGTGACTATTGCGCCGAGCCCCTGCGCGATCATGAGCACACCGGCCATCGTGGTCGATTCACCCCGAACCTGCTGGAAGTACGTCGGCACGAGCAGCAGTCCGCCAAAGAACGCAGCCGCAAACAGGAACATCGTGATGATCGAAACGGTGAGGTTGCGATTCTTGAACAGCCGCAGGTCAAGCAACGGGTGCTTGGGCCGGAAGGCATGGAACACGAACGCGATAATCAGCGCGAGACCGAGAATCGCCGGGACCAAGACCTTGACCGAGGCCGCAGTGCCTTCGCCGGGGATCGAGGAGATGCCATAAAGGAACGCGGCAAGACCTGGCGACAGCAGCAACATACCGAGGAAGTCGAACGACTCGGAGGGAACCGGAGAGTCCTTGGGCAACACGAAGCGCGCGTAGATAAGCGCGATGAGTCCAAGCGGAGCATTGATCAGGAAGATCCAGTGCCACGATGCGGCGTCGATGAGCCAACCACCGAGAATCGGCCCGAGAATCGGGCCGAGCATCATGGGGATACCAAGGATGGCCATGAGACGGCCGATCCGGTGCGGGCCCGCAGCGCGAGTCATGATGGTCATACCGAGCGGCATGAGCATGCCGCCGCCAAGACCTTGGATGACGCGGAACGTGATCAATGAGTTGATGTCCCAAGCCGTCGCACACAGAATCGAGCCGAGTGTGAAGAGCGCGATCGCAGCCATGTAGAGCCGCTTGGTGCCGAAGCGATCAGCAGCCCAACCGGTCAGCGGAATGACGGTGGCCAATGCCAACGTATAGCCGGTAACGGTCCAGGCAACGGTGGAGTATGCGAGTTCCTCGCCACCGGTGGCAAAAACTCGTTGGAATGTGGGCAGTGCGACATTGACGACAGTGATGTCCAGAATCGACATGATCGATCCGATGACGACGACGCCGGCGATCTTGAGGACCGTCCCGTCGATCTTGTCGGGCAACTCGCCCTGCATTGCAGGGGTGGTCATATGGAATTCTCCAGCTTCTTGGGGCACAAGGCGTCCCCGTCAAGTATGGGTTGAAGCGCGTCGAAAAGACGTTTTCTTACGTCGGGTTCAAGCTGAGCCGCAAAGTCACGGATTGCCGCGAGTTTTGTCTCCATATGGGACAGAGCAATTTTCTCACCGCTTTCGGACAACGACACGAGTTTTACCCGTCGATCGGTGGGACTCTCATATCGCTCGACTAGATCGAGCTGCACGAGTTGATCGACGTTGCGACCGGTTGCCGCGACCGAAAGCCCGAGGCTTTCGGCGATTTCATTGATGGGGACAGGCGCGGTAGAACACGCGAGGACGAAAATCGTACGCGTTTGTGAGAACGAAAGATCCATACCCGTGACGGCATCAAAACTCTCGGATTCGGCCATGCTGAACAGCCGCTTAACGAATTCCCCAAGCGCCGTGGCCAACTGATCCGGATGTATTTCTTGCACGGGAAAAATAGTAACTTCCATGCAACCATTGCACAAATGTGACCAATGTGACGTGGGACTCAGGGGTGCGATTCACGCTAGACGGTGCGTTTCCCATAGAATTGATCGGCCCCGCATTTCGCGGGCGCCTCTTTCAATTTCAAGGACTCGTACTTCTTCATGTCCAGCATCCGCAATGACCGCCGAAATGTCGCGATCGTGGCTCACGTTGACCACGGCAAGACCACCCTCGTTGACGCCATGATCCAGCAGCAGGGCCACTTCGACGAACATCACCAGCTCCAAGAACGCACGATGGACACCGGTGATCTGGAGCGCGAAAAAGGCATCACGATCCTGGCCAAGAACACTGCGGTCAAATATTCCGGCCCGGGCGCCGACGGCACCGTCGTCATCAACATCATCGACACCCCTGGGCACGCCGACTTCGGTGGCGAGGTCGAACGCGGCCTGTCCATGGTCGATGCCGTCGTCCTGCTCGTTGACGCATCTGAAGGCCCACTGCCGCAGACCCGCTTCGTACTGCGCAAGGCGCTCAACGCCAAAATGCCGGTCATCTTGGTCATCAACAAGGTCGACCGTCCCGACGCCCGCATCGCTGAGGTCATCGAAGAAACCTACGAACTCTTCATGGACCTGATCGACGACAGCCACGGCGATGCTGCCCTCGACTTCCCGGTCGTGTTCGCCTCCGGCAAAGCCGGCCGTGCTTCGCTGACGCAGCCAAATGATGGCGAAATGCCCGATGGCGAAAACCTGATTCCGCTGTTCCAGACCATCTTGGACACCGTCCCGGCCCCGACCTACACCGAGGGCGCGCCGCTCCAGGCCCACGTCACCAACCTCGACGCCTCGCCGTTCCTCGGCCGGCTTGCGCTCGTACGTGTGCATGAAGGCGAGCTCCGCAAGGGTGCGCAGGTCGCTTGGATGAAGCGCGACGGTTCGGTCGAAAAAGTGAAAATCACTGAACTCCTCGTCACCGAAGAGCTCGAACGCGTTTCGGGTGAAGTCGCCGGTCCCGGCGATATTGTCGCCATCGCAGGTATCCCCGACATCAACATCGGCGAGACGTTGGCCGATCCAGACAACCCGATCGCACTGCCGTTGATCACGGTCGATGAGCCGGCGATCTCGATGACGATCGGCACCAACACCGGCCCGCTGTCGGGTCGCGAAAAGGGCACCAAGGTCACCGCGCGGCTCGTCAAGGAACGCCTTGACCGTGAGCTCATCGGCAATGTCTCGCTGAAGGTGCTCCCGACCGAACGCCCCGATACTTGGGAAGTCCAAGGCCGCGGTGAGCTCGCGCTGGCGATTCTGGTCGAGCAGATGCGCCGCGAGGGTTATGAACTGACGATCGGCAAGCCCCAGGTCGTCACCCGTGAGATCAACGGCAAGCTTCATGAGCCGGTCGAACGTCTCACAATCGATACCCCCGAGCAGTACCTCGGCACCATCACCCAACTCATGGCCGCCCGCAAGGGCCGTATGGAACAAATGGTCAACCACGGCACCGGCTGGGTCCGGATGGAGTTCCTTGTTCCCGCCCGCGGCATGATCGGTTTCCGCACGCAGTTCCTCACCGATACCCACGGCACCGGCATCTCCAACCACGTGTTTGAGGCGTACGAGCCGTGGTTCGGCGAGATCGTCACACGCTCGTCGGGCTCGCTGGTCTCCGATCGTGCCGGCGCTGTTACGTCATACGCGATGACCAACATCCAAGAACGCGGCACGCTCTTCGTCGAACCGACCACCGAGGTCTACGAAGGTATGGTCGTCGGCGAAAACTCCCGCTCCGATGACATGGACATCAACATCGTCCGCGAGAAGAAGCAGAGCAACGTCCGCGCCGCGAGTTCGGATCTGTTCGAGAAGCTGGTCCCGCCGCGCAGGTTGTCGCTGGAGCAGTCGCTTGAGTTCTGCCGCGAAGATGAGTGCGTCGAGGTCACCCCGACAGCGGTGCGTATCCGCAAGGTCATCCTCGACGCGAATGAGCGCAACCGCGCCGGCCGCGGCAAAAAATAGCCCGCCCGACCGACCAGGCGGTGGATGAGCAACCTATCTCGTGACCGGGCGGTGCCTCAGCAACCTAATCCCACCTCATTAGGTTGCTGAGGCACCGCCGCTCGGCGCGTTAGGTTGCTGAGCCACCGACTCTGACGGGTTCGAAGAGCGCACGCCATCGGGCCCCGAACTCGGGCTCAGGACCGTCGTATCCCCGTTCGACGAGTTTGGCGTGTATGCGGAGAGCTAACCTCCGCGGATGGACGAGCAGTTCTTGGGTGACTTGAAAGTAGTCCCATCGGGCACTTCGTAAACCCGCATATCGGCCGATGTCGTGGTTGAACTGGCGGGGATCCTGCGCGTGCTGGCGGCCCTCGTACTCAACAATGAGCCGCCATGCCCGGTACAACAGGTCAACACAAGCCAGGAACACGCCGTCTTCGTGGATGTCGACGTTGACCTCCGGCTGCGGTAGCCCGGCGAAACACAGAATCGCCCGGGTCTCAGACTCCTTGAGCGATCTCGACCGGCCGTCGAGATGTGGCAGCACCCTTAGGACCTGCTTCGCGCCCGGTCGCCACAATTGGAAACGGGCCAATTCGGCCAATTCGTTTCGGGTCATGTGGCCCTCATGTAGCAGCCAGTCACCGACCTTGATGAGGTCAATCAGTCGGGCCGTCGCAGCGTAACCGATGAACGCGGCGGCCGGTGAAACGGCGATGTCGTCGGCGGGCGGGAGGACTTCGGTCCGATGCAGAAACACCGAATCCATCTCCAGATGCAGATCGGTCGGGATTGTGAATTCGACCGGAAAGGCTGGGCCATAATCCAAACCCAGGGCGCGGATCCGGCTGATATGACTCAAGCGCGCACGGTTCAGCATGGCGAGGGTTGCGGCCTTGATCCAGTCGAGATCGGTCATAACATGAGATCTCAGGACGTACACACAAGGAAATAGTCGTAGCAAACACATGCTCTGAAGCTGACGAGCTGTCATACCTTCGGCGAGCGCCTGTTCTCGAGAGAATGGAGTGTTCCTGAGTCGTTTGGGTATGCGTGGAGGTCGCGCCATTCCTCCAGCCTGATCCCGCCGACCCTCGATCGCCGGGACCAATTTGTCGGCTGTGGACAATTCATCGTCCAAAGATCCTGTGGACAACCCGCTTATCCC
This sequence comes from Aeromicrobium changchenzhani, assembly GCF_057586615.1. NCBI lineage: Bacteria > Bacillati > Actinomycetota > Actinomycetes > Propionibacteriales > Nocardioidaceae > Aeromicrobium > Aeromicrobium changchenzhani. The sequence continues at coordinate 664,702 of NZ_CM172480.1, read as the reverse complement.
CATCGGGCGGTGGCTGAGCAACCTAAGTGCCTCATTAGGTTGCTGAGGCACCGCCCATCGGCGGGAGGAGTGTGAGGGGAGGTTGGTCAGAGGACGCCGCGGGGACGGAACTGGACGCTGATGCGTGGGCCGACTGGTCGTGCCGTCTTCAAGATCGCGTGATCCCACGTACGTTGACACGAACCGCCCATGACGATGAGGTCGCCGTGGCCGAGCGCGAAGCCGACTTGGTCGCCGCCACCGCGAGGCCGCAACGACAACCGACGGGCTGCGCCGAGTGAGATGATCGCGACCATCGTGTCGTTTGAGCGGCCCCGGCCGATGCGATCACCGTGCCATGCGACGCTGTCACGCCCATCGCGGTAGTGGCACAACCCGGCGGTCGCGAACCGCTCCCCCAACTCATCCGCATAATGTTCGGACAACCGCTCGCGCGCGTCGACCAGAACCTGATCGGGCAGTATGTCATCGGCGCCATATTGGCATAACAACCGAGGCACATCCACGATGTTGTCCCACATTTCGCGCCGCTCAGCCCGCCACGGCACCTCATCACGAAGCCGAAGAAACAGTTCGTCCGATCCGCTGACCCAGCCGGGCTGCACATCGACCCACGCACCATGCGCGAGCACCGTCCGGCCTGGCCGCAGCGCACCCAACTCGGGCGACACTTCAGCGTCGAGCAGCGATCCCTGGAAGAACTCCATCAACCAAGCATACTCGAACAGCTGTTCTATTGCCTGATGTCCCGCGACCTAAGTCCGACGTATGCGGCCAACACCATCCCCACAACGACAATGGACTCAACCAAAAACGAAGTCGCCGAAAAATCAGCCGCGGGCAACAACCGGTCATGCGTGAACGGCGAGAGATTCATGACCCAGGTCGGCAGCCTCAACGCCGCGCCGAGCAGCATCACGACGAAGCAGAACGCAAGCGGGATCCACGCCAAGAACCCCGCCCGTGGCACGAAGCCGATCAGCACATAAGCGAAGGCGGCCAGAATCATCATCGCCGGGAGATGCGCGAGCGCAGCCAGTGTCAGTCGCCAAAGTTGCGACCCGTCACCGGAGATCAGGCCGTAGGCGAGCCCGGTGCCGAACCCAGCCGCCACGACCACCATGACCGTTCCCAACAACGTGACGGCGAGATGGCTCAACGCCCACGTGCGCCGGGTCAGCGCGGTCGACAGCAACGGCTCAACCCGCCCCGACGTCTCCTCCGAACGCATTCGCAGTGCCGAGGAGATCGCGAAACTCGTCCCTATCAAGGCCAGCATGAGCGCAGTCGTCGAATAGAACGACGCCACGAGGTCACCACCGCCGCGCGCGAAAACGTCTTTGGAGAACTGCGAGTCACCGATCACGTCCCCGATGTCCTTACCGATCGAGCCGTAGGCAACACCCATGAGGAACATCCCGCCGGTCCAGCCGATAACGCTGCCGCGCTGCAGCCGCCACGAAAGCCCGTACGAGTTGCGCAACGACCCGCGCGCCGGACCTGAGCGAGTCGCCCACACACCGGCGCCGACATCGCGCCGACCGAGGATGCGGATGGCGCCGTATGCGACGACGACAGCGAAGCCGACCGAGAGCAGGGCCGGCCACCAGATCTCGCCAGCGTAGGCCCGCATTGCCTGTCCCCAACCGATCGGCGACAACCACGAGAACAACGGATTGCCGATATCACCGATCGCGCGCAAGACGTACGCCAAGCCGATAACGGCCCCTGTGATGCCGTACATGCCGCGGGCGCTCTCGGTGAGTTGTGCCGCGAGCAGAGCCACCGCCATGAACGCCAGCCCGGCTAGCGCACATGCCACGCCGAGTGACACCGAGCCGACAACCGGCAGCCCGTACGTGATCAATACGACTGCGATACCCACACCGAGACCAAGTTCGAGCAGCCCAACGACAATGACTGCAGCGGCGACGGTCGCATACCGGCCAATAGCGTCAGCACGCAGGAGCTCCTCACGCCCGCTCTCTTCCTCGACACGCGTGTGCCGGCCGATCAAGAACATCGCCATCAGCCCTGCGACGATCGCCCCGAATGCGCTCGCTTGCCAGGCCACCTGTCCGCCGATCGTGTTGAGCGCACGGGCCGGCCCAGCCATCGCGATGAAGGCCGCGTTGCCCTGCATCGACGCAGCAGCCTGGTCGAACTCAGCCTGGGTCGAATACAGGCCTTTGACGCTGACCGCCTGCGACCAATAGAGCACGACCGTGCCGAGGAACCACCACACGTACGAGAACCAGTCGCGACGTATGAAGAACCGGACGAAAATCCCGGTCCCGGTGAATGAGCTCATGCGGGATCGGCCGCGATTTCATCGCCGTAGTTACGCAGGAAGAGCTCCTCGAGTGTTGGCGGCTGACTCGTCAGACTCTGTATGTCGAACTCCCCCAGTTTTGACAGCGCAGCACCCAACCGAACGGTGTCGACCTCGAAGGTCGCACGATTGCCCTCGACGATCAGGCCATGAACGCCATCGAGTCGCTCGAGATCGGTCGGCGGGCGAGACAACTCGGCGGCGATCGACGTACGGGTCAGGTGTCGCAACTCCGCCAATGTGCCGGACTCGACGACCTTGCCGACCCGGATGATGCTGACCCGATCACACAACGCTTCAACCTCGGCGAGGATGTGACTGGACAACAAGACCGCATGCCCCTCGTCTTTGAAATCGTCGATGTAGTCCTGGAACACCGACTCCATGATCGGATCGAGCCCCGACGTCGGTTCATCGAGGATCAGCAGATCAACATCACTGGCAAGCGCGGCAACAAGGGCGACTTTCTGCCGGTTACCCTTGGAATAGGCGCGCCCCTTCTTGGTCGGATCCAACTCGAAGCGCTCGATCAGTTCAGCGCGACGCGACTCGTTGAGACCACCGCGCAGCCGGCCGAGCAGGTCGATAACTTCGCCGCCGGACAGATTCGGCCAAAGGTTGACGTCGCCCGGGACATACGCGAGCCGTTTGTGCAGCGCCGCACCGTCGGTCCAAGGATCCCCACCCAACAGCTGCACCTCGCCACGGTCGGCGCGCAGTAGTCCGAGCAGGACTCGGAGCGCCGTGGACTTGCCCGCTCCGTTGGGGCCGACAAAACCGTGTACTTCACCCGCAGCGACGGTGAGGTTGAGCCCGTCGAGGGCACGTGTTGTGCCAAAACTCTTGTGTAGATCGGCGATCGTAATCACATCGGTCATGCAATCCAACCTATACGGGACGCGCCCGATTGAGCGGCACCTGACCAAAGCAAAACGCTTTGACGCACAATGGGTCTGTGAATGATTCCGTGATCGATAAAGCGCGCTCTGCGGCAGATCCTTGGGCTGCCATCTGGTCGGTCGTCGATGACCTGACCACGGACCGCGAGCTCGACATTGATGCCCATATCGAGTCAGGGTTCTCGAGCCTGATCATGGCAGCCTCTGATGCGGACTTGATTGACCGTGAACTCCACATTGAGGCCACCGCGCGCTGGATTCTTGCACTCGTGTGCGCATACCGCACGCTGATCGCGAAGCATACAAGCCTCGACCCGGACACCGAGATCGCCACGATGCGGCTCATCATCTCGCGCTATGTGCGACCAGCGCGACCCGGTGTTTGAGCCAACCTAAACCCCCGGGCGGGGTGGTGCCTCAGCCGCCGTATGGCCGGTCAGCACGGTGGCTGAGGCACCACCCTTCAGCTGAAAAGTAGTCTCCATGCTTGGGCAAAATTGGGCGGCCGGCCCCGATAGCCTCGCTCGACCCATCCCTGCGCGTCCGCCCCGTCAACATTCAACTGCGGCTCCGGCAGTCCAGCGCTCACAATGACGCAACGGAGCTCAGTTTCCTTCGGCGATTCAGCAGCAATCCGCAACATTGGGATCGCCCGGGCGGGCCGGCGCGGATCTGACCTCAGCAGCCAATTTTCGACCGTCGTATGGCCATCACGCAACAACCAGTCCCCGATCATGACCAGGTGGAGCAACGGTGCATACGCACCCGAACCCGCGAAGGCCGCTTCGACACTCACGAGTCGCCCGAAACTCTGCGGCATTCTGGTCGTGCGGTGCAACCGGATCTCGGCGATGTCACGGTGCAGATCCCGACCGATCAGGAAGTGAAATGGCCGCCGGCGACCCAGATCAATCCCGCGCAACTGGATCCGGGTTATATGGCTGACACACGCGTCCTTTGGAGTTGCCAGCATCGCCGCCTCGATCCAGCCCAGTTGATCCAGCTTCACCCCGCGCAGGACATACACCGCGGGGAAGATTCGCAGGAATCGATAACTGTCGAGAATGCGCGAGGTCAGGCCGAGCGCCGTCACCTGTGCATATCTCGCCAATCCCCCAGGGTGGTGCCTCAGCCACCGTATGGGCGCTCAGCACGGTGGCTGACCCACCACCCCGACAGGAGAACCCAAGGGGCGTACGTCAGTCGGAGCCACGCAACTGGGCGAGATACACCAATGCGAGTACGGTGCCGGCGAGGTTGAGCAACCCGAGCGGGTACCAACTGACCAAATTGACTGCAAGCCCGAGGCCAAGCAGGACCAGCCACGAGCGCTTCGGCATCGAGCCAGCGGCATGAAATTTGCCCTCATTGCGGAGAGCGCAGTCGATGAGCGCAATCGCCTTGATCCCGAAAAGGACAAACGCGAGAATCAGCAGAACACCATTCTGCGCAGAAAAGAGATCAAGCACTGCTCAAGGATAGTGGACGCACGAAAGCCGGGCCCCCTCCGTGGAGAGAACCCGGCTCGAGTGGCCTAACTTCAGGCGTTGTTGGCAGCAGCAGGCTTAGTCGCAGGAGCCTTCTTGGTGACCGGCTTGGTCGCGGTCTTGGCAGCAGGCTTCTTCGCCGCAGCGGTCTTGGTGGCAGGAGCCTTCTTGGCAACCGGCTTCTTCGCCGCGGCCGGCTTCTTCTTCGCGGCCGGCTTGGCAGCAGGAGCCTTCTTGGTGACCTTGTTGACGGTCACCTTGGCCTCAGCAATAACGCCTTCGGCCTTGTCCTTGGCGTCATCGGCAACAGTTTCGGCCTTTTCCAAGAGGTCAGTAGCAACCTTCAGGGCATCAGCTTTGACGTCGTCAACCTTGAGGCCCTTGGCCTTCGAGACGAGTCCTTCGCCCCTCTTGGTGAGATCGGTGTAGACGCTGGTGGCCTGGTCGAGAGTGCCCTGCGCAAACGTGGTGGCCTGCTTCTTGAGGTCGTTAACGTCGACCTTCTTGAACGAAGCGGGGAGGCCCTTAACGTCTTCGACGATGGACTTGAACTGGGCGTTGATGGAATCGGTAATGCTCATTTTTTCTCCATTGGGTTGGGTTTTGGCACCGCTGGGTGCTCGGTGGAAAGTTCGTCAACTGAGACCGCATCGCTTCCGACAAATGATCGGTAGATGTCGAGAAGTGCGCTCTTCTGTCGTTCCGTCAGCAGCGGGTCAAAGTCGATCGCGTCTTCGACCATTCGGGTTCGCGATTCATCCAAATCGAGAATCCCGGCGCGTACGTAGAGCGACTCGGCTGAAATCCGGAGCGCTTTCGCGATCTGCTGAAGGACTTCGGCCGACGGGCGGCGCAATCCGCGTTCGATCTGGCTGAGATACGGATTGGAAATCTCCGCCAATTCGGACAGTTGTCGAAGCGACATTTGCGCCAGGCTCCGCTGTTCACGCAAGTACTCGCCGAGTGCTTCGGCGGTCTTGTTGAGGTTGAGCTTTGCCATGTCTCAAGTGTGCTTGCAAAAGTTAGCAAATGCAAGCCAGCAGCTTGCGATTTGAATCACATATTGCCCCTGACCTGCTAAAACGCCGCGCGTATGCGGCCAACTGGCAGCCCGCCGCCAAGGATCAGCGACTCCTGTTGGAGGAACTCATGCTCGTAGCCGGCGAGCGTCAGCGCCCTGGCCATAACTACCGGCCGGGCCCGATCGCCGCCGTCAGCAAGCTTAAGTGCGAACGCCGTGCCGTCGGGCATACCGACGACATAGACCGCTTCGGCACCGGCCTTGGCAATCGCGCCGGGAAACGCCCGCATCATGAACACCTCATCGCGGGTTGTGCCACTCACGAATTCAGGTGAGCCGACCATCGCGTCGACCAGTCTGCGCTCAAGCGAGCCGGCCGGAGCCGTCATAAACGAGCCAATTGCCCGCGCTAGCCGGGTCAGCGAGGTCGCCAGGAGCGGCGCGCCACAACCGTCGATGCCGACCGCGGCCGCCGGCTCACCAGTCAACTCCGTGAACGTCTTGTCAATCTCAACCTGGAGCGGGTGTTCGGGGTCGAGATAGTTTTCGATCGGCCAGCCGTTGGTCACGCAGGTCAACAGCATCGCGGCGTGCTTGCCCGAGCAGTCCATCAAAATTGGCGCCGGGGCACCGCCCGCGCGCAGCCAGTCGGCGTGCACCTCTGGGTCATAGGGATAGCTCGGCGGTGTCTGCAATGCCGATTCGTCCAAGCCAGCAAGGTCAAGAATTTCGCGTACGCCGGCCAGATGGATGGCCTCGCCCGAATGACTTGCCGACGCCAAGGCAAGCAACGAGCCCTCGAGCGGCAGACCGGCGCGCAGCATCCCAAGCGCCTGAATGGGCTTATTCGATGAGCGCGGGAAAATAACGGTGTCTGGGTCGCCAATCGACCAAGCGACCTCGCCGGCGGGATTCGTTCGCACCACCGCCCCGCAGTGCCGTCCCTCGACGAATCCAGAACGTACAACCTCCGCAAGAATCTCCACGCGATTAGCCTACGACCCGGCCGCCAACCACCGCATTGGCGGCGGAGCTCCGGCTACGATGACCGGGTGTCTGACTCACCGCTCGCGTCCTTCCACGCCGTCATTCCTGCTGGCGGCGCCGGCACCCGGCTGTGGCCGTTGTCCCGCTCGACGCGCCCCAAGTTTTTGCTCGATCTGACCGGCAGCGGCCGGACCCTTATCCAACAAACGTGGGACCGGCTGGTGCCGCTGGTTGGACCCAACAACATCCACGTGGTGACCGGAGCTGCCCATGCCGAGGCAGTCGCCGCGCAGCTCCCCCAATTGACCAACTTGATCGTCGAGCCGTCGCCGCGTGATTCGATGCCAGCGATCGGGCTGGCCGCAGCAATCATCGCTCAGCGAGATCCCGATGCCGTCATCGGTTCCTTCGCCGCCGATCACGTGATTGCGGACAGCACGCAGTTCGGGGCCGATGTACGCCAAGCGGTCGCCGTCGCACAGACCGGCAAAATCTGCACAATCGGCATCACGCCCGAGGATGCTTCGACTGCCTTCGGCTATATCCAGACCGGCGACCGGCTTGAAGCCGACGGCGCTCCGGACGCACGGGAAGTCGTACGCTTCGTCGAAAAACCCGATGCTGCCACGGCCCAGCAGTATGTCGATACCGGCAGTTACCTGTGGAATGCCGGCATGTTCGTCACCCGAACTGACGTCCTGCTCAACCAGCTCGTCCAACTGCAACCGGCCATGCACGCCGGCCTCGAGGCAATTGCCCGGTCGTGGGATGCCGATGATCGCGCTGCCACGCTCGAATCGGTATGGCCGGGGTTGCCCAAAATTGCCATCGACCACGCAATTGCTGAGCCAGTTGCCGATCGTGGCGGCATGGCCGTCGTACCTGGCCGCTTCGACTGGAGCGATCTTGGCGACTTTGCCGCGCTTGCCGATCTGACTGACGGCGATGATGCGTTATTCATCGATGCCACCGGCTTCGTACGCCATCTCGAAGGCAAGACCGTCACCGTCATTGGGATACGCAATGCGGTCGTGATTGATACTGGCGATGCGCTCCTCGTGACGACCCGTGAGCATGCTCAGCGGGTCAAGGAAGCTCCTGCGGGGTGGCAGCGTCGTGGCCGCGAAGACCTGATCTAGCGTCGAATGGGAGCACGAGGTCGACCATCTTGCTTTGCGGTGTGCGCTTGGTCGGTTCGTACGCCTGAGCCACCTCGCCCAATCCAAGGATTCGTAAGACGCCGTCTTCGGGCCCGGCATACACCGAATCGCCCCGGCTGAGCTTGAAGCTACTGCCCTGCTCATTAACAAGGGCGACCTCGCCGCCGGTGCAGATGATGATCCGCTGACCCTGATTGGGCAGCACCGCTCCGTCCGGCTCGGCGTAGGAAGCCTGGGTGATGGAGAGCGCAAACTCCTCAACATCGGGACTGAAAACCTCGGTCGACAGACCCAAGGCGTCCGGCGTGACACGCGCTGCCCGCGACATGCCCTGCCTGAGACAACGCACCATTCCGGCCGGGTCGACAAACTTCGAGGTCAGACCCGCGCGGAGCACATTGTCCGACGCCGCCATCACCTCGATGCACATGCCGCGCAGGTGCGCATGGATGATTCCGGTGCTCAGGAAGATCGCTTCGCCCGGCTGGAGGGTGAAGCGGTTGAGGAACATCGATAACACGACACCAACATCGTCGGGGAAATATTGGGCTATCTCCACCGCCGTGGCGTAGGCCCGACGAATGTCCAGGCCAGCTTCGGCGAGGATCCCACAGGCCGCCACGATCGACGCGATCTCATCGGCCGCTGGCGGATCGCAGAGCAGCTGTTCGACGAGGTGCACAATGCCGTCGAAGCCAGGCTCGGCGCGAAGCGCGGTCACAAGGCCCTCGGTGAATGGCGAGTCGATTGCGGCCAGAATGCGCAAGATCTCCGCGGTCGGGCGGAAGCCAACGAGCGTATCGAACGTGGTTAGCGCGTAAGCCATCTCCGGCTTGTGATTGGCATCCTTGAAAGATCGATCCGGCGCGGTGATCGGCTTACCGGAGGTCTCTTCATCAGCAAAACCGGCAGCGGCAACCTTGCGCCCCGGGTGAACCTGCAGTGACAACGGCTGGTCCGCGGCCAGAATCTTCATCATGAACGGCAGCTCGCCGGCCACTTCGGTGAGCGGCACGGCAACGCCGACCGCCGCCTCAACCTTCGACGGTCCGAGCGGATGGGTGCCCATCCACATCTCCGCGACCGGCCGGTCAGCGCCGTCTCGGCCGAGGAAGGTCGGGATCGCCGAGCGCGATCCCCAGGCATACGCCTGCGTGGCGTTGTTCAATAGGAACATGGACCAGTCCTTCGACAGAGTGCAACAACGCATTCACTGTACTGGCCGGTAATGATTGGCCGGTGAGGATTCAGCGGTGGCGCGGCTTGCGACCATTCGAACTCGGCGCGCTGTCGGACTTACGCCCTTCGGATTTGCGACCGTCGGACTTGTAGCCGCCCGACTTGGGCTTGTCGAACTTAGGCTTGTCGGACTTGTACTTGTCCGGCTTGCGGCTGCTCCGCTCCCGGGTCTGCGGTTGCGGCCCGGTGTCGGGCTGTAGGTGGATCAGCTGCCCGGAGATCCGCGTGGCCTTGAGTGCATCGAACACGCGCTGCGGCAGATCCTGCGGGAGTTCGACCAAACTGTGATCGGGCCGGATGCTGATATTGCCGAAATCGGCGCGTTTGAGCCCGCCCTCATTTGCGATGGCACCCACGATCGAGCCCGGGCCGACGTGATGCCGTTTGCCGACGGCCAGCCGATAGGTGGCAAAGCCTTCGCTCGAGCGACGCTCACGCGGCCCATTCGACCGGGTCTCACGGCTTTCGCGGTTGCGTTCTGCCGAGCGAGCACGTTCGCGTTTGGGATCCTCGGGGCTGAGGAAGAATTCCTTGTCCTCTTGGCTCATGACAGCCAGCGCGGCCGCGATGTCCTCCATCTGGACCTCATTATCGCGGTGATACTGCTCAATCAGGCCACGGAACTGGTGGAATTGCGGCGAACCGAGGCTCGCAGTGATCGTCTCGGCGAAGCGGGAAGCGCGCTGGGCGTTGACATCCTCGACCGAAGGAAGCGGCATTTCGGTCAGCGGCTGACGGGTCATCTTCTCGATCGACGACAGCAGTCGACGTTCACGCGGAGTGACGAACAGGATCGCCTCGCCGGTGCGTCCCGCGCGACCGGTACGGCCGATGCGGTGGATGTAAGCCTCGCTGTCGTGCGGGATGTCGTAGTTGATGACGTGGCTGATTCGGTCGACATCGAGTCCGCGCGCGGCAACATCGGTGGCAACCAGCAGGTCGAGTTTGCTCGTCTTGAGCTGGTTGATGGTCCGTTCACGCTGCTGCTGGGCGAGGTCGCCATTGATTGCGGCGGCGTTATAGCCGCGAGCGCGAAGTTTCTCGGCGAGCTCTTCGGTGGCCTGTTTGGTGCGGACGAAGATGATCATGCCGTCACCGTCCTCGACCTCGAGGATGCGGGTCAGCGCATCGAGCTTTTGCCCCTGCGACACCGAGAGCCAGCGCTGGCGGGTGTTGGCCGCCGTCATGGTCTTCTTCTTGATCAGGATTTCGATCGGATCGTGCATGTACTGCTTGGAGATCCGCCTGATCGACGACGGCATCGTGGCCGAGAACAGCGCCACCTGCTTGTATTCAGGGGTGTCGGACAAGATTCGTTCGACGTCTTCTTGGAAGCCCATCTTGAGCATCTCATCGGCCTCATCGAGGACGAGATATTCGAGGTTGCCCAGTCGCAGGCTGCCCTTGTCGAGGTGGTCGATGACACGTCCGGGGGTTCCGACGACAATGTGCGCGCCACGCTTCAGACCGGCGAGCTGAACGCCGTAGTTTTGGCCGCCATAGATCGGCAGGATGTTGAGCCCGGGCAAGTTGGCGGCATACGAGGCAAAGGCCTCCGCGACCTGGAGCGCGAGCTCACGGGTCGGTGCGAGCACAAGTGCCTGCGTGTCTTTGCTGGACACGTCGATCCGGCCGAGAATCGGGAGCGCAAAGGCGGCGGTCTTGCCGGTGCCGGTCTGAGCAAGACCGACGACATCCTTGCCTTCGATGAGCAGCGGGATCGTTTCCGCTTGAATGGGTGATGGGGTTTCGTATCCCACGTCGCGCAGCACGCTAAGCAGGCGGTCATCGATGCCGAGATCGGCAAACGTGACCTGGTTTTCGTCAGTCATAAGAGATTAAGACTACCGGTTCGGGCCGCTAGTATGCGCCCTGGGAGCTCAGCACGGCACGTGCCGTTCGCCACAGGATCACGAGGTCCCCCATCAAGGACCAATTCTCGACGTAATAGAGGTCGAGTCGGATGGTTTCTTCCCAGTTCAGATCCGATCGTCCCGAGACCTGCCAGAGTCCGGTGATGCCAGGCCGTACGAGCAACCGGCGGTGATCCTCATATTGATAGGCCGACACCTCGCGCAGCAGCGGCGGGCGCGGGCCGACAAGACTCATCTCGCCGATCAGCACGTTAAACAATTGCGGCAACTCATCGATCGAGTAGCGGCGTAAGAAGCACCCGACCTTTGTCACGCGTGGATCGTCCCGGATCTTAAACAGCATCTCGTTGCCGGCATCAGGTTGCAGATCAAGTTGACCGATCATCTCGTCAGCGCCGACCACCATCGTGCGGAACTTGAACATGCGGAACGTCTGTCGGTCTCTGCCTGCGCGCTCCTGCCGATAGATGATCGACCCTCTGGAGGTCACCGCGACAGCGATTGCCGCCGGGATCATGATCGGCATGGTCAGGACGATCAAGGCGAGCGAACCAAATCGGTCGAACAGCACTTTGGCCCAGCGCTGCGCCCCTTTGTATGCCGGCCGCTCGACATGCAGCAAGGGGAGCCCGGCGACCGGACGAATGTGCACGCGCGGGCCGGCGATATTTGCCAGCGCTGGCGCAAGGATGAGGTCGATGTCATAGCCTTCGAGCTCCCAGCCCAGCCGCCGCACCATTCCCGGATGGGTGGCATCTGAGGCCGCAATGATGATGACTTCAGCACCAATCTGAGCGGTCTCCGCCACGACATTTTCGAATGACGCGATGACCGGGATGCCGGCAATTGAGGGTTCTTCGAGCGGAGAGCTGGGGCAGATGCCGACGATTCGATAGCCCGCGTGCGGCGCTGAATGGAGATTGGCAATCAGTTCACGCAATGAGTACTCGCTACCGACGGCAACCGCGCTGGTCGTCATCCGGCCACTCTGCCGATTCACATTAAGCCATTGACGCCAGCTCCAACGGCTCAAAATAAGGAGGGTTGTGCCGAGGCCCATCGCGACCAGTACATAACTTCGCGGCGCGGTCGACTGGAACACATACCCAACGAAGGCGATCGAGGCGAAAGTCGTCACGGTCGCGTTGATGACGCGCTTGTACTCCGACGGGCCAGCCCCCACAACTCGAGTCTCGCGGCTGTCCGTGACAGTGAGTGCTAGGAACCAAAATGCAATGACCATGATCGACGCCGCGATCCATGGAGCGGTGTACGGCGCATGATCGGCCGACCACCTGGGCAGGCTGGCACAGACGATGTGGGTGGCGGTGAAGGTCCAGACCAAAACGACCAAATCGCTGACCAATAATCTGCGGCTGTAACGCCGCGCCCACGAGGTACGCCGCGGCGGGAATTCAAGATGCGGGTCGGCGGGCAGTGTCACACCATTGAGCGTATCGGGAACGGTCATACAGTGTAGCGTTGTGACCGCGAAAATACGGTGATCACACCGATGATCACCATGATGGCGATCGCCCCGATGAGCAGCGCCAGCGGCACTCCGTCAATCGGGCTGATGCCGCTCACCGACATCCCCATCGCATCCGGGCTGGCGGCGATATCACGCGTTTTTCCGTCCGGCGTAGGACTCGCGATGAGGATATAAACGATCGGCATAATTGCCACCACAAAAGTCATACCAAAACCGAACAGAACGCTGCTCCAGCGCACTCGCAGTTGGGTCATGTCTACTCCGCGGTCAATAAGATGGTTACTGAGAGTAACGACATATGCGCTGGGAAGTTACGCATGGGTATTCGATCAATTTTGCGGTTCAGCTGCGCGGACCTTCCGCGCGAGGTAGACCTAGGACAAACCACATTGCCCGTGACTACGATGAGCATCACTCGTTGAATTCTGTGAACGTGCTCCACACGAAGTCGCATACGCGCCTAGGAGCGAATCAGTAGATGAAGGGAACCTCATGACGATTCTGGTGACTGGAGCGGGTGGCTTCATCGGCGGCCATATGGTGAAAGACCTGCTCGCGAAAGGTCAGGCCGTTCGCGCAGTGGACATCAAGCCGCAGGACGAATGGCACCAGGCGCATGGAGCGGCAGAGAACATCGTCGGAGATTGCTCCGACCCGGCCACAGCGCACGCGATCTCGGCTGGCATGGACGGGGTCTTCAACTATGCGGCCGACATGGGCGGCATGGGTTTCATCGAAAATAACAAGGCCGAATGCATGTTGTCCGTGTTGACCAGCACCAACATGCTGATTGCCGCCCGCGACAATGCCATCAAACGCTTCTTCTATTCCAGTTCGGCCTGTGTCTACAACGGTGCGGCGCAGACTGATCCGCATCTGACCGCACTCAAGGAATCCGATGCCTACCCCGCCGACCCCGAGGACGGCTACGGCTGGGAGAAGCTGTTCAGCGAGCGGATGGCGCGCCACTTCCGCGAGGATTATGGCATCGAAACCCGCATCGCCCGGTTCCACAACGTGTACGGCCCCGAAGGGACCTACGACGGCGGTCGCGAAAAGGCTCCCGCCGCGCTGTCACGCAAAATCGCGATGGCTGGCCTCACCGGCGACAACCTGATCGAAATTTGGGGCGACGGTGAGCAGACTCGCAGCTTCATGTTCATCGACGACTGCATCCGCGGCTCGCAAGAGATCCTCGCTGGCGACTTCGTCGAGCCGGTCAACCTCGGCTCGTCCGAGTTGGTGTCGATCAACCAGATGGTCGACATTCTCGAAGACATCTCCGGCGTCACGGTCGAACGCAAATACAACCTTGATGCACCGCAGGGTGTCCGCGGCCGCAACAGCGACAACACCTTGTTCCACAGCGTCTATGGCTGGGAGCCATCGATCAGCTTGCATGAGGGTCTTGAGAAGACCTATTCATGGATTTACAACGAGCTCAAGAGCAATGGCCACTGAGCCTGCCCGGATCCAGGTCCACGACTTCGCAGGGCATCCATTCCAGGCGGATCTTTCGCGTGAGTTGGCCCGGCGCGGCTTTCGAGTCGACCACGTGTTCGCCGGTCAGTACCAAAGTGGCAAAGGTCGACTCCAGCGCGAGCCGGGCGACCCGGACACGTTGACCTTCACCCCGATCACGGTCGACGCCAAATTCGACAAATATTCGACCACCGGGCGGGCGCGCTTTGAGTTGGCCTATGCGAGGGCGTGGACCCGACACATCGCGGTCACTGCTCCCGATGTCGTATTCGCCTGCAATGTTCCGCTGTTGACCCTCAATCGGTTCCGCAGTTGGGCCGGCCGCAAAAAACAGCCGTGGGTTCTGTGGCACCAAGACATCTTCAGCCGGGCAATGGGCGATGAGCTCGATCGACGCTTTCCTAAACCGTTGGCGCGGTTGGGGCGCACCTATTTCACCTCACGTGAACGCAAAGCAGTCGCATCGGCTTCGCATGTCGTCGCAATCGGCGACGAATTTGGTCGGCTGTATGCCGACTGGGACATCCCGGCCAGCACAATCGACATCATTCCCAATTGGGCGCCGATCGAGGACATCAAACCACTCGAACGCAATAATCTTTGGGCATTGGAGCATCTCACCGGCGGCAGCGATCTGCGGCTCGTGTATGCCGGAATGCTCGGCCGCAAACACAATCCACAACTCCTGATCGACCTGCTCGACCAACTTCGTGGAACCGAAACAAAAGCTGAACTGATCGTGGTCTCCGAGGGCGACGGCGCCGATCACATCCGTGCCGCCGCAGCCGATCGAGCCGATTCCAGCATCACGGTCCTGCCATTCCAGAGCGCCGCAGATCTGCCGCTTGTGTTGGGGTCGGGCGATGTACTCGTTGCGATCCTCGAACCAGAGGCATCGAAATTCTCGATTCCGAGCAAGGTGTTGTCCTATCTGTCGGCTGGCCGGCCAATTCTGGGACTCATGCCGCAGGACAACCCGGCAGCCGCCGACATCACGGCAACCGGCGGGTTCATTGCTAAGCCCGACCAACAGGGCGTGGCGCAATCGGCCGAATGGCTCGAAACGTTGATAATCGATCCCGATCGGATCGAACACATCGGTCTCGCGGCACGAACCCTGGCCGAGGAGAAATTCGGTATCGAGCCAATCACCGACCAATTCGTTGACGTCATCAATGGCGCGCTCGCAGCGCGTTGAGGGACAACTGCATAAAATTAGTCGCTGGCAGCGGTAACCTCATCACTACTGCATCGTTGTAGTAGATAACACCAATAGATAAGGGTCTTCCATGTTGCGGTTTCGCAAGCTATCCGTCGCAATTGCGGCGGCAGCCACCGTTTGCCTCGGCTTACTGCCGTCGGCTGCGTCCGCCTATCCCGCTCCGATCACTCCGCAGATCTCCATGAACGTGAACCACTGCTACATCGGTGGCACGCCGATCACCGTGCATGCTCATGCGGCTGCTGGCAATTTGAAGCTTCAGGGCACGATGACGATCAAGATCGCGGACAAGACCTACACCAAACGCGGCACCGATCTGAAGGCGACTTACCAGACCAGCAAGGTCACCAAAAATACCCAGTTCAAGGTCACTGCGACATTCGTGCCCGACCCGCAGTCCAAAATTGGCCCCGCGAACGCTCCGCTGTCGACTGGCGCGGTTCAGGTGACGCCGGCAAGTTTCGACGCTTCAGCATTGGCCACTAAAATCAAAAGCAACTCGGTTTCGAAGACAGTGACACTCGCCCCGGCGAACCCTGGCTGCAGTCCAAACAATGGCGATAATGCTTCGGGCGTGCTGCCGAACACCGGTGGCACCAACGCTTGGTACATCGTTCTCGGCGCGGCGCTGCTTGCGATGGGCGCTGGCATCACCGTGATGGCCCGTGGACGTCGCAGCATCCACAAGTCGCTCTGAGTTGATGTGTCCAAGCGGACACGTCGCTGGAAAAGGCGCCTGCAGCGCAAGTGGCGGCGCACACCACGACGACAATTGCTTATTGGGTCGCTGCTTACCGTCACGGTCGTTATCGGCCTCACCGTAACGATTCAGGCGTGGCTGGCTCGCAACAATCTTGAGCAGGCCAAGTCGAGCGCAATCACGTTGGAAGCTGCTATCGCTGACGGCAACAAAGAGCTTGCAGCTAAAGCGCTTGACCGATTGCAAGATTCCGCGAGTAGCGCTCACGGGCATACCAATGGTCCATTGTGGAAGCTTGGCACGTTCGTTCCGTTCATCGGCGATGACATAGCCGCTGTCCGCACGGTAGCCAGGGTTCTTGATACGGTCTCGGCCAATGCATTGCCGCCCGTTGTCGACATCTCGACGCAACTGAACCTCAACCACTTCAGTCCAAAGAGCGGCAAGGTTGATCTCAAAGGATTGGCCCGACTCAATGCACCGGTCAAAGAATTTAATTCGTTGCTCGCACGGCAGGCAAAGATGCTCGACTCAATCGAACTGTCGTCGCTGAACGGTCCAGTACGTAGCCCGGTAACTTTGCTCGTCGACAAGATCAATACGGCGGCCGACGCGGCCCAGATTGCCCACGATGCGCTCGAGTTGATACCGACCATGCTCGGCGACCAAAAACGTACCTACTTGATCGTGTTTCAAAATAATGCTGAAATCCGGGCAACCGGTGGGCTCCCTGGCTCCTACCTGATCGCGCACGTCGACAACGGCAAGATCACCCGCGGGAAGCAAGGCACGGGCTCCGACTTCGGCAAACGTTCCAGCACGGCGATCGCGTTGACCAAAGAAGAGAAACAGATCTACACCGATGATCTGGCAAAGTACTTTATCGACTCGAATCTGACCCCCGAGTTCCCGCGGACTGCGCAGATCATGAAGTCCATCATCAAATCCGAAACCGGGACGAACGTTGACGGCGTGGTCTCCGTCGACCCGGTTGCGATGTCTTACCTCTTAGCTGGCACCGGGCCCGTGACGTTGGCCGACGGGACGGTGCTGACTGCACAGAACGCAGTGAGTGAACTGCTCAATCAGTCCTATCTGCGCTTCCCGCAACAGAACGAATCCGATGATTTCTTCAAAGATGCGGCCGCGAAGCTGTTCGACTACGTCACCGATGGGAATGGCGACGCGGGTCAGACGATCCGTGGATTCGTTCGCGCTGCCAAGGAGCGGCGAATCTATGTTTGGTCGGACAAAACCGCCGAACAGGCAAAACTCAGTTCGATGGCGGTTGCCGGGGCGCTCAAATCCGACAGCGATACACATCCGACGCTGGGGATTTATCTCAATGACGCGACCGGCACCAAATTGGAGTACTACCTCCGCTACGCAACGAACGTTCGGTCGTTGCAGTGTCGCAACGACGGATCGCAACTCGTCGAGGCACGGATCGATCTAGCCTCCTACGCCCCCAAGGATGCCGCCAAATTGCCGCAGTCGATCGTGACCGACGTTTACGGCGTTAAGAAGGGGAACATGGTCGTCAACACAGAGTTCTACCTTCCAACCGGCGCAAGCCTGATGAGCGCCAAAACCCCTCACGTCAAACTCCCGACGACGACTCGCCGGCACAAGGGCCACGACGTACTCAGCATCCCGTCCGAGCTTGCACCAGGTGATCGAACGTGGATCGACATCATGTTCTATACCGGTCCCGGACAGACCGAGACAATCAAGGTTCGTTCGACGCCGAGCGTTGAGTCAGGCGTCCACGTCAAGGTTTCACCCAGCGCCTGCAGTTCCAACTAGTCGGTCGCGGGTCGTTGATCAGCGGTCACTCTTCTCGATAATCGCCGATCGACCAGTCAGCTAACTGGGCTAGGCGTGCCGCCGACACCTGATGTGCCGGGTGACCCGAGAACGCTGCGAGTGACTCACGTGAATCGAACAGCGCGTTCTCGACGATGACGATCCCTTTGCGTTCGTCCTTAGAACGTCGGATCGTCCATTCCAGGATTCCCGGCAGTTCGCCTAACGCTTCCAAGCCCTCAACCGCCGCCGCAATATCGGCCGGCTGGCAGCTGTCATACATGCGAAAGAGAACGATATGGCGGTAGGGCATGCATCAGTTTTGCAGATTCGGACAGATCTCTCCTGCTTATGCTGCCCAGGGGTTGGCGATGGGTATTCGCTCTTCGTGGCGTAGGGGTTTCTGGAACGGGTCGATCCGTCGTGGTGGAATGACTTCGACGACTCCGTCGGTGCCCATTCGGGCGTCCCATTCGCCGTCATGAAGCAGGTGGTGATGGAAGTAGCAAAAGAGTGCACCGTTGTCGAGGGTGGTTTCGCCGCCGTGTGAATGCCACACCAGATGATGAGCTTCACACCAGGCTGGCGGCCGATTGCAATTTTTCCAACAACAGCCGCCGTCTCTTTTGGCGAGGGCGATGCGTTGGTGTTTGCTGTAGATCCGCTTTTCGGTGCCGCAATCAAGAATTTTGGACTCGCCATCAAGAACCATGGGGATCAGTTGGGCGTTGCAGGCGAACCTGCGCGCCTGGGAGGCCGACATTTCGGTGCCGGTCGAGAGTGACACCGTGCCGATCTGGTCGCGCAGTTGGTCAAGGTCCATGCTGATCGTCACTGATGCAGCCAGGCCGCCGTGGCTGGGCATCGCATCGGACGGCAGATGCTCCAAGAGTTCGAGGAACGCACGTCCCATCCGTTCAGGGTGCGACAAGCGTCCAACGGCGGCATCAGAGTGGGCGCCTTGTTCATCGCGTGAACCCAGTTGGAACGATTCCCGCCGTGGTGAGGCGATCCCTTCGAGGCAGGCTTTCAAAATAGAGGCTTGCGCGGTCGGTAGGAGTCCGCGGATCCGCGTCATCCCATCGCCGCCATTAATGAGTTCAAGTTGGGTCGATCGCAGCGCTTTCTGTTCTTGCTTCTTGAGCTGTTCGCCCAAATACTCATCAACACCATCAGGGTCGATGACTTCGAGGATCCGATTCGCGAGGCGTGTGAGGTTCTTCAACCCAAACTGGCCAGATAATTGCAACAGATGTTTCTCGGCGAGCGGCCGCTCAGCAGCCGCGTAGTCGGGAAGATCGTTGACCGCGGTCGCAATTCTCCGCCTGATCGGAATTGATCTCACCGGCCACCCAAGCCGCCTGCGTCGCCACCACGTTCGGACCCAACTGCTCGGCCCGACGAACGGTCCTGGAAGCCGCATACGGCGAGATCTTCGTCAGGTTCGCGACCCACACACGCGGCGATGAATTGCCGGCCAAACGAGGCAGACCCCGCTCCATCGCGACACCTACGAGTCGGGCTTCCTCGGCCTCAAGGCGAGAGATCTGCATCCGGACATCAACGACACCGGTGGTGACCTGCTCATCACTGAGCTGCCACCCCTCCACATGCCTCGTGTCCACCATCATCCCCCGATGCCCTCAAGATCTTTCATCGAGCACCTGTTCGATGAACTGCTTCTATCCTAGGCGCAGCCACCGACAGCAACAACCCAAAGTCCGGAAACAATCCACCGAAAAGACAGTAAATTATCGACCACACGACCGGCTGCATACGAGCCTCGTTCTAATCCTAACCGCGACCACTGACACCCGACATTAGCGACGAAATCTCGGGTCTCGAGACCAGGTGGGTTATTCGACCGGCGTGGGCGCGGAGTGGGCGACCCGGTTCAGGATGCTGCTGATCGACTCCACCGCAACCAGGATCTGATCGGCGGTTGTGCGATGCACTTCGGGCGCACGTCGGTAAGGATCGCCGATATCGGCTTCAGCCGGTCCCTGACTCCGGATCAGCGCTGCTTGCCTGACCAGATCGGTCAGATCATCAGCATCGACCACTGATGCGAGTCCGGCGAACTCCAGCAGCGTGAACGTCTTCCGCAGTGCCTGCGGGTTGATCTCAAGAACAGCAGAGCGATGTTCTCTGGTCGCAACCAGCACGAGTTGGGCTGAATCAATCAGATAGCTGTCGATCGCATGGGCGCGAAAATGATTCGGGTCAGCGCCGAGCCGCATGGCCTCCATCGCGGCCATCGAATCCATCGGAGCGCGCTTCCAGCCGCGAATTCCGGCGCTGGCGACCTCGAACCGGTCGCGGTCGAGGCGTTGTCGCAGCAGCAATTCCATCAGCGGCGAACGGCAAATATTTGCCGTACACACGGCGAGGATCGCAAACCGGTGCTGCATCAAGTCAGGCCTTGAGGTTGGGACGGAAATGCAGTCCGGCATCGGGGTCGACGATGACTTCCTGGGCTGCCGCGATGCCGTCGGCGGTCAGCACGGCATCGACGGGAGTATTGCGCTTGACCATGGCCAAGGCGATCGCGCCGAGCTCGTAGTGACGGGCCACCGAGCCGACGAAGCCGACTCGTTTGTCGCCCAGCATGACGTCTGCGCCATGTTCGGGAAGTCGTTCGCCCCCGTCGAGGAGCAATTGGACCAATCGACGCGGGGGCTTGCCGAGGGTATGGACGCGCGCGACGGTCTCTTGTCCGCGGTAGCAACCCTTATTCATGTGAACCGCCGACTCGATCCAGCCGAGCTCATTGGGGATCGACACCTCGTCGGTGTCGAGCCAGAGCCGTGGGTGGCCGGCTTCGATGCGCAGCGCCTCCCATGCCCAGGTGCCGACGGGATCACCGTGCAATGCCGGCTGTTTGGCCAGCTCGGCCCGCGGCACGAGCTCATAGGTGTGTTCGGCGAGGCCGAGCACGGCCCAGTCGTCGGTGGCGAGGGTGACCTCGACCCGCATCATGAAGCGCATCGAGTCGAGGTACGTCGTCAATGCGGCGCCCGCGCCGGGCTCGGTGTGTGCCCAGAACGTTTCGCCGTCATCAGTGCCGGTGAATGCGTGCTCGACGCGGCCCTGTGGCGAAAGGATCAACACATCGGTCGTGACGCCCGGCGCGAGACCTTCGAGTGATTGCGTCGTCAGCGAATGCAGCCAGCTAAGCCGATCCGCCCCGCTGACCGTGATGACGTCACGATGCGACAAGTCGACGAACGTCTCGCCAGCGATGAGGCGCTTCTGCTCGGCGGCGATGCTGCCGTAGTGCGCCGCGACGCCGAGATCGGGCGCATCTGCTTCGACTGCTCCGGGCAGGGTGAGGAGTGGACTTTTGTCAGACACGTTTGAGTTGCCCCCAAAGATGAGATTGAAGTGGTTGACCCATGGCCGCCATGTCAAAGGCCCACATGAGGTCGCCGTCGACGAGGCCATACATGCGATGGCCGGCGGTGTATTCCTTGGCCGTTTGAGTACGCGCGACGACGTCGGTGGCCAACGTCATACGTGGACCGTCGATGTTGCCGTACCAAATTTCGGCGTAGCCGGTGGGATGCGCGAGCGCCATTTCCACGCCGACGCCTTCGACCCCGTCAGCCGCCGGTGTAGGCCGCAGGAAGCCAGTTTCGAGCGCTCCTGGTCGCAGCCGCTGGCCGGCGGGATTGGTGATCCAAGCCTGGCTGAAATAGTGGAAGAAGGGTCGACCATCGTGGGTGATCGCGATGTCTTGCTCGAAGGAAAACGCGTCGATCGTTGGATAATCGCCCTTGCCGTCGCCATGCCACGCGCCCAAGAGCCACGCAAAGGGCATCATGTCGCTGTGCAGGTCGCTGGGAATTTCAAAGGCCATACTGGGAGTCTAACGGGGCGGCCTCAGGGCAAATAATGCAAACGCCACCCATGCGCCAGCTAGCAGCAATCTCTGCCTAATATGCTCGGCTCGTACCTCCTCGACGGGAAGCAGCTATATGACTGAGCAGAAGCGCGCGTTCATCACCGGGATCACCGGGCAGGACGGCGGCCACATGACTGAACTTCTCCACTCCAAGGGCTACGAAATCTATGGATTGCTCCGCGGCCAGCGCAACACCCGGCGCGAAGCGCTCCTCAACGAATTCCCGTATGTCCAGCTGATCGAGGCCGACCTGATGGACCAGTCCTCGCTCATTCGGGCGATCGAGACGTCCCAGCCCGATGAGATCTACAACCTTGCTGCGATCAGCCACGTCGGCTATTCCTTCCGCAACCCGATCCTGACCGCCGATGT
Source organism: Aeromicrobium changchenzhani (assembly GCF_057586615.1). Lineage (NCBI taxonomy): Bacteria > Bacillati > Actinomycetota > Actinomycetes > Propionibacteriales > Nocardioidaceae > Aeromicrobium > Aeromicrobium changchenzhani. The sequence goes on along the minus strand of NZ_CM172480.1, from coordinate 642,725 downwards.
CACGGCCAAGGGCGTTCTGGGCATGCTGGAGGCAGTACGCATCAACGGTTTGGCCGAAACGACACGTTTCTATCAGGCTTCGACGTCGGAGATGTTCGGCGGCCTCGACTACAACCGGCCAGGCGCGGGCTATAACGAAGATTCGGCATTTCATCCACGCAGCCCCTACGGTGTCGCGAAGCTCTATGGCCATTGGATTGCGCGCAACTACCGCGAGAGCTATGGCATGTATGTCTCCTGCGGCATCCTGTTCAATCACGAGGGTGAACGGCGCGGCCTTGAGTTCGTGACCCGTAAGATCACCAACGCCGTCGCTCGGATTCACCTGGGCAAGCAGGAGTCCGTGACGCTCGGCGATCTGTGGCCCAAACGTGATTGGGGTTATGCCGGTGACTATGTCCGCGGCATGTGGATGATGTTGCAGCAGGACGAGCCCGATGATTTCGTGCTCGCCTCTGGCGTGACCCACTCGATCGAGGACTTCCTCACCACTGCGTTCGGCGAGATCGGTATCGACGACTGGAAACCCTACGTTCGTCAGGACCCCGAGTTCATGCGCCCCGCCGAGGTCGACATCCTGTTGGGCGACCCAAGCAAGGCTCGGCGCGTGTTGGGGTGGACTCCCGAGCTCAATTTCGAGGGACTGGTCAAACGCATGGTCGAGCACGACATCGCGCTCGAGTCACATGAGTCCTGAGGTCTCCCACATGCGCATTTGTGTCACTGGGGTCAATGGCTTTGTCGGGCGGCACGTTGCTGCCGAGTTGGCACGCCACGACATCGAGGTCGTCGGGATCGGCATGGAGACTGACGCCGCAGTGAGCCTCGACTCGTATGTCGCTGCCGATCTCGTCGCGGCGTGGCCGGCGATCGGGTCCGTCGATGCGGTCATCCATCTGGCCGGGCTTGCCGCGGTGGGGCCGTCATTTGATGATCCGCAGCACTATCTCAATGTCAACAGTTCGATCGTGACGAACCTTGGCGAAGCGCTGATTGGCACGTCGACGCGAATTGTCTTGATCAGCAGCGGTGCGATCTACGACGGCTCTTCGCCGCTCCCATTCGCTGAGGACTCCCCCATTGCCGTGACGTCGCCGTATGCGGTCAGCAAGCTGCTCAATGAACACCAGGCGGCCTACTACCGCAGTCGTGGACTCGACATCGTCGTCGCCCGACCGTTCAACCACATCGGTCCCGGCCAAGGCCCCGGCTTCCTGCTCCCCGACCTCGCCCAAGCCGTCGCCGGTCGAAGCCGTTCTGATAGCCCCATCAAAACCGGCAACCTCGCGACTCGCCGCGATTACACCGATGTACGCGATGTCGCCCGCGCCTATCGGCTCTTGTCGACCCAGCCAACCCTCAACCATGAGATCTACAACATTTGTTCAGGTCAAAGCCGGTCCGGCCAAGAGCTCCTCGATGAACTCGCCAAGGCCCTCGATCTCGATCACATCAGCACCGAAACCGATCCGGATCGAATCCGTCCGACCGATCCGCTCGACATCGTGGGTGACAGCTCGCGATTGCGCGACGACACCGGCTGGTCGCCCGAATACCCCATCACACAAACCATCGCCGACTACCTGTCCGCACTCCCGCCCGAGTAGCACCAGTTGTCCACAGATCGACGAACACCCCTTACCCCGGCGCCACATCCACCCTAGATTGTTGGTGTTAGCCAAGCGTGCCGTGCACAATAGGAAGATGGTCACAGTGGATCTGCAAACGTGGGTGTCGATCGCAACCATGGCGGTCTTCGCGATCGCGCTGTTTACCTACCTCGACAAGAAATTCGAGAAGGTCGACGAACGGTTCACCAAAGTCGACGAAAAGTTCGACAAATTTGACATGAAAATCAACGGCGTCCGCGACGAACTCGTCGCCAGGATCGACAAGATCGACAGCAAACTCGAAGCAACCCGCACCGAGTTGAAGTCAGACATCAGCAAGCTTGATGAACGCGTCTACGAATTAGCGACCGGTCGGGCACAACACCCGCTCATCGTCCCGCCACACTGAGCGGCCCGGGATTTCGATACCCAGCAAAGACCGCTGCTACTCAATCACCTAACCTCTCGCTCGTTATCCACAGATCTACGAACACCCCTTACGTCGGCGCCCCATCCGCCCTAGATTATTGGCATCAGTCAGACCCGATGTGCATACTTGGAGGATGATCACCGTGGACCATCAGACGTGGACGACGCTAGCTGGCCTCGCCAGCCTGGCCCTCGTACTGCTGGGATACCTCGGCAGCATGAAGCGCGACCTGATAACCACAATCGGCAAGGTCGAATACCGGCTCGACACCAAAATTGACGGTGTACAGGCCGAGCTCAAAACCGACATCGCTGCACTCGACACCAAGACCGACGGAATGCGGACCGAACTCAGGAACGAGATCGCCGCATCTCACATCGATCTCAAGACCGACATCGGCAAAGTCGAAGACAGACTGACCGCAATCGAGTCCCGCACCTACGACATCTCCACCCGGCTACCACCAGCACCCGCCAGCACCTCCCGTTGAGGAGAGACTCTCGGCGCCTTGCGCATTGTCCACAGATTGACGAACACCTCTTATCGCGGCGCCACATCCACCCTAGATTGTTGGCATTAGCCAAGCGAGCCGTGCACAATAGGAAGATGATCGCCGTGGATCTGCAAACGTGGGTGTCGATCGCAACCATGGCGGTCTTCGCGATCGCGCTGTTCACCTACCTCGACAAGAAATTCGAAAAGGTCGACGAAAAGTTCGACAAAGTTGGCACCAGGATCAACGGCCTCCGCGACGAACTCGTCGTCCGGATCGACAAGATCGACAGCAAACTTGAAGCAACCCGCACCGAGTTGAAGTCAGACATCGGCAAGCTTGATGAACGCGTCTACGAATTAGCGACCGGTCGGGCACAACACCCGCTCATCGTCCCGCCACACTGAGCGGCCCGGAATTTCGATACGCAGCTAAGAACGCTGCTACTCAATCGGCAAGCCTTCGCCGGTCGAGTGTTTGCGAACCCCCTCGCCGGTCGAGTTCCCGCGAGGCACGAGCGGGAATATCGAGACCAACCCAAACGCCTGAAAGACTGATCACATGCGCGCTGTCATTCAACGAGTCACCCACGCCTCGGTCACGGTCGACGACGAGATCATCAGCTCGATCGACACCGGCCTGGTCGTCCTGCTCGGCGTCACTCACGACGACACCGAGGCCAAGGCCAAAACCCTCGCCGCCAAGATCTGGCGCCTGCGCATCATGCGCGAGGAAAAGTCCGCCGAGGACCTGAACGCTGGCATCCTGGTGATCAGCCAGTTCACGCTTTATGGCGATGTTCGCAAGGGCCGCCGCCCTACCTGGTCGAACGCCGCGCCGGGCCCGATCGCAGAGCCATTGTATGAGAAGTTCTGCACCGAACTCGAGACTCTGGGTGCCACGGTTGGCCGCGGCCGCTTCGGCGCTGACATGGCAGTTCAACTCACCAATGATGGTCCAACGACCCTTATTCTGGACTTGTGACCAAATTCAAGTTGGCTCATCCCTGTTCACAGGGCAGAATAGCCTTCGGTCTATAACAGCTTTGGAGAACGATGGCAGGCAAAACCTCGCGAAACCCGGAGGCGGGCAAACGGCGCTGGCGCAGCCCATCGTTCTATCGTAGACACCGTCTTCCCATCGTAATCGCACTGGTCGCGCTTCTTGTCATCGGTGCCGCAGGCTCTGGCTACGCCTACATGCTGAACTCGAAGTTCAAGAACATCGACAAGGTCAGCGTCAAGCTCAAGAACAAGGACCGCCCCGATCCGGACAAGGGCAATGCCCTCAACATCATGCTGCTCGGCTCAGATAAGGGCGAAGCCCAACCGGGTCAGAGCGCGAAAACCAACCTCGCTGAGGACGCCAAGGCGGCGAAGTGGCCGGCTGGAAAATATCGCAGCGACACGATCATGATCGTGCACATCTCGGCTAACCGTAAGCATGTCTATCTCGTCTCGATCCCACGTGACAGCTTTGTGACGCTCTATAACGAGCAGGGCAATGCGACGCATAAGGAAAAGGTCAATGCCGCCTTCTCCTACTTCGGCCCGAGCGGCGCCGTCGCGACGCTCGAACACATCAGCGACCTGCGGATGAAGCATCTGGCCATCATCGACTGGGCTGGTTTCAAGGACCTCTCGACGGCAGTCGGCGGGGTTCCGGTCTATATCCCTGACTCCACCTACGACGAAGCCCAGAAAGTCCAATGGAAAAAGGGCAATTATGTGCTCAAGGGCAAGAAGGCCCTGCAGTATGTTCGCCAGCGCCATGGCCTTCAGAACGGCGACTTCGACCGCATCGCCCGGCAGCAGAACTTCCTGCGTGCGCTGATGGAGAAGATCCTCGACGCCGGCACGATGCACAACCCGATCCGGCTCAACAACACGCTCGAGGCGCTTACCCACAATCTCACAGTCGATGCGGCCTGGTCACCTGGCGACATGCGTGGCCTCGCACTCTCGCTACGTGGAACCAAAGCTAAAAACGTAACTTTCATGACGGTTCCGATCCTTGGCACCTCCACTGACCCGACCTATGGCAGTGTCGTCAACATTGATCCCATGAAATCGCAGGAACTGTTCACCGCATTGCGCGATGATTCAGTCAAGAGCTATCTGAAGAAGTACCCTGATTCGGTCCTCAAAGCCCCCGAGAACGTTCACTAGAAAGCGATTCATACCTGTGGGAAAACGTCGCAAAACGACCCCTGATTATCTGGCGACCGATCAAGACCTGCAGGAACCAGCAGAAAAGAAACCGCGCTTCTTCAGGCGCCACCGCGCAGCCGTTATCGCCTTCATCAGTTTGATCGGGATCCTCGCGATCGCGATCATCGGTTTCGTCTTTGTCATCAACCACAGCCTGGGCAATATCGCGAAGGTCCCCAGCACCATCAACGAGAGCGCTCGACCGGCCAAGACCGACACCAAAGCACTCAACATTCTGATGCTTGGCGCGGACGCAGGTGTCACCCGCAATGGCAAGGGCACCTCGATTCTCAAGGATGCGGCTTCCGAGAACTGGCCGACGGGCAAATATCGCAGCGACGCGACGATGTTTGTCCACATCACGGCGAACAAGAAGAAGGCCTACGTCATCTCGATCCCACGAGATTCCTATGTGAAGGTCTACGACAGCACTGGCGCGGCGCGGGACAACACCAAGATCAATGCCGCACTGTCGTTGTATGGACCCAACGGCGCAGTCTCGACAGTGGAAAATCTCACCGGGCTGCGGATCAACCATCTCGCGATGATCGACTGGGACAACTTCACCAGCATCACCAATGCGGTTGGTGGCGTCGACATCAGCATCGCCGGCCGGGCCGATACCCATATGAACGGCACCGAAGCACTGAAGTATGTGCGCGAGCGCCACAACCTGCCCAACGGCGATTTCGACCGCGTCAAGCGGCAACAGAACTTCCTACGCGCGGTGATGACCAAACTCGCTGACAAGGGCACGCTGGCCAATCCAATCAAGCTGGTCAAGACCGTCAATGCCATGAGTGGCAGCATGGCGGTCGACGATGATTGGACGGCCGGAGCGATGCGTTCGCTCGCCTTGTCGATGCGCTCAATGCGCCCCGGCGACGTCACGTTCATGACGATCCCCACCAAGGGAACGGCGAGCGATCCGATTGCTGGCAGCATCGTCAAGATCGATCCAACCAAGGACGCCGAGTTGTGGCAGTCAATCAAGGACGGCACGATCGATCAGTTCGTCAAAAACAATCCGAAGTGGCTTTTGGGCGGCAATAACAATGTTTCCTGACCCACAACGATTAGACTCCCAAGGGCTGAGCAACCTCAGAGCACCCAAAATCACGCGATCGGTAGGCACATGGAACTGAAGGACTATCTGCGGATTCTCCGTCAGCGTTGGCTACTTATTGGTCTGACAACGCTTGGCGCGATCGCGATCGGTGTTGTGTTGACGCTGCAAGCGACCCCGCAATATCAGTCTTCGGCACGGCTGTTCGTCACCACGTCACAAAGCGATGGTGCCGACGCTTTCCAGGGCGGCGCATTTTCTCAGCAGCGGGTTAAGTCGTATGCTGATCTACTGACCGGCGAGGAAGTTTCGCGTCGTGTTGTCGATGAGTTAAAACTCAATGAGGACCCCCGTGAACTCGCCCAACGCATCACGGCGACGGTTCAGCCCGACACAGTTGTGCTATCAATCTCGGTTACCGACCCTTCGGCCAAGCAAGCACAGCTGCTGACCCAGACCGTCGCAAAGGTGTTCGTCTCCTATGTGGCCGAGCTCGAAACTCCGCCGGGCAAGTCAACCGCGCCGATCAAGGCATCGATCGTTGACAGCGCATCGCTATCAGGATCCCCGGTGTCACCGCAGCCACTGCGCAATATTGCGCTGGCCACGATCCTCGGTCTGCTACTCGGTGCCGGGGCAGCGGTGCTCCGCGACACCCAGGACACGTCAATCTCGTCGGCCGAACGGCTCGCCGAAGCCTCGGGCGACGCACCGGTCTTGGGCAATATTCATTTCGACAAGAGTGCACCGAAGCACCCACTGATCACCTCGCTAAGCACCCACTCACCACGCGCCGAATCCTTCCGGGTGCTGCGCACCAACCTTCAATTCGTCGATGTCGACGCCAAGAGCAACGTTTTTGTCATCACGAGCGCGGTCCCCGGCGAAGGCAAGTCAACGACTGCGGCCAACCTCGCATTGTCGATGGCCGAGGCAGGTCAAAAAGTAGTGCTGGTCGAGGCCGATCTGCGCAGACCGAAGGCAACATCATTCTTCAATCTCGACAACACCGTTGGTGTGACGACGGTGTTGGTCGGCAAGGTCTCGCTGGCTGATGCGCTGCAGCCGATTGGTCAAGGCGGTTCGATCTTGGCAAGTGGCTCCACGCCGCCCAACCCGGCCGAGCTCCTGCAGTCGGCAGGCATGAAACGGCTACTCGATCAATTGCGCAATGACTTTGACGTCGTGCTCATCGACGCGCCGCCCCTGCTGCCGGTGACCGATGCGGCGATCCTCGCGGCAGAGTCCGATGGCGCAATCTTAGTGATCCACCACGGCAAGACCACCGAAGATCAGATCCGTTCCTGCCTGGGCCGGCTCGAATCGGTCGACGCACGTCTCGTCGGCACGATTGTCAATATGTCGCCGCAACCCAAGCGTGGCCGCTATGGCTATGGATACGGTTATGGATACGGCTACGGCTACGCCCCTGAGCCGGGCCGTGCGCGCTCGGACAAGCCCGATGATTCGGACACAGCGCCGAAGCAGAAACAGAAACAACGTAAACGCGATCATAAGCATTCCGAGCCGGCCACCGAGCCCGTGACAGCCCCGGTCCAACCCGTTGCCAAACCAAACACCACATCAATGCCGGCCAACCCGCCGCGGCCCATTACCTATTCCGAGGCTCGCGCTGCGGCTGAGACGTCGATGCAGCGCGGCAGGGACGCGATGAACAAACCAAGGAACAATCCAGACCGTCGCGCCTAGTTACTAGGCGGCGTTCTTCCAACTGGCGCCGCCATCAACGCTGGTCTTCACGACCGATCGGTTATCGGTCGTCAGGAGCGCAGCGAGCTGGCCTGGGCCCGTGCCCACGATCGACACGGCTGGAGCCTTGCCCAGACAACCAGCAGCAGTCCAACCGAGCCCAGCATTTGCAGTCACAAAGGCACGCGCTTTGCAATCTGCTGTCGCAGCAACGGCAAATCCTTGTCGCAGGTCAACGAAGGTCGCGGCTTCGAGACCGGAAAGGTCGCCAAGCCTGACCCACTCGTCCCCGCTGTCGTCGGTGCCGCGGATTGAGCCATCGGTGCACGCCACCTTGACATTGCGATCGCTGAGCTCCGACAGGCTGATGACATCGCAGCCGGGCTCACTCGCCTGGCTGGGCGAGACCACCTCGGCGACCGAGGCGTTGACATACCAATGCGCGTCGGACGCAGCCGTCGTCCAGCTCTCGCCGCCATCTTTGGTCGAGTAGGTATGGGCGTCACAGTTGGCGTCATTGCCTACAAGTGTGAGTTCGGTGGACGATTTGGCGGCAATGCGCAGCACCGTTTTTACGGTCTGCGACCGAGAATTAGGCTGCGTGTCATCCGCGGCCTTCAGCAGCGGCAATGCGAGCTCAGAGAAGTGTGCCCCGCGATCGGTCGAGACTTCAACATAGGGACGACCGTTGTCATTGCAGGACCCGCGTGCGCTCCGAAACAGCGCGCCATCTGATGCCATGGTCAGTGACCATGCGCCATTGGGCTGCTGCTCGGTCGAGGCCGTCGAGGGCGCTGCCGAGGTGGCCGCCGGCGTCACATTCGACGTTTGATCTTGCGCGGCTTTGTTTTGATTCACGTGCTGCAGCAGTAAAGCGATAAGTGCTACATCGACAAGCACAAACACGGCAAAGGCCGCAAACTTTAACCGCTGGATCACGCCTACCGTCCTTAGGTCCCAAGTGAGTGCGCTTCATCGTATCGGCCGGCAAGCAATTTGCGCTGCAGCTGCGCCATTCCAGGCGTGAGAACTCTTGCGAGGAAACCGTATAGGCTCAACTTGGGTTGTCATCGAAAATTACGATAACCAAAGTATGGATTTTGGCAACAACTGAGTCTGTGAAAAGTTACACTGAGGTTGCATTTTCATCGAACCCCTCTCGGAGTCTGGAGTATCTCGCTTGCGCGCCGCTGTTGTTGGCTTTCTTCGTGCGCATCGCGTCCCCGTCCTACTCTTCACCGACACGGTGGCCTGGGTAGCGGCGGTGTTCATTGCCGCCTCACTGCGGCTCTCGACCATTAATCTCAGCCCCGAATTATTTCTCAGCCACTCCGCCGGTTCCGTTCCAATCTATGGGGTGTTGGCGGTTGCTGGCGCGGCAGTCGTCCTGCATTGTCTGCTGGCGTGGGTGACTCGCCTGCATCAGGGGCGCTCCAAACTCGGAAGCTTTGAAGAAATCTTCGTCCTCGTCAGCATCATCTTCGTGGTCGGCACTGTCATCACGGTCGCCAATATAATGGCGCCTGAGCCATATCTTCCGCGCACCACGCCAGTCGTAGCCGCCGCGATGGCACTGCTGCTCTGCGCTTGGCCGCGCGGGCTGTGGCGCATCCTCGTGCAGCAGGCCAAACCCAATCGTTTTGGCATCGTTTCCACGCCGGTTCTCATTGTTGGTGCCGGCGAAGGCGGCCGGCAGCTGGTGCAGTCAATGCAGCGCGATCCACGCCAAACCTGGCGACCAGTCGGCTTTGTCGATGACGACACGCGCAAGCGCCACTTCCGCTTCTGTGGCGTTCCGATGATCGACCGGATCGACAACCTCGGCCGAGCCGCAATCAAGACGAGCGTCGACACCATCGTCATCGCTATGCCCAGTGCCAGCGGCGAGACAATGAACCGGATCAATAGGATTGCCCGTGCTGCAGAACTCAGCGTCAAAGTGCTGCCCGGCGTTCACGAGCTTTTCGGCAGCATCGATTACACCGCAGTCCGTGACCTCTCACCTGAGGATTTGCTTGGCCGACGACCGATCGATACCGATCTGGCCTCGATCGCTGGCTACCTTCACGGCAAACGCGTTTTGGTAACCGGCGCCGGTGGTTCGATCGGCTCCGAGTTGTGCCGGCAGATCGCTCAGTTCGCCCCTGCCGAATTATTGTTGCTGGACCGCGACGAGTCAGCGCTCCACGCACTGACGCTGTCACTCAATGGTCGCGCCGATCTCGAGTCCTCCAACATCATCCTCGCCAACATTCGTGAAGCTGACCGTATGCTGCAGGTCTTCGAGGATCATCAGCCTCATGTTGTGTTCCACACCGCAGCGCTCAAACATGTCAACATGCTCGAAAACCACGCTGCCGAGGGCATTCAAACCAATGTACTTGGCAGTCTGAATGTCCTGCAGGCAGCCGCATCTGTCGGGGTCGAGCGCTTCGTCAATATCTCGACGGACAAGGCCGCCGACCCTGAAAACGTGCTGGGTTACACCAAACGCATCGCGGAGGGACTGACCTCAGCCTTCGCTTCAACCACAAGTGGCACGTTCCTGAGTGTCCGCTTCGGCAACGTACTTGGCACTCGAGGCTCTGTGCTCAAAACCTTCGCCGCTCAGGTCAAAAAGGGTGGACCGGTCACTGTCACAGATCCCAATGTCACGCGCTATTTCATGACGATCCAAGAGGCCGTGCAGTTGGTCATTCAGGCTGCCGCGATCGGCCGCGATGGCGAGGCGCTGGTGCTCGACATGGGCACACCAGTCAAGATCGATGATCTCGCCCACCAGGTCATCGAACAATCCGGCCAACCAATCAGCATCATCTACACCGGTCTCAAACCAGGCGAGAAGATGCATGAGGTGTTGATCGGCGCGCATGAAGTCGATGAACGACCTGCTCACCCGCTTGTGTCCCATGTCCAGGTCATGCCGATCTCCAGCGAGATCGCGACTAGCCTTCCGCGTGGTCGCGATAATGAGGCCAACACCGATGCCATCAAGGATTTGTGTGAAGTGATGGCGGTCAACTTCGCGAACGAAGGCGTGCTTTGAGTCTGGTCTATTGGCTGCCATCGCTGGTGGGCTTCATAGTTGCGGCACTTGCACCCTTCGCGTTGAAACCGTTTCTCACAAAAGCCGCAATGCTCGACATCCCGAATGAACGGTCTTCGCACGAAGTGCCAGCGGTACGTGGAGGCGGTATCGCGCAAACTGCGGGCATCGCCATCGGACTGCTAATTGCGCTGGCCTTAATCGACTCCCACGAAAGACCTTGGTTAATAGCCGTGGTTGTGGCGGCCATGGCCAGTGCCGCGCTTGGGTGGGCCGAAGACCTCCGAGGCGTGAAGATCGGGGTTCGCGCAGGAACACAGTTCGCCATCGGCGCGATAGTCACAGGCGCTCTAGCTGCTCATTTAGGTCACAACATCTTTTGGGGATTTCTTGGCGGTATCGCCTTGATTGGCCTCATTAACGTCGTCAACTTCATGGATGGCGTGAACGAAATTTCCGCCTTCCACGGTATCGTCGCGGGAGTTTCGTTTATCGTGATCGGCAACCTCAACGATGCAATCTGGATGATGGTGGCCGGCGCAATTCTCGCCTCAGCCTTCGCCGCGTTCGTGCCCTGGAACTTCAACGGCTCGATATTTCTAGGAGATGTAGGCAGCTACCTACTCGGCGGCACAATCGGAATCATCATTGTGCTCGGCTGGATGCAGGGAATAGCAATCTATGCGCTCGCTGCGCCAATGGCTATCTACGTTGCTGACACCGGCGTCACGCTTGTTGGAAGAGTTCTCGCGGGCGAAAACTGGTACGAAGCACATCGAGATCACACCTACCAACGGATGAACCGCCGAGGCCTGTCACATATGGCGGTGTCATCCATCGTGGCTGCCGCAAGCACTCTTGCGGCAGCAACCGGAATCGCGGCATCAGAGGGCGTCGGATGGCATCGCACGCCCTTCATCCTTGTTGGAATTTCCACCGTCATCATCTATACCGTTGGCCGTTTCAGAATCGGTGCATCCAGCAATCCGGTATCTCTTGCTAAGGGTGATCTATGAAGATTCTTGTGACTGGCGCCAACGGATTCATCGGGAGCGCAATCTGCTCAGAGCTTCTGAATCGGGGCCACCATGTGCGTGCGGTTGTCAGAACTGTGGGGTCAGCTCCAACTGGAACTGAAGAGTTCCTCATCGGGGACATAGGACCAGAAACCACTTGGACTGACGCGCTCCAGAATCAGGAAGCAGTGGTTCATCTAGCAGCGCGAGTGCACGTTATGCACGACACCGCGACAGATCCACTCCAAGAGTTTCGGCGAGTGAACACAGAGGGAACACTAGTACTCGCACGCGCCTCCCATCAGGCAGGAATCCAAAACTTCGTATTCCTCAGTTCAATCAAAGTGAACGGTGAGACCACCGCCATTGACCCATTCAGCGTCCAGAGCCGCCCTGATCCAATCGACCCCTATGCCGTGTCCAAATTCGAGGCAGAACTTGGACTCATTCAGATATCCAAGACCTCGAATACTTCATTCAGCATCATTCGCCCTCCGCTGGTCTATGGCCCCGGCGCAGGCGGAAATTTCCTGAAACTAACCAAGCTCGTAGCTAAGGGAGTACCTCTACCACTTGCGAGCGTGAAGAACCGGCGCACGATGGTTTCTATTTGGAACCTCACGGATCTCGTAACGTATCTCCTAGATAGGCCAGCGACAAGCATCCAAATCATCCTCGCAGGTGACAGCAACAGCCTCTCGACCGGCGAATTGATCCGCTCCATCAGCAAGGGCTTGGGAAAGAAGGCGCGATTAATTCCCTGCCCGGTTCCTATCCTGAGATTCTTCGCTCTTTTACTGGGACAAACGCATTCTATCGACCGGTTAGTGTCGTCGTTGGAAATTAACGTCGGGTCAGATGCGCCGCAGTTCGACTGGAGCCCGGCACAAAGTGCAGAAGTAGGAATCGCCCGCAGTGTCAAAAGGCTGAACCATGCGCATTAAACGTATCCTCTTGGGCGTCACTATTGACGACTCTTTGCAGTTTCTCAACGGCTTCCCGGAGTATCTTGTGTCCCGTGGATGGGATGTCCACGTGGTCAGTGGATCGGGCCCAAGACTCCAGCAGCTAGCGGAACTTCAAGGAGTCACGACCCATCCGATCCAAATGAAACGACAACCTTCTCCGCTCCATGACCTGTGTGCACTGATTGAATGGATCAGGATTGTCCGTAAGTTGAAACCCGACCTGGTTTCCGTCGGGACACCAAAGGCGGGACTCCTCGGCACTATCAGTGCGTTTGCGGTCAGGGTTCCAACACGGGTCTACCTTCTTCGAGGGCTCCGGCTGGAGACCGAAAACGGGATCAAGCGCCGGATCCTCTGGGCAACTGAATGGATTTCGGCTCGCTTGGCGACGAGGGTTCAATCCGTTAGCAACAGCCTTCGCGATGAATTCATCAACCTAGGCTTGTGCGCGCCTGACAAGATTGTCGTCCTAGGAAACGGCTCGTCTAACGGTGTCGACCTTGTTCAGATGACAAAGTTACCCGCAGACACCGCAGGTTTGCTCGGCCTGGAACCCGACATTCCTATCGTAGGATTCGTTGGCCGTCTGACCGAAGACAAGGGCCTGCGCACGCTATTACTTGCTGTGCGTCAAATCCGTGAAAGCGGATCTCAGATTCAAGTGCTTTTAATAGGCCCCGAGGAACCCGCTGGTTCGCTGAGCGCAACACTCTCGAAGTCCGGCTTAGACAATGGCGCTATTACCTGGATTGGAGTCGTCGCGGACGTCCGACCGTATTACCAATTAATGGATCTGCTGTGTCTCCCAACACGTCGTGAGGGATTTCCGAACGTTGTTTTGGAAGCCGCGGCACAAGGAATTCCGGCGCTTGTCTCGAACGTGACCGGAGCAGTTGACTCAGTGATCGACGGCAAGACTGGGTGGCTATTCGAAATGGGCGACAGCAATGATCTCGCAAACAAATTGCGTCTCGTGACAGAAAGTCCAGCTCAGCGAAGTGAAGCTGGCCGGTTGGCCCGAGAGCATGTCACCGTCAACTTCGAGCGCACGATCGTGTGGGCACAAACCGCCGAATTTTTTCGTCATGAGGCGGGTCTGGCTAATAAAGAGGAAGAACTTATCTGATGCGTGTTTTGGTTACAGGTGGAGCAGGTTTCATCGGCGGCAATCTCTGTCGACGGCTATTGAACGAAGCGGATGTCGAGGAGGTGCGGGTTATTGACGATCTCTCAAGCGGCCGCATGGCTGCTTTAGAGGGATTGAAGGTGGAATTCGTTGAGGCCAGCATCCTCAACAAAGAGGCACTCCGTCACGCAGCCGACGGCTGCGACGCCATCGTGCACTTAGCCGCGTTGGGCTCCGTGCCTCGCAGTATCGTGAATCCACTGGCAAGCCACACCGCGAATGCAACCGGCACGATCATGGTGCTCGAAGCAGCTCGTAACAATAACAATGCTCACGTCGTGCTCGCGTCATCATCCTCGGTGTATGGCGCAAATCCCGCAATACCCAAGGTTGAGACGCTTCAATTAATGCCAATGAGCCCGTACGCAGTCTCAAAGGTAGCGACCGAGCAGTACGCAATGGCTTATGCACAATGCTACGACCTTCCGGTACTCCCATTTCGCTTCTTCAACGTGTTCGGCCCTGGACAGATGCCGGGCCACGTCTATGCAGCGGTTATTCCGGTATTTCTTGAGGCCGCATTGAGCGGTAAAGCGCTGCCAGTCAACGGGGATGGCACGCAGAGCCGCGACTTCACGTACGTGGGAACAGTCGTTGAAACGATCACTCAGGCACTTCTGGGCGGTGTCACAAACTCGCCCACCAACCTTGCCTTCGGAACTCGAACAACGCTAAATGAGTTGGTTCAACTCATCGGCGCCGAGCTATCAGATAATCCACACGTGGTTTTCAAAGACCCGCGCCCCGGCGACGTTCAACATTCTCAAGCAGACAACTCTGCTTTACGGACTTTGTTTCCAGACATGTCCCCCGTTTCGTTGAAAACAGGCCTGACAAACACCGTAGCGTGGATGCGGGACTATCTCGAGAAAGCTAGATGACTCGCTGTAAGCACTATGCCCCCGACATCTGCAAGGAATACCTCATGACGTTGCCTGAGCCGGATCATCAGCCTGCTGTGCGAATCCGTGGTCGCGCACTATTTGATCGGGTTGAACCCCTGCTCATTGCTATGACCACAATCATGCGCTTTACCCCGCGGTCCGTGCGTAAACGAATACTTCTAAGCGTGCGAACCTGGAAGGGGCTGCTAGGCATAGGTGTTCGTTACGCAGTGTTGGTATCTCTGGATATCACCAATCAGCCCAATGTCTCAGTACATGAAGACGTCTACCTTCTGAATATCCGTGGTCTGAGTATCGGGAGAAATGTCAGCGTGCATCCCCGCTGTTATATTGATGCTTCCGGAGGTGTGGCCCTGGGCGACAACGTTTCCGTAGCACACGGCACCACCATCATGTCTACTTCGCACAATTTTGAGCGACTTGATGCGCCGATTAATGATCAGGGTGTAACGGCGGCAAAAACCGTAATCGGCGACAATTGCTGGATAGGGGCACAGTCAGTGATCGTCGCCGGAGTCCACGTTGGCGACGGGAGCGTGATTGGCGCGAATTCTGTAGTGACCAGTGATGTTGCACCCGGAGTCCTTGTCGCAGGTTCACCCGCACGATTTATAAGGTCTCGAGGGGACGATCATCGTGGCCAGTGACGAATCAGTTCAGATTTCCAAGCGTCCACGGGTCGGAGTCGTCACAACTACATGGAACCGCGTGGGCTTGCTCGGTCGCCTGCACAGCAGTTTGTCCGCACAGCAGGACCAAGAGTTCTCTTGGATCGTCGTTGATGACAACAGCTCCGATGGCACGTTGGATTGGTTAACACAGCAACAACAGAACCGGCGCAGCCCGTTCCCAATCATTGTCCTAAAAAACAAGACAAATCGAGGCAAATGTGCTTCTCTGAACCGAGCATTTGCAGAGGTCGATTGCGATTTCTACCTAGTCATCGATAGCGATGATCAACTGAAATCGAATGGATTTGCACTCGTTCGCGCAAAAGTTGAGCAATACCGGCAGCACGAGGAAGTCGGCGCTATTTTTTTCAGTTACCAAGACAGCGATGGTCATGTATTGGGCGCCTCTGGCCACCTTGGGAAAGACCTAGTGATGACACGCGCCGACCACGACGCTCAGCATGGCAAGTACGACGGTGCTGTCGGTTACTTCAGTCGCGTAGTCCTCTCCTACCGATATCCCGAGTATCCCGCAGAAACGTATCTGGGGCCGACAGTTCTGCAGCTAAGAATGGCGCCCCAGTACAAGATAAGTTTCACTGATTCCATCGTTGGGATTGCTGAATACCAACCGGGGGGGTTGACATCAAGCGGACGGCAGCTCCGAATGAGGAACCCGTTAGGAATGATGGAATATTCACGACTCCAACTAGAGCAAGCTCAATCATTGCCCGTGCGCTTGAAATACTCGACGATGTTTCGGGCTTATCAACGGCTCGCCTATGCGCAGAATGCCATCCTCACGACTCAGCATGACCATCTGAGAGGGAGCCCCCTCACATCCATTGCGGGTTTCTTGCTAGCAAAGTATTGGCTTCGGAAACACGGAACTGACTCTGCAATGGCAGCCGGAAGCGCTTGATGAGCCCTACAGATGGCGGTGCACAGAATTGGCCCGATCCGCGCGGTGGTCAGAACCAAAACGAGCCAGTTTGCGATGAGAAGACTGTCCTACTCGAATCAGGCCCGCGGCGTACAACAACGTGGATGCTTTTTACTCAGGCGTTGATTGTTTTGGGTGTGATTGTCAGCGTCTACATATTCATCGGTGCCTCGCCAAAAGGTACATCTGGTGAGAGCCTGTTCCGGCTATGTTGGCTCAATAACTTTCTCCTGGTCGCAGAAATTTTACTGTTACGCAAATCATTTGGATCGCTCCTTTCACCGATTGTGCTCTTTGCAGTCTTCCTCTCACTATTCACAACAGGTCAATTGATCTTATTTTCATTTGGTATTACGGCTAGTGGTGCCGATGTTGTGCTCAGAGAGGACCACTCGTCCATCGCATCAGCGACGGCCTTTTACCTCACAGCCTTTGCATTCTTCTGCTCAGGCTGTTTGATCTCGAATCGATTCGTTCGAACGACGCAGACACATCACGATTCACAACCCAACCAACATGAGTGGGGTCGCAGTCTGCTGTCAGTCGGTGCTGTCTGTTTGACGATCGGGGCGGTCCCATTCATGGTGACTAACTTTCACAACCTTCGTGTGATCTTTAGTCAGGGATATTCAAGCTACTACAGCGGGGACTCGCGCCTTGACTCTCCGTTGCTCAGCCTTTCGTTCCTTTTCATCACTGGGTTGGTCCTTGTAGCTTGTTCAGGTAACGTGACCGCCTACCAACTCGCGACCGGAGCTTTCGTTGCAATCGCGATAATGCGATTGGTGGCAGGCGATCGCGGTGAAGGCTTGATCTATCTGCTGACCGCATTTCTGCTCAAGTCACAGTTCGGCAAGAGCAAGAAAACCCCGCGGTTTCTCGCAGCTTTGCTCATTGTTTTCGCAATAATCGCGATACCTGCTATCGGGATCCTGCGCCAGTCTTTTGGCGCCAATGGTCTAGATTTCAGCGCGGCATTGAGCGAACAGAGTCCGATACAGGGAACACTACGCACGATGGGCGGAACCCTGTTCCCCTTGGTAAATGTGATGCAAGCCGTTCCGGATGCGGTCCAATTCACGATGGGCGGAACCTATGCAAGTGGCATTTTGCATTTGTTTCCCAGAGCAATTTTTTCAGGCACGCTGCTGAACCTCGCCACTGACCCTGTCTACAGCAGTCCGGCTACATGGCTGATGCATTACCTAGGGCTCTCATATGGACCGGGCTTCACCCCATTCGCGGAGGCGTACATGAACTTCGGTTGGTGGGGAGGTTGTATCGCAATGTTTAGTTATGGTGCAGGCTTTGCTTGGCTGCTACGGCTGCCAAGCCGACAATCGGCCTCATGGCCATTACGGACTGCGATTTGCTTGGCCTCGTTTGCGCTGCTTGGCTTCTCAGTTCGTGGCTCCTTCAACTTCACAGTGCCATTTCTCGTTCGCTATATCCTGCTGCCTGCACTTTTAGTTTCAATGTTCGCGAATAGGTTTCGTGGCCGGCGTGAGCGGAGCAAGGACGGTCACAATGGTTCCTGACCGGGCTCACAAGAAGATCCTGTTTGTCGTAAGTTCCATGAACATAGGAGGTCCTCAGAAGAGCCTTATCGGCTTACTGGAACGAGTAGACTACACATCATTTTCGGTCGACCTTTTGGTGCTCAACGGGCAGGCCGGCGACCTGTATTCCTGGGTTCCAGCCGGACCCCGACTTTTGCAACCCTCCCGCGAACTAGCTGCAGCAACCTTGCCGCGCAACCATTTTGTTCGTGCAGCACGAACACTGTTTCACACTGTAACGCGACGCAAGCGGCCAAGACTCATGCTGGAAATTCTGAAAGGGCTGCGCGCGCGGCATGGATGGCAAATTGTCCGTCAGCAAGTCTGGCAATGCGTCAGTCCCGACTTACCACGATTGCCCGACCGATATGATGCAGCAATCGGCATTCTTGGACTCTCGACTTACGCAGTCGTAGATCTCGTTGATGCAAAGTTCAGATATCACTGGATCCGCAGCGATACCCGAATGTTGAATCGAGATCGAAGAATAGAAGAGATTTACTTCACAAAACTCAGCGGAGCGATATCGGTGTCCGGCGAATGCTCGGCAATCTTCCAAGAGATGTACCCCAGCACACAAGGGAAGGTGACAGTCTACAAGAACGATATCCCGCGGAGTCTGGAACTGGCTAACGACAGTAATCTTGACGTTTTACGTGTTGACCCGGAGGTGTGGACCATTCTTACGGTTTCGCGACTTGATCGTCTGAAAGGCATTGATCTTGCAATCGCGGCATGTTCTGAACTTCTGGCACGCGACTATCGAATCCGCTGGATCGTATTGGGCGATGGGCCAGAGCGCGACAACCTAGAAAAACTTGCGCTTGAGAAAGGGGTTGAACAATCATTCATATTCCCAGGGAGCGTGCTCGACACGACCCCCTATCTCAAAGCCGTTGATTTGTTCGTTCATCCATCTCGTGCCGAAGGCAGATCCAATGCGGTGGAGGAGGCTCGATCACTTGGCAAACCAATTATCGCAACGGCCTACGAGACCGTTTCCGGGCAGGTCAGAGATGGAAGAACCGGTATCGTTTGCGAGATCAGCGCCTCTGGTATCGCAGACGCTATTGAGCGGCTGATCTTGGATCCAGCACTGGGACAGCGCCTCGGCGAGCAAGCAAAACTAGAATACGGCTCCGAAATATGCGATCCTAACCGGCTGCTTCGTCACTTATCTCGAGGCGAAATCCCACACGATCTGGTTGGAACTGCGTGAAAGACTACCGACTCAACCTCATCAACAAGGGACTATCAACAATATCGGGGCTTATTGCTTCAGTGATTATTGCCCGATATCTCGGAGTCGCACTTCGCGGTGAATTAGCCTTCATAACACAGACCGCAGGGCTCATGGCCATAATAATGGGTCTCGGGCTGAATCAGTCGTTCCCATACTTCTACCGCCAAGCTCCCCACAGGGACATCCTCGACGTCTTTGTCAAGTTGGTCTTGCTGCAGTCCGCGATATTTGGGGTAATCGCGCTTGTGCTCGCGATACTTGTAGACGACACTTCCATTCGGTACCTGATGCTCTTGGCTGTCATCACGCTGATGTATCAACAAATGGAAAGTCTCATGGCCGTGCACAAAATACGGCTGAAGATACTTACGAACTTGGTTATTTCCGTAGTGCGTGTGCTCCTGCATGTACTTATGTTCGTCTGGCTTCCTACGAACCTGCTTTGGCCGGTGCTGATCTACTGCGCAGTGTGGGCACTGGCAGTCTGCACCTACCTCGTGGCCTTAGGCGGCGTATCCCGACGGCAGCTCCAGCGTAAACAGGTTCGATCCATTTTTGGTTTCAGTTGGCTTCCGATGCTCACTTCGCTGCTGACTGTTGCGAACTACAACGTCGATACGTTGATGCTGAAGTGGCTCGGTCAACCTTTAGATCTCGGCTATTACGCCGTGGCGGCCGGGATTGCCGTCTATCTGTGGGTGATTCCAGATGCGATCAAGGAAGTTTTGGTATCTCGCGTCGCCCGATCGGACGACGTCAGACAAGTCCTCCTGCCGCTAAAAGCAGCGGTGGTTCTTGGTATCGGAAGCATCGGGTTAGTTGTTGCTGGAGGCCGATTTGCAATCGAAGCGCTTTTTGGCGCAGAGTTCCTACCCTCATATCGGCTCTGCGCGATTTTGTCGATAGGCGTTGTCAGCATGATCTACTATAAAATTCTTGGAGTGGTGATGCTTGTGGAAGGCCGTCGGCTCTTTTACTTCTCTATCTTGGCAATTGCAGTGTCGGTGAATATCGCGGTGAACCTGGCCGTTATCCCGAAATTTGGTGCAGACGGCGCGGCGTGGGCCACGGTCGTTTCATACACGCTGACGGGCGGAGCTTTTGTGATCTACTTCAGCAGGATCAAAGGACTACGCATCCGGGAGGTCATCCTGGTTAGTCGTCAAGACATTCACGATATGAGATCAAGATTAGAGCGGAAGCAAGCATGACGAACATACGGACTCTCGACTGGGCACGATCGTTGCACCTAGCTAAAATTCCACTTCTGCCGCGCATTCTAGGACGTATTACGCGTCTATTTTACTCGTGCGAAATCCCATATACTGCTGACATCGACTCATCCGTGATCTTCGTGCATCGTGGGCTCGGTGTCGTAATCGGTCACGACACCGTCATTGGCCCAAGAACAAAGGTGCTCCAGAACGTCACTATCGGCGGCCGAAGTGGAGTGCGAGCAAATCCGCGGATCGGGTCGGATGTGCTAATCGGCGCGGGCGCCGTAATTCTTGGCGACATAACCATCGGTGACCGTGCGACAGTCGCGGCCCAAGCAGTTGTTCTTAAGCATGTGGCGGCTGGCGCGACTGTCGCCGGAGTACCAGCGACAGTGCGCCAATAACTAAGGCCGCCCCACACAGGTAAGTGGCCCAACATCAGAGGCGTAAGTCTGCTTCGCCCTTCGCAAGAGCACATTTAAGGTCATACAGGACATGGCTCGTCTTGCCGAAATTACGAATGCCAGCCTCGCCAAGATCGCGATAACCACTGTGACTCACCGCAAGGACTATTCCGTCGTATATGCCTGAGTCAGGTGATTCGATCATGTCCAAGCCGTACTCGTGTTTGGCTTCCGCTGAATCCACCCATGGGTCATAAACATCAACACTGATTCCGTAGCCCTCAAGTTCGGAGATGATGTCGACGACCCTAGTGTTTCGCAGGTCGGGAGTGTTTTCCTTGAAGGCAAGGCCAAGGATCAAGACACGCGACCCACGTAGGTCAATGCCTTTGTGAATCATGGTTTTGATGAGTTGCGACGCAACATAAGCGCCCATCCCATCGTTCAGGCGCCGACCGGCCAGAATCAATTCTGGATGGTAACCAATGGTCTCTGCCTTATATGTCAGGTAATAGGGATCAACACCAATGCAATGGCCACCGACGAGGCCTGGCTGGAACTTCAAAAAATTCCACTTCGTGCCGGCTGCCGTCAGCACATCCTGGGTATCGATTCCCAGGCGGTTAAAAACGATGGCGAGCTCATTGATCAGTGCGATATTGATGTCGCGTTGGGTGTTCTCAATGACTTTGGCAGCCTCTGCGACACGGATGGACGGAGCCAGATGAGTTCCGGCGGTCACGACCGTGTTGTAGAGGCTGTCAACGAACTGAGCGGCCTCGGGAGTCGAACCTGAAGTGACCTTTAGAATGTTTTCGAAGCGGTGCTCTTTGTCGCCGGGATTGATCCGTTCGGGGCTGTAACCAACATAGAAATCTTCGTTGAAGGTCAATCCACTGACTTTTTCTAGGACCGGAACGCATTCCTCTTCAGTGGCTCCCGGATAGACCGTGGACTCATAGATAACAACGTCACCGCGGGTCAGCGTCGCGCCAATACTCCGAGTTGCTGAGAGGACCGCGCCCATGTCGGGATTCTTATGGTCATCGATCGGCGTTGGCGTGGTGACGATGTAGACGTTTACATCGCTCAGGTCATTGGAGTCGCTCGTGAACTGAAGGCGCTCTGCCTGCTTAAGGTCGGCTTCCTCAACCTCAAGGGTCCGGTCGTAACCCTCGGAAAGCTCAGCGACGCGCGACTCTTTGATGTCGCAACCGATGACGTCGAACTTGCTAGCAAACGAGACCGCGAGGGGAAGACCCACGTAGCCCAGCCCAATGATGCCGATCCGTGCATTCGCGAGGTCCAAGGTCATTGCAGTAAGCCAGTCACTTTCCTAGTTGAGAAGAAGCGGGCTCCGCAACCCACCCGTCGTTATCGGGTGGCCGGTCGAGCTGCTCCAGCCCCTGATCCTACCGTTCAAAATCCTGATGATTTGCGCGTACCCTCGATTCGCTCCGAAGCTTCCGCACCAAGTTCCTGCTACTACTTCAACAAGGGCGCCACGTCTTGCCACCCGGCGCATAACAGCGTGGCCCGGTGTATCCCGGATAGGGATTGCTCGGGGTCGACTTCCCGCCTGATTTGCTGCCGCCGGATTTCTTCGGGGCTCGGGGTCTAGGCACGTTCGCAGCACGCTGTCGAGCAGCCTCTTGGGCCGCTAGCTTGGCAGCAGCCTTACGCTGCACTTCCTCGACCTTCCTGCGCTTGTCAGCGATTGCCGCCTGCTCAGCAAACTTGACCCGGGCCTTCTTCTCCGCGACATTGCGTTTGGCGGCCACACTGCGCAGTTTGGCCTCGCGATCGTCCACCGATTGCAATTGTGCAGCCACCCGCCTGACAGCGCTCGAGCCCGGCGAGGCAAGGACGGCCCTCACTGGCAGCGATGACTTGGCGGCGATCTCCTTACGCAAGACTGCGTACGTTTTCACGACAACCGCAAGAGTGGCTGCGGCTGCAAGCGCCTCTGCGGCAGACATCCCCTTGTCAACGGCCAGCGCTTCGGTTGTCGCTTCGCCGACTTTCGTCGTACGTGCCGCAAAGGTGCATTTCTGACTCGGATCAAAGAAGCCGCGCTTTGCCTTAGCAGCGGAATCGAATGCTTTCTGGATCTCGCCAATCCGTGCGTCGTTACGGCCGACCACGATCGGTACGCCGAGACCGGCCGCTGCCAACTCAGTTGAAAGCATCCGACCGTTGCCAAACTCAATGTGCGCCAGCGTGCGGCCATAGTCATCTTTGCGATCGACGTCATACGCGAGGTTGATTGTCTGCCCTTTGGCGAGCAGCGACCTCGTGAGCTCAGTCGCTTCTTTGCTAAGACACTCAACGGGCTTATTGGGATCCACGCTCTCCGGTGTGTCAACGTTGAGCACACGGACCCTGCGTACCCCTGCGTCTACACGTACGTCGATGGTGTCGCCGTCAACAACTCGCACAACTTTCGCCTCCTGCGCGAAAACCGCCGGTGTGGATACGACGTAGCCGCCAAGCAGTACGACGAAGATCGTTGACATCACGCCGGCCCGCTGCACGCTGCGCTTGTGAAGTGCGCGCTCAAACGCGTTCGGGTCATGGCGAACTACGTGGTAAATCTGCAAACCAACCCAAGTGGCAGCAAAGAGAAAGGCGAACACGAGCCACCCGATGATAGTGGCCGCTCCACTCTTTTGCTTTGTCACGACGATATAGAGAGGTATCAGCGGAAAGCACACAGCCGCATACACGAGTAGCCAGCCGCGAAGCCAGCGGTGCGAAACCGGCTCCGACAGGCCACGTCGCCGCGCGTCATGAACGGCAAGTGCTGATCTGAGGAGCGTGACGCCAGTATGAATAAGGCCCGCATAAGCAATCGCGAGGATCAGCAGGATTAGGGCCCGCGCTGACGGAGTACTGGGCCAATCGTTTGGATCGCCGATCAAACCAAGCAGCGAAATCAGGCCGACGATTAGGATGAACGCGAAACCGGCCCACCTGCCAATCGGGAGCCTTGGTACGTGTTCCTGATCCGACATCTGCTTAATCCCCCTGCTTGCCACCGCCATTGCCGCAGAAATCAAAACGATACAGCGATCGCTGCGGCGGCGTGGACGAATCGAATGAGGAACGATTGGTATCGATGCATTTGCTCGGTCGTCGCAATCGCTCGACCATCGTGGGCCTCTCAGTGGTCGAGTAGCCCGAGGCACGAGGGCGTATCGAGACCCGAGGTTTTCGGCGCTGATGTCGGGTGTCAGTGGCCGGGGTTAGGCTTGAAACGGGGCTTGTATGCAGTCAGGCGTGTCGTCGATAATTCCCCGTCATTTCAACAGATTATTGTGGAAAAGTAGTTGTTTTTGTCGCCGGTTGTGACTACGATAGAAGTAGTTGGTCGAACAGGTGTTCGATATAAACTTGGATCGCATCGGGGGATGAATGATGGTGGACACAAGGCATTCGGAAGGGTGGCAGCTCAGCGATGAGCAGGTCACTTCTGGTGTCGTTGAGGTGTTCACCAAGATCGCTCGGCTCGAGGCTGAAGCTGCCCGGTTGACGGGCCTGGCGATGGAGCGGGGTCTGCCTCGGCTGGCCGGCAATTCATCGCCGCGTGTGTGGGTCGCGAATCTGACGAAGGTCTCGCCCTATTCGGCCAGCAGGACAGTACGTCGTGCCGAGCAGCTGGGACCCAACGTGGTGGCGACGCAGGCGGCTTGGGTGGCCGGTGAGATCAATTCCGATCAGGCGGAGATTATTGCGACCGCGGTCAACGATCTTCCTGACTATGCCGGCGCTGAACGGCCGCTCGCCGAAAAGCATCTACTTGAGCTGGCTAGCCAGTTTGGGTTGAAGAACCTCACCCGACTCGCGAACCGGATCCTCGAAGTCATCGACCCCGATGGTGTCGATGAATATTTGGGTGAACAGCTCAAGAAGCAGGAACAGAAAGCGCTGCGATCGACCCAACTTGAACTTATTAATGGTGGTGATGGGATGACCCGCATCCGCGGACTACTGCCCACCGCACAAGCCTCGATTTTGAAAGCCTGCCTCGAAGGGATCGCCTCACCACGTCGGGAATCGTTCCAACTGGGTTCACGCAATGAACAAGGTGCGCATTCTGATGCCGCCGTTGGCCGGCTTTCGCACCCTGAACGGATGGGGCGGGCGTTTCTTGAGCTGTTGGAGCATTTGCCATCCGATGCGATGCCCAGCCATGGCGGCCTGGCCGCGTCAATCACGATCAGTATGGATCTCGACCAACTGTGCGACCAGATCGGCACCGTGTCGCTGTCGACCGGCGAGGAAATGTCGGCCTCCCAGGCCCGCAGGTTCGCCTGCAACGCCCATTTGATTCCCTTGGTGCTGGATGGCGAGTCGAAGGTTCTTGATTACGGCACCGAAAAGCGGATCTACAGCAAACACCAACGCATCGCCCTTGCTAAAAGAGACGGCGGCTGTTGTTGGAAAAATTGCAATCGGCCGCCAGCCTGGTGTGAAGCCCATCATCTTGTCTGGCATACACGCGGCGGACCGACGACTATAGCCAACGGTGCCCTGTTCTGTTTTTTCCATCACCATCTTCTTCATGACGGTGAATGGGACGCACGCATGGGAGTCGACGGAGTCGTGGAGATCATCCCGCCAAGACGCGTCGACCCGCAACAGAAACCCCTGCGGCATGACCAACGCATACCCGTCGCCAGCCCCTGGGCCGCATAAGCAAGAGGGCTCTGCCCAGATGTGGTTTCGATACACCCTCGTACCCCGGTCTACTCAACATTGAGGATGATGGTGTTGTTCTGTGCGGGGTCGGGTTACTCAACCGGCGGCGGCTGAAGCGTGCTGTGCTTGGGCCTTGGGGCGAGGTCTTTGCCTTCGCCATACTTCTCGGTTGAGATAGGTGAGACCCGATCAGGGTCGTGACCTGCTGCCGCAAAAACGTCGCGGGCGATCTCGTACCAGCTTTGCGGCGTTCCACCGCTGGTGATGTTGTGGGTGCCAAATGGTGCGTTCGAATGAAGCAGCTTGATGATCCCGTCGGCAAGGTCACCGGTGTAAGTCAGCAGGCCGATCTGGTCATCGACGACGGACGGGTTCACACCTTTTTCGGCCAAAGACTGCATGGTCTTGATGAAGTTGTTGCCATCGCCGATAACCCAACTGGTCCGAACGACATAGTGCTTGGAAACAATGCTCACCGCGAGATCGCCGGCGGCTTTGCTCTGGCCATAGACGCCAAGCGGTGAAAAGAGTTCATCGGTGCGATGGGTCTCCTCGGCCCCGTCGAAGACGTAGTCACTCGATACGTGGACGAGGGTCAGGTTATGGGCGAGTGCGGCCTCAGCCAGCAGCGCGACTGCGTGTGCGTTGATCCGCCAAGCATCGCGCCGGCCCTGCTCGGTCTCGGCCAGGTCGACCGCCGTGTAGGCAGCAGCGTTGATGATGGTGTCGAAGTCGGACCAACTGACGCCTGCGTAAGCACCACGATCGGCGATATCGAATTCTTTCCGGTCCCACCCCACCGCGTTGGGGAGACGTTCGACCAGAGCACGCCCTAACTGACCGTTCGCACCGAGGACCAACGTTTTGCGCGGCTTCACCGGGATGACGTCCGCAAGGCGCGGATGAGTACGGTCTTTATCCGATAGTTCAGCCTGACTGAGCGGGATGGGCCACTCGATCGCGACGGTCTCGTCAGCCAGATTGAGGAACGTGTAGGCGGCGTCGGCGCTCCAATGGTCGTTGACCAAATAGGAGTAAGTGGTGTTGTCGACCAACGTTTGGTAGGCATTGCCAACCCCCCGCGGAACAAACATCGTGGTGCCTGGATCGACCTCGGCGGTGAATACGGTGCCAAATGAATCGCCCTCGCGCAGGTCCACCCAGGCAGCGAAGACCTTGCCATTCGCGACCGAGACGAGTTTGTCCCACGGCTCAGCGTGAATGCCGCGGGTCGCCCCGGTCGATTCATTGAGCGACATGTTGTTCTGGACTGGACGAAAGTCTGGCAAACCCAACGCAATCATCTTTTCGCGCTGCCAGTTCTCCTTGAACCAGCCGCGCGGATCTCCGTGAACCGGAAGCGTGATCTGTAAGAGTCCCGGAATTGGTGTTTCGGTGACGCTCAGCTCATTGACCACCGATTCACTGCCCTTGCTTTTGGTAGGTCGCTTCGGTGACCGATTTTTGTGGGCGCCACCACGCCTCGTTGTTCTTGTACCAATCGATTGTTTCGAGCAGTCCGCGTTGGAAGTCGCCGTAGCGGGGCGACCAGCGGAGTTCCTGACGCAGTTTAGTCGAGTCGATCGCATAGCGCAGATCATGGCCCGGTCGATCATTCACATGATCGAAATCATCGGCCGGGCGACCGAAGGATTCTAGGATCAACTCGATTACTTGGCGATTGCTATGTTCGCCATCGGCGCCGATGAGATAGGTCTCGCCCTGCTTACCCGCGTCGAGAATCGTCAGGACGGCAGCGCTGTGATCGTCGGCATGGATCCAATCGCGAACGTTGAGGCCTGCGCCATACAGTCTGGGCCGGATGCCGTCGATCAGATTAGTGATCTGGCGGGGGATAAATTTTTCGACGTGTTGGAAGTGCCCGTAGTTGTTGGAGCAGTTGCTGATCGTCGCATTGAGGCCGAAGGATCGAACCCAAGCGCGTACCAAAAGATCAGAGCCGGCCTTCGTCGACGAATACGGACTAGACGGGCTGTAGGGCGTCGACTCGGTGAACCGTTGCGGGTCATCGAGCTCAAGGTCACCATAAACCTCATCGGTCGAGATGTGGTGATAGCGCGTCTCATGCTTACGCACCGCCTCCAGTAGACAGAACGTACCGACAAGATTCGTCTGCACAAACGGACTGGGATCGTTGAGGGAATTGTCGTTGTGCGACTCGGCGGCATAGTGCACCACCGCATCAGCATCAGCCACAAGCCCATCGACAAGCGCAGCGTCGCAGATGTCGCCAACCACGAGATTGACTCGGTCCGCTGGGAGACCGGCCAGCGATGCCCGATTGCCCGCATAGGTCAATTTGTCGAGCACTGTCACCTGCGCCTCGGTGTTGGCAACAACATAATGGACGAAGTTGGAGCCGATGAAGCCCGCACCACCGGTCACCAGAAGTTTACGCATGGCGCTAGTTTAGGGGTTTGCCACCAATCGCTCAGTCGAACTCCCTATCATCAGAGTCATGCGAGGAATCATTCTTGCCGGTGGCACCGGCTCACGGCTGCATCCGGTCACGCTTGGCGTCAGCAAACAGTTGGTTCCGGTCTATGACAAGCCGATGATCTATTATCCGCTTTCGACCCTGATGCTCGCCGGAATCCGCGACATCCTCGTCATCACGACGCCGTACGATGCGATCTATTTCGAAAATCTCCTCGGCGATGGCTCCCAGTTCGGTGTCTCGATCACCTATCGGGAACAACCGTCGCCCGATGGCCTAGCGCAGGCGTTCATTCTCGGCGCCGATCACATCGGCGACGACTCGGTTGCACTCGTACTGGGCGACAACATTTTTTACGGTCCGGGGCTAGGCAACCAACTCCAACGGTTCAAAGTCGTCGACGGCGCAGCAGTCTTCGGCTATTGGGTTGCCGATCCCACCGAATACGGCGTCGTCGAATTCAATGCCGCGGGCAAAGCGATCTCGCTAGAAGAAAAGCCGGAACGGCCGCGCAGCAATTATGCAGTGCCAGGGCTGTATTTCTACGACAACTCAGTCGTCGCTCACGCCGCGGATCTGAAACCGTCCGATC
This sequence comes from Aeromicrobium changchenzhani, assembly GCF_057586615.1. Classification (NCBI taxonomy): domain Bacteria; kingdom Bacillati; phylum Actinomycetota; class Actinomycetes; order Propionibacteriales; family Nocardioidaceae; genus Aeromicrobium; species Aeromicrobium changchenzhani. Next base: position 614,297 of record NZ_CM172480.1, on the reverse strand, counting down.
GTGGCGAATTGGAGATCACCGACCTCAACCAGATCTATCTCGACGCCGGCAAGCTTTCGGTCGAGATCCTCCCGCGTGGAACAGCATGGCTCGACACGGGAACATTTGAATCGCTCAATGATGCCTCCAACTTCGTCCGCACCGTCGAACGCCGGCAAGGCCTCAAGATCGCCTGTCCCGAAGAGATCGCGTGGCGGCAAGGTTTCCTCGGCACCGACGAACTCCGCCAACGCGCCGAGCCGCTAGTCAAGAGTGGCTACGGGAGATACCTACTCGAGTTATTGGACCGGGAAGCTTAAGTCGCTCAAACCGGTGACAACAAAACGCCCAGATTTGTTCAAATTCTGCCCGTTTGATGAAGGTGGATTCAATCGGTCGGCGCAACACCGGGTTGATTTGCGTGGTCCCAGACTAGTGTGGCGAGGACTTCTCTGGGGGTGCGCCATTGGTGGCGTTTGCGTGGCCGGTCATTGAGTTGGTTCGCGACGAACTCGAGATAGTCCGCGTGGTAGCCCGATAGATCGGTGCTTTTGGGGAAGTACTGACGCAGCAGCCCGTTGGTGTTCTCATTCGAGCCCCGCTGCCATGGTGAATGTGGGTCACAGAAGAAGATGTCGATGTCCAAAGCGGTGGAGATTGCCTTGTGGTTGGACATTTCGATGCCTTGGTCCCAGGTCACCGATCCGCGTAACTGTGTGGATAGTTTTCCCATCTGGATGATCATCTGGTCCTGAACTTCCTCAGCGCCGTGACGCTCGGGCAGATGAAGCAACATCACGAAACCTGTGCTGCGTTCGACCAACGTTCCGATCGCGGACTTGTTCAGCTCACCGGTGATCAGATCGCCTTCCCAATGACCCGGAACAGCCCGGTCTTCGACTGCGGCAGGTCGTTCGCTGATGTTGACCATGTCCTTGATCCGGGTCTGTCGCCGGCCTTCTTTGCGGTGGGGTTTGCGCACCGCTCGACCGGTTCGTAAGCAGGTAGTGAGCTCACGTTTGAGCGCACCTCGGCCCTGGACATAGAGCGACTGGTAGATCGTCTCGTGTGACACCCACATCTCCGCCTCATCGGGAAAATCCAACCGTAACCGGTTCGCAATCTGCGCGGGCGAGTGCTTCTTCTTCTCGAGCCGGAACTGGACCTCATCACGAAGCCGTTGGTTCGTCGCCAACTTCGCTGGCTTGGGACGCGCCCGTCTGGCAACACCACGCCGGTGGGCCTTCGACGGGGAATATTTCCAGCCCTTGGTTCTCGGACGACCCGCAACTGACGGGTTCAACGCAGCCAAGGACCGGTACTGCTGGTGATACATGTTCGCCCGCAATTCACGTAGCACCGTTGAGGGCGCCCGGCCGATCGACCGGGCAATCGATCGGATCGATTCATCAGCATGCAGGCCGGCGTGAATCCGCTCGCGATCGGCAACACTCAGATAACGACTCGTTGCGGGCAGGACCAGCGACATTGGCGGCATACCGCCACCTTTGCGCACCCACTTCTTGGCCGTTTCAACCGACACACCCGCAGCCCGAGCAGCCTCCGCGGTCGACAAGCCCTCACGAACCCGAATCCAAAACCCACGCTGACGATCAACATCAGGGAAACGGCCCATACAGCACTCCAAAATTCAGAGTGTTGCGTCGACTCCTTGAACTCAAGGAAATGGGAAGGGCAAGATTCGAACAAATCTGGGCGTCAGCGTCTTTGGTGCACTGTTTAGGCGTGCGAGGGTTGCTTCGCGATCTCGATCTCTAGGTCGACGACGGTGCCGACCTTGGCGATGACCTTGCGATCAGTCGGGTCGGCTCCGGGGGCGAGCGTGCGTAACGTCCACTCCCCGTCTCCTGCGAAGAACCGGAACTGGCCGGTCACCGACACTGGAACTTCGGCGGTGAATTCACCGGTGCGGTCGAGCAGGCGCACATACGCCGTTGCAACCGCTTCGCCATCGCGAGTCACGAATCCTTGGATGACTGCCTGATTCTCGACATCGACACCGTCGAGCGACGGGCCGCCCTTGATCGCGCCGCACATCAGGCGACACCCGGCTCGTCGCCAATAGCAACCGGGACGCCGCGCAGCGAACCGTACTCGCTCCACGAGCCGTCATAGTTCTTGACGTTCTTGAGGCCGAGGAGTTCGGACAATACGAACCAGGTGTGCGAACTGCGCTCACCGATACGGCAATAGGCGATCGTGTCCTTGCCTTCGTCGAGGCCCGCATTCCCATAGAGAGTCTTGAGTTCTTCATCGCTCTTGAAGGTGCCATCATCATTGGCTGCCTTGGACCACGGCACGTTGCCGGCGGTGGGTACGTGACCACCGATCTTGCCCGACTCCTGCGGCAGATGTGCTGGCGCCAACAGTCGACCAGCGAACTCATCGGGACTACGGACGTCGATCAGGTTTTGCGTGCCAATCGCCGCGACAACATCATCACGGAAAGCGCGGATCGAGGTATCCGGCTCCTGCGCGGTGTAGGTCGTGGCCGGACGGATCGTGGCCTCGTCGGTCAACAGGCGGCTCTCGAGCTCCCACTTCTTACGGCCACCATCGACGAGGCGCAGGCTTTTGTGGCCATACAACTTGAGGTACCAGTAGGCGTAGGCCGCGAACCAGTTGTTGTTGCCGCCGTAGAACACGATCGTGTCGTCATTCGCGACACCCTTCGCGCTCAGCAATTTTTCCAGGTCGTCCTTGTTGATGAAGTCGAAGCGGATCGGGTCCTGCAGGTCCTTGCGCCAGTCGAGCTTGATGGCGCCCTGCAGGTGGCCCTTGTCGTACGCTTCGGTGTCCTCGTCGACCTCGACGAAAACAATCTTGTCGGTGCCGAGGTTTTGCTCGGCCCATTCCGTGCTGACGAGCGCTGTATCGCGACTCATGGTGTACCTCCGGTTAGTGCCCGTGTGGGCGGTTGTTCGTATGAGTGATGGGTATGGGTTATGCCGCAACCTTGACCGGGGTTAGCCGGCGCAAGATGAGATAGGTTTCGCAGCCGAGGCAGAAGCCGACAGATGCGTTGAGCAATGCCGCGACGAGCGCGAATGCCGTTGCGATGTAGGCGATGAGGTCCACGCCACCGGCAAATCCGGCCAGTGCGACGACCAAGAACAGCAGGCCGACGAGCTGAGCGAACCGTGGTGGCCGAGCATCTTCGAACTCAGTCGGCGCGCCGATTCGTGGGCGTATGACCTGCTTGAACAGCAACCCATACGGCGCGGTGTGCAGACCGCCGAACGCGCCGAGGGCAAACACGATCGCCTGGATTGTCAGGAGCGATATGGCGATGCGTACCGGTACTACCAACGAGACAGCCAGAACGACTGAGGTGATGGCGGCACCGAAACGCAGGCCGCGAGGATCCACGTGAGTGGGGTGAGACATGGGGTTGCTCCAACGCTGAAGTCAGAAATTCACAAGGTCATGGACGTGCCACAAGGGCGGATGTGATGAATCAGCGCATTCGACACAGCGCGGAACGCGTACGGCAGTTGTCCACTGCCCGGCGTCGCGTGAGGTGTGTCGTTTGGAACATGGCTCAAGAATACGACCCCTACCGAAGGGCCTATCTCAGGTCTCAGGATATGGACTTTCGTCTCATAGAGTGGCGTATCGACTCGAGCATCAGCATCGCCACACCGATGATTGCGATTGCCACCGGCGGCACCTTGAGTAGTCCTAATCCGGTTAGAAAGAGGACAATCACCACCGCGCGCCTGATCATCTGTTGCGGGACCCGATTGGCCAGCCGGGCGCCGAGGAATGTGCCCGGGCTGCCGCCAATGATCAACGGAATGAGGATTGCCAGATCAGCGCCACTAACGATCAGGTGACCCAATGCCGCCGAGGCGACCAGCGGGACGGCTTGGACGAGATCGGTGCCAACCAGTTTCACCGGCGACAATCGCGGATGCATCAACAACAACACGACCATGATGACCGAGCCCGAGCCGACCGAGGTCAGGCCGACGAGCAACCCGCCGACGGCACCGAGCAGGAAGGTCGGCAGCGGCCGGACCGTCACGTCGACGGCCGTCCCTTCGTCGTTGTTCCGCCGGCGTGACAGGTAGGCGCGGAGTGCATACGTCGCGGCAGCCAACAGGAGTGCCACGCCAATCGCAGCCTTCAGGAAGGATGCCTGCTCATCCTTCGTACCGAGCGCGTCAACGATGAAGGCACCGGCGAAGGCCGTCGGAACCGAACCGGCGATCAACCAGCCGGCCAGGCGGAGGTTGGGCGAGCCCTGTCGCCAGTGGACTAATGCCCCTACCGACTTGTTGACTGCGGCGGCAACCAGGTCATTCGCAACCGCAGCTGCGGGCGGAATGTTGAGGAAGATCAAGGCCGGCGTCATCAACGCGCCGCCACCAATGCCAGTCAAGCCGATAACGATGCCGACGCCGAAACTCACCATGAGCAGATTCACGGTCTCGGCCGTCAGTAGGTCGGTCATCTACAACGACGATCCGAAGTCAGCCACAGTCGGAGAGTCTGTCATCTCTCGGCTCGGGGTGACGCGGAACTAGAGAGAAAAATCTTCGGCTCGGCGTGGCTGGGAGAAATTGGGTAAAGTTCTATACGAGCAAGACGCTGGCCATATCGAGTGATCGATGTTGCTGGCCTGGCCTCAGGTGTAGCCACGGCAACCTGGGGCTGCTTTTGTTCTAGGCCCGCATAATCTTGGATTCGATTGCCGCGAAAAGATCCGCCTTCTTCGAGATGACCTGACGCCGCACGGCATAGCAAACCGTGTCCGGTAGCCAGAGAAGATGTTCGTCGGCTGGCGATTCACAGGGTCGTCGCCGCATTCACCACGCTCGAGTGCGGGTAGCAGCCGCTCGAAGCACTCCTGTCGCGCCGATTCGCCATAGAGGGACAGTTTTACTTCTGCAGCGATACCCACATATCGCCGTAGACGATTTGATCTAGGCCGTCACAACGTTGATAGTCCCTTGCATACACAATGCAATCTATCCAAGCCTAAATGATGGTCGAACCGTACCGAAAACGGTACGTTTGGGTCACAGAGCGAAGAGGCCATCAATGACTTATCGTGACCAAGTACGCGACATCGCGTACGACCAGCACGGCTACGTCACCACCAAAGACGCAGCCGACTCCGCCATTCCCGCCGTGGAGCTCCGCAAACTCGCCGCCCGCGGAGCGCTCACCAACCTCGCCTACGGTCTTTATCGGTTCAACGACGTGCCGCCAACAGAGCGTGACCAGTTCGCCGAAGCGCTCCTACGTGTAGGGGACGGCGCCTACCTAGTCGCCGATGCGGTGCTTGCCCTGCACGATCTCGCCCAGGTCAACCCGCGGAGCATCAGCGTCGGCACTCCACATCGCACCAGAACCCAGCTCCCTAGTTTCATCCACCTTGTCGACGCTCACGTCCCCGAAAGCGAAATCACAATCTATGAGGGACTACGAAGCACCACAGTGGCCCGCGCCCTACTCGACTGTCGCGGCATCGCCATGCGCGAACGCCTCCGGGACGGAGCACTAGAAGCATGGCGCAAAGGCCTACTCACCCCTGCCGAACGCGCCCGAGTTCGTCGCGGGCTGGCCAATCAGACGAAGGCAGCGTGACCAGCACAAACGCGCTCCCCGCCCGCCAGTACGAGGGATCACCGCTGCCCGACAGCGCCGTTAAAGGCGGCACGGCGATGCCTGTCAGACCCTCCTGCCACCATTGATATTAGGCCTGAACTCGGACTGCAAAACCACAAACGTGCGGTCGGCAGGGCCCCTTTACGAACGGCCTTTGTAAAGGTAATCTTTACGGCATGGGAGTCCTGAATGGAGTTGCGGCATTCAGCCTTCAAACATGGGGTGTTGGCGGCAGACACCATGCATGCATTTCGCCAGGCGATCCGCATCATCGAATTCGAATACGACCATGAGCAACGACTACTGGTCATTGGCCCGGACCGTAGTGGCCGAATGTTGGAACTTGTAGCAGTCCCCAGCTCAAGTCCCATCACGATCATTCATTCCGACCGGCTGCGACCCAAATTTTACAACTATCTGAGGTGAACAAAATGAGCAAAATATCCGTGGCCCATCCGCTTGAGGATGCTCTGGACGCTTTGGATCCCGCAGTGGACACTGGCCGCGACGCAAGCTCGTTCCGCGGGATTATTGCCGCTCGTGAACAGGTGGTTGAAGCTGAAGCTGCGCTACGACAAGCGGTGGCTGAAGCGCGTCAACATGGTGATTCATGGACCATAATCGGCGCGGCACTGGACACGACCCGGCAAGCGGCTTACCAGCGATTCGGTCAGCACAAAAGCTGACTCAGGGGATCGCTTCGCCGAGCGCGGCATACACATTGTCCTTGCGCGGCAGACCGGATCCGCGCTGGACGATGATGCCATCCTTGTCGAGGACGAGGACCGTCGGCGTACGCATGATGTTGAGTCGGCGCACCAGATCAATCTGCAACTCGGCATTGACCTCGACCGTGGTGACACCGTCGACCTTGCCCGCGACATCGTTGAGCAGGATTCGCGTCGCACGGCACGGTGCGCAGAATGAACTGGAGAACTGGACGAGTGTCGCCCGCTCCCCCAAGACCCCACCAATGTCCTCAGCGCTCAACCGTTCGGCGTCATCGCGCTGTTTGAATGAGCCATTCTTCTTCGCCATCGCGCACGCAACCAGCCCGGTTGCAGCAAGCGCTCCGAGGAGGACGAAGAAACCGGTCACAACAGAAGAATACGACTCGCCGGCAACGGACCTCATTGCAAGGTGATCGTCAGACCAACCATCTGCGCCGCGACGAAAACGACGGGTGAGACCAAGACGATTGACATCGCGCCGGGGAAGCCCCAACCCGACGACGCATGCCGCCGACCTTCGCCCCAGGCCCGCCCGAGGATCTGACCCAAGATGGCGAACAGCGCGACGGCAACGCCGACGATCGCACCGTAGGCCCAATTCATGGTCGTGCCGTGGTTGATCAATTCGGCTGAGATTCCGGCGCTGATACCTCCGGCTGACACTGCGGCGCAGCCGATGATCCAACGGTCCCACGGCAGTAGCCAGACAAGAAGAGCAACGCTCAACGCGATCGCACACACGGCAACGGCCGGCGCACTGCCCACCGATTGCGCAGCGCCGATCCAGCCGACTGTTACGGCCGAGAAAGCACAGATCGTGACCGCATACCCGGTGGTGAGGATCAACGCACTGCGTCCGTCTTTGCGGAGTATCTGCGCGATCAAGGTGATGATGACACCCGCGGCGACAGCGGGCAGCATACCGGCGAAAACGCCCGAGTCGACCGCACCGATCGTGCCCGACGTCGTACCCTTGGCGCCGATCAACAGCTGTGGATGGATCGTGATGACGGTCGCGATCAAACCTGCCACGGCGGCCGCGGCGAAGCGGGGCGAGTTGGTCGAATGGCCAGTAGCGTCGGCCGGGGTCGGCGCGGCCGCGACCAGGCACTGCGTGACAAGCACGACGGCCGCCACGAAGTACTCGCCGGTGTAGGCGGCGAGGGTCAATACGCCGGCAAGAGCGATTGACAGGGCGGTCGACTGGACACGGGGCACATGCGAATCGTGCCAGTAGCGATCAACCACCGGCAAATGGCGGTAAGAACTCGACCGTGTCGCGCGTCGCCAAACGCCTCATGCGCACGACGAGAGCCGCCGATGGAACGGTCTTGCCCGAAAGGTAGGTCGACATGCGAGACGCCGAGGTACCTACCCGCCGAGCGAATTCGGCCTTACCCAGTCCGGACGCAGCGACCAGCTGCTGAATCGTCTCGACGACCTCGGCGCGCTCCGAACGCTCAGCATCGCGACGGATATTCGACACCGACTGACGAAGCGCGCCAACAACGCCAGAATCTTCGGCGACCTCAAACACCTGTGCCAGGGCCTGAGCCACATCACCCCACGGTTCGTGACGAACCGCTGCGGTGATCCGGCGCCAGTCGTGCAGACCGCCCCGATCGACGGCGGCAAGAAGACCCTCGAATCCCCAGGTTCCGACCGGATCCGACGGCGCAACATCAAGATTGCGAAACACCAATGCCATCGTCGGCTCACTCCTTTCCGCTTGCCGTCACCATGAGCGCCGCAATCTGTCGGCACGCAACAGTGACGTGATCCCAGTCCTGCCAATATTCATCCAGGCCTTTGTAGCCGCTCAGACTCTTGAGCGTGCGCGTGTCCGCAGGCCGCGGATTTCCCAATTGCCGGACAAGTTGGCTCGAGACCGGCAGCCATCATACTTTTATCACATACGATAAATCAACCACCGGCAAATGGCGGCAAGAACTCGACCGTGTCGCCGTCCTGGAGCTCAACGGTCGCGGGCTCGCGGGCGCCAACCGGGGTCTCGCCGATCAGGATCGAGCAGGTGCTGATCACATCGCGGAAGCGGCCCTGGCCGCCGTGACGACGGTCGATCTCATCGAGCAATTCAGCCAATGTGGTGGCCTCAACCTGCTCGCCTGCGATGCCCGCGGCCTGCTTAGCCGAGGCCCAATAATGCACTGTGACGTTGCCCATGTCTTTGAGTATGCCTGCCGCCGCGTCATCCATATGCAGTATTCTGGCCTATGCAATGAGGCCACGGTGGACTCACCATGGCCTTAACGTGTAATCACCGCCTGGAGGTAGCACGGTGTCGCACCTGCTCCTACTCACCAAAAGCACGCAGTCCTCGGTCGAGGTGCTGCCTGCGCTCGCGCTCCTTCCGCACCACGTCAAAATCCTCCCTGCAGAGGCCGCGGCGCTGATCGACGCGCCGCCTTGTGATGCCGTGATCATCGACGGTCGCCATGACCTCGCTCAGGCGCGCAGCCTCACCCGGGTTATCCGCACGACCGGCGTCGAATGCCCGGTGTTGCTGGTCGTTACCGAGGGCGGCTTGGCCGTTGTCGCGACCGACTGGGGCATGGACGACATCATTCTTACGACTGCGGGGCCCGCCGAATTGGAAGCACGGCTACGGCTCTGCACCGGCCGGCTCGCCGCCGCAGCCGATGGCGAGGATGACAGCCACCTCATCTCCACCAGCGGACTTGTCGTCGACGATGCGGCCTATACCGCCAAGCTGCAGAATCGCAGCCTCGATCTGACTTTCAAGGAGTTCGAGCTGCTCAAGTTCCTGGCTCAGCATCCCGGCCGGGTGTTCACCCGTCAGCAGTTGCTGCACGAGGTATGGGGTTATGACTACTTCGGCGGCACACGTACGGTCGACGTTCACGTACGCCGCCTGCGTGCCAAGCTCGGAGTTGAGAACGAGACGCTGATCGGCACGGTGCGCAACGTCGGCTACCGCTTCGTCGCCACCAAGGAGTCCGCCCGGGAAACAGAGCCTACTGCCGATGCCGACGTCAAGGCTTGAGCCTCGCCTAGGTGAACCTCAGCTGTGCAACGCAACTACGTTGCCGACCACTTCGACGTGCTCGTGCATAGCCCGCGCAGCGCCAAGAGCGTCACGTGCCCTGATGCAATCGGCAATCTGCGCGTGCAATGCCAACGAGATGCGTGGACGACCCGGCTGGGACAGCGATTCGATCCGCGTCTCCAAGATGAGGTGGCTGATCTCGGCCATCATCGTTGCCAGCAGGTTCGAATGCGCGGCCGCCGTGATCGCTGCGTGGAACAGTTCGTCAGCCTCGACGCCGCGCCCGCCAGCCTCAAGATCAGTTGCCATCGCCGCCAATGCTGAGTCAATCCGATCCATGTCGGCCGCCGTGTGGCGATCCGCAGCAAGTGCGGCGAGCTTGGTTTCCAAGGCATCCCGCGCATCGATGATCTCGGGCATCCGGTTGGCATGTTCGCGCAATTTTTCCATGATCTTTGCCGAGCCCGGGCGCTCGGTGAGAACCGCTCCGTCCCCATGGCGCACAGTTACGACGCCGATAACCTCGAGCGCAACCAGCGCCTGACTCAGGGTCGCCCGACTGACACCTAGTCTTTTCGCCATATCCCGTTCCGGCATCAACCTGTCACCAGGCTTGAGTTGGTTCTCAGCGATCCACGTCGTGATCTGCTGAGCCACCTGTTCATACAGACGCGGTCGTGCCACAGGGTAAATCTGTGACGGCAACTGAATACTCATAGCAGCATCCTATTGCCAAAAGCCACAGAAAACTTCGGAAACCACCTCACAGTGAATGCATAACCGGCTTGTTGCCAGCATTCGAAAATGATTCCTCGATTGCAACTGCCTTTACCGTTTTGATCAGTCGCTTCGTGTTCTTGACACAGGCATGTGTCTGTAGTCACACTGTGGACCAGTGGACCAGCCAGTCTGCCACTGCACCATTGCTTCATCGATCTTAAGTTGCCACGTCCCCTACCAAGGAGAACTCAATATGATCCGCCGCCGTCACTTGTCTGTCATGGCCATTGCCGTGCTGCCGTTGCTCGCCGCCACCGCATGTGGTGGGGGAAGCGGCAACAGTTCCGCCGCCGGTGGTTGCGAAGACGTAACGCTGCGTCTATCCCACCAATGGCCCGAGGCCACCTCCGGCGGCGGCGGAGACTTTCGCTCTCAGGTCGCCCAGAAATTCGCCGACGGGGTGGAAAAGGAGACAGACGGTTCGGTCAAGGTGCAGATCTATCCCAACAATTCACTAGTCGGGGCCACCGAGCAGTACGACGCTATGCAGCAGGGTGCGATCGACATGTCGGTCTTTCCGCTGGACTACGCCTCCGGGCGGGTACCCGCGTTCGGTATCACGCTGATGCCCGCATTGGTACGCAACCACAAGCAGGCGCAGGCGTGGAAGGACGCCAAGATCGGTAAGAAGGTCGAAGAGATCATGGACAAGGCCGGATCTAAGCCGCTCGTCTGGATCTGGAACGCAGGTGCCGTAGGCGTCAAGGGCAAGCCGATCCAATCGCCCGCTGATGTTCGTTCCGGTATGACGATGCGAGCGGCCGGAAGTTACGTCGAGAAAATGCTTAAGGACGCCGGCGCCGGAATCACCAGCCTTCCCTCGAGCGAGATTTATACTGCGATGCAGACGCACGTCCTTGACGCTGCGGTGACCTCCACAGGCTCGTTTGCGTCGTATAACTTGCAGGAGCAGGTCGACTCATACACATCACCCACCAAGAACACGTTCTGGTTCATGTTCGAGCCGCTGATCATCAGTAATAAGTCCTTCGACAAGTTGTGCCCCAAGCAGCAGGAAGCCGTCACGTCGGTCGGCGAGGGCCTGCAGGATTTCGCCAACAAGGCATCCGCAGCTGACGATGTACGCGTCGAGAAGGTCTTCTCCAAGGCGGGGGTGGACGTCGTACAGATGGACGATTCAGACTTTGCTGAGTGGGAGAAGCTCGCCAAGAAGCAGTGGAAGAAGTTCGCTTCATCGGTTGACGATGGTCAGAACCTGCTCGACATGGCCACAGCTGTAGACCCGTCTGCCTCATGACCGCGTTAAAATATTTCCTGAGCTTCAGATGGGCGAATCTGACCTCGGAGGTCACCGGCTACCTGAGCGGTCTGGCGCTTCTTGGTGCGACGTTCTCAACCGTGCATGGCGTGATGTCCCGGTACTTCTTCGGACACCCGACCATCTGGCAGACCGAGCTGAGCGTGTACCTATTGCTGTTCGTCACCTTCGTCGGCGGCGCCTACGGCCTTCGCCACCACGCTCACGTCGGCGTCGACATCGTGGTGGAAGCTTTGTCCGTGCGACCGCAGCTCATAATGCGTTTGGTCGCCGCCATTCTCTCGCTCTTCGTTGTGCTGGTGGTGCTGTGGACCGCGACGAAAATCTGGTGGGAGGCAGCCCAGAATGGGTGGACCACGTCCACCGTCTGGGCTGCCCCACTATCGATCGTCTACGCGATCCTGCCGCTCGGCATGCTGCTGGTCGCCTGCCAGTACCTCGCGTTCATCATCGAGGGAGTACTTGGTCTGCTGGGTAAGAAACCACTGGACCAGGTCGCTCTGCTAAAACAGCAGAATCCAGAATTGCGCGCCAATGAAGCGCTCGAAAACGACCAGCCAACCGCAGCTGAGACTTCTGGTGTGGCGACTGCCCGACCAACCCTGACTGACCGAGGAATTTGACGTGGATCCGCTCGCTCAGGGCGCCATCATCGCCGCGATGGCCCTCATATTTTTCCTCATCGGCATGCCGATCGCTTTCGCGCTCGGCATGACCTCAATCCTTTCGATCCTGATCTTCCTGGGGCCATCTCAATTCGACCTGTTCGCCAAGTTCGTCTTTGACTCGACCAATGACTTCGGCCTGCTGGCGATCCCGCTGTTCGTACTGATGGGCAACCTCTTCGGCGGGTCGGTCGTCAGCAGGCACCTCTTTGAAGCAGGGGAAGCCTGGCTGTCGCGGATCCGCGGCGGGCTTGCGATGAGCAGCGTGATGGCCTCCTCTATCTTCGCGGCATTGACCGGATCGAGCGCGGCCACCGCTGCTGCGATCGGCCACGTCGCAGTACCAGAGATGCGGCAACGCGGTGTGTCAGCCCGGATCGCGACCGGAGCGGTCGCAGCCGGCGGCACGCTGGGCATCCTCATCCCGCCCAGCGTGACATTGATTCTCTATGGCATTGCGTCGGAAGAGTCGATTGGCAAATTATTTGCGGCTGGCATCGTGCCAGGCATTGTCATCACGATTCTTTTTTGCATCTGGATCTACTTCGGCACCCAACTTGAGGATCGTCGGCTCGCACGCAAGGCCGAGCTAGTTGCGGCCGGTGACGGGACGATGCCCCCAGCGACAGGCGGAAGCACGGTTGTCGAAGCTCCGGAATTCACTTGGCCACAGCGGTTCTTCTCGCTGGTCAAAGTAATCCCATTCTTGCTGCTCATCGTGGCGGTCTTGGGAGTGCTCTACGCGGGCGTCGCTACCCCCAGCGAGGCTGCTGCAGTCGGCGTCGTCCTCGTGCTGATCCTCATCGGTGTTGTTTACCGAGGTATCGGTCGCAAACAGTTGACTCAGGTGCTCTTGGAAACCACGAACCAGAGCACGATGATCCTGATGATTGTGGCTTTCTCCGGCGTAATCGCGACCGTGCTCAGCTTCCTTCGTGTGCCGCAGGAATTGGCGAGCATCGTCACCGATATGGACCTGAACCGATGGGTCATCATGGTGATCATCAACCTTGTGTTGCTGGTAATGGGATGCTTCCTGCCGCCCGTCTCCATCATCGTGATGGTCACGCCGATCCTCTACCCGCTCATAATTGGACTCGGCTTCGATCCGATCTGGTTCGGCATCATCATGTCGATCAATATGGAGATCGGTTTGATCACGCCGCCGGTCGGGCTCAACCTGTTCGTGTTGCATGGGGTCGTACGCGACGTCCCGCTCAAGGACATCCTGATGGGCGCGCTGCCCTATACGTTCGTACTCGGCGCAGCGATCGTGCTCTTCTCGATCTTCCCGGGGGTCATTACCTGGCTGCCGAACATGTTGTATTAGTGCGATCAGTTCGCCGCCTTGGAGACTTTGCCTGCGCCAGTCATCACCTTCGATCTATTCAGTGCCCTGACCGATTCCCGCACCGGGGGAGCCGCGTTGTTCCCCCGGAGCTCATACTTACTTCGCAGCGGCTTGGAGCTTACAAACCAGATCGAAGGATTTACGAGCGGGCTAAAGCAGCGTGCGCTGGCGACCTTTTGCACATCGCGACGTCGGCGCGCGACGTACGGGGAGCTTTAGCGGCGGGGATCGACGCGGTGCGTCTGCTGCGGCCCGGTCATCAGTTGGCTTCCAGTGGGCCGAGGCCTACGCAGGAAGTGACCGGCCTGCTCGAACTGGCCGATGTGCTGGGGTGTTGATCAGAAGTACGCGTCGATCCCGAGCTTGATTGCCAGTGCGATGCCGGCGAGTCCGATCAACGTACGCAACAGTTGGGCGGACACGTGACGTACGACGATCGGCCCGATGCGGCCGCCAATTAGGCTGCCAATACCGAGCGGCACCACTGCGGCCCAGGCCACCGGAGCGAGTACTACGAAGGCCAGAGCGGCGACTCCGTTGGCGAGCATCAACAGGAGATTTTTCAACGCATTGCTACGGGGAAGGTTGCCGTCGGTGGCGGCGACGAGCAGAGCCAGGATCAGCACTCCTGCGGCAGCACCAAAGTAGCCCCCATACATAGCCACCAAAAAGATGCCCACGCTCATCCCTAAGCTGTCGCCGCCGTGCGCGAGCGTCCGGAGGAATGAGGGGTGTGGTTGCACTAAAATCATCACCGACGCAAACCCAATGAGCCAGGGAACCACTACGACGAACGATCCACCGGGCAACACGAGAAGCAACGCTGCACCCGAGGCGCCACCGAGGACCGCCAAGGTTCCAAGCCGCCGCAGCCGGGGAGCTTGCCCACGCAACTCGGGTCGAGACCCCAAGATGGCACCGACCCCGCCGCCAAGCAGGGCCACGGTGTTGGTCACATTCGCAGCGACGGGCGCCAATCCCACGCTGAGGAGGGCCGGGTAGCTGAACAAAGAAGCAAGGCCAGCGATGCTGCTCGCCAAACCAGCTGCGATACCGGCGACGAACAGCAGGATGACGTCATTCATCTAGTTCGCGAATTATCTCTCCGGTCAGCGTTGCGTCTCTCAAGAGCGCAACGTCGCTCACCATACGAAGGTGCTCAGCCATCGCTTCTCCCGCGACCGCCTCGTCCTGGGCGCGGATTGCATCCGCAATCTCCCGGTGACCGGCCAAGGATTGCTCCGGACGCTCTGGCTGGGACAACGACTCCAATCGACTCTCGTGAATAGCCGTCGAGATCGCCGCCATCAGATCGGTAAGCAACGACGACCGCGCCGCCGCGGTAACCGCGCGGTGGAAGAGCTCGTCACCCTCCAAGCCGCGCCCGCCTGCGTCGATGTCACGTTCCATGACAGCCAACGCGGCATCAATCCGCGTCAAATCTTCGTCGGTGCGCTGTATCGCGGCCAACTTCGCAATCTTGACCTCGAGCGCCTCGCGGGCTTCGATGATCTCCGGTAGCCGTCGGGTGTGCGCCTGGACCGCCGACAGAACCGCCGAGTCGGCGCGGGAACCCATCAGAATCGTGCCCTCGCCGTGACGAACTTCGACCAGTCCCTGGACCTCGAGCACCACTAACGCTTGGCGCACGGAAGTGCGGCTGACGCCGAGTCCGGCTGCGAGTTCACGTTCAGGAGGAAGCCAATCTCCGGCTGACAAGTGGAGCTCCCGAATCAGCAATAACAGCCGTTCCACAAGCTGTTCGTACAGCCGAGACCGGTGCATCGGCCGGAGCGCAAATGCGACCGGGTCGCCTCCCTTGGACGGCGCAGGTGGGTCTTCCATGAGACTTCCTTTCTCGCGGGCGGCTCGCTGGGCGGCCATATTTGACATGAGTGTAACGGAGGTCCAGTATTCAGGAGACTCAGCCACTGAGCCAAGGGAGACTCGTTCGATGGAACTGCTATCCGATGTACTTGTCGCTGACCTCACCCGCGCGTTGTCAGGTCCGCACGCGGCGATGATGCTGGGCGACCTCGGGGCTCGCGTCATCAAGGTCGAGCTGCCCGGTACGGGTGACGACACGCGGTCATGGGGACCCCCTTTCATCGGTGCGGCGGACGAACGCGAGTCGACGTACTTCATGTCGTGCAACCGCAACAAGGAATCGGTAACCGCGGACCTCAAAAGCGACGAGGGCAAAGACTTCCTCCGCCGCCTGGTGCGTCAGGCCGATGTGCTGATGGAGAATTTCCGGCCCGGAGTCCTCGACCGGCTTGGCTTCTCCGTCGAGGAATTGCACACGATCAACCCGCGGCTGGTTGTGCTCTCAATCACCGGCTTCGGTCACGACGGACCTGAGGGCGGTCGCGCCGGCTACGACCAGATCGCTCAGGGCGAGGCCGGACTGATGAGTCTCACCGGTTCGGGGCCCGCTGAGCCAACTAAGGTTGGCTTGCCAATAGGCGACGTACTGGCAGGAATGTATGGCGCGTACGGCGTCCTCGCTGCGCTGCACGAGCGCGACCAGACGGGTCGGGGCCGTGTCGTGCGCACCAGCCTCCTTGCCAGCATTATCGGTGTCCACGCGTTCCAAGGCACCCGCCACACCGTTGCCGGCGAGACCCCGCGGGCAATTGGCAACCAGCATGCCTCGATAGCGCCGTACGGGTTGTTCCAAACTGCCGACGCAGCCGTCCAACTCGCCGTCGGGAGCGACGCGCTCTGGCGCCGGTTCGCCCCAGTAGCCGAGCTCGACGTAGCCGACCCGCGGTTCACCAGCAACGAGCTCCGGGTGGCGCATCGGGTCGAATTGATTGCCGAAATCGAAAACGTGTTCGCGTCCGAAGGTGCCGAGGTGTGGCTGCAGCGTCTCGACGATGCCGGGGTGCCCGCCGGAAAAGTGCGGTCGCTCGACGAGGTCTATGCTTGGGAGCAAACCCTGTCCCAAGGGCTGCTGATCGAGGTCGAACATCCGACCGCTGGCCCGATCCGGCTGCCCGGACCGCCGTTGCGGTTCGACGACAACGCCTACGCGGGGGGCCGCGAGCAAAACCTTGCGCCGCCAACCCTCGGGCAACACGACGCCAGCGTTCGTGCCTGGCTGGATGAGGTCGAGACAGTTCAGAACTCGGGAGCGGACGACTCGTGAGTACGCGGCCTGACGCCCAGGCTCTGGCCGGGATGGACCTCGTCGAGGTCTACGCAGGGGAACAGACCACGAGCCAAAACCTACTAAATGAAGTCGAACATGAGACGCTGGGCCGACTGACGCTCCCGGTACTCAATTCAGACGGCGCGATCATCCGCGACTGGTTGAAAGAGGATTCATGAACACCCGCCAATCGGCACACGACCTGCTCGATCTAGTCCTCGATACCGATTCCTACGAGTCCTGGGACGATCCGGTAGACATCTCGGGGCATTCGGCCGACTATCAAGCCGCCCTTGTCAGTGCCGCCGAGCGCGCTGGCACCGATGAATCGGTCATCACCGGCCGCGGGCTGATCCGCGGCCGTCCGGTAGCCCTGATCGCCAACGAATTCCGCTTCCTGGCTGGCTCGATCGGTCAGGCTGCCGCATTGCGCATCACCGCGGCCGTACGCCGAGCTACCGCCGAGGGTCTGCCGATCCTTGCCGGCACGGCATCGGGCGGCACCCGTATGCAGGAGGGCACGCCCGCGTTCGTGCGGATGATAGACATCTCCCGGGCGTTGATGGACCACAAGGCCGCTGGACTCCCTTACCTCGTTTATCTGCGCCATCCGACCACCGGCGGCGTGTTCGCGTCGTGGGGATCACTCGGCCACATCACCGTCGCCGAGCCCGCCGCGCTCGTTGGGTTTCTCGGCCCGAAGGTCTATGAACTGCTCAACAACCGTGCCTTCCCGCCGGGTATCCAGACCTCGGAAAACCTCACCCGCCACGGCATTATCGACGCAGTTGTCCTCCCCGATGAACTGCCGGGCATGCTCGACCGGGCGCTCGCGATCCTCATCGATCCGCCATCAGAACCCGTACTCGCACACCGCACCGGAACCGCCAAACGTACCGGCGACGCGTGGGACTCGATCCAGCGAACCCGCACCGACACGCGGGCCGGCGTACGCGAGGTCATCCGTTATGGCGGCACCGGAACGATTCGGCTCCAAGGCACCGACGAGGGTGAGCGCGACAGCGCGCTACTCGTGGCACTGACCCGACTCGACGGACAACCGTGCGTCGTCATCGGCCAAGACCGCACGACGCAGACCCCCGCCACTCCGATGGGCCCGGCCGCGCTACGTGAGGCGCGCCGCGGCATGCGGTTGGCCAATGAGCTGCAGATCCCGCTTGTCTCCTTCATCGACACGCCCGGCGCTGAGCTTTCCCCCGAGGCCGAGCAGGGCGCAATCGCCGGTGAGATCGCGCGCTGCATCGCGAACATGTCCACGATGCGGGTTCCGACGGTGTCGGTCTTGCTCGGCGAAGGTTGCGGTGGTGGCGCACTCGCGTTGTTGCCGGCAGCCCGCACGATTGCCGCTGAACATTCTTGGCTTGCGCCGCTGCTGCCCGAGGGCGCCAGCGCGATCGTCTACGGCGACATCGAGCATGCGCCCGAGATGGCGAATGCCCAACGCATACGCTCCTTCGACCTGCTCGAGTCCGGCCTCGTCGACCACATCGTCCCCGAGCATGACGACGACACCCCGGAAGCATTCGCACGCGCGATCGCGGCCGAAGTGGGTGCGCAGCTACGCTCGTTGGCGTGAGCGTATTGGATCTTGCCGAGCGCGTGACCGCGTTCGACCATGTCGAACCCCTCAACGAGTCGACCCTGCTGGCCTTGGCGGCTGGCGATAAGCCGCGTGTCGACATCCGCTTCGAAGCGCCCGACGGCACCATGTTGGCGGCCGCTGTCGGCTTCGGCGATGCGCCGGTCGAGGCGATGGTCGATCCACGTTTTCGGCTCGGCGGGTTCGGAACCCGGCTCATTCAGGCGGCGCTGGACGAGGGCGAAACCTCATTCTGGGCGCACGGCGAGCTGCCCGGCGCGGTCAAACTCGCCGCGAAGCTCAAGCTGACCGCGGCCCGTACGTTGTTGATCCTGCGGCTCGAATTCGACGGTCCGATCGCTGCGGAGGTCGTGCCCGACGGAGTCGAACTGCGCCCGTATGCCGCTGGCGATGACGAAGCGATCGTTGCGGTCAACGGGCGGGCATTCGCGTCGCACCCCGAACAGGGCGCGATGGATCTGGCCGATCTGCGCCGCCGGATGAGTTCGGACTGGTTCGATCCGGCGGGACTGTTTGTCGCTGAGCGAGACGGTGTGATCGTCGGCTTCCATTGGACCAAGATTGAGGCGCTGCCCGATGGTGAGCGCCGTGGCGAGGTTTATGTCGTCGGTATCGATCCCGCTGCCCAGGGCGGCGGCCTGGGCAAGGCGCTGACCGCCCGAGGTCTGCGCCATCTACAGGATGCGGGCGTAGCCGAAGTGATCCTTTACGTCGAAGGCGATAACGCGCCCGCCCTAGCCGTCTACCGAACACTCGGCTTCAAGAACTTCAAGAAAGACACCCTCTTCACCCTCTAGCCCCACTAATCCCGCCTAATCCCGCCGACGAGTCACTCAGGTACGCTGACGAGTCACTCACGTACGCTGACGAGTCACTCAGCGCTATGTCGGACCGTACGACTACGTTGTGAACATGGCGAAGAAGTCCAAAGCAGAGCCCGTCCTCCGCGTTGCCGGTCTCCGTAAACGCTTCGGCAAATACGATGTGTTCGGCGAACTCAGCTTCGACCTCGCCGCCGGTCGCGCACTCGCACTGGTCGGGCCCAACGGGTCGGGCAAATCCACCGCACTACGTTGCATCACCGGTGTCGACAAGCCGTCAGAAGGCACCATCACATTGTGTGGCAACGCGATGGACGAACGGTCCCCCAAGATCCGCGCCGATCTGGCCGTCGTCATGGATGACCTCGATTTCTTCCCCGACCTCAGCGTCGTCGAGCACCTCGATCTGTTCGCAATGGCGCATCGCGTACCCGATGCCGAGGAGGTCGTCAACGCAGTTCTTGACGATGTCGGATTGACGTCGCGCTCGGCCCAATTGCCCGGCTCGCTGTCGTCCGGGCAGAAGCGTCGACTCGCGCTCGCCAGCGCCTTCGTACGGCCGCGCCGCCTACTCGTCCTCGACGAACCCGAGCAGCGCCTCGACGCCAGCGGACTTGAATGGCTCGTGGAGCGCCTCAATCTCGAGAAGAAACAGGGCCTGTCGATCATTCTGGCCAGCCATGACTCGGACCTCGTCGCCGCAGTTGCCGACAAAACACATACTTTCGCCGCCGTATGAGTACCGCCAAGATCGAGGTACGGGCGCTCCGACGGCAGATCCACGACTGGCGTGATGGGCGCGTCGATACCCGCATGATCGATGTGCTGGCCGATGCCTACATCGCCATTTTCGCGACGATCATGCTCGGCGCGATGGCGTTCAACGCGATTCGCCAAATCCGGATCGAGTCGACCGATGCATGTGCGTCCGCGGTCTGTTCGGATGCGCGGGCTTCTCTTCCCTGGGTTTTTGCCGCTGGTGGTCTTGCTGTTGTTCTTCTCCTCGCCCGGCTGTTGGGGCCGTTGATGGCGACCCCGGCTGAAGGATCGTGGCTGCTCTCTTCTCCTGCTGACCGGCGGGTCCTGCTTCGTCCGCGGTTGGCACGGGCCGCCGTACTTGCGCTGATCGCTGGCATCCTGATTGGCGCGGTTGATGCCACGATCGCCGGCTTCGATGTGTCGACCGGGGTCGTCTTCGCCGCGATTATCGTGGTGGGCTGTGCCGCTATGGCGATGGCCGCCGCGCTCGACCAAGCGCGGGAACGACAGGTCGCACAGTTCGGGTTGTGGCTACTCGGTGCAGTGATCTGGACCGGCTTGATCGGTGTTGCTGCCGGACACGTACCCGCCGGTTTGCCCGAACGGCCGCACTTTGGTCCACTCGGGGTTGTCGTTTGGGTGGCCGTCGCCGTGGCCGCGATCGCGTTGGCCTGGCGCGCATACACGGCGCTCGAAAGCATCCGCAAAGAGACGGTGACCGCCGGCGGAGCATTCCTGTCGAGCCTGTCGGGCGCGCTCGCCGGTCTTGATCTGGGTCTGGTCTATGACATCCTGCTGGCGCGCAAATGGCGCAGCCGGTCAATCGTGCGGCCCGTTCGTGGCGGGCCGTCGGGCAACTGGGCGTTGGTCTGGCGCGATGTCATTCGGCTGCGACGCTCGGCGCATACCGTCGTTGTTCTCGCCGCCGCGCTCGTCGTGCCGTATGTCGCCGCGACGCTCGACCTCGGCAAAGCAGTGCCAGCGATTGGCGCGCTCACCGCATTCCTCGCCGGTCTCGGACTGTGTTCGGGATTGCGAGTGCTGACACGAACGCCGGGGTTGATCCGCTGCTTCCCGATGCCCGCATCATCGGTACGGCAGGTCGGCCTCATCGTGCCGGGTGTCGTGTTGATCATTTGGGGACTCGCGTCCGCACCGGCATACCTGAATTCCATGGCCGAAGGCAATGCCGGCGCAGCGGTGTTGGTGGGCATCGCCGTCGGTCTCGCCGCGCTCACCGCGATCGCCCGTTGGGTCACGGCGCCCCCGCCGAACTATTCCGGCCCATTGGTTTCTTCGCCAAGTGGCGCGGTGCCGCCGTCGTTGTTCGGCAATGTTCTGCGTGGGCTCGATGTCCTGCTGCTCCTGACCGCGCCGATGTTGCTGGCATCGGCCACGCTGGGCGCCCAGATCTCCATCGCCCTTGCGTTCATCGTCCTGACGATCCTGATCAATCGGAAAATCCCCTCGGCTTAAGCCGACGAGTCACTCACGTACGCCGACGAGTCACTCACGTGCGCTGAGGAGTCACTCACCAACGGCGGCCGAGCGGCTTCATGCCCAATAGTTCACCAAGTCCCTGCTCGAAAGCGGGATCGGTTCCGAAGATGTCGGCATACACCGCGAGAATCAATCGGAATCCCAGTGCCTCCAGCAGCCTGCGCCGATAAGCATCACGTGACTGGTCAAATTTGGCGGTATGAAAACCGGCCCCATCAAACTCGACCCCGATCAGAAGGTGCGGATAGGCGAAATCGAGAAAGCGGGTGTTGCCATCGCGGTCAATAACCTCCCATTGCGGCTCTGGCAGCGGAAAGCCAGCATCACACATACGCAGATGGGTCCATGATTCACCGGGCGAAGAACACTGCGGTTCGATCAACAACGCCAAGCTGCGCGCCTGCCTGATGCCACGATAACCCTTGAGCCGGGCGTCGTACTCCATCATTTCTTCCTGCGTCACGAGCCCCGCGCGCGCCATCGAGTCGGCCGCTGACAACGCGTACGGACGCCACTTTTTACGCAAGAAATCCGAGGTCGTACGCACCGGCGTCGTGACTCGCAGGCCGTCAATCTCGACGATATCTTTAAGCGGTATGAGGGCTTGCCGGCATGCGAGGCCGTCAACGCGGGTGCGGCTCTGCCCGTGTGGAACCACGAGGGTCGGGCGGAGCGAATGACGTTTGCCCGGTGCGAACGTGTCGATGCCATAAATCCACGCCGCCCAATCATCGGCTACGAGCGCATGTGACGGGGCAATCAATTTCATCGCTTGGATGCGGAGCTCGCGAGTGTCAGGAGCGGCTGCGTCGACAAAGACCCGGTCGAGAATTCGGCGCACGACACCTTCACGGCGCGCCTGATACAGCTGGTTGGCGGTCATGCCGACGACGCCGCAGTCCTCAGCCAAGAACGGTAGTCCGTTGTTGAGCAAATTGTTCATACCGGCATACAAGCCGAAATTCGCAGAGCCTGACGTCAGTTATCCACAGCCCCCTCGTACGTGAGTGACTCGTCGGCGCACGTGAGCGACTCCTCGGCGCACGTGAGTGACTCGTCGGCGTAAGGGTTAGGGGTTAGGCGAGGGCTGTTTGGAGGGCGGCAGCGGCATGCGCCATGGCCTTCCTTGCGGCTGCGTTGACGCCCATGAGATTGGCGAAGCTGTGGATGAGCGACTCTTCGCAGTGATACTCCACCTCAACCCCGGCAGCGCGAAGCATGTCGGCATAGGCCTTGCCCTCATCGAGCAACGGATCGAAGCCGGCCGTGACCACATAAGCCGGCGCAACGCCAGTGACATCGTGGCGCAGCGGCGAGAGCCTCGGATCAGCCCGATCCTGATCGACACTCATATAGTTTGCCTCGGCCAGATCCATGAACGCCTTGCTCAGATAGAACCCCTCGGCGAAGGTGTCACGGCTCGGCGCCCGCTCGACAAAATCGACCGCCGGGTAGATCAGCAGCTGAAACTTCGGCGCCTGGAAGCCTTCCGTTACGGCGTGCTGGGCGATGATCGTGGCCAGATTTCCACCGGCGCTGTCACCGCCAATCGCGAGCCGATCGACATCGACCCCAATGCCCTCGGCATTTGCGACGATCCACTTCCACGCCGCCAAAGTGTCATCGAAGGCAGCCGGGAACGGCGCCTCCGGGGCAAGCCGATAGTCCACCGCGATGACTCGGACGCGCGCATGTTCGGCAAGGAACCGGCAGGTCGCATCATGGCTGTCGAGATCTCCATAGATCCAACCGCCACCGTGAATGAAGAACAGCGCGGGCAGGTTGCCGTGTAAGCCGCTCGGCGTGTAAATCCGCAACGGGAGCGGCCCGCCAGGGCCAGCAATCGTACGATCCGCAACCGCACCGATCGGCTGCTTCCCGCCGGCCAGCTGTGCCGACGACGCGAGCTGCTGGCGACCGCGCGGGATCGGCAGCGTCTCGATCGATGGCCCTTCAACCTTCTCCAATCGGAGCATCAACTGGACCTGCGGATCGAGCGTTTTGCCGTCGACGATGACCGGTTCGCCCGCCATTCGCCGGACGACAGGCTTCGGCAGGGCCATGATCGTACGAATGGCGCCGCTCTTAGCCGCCATGGCAACCGCTTTGGAGGAGATCATGGCCGCAAACGTAGCGCACACACGAAATCGTGAAACAAACGATTCACCCAAAGTTCACTTTTACCTGTCATCCTCAGACTATGGATTCTCAAGATCTGGACGTCGCCGAGCTGGAAGCCCCGGCGTCACCGGACTCGTTCGATGTCGACCCGCCATTCGACTCAACCGCGGGCGAACTCCCTGCCGACCGGTTCCTCGATCGCGAGTTGTCCTGGATCGCGTTCAACGCCCGGGTTCTTGAGTTGAGCCGCGACGAAAGCCTGCCGCTACTCGAACGCGTACGGTTCTCGGCGATCTTCGCAAGCAATCTCGACGAATTCTTCATGGTGCGGATCGCCGGTCTCAAACGGCGTATCGCGGCCGGCGTCGCGGTCCCCTCGGCCAGCCGGCTCAACCCACGTGAAGTCCTGCAGCAGAGCCTGACTTACAGCCACGAACTAATGGAGCGCCACGGCCGTGCGCTCACCGACACCCTCATTCCTGCGCTGGCGGACGAAGGCATCGAACTCCTGCACTGGGCTGATCTGCGCGCCGAGGAGAAGGCCGGCATCACGGCGCTGTACCGCGAACGCGTCTTCCCGGTTTTGACCCCGCTGGCGGTCGACCCGGCCCACCCGTTCCCCTACATTTCGGGCCTTTCGCTCAATCTTGCACTCACGATGCGCAATCCCGCCACCGGCAAGGAACACTTCGCCCGGGTCAAGGTTCCGCCAATCATCAACCGCTGGATGGCAGCGTCGCCGGGGCGTTATGTTCCGCTCGAAGACGTCATCGCCGCGCATCTCGACATGCTCTTCCCGGGTATGGAGGTCATCGCGCAGCATCCGTTCCGGGTCACCCGAAATGAGGACCTCGAAGTCGAGGAGGATGATGCCGAAAACCTGTTGAAAGCGCTCGAGCAGGAGCTGTTGCGGCGCAAGTTCGGCCCGCCAGTACGCCTCGAAGTCGAACCCACAATGGATCCGGGAGTTCTCGATCTGCTGGTTTCCGAGTTGGGGATCACCACCGATGAGGTGTTCGCACTCGAAGGCCCGCTCGATCAACGCAGCCTCAACGAGATCGCCGACCTCGACCGGCCCGAGCTCAAATTCGAGCCCTTCGTCCCAGGCACGCATACTGATATCGCCGAAGTCGAAACCGCCCGCCCGGCGGACCTGTTCAGCGCCCTACGCAAACGCGATGTCCTGGTCCATCACCCATACGATTCCTTTGCCACGAGCGTCCAACGCTTCCTTGCGCAGGCCGCCGCCGATCCACACGTTCTCGCGATCAAGCAGACGCTCTATCGCACGTCGGGCGACTCCCCCATCATCGATTCCCTCGTCGACGCGGCCCGTGCTGGCAAACAGGTGCTGGTCTTGGTCGAAATCAAGGCTCGCTTCGACGAGCAGGCCAACATCCGCTGGGCGCGCAAATTGGAACGTGCTGGCTGCCACGTTGTGTATGGGCTGGTCGGGCTCAAAACCCATTGCAAACTGGCCCTCGTCATCCGCGATGAACCCGACGGACTGCGCCGCTACGCGCACATCGGCACCGGCAATTACAACCCCAAAACGGCGCGCCTGTATGAGGACTTCGGTCTGCTGACCAGCAACATCGACATCGTCAAAGATCTCACCGATCTGTTCAACAATCTGTCCGGTTTCGCCCAGGGCTCGACCTACCGACGGCTGATGGTGGCGCCCGAGGAACTCCGCGCCGGCCTGCTCGAACGCATTGATCGCGAGATCGAGCATCAGCGTGCCGGCCGCCCCGCGCTCATCCGGATCAAGGTCAACTCAATCGTCGACGAGGAATTGATCGACCGGCTGTATGCGGCATCGCGCGCTGGCGTCCGGGTCGATCTGGTCGTCCGTGGGATTTGTGGGCTGCGTCCCGGCGTCCCCGATCTGTCGGAGAACATCCACGTACGCAGTGTGGTGGGCCGTTTCCTCGAGCACAGCCGCGTGTTCTGGTTCGCGAACTCCGGCGATCCGGAGGCGTGGATCGGCTCGGCCGATCTGATGCACCGCAACCTCGATCGCCGCGTCGAAGTGCTCGTCAACATCCCCACCCGGGCGCATACCGATGAGCTTGGTGAACTGCTTGAACGCATGATGGACGATTCAACGACCTCATTCCATCTGCAGAGCGATGGCACCTGGCAGCGACACGTCGGACCGTTCGACATCCAGCAAGAACTCATCGAACGCTCCCACGCGCGACGGCGCGTCCTGGGCTGACAGCCTTTAACATACGCGAATAAGACGCTAGAATTGTGTACATGACGACTATCCCGCTAGCCGTGGCTCGGGCACAGCTCTCCCAATATGTCGACGCCGCCATGAAGACACATGAGCGAATCGAGATCACTCGCAACGGCTCTCGTGCTGCAGTACTTCTCGGCGTCGATGACTACGACTCACTGTTGGAGACGGTCGAAATTCTGACCGACAAAGAACTAGTCCGAGAATTGAACACAGCGCTGACAGAGGCGGCCACCGGTGCGACCCATGATCTAGACGATGTGCTCGTCGAGATGCGGGAGCGCGGACGCGCTGCCCAGTGACCTATCAGGTGACGTTGTCGCACCAAGCCCGGCGAGCCCTCAACGAGGATCTTCCGGTCGCGGCGGCGTTTGCCTGTGCAGAGTTCCTCAGCGGGCCACTTGCAGGAAATCCACAACGGGTCGGGAAGCAATTACGCGGCCCATTGGAGGGACTGTATTCAGCTCGCAGAGGCGAGTTTCGGATCATCTATTCAATCCACGAAGACACGGTCATGGTGCATGTCGTGAACATCCGGCATCGCCGCGACGCATACCGCACCTAAAGCACACTCACGCCGAACAAGCAGCAAACAGCACGGGCCCGACCCCGGTCATGAAGTCTGAGTAGGAACGATTGAACTGGAAGTCGAGCGCGACTGTCGGCCCGTCGGTATGGGCAGCGTCGAGTTTCAGGACGTCAGCCATCGACCCGGCTCGGCCGATGAACTGACCGGTCGTCAGGTGCGACCGCAGCGCTGCCTGCCGACTGGCAATCGCGCCACTATCGAATGTCATCGAAAAGACCAACCGGCTCGCATCACCATCGTCGAAGATGGCCCGACCGGCATACCGATAGGCGCGCAGTGCGCCATAGGGTTGCACCGCGCTGCGGGCCTGGTTGCGTACTGATTCGTCCTGCTCGCCGAATCCGGCCGACTTGCACTCATCCTTCCCGTCGGCGACGTAAGCGCTGGCGGCGCCACGCAACGGATCAGCCGCCTGTCGAACGGCGACGACACCGGCGAGGGTCGGCCCGCGATCGCGATGCGCGGCAACAACATCAGCAAGATAGTCACGGCTCGAGCCGAAATAGACAAGCCCGTCGAACACCGCCGCGTTGGTCACCGCGGCCGGCAACGACCCGCCAGCGACAGCCGTCGATGACATGTCCGCGGACCAGATGCCGCGGCGCTCGACATACTTGGCCTTTTTCAATCCGCGCTCAACAATCGTCCGGTCGAGATCAGGCCCCATACCGGCCGCAGAAACCGAACCACCGACGGCCTGACCGTATGCCTCCCAATCCAGATCGGCGATCGACCACCCGAAGGCATCAACCATGGCCGGCGCCGCATCGGCGAGGACCGACCGTTCGGACAAGCCTCGGGTGAACGCCTTATCGGCCAGATCATTGGTCGGGCTCGACGCGTCAACGCCCAACCCATCGCGAATCTTGGCCCAGTCGGTGAACCCGATGATTCGGGTGTTGGCCGGCAGCGCATCGAGCGCCTGAGTCAGGTGGCCGCGGGAATCGGCGACCGTGCGTGAAATCGCCCAACCGCTGGCCAGCGCGACCACGATGACAATAATGGCAATGACGCCGGTCCGAAGACGCATACTGGACATGTCTCCTTAACCCGGTTTTCATCTCTGACAGGGACAATACGACGTATGGCACAAGAGCAGACGATTCGGGCCGCCGGTGGCGTCGTGTGGCGCAAAGGCACGAGCCCTTCAGGCAACGGCACCTCGATCGAAGTCCTCGCAATCCATCGCCCCAAGTATGACGACTGGACCCTACCCAAGGGCAAACTCGAACCCGGCGAGTCGCTGCGCGAAACCGCCGTGCGGGAGATTCTCGAGGAGACCGGCCTGCGCGTACGCCTGGGGATCCCCCTCCAACAGGTCGAATATCGGGTCGCCGCCGGCCCTAAACTCGTCGACTATTGGGTGGCGCGGCCGATCGGCGAAACCACCGGGGAGCGATTCACGCCCAACCAAGAAGTCGACGCGATCCGCTGGATCCGGCTTGGCAATGGGCAGCCACCCGGCGGCACCGCGGTCAGCGACCTTCTGACGTACCCGCACGATCGCGCTGTCATCGAGGAGTTCCGCACGCTGCGCGAGACCAAACGGCACAAAACTCGGACGCTCATCGTGCAGCGCCATGCCGAAGCGGTCGACCGCTTCGGCTTTGCGGGCGAGGACCTCGATCGGCCGCTCGATCCGGTGGGATTCGCGACCGCGAAGACGCTCATACCGGTCCTTGCCAGTTATGGCATCCGCAATGTCGTGAGCAGCCCGGCACTGCGTTGCGCGCAAACCGTCGAACCGTACGCCCACAGCATCAACACGTTCATCGAGATCGACGACCGGATGGGCGAGGACACCAAGACGTCGCTTCTGCGCCGGTCGTTGGTGGCATTGCTGGAGCGAAAGAAGCCAACCGTCATCTGTAGCCACCGGCCAAATCTTCCGGCCATCTGCGCCGAACTCGGCATCGGTCCGGTTGCGCTCAAACCCGGCGAATCCTTCGTTGTCCATCACCGTAAGGGCACCGTCTGTGCGACCGAGCACATACCGGTTCGCAGCTGTTAGAGGATCGTTCACGCTCCGTTCATCTCTCTCGACACGTTGGTACACCTCCGCTGTTTAGCGTCTGAGTGAAACCAAAAGTCATGAAACCCTAGAGAGGGATTAACAGTGAAACGCAATCGAATGGCCGTTCCGGCTGCAGCAGCGCTCGCACTCGCACTCGGCCTCAGCGCCTGTGGTGCAGCAAATGAAAATGCCAGTACGACCAGCGCCTCCTCGGACACCGTCTCCGGAACGCTCAACGGCGGCGGCTCCAGCGCGCAGGAATCAGCCGTTGCGTCGTGGAAGAAAGCGTTCCAGACCAGCAATCCCGATGTGACCGTCAACTACGATCCGGTCGGTTCGGGCGGCGGCCGCGAGCAGTTCATCGCCGGCGGCCTCCAGCTCGCCGGCTCCGATGCCTACCTCGATGACGCCGAACTCGCAAAAGCCAAAGCCCAGTGCAAGAGCGATGTCGTCGAAGTCCCCGTGTATGTCAGCCCGATCGCGGTCGTGTTCAACCTCGACGGCGTCAAGGAACTGAACCTCGACCCGAAGACGATCGGCGCGATCTTCCAAGGCACGATCACGAAGTGGAACGATCCAGCGATCGCCGCCGACAACCCGAAGGCCACGCTGCCCGCGACAAAGATCTCGCCGGTACACCGCTCCGATGATTCGGGTACGACCGAAAACTTCACCGATTATCTTGATCAGGCCGGTGAAGGCGCTTGGAAGGGCGGCACCACCAAGAGTTGGCCAATCAAGCGCGGCGAAGCAGCCGAAGGAACGTCGGGAGTCATCTCGGCCGTGAACAGCGGCAAGGGCACGATCGGCTATGCCGATGCCAGCCAGGCCGGGGCGTTGTCGGTCGCCAAGGTCAAGGTCGGCTCGACATTCGTCGAGTATTCGCCCGAGGCGGCAGCCGCCGTCCTCGACGCCTCCACAATCGTTCCGGATCGAGGCGTCAGCGATATCGCGATCACGGTTGACCGCAAGGTCAAGACCGATGGGGTCTACCCGATCGTGCTGGTGTCCTACCAGATCGCCTGCGAGAAGTACTCCGACAAGGCGACCGCTGACCTCGTCAAGAGCTGGTTGACGTTCATCGCAAGCACCGAGGGACAGGCCGATGCGGCCAAGGACGCCGGTTCGGCTCCGCTATCCCCCGACCTGAGCGCCAAGGTTGCCGCCGCGATCGATCTGATCTCGGCTGCTTGATGACGTTGGTGGCCGCCTTATCCGGGCGGCCACCTCGTCATCATCCACTCGCCACAATGTTCCCGTAGAGAGGCCGCCGAAGTGACCATAACCCGCACCCCACGAAGCGAACGCCCCGTGCGCCGCCGCGGTGACCGGGTTTTCGCTGGCCTCACAACCGGCGCTGGCGTTTCGATCTTGGTGATCCTCGCTGGCGTGGCCGCCTTCCTCATCGTCGAAGGAATCCCCGGCATCCTGGCCGATCCGTCCGAAGTCCAGAGCAAGCAGCACTTCCTGCCATACGTTTGGCCGCTCGTCTTCGGCACGCTCCTGTCCGGCTTCCTCGCGCTCTTGCTCGCGTTGCCAGTCGCGGTCGGGGTGGCGCTGTTCATCTCGCACTACGCGCCACGTCGCCTGGGCCACGTCCTCGGCTACCTGATTGACCTGTTAGCCGCAGTCCCGAGCGTTGTCTATGGCCTGTGGGGCATCCAATTCCTCGCCGGTCACATGGTCCCGCTGTATGAAAACCTCGCCGCGCATCTGAGCTTCATACCGTTCTTCGCCGGCCCCGCCTCGGTGACCGGCCGGACTGTCTTCACCGCCTGCATCGTGCTCGCGGTGATGATCCTGCCGATCATGACCGCGATCTGCCGGGAGATCTTCCTGCAGACACCACGCCTGCACCAAGAGGCCGCCCTCGCCCTCGGCGCCACCCGCTGGGAAATGATCCGCTTGACCGTTTTCCCGTATGCGCGCTCAGGCATCGTCTCGTCGGCAATGCTCGGTCTCGGCCGCGCACTCGGCGAAACGATGGCCGTCGCGATGGTGCTGTCCGCCTCCGGCGTCGTCACCCTCAACCTGATCAGCAGCACCAACCCGAGCACAATCGCGGCCAACATCGCACTCGGGTTCAAGGAGTCCAGCGGGCTCAGCGTCAATGCCCTGATCGCCAGCGGACTCGTGCTGTTCGTGATCACCTTCATCGTCAACTTCGCGGCGCGCGCAATCGTCAACCGCCGCAAAGAGTTCTCCGGAGCCAACTGATGACCACAACCCTCGCGCCATTAGCGCCCACACCGCAACCACCACCGCCGCCGTCTAATCTGGATCTCGGCCAGAGCCTGCGCGGCGCCCAGTTACCCAATTGGGCTGGCGCCGCCGCGCTCGGCATCGCCATCATCGCTGGCGGCGCTGCCTACTTCGCCGGTGTCGGTCCGGTCATGTCGGTCTTGCTCGGCTGGTTGCTCGTCGGTGCGGGTCTGCCGATCTGGTCGCGCATCGTCGAAGGTCGCCGCAAAGCCACCGACCGGCTCGTCACTGTGCTGGTTACCAGCTCATTCGTGCTCGCGCTACTCCCACTGTTCAGCATCCTGTGGACCGTCATCAGCAAGGGCGCCGCAGTCTTGTCGGTCGATTTCTTCAACAACTCGATGCGCAATGTCGTCGGCCCCGGTGGCGGCATCTATCACGCGCTGGCCGGCACGCTATTGATTACGTTCGCCGCGACGCTCATCTCGGTGCCAATCGGGCTGCTCACCGCGATCTATGTGGTCGAATATGGCAACAACGGCAAACTCGCCCGCTCAATAATCTTTCTGGTCGATGTGATGACTGGCATCCCGTCGATCGTTGCGGGGCTATTCGCTTACGCACTGTTTGTGATCTTCTTCGGGCCCGGCGTCCGGCTGGGCATCGGCGGCTCGGTCGCCCTGTCAGTGCTGATGATCCCGATCGTCGTACGGTCATCGGAGGAGATGCTCAAGCTGGTCCCGAACGAGCTGCGCGAGGCGGCATACGCGTTGGGCGTGCCGAAGTGGCGGACAGTCCTCAAGGTCGTGCTCCCCACCGCGCTCGCCGGAATCGTCACCGGCGTCACGCTCGCGATCGCCCGAGTAATCGGCGAAACCGCACCGCTGCTGGTCATCGCCGGCATCAGCGACTCGGTCAACTTCAACCTGTTCGAGGGCCGAATGGCAACCCTGCCGGTATTCGCCTATTCATCGGTGACCAATCCCGGCATCCCGCCGGGCCCCAGCATCGACCGAGCCTGGGGTGCGGCGCTCGTGCTCCTGATCATCGTGATGCTGCTCAATCTCATTGCGCGTCTCGTCGCGCACTTCTTCTCCCCCAAGGACGAGCGCTAACCCGCTCACCAGCGAAGGATTCAGCATGGCAAAAAATATCGACGTTTCCGGACTCGACATCTATTACGGCGATTTCCTCGCCGTCGAGGATGTCAGTATCGCGATCGCGGCGCGTTCGGTCACCGCGATAATCGGGCCGTCCGGTTGTGGCAAGTCGACCTTCTTGCGGTCGTTGAACCGTATGCATGAGGTCATTCCCGGCGCGCGTGTCGAAGGCAAAGTGCTCATCGATGGCCAGGATCTCTATGGCCGCGACATGGATCCGGTCAGTGTGCGCCGCGCGATCGGTATGGTCTTCCAGCGCCCCAATCCGTTCCCGACAATGTCGATCTATGACAACGTTCTCGCCGGCCAAAAGCTCAACTCCAAAAGGATGAAAAAGCTCGACGCCGATGTCATCGTCGAACGGTCCTTGCGCAGCGCGGGACTGTGGTCGGAGGTCAAAGACCGGCTCGGGCGACCCGGTTCGGGTCTGTCTGGTGGGCAGCAACAGCGGCTGTGCATCGCGCGTGCAATCTCGGTAGAACCCGAAGTCCTGTTGATGGACGAGCCCTGCTCGGCGCTCGATCCGATCTCAACAAGTGTCATCGAGGATCTGATCCAGGAGCTCAAGGAGTCCTACACGATCGTGATCGTCACACACAACATGCAGCAGGCGGCGCGGGTGTCTGATGAGACCGCGTTCTTCAACCTCGCCGGGGTTGGCAAGGCGGGCCGGCTGGTCGAGTTCGATCGGACCGAGAAGATCTTCTCCAATCCCGAAGACGCCGCCACCGAGGCCTACATCCAAGGACGGTTTGGCTGAACCTTGGTTTACCACGGTCACACGGCAAACCTCATCCGGACGCGGCAAGTATGCCGTGGAGAGGTTCAACTCTCCGGGAGACCGTGGTAAACCCGTGACGGGGGATCAGCTAAATGCATTCTCCCCGGTGAGCGCCTGGCCAATGATCAACGTGTGCATCTCGACGGTGCCCTCATACGTCAGCACCGACTCAAGATTGTTCATGTGCCGGATGATCGGATATTCGAGCGAAATACCGTTTGCCCCCAGGATCGTGCGGGCGGTTCGGCAGATCTCGAGCGCTTCGCGAACATTGTTGAGCTTGCCGAGACTGACCTGCGGTGGGAGCAGGGTGCCGCGATCTTTCGCACGTCCGAGGTGCAGCGCGAGCAGCGTGCCTTTTGTGAGTTCGAGCGCCATGTCGGCAAGCTTCTGCTGAGTCAATTGGAATCCGGCGATCGGCCGGCCAAACTGCTCGCGTGTCAGCGAATAGTCCAACGCTGTTTGGAAGGATGAGCGCGCAGCGCCCATCGCTCCCCAGACAATTCCGTAACGGGCCTCATTGAGACACGACAGTGGCCCTTTCAGGCCGGTCACCTCCGGCAGAACTGCATCGGCCGGCAACCGTACGCCGTCAAGAACGAGTTCGCTTGTGACCGAGGCGCGTAATGACATTTTGTGTTTGATCAGTGGCGCGCTGAAACCGGGTGTGTCGGTTGGCACGACGAAGCCACGAACGCCCTCATCGGTCATTGCCCACACGACGGCAACATCGGCCACGGATCCGTTGGTGATCCACATCTTGCGAGCGTCGAGCACCCAGTCGGAACCGTCACGCCGCGCTCGGCTCTTCATGTTGCCCGGATCGGAGCCGACATCGGGCTCGGTCAGACCGAAGCAGCCGATGGCATCCCCGCTGGCCATCCGTGGAAGCCAGGTGGTTTTCTGCTCCTCGCTGCCCCACTTCCAGATCGCGAACATGGCAAGCGAGCCCTGAACCGAAACGAGCGAGCGGATGCCCGAATCGGAGGCTTCGAGTTCAAGGCAGGCCAGGCCATATTCGGTCGCGGTCATGCCTGCGCAGCCATAGCCCTCAAGGTGCATACCAAGCAGGCCGAGCGAGCCGAGCTCCTTGGCGAGGCCACGGATGTCGGGGATCGTGCCGGCCTCAAACCATTCGGCGACGTGCGGGTCGATCGCGCTCGCGCAAAGTTTGCGCACCGAAGCCCGAACGGCGATCTCCTGATCGCTGAGTACCAAGTCGATCCCGGCCGGATCGAGCGGTTCGAAGGCGGGTTTGCCTTTGCCTGTTTTGGTATCCGCTGTTTTGATAGTCACTGTTTTGGTAGTCACTGTGCTGCCTCTTCTAAGCTGATCGTGGGCACGTTGGTGGGTACGTTAGTGGGAAAAAACTCATGGGCAGCCGCAACGATGTCTGCCTCGGACAGAAGGACAACATCGGCGGCAGGACCCAACGGGATGATGCTGTCTTGGCTCGCGACCCGGCGCACCGCACCGCGATAATCTGCATCGGACAGCGCCGTGATGACACCTTCGGAGACGCCGCCGGTCCGTCGGGTCTCGTCGACAACGAGGACGCGATCGAACTTTCGTACGTAGCGCAACAGGTCATCGACCGGTAGTGGACTCAGCCAACGCAGGTCCACCACGGTGCAATCAATTCCCGCCGTCTTCAGCTCGGCCGCGGCGCGCAGACTCATCGCGACCCCATTGCCGAAGGTGACGATCAACAGGTCGGGTCCGTCGAGATGGGCGGCGACCCGGCCAATGATTTCTGCCGCCGCGGCCCAGGTGGCTGGCGCGGCATACTCTGCCGTCCACAGTTCATCGCCGGCCGAGTAAAGATCACGCCGATGGTAGAGCGCGATCGGCTCAAGGAAAACGCACACTCGGCCTTCTTCCTTGGCGAGTGCGACGCACGCCCGCAGCAGCGCCGGCGCATCCTGCGGATGACTCGGCACAGCAAGGATCAATCCGGGTATGTCGCGCAGAACAGCGACCGAATTATCGTTGTGGAAATGGCCGCCGAAGCCCCGCTGGTACGCCAAACCGGCAACCCGTACCACCATCCCGTTGGTGTATTGGGCGTTGGAAAAAAAGCGCAATGTTGCCGCTTCGCCGCGCAACTGGTCCTCCGCGTTGTGCAGATAGGCGAGGTACTGGATCTCGGCAATCGGCAACAATCCGCTGACCGCCGCACCCAATGCGGTCCCCAGGATGGTTTGTTCGTCCAGAATCGTGTCGAAAACCCGGGCGATACCGAAGCGTTTGCTCAGCGTCCGGGTCACGCCATAAACGCCGCCCTTGAGGGCAATGTCCTCACCGAATGCTAATGCTTGCGGCCAGGTGGCGAGCACATCGGCCAGGGCCGCGTTGATCGACTGGGCAAGTGTCAGTTGGCCCTGGTCCTCCGGTGCTTTCTTAACGATCTGGCGATCTTCGGGCGATGGCGTCGTTAGCGCGGCGGTGCGAACAGCCTCAGGATTGCTGTAGGTAAGGGGTTCCATCACTGCCGTGGCGGTCGTCAAATGCTGTGAAACGCAGACGGTTTGCGCCTCAGTCATGACACGTTCGCGCATCGACTCATAGCGATCACCGATCTCGTCGACGGTCAGAATCTGACGGTCAATGAGGGTCTTCGCGGTCGCCAGCAAGGGATCACGGTCGTAGTCGCGCAGAATCTCCGACGGTGTTCGATAGGCGACTTCGGCATCGGAACCCGCATGGCCCATGAACCGGACCGTCTTCAAATGCAAGATGGTCGGTTGACGCGTGTTTCGTACGGCTTCGGCTGCCCGGCGGGCGGTGAGCAATGCTGCGGCGGGATCAGATCCGTCGGCCGACACATAGCCAATGCCCGGCTGACTCGATAGCAGCGATTCAATCCACCCCTTGGGGGATTTTGTGCTGATACCGATGCCGTTGTCCTCGCAGACGAACAAGATCGGCAGTTTCAAGCCGCGGTGGGTGCAGTAGGCGGCAGCGTTGATCGCTCCGACGACGGTCGAGTGGTTGGCCGACGCATCGCCGAAACTCGTGACGACGACAGCATCCCCGGGCCAGTTGAGTTGATAGCCGATCCGTGCCGACCGCTCGAGCGCGAAGGCGACGCCAACCGCTCGGGGCAGGTGCGAACCGATTGTCGAGGTTTGCGGAATGATCGCCAACCCATGGTGCCCGAAAACCTTATGCCGGCCACCAGAGATCTGGTCGTCTACCGCAGCAGCCATGCTTTGCAGGACATCGCGGATCGGGTTCGTTCCATCCACCTGGGCGGCCCGGGCAGCGAAGAACCCGCCCGATCGGTAGTGCAACAGCGCTGGATCAGTCGGCCGCAACGCCATCGCGACTGCGGCATTGCTCTCGTGTCCAGCGGAGCCAATCGTGTAGAAACCCTGACCCTGGCGTTGCAACCATCGGGATGCGAAGTCGAGATGGCGGCTCTGTAATTGCGCGTCAAAATAGTCCAGATACGTCGCGTCAGAGACATCGTCTTCGGCCGCAGTGCCGGCGGTCGAGGTGCCATCATCCAGCCCATTGAGCCGGTCCAAGCTCAGCTTTTCCAAGCTCAGCCAGTCCAAAAAGTGCTGATCAATTGCCTCAGTCATTGTGACCTCACGCGTTGATGACCGTGCGGGAACGCTGTCCGCGCAACACCATGGCCTCGAACACTCGCTTTCGGGCCAAGGCTTGCGCCGCTTCGTGTGGCGTCGTACCGGTCGCGAGCGCATCGTTAAGGACCGCAATCGTGTTGGCGCGGAGCCGATCAGAAATCATCGTGAAGATATCCTTCGGATCGACCGTGAACGGCGAATAGCGCATATCCATCGAGTGCGCAGCCGCGACAACCCCGCCGGCATTGGCAATAAAATCGGGCACGACCGTGACGCCACGGCGGTGCAAGATGCTCTTGGCCTCGGCGGTCGTTGGCATGTTCGCGCCCTCGACGACCAGCCGCGCCTTGGTCGCGTTGGCGACGTCTTGTCCGATGACATCCTCGCGGGCGGCTGGCACTAAAATATCGGTGTCAAGCCATAATGCATCCTCGGCGGCGGACCACGACGTCCCATAATCGCGAACACACGCATCCCCGAGCTCAGCACGAAGCGCAATCAGTTTGGCGATATCAAGACCATCAGCATCGTGCACAGCACCCTCTGCAGTCGAGACGCTGACCACCGCAGCACCGAGCTCGACGAACCGCGTGGCGGCCGCCTGGCCGACCGCACCGAAACCTTGAATCACCACGCGAGCGCCGGCCATATCGAGGTCAATCGTCGATGCGGCTGCGTCCGCAGCTTCGGCCACACCGAAACCGGTCACACCGAGCTGGTCGTACGGCACACCGCCGAGTGATCGCGGAAGCCCGACGGCCGCACCGTGATCGCGCAACTCGTCGACGAAGATCGCAGCATCATGTTCGGCGAGGCCCATATCGAGGCCGAACACATAGTCGGACGGGACCTCTTTGACCAAGGCGCGGGCGAATGCCCGGAGGATCGCTTCCTTGTTTGGATCATTGGGATCGCCGAGAATGCCCGCTTTTGCGCCACCGTGATACAGATCGACCGCAGCCCATTTCCACGTCATGGTCCGGGCCAGCCGGGCGACTTCGTGAACCGTCAGGCTGGGACTCATACGGGTGCCGCCCTTGCCCATTCCGCGAGCGGTGTTATCGAGCACCAAAACTCCACGCATACCGGTCTTTTGATCCGATACGCATACGATTTTCTCCGGTCCCCACTCATCGATGAGTGTCAACACGTCTGGGCTCACAGGTCTGCTCGATTCTTGCTCGGTGTAGGTATGCAACCCAGCATCATCGCTCCTCGATCCGCGCGCCAGAGGCAAAGGCACAGCGGTATTTTGCTCTGGCATTAGAGGTGCTGTGGCTCCCGCCCATGGCTATTGTTGGCTGGCTGAGACATTCTGAGATGGTCCAGCCGCCTAGCAGATCGCAAGGTCCCATGTCTTCCGCGCTCGAATTTCTCGCTTTATCCGCCACCGATGTCAGCACGCTGCTGACCGTCGACCTTGCGATCGAATCCCAACGCAAAGCGTTCAGCAATCTCGCTTCCGGTGACGCCCTCCTGGCCGAACGACTACTGCTGGAAGGTACCGAGGACTCGGTGTCCTTCTGCTACGCCGCCCGACTGGATCCGCTTAGCGGCGCGGTCTGCAAGTTCGGCAGTGTCAACCCAGGCAATAGCGAACAAGGGATGCCGGTGATCTCGGCGCTGGTAACCGTGCTCGACGCCAAGACTGGTCGACCGTTAGCGATCATGGACGGTACGAGCGTCACCACAATCCGCACCTCAGCGGCAAGTGCGGTCGCCGTCGAGGCGCTGGCCAAGCCCGGCGCCAATCGACTTGCGGTGATTGGTTCAGGAGTTCAGGCCGCCGCCCACGTGCGTGCGATTGCGCGCGTGCTCGACCTCGCTCAGGTCAGCATTTGGAGCCCCGATGCGGGCAACTGCAAAGGATTAGCCGATGTCCTCGACGCTGAATACGACTTTGCTGTCCACGCCGCCGACTCCGCGGCGGCCGCAGTCAGCGGGGCCGATGTCATCGCGACCTGCACAACAAGTTTCGAACCCGTACTGGAGAGCAGTTGGATCGATGACGGGGCAACGATTATCAGCGTTGGATCATTCGCACCCGACCATTTCGAGATCCCGCGTGCGATTGTCGAACGGGCGGCCGCAGTCGTGATCGATCACCGTCCGACCGCGATCGAGCACGCTGGACCGATTGTCGATGCAATCGCTGCGGGGATCCGCAAGCCCGAAGACCTCATTGAACTTGGCGACGTCCTCATCGGTCGCCAGCAGGCACGCACGAGCCCCACACAGGTGATCTACTACAACAGCGTCGGCGTCGGGATCCAAGATGCGGCAGCCGCCCAGGCTGTCCTCGAAGCCGCCCAAGCCGACGGCATGGGGCAGCGCATCAGCTTGTGAAGGCGTCGAGACCGGGGAGGTCGTCGGCCAGTGAGCCGGCAGCAGACTGCAACGCGACGATTGCGGAACGAACGGCTCCGGTGGATCTGGCTGGCCGGTGCAATGCCATGACATGGCGCCGGACTGCCAAATCTTCGATCAAAACTGCTTCGACCCCCTCGCTGGCCTCGTGACCGAGCGCCGGGACCAGAGCAATGCCGAGGCCGGAGCGAACGAAACCGCGCACGACGTCGTAATCATTGCTACGAAAATCGACGACTGGATTGAAATCAGCCTGAGCGCATGCTCGCCGCAATGAGGTTGCTCCGGCGGAGCGTTCGCGCGTCGAAATCCACTTTTCACCCTCTAAGTCGCGCAATGAGACTGGTTTTCCGACCAGCCGATGGTTTGAGGGCAATAGCAAGAACAAACTCTCATCTAGCAGCTTGACCGCCTGCAGTCCCCTGGGCCAACGACGCGGCACCAGGTCATAGCGATAGACAACAGCGATATCGAGCTCCTGGTCGATGAGCATCGGCACCAGCTCATCTGGCTCGCCCTCGTCCAGATGAACTTCCAATTGCGAGCGGTCTGAGATCAACTTCGGCAAGGTTCGCGGTAACAACTGTTCGTTGGCCGTGGGGAAACTGCCAAGCCGCAGACGGCCCATTGTGCCTTCTGCCATCGCGCGCACATCGCCTTCAAGTGCGCCGAGCGCCGCCAGCACCTCATGCGAACGATTGACCAGAAATTCCGCTGCCGGGGTCGGGCGCACGCTGTGCGCATCCCGATCGAACAACGGTATGCGTACGGTCCGCTCGAGCGCCGCAATCTGCTGCGAAACTGCCGACGCGGTATAACCCAACCGACGCGCGGCATCGGCGAACGAACCGGTCAAAACAACCATCGCAAGGGTGCGCAGATGCACTGGATTCAGCATAAGCAAATTAACCCCTCGCTGGTTTCTTCTCAGATTGTCACAGAACGACCCGATCCGCTAGCAATACGGGCGCCGTTGAATTTCCTTCCAACTGCGATGGACCCGGTGCAGAACAAACACGGTTGACCACAGGGCAAGGACTGCTTAGTGCAGGGACACAATCAGTGACGCTGTAACCCTTTCAACCAACACTGCTCCGGGCATAGTCTGACCAAAATCCCGTGATGCGGGTCACGTTCGAATTACCGCACATCGCAAGGCCGCCAGCAAGACAAAGTTCAACCCGCACCGATCAGGAGCGCCAACACCATGACCGATACCGTTCGCGACAAGAAGCCAGTTATCCAACTGCAGAACGTGGTCAAGCGTTTCGGTGACAACACCGTCGTCGATAACGTGTCGTTGACCGTAGGTGAGGGTGAAGTCGCAGCCATCATTGGCCCGAGTGGCGCCGGCAAGAGCACTCTGCTGCGCTGCATCAATCTCTTGGAAGATCCTGACAGCGGCCGCATCACCGTCGGCGACACTCTCATCACCGCCGGCGAACGCGTCGGCGCGAAGGATCTTGCATTGCTGCGACGGAACGCCGGAATGGTGTTCCAGTCTTTCAATCTGTTCCCGCATCTGACCGTCCTGCGCAATGTGAGTCTCGCGCAGGAACGCGTTCTCGGCCGCGGCCGCAAGGAAGCCGATAAAGTCTCTGCCGGCTTGCTCGAACGCGTCGGCTTGGCTGACAAAGCCAAGCAATATCCAAACCGCTGCTCTGGCGGCCAGCAGCAGCGAATCGCCATCGCCCGAGCCCTGGCTCTTGAGCCCCAAGTCATGCTGTTTGATGAACCGACCTCGGCGCTTGACCCTGAACTCGGGCTCGAAGTGCTGGCAGTCATGAAGGAGCTCGCGCTCGAAGGAATGACGATGGTTGTCGTCACCCACGAAATGCAATTTGCGCGCGACGTCTGTGATCACCTCATCGTGATGGCCGAGGGCGCCATTCTCGAGGAGGGCGCACCCGAGGACATCTTCTCAGCGCCCAGTCATGCCCGAACCCGGCAGTTCTTGCGCGCGGTGCTGGAGCGCTGAGCATGCACATGTTTCTGACCATTTTCGCTGGCGTGCCAACAACCGTGTTGATGACGGTCGCGGCGCTTGCGCTTGGGGCGCTTGGTGGCATCCCGCTCGTCCTGGGTCGGCGGTCACGATTCTTCCTAGTTCGACTCGTATCGCGTTTCCTCATCGAAACTCTGCGCGGCATTCCGCCGCTGGTTTGGCTGTTCCTCATTTTCTTCGGCTTCGGCGCCTCCATGACCTGGATGACCGCCCTCATGGCATCGATCTTCGGCCTCGGTCTGATCTCCTGTGCTTACATGGCCGAGATTTATCGTGGCGGGCTTTCAGCCATCTCGGCCGGCCAATGGGAGGCAGCCGAAGCGCTCGGCATGAATCACCGATCCGTGCTCGCAAAGGTGATCGGGCCGCAGGTCTTCCGGGTTTCGATACCCGCCGCCGCAACCTACGGAATCGGGCTGCTGAAAGATTCCTCAGTCGCCTTCACGATTGGCGTCACCGACATCATGTTCAGGGCCACCCAGCAGTCGCACCAAACTCGAGATGCGCTGACACCGTTCATCATCGCCGGAATCGTCTACGTGATCATCACCATCCCGTGCGCTTGGGGATCTCGCTTACTCGATTCCCGACTGAAGAAACGAGTCGCCCGATGAGCTTTTTCGCTGATTGGGGCAGCTGGCTTCCGACCCTCCTCACCGGGTTGTGGGTAAGCGTTCGGGTAGCCGGTCTGAGCCTCCTGCTCGGACTACCAGCGGGCCTGTTGTTGGCGCTGGGATCGAACACAAAACGTCGCCCAGTGCGCTGGGTCGTCATTGGCCTCGTAGAACTTGGCCGCGGCATGCCCGCACTCGTCATGCTGCAGATCGTCTATTTCGGCCTGCCCAGCGCGGGGCTTACCCTGTCGGCGCTCCTGTCGGCCGCACTCGCATTCGCGTTGACCACCGCGGCCTATACGAGTGAGATTCTTCGCGGCGGGCTTCAAGCCGTTCCGCCGGGCGAAGTCGAGGCCGCCGAAGCGCTCGGAATGGCGCGCCACGACACCCTCCGCTTTATCGTCATCCCGCAGGGAATTCGGATCGCCATCCCACCATTGATGGGATTTGCCATTCTCATCTTCCAGGTCACGTCGTTGGCTTACACGATCGCCTTGCCCGAGCTCACCAGCCAGGCCTACTCGATCGGTTCCTCGAGTTTCCGCTACACGAGCGTCTTCGTTCTCGCCGCGCTGCTCTACCTCGCGGTCACAATTCCCACCAGCTTCCTCACCGAGCGCGTCGAGCACCGACTCGCCCGTCACCTCTGACCTACCGCACGACCCATCCAAGGAGAAACCATGTATCTACGTAAAACACTCGTTTGCGCTGCTGCGGTGGCTATGGCCAGCACCATGGCAGCGTGCGGCGGCGGCTCAAGCTCAACGGTCGCCTCAGATTGCACCCCCGCCCACGAGTTCTCGACGGTCAAGAAGGGCACGCTCACCGTTGCCCTCTACGACCTCCCGCCGTTCTCAAAGCTCGACGGTAAGACCATCACCGGAGTCGACGGTGACCTGGTCAAGGAGATTGCCAAGATGGAATGCCTGACCATCACCGCGAAGCCGGCCGCCACCGCTGCCGTCATCCCGATGGTGCAGGCCGGTCGCGCCGACCTGGCAGCCGCGGACTGGTATCGCACCGCCGAGCGGGCCAAGATCGTCTCGCTGTCGGACCCGCTCTACACCGATCAGATGGCGATCATCTCCAAGGACGGAATCAGCGACATCGCCGCGCTCAAGGGCAAGAAGGTCGGCACTGTCGACGGCTACCTGTGGGTTGCTGACATGAAGAAGTTCCTCGGTAGCAGCCTCAAGGTCTACTCGACAACGCTCAACATGAACCAGGACCTCAAGGCCGGGCGCATTGAGGTCGGCATCGACAGTTTCGGTTCGGGCAAGTTCAACAATAAGGATATGAAGGTTGAGGTAGCTGGCTCGAACCCAGAGGTGGCGGCATCGCAGGAAGGCGCGCAAGCGTCCTTCCCTATCCCGCTGTCAAATAAGAAACTGCTGGCTGCAGTCAACGCCGATATCGCCAAAATGCACTCAAACGGCATGATCAAGAAAATCTTGGTCGCGAACGGATTGGACGCCAGCGCGGCTGACACCGGAGCACCGCG
Organism: Aeromicrobium changchenzhani; assembly: GCF_057586615.1. Lineage (NCBI taxonomy): Bacteria > Bacillati > Actinomycetota > Actinomycetes > Propionibacteriales > Nocardioidaceae > Aeromicrobium > Aeromicrobium changchenzhani. The sequence continues at coordinate 571,800 of NZ_CM172480.1, read as the reverse complement.
TTTGATCAAGTAGATCCTCACCACCCCGATCGCGGGCGGATCCACGGCTTCCACCGGATCCGCCCGCAGTCATTTCCCCAGTTATTTCCCCAGTTATTTCCCCAGTTATTTCCCCAGTTATTTCGCCAGTTATTTCGCCAGAGAGATTTCCACAGAAGGATCCCGCCCATGAAGATTCTCGTATTCGGCGCCACCGGAACGATCGGCAAACATGCGGTCGCTGAGTTGCGCAAGCACCACGCCGCCTATTGCGATGGCGAGTTAGAAGTCATCGAGGCGCATCGCGCGTCCGCCGATCACCCGGTCGACGCGCTCGATGATGCGAGTGTCGCAGCACTCTTCGAGAGCGTCGGTATGGTCGACGCTGTAGTGAGCGTGATCGGGACAGCCCGCTGGGACTCAGCAGTCGATGCGACCCTCGACACCTACACGGCAACGATCGAAGGCAAGCTCATCAGCCAACTGCGGATCGCGCTCGCAGCACGTGACCATGTGAGTCCCGGCGGCTCGATCACGCTCACGAGCGGCATCGTCGGCAACTTCGCCTTCCCCGGCGGCTCAGCCAGCGCAGTTGTCAATCAAGGGATCGACGCCTTTGTCCGCACCGCCACTCCCGAACTCCCAGGAATTCGGATGAATGCGGTCAGCGCGACCGTTGTCGAAGAATCAGCGGCCGGCTACGGAGCAGCATTCCCTGGCTTTGCCGCGATCAGCGGTGAAGCCGCCGGCAAGGCCTTTGTCCGCAGCGTGTTCGGCGTCGAAAATGCTCAGTCCATTACGGCCTGGGGTTAAGCAAACAGTTGCAGGGCCGCACTCGTAAGTGCGGCCCTGCAAAGCAACTCTTATATCGTCCTCACACGGTTTTTATACCGTGAAATCGACGCCTTGCGCGAGCGGAAGTTCACCGGAGAAGTTGATCGTGTTGGTGGCCCGGCGCATGTAGCTCCGCCATGCATCCGAACCCGATTCGCGGCCGCCGCCGGTCTCTTTCTCGCCACCGAAGGCGCCACCAATCTCGGCACCGGACGTACCGATGTTGACGTTGATGATGCCGCAGTCCGAGCCCTCGGCCGATACAAACCGTTCGGCCTCGCCCTGGTCGCGAGTGAAGATGCTCGAGGAGAGTCCCTGCGGAACCCCATTATTGAGGGCTACCGCTTCGTCAAAGTCCGAGTAGGGCATGACATACAGAATCGGCGCGAACGTCTCCTGCCGGACAATGTCAGTCTGTGAGCCGATCTGTACGAGGGAGGGCTCGGCATAGAACGCATTCGCCGCCTCGGCTTCGAAACGCCGCCCGCCGCCGGCCACAACGGAGCCGCCTTGGTCTTCGGCGGCACGTAGTGAGTTCTGCATGGTGGAGAAGGCGCCGCCGTGGATCAGCGGACCGACAAGGTTTCCGTCGGTCATTGGATTGCCAATCGGGAGCCGGCCGTATGCCTTCGCGACCCGGTCGACCAGTTCGTCGACGACATCGGTGTGAGCGATGACGCGGCGCATCGTGGTGCAGCGCTGACCGGCGGTTCCAGCGGCCGAAAAGACGATCCCACGCGTTGCGAGTTCGAGATCGGCCGACGGCGCGATGATGGCAGCGTTATTGCCACCCAGTTCGAGCAGAGAACGTCCGAAGCGGTCGGCGACGCGCGGTCCGACGACCTTACCCATACGGGTCGATCCGGTGGCGCTGACAAGCGCGACGCCGGGATGGTCGACCAACGCCTGCCCGACCTCCGGGCCGCCGATGATGATCTGGCTCAAGTAGCGCGGCGCCTCGGCCTCGGCGATTGCCTGATCCAGCAGCCGGCCACACGCCAATGCGGTAAGCGGCGCGGCCTCGGACGGCTTCCAGATGACCGGATCGCCGCACACGAGGGCAATCGCGGTGTTCCACGACCACACGGCAGCCGGGAAGTTGAAGGCGCTGATCACAGCGACGACACCCAGCGGATGCCAGGTCTCCATCAGCCGGTGGCCGGGCCGCTCGGAGGTCATAGTCCGTCCATACAGCTGGCGTGACAGCCCCACCGCGAAATCGCAGATGTCGATCATTTCCTGAACTTCACCGCGTGCCTCGGAGGTAATTTTGCCAACTTCGAGGCTGATGAGATCGCCAATGTCGTTCTTGTGTTCACGCAGCAACTGACCGAGCCGGTTCACGATGTTGCCGCGCAAGGGGGCCGGCACCTTCCGCCATTCGAGGAATGCTTCCTGAGCGCGCCCGACTGCGGTGTCCACGGTGGCAGCGTCGGCCCAATTGATCGAGAACAACTCCTCACCATTGATCGGCGACGTCGTCTTCGTATCGCCCTTCACCGCATTGAGATCGACGCCGACGCGTTCTGCGGTAGCGCTGGCCTGCTCGATGAGGTCTCGGGCGCTGGGAATATGGGTGCTGGAAATATCAGTCATGAAGGTCTCCTTGATTGGTCGCGCATGGGATGTTAGACAATGTTGAGTTCGGGGCGGATTTCAGCGCCGGCGAAGCGACGGGCATCAAGGCCGCTCACATCCAGTTCCGGCGTCGTGTTGAGATACAGGTCGCGGATGATCTCCCCGACTGCCGGCGCCATCAGGAAACCGTGTCCGGAGAAGCCGGTCGCATACAAGAAGCGCGAGACACCGGGAGCCTCACCAATCAGCGCATTGTGATCGGGCGTCATCTCATACAGTCCGGCCCACCCGCTGGCGATGCCAATGTCGGTGAAGTCCGGCGTCCGACGGGCGATCGCGTCACCGAAGCGCGGCAGCCACGCGTCGTCACGGGACAATTTGAAGCCCGGTGTCTCATCCGGGTCGGACATTCCCATCAACAAGCCGCGGCCCTCGTTGTGAAAGTAATAGCTGGTGGAAAAGTCGATCGTGAACGGCATCTCGGCCTGCAAGGTCGGCGCCTCGGCAGTCACCAGGATCTGCCGGCGTACCGGCGTCACAGGCAGGTCGACACCGACGAACTCGCCAATCCGTTGTGACCACGCGCCAGCAACACAGATAACCGTGTCAGTCTCGATCGTGCCCCCGGCCGTCTCGACGCCGACGATTCGGTCGTCAACGGTCCGAATATTGGTCACCTCGCAGCCGGTGACCAGCCGGGCACCCAGCCGGCGTGCTGCAGCGGCATAACCCAACACAACTGATTCGGGTGTGCAATGTCCGTCGCGGGGCGAATACGCCGCCGCGAGCAGGCCGTCGGTACTGATGTGCGGTGATAGTTTCTTCGCCTCGGCGACACTGATCATGCGGGTCGACACACCGAGTGAGTTCTGCAGGGCGACATTGCGTTCGAAGGTCTCAACGCTCTCGGGTGTGTCCAGCAGGAACAGGTAGCCAACCTGATGAAGATCGATCTCTTGGTCGAAGATCTTCCCAAAGTTCTCGAAGACTTCTAGACTTTTGTGGCCAATCTGGATGTTCAGTTCATCGGAGAACTGCGCCCGCACGCCACCGGCGGCCTTGCACGTCGAGCCTTCGCCGAGTGCATCCTTTTCAAGCAGCACGACATCGGTGATACCCGTTCGTGCGAGCTGATAAGCAATGCTCACACCCATCGCCCCGCCACCGATGATGACCACCGAGGCCTTAGTAGGCAATGTTCGGCCCGATCGTGCCATAGCTTCCTCCGCATCGAATGTGGTCCACGTCTCATAGCAATCCTGCCCCCGTAGATCGTTTTGCACTATCGAAACTTTCTTCGTCCAACCGTTTAGGATTGCTATATGCATCTCGACACCGCAAAACTCCGCACGCTCGAAGCCGTCCACCTGCTCGGCAGCATGACGGCGGCCGCGGCGGCGCTCGGCTACACGACCGGTGCTGTCTCCCAACAGATGGCCGCGCTCGAGAAGACAGTGAAGGTCGACCTGTTCGAACAGATCGGCCGACGAGTTCAACTCACCGATGCTGGCACGGTTCTATTTGAGTACGCCGGACGCATCCTCGCGCTCGAACAGGAAGCCCAAGAAGCCCTACAAGCCAATGATCGTGCGCTCGTGGCACACGTACGCATCGGTGTTTTCGGTACGGCCGCGGCCGAACTGCTACCGCCAGCACTCGAACGACTGCAGAAACTCCACACCGGTCTGACAATTCGCACCCTCGAAGTGGACGTCGACGAAGCAACATCGGCGGTCGAATCGGGCGCGGTTCACCTAGCCTTTGGGGTCGACTATTCCGATGCACCAATTCCACGCCGGCCGATGGTAGAGCTTCAACCGCTCAAGAGCGAACGCTTCCTGATCGCCGTCTCGGGTCGGCTACCAGTCCTCGACAGCCCGGTGGCACTGAAACAATTCGCCAGCGCGGGCTGGATCCTGCCACCGGCGAATACGCAATATGGTCTGGCGATGCGGCATGCCTGTCGGCGTGCCGGCTTTGAGCCACTTGTCGAACATGAGGTCACGGACACGGCGTCGTCGCTCGCAATGGTTGCCGGCAATCTCGGCATTGCGCCGGTGACCGACCTGATGTTGGCGCTGCGCGGGAAAGGCATTCATACCGTGGCTTTACGCGAGGACGTGCGACGCGAACTGGTGCTCGCCTACCGGAGCCAGCCCGAACCACAGCCCGGCGTGCGGACCGTCATCGATGTCATTGCGCAATCGGTGGGCGAGACATGACGGGTCGCCCAAATGCGACTATTGCGGGATGAGGTTACTGACCAAAAGATAGGTGATCGCGGACATCGCGGCCGCAGCCGGAATCGTCAGCACCCAGGCGGTGATAATCCCCCGCGCGACGCCCCACCGTACGGCGCTGAATCGCTTGGTCGCACCGGCGCCCATGATCGCCGAGGTCATCGTGTGGGTTGTCGACACCGGTGCGTGCAGACCGATTGCCATTCCATACAGGACGACCGCCGCCGTTGCCTCGGCAGCGAAGCCGCGTGGCGGGTCGAGCGCGATGATGCGGCGGCCAAGCGTACGCATAATGCGCATACCGCCCGAAAGCGTGCCGAGCGAGATGGCCGAGGCGGCCGCCGCAACAACCCACCACGGGATCGACTGATCTGGATCGTTGTAGCCACCGGCGATCAGCGCCAAGACAATGACGCCCATCGTCTTTTGTGCGTCCTGCAGGCCGTGGCCGAGCGAGAGCCCGGCGGCCGAGGCAATTTGCGCATGCCGGAAGCCACGATTCACCCGCTCTGGTCGGCCCTTGCGAAAGAGCCACATAATCGCGGTCATGACACCGAAAGCACCAACGAAACCAATGAGCGGGCTGGCGATCATCGGGATCGCAACCTTGTCGACGACCTTGTCCCAGTCGACGCGCACACCGGAGACAAGCCCGACACCGATCAGACCACCGATCAGCGCGTGCGAAGAAGAAGAAGGTATGCCGAAATACCAGGTGATGAGGTTCCAAATTATTGCCCCCACCAGGGCCGCGAGCACGATCGTCAAAGCATGTTCGGAGCCGAGGTTATCGGGATTGAAACCGACCAAGATTTCCTTGATCGTTTTAGCGACACCGAGTCCAAGAAAGGCGCCGACGAAGTTGAAGAAGGCCGCCATGGCGAGCGCGATCCGGGGGGTCAACGCCCGCGTCGAAATCGAGGTGGCAATCGCGTTGGCGGCGTCGTGGAAGCCGTTGGTATAATCAAAAAACAGTGCAATGGCGACAACCGTGATCACCAGCGCCGTTGTGAGACTCACTACTCAGGACTCCTTGACGGCGATCTGTTCGACCGTATTCGCGACCGTTTCCAATGCATCTATGGCATGTTCGAGCGAGTCGACGATGTCCTTGAGTTTGAGTACCTCGAGCGACTTATAGCTGCCGCTGAAGAGCTTGGCGACAATTCGCCGGTAGATGTGATCGCCCTGGTTCTCCAGGCGATTGATCTCGATCCAATATTCCTCGAGACCCTTCATCGTCCGCAGCCCGGGCATCGCATCTGCGGTGAGTTCGGTGGCGCGCTGGAGCACCTCAACCTGGGCGGCGAATTCCTTGGGCAACTCATCAACCTCATACAGGTTGATCAGATCGACGGTCTCTTCCATGAAGTCCATGACATCGTCGAGGCTGCTGGCCAATCGATAGATGTCTTCACGGTCGAATGGCGTGATGAACGTGCTATTAACTCGCCGGACGATCTTGTGTGTCGTTTCGTCGGCCTGATGTTCGGCCTCACGCATCTTCACACCGATCTCAGCCCGGTCCGCATCGGTCGCAAGCATCAGCGCCAGCAGGTTAGACCCATCCACGAGATGTGCGGCTGCTTCGGAGAACAGATCGTAAAACGTTGTTTCAACCGGTCGTATGCGAAACCGCACGACGAACTCCTGTCGACATTGAGATGGCCAGAACCATGCTAGGGGGTCAACATCGACGGCTGTTAATCGCCGTCCTACTACGGCAGCTTTCAGATCGCCTCGACACCGAGGATCTGGTCGACTTCGACCTCGGTCAAATGCTTGTCGTAGCCGCTCACGGCAATCATGAGATCGCTTGTCAATTCAATTTCGGTCAGTGCTTGATCGTCACGAAGACGAGAGTCCAAGGGCGCCGGCATCGGGGGTCTCCCAGAGTTTCGGTAGTACATGTGGTGGATAAGTGTCTACGTTACTGCCCAATCCAGAAGTCTGGGTAAGAATCCACAGATCAGTTTGTCTTCGCCCGCGCAATCGGATTCCCACAGGTGAAATTACGTGGCCACCCATCAAGGTGCGGAAAGTTGGCCGGTGAGACGGGCATGCATCGTCGCGCTGGCGGCGTTGAGGCCGATGATCTCGACGCTCTTGTCCTTGCCTTCGTATTTAGTGGTGATGCTGTCCAATGCGGCAACCGTCGAGGCGTCCCAAACATGTGAGCCGGTGAGGTCGATGACGACTCGCTCTGGATCACCGGCATAATCGAACTGCGTATAGAGGTCGTTGCTGGAGGCGAAAAACAGTTCCCCATACACCGTGTACACGGCGGTCTCGGTGCCGTCGGCTAGACCGACAAGCTCCCGTTCGACCGTTGCGAGGTGTGCCACCCGGCGGGCGAATAACGTCATCGCAACAAGAACACCGACGCCCACACCGATTGCCAGGTTGTGGGTCGCGACCACGACCGCAACGGTCGACACCATCACCGTCGTCTCGCTCTTAGGCATCCGCCGAAGGGTCGACGGTTTGATGCTGTGCCAATCGAAGGTGCCGACTGACACCATGACCATGACCGCAACGAGGGCCGCCATCGGGATCACGGCCACCGCGTCGCCGAAACCGACAACCAAGATCAGCAAAAACGTGCCAGCCAGGAACGTGGAGATACGGGTCCGCGCGCCGGCGACTTTCACGTTGATCATGGTCTGACCGATCATGGCGCAGCCGCCCATACCGCCGAAGAATCCGGTGATGAGGTTGGCCGCGCCCTGTCCCCAAGCCTCGCGGACCTTATTCGAATGGGTGTCGGTGATGTCATCGACGAACTTTGCCGTCATGAGGGACTCAAGCAGGCCGACCAGCGCCATCGCTAATGCGTAGGGGGCGATGATCTTGAAGGTCTCCAAGGAAAACGGCACGGCCGGCAACTGCAGCGTGGGAAGGCTGTCCGGCAGTTTGCCCTCATCGCCAACGTTCGGGACGTTCAGCGCTGCAATCAGTGTGAAGGCGGTCAGCAGGACGATCGCGACCAGCGGCGCGGGTACGACATCGGTCAGTTTGGGTAGGAGCACCATCACCCCGATCCCAACCACGATCATCGGATAGACCAGGAATGGCACGTCGATCAGGTAGGGGACCTGAGCCAAAAAGATCAAGATCGCCAATGCATTGACGAACCCGATCATGACCGAGCGCGGGATAAACCGCATCAGCTTGGCTACCCCAGCGGCCGCCAGCAGCATCTGAATCACACCACCCAGCAGCACGGTCGCAATCAAATAATCCAAACCATGATCACGCATGACCGGCGCGATGACCAACGCGACGGCACCGGTCGCGGCCGAGATCATCGCTGGACGGCCGCCAAGGAATGAAATCGACACAGCCATCGTGAAAGCGGCAAACAGCCCCACCCGGGGGTCGACGCCAGCGATGATCGAGAACGAAATTGCCTCCGGGATCAGCGCCAAAGCAACCACCAGGCCCGCCAGTACCTCAACGCGCAGCAGCTTCGGCGATCGAAGGGCATTCCTGACCGTCGGTTCGTATGGCTGGCTGTCGATCAACGGATCTCCGTTCAGACGGCAGGGAGCGACGCCGGTTGAGGTGCGTACCGACGCGGGCGTGATTGCCGCGTTCAGGTGGTGGCGCCGCATGCGATGCGGCATGCTTGCCGATGGGTTCGGCGGGAAACTCGTGGACAACCCTACCCTCACGTAAGGGTAGAGTTGCAATTGACGGCATGTGAAAGGCGCCACGGTGACGGACAACGAGGCTCAGGTGCGGCTGATGCAGATCGGCGAGGTTGCCGAACGCACCAGCCTGTCGCTTCGGACCCTGCGCCACTATGACGACGTGGGATTGCTCCAGCCGACCGGTCGCAGTGATGGCGGCTTCCGGCTTTACACAACCGAAGACGTTGAGAAGCTGCTGGTTATCCGCCGGATGAAGCCACTCGGATTCAGTCTCGAGGAAATGCATGACGTCATGCGTCTCATCGAGACCCTGCGTGACGCGTCCGGCGAGCCCGACGCTCAACTGCATGCCAAACACGCTGAAATAATGGACGAGGCCATCCAGCGGCGCGAGAAATTGCTCCGCCAGCTGGCAATGGCCGATGAATTCATCGACTTATTCAGGACACAACTGCCGCAATGAGAAGCGCAACGAGAAGGACGACGAGGGGAACCCCATGAGTGACAACGCCATGCCAGACATCCGCTTCTGGTTCGATCCGGTGTGTCCATTTGCCTGGCTGACCAGCAAATGGGTCCGGATGGTGCAGGAACAACGCGATTACACCGTGGAGTGGCGCTTCATTTCCCTGCGTCTGCTTAACAAAGACATTGACTACGACGCACATTTCCCGCCAGAGTACGAAGCCGGGCATACCGCGGGGCTCCGAATGCTGCGCGTATGTACTCATGTCCTGGCCGCTCATGGCCCCGAAGCCGTCGCAAAGTTGTATCCAGCACTCAGCTCACGAATCTTCGACGTCTCCCCCACAGACGGAACGGACATCCCCGGCAAGACTCCTACTCTGGTCGAGGCGGCACTGATCGACGCCGGCCTCAGCCCTGATTTCGCTGACTTTCTCGATGACGTGAGCTGCGATGAACAGATCCAAGCCTCCACCGATGAGGCCTTGGCTTTGACCGGAAAAGATGTCGGCACACCGATCCTGCACATCGCCCCGCCGGACGGCGCAGCATTCTTCGGCCCCGTCATCAGCCGGCTCCCTTCCGAGCAGGAAGCCGCAGAACTCTGGGACCACGTTGTGGGCCTTGCGACGTTCAAGGGCTTCGCCGAGCTCAAACGCAGCCTGCGCGAGGTGCCTCAACTCCGCTCCCTCGGGGTGAGTGAAGACGAGGCTGGCGCCCAGGAAGATTGGCACGGCGGCAGCCGAAGACTCAAGAAGTAGCCGCTAGCCAACGGCTGTCTCACCATCAACTCATTCGGCTCAACCCAAACGAACGCAAGGAATGGCTCATGGATCTCTATCGCACTCCCGATGACCAGTTCGACGACCTCCCAGACTTCCCCTGGGCGCCGTCTTACGCAGAAGTGGCACAGCCCGACGGGGAGTCGGGCCAACCGCTGCGGATGGCGTATATCGATGCCGGTCCTGCGGACGCGCCCGTGGCGCTCCTTCTCCATGGCGAGCCGAGTTGGTCATTCCTGTATCGCCACGTCATCGCGGCTCTGGTCGCGGCGGGGTTCCGCTGTATCGCCCCAGATCTGATCGGCTTCGGCCGCTCGGATAAGCCACTGTCGATGCAGGACCACACCTACGCTCGCCAGGTCGAATGGGTTCGCGAACTCGCATTCGACCAGCTGGATCTGGTAGACGTGACCGTTGTCGGCCAAGACTGGGGCGGCCTGATCGGATTGCGGCTGGTGGCCGAACATCCCGACCGTTTTGCGCGGGTCGTCGCCGCGAACACCGGCCTGCCGACCGGGGACCAGCAGATGCCCGACATCTGGTGGATGTTCCGCGACGCGGTGGAGAAGGCCGAGGTCCTCGACGTCGGGCGGTTCGTCGAGTCCGGGTGTGTCCGCGGTATGAGCGCCGAAGTGCGGGCGGCCTACGATGCGCCGTTCCCCGTTGAGGAAGCCAAGGCCGGACCACGCGTGATGCCCAGCCTGGTGCCCAATGTTCCAGATGACCCGGCTTCAGCGGCCAATCGTGCCGCGTGGGATCAACTGGCGCGCTGGGAGAAGCCATTTCTTGCACCGTTCAGCGACAGCGACCCGATCACCGGCGCGATGGCCCCAATTCTGCGCAAACTCGTCCCCGGCGCACGCGAACTGGAACATCCCGTCGTCACCAACGCCGGCCACTTCCTCCAGGAAGATGCCGGTGATGTGCTCGGCGGCATCGTTGCGGAGTTCATGGCCGCGACCCGCTGACCGACTGGTGAAGCGTCGCCTCATACGACAGTTTGCCTGCTAACCCGTCAGCGAACCCACGGCGCGCGCGATGACCAGCAAGGAGGTCAACAATGCGGCCGTGGCTTCGATCCCCATCAGGATTTTCGCTCGCGATGACAGCGGCATCGTGTCGGTGGGACTAAACGCACTGGAGTTGGTCAAGGAGACATACAGGTAGTCCACAAAAGTCGGGGTCCACCCGGCAGACCTACTCGACGTCCTAGCCACCTCGTCGATAGTGTCGTCGTTTTCGTCCTGCGAGAAGCGCCAGTCAGCCGCCTGCATCTTTGCGCGCGGTACCGACCGCCGCGCCACCGGTCCGCCTCGGTCCAGTTCCCAGAACAAGAGCGCGAACCCGATCACGTTGGTGAGCCACACCTGCATCGCGGCAACCAGCAGCGACCCTCCCGGGGTGGACGCACGAGACATAGCCGCCACCAGCATTCCAAGCGCGATCATGTTCGTGACAATCACGAGCGTTGCCTGAACAATCGACGCGGATCTGGACCAGCGCGTCTCTCGAGTCAGCCGGCGCGGGTTGGTAATCATCAGCCCCACCAGCAGAAGAATCTCCAGGCCGAGAATGGCATAACGCGGCACGAAGAGCAGTTCGCTTGGCAACAACGCATACGTTAGACCGGCAACGACCACCGCGAATGCCGGCGGGAAACGGTGCTCGCCATCGGCAACCCGGCGCGTGCGGATCTCCCGACGCTCCGCTGCGCTCGAACTATCCGTCACAGTGAAAAAGTACCCGAAGTGTTCGGCGTTATGCTGATCTGCCCGACTTCTGCGCGTTTCCTCGATCCCTTCAGTCATCACCGGAAAGCTGGATCGAACGGGAATGCAACCCGCACGTGAGCGGGTTCCCTTGGGTATGCGGTACTAAGAACATTCAATGCCGTCCACACTGCACGACTGCCATACATGCGTAAGAGTGGACAGAACCCATCGTCGATGCCGAGGAGATTTAGATGCTTGATACCGCGGCGCGGCGACTTACCGGTCCTGTGCTCGATCAGGCTGCGAAGCGAATCTCGGCCGTCGGCATCAGCGCAACGACCATCACGGTCGTGGGCTGGGTGATTGGCGTTGCGGCCTGTGTCGCGGTGACACGTGGTGCCTGGAGCCTTGCCCTGGTGTTGTGGCTCCTCAACCGCGTGCTTGACGGGCTCGACGGCGCCGTTGCCCGCCAGGTGGGGCCCACCGATCTCGGCGGATTCCTCGACATCCTGGCTGATTTCAGCATTTACTCCGGTTTCGTTCTGGCGATAGCGATCGAAATCCCCACGGCTCGTCTTGCGTGCGTTGCGCTCTTGGTGTCGTACTACATCTCCGGCACGGCATTCTTGGCATTGTCGTCGATATTGGAACGGCTTCACTTCGAGCAGTACCGCGATGCACGGTCCCTGCGCTTCATCGGCGGACTTGCCGAGGGCACCGAGACAGTGATCGCATACGCGCTGATCGCGCTCCTGCCCCAGCATGCCGAGATCATCATCTGGGTCTTCGCCGCAGCCGTCGCGCTCACTGCCCTGCAACGTCTCGCCGAAGGTATCGTCACGCTTCGGCGACACCCCGCACTTCGTACGACCGCATGAATTCGACTCTCAGGAGCCCTGCTGTGCGCACGCCGCGTCGCTATTCACTTCTGGCCGCAGCCCTAGCCGTCGCCGGGGCCTTGTCACTTTCGTCCTGTGGCGCCAGCGATGATTCGGCGGCCCAGCAGATCGATGTGAACAACTGGTCCCAGGTCCTCGCTGACGCCGACGGACAGACCATCAATTGGTATATGTATGGCGGCGACGACCTGCTCAATACCTTCGTCAAGGACGAGGTGACCCCGCGGCTGGCGAAACTGGGCGTGACGCTCAAGCAGATTCGGATCACCGACACCGCCGACGCGTTGAACAAAGTACTCGGCGAGAAGCAGGCTGGCAGGACCAGCGGCGGCGCCGTCGACGCCATCTGGATCAACGGCGAGAACTTCGCCACCGGCGTCCAAGCCGATATCTGGTCATGCGGCTGGTCCAGTGGCCTGCCCAACGCCAAATATGTCGACTTCAAAAACCCCGCCGTCGCAAATGATTTTGGCGTACCGGTAAAGGGTTGCGAAGCCGTCTGGCAGCAGGCCAACTCCGCGCTGGTCTACAACAGCGCGGACCTCGACGCATCGGACGTCGTGTCCGTGGATGGTCTACTCGCTTGGGCGAAGGCTCATCCGGGCAAATTCACCTATCCGGCGCCGCCGGACTTCACCGGATCAATGGCGGTCCGTTCGCTGCTGTATGCCCACATGGGTGGACCAGCCCCGCTCACCGGTGGCTTCAGCGAGCAGAAGTACGCCAATGCCACACAAGGCTTCTACAAAAAGTTGAACGCGATCGAACCGAGTCTCTGGCGGCGTGGGAAGACCTATCCGAACAGCCAGGAAGCGGTCGAGAAGCTGTTCGCCGATGGCGAGATCAGTGCCTATTTCACCTACGGCCCGGGCGCCGTGGCGACCAAGGTGGCCAACGGTTCCTTCCCGAAGTCGACCCGAGAAGCCGTTCCGGCTAGCGGCAACATCAGCAACTACAGTTTCGTCAGCATTCCAAAGAACGCGACGCACCGATCCGCAGCATTCGTACTCGCCAACACGCTGCAGGATCCGGAGGTCCAACTGGCCCTTTTCGAGGCGACCGGAATATACCCCGGCATCGAGGTCTCACGGAGCAGTCAAAGCGTTCAGCAGAAGTTTGCGGCCGTGCCCCAGAGCCCGTCAGTGCTGTCACTCGCAGATTTGACTGCCAAGGCGCAGCCAGAACTCGCCAGCGGCTACCCGTCCAGAATTGAGAAAGACTGGACCGCACAGGTTCTGCAGAAATAGCTGCGCCATGGTGCCAAGCTCCGCGCTTCTGCGCTCCCCGGTGATTAGCCGCGTACTTCTTTTGGCACCGGCCATGCTGGTGATCGGCATCTTCTTCATCGGTGGCTTTGTCCAGGCGATCCTCCAGAGTCTTGGACACGCGCCGCTGGTGGGGCAAAGCAGCTGGTCGTTCGATGCGTATCGGGCGGCCGCGGCAGATCCGGCCGTACGCTCATCGCTCGTGCTCACCCTGCGGATCGGCATCATATCGACCATCATGGCCACCGTGCTCGGCGTCGGCTGCGCGCTTGTGGTGCGACGGCTCGGTGCCGGTCGCGCGTGGATGACACAACTTTTTCAGGGCACATTGGCGGTGCCACATCTGGTCGGAGCGCTCTGTATCGGCCTGTTGCTGTCGCCATCGGGATTCCTGTCGCGTGCTGCCAGCGCGGTCGGGCTCAGCGATGGGGTCCAGCAGTTTCCGGTCCTGACTCAAGACAGTTTCGGTTGGGGCATCATCGCGGAGTACGTCTGGAAGGAGACGCCGTTCATCGCGGTGATCACCCTCGCGGCGATGAGTGCGAACCTGGGGCGACTTGAAGCCGTTTCTCGTACGCTGGGCGCTGGGCGGTGGCAACGACTCGGGCACGTGACCTTCCCGATGCTGGCCGCTCCGGTCGGCGCGGCCGCAATCCTTGTCCTTGCCTTCACAATGGGTTCCTACGAAGTTCCGGTGCTGCTGGGTCAGCCGTTCCCGGCTCCACTTTCCGTCGTGACCTATCAATCGTTCAACGCCATCGATCTGACCAGCCGTCCGCAAGCGATGGCCGTCGCCGTGCTGCTCGCAGCGCTAACGACAGCTATCGCGGGGCTCTATCTAATGTTGATACGACTCGGCAATCGGAGGGCGTCGTGAGGCGACTGCTCGCGGTGTTCATCACTGGCGCGGTCATCGCGCCGTTGGTGCCGCTGGTCCTGTGGTCCGGAGCTCGATCGTGGCCCTACCCGGACCTCCTGCCAACCGATGGCACGGCTCGTGGGCTCGCGCTTATCGTGTCGCCTGAGTCGTGGCACGCACTCGCGACGTCAGTCGTCATTGCCACCGCCGTCGCCCTGCTCTCCTGCGCAATCGGGCTGCCGGCCGGCCGCGTGATTGGGCTACACCGATTCCGTGGCCGGCGGCTGGTGCAATTCTTGCTCCTCGCCCCCGTCATCGTGCCGGGCCTGGCCGTCATCCTCGGACTACAAGTGTTCTTCATCCGTTGGGGTTTATCGGAGACCGTCTTGGGCGTCGTTCTCGTGCAACTAGTTCTGACCGTCCCGTATGCCGCCGCGATCCTCGGCGGCTCATTTGAGTCTTTCGATATTGACCTCGAGCACCAAGCGCATGTCCTCGGGGCCGGCATGTGGCGCACCACCACACTTGTCACAATCCCGACGCTGGCACCGGCTCTGGCCGCGAGTCTCCTGCTGACGTTCCTGATCTCCTGGAGCGAATACATCCTGACTCTCCTTATTGGTGGTGGCCAGGTCCAGACCCTTCCATTGCTCTTGTTCGCCGCGATCGGCTCATCGGACACCACCGCTGCCGCCGCGCTCGGGCTGCTTGTGGTGGTTCCTCCCGGCCTACTCGTGCTCTTCGCATCCAGCTTTGTGCGCGGTGGCATGCTGTTGGGCATGGCACGGTCATGACAGCAATTCTGACAATCACCGGCCTAACCAAGTCGTACGACGGGGTGCCCGCGGTCGCTGGCCTGAATCTGACCCTCTCCCCGGGGTCATTTACCGCCCTGCTGGGTCCATCCGGCTGTGGCAAAAGTACGACGTTGCAAATGATCGCCGGGCTCGTGACCCCGGACCAGGGCCGGATCGAAGTCGACGGGCTCGACATTTCGCGCGTTCCGACCGAGCGCCGACCGCTCTCGCTGGTGTTCCAGAAACCGCTGCTGTTCCCGCACCTCACGGTCGCCCAAAATATCGGCTTCGGTCTGCGAATGCGACGCCTGACGCGCTCGACGATCAAGGATCGCGTCGCCGCGATACTCGTGCAGGTACAGCTGACCGGACTCGGAGACAGGCGCCCGCACGAACTCTCCGGCGGACAAGAGCAGCGCGTCGCGCTGGCCCGCGCGCTCGTGCTGGACCCATCACTCATCCTGCTCGATGAGCCGTTCTCCCAGCTAGATGCAGCACTGCGGGCCGAGATGCGTGGCTTAGTCCGTGATCTCCACGACTCATCCGGCGTCACCACCCTCTTCGTCACCCATGATCAATCCGAAGCCGTGGAGATCGCTGATCGCATCGTCGTGATGCTCGATGGCACCGTCGAGGCAGTCGGGACCCCCGAGCAGCTCTACACCGCACCGCCGACCCTTGCCACCGCTCGTTTTCTGGGCACCGGCAACGAGCTCCATGGAATGGCAACGAGCTGGTCATTCACGGTGGCTGGCCAAACAATCGATGTAGGGCCGCACACAGTCACCGGCGCTGCCGTCGTCGTCGTTCGGCCTGAAGCGCTTTGGCTTACGTCGCCGGCGGCTGACGGCGTACTCACGGTGACCGTCGACTCGGTGCGCTTCGCTGGAACCCATTTAGCGGTCGCCACGCGCACCGATGATCAGCAGGTCGTGACGATCCACGTCGCGGTTGGCACCGCAGTTACAGTCGGTGAACGCGCCGGGGTGGCGGTCGCGCCCGAACGATGCACCGTCTTCGCGGCGGCCCGATCATGACCCGAGGCGGAATCATCGTCCGGGTCACGGCGCTTGTTCTCGTGGTCGTCGCCTTCATCGTGTTCGAGGCCCAAATCGGTCTCCCGAGCGGTACCGAACTGCGCCGTTACTTCGACGGTCTCGGCTGGCTAGCGCTGCCGGGATTTGTCGTGTTCTACGCCGCCGCGACGCTGCTTCCGCTCCCGAAATCCATCTGCACGATCGCCGGCGGTGCGATCTTCGGTTTTTGGGCCGGCCTGATCATCGTTCTGATCGGAGCCACGGTGGGGTCGGCGGCCGCGTTCACGGGTGCGCGATGGCTGGGCCGCAAATCCATACGCGGACTAACCGTTGATCGGGTCCGCCGACTCGACGAGCAGATCGGCCGGCGCGGCTTCGTCACGGTGCTGCTGGCCAGACTCGCGCCGATCGTGCCGTTCACGACGGTCAACTACCTCTTTGGCCTCACCGCCGTCAGGCTCCGCTCATACGTCGCGGCCACGGCAGTCGGCATCATTCCTGGCACGGTCGTCTACATCGCGGTCGGGGCGTATGGCCTCTCGCCAGGGTCCTGGCCATTCGTGATCGCAATAGTCGGGGTCGTCGTGCTGAGCATCAGCGGCATCATCCATGCCCGCCACGTTCGTGCCGTCGAGGCTGCTACGCCCGGTGCAGCAGGCGACGCACCGACTGCAAAACCTTGAGTGCACGACGCACCCACGGACTTGCAAGATCGTCCTGAAGTTGCGCCAGTGCGGCCTTCCACACCCCATCGCCGTAGGTCGGGTAGGCATGCATTGAGGCTGCTACGTCGCGAGCGCGCAATCGGTGACGGGCGGCCAGCACCACCTCGGCCAGTGACTCGCCAGCCCGTGGACCGACGATTGTCGCGCCGACAATGCGACCGCGATGATTCAGCACTAGTCGACTGAACCCCTCGGTGCGCTCCTCGACGATCGCCCGGTCCACCTCATCGTGCAGAACGGTACGAACGGTGAGTCCGCTGCCAATCCCATCAAGACCAACCCCGAAGGCCGCCACCTCAGGCTGCGTATAGGTCACGCGCGGCACCGTGGCCAGATCCACTGACCGCCGCAGTCCAAGCACCGCATTCGTCGCGGCCTGACTGCCGTGTGCACCTGCAACGTGGGTGAATGCGGGGTTGGCCGTCACGTCTCCCGCTGCCCAGATACGCCGGTTTGTCGTGCGCAGATGCTTATCGACGATGGCGTGCCCGTGTGTGTCGAGCTCGACCCCTGCACGGTCCAGCCCGAATCCGCTGGTGTTGGGTCGTCGACCGATCGCCAGCAAAACATGACCTGCTTCGATCGTTCCGCCGTCGCTGAGAACCGCGATCGCACCGTCGAATCCGGTGACCGAGACGCCGGTGCGGACGGCGACACCGTCAGCGGTGAGCACCGACAACAAGATGGCGGCAGCGTCGGCGTCCTCGCGCGGCAGGATCCGTGCTCCCGACTCGACGATCGTCACTGCGGTTCCGAGCCGCGCGAACGCCTGGCCCAGTTCGCAGCCGATGCTCCCCGCACCAATCACAAGGAGCCGCTCCGGACGGGTCGTCAACGACCACACGGAGTCCGACGTCAGCACGTCGGTTTCTGCGAGGCCAGGGATCGGCGGAGCTACCGGCGCCGATCCGGTCGCGAGAACGGTATGCCGAAAGCGCACCTCGATGCCGTTGACCGTCACCGATCTCGGGCCGGTGAACTCACCGTCGCCGTGGACGACGGTCACGCCAGCAGCACGTAGGTCAGCGGGTGAGTCGACCGGCTCAATGGCCGCAATCGACGCATGGACGTGCGCCATCGCGGCTGCGAAGTCGGTCGGCAAAGCATCTGGTCGATGGGCTCGTCCCAGCAGCGCTTTGCTCGGAACGCACCCGGTCCAGAGGCAGTCACCACCAGTTCGGTGACGTTCGATCAGGAGTACGTCAGATCCCAGCCCGGCGGCGGTTTTTGCCGCGACAATCCCGGCAGTGCCGCCTCCGAGCACCACGAGATCCCATGGCTCTCGACGGTCGGCGAGCGAGTCTGAAGCCCAGTCGATCGGGATAACCATCAGCCGACATCGCCGTGCGACAAACGGTGGGCCTGAACCTTCAGCCGAGCTACGCGCGCAGGGTCGGGCGTACGACGATCAGCTAGTCGAGCAAGTGCCGATTTGACCCCACGGCTCTCGTTGACGATGGCGGTGCACCGCTCGCATACGTCGAGGTGGGTCTCAAGCCGGCGTAGTTCCTCAACGGTCAACGGGGCGGCGGGGTCGGCGTCGATATAGCGCTGGATCCGATGGGCCGACCACCGGCAGGTGACCATCATGTGGATTAGGCCGATCATCGCTGCCGCCTAGTATTCGACGCTCGGTTGAGCTGTTTGCGCATGCGGGCGCGGGCGCGGCTTAGGCGGGACATGATCGTCAGAAGCCAGGCACGACGATAGGCGCCATCGAATGAGTCGATCCCTTTGTAGGCACGGATCATCGTCTCCTGCACGAGGTCCTCTGCCTCGGACCATGACCCAGCGAGGCTTTGCGCAACCCGCAGCATGACCTCGACCTCCGGTTCGACGTACCGCGCGAACGCTGCCGAGCTTTCGGTCGCATCGAGCATTGCGGTTCGTTCCACATCAGAAGAACCCGGTGCGTGCTCCGAATCATTCCCGTCGGGCGTAACCACGTCAGGACGTCTCCTCGGTCGACCAGTTCGTTCCGACCGCCACCACAACATGGCCCCACCGGTGCAACTCAACGTTAGTGTCTTCGAGGTCGTCCGCAACGAGCATCCACGGCCTGCGATCCAG
The DNA here is from genome assembly GCF_057586615.1 of Aeromicrobium changchenzhani. Taxonomy (NCBI): domain Bacteria; kingdom Bacillati; phylum Actinomycetota; class Actinomycetes; order Propionibacteriales; family Nocardioidaceae; genus Aeromicrobium; species Aeromicrobium changchenzhani. Next base: position 552,905 of record NZ_CM172480.1, on the reverse strand, counting down.
ATCCACTCCCCCGGCAAAACAAGCGAACCGTGCGGCGGGCGTCAGCAGCCGGCCGAAACCCTTCGGTAGGCCGAGGTCGACGACCGCGATACGTCCCCCGACTCGCGTATGGCGGCGAGCTCCCGCCCAGGCTGAACGCCAGTCGGGGATGATCGACAACGAGTAGGTGGCGATGACGGCGTCGAACGTCCACGGCGCAACGAGATCGTAGAGCTGGCCGGCGTCGCCATGCACAAGGGTCACGTTCTCCCCCGGCTGAAACTTCCGTCGAGCCTGAGCGAGCATCGAGTCGCTCGCATCGACGCCTACGATGTGCCCGGCAGGGCCGATACGTTGGCGAAGATGGGGGAAGTTGAGTCCAGTTCCGCACCCCACGTCAAGGACGCAGTCGCCCGCTTGGAGCGCGAGTTGGTCGATCGCTCGGACACGCCCGATACGGTAGATCGGCCGCTCACCCGAAAGCGTGTCGTAGCGGGCGGCCCCCGTTTTGTAGCGCGGAATGTCAGGGAGCCTCATGAGTCCAGCATGACGCACGGGTGAGCGGGGCAGCCATTCTCACCCGCGGTGGTTAAGCGGCCTTTTTGATTTCGGGGATCTTTTCGCCCGACTCCTTGAACGACAAGAACGCGAAGACCGTGAATGCGATGGCCGCGACGAACAGGATCCAGGCCGACCAGCCGGGACCAACGCTGGCACCGAATCCGCCGCCACCGATCGTGAACGGACGAAGGATCAGCAACAGCGTGCCAAGAACCGCAGCCGCGAGAACGATGAGATTCCACGGCACAGTTGTCGGCAGCTGATCCTTGGCGAACGCCTTCACCGCGACCAGCGCCGTCGCGGCAACAATCAACAGGATGCCCAGCGTCGCATAACTGTGCCAAGCGCTGGTGCCGGTTGAGAGGTTCATACCGCTCAAAGCTTTGCTGCCCTTGAAACTCACACTGATATAGGCGGTAAAGAACGAGAGCAGGATGGTGAGCCCGCCAGCAATAAGCGCGCCCTGGTCAATTTTGCTGAGTGTCTTGACGTCGATCGCCATTCGAATTTTCTCCCAACGATGAATACTGCGTACCCGATCAGAGGAGTATCGCAATGACCCCTCACATACGCCTCACACAAGTCACCGAAGCCAGTTCTGCTCCGGTCACTTGATCAGCGGATCAGCCACCGGTTGCGCCCACAACGCCATCGTCGGCAGCTCGGTACGCAGTCGATCAGCCGAGCGCTGATGTCCGCTCACGTCCAGGTCGGTGGCGGGTCCGCTGCCTGCAATTCGGGTCAGCGAAAACCACGTGTCGGCAGCGGTGGTGACAATTCCCAATTCCTGCGCGTCATGGGCGATCGCGTCAAGGGCCGCGCTATCGCCGGCGATAGTTGCTATGCCGTGGCGCGCAAAAAGCTCTAGCAGTCCACCTCCGGCAACCAGTTTTGCTTCTTCCAAAAGCGCTACCGACGCGCTGACGTCCGCGCCGATGCGGACCGCACAATGAGCAAGCATGCCGGCGAAATAACTGTGCTGAGCGTTGAGCAGCCACCGAGCCGTATCAAGGAGCGTGCGCGCAGCCAGTCCAGTGCGCGCGTCGACATTGTCCTGCCAGGCATCAGCCCAAGCACGCAGCATCACCACCTTGGGATCACCGCTGGCTGCTGGCGGAATCGCATCGAATTCTTTATCCCCCGCAGCGGCCCGGCCAGTTGCGTGGGCGGCGGCACCGGTAAGTGCTAGGGCGGCGGGAAGCAGCCCGGCAATATCGCGCCACTCGAGATGAGCCGATGCCGATAGGCCCAGCTCGTACGACCGTTCTGCATCGCCCGAGAACAACTCGCTAAAGCCGAGCGCGTACTCCCACATACCCAACGACTCAGGCTCGCGCTCCTGCGCGTCGGTGATCATCTGCTGCAATCGGCGCCGTGACGCCATAACATCACCGGTATTGGACAACATCATGATCTCAGTGAGGTTGATGAGTGCCGCGCCGCCGGGCACGAGTTCCATGATGTCCTCGGGTATTCGATGCAATTGGGCGAGCGCCCGCTCTGCGTCATCAAGCGGCCCGGTGATCACGCCAGACATCGCGACGGTGATCAAGCCAAGTGTCGCTGCGGCATCGGTTGTCTCCTGGGGTGCGTCGACCGCTTCGCCGGCTTGGCCCGCAATGGCTGCCCACCGCATCGCATCACGCCGGAGGTGCTCAGCAGTATCGGCGTCATCGATCGTGATTAGCGCGGTTTGGACGACGTCGAGCGCGCCAGCAGCATCATGGTGTTGGAGCCCGAGATGTTTGGCATGAGCAAGCGCCACCGCCGCCTGCTCGGACGCAGTCGTGGAATTGGCGCGAGCAGTCTCAAAATGTTTAACAACAACCTCGGACATACCCAGCGACGACGCAGCAAGGCCGGCAATCCGGTGCGCATGAACGCTGCTCGGAACGGAACTCACGACCGCCTCGGCGGCACGGAGTGCGAGCCGCTCGTTGAAGGCGCCGAGCGCATGCTCAGCAACGGCAAGGGTCGCTTCGACGTCGATCGGCTGGTCAAGATCAAGCGCCAGGATGTGCCCCCGGCGGCGCCCTGCCGGCCAGTTAGCCGTCGCGTCGCTGAGTAGCACCTGCAGCACTTCATTGCTGAGATCGCGCCACAAGGCGGCGGAACATTGCGCGCGAAGGAATTCTTTATCAAGCGGATGTGAAAGACGAAGCCGCCCGTTGACCGAATACTCCACCACGCCAGTGCGCGTCAGCGCCCTACGGTCGCCCGCTCCGAGCGCACCCGATGGATATTCACCGGCGATGGCCACCCGCGCCGCGGCTTCAATACCGGCGTGGTCCAGGCCATTGAAACGTTCGCCAACAACCTGGGTGAGTCGTGGCGTCGAGGCCGGAGCGCCAGACAACTCCCAGCCGTGTTCGGTCCACACGAGCCGATCTTCGTCCAACGAGGCAGTGATGATCTCGCGAAGATACAGCGGGTTCCCGCTCGCCGCCCGAAAAATCTGTGGCCGTGCGTCAGGGGTGAGCGGACCGCCGACCAGCTGAGCGACGAGGCCATCGGCGGCCGTGTCCGAAAGCGCGTCGACCTGCACCTCGATAAGTTCCCCGCTGTCATACAACGATCGGATTTCTTGCGGTGCGCTGGTGAGATCGCGAGCGGTCAGGATCGTCGGCACCTGAGCGGCACGAATGAGTTGGGTGACAACAAAGAGCGAGGCCTCATCCAGCTGGTCGACGTTGTCCACCAGCGAGACAGCCATCGACCGTTGGCGCGCGAAATGATCGACCAGCGCGGCCGGCGACGTCCAATCCTGTGGAAGCGAAGCACCGATTCCCGCGAAGACCCCGAGTGGAACTGCTTGGCTGAGCGGAGTAGCAGTCAAGAGGGGCGCCGAGCAATGTTGGGCCTCAAAGCGAGCGCTGACCGCTCGCATGAGGTGACTCTTGCCGATACCTGCGGGCCCTGTGAGTAGCAGTGTCCGATGAGCGCGGAGCAGCGCGACGAGCGCATCGGCTTGATTTGATGTCACAACGCGACCGCGCGAGTCATTCGCACTGACCTCTGCCGCATCAGCGGCGTCGAGCACCGGTGTCGGCACGGGCAGACGAAGTAGCGTCTCGGCCGGCTGCTCCTGCAGTATGCCTAGGTGCAACCGCCCGAGTTCGCTGCTCGGCTCAACCCCGAGACGATCGGCGAACATTGCGCGGGCCTGGGAGAACACTTCGAGGGCTTCGACTGCGCGACCACTGGAATACAGCGCCATCATCAACTGGCCCCAGTGCCGTTCAAAAAACGGGCTCTCCTCGACGAGGGCATGCAGTTCGGAGATAACCGCAGTGCTGTTGCCGAGCGCCAAATCCAGGTCAATCCGATCAGCGAGTGCAGTAGCGCGAAGATCGTCCAGCCGCACCGTCTCCGCGCGCAACGCTTGGATGTCAGGAAGGCCCGCGAAAGCCTCCCCATGCCAAAGTTCGAGCGCACGGTTGAGGCACTCGGCTGCCTGCGCGAGATCACCGTCAGTGAGCAGCGCGCTGCCGTGCTCGCAGAGGCTTTCAAAAAGCGCGGAATCAGTCTGGATATCCGCCGGATCGAGCCGATAGCCGTCAGCCACGAATTCGATCTCGACCGAGAGTGCCGCCCTCAGCCGGGAGACTCTCGCCTGCAATGCATGGGCAGGATCGCGTGGCGGGGACTCGTCCCACAGGTCTGCGATGAGTTGCTCTAGCGGCACCGGACGACCGCTGGCGACTACGAGTCGCGCCAGCAGCGCTCGCTGTCTAGCCCCGCCCAAGGAAAGGTCTCGCCCGTCCATACTTGTCCGCAGCGCGCCAAGTACGAAAACGTCCAACACCCGATCTCCTTAAACCGAAACCTCCCTCACCATAACAATGACGGTCGTTGCCGACAGGAGATCTCGCAGGAGCCGAGGCCTCATTGACTGCTCATGAGTTCACGCAAGTCGTCGGCGGTGGCCACCTTGCCGTCACCGTTGGCATCGAGGTGGGTGATGACTTCCTGACTGACGATCACGAAATCTTGAACGCATTGGGGCATTGTGTGCGAGCCGATAATCGCGCTGACAACGTCTTTGTCGAGTTCTTTGTCGGCCCTAGTGGGTTTGATCGAGACCACCAATGATGATGGATATGCTCTTCTTTGCTGCGGGGTCTTCTGCCTCCTGCTGGCCCACTGCGTCCGTCACATCAGCGATATCGGCCCCTGACAATTCATCCGATCCGCACCCGGTGAGTGCGACCATCAAGAGTGCAGCGACTGATATTGCCGTGAATAAACGCATTTTTCTTCGATCCAATCAGTGAAATCTCATAGTTTGCGCAGCGTGTAATGGATTGAGGTCTTGGCGTCGCTGTCGCGGTTGGGGTGCACCACAAGAATGAGCAAGTATCCGCGCGACTTTGCCTTGGTTACCGCTTTCTGGCCTTCAACACTTCGGTTAACGACCTGCCAATCGTTTTTGGCCAACTCGTTTTTGAAAAAACTATTGACGGCCGAACGCTTATCCGGGGTGACATATTCAAGAACCCACAGGCGATCACCACCGGCATGTGCAGTCATCTGCTTTGTCGGTGAATAGAACGGCACACCGATGTCGGGGAAGCCGCTAGGAAGATTTTTCGGTAACGCCGACGCATCCGGAGCGGGGGTGCCCACAGTCTGGCTATCGTCGGCAGCGTCAGGGGAATCGGAGGTCGCTTCCGGCTGAGCGGTTGGCGTTTCAGTCGCCACCGGCTTATCTGCGGTCTTGGTGCCGAATCCGTCGGTCACGGCATAGGCAATTCCACCGCCGCCAGCGACCACAAGAGCAGTAATGGCAACGATCCACACCGTGGCGATCCCCTGCTCCGTCGCGGCTCGTCTCGACCCCATGGCCTGTCGGAGCCGTTCCCTCATACTCATCGCTACCTTCCAATGCTGGTCTATGTCTGATTAACCATCTCAGCGAACGCTCACAATCAGCTCACAAAATTCGGATTGGGCTAGTGCCGTGGTTGCGGACCGCAACCGGACAGCACGACAGCGCGAAACGGGACGGTATCGCATCGGCATCAGAGATCGGACTGCGACATTGTCCGGTATTGGGCTCCGGTAACGAGGCTATTGTCTACTTGCCGTGCACGTCGCGATGATTGGCGCCGCTCATCGACGACTGGCGAGATCCCTTCACGGAATCAATTTTTGTGTCGATCGTCGTCAGTTTTTCTACGTCTGCCAGTGTCTCGCGCTCATGAAAGTGTCGCTTATTCGTATTCCGATAACGCATATACATGAACATGAAATAGGCCGGTCCAGACAGGAGGAACAGGAGCCCAAACCACGAACTATCGCCATCCGAACTAGAGCTAGCAATGATCACGTCAGTGACATCTTGGATCAACGTCATGTGCATCCAACTCACCTTATAGCCAGAAGAAGAAGGTCGCAGCAATGATGCCGAAGACTTCGGCGACACCCGAAGCCATCCAGAGCCGACGCATGTTGACCGGTACCGAGCCCATGGTCTCTCCAGTGCGGCCGTTCACAGCGATATAGTGCAAAAGTTCCTTGCCGTTGCTTTTCTTCTCCAGGTAGCTGTAGAGCCAGACTGGCAGATACGCCGAGACCCAACGGTCACCGACGATCTCAATTCCTTGCGTGTCCCAACGCACCCCCCGGTCATAGGTTTTAATCGTCTCGAGCGTCCGGTAACGGCCAACATCTTGCGCCTGAAGCCGAGCGTCCGGAAAAAGCGCGTCGACATCGAGATCACGCTTCTGAGAACTGAAACCGGCGAGGTAGTTCGGGTCATACCGGACCGAATTTTTCGTGTCGAATGGCATGATCGAGTTAATAATATTGTTGGTGTTCTTGCTTGGGCTGGTGTTTCGTTTGTCCGCGGCGGACTCCAGTGAGAGATCGTCGACATAGAGCGAGAAGTCGCGACCTACGTCGTACACGTCGTAGTCGTAACGGGTCTCTGTTTCGTCGTCGCTGATCCGGACAGTGTATTCACGGGTCGTATGCTGCCCCTTGCCGCGGAACTGTATTTCGGCGTTAAAATCTGCCAAGAAGTACGGCAAATAAACCCCTAGGACGTTGTTGGCCTCAAACTCCGCCTTGAACTGACGATTCGCAAAGAACTTGCGGGACTTGACGAATTTGCCAATCTTTTCCACCGCTTCTTCCCGCGATAGTGAGAACGGGAGTACAACGTCAGGAACTGCTCCATTGGGCAACTGCTGTCCGACGGAGAGCTTCTGTCGACACCAGTGGCAGCGAGCCTGCATTGCGTCGTTTGTGTCGATGACAACTTCGGCGCCGCACCCTGAACACTCAATGGTAAGCACTTCGTCGGTACCAGGAACGATTGCTGCAGTCCCAGAACCGACCACGCGGCCGCGCAATTGGCTGATTGGCGCATCCAAGCCGAACGCTAATTCTGCGTTTTCTTCTTGCCATTCGAAGCGACAGAACTGGCAGGCCAGCATGCCCTTCGCGACGTTGAATATGACATCACCAGATCCGCAGCGCAGACATTTGCGGATACCGTCGCCGGCGGTCGACGTATCGATGATCTGCGGACCATCGTGCGCTTCGAGTATTGGCTCTGGAGTCTCACCTGCCGGAACGCCCGCGTCTTGTTCGGCCTGACGGGTTTGTTTTACTTCATCCCAGGTTGCATCAGGGAACTGGTCAGCGGGCGTTCCCATTGGTGGATCGTTCTCTGGCTGGGGAGCATCATGTGTTTGGTTCATCGTTACCCTTTAGAGGCCGAGTGCCTTCGCTTTAGCCGCGTCGTAGTCGTCCTGGGTAATGAGTTCCTGATCGAGCAAACTCTTCAGTTGGGTGAGCTTTGCTGCTACGTCGTCACCGCCCGAGGCCGCCGGTGCCGCCGGTGCCGCCGGTGCCGCCGGTGCCTGCTGCGGTTGCTGCTGTTGGGTTGTTGGCTGTTGCAAACCGCCCAACGAACCCCCCGCGGCGTTCATACCCATGCCCATAAAGGCCATTCCGGCAGCGCCGCCGCCGGAAGGATTCGAACCCGCGGCTTCAAAACCACGCGCAACGGATTGCTGCATGAAGGAGTTGCCACGAGCGCCGCCAAGTGCGTCTGCCTTCTTGACGTCCGAAAGGAGTGCGCGGGTGTCTGTGTCATATTCAATGGCTTGGAGCGCCACCGAGATGATGGTCAAGCCACGTTGGGTCGTCCACTGGTAGCCGTCTTCGACCGCGGCGGACAACGACTTGGCAAAGCCCATGGCGTCGCCTTGAATACGAGCCATACGGTTGCCCTTTTCGGGGTCATTCGTATAGTGCGAGAAGGCTGGCGCGAGTGAACTTACGACCTCATTAAACAATTGGGTCGCGGCATCATTTTCCAGATCGGTGAAGTCGAAGGCGGCTCCGCCGGCTTGCAGATAGCTCAACGGGACAAACTGCACCGCGAAGAGAATGGGGTCCACGATGCGCAGGGTGTAGGTGCCTCGTGTGACCGCACCCACCTGTGCGCCTAGATAGGCGTCGTCCCAGTAGATCTCAGACTGTGTGCCGAAGCGGTTGTTGGGCAGTTCCTTCAGGTTGACATAGAAGACGAGCTGCTGGCTGCCGGGTTGTCCGCCGAATTTAAACCGTTCCCACGAGGTCGTGACAAGCGGGCTGACGATGCCGTCGCCAGCGAAAATCGACTGCGAGTTCTGGTCGTCCGAACGCCATTCGTAGCCCCCGGGCTCGGCGATGAATCCAGTGATCTTGCCGTCTTGGAACGACAGCAAGCCAGTGCCTTCTGGGACGAGGATCTTCGAACCGTTGGTGATGATGTTCTCAGAGGCTTTGGTGTTCGACCCGCGGCCAGCGTTTTTGCCCTGTGGCACGCCCGGGAAAATCGCTGCGGTCGGCGCTAGACCCGAGGGCGGGACAATGAAATCTTTCCACTGATCTGCGAGTGTCCCACCAAGCGCTCCGGCAAACGCCCTGATGAATCCCATGGCTATATCCTCCAGTGTCGGCGACCGTGTCGTTGCCCTGTTCTATCATGGGGCACCTTGCCATCCAGCGCATGGCTGCGTAATCACGCAAACGCAGCTCTTCAACCGCCCGAGAAAACGGACGATTAACATCTCGAAGGTTGTCGCTAGGTGCCTGCAACTAGGCCATTGGCCTTCTGCAATACTCTTCTCTTGGACAGCGGTAATAATCCCGAAAGCTCTTTGGATTATTGTCGGTATGTTGGGGCCTTTAGCTCAGTTGGTAGAGCAACGGACTTTTAATCCGTGGGTCGTCGGTTCGAGCCCGACAGGGCCCACCCATCGTTTTTGTTCTGACCTACATCAACAGCGCGGCCGGCCTACACGGGCGGAAGCCTCGTTAGCCGCTCCTCTCACAGCTCTCTCACAAGATGTCCCGAGGGTTTCCGTCGTATTCTCTTTGAATTGCGGCGATTATCGCCAAGATGAAACGCCAGGTTCATTACCCGGCGATCAATTCTGGGAAGCATGACGGAACCCTTCACGAACGAAATGCCTACACGCTTCAAGGACACGTCGCCACGGAACAGCGTCATACCGGCCAAATTGGGGCACTTGCGCAAGAGAGTTGGGACCGCCGGCCCGCGCGGTCGCAATTCGGCCTCGTCCGCGTCATCGTCAGCCGACAGATCTGTGCACCCGATCGACTTCGCACCATGTTTCAGGTGTCTCGTAACTAACGGTGAGTGATGAAATTCGGCGACTTGGTTATGACACATAGTTATGAGAATCGTCGACCCTTGACAAACCGGCAGTTCGCGGTGTGAGCCTCGCCTATCACGGAGACAGTCGCGTATCTCTAGGGTTACGAGACACCGAGACAGCGTTCTCGAGCTCGTGGGTAAGGCGCCCCGAATACACTTCGCCGGTTGCGACGACGACTAGAAACTGCCATCGACTTACGAGCGCGCTGCGGTCGTATGGGGTTGGTTGATCGGGGACGATGGGCAGGGTTGCTTTCGCCATACGGTGACAAGCGCAGTGGCGGGGTGGGTCTCGCACAGGGCGACGGCCCCACCTACTCAACTAGGAGGGGCCGTCGGATTGTGCCGTGGTTGTGGATGAGTGGCAGTGTTCAGGTGAGTTCGCGCCTCCCGGCTCTGCGCTTGAGCGCAATGCCGACACCAGCGGCCAGAAGACCCAACGCCAACAGCACGCTGCTTGCCAGCATCGCGCTGTCGGTCGGCTCAATGAGGAAGAAGGCCACCACCGCAACGACGATGATGATCAGCCAACCCCATCTGGTCAGGAAAGTTCCCATTCGTTTGACTCCTGTCCCTAGCAGTTCAGCGCTTCGCGCAGCTGAAGGCGACCCAGTTGTAGCGGAGCTTGATGCCCTTTTTCCCGCGGTTGCAGTAGGCGATGAATCCAGTACCGACAACTGTCAGTCCGGCGAATACACCGTAGCCCACGCCACAGGGAATCGCTCCTACAATCGTTCCGCCACATACCGCTGCGATCACGCCAGCGGTACCAGCGCCACTATTCATGGCGAGAATGAGCTTGTTGGTTCTGGACTTCGACAGGAGCCATTCGACGCCCCACCAGTGGACGCTGGGGTCTGCGACGACGGGATAGGTGACTTTCGGATTGTCGTGGTCGACGACCTGGGTCAGTGTGGTGCCGTTGATTTCGTATTGGGTGCGAACTTCTGATCCGTTGGCGTCTCGTGCCCACGGGGCATCGCCGATTGCTATGAGTTCACCATCGGCCGCGTAGGCGCTGAACCCGCCGTCATCGTTCAATTCAAGTTCAGCGACATCGCCAGAAAGTCTGAAATCGAATGTCTCTGCGGCTTGTGCATTGTCAATGTGGATCAATGCTCGCAATCCGTTGGCCAACGGTTGGACAGCCACCGACGTGTCGGCCTGTTTGCCTTCATACACGGTTGAATCACCGGCCATGGTCGGCTCGCCGACGACTGGCAGTTCCATATCGATAGTTGGCTCTGCCTCATTATCGGAGGCGAGCGAGAGGGGTTCGGAAGCGTCTTCTGGTATGACCAGATCCGGGTTCTCGACAGACGGCGCGACACCTTGCTCGTCGACTGCTTGTTGAATGGTTTGCGTGACAGACCCATGGACAGGATTGTTGGCAGGTTCCTGAGCCATTGCTGGCAGGCCTGCGAATGTCAACATTGCCGTCGTTGACACGATCACCATCGCTAGCCAACGTCGATGAAATCGTCTTGATGATGCAGTCTCATGGTTAGTAAACACGTTGCCCCCCGGCGCTCAAATTCGATCAGATTCGAAAGAGTAAGCGTCAGACTAACGTAACGCCGGTAACGTGCACATACGGCCTAACACCCGTTTTCCTGCCCGTCAGCCCAGCGGCTCACGAGCAAACATGTTTCGCCGAGCACCGACGAAATGAAATCGCCACGAACCTGACCTCAGCATCCCTGTTAAGGCTGGTCAACAAGCAGAAGATCCCGCACGACGACGGGATTACCTCATCAATCAGTTCACGACGACAGCCGGCCGCCCGAATTCACCGATCCTCTAACGGGCACGTGACGCGACAATCGCGGCATCTCGGTGTCTCGAAACCCATGTGTCTCGAAACCCATAGGTTCCGAGGCAGCTAGAAGCTGGCTTTGCTGTGCTCGATCGGTGCCGTCGAGCCACCGACAAAACATCACAGCGATGAGACAACCGTGCCCGGTATCTCGGGCCACCCCTCTCCGACAGACTTGTGTGAGACGCAGAAGCTGGCCGGTATTTAGGCTGGGGTGGAATAGGAGATCTGGATTTATGGAGTACATCGATTCATCGCAGGCCCGGTCTGTGGTTGATGGCGACGAGGGCCTTGTCGAGCGGGCTGTGCCGGTTGGGCCGCGTGCGGGCCGGCCGAAGCGGCGTACGTTTACGGCTGAGTTCAAACGGCGGGTGGTGGCTGAGTATGACGTGGCACCACAGGGTTCCAAGGGTGCGGTGCTGCGCCGCGAGCGGCTCTACGATTCCCATCTTCAGGAGTGGCGGGCCGCGATCGCAGCGGGCACCCTCGACGGTGGTGTCCGGCGGGGTCGCCCGTCCGGCACTGGTCGTAGTCCCGAGCAGGTCCAGATCGCGCAGTTGGAGCGGGAGAACACGCGGCTCCAGGGCGAGCTTGAGTTGAAGGATGAGGTCATCGCGTCCCGTGAGGATGCCTTGGAGGTACTGGGAAAAGGTGTCGCGTTCTTGGAAGCACTGTCCTCGAAGAACGCGCGATGACCAAGACCACGTACGCCACCTGGCAGACCGAGTCCGTCGAGGACCTCACGCCGCTGGTGGGTGTGGTGAAGGCGTGTCGGTTGGTCGGTCGTTCCCGGGCAACCCATCACCGTGGTGCCCACCCCAAGGCGCGGGCCCATGGGCCCCGGCGCCGGCCGGTGCATCCGGGCGAGCTGAGCGCCGTCGAGCGCGAGGAGGTCCTCGCGCTGTTGAACAGCGATGCCTACGCGAACTCCTCGGTCACCCAGGTGTGGGCACGCGAGCTCGACGAGGGCCGCTACTGGTGCTCGGCACGCACGATGTATCGCATTCTGGCCGCAGCGAGCATGGGCGGGGAACGTCGCCGTCAGGCCACCCATCCACCACGGACGATCCCGGAGCTGGTCGCGACCTGCACGAACGCCGTGTGGTCATGGGATATTACGAAAATGAGGGGGCCGGGCAAGGGTAGTTGGTATCACGCCTACGTGGTCATCGATATCTTCTCCCGTTATGTGCTGGGCTGGCGGATCGAACACGTGGAGGACGGTGATCTGGCCGCGGACCTCGTGGTCGACATCGTCGCCGAGCAGGGCACCACACCGGGCTATCTCCACGCCGATGGTGGTGCCGCGATGACCTCCAAACCGTTGGCATCGCTGCTGGTCGACCTCGATGTCCGCCGATCACACAACCGGCCACACACCAGCAATGACAATCCTTTCAGCGAGTCGCAGTTCAAGACCATGAAGTACATGGCCGACTACCCCGACCGGTTCGCGAGCATCGGCCAAGCACGAGCCTGGATGGCGGCGTTCACGAGCTGGTACAACCATGAACACAGACATTCCGGCATCGGACTACACACGCCCGCGTCGGTGCATTACGGCACCGCCGCCGACATCCGCGCAGCCCGGCAACGCGTCCTCGACACGGCACATGCCGCCCATCCCGAGCGGTTCCACCGACGACCCGCCGCACCCCGACTGCCCGAACAAGTCACCATCAACGACCCCGCCAAACACAGCGGAACCAGAAGGAGCATGAACTCAACTAAATAGGCCAGAACGTCTCATTTGACTTGACAACTACCGCACGGCGCAGGTAAAATTTCGGCGTGACCGATTCGGGGAGGTCCTGGCAGAACACAACGCATGACTGGGCGAACACTGTCGACATCGAACACCTCGCCAATATCCGCAACCGCCCGACTGAGTTCGCGCCAGGCGGCATCCTGCATTTGATCCTCGAGGTCATTGCGTACCCGGTTGACGAAGCCGAAAGTACGCCATCAGGGCTCTGCACCGTCAGGCTGCATGCCGACGGCTCGGTTTCTGTGACGGACAACGGTCGAGGAACCGACACCCGTCACGACAATCGCGGCCAGTCGATCAAGAAACCAGTCATGGCGACCAGAGACCTCCGGTTCTTTGACTTCCCCGACGCTCAAGTTCTTCCCGATAGTCATCCTCGCCGGGGGATGTCCGTCGTCGCTGCGCTGAGCGAGTGGCTCATCCATACCAATCGACGCCACAACGGAGCGTGGGCGCAGCGCTACGAGAATGGGGTGCCTGTGACCGATCTGGCGCCGATTGAGGCCGACGGGACCAGCGGGACAACTGTGCACTTTCTTCCGAGCAAAGAGCTGCGTAGAGCAGCGACTGTGAGCGTGGCTCAGTTGAGAAGCTTGATCGGATGGCCAAACCTGGCAGTCGAGGTCATCGCCGATCCGGGATACGAGACGATCGCGGCAATCGACTTATACTGCCCTGGCGTGCCTATATCAGTTTACCACTATGGCTCTGTGGGAGGGAACGCCCGGCACCCTGCGTCAACCGCTCCAGCACGCCGACGTTGATGTCATGATCGGAGTAGATCAACCGCACGGCGTCGCGATCCGGATTGCCCACATCGTCACCACGCCACACCAGATGCAGCCCTGACTTCTCAGCCACGGCTTTCGAAGCACGGTTGTGTTCGAGCAGGGACGCGTAAACCGGCAGATCAGGCCGCAACGCTGCAGCCCCGGCGCGCGCTGCAGCAACCAGCTCGCTGGCGTAGCCGTGTCCGTGTGCATGAGGCGACAAGCGGTAGTACACGTTCCACCCGATGCCGGGCCTGACCGAACAACCACCGACACCGACGAAGCCGCCGGCGTGCTCAGATGCGATCCAGTACCCGAGCCCGTCGCGTTCCCAGGCTGCGACCTGCTCAACCAACCACTCAGAAGTTTTCGCGCGGTCGGTGTGCACACCGGATGGAAGATGTGCCCATAACCGAGGATCGGACTCCAATCCATAGACGGCGTCGATATCACTGACCTCAATGGCCGTTAGCTCAAGCCGGTCAGTCTGGCATCGTCGAAGATCACACATCGACAGCCACGATATATGGAGCAGAATGTTCGGTCTTTCCCCACCGGTGACGGTTCCGCGAGCCGGCGTCATACCGGGCAGCTGAAGCGACGACTGCGACAGTTCGGTGTCTCGTAACCTATGTGTCTCGTAACCTATGTGTCTCGTAACCTATGTGTCTCGAAACAGATAGGTTTCAAGGCAGCCTGAAGTCGATTTGCGGTGTCTGATCTGTTCCAGCGAGCCCCCGGCAAATCAATGCCGCGATGCGACGCCTCGTATTCCTAGGGATTAAGAGACACAGAGGCAGCATCCTCGAGCTCGTGGGTAAGGCAACCCGAATCCATTTCATCCGTTGCGACGACCACTAGAAACCGCCATCGACGTACGAGTGCACTCCGGCCGTATCCCGATCGGGCATCGGAGCACGTTCCATCGATGGCATGCGGTCGACAAAGCACTGTGTGTCGACGCATCAAGTGTGAGCAGGCGGGGCTTCGTCGATCGGTGGTTGTGCGACCGCAAACAGGTCAGTCAAGGCTTGCCGGACGGGTGGGCCTTCGGGTCGGCCCTGACTTGATACGTGTTGTCCTCACACGCTGATCGCTACATCACGATTCGGCACCGCTCCGACCTTGAAGCAGGCTCCTAATCAATACCACTGTCGCGACCAACATCAGCGGAATGAAAACCAACACCCAGTAGGAGAACAGCCGCGGATGGGCACCATCGTCCAACTTCCCGGCCGAGACACCGGCGACAATCATCACCGCGAACAGACCGAGGCGAAACCAAATCGTGTTGTAACTTCTCGGCTCGTGGTCCGACCCCGCCCAAACATCCTGGAACAAGAAACCGAACGCCACCGCTGCAACGACCGTAAACACCGCCAATAGAACGATCAGCGCTGGCATCTAGAAGACTTCCTTCACAATATTCCAACAGCTGCCCGAGACAAGGCCGAGCAATCCTATTCCACCGTACTTCATGAGATTCTGGATGGTCTTACGATCCGTTGCGCTCACATGCCCCCGTTTCTTCACAAAGTTCCCTAACGTGCGCAGGACTTTCGACAACCCGCCACCGTCGCTGATGACTTTCTTCAACTTTGCGCTCTTGGAAATGAAAGATTTAATTTTAGCAATCTTGGCGACTGCAAACGGACCGACGGACGAAACGATGCCGGCCGTGCATTTTGCGATATTCGCGGTCCACCACCAGAAGCTTGGGTCAGCGGTGATTCCGTAGGCCCAATTCCCGCCGTGGTGGTCGACGACTTGGGTGAGTGTGGTGCCGTTGATTTCGTAGTGGGTGGGAACTTGTGCTCCGTTGGCGTCTCGTGCCCGAAACGCCGCAGTCAAACGCTGGCGCGGACGTCAGCCGGCTGCCACCCGCCCCCAAGGTGCCTATCCGGCTGAGAACATGGACAGATGGAGTTCACCGCGATCACTAGTCGCCCTCAGATCGACATCGCAATCCGGTCGGCGGTTGCTCTCGCTCTCGTCGTTCTGGTCATCGGCGCCGTGATCGAAAGGGACGCAAGTCAGATTGTTTCAACTGGTGTCTTCGGTGCGTGGATTGTCTCGATGGCTATCGATCTCCCGCGGGGCTTGGCCCATGTGCTTGAAGCGGTGATCCTAGTCGGCTTCGTGGCCTGGCTGACTCTCACGTTTGCCTGACAACTAGGGACTGGCCCGATTTGGTTGACACCTTGGCGTGTCACAGGCTTGACGGTTGTCAGGTCAGGTCAGGTTAGGAGCGGAGCGTTTGAGCGCGACGGCGATATGGGCCAAGGTCGATCGAAACAATCGGTGCAGGTGCCTCATAACCTATGTGTCTCAAAACCCATCTGTTTCGAGACACATAGGTTTCGAGACACCGAACTGCCGCAAATGGTCGCTACACCTTCCGTTTGAGGATTTCTAACCGGACTCGGCAGATGAGATCGGAGACTGCAGGCTTCTACGATCGCGTTCCGAAGAGGAGCTCAGGCGGCGGGCCAGGTGAACACAAGCAGGCTTAGTTGAGTGTGAGACAGCGTGCTGGCGGGGCTCAATCCGGTCGGAGCGTCTCGACATTCTGCGAGACGATGTACGTCTTGAGCTTTGGTGAACAGCGAGCCGGAATGTACTCACCGTCTACACCGGCCCGATCCCCGACGGTGTCGGGGGTGAACCCGCCACCAAGTGCCACCTCGGTGCCCAACGGGTAGGTTTCACCATTGAAGAGCAGCCCTCTTGGTGAAATTTTGACAGAAGACTTGTTGGCGAAGATCGGGACGACCGTACCTGCTAACCCATCCTCCGTTGCGATGGTTAGACAGTCCGCGACAAGTTCGAGCCGCCCTTTCAGGAGTGCTGAGTTTCCGCCCTCACCCGTGGCCTCATAGATCGCGACCTGGCCTTCGGTTGGCACGCCCGGAGCATTCGACCCGCAGGAGGCAACGAGAAGGCTGAGCACTACCAAGCTTCGAACTCGGATCATTTCAGCAGTCTGCCACGTCTGAACTATGTTCATCCGGGTCCGATCAACAAAGTCCTTACCCCACCGAGGCAGCCGACATGCTGCATCTCAGCACCGCAGACATCACCCGGCTCCGAGCCCGCCAGCAACAGACCCGACTGGGGACTCATCGGCCGCACCGCCCGCTACACCCTCAGCGACCTCAACCGGTGGAAAACCAGCAACCGCTACTGAACTCAGGAACGCACAAACGGTTCACTCCCGCCAGCGCGCCGATGAGCGCCGCCCGCTGCCTCCGTCAGACCGCTTCGTCCAGATCGTGCTGGACCAAGGCTCGGCGCACACTCGATGCAGCACCGAGGTTCTGGGGGAGCGGCGTCGCCCTCCCTAGAACTTCAGACTGCTCGGGTTTGGACGTAGGTCGTGATTGCCTCACGCATCAGTTCTGAGGGTTTGCGGCCGTCACGGGCGGCCAACGCGTCGATACTTTGGCTGATCTCTTCGGGAAGCCGCACCTGCCTACGAGGCGATACCTTGCCCCCACTGGCACCCAGCGACGGACGGCCGGCGCTACGGCGCAAGAGCTCCCGGCCAGCAGCGGCCGCAGCGTCGCCCCGCTTGGCCGTGGTCGACCCGCCGGTCAGCGTCATATCCTTCTCAGCCCAGTGCGACAATGCGTCGTAATCGGTTGCTGTCTTAGCCATCGTCTTCTCCTTCGCCTTGGTCATTTCTTGTCCATCCTGTCCAGATGTTTACGCCTGGCGACCATCACATGAAAAATCACCATGCCACGCGGTGGCGTCACTTCGGCCATGACCTCAAGGAGCGGGCCTCCCACCTGTCGCGGTGGACCAATGAACAACCACGGCCTCACCTAGGACGGTGGCCGTGGCTCATCGAACTCCCGTTCTAAGTAGTAGGCGTTTTCGATCGCGTGCAACGCATCTTCACGGGCAATCCCATGCTTTGCCGAACTGTCTGCCCACGTGATCGCCACATCTAATAGTGTACTCTCAAACCCTTTAATTGTGTAGTACACAAATAGGGTCTTGGTCGGCAACCCGTCCGTTGGGCAGCCACCCATCCCCCTGCCGGCCCTGGGTGGCCGGAACGGATTGTGTCGCCGTTGGCGTCTCCGTTACCGGGGGTTTGGCGCCCCGAAGGCCGCCCCCCTCTATTCAGGCCGCAGTGCTGGCCTCTCCAGCGCTCGCCTCGACGAGCGGGGCCAGGACATGCACCGCCCGCATCACGTTTTCGGCGGCCGCTCGAACCACGGTCACATCACCGTGGGTCCAGCCGGCCACATAGCCGACGCTATAGGCGGCAGTGTCTAGTTCGGCCATTCCTGCCACCACGTAGGCCACCGATTCAGCTTCTGTTTCCTTCACCCCCCGATGCTGCACATACTCTGTAATCGGCTCATCAGCATGCAAAATGACGTGGGCGGCTTCTTTTCTGCACCAAGCCGGTTCGGCGATCTGGTTGATGGTGGTCATGGTGTTCAGGTGCGCTTTGCCTGCCTGGGCGGCATGGTGGGCAGGCCGAGGTTGGTGGCGGTGCGGCGCATCTGGGCGTGTTTCTGCTTCGCTGCGGTCAGGCTGGTGTTGAGGCCGTCGACGTCGCCGAGCCAGCCGTGCTCGTGGGCCTCGGTGAGGCGTTCATCGAGATTGGCGATGATCTCTTCTAGCCGGGTTTGTTGTGCGGGGTCTGGGCGGAGCATGGGGCAGCGGACGCAGGCGTGTTCGTGTTGGCAGCCGGTGCCGTAGGCGCGTCCGCAGGTGCCAAGCTCGATCTTGCGGGCTGCAAAATGGCCAAGAAACTCGTCCCATTCGCTGTCGGTGGGTTCGCGGTATTCCTCCGATGGCCTGGTCGTGCGGCGGCGGGCGAGGAATGCCCTGTGGTGGTCGATGACGTCCTGGTCGTAGACGGCGATGTAGGTCTGGGTCGTGGCCAGCGACTCATGGCCCAAGATCTTCGCAGTGATGTGAACCGGCAGGCCTGAGGCGACGGCTTCAGTGGCGAAGATCCGGCGGAAGTCGTGTGGGCTGAAGTGCGCGGAGCTGCCATCGGTGTTTGTGATCTTCGCGGCGGCAAGCAGTTCTCCGAGGAGCTCTTTGACCCGCATGTGTGTGATGGGAGCGTCTTGTAGTCCCCAGCGCCGTTGGAAGAGAAACGGCAGTGGTGGACTGTGGAGGCGTTCGGCCTGGTCGTAGCGGGCAATTAGCGGAATATGCTCCTGTCCGTTGCGGACACGGCTGATGATCTCGGCAAAAACGCTCGCGAGTTCGGGGCTGATGACCAGTAGCCGCTCCTTGTCGGTCTTGGAGGGGGTGATCTGGAGCATCGGGATCACCTCACCGGTCGTCGGCAAAGTGTAGGAAACGAAGGAACGGTGGGTGATTTCCAGCATCTCCTCGATCCTCACACCGGTGTGACGGAACACTTCGACACACGCCCAGGCCCAGAACGCTTTGTCGGCTTCCAGCGTCAGATTCCGCCGAAGCTGCTTCTGGACATGCCCGTTCCCTTCAGTAACCGACGCTTTTGGGTCAGTGGCGTAGATGACGCCGGGACGGCCGGTGCCGCCCAGTGCGGGATCGGAAGCCAGCACTGCACGGCGCAAGGTCTGTTCCGCGGCGGTGAATTCTTCGCCGGGCAAAACCTGGGCGGCTGCAGCGAGTACGACCGCAGTGCTGTCCCGTCGGGTTCGGGCTGCGTCCACGAGCCGAGGCAGCAACGGTGCGAGTTCTCGAGTGCGCTGATGCATCCGAGACTGACGGTGCTTGGCGGCCTTGGCCATTCCCGCCAAATCACGTGAGTCCACCGGGGACGGCGCAGCCCATCTAGCCCAGCGGGCCGGGTCTTCGAGTGCCCAGTGAGACAAGTCGGCGTAGAACGCGCGCACCGCCATCAAGATCCCATATGGATCCTGCCTTTTCTGGCCGAGGAGGTGGTTGCCGTAACGGACCTGCCCCAGGCGCTCCTTCCAGGCGCGTGCCGCGGAGAAGCTCAAATGCAGCGACTCAATACCCGGCTCGTGCAATTCAAGATCACGCCAGAACAGCAGGATCAGTTTTGAGGCGAGCTGACGGATCGTGGAGTAGTCCAACCCGGGTTGACGCTCACGCAGATAATCCACAAACAGGTCCCGCACCGGCGTGCAGGTGATGTTGTAACCATCGACAATTTCCTCGACAGTGAGCTGCCCGCGACGGCTGGCGGCATGGATCGTCGGCGCAGTGTCCTGGGAGAGAATGCGTTCTTCGCGCAGCAACGTGTACCAGCGTGAATGCAGACGAGAGGCATATCCGGTTTGTGCCCGATAGGCCTCGACACAGTCGTCCAAAGTTATCTGGGCCAAGGTCCCGCCGTTGTGCATCAGAATCCGACACAACTGGATCAACGCAGCACGTCGATCAGTCGACGCCATTCGCTGATCAGCCTGGCAGCGGGAACCGATCGCCGCGAAACCGTCCGGGTCACGCAGGTGCTCAAATCGAGCATAGAGCCTGTTCGACGGGGCACTGTATAGCCAGTCGTAGCTGGGACGGATCAGGTCAATCAGGATCAGTCGGCCCACAGCACCGGTGGCCTGCGCACGACTCGCCGTCAGATCAGCTAGTGAGTCATCGACCTTAATCAAATCAGGCCAAGTCTTGCCCGCAGCGTCGGCTCCCGATGCAAGCCAGCGCTGCTGCCATGACTCACCCTCGAACCTTTGCAGCCAGCCCAGCATCATCTCGACGCCTCGCAGACGGCGCACCAGTTCCTTGCGGGAAGAAGCGCCGGCTTCCAGTTCCTGGACGGCGGTGAGGACTTCCTCCACACTTTGCTGCGACGCTGTCCAAACCGTGGGCCGCGCGATCGCCGGAGTTGCCAACGATGGGGTGAAGAAGTCATGTTCGCCAGACAGTTTGCGCGACGGGCGAGCTCCTCGGGGCAGAAATGCCACCGCGTCCACATGATCAACCATGGCTGCCACCTCCCAGCAGCACGTCCAGCACTTCAGGCCGGTAGCCGGCCCCACCTGGTGGCACTATCGGAACAGGAGCCTTCTCGGTGCGGGTGCGGTGATGCTCCAATACTCGGGCGACGACCTCCTCAGCGCGAGGCCGCAAATACAGTTGCGTTGTCGTCAGATGGGCATGCCCCAGAACCCACTGCACGTCCGACAACGACAGGGACGGATCGTCAATCATCCGTTGCGCGGCGGTGTGCCGCAGATCGTGCAGCGTCCACTCGGTGCCCAACGCACCGTTCGCGCGTTGCAGCATCCGCCGCGCCGCCGAATACGTCAACGCCCTTGTCGGCCGGCGTCGGGTCAACCACAGCGCCTTCTCACCGTCGGGCCGGTCCACATGCTGCTCGTAGAGCCGCAGCCACACAAAAGCGTCTGCTGAGGCTGGCAACCACTGCAACCTGCCCGAACCTTTGCGGTGAACACCGATACGTTGCTCACCCGGATCAACCCGATCAACCGTGACATTGAGTAACTCCGATGCACGGGCTCCCGTCGAGACGTAGAACGCCAACAAAGCTCGGTCACGATCCGACCCCATCGCCGCGAACAATGCGTCGAACAGATGGTCAGGCAAACTCCGCGGAAGCAGTTCAGGCAGTTTTTGTCGCAGCGGCGCGCGAATCCCCGGCGCGAATGCCTGCATCGGATTGCGGTTCGCTTGTACTCGCCGTCCGCCGCGATGTGATGTCTCTGGGATCGGATTGACCACAGGGCCTTCACCAGCGGACATGCGGTTGGCGTAGAACATCTTCACCACCGCCAACGAGTGGTTGATCGTCGCAGGTGCATACCCTGCCGATCTGCCAGCTGGGCCGACCAGCCTCATCCACAGCACGAAGTCCCGCGCCTCGACGCGCCCCGCCCGCTGCCATGGGATTTCGATTGCGGCGAGGAACCTCCACCACCGCAACAACGCCAAAGCATAAGAGCGCAACGAGCTAACGCTCGAGCCCGAGGCCAGCATCGTGCGGAAGAATTCGCTCACCTCCGGCACAGGTAAACCCGACGCATCCAGTAGCACTGTCCCCGGAGACTCCCCAATCTGAGCGACCTGGCCGATTGAGGGGATAACCAGTCGCGTCACCTCTCTCGTCATCCTCTGTTCCTGATCATTCACGTGCATGTACTCCTTTATAGGGCCGTCGGAACGACCTGAGCACATGTCCAGCCAGAACCAGAAGACGACGCCCATCACCGGCGTGCCGTATGCGCACTACCCGGCCAAAAGGACCAGATTCCGGGTCGGTAGTGCGGTCAACGGTTCATGGAGTGACGTTTTGGCGGCTGCTGCCGGTTCCAACCCATCGGACACGACCACGGATCGGGTGCCGTCTGTGGTGGTGTAACCATTCGCCGCGCTCTCGATGGGTTCGCGGGTCAACGTCCACCCGGTGCCAGCCAGCCACGCTGTAACAGCGTCGGTGATGCCGTCGGGGTCGTCGCCGGTCAACAGTTCGACCCGATTATCTACCTGCTCGGCTCCCTCGATCGGTTCGGTTTGGCTGATGTCGAACAGGCTCAGGATCGGGAACCGGCAAATGAGGCGCTCGGTTTCGTCGCCGTTGGCGTCCTCATCGGTAATCTTTTTGGTCGAATATCCAAGGATCTTGATGCCCTTCTGTCCCTTGCGGACCTGCCGACCTTTAGCCTGCCGCTGGCGGAACCCCGCCACCTGCGACGCATCCGGCTTTTGAGCCAAGATCAACAAAACGTTGTTCAGGCTGTAAGCGTGAAACGAGGTCGCGAACGTGAGGAATTTTTGCCACGCTTCGGAAGAGGCAAGCGCCTCGACCTGCTCGGCCAGTTGGGCGTGGAGAGCTTCGGCTTCTGCCTTGCGTTGCTCGGATGACTTACCGATCTTACGTGCCATGATGATGCCTTTCTCGGTGTCCGACTTGGGCCGGGCGGCTGCTTCGCTGCCTGCCCGTTAGGCAAGGACACCGAAGGTGCACACACACAGCCCAGCCGAAGGCTGGCCAATCAGATCCCTACGCCCTTGCCGGCCACACCTGGCTGGCACAACAACAGCGCCGCCTCCGGCGGCACAAAAACCAGGCTTCAGACGGACGGGGAGGGTCTCAAAAGTGAAGATCCGGCATTGATCCCTCGCTACTATCCGAGGCGCTCAACACAGCCCCCGCCAGATGGCCAAGGGGATCGAGCCTAGAACCCGTTGCGAGCCCCCCAGAACCCGCTTCCCCAGATCGCTCACCTTTCTAACCCCAGCCGCGGGCTCAAAGCCGCCGCCGCTCGACGAGGCGGGTCGAGCACCACAAATCAAGTTCAGGCTGCCTTGAAACCTATGGGTTTCGAGACACATAGGTTACGAGACACATGCGGAGCAGGTGGAATGGAAATAGCTTCCATCTGCGATGTTCTGGCGACGCTATATAACGGCCCCAGTTCAACATCCCGCATAACACCCCTGTCCCGGAATGCCCCTCCGAACGGCTCCAACGGGACGCTCGTTGTTCAGCGTCCTGGTTGACCTGTGCTGTCGTCGTTTGTGGTTCCTCCGGGGGACGGTGCCGCGTTCGGAGTGAGGGCTGGTGGTGTTACTGCGGAGTGTCGCCGAACGGGGCGTCGTGAGTGCTCAGTTCGCTGGTTGGGCGGGTGCCGATGTGTTGGGTGGGGCGCAGCGCATACCCGTCCGGATCGGGCACAGTGAATTCGCGGACGCCGACCTCGTCGTCGGTGCGCGCGAACCAGCGTTCCTGGATCGGATGGCCGATACTGTGCCCGGCGGCGACCATTGCATCGTGGATTGCGGTGGCGTCCTCGACATCGATGCTCAGGTTCAGTCCGCGCCTGTACGGGCGGTCCAGTGCTGGGCCGGGATCGGGCCGGTCATGCTCCGCGGCTTGCTCGAGCATGAGGTCAATCCCGTGGCCGAGGGTGAGGTAGGCGAAGCGCTCGGCTGGCCTCTCGTAGACGACGTAGAAGCCGAGCAGCGTATAGAAGGCGATGCTCGCGGCGAGATCGTCGACGATCAACTCGGGCACCATGACGGCAGTCTGTCAGATCGACGCTCAGCCCAACTGAGCGTCGGGGTTCGGGCACGAAGTGCGACGCCGGCACGTGCGCCGTGGCGCGATGCGCCATCGGGAGGCGTTCTCGGGGCCTTCGCCCGGCTCAACCTGTCACGCAGGCGAAGGAGTCAGGTGGGATTCGTGTGGCCTGCAGAGTCAACGCAGTCAGTCCAACACGTGGCGCAGGTAGCGGTCCGGAGTGTCGAGGAAGGCGCGCCAATGGGACACGATTTCTAGCTCATCCCACACTGTCTCGCGGTAGCCCCAGTCGCCAACCTCAAGGACCGTTGCTCCCGGCAGTGAGGCAAGAAGCGGTGAGTGAGTGGCGCACACGACTTGTCCACCGTGGGCTGCTAGATCGGCAAGGACTCTGATCAGAGCCAGGGTGCCGGTGAAGGAGAGCGCGGCCTCGGGCTCGTCGAGGCAGTAGAAGCCTGGCGAGTCGCACCTAGCGCGCAGGACAGCCAGGAACGACTCACCGTGGCTCATCTCGTGGAACGAAGTTCCGCCGCTGTCTTCACTGAAGGTGTACCAGCCGTGCATGGTCTCGGCCCGAAGGAAGAAACCGTATCGCTCGCTCCCGATACCGCGCTGCAGACGCAGCACCTTCGACAATGGCGACTCGGTTGGTCGGGTCGAGTGGCGCCCGAAAGCAGTACCACCCTCCGGGGAGAGTCCGTAGGCGACCGCCAACCCCTCGACCAGAGTTGACTTCCCGGTCCCGTTCTCGCCCACTAGAAAGGTGATCCCTGGCGGCACGACGAGTCCGTCCTTGACCAGTTGGGCCACGGCCGGCACCGTTACCGGCCATTCCGTCGAATCGAAGCCATCGCCCGGGTCGACCCAGGCGCGCACTACCGGTGGCTGATCGATATACATGCGTTGAGGCTACGACACCGCGACGGCGGTTTGAGTGAGGCAGTCGCAGCTTTTCTAGAGCCGAGGCCCGCCGACACCGGCGTTCTCCAGAAGCCGATCCTGATACGGCCGCAGTGCACTCGTAAACCGATCGCGGTTTCTAGTGTTCGCCGCAACCGATGAGCTGTATTCGGGGCGCGTTACCCGCGAGCTCGAGAACGCTGCATCGGTGTCTCGTAACCCTAGGAATACGAGGTATCTCATCGCGAGCGGTGATTTGTCGCGGGCTCGTTGGAACAGATCGAGCACCGCAAATCGGCTTCAGGCTGCCTTGAAACCTATCTGTTTCGAGACACTGAGGTTACGAGACATCGCATGGATAGAAAGCGGGAATTCAGTTCGTGGCCTCGCCTTGCCATGTACATCGATCGGTCCACGATGTACAATTGGGCCATGTCGAACGTCAGCGTCGCGGACGCCCGCAATAACTTCTCAGGCGTGATCGCTCGCGCCAAGGGCGAGGCGGTATTCATCGAACGTCGCGGACAACGTGCCGCAGTAGTGATCAGCCCCGAACGGTATGAGCGAATGCTGGAAGCACTCGAGGACGCCGAGGATGCCGCGGCGTTCGACGAGGCGATGGCCGAAGAAGGCTCGAACATTCCTTGGGCACAAGTCAAGGCGGACCTGGGCTGGGTATGACGTACCGGATCGAGCTGCGACCTGCCGCTGTCCGCGCGCTGAAGCGAATAGATCATCAAGACCGCGACCGCATACGTGGTGCGATCGCTCTGCTCGGTGAGGATCCGCGGCCGCCCGGAGCCAAGTCACTTCAAGGTCGACAAGGGCTAAGGGTTCGTGTGGGCAATTACCGCATCATCTACACGATTCAGGATGATGTTCTGCTGGTCGTGGTCGTGTCTCTCGGGCATAGACGCGACATCTACGAGCGCAGGTAGATCCGCGGATCCCGCCTCAAACCGACGAAGCTCGCGCGCCTACCAAGCTTCTACTCAACCCGTCACGCCTTGAAACCCATAGGTTCCGGCACAGATGAACGCCAAACCTGCGCAGCCAGGTGGTGTCGCTCCACCGTCCAGCGAACCGCGTCTTTTTGCCGCGAATGCCGCTAGGCGAGTCCGTAGTCAGTTCACTCGATCGTGAGCTCGGGATTCTGGGTAGCGTCCTTGTTCGATACGGCCTGAGTTCCGCCCGCAACTGCCATACTGGCTTCGCGCGAATGAGCGTCTTCTACTTTGGGGTGTGTGTCAACGACGGGACGGCCGATGCCGAGTGTTGAAGAAATCCAAAAAGTCCAACGAGCGACGTGGGCAAAGTGCTCTGCAGGGTGGGACAAATGGGACGACATCATCAGTGATCAGCTACGCCCGGTGGGCGCAGCCCTCATCGACCGTCTCGACATAGTGGACGGTCAACACCATCTGGATATTGCCGCTGGCACGGGCGAGCCGGGGCTGAGCATCGCCCGACTCGCTCCCACGGGTTGCGTGGTGCTGACCGACCTGGCACCGGAAATGCTGGCTGTCGCACAGCGCCGAGCCGACCGGCAGGACATCACCAATATCAGTACGAAAGTCTGCAGCGCTGATGATCTGCCGTTCGCGGATGCCACATTCGACAGCATCTCAGTCCGTTTTGGGTACATGTTCTTCCCCGACCTAGCCAAAGCGACTGCCGAGTTCGTGCGGGTGCTCAAGCCAGGCGGGCGCATCTGCTCATCAGTATGGATAAAGCCCGATGCAAACCCCTGGACAACGGTCCCCATGCAGGCAATCGCTGCCGAGACGTCGCTGGCATCTCCCGACCCCGACGGACCGAGCATGTACCGATGCGCGGCGCCCGGCTATGTCAGTGCCTTGTACGAAGCCGCCGCACTGCGCGACATCGCGGAGTGGGAGGTCGACGTCGTACTGACAACGGATTCGGCCGAGCAGTACTGGGACGTTGTCAGTGAACACATCTCGTCCGCAGTTGTTGCTCTTGAACAGGTCGACAAGTCGACCCGCGAGCGGATCAGGGCCAATGTCATCGTCAGCGTAGGCGCTTACGAAAAGAATAAGAAGATTCGGGTTCCGGGCGTCGCGCGCGGCATCATTGGAACGAAATAGGAACGATCCATAAGGCAGCCTTCATGAGCCGGCCAGTTTGCGTCATTCTACCGCGTATGACTGTCAACAGCGGGATCCCGCTGTTCCCGATGTTGGGGGATCCTTGCTATCCCGTGTGCCGAATCGCAGCCGCGGACGCCCCACGCGTGAAATCAGTTCGATCGCTTCGCTGCTCACATCTCCGCAAGCCGCGCTTTGCCTCAGCCTCCGAATAAAACCAAGTTATCCGGCGATGGGCGCAGATTGTTGCCGGTCGCCCTATCTCATCATCATCATGATCATGACTTCTGCGAACGTTCCTGCGCCGCGGCAAGCCACGGCTTCCGGAGTGACGGCGACGCGTCTGCGCGATCTGCACCGCTGGAACGTTGGCCTGGGTGTCCTGCACACAGTGCAGGCCGTCGCGATACTGCTGTTGGCTGGTGGCTTCGCCATAACCGTGACGTCGCAATTCCCGCAAGGCCCGCCGGGCAGCGACGTGCCCGCGCCCGACGCTCTGTTCGATGTGCGAATTGGTGCCGCTATCGCGGTATTCCTCGGACTCGCTGCCATCGATCACCTGCTCACTGCCACCTTGTGCAGAGCCCGCTACGAACGGGACCTGAAGGCTGGCTTTAACAGGTTCCGTTGGATCGAGTACTCCTTCAGCGCGACCATCATGGTTCTACTCATCGGCCTTTATAGCGGGATCACCGGAATCTCCGCGGTTGTCGTGATCGCTGGAGCCAATGTCGCCATGATTCTCTTCGGCTGGATTCAAGAAGTCAGTAACCCGCCGGGTCGAACTACGACCACGATGATGCCGTTCTGGTTCGGCACCATCGCCGGCGCGGCACCCTGGGTGGTGATCAGCATCAACTTCGCTGGGGCTGGCTCATCAATCCCCGGTTTTGTCATCGGCATCTTCGTCTCGCTCTTCGTGCTTTTCATGAGCTTTGCCCTCAACCAGTGGCTGCAGTATCGGCAGATCGGGCCGTGGAAGAGCTACGCCTTCGGTGAAAAAAGCTACCTCGTCCTGAGTTTGGTCGCGAAGAGCGCTCTCGCATGGCAGATCTTCGCCGGCTCCCTCGCCAGCTAACGACAACGGCTTCAGGCTGGCAGGTCGATCACAGGTCGTCGTGATGACGACGGGCGGGCGAGATTGGGTAAGTGCGGCTACGGCCTACGAGGAGTGGATCTTCCGACGTTGTGATTTCGTCGACGAGATGCACGGATCACTCGGCTGGGAGCAAAATTGGCGCAACAACTTCATTTCGCCGCCGGAACCAAAGGGTCCACGGCGGGTCAAAGCGCGCAAACCGCACCGGACCGTTGACCTCGAGGCCCGCTGCCTCCAGGGCAATCAGGAGCCGGCGGGTGTGTTCCTCGTAGCGTCCGCGTGACCAGCGTCCGGAGAACCTCAGTGCGGCCGCTGTCTGAGGCGGAATGATGCGCAGATGGACGTCACGGTCCGTCGGCTTTGGAGAATCCTGCAGGTCAAAGCCGCTGGGCATCACGAAACTGACGACGTAGCTTCCAGACTTCTCATCCTCGGCCTCCTGAATCACAGGGGCAGTCATGTCGACCTTTTGCGACCGAGCATTGCGGCCACCGATATAACCGAACAAGCGTCTAAACGATTCATTTCCGACGCGCTCGAACGATCCCCTCACACGTGTTTCGGCAACCACATGCTCTGGATACCACCGCAACTCGAAGTCGGGGTACTTGGTCACGACGTCGTAGGCCTGTTCTTCGGTCATGTCCTCATGCTCTCGCTTCTCTCAGCCACCTGAGAAGTGTCGCAGGTCCTCGATGTCGAGGACCATGGTGGATGTTGACCTTCCGGCGCACCGAACACGAAGCCTCCAGCAACCGCAGTCGCATCAACAGCGCGGCCGACCGGAATTAAATCAGCGGCTGAGCCGCGCAAGCCCACGGACAGAGACGTCCTCTCCACGTTCTTCGAGTTTGGCAATCATCGCCAGCATTGTCATCGCCGTCGTCATGGCGTCGCCGAGGGCATGATGCGGCGAAACTGCCGGTAAATCGAGACAACGCGCAAGGTGCTCCAGCGATGGCTCGCGATCTCCGCCTGACGCCAGGCCCAGATGCTTCGCGAGCCCGGCCGTGTCGATCATGATGGAAGGCAATCGCTCGCCCCTCGGCCTCAGCGCACGATTGAGGAACGCCCGCTCGAACCATGCAGAGTGGGCGACCAAAACGGCGCCGTTGGCAAAACGCCGGACGTCTTCAAGAACGTCGTCAATCGGCGGACAGTCCTCGACCTCGCTGGGCAGGATCGAATGGACCGTTATGGAGTCCGCGGAGATTTCGCATGAAGGGCGTGCCAGCAGATACAAAGTTTTGGCAGCAATGCGGCCCTCATGGACCTTGACGGCTCCCACCGAGATGATCTCGTCCCTACGCAGGTCAAGACCGGTCGTTTCGAGATCGATAACGCAAAATGTTGCATGCTTCCACGGAAGGTCGACCGGCTCCTCCCATGCAACCGTCCGCGACCAGCCGCGCGTCATTTTAGCCGCGATACCCATTCGCTCTCCAATCTCGACTGGACGCGAGCAATCGCTCGGAACGATTCACGGAGATGCCGTCGAGCGAGCGTGTCCAGATCTGCCGGAGCAATGTAGGTCGACACCGGGGACGCAGTTTGCATCGAATCAAGTTCACGCTCGAACAACAATTCGTACATATCTTCAAAAGCTCGTCCGAGGACTTCGCCCTCGTCGGAGGTCAACAGGCCCGACGCACTTCCCCGGCGGATACGGTCCAACGTTGAGCCCGACGTGTCGCCCGTGGTCAAACCCACCCAACGACCGATCGCAACGACCGGCAGAAGTCCGCCGCGTTTTAGGTCGAGCTCGCCACGGTGTTCACCGCTTGCCTCCACCACGAACTCCCGTACGAATCCTGTCGGTGGTCGATGCGCGAGCGTCAACCGCATCATCTCCCGCAGGAAACGCTTGCTGCACGCCTCGTTCGACAGTTCATCGGCCAATTGTTTGCCCAACCCAAGTCCGGTGACCGGTCGGCTGTCCGCGATGACCGAGCTCAGCAAGAGCGCGCCCGGACCATCCGGCTCGCTGCGCCACATTCGCGCCGCGCTGAGCCAGGCATCGAGCGATCGATTGAAGAGCGGGTTGGTGGCATTGGCCCCGTCAGGGCATCGACGCAAGCCGCAGCGCTCGAGACCTTTGATGACACCCTCGGCGATCGCCTGGAGTCGCTCTGGGTCGGGCCCGACATCGGAAGACAGCGATCTCCAGACCAAGCCGGTATCGGTGTCCGAGAGCGGGAGCGGCTCGCGCCTGGCCAGCGAACCGAGGACCAACCAAGACGTGGACACGTCCTCCCCGATGACAGCGAAACTGGGGCTCAACGCGACGACCCGCTCGATGACAGCATCTACGATCGCACTATGCAGGGCACCGATACGGATGGCCGGAGTCTCGGCCTTGTAGAGCTCGGCCAGCGTCAGCCCTAGCAGATTAGAGGCCTTGGCCAAGTCGGCCATCGTGTGAGCATCATTGATGGCGGCACGGATCATCAGCGGATCCCTGATGGCTGATGACGAGAGATCCACGGCACGGACGACGCCAACGGGTTCGCCCGAACCAGCCACGACAATCAGATGATGCACGCCGCCCTGAACCATCTCGAGAAAGGCGCTTCCGGCGGATAAGGAGTCGCTCACAGCACGTGCGGGCGTGGTCGCGATTATTGATACCGGAGCGTCGACCGGGATTTGACCCGTCGCTACCTTCGACCTGCAGTCACTGTCGGTCACGATTCCGAGTCCGTTAGCTGACCGGACAAGGATGTAGGAAAGTCCCGCATCACTCATCCGACGTGCTGCCTCCCGAACCCGCGTGTCCCCGGCACACTCCAGCACTGGCCGCAGGAAGTCTGTGACGCTTCTGGACGCAAAGTCATGTCTGGCAGATGTCGTTCTCGGATGATCGACCATTGTTCCGAAATGGGCGAATGCCAATCGTTCGGCAGCGTCCAAAAATGTGCGTGGATCGGGTATCCGGTAGCACAGCGTGTCCTCGACAGCCACGACGGAAAGTGCCGGCGCAAGCCCCGACAGAAGAGAGACATGACCGAACGTGTCTCCTTCCGACAACTCGTCGACGACTCTGCCGCGATCGACGATTTGGACGCTGCCCTTGCGGATTACTCTGAGACTCTCCAGCCTTGGACTATCCGGCGCAACGATCACGGTTCCCTTGGCGAAATATTCAGTCTCCACACGCGCCGCGACCCGCTCTAGGTCATCGCCGCTCAGCGCGTCATACGGAGACTGTTTGCCAAGAAAATCTGCGAATTCCTGCATCAGGTCACGCAGATACCGTCGAGCGTGGAACCGAATCGTCGTCTTGGGCGGCCGACGGCGCATTCGACTGGTCCAGCGGTTCGAATCTGACAGCCATCGGGTCCCAACCTTCTTGTTCTCTTGTCGACCAACAGCGTACGACGGCTTTGTGCTCTAGGGGCATCCATCCAAATAGGAATTTAGTGCGGGCCGAGCGTCAAAAACGTACCAATTTGCTCTCCACCTGTTGACGCACGATACACATACGCGCAGGTCAGCGGGGCCGATCTTCAGGTCACACCGGATTCTCAGAAAAGTTCTGTGCTTTAAACCAATCACTGTCCGTCGGATTGCCGGCCGCTTGCGACTCGTTAACGCCAGAGGTACGAAGCAGCGGCTGGCCAGCGACCTCGGGTTCGAACCAAAACCCGTGGACCGGCGACCAAGCACAGCAATGGAAAGGTCACATATGTCCAACGTGATAATTCGTTCACTCGGCACCGCTGCAATCGCTGGCGGGCTCATTTTCGCCGGTGCTGCTGGCGCCTCTGCCGACAGCAGCAACAGCTTCACCGGACAGAGTGAGTCGAACACCGACTCGACGAAGGATTCATCCTCAAATGCGTTCGGATTCTCCAGCGGCCCGATAACGATCGACCCGGCGGGAACGCTGACGAACCACTCCAGCTCGTCCTCGCAGAACCAGTCCGACCGCACCGACAAGCATGCGCATAGATGTGGCCGGGCATTATGCCCGGCCACATCTATGCGTGACGACGATCAGGACACAGACCGCATCATCCGACTTTGGCGCTCAGCGTCTCGCCTGGATGTTGCACTCCGACCAACGTGCCCGCAACGAGTTGTCGGCCGCGCTGCGTACAGACTGCGCCGTCGACAAGGACATCGCCGCCCTGAATGAGTTCCCGTGCCTGCGCACCCGATTCGGCCAAGTTGGCCAGTTTCAGAAATTGGCCCAGCCGGATCGTGCCATCGGCGACCTCTACCGTCGGAATATCCTCAGCGCTCATGCCCCGAGTCTGCCACCGACCGATTCCGTCTGTCTTGTCGATTACCCTTGCATGATGATCCTCGCCGAACATTATCGTCGCCTTGCTGCCGACTTCGTCACCCTAGTAGGGCTGTTAATCGAGCGCACTGTTGATGCCAACGCCTTCCTCGACTCGATGGGTCAAATGTTCTACGACTACGGCGCGAGTGCTCCCGCGCTGCCCGTCGCTGCCGACGCATCCGCACAAGACAAGCTGCTCGGCCGGGCCGGCCGCGATGCACACTGGTCGCCGGTGTGACCGACCGGACCTATCGGGTTGTCGGTCGGCTATTGGCGATCTTCCACTGGTCGCTCGCGATCGATTTTGACATTCGTGGCGCCGAATATGTACCGACCTCCGGAGCTGTGGTGATCGCCAGTAATCACATTGGCTTCCTCGATTTCACTTTCGTCGGTCGCGTTGCTCGGACGCGTGGCCGCAATGTTCGGTTCATGGCCAAGCGTGGCATCTTCGAGCTTGCGATCATCGGCCGATTGATGCGCGCAATGAAGCACATACCGGTGGATCGCAGGTCCGGCGCGATCGCCTACCGGCAGTCATTGCGGCTGATCGACGCCGGCGAGATCGTCGGCGTCTTTCCCGAAGCAACAATCAGCCGGTCGTGGCTGCTCAAGCCGTTTAAGCGTGGCGCCGCCGGCATGGCTGCCGCGCGGCAGATTCCGGTCATTCCCGCGATCGTTTGGGGCGGGCATCGGATCTACACAGTCGACAGCCACCGCAGCCTGCGCCGCCACCGCCCGGTCTCGATCCTGTTCGGCAAGCCGCTCGTACCAACCCCCGGTGAATCGATCGACGCGCTGTCAGCTCGTCTTCATACCGCAATGGAAGCGCTCCTCGATGAAGCGATCGACAGCTATCCACAACAGCCAAGCAATGCGGCCGACCGCTGGTGGCTGCCGGCCAGCAAGGGTGGCACCGCACCCGATCCAGCAACAGCGGCGCGCCTCGATCGCGAAGCGTTGACCCGAATCGGCGACTCAATCGACGACTGAATTGCTGCACCACGGGACGTAGACCCCTCCGGCGCAATAGTCTGACCTCATGACTGCTGCCCGTAGCCCATGGATCATCGCATTCGCCGCGATCCTTGCCATCCACTTAATTCTCAACGGCGCGGACGTTTCGCCGTGGGTCGGCATCACCAAGGTGATGATCATCCCGATGCTCATCGTCTGGGTCTGGACCCAGAACGGCCCAAAACTGATCATCGTCGCACTCGCGTTCTGCACGCTCGGCGACCTGTTCCTGATCTGGGACAACCTGTTCACCGCCGGCATGGCAGCATTCGCGATCGGCCATGGTTGCTTCATCTACTTCTTCATCCAGCGCGGCGCGCTCGAACAACTTCGACGCAAGTGGCCAATCGCGGTGGCTTATCTCGTAGTCGCCGCCGCGCTCATTGGCTATCTGTGGGACGGATTGCCGGCCGATATCAAACCGCTCGTGCCGGTGTATGCGTTGCTGCTCGTCACGACGGCGGCGACCTCGCTCGCCCTCGACAATCGCGCTGGCCTTGGCGGCGCATTGTTCTTGTTTTCCGACGGCCTGATTGCGATGGGCGAGGCGAACAAGTGGCAACCGGCAGGCCCTGGTGTCTGGATCATGGCGATGTATGGTCTCGGGTTGTTCTTCCTATCGGCCGGAATCCTTAACCGGGAACACGCCACCCAATCGGCGGGCGACGGCTTCGACCCGACAACCCGCACCGACTGCTGGCCCCGCCTGCCCGCCGCGCGGTAGCGCATACTGGAAATATGAGCGACTTCGAACCTGACGGTGACACTGGTGGGGATCCCGCCTGCTGGTTGTATCGTGTCTGCCAAAACTGCGGTGCCCTCGCCGAAGAAGAACGTCCCACCGTGTGCAAGCGCTGCGGTTCCAACGAATTCGGCGACTAAATGTTCGGCACCCTCGCCCAGGTCGCGGTCGGCGATCTGACCTTCGACGTATGGACCGATGGTCCGGCCGATAGCGCACCGGTCCTGCTTCTGCACGGATTCCCCGAGACTGCGCTGAGCTGGTCATTCGTGGCTCCGCTACTCACCGCCAAAGGGTTGCGTGTCATTGCCGTGAATCAGCGCGGCTATTCGGCCGGCGCCCGACCGACCGAGATGGCTGCCTATTCCGGCGCGGCCCTCGTCGGTGACATCGCTGGCCTGCTCGACGCGCTCGACCTCGATGCAGTCCATCTTGTTGGTCACGATTGGGGCGCCGCGGTCGCATGGCCGTTCGCAGTCGCACACGCCGATCGAGTCCGCTCATTGACGGCGGTTTCGATCCCGCACCTGGCCGCCTACGGACGGGCGCTCCGCGAAGATTCTGATCAACAACAGCGCGGCGCTTACATCGGGCTGCTCCGCCAGCCAGGCAAGGCCGAGGACGTTCTTCTCGCTGACGATGCCGCCAAACTCCGCGCGATGTATCAGGACATCGTGCCCGCCGATCACGTCGAGGAGTATGTCCAGCTGCTGGCCGCGCCGGGAGCACTGACCGCCGTGCTCAACTGGTACCGGGCGATGACCGCAGACTTGGGCGAACTCCCTGCGGTCACCGTGCCAACAACATTCGTATGGAGTGACGACGATACGGCGATCGCGCGCGCAGGTGCCGAGGAGTGCGGCCGCTTCGTGACGGGGCCGTATGAGTTCGTCGAGCTCAAAGACATCAGCCACTGGATCCCTGAGCAAGCACCCGAAGCACTCGCTGCGGCGATCATCAAACGAATCGACTCAGTCGACCGGAACTGATCAGCGGAACGCCGATTCGCCGGTCAAGCTCTGGCCGATGATGAGCTGATGCACCTCAGATGTGCCCTCGTAGGTGAGGACCGATTCGAGGTTATTGGCGTGCCGGAGCACCGGATAT
Source organism: Aeromicrobium changchenzhani (assembly GCF_057586615.1). Taxonomy (NCBI): domain Bacteria; kingdom Bacillati; phylum Actinomycetota; class Actinomycetes; order Propionibacteriales; family Nocardioidaceae; genus Aeromicrobium; species Aeromicrobium changchenzhani. Next base: position 518,091 of record NZ_CM172480.1, on the reverse strand, counting down.
TCCAGCGAGATGCCATTGGCTCCCAAAAGTGTGCGGCACTCCCGGGCAATCTTGATCGACTCGCGTACGTTGTTGAGTTTGCCGAGACTGACCTGTTCGGAGCGCAGCGTGCCAGCATCTTTGAGCCGACCAAGGTGCAGCGCCAACAGCATGCCCTTGCCGAGTTCGAGTGTCATGTCGGCCAATTTGAGTTGCGTCGTCTGATAGGCCGCGAGCGGCTTGTCGAAAATCGTGCGATCCCGGACATATGACAGTGCCGTCTCGAGCGAATCACGTGCTGCACCTAATGAGCCGAATACGATGCCGAATCGGGCTTCATCAAGACATGACAGTGGCCCACGTAGGCCCGCAGCTTCAGGCAACATCGCCGAGGCAGGTAGGCGCACATCCTCGAGGACGAGTTCGCTCGTGACCGAGGCCCGCAATGACAGTTTGTGGGTGATCTCTGGCGCCGAGAAGCCTGGCGTGTTGGTCGGGACGACGAAGCCACGAATGCGGTCATCAGTGCGCGCCCACACCACCGCGACATCGGCGATCGAGCCGTTGGTGATCCACATCTTGCTGCCGTTGAGGAGCCAGTCGTCACCATCACGGCGCGCATTGGTGCGCATGCCGCCCGGATCGGAGCCAAAGTCGGGTTCGGTCAGACCGAAGCAGCCGATCGCTTCGCCGCTGGCCATGCGCGGCAGCCATTCGGATTTCTGCTCCTCGCTGCCCCATTTCCAGATCGCGAACATTGCCAGCGAACCTTGCACCGACACCAGCGACCGCAACCCTGAGTCGCCGGCTTCGAGCTCAAGACAGGCAAGTCCGTATGCCGTCGCGCTCATACCAGCGCAGCCATAACCCTCCAGATGCATGCCGAGCACTCCGAGCGAGCCGAGTTCGGTGGCGAGTTCGCGCGCCGGGATCTCGGCGCGGTCGAACCAATCAGCGATGTTGGGCTTGACCCGATCATCGACGAATCGACGGACCGACGCGGCGATTGCGCGCTCGTCGTCGGAGAGAAGAGCGTCGGTACCGAACAACTCGAGCGGTGTCTGCGATGTATTGGTGGCCATGGTCAAATCTTTCATGTTGTGGTGACCGCGTCGAGACCGGGCGGTCAACGACTCAACCGGTCTGGACTCGGCCGAGCGGCCAGCCCTTGGGATCATCAAGGGTTCGGTTGTTTTTGGCCGCATAGGCATTCCAGTCGGCGGCGCGCAAGGCATACATCTGGCGCTGATGTTGGACCAATTGGGGGAAGCTCATTGCGGCCAGCTCGCGGTGGCGGGCGCCCATCTCGCGGGCAACGTCACGGGCGGCGCGGGCATCACAGGCCGCGTCGTGCGCATTGTCGATGACGACTCCGTAGTAGTCGCAGACGGCGGTCAGCTTGCGTGCGCCAAGTCGGCCGCGCTCGATCCCCCAGTCAATGACGTAGGGGTCAACGACGAAGAGCCGGTCCCAGTCGGGCTGCTCGACGCCGTGCCGTTCAGCCTCGGCCCGCAGCATGGTGAGGTCGTATGCCCCGTTGAAGACGACCAGGCCCGCACCGCGGTCGATGACACCTTGAACCCATTGGGCCACCACGGCGATGCCGGCCGCGGCCGATTGCGCATCGACGACATCGGCATCGCCGAAGCCGTGCACCGCGGAGGATTGTGGCGGGATCGGCACGCCTGGATTGATCAGGCCAACGAACTCTTCGCCTCGATCATCCAGTAGGCCGTAGCTCACGACGCGGTCGGTGAATGGATCGACACCGGTCGTCTCGAAGTCGAATGACGCCAGCGGAGCCGTATGCCAGCCCGGGTGATCGGCACGAGCCGGCGGCTGCGGTTTGCAGCTGGGACAATAGGTCTTCCAACCACCGTGCGGACCCACGATGATGCCGGCCCCCACCTCGACCCAGGTCGAACACCCGGAACACTGCTTGCGGAACTTGTTGGTCGCCATGACGAACCTCCTGAGGTCACCGTAGTGCTACCTGCCGACAGTGCAGACAACCAATCAAGTGATACATTTGTACAGATTCGTTTCGGCCAGACCGGCCAGTCACACCGGAAGGCCACACATGACCAGTTTTGCCGCCAAAAAGACTCTGATCACCGGCGCTGCCAGCGGGATCGGCGAAGCGACCGCGCGCCAGGCCGCCAGTGAGGGCGCAATCCTCGTCCTAACCGACATCAACGCTGAACTGCTCGCCAGCACCGTCGCCACGATCACCGCTTCCGGTGGCACGGTGGCCTGCTCCGAAGCCCTGGACGTCGCCGACCACATCGCCGTCGACGCCTTTGCCGCGCACGTCGACGCCGAAGTCGGCCCGCTCGATATCGTGATGAACATCGCCGGCATCTCAACCTGGGGACGCATCCAGGACCTTGATCACTCGCATTGGCGCCGTACGGTCGACATCGACCTCATGGGGCCGATCCACATCATGTCGGCATTCATTCCGCCGATGATCGCGGCCGGCAAGGGCGGCCATCTGGTCAACGTGTCATCGGCCGCAGGCCTGTTTGGGTTGCCGCTGCACGCCCCATACAGCGCCGCGAAATTCGGCCTACGTGGTGTCAGCGAAGTACTTCGCTTCGACCTTGAACAATACGGGATCGGCGTCACGCTGGTCTGCCCCGGCGCTGTTGACACCCCGCTGGTCGGCACTGTCGACATTGTCGGCATCGACCGTGACGATCCGAGGTTGCAGCGTGCGGCCGCGGACTTCCAGAAGCATTCTGTGACGCCCGATCAGGCGGCGGGATCGATCATCAAAGGCGTCAAGCGCGGCACCTATCTCGTGTTCACGTCGAATGACATCCGGATCGGGCACTGGGCGCAGCGCTGGTTCCCATACGGCTATCGCAAGGCGATGCGCAAACTCAACGCGAAGGTTGCTGGGCTACTCGCGGCAGGCTAACCCCAATGGGCGGTGTCTGAGCAACGTAACCGAGCCCTATAAGGTTGCTGAGGCACCGCCGACACTGGAGATCAGTGCTCATCCGGTTTCGTACGTCCCTGTTTGATCTCCTCTTTGAGTGTTTTGACCTGCTTGCGACGCCGGGACAACATGATCGACGTGGACGAGAAGACAACCGCCAATAGGCCGCCGACGATCACGCCGATAAGGGTCGCCCAGCGGAACCCGGGTGCCTCGACATCCATGATGCGCTCACCTGCGTGGGCAGCGTTGTTCGTGCCAACAACCACCCCGAGGGTCAGCCAGTTCGGTGCGGCCAGAACGAGCGCCACGACGATAACGCCAAGTTTCGCCTTCCAGCTGAACAGTTTGCGCCGGGCTTGGAAGATCAGCAGAACGGGGATGAAGGTGAAGACGAAGCCGTAGAAGAAGCCCCACATCGTGCCATTGCCCATACCGCCACCGGTTTGATCGGCAACCCGTTGCGCCCACCATCTGGGGAGGAACGATGCAGCGATCTTGTAGATGATGACTGCCGCAACGATCACCAGTAGCCCAACCACCGCCCGACGTACCCATTTCTGCGTCCCAATCCTGCCCGGATCATACGCGGACGGGTTGCGCGGGGATGGCTCGACTCTGTCGGACGATTCTTCGCTCATACGGTAATCATGTCGCGATTTGGTGCCGTTGACGAGTCTGACGGGCGCTCGAAGCCGCGCGTTGTGAAACCCGGTAGTTTGGGCACGTGCGCATTGCTACCTGGAACGTCAACTCCATCCGCTCGCGAATCGACCGGGTTGCGGCCTGGCTCGAACGCTCTGACTGCGACGTCTTGGCGATCCAGGAAACGAAGTGTAAGGAGGAACAGTTCCCCTTCGACCGGCTGCACGAACTCGGCTACGAGGTCGCCCATTTCGGCATCAATCAATGGAATGGCGTCGCTGTCATCTCCCGTGTCGGGCTCGAAGATGTCGCCCGATCCTTTGCCGACAATCAGCCGCAGTTCGCTGACGTGCTTGAGCCGCGGGCGATCGGCGCGACCTGTGGCGGTATCCGCATGTGGAGTCTGTATATCCCCAACGGCCGCGACCTTGAGCATGAGCACTACACATACAAACTTGATTGGCTCGCGAAGCTGTCCGAATCAGCAGCCGGCTGGCTGGCGGCGAACCCCGAGGCGCAAATTGCGCTGACCGGTGACTGGAATGTCGCGCCGCTTGATGAGGATGTGTGGGACCCCTCGATATTCGTCGGGACGACTCACACCTCGGCACCCGAACGGGCCGCCTTCCAAGGCGTCATCGACGCCGGCTTCGCCGAGGTCACGCGCGCGCATACGCCCGGCCCGGGGGTCTACACGTTCTGGGACTACCAACAACTGCGTTTCCCCAAGCGGCAGGGGATGCGCATCGACTTCGTTCTCGGCTCCCCCGCGCTCGCGGCCCGCGTCGAGACGGCCTCAATCGACCGGAACGAACGGAAGGGCAAAGGCGCCAGCGATCACGCCCCGGTGATAGTCGACCTGAACTAGCCGACACGATTTGAAGCCTTTGACACCTATAAATCGACGTTTTAGGCGCCAAAGGCTTCAAATCGGGGGGTCGACGTGGCTTAGCTGCCCCAGGTTGGGCGAAGCGGCCAATGGGAATTGCCGGCCTCATCGGCCTTGACCGCAAGTACGTGGTGCAGCTCGATGTCGTTGGTCTCGAATGCCCAGCGTGAGCCGGCCATGTAGATCCCCCACACCTTGGCCCGGCCGATGCTGACCTCTTCGAGGCACTCGTCCCAATGCGCGGCGAGATTCTCGCTCCAGCCCTTGAGCGTCAACGCGTAGTGCTCACGGAGATTCTCAACATGCCGAACTTCAAGTCCGCTGTTCTGAACCGACGTCGTGATCCGGCCAACACCGGCGAGCTCGCCGTCAGGAAACACATACCGATCGATGAACGCACCGGTATCGGTCGAGTGATTATCGGGCCGCGTGATGCAGTGGTTGAGCATACGGCCGCCTGGCTTGAGGTGGTCGTGGATGAACGCGAAGTAGGAGTCGTAGTTGCGTATGCCAATGTGCTCGGTCAGCCCGATCGAACTGATCGCGTCGAATCCCATCTCGGTGACATCGCGATAGTCCATGAAACGGACCTCGGCCAGATGGTCCAAGCCGTCACGTTTGATTGCCTCCTGTGCCCAGGCAGCCTGCTCCTCAGACAGTGTCACCCCGATTGCTTTGACGCCATAATGCTTCGCAACGTGCCGCACCATGCCGCCCCAACCACAACCAAGGTCAAGCAACCGCTGGCCCGGTTGAAGATCGAGCTTGCGGGCAATCAGGTCGTACTTCTCGAACTGCGCCTCCTCGATTGACGCATCCGGAGTGGGGAACACCGCACAGGTGTAGGTCATCGCCGATCCGAGCACGAGTTCGTAAAACCGATTGGATACGTCGTAGTGGTGATGAATCGCCTCGGCGTCACGGGTCTTGCTGTGCCGCAGACCCTCGAGCGCACGACGCCATTTGGGCAGGTGCTCCTCTGCCGGGGGCGGCGGGGGCTTGAGATTGCTGAACCCTAGGCTGCGGATGATCTGCAGCATCTCTGCCGGCGGCGGCATCTTGACCTTCAGATTGCTCTGCAACAAGACCATCGCGTCATATGGATTGCCCGGATGCGCGCCCTCGAGCTCGATGTCGCCCGAGACATACGCACGGGCAAAGCCGAGGTCGCCCGGCGCAGTCATCAGGTAGGAGAGTCCACGCTCGTTGAGCAGCTTCAGCCCGACCGGCGAGTCGGCCGGACCGGCGCTGCTGCCGTCATAGGCCGAGAACCGGAACGGCAGCCCGCCTTTCATCAATCGTTCGAGTGCCCCAGCGATGCTGATTTTTGTGTCGAGGTCGATTGTCATGTGTTTCTCACCGCTTTGTCGTAGAGGTCGGTCAGGCGGCTGTGCGGGTCGTAGCGCTTGCGCACCGCGGCCAAGGTCTTGCCACCATACATAGAATTGAAAGTCGTTCGGTCGTAAAAAGATTCCGAATAGAGCGATTTGTGCCCGCCGAGAGTCGACACCTTCGACTCGATCATGCGATTGACGGCGCCGTCGGGGCTGTCGGCCGAGACCTCGACGGTGCCCCAGAAGCCAACGTTGACATAGATATCGCCAACACCGAGCGGATAAAGCGGCCATGGTCGTTGGACCCGCAACGGGCAGAGCCATACCGGGCGCATGCCAACCGAATCATCAAACCATTCGAGGAATTCGCCGAGCGCGTCCAGCGGCACTTCGATGTCCTGGATCACTCGCTCACGGCCCTCGACTTTCTTGATCCGATCGAGTTTGCCGCTGATGTTGAAGCGGCCATCCAGGGCAATCAATTTGTGGAATACGTCGCTGCGCCGCCACTTGCGCGGCCAGAGCCGGCGGACGATTGGCTGCTGGGCGCCGAAGGCACTCGAGCACCAGAACCAGTCGGTATCCCAACGCCAGAGGTAGTCATACATCGTCAATGTGTCGAGCGAACGGGCCTGAATCGAGCGATAATAGATGTTTTGCCCGGTGTAGTCGCTGGGCGTTCCCTGACCGCCGGAGTCGGGTGTCTCGACGAACGTTGCGAGGCTCAAATAGAGCTCGGTCGGGCTGAACGACGTACCGTCCAGTCCGTCGACGCGGACGCCTTCCCAGGCTCCGTCGGCAATGATTTGCCCGATCGCCTTGGCCGTCTCGGCCGGATCGTTGAAGCGCACGTGCCGCAGATTGACGAAGTCGGGAACGGCCTCAAGCCGGATCCGCAGCCTCGTTGCATAGCCGAGGCTGCCGTATGAGTTGGGGAACGCGTCGAACAGATCGGCGTGCTCATTCTCCTGCGTCGCGGTGACAATCTCGCCGCTGCCGGTCAGGATGTCCATCTCGAGCACTGATTCGTGCGGCAGGCCGTTGCGGAACGAGGTCGACTCGATGCCAAGACCGGTGACCGCACCGCCGAGGGTGATCGTGCGCAGTTGCGGGACGACATAGGGGATGAGTCCGTGTGGCAGCGTCGCGTCGACCAGATTTTCGTAAGTACACATGCCTTGGACGTCTGCGATCTGGTTGGCAACATCGATCGCGATGACCCCGCCAAGACCCGTGACATCGAGGCCTGGCTGATCGGTGGCCACGCGCGGGCGAAACAGATTTGACGTCTTCTTGGCCAGCCGAATAGGTGCATCCGGGCCGATCGCACGATACGACTCGACCAAGACAGCTACGGCGGTCCGATGGGACTCCCAACCCTTCATAGCCCCACTCTTTCACATCGGTGCGTTATGCAACTTTCAGGAACCTCAACGCTGCGGCATAGCCTTCAATTCCCATACCCACGATCACCACGGTCGCGATATCGCTCAAATAGGACGTATGTCGGAACGCTTCACGCGCGTAAACGTTGCTCAGGTGGACCTCGATCAACGGTGCCGAGAGTTGTGCCGCGGCGTCCCGGACTGCCACTGAGGTATGCGTCCAGGCGCCCGCGTTCAGGATCACCGGCTCGCCCGCATCGGCGGCCGCATGCAGCCAGCCGATCATTTCGGCCTCGTCATCAGTCTGACGCACATCGATGGTCTGATCGGTCTCATCGGCGACGGCTTCACAGCGGGTGACCAGATCGGCATACGTCGCCGAGCCGTAGACATCGGGTTCACGGATCCCCAATCGACCGAGGTTGGGCCCGTTGAGCACGTGGACGGTCATGGAGGTCACCTTTGCATCTGCCAGATCAAGACTTCGGTCGTTTGCCCACCGATCCCGGCGGCACAGACATCGTACGCACCGGCGCTGGTCAGGCGCAGCGAGTCACCCGGGCGGAGCAGGTATTCGGCCGCCGAGACCCGGCCGCGCGTGACGTGCAGATATGACAGCGGGGCGGCGGGAATGTGCGCCATTTCGCCCGGCCCGCAACGCACCAGCAGCAGCATCGCGTGCTCTCGGTTGACCGGAATTGTCGGAACGAGGCGGCCGGGCTCGACCGTGCGCTGTACGTATGCCGGCTCGCCCGCGTTGTCCGAGCGGAGCATCATCTGGACGAAATGCAGCGGTTCGCTCTCGGACGCGTTGCGTTCGCTGTGTTGGACGCCGTCGCCAGCGCTGAGTCGTTGTATCAGTCCCGGCGTGATCACACCGCTGTTGCCGATCGCATCCTCATGGCGCAATTCGCCCTCAAGTACCCAGGTGACGATCTCGACGTATGCGTGATGGTGCAGGTCATAACCCTGACCCGGATCGATCGTCTCCTCGTTGACCGCGAGCAGCGAGCCGAAGCCGACGTTATCGGGGTCGTAATGCGCTCCATAGGAGAAGCTGTGTCGCGTCGAGCTGCCGTCGCCGACCGTGAGGAAGCGATCCTCGGCGCGGTGAACCGTAATTTCAGGCATAACCGAGCTCATGCAGTCGTTCGTCGTCGATGCCAAAATAGTGGGCGACCTCGTGCACGACAGTGATACCGACTTCTCGGATCACGTCCGCCTCGGTCGTACAGATCTCGAGCGTGGGTCGGCGGTAGACAAAGATCCGGTCGGGCAACACCGCGCCATACATCGAATCGCGTTCGGTCAACGGGATGCCGTCATAGAGCCCGAGCAAGTTCGGGTCGGCGGCGGGCGCGTCATCCTCGATGAACAGAACAACATTGTCCAAGCGGTTGATCAGCGCTTCGGGAATCGCCGCGAATGCGGCCTCCACGAGCTCGTCGAATCGCTCGTCGCTGACTTCGATCATGGGTCCAGTCTGCCCGATCACTTAATCGGCATGCCCGGTTTGGGGCTCACGGCCGCATGCGCTTATGCTTGACCCGCTTCACAAGCGCCTGGCCCCCATCGTCTAGCGGCCTAGGACGCCGCCCTTTCACGGCGGTAGCACGGGTTCGAATCCCGTTGGGGGTACCACTAATATAGAGCGGCTGACCTGCGGAGATGCCCTCAGCCTCTAAGGCTCCCCAGCGGCAGATCGGTCCTTGGGCAACACGGTGGCAACAGGAGCTTCGTCCGGGGCGCGTGAACTGACCACAATTGTTGCCGTCGGCAATCACGGTCGCGGACCGGTAGGACCCTGGCTGCCAAATGGACCGTCTACGACGGCACCAAAGAATATGATCCGCGCGGTTTAGCGCTTAAGTCTGCGCTATCGCTCAGACACGATCCGAATCCGACGGAACGGTGGAGGCGGTCGCAGTTGAGTCACGTCGGCGTGACCGCCGCCATGCGACAAGGCCTGCGATGAGGGCGATGCTTGCGGGAACTGCCCAAAGCGGTATGGCGTCGGCGATGCTGGTGGCGACTTCTTGTGCAGACACTTCCAGTCCAGTGGTGTCGCCGAATCCCAACATCCCGGTGATCCCTGCGGTGCCGTCGAAGCGCAAGAAGATAACGCCGATGATGACGAATAGAAGCCCAGAGATGAGTGCCGTCGAATGCACGTGGAGCTTGCCGAGATTGAACATGCGGCCGCGTAGAAAACTGCGACTGCCGAGCTGGAATCGATCCCAGAACACAGCGAGAACGAACAACGGTGCCGCCATGCCGAGTGCATAGACCGCGAGCAGGGATCCGCCCTGAAGTGGTGAGTCCTGGGTTGCGGCCATCGTCAGAATGGCGCCAAGAATGGGACCCGAACAGAAACCCGCCAGACCATAGACCGCACCGAGAACGAGGGTCGAGCCCCAGTTCATACTGCTGACGACCGGTCCATTTGCAAAGGTGTGAAGTTTGCCGGCAAACGGTGTCGCGAAACTGCGACCAAGGATCTGGAAAAGACCGATGGCGATGATCGTCCAACCCGCGATGCTGATCAGCAGCGGACGGTGCCCGTAAAAGATTGACGAGGCGGCGCTTGCCCCGACGCCGAGCGGGACAAGCGTGATCAAAAGCCCCAGGTAGAACACGCTCGTGCGCATCAGCAGCGCGGTTCGGTTCGCGAACGCGTAGGCAAAAAACGACGGCAACAACAGCGCGCTGCACGGCGACAGGAGCGCAAGCATGCCCGCGAACAATGCCGCAAGTAGGCTGACATCCATTATTTCGCCGCAGCCGCGGCAGCTTCGATCGCTTTCTCGAACACTCCGATTGGTTGAGCACCTATGACGGGCCGGCCGTTGATGATGAATGCTGGTGTTCCGCTGACGCCGATTGACTGGCCTTCATCGAAGTCTTTTTGGATCGCTTGTTGGTTTTTCTTCGAGTTCAGATCTTGCTGGAACTTGTTCGTGTCCAGACCGATTTTTTTGGCGATCTTGACGAAATATTCGGTCGTCAATTTACCGCTGTTGGGGGTTTCTTGATTGGCGAACATCGCCTTGTTGAACTGCCAGAATTTGTCTTGGTCGGCGGCGGCCCGTCCGGCCAACGCGGCTGCACCGGATTCCTTGCCAAGATAGGGGAAATCTCTCCATTCGATGCGCAAGATGCCCTTGTCAACATACTTTTTGATCAGTTTGGGTTCCGTGTCGCGGGCAAATCGGCCGCAAAACGGGCACTGAAATTCCGAATAGTCGACCATGACCACCGGAGCATCAACAGCACCGACGGCCATCGGATCATTCGCCACGCGCCGCTCCAAACCGGGCAGCGGCGGTGCCGACTCGGTCTTGGTTATTTTTGCAGCACTCTTCGGCTCATCGCTGTTTGATGATAATTGCGTTACTAGGACAATCGCCGTTGCCAATAACGCGATAACAGCGATGATGAGCGGTGCCTGAAGCTTTTTCCGTGGGGTGGTGTCAGTCATTGATCTGCGCTCCCGATTGTCGTGTAACGACGCTTTTCGCTGGAATTGGACATTCGATTTCGCCGCGGAGTCGATATAGCAAGGCCCACAGCAACAACCCGACCGCTACCACTTGAAGCAGCGGCTGAATGGGCTCGAACCATGTCACCGCACCGGCGCTGCCAAGTGCGACCAGAACGAGCTTGTTACATACCGGACAACCGACCGCGAAGAAGGTAAGGAGGCTGCCGACGTAGCCACCCACTCGTGACTTGTCAGAAATTTCAGACTCGTCCTGATTGGCGTCCGATCCTGCGACATAGGTGGCAATTAGCAGTCCGGTCAAAACCGAAGAAATGATCAAGGCCGGCCACGACCACCACGTCGGTGGGATCTCGCGGCTGAAAAATGGTGTGTCGATCAGGTCCGTCGGTATCGCGACCACGACAGCGAACGCGATCGCAGAGATTCCCGCGACTAACCACCTACGGAGTGCCCAAGAGCGCATCGCGGTGAAGGCTTGTGCGGTCTTCACGCCTTACGCACCTACTTCCACGGTGGCACCGTCACCAACGGCCGGCCCCGCCTCAACGGGCAGCCCGGCTAACCGCCATTCGAGCATTCCCTCCTCGAGGCGACGAGCGGTCTGATGATGCTGCTGCAGGAGTCGGACGGCATCGTTAGCCATGACGCAATATGCGCCGCGACAATAAGCGATGATCTCGGACTCATCATCGATCAGTGGGATCCTTTCGCTCAGATCACCGAATGGAAACGAGCGGGCACCTTTGATATGGCCCGCGGCGAACTCCTCGGCCGGTCGAACATCGAGCAACATCACATTGCCCGAATTGAGACGCCCCACGAGTTCCTCTCGCGAGACCTCTTCGACATCGCCGATCCCGCCAGTGCCTAAATAGGCATCAAGTGCACGGGCAACGTCGGCCGAACGGGTGCGCGCCACTGTGCGCATGACCGAATAAAGGGTCGCAACATCTTCTCCGACGAGGCTGTAGTGAATTCTCGTGCCATCGCGTCGGGTACTCACCAGATTTGCCATCTTGAGAATCTGCAGGTGCGCCGATGTCGTGCTGACCCCAAGCCCTGCCTCGGTTGCCAAGGATTCGACAGTGCGTTCGCCCTGCGTCAGAAGATCGATGATTTCCAACCGTTTAGCACTCGCAAAAGCCTTCCCGACAACAGCGAGCCGGTCATAGAGCGTCGACTTTGCTTCTCGCTGATCCATGCCTTCTCCAATACTCTTTGGAATATTAAAGAACAGTACCGAATAGAGACAAAGCCTTCAATACGAGCGCGCGGAAAGCGATAGAATGCGGCGCGCAGGACCTGAACCCGACGGCGGCGACGGCCGCCGATGGCCGACTACGTCGACCCTCAGTTTCAGCGGCACCAATTGCGGCATCGGCCGCGAATGTATCTTCGAACGTTCAGTGCGGTTCGCGCGGCTGTTCAGGCGCGCTTCCTCGTCATTGGTCAGCCGGATCGAGATTGTCATCGAGTATCACCCGCACGAATGTATGACGGGTTTAGACCCCATTTTATTGATTACCATGACGAGACTCAGGCAACTCTTTCCGTAACCGATCCTCCCGCAGGCGGCACGCGCTCAAGCTTTGGCCTCCTTCCGGCAGTTCCAAGTATTGATCGAGATGCGTTTGCCACAATTGGGTAACACCGCTCGACTATTGACGGTGTCCCGGACGAGATGCGCCGTACCCGGTCCGCCAAGACGACGCTTGCCGAAGGGAGCGTCATGAGTCAAATCATCCAGATCATCGGTTCACTTCTGGTGTTGGCGGGGTTCGCGCTTGCGCAGCGTGGAATTCTCGACCAGAAGTCGTACACCTATCTAATCTTGAACCTTGCCGGGTCAACTGTGCTGGCCATTGAGGCCGTCCAGGAGCAACAGTGGGGATTCCTTCTCCTAGAAGGTTCCTGGGCGATAGTGACGGCGGTGAGTTTCGCCGGCGTCCTGCGGGCAAGACTCAGCACCAACCCGGCCCGTTGACCGCTTGGATCCGCCGTTCCTCTTACGGAACGCCCGGTGAACGCCTGGCTTGCAGAACTCGTCCGGATGCACCCTTGGCTGGAGCTGAAGCCTTCCAGAGGAGGCCCGATATTCCCCACACAGAAGGTAACTACCCGTTCGGCAGGTCAGGCCGTCACCAGATCGTTCAGCAGCCCCGTGCGCACCGGCGTCCTAAGCCGCATGCACTCTCAACCGGAAGACAGCGATGCTGGCCAAAACATGGTTGGTGTCAGCGATTTCCGTCGTCTCCTTCTACGTCGTCTCGGCGGGACGTCACCGTCGTCCCGAACTTGGCGGAGCGAGTTCACTCACTCGGGATCAGTTCGATCGCGCGCCCAGACGACCGTATCTCTGTTGAATCGAGAGTCGAGACGCCTTGGCGTGAATCTCATTCTTGTTGCGACAGCAGCTGAGGCGGAGTTTTGTGGGTCAATCATCGCGGTCACATAGGCGACGTCCAGTCGCGAGAATCCCCAATCGAGAACGGCTCTGGCCGCTTCGGTTGCGCAGAGGCCATAGCTCTGCGGGGTGAGCTTCGAAGCTCACCCCTAAGGCGGCATGATGGGCGGATGGAATCCGGACCACGGTGGGTGTGGGATCAACACACATGCTTGCCGCTCCAACCGAACGCCGACGTTGATCAGCTGAGCCGATACCTACGGCCCGGCGTCGGGGGGTTCGTGTCAGTCAACGTTGGCTACTCACCCCATTCGAACCTCGAGTCGCTGGCTTTACTCGACAGTTTCAGATCATCAGTGCAAGCCAGTGCGAACCTTCAACTCGCGACAACGGTCGACGAAGTCGAGTCGGCCGCGCTCGCGGGCCGCATCGCTGTCGCCTTCGACCTCGAAGACTCAGGGCCGTTGGAAGGTGATTTGGACAACGTGCGCAGCTTCGCCGCGATGGGGGTAAGGACCATGCTTCCTACCTACAACCACGCAAACCTCGCGGGCGGCGGATGCCTGGACACCGATGACACTGGGCTCACAGCCTGGGGGCATAAACTCGTTGCCGAGATGAATGCGGCCGGCATGGTCGTCGATGGTTCGCACTGCAGCACGCGGACCGGCTTGGACCTGTGTGAAGTGTCGCAGTCGCCGGTGATCTACAGCCACTCGTGCTTGCGGTCAGTTTGGGAGCATCCGCGCAACATCACCGATGATCAGGCAAGAGCCTGTGCTGAGACGGGTGGCGTCGTCGGTATCACCGGCGTCGGCATATTCCTGGGCCCGAACACTCCAACTCTCGAGGCGATTATCAGACACGTTGAGACTGCCGTAGATCTTGTTGGCATCGACCACGTCGGTGTGAGTACCGACTACTCGTTCGACCGCCAAGACTTCCTCGCCGAACTGGTCGCAAACCCCGAGCTGTTTGACGAGAGTTACACGCGTTGGGGCCCAATCGAATGGATGGAGCCAGAGATCTTCGTGACTCTTGATCAAGAGTTGTCCGACCGTGGCTGGACCGATCGTGACATTGATGCAGTACTCGCTGGCAACTTCATGAGGGTCGCGCGACAGGTGTGGCCCGCCGAGTCTGGGTCATGCGGCACCAGCGCACTCTGACGCGATCCAACTCGTCCCTGATCAACGCGTCCCTCATCAACATTTCGCTCACCAATGCCGTCGCCGCAAAACCACCGGCTTGTGGCACCCGTGGCAGCGATCGGCTAGACCGCCAGATGGTTCACGCTGCGTGATTCACGCTCATCTCGACGTAAAGTCCGGCCGCGGCAACCAGGTTAACCAGTGAATCCCAACTGAAACTCGCGCGCTCCCCTGCCGACCGTCGACATCGGCTTCCAGTCACTGCTGCACCCGATCGAGCTGAAACCGGTGGCCCCCGCCGAGGCTGAGGACATGCTTTGACGGTATCTATTCCGTCAGCGTCGCGGTGGAGAGGGTCATCAGTGAGCCAGCCCGATTTGGCGCTGTGAACCGGGGACACCCGGCGGTTGATCCTATGACGCATTGCCTGTTACGCTAATTGCACAATTGTGCAACTCATAAAGACGGTGGCCTCCTGGGCGCCGCGGCGTCGAAGGGCGGCTGTTGGTCATGTGTGTTTCGGGACGTGGGAAGTGACGACGCCTCTGCATCAAATGAAGGCGGAGTTCTTCAAGATCCTGAGCCATCCGTCGCGGATCCGGGTGTTGGAGTTGCTGAGCGAGGGTGAGCAATCGGTGGGTGATCTGCTCGTTGCGATCGGGATCGAGGCGTCGAATCTGTCGCAACACCTAGCGGTCATCCGTCGTGCCGGCTTGGTCACGGCTCGTAGGGAGGGATCGGTGGTCTACTACTCCCTGGTCAGTGACCAGATCGCGGATCTGATGAGTGTCGCCCGCTCGATCTTGACCAGCGTGCTCTCCGAGCAAGCCGAACTACTTACCACGCTCCGTTCCGATGAGCTATCAGCACAACGTGGCCCGGCGGATCGAGGTCGGCGATGAGAAACCTCCTACGCTTGATCCACAGGACTGGCCGGATCGCGGAGCCGGCGCCCGCAAGAAGCCACGACGCAGTAGGGGCCGGCAGTGCCGATGCGGTCTTTGGCGGTTCGATCCAAGTACGGCACGTCGACGCAGGCTCGTGCAACGGATGCGAGATTGAGATCGCGTCAGCCTTCGGCCCGGTCTACGACCTCGAGCGGTACGGCGTACGGCTGGTGGCCTCGCCCCGGCACGCGGACGTATTGCTGGTGACCGGGCCGGTGACCCGCAATATGGTGGACCCGCTTATCAAGGCTTATGAGGCGATGCCAGCGCCGAAACGAGTGGTAGCCCTAGGCGACTGCGCCCGCGACTGCGGAGTTTTCGCCGGCGCATATGGAGTACAAGGAGCGGTCAGCGACTTCATCCCTGTCGACGTCACCATCGCGGGATGTCCCCCCGAGCCCGAGGCCATTGTCGCTGCCCTGCGTGGGTTGAGTGGTCGATGACGCTGATCGAATTCGGCCTGTTGCTCGTCGCAAGTGCTGCGGGCCTGGCGTGCGCGGGCGTCACGATATTCGCACGCGCTCCACAAGCGTGGCGGGCGCGGCTCTCAGGAGCATTGACCTGCGTGGTCGGGCTCGGTGGCGTGCTGGCCGGCGTGGGAGCCCTCGCTGGAGGTCCATGGTCGGTCACCGTCCCGCGGCTGTTGCCGTTGAGCGAGGCGGTATTCGCAGTCGATCCGCTGTCGGGGCTCTTCATGACCTTGGTGGGTGCCGTCGCCATTGCGACCGGCATCTACAGCGTCGGCTACCCACATTCTCACGACCCCCATCAGGTTCATGGCCCTGCCGAAGGGGTCGGCTCAAAAACCGTCCAAGCGGCTCTCCCACTATTCGCAGCCACGATGGTTGCGGTGCCAGCGGCGGGAAACGTAACCACCTTTCTGGTCCTGTGGGAACTGATGGCAGTGGTCTCACTGATCCTCGTTCTCACCGAGCACCGCGCGCGGCCCGAAGTGGGCCAAGCTGGGGTCTGGTACGCCGCCATGACACACGCCGGCCTGGTCGCGATCCTGCTTGGTCTCGTAATGTTCGCCAACGCGGCTGGCACCGAGACGTTCGCGGGGATGCGAGCGGCGTCGGCAACGTTGTCACCCGCCACGCGATCGCTCGTGTTCCTGCTTGTATTTGCCGGTTTTGGATCGAAAGCCGGGCTGGTACCGCTGCACGTCTGGTTGCCGCGCGCGCATCCCGAGGCGCCGAGTCACGTTTCTGCTTTGATGTCTGCGGCGATGGTTAACCTAGGACTGTACGGTGTGTTGCGGGTCGGCTTCGACCTGCTCGGTGGCGGCCCACGATGGTGGTGGACAGTGGTGCTTACTGCGGGGGCGCTTTCCGCTGTGTACGGGGTTCTGCAGGCCGTGGCGGCTACCGATCTCAAGCGCCTGTTGGCGTACTCCACTACGGAGAACTTAGGCCTGATCTTCATCGGTGTGGGCGCCGCTGGCATGTTTGCCGCCGCTGGCGACGCGCGGCTGGCCAGCCTGCTGATGATCGCCGCCGTGTTGCACACCGTGAATCACGCGGCTTTCAAGACGTTGTTGTTCTTGGGTGCCGGGGCGGTGCTACGCAGCACTGGGTTACGTAATCTGGACAAGATGGGTGGCCTCGCCCGGCGGATGCCGGTCACCGCCGTGCTCTTCGGGGTCGGTGCCCTCGGCGCTTCGGGGCTACCACCGGGCAATGGGTTCGTTTCCGAATGGTTGCTGCTTCAGGGCCTGATCCACAGCCTGTCTGTAGCCAGTGCACCCGATGTCGCTGTCGCGATTGTCATGCCGCTCGCCGTGGGAGCTGTTGCGCTGACCGCGGGGCTTGGCGTTGCGATGTTCGTGAAGGCTTTTGGTGTCGGGTTCCTGGCCCGTCCACGATCGGAGGAGGCGGCGGCCGCCACGGAGGTGCCGCGCACCATGCGCGCGGGCATGGCCCTTGCGGCGTTGGCCTGCGTGCCTCTGGCGTTCGCGCCTCTGACGGTCATCCGCGCACTCGAGCGGGTGCTCGTCGTCATGCCGTCCTTCGGCGAGGAACGCCCGGTCCATGGTGCGGTGAAGCTCCAGCTGTCTGGTATCGCCGGGTCAATGTCTCCGGTGCTGATCGCGCTCGGGCTGGTCGGAGGAACGGTGCTCATTATGGTTCTCACGCAGCATGTAGGCGCGCGTCAACCGCGCCGCTCGTCCCTGGTCTGGGGGTGTGGCGGGGTCAGGTTAAGCCCTCGCATGCAGTACACAGCCACGGCGTATGCCGAGCCGCTCACCCGGGTATTTGACGACGTGCTCCGTCCCGAACAAGACATCGACATCACCCACCACGGCGAGTCGCGCTATCTGGTGGAGAGCATCCGCTATCGGCAACGGGTTTCAGATCGCCTCGAAGCCCGGCTGTACCCACCCCTGCTGGCTGCGGCATCAAAGTGGGCGGCCATGGCGCGCCGCCTCCAGAACGGCAGTGTGCACCGATACCTCGCCTACGGGCTGGTCGGTCTGTTGGTCGTGCTGATCGCGGTAGGGGTGACATCGTGAGTGCAGTCACGGTCTGGTCGCTCCTAGGCGTGGCGATCCAGGTTCTCCTGTTTCTGGTCGGTGCCCCAGTCCTGGTTGCCCTAATGCGTCAGGTGCGGGCGCGGCTCGAGGGTCGCGTCGGCGCCGGTCTAGGTCAGCCGTGGCGCGATTTGCGCAAACTGCTGCGCAAAGAGTCTATTGCGCCTGACGGGTCGACGATCATCTTCACCGTGGCGCCGGCAGTGGTGCTGAGTTCCATGGTGCTGATCGCGTCGGCTGCACCATTCATTACGACCACCTCTCCGCTCGATGGTGTCGCAGATCTCTACGCCGTCGTGTCACTGTTGCTGGTCGCCTCGATCGCTCTAGCCCTGGCCGGGCTCGACACGGGTTCGGCTTTCGGCGGCATGGGATCCAGCCGCACCGTCACCGTGGCTGCCCTGGCCGAGCCGACACTTCTAGTTGCGGGCTTTGCGCTCTCGGTCCGAGTCGGATCCTCGAACCTGGCAAGCCTCGTCGAGCACGGCCAGCGCGCGCCAGGCACGATCTTGTCGCCGGCGACCCTGCTGGCCGCGGTCGCGCTGTGGATCGTGGTGGTCGCCGAAGCCGGTCGGTTGCCGGTGGACAATCCGTCGACCCATCTCGAGCTGACGATGATTCATGAGGCGACAGTTCTGGAGTACGCGGGTAGAGACCTTGCGCTGGTGGAATTGGGCTCTGCCATGCGCCTAGCGGTCCTGCTGGGATTGTGGGTCAACCTGTTCCTGCCTTGGGGCGTGGCAACCACTGCCGGACCGGCAGCGTTGGCCCTCGGCGCGGCCGCATTCGTAGTCAAGGTCACGGTGCTCGGTGCGGTTCTGGCCGCGAGTGAGGTGTTCATGGCGAAGTGGCGCCTGTTCCGGGTGCCTGAACTGCTCGCGGGATCGTTCCTCTTCGGTGTCCTAGCCGTCTCGTCTTCCTTCTTCCTCGCATGATCCGCACTCTCACTTACGCCGAAAGGAGATAGCTCGTGTCTGTGGAACTCTTCACGCAGTTTCTCTACCTCGTCAGCGGTGGCTTGCTGCTGACCTCAGTCCTGATGCTGTGGCGTCGGCGACTCTCGGCGCTGATCAGTCTGCTGACTGCCCAGGGTGTTCTGTTGGCCGCGATGGCGGCCTTGTTGGGAACCCAGGAAGGCGGCCTGGAATTATACGCAGTCGCACTGGGTATTCTCGTACTCAAGGGCGGCGTCCTACCTGCGGTGTTGCGCCGGGTGCTCGCTGCCGGCGGTGCCGCACGGGAGACGCAACCGGTGGTCAATGTACCCGCCTCACTCTTAGCGGCTGCGCTACTGACCCTCCTGGCCTACGCGGTGAGCAGACCGCTGGTCGTGTTGGACCCGACGCCGACCACGCACGCGGTACCGGTCGGGATCGCCATGGTCCTACTGGGGTTCTTCATGCTGGTCACCCGTCGTCGTGCACTGTCCCAGGTGGCGGGGCTCCTACTGCTCGACAACGGCATCGCCGCCACTGCCTTCCTCGTGACCTCGGGTGTCCCGGTGATCGTCGAACTCGCGGTGTCGATGGACCTACTGCTGGTAGTACTGGTCCTCCAAGTGCTCACCATCCGACTTCGCACGGCCTTCGGGGACACCGATATCGGCGAACTACGAGAGTTGAGGGACTGAATGGTCGGCGCTTCATCCATCGGACCAGGTGGGTTCGTGGACGCTTTGGTGATCGGGGTTCCTTTGGCTGCTCCCGTGTTCGCCGGCATCGTTGCGCTTGCCCGCCGCGAGCCGAGACGGTCCACTGGCTGGGTGAGCGTGGCGGCTGCGTTTGTCATCTTGACCAGCGGGATCTGTGCTGCGATTCTCACGATCGACGGTGTTGCTCTGACGGCGGGCTCCCTGCTGCGTGTCGACTCACTCTCCGCCGTGATGTTGATCGTGATCGGGGCGGTGGGGGTGATCGCGACTTGGGCCAACGTTGCCTTCGTGGACAGCGAGCTGGCTCATGACGACGTGCAGAGCGCCGACATCCGTCGCTACACCACACTGGTGCCGACCTTCTTGGCGGCAATGGTCCTCGCGGTGCTGGCCAACAACCTCGGGGTGTTGTGGGCGGCCGTCGAGGCGACAACTATCGTCACGGCGTTCCTGGTCGGGCATCGACGTACTCGCGGCGCGGTCGAGGCGACCTGGAAGTACGTGATTATCTGCTCGGTCGGGATCGCACTGGCCTACCTCGGCACCGTCCTCGTCTACTACGCGGCACGACAGACCGCCATTCCCAGCGGTGCTGCATTGGACTGGGACCAGCTGGTCGCCCACTCGAGCGAGTTCGACCCTGGCGTCATGCGGATCGCATTCGCCCTGCTAGTGCTCGGATACGGCGCCAAGGCGGGCATGATTCCGCTGCACAGCTGGCTACCCGATGCGCATAGCCAGGCACCCGCTCCCGTCTCCGCGCTGATGTCCGGGGTCCTGCTCCCGGTAGCTGTGTACGCACTTATTCGGTACCGAGTGATCGCCATGGGCAGCCTAGACCCGTCGTTCATCCGGACTATTCTCCTGGTAATAGCATTGGCGTCTCTGATCCTCGCGACCTCACTGATCATTGCTCAACGCGACTACAAGCGGCTCCTCGCCTACTCCAGCATCGAACACATGAGCCTGATCGTCATCGGCCTAGCCATCGGCACACCACTGGCCATCGCCGCGAGCCTGCTGCACATCCTGGGCCACGGGCTCGGCAAGGCCGTGCTGTTCTGCAGCGCCGGCCAAGTGCTCCTCTTCGAGGGGACCTCCCAGAGCGCGGGCGTTCGCGGTCTACTTGCCCGGCGACCGACGCTGGCTGCGGTCTTCGGCGTCGGATTCCTGGCGCTCCTCGGCCTGCCGCCATTTAGCCTCTTCGTCAGCGAGATCGGTCTGGCGCGTGCCGCAGTCGCCAGCGGGCTGACCTGGGTGATCGCCCTGGCTCTGGCGATGCTGGTGATCATCTTCGTCGCCATCACCGCCCAGTTGACCCCCATGATCCTGGGGTCTGGTTCGGACCGGGCCCGGGTCCGCATCAGCCCCAGTACCGGTTCGACCACCCCGCTGGTCCTCGGCCTGGTGGCACTCGCTGGGTTGGGCATCGTTGCCTGGCCGGTGGACCAGTTGTTGCACGCTGCCAGTCTGATCGTAGGTACCCCATGACCATGCCGACACAAAAGCCAGGCGCCCACGAGCGTCGCCAGATCGAGGTGACGTCGCAGAGCCTGTGGCCACGTGCTGCGGCACTTCTGGACGACGGCTTCCGCCTCGCCCTCATCGCGGCGCACGAGGACGAGGACCGTTTCCGGGTCATTTACGTCTTCGTCGCCCCCCGACCCGACCGCCGAGTCGAACTTGTGTTGGTTATCGACCGACAAGCCCCTTCGATCCCCAGCCTCGCCAGACTCTCGTTCCCGGCGGGCAGGTTTGAGCGCGAGATGCGGGACCTCTACGGCATCACCCCGATCGACCATCCACTACCGCGGCGTCTGGTACGGCACCATCACTGGCCGCAGGGCTGGTATCCGATGCGCAGCGACGCCGGCCCGCCCCCACCATTCGGCTCGCCCGAGGAGACGTACCCCTTCCTCATCGTCGAGGGCCCCGGCGTCTTCGAGATCCCCGTCGGCCCCATCCACGCAGGCATGATCGAACCGGGACACTTCCGACTCTCGGTGGTGGGAGAAACCATTCTCAAGCTCAAAGCCCGACTATGGTTCGTGCACCGAGGTATCGAGAAGCTCGCCGAAGGACGCCTACCGGCAGACGCCGTCCCGCTGACCGAACGGGTGTCGGGCGACACTGCTGTGGGGCACACGTTGGCGTTCTGCCTGGCCGTCGAGGAGGCAATGGATTGGCCGGTGCCGGCACGGGCCAACGTGATGCGGGCAGCGGTGCTGGAACTGGAGCGGCTCTACAACCACGTCACAGATCTCGGTGCCTTGTGCAATGACACCGGCCAAGGGTTGTTGAACACCCATGCTCTGCGGATTCGGGAGCGGCTGCTGCGGCTGAACGCCAGCGTCACGGGTCACCGACTCCTGCGGGGCGCAGTCTTCCCAGGAGGGGCGCGGGTCCGCGATTGGCCTGACCCACCAGAACTGCGGGAGATTGCCGCCGATATTGCCCAGCTTGTAGAGCTTGCACTAAACCACAGCGGTATCAGTGACCGCTTGACCGGCACGGCAATCCTCACCGCCGAACAGGTCACCGACATCGGCGTGGTTGGCTACGTCGCCCGCGCTAGCGGTGTCGCGCTCGATGCCCGCCGCGACCACCCGTTCACCGAAGCAACTGCCGGGCTGACGATAGTGACCGAGACCGGCGGGGACGTGCTGGCACGCTTCCTGGTCCGTGCCAGGGAGATCCAGGAATCGGTAGCACTGTTACTACATTTAATCGACGCGGCTGGTTCGGGCGAGATTGCCAGCGACGAGCCGCCCCAGATACGCCCAGGCGCTTCCGGGTTGGGGCTCGTCGAAGGCTGGCGCGGCACCATCGCTCAACGCGTCGAGATCAGCCCCGACAGGCGAGTCCGGCGGCTTAAAATCGTGGACCCCTCGTTCTTCAACTGGCCGGCACTTCCCGTTGCGTTGGTAGACACCATCGTCCCGGACTTCCCACTAGTCAACAAGAGCTTCAACCTCTCCTACGCAGGAAACGATCTATGAACAGACTGCGCGCATACGCGGCATTCATCCCGGAGATCGTGGCTTCGACCTGCGGGAGGAGGAAGACGGCGTCCTTCGCAGCGCTGGCTTGAGGTCGAGTGTGTCGAGGTTGTTTTCACCACGGTAGGAATCGAAAGCACGCAAGTAGGTTGCCCATCTTAAGCGTCAAGTGCACAGCGATCGACATGAACTCGTGGGTTTACGACCGGGTCGTTTGTCGTGATCGCCCCGGAGAACACCGGTCGATCAACGTGTCCCGGTGACCACGCTCTTACGGAACGCCCCCGCCATCGGGGCAATTTCAGGCCGCGTGTCTCTCCATCTAGTACCGCTCGCCGATCCGCTTACGGAGCATTGGCAGCTCCGGGTCGGCATTTGAGCCAATCGGATATAGATCATCGTTAGTTCGCGGTGAGGAGCGCCGCGAGTTCCCCCAAGGCTTCTTCTCCCGTCAGGTCCCGAGCCAGCAGCGGGAGTTCGGCGATCGGCACAGCGTCGAGTTGCTCGCGCAGCACCTGTAGACAGTTGTCTTCGAGCTTCCTGCGTTCGGCTAAGAGAGAGCCGGAGTCGGCAGGGGATCTGCGGTTAACGACAATGGACGCAATGTCGATCCCCAGATCGCGCAATTGTCTGACGATGTCGAGCGATTCGGCGACCGGCATCCTTTCCGCGAGAGTCACGATTACGAAGCCCGTGGCGTTGGCATCAGTGATCGTCTTCCGCATTCGGACGAACCGATCACGACGAGCGATCAACGTGTGCCTCAGTTCGGAGTCCGCTGATGCCGCCGGGTCTTCACCGCCGACGATTCCACGGGCGGCCGCGGCGAATCGCTCCGATCTCGAACGACTCGCTAGCAGCGATTCGGTCCACCCCGTCAACTTCTCCGGCAGCGTAAGCAGGTGCAGCGTGTGGCCGGATGGTGCGGTGTCGAAGATGACGAGGTCATAGACTTCGGCATCCTGGTCGATGAGTTCGGCGATCCGTTCGAGGATGGCTGACTCGTGGCTGCCCGGTGCTGTCTTCGCGAGTTCGAGGTGCTGTTTCGCCGAGCGGTGCAACCGCTCGGGAAGGAGCTTCATCATGGTCGCGTCGACAGCGTTGAAATGACGTTCGATGGTGGCATACGGGTCTATCTCAACGGCATCCACATATCCGTGCGAAGCCGTGAAAACCCGTGCTTGCGCATCGGATAACGTCGTGTCCCAGATATGCCCGAGGTTGTGTGCGGGGTCTGTTGAGACGAGCAGCACTCTTCCGCCGTTTTGGGCAACGGCAAGGGCTAAAGCAGATGCTACGGACGTCTTGCCTACTCCGCCCTTGCCTCCGACGAAGAGCACTCTCCGTTCGCCAGCGAGTGTTAGCAACATCCGATATGGTCCAAAGGCGAGCGCGGGATACCAATGCGGCGATGCCAGGTATGGAAATTTTCCCAGATGGCGGGCATGAGTTCGGCGGTGTAATACGCGGCCGGGTCGGGCACGCCGAGAGCCTCGCCCAAGACCGCGATCATAAACAGATCGTCTTCGTTTTGCTGCTCCTGTTTGAACATCTGCCGGTACGGTCCCACATAGAACTCGTACATGCCCTCGCGGAATGCCGACCAACGCTGGAAGAACTTGTTCCGGCGCCGGTCAGTCGGTAATGATCCCATTCGGCTACACGTAATCCGTGGTCGCGGTAAGTTCCGCGTCAGCGTCCTCGTGTTCGGGAACCGAGTTCCTCGCGTCCCGCACCGCCAAGATCGCTTCGACGGCGACCCACACGCTGGCCACGATGATGATGATGTCGAGCGCGAAGAGCATCCAATCGGGGTTGCTCGGGTCGGCGAAACTGCTAAGCTGTTCGATCGCCGCCCAGAATGCCATGCTGAAAACGATCACCAGCGGAATCAACGCCGTTATCGGGTTACGCCCCTTGCGGATCAGTATGACCGCGATGATTGACAGGCTCAGCGACGCCATCAGTTGGTTGCTGGTTCCGAACAGCGGCCAGATGCGCAGACCGCCATCGCCTCCGAGGCCCTGCGAGAACGTCAGGCCGAGGCCGAGGACCACGACCATGAAGGTCGCGGGAATGTTGCCGATCTTGAGTTCGAAGGCTTCACCGGCTTCCTGGATCACGTAGCGCAGCAGCCGCATTCCGGTGTCCATCGTGGTCGCTGCGAACAGCACAGCCATGGTCGCCAGCACCGTGGCGCTGAGCGATGCCGGCAGGCCGATGCCGTTCTGCATCAGGGTCGCGCCGCCTTGAACAAAGGCATCAACCCCAGCTGAGCCGAACTCGCTGTAAATCTCGTTCCACTCCGCAACCGATTTGAATCCACCGACGACGGCCAGGATCGTTCCCAAGGAGAGAAGTCCCTCGCCGACGGCGCCGAAGTATCCGACGAAACGAGCATCCGTTTCTTTGTCGAGTTGCTTCGACGTGGTGCCTGAAGCCACCATCCCGTGAAATCCTGAAATAGCACCGCAAGCGATGGTCACGAACAGGAGGGGAATCATGCTTGGCGTACCCGCGGGAACGTCCATGTTGATGGCGGGCGCGACGATCGCCGGTGGTGTTGCGGAGAACAGTGTGGCCAGCAGGACGGATCCGAACAACAGGATCAAGCCGACAAACAGCTGCACACCATTGATGTAGTCACGCGGCTGAAGCAGGACCCACACCGGCAGCAGGGAAGCAATCGCTCCGTAAGCGAACAGAGCGAGAATCCACAGGGTGGCCGGGGACATGCCGAGCGTCGATTCGGGGAGCACCACCGGCATCCTGTCGCCCACCACGATGAGCGCGTAAAGTGCAACGACGCCGACGACGGTAACGGGCAGTAGCGGCCAGAGCATCCGGTACATAGCAACACCCACCAGAAGGGCGACAACAATGGCGCCCCACACGGGGATGACCGCTCCCGGTGTGCTGATGAGGAGGTTTTTGATGACGACTGCGAATGCCGCGATCACCATGAGTAAGACAAGGAAAATGACGACCAAGAACAGGTTGGCGCCGCGTTTGCCGATGTAGCGGGCGGACAGTGCGCCGATGGAGCGCCCCTTGTTCCGCGTCGAGGCCCACAGCGTGCCCATGTCGTGCATCCCGGCGAAGAAGACGGTGCCTACGGTGACCCAGAGCAAGGCTGGAAGCCAGCCCCAGATCACTGCAATCGCAGGGCCCACGATGGGGGCAGCACCGGCGACCGAGGTGAAATGGTGGCCCCACAGAATAAATTTGTTCGTGGGTACGTAGTCCACGCCATCTTCTAGCTCGTGCGCTGGAGTCACGAAACTGTCGTTGAGTTTGTAGACCTCGCGCGCAAGATACTTTGAGTAGACCAGATAGCCAGTAGCCATGGCAGTCAGGCCAATGATCATGAGAATCAGGGAACCCATAAAGTTCTCCCCCCTTGGTGAGCAACTGCGGACGGCTAGCCCAGAAGGGCCCGACATTGTCCTATACCGCTAGTAAACCGATAGAGGTATGCGTGCTAACCCGGGTGATGCCGACGGTATGCCGCATGACGCTATCAGTCCTGCCCCAACATAACTAGTAGGACCTTTCCCAGCGGCAGGTTTAAGTGCTACCGGCGGTCTAACGTTATTTCGGCTCTCGCAACTGTGACTATGGTTTCCCTGAGGAACCCAACCATTGAACCGGCACCGGGGCCGGAGTCAATCATGTAGAGAGTGTTCTGGCCGGAGCAGAACTCGGCAGGCAAGTCCGGGCTTCGGCGAAAAACGAAATCTCCACGAAACAGGCACGAACACTGAGCGGGACCGTTCTGATGGTGAGCGGTGGCCACTAGGCGGCGAGCGTTTGAGCGATCACGGTGCCGCGCTGTGCCAGGGGCTCGTGCTCAATCAGGTTGGTCAAGGTCGCGCCGGGTTGTCAGCGCACGAGCTAACGAAGAAACTCACGGGATCAGACACGTCATCGGCCTTCCATTGTGTGGGCGATGCGCAAGACGTTAGCAGTGGAATTAATCCACCCTGTGCAATACGGCGTGAATCCCGGGGGTACAACAGCCTCCCTTGCGTCATAACGAACGAGGGCTATAGGCCTCATTCGGTATGACGTAAGCGGACCGCACGGTCTAGCTGAGTGTGGTTTTTCAGCCACAGCGCCACATAGACCAACGCAACAAGGACTGGCACTTCAATGAGTGGCCCGACGACGCCGGCAAGCGCCTGACCCGAGGTGACGCCGAACGTTGCGATCGTGACCGCGATGGCGAGTTCAAAGTTGTTGCCCGCGGCGGTGAACGCGACCGTTGCGGTCTTCGCGTAGCCGAGGCCCAGACCTGTCGCCACCAGCCAGGCAATCGTGAACATGAGCACGAAATAGGCCAATAGCGGGATGGCGATACGGGCCACGTCCCACGGTTGGCGACTGATCGTGTCGCCTTGCAGCGCGAACAACATCACGATAGTGAACAACAACCCATACAGGGCAATCGGCGAAATGCGCGGCAGAAATTGTTGCTCATACCAATCGCGGCCCTTGAGCCGTTCCCCGAACGTGCGCGAGAGGTAGCCAGCAACCAGCGGAATACCCAAGAAAACCACAACGCTGATCACGATCGTGCGAACCGAGAACCCTGCGTCGGTGGTCGACAAGCCGAGCCAACCGGGCAATACCTGGAGGTAAAACCAGCCCAAGGCTGCAAACGCGAGGACTTGGAACACACTGTTGATCGCCACGAGGACCGCAGCGGCTTCTCGATCGCCACAGGCCAGGTCATTCCAGATCAACACCATCGCGATGCAGCGCGCTAGGCCGACGATAATTAAGCCAGTCCGAAACTCAGGGAGGTCGGGCAACAACAACCAGGCCAGCGCAAACATCAACGCGGGACCTACCAGCCAGTTCAGGACCAACGATGCACCGAGGAGTCGTCGGTCACCGGTGACCTGTGCGGTTTGGTCGTAGCGAACTTTGGCCAGCACCGGATACATCATCAGCAGCAGGCCGACTGCGATCGGTAGGCTCACCGAACCGATTTTGATCCCGTCGAGGGCGTCATCGAGTCCGGGAATCAGGCGACCGAGCGCTAGCCCTGCGGCCATGGCAAGCAGTATCCAGATTGGGAGAAACCGGTCCAGTCGTCCCATCCGGCCCGCAACCGTGCCGACCGGCGTTGCAGTATGGCTCATACGGCAGGTTTGCTGGCGCGGATGATGGCTGCGTGCATCCCCTCGGCCGCTTCATGGGTGAACTCAACCTCCGCATCGATGAATCCCGCTGCAGTCAGGCCAGAGAGATATTCCGAGCGCGACAAGGCACCGGCGATACAGTCGACATACGAGCCGCGGTCGGCACGGTCGGTCGTCGACAGGTGGTCTTCGGCAACGACATCGGAGATCCCGATGCGGCCGCCTGGGGTCAGCACCCGGAACATTTCTGCGAGTACGGCCGGCTTGTCGGTGGACAGGTTGATGACGCAGTTGGAGATCACCACGTCGACCGCGGCATCCGCCAGCGGCACAGCTTCGATCGTGCCCTTGAGAAACTCCACATTGGTCGCGCCTGCTTTGGCGGCGTTGGTGCGCGCTAGATCGAGCATTTCATCGGTCATGTCCACGCCATAGGCAAAACCGGCCGCTCCTACGCGACGGGCCGACAGTAAGACATCGATCCCACCGCCCGAGCCTAGGTCGAGCACTCGCTCACCGGGGTGCAGATCGGCCACCGCAGTCGGGTTGCCACAACCCAAACTCGCAGCCAATGCCTCAGCGGGTAGGTCACCCTGCTCACCGACGGCATAGAGGCCCGCGCCAAATCGGGTGTCAACATCGGCCGTGTCACCGCCACAGCACGAACCAGAATTGTCATCGACAATGTTCAACTCGGTGTTGGATGAACCCGCCTGCACAGCCACCGCAGCGTGCGCATAGCGATCGCGAACCTGCTCGCGTAATTCTGATTCCTGGGGCATAGTCCGCTCCTTGATGCATTGATTGGTATCTACGTATTGACGATGGTCGATGTATCGACGTTTGTCAATACGTCTGTCATGATGAACTCATGACCGCCGATCTTCCATTTCTCACCGCTGATGTTGCAGCGTGCTGCTCACCGGTCACCGGGGGCGCGCTAAACATCGAAGCAGCCGAACGTTTGGCCCGCATGTTCAAAGCGCTCGGTGATCCAACGCGTGTACGACTGCTCTCTTTGATCGCCGCACAGCCTGGCGCCGAAGCATGTATTTGCGACCTAACAGACCCGGTCGGTTTGTCTCAGCCCACCGTTTCGCACCACATGAAGCAACTCGTCGACGCTGGCCTCGTCACCCGCGAGCAACGCGGCAAATGGGCCTTTTTCACAGTCGTCGACAGCACATTGAACACGCTCAGCGATGCATTGCGACCGACCTCGCTTACGTCATAGGAAACGCGGGCTATAGGCCCCAATTGGTATGACGTAATCCGACTGTCACTCGGCTCTGGCACTCTGGTCACATGCGTGTTTCACGAATTTCAGTCGATGACATCGATGTCGCTACGCCGCTGTTCGCGGACTACCTGACGTTCTACGGAGCACCCTACGACAGCGACGCTGCCACCACGTTTTTGACCGAGCGCGTAGCGGCCGGCGAATCTCTGGTGTTCGTCGCGATCGACGGCACGAACCCGGTCGGCTTCGCGCAGATCTACCCGTCGTTCTCCTCGGTACGGCTTGCCCCGATCTGGATCCTCAACGATCTGTTCGTCGCGGAGGCGGCACGCGGTGGCCGGGCTGTCGACCTGCTGCTCAATACAGTTGCCGCTCAAGCCGAAGCCGCCGGTGCCGTTTCGGTCGAGTTGTCCACGGAGCACACCAACCAGCGGGCACAGGCGGTCTACCGACGCCACGGCTACACGCTCGACGAAGCCTTCCAGCACCACGAAAAGGTCCTTCCATGAGCGCGGGACGATTTGCCCCCAGCCCGTCCGGCGACCTCCACATCGGCAACCTGCGCACAGCCCTGTTGGCGTGGCTTTTCGCCCGAACCACCGGCCGAGATTTCCTGCTCCGGGTGGAAGATCTTGACCGTGTCCACCCCGGCGCCGAGGCGCAGCAACTAGCCGATCTACGCGCGATCGGCATCGACTGGGACGGCCCCGTCGTTCACCAATCCGAGCGTTTCGATCGCTATGCCGAAGCGATCGCGATACTGAGCGCTGCCGGCGAGGTCTACGAATGTTTCTGCAGCCGGCGCGAAATCCACGAGGCTCCGTCGGCACCGCATCATCCCCCCGGCGCCTACCCCGGCACATGCAGCGATCTCACCGACGAGGAGCGTGCAGCCCGTCGGCTCGAACGGCCAGCTGCGCTCAGACTTCGCAGCGAAATCGGGACGTATGCGGTCACGGACCTTCTTCACGGCCGGATCGAAGGCGCCGTTGACGACATCGTGCTGGTGCGCAATGACGGCATTCCGGCGTACAACTTGGCAGTGGTCGTCGATGATGCCGTCCAGGGCATCGATCAGATCGTGCGCGGTGACGACCTGCTCAGTTCGGCACCCCGCCAGGCCTATCTCGCCGCCCAACTCGGCTACCCCGAAGCGACCTATGCCCACGTGCCGCTCGCGCTCAACGCCGAAGGAAAACGGTTAGCCAAACGCGATGGCGCGGTGACCTATCGCGACTTAACCAACAAAGGGCTTGACCCACTGAGCATCATTCTCGAGTCACTGGGCATGTCGTCAATCGACGACTTCGACCCGTCGACGTTGTCGCTCGAACCGTGGACGTTCACGCCTCCGGCTTGAGACCCGCCTGACGCTGAAGGAAAGCCTCAAGCAGATCGGCAAGCGCCTCGGGCTGTTCGACAGTGCTCGAGTGGCCGCACTGCGGGACGGTGAGCAATTCGGCACCCGTGATGCCGTCGACCAGCGCCTGAGCTTTGGCCAACGGCGTCGCGACGTCATCCTCGCCAACGACAACCTGCGTCGCACAAGTGATGTTTACGAGCTCTTG
Organism: Aeromicrobium changchenzhani; assembly: GCF_057586615.1. Classification (NCBI taxonomy): domain Bacteria; kingdom Bacillati; phylum Actinomycetota; class Actinomycetes; order Propionibacteriales; family Nocardioidaceae; genus Aeromicrobium; species Aeromicrobium changchenzhani. The sequence continues at coordinate 487,776 of NZ_CM172480.1, read as the reverse complement.
GGTGATGGCCAGCCGGTCCGTGACACCCTTGATCGCCTTCTTCATACCGAGCCGATCCGTCAACCTCAGCTCGGTCTCCCACCTATCAGTGGCCGCCTTGGATGCCGGGTCAGCAAGAAATGTTGGACCGAACATGAGTGGTTTGACTTTGCCCTTGAGCGGTCCGATGCCGACCCACCGATAGATGCGGGCAAGCTGCCGATACTTGGCGGCCTTGTCCAGATCCTCCGGCCCGCCGCTCGTGTCCAGCAGGCTCAGCGATCGAATGAGTTCGGGGCGCCGGGCCGCCAGACGCAGCCCGACAAAGCCGCCCATTGACAAGCCGACATAGTGGACCGGCCCCACATCGAGCCCGACGATCAATGCCGCGGCATCGTCATACAGGGTCTCCATGTCATAGCCCTCGTCTGCCGCGGGCGTCTTGCCTTGACCACGCCAATCGATCGTGACGCAACGATAATCGGCACGAAGACGCCCGACCTGCGCGGCGAACATTCGACCGCTGAACAACAGCCCGTGGCCGAACACAACCACCGGCGCGTCAGGCCGATCAACCGGGGCGCCGGTGTCCTCGACATAAATCTGGGCATTATTCACAGTCTGCAGGGGCATAACCCGAGCATCCCAGATGACGTCACGTCACAACCGACGCGTCCCCAAGATTTGGCCGACCTTGTCCCATTACCGACTCCGAAAGTTCGAAAAATGGGATGATCTCGGCCAAATCTTGGGGACGTCGAGCGGTTTGTGCTAGATGATGTCCTTCTCCTTCAGCCACTTCTTTGCGAGGACGGCGGGCTCAACTTTGTCCTTGCCGGAGTTCTCGGCATTGAGTTCCAGCAGATCGGCGGTCGTCAACGCGGCGGAAACCTTGTTGAGGATGGCCGTGACCTTGTCGCTGTCCTTATCATCATTGATCACCGGCACGATGTTCTGTGCCGCGATCATGTGCTCCGGATCCTCGAGCGTGACAAGTTTGTTCGCCGTGATTGACGGGGTCGTCGAGTAGATGTCGGCCATCTGGACGGTGCCGTCGAGCAGCGCCTTCAGCGTCGCCGGTCCGCCATAGTCATTGACCGGAACCAGCTTCGCGTCCACGCCATAGAACTTCTTGAGTCCGGGGATGCCATAGGACCGCTTCTGAAACTCCGGATTAGCTGCAATCTTGAGCCCCGAGAGACCCTTAAGGTCACCAATCGACTTGAGCTTGTGCTTGGCCGCAAACGCCGCGGTGACATTGATCGAATCCTTGTCCTCGGCTGGCGCCGGATCGAGCACCTCGAGGTTGTCGGGTGCCGCATCATCGAGCGCATCCATAACGTCCTCGGACGTCGTCGCAGTCGCGTTCTTGTCAAAGTAGGTCAACAGGTTGCCCGAATAATCAGGGATCAGATCGATCGAGCCGTCGTTAATCGCGGGTATGTATGCCTCACGCGCGCCGATGTTGAGCTTCTTCTTAACCTTCACGCCGCCAGCGTCAAGCGCCTGGTAATACATCTCCGCGATGATCTGGCTCTCGACCGATCCACTCGATCCGACCGTGATCGTACCGGCAGCGGCTTTGGTGTTGTCCGACGTCGGATCACCACCACACGCGCTCAGGGACAGTCCCAGCGCCGACACCGCGGCGAGGACGACGAGTTTGTTGATTCTCATGAGCGGTTTGCTCCTTTTGTCGAAAGTGCCATTGATTCGAAAGGGTGTTGCGATTAATCCAGAGCCGACGGTTCACGAAGCGGTTGTCGGAACTGCATGTTTGCCTGTTGCCAAGCATTGAAGTGTTGCGAAGGTTCCATCCAACACGAGTGCGATAATAATAACGAGCACCGACCCCGCGAACATCTCCGGATAGTTATGCAACGCGAGACCATCGAAAAGGTAACGGCCAAGCCCGCCGAGGCTCACGTACGCGGCCACAGTCGCGGTGGAAACGACCTGCAACGTCGCGGAGCGGAAGCCACCGATCACCAACGGCAACGCGAGCGGTAGCTCAACTTTTCGCAGAATCTGCCACTCGGTCATGCCGACGGCGCGCGCCGAGTCGATCGTCTTCCGATCCACCGATTCGAGCCCCGAATAGGCACCCGCAAGCAACGGTGGAATAGCCAAGACGACGAGCGCAACAATCGGCGCGGTGAGCCCAACGCCGACCACTAGGACGATCAATGTCAGCAACCCCAAGGTCGGCAACGAGCGCACGGCGCCCGTCGTCGCCACAGCGAGCCCGCGGAAGCGTCCGGTATGCCCAATCCACAGTCCGAGTGGAATCGCAATCCCAGCGGCGATCACGATCGTGAGCGAGGTGTAGCCCAGGTGTTGAAGCATCCGATGCGGGATGCCCGATGCTCCAGACCAGTTCGCCCCGTCGGTCAGCCAGTCAATTGCTCCGTCAACGGCACTCATACATTGCTCGCAGATGCGCGTATGAGTGAAGCCCACGGCATCAGCAGCCGCGCACCGAGGACGAGAATCCCGTCGAAAATCAACGCGAGAATGACGGTCAGCACGACGCCGATCATGATCTCAGTCTTGAAGTCACGTTGGAAACCGTCGGTGAACAGCGTCCCGAGACTGCTGACGCCGACCAGTGCTCCGACGCTAACCAAGCTCACGGTGCTGACTGAGACGACACGGAGACCGGCCAGCAGAACCGGTCCGGATAGCGGCAGTTGCACTCGGAAGAAGCGATTGCTGGACGAGTAACCCGATGCCGTCGCCGCATCGAGGACCTCGGGCGCGACCGACAGGAACGCATCGCTGGCCGAACGGACCATGATCGCCATCGCATAGACCGACAGCGCAATCACGACGTTGAGTGGATTCAAGATCTGGGTGCCCAAAATGAGCGGCAAGATAACGAATAGCGGCAGTGACGGGATGGTGTACAGCAGGCTTCCTGAAGTCAGCAGCGTGCCGCGCAGCCGTGGGTGGCGGCTCGCATACCAACCAATTGGCAACGCCACGGCGAAGCCAGCGACGATCGGGATCGCGCTCAACCAGATGTGCTTGAGCGTCAACCCCCACACAAATGAGAAGTTATCGAACAGCCAACTCATGGTGCGAGGATCCCTGCTGCCTTGCCGGTCTCGTCCACGACGATCGATTGGCCAGCACGTTCCTCGATCCGCAGAACACGTCGACCTTTGTCTAATCCAACGAAGCTGCTGACAAAGTCATCGGCCGGCTCGCTAAGGATCTCCGTTGGCGTTCCAACCTGAGCGACATGGCCGCCTTGCTGCAGTATGACGACCTGGTCGCCGAGCAAAAAGGCCTCGTCGACGTCGTGGGTGACGAAAACAATCGTCTTGCCGAGTTCCTTCTGCAGCCGGAGCAATTCCTGCTGAAGATCATCGCGCACAATCGGATCGACCGCGCCGAATGGCTCGTCCATCAACAAAATGTTGGGATCGGTGACGAGGCCGCGGGCGACTCCCACTCGTTGCTGCTGTCCGCCCGACAGTTGGCTCGGGTACTTTTGCGCCAGCGATTGGTCGAGACCAACTTTTTCGAGTGTTTCGGCAGAGAGCGCATACGCCTCTTTCTTCGAAACACCGTTGAGCAACAGCACAGTCGCGACATTGTCAATGACCTTTCGGTGCGGCAGGAGCCCCGCGTGCTGCATGACGTAGCCGATGCTCCGCCGTAGCTGAACCGGGTTACGGGTCGCAATATCGACGTCATCGATCAATACTTGGCCGTGCGTCGGCTCAACCATACGATTGATCATGCGCAGCAGGGTCGTCTTGCCGCACCCTGAGGAGCCGACCAAAACGGTCGTCGTACGCGACGGGAGGACGAGGCTAAAGTCATCGACCGCCTCGGTCCCGTCGGCGAATGTTTTGCCGATGGACCTGAACTCGATCATGTGGCTCCTAGCGCCTGAGCGTGCGGACGGGTCCTATTCTTACCGGTCGACACGATGGGCGCAATGCGGGATTAGTCACGGCGTTTCGTCGATATACGACGAGTTTGACCCGCGATCACGTTATTGTCTGCAATCAGGTGTGCCTCGCGGACCCTTCGTTTCGGCCACTGCGCGGCCTAATTTTCGGAGGTGCGACATGGGCTTATCGGCCATCATCGTGGTCTTGGTCGTCATCGTTGCAGCATGCTTGCTCGGCGGCGCCGTGTGGTGGCTTGTTAGCCGGCGCCCGAGTAAGGGCACGGAAATTCCGCGCGTCGCCGTTCCGGTCATTGCGGCTCCTGATCGCACAGCACCGACTGCCGAACCTGAACTCGAAGCACTGCCCGTCGAGGAGATCCTTGCCAGTGGCACGATTTCGCAACCCGTGAAAGAAGTTGAAATGCCTGAAGAAGCGATCCTGACGACACCGGCAACCGATCCCGCCGCAGCGGTCTATGCCTCGCCCGAGGCCGTCGTAGCCGCTGAACCGCTCGTCGAGGACCCCGAACCCGAATTCGATCTTTCGCGCGCGATCAACCTGGTCGAGGCGAGTCCGCCGACGCATCGGGGCGAACTGCTCTAAGCCAGTTCACGCTGCGACAAGCCGATAGAACGGCATCGCCAACGATTCGGCGGGGGCCGTTTTGTCGCCCGGCCACGTTGTAGGTTAGGATTGCGGTCGCGGTTCGCCGCACTAATAATGCAGTTTGCAACACAACATTTTGGCCCCGTGGCGCAGTTGGTTAGCGCGCCGCCCTGTCACGGCGGAGGTCGCCGGTTCAAGTCCGGTCGGGGTCGCAATGCAAGATCTCCCATCCGAATCATTCGGGTGGGAGATCTTTATTTTCCCCTGCTGGGTAACATGTGATCAATCGATAATTAGGTACCTCGAGGAGCAAAAAATGAGCACACCGTGGAAGCACAACACAACAACGATGGAAAAAATTGAGGATCGCGTCACAGATTTTCTTGACGGGATCGATCTAGAGGACTCGGTCAAGGACCTTCGCGAGCGCATCGGTTCAGTTGACGATGTCAAGGCCCGGATTCCAGGTGTCGAGGTACCGAAAAAATCCCACAAGATTCGCAATCTGGTTCTGCTGGCGCTGGTCGGTGGCGGCGTGGCCGCGTATTTCGCCTCCCGCAAGTCATCTGCACCCGTTACCCCCGCATACGTGCCGCCCGCCGCAACGCCCACGCCGCATCCCGCGTCGCCGAGCGGTAGCGCCACACCCTGATTCTGAAGTCAACAGACACCGGGCAGAACTGACAACGAGGCTGCCGCCACGGTCATCCGATCCGATTAACGAGCACATCTATTCGTGCGATAAGGTGATCGTCGCTCGTGCGCATCGCGTGGGGGCGGTGGCCAGGTAGCTCAGTTGGTACGAGCGACCGCCTGAAAAGCGGTAGGTCGCCGGTTCGATCCCGGCCCTGGCCACCAACGAACTCGGTCCACCCCGTTCTTTGGGGTGGACCGAGTTCGTTTCTAGCGAAGCCGGCGCGAAAAACGCGACAGTCGCCTGGGGTCCCCCTGCTCGGAGCGAAGCGGAGAGCTTGGGGAGTCGATCCCGGCCTGGCGGGTACCTTTGGCGCATGACCGCGAAGCAGAACAACCGCCTCGCCGCTCGGCCTACGTTTCAAGACTCTCATCCACCCGCCTTCAGCCGGGCCCACCTCAACGAGCTGTCCACACGGATGCTCGATTTGTTCAAACAACTTTTGGGTGGCCTCAGAACCTCTTCATTGGCTGCGCTCGTATTTCTCTGGGCATTGTTCGTCCTCATCACGTCCGCCATCGGAGTCGGCCTGATCCTTGTTCCTAGTGCTATCCGCGCGTTACACGCTGTCGCCGACAATGAACGTTCCAGACTCGGCAACTGGGGCGCGAGCATTGTTGAGTCAACACCAGGCCCAACGCGTCTGGGCCCGGCGATCAGAGACACAGCCGTACGCCGTGAGTTCGGCTGGCTCGCGATACACGCAACCAGAGGCATGCTTGTCGGCCTTGTCGGCATCTCGCTGCCGCTGTTTGCCATTCAAAACATCACTTTTCCATTGTGGTGGAAACTCGTTCCGCAGGGAGAAGCGTCGACGGCGCTGTGGTTCTGGGTCGTGGACAGCTGGGCCGGCGCCGTCCTCGTCGCACTATCGGCTGTCGGCTGGTTGGTCTTGGCGATTGTGTTGTCGCCTTGGCTGGCCAACCTCCAGGCGAGCACCGGCCGCAAACTATTGCCCCCGCCGGCGGGCACCGACCTACCCCTGCGGATCGCCACTCTCACCGCGACCCGAGCCGCCGCGCTCGACGCTCATGCCACTGAGCTTCGACGGATCGAACGCTCGCTCCATGATGGCACCCAGAATCCAATTGTCGCCGCGACTGTGCTCATCGGGGCTGCCCGGCGAAAGCTCACAACTGATCCCCGCGGAGCCGAATCGAGCGAGGACGTCCGTCCGGGTCATGAACGACGCGATACGAAACAGCTGCAAGCACACGCGAGACCGGACCGATTTTTGGCCGGCCGAGGCGACGCAGCCGGCCAGCCGGGCGCTCCCCCACTCCTCCACCGGAGTGCCACGCGTCCAGGCCGCTGGCCGCAGTCGCAAAGACCTCGAACATGCCCGCCAGATCGACCACGGCGGCCGAGAGCTCGGAATCATGTGTCCACGAGCGTCGGTTGAAGTTGTCGGAGCCAATCGTTGCCCAACTGTCGTCGACGATGCGCGTGCCCCAGAGGTACTGGTCCTCGACATATACAAGACGTCTGGCGTTGGCGATGGCCTTGCGATACCCATGCGCAACGCTGCGTTCACCGCCATGCGCGAAGTCGTAGTCATTGCCCATTCGCAGATCCGGGTAGGTGCGAAGCAGTTGGACAGCGTGGGTGGCGCCCGGCACCTCCGGAGGTGGCGGTTGTTGGGCCGGCAATGGGTCGGGCGTTCGGTCAAGATGACGCCCACGATCCATGAGCAGCTTGAACAGACTGCGGCTGAGCGGTGCCGGATCCTCCCATCGTTCGCGGAAGACCGTCTCGACGTCATGTACCGCGGGACCGGATATGGCCGCCTGAATGTCGTGCCATGGCGGAGTTGATCCGTACTCCTCGGCCATCTCAAGCGCCTGTGGATCGCCCCCATGGTCGGCGTCGTCGCGACGCGAGTGACACAGATCGATACCTCCGACATAGGCGATATCTCGCGAGGGATCGTCGCGTTATCGGATCATGGGCATTTTCTGGTGGTGCGACCCGCCCAACCGAACCCGCATGTCCAGAAGCGCTTCGTCTCCCCGCTCCTGCAACTGCTTTCCCAAGCGACGGTTCTCTGCCGGAGAGAAACCCAGCGTTTCCGCGTGCGAGCGCCATACGAGTCCGCGGACGTCGACGCCACGCTCGTCTGCACGTGCGAGCGCCTCGACAACTTCGCTGCCCGGTTCACCGGTCAAACGTTCATCGGCATCACCCTGCCAATCGGTGAAGAAAATGAGGTCACCCTCTCGCGTTGCCTCGATCCGCTCAAACAGTTCGTTGAAGTATGTCGAGCCGTGCACCAGTGGCCTGACTAGGTTACCGGTCGACCAAGCCTGCTCGCCCGGGTGCTGCGCATCGACGCGCGTGCGCGGGTTGCCGCGCTCTTCGGCGCTCAGGAACTAGGACAAGACTTCGTCGGCGGACATCTCCCCACCATGCACCACAAGCAACGCCCGCCGATAGATCGAGTTCCTGCTCCCGGCTAACGGGCCGTCTGATGTTCGCTATCATTCCTATTTCGGCGCGGTGTTCAGGACGATTCAGAAGCGAGTGCACAAATGTCAAAGATCACCAGACTGCTCGTGATTCTTGGTTCCTTTGTCCTGATGTGCGGCACGTTGTTCGGCGTCATCAATCATGAGGTGTTGGACGGCAACCGATTCGCCAGCCACGTCGACGCGATCCGCAGTGATCCAGCGGTCTCGCACGAAATCGGCATCATCATCACCAATAAGGTCATCGCCGCCGATCCCGACCTGACCATCGCGCGTCCGTTGATCGAATCAACTGCCTCGACACTCGTACGCAGCAGCGTCTTCGGACCACCGATTCGGGCCATGGTGGCGCCAATTCACCAGACCTTGACCGTGGCCGGGGGCAATAATGTTGTCCTGCGACTTGCGGATCTCGGGGCCGTACTTGTCGCCGCCGTATCGACCGTCGCGCCCGATGCGACCGCCTCTCTTCCGGCTGATTTCGACGTCACCTTGGCAAACTTCGGCGGGCAAGGGTTCGCGGCCACCACAATCAAGTACACGCACCTGGTCAACACCTTGGCGTGGTTGTTCCCCCTGATCGCGATGATTTTGTTTGCCGGTGCAGTGGCGCTCAGTCGTCGACGTCGCGATGTGCTCAGATCAGTCGGGATAGCCATCACCGCGACCGGTCTCAGCCTGGCCGCCGCGCTACTGATCGGCGGTGCAGTGGCAGCGCGGATATCGACCGATACGTTGGCGAGCGCGCTTGGCGTGGCCAGCTGGCATGAGTTGAGCGGTCCGCTGTGGTGGGCCGCTGGTCTTACCGCTGCTGCGGGTTATCTACTCTTGTGGGGAACCCAACTGGGCGCGCCCGGTGACATCCGCGGAACCGCTACGAACGCGCTCCGCTGGTTGCGCCACACTCCCGAAACCGTTAGCGGCCAGCTAGCGCACGGTGCTGTGTTGCTAGGCATCGGCATCGCCGTACTGATCAGACCGTTGGCTGCCGTGTCCGCCGTTGTTATCGCCGGTGCCTTCGTGCTCGCGTTGCATGGGCTCGCCGAGTTGATCGGCGCGGCTATCCGTGGTCGCAGTGGATCGCTGCCAGCTTTGTCGCGGCTGCTCAAACGGCCCGAGTTCCGGGTTGGAATCGCTGTCTTTGCCTGCCTGGCGATGGTCGTCAGTCTCGTGGCATGGAACGCCCGTCCACCGCATTCGGCGGTTGCTGCGATCGGGCCGGCTGCAACGGCTCAAGCTTGCAACGGGCATATCGAACTCTGCGACCGTCGCTATGACGAGGTGGCCTATCCATCAACCCACAACGCCATGTCCGCCGCCGACCAAGATGGCTGGTTCCTAGCCGAACAGCCGACCGGACTCGTCGGACAACTCAACGACGGCATCCGTACGTTCCTGATCGACACGTGGCCGGGCCAGGAGACCACACGACAAGGGCTCGTCGCAAACACCGCCGCGAGTCGCGCTGCCGGCATCGAACAGGCCAAAGAGGCCTACGGTCCGGCGGTTCTGGCCAGCGCGCTGCGACTCTATGACGCAACCTCTCCGACCCCGATTGGACCCGCACAGTCCTATTTATGCCACGCCGTATGCGAACTCGGCTCAACGCTGTGGGAGCCGGAGATGCGCAAGGTTAGAAAGTGGCTAGACGCACATCCGCGGGAAGTCGTGACGTTCTTCTTGGAGGACTATGTCACTCCGGCTGCCACCGCAAAAGTGTTCAAGGAGGCCGGTCTGATGCCTTCTATCTACACCCCCGAAACCGGCAAACCGTTCCCCACGCTGGGTTCGATGATCGAATCGGGTCACCGGGTCGTTGTCCTCGCCGAGCACGCCGGCGGCGGCACCGCATTCCCCTGGATCCTGCAAGGTTTCGATTGGGCCCAGGACACGAACTTCGACTCGATGAAGGTAAGCGATTTCAGTTGTGATCGACTTCGTGGTCAAGCCGATTCACCGCTGCTTTTAGTCAATCATTGGTTGAACCGGCCACAATATCGGGTCAGCGACGCCACGAAAGTCAACAGCGCCAAAATCCTCGGCGCACGACTCGACCGCTGCCAAACTCAGCGCAAACATATCCCCAACTACGTCGCGGTCGACTATTACAACCACGGCGATCTGTTCGCCGAGGTCGACCGGCTGAACAAGTTTTCGCCCTGACAATCCCGCCCAATCCATACCAAGCACAATGAGGCTATGGATCTTGGACTGAAAGACCGCGTGTATATCGTCACGGCCGCATCGAGAGGGCTCGGCCGTGCCACCGCCCAGTCACTCGTCGACGACGGGGCAAAGGTCGTGATCTCGTCGCGCTCCGCCGACCGCATCGCTGATGCAGTCGAGGAACTCGGTGCCGACAATGCCACCGGCCTCGCTCTCGACAATGCCGATGCCGCAACTCCTGCCGCACTCATCGAGGCTGCACAATCCCGTTGGGGTCGCCTCGACGGCGCATTGATCAGTGTGGGCGGGCCGCCGGCCGGGGCCGTGCTCGACATGAGCGATGACCAGTGGCGCGGTGCCTTCGAGTCGGTGTTCGTGGGTGGTCTTCGACTGGCCACGCAAATCGCCGGCGAACTCAGCGACGGCGGATCGATCGCTTTCGTGCTGTCGAGTTCGGCGAAGGCACCGATCGCCGGCCTCGCGATCTCCAACGGGCTCCGGCCCGGCCTGGCCATGGCGGCCAAGACCCTCGCCGACGAACTCGGCCCGCGCGGCATACGTGTCAATGGGCTACTGCCCGGTCGGATCGACACGGAACGGGTCCGTGAACTCGATGGGATGGCCGCCGATCCAGCCGCAGCTCGCTCGAACGTAGCCGCCTCGATTCCGCTTGGTCGCTACGGCGATCCCGCCGAATTTGGTCGCGCTGCCGCGTTCCTACTTTCCCCCGCGGCCAGCTATCTAACCGGAATCATGTTGCCGGTCGATGGCGGCGCGTCCAGAGGTTTATGACGTTGCTTGCGTCATAACAATCGAGGGTCAGGGGCCTCAATCGTTATGACGCAACTCGAGGCTGTTGCGCCTCGGCACGCCTCTCCCCTGGATGCCAGCCCGGAGGCATGAAGACATAGCCAACTTTATCGCGCAAACCTTCCGCTGCCCGAACATCACGGAAGAGATCGACGAACGGGCCGTACTGAAGTTTCAGCAAATTGTGGGTCTCCACCGGCACGGTGAGTCCGTATGTCGGCCGCTGGATCTCCTTCTGGAACGTGCCAAACATACGATCCCAGATGATCAGGATGCCGGCGTAATTTCTGTCTAGATAGATCGCGTCGCTGCCGTGATGCACCCGATGGTGCGATGGCGTGTTGAACAGAAATTCAACCGGCCGCCACAACCGGTCGATACGTTCAGTGTGCTGGCAGAACTGGAACACTAGGTTGATACCGAAAGCGATATACAGCGTCCAGGGCGCGAAGCCGAGCAAAGGCAGCGGCAGCCAGAACAACGCCTCAGCCCAGGGATTCCATTTCTGTCGCAGCGCGGTCGAGAAGTTGAAGAATTCGCTTGAATGATGCGCCTGATGGGCAGCCCAGCCAATCCGGACTCGATGCACGAAACGGTGTTGCAGATAGAAGGCCAGATCCAGCCCAAGGATCAGAACAACCCAGTACCACCAGGTGTCGGTGGCAAGATGCACCGGCGCGACCCACACGTACAGCGCCACGAAAACGATCAACGAGCCAAATTTGAACACCGCACTCGAGACAACCGAGCCGAGCCCCATAAAAATGCTGGTGCGCGCGTCTTTGCCCTCATAACCGCGCATGTCTGCGTCGGTCTCAAGCCAGCGAAATGCCGCAATTTCCATCAGCAGCGTTGCCAGAAAGAATGGTATGGCGACCAGTGTGGGATTCTGCAGCGGATCGAAGAACTCCGACATAGCGGCTCCTGATGAAACATCTTGATATGACTTGTGAGTAAGTTACCATGAAGTCATATCAATCCGCTAGAGTGTGATCTGTGACGAAACGAGCTGGCACCAAGGGCGTCCCGCGCCTCGACCGGGAAAGCCAGATCCTCGACATTGCATCGATCGAATTCGCAAGCCAGGGCTACGCCGCAACCAAACTGTCGCTGATCGCTGATCGGGCCGGCATCTCCAAACCGCTGATCTACAACTATTTTGGTTCGAAGGAAGGCCTATTCACGTCCTGCCTGGACAGTGCTGGCGCAGTCCTTGCCGATGAGATCGAGCGGATCGCCCGCGAAGACACGACCGGCATCGAACGTGGCATGCGCACGCTCGACGGGATCTTCGCGATTCTCGAGCCACAGCCGCACATCTGGTCGTTGTTTTTCGACGGCTCTGCCCCTTCCACCGGTGCTATTGGTGCTTCGATCGCGCACTACAAGGACCGCATCACCAAACTTGCCGAAGAAGGGGTCCGTGAGCTCATGACCCTGAACGGCAATACCGACGCGCTCGACAGTTCCGCGATGACCGCGGTGTGGATGGCGATCGTGGACTCGCTCGTCAATTGGTGGCTCGATCACCCCGAACAAAGTGCTGAACAGATGACCCAGCGCTGCCTGCGGCTACTGCAGGCACTCTTTGCCGAGGGGTCGGTATGAAACTCAGCGGTCAAACTGTCGTCGTGACCGGCGCCTCCAGCGGAATCGGCGCCGAAGCCGCCCGCAAACTGGCTTGCCTCGGCGCAACCGTATGCCTGGTCGCCCGACGTGTGGAAGAACTGGACGCCATACGCGCCGACATCGAAGCAGTTGGCGGCATCGCCCACAGCTATGCGGCGGACTTGACCGATGCAAGGAGCGCCGACGCGGTCGCGACCCAACTGCTCGCAGACCACCCTCGGATCGATGTGCTGCTCAATAATGCGGCGCGTTCGATCCGCCGACCGATCACGCAGTCCACCGACCGGATGCACGATTACGAACGCACGATGGCAATCAACTATTTTGGCGCGGTGCGTTTGACGCTTGCGCTCGTGCCGCGCTTCCTCGACCAAGGCCACGGCCACGTCGTGTCGGTGTCGAGCATGTCGACGCAGATCCCCATCCCGCGCTTCTCGGCCTATCTGGCCAGCAAGAGCGCGCTCGAATCCTTCACCCGCTCACTCGGTGCCGAACTCGGTTCACGCGGCATATCGACCACAATCGTGTACTTCCCGATGGTTCGCACGCCGATGTCCTCGGCCACTGATGCGTATGCCGGCACCCGGATGATGAGTTCGGACAAAGCAGCCAATTGGCTCGTCAAAGCCGTCGTCGACAAACCGTCCAGGGTCACCTCTTTGCCCGGCGCCCTAGGCGAGCTCGGCATGGCAACCCTGCCAGGCATACTGACCAAAGCAACCCGCCCGCTATTCAAGAAATTCGGGTAAAGGGCCGAAGGCCAAAGACCCCAAGATTTGTTCACTCAACGCCCTTCTGCGTCACTTGAGTTCAAGGAGTCGACGCAACACTCTGAATTTTGGAGTGCTGTATGGGCCGTTTCCCTGATGTTGATCGTCAGCGTGGGTTTTGGATTCGGGTTCGTGAGGGCTTGTCGACCGCGGAGGCTGCTCGGGCTGCGGGTGTGTCGGTTGAAACGGCCAAGAAGTGGGTGCGCAAAGGTGGCGGTATGCCGCCAATGTCGCTGGTCCTGCCCGCAACGAGTCGTTATCTGAGTGTTGCCGATCGCGAGCGGATTCACGCCGGCCTGCATGCTGATGAATCGATCCGATCGATTGCCCGGTCGATCGGCCGGGCGCCCTCAACGGTGCTACGTGAATTGCGGGCGAACATGTATCACCAGCAGTACCGGTCCTTGGCTGCGTTGAACCCGTCAGTTGCGGGTCGTCCGAGAACCAAGGGCTGGAAATATTCCCCGTCGAAGGCCCACCGGCGTGGTGTTGCCAGACGGGCGCGTCCCAAGCCAGCGAAGTTGGCGACGAACCAACGGCTTCGTGATGAGGTCCAGTTCCGGCTCGAGAAGAAGAAGCACTCGCCCGCGCAGATTGCGAACCGGTTACGGTTGGATTTTCCCGATGAGGCGGAGATGTGGGTGTCACACGAGACGATCTACCAGTCGCTCTATGTCCAGGGCCGAGGTGCGCTCAAACGTGAGCTCACTACCTGCTTACGAACCGGTCGAGCGGTGCGCAAACCCCACCGCAAAGAAGGCCGGCGACAGACCCGGATCAAGGACATGGTCAACATCAGCGAACGACCTGCCGCAGTCGAAGACCGGGCTGTTCCGGGTCATTGGGAAGGCGATCTGATCACCGGTGAGCTGAACAAGTCCGCGATCGGAACGTTGGTCGAACGCAGCACAGGTTTCGTGATGTTGCTTCATCTGCCCGAGCGTCACGGCGCTGAGGAAGTTCAGGACCAGATGATCATCCAGATGGGAAAACTATCCACACAGTTACGCGGATCGGTGACCTGGGACCAAGGCATCGAAATGTCCAACCACAAGGCAATCTCCACCGCTTTGGACATCGACATCTTCTTCTGTGACCCACATTCACCATGGCAGCGGGGCTCGAATGAGAACACCAACGGGCTGCTGCGTCAGTACTTCCCCAAAAGCACCGATCTATCGGGCTACCACGCGGACTATCTCGAGTTCGTCGCGAACCAACTCAATGACCGGCCACGCAAACGCCACCAATGGCGCACCCCCAGAGAAGTCCTCGCCACACTAGTCTGGGACCACGCAAATCAACCCGGTGTTGCGCCGACCGATTGAATCCACCTCAGCCAAATGGGAAAAAATTGAACAAATCTCGGGGGTTTACGGGTTGGGTGTTGGGTCAGGACGCTTCGAAGTAACGCCGGGGGTTCTTCACCAGGATCGTGTCGATGTCGTCTTCGGTGAGTCCACCCGCCAAGAGCGCCGGGATGACGTCCGCACTGATGTGCCGGAAGTTCCAGTTCGGGACTGCGGCCTCTTTGGCCTCGGTCGGGAACCAGTCGATGAAACACGACGCATCGTGAGCAATCACGATCTTGTCTGCACAACCGCGCTTGACCAACTCGATGATCGTGTTGACCCTGTCTTCAAACGGCAACAGCACATCAAGCCCGAAACGGTCCATCCCCAGGAACGAGCCGGCATCGGCAAGTTTGGATAGATACTCGATATCGGTGGAGTCGCCGGAATGCCCGACGATCACTTTGGCGAGATCCACACCCTCCTCGCTCAGCACACGTTGCGCGACGAGCCCCGATCCACTGTGCGGGAAGGTGTGCAACGTGATTGGCGCGCCCGTGCGTACGCTCGCCTGTCCCACGGCACGCATAACCCGCTCGACCCCCGGCGTCAGCCCCTGTTCTTCAATCGCGCACTTCAAGAACGCGGCCCGCACACCGGTGTCGGCGATCCCCTCGGTCAGATCCTTGACGAACAATTCGGTCAGCGGCTCGGGCGAATCGAACAGCAACCCGGGTCCGGTGTAGTGGAACTGGAACGGGATCTCGTTATAGGTGTAGAGCCCGGTTGCGACCACAATATTGAGTTCGGTCTGCTCGGCGATGCGCTGGATCCGCGGCAGATAACGGCCCAGACCGATCACGGTCGGATCCAGAATCGTGTCGATCCCGAGGGCTTTGAGTTCATTGAGTTTCACCACCGCATCGGCGACCTTCTCGTCCTCGTTCCAGTCGCTCTGGTAGTTCTGCCGGAATTCCTCACCGACCACGAAGATGTGTTCGTGGACGAGCGTTCGGCCCAATTCGCCGGAGTCGATCGCTCCCCTGACAGTGTTGAGTGTGGTCATGCTTGCGCCTTTCTGGTGGCCGCTTGTGCGGCGAGTTCGTCTCGATTGATGGCACGTTTGAGGATCTTGCCGGTCGCGCCCTTGGGGAGCGCGTCGACAAATTGGAACAGCCGCGGCACCTTGTATGGCGACAGTTGTTCCTTGGCCCATACCCGAATCTCATCACCGGTGATCGTCTGGTCTGGGGCCAATACGACGACTGCGGCGATCTCCTCGCCGTAGTGATCATCGGGGACGCCGACGACGGCGACCTCGACGATTGCCGGATGCTCATAGAGGACTTCTTCAACTTCGCGCGGGTAGACGTTGTAGCCGCCACGAATGATCAAATCCTTTGCGCGATCCACAATGCGCACATCGCCATCTGCGTCGATCGAGCCGAGGTCGCCAGTCTTGAGCCAGCCATCGCGAAGGTCGTCCGCGGTCGCCTCCGGCCGCTCCCAGTAACCCTTCATGACCGTCGGACCCTTGATGAAAATCTCGCCGACTTCACCGGTGGCAACGGGTGTGCCCATCGGATCGCGAACCTCGACGTATGTCTTGGGCAGCGTAATCCCGACCGAGCCAACCTTGGCCTCACGATCAAGTCCGTTGAAAGTCGCCGCGCCGGTGGTCTCGGTCAGGCCGTAACCCTCCAGGATCACGCAACCGAACCGCTCGGTGAATGCTCGTACGACCTCGACTGGCAACGAGGCGCCACCCGAGGACGCCATCCGCAACGCGCTGAAGTCCTCGGCCGTGTAGTCACCCGAGGCGTGCAACATGGCGTTCCACATCGTCGGAACACCGGCGACCGCAGTGAGTTTGTCGCGCTTAATCATCTCGAGCATCGCATTGGGTTCGAAGGGATGAAGCAGCGACAAGGCGGCGCCAAGACGAAGCACCGTGTTCATCACAACGGCCTGTCCGAATACATGGAACAGCGGCAGCCCGGTGCCAAAACGGTCATCGATCGTGAGTTCCAGGACGTCCATAAACGCATCAGAGCAGCCCAGAAGATTTGCTGCCGTCAACTCGGCACCCTTCGGCCGGCCTGTCGTTCCCGAGGTGTAAAGAATGACCGCCGTCGATTGCTCGTCGATGTCCAAGGGCGCGTCGACCGGCACTGCGTCTGGATTTTCCGCGCCTGGCTCAAGCGCCCAGAATGGCAGCCCATTGGAATCGGCGACACTACGCGCATGGTCCGTACTCGAATGCCACGCAATGATCATGCTCGCCCCGGAGTCCTGCACGACGTAGTCGATCTCGGGACCGGTAGCCATCGTATTCATCGTGATGGCAGTCGCGCCGATCAATTGAAGCCCGTAATAAGCAACCACGAACTCCGGCACGCTCGGTGCAATGAACAGAACTCGATCCTGGGGTTTCACGCCGGCTGACTTCAAGGCCCCTGCATAGTGAGCCGCTGCAGATCGAACAGCTTCGAACGTCCACTCCTCGCCGGGCGCACGAAGCGCGATCTTGTCGGGACGCGCGATCGCGTTGTCCCACAATCCGGTTGCAACATTGACCATATGTGACCTACTTCCAGCAATAGCTTCGATCTGCTCGTGACTTAAACTGTTTGTGACTTAGTACGTGGATTTGAAAGTTGGCGTCCGCTTTTCGACAAAGGCCCGGATCGCGCCAAGGTGATCCTCGGTAAGCCCGGTCGTCTTGTGCAGCGGGACCTCGGCGTCCATGTTTTCTTCCAAGGATTCGTAGGTCGCCCGGAGCAGATTCGCCTTCATGTATTCGAACGCGAGCGATGGCCCGTCAGCCAACTGTTGGGCAATCACGTGCGTACGCTTGACCAACTCCGCACCCGGTACGACCCAGTTGAGCAGGCCGAGCGCCAAGCATTCCTGAGCATCCACCCGCGGATTAAGCAAGAGCAATTCACGTGCTTTGACCGGACCAACCACCTGAGTCAGCAACCACGCGACACCAAAATCGCCGGACAAGCCAACCGCGCTGAACGCCGTTGCGACGACCGTATGGTCGCTGCCGATCCGGAAATCAGCCGCAAGCGCCAGACCGAGCCCGGCGCCGGCCGCAGCGCCGGGCAGTGCGGCGATGACCGGTTTGGGACAGCGATACATACGCCCGACGGTTTCGCGCTGAATCTGTTGCTGGGCCATCACGCGTTCAGGGTCGATCTGATCGGCGCCCTGGCCCTCACCACCGTTGGCATCGAAGTCTTGGACATCGCCGCCGGAGCAGAACGCCTTGCCAGCACCGGTCAGCACGATTGCGCCAACCGAGTCGGAGGCCTCCATGGCCTGCAGCAGGTCAACCAAACCTGTGAGCATCGCATCCGACATCGCATTGCGTCGATCGGGCCGGTTCAGTGTGATTGTTCCGACGCCGTCGACCACCTCGCCATAGACGTCGTCGGTCCTGCTGGTTCCTTGGAAGGACATCTCACTCCATCCACTCAGAAGTCACGGCCGAAGTGGTTCGACCCATGGGGATACTTGAACTCTACGTCAAGTTCAAGTTAGATGAGAGCGTCGATGCCGTCAAGCAATCGGCATCGTATTGATGAGCCAGCATCCCGAAGGCGAGCATGACCGAACCCACGCGCGGCCCGAGCCGGCTTCTCGTGCCCGCGCTCGCCTTGACCGTCATGGTGGTTGCACTACTGCAGACCATCGTCGTGCCGGTGCTGGCCCAGATCGGGACGGCGCTCGACGCCTCATCGACCGCAGTCGGCTGGACCGTGACAATCACGCTGCTGGCGGCAGCGGTATTCACCCCACTGCTGAGCCGGATTGGTGACTTACACGGACGACGAAGGGTGCTAATCGGCATCTTGATCGTGGTTTCGGCCGGTTCGCTGCTCGCTGCCCTGACGACATCGCTGACGTGGCTGCTTGTCGCCCGCGTGCTGCAGGGCGCCGCATTCGGCCTCTTCCCGTTGTCGATCGGAATCCTCCGGCAAGCGCTGCCAGCCCACAAACTTACCGCCGCGATGGCAATCGTCAGTGGAACCCTGGGTATCGGTGCTGGCATCGGCCTCGTACTCACCGGCCTCCTCACCCGTGACGGCGGGGACTATCACCGGATCTTCTGGCTCTCCCTCGCGGCCGGCCTCATCGCGCTGCTGCTTGTCCTCATGACCACACCGAGCCACCGCCCCGATCGTGCGGGGCACATTGACTGGATCGGCGGCTTCCTCCTCGGGGTGAGCCTGGTGTTGTTGTTGCTCCCACTGTCACAAGGTCATCTATGGGGTTGGAGCTCGCCAGCAACAATCGGTTGCTTCGCCGGCTCGGCAGTCGTGACAGTCGTGTGGCTGGCGGCCCAACGCCGGGTACTCGAACCACTTGTGCCCCTCGTCCTGATGAATAACCGCCCATTCATGATCACCAATCTCGCCGGCCTATTCATCGGCTTTGGCATGTTCGTCTCGTTTCTGGCAATCTCCGGATTCGTCCAAGCTCCGGCGAGCGCCGGCTATGGATTCTCTGCAAGCGTCCTCAAGGCAAGCTGCGTCTACCTACTGCCCGCTGCCCTCGCCGGCGTGATCACCGCGCCACTCGGTGGCCGTTTGGTGAATCGTTACGGCGGTCGCGCAACGCTGATTCTCGCAGCCATGATCGGCCTGTCCGGGTTCTTGTTAATGGCACTGCTTCATACCCAAAGTTGGCATCTCATCGTCGGCGGCATGCTATCCAACGGCGCGGTAAGCATGGGGTACGCGGCCCTGCCCGCCCTGATCGTCGCCGAGGTTGTCTCGCAGCAGACCGGTATCGCCAACGGGGTCAACTCGATCGCTAGAGCCGTCGGCAGCGCGCTCGGCAGTGCCCTCGTCGTGACCTTGCTGAGCAGCAATCTCATGGCCCACGGAATCGCGCGGGAGTCGGCCTACACGGCAGCCTTCCTCATCGGCGCGGCCAGCATGCTGTGCGGCGCACTAGTCGCGATCATCGGCCTGCCCAGCGCCGTACGAATCTCCAGACACGCTGCCCAAACCAATTTCATCACCGCCTGACCACATCCAAACCCCGATCGAAAGCAGTCTCAATGACCACCACCGTTCAGCAGGTTCTACTCAAGCAACGCCCGACCGGATACCCCGATGACCAGACCTGGGATTATGTTTCGGCCGAACTTCCCGCTATCGAAGACGGCCAGTTCTTAGTCAAGATCGACTATCTCTCGCTCGACCCGGCGATGCGGGGCTGGCTGAACGACGTACGCTCCTATCTCCCGCCGGTCCAACTCGGCGAAGTCATGCGCGCGCTGGGCATCGGCACCGTGATCGAGTCAAAACATCCTGACTTTGAAGTTGGCGTGGCTGTCCTCGGCGGGTTCGGCGCAACCGATCACGCAATCAGCGACGGCATTGACATCACCCGTGCAGATCTCACGGTTGCCGACGCACCGACATGGCTGGGTGCACTCGGCATGCCCGGCATGACCGCTTACTTCGGACTGCTGGAGATTGGCAAGGTCAAGGCTGGCGACACTGTCGTCGTCTCCGGAGCAGCGGGCGCGGTCGGCAGCGTGGCGGGTCAGGTAGCCAAAGCCAAGGGCGCCCATGTCATCGGCATCGCGGGCGGCCCGGAGAAATGCGCCTGGCTGACCGACACCCTCGGTTTCGATGCCGCGATTGACTACAAGAACGAATCGGTCACCCAGCGCTTGCGCGAGGTTGCACCCAAGGGCATTGACGTATTCTTCGACAATGTCGGCGGCGAGATCCTCGACAGCGCACTTGCCAATCTGCGGCGTGGGGCCCGGGTTGTCATCTGCGGAGCAATCTCCTCATACAACGAATCAACGCTGCCACCCGGACCATCGCGCTACATGTCGCTACTGGTGTTCCGCGCTTCGATGACCGGCTTCGTTGTGTTCGACTTTGCGGATCGTTACCCCGAGGCAATCGCGCAGATCTCCAGCTGGCTCGCCGATGGCACACTCATCCCGCGCGAGTATGTCGTCGAAGGCGGCATCAGCTCATTCGGCGATGCGCTGACAATGCTGTTCAACGGCGCCAACACCGGAAAACTGGTGCTGAAGGTATGAGCGCAATCGACTCACTCTTCGGCCTCGAGGGCAAGGTTGCCGTCGTCACCGGTGGCGGCCGTGGCATCGGTCTGATGGCGGCCCGCGGTTTGCTGCAGGCGGGCGCCCGCGTCATCATCGCGTCCCGCAAGACCGATGCGGTCATGACCGCAGTCAAGGAACTGGAACCGCTCGGCGAGATCACCGGGATCACCGCCGATCTGTCGACCGAGGCCGGCTGCCGTGCCTTCGCTGAAGAAGTCACAGCACGCGAACAACGCCTCGACATCTTGGTCAACAATGCCGGTGCCACTTGGGGCGCGCCGCTGGAGGAGTTCCCGGCTGCGGCCTGGGACCGGGTCTTCGACGTCAACGTCAAGGCACCGTTCTTCCTGATCCAAGCATTCCTGCCGCTGCTCGAACAGTCCGGTACGCAGGATGACCCGGCCCGCATCATCAACATCGGCTCGATCGACGCGATTCACACTCCGCAGCACGAGGCGTACTCATATGGCCCGAGCAAGGCCGCGGTGCACCAGTTGACTCGGGTGCTTGCAGCCAAACTAGGCACGAAGTGGATCACCGTCAACGCGATTGCGCCGGGCCCGTTCGAGTCAAAGATGATGGCTTCGCGGCTTGCCGAGGCCGGCGACGAGATCGCTGCCCAGTCTCGGCTCAACCGGATCGGCCGCCCCGATGACATCGCCGGTGGCGTCGTGTTCCTCGCCAGCCGGGCAGGTTCCTATCTCACCGGCGCGATCATTCCGATTGACGGCGGCATCGCGACGACCGCGGGTTGCTGAGCGACTGACTGGGCCGCTGGCCCAGTCAGTTCTTCGGAACCGACAACCGCAAGGCATTGCACCAGATCCGGGTCGCGATATTGACCAACTCGTCAAGCGTGCCGTCCTCGCCCAAGACATACGTGTAGAAACCTAATCGGCTCACCATCGCCGACAACGCGCGCGACGCCATCAGCGGGTCGAGGTCGCGATCGGCCAGACCCTGGTCCTGGAGATCGGCGATACTCCGAGCATTTCGCTCAATGAACTGCGCACCACGTTGCCGGCGCACCTCGCGGAACTGCGAGTCGATGCTGGCCACCTGTTCGAGCAATCCCATCAGCTTGGCATTGCGAGCATACGCTTCAAAGTAGGACCGGTTACTCGCTTCGATCAGCGCACGTGGGTCATCGGCCGCGTCAACGCGGTCCATGCCCGGATGCATCATGTCTTCCTTTGCCACGTCTAGCACCGCCGCGAAGATCTCTTCTTTGCTCGCGAAATAGGTATAGAACGAACCGGTCGAGCACTCAGCTTGGGCCGTGATGTCGGTCAATCTGGAATCAAGGTAGCCATCTCGCTCGAACACAAAACGCGCGGCGTCGACCAGGCTGGCCCGGGTCTTTGCGCCGCGCGTGGTGACCGGCGGCAGACGCGGCTCGGACCCCTCTGCTCGGACGACCGAGGACGCGCTCTTGGTACGCGAATTCGCTCTGTTGACCACGGTCACAATCCCTTCAACACGATTCCTTCAGCACAGTTCCTTCAGCACAGTTCGATATGCGAGTCTATCGAGTGCGAGCCGATCGATTCGACGGCCACACCCGACAGACCCGAGCGCATCAAGGATCAGACGTTCCGCGCGGCGACTTCCTTCTGCATACGGCGCAGTTCAACCCGCGCGATCGTACGCTTGTGCACCTCGTCTGGGCCATCGGCGATACGAAGCGTGCGCTGATGGGCGTAGAAGCTCGCCAGCGGGAAATCGTCGGTGACGCCACCGGCGCCATGGACCTGAATCGCCCGGTCGATGATCTTCAATGCGATCTGCGGCGCCGCAACCTTGATCGCGGCGATCTCGATCCGCGCCTTCTCATTGCCGACCGTGTCCATCAACCAAGCGGTCTTAAGCGTCAGCAACCGGATCATCTCGATGTCAATCCGAGCCTCAGCAATCCAGTCTTGAATGTTCGACCGACTCGACAATGGCTCGCCGAAGGTCACCCGGCTCTGGGCGCGTTCGATCATGAGGTCCAATGCTCGCTCGGCCATACCGACCGATCGCATGCAGTGGTGGATGCGACCGGGGCCAAGGCGGGCTTGGCTGATCATGAAGCCATCGCCTTCGCCAGCCAGCAACGCCGTCTTGGGCACACGGACATCCTCGAACACGATCTCAGCATGTCCCTCGCGGTCCATGTAGCCAAACACCGGCAGTCCGCGGACGATCGTGACCCCTAGCGTATCGAGCGGGACGACCATCATCGATTGTTGCCGATGTTTTGCCGCGTCCGGATTGGTCTTGCCCATCACGATGAGCACCCTGCAGTTGGCATGCAGCGCATTCGAAGCGAACCATTTGCGCCCGTTCAGGACATATTCATCACCGTCGGCAACCATGCTCAACTGAACATTGGTGGCATCTGAACTCGCGACCGCAGGCTCGGTCATGGCAAACGCCGAGGCCATTTCTCCGGCGAGGAGCGGCTTGAGGTATTTCTCTTTGTGCTCCTCAGTGCCGAACAGCTGGAGTACTTCCATGTTGCCGGTGTCGGGTGCATTGCAGTTGGTGGCCTCGGGCGCGATATGCGGGCTGCGCCCCATGATCTCCGCGAGCGGCGCATAGTCGGAGTTGCTCAGGCCAGGTGATCCCCACGCCTCATCCTTGTGCGGATGGAAGAGATTCCACAATCCACGCTTCTTTGCCTCAAGTTTGAGTTCCTCGAGAATCGGCGGCTGAAAGTTGGCATTGGCAGATTCGGCCATCTGGGCAAAGTAAATCGGCTCAGCTGGATAAATATGCTCGTCCATGAAGGCGAGCAGTTTGGCTTGATATTCCTTCGCGCGATCGGAAAGTTCGAATTGCATCGGTTAACTCCAGTTCGGTGCTGTTGGCATCAGGAGGTTCCTGAGGCTTGGTCGGGTGCAGAACATGTAGGTCAGCAAGAGACCACTCAGCCGAGTGATTCTTGGTAGCGGCGCATTCCGGCAAGCCAGCGGTCGTAGTCGCCGCTCTTGCGTTGCCAGAACAGCAACACCTCGCGGTGCGGCAGGATCAAGAACTGTTCTTCGGCTATTGCGGCCAGAACGATGTCGGCGACTTCACTCGCCTCAAGCACTCCCCCGGCGTCAGTAACTGCCTTCGCTGCCCGTCGTTGGGCCTCGTCGTCGGCATCCGCGCCGCCGGTGAGCATGTCAGTGTTGACGCCCATCGGGCATAAACAACTGACCGCCACGCCCTGATCGCCGTAGGTCACCGAGAGCCACTCGGCAAATGCCACGGCGGCATGCTTGGACACCGAGTAGGTCGCCGATCCGATCTGCGTCAACAGACCGGCCGCGGATGCGGTCGAAATGAAATAGCCGGCGCCACGCTCGACCCAACCGGGAACGAGCAGTTTCGCTGCGCGTACGTGCGCCATCACATTGACCTGGAGCGCGAGGTCCCACTCAGCTTCACTCGCGGAAAGCCCCGTACCGCCGCCAACACCGGCGTTGGCAAAGTAGAGGTCAACCGGACCGAATGTCGTCTCGGCCGCTTCGATCATCGTTTCGATGGCCCCGGTGCGCGAGACATCCACACCAAGGGCAAGCACTGCGCCGGGGACCTTTGCGTTAAGGCGGGCGGCGACCTCAGCGACCTTGTCAGCGCCGATGTCGGCAAGAACAACCCGGGCACCTTGTGTGATCAGCGCATCAGCCAAAGCCGCGCCGATTCCGCCGCCGGCTCCGGTCACGATTGCCACTTTGCCGTCGACGATCATCGGTTGACCTGCTTGGACGCTGAATTGTTCATGTAACGGTTCCTTTCGGGCTGCTCCCTAGCGTCACATTAACTTGAACTTGGACTCAAGTTCAAGCCTGGGAGCGATCCGACAGCGGGCGACGCTTGGGAAGGCAGCCATGGCATTACTCGAAGGCCTACAGTGGTACGTGACCCACATCACCCCGTGGGCCCACCGATGAAGAAGCCCACCAACGTTTCTTCGCCATCACAACAGAAAGCACTACCGTGACTGACCAACTCGCTGTATCCCCCTTCGAAGGCAACCACGAACAAGTCGTGTTCTGTCAGGACCGCGAATCCGGCCTCAAAGCCATCATCGCGATCTACTCGACCGCACTCGGCCCGGCACTCGGCGGCACCCGTTTCTACCCGTACGCGAGCGAGCAGGACGCCCTCGCCGATGTACTCAATCTTTCCCAGGGCATGGCCTATAAGGCAGCGCTCGCTGGCCTTGATCTCGGCGGCGGCAAAGCCGTCCTGATCGGCGATCCCAAAAAAATCAAGACCGAGGCGTTGCTCCGCGCCTATGGGCGTATGGTCCAGTCACTCGGCGGCCGCTACTACACCGCGTGCGATGTCGGCACATTTAGCCCAGATATGGACATCATCGCGCGCGAATGTGACTTCGTCACCGGCCGTACGGTTGAGCACGGGGGCGCAGGCGACTCATCGGTCCTCACGTCCTACGGGGTCTTCCAAGGTATGCGCGCCGCGGCCCAGCACGCATGGGGATCCTCGAGCCTGTCGGGTCGGGCCGTTGGGGTTGCTGGCGTTGGCAAGGTCGGCCGGCATCTCGTCGGTTATCTCATCGAGGATGGCGCCGATGTCATCGTGACCGATGTCGACCGCGATGCGGTGGCCGCATTGCAGGCTACCTACCCGAACATCAGGGTCTCCGCCGACACCAATTCACTCGTCCGCGAAACCCTTGACGTCTACGCGCCGTGCGCGCTGGGCGGAGCACTCAGCGACGATGTGGTTACGGCGTTGAGCGCCAAGATTGTCTGCGGATCTGCCAACAACCAACTCGCGCACCCCGGCATCGAGAAGCAATTAGCCGAGCAGGGCATCACTTACGCACCCGACTATTGCGTCAACTCCGGTGGCCTGATGCAGGTTGCCGACGAGCTTGAAGGGTTTTCCTTCGAACGCGCCAAGGTGCGCGCGACCGGAATTTATGACACCACGCTGGACGTGCTCACCCGCGCACAAACCGAAGGCGTGCCGCCGAGCATTGCCGCCGACCGGATCGCCGAACAGCGCATGCGCGAAGTCGGCCGGTTGCGTTCAATGTGGTTGCCAGCGAAGTAACTGGCGTGAGTCCTGTGACCCGATATCGCGCTAACGCGATGTCGGGTCGGACGGCTCATCAAGAAGATCGGCGTATTGCTCGGGAATCGGAGCTCCCGATTCGCCATGAAGTTCGCGCTGCAATCCGCTGAAGTCGGTATCAAGAGTCCGGTACTTCAGGTCACGTGCGACCTTAGTCTGTTTTGCCTTAGCACGGCCGCGACCCATAAGGTTCGACCCCCTCGCACAAATTAGTTAGTCAATATGTCGTGGCTTCAGGCTACCTGAGCGCGCCAAAGATCACGGCATCGACCCTCCAAATGGTGCGTTTTGCCGCTATCAGGAGTGTGTCCCGTCGAGTGTGACGGTCCCACCATCACCGTGAACCCCAGCGGTTGCGACCTCCCCAGCGATCCAAGCGGGCACGCCGCGAGCCGCCAACATACGGACGGCCGCATCGGCAACCGCAGGCGGAACGATCGCCACCATGCCAACGCCCATGTTGAGCGCCTGCTCAAGATCGGCCTGTGCCACGCCCCCGAGCGCACCGACGAGTCCGAAGACCGGTTGCGGTGTCCAGGTCGATCGATCCAGACGAACCGAGACCGAATCGGGCAGCACACGTGCCAGGTTTGCTGCCAGCCCGCCCCCGGTGATGTGCGACATCGCGTGGACCTCAAGGCTGTCGGCTAGGTCAAGGCACGGCTTCGCATACAACTTCGTTGGGATCAACAGCTGCTCGCCGAGCGTCGAGCCAAACTCAGGGACATCCCGATCGAGCGTCCAACCAGCTTGGTCGAAGAACACGTGCCGAACCAGCGAATAGCCATTGGAGTGCAGCCCAGAGGACGCCATCGCGACCACGACGTCGCCAGGTCGAACCAGATCGGCACCAAGCAATTTTGACGCCTCGACGACGCCGGTAGTCGAACCGGCAATGTCATATTCGTCCGGACCGAGGAGACCCGGATGTTCCGCGGTCTCACCGCCGAGAAGCGCCGTGCCGGTTTCCGCGCACGCCATCGCGACACCCTTGACGATGTCGGCAATGCGTTCAGGAACCACCGAACCGCAGGCGATGTAATCGGTCAGGAAGAGCGGCTCCGCGCCGCATACGACAAGGTCATCGACCAGCATGCCCACAAGATCGAAGCCGATTGTGTCGTGTTTATCCATCGCTTGGGCGATAGCGACCTTCGTGCCAACACCGTCAGCGGATGTTGCCAGCAGCGGCCGCTCGTAGGACTTGAGTGCCGATGCGTCGAACAGCCCAGCGAAGCCGCCGATCCCACCGACCACCTCGGGACGGCGCGCCTTGTCGACCCATTGCTTCATGAGTTCGACCGCGCGATCGCCAGCTTCGATCGAAACTCCAGCGCTCGCGTAGGACGTCGACGGCGTGCTCATGCTGCGGCCTGCCTCAAAAAGCAACCGGAGGCAGACCCCGGCATGAGGAACCCATTGCCCACTCGCTGGGGGTCCCGCCCTGCACGCAGCGAAGCGCAGTGCTTGGGGGAGCGCTCGGTCATTGGATCACCTTCAGAGTTGTCGTCTCGGGGTGCTCGAGCAGGTGCTTACCAATCAGGTCGTCCTCGGGAAGGGCGATTGGATAAATGCCGTCAAAGCAAGCACGGCAGAGGCTGTCCTTGGGCACCTTGGTCGCCTCGATCAGATCCTCGAGATCGACATACGAGAGCGAATCAGCATCGATCGAGCGGCGGATCTCCTCGACCGAAATGCCGTTGGCGATGAGTTCGGCGCGCGATGCGAAGTCGATCCCATAGAAGCATGGCCATTTGACCGGTGGGCTCGCGATGCGTACATGCACCTCGGCAGCACCGAATTCGCGCAGCATGCGAACGAGGGCGCGCTGGGTATTGCCGCGCACGATCGAATCATCGACGACGACGAGCCGTTTGCCGGCGATGACATCGCGCAGCGGGTTGAGTTTGAGCCGGATGCCGAGCTGACGGATCGTCTGCGACGGCTGGATGAAGGTGCGTCCGACATAGGAGTTCTTGACCAGCCCGTGGCCGAATGGAATGCCGCTCTCCTCGGCATAGCCGATCGCCGCCGGGGTGCCAGATTCGGGCACTGGGATGACGAGGTCGGCTTCAACCGGTGCAGTGCGAGCCAGCTTGCGACCGATCTCGGCTCGAACCGAGAACACCCGCTGATCGGAGATCGTCGTGTCGGGGCGAGCGAGATAGACGAATTCGAACAGGCAACCCTTGGGCGCGGCCGGGGCGAAGCGTTCGGCCCGCAAACCGTTCTCGTCGATAGCGATGAACTCGCCCGGCTCGATCTCGCGGATGAAGGAGGCGCCGACGATATCGAGGGCAGCAGTCTCGCTAGCAACGACCCACCCGCGTTCGAGCCGGCCCAATACGAGCGGTCGGATGCCCTGCGGATCGCGCGCCGCATACAGGGTGCCCTCGTCCATGAATACCAAGGAGAAGGCACCACGGAGCTTGGGCAACACTTCGAAGGCGGCCTGCTCGACCGAGCGATCGGGGTAGGAGGCCAGCAGTGACGCCATCACGCCGGTGTCGCTGGTGGCAAGTTCGGCGCCCTTGGCGCGGACCGGCTCGCGCGTCGCGAGCAGATCGACGAGCTCGGCGGTATTAGTCAGATTGCCGTTGTGCGCCAGCGCAACCGAACCGCTCTGCGTCGGCCGGAACGTCGGCTGGGCGTTCTGCCAGACGCTCGCTCCGGTGGTCGAGTAGCGACAGTGGCCGACGGCGAGTTGGCCTTTGAGCGATTCGAGGGTTGCCTCGTCGAACACCTGCGAGACGAGACCCATGTCTTTGTAGACCAGGATCTGCCGGCCGTTGCTGACCGCGATGCCCGCTGACTCCTGGCCGCGGTGCTGCAAGGCATACAGACCAAAATAGGTCAGCTTGGCGACTTCTTCACCTGGCGCCCATACTCCGAAGACCCCGCAGGCGTCCTGAGGTCCGAGATCCTGTGGATCAATGTCGTGGTTGAGTCGTCCGTCTCCGCGAGGCACCCCTCAAGTGTAGGGGACAGAGCGAACCGGCCTAATTGAGCGGTGGCTGAGCAACCTATCGAAGTCGGCGGCAATCGAACGCCTTTCCAGTTCGCAGCATCTCGCGGGCATGAGCACAATGGGACCATGAACTCAGACACCGTCAGCGTCGAGCGAACCATCGACGCCCCGCCCGATCAGATCTTCGCGCTTCTTTCCGACGCCGGGAGGCACTCAGCCTTCGACGGCTCGGGGACGGTGAAAGGTACGCGCCAGGAATCGGAGCCGTTGGCGCTCGGCACAAAGTTCGGCATGTCAATGAAACAAGGCATTCCCTACAAGACCTCCAACGAAGTGATCGAGTTCGAGCCGGGCCGTCTCATCGCGTGGCAGACCCGAGGGTTTTTCGGTCTCGTCGGCGGTCGCATCTGGCGCTATGAACTCACCCCCGCTGGCAACGGAACATTGCTGCGCGAGACCTGGGACCTCTCGAAGGACAAACAACGGGCAATGCTCAAGCGTGGCTCCATGCCGGCAAAAACCGAGACCAACATGCGTCGCACTCTCGACCGGATCGCCGAGTCCGTGGCGGGTTAACCCGAGCGGGCGGTCACCGGGTTGCATGTCATAGCGCCGTATGTCGAATACCGCGCGCTGGGCTTCGATGTCGGACAGTTCTGCCAACGAGCCCTCGGGGAACCATTTGGCTTCGCCCGCGAGGAAGGTGCGCGGCATGAGCTAGGAACCACGATGCGTGTCTGCAACCAACTCCAGACAGCCTTCGGCTGGGACCGGATCGACCGGGATCCAGGCACTGACGCCAAGCCCGTCGACGTTGTAATACGGCTGGTCTTGATGCCATGGGGTGCGCTGATTCATGCCGCCAGAGTTGACCAGAACGTGATCGTGATAGAGCCGCGCAACGGGTGAGCCCATCAATTCAGCCGCGATCTGCGGTGCGCGCGAGTGGAGGGCGAGCGCCTCGATTTCCGCAACGTCGCCCCAGCGTCGGAAGTCCTCGATGAACGTTCCCGGGTCACCCTCGGCGCTGGCGACTTGCGCCATGCGGCTTGGGTTGTCGAGTACATATCCGATCGCGCCACGAGCGCGTTCAACTTCGTCCGCGTCAAGCAGTCCGCGTACGCAGACCACACCGTCGCGCTGATATGCCGCAACTGTGTCGGCACCGACTAATGGCTCAATCATCTGGACAATCTACCCAAGCCTTCGGCCACCTATACAGAAATTCTCCCGCTGCCATCGACCCCCAACCTCGTAGGCTAATGTGACGGACCTCACGCGACCAGCGGACCTCACGCCACCAAAGGACGATCATGCCTGCCGCACTCCCCGATGCTTCTTACCTCAGTGACTTCCTGGCCTTCCGGGCCAAGGAGACACCAGACGAGAAGTGCTGGCAGTTCCTCGACCGGACGTGGACCTGGGCGCAGGCATGGGACGGCGTTCGCCGCCTCGCCGCTGGGCTCAAGGCCGAGGGAATCAAACGCGGCGATCGAGTGGCATTCCTCGACAAGAACAATCCGGCAACCCTCGAAGCAGTACTCGGCGGCTGCCTCATCGGATCGGCCACCGCGATCGTCAACTGGCGGCTCGGCGGCGACGAGCTCGACTACGTCATCAACGACTCTGGTGCCCGCATCGCCTTCGTTGGCTATGAGCTCGTGGACGCCTTCGAGCTGATCCGTGACAAACTGACAACTGTCGAGAAGGTCATCATCGTCGGCGGCGACAACGATGAGTATGAGGCGTGGCTGGCCGCGCACGAACCGGTCGACCGGGACCAGGACGTGACACCCGACGAGGTGTGTGCCGTCATGTACAGCTCGGGCACAACCGGGCGTCCCAAGGGCGTCATGTTGACGCAACACAACATCATCCAGCACACCATCAATTCGGCCGGTGATGTCGAATACTCCGCAGGCGACATGATGCTCGTCGCGATGCCGATGTTCCACGTCGGCGGCACCTGTTATGCACTATCTGGGCCAGCACACGGCATGCCCGCTTACATCATTCGCGAGGTCGATGGCGCGCTGCTGGCTGGCGGCATGATGGCTGGCGCCACCCATGCCTTCCTCGTCCCCGCCGTGGTCGCCGCGCTGATCCAGGCCGGCCCCGACGTTATGGGATTGTTCGGCCGACTCAAAGCACTCACTTACGGCGCCGCGCCGATGCCACTGCCGCTACTGCGCGCATCGCTCGAAGCTTGGCCCAACACACAGTTCATGCAGGTTTATGGCATGACCGAGATGGCCGGCGTGATCACAATTCTCGACGATGCTGCGCATCGCGACGACGCTCACCCTGAGCGGCTCGTCTCAGCTGGCCAATGCATTCCCGGCGCCGAGGTCCGCATCGTCGATCCAGCCACTCAGCTCGATGTCGAGCCCGGCACCGCTGGCGAGATCTGGTTCCGTACCGACCAGTCGACACCTGGCTATCTCGGCAACCCGGAGGCCACCGCCGAACTCCTCACCCCAGACGGCTGGCTGCGCAGCGGCGACGTCGGCCGGATCGACGACGGTGGCTTCGTGTTCGTTGAAGATCGGGTCAAAGACATGATCATTTCCGGCGGTGAGAACATCTATTCGCCCGAAATTGAGCGGGTTCTGGCCGAGCATCCGGCAATCGCCGAGCTGGCCGTCATCGGCATTCCCGACGATAAATGGGGCGAGTCGGTCAAGGCCGTCGTCGCATTCAAGGCCGGACAGTCCGCAACCGAGACAGAGTTGATCGAGTTCACTCGCTCGCGCTTGTCGCCATACAAATGTCCCCGCTCAATCGACATCATTGAGGCTCTGCCGCGCAATCCTTCGGGCAAGATCCTCAAGCGGGAACTGCGCAAACCCTACTGGGCTGGGCGGGATCGCCAAATCTAAGCGGTGCGTCAGCCAAGCGTGCGATCGCGGGCGGCCTGCCAGCCGATCGCCGCTTGGCCAGCAAGGACGACCAGCAAGAAGATGAGTGATTTTGACCAGGAGTCAAGCCGATCATGGAGGAGCCCGACGCTGATCGGTCCGGCCGCCGCAATCAGGTAACCCACGCACTGGGCCATGCCCGACAACGATGCGGCCTGCCGATGGTTGACTGCTCGAAGACCGAGCATCGACAGCGCCAGTACGAATGCCGCACCCACGCCGACACCGCCGACTGCCACCCAGAGAAGATCCCAGGACGGCGCGGTCATGAGCCCGACAAGCGACACCAGGATCAGCACTGAGGTCACCAGATGCACGCGAATCTGACTTGGCCATCTCGGGATGAATGCCGCTATGACCAAATTGCCCACGATCGCAGTGCCGTTAAAAATAAACAGATGGAATCCTGCCACAGCGGGTGACGTCCCGTGCGCCTGTTCGATCGACGGCAGCCAGGTCAACAGCGTATAGAACATGGTCGACTGCAATCCCATGTAGATCGCGACTTGCCAGCCCAATGCCGAGCGCCATGGAGACCGATGAGCTGGCTGATCAGGACCGGTCCACTCGGGCGAAGGCGGTGTGCGATGACGCAGGCGCGGCGCAAGCACCGCCAACGTTACGACGGCCAGCCCCGCCCAGACTCCGAGCGAGAGCCGCCATCCTTCCGGATTAGTCCCCGCGATCGGCACGGCAAGTCCTGCGGCCGCAGCAGCGACGCCGGCCTGCACAGCTGAATACATCCCGGTGATCGGGCCGATCCGATCGGGGTAATCCCGTTTAACCAACGCCGGAATCACGACATTCAGAACTGCAATGCCAATCCCAAGCAGCACCGTTCCGAGCCACAGGATCGGCAACCACGGCATCGACCGGGCCAAGATTCCGATCGCAAGAACGAGCAGCGCAAGACCGAGCGCTCGCTCGATGCCAACAGCCCTGGCGATCTTTGGAGCCACGGGAGAGAACAAGCCAAAAGCGACCAGCGGAATGCTGATCAGGATCGATCCTTCGAAGGCTGACAGCTGAAATGTGGCCTGCACGTCGTTGAGGACGGGGCCGACCGAGGTGATGGCGCCACGGAGGTTGGCGGCGACGAGGAGCAAGCCGACGAACATCAGCAAGGAGCGGTTGGCGGTCGCCGCCCGTATCGGAGTCGGCCGACTCATCGATTGTTCACCCGATCACGGTACCGCCTCGGTTGTGCAGGCGATCGGGGCTAATCGGCTGACAAGAGTGGCCAACGCCCTTAGCCTGATCAGATGCACAAGGTGTCTTCCCCCGCCGCGCGAGTTGTGCTCAGCCTGCTCGCGACGATTCTCACCGCTGCCGTCATGGCCGGTCCCGCCACCGCAGCGGCTCCACCGGCGCCGGGAAACTTCACCGGCTACGGCTTTGATG
Source organism: Aeromicrobium changchenzhani (assembly GCF_057586615.1). Classification (NCBI taxonomy): domain Bacteria; kingdom Bacillati; phylum Actinomycetota; class Actinomycetes; order Propionibacteriales; family Nocardioidaceae; genus Aeromicrobium; species Aeromicrobium changchenzhani. The sequence goes on along the minus strand of NZ_CM172480.1, from coordinate 454,994 downwards.
CCTGTGTCGCACCCACACAGAAGACCATGGATGTATGGAATCTGAAGTCGCCATACAGCGCAATCGGCATCTACGTGTCGGGGAACTCGCGCTATTGCAGCGACAAGTACCAACCCAATCTGAGCAAAGCATGGGTGCAGAAGAATGCCGACAAGGGCTGGCATTTCATGCCGATCCATGTCGGCTATCAAGCACCGTGCTTCAAGAACAACAAGAAGAGCCGCGTCCAGAAGAAACTCATGTCAAAGACGTTGGCCACTGCCCGCAAGCAGGGCGCCAGTGACGCCAAAGAGGCCGTAGCGGCGCTCAAGAAGTATGGCTTCAGGGCCGGGAGTTTCACTTATCTGGACATTGAATGGTGGGCGCGCGATCGCTCGACCTGCGACAACGTCGTCCGAGAATTCATGGACGCCTTCAACGAGAAGGTGCACGCCAGCGGCTACAAAGTTGGCCTCTACTCGAGTGCATCAGCCGCGATCAAGTTGACCGATGAACTTGTCGCCAAGAAATACAAAGGCTTCACACCACCGGACCAGATGTGGTTCGCCTGGACCAACAAGAAGGCGAATGTCGCAGGGATGCCGTACCTTGCCGATTCCCGCTGGGCCAAACACCAACGCATTCATCAGTACCACAACAACGTGAATGCCTCATATGCTGGCGCGAAACTGACCATCGACAAAAATTGGCTCGATGTCGGCACCGGCTCGGTCGCGACGAAGGAGCCGCTGCCATGTGGTGTGCGGATGTCGTTCGGAAAATATCCAACTATCAAGCCGGGCGCCAAGGGGCCTGAAGTCGCCGCCATTCAGTGTCTACTCAAAGGACTGGGCCTAGCGAAGACGGTCAACGGAAAATACAGCAATGACACGCGCGCTGGTATCGACAAATTCCGGGCCCGCCACGGCTGGAGCCGCAACGGCAAAGCAGGTCCGGCCACATGGGCCGCGCTGTTCACCGAGGGCAAGCACTCCACCGCGATCAAGCCAGGGTCAGTCGGTACCGAAGTGTGGAACACCCAACGTGCGCTCGTCGCCATCCGGCAGAAGCTCAAAGTCTCCGGTGTTTACGATTCTGCCACCACCAAGGCCGTCAAGAATTATCGCGAAATGAACGGATTGCCCAAGTATTCAACCGTCGAGTCGTCGGTATGGAAAGCGCTGAACCACCGCTGACTCTAATGGGCGCTGGCTGCGCGGCATCAGCACTGACCCTTTACGGTTGAGACAGTTCAGATACCGAAGGAATCTCGTATGCCCGCAACGCTCGACGAACCACTGACCCTGCCTTGCGGTCAGACCCTGCCCAATCGGTTCATGAAATCAGCGCTCAGTGAGGCGCTCGGATCGCCCAATGGGGCACCGAATGCGCAACTCGATCAGTTATTTGCGACCTGGGGCGCCGGCGGCTATGGCCTCATCGTGACCGGGAATGTCATGATCGACCGCCGCCACCTCGGCGAGGCCGGCAATGTCGTGATTGAGGACAACCGGCACCATGACGAGTTTGCCCGCTGGGCCGAATCGGCTCGTGGGAGCGGCACGCCTATCTGGATGCAGATCAACCACCCGGGCCGCCAATCCAACCCCTTTGGCCGCACTCGGCCGGTTGCACCGAGCCCGATTGCGCTCAAGGTGCCCGGGGCTCGTACGCCGCACGAACTCACCGGCTCCGAGATCGACGAGATCATCGGACGTTACGCCACCGCGGCCGACGTGGCTGAGAAGGCCGGTTTCGACGGCGTTCAGATCCATGGCGCGCATGGCTACCTCGTGTCGCAGTTCCTATCGCCCTTGTCGAATCAACGCACCGATGAATGGGGTGGCTCTCCGGAGCGTCGAATGACGTTCGTGCTCGCGGTGCTGGCCCGCATCCGTGCGACCGTGACACCGGCTTTCGCGGTCGGGATCAAACTCAATTCTGCCGATTTCCAACGCGGCGGTTTTTCCGAGACGGAGTCGCGCGATGTCGTCGTACGCCTAGCTGCCGAAGGCATCGATCTGATCGAGATCAGTGGCGGGTCGTATGAGGCACCAGCCATGATGGGCGCCCGCGCGTCAACCATTACGCGCGAGGCGTACTTCTTGGAATATGCGAAAACCGTGCGCGCGGTTGCGCCCGACGTACCCCTGGCCGTCACCGGCGGATTCCGCTCGCGCTCAGCGATGCAGGCAGCACTCGACTCGGGCGATTGCGATGTCATCGGCCTCGGTCGCCCGGCGGCAACAACACCAAACGCCCCGGCGCAGATTTTCAACGGGGCGGAGCACCTCGAGTCACACCATCGCACTGTCACCGGAGCAACTGTGCTCAGCAAGATCACCGATCCGCGCGCTCTGAACAGCCTGATCGACCTGCAATGGCACACCGATCAGCTGCACCGAATCGGGGCTGGCAAGCAACCTGATCTGGACCGGCCATCGTGGAAAACAGGTGTTTCGATGGTGCGCCGCAACGGCCGAGACATCCTGCGCCGCAAGCGCACCTGACTAACGGGGGTCTGGCAACAGTCGTTTGACGACCTTGCCGGCCGGATTGCGCGGCAATTCGTCGACGAAGACGACGTCCCGCGGCACCTTGTAGCGGGCGAGATTATTACGAACGAAAGCTCTGACCCCGTCGGCGTCAAGCGCGCCGTCGACCACGACATACGCCCGCAACCGGGACCCGAACTCGTCATCAGGGATGCCGATGACCGCAACCTCGACGATGTCGGGATGGCCAGTCAGGAGCTCCTCGATCTCCGCCGGGAAGACGTTCTCCCCGCCCGAGACGATCATGTCGTCGTCGCGACCCTCAACGAAGAGCCGTCCGTCCGCGTCAAGATGACCCATGTCACCGGTCGACATGAAGCCGTCGCTGATCGGTTTGTTGGCGCCATCGGTGTAGCCATCGAACTGCAGACTGCTGCGCACGAAAATCCGGCCTGGCACGCCGGTCGGGACCTGTGCACCATCTGCATCGAGGATCCGGATCGTGGTGCCGAATGGCGGCCGGCCGACCGTGCCAGGCGCGGCCCGCATGTCCTGGGGCGTCGCGATGGCAACGAACGCCACCTCGGTCGAGCCATACAGGTTGTACACGATGTCACCGAGGAGATCCATCAAGTGGGTCGCCAGATCGGCCGAGAGCGCTGATCCGGATAGTGCGACGACTCGCAGCGCAGCCAGGTCGCGGTCCCGAATCTTGTCATCGCCGATCGCGAGGAACCGAGCCATCAGAATCGGCAGGGTGATGAGCGTGTCGATCCGGTGGATTTCGAGCGTGTCGAGGATCCCTTGAGGCCGCAGGCTTCGACCTATCACGACTGTATTGCCCATTCCGAGGGCCAGCATCGACGTGGAAAGACCCCAAGCGTGGAACAGCGGCGCCGCGATCAGGACGTTTTGGCCGGCGCACAGTGGGACTTTCGACAGGAAACCACCGGGTGCGGCCAGTGTGATGTCCACGTCGCGCGGTGCGCCCTTCGGCGTACCGGTCGTGCCGCTGGTGAGGAGAACCACTCGCTGTGCCCGCTTCGGCTTGGGTGCTGTCGAACCAGCGCCGTCGCGCACCAATTGGCGAACCGTCGGCTGGCCCTCTGCCGTGGCCGTGTTGCTGTCGGCGATGACGACCTGGACACCGGCATCTAGACCGTCAAGTCGGTCGGCAAACTCCACATCACAGACCAGCGCGGTGATGTCTTCGCGCTGGCAGACATCGGCCAGTTGAGGGCCCGAAAAGTCGGTGTTGAGCAGCAGCGTGCGGGCACCGAGTTTGCCGGCCGCGAAGAAGATTTCGAAGAACGCCCGGTGGTTGCGGCACATGATCCCAACGCTGGCTTCGGAATCGATCCCGCGGCGGTGGAGCGAAGCGGCGAGGGCTCCGCTGTTGAGGTGCAGGTCAACGGACGAAAGACTGCCGTCGTCGTCGATGACGGCGATGCCGCGCGGATTCATGGCCTTGGCGCCCGCGGTCGCAGCACCCTCGATCCCGTACGCGTGGACGGCCTTGAGCACGTCGACGTACTGCAGCGGATTGGCCGATAGCACCGCCTGCGGTCCGGCTGCGCGTACGAGTGTCACGGCATAGCGCGACTCGATCACGATCCGTGCTGCGGCTCCACGAGCGATGTCACCGAGGTTCATGGACATCCCTTCGCTCATCGGCTTGCACCATCTTCACACCAATGGCAGCAGTGGGCTCAGGTTTGAGCGCTCGCCACTGGCGCTGATCTTGGCGTCGGTCCATGCCAATCTGCCTCTGGCCACAGCAACCCACGTCTCGGCGGTCATCTCGACAACCGCCGGCGGCGTGCCCCGCGTATGCCGTGCGCCGGCGATCGCCTGAACCGCGGCAAACGGCAGAATACGAACCTCGACGCTGTTGCCGGGTGCCTTCTGCGTTAGGAGCGCGAGTAAGTGTTTTGTTGCTGCTTTGAGATCATCACGGCTGCCGTCGCCCGCGTCGAGGCGCGCGATAAGCGCCTCGAACTCCCCCGCCGGAAGCGGTTTGAGCTGGTGCGCCATGGCTCAGGCTGTCCGTTCGATAAACATCGCTCAGGAGTTGAGTACGGCCGGAAGGGTTGCACTCCAGGCCGCGCGCACGTCGGTCAATGGTAGATGGAATTGGCCCACAACCTCGACGAACTCACCGCCGGTACGGCCGATCGACGTCAACTCAACATCGTGCTTGCTGGCCAGCTCGACGAGCAACTCGTGGTCCTCTTCGGCAACGACGACCACAGCCCGAGCGACGGACTCGCTGAACAGTTCAATGAACGGATCGTCGAGTTCGACACGGACGCCGATGTCATGGCGCAGCGATGCCTCGACAAGCGCCATGGCCAAGCCACCATCGGACAAGTCATGAGCGGCCTCAAGGATACCGGCGTCAGTTAGTTCAAGCATGAGTTCGGCGAGCGCACGTTCGCCGGCAAGATCGACCGCCGGCGGCATACCGCCGAGATGCCCGTGGATGACATCAGCCCAGGTGGATCCGGAAAATTCTTCCTCGGTCGAACCCAAGACGATGACGTGATTACCGTCGCTGGTAAAGCCTTGCGCGACGCGTTTGGTCACATCTTGAATCACGCCCAGCACACCCACCACCGGTGTCGGCAGGATCGCTGACCCACCGGTCTGGTTGTAGAACGAAACATTGCCGCCGGTCACAGGAATGCCCAGTTCGGCACACGCATCCTTGAGCCCGTGCGTAGCGCGCTCGAACTGCCACATCACATCGGGATCCTCCGGCGAGCCGAAGTTGAGGCAGTCGGTCACCGCCAACGGCAACGCGCCAGTGACCGCCACATTGCGATACGACTCCGACAGCGCGAGCTGGGCACCGGCGTAGGGATCGAGTTTGGTGAAGCGACCATTGCAGTCGGTCGAGATCGCGACGCCGAGGTTGGTCTCCTCGTCGATGCGCACGATGCCGGCGTCTTCGGGTTGGGCGAGCACAGTGTTGCCCTGAACGTACCGGTCGTACTGATCGGTCACCCATGACTTGTCGGCCTGATTGGACGACGCGACGATCCTGAGCAGTTGTGCCCGCAGTTCCTCACCCGATTTAGGGCGTTCGAGCACCTCGGCCACATCGGACTGTAGGGCATCCTGCCAGCTCGGGCGCGCGTATGGACGGTCGTAGGTTGGCCCGTCATGAGCAACCGAGCGCGGCGGAACATCGACGATGCGCTGACCATGCCAGTCAATCAACAACCGGTCACCATCGGTCACTTCGCCGATGACGGCGGCTTCAACGTCCCACTTCGCACAGATCGCCATGAAGCTATCGAGATTGTTCGGCTCGACGACTGCCATCATCCGTTCCTGCGACTCGCTCATGAGGATCTCCTCAGGCGACAGGGTCGAGTCACGCAGCGGCACAGTGTCGAGCTCAACGTGCATACCGCCGTCGCCGGCACTCGCCAACTCACTCGTGGCGCATGACAGTCCCGCACCACCGAGGTCCTGTATGCCCGCCACAACCCCGGCCTTGAACAGTTCGAGCGTGCATTCGATCAGCAACTTCTCCATGAATGGGTCGCCGACCTGGACCGCGGGACGCTTGCTGGGGCCGGTTGATTCAAATGTCTCCGAGGCGAGTACCGAGACGCCGCCAATACCGTCGCCGCCGGTGCGAGCGCCATACAGAATGATCAGATTGCCGACCCCGGTGGCGTGCGCGAGGTGCAGGTCTTCGTGGCGGAGCACTCCGACGCAGAGTGCGTTGACGAGCGGATTGCCGAGGTAAGACTCGTCGAAAACGACCTCGCCGCCGATGTTGGGCAGGCCCAACATGTTGCCGTAGCCACCGACGCCAGCCACGATGCCTGGCATGACGCGCTTGGTGTCCTCGGCATCAAGGGGACCAAAACGCAGCGGGTCCATGACCGCGACCGGACGGGCCCCCATCGCGAGAATGTCGCGAACGATGCCGCCGATACCGGTCGCCGCTCCCTGATAGGGCTCGACATAGCTCGGATGATTATGTGATTCGACCTTGAAAGTGACTGCGTAACCCTGACCGATGTCGATGACACCGGCGTTCTCGCCGATGCCGGCGAGGGTCTTGCCGAGAGGGGTTTCCTGCGGGAGGTCGCCGAACTTCTTCAGGTGAACCTTGGAGGATTTATAGGAGCAGTGCTCGCTCCACATGACCGAATACATCGCCAGTTCAGCGCCGGTCGGGCGGCGACCGAGGATCTCGTGGATGCGTGCATACTCATCGGCTTTAAGGCCGAGTTCGGCCCATGGCTGCTCCCGATCGGAGCTGCTGGCGGCATTGTCGACAGTGTCGAGGGAGTTCTTGGCTTCGCTCACGAGCCGAGTCTATCGGGCTGCGTGGGTGGCCAAACCACGGCCAAAACCGATCGGGCCAAAACTTACAATCAACGCCAGGCGCCACGGGTGTACTGCGGCGGATAGGGCACCTCGCGCCACGGGACCCCGAGCTCGAATGCAGCGCGCTGCGGCCAGCCGGATTCGCGTAGCGCGGCCCGAGCCAACAGCACAGCGTCGGCGGACCCTTCGGCGAGAATGCCCTCTGCCTGCTTCGCATCGGTGATGAGGCCCACGGCGGCGGTGGGTACGCCCGCTGCGCGGATCTGATGTGCGAACGGCACCTGATATCCGGGCCCGACGGCGATCTCTTGGGATGCATCGAGACCACCCGATGACACGTCGACGAGATCAACGCCATGATCCATGAGCAGCTTACTCAACTCCGCGGTTTCATCGACCGTCCAGCCGCCATCGACCCAGTCCGATGCCGAGAACCGCACAAAGACTGGCTTGTCCTCGGGCCAGACCCGGCGGATGGCGTCCACGACCTCGAACACGATCCGCGTGCGATTGGCGAATGACCCGCCGTACTCATCACTGCGTTTGTTGGACAACGGCGAAAGAAATTGATGCAACAGATAACCGTGTGCCGCATGGACTTCAACCAGATCGAAGCCCGCTTTGTCGGCTCGTATGGCAGCCGACGCGAATGCTGCCACGACGTGCGCAATCTCCTCGACGCTCATCTGACGTGGCTCAAGCAATCCCTCGAACGCTTCGGCCGATGGTCCAACGACCTGCCAACCACCGTCGTCGGCGGCGATCGCGCCGGTCCCGTCGGTGAAGACTCCATACGTCGAGGCCTTGCGGCCTGCGTGCGCGAGCTGCATACCGATCACGGCGCCCTGGCCTTTGACGAATTCGGTGATCCGACGCCATGGTGCAATCTGCGTGTCAGACCAGATGCCAGTGTCCTCGGGGCTGATGCGTCCTTCGGGAACGACCGCCGTCGCTTCGCTGATGATGAGGCCGAAGCCGCCGGTCGCACGTGCGCCAAGATGAACCAGATGCCAGTCGGTTGGGATCCCGTCCTGAGCGATCACGCTGTATTGGCACATGGCCGCCAACCAAATGCGGTTGCGGGCTGTCACACCACGAAGGGTCATGGGTTCGAAGAGAAGGCTCACCTCTGGTTTAACCACCACTCGATCCGGATATTCCCCGGGCGGTGGCTGAGCCTGAATCCACCGATGCCCATCGTTTGAGTGGTCGGTTCTGATTTTGGTGACGGGGTCGACGTTTGGGCAGGAGGGGCTGGCGGACCTCGTTGTCCGTGTTGTCCACTGGGTTTTCGTGTCGCGCCGGTTGGCTGGATGGTCAGGCAGCGGCCGGTGTTGGCGGTCCGCAGCCGATGGCATTGTGTAGTTCGTTCCAGGCCGTTTCCCACTGCCAACCTTCGGGCAAATGCAGCACGATCCGTCGGGCCGAGGAAGCGATTCGGGCCGGAACCGTGATGAGTTTGCGTCGGATCGTGGCGGTGGTCGCTTTCGCCAGGCCCGGTCCGGTGAGGGTTGCGGATGCGCGGGTGAGGTTGAATGTGATCACGGCCAGGACCAGCCAGGCGCTGTTCGCGGGAAACGATTTTGACGGCAGATGAGCCAGCGACGAGTGTTTCAGATCGGCGTGGACTTGCTCGATGATCGCGTGCTGGCGGTGGGTCTTGTCCGCGTCCACGGTTCCCAGATCGCTGGTGGTGAAGAAGGCGTGGAACCGCCAACTGTCGAACAGCGTGGACTGGCCGTTCTTGGCCTGGGTGTTGAGGGTGGGGGTTCGGCGGACCACGAGCCGCCCGGCAATATGGCGGGCTTTCTTCTGTGACGCGAAAGCGATGAATTCGATTTCGGCGACCTCAGCCCGCGACACCCATTCGCCGGTGTCTTGGTCGAAGACCGGGTGGGTGTATTCGATTTTCTGCCAGTTGGTCTCACCGATGGCCGTGATCGCGGCCTTGACGGCCGGGTCCAGCCTGGCCGTGACCGACACATCGGCGCCGGTTTTGATCGCTGCACTGATTGTCGGATGGCCATAGAATGCTGAATCGGCGCGCAGCAAAACCTTGCCCGGAGTGTCTGCCCTCTGGAGCTTCTTCAGGGTTGACATGGCTTCGGCGACCAACTGGGATGCACCCCGCGCAGAGTTCGCGGCGCCTTTGCGCATGCGTTGGGCGATGATCACAGGTGCGGCCAGTTTCGTCGACACTGTCACGATTGCTGCGTTGAGCCCGCGGACACCGGAATAGCCGTAACCAGAACCCTGCTTGGTATAGCCGTGGACCTCGACGATGGTGTCGTCGATGTCGACCATCACATAGTCGTCGCCATCGTCGAGACCAGCGATCAGCGGCGTCTTCGTGGCGAGTGCCTTCAGGAAGCGGGAGGCAATCGCGTCGAGTTGGCGGACATGACCGAAGGTGAACGTTCGCAGGAACGACCCCAACGTCGACGGCGCATAGACATGCTTGAACAGGCGCCTCATGCCGCCGTGGCGAAGGACACCCATGTCATCGATCGAGTCAGCCCCGGCGACCATCCCCGCAACCAAAGACATGACCTTCAGACCCGCATTTGCGCCCTTGTCGGTGGGAACACTCAGATGTTTGTCAGCCAGATCACGAAGCCCCGCCGATTCGGCCAACCTGACAACCGGGACCAGACCTGCGGCCGACACGAGATTCGGATCATCGAACGAGGCTGAAACAGCGTGGCGTTTATGAGAGAGTTGCATTTACGAGATGTCCTTCGTGTCGCGGAATTTGGAACCTTAAGCAGCTCCAATTTTCCCGCAACACGAGGGCATTCTCGTGTTACGACGCACTCAACCCCAGATCAACATCGGTGGATTCAGGCTGAGCAACCTATCCCGCCGCTGGGCGGTGGCTGAGCAACCAACACAATGAGGTTGCTCAGCCACCGCCAAGGCGGGGTGGATCAGAGTTCGTTGAGTGGAACCGCCGGATCGGCAAGCCGGGCCGGATCGATCGTTTTGCCGATCAGGGCACGGATCTCGTCCGACACATCCCAGACGTTGACATTCATACCGGCCTTAAGGACGCCATCGGCGAGCCAGAAGGCGATGAACTCACCGGTCGACTGATCGCCGCGGATGACGACATCGTCCGCTGCCGAGGCATAACCGACGTACTCCATACCGAGATCAAATTGATCGGTAAAGAAGTACGGCTGCCAGTCATAGGCACCCGTCGTTCCGAGCATCGACTTGGCGGCAAGCTGACCCTGTCGGGCTGCGTTGTCCCAATGCTCAACCCGGATGCTGGCATCAAGTGCTGTGTTGTGGGCATTCGCCACGTCGCCGGCAGCAAAGACTGTCGGATCCGAGGTGTGCAGCGATTCATCGACGGTGATGCCGTTGTCGATCGCGAGTCCGGCCGCTTCAGCCAGTTCAGTGTTGGGGCTGATCCCGACACCGACAATGACCAAGTCGGCGGGAAGAACCTCGTCGCCGACGCGTACGCCCGTGACTCGTTTGTCGGTGCCCTCGATTACGGTCGCGGACACGGACGTGCGCAGATCAACACCGTTCTTGCGATGCAACTCAGCGAAGTAGGTTGCGAGCTGGTCGCCAAGAACCCGTTGCAGCGGGAGCGGAGCGAACTCGAGCACCGTCACATTGAGGCCAGCAGCACGTGCAGCCGATGCGGTTTCGAGGCCGATCCAGCCCGCACCGATGATGACGACGTTCTTGGCGTCGGCAAAGCCGGCTCGGATTTGATCGCTGTCAGACAAGCGACGCAGTGAGAACACTCCGGCAAGGTCGGCGCCTGGGATCCGAAGCGTATTCGGTCGCGAACCCGTAGTGAGGAGCAACTGGTCGTAGTTGACGGTGTCGCCGGAGGCGAGGGTTACGGTGCGAGCGTCGCGGTCGATCGACGCTGCGGCATCACCAAAATGGGTGTCCACCTTGTGCTCGGCATACCAATCACTCGGGTGGACAAACAGGTCGTCGGATGCCGAGTTGCCCTGTAGATATTCCTTCGACAGAGCAGGACGCTCATACGGTCGCTCAGGTTCGTCACCGATCAGGGTGATGGCTCCGTCGAAGCCATCCTCACGCAGCGTCTCGATTGCTTTTGCGGCGGCAAGTCCGGCGCCGACGACGACGATTCCGGGGGTCTCGGTCATAGCATTCTCCTCGTAGATGGTCTCTTGGGCATCATGCTCCCTTTGGTGGCAAACAGGCAAAGAACTCTGCCCGCGTCTGCGGACTTTCGCGTAACAATCCACGTACGGCCGACGTACTGGTGGTGGTTCCGTTGATATGAACGCCACGCAGAGTCATACACATATGCTCGGCCTCGATAACCACACCGACACCTTTGGGAGCCAGATGCGCGTCGAGATGATTGGCGATCTGTTGCGTGAGCCGCTCCTGCACCTGGGGCCGACGCGCAAACATCTCGACGACCCGGGCCAGCTTGGACAAACCCACGATCCGCTCGCCAGGAATGTAGCCGACGTGCGCTATTCCGGTGAACGGTAAAAAATGGTGCTCGCACACGGATTGAACCGGGATCGAGCGGACGATGACAAGTTCGTCATATCTTTCCTCATTGGGAAAGGTCGTCATTTCAAATGGTCGGGGCGAGAGTAATGCAGCGTAAGCCTTGGCCATCCGCTGCGGAGTCTTCGTCGTCGACTCGGTGTTGCACGAGACTCCCAACGCGAGGAGGAACGACTCGGCGGCGCGTGCTGCTGCCGCCAGGTCGACCTCCCCGGCCGGGCTCTCGTCCAACATGTCGACCAGGTACTCGGAGAGATCCGTGTCGGCGTAGTCAGTCATCTGTAGAGACCTTCGGTCAGGATTGCGGACGGTCGTAGGTCACCGACAGGCGGGCCAACGCGATCGCAGCAACGAACAGGCCGAAGTCACGCAACGCGATGTCGCCGTAGTTGATGCCTGTGTTCACGGTCAGCAGGCTCAGCATGATGCCGAGGAGCCACAGCGCGACAATGTATGCGGCGTAACGAGGCACGAGGAACACCAGGATGCCGGCAACAATTTCGATGATGCCAACGATCACCATGTCGGTCGACGCGCTGCCTGGCACGAGCTTATCCATCCAGTTAGCGAGGTAGATCGACCATTTGTCGCCCTCCACCAAAATCGAGTGGCCACTGTTGAGCTTGTCCAGCCCAAATAGAATCGGCGCAACGGTGAAAACCGTCCGCAACAACGTAAATGCCTGATACCCGGGGTCCGACTTGAGCCTCGGTACGTCAAGCTTAGTAATTGTCATGCTCATGACTTGTCTCCTTTTCTAAAGACTACTAATATTGATCTTAGAACCCGCTCAACCATTTCGTCAACTAAATTGTTTTTTAGAAAAGGGGGTGCCCATGACCGACTTCTCTGAACGCGTCAGCGGCATCGGTGCGCTAGCCGAACCCGCACGCCGCCGCCTCTACCTGTATGTATGCGCGCAGGCCCACCCGGTCAGTCGAGATGAGGCTGCGGAGGCACTACAGCTTCCCCTGCACAAGGCCAAATTTCATCTGGATAAGCTCGAGTCGCAGGGTCTACTCATGACCGAGTTCGCCCGATTGAGCGGCAAGAGCGGGCCCGGCGCCGGCCGGCCAGCCAAGCTCTATCGCCGCTCCGACCGCGAGATTGCGGTATCACTACCTGGCCGTGAATATGAGTTGGCTGGACGGTTGATGGCCGAAGCGATCACCGAGTCGGCCGCGACCGGCATACCGGCGATGCAGGCACTCAATCAGGTGGCCGCCGAACGTGGCAGAACGCTTGGTGAATCGCTGCTCGCCGACTCAGGCAACCCCAAGAGTAAGAAGAAGGCGCTCGCACTGGCGGTGCGCGCCCTGCGCGAGCATGGGTACGAACCGCGCGAAATCAACGGCCGGGTGGAACTATCCAATTGTCCATTCCACTCCCTTGCCGACACCCATACCGACATGGTGTGTGGAATGAATTTCGCGTTGATCGATGCCATGGTCGACACGGTGGATCGCGAGCGGCTCGAGTGTCACCTCGAGCCCGAAAAAGGACGCTGTTGCGTTGTTCTGACGACGAAGCAGCCCGACTAGTCAGCTCTGTGAGTGACTCCTCGGCGTACGTGAGTGACTCCTCGGCGTACGGGGACTGGATCAAAACGTCGAGGCGAGACTGCCAATCGCGACGAACAGCGCCACCACGACCGAAATGGGCACCAACCACAACGCTGCCACCGTAATCGTGATCGTCGTGCCGATCTTGGGCGGTCCGAAGTAGCGCGCCCGCGGCAGGTCACCGATCCCGTTGATCCAATTGCCGGTCATCGCAGCACCGTGCCATAACCCTTGGAGCCGGGAGAACACCCGCCAACCACCGCCACCAGCGAGTTGAGCCAGCGTTCCGCGAGTCTCATTGACCTTGTCGCTGAGGCTGATCATGATGCCAAGCTCGGTCGCCAACTTGTCCGGATCATCAACCGCGTTGATAATCTTGCGCCGCCGTACGCCGAAGGCCACACTCACCGCCGCCATCACCAGCGCGATGATCACCACGAAGACCCGGGCTCCGCCATCGGCCTTCAGCCCCAGCAGAAGAGTCAACGCGATGAAGGGCACTGGCGCCCACAAGAGCGCTGCAGCCGGGATGCGCAGGACCCGTACAGCAACCAAAATCACCTGCGCCGCCCGCGCCGCAACCTGTCCGGTTTGATCATCAACGCGACCGGTCAGATTGGTGACCGCTTCGTTCGTACTCTTACCGAGGGACTTCGCTCGTCGCCATGCCATACGCACAGCCTATAGTCCGGTTGTGGCCATCGTTCTTGCTCTCATCTCCGCGCTCACCTATGGCGTCTCCGATTTCCTCGGTGGTTTTATTTCCCGCAATGTTTCGGCGTGGCAGACCGCTATCGTCGGGCAGAGTTCAACCACCGTCTTCTCCTTGATCGGCGGTGCCATCGTGGGCGGCACCGTGACCAGTGGCGACTGGACCTGGGCGGCAATCGCCGGGATGGGAAGCGGCTTCGGCACGGCCTTTCTCTACCGCGGTCTTGGCACCGGTCGAATGAGCGTCGTCGCGCCGATCTCTGCGATCGGCTCGGCGCTCGTACCCGTATCGTTCGGGATCGTCACCGGCGACCGCCCCTCGCTGCTGGTGCTCGCCGGCATCGCCAGCGCATTCCCGGCGATCTACCTGATCTCACAGGTCGTCGAGACAAACCCTGTCGGCCAGGGCGGTGTCGTCGACGGCGTCTTGGCCGGCCTCGGTTTCGGTTTCATGTTCGCGATGCTCGGCCAAGTCAACTCCGAAGCAGGACTTTGGCCACTCGCGCTGACTCAGTTCACCTCCGTGTTCGGGGTCATTCTCACCGCCACGGTCATGCGCGCGGCATGGATTCCCCGTGATCGCCGGGCCTACAAGGCAATCGTCATGGGCCCGATCGGTCTCGTCGCAACCGGCAGTTTCCTGTATGCGACCCACCATGGGTTGCTCTCGGTCGTGGCCGTCATCACAGCGCTCTACCCGGCCAGCACGGTGGTCCTCGCCGCACTCCTACTGCGTGAGCGCATTCACCGCCACCAAGCGGTCGGCCTCGCCCTGGCGGCAGCGGCGGTGGCCCTCGTTGCCGTCGGCTGAGGACACCGCCGTTACGTCATAGAGAAAGTGGCCCCTGGACCTCAATCGCTATGACGTAACGGGTTAGTGTCACCGCAGACCGGACACACCTCGCCTGCTCGCCCGTGAACACGCATGCGGCTGCGCTTATCGTCCTTGAGCTCAGCAATGGGCTTGCCCCGCGCCGCACCGACTGCTTCGGTGAGGATTGCGTGAGTCGCCGCTTCGAGTCGATCGATCTGGTCGTCATCGAGATTTTCGGCGATCGCGAACGGCGACAGCTTCGCCGCATGCAGGATCTCGTCGCTGTAAGCGTTGCCGATCCCGGCGATGATCTTCTGATCGCGGAGCAGCCGCTTGATCTGCATACGCCGGCCAAGCAACGGTCGAAGCGCGAAGTCCAGCGTAAGTGGGTCCGGTCCAAGCGCCGCAATCCCGGCGACATCTGTGGCGGCGCGAACCGCATACATCGCAAGCCCTTTGTGCGTGCCGGCCTCGGTGATGTCAAAGCCCAGCTGCGGACCGTCACCCGCATCAAGCCGTATGCGTGCCGCGATCGGACTCTTGCCAAGTTTGAGCCGCGTGGCCGGCAGCTGATCGGACCAGCGCAGCCAGCCAGCCTTCGCCAGATGTATGACGAGGTGTAGGCCGCCGATATCAAAGTCGATGAATTTGCCGTGCCGGGCGACGCCCTCGACAGCGAGGCCAGCATACGAATCGATCGGCGGATCGAATGTTTTCAGCACCGAGAATGACGCGAGTTCAATGCGTGCGACAACGGTTCCCACGGACTTCTCGCGCAGGAAAGCGACAAGCGCATCGACCTCGGGAAGTTCGGGCATGCCCCGAGCCTGTCACCCCTGAACGGTCAACCACAACAGGGCAAAGTTCAGCGCGATGATGATCAGGGCGACAAGCGTTGCGGATACGGTCGTGTACGTCTTGCTCCGGTGTGCGCCCATGATCCTGGCGCTGGCGGTCAGCCACACCAACGGAACGAGCGCGAACGGCACGCCAATCGACAGCATGACCTGCGAGGCGATGAGGACGTGACTGGGCTCGGCGCCGAACATCAGGATCACCAGGGCCGGTATGACCGTGACCGTACGCCGCACAAACATCGGCACTTGCCGGTGAAGCAACCCCTTCATGACCTCGGCACCGGCCGCGCATCCTACCGAGGTCGACGCAAGTCCCGAGCCAAGCAACGCGACCGCAAACAGCAGTGCCACGCCTGCACCCAGTTCGGAGGTGATGACTGCGTTAACCCCGTCGAGGGTGTCAGTGCCGGGAAGGCCTTCGAGGTTCGCCGCCGCGACGACCAGCAGGGAAAGATTCAAAATGCCAGCTAAGACCAACGCCACAATGACATCGACCTTGGTCACCGAGAGCAACTGTTGGATACTCAGACGCGCACCTCGATCACCCAAGCGGTCGACGGTCAGACTCGAGTGGAGATAGATCACATGCGGCATGACAGTCGCACCGATGATCCCGGAGGCGAGCAGGACGCTATCGGAGCCTTTGAACATTGGAATAAGTCCGCTGGCCAAATCGCCGCCGTCAGGAACATTGATGAACAAGCCCGCAGTGAATCCGACCGCGATCATGCCCAAAAATGCCATGATGACCCGCTCGAGTGCGCTCTGCCCGCGTACATCGCCGATGTGGAGCACGATCATCGAGATGACGGCGGTGACGACTGCACCGGCCACCAGGGGGAGGTCGAACAACAGATTGAGCGCAATGGCGCCGCCGACGATCTCGGCGACGTCGGTCGCCATGGCGATGATTTCGGCCTGCATCCAGAACGCGACGCGCGGCGCCGTTGGCAAGATCTCGCCGAGGTGAGTTGTGAGCGACTTTCCGGTGACCACGCCGAGTTTTGCTGACAGGTATTGCACCAGCATCGCCATGACGTTGGCCATCACGACGACCCACACGAGTGTGTAGCCAAATTGTGACCCTGCGGTCACGTTGGTCGCGACGTTACCGGGGTCAACATAAGCGACCGCAGCGATGAACGCCGGGCCGAGAAGCGTGACGCGCTTGGCGATCGACATTTCGCGCAACATTGTCCTATCAGGCTAGACGGTTAGCAGATTGCAACCATGCGTGCCTCAATATGGGAACCCCGTCGGGACGTGAAATGGGGGACTTAGAGTGCGCCCGGTTCGGCCCCCGTCGCAACCGCCAACTCGGGACGATTGCTCCACTGGGACCACGAGCCCGGATAGAGCGCCGCGTCGAAGCCGGCGATCGCGAGCGCAGCCACTTCGTGCGCAGCGGTCACGCCCGACCCGCAGTAGACCGCGATAGGAGTCGAGCCATCGATACCGAGCGCAGCAAATCGTTCGAGCAGGAGCTTTGCGTTCAGGAAGCGCCCGACCTGATCGAGGTTACCGAAGGTAGGCGCGCTGGCTGCTCCAGGTATGTGCCCGGCGACCGGGTCGACCGGTTCGGTCTCACCGCGATAACGATCAGCCGCACGTGCATCCAGCAGCAGACCAGTGGTCATGAACTCGGGAATCTGCTCCAGTTCGAGAACTCCCCCGGTGCCATCGAGAAGATCGACATTGCCCGCGTCCGGTTGGACATCCTCGGTGTGGAGGGCTCCCCCGGCGTCGGTCCAGGCCTTCAGCCCACCGTCGAGAAGTCGTACGTCGACGCCGGCCCGCCGCAGTAGCCACCAAGCACGCGCCGCCGAAAGATTGCCACTGTCGTCGTAGGCGACGACCTGGTCGCCAGCCCGGACACCCCACCGTCGCGCCGCGGCCTGCAACGAGTCGCCGGGCGGCAGCGGGTGCCGTCCATCGCTTGCCGCACCATGGCTCGAAAGCTCATCATCAAGCGACACGAACACCGATCCGGGTATGTGTCCGCGCAAATATTCGTCATGCCCCGGCGGCCCGCCCAACTGCCAGCGAACATCCAAGATGACAACCCGCTGGGCGGATTCAACAAGAATTCTGAGCTCGGCAGCCCGAATCAGCACGTCCATGCCCGAACCCTACGTCCGTTCGGCCCGCCCGCATACGCCGAGTGGCGCAGATTCGGGGTTTTTGGTTAACAATTATCCCGAATTTGCGCCACTCGGGGCACAAATCTGCGCCACTCGCGGGTTTGGAATCAGCTGGAGTATGACCGCTGGCGCGACTGTCCGCCGTTGCTGCCCTGTCCACCGGAACGCTTCTGTCCGCCGCCCTGGCCACCCTGACGGCTACGAGCACCGCCACGGTTGCGCGCGGAGGCATAGCCACCCTGCGGTGCCGACTTGCGTCGACCGCCACCGGGACGACCTTTGCCGCCACCGCCGGACTTCGAGGAAGCACCAGCGGCGGGGGCAGCAGTGCCGCCCTTTGCCAAGGCTTCGACCGTCATCGGCTGCGGCGCTGTCCGTGAGTCATGGTGTTTGGCCACAACGCCCGCCTTCTGCTGCAGACGGATGACGTCACCGAGGTCATTGGCGGTTGTCATCGTGATGACAGCACCGGACTCGCCAGCACGCGCGGTGCGGCCCGAACGGTGCAGGTATGCCTTGTGTTCGGCTGGCGCATCGTAATGGATGACAAGGCCGACATGGTCGACGTGGATGCCGCGCGCAGCGACATCGGTCGCGATGATCGCGGTGGCCTGTCCACTCGAGAACGTCTTGAGGTTGCGCTCACGGACCCGCTGCGACAAATCACCGTGCAGGTCAACAGCTTCGATGCCGTTGCGCGTGAGCTGACGGGCAAGGTTGGATGCACCGCGACGCGTACGAACGAACACGATCGTGCGCGGGTTGGCTGCAAGCAGCAACTTGATGGTGGCGACCTTTTCGGTCGGCGGCACCACGAGAACATGGTGTTCCATCTGGACTTCGTCGCCCGCAGGCGGCTCGAGCTCGTGCAGTTTGTGTTTCGGAAGGTGCTTACGGACTAGCTTGTCGACGTCACCGTCGAGCGTCGCCGAAAGCAGTAGGCGCTGACCATTGGCCGGTGTCTTAGTCAGGATGCGATCAATCGGCTTGAAAAAGCCGAGGTCGCAAAGGTGATCGGCCTCATCGAGGACCGTGATCTGGATGTCGTCGAGCGTGCAGCAGCGGCGATCGATCAAATCCTCAAGCCGACCGGGGGTGGCAATGACGACGTCGACACCCGAGCGGAGCCGCTTGATCTGGCGATCGATCGATGTTCCGCCATAAACCGTCGCGAGCCGAAGGCCGAGAGCATCGGCGAGCGGATCGAGGGCTTCGCGCACCTGGGTGGCGAGTTCACGGGTCGGCAGAACGATGAGGCCACGAGGAGCTTTGGGGCGGCTGGTGCCACCGGCAAGTTCCAGCAGAACCGGCACACCGAAGGCCAGGGTCTTACCGGAGCCGGTGCGGGCCCGGCCGAGAACGTTATCGCCGGCGAGCGCGTCGGGAATGACAGCTTCCTGGACCGGAGTCGGGCTGGTGATTCCCTGTGTGGACAAAACATTGACCAGCGAAACAGGGAGCGAAAGATCGGAAAAAGTGCGCGACGAAACGTCGCTGATTGCGTTAGGCAAAGAACTCACAGACTGAAGTAAAGCCCGTTCATTCCAGGCCGCGCAGGAGTGCGCACCTTCGCCGGGCAAAGAGAACGTCACCTGCGTGAGGTGACATTCACTTGTTCACATACTACCACGCAACAACGCATACCTTGACATCAAGAGATCAGGCGACCCGGCCCGGGGCGGCTGCGTATTTGACCAAAACGCCCTGTATACCGGGGTATTTAGCTCCGCAGTGGTGCCCGTCACCGGACCCTCAACTGAGCGTGCCTGTGACGAGAATCGCAACGAACGCCCGATCACCACGTCTTCGCACAGCGACGGATCGATCAGATGATCGCGATAACGCCCAAGACTCCGACGGCGATGCCGAGCGCGAGCGAGATCGCGATGAGAACCGTATGCACTTTGAGGAAGGCTGTGGGCTTCCCGGCGGCGTCCCGCGACCGCTCGTCGCGCACGATGCGTTTGAAAAACTGCGGCCAAATGAGCAGGTTCCATAGCCCCGCCACGATGAGGATGATCGACCAACCGACAGGAATGTCCATATCAACAGAGTATCGGTAGTGACTCAGGCCGAAACGAGGGCTTTGAGTGCCGAGGTGAAGAAGCCGAGCCCATCCGTGCCGGGACCGCACAGGTCCTCAATTGCGTGTTCGGGATGCGGCATCAAGCCGACGACGTTGCCGCGCTCATTGCTGATGCCAGCGATGTCGCGGAGTGATCCGTTGGGGTTGCCACCGAGGTAACGAGCGACAACGCGGCCCTCGCCCTCGAGGGTGTCGAGCGTCTTTTCATCGGCCACGAAGCCACCCTCGCCGTTCTTGAGCGGGATCACGATCTCTTGGTTTTTGGCGTACGTGTTGGTCCATGCGGTGTCGGTGTTTTCCAGCCGCAGCCGCTGATCACGGCATAGGAACTTGCGGTGATCGTTACGGATCAAGGCACCTGGTAGCAGTTGCGATTCGCACAAGATCTGGAAGCCGTTGCAAATGCCGAGCACCGGCATACCGCCACTAGCTGCGCCGATGACTTCGGTCATGACTGGCGCGAAACTGGCAATCGCTCCGCAGCGTAGATAGTCGCCATAGGAGAAGCCACCGGGCAGAACAACCGCGTCGACGCCGCGAAGATCGTGATCCCCATGCCAAAGCGCGACCGCTTCGGCGCCGGCTGCGCGCACAGCACGCAGCGCATCAACATCATCGAGGGAGCCCGGGAATGTGACGACCCCGATTTTCATGCGAGCCTCCCTGCAAGAGGTGCAGTATTCAGGAAGCCCCGCATAACAATCCCTTGGTTCACTCGCTGGCGCGCGCTCATTTATCAATCCGTACGGCGTAGTCCTCGATCACCGGATTCGACAGGAGCGTGAGCGCAATCTTGTCGACCTCGGCGAGAACATCGTCGTTGATCTCAGGCACTTCAAGCTCGAACCGCTTGCCCTGACGTACATCGGTCACACCGGTGAAACCGAGCCGCGGCAGCGCCCCGTGCACAGCTTTGCCCTGTGGGTCGAGAATCTCGACCTTCGGCATGACGTCGACGATGATGCGGGCCACGGGCGCTCCTCTGGCGGAAGGGTTCGAACAGGTGCCCTCAGTCTATCGAGTCCCGCCACCGCCCCTGCGAGTGGCGCAGATTCGTGCCGCGAGTGGCGCAGATTCGGGGTTTCGGACGCCCAAAATCCCCGAATCTGCGCCACTCGGCGGAAGGGTGGTTAGGAGAGTTCGCGTTTGAGGATTTTGCCGGTCGAGGTCATCGGCAACTCATCCCGGAACTCGATCAGACGCGGGTATTTGTAGGAGGCAAACTGCTCCTTACCCCACGCCTTCAACTCTTCCTCGGTGGTCGGATCGCCAGCATTCTTGACGACGATGGCCTTGATCTCCTCGCCGTGAGACTCGTGCGGAACCCCGATCACCGCGACCAGCGACACCGCCGGATGCGTCATCAGGACCTCTTCCAACTCACGCGGGTAGACGTTGTAGCCACCGCGAAGAATCATGTCCTTGGACCGGTCGACGATGTAGTAGAAGCCATCGACGTCCTTCTTGCCCAGGTCGCCGGATCGGAACCAACCATCATGGATTGCCTCGGCGGTGGCTTCGGGACGGTCGTAATAACCCTTCATGATGTTGTGGCCCTTGATCGCGATCTCACCGATCGCCTCAGGATCATCAACAACGTCCGACCAATCATCATTGATCAACTTCATCTCAACACCTGGGATGGGCAATCCGATCGAGCCGACCCGCGGATCCTGCCCGGCCGGGGAGAAGGAAGCAACCGGCGAGGTTTCCGACAGGCCATAACCTTCGAGAATGGTGACGCCGAAGCGCTCCTTGAACTGGCGATGGATGTCGACCGGCAATGCCGAGCCGCCCGAAGCAGCCACACGCAGATTTGCGGCGAGCGTCTTCACATCAACACTGTCGTCCAAGGCACCGAGCAAGCCCCAGTACATCGTCGGTACGCCGGCAAAGAACGTCACATTCTCCTTGAGCATCAGCCCGAGCGCAGCCTTGGATTCGAAGCGCGGCAGCATCACGACCGTGCCGCCGAATGCGAATGCACCATTTTGGCTGACGGTCTGTCCGAAGGAGTGGAACAACGGCAGCGCACAAAGGTAGGTGTCGGGGTTGCTCGGATCAGCGCCGAAAAGGTCTCTGCCAGCCAGCGCGTTGTCACGCATGTTGCGGTGCCGGAGTTCGGCGCCCTTGGGCTGGCCAGTCGTTCCGGAGGTGTAGAGAATCACGGCGGTGTCATCGTCGGAGACATCAATGGTCGTGAACGTCGGCGGCTGAGCGGCAACCGCTGAGGCGAACGTCTCCGTGCCCTCAATCGATGACGGCGCGGTCGGGTCGGCGGTGATCAAAAAGAACTCGGTGCAACCCTCGGTTTTGTTGAATCCTTCCCATACGGCAGCGCCGATCGGCAACTCGGGAGTGCCCTCGAACGCGAACACAGCCTTGGCATCGGAATCGTCCAAGTGATAAGCCACTTCACGACCCTTGAGCAGGACATTCAGCGGCACAACGGTCGCGCCGGCCTTAAGAATGCCGAAGTAAATGATGGTGAAATATGGGATGTTCGCGCAGGAGAGCGCGACCTTGTCACCCGGCTGGATGCCACGCGATACCAACAGATTGGCGACCTGATTGGCCGCAGCATTGACCTGCGCATAAGCAAGTCGACTGTCGCCGAGGACGATTGCGGTCCGATCGGGATAGCTGGCGGCAGAATCTTCAAGCAAGGCTGACAGGTTGGCCACGGTGACTCCTTAGAAGGTGACAGGAATCACCAGAATACTCACGGTATGACAACCGCAGGTCAGAAGGCCTCGCCGGTCAACTGTTCGTAGGCCTGCAAATAGCGCTCTCGCGTCTTCTCGACAATCTCTGCGGGCAGCGACGGCGGCTGCTGCTCACTTGCACGATCCCAACCGCTTTCGGTCGAGGTCAGCCAATCACGCACGAACTGTTTGTCATACGACGCTTGGGTCCGACCGACCTGATAACTGTCGGCGGGCCAGAAGCGCGATGAGTCCGGGGTGAGGACTTCATCGGCCAGAACGATCGTGCCATCCGGCCGTAGCCCGAACTCGAACTTCGTGTCGGCCAAAATGATGCCGCGCGAACGGGCGATCTCCCCGGCCCGGCCGTACACGTTGAGCGTCAACTCACGCAATGCCTCGGCGTGCTCGCGACCAATCGTGTCGACGATTGTCTCGAACGACACGTTCTCGTCGTGCTCACCAAGCTCAGCTTTGGTGGCTGGCGTGAAAATCGGTTTGACAAGTTTGGAACTCTCAACGAGTCCGGCCGGTAGCCGAACCCCGCACACTTCGCCGGTCGCCGCATAGTCAATCAGGCCCGAGCCGGTCAGGTAGCCGCGCGCGACGCATTCAACCGGGAACATCTCAAGGTTCTCGCAGATCAGCGCCCGACCGCGTACTCGCTCGGGCACATCGGTCGAGATGACGTGATTGGGGACGAGGTCCTTGAGCTGGTCGAACCACCACAGCGACATGCGGGTGAGAATCTCGCCCTTGTCCGGGATACCGGGCGACAGAATGAAGTCATATGCCGAGATCCGGTCGGACGCGACCATGAGCAGATTGCCGTTGTCGAGACGGTAAAGATCGCGGACCTTGCCCGAATGGACGTGCGATGCGCCGGGGATGTCGAGAGCCACGAGTGCAGCCTAGTGGTAGTCGTTCCACCAATCGGGGGTGCCTAGGAATGCGGCCAGCAACACCGCAACCGCGATGCCAAGGCTGATAAGACGATATTTGTCGATTGGTCTCATGAAAGATCCCTGCCTAGAGGATCGCACCCGGCGAATAGGCGGCCGCTTGCGGATGGCGGGCGACGACGGCGTCGATCTTGGCCAACACTTGATTGACCTGGCTGACGGCAGCGCCGGTGAACGTCAGCGGCTCGGCCAATAAAGAAGCCAAATCGGTCTCGGACAGCCCCAGCCGACTGTCGGCAGCGAAACGGTCGAATAGGTCGTTGTGGGCCGCGCCGGTCTCACGCATACCGAGGGCAACTGCCACAGCATTTTCCTTGATCGCCTCATGCGCGATCTCGCGGCCGACCCCGTGGCGTACGGCGGCCATGAGCACCTTGGTCGTGGCGAGGAAAGGCAAATACCGATCAAGTTCGCGCTGTATGACGGCTGGGAATGCGCCGAATTCGTCGAGAACGGTCAGGAAGGTCTGGAACAATCCGTCGGCGGCATAGAACGCATCAGGCAGCGCGACGCGGCGCACGACCGAACAGGACACATCGCCCTCATTCCATTGGTCACCGGCCAACTCGCTGACCATCGAGGCATAGCCGCGCAGGATCACCGCGAGGCCGTTGACCCGTTCACAGGAGCGCGTGTTCATTTTGTGCGGCATCGCACTCGAACCGACTTGGCCGGGCTTGAAACCCTCGGTCACGAGTTCATTGCCAGCCATCAAACGGATTGTGGTGGCCAAATTGGACGGTGCCGACACGAGTTGCACGAGCGCCGTCACGGCATCGAAGTCGAGTGAACGCGGATAGACCTGACCGACGCTCGAGAGCACCCGGTCGAAGCCGAGATGCGCTGCGACGCGGGACTCGAGTTCGGCCAGTTTGTCCTCATCGCCACCGAGCAGATCGAGTTGGTCCTGGGAGGTGCCGACCGGGCCCTTGATGCCACGCAGCGGATAGCGCGCCACCAGCTCCTCGACCCGTTCGATGCCGATCATCAGCTCGTCCGCGATAGTCGCGAAACGCTTGCCCAGTGTCGTGGCCTGAGCCGCGACGTTGTGGCTACGACCGGCCATGACGGTCAATTGATGCTCAGCTGCGAGTCGACCGAGCCGTACCAAAGCGCTGACTGCTCGGTCGCGCACTAGCTCAAGCGAGGCGCGTACCTGCAACTGCTCAACATTCTCGGTGAGGTCACGTGAGGTCATCCCCTTATGGATGTGCTCGGTGCCGGCCAGCGCCGCGAACTCCTCGATACGGGCCTTGACGTCATGGCGGGTCACGCGCTCGCGTGCGGCAATCGAGTCGAGATCGACCTGCTCGATCACTGCGGCATGTGCCTCGATGACGCCGTCGGGGGTCTCGATGCCGAGATCCTTTTGTGCCTTGAGCACAGCGATCCAGAGCTGCCGCTCGAGGACGATCTTGTGCTCGGGCGACCAGATCCGGGCCAATTCGGCAGAGGCATAGCGGCTGGCGAGAACATTTGGTGTGGTCACAGCGCCATTATCGCAGTGCTGATGAGTCGGCCGAAATCGCACTCAGCCGCGGACGACCCATCGACGGCATTAGCTTAGCTCTGCGCGGTAGCGACCGCGGCGATGTCCGTACGGTGTTGGGCGCCGTCAATCGAGATGAGATCAACACCCAAATAGGCGCGAGTGCGGGCGTCGGTCAGATCATCGCCGACCGCAGTCACCGCGAGGATGCGGCCGCCGGCTGTGACGAGGTTGCCGGCTTCATCAAGACTCGTACCCGCATGGATCACGTCGACACCATCGAGCGCATTGGCCGCGTCAACACCGGCAATCACATCGCCGGTGCGTGGCGATTCGGGATAACCCTCGGCGGCGACAACCACCGTCACCGAAGCGCCCTTGCTCCACTGCGGCAGGCCCACTTCGGCAAGGCCACCGGTTGCTGCGCCATAGAGCAGCGCCGAGAGCGGTGTCTCCAGAAGCGCCAGCAATGACTGTGTCTCCGGATCGCCGAAGCGGGCGTTGAACTCGATGACGCGCACTCCCCTGCTGGTCAACGCAAGACCGGCATAAAGCAACCCCGCGAATGGTGTGCCGCGACGAGCCATCTCCTCGACGGTGGGGACAAGCACCCGCCGGGTGACATCAGCGACCAGATCCGCGGGCGCCCAGGGCAGCGGCGTATAGGCCCCCATGCCACCGGTGTTAGGACCTTCATCATTGTCCCGGATGCGTTTGAAGTCCTGCGCTGGTTGGAGCGGCAGGACGGTCTGTCCATCGGTGATCGCAAACAGCGACACCTCGGGACCATCGAGGAACTCCTCGATAACGACTCGCCTGCACGTGGCCGCGTGGTCAATCGCAGCCTGGCGATCATCGGTCACGATGACGCCCTTGCCGGCGGCGAGCCCATCGTCCTTGACGACATACGGGGCACCGAACGAATCAAGGGCGGCCTCGACCTGATCAGGCGTATCGCAAACGCGAGCGAGTGCGGTCGGCACCTCAGCACCAGCCATGACCTGCTTGGCGAATGCCTTCGAGCCTTCGAGTCGGGCGGCCGCAGCGCTCGGCCCGAAGCAGGCGATGCCAGCGTCCCGGACGGCGTCGGCAACACCGGCAACCAGTGGCGCCTCCGGTCCGATGACCACCAGGTCTGCGCCGATGTTCAGTGCCAGCGCTGCGACGGCAGCACCGTCGAGTTGGTCGACCGCATGCAGGGTCGCGCAGGCGGCGATGCCTGGGTTGCCCGGCGCTGCGTGGACCTGCTCGACGTTGGGGTCGCGGGACAGCGCGAGCGCGAGCGCATGTTCGCGCCCGCCGCTACCGATCACAAGGGTCTTCATGGTTGCCTTCCGCCTCAGAGCAGGTCGTGGACGACGATCGTCTCTTCACGATCGGGTCCGACGCCGATTGCCGAGATCCGCGCACCCGACATCGCTTCGAGTGCTGTCACATACGCCTGTGCGTTGTCCGGCAGATCGTCGAACGTACGGCAATCAGAGATGTCCTCGTGCCAACCGTCGAAGAATTCGTAAATCGGCTTCGCGTGATGGAATGCGGTCTGCGTCATGGGCATTTCGTCAACCCGTTCGCCGTCGACCTCATAGGCAACACATACGGGAATTTTGTCCCAGCCGGTCAGTACGTCGAGCTTGGTCAGAACGAAATCGGTCACGCCATTGATCCGGGCGGCATACCGTGCGATCGGCGCGTCATACCAGCCGCAGCGGCGCGGTCGGCCGGTCGTGGTCCCGAACTCGAAGCCGTTCTGCCGCAGCCGCTCGCCGTCGCCATCGTCGTCGAATAGTTCGGTCGGGAACGGGCCTTCGCCGACCCGGGTGGCGTAAGCCTTGACGATCCCGATGACGCCGGTGATCTGGGTCGGTGGGATGCCGGAGCCGGTGCAGGCGCCGCCGGTCGTCGCCGAGGACGAAGTCACAAATGGGTAGGTGCCGTGATCCACATCGAGCAAGGTCGCTTGACCGGCTTCGAGGAGCACCGTTTTGCCCGCGTCGAGCGCTTCATGCAGCAGCAACGGGGTGTCCGCGACCATGGGGCGAAGCCGCTCAACATAGGAGAGGAGTTCCTCGACGATCTCGTCGACCTCGACCGCACGCCGGTTGTAGATCTTGGTGAGGATCTGATTCTTAAGGTCAAGTGCGCCCTCGACCTTCTGGCGCAGGATGTTCTCGTCGAAGAGATCCTGGATACGGATGCCAAGGCGATTCATCTTGTCGGCGTATGTCGGTCCGATGCCGCGGCCAGTCGTACCGATCTTGCGCGAGCCAAGGAAGCGTTCGGCGACCTTGTCCATCGTCCGGTTGTAGTCGGCGATGACGTGCGCATTGGCGCTGACGACCAGTCGTGACGTGTCGATACCGCGGGCTTCGAGTCCGTCGATCTCCTCGAACAGCACCGCCAGATCGACCACGACGCCGTTGCCGATGACCGGCACGCAGCCCTCGCTGAGGATCCCGCTGGGCAGGAGATGCAACGCATACTTCTCATCGCCGATGACGACCGTGTGGCCGGCGTTGTTGCCGCCGTTGAACTTAACGACATAATCGACACGGCTGCCGAGCAGGTCCGTTGCTTTGCCTTTGCCTTCGTCGCCCCACTGGGCCCCGACGATCACGACTGCGGGCATGGATATGCACCCCTGTTACCAAAAAGGAAGCCCCGTTCTCACGGCGCTCTTACCGGCCCAGCCTAGCCGATTTGGTGTCGGCCCGGTCAGCCCGACTGGCGGCCTCCTGCTCGATGCATGGCCTTCCTCGTGGCCGGACTGGTCGGCATCGTCTCGATCACGACCTCGCGTGCCGAGGTCGTGCTCGCTGACACCGCCGCCGTGTGGCGGCTTCCACTCATCGCGCTCGTCGTCGTGGTAGTCAGGCTTGGCGAGCCGGAGACCGTGCACGCGTCCTGAGGCCCGCCATCCGGGGCCTTACGACCGCAGTCTACCGAAAAAATCTACCCCGTAGGATTGTCGAATGAAGTCAGCGATCGCTATCACCAACGACCGGGCCGGCTCAGCGGAGAACGAAGCCGTGGAATCAGCGCTATCGGTTCTTCGCACCTCATATGACGTCACGGTTGTTTCGACCCATGATGACGGCGACCTTGATGCTGCGATTGGCGAGCACGAGACCGTCATTGCGATGGGTGGCGACGGCAGCCTCCATGCCGTTATCGCCGCTCTCCTCCGGATCGGCCGTCTCACCGACGTTGCAGTCGGACTGATCCCGTTGGGCACCGGCAACGATTTTGCCCGCAGCCTCAACATTCCAAACGTCCCCGCCGAGGCTGCCCAGCTCATCGTGGCCGGCCACCAGGTCGGAGTCGACCTCATCCGTGACGATGCCGGCGGATCGGCTATTAATGCCGTTCACCTCGGCGCCGGTGCCGAGGCCGCCGAGCGCGCCGCCACCTGGAAGGAAGCGCTCGGTCCTATCGCCTATGGCATCGGCGCGCTGGTCAGTGGGCTCGACACCGCGCCGCTCGCCGTCCAGATCAGCGTCGACGGCACCGCATTGCCGGCGGGCAACGGCGTGCTGCAGGTCGCGATCAACAACGGTAAATATGTCGGCGCAGGCACACCGCTAGCGCCGCAGGCCGACCCCTCCGACGGTCAACTCGACGTACTTGTCTCATACTCGACCGGCAACGCCGAGCGTCTGAGTTATGCGCGCGATCTTCGCGAGGGCACTCACGTCGACCGAGATGACGTCATGACGGTGCGCGGTACCAGCGTCACAGTGCACGGCGAACCGTTCTCCTGCAGCGCTGACGGCGAACTGCTCGAAGGCATCAGCGAACGTACCTGGCACATCGAACCGGGCGCGGTGTCGATGTTCGCACCCCGCTCCTAGACCCGATCAGCCGACGAGTTCGGCGTATGCCTCTGGGCTCGACTCGTGCAGGAACTCCCGGCAACGATGAGCCTCCTCGGCATCGCCGAGCCGTTCCGACGCTTCGGCAAGCACCGCGAGCGAACGGAGGAAGCCGTGGTTGGGTTTGTGCGACCACGGCACCGGGCCGTGACCCTTCCAACCGTTGCGGCGCAGCATGTCGAGTGAGCGGTGATAGCCGGTACGCGCGTAGGCATAGCCCTCCAGGTCGCGGCCATCGGCCAACGCGCTGTCGGCCAACAACGACCACGCCAACGGCGAATCGAGATGAGTCTCGGCCGCCAGCGCGGGGCTGTCGCCTGATGCAAGGTCGGCGGCGGCAGGATCTTCGGGCAGCAGAGTGGGCTCAGGCTCGCCCAGCAAGTTCGTCATACCGCCCATCCTCCCACCCCTTGGCGGTTTCCCACGATAACCCCGAAATCTGTCGCTTCTAACAGGTTGCAACGTGTTAGAAGCGACAGATTCCTGTGAGAAATCGAACTTGTCCACACGACGCCGGACCCCGCCGCTTATCCACAGCTACCAGATTGGGTGCCGCCATACTGCGACGATCCCACGAGGCTTACGACATGGACGCACTCGAAGCACTTGCCATCAGCCGCGGTTTCATCACTCGACCGGAAATCCTGGACTGCGGATATGACGACCGTACGATCCGTGACGCGCGCCGGTCTGGATATTTGGTCAGCATCGGACCTGGCTTGTATGCATTTGGAGCCACCTACCGCAGCCTGTCTGCCGATCAACAACATTTGGTGCGCTGCCGAGCGGTGCTGCATCGACACAACGGTTCGGTCGTCCTGAGCCATCAGTCAGCGGCCCTCGCCCATGGCGCCGCGGTCTGGGGCAGCGACCTCTCCTTGGTCAACATCACTCGACTCAATGGCGGTCGCGGTCGACATGAAGCTGGCGTATTCCATCACATGGGCCACGTTGATGAGTCCGAGATCGAAGAGGTCAACGGGCTTTTGGTGGTCAAGACGCCGCGCGCGATCTGGGAAGCGGCGTGCACATCGTCGATCGAATCAGGACTCGTCACGGTCGACTCGGCGCTCCATCAGAAGGCTGTGGAAATCGAAGAACTCCAAGATTTCGCCGCATACTTCGAATGCTGGCCCGGGTCACGGGCCGGCCGACTCACATTTCGACTCGCCGATGGGCGCGCCGAATCACCCGGCGAATCGCGATGCCGTTATCTGTTCTGGCGATATGGGATCCCTGAACCGGAACTCCAATACACCGTCAGGACCCCCGACGGCCGGGTTATCGCCCGCACGGATTTCGGCTGGCCGACGTTCTGTCACATCGGGGAGTTCGACGGCTTGGTCAAATACTCCGGCGCCTTCGGCATCAGCGGCACCCATGCTCTGGCCGATGAAAAGGCACGCGAAGATGAAGTCCGCGGTGAGAACCTTGGCGTGAGCCGGGTCGTATGGCGCCAGCTTGATCCTCCGAATGCTGTCCACACGGCACAACGCATACAGAGAGATTTGGAGCGATCACGCCGATTGTATGCACGTAATCGCACGACGATCACACTCTGAGCAGCATATTTTTCACAGAAAACTGGCACTCCTCACAGAAAGCAACATGTGAGAAATGCCAGTTTTCGGGGTTATCGTGGGAAACCTCGAGGGTTAGAGCTTGGTGCCGGCGGAGCGGAGCGCTTGGCAGGCTTCGACCACGCGGGCAGCCATCCCCGCTTCGGCGGCTTTGCCCCAGGCGCGGGGGTCATACTGCTTCTTGTTGCCGACCTCCCCATCCACCTTGAGTACGCCGGTGTAGTTGGCGAACATATAGTCGACGACCGGGCGGGTGAATGCGTACTGCGTGTCGGTGTCGACATTCATCTTGACGACGCCGTAGTCGACGGCCGCCGAGATCTCTTCGGGAAGCGAGCCGGAGCCGCCGTGGAACACCAGATCGAATGGCTTGTCCTGGCCATACGTCTCTGATTTATACCGTGCGCCGACTGCAGCCTGCGCTTCCTTGAGGATCTCCGGACGAAGTTTGACGTTGCCGGGCTTGTAGACGCCGTGGACATTGCCGAATGTCAGAGCAGTCATGTAGCGGCCATTCTCACCAAGTCCGAGCGCAGCCGCCGTCGCCAGCGCATCCTCGGGAGTTGTGTAGAGGTGCTCACCCTGGCCACCTTCGACCCCGTCTTCCTCGCCGCCGACGATGCCGATCTCGACCTCAAGAATGATGTTCGCGGCCGCAGCCTTGCCCAATAATTCACGAGCAATCTCGAGGTTCTCGGTCAACGGAATGGCCGAACCGTCCCACATGTGCGATTGGAAGTATGGCAGCCCGCCACCCTTGACCCGCTCGGCCGAGAGTTCAAGCAGTGGACGTACGAAGCCGTCAAGCTTGTCCTTGGGGCAGTGATCGGTATGCAGCGCGACGTTGACGCCATAGCCCTTGGCGACCTCTTGGGCATAGAGCGCGAAGGCGATCGAGCCATTGACCATGTTCTTGACCGTCGGGCCAGACAGATAATCCGCGCCGCCGGTGGAGATCTGAATGATGCCGTCACTCTCGGCCTCGGCAAAGCCCTGAAGCGCCGCGTTCAGCGTCTGCGAGGACGACACGTTGATCGCCGGGTAGGCGAACGACTCGCGCTTGGCCTTGTCGAGCATCTCGGCGTAGACCTCGGGGGTTGCGACGGACATTGAAACTCCTCGGACTGAATGTAGTTGGGTTCTGGGCTCAGTATCCCAGTTCTTTGACGGCAGCACGAGCGGCCACCTGAATGGGGCTCCACACCGAGGAAAACGGCGGCGCGTAGGCGAGATCGAGCATCACTATTTCGTCCACCGTAAGGCCGGCGGCCAGCGCAGTCCCGGCGACATCGATGCGCAGCGCGGCATCCTCGAGTCCGACGATCTGGGCGCCGAGCAACTTTCGCGATGTGCGGTCAGCAATCATGACGACGGTCATGGTGCCCGGATTGGGCATATAGCCAGCGAAGTTGGTGGTCTCAACCGAAACGACGACCGGATCGAAGCCAGCCGCTCGCGCTTGCTTCTCGCCCAGCCCCGTACGCGAGATTTCGAGCGCACAAAACTTGGTGATCGCAGTTTGGACGACGCCCGGGAAACTGAGCCGCGGCGTCTCGTCAAGCAAGTCGGCCGCAATCGAATCGCCAGCGACCATGCCCTGCTTGTTGGCGTGCGTGCCGAGCGGGAGATGGATCATGTCGCCGGTGATCCGATCCTTGCTCACGACACAGTCGCCAGCCGCCCAGATGTCGGGGAAACCTAGGACCCGTTGGTGCTCGTCGACCACGATGCCGCCCTTAGCGCCGAGTGGCAGGCCCGCGTCGGCGGCGAGCGCGGACCGGGCCGAAACCCCGAGGCCCAGGATGACGAGATCAGCATCGACCTGTCCGCCATCGACCGTCACGGCCGTGACCGCGCCGCCCTCGAGCACGAAGCCGGTGACTCCGGTGTCGGCGTGCAACTGAATGCCGCGTCCGCGCATCGCCTCGGCAATCAGCTCGCCCAGCATGGGTTCGACGATCGACATCGGGGTCGGTGCCTTCTCGATGACGGTGGTGTCGAACCCTCGGGCGACACATGCCTCGGCGATCTCCAGGCCGATGTAGCCACTGCCGACCACCACGACCCGTCGCGGCCCTTCGGCGAGCGCATCAATGAGTGCCTGACCGTCGGCCAGCGTCTGAACGCCGTGGATGCCATCGCCCTCGATTCCCGGCAGGTCCGGCCGGATCGGCTCCGCTCCGGTCGCGATGACGAGTCGGTCATAGCTGAGTTTCTCACCGCCGCGAATCGAGACCGTATGCGCGACGGGGTCGATCGCGGTGGCTTCGGCATCCAGCCGGACGTCAATGCCGTTGCGCCGGTGTTGCTCCGGTGTACGGACGACGAGCGCGTCGCGCGAGTCGACCGTGCCCGCAACCCAGTAGGGGATCCCGCAGGCCGAGTATGACGTCCACTGCCCACGCTCCAGGACGACGACTTCATCATCAGCGTGCAGTCTTCGCCGCAGGGCCGAGGCTGCGGTCATACCGGCCGCATCGCCACCAATAACAACAACACGAGACGTCATGGCGTGACCTCCGTCAGAAACCCACAATACGGAGGCCGCACCATGACTGGCAGATGATTGTTCACTCGCTGTCGCTCGCTCATGACCACCAGCCTAGGCCAATCAGCCTAGATCGATTAGAAGATGTGCTGGCGGATCCAACTGTGCATCGCGATCGCGGCGGCTGCGCCGACGTTAATCGAACGAGTCGAACCAAACTGCGAAATTTCCAACGTCGCTGCACACACCGCACGCATCGGTTCGGACAGGCCTGGGCCTTCTTGGCCGAACACGAGGACACAGTCCCGCGGCAACGTGGCGGTCTCGATCGGGACTGAGCCCTCGACATTGTCGATTCCGATGATGTCGAGCCCGGCGCTTGCTGCCCACTCGGCGAACTCGTCGACCGTCTCGTGATGGCGGATGTGTTGATAGCGATCGGTCACCATCGCGCCGCGCTTATTCCAGCGACGCTTACCAACGATGTGGACTTCAGCGACGCCGAACGCATTGGCCGTGCGCACGATCGAGCCGATGTTGAAGTCGTGTTGCCAGTTCTCAACTGCGATGTGGAAGGCGTGCCGGTCACGGTCAAGATCGGCAACGACCGCCTCCAGCGCCCAATAGCGATATTTGTCGACGACATTGCGCCGGTCACCATCACGCAGCAGCTCGGGATCGAAGTGTTCGTCGGTCGGCCAGTCCCCCAACCACGGCCCAACGCCAACAACATCGTCCGGCTCGTCAGCTGTTATGTCAGTCATACCGTGACGCCGTAGGTCTCCCGGTAGGCACTGACCGCCGCAAGATGCTCGCCGTGTTGCCCACCCTGGCGGAGGTATTCGATGATCTGGTCCAACGTGATGATGCTCGCGACGCGGATACCGAAATCACGTTCGACCGCTTGGATCGCCGAGCAATCGCCCGCACCGCGCTCCTGTCGATCAACCGCGACGACAACACCCACCGCCTCGGCGCCAGCATCGGTCACGATCTCCATGACCTCGCGAATCGCCGTGCCTGCGGTGATCACATCGTCAACGATCAGAACTTTTCCGGCAAGCGGCGATCCAACGATCAGCCCGCCTTCGCCGTGGTCCTTCGCCTCCTTGCGGTTGAAGCACCAGGGAACATCCAGCCCATGCAATTCCGCCAGTTGCACGACCGTCGCCGAGGCAATCGGGATGCCCTTGTATGACGGCCCGAGTATGACGTCGAACTCGATCCCGCTGTCGGCAATCGCGGCCGCGTAGAAACGACCGAGACCGGCCAATCGTTCACCGGTATTGAACGACCCCGCGTTGAAGAAGTACGGCGAGCGCCGACCCGACTTGAGCGTGAAGTCGCCGAACTTCAGAACGTCGTGACGCAGCGCGAACTCGATGAACTCGTGGTGAAAATCCTGCACAGTAGCCGTCCGTCGTAATGGTGGGAGGTGAGACCGAAACGATCAGTTCGATGCCGGCGGGGCGGTCTTCGATTTGTCGACCGTCTTGACCAGATCGCCGAAAACGACATTGCGGTTATCGGTGTGGAATAACTCCGAGCAGGTCAACATCGTCAGAATCGGTTTGGTCGGAACGAAGTTGCGATCAATCGGATTGGACATGAGCACCCACCCGGTGGAGAAGTCCACGGTCCGATCGGTGCCATTGTCACGCAAGACATACGTATAGACGTGGGTGCGCGTCTCGATATAGACGTTGTCGCCCTTGCGGAGCTTGAGGAAGTCCCGGAACGGTTCACCATGGGTCACCCGGTGGCCGGCAATCGCGAAGTTACCGACCTCGCCAGGCTTTACACCCTTTTTGTACCAACCAACGCCTTTGGCCAAGGCAGTCTGGTCGAAGCCGGGAATGATCGGCTGTTCATACTTTTTGCCGAACCGTGGCACCCGCAGCAGCCCAATCTCGTCGCCGTCGATGTTGTCCTTCCACTTGGCCTTGATCTGGGTCTTGACCTCGGCTTGTTTGTGTTTGGACACGATGTCCGTGCCGTAATATTGCCAACCGACGTAGCCGAGGAAGCCCAGCCCGACCAAAATCAGCAGGGCACCGAACAAGCTGACGATCCGCTGAGTCGGGCTGCGTCGGGGTCGGTGTGAGGCCATGACCACAATTCTCGCATCTGCTCCCAAAGCGTCGATCAGGGATCAGGAGATTCTCAGCAAAAACTTCTGAATTATTTCTTCAATTCGCTAACGGACCACTGATCGGGGACCTAACATTGATTCCACAGGCCAGTGCGCACACCAACCATTGATCCTGTAGTCGCCCCATCCTTTCACCCCCCGAGAAGGATGGGGCGACACTTATTTCCTGGGAGCATCATTTGGGAGCGCTGGCTGGGAGCGCTGATCGGCCGTGCTATTCGAGCGCCGGGCGATCTCCCGAGTCGCTGACCGCGTCGGCAGTCGCGAATGACTTCGCCACGATCAACACGATGGGAATCAACACCAGCGGTATGACGAATGCCCAGCGCAGCTGACCGCCCGTCGCGGCGGCGCCAATCGCACCGCTGCCGACGATCGCACCAAGGTAATTGGCAATATTGAGTCGGGCGATTGCGACATCGACGCCATCGGGCCCAACCGCACCGGCAATCGCAGCGAAGGCCAGCGGAGCGAGGATCGCTAGACCAAGGCCGGCAAAAAAGAACCCAGCGATCGCGAGGGCCGGCACGGGTGCGACGACGACACCGAGCAGGCCGGCAATGCCGATCAACGTTCCGACCCGGACAACGAACACTGCACCGTGCTTACGGACCAAGAAATCGCCGCCGAAGCGGGAAACGAGAGCCCCGGCTTCGTACGCCGCGAACGCCAGCGGCGCAACTGCCTTGGACGAATCGAGCGCATCCCGAAGGTATTTGCTGCTCCACGCCAAGATGCCCGTGTCGGAGGCATAGAACACGAGAATCGCCAGTCCGATGAGCAGCATCGGACGCCACGGGATCTGGATTCCCTCCCCGCCGAGCGGGACGGCAACCTCGCGCGCATCAATAAACTTCGGCCGCGCCCACACCGTGATGCCCAGCGAAACGACCGCCACCAACCCGAGTGACCACACCAGTGGAATGTCGAGCTTCGAGACGCCCGCCGCATACAGAGCGCCGACAATTCCGGCGACACTCCATATTCCGTGAAAGTTTGCCATGATGCTGCGGCCATACGCAGCCTGAACACGCACGCCCTGCATGTTCATCCCGGCATCGACACCACCAACACCCAAGCCATACAGCGCGAACGCAAGGATTATCGCGAATTTGCTCGGCGCCAGGCCGATCAGCAGAGCACCCAGCGAAATCGTCAGTAATGCCAGTCCGAACGCCGTGGCACTGGAGCGCCGTTCGGCGATCATGCCAGCGAGGACGCTGCCGACACCAGCGAGGACCGCGACAATCAGCGACAACAGCGTGACATCGCCATCATTGAGACCAAGCTTGTCCTGAATACCGGGAATCTGGGTGAGGATTGCAGCGAACACGAGCCCCTGCAGGAAGAAGCCCGCAGCGACCGCGATCCGGGTGCGACTCAGCGCGGCCGTGCCCATCGTCAGGCGTAGAACCGGAAGAAGATCGCAGCCGCGACCGCGATGTACCAAAGGACCAGGATCAGCGCATGCCAGTTGCCAAGGAACTCAGCAACCGGGTTACCGGGGAACCACGCCCGCACATTGCCATTCGTGACGTAGATGAAGGTCGGTATGACGACCGCCCACGTCGCCATGCACCACGGGCACAGCGCGGTGATCTCGTAGATCGTTTGGTACTGCAGCCAGAGGACGGAGGCGATGCCGAGCGTCACGCCAACTTGCAAGCTGGCCCAGATCCATTCGGGAAATTCGAGCTTCGCGAGCAGCAGGACGCCGAGCGTCAAGACCACGGGGAATGCGATCAACCCGATCCAGGGATTTGGGAAGCCGAACACGACTGCCTGATCGCTCTTCATCACATTGGTGCAATTGAGAATTGCACTGAAGTTGCAGGCCGGCACGAAGTCGGGGTTCTTCGCTAACTCGAGCTCATCGTGGGTGAGCACGAAGGAGGAGATCAGTCCGATGATGCCTGACAGAGTCAAGAGGGCACCAAGGCCGAAGGGCGTGTGGCGCGTGTCGCCGGCCGTCATAGTAGTCATCAGCGCCATCGTAGGGCCTGGTCGCTAATATCGCGCCGGAACCGCCGCCAAATACGTGAGAGTGTTGGTCGTATGAAGACCTCAAGTCAACGCATCGACGGACTGGGAACGACAATCTTCGCGGAAATGTCGGCGCTCGCGACACGAACCGAAGCAGTCAACCTCGGGCAGGGATTTCCCGATACCGACGGACCCGCCAGCATCATCGAAGCTGCGGTTGAGGCCATGCGCAACGGTCACAATCAATATGCACCCGGCATCGGGATCCCCGCGCTGCGCCAAGCGATCGCCGAGCATCAACGGACCTGGTATGGCCTCGAACTTGATCCCGATCGCGAGGTTGCGGTGACGACCGGAGCGACCGAGGCGATCGCGACCGCACTACTTGGCTTGATCGATCCCGGGGACGAGGTCATCGTGCTGGAGCCCTATTACGACTCCTATGTCGCCTGCATCCAAATGGCCGGTGGAATTCGCAGGCCAGTGACGCTTCGAGCACCTGATTTTCGATTGTCACTCGACGAATTGCGTAGCGCCGTGAGTCCGCGAACCACCACAATTCTGCTCAACTCGCCGCACAATCCAACTGGCACGGTGCTGTCTGTGGACGAATTATCGGCGGTCGCGACGCTTGCGATTGAGCACGATTTGAATGTCATCAGCGATGAGGTCTACGAACACCTCACGTTCGACGGCTTCGCCCACACACCGATCGCGACCCTGCCCGGGATGGCCGAGCGAACCCTCACCATCTCAAGCGGCGGCAAGACGTTTTCGTTCACCGGCTGGAAGATCGGCTGGGCGAGTGGTCCCGCGTCGTTGATTCAGGCGATGCTCGCCGTCAAACAGTTCGTGACCTACACGTCGGGGGCGCCGTTGCAGCCGGCGATCGCCAAAGCACTCGCCTTCGGCGCAGACTATTTCGATGGGTTCGAGGCAAGCATGCTTGCGCAGCGAGATCTGTTGTGCAGCGGACTCGCCGAGATCGGTTTCGACGTATTCGTGCCGCAGGGAACCTATTTCGTGACGACCGACATACGTCCACTCGGCTTCAACGATGGCCTCGAGTTCTGCCGATCGTTGCCGGAGCGGGCTGGCGTTGTTGCGATCCCGCATGAGGTTTTCTGGGACGATAAGGCCGCCGGCCGGCCGTTGGTCCGCTGGGCATTCTGCAAACGTCCCGAGGTGCTGACCGAGGCCCTCGACCGACTCCAGGTCCTTCGCACCTGACCTACGGCCCCTTGAACCCAAGTATGTCATTAGGTTGCTCAGGCACCGCCGCCTTGGGTTGACGGTGGCTCAGCAACCTCTCACGAGGTGGGTCGGTAGGCAGGGGCTCTGGTCGAACCCTTCCTGGCGTGTTCGGCCAACATCGGCAACACCCTCGGCGGCACGAGTTCTGACAATACGATGACGCTGGTCGACCGCGCGACT
Organism: Aeromicrobium changchenzhani; assembly: GCF_057586615.1. Taxonomy (NCBI): domain Bacteria; kingdom Bacillati; phylum Actinomycetota; class Actinomycetes; order Propionibacteriales; family Nocardioidaceae; genus Aeromicrobium; species Aeromicrobium changchenzhani. The sequence goes on along the minus strand of NZ_CM172480.1, from coordinate 416,816 downwards.
GAGCCGGACTTGCTGATGTGCAGGAGTGTTTCCTGTAACTCCTCGTGCGACGTCGCCGAAATCTTGCACAGGACATCAGCGTTGCCGCTGGTGACGAATGCTTCAAGTACTTGCGGCAATCCGTCGAGCTCGGTCGTGACTGCGTCAAGTGCGCCCTGGGCGATCTCGAGGGTCACAAACGCCAGGACCGGATGCCCCGCAGCAATCAGGCTGATATCGGGCCCATAGCCGGTGATGACGCCCGAGTCCTCCATCCGCTGCAACCGCGACTGAACCGTGGCGCGGGCGACGTCGGTCAGACGAGAAAGTTCAAGCACACCGGCACGCGGATTGTGCTGGAGCGCCTCGATCAGGGCTAAATCCAATTGGTCAACTTGATGTGCCATCTACTGAGCATACTGTCTAGTTGTTAGTGAATATGTTCGGCAATGCTTCCCCCTGAGCTCAGCCGTTGCTGTGCTGGTTGCATCGTCGCGACCGGTGCGATTCGCTGAAGGCATGACCCTGGATCTGACTGACACCGAACGCCTCGCCGACCTCGACTTCGACCAGCTCAAACAACTCGTCGGGCTCGTCGAATACGACTCCAACGCCGATCCATTCCCCGTCACAGGTTGGGATGCCATCGTTTGGGCGGTCGGCAATGCCACCCAGGCCGCACAGTTCTACCGGTCCGCATTCGGTATGGATCTCGTCGCGTACAGCGGTCCCGAAACCGGCAACCGCGACCACCATGCATACGTCATGGAGAGCGGGGCAGTCCGTTTCGTCCTCAAGGGCGGGGTCGATCCCGACAGCACGATCCTCGACCACCATCGCGCCCACGGCGACGGCATCATGGACATCGCGCTCGAAGTCCCTGACGTCGACAAATGCATCGACCACGCCCGGGCCCAGGGTGCCACGATTCTCGAAGCGGCTCACGATATCAGCGATGAACATGGCACCGTTCGCATTGGCGCCATCGCGGCTTACGGCGACACTCGGCACACACTGGTCGATCGCAGCAAGTACGACGGCCCGTACCTTCCCGGCTACGTCGCACGTGCCTCGACATACGTTAAGCCAGCCGATGCACCGAAACGCGTGTTCCAAGCACTCGATCATGTCGTCGGCAATGTCGAGATCGGCCGCATGGATCAATGGGTCGACTTCTACAACCGGATCATGGGATTCACCAACATGGCCGAGTTCATCGGCGACGACATCGCGACCGAATACTCCGCGCTCATGAGCAAGGTTGTCTCCAGCGGCAATCATCGGGTGAAGTTTCCGCTCAATGAGCCGGCCATCGGCAAGCGTAAGTCGCAGATCGACGAGTATCTCGAGTTTTACCGTGGCCCCGGCGCCCAGCACCTGGCGCTCGCCACCAATGACATCCTGACCACGGTCGACCTCCTGCGCGCCCGCGGCATCGATTTCCTCGACACTCCCGACTCGTATTACACCGATCCAGCGTTGCGGGAGCGCATCGGCGAGGTTCGCGTGCCGATCGAGGAGCTGCAGAAGCGCGGCATTCTGGTCGACCGCGACGAGGACGGCTACCTTCTACAAATCTTCACCAAGCCGATCGGCGACCGCCCCACCGTGTTCTTTGAGCTCATCGAACGCCACGGTTCACTCGGTTTCGGCAAAGGCAACTTCCAGGCGCTGTTCGAGGCGATCGAGCGCGAGCAGGCGCGGCGTGGAAACTTCTAGAGGCGGCAGCTTCTGACCACAACGTCATCCCAAATGAACCCTATGGAGTTCAGTTGGGATGACGTACGCGGACGGTCTGGTTAGAGTCGAACGCAGGAGTTGATGGCCCATGGCTTACTACCGACAAGCGGGAAACATTCCGCCCAAGCGGCATACGCAACATCGCGATCCCGATGGCAAGCTCTACTACGAGGAGTTGATGGGCGAGGAGGGTTTCTCGTCGGACTCATCGCTGCTCTATCACCGTGGCGTGCCGTCGGCGATTACGGACGTACGCGAATGGCTGCTGCCCGAACAAGCCACGACCCCCAACCAACCGCTGCTCCCCCGCCATCTCAAGCTGCATGACCTCTTCGGCGCCGATGACTGGCAGTGGAAAGATGTCGTCACCGGTCGCCGGCTCGTGCTCGGCAACAGCGACGTGCGGATCTCCTACGTTGTCGCGGGCAAGGCTTCGCCGATCTATCGGAACGCAATCGGCGATGAGTGTGTGTTTGTCGAAGACGGCTCTGCAACTGTCGAAACCGTATTCGGCAATCTCGAGGTCGGCCCCGGCGACTACGTCATCATTCCGCGCGCGACGAATCACCGCTGGGTGCCCAAGGGCATGCTGCGCGCCTACTGCATCGAGGCCAACAGCCACATCGCACCACCGAAGCGTTATCTGTCTCGCTACGGCCAGCTGCTGGAGAGTTCGCCCTACTGCGAGCGTGATCTGCGTCCGCCGGTTTTCCAACCGTTGGCAAACGTCTTGGAAGCTAACGAAAACGTACCCACCAGCGAAGTCTTCATAAAACATCGTGGCAACGGTCCCGGCGGTCTAGCCGGAACGATCCACACGGTCCCCACCAACCCCTTCGACGTTGTCGGCTGGGACGGCTGCCTGTATCCGTATGCGTTCAACGTCGCCGACTTCGAGCCGATCACCGGCCGCGTACACCAGCCGCCACCGGTACATCAGGTGTTCGAGGGCACCAATTTCGTGATCTGCAATTTCGTGCCACGCAAGGTCGACTACCACCCGCTGTCGGTCCCGGTCCCCTATTACCACTCAAACGTCGACTCCGACGAAGTCATGTTTTACGTCGCCGGCGACTACGAGGCGCGCAAGGGTTCGGGCATCGCGCCCGGCTCGATCTCACTCCATCCCGGCGGCCACTCGCACGGCCCGCAACCGAGCGCGATCGAAGCCAGCCTCGGCGCCGAAAGCTTCGACGAGCTCGCGGTCATGATTGACACGTTCCGACCGCTCGAGTTGGGCGAAGGCGGCACCGCATGCGATGACGGTGACTACGCGTGGTCGTGGGTGGGCGGCCGATGAACCCGCTCCTGTTCGAGCGGCTCTTCGATGATGCCGCGATTTTTCCGCCCGGCAACGCCGCGATGCCGGACGCCGTGCGTGCCCATTTAGCGGCGCTCGGGTCCACCGCAGCCCCGTACATCGGCGCATTCGTATGCTCCGGCGCGCGACTCACAGAGTTGCAAGATGCACTTGGCGATGCGCTGATCGACGTCGCGCTGACCACAAACGCCGTGGACTACCCTGCCGCGGTCCACGCAGTTCAGTCCGATCCACGTATGACGTTGCGGTCGGTCGAGATCACCACACCGGACGTACTCGTGCCGGTGGCTGAGATGCCCGATGATGCGATGGTCTACCTAGAGTTGCCGTGGGGAGCGCAGCCCGATCTGCCGACCGGCACCGGACTTAAACTTCGCACCGGTGGCGAGACCTCCGATGCGTTTCCGACCGAGGAGCGGCTGGCGCATGCGCTCGACAACTGCCTGGGTCAGGGCCGCGAGTTCAAACTCACCGCGGGACTGCACAACGCCGTCCGACATACCGATCCGGCGACTGGATTCGAACATCACGGCTTCCTCAACGTCATTCTCGCCGTGCGCGCTGCTCTCGACGCGGCATTGCCGACCGAGATCGCGGCGGTCCTCGCCGAGCGCGAACCCAATGTTGTCGCCGATCACATTGCGGCGCTGAGTGATGCCGACGTCAATCGCATTCGCCGACATTTCCACTCCTTCGGCACCTGCGACACCCACGAACCGCTCGACGATCTAGCCGAGCTCGGACTGATGGAGGTACTCCCATGACCGAAGACTTTGGACGATTCACGCTTCCCATGTGTTCTTTCGTGGTGCCGGGCGAGACGCAGCCACGCGTCGGCGTCGGAGTCGGGACCGAGATTCTCGATCTGACCACAGCCGCCGAGATTGTGGTGCCGCTGCGACAGAGGTTGTTTGCTGCGGGAACGCTCGACGCCTTCCTCGCTGCCGGTTTTGAGGACTGGGAAGTCGTGCGCCACAATCTCATCGAATGGCTCGAAGATCCCGTGCACGAACAGGTGGTCGAGCGTCATCTTGTGCCGGCCGACAGTGTGTCGCTGCGGTTGCCGTTCGCGGTCGCAGATTACGTCGATTTCTATGCTTCTGAGCAACACGCCACCAATCTCGGCACGATGATGCGTCCGGGCGAGGACCCACTCAAGCCCAATTGGAAGCATCTGCCGGTCGGTTATCACGGCCGCGCTGGAACCGTCGTCACTTCCGGTGCAAAGATCACGCGTCCCAAAGGGCAGGTCCGCACTCCCGAGGGCGACATCGCATTCCGTTGGTCGACACGACTCGATTTCGAGGCCGAGATCGGCTACGTCGTCGGCGCCGGATCCAAGCCGGGCAAGCCGGTCGCGCTCGCTGACTTTGATCGCCATGTGTTCGGCTTGTGCATCCTCAACGACTGGTCAGCGCGCGACATACAGGCTTGGGAGGCAGTGCCGCTCGGGCCATTCCTCGGCAAGTCATTCGCGACCTCGATCTCACCGTGGGTCATTCCGCTGGCTGCGCTCACCGAGGCCCGTCTGCATGCCCCCGAACGGACCGTCGAGCTATTGCCCTATCTCGACGACGATGACGCCGAACCGTGGGGCCTCGACCTCCAACTCGAGGTCAGCATCAACGGCCACGTCATCTCTAGGCCGCCCTATGAGCAGATGTATTGGACGCCTGCCCAGATGCTTGCGCACATGACCGTCAACGGTGCGACGCTACGGACCGGCGACCTGTATGGATCGGGCACGATCAGCGGCCCGGCCGATGACCAACGTGGCTCGATGATCGAGTTGACTCACAACGGTCAGGAGCCGATTCGGCTCGCCGACGGCTCGACCCGCGGCTTCCTCAAAGACGGCGACATCGTACGTATCTCGGCAACCGCACCAGGGCCCGACGGTGAGACCCTCTGGCTCGGCGCAGTCGAAGGAACAGTCGCACCAGCGCGCGGCTGATGCGCCCGGCGGCCGCCCTGAACGCGTGAAGGACGCTCTCGGGCTAGCCGGACTCCGCGATCCGTTTGATCGCGGCAAGTGTCACGGGGATGCCCGTGTGTGCTGCCTCGATTCGCTTGGCGATCTCGGTTTCGGCCAAGGCCCCGTATTTCTCGTGGAAGAACGCGATGCCAGCAGGCAAAAACTCCCAATTCTCGGTGAGCTCGGTCCCGTGCTCGACCTTGGTGAGCGTGTATCCCCAGCGGACGAGCTTGCCGCCGACGATAAAGGCAAACTCTCGACCGCGATCGGCCGCGACAACTTCCGAACGGGTATCCCAGGTGCGATCGTCCGACTCGTTATGCCCGGTGAACCAAGCTCCGACGACCGCACCCTGCTGGGGGTCATCCCACCAGCAAGACGTGCAAACGGGACTCCACTCACCGGTCCGGGTGACATCGGCGACCATGTCGTATATCGCCTCAGCCGGCAACTCGATCAGGGTCGATTCGCGATAAGTCAGTTCAGTCATGAACCCATCATCGCGCGCCCGAGTCATTCATCGACAGCGGTCGCACCAACGCGCGGCTGATGCGACCGAAGCGCAGGTTGTTTAGACGAGACCGAACGCACTCATCGCGTCGGCAACCCGAAGGAAGCCGGCGACGTTGGCACCAAGAACTAGGTTGCCCGGCTCGCCGAACTCCTCGGCGGTCTCAGCAACACGACGGTGGATGCCCTTCATCAATTCGGTGAGGCGTTCCTCCGAATATTCGAACGACCAGCTGTCCCGAGATGCGTTCTGCTGCATCTCCAACGCACTCGTTGCGACGCCACCGGCGTTGGCTGCCTTGGCGGGGCCGTAGGCCAGGCCTGCTCCTTGCACGGCTGCCATGGCGCCCGCGGTCAGCGGCATGTTTGCGCCTTCGGCAACCAGGATGCAGCCATTTTTGATCAGGCGGAGTGCGGCGGCTTCATCCATCTCGTTCTGGGTCGCACACGGCAGCGCGATGTCGCACGGCACATCCCACAGTGAGCCGCCTTCGACATGACGGGCGCTGGGGATCCGTTCGACATACTCACAAATGCGCAGCCGTTCGACTTCTTTGACCTGTTTGAGCACTTCGACATTGATGCCGGCTTCGTCGACGATGTAGCCATCCGAGTCCGATGCTGCGATGACTTTGCCGCCGAGGTGATGCGCCTTCTCGATCGCATAGACCGCAACGTTGCCTGAGCCTGACACCACGATCGTTTTTCCATCAATCGAGTCGCCACGTGCGCGCAACATTTCGTCAGCGAAGATCACCGTGCCATAGCCGGTGGCTTCAGTGCGCACACGTGCGCCGCCCCAGGCAAGGCCCTTGCCGGTCAGAACGCCTGATTCATAACGATTGGTGATGCGCTTGTACTGGCCGAAAAGGTAGCCGAGTTCACGCGTTCCGACGCCCATGTCGCCGGCGGGAACATCGGTGTATTCACCGATGTGACGGTAGAGCTCGGTCATCATCGACTGGCAGAACCGCATGACTTCGCGGTCGGATCGGCCTTTGGGATCAAAATCCGATCCGCCCTTGCCACCACCGATCGGCATACCCGTCAGCGCATTTTTGAAGATCTGCTCGAAGCCGAGAAACTTGATCGTGCCGAGCGTGACCGACGGGTGAAACCGCAGGCCACCCTTGTATGGACCGAGCGCGGAGTTGAATTCGACGCGCATGCCGCGGTTGATCTGGACCTCGCCTGAGTCGTCCTGCCACGGCACCCGGAAGATGATCTGCCGCTCGGGTTCGCAGATCCGTTCAACCGTCTTGCGCTCGAGATATTCGGGGCGCCGGCGAACGACCGGGGCCAAGGAAGTCAGGACCTCGCGGACGGCCTGGTGGAACTCTGGTTCAGCCGGATTGCGACGGACCACATCATCAAATATGGCCTTGACCTGCTCATCGATGCTTAAAGACATACCTTCAAGGATGCCGGACGGCATTTAGGCGTCTGCACACTGGGCCGGCAAATAACCGCTCGGTGGCAATCTCGAACTGCGTCATTAGGAACGTCGTGAGAGATTATCAACATGTCGAACACTGCGCGACGAACTCGATGAGCGTCGTCATCGCCGGCTGCGGCGACCTTGGCACCGAAGCCGGCTTGCGTTTTCTCCAGGCCGGCCAACAGGTCGTTGGAATGCGTCGATCCGCGCATCGCCTTCCGACTGGATTCGAGCGGTATTCAATCGACCTCGCCCATGAAATTCCGACGCTCCCGGCCGACACTGAAACTCTCATCTTGGCGACCAGCGCGGACCGCCGTTCAGAGAGCGCTTACCGCGAGGCGTATGTCGACAGTCTGGTCAATATCCTCACCGCACTCGACCACGCCCAAATCGTGCCTAACCGCGTGCTGATGATCTCGTCGTCGGCGGTTTACGGCCAGGACGACGGCAGTTGGGTTGATGAGTCAACGCCGACAGCACCGACCGCCGAAACCGCCCACGTACTGGTCGAAGCAGAAGCGATCCTGCACGCCAGGGTCCCCAGCGCGACGATCCTGCGACTGACCGGCATCTATGGCCCCGGCAGGACACGGCTGATCGATCAGGCCCGCGCCGGAACCACGCTGAGAAGCGACCGGGTCAATTTCACCAACCGAATCCATCGTGACGATGCCGCTGCCGCGATGGTGCATCTCACGACAATGCCCACGGCCCCTGCGCCCATCTATGTGGGCGTTGACGATGCACCGACTGATCGCGGCGAGGTTTTGCGTTTCCTCGCCGCCGAACTGGGTCGCCCCGTTCCGCCGGACGAGTTGGATCCCGGGCCGCCATACACCGGCAAGCGCTGCCGAAACACGCTGCTGCGCAGCACCGGATTCGAGTTCGCTTACCCCACCTATCGCGAAGGCTATCGAGCGGTGCTCGCTGGCACCGGCCAACGTCATCCCTGACGCCTCGCTCACCCGAGAAGTGCACGCCCGATCGGACGTGCATATTCCTTGACGGTACGGTTAGCCTTGCCTTAGTAGTCAATGGAATGGGAAACAGTAATGAACGCACGACGTCGCATTGTGGCAATCGTCGCCGGATCCTTAGCGGCTGCCCTTGTCCTCTCCGCTTGCGGAAATGACATCGAGAGCACTAGCAAATCCAAGGACGCCGGCACACTGACCTTGTACAACGCTCAACATGAGAGCCTCACCAAACTCCTCGCAGACCGCTTCACTGCCAAGACGGGCATCAAGGTCGAGATGCGCAATGGCGACGATTTCGAGCTCGCCAACCAGATCGTGGCCGAAGGTGACCGTTCGCCCGCCGATGTGTTCCTTACCGAGAACTCACCGGCAATGACACTCGTGGCAAATAAGGGCGGGTTCGCCAAGGTCGATGCCGCCACGTTGGCTAACATTCCAGCGAAATACTCCCCCAAGAGCAGCGATTGGGTCGGTTACGCCGCACGCTCGACAGTGCTGGCCTACAACACCAAAAAGTTGACCGAAGCCGAGTTGCCGGCGGGAATCCTCGATCTCGCCGAACCAAAATGGAAAGGCAAGATCGGCATGTCGCCCAGCGGCGCCGACTTCCAGGCCATCGTCAGCGCCGTGCTGACGCTCAAGGGCGAGGCAGCAACGGAAGCATGGCTCAAAGGGCTGAAACAAAACGCCAAGTTTTACGACGGCAACAGCACCGTCATGAAGGCCGTCAACAGCGGCGATATTGAGGCCGGCGTGATCTACCACTACTACTGGTTCAGGGACCAAAACGAGTCCGGCGCCGAATCCAACAACACCAAATTGGACTACTTCGGCAACCAAGATCCCGGTGCGTTCCTGTCGGTGTCCGGTGCGGGCGTCCTCAAGTCGAGCAAGCACAAGAAACTGGCGCAGAAGTTCGTCAAATACTTGACCAGCGTCGATGGCCAGAAAGCGTTGGCCGCGAGTGATGCGATGGAATATTCGATCAACCTGAAGGCCGCGCCGAATCCAAAACTCAAGCCGATCACCGATCTCGATGCGCCCACGATCGATGTCACATCGCTCAACGGCGCCAAGGTCATCTCGCTGATGCAGCAGGCAGGAATTCTCTGACTTGAACGCCTTCGGTATGGCCGTCGACCCGAACCCGAGAGGGTCTCGGGCGGCGGCCGTACGCCGAGGAACGCTCAAGCGGTGGCCGCTGTTTGCGTTGTCATCAGTCGCAATCATCTTGTCGGTGATCCCGACCGGCTTTGTCATCAGTTCGACGATCAGCGCTGGCTGGCATACCGCCAAGACCTTGATCTGGCGCCCGCGCGTCGGTGAACTGCTCACGAACACCACCAAATTGACGCTCGCCTGCGTCCTCGCCAGCATTGTCATCGGTGTCGGCGCGGCTTGGCTCGTCGAACGAACCAACCTCCCCGGCCGCCAGATCTGGAACGTACTGCTCGCCGCACCACTTGCCGTGCCGGCATTCGTCAACAGTTTCGGCTGGGTATCAATCACATCGTCAGTCGAGGGATACGCCGGCGCTACCCTCATCGTCACGATGTCCTATTACCCACTGGTTTATCTGCCGGTCATGGTGTCGCTGCGCGGCCTCGACCCCGCGCTCGAGGAAGTCGCCAACGGTCTCGGCTACGGACCGTGGAAGACGTTCGCGAAGGTCGTCCTCCCGCAATTGCGGCCGGCAATCCTGGGCGGCGGATTGCTCGTCGGTCTCCACTTGCTGGCCGAGTTCGGTGCCCTGCAGATGTTGCGCTTCCCAACCTTCACGACCGCGATCTACGATCAATATCGATCGACCTTCAGCGGACCTGCCGCCAACATGCTGGCCAGCGTGCTCGTCCTGTGCTGCCTGCTCCTGCTCATCACCGAACTCCGCCTTCGTGGCAATCGCCGCTACTCACGAATCGGCAGCGGCAACCGGCGATCCGCCGTACGCAAACCACTCGGCCGCTACACGGTCCCCTCGCTCGCCGCCGTGACGCTCTTGGTCGTACTAGCGCTGGGTGTGCCGATGGGGAGCCTGGTGCATTGGCTGGTGGTCGGAAGTTCGACCGCGTTCCCCATCGGTGACCTGCTGATTACTGGCGGCACATCGGTTGGCCTTGCTGCGGCGGCGGCGATCGGGACAACGCTGATCGCGCTGCCGGTCGCGTGGCTTGCCGTGCGCCATCGCTCAGCCGCCACGACGACACTCGAGCGCAGCACCTATTTCGGCAATGCACTCCCCGGAATCGTCGTCGCACTCGCGCTGGTCACCGTGTCACTGCGCTTCGTCCCAGCGATCTATCAAACGGTATGGCTGCTGCTGGCGGCGTACGCGATCGTGTCACTGCCGCGTGCAATGATCAGTGTCAAAGCCGCGATCATGCAGGCCCCACCGCTATTCGAAGACGTTGCGCATGCACTCGGCGACGGATCAGCCCGCACATTCTGGCGGGTGACCGTGCCGCTGATCGCCCCGGGTCTCGGCGTGAGTGCGGCGCTGGTGTTCCTTGCAATCGTCAACGAGTTGACCGCTACCTTGTTGTTGGCACCCATCGGAACGCGTACGCTTGCAACGCAGTTCTGGAGCAATTCCAGCAACGTTGCGTATGGTGCCGCGGCACCGTATGCGGCCCTGATGGTGTTGATCTCCCTGCCAGTGACATTCTTGCTGACACGCCATGTTGAAAGGTCGAACGTCTCATGACCCAGCTGCGACTGAATGGCGTGTCAAAGTCCTTCGGCGGGACACAGGTCTTGCATGACGTCGATCTTCAGGTTGCCGCCGGATCTTTAACCGCAATCCTGGGCCCCTCGGGTTGCGGCAAGACGACGATGCTCCGCCTGATCGCGGGCTTTCTCGATCCGGACGCTGGATCAATCGAGTTCGACGACAAAATCGTGTTCGATCAGACTCATCGCGTGCCGCCGCAGCGGCGTCGAGTTGGGTACGTGCCGCAAGAAGGTGCGCTTTTCCCGCACCTTGATGTGGCGGCCAACATCGGTTTCGGGCTGCGCCGTTCCGATCGACGCCAGCACCGCACCGTGGATGACCTGCTCGAACTCGTAGGCCTGCCGGTGTCGATGCGTTCGCGCCGGCCACATGAGCTCTCCGGCGGGCAACAACAGCGCATCGCGCTGGCCAGAGCATTGGCGCCAGCACCATCGGTCGTGCTCCTCGACGAACCATTCGCCTCACTCGATGCTGGCCTGCGCGAGGAGACCGGGCGCGCGGTCGTTCGGGCGCTCCAAGAGACGAAGGCCACTGCCATCTTGGTCACCCATGATCAGAGCGAGGCGCTGTCGCTTGCCGATCAGGTCGCAGTCATGCGTGAAGGTCGGCTCATCCAGATTGCTGACCCGCGAACCCTTTACACCACGCCAGTGGATTCAGGCGTAGCCAAGTTCGTCGGCAGTGGCACCCTCATGGATGTGATTGTCGATTCCGCCGGCGACATCGCATCAGCACTCGGGCCACTCACCATCTCCGCGCCTGATGGTTCACCCGTCCCCGCCGGACCTGCCCGCGTCATGATTCGCGCCGAGCAAATCCATCTGGCACCACTCGACAATGGTGTGGCCGCAACTGTCACTGAGGTTAGTTATTACGGGCATGATGCAGCGGTTCGACTGATCCTCGACACGCTGCCTTCACTCGCTGTGACCGCGCGGGTGCTTGGCCATCACGCACCACGCCCCGGGGATGTCGTTGGACTCGAAATCATCGGCGATGTCATCGCGTTGGGGGCTGAGCCCCGGATCAACTAAGATAAACCGGGAAAATGACACTCCTGAGCAACGACGCTCGGGTCTACACGGGGAGTATTTATGTCCATCATCGGTTTCATCATCGTCGGTCTCATCGCCGGATTCCTCGCGCGCGCCATCGTTCCGGGTGACGACAGCATGGGCATTCTTGCCACGATCGTGCTGGGAATGGTCGGCTCATTCGTCGGTGGCTTCCTCGGCAATCTCCTCTTTGGCGACGGTCTGGACATCAGTGCCGCAGGAATTATCGGCTCGATCATCGGCTCGATCATTGTCCTCATCGGCTACAACGCCGTCACCGGACGCAAGAAGACCGTCTGACCTACGCAACATGAGTGCGCGGCATCAGCAGGCGGCATCAGGCCGGGAGGCTAGGCACAGAATACTTGGCGTCGAGGCCGCGTGAGATCATGACGACAGGCGCGGAATCACCATCGACCGCCAGCAGCCAACCCACGAGGAGCGCTATGAGCATGCCCTACGACGACAATTCGAAGTTCAATACATACGCCCACTCCGAACGTCTGGTCAGCACGGAATGGCTTGCCGAGCACCTCGGTCAGCCTGGGCTCGTCGTCGTGGAAAGCGATGAGGACGTCTTGTTGTACGAGATCGGGCACATCCCCGGCGCCGTGAAGGTCGACTGGCACCTCGACCTCAACGACACCGTAACCCGCGACTACATCAACGGTGATCAGTTCGCCAAACTGATGTCGAACAAGGGCATCGGCCGGGACACCACCGTGGTGGTCTACGGCGACAAGAGCAATTGGTGGGCGGCGTATGCCCTGTGGGTGTTCACGCTTTTTGGCCACGAAGACGTTCGACTCCTCGATGGCGGCCGTGCCAAATGGATTGCCGAAAACCGGGAGATGACCACCGAAAAGCACCAGCCCAAGGCGACGGACTATCCGGTCGTGCAGCGTGAGGACGCGCCGATCCGCGCCTACAAGGACGAGGTGATCGACTTCCTCGGCGGCCAAATGATCGATGTCCGCTCCCCCGAGGAGTACACGGGCAAGCGCACGCACATGCCTGACTACCCCGAGGAGGGCGCACTGCGCGGCGGCCACATCCCGGGTGCCCAGTCCGTACCGTGGTCACGCGCCGCAAATGATGACGGCACGTTCCGCGCTCGTGCGGAACTCGAAGCAATCTACGAGCAGGAGAAGGGCCTCACGTCGGACGAACCCGTCATCGCCTACTGCAGAATCGGCGAACGGTCCTCTCACACATGGTTCGTGCTCACACATTTGCTCGGCTACGCGGATGTCAAGAACTACGACGGTTCCTGGACCGAGTGGGGTAACGCAGTACGCGTACCCATCGTCAAGGGCGAGGACGTCGGGGAGGTGCCCGGCAGGTGAGCAATGCGGAGACGGCCGGTATGCCCGAGTCGCTGGTAGAGATCGTTGAGGATTTCAATGCCCTCGAGCCTCAGGATCGGCTACAACTGCTCCTGGAGTTCAGTCAAGAGCTCGCACCGCTGCCTGCTCGCTACGCCGACCACCCCGAGCTGTTGGAGCCGGTACCGGAGTGTCAGTCACCGATTTTTTTGATCACTGAGGTCGAAGGCACCGATGATGGAGCCGTGGTCCGCCTGCACTTCTCGGCTCCGCCGGAGGCTCCGACCACCCGAGGCTTTGCGGGCATCCTGCAAAGCGGGCTTGACGGGTTGAGCGTCGCCGAGGTCCTCGGAGTGCCGAACGACTTGTCCAGCAGGATGGCCTTGGAGGAAGCGGTAAGTCCGCTGCGGCTGCGAGGAATGGCCGCGATGCTCACCCGCATCAAGCGTCAGGTGACGGAAAAGGCACAAAGCTGAGGCCGCGAAGGACGCAGGGGTCATTCCGTTCGTCATCGGCTTCATGGTGTGCGGTCGCGTCGCGCGCTAGCCTCTACTCGGTGTCCATCGCTGCCCAGATCGCTGACCTCACCCCGACGATCTCCTCGGCACTGGCAGCGGAGTCTGAGGAAGCCGCGCGCGGTCGTCCGGTTCGACCAGTACGTGTTTCGTGCCCAACGCCTTGCGTGAAAGTAGCCAGTCCTGCGGCACGCTGGTCTCGTCACATGCAGTCATGATCCTCGCCCATCACGTTCAAGAGCGGCCTGTATTGGCAGAAGCGGAGGCGAAGTTCAGCAAGATGGGCACCATGGCGCTGACCGTGTTGGGCAAGCGATATTCGATCGCGGGTATCGGGGCGCGATGGCACCAAAGTTCACTGCAGCTCAGCAGCAGGAAGTCATCGAGGCAACCCGCACCGAACTCGAGGCTGATGGACCATCAGACACGGCTGGGAGAGTTACGCCAGCGATGTCCGAGGTCTTCAGCCAGTGGAAGGCCATGTCGAACCAGGTTGGCGTGTGGCGCGACATCTTCGCTGCAAACGGGGTCAAAGTCGCCAGTCGTTGAGTCGGTATTCCGTGTAACCGCGGGACGCGGCCGGCGGTTACACAACTTGCGGTACACCGGGGGGACGCGAGGAGCGCCCGATGGACACACCAAATAAGAGAAACCCCGCCTTCACCGACACGTGTGTGCAGGTGAGACGGGGTCTCGACACGGAGCCGCCTATCAGAATCGAACTGATGACCTTCTCATTACGAGTGAGACGCTCTACCGACTGAGCTAAGGCGGCCAAGGCCCTCCAGGGATCGCCTGCAGGACCGAGAAACGAGTCTACCGGCACGACCGGCACGAGACCGAATCGGCCTTGGGTCGCTCCCGATCAATAACCTCCATCGGACAAGCCGGCATCATTTTCGAACCAGTTCTCCTCACCGGTCGCAGTCCTCGGAATCGGCGCTTTGAAGATCCACGGCCCCTTCATGTCCACCGCAACCGATTCTGTGGCGTACTTCGCAATGAACTTCGCATAGCCGTCATCCGCCCACTGCTGCGAATGACGCTCCTCGTGATGGAGCAGCCGATCAAGATCGAGCGAACCGGAAAATTGATGGCCGTCGTCATCCACATAGTTGGCCTTGCCACTCTCGACGACCGTCCTCATCGCTTCGTGCGAATCATCGGGATCGTCGATGTTGAGCATGAAAATGTCGCCCCAAGTCGTACCACCGTTGAGGCTGAAGAAGTCCACTGGCCCGTCCCCGCCCAAGCCCATCAGCATGCCATTGGGAGTGGCAGCGAGCGCACCGCCACTCCGGTTAACCATGCCGACATCCTGCTCGTAACTGAACCAGTTGTTGGCGTCCTGACGATCGAGAATGCGCTGAAGTTCCTTCGCCGAGTAAGGCGTCTCTTGGAAGTCGGTGTCGCCACCGTTGGCCGACCCATAGTCAGTGCCTGCGTTGAAGAGGTAGGCCATCTCGACCGCTTTGCGGGCATCGGATCCGCTGATGTCTTTCGGCAGCATAAAGAATGACTTGTCATCGGGATCACGGATCTCCTCCAAGCCATCGAGCACCTTGAAGTCGTCGGGATCGATGTCATGATCTCTGATGATCTCCATGATCGTGTCGAGCGAGACGCCGTTCCGGTCAGCATTCTCAACCCAACGCCGATACAGCGGACCCGGATCGCCCTCGGGCAGCAGTCCCTCCGCACGCAACTTCTCCAACGTCTGATCGATCATGGCCTTGTAGGCGGCCCGCCGATCCTCCGTCGAGAGATATATCTCGGGAAAATAGGTGCTCATCAACGCCAAGGGAATCAGCCCCTGACGCAACAGGGTTCGGATCTCGCCCGGTGAAGGGTCGCCGTTGAGCATCTCGGCCACATCATCGGCCGCGTCAAAAACTGTGGTCTTCGCAGCGCCGTATTCCGGATCCAACTCGGCGCGAATCTCGGCCCTCAGCGCACCAATCGTTTCATCAGTCTTGTCAGCTTTGATGTCTGACTTGGCGCCCGCAACGGCAGCGTTGTATCGGATATTGATCCCGTTGACCGCCCGATCGAAGGTATCGATGTGATTGGCGAAAAGCCGAGTGCAGGCGCAGGCGAAATGCGCACTTGACGCCAGACGAAGCGCCACATCTTTAGGCACCTGCGCAGTCCTCGTCATCACCTTGACCGTTCGTCCCTCAGTGGTCTCGAGAATTTTCTGCTCGTCACCGGTGAGATCTTCGGCAAGCGTCCCCAAGGTATCTAGGTGGACGCCGAGTGGGTCGACCGTCGCTCTGACCGCTTCGCCGGTGATGCCCGGATACATGTCGCGGTAGTAGTCGTACCAACCAACTGTTCGTGCAACCACGATGTCTCCCCCGGGAGGTGTCGTCAAGCAATGCCGGGCCCAGCATACGATGCAAGTTGCCGCAAGCTCACCCCTCGCAGGTAGTATCGCGCACGTGAGTGCCACCGAGGCGACGAACGCCGAACTCGAGGAAATCCGGTCCAGCATCGACAACATCGATGCGGCTGTCATCCACATGCTTGCTGAGCGATTCAAATGCACCAAGCGGGTCGGCAAACTCAAAGCCGAGCACGACATGCCGCCGGCAGATCCAGCTCGTGAGTCGCGTCAGATCACGCGGCTACGGGAGTTGGCAGTCAATGCCGACCTCGATCCCGCGTTCGCGGAAAAGTTCCTCAATTTCATCGTAGAGGAAGTCATCCACCACCATCTGGCCGCCCGCGACTAAACATCGGTCTCAGTGGGTCGTCTGGCAGAACCAGGGCATCAGGAAGCCTTACAGTTGACGCCGTCCTTGGGCACGGTGTTGTCGACGAAAAATCCGTCGACGGCCTTGTCGATGCAAGCATTGCCGACATGGAAGCCAGTATGACCGTCGCCCACCCGGGTCAGAAGGACGCCTGAATCGAGCTGTTTGGCCAATGCTTGCGCCCACTCATACGGCGTTGCCGGGTCACGCGTCGTGCCGACAACCAGGATCGGCGCCGCGCCCTTGGCGTGGACCGGGCCCTGTGGATGGGTCGCCTTGATCGGCCAGTCACTACAACCCAGCGCGCCCCAAGCCATGGCGCGACCAAACGCCGGCGAGATCTTTTCGAACTTGGGAATTGATGCCTCAACCTCGGCGACGGTCGCCGGCTTGGCGCTGTCCAAGCAACGGATCGCAACAATCGACTCCGAGGAATTGTCCTTGTAGGTGCCATTGGGATTGCGTGAGGTGTAGGCGTCGAACAGATTGAGCATCGCCGTTGGATCACCGGCGAACACATCGGTCAACTCGCGAGTCAACAGCGGCCAGTAGTCACGGTTGTACAACGTGACCGCGATCCCGAAGAACGCGCCGGACTCGGTAAGTAGCCGGCCATTCTTGGCCTTCATCGGTTTGGCGTCCAATCCCTGAAGGAACGCCGCGAGCTTGGTCTCAGCGGCCTTGGGATCGCGACCCAGTGGGCACGTCGTCGCACCGGCGCAATCGGCGATATATGCGGTCAAGGCGCGCTGGAAGCCCTCTGCCTGGCCAAGCGAGGACTGCTCGTCGGAGAGGGTCGAATCGACGGCCCCGTCCAGAACCATCCGGCCCACCTTGGTAGGGAACTGCTGCGCATACGTCGCGCCGAGTTGAGTGCCATAGGAGGCCCCGTAGTAGTCAAATTTCTTCTGCCCCAAAACGCCCCGCAGCACATCCATGTCCTGCGCCGCCTCGAAAGTCGACACATGTGCGGCCAATGCTCCCGAGCGCGCTGCACAGGCCTTGCCGAGCTCGATGGTGCCCTTGACGAACTCATTGACCTCTCGCTTCGTGTCCGGATCAGGATCACCGTTGAGGAGCTCATCAAGACGCTGATCAGACAAACATTTGAGTGGGGTGCTCTTGCCGACGCCGCGCGGATCGAAGCCGACGATTGAGTATGCCTTGCGCAATGACCGGCTTGCCGCATCGACAAATGAACTCAAGAATTCGACGCCAGAACCACCCGGTCCACCTGGATTGATGAACAACATCCGATCCGAACCGTTATCGCCAGAGGGATGCACCTTGACGCGCAGCCGGAGTGTGGGGCCGGTCGGTGCGTCGTAGTCGATCGGAACCTTGACCCAGGTGCAGCGGTAGGTACCGCAATCGGTCCAGCTGAGCTTCTGCTGATAGATCGGCTGAAGGCCGCTCGGTGCCGATTCTTTTGTGCCGACCGGATTGGATCGCTCGCCGGTGCCGAACGAGGCAACGAGCACGATTGCGATCAAAGCGACCGCGAGCAGTCCGATCAAAATGGCGGTTGCATGTTTGCGCACTATCGATTCACGAGTCCGATCATCATCTGTTCGAGCGCCAGGAGCGGCGCGGCATTGGCGGTGAGTCCCTGCCTACATTCCAAGATGGCATCGATGCTCCGCAAGGTCGACTCGGCTGTCCCCAGGCTCGCGATCTCCTGAACTCCCTGGATGAAGTCGGCGTTGATGAGGTCGGTTCCGGGGGCCTGTTGGGCCACCAGCACGTCACGATAGAGCGCCATCAAGTCGAGCAGGACGCCGTCGATCGAGTCACGAAGCAATCGTGTGCGGCGGCGCTTCTGGTCCTTCTCAAGCGCCGACAAGGCTCCGGCGTAGCCCGCCGGGCGGCGACCGCGGTCCTCAACACCCCAAGCCGACCGTATGTCGTCCAGCTCGCGCGCATCGGCGTCATCTGCGATCGCCGCCGCATGCGCAGCGGCAGCATCATTGATCGCGGCGGCGGCCCGGAGGCAGGCGCCAAGGTCACGGAGCGATAGCGGCAGCTCCAGAATCGTCTGCCTCCGTGCACGTACATCAGGATTGGTCGCGAGCGCCTTGGCCCGACCGATGTGCCCCTGTGCGGCAGCCGCAGCAGCGACGGCAATCGATTCGTCGATGCCATCACGCTCAACCAGTAGTTTCGCAATCGCAGCCGCTGGCGGGGTCCGCAAGAGGACGGCCCGGGCGCGTGAACGAATCGTGATGATGACATCTTCGACGGCGGGCGCGCATAGCATCCAAATAGTGCGTGGCGGCGGCTCCTCGATCGCCTTCAGGAGCGCGTTGGCGGCCTGATCGGTCAGACGATCGGCATCTTCGACGATCAGCACCTGCCATCGGCCCTGTGAGGGATGCAGCGCGGCCCTGCGGACATACTCGCGTGCCGTGTCAGTGCCGATGCTCAGACCTTCGGTGCGGATGACGGTGATGTCCGGATTGCTGCCAGCGCGCGCGGTCGTGCAGGCTTTGCACTCATCACAGCCCCCGTCGGGGCATTGCAGTGCAGCCGCGAAGGCACGAGCGGCATTCGAGCGGCCTGAGCCGGGCGGGCCGGTGAACAGCCAGGCATGTGTCATGGAGCCGCCGCCTGCACCGCGAATCTGCGTCGCCGCGCCGGCTACTGCGGTCTTGAGCGTTGCCACGACCGGCTCCTGTCCGACAAGTTCGTCCCAGACCGTCATATCGCCGCCTGCCGCAACCACGGCTCGACGCGGGTCCGAATCTGGTCGTGAATGTCGGCACGATCGCCGCTGCCATCCAGAATGAGATAGTGCGCCGAGTCAGTGGCCGCAAGATCTAGGAACTGCTGGCGTACACGCTGGTGGAACTCAAGCGGTTCGGCCTCGATCCGATCAGGAGTGCCGAACCGCGACAATCCAATAGCCGGATCGACGTCAAGCAGCACGGTGAGATGTGGCCGCAATCCCGACGTCGCCCAACGGGCAACAAATTCAAGCTCAGCGTTGTCGAGCGAGCGTCCCCCACCCTGATAGGCGAGGGTCGAGTCGACATAGCGGTCGGTGATCACGACACGACCCGCAACAAGTGCCGGCAGCACCAGTTTGTCGACATGTTCGGCCTTGTCGGCGGCATAGATCAAGGCTTCAGCACGATCGGCCAGACTGCCAGTCTCGTGCGAGAGCAAGATCGTACGCAGCGCGGTGCCAACTGCCGTGCCGCCGGGCTCCCGAGTGAGAACCACATCGTGGCCAAGACCGGTCAGCCAATCGTGCAAAAGCTGTGACTGGGTCGATTTGCCCGCACCTTCGCCGCCCTCCAACGCGATAAACACGCCGGAGTGGGTATAGAGCGGATCCATAACCGAGAGCCTACTGGGCGGCAACGACAGTGCCGACTTGGAGTTCACTAACCAGCCAGCTGGCGCATGTCAGGCCTTTTTGGCAGTTGATTTCTTCGCCACAGCCTTCTTGGGGGCCGTCTTTTTAGCCGGCGTTTTCTTCGCGGTTGTCTTCTTCGCTGCAGCTTTCTTGGCTGGTGCCTTCTTCTTGGCGGCCGGCTTCTTCGCGGTCTTCTTGCCAGCCTTCTTGGCCGGGCCCTTGGCGCGACGTTCGGCCAACAAGTCGGCCGCACGCTCGGGCGTCAACTCGTCGATCGAGTCGCCTTTGCGAAGCGTCGCGTTGTATTCGCCATCAGTGACGTATGGACCGAAGCGACCGTCTTTGGCCACAATCGGCTGACCGCTGACTGGGTCAGGACCGAGCTCCTTAAGCGGGGCAGCAGCAGCGCGTCGGCCGAACTGTTTCGGTTTGGAATAAATCTCAAGGGCCTCGGCGAGCGTCAGCGTCAACAACTGCTTCTCGGTGTCCAGCGAGCGCGAGTCGGTGCCCTTTTTGAGATAGGGGCCGTAACGCCCATTTTGGGCGGTGATCTCAACGCCCTCGGCATCAGCACCAACGACACGCGGCAGCCTCAACAGTTCAACCGCCTGCTCGAGGGTCATCGTGTCGATGGACATGTCCTTGAACAAACTCGCGGTGCGCGGCTTGTCGGCCTTCTTAGCGTCCTCGGGCAGCGCCTCGGTTACATACGGACCGAAACGACCATTCTTTGCAACGACGCGTAGCCCGGTGTCCGGGTGATTACCAAGCTCGATCTCAAGGCCGGCGGGTGTCGCGAGGAGTTCCTTGGCCTTGTCGAGCGTGAGCTCATCGGGCGGGAGTTCTTCGGGGATGTTGGCGCGGGTCGGCTTTTCGGTGCCGTCCTCGTTCTTCGAATACGGGGGGCCTTCGACATACGGGCCATAACGACCGACGCGTACGTTGATGCCCTCGCCGAGCGGGAATGTCGACAGACCGCGGGCGTCAATGTCGCCCAGGCCCTCAACCAGCCGCTTAAGGCCCGTGTCGTGCGCGCCTTCGCCGGTCCAGAAGCCCTGCAGGACATTGACGCGCGCCTCCCGCCCGCCAGCGACATCATCCAGAACACCCTCGAGCTCGGCGGTGAAGTTGTATTCGATCAAGCGGCCGAAATGCTGCTCCATCAAGCGTATGACCGAGAACGCGATCCACGCCGGTACGAGCGCGGTGCCCTTCTTATATACATAGCCGCGGTTTTGGATCGTGTTGACGATCGACGCATACGTCGACGGCCGACCGATCTCACGCTCTTCGAGCTCCTTAATCAGGCTGGCTTCGGTGAAACGCGACGGCGGCCGGGTTTCGTGCGCGGCCGAACCGAGTTCGGCGACTGTGACCGTGTCACCCTCGCTGACATTCGGGAGCTTGGTCTGCTGCTCCGCGCTGTCGGCGTCCGGCTGATCCTGGGCTTCGACGTAGGCCTTCAAGAAGCCATAAAATGTGATCGTGCGGCCGCTGCTGGTGAACACAACGTCCTCGCCGCTTGCCGCCTGCGCGCCGATGCGGATCGAGACCGAATTGCCCTTGGCGTCCTTCATTTGCGACGCGATCGTCCGCTTGTAGATGAGATCGTAGAGCTTGAACTCATCGCCCGACAGACCACTCTTCGACGGGGTCTGGAAGCGTTCGCCAGCCGGTCGAATCGCCTCGTGGGCCTCTTGCGCGTTTTTGACCTTCGAGGCATAAACCCGAGGCGCGTCCGGCAAATACTCGATGCCGTACTGCTCTTTGACCTGGGCCCGGGCCGCAGTCAATGCGGTTTGCGACAACGTCGTCGAGTCCGTACGCATATAAGTGATGAAGCCGTTTTCATACAGCCGTTGCGCGATCTGCATTGTGCGGGCGGCGCCATAACCAAACTTGCGCGAGGCGTCCTGCTGAAGCGTCGTCGTGCGGAACGGTGCATAGGGCTTACGGGTGTAAGGCTTCGACTCGACTGAACGAACCGTGAACGGCTGATCGCGCAAATTATCGGCAAGCGCACCGGCACGGGCCTCGTCGAGATGGATTGCCTTGTCGGTGACCATGTGGCCCTGATTGTCGAAATCCTTGCCCGAAGCGATGCGGGCGCCATCGATCGAATGGACCTTGGCCGGAAATGTTTGCGGATCCTTGCCAGGACCGGCATCGAACGTCGCTTCAAGATCCCAATACGACGCCAGATTGAAAGCAATGCGCTCACGCTCACGCTCAACGACCAATCGCGTCGCGACCGACTGCACCCGGCCAGCGGAGAGGCCGCTCATGACCTTCTTCCACAGGACCGGGCTCACCTCATAGCCATAGAGGCGGTCGAGAATACGGCGCGTTTCCTGAGCGTCAACGAGATCCATGTCGATATCGCGCGGGTTGGCGATCGCATACTGGATCGCTTCTTTGGTGATCTCGTTGAAAACGATGCGCTTGACCGGGACTTTGGGCTTCAGCTCATCGAACAGGTGCCAGGCAATTGCTTCGCCTTCGCGGTCCTCATCGGTTGCGAGTACGAGTTCGTCGGCATCCTTCAGCAGCTTTTTGAGCTTGGCGATCTGCGCCTTCTTCTCCGACGACACCACATAGATGGGTTCGAAGTTGTCCTCGGTGTTGACGCCAAGGCGTGCCCAGGAGGTTCCCTTATATTTGGCCGGCACCTGATCGGCGCCTTTCGGAAGGTCGCGGATGTGTCCGATCGACGCGTCCACGACAAAGCCTTCACCGAGATAGCCCGCAATACTACGGACCTTGTTGGGTGACTCGACTATGACAAGGGTGGTCAACTGGATACCTTTCCTGGGATGCCGCTGCTAACTGCGACGAGCCAAACGGTATCTCCTGATGTCAAGGACGCGAAAACAGGGCGGGGGTCACGGGGTCACCCGCTTACGTCGGTGAGTGACTCCTCGGCGCACGTGAGTGACTCCTCGGCGCACGTGAGTGACTCGTCGGCGCACGTGAGTGACTCGTCAGGGTTGGGGGGTGAGGAAGCCTTCGTCGATTAGACTTCGCACCTTCGGAAGGTAGTCAGCGCGCAACTCGGTTTCGTCGTGATCTAGCAGCGTGGCGAGGGCGTCGAGGATCTGGCCGACGCTCAAATCACCGTCGCACGCGCCGAGGAGTCCCGCTTCGATTGTGTCGACCGGCCGGGCTCTGCGCACACCGCGCTGCAGCCGAGCGACGATGTGTTCGGGATCCTCCGCACCGACGGGTCCGACCGTCTCCTGGATGACATCGGCAGCATGGATCGGCCGAGAGTCGAGTAGCGCGACGTCGCTGAGCCCGTCAAGCGCACTCATACGCTCACCCCACGCGGCAATGTGCGGGCCGAGCGGCTGCTCAATCTCATAGGGCCATTCCTCAATGCGCAGCGCTGGCATGTCTCGATGAGCTTTGTGCAGACTCAACCAACCGAAACCGATCCCCTCGATCCCCTGATCGTCGAACCACGAAAGCCATGTGTCGTAGCGCTGAACATAATCGGGCGCATCCTGCAGGCCCGCGTCAGCCAGCCACATCTCAACGTATGTCGGCAGGTCGGCGACTTCACGTTGTAGGACCCACGCATCGACTCCGCTCGGTTCGAGCCAGCCGGCGATTCGATCCTGCCAAGGCTCACCGGCACGATGGATCCAATTCGCAAGCACCTGGCACCAGCCACCGTCGTTGAGATGATCCGGGGCCTGCGTCACCACTCGGCGTACGACCTCATCGCCGGGGAGCCCGGAATCGCGATAGATCAGCCGAGTTCCGGTCGCTGGCGACACCACGAACGGCGGATTCGTGGCGATCAGATCAAAGGTTTCGCCTTGGGCCGGCGCGAATAGACTGCCATCCCTGACCTCGATATCGACGCCGTTCAGCGCGGCCGTCAATCGCGCCATTCGGAGGGCGCGCGGATTGACATCGGTGGCAACAACCCGTTTGGCGTGACTTGCCAAGTGAAGCGCTTGGACGCCACATCCGGTGCCGAGATCGAGCGCCGAGCCGATGTCTTCGCGAATCGTCAGTTGCGCCAATGAGCTAGAGGCTTCGCTGATGCCCAGCACATGTTCGGTGTCGACCGACCTACCCATCCCGTCGAGTCCGGGCGTCAAGTCACACACAATCCACCAGTCGTGATCTTCATCGCCATAGGGCCGTATGTCGACGCGCGCGTTTACCTCACCGACCGAACCTTCCAACATACCGGCAACACTCATCGCATCGACGAGACCGGGAAGTGCCCGATCGGCCTCGGCGCGAGATACCGGCGCTTGGAGCGAGAACAGCCGCGTGAGAGTTGAGAGCGGCGAACCGTCGAGCGTACGACGACGAGCGGGGGTCGATTGATTGCGCATCAAGGCCCGCTGGGCGCCGTCACCGATCAGCGCGGCAACCGCATCCACGGTGAAATCGGCGGCGGTGAGCGCTTCGCGCAGTCGTGCGGTGAGATCAGGGGTCAACATAGGCAAAGTCTCGCACCTCCCCCAACCGCGAGTGGCGCAGATTCGGGGTTTCCCGGAGGAATTTTGCCCGAATCTGCGCCACTCGCGACCAGATTTGCGCCACTCGGCGGTTGGGGTTTAGGCGTTAACCTCCGTGGCCGTTGCCGGAGCGTCGGGCATGTCCGCTTCGATTGCGATCGGACGACGCTTCGAGATGTAGACCGAGATCGTAATGATCAACGCTGCGACGATCGCAATCGAGTAGCGAAGCGCTGCATTCGCGTCCTGACCATAGCTGTACTGGATGATCAGCGGCACGATCAACAACGCCACCAAGTTCATGACCTTGAGCAGCGGGTTGATGGCCGGACCGGCAGTGTCTTTGAACGGATCGCCGACCGTATCGCCGATGATCGTGGCCTCGTGAGCCGGTGAACCCTTGCCGCCATGGTTGCCGTCCTCGACAAGTTTCTTGGCGTTGTCCCAGGCGCCGCCAGCATTCGCGAGGAATACTGCCATGAGCGTTCCGGTGGCAATCGCGCCCGCTAGATAGGCGCCCAGGGCACCGACACCGAGGCCAAAGCCCACCGCAATTGGTGCAAACACCGCGAGGATGCCCGGCGTCGCCAGTTCGCGCAACGAATCGCGCGTACAGATGTCGACGACCTTGCCATATTCAGGACGACCGGTGCCTTCCATGATGCCGGGGATGTCGCGGAACTGACGGCGTACTTCGTAGACGACCGCGCCCGCGGCACGACCGACTGCGCTGATCGCCAGACCCGAGAACAAGAACACCACAGCCGCGCCGATGATCAATCCGACCAAGTTTGACGGATCAGCGATATTGAACACACCGAGGATCGACAGGAAGTCGCTGATCGGCAACTTCTCGTCGAACTTGATGTCGCGAACCGCACCAGCGATGCCATCGGTGAATGCGCCAAATAATGCGGTTGCGGCGAGTACTGCCGTCGCGATCGCGATGCCCTTGGTGATCGCCTTGGTCGTATTGCCGACCGCGTCGAGTTCAGTAAGGATCTGCGCGCCTTTCTCATCGACATCGCCAGACATTTCGGCGATGCCCTGAGCGTTATCGCTGACCGGACCGAAGGTGTCCATTGCGACGATGACACCGACCGTCGTCAGCAGGCCACAGCCCGCCAGCGCGACCGCAAACAGCGACACAATAATCGAACCCGAGCCGAGCAGGAAGGCGCCGAACACCGCCGCAGCGATGACGAGCGCCGTGTAGACCGCCGACTCGAAGCCGACCGAGAGGCCAGCAAGAATAACTGTTGCGGCACCGGTGAGGGATGTCTTGCCGACATCCTTGACCGGCCGCGTTTCGGTGCCGGTGAAGTAGCCGGTGAGGGCCAAAATAACGGCGGCAAGCACAATGCCGATCAACACCGCAATGATTGCGATGAGGCGCGGATCGCCGTCCGGCGTGCCGGACTGCAGCGGAAGGCCGAGGGCCTGTCCGGTGGCCTGCTGGAATGCACTGTCGAGCCCACTGAGCAACGATCCGATACCGCTGTCGCCAGCGCCGGCGTTCAGCTTGTCAAATGACGCGGGAAGGTAGAACCAGGAGACGGCCGAGGTGACAACTGCCGAGACTGCCGCCGAGATATAGAACGTACGGTTGATCGTCGCGAGGCCATTCTCGGTTGCCCGAGGCTTCATGATGTAGACGCCGAGGATCGCCGTCAATGTGCCGATCGCGGGGATGATGAGCGGAAGAACTAGACCCTTCTCACCGAAGGCAACCGAGCCGAGGATCAGCGCAGCAACGAGGGTCACCGCATAGGACTCGAACAGGTCGGCCGCCATTCCGGCGCAGTCGCCGACGTTGTCGCCAACGTTGTCCGCGATCGTCGCCGCATTGCGCGGATCGTCTTCAGGAATGTTCTGCTCGACCTTGCCGACCAAGTCGGCACCAACATCGGCAGCTTTTGTGAAGATGCCGCCGCCGACACGCATGAACATGGCGAGCAGCGCGGCACCGAAGCCGAAGCCTTCAAGGACACGGGGCGCATCGCCCTGATAGATCAGAACGACTGCGGCGGCGCCGATCAGACCAAGGCCCACCGTCAGCATCCCCACCGTTCCACCGGTACGGAACGCGATGCGCATGGCGCGTTCGCGGCCCTCGTTCTGCGCGGCGGCAGCGACACGAATGTTCGCGCGCGTTGCCAACGACATACCGAGATAGCCGATCATTGCGGAGAAGCCGGCACCGAGGGCAAAGAAGATCGAGCGTCCTACCCTGATTTCGGTTGAGCCCGGCAGCACGAACAGCAGTGCGAATGCGAGAACAGCGAAAACCGCCAACGTCTTAAACTGGCGCTGTAGATAGGCCGAGGCGCCCTCCTGGACCGCGCGGCCAATTTCCTGCATTTTTTCGGTGCCTTCGGCGGCTTTGAGTACCTCGGCTCTGAACACGGCCGCCATGATCAGCGCCAAAACGCCGATCCCGGCAACTGCCGCAACAATGATCGTGTTGTCGTTCGAGAGATCCAAGTCCCCAGCAGCCGCAACGAGTGTCGCATTCGCCATCTAAATCCTCCAGAGGTCAGCCACAGCATGGTGCGGGCCAGACTTCCGGCCCGCGTGACGCAGATTACATGGTCAACTGCTCGGGCGACATGATGGGAGTCACTCGTGGGATGACACGGCCGCCTCGATCGAGGTATGGAGACCGAACACCTTGTCCAGACCGGTGATGGCAAATATCTTCAAGATGCGTTCCTGGGTGCAGACGACATCGAGCGATCCGCCCTCAGCGCGGACGCGCTTGAGTGATCCGACAAGCACACCAAGGCCGGTTGAATCGAGAAAATCAACCTTTTCGACGTCAATAATCAGCCGAACGTTCCCCGCGTCGATCGTCGACACAATCGCTTCGCGCAATTTCGGCGCGGTGTAGACATCGACCTCGCCGCCGACTTCAACCACCTGGAACGGGCCTTCAGCCCGAGTGTTCAACGACAGATCCATACGTGCCTCCCTGTCGAATATTGAACCATGATCGTGCGGGATCTCAATCCGCTTTCGGATCTGTAAGACTTTTGTCATGAATCCGATCGATGCTGTTGCGCGCCATGTTGATCGGATGACCCATCTCGAGCACATCGCCGCACGCGATGCGGTCTACGCGCCGTGGCCCGATTGGATCGATCCGCAGGTCAAGGATATGTATGTCGCGCAGGGTGTAACTCACCTGTGGAGCCACCAGGCTGAGGCCGCCGAATTAGCTCATCACGGCGAACATGTCGTCATTGCGACTGGCACCGCATCAGGCAAGTCTTTCGCCTATCAGGCACCGGCGCTCACCGCACTTGCCGCTGGGCGAGGCGGCAGTCCACTTCGCGGCTTCCGCGCACCAACGGTCTTGTATCTGTCCCCCACCAAGGCGCTCGCTGCCGATCAACTACTCGGGTTGTCGGTCGCCCAGCACCTCATTCGCGGCGCAACCGTCGACGGCGACAACTCACGTGAGGAACGAGTATGGGCGCGCGATCACGCCAACTACATCCTCACCAATCCCGACACCCTGCATCATTCAATCCTGCCAGCGCATGCCCGTTGGTCACGTTTCGTGTCCGGGCTCAACTACGTCGTGATCGACGAATGTCACCACTACCGCGGTGTATTCGGAGCGCATCTCGCGCAAATCATTCGCCGGCTTCGGCGGATCGCTGCACATTATGGCGCCGAGCCGACCTTCATCCTCGCTTCGGCGACAATCGCCGAACCCGATGTGTCAGCCCGACGAATTACCGGCCTCGACGTCCGCGCAGTCACCAACGACGCGTCGCCGCACGGACCACGGTCGATTGCACTGTGGGAGCCGCCACTGTTGCCTGGCCGCGATTCGACGAGTGGGACCGATCAGCCCACCATCCGACGCCCCGCCACGACCGAGGCCGCCGAAATTCTGACCGACCTCGTCGTCGGCGGCGTCCGGACCTTGGCTTTCGTGCGATCGCGGCGTGGCGCTGAAACTGTTTCAATGGGCGCTCAGCGGCGACTCCGTGAGATCGACCCCGACCTCGTGTCACGGGTCGCCACCTATCGCGGCGGCTACCTACCGGAAGATCGACGCGAACTCGAACGCCAATTACGAAGCGGAGAACTCCTGGGGTTGGCCAGCACAAATGCATTAGAGCTCGGGATCGACATTGCCGGTTTGGACGCCGTCATTTCGGTCGGCTATCCAGGCACGCGCGCCGGGCTTCAACAGCAGTTCGGCCGCGCCGGTCGGGAGGGGCAGCCCTCGCTCGGCGTCATGGTGGCCCGCGACGATCCGCTCGACACCTATCTAGTCCACCACCCCGAGGCGCTGCTGGGCGCTCCTGTCGAGGCGACGGTCTTCGATCCCGACAATCCGTATGTCCTTGGGCCACATCTCGCCGCCGCAGCGCAAGAACTCCCGTTGACTGAAACCGATTTCGCCCTGTTCGGGCCGCGCGCCGAGGCTGGCGTCAACGCGCTGACCGAGGCCGGCTGGCTGCGCAAACGAGCCGCCGGCTGGTTCTGGACCAAACGCGAACGCGCAAGCAATCTCGCCGACATCCGATCAAGCGGCGGTTCGCCGGTGCAGATCGTCGACGGCGCAACCGGTCGACTCCTGGGCACCGTCGATGCCGGATCCGCCGACTCAACCGTGCATACGGGCGCCGTGTATGTGCATCAGGGCGAGACGCATGTCGTGGACGAATATGATGTCGACGAAGGCATCGCCGCCGTACACCTCGACCAACCCGACTACTCCACAATGGCGCGATCGCTGACCGAGATTTCAATCGTTGCCAACGAACGCAGTAAGGAGTGGGGTCCGGCCACAATCTCCTTCGGTTCGGTCGAGGTCGCCAACCAAGTCGTGTCGTTCCTGAAGCGTCGCAAGGGTTCGGGCGAAGTCCTCGGCGAAGAGTTGCTCGACCTACCGTCGCGATCGCTGCAGACCAAGGCGGTCTGGTGGACGCTGCAATCGGAGTCCGTGGCCGCGGTACTGACCGAGGCAGACATTCCAGGCGCCGCGCATGCCGCCGAGCATGCCGCAATCGGGATGTTGCCGCTACTGGCAACATGTGATCGCTGGGACATTGGCGGAGTTTCGACCGCGCTGCATCCAGACACCGGCAGGTTGACCGTGTTTGTCTATGACGGTTATCCCGGTGGCGCCGGATTTGCCGAACGCGGTTACGACCTGGCCGCTCAATGGCTCCGTGTCACACGTGATGCCATCGTGGCCTGCGAATGCAGCGGTGGTTGTCCCTCCTGCGTGCACTCACCCAAATGCGGCAATGGCAACGAACCACTCGACAAATCAGCGGCAATCATCTTGCTCGACGCTTTGTTAGATCACTCCGTCAAATAGTCGACCGGAGCGGCGCGCGCTTTGCTGTCGAACGCGAACCGCTGCCCCCATAAAGCTGTGCTCTCCGAACGCGTGGTCAGCGTTGCAACATCGAAATCCATCCGGCACGTCACGACTCGGGCATGATTACGACGAGCAATCTCGCGCGCTGCTGAACAACCATCGTCGCCAGCCACCGAGGCAGCAGTTGCGGCAAGCGCAGCCAGATCCGCGGCCTTCGTCACCTCGTGGCGCAGCGTGAACAACATCGTTCCTTGCGCCGCGATCCCGGCCAGCAGCGCGAGGACAGAACCGACCACGATCGCGTGAATTGTGACTGATCCGCGTTCGCGGTTCACGGTGTCTCGTCCGCGGCGACAGCGGTAGCCGTAAGCGTGCGGCTGCCGACATGGGAAAACAATGGAACCGGAATCGCCGAACGCACCGTCACCGTCACCGTGACGACACCTTTTTTCGTGGTGGCGTGAATCTTGGTGCCCGCCGGGGCATCGCGTCGGGCAACCTTGACAGCGGTCGTGATCGAATCCCCACGGGCTACCATTCGGGCGCCTTCGCGTGCAGTGTCAACGAGACGAACCTGGGTCACGCCCAGCGAGACAATCCACAGCAGCAGGAAGCCGAAGGCGACGCCGAGCGGCAAGATCGCGGCCAGCTCGGCGGTGACCATCCCGCGTTCGGAGCGCTTCACATCAGCCACCGCCACATCCAGTCACTGCTGCCGCCAAAAAGATGCGGGACCGAGAACGCTTTCGCCAGGAGGTCGTGGATGAAGTTTTCGTACCAGGACGGATTCGGGTCACCGAGCCGTCCACCAATTCGGAACAGCCAGAACGCCATCAGCGAGGCCCCAATTGTCCCGACGCTGTATTCGGCCGTGGTCGCACCGCGTTCGTGGCGGCGCCACAACGGGAAATTCTTGGTCATGATGCTCCTTCCGTGTCCGGCCGGGACGGCGATCCGTCCCGGCCGCGACTGATTAGAACGGCAGAATCGACGGGATTTTCTCTAGGACGCCCTTGATAAGGTCACCGAACCAGTCCGATTGAGCTACCTTGACCAGAACACCTCCGATTGAACAGGCACCGACCGTTCCGACCGCATACTCGGCGGTAGTCATGCCTCGCTCACTCGTACGGATGAGGAATTTCTTCATCGTCTTGCTCCTTTGCGTTGGCGAATGTTTCACTCATGAATGTGGCGACGAGACGAGCTGATTTGCGATGCCATATTGCGATCTGGGGATAGCCATGGCGAAATGTTCACTTGGGGATAAGTCACCAGTGCAGTGACATGAAAGTCCCGTAGATCGTCGGGACAATGCCGATCAAGAAGAACGCCGGCAAAAAGCACAGGCCCAACGGGGCGGCAGTTGAGACGGCAATGCTTCGGGCCCGTTCCTGGCTGCTCGCACGGCGTTCCCGACGGAGTTCATCAGCGAGTCGTTCGAGGATCTTGCCAACCGGCATGCCGGATCGGCCCGCACGCGCGAAACTGCGTCCCAGGGGCGCGAGGGCCGCGTCGGCACGCACCGTGTCCCATACCGCCGCATCATCACCGGAGACCGATAATCGTCGGGCAATCGCAGCGAACTCGGCGCCGACCGGATCGGCGCTCGCGCGGCCCACCATGGCGAAAGCAGAGCCGGGCGGCCGGCCAGCATCGAGAGCCGCAATGAGCAGATCAACCGCGCCCGGCAACTGATTGAGCAGCAACAGTCGGCGTCGGCGTACGGTCGCTGATTCAAGCCCCGCCACGAGTCGTCCCACAAATGGTGCCGCGACGCCACCGACAAGCAACCCGGTCGGAAGCCCCAAGAACGTCACACCCACAACTACCGCCAATGCCATCGCGATCAGCGTCGGCGGTGGATTCGTTCGCTGCTTCTTGGTGGCGACCGAAAAGATCCGCCTACAGCGTCGAAGCGACGACGGGCGGATCGCCAAAAATGCGGCCACCGCAACACACAGCGCCGAGATCATCAGTTCATTCCCGGCCGGCGCGGGCTGCGATGGCATCGACCCAGCTGATACCCACGCATGCCAATGCCGAGCCCGCGGCAAGGCACAGCGAACCGAAAACCGTGGAAGTCAATGTCTGTAGCGGATTCGCGCCGGCCCCAGCTCCCATGGCAAGCCCAAATACCGGCAGGACCGCCATGATGCGGGCCGTCGATCGCGCCGGCCCTAACCCGGCATCGATTTCACGACGAAGGTCGCGTTCATCGCGCATTCGATCGGCCAGTCGATCGAGCACCTTGGCCATCGGGGCACCGGATCGCTCGGACACCTCCCACGCCGAAGCCAGGTCGCTGAGCACCTCCGCACCTGGCAGGCTCGACACGGACCGAAGGGCGTACGGGATGTCGCCGCCCAGCCGGCTGGTCGCGGCCACCGAGCCAAGCGACGGGGTGTCCTCGGCGAGGTGAACCAAGGCGCGTGCAGGCAGCACACCGGCGCCAAGTTCGGCAGCAAGCGCATCAATGACTTCGGCAATCTCACCAGCACGACGCTTGCGGATCGTCACCGCGCGAGATCTCAATCGGAGCCGGATCACAACAGTGATCACTCCCACCGCAGTGACGCCGACGACGACGTGTGGAACCGAACCGCCGACCAGCAGAACCACACCGATGCCTGCAATCAACAAGGCAGGAATCACGGCCCGTCGAATCCCTGACACAGCTGGCAAGGTCGCCGGCAGCATGAACCGCACCGCGACCATTCGCCGCGGCGATGGTCGGGCCACGGCGAGTGCGACCATGAGACAGCCCGCCGCAAGCCATGTCATCCTGCACCGTCGGCGCGCCGGAGAATCGAATCGAACCGGTCGAACGCCGGCCCCTCGGTGACCGCGCCAGCGTGGAAAGTCAGGGCTGGCACTGCTTCGACCAGCCCGCCAGCCGCGCGCTCCAGCACCGCGAACTGGCGCAACTCCCGCTGTCCGTCAGTCGACCCACCCAGCTGTATAACAATGTCGAGCGCAGCAGCGACCTGGCTGTGGACCGCTTCTCGTGACAGTCCCGCCGTCATCCCGAGCGCCTCCAGTCGCGCCGGAACGTCGGCCGCAGAGTTGGCGTGCAGAGTGCCGCAGCCGCCCTCATGACCGGTGTTGAGCGCGGCCAATAGGTCGACGACCTCGGCGCCGCGAACCTCGCCAACAATCACGCGATCGGGCCGCATACGGAGCGACTGGCGCACAAGATCGCGCAGCCCAATTGCGCCAGCCCCCTCAATATTGGCTGGCCGGGCCTCCAGCCCGACAACATGCGGATGTTGCGGCCGCAACTCCGTCGCATCCTCCACGATCACGAGCCGCTCGGTCGGCGCAACGAGCGACAGCATCGCGGCAAGCAGCGTCGTCTTGCCCGAGCCGGTGCCACCGGAAATCAGGAACGCTGCCCGCGACGCGATGACCAGTTCGAGGCATCGAGCGCCTTGGGCGGTCACCGTGCCCGATGATTGCAACTCCTTGAGCGTAAACGTATGACGGGCCGGAACGCGCAACGACAGGATCGTGCCGGGCCTGGCTACCGGTGCGAGCACTGCGTGAAAGCGCGTCCCGTCGGGCAATCGAACGTCGACAAATGGGCTGGCATCGTCGAGCCGGCGGCCGCCCTGAGCGGCAAGCCGTTGGGCCAGGCGGCGTACGGCTTCATCATCGGCAAATGTCACGCCAGTGCGCTCGATACCGTTGCCGCGGTCGAGGTAGACGTCGTGTGGCCCGTTGACCAGAACGTCGGTGACACCGGTCTGGGACAACAGCGCGTCCAACGGCCCAGCACCGATCGTGTCGCGGCGCAACTGATCCACCAATGCCAGAACGGTGCCATCCCCACACAGTTGATTCTCCGCGCGAAGCGCCGCAGCTACGCTCTGTGCCGTCGCCTCTTGGCCATCCACGGACAGCCGTCGCTGCACGCGCTCGAGGAGCGCTGCCGGCATCATGCGCTTAGCCCTAACATGTCAAGAATGCCGGCGCACGTCGATCGATAGGACCGCGACCGCCCCGGGCCGTCACCAGAGTTGAGTGCGGACACAATCCGCCGGTCATGCCGCAACCGGCCCAGAACCGGAAGGCCGAGGGTTTCGCCAACAATCGTCGGCTCGAGCCCACCCGACCGTGCACGGGTCACCAGCGCGACCTTGCCGGTATGCCGGTTGAGTCGCTTCAACACCCGACCGGCGGCGCTCAGCGCATGGACCTCCTCGGGCACCACAAGAACGGTCAACAGCGACCGCGCGAGCACCTCGGTCGTCGCGGCATCGAAACAACGTGGGACATCGACGACGACCAGATCGTATGCACGCGCCGCCGCTGTCAGGACCGATCGAAGCGCCGAGGCCGGCAACTCGAGCGACGGCCGCTGATCCCAGGACAACGACGACACCCCACCACGAGCCGGCAACACTTGCCGCAGTGATTCGGCGCCGACCCGACCTTGAGTCAGGTCGAGATCATGCCATCGCATCCCAGCAACCGCTTCGTGCCCGAGGACAAGATCGGTACCCCCGCCGAGCGGATCGGCATCGATCAGGAGAGTCGCGAGCTCACGGCGCGCACCCGCGAGCGCCAACGCGGCAGCGAGTGTTGTCGTGCCGGCTCCCCCGCAGCCGCCGACAACACTCACCACGCATGCCTCGCCACGGCCCTCGAGTGCGCCAGCGAGGATCTCGATGACCGCCGCTTGATCAGTCGGTAGCGCGCATACGCATTCGGCACCGAGCGCAACCGCCGGCGCCCAGAGCGCTTCAACAGCATGCCCGACAACAACGACCCCATCACGGCGCGATGGCTCCGATTCAGCCAATGATTCGGCCAGGTCGGCACAGACCACAATCGCCGGTGCCACCGTCCACGAGCGCCGTGCGGCAGCAACGTCGGCGGCGACCACCGGGGTCACACCAACTGCCGCGCAAAGCCTCAGCGATTCCTCGAGCAGGTGGTCGTCGCCAGTCACTACGAGCGGCATTATCTGTTCATCCATAGCGTGATCGTCACAAGCGACGGATGTCCCACACAATGCCGAACTTTGAACCTGTGGACATGTGCGCCGGTACCGCCACCTGTGGATATCCCGCTACGCTGGGCCCGTGAGCAGCACCCACCGATCCGCGGCCTTCTTCGATCTCGACAAGACCATCATCGCGAAGTCGAGCACATTGGCATTCAGCAAACCATTCTTCGAGGGCGGCCTCCTGAGCCGCCGCGCCGTGCTTCGCAGCGCCTACGCACAGTTCGTCTTCGCGGTGAGTGGCGCCGATCATGACCAACTCGAAAAGATGCGCTCATACCTCACCCAGATGGTCAAAGGCTGGGATGTCGAGATCGTACGCCAGGCGGTCGCCGAAACTCTGCACGCCATCATCGATCCACTCGTATACGACGAGGCGATCAACCTATTCGAGCAGCACCGAGCGGCCGGGCGGGCAATCATCATCGTGTCGGCCTCAGGCACCGAAGTAGCCGAGCCGATCGGCGCGATGCTCGGCGTCGACCACGTCATCGCGACAAAGCTTGCCGAAGAGAATGGCCGCTATACCGGCGACGTCGAGTTCTATGCATACGCGGGAAACAAGGCCAGAGCGATCGTCGCGCTCGCCAAGGAACGCGGCTACGACTTGCTCGATTCGTATGCCTATTCAGACTCCGAGACCGATCTGCCGATGCTCGAAGTGGTCGGACATCCGTTCGCGGTCAATCCCGACAAGGCACTTCGCAAGGCCGCCGCTGAGAAGGAATGGCCGGTCCTGGTCTTCGCTCGACCGGTCGCGCTACGCCCGCGCCTCGGCCTCAGTTCACGAGCCGGCCAGATTGCGGCCGTATCGGTCATCGCTGGCAGCATCGCAGCGATCACGGTCGGCCTTCTGGTACGCAAGAAAGCCCGTCACCGCAGCATGTGAATCCGGGCGCAAGAAGTTACGGCTCAGTACACCTGTTGCTTCTCGGCGGGCCGGGGTACAAAGGAGTTAATAACTTCACAGCAGCCCAACATTCCAGTACCCACGCGGCGATCTCCCGTCTCAAAGGGCAGTCGTTCTCGGGACAACCACTCCGTAATGGATCACAGTGGCCCCGATCGACATCGACGAAGGCACGCTTGGTAACTGTGCGACTGTTGGGCCCGGCGGCGCCCCTCTTCATTGAGCGGCGCCGCCACTCTGCGTGGGCTCATTCGCATTCGAAAGCTGCCCTGAAAGCGCACGAATTGGATATGCACCGTCGTCCGAACTGATAACCTCCTCGAGTGTCTGTGAATGAGCCGATAGCCTCTGACCTCCGTACGATGTATCTCGATCTCATGAAACGAAGCCTGACTGGCGCGCTTGCCGAAGACAACGACTCAATCCTCGGTGGCATCCGAATGCAGGGCGCCAAGTCGGTCAAGAAGCGCGCGGCCAACCTTGTCGCCACCGCTGCTGGAAAGCTCGATCTGGAGATCACCTACAAGAAGCCCTATGACGCGGTCGCCCGTGAATCAGGTCTGGATTGGCCTTCGCGCGCCGAGTCGATGATCGGACTCAAGCGCATGACCAACATTCAGGACTGCATCGCCTCGATCATGACCGACGAGATACCCGGCGACCTCATCGAAACCGGGGTATGGCGCGGTGGTGCCACAATCTTCATGAAGGCCAACCTCAACGCTTGGGGTGACACGAGCCGCAAGGTCTGGGTCGCCGATTCCTTCGAGGGCCTGCCCGCGCCCGATGCGGCACGCTACCCGGCTGACACTGGCGATGAACTACATACGCAGACGGGACTCGCGGTCGGTTTGGAGACGGTAAAGAACAACTTCCGTCGCTACGACGTGCTCGACGGTCAGGTCGAGTTCCTCGTTGGCTGGTTCAAGGACACGTTGCCGGTCGCTCCGCTTGGCGAGTTGGCGCTGATCCGGCTCGATGGCGACATGTACGAATCGACGATCCAAGCTATTGAGGTTCTGTACCCGAAACTTTCAGACGGCGGCTTCTGCATCATCGACGACTTCGGCAGCCATGCGTCGCAAGCCGGTCAGGCAATCCACGATTACCGCCGCAAACACAACATCACCGACGAGATCATCGCAATCGACGACTTCGGTGCATACTGGCGCAAATCGGGCAAATGAGCCGGCACTAGGATGGCGCGGTTCTCCGCGTTCGACAAACGGAGGCGCACATGCGACTAGCTTGGGCATTTCTACAGATGGTATTGCCGTCATCGTTCAAGCGACGTCTGGGCAAACTGTTCTTCGGTTGGGACATCCATCCGACTGCTCATCTGGGCCGCAGCATCATCCTCGTTCGCAAGGTATCAATGGGGCCGGGCGCAGTGATCGGTCCGCTCAACATCATCAAGGATCTCGAAGAATTGCGGCTAGACGAAGGTGCCAGCATAGGCTCGCGGAACTGGATCACTGGATGGCTACTGTCCACTGATATTTTTAAACACTCGCCACATCGTTATCCCGCGTTGATCATGGGGAGATACGCCGTCGTAACCGTGGCGCACGACATCGACTGTTCCGACCGCGTCACGATCGACGATTATGCCTCCTTTGCGGGTTTCCGATCCACAATCCTGACCCACAACCTGAACCTCGTCAGAGATCGATTCGAGACGACGCCCGTGGTCGTTGGTGAGCGTTCAGCGGTGATGTCGGGCTGCACCTTGTTGAGCGGAACTGCCGTGCCGCCTCGTTCGATCGTCTCGGCCGGCTCCGTCGTCAATACCAAATTGACTGAGGAGCTTACGTTCTACCGAGGAAATCCGGCCGAACCTGTCCGCTCTCTCCCGCCCACTTTGGGCTTCTTCAAACGCTCAGGCCCGCTCGGCGCGGGGTCGACTGCTCAACCACGGGATCAACACTAACTTGCGCAGTTCGCACCATCGGGACCGATATCGGCCGACACGACCGTGACCTTGTCGGAGTGGTTCCAGAACACCGTCGCCCACATCAGCACGCCAATTGCTTGGCTGATCGCGACTCCCCACATCGCTGGCTCTGCACCGCCCACGAAAGCACCTGCCACCGACAACACCAATGCAATGAACGTGGTCACCACATCAATCACGACCGCCTTGTGAATTGCCCGCATACCAAGCAGCCCGGTACGAAATCCGGTCATCAAGCCGATCAGAAGGATTTGCGCAGCCGCTGGCCACAGCAACTTCTCTGCCTCGGACCAGGTCGCGCCCAATATCGCACGCCCGACTTGATCGGGCAGCAGCAACAACACGGCCCCGTTGAGTAGCGCAACAGCGGTTGTCAGCGTGGTCAGTCGAGCTACCATCGAGCGCACGAACAGCCGATCAGTGGCATTCCGAGCAACTTCACCAACCCCGCTAGCAATCACCGCGACCTGGAATGTCATGAATGGCCGCTGCAGCAACAATGCGCCCTGAACCGCACCCAGCGCCTTTCCACCTGCAATTGCGCGCAACGCAATTGCGGCGGCCAAACCGCTGCCTTGCGTCGATGTGTAGGAAACCAGATAGCGCCATGAATAGGACCAGTTCTTGACCAACCACGAGAGTGACGGGCGTGGTTGAGAACCCCGGTGCTGCCAAAAGATCAATAGTCCCGACAGAGCGCCCGATCCGGCCCACGCGACGATGAACTGCCAAAGCTGGTGGGAGTCGGTCACGATGAGCACGGCAACGGCAGCCAGCTGAAGGGTGAGCCAACTGACGTCAAGGGTCAACGCGTAGCTGGGCCGACGGGTTGCGAAAGCTAAATAGCGGCCTAGATCTTGCAACACAAGGAGCGGAACGAACAACGCAAGCGCGAACAATGCCTCGCTTAAGCGCCGGTCCCACAACCCTGCCACGATGCCGCCCACCAGGACGAGGAGCCCCAGCCCAAGCCCGAGCAGACAGGCACTGCCGATCGCGTCACCGGGATGCTGTTCGGCCTCAACTGGATCCAGGAGCAACGGTTCACCAACCAAGGCGCGGGCGCTGCCCTGAATCAGAACATAGACTAAGAAGGCGATCCCGAACAGTCCGAAGGAACCAATATCGAGCAGTCGGGCGGCAAGCACCGCAATTAAGACATTCGATGCACCCGAGATCGCCTGATCAATTGTGGTGACGCCGAGCCGGCGCCGACTTGAATGCTCCTTGACGGTCACCAGTCGCTACAGCTTCGCGGAATCAATATGACGCTTCTGCTTCGCTCGAGCGAATGCGATGAAGGCATCGATATCCTCACTGGCAAGATAGGGAACGGCCTCACGAACTTCATCCTCGGGCCAGTTCCACCAGGCGATCTCGAGCAATGCCGCGCGTTGTTCCTCGGTGTGTCGATACCTGATCAGCTTGGCCGGATTGCCGCCGACAATGGCGTAGGGCGGTACGTTCTTGGTGACCACTGCACCAGCAGCGACTATTGCGCCATCGCCGATCGTGAGTCCGGTGAGCACGAGCGACTCGGCGCAGACCCAACAGTCCGACCCGATGATGGTGTCCTCGCTATGCAGCGGAATGCCATCCTCGCCCGCACCCGCCATGCCCATATTGATGCGATGTGGGTACGTCGTCACCATCCGGGACGGGTGCCGTCCACCGAGCATGATCGTCCCGCCGACCGAGGAATAATTGCCCACTCGTAGCCCGGTCGAATCGAGCATATAGGTCAAAATACGCGGAATTCCATATGCACCTTGTCCGTAGGACACACGACCGGACCGTTGTAGGCGTCGAAAGTTCCCCTCGTCAGCACCAAGCGGCGAAAAGTATCGGATCCGTCGCAGAATGTGCTTGATATACCTGAGTGCTTGTTTCATTCACGTCCTCCTTATCCAGTCAGTGTGGTGGTTTATCGCCACATACCTACGCCACCAGAAACGCGTGATTTAACGCGTTCAATGGCGTTGGGAAATTTCTTACGCATGCGATCGTATTCCTCGGGCAGAATGACCCGTACGCCTTTCGCCGAGTCGCCGAGAATACTGCGCGAAACCGTGCGCCATGCCCGCCGGCGCCAACGTCGGTAGTCGTCGGCCTCGGCTGCCACAAACGGCGACGGCACTCGATGCGACGTCAGTTCGACTCGATACGCGCGGCGCAGTTGTCGAGAAATGCGACGCCCGGTCGTATCAGTCGCGTAGGGGTAGGGACGAGCCGGCGGAAGTTTCTGTTCGAACGCAACCACTCGATCGGCATACTCACGGCAGAGTGCCCGAATTGCCTCAGGATCACCGAGCACGCGGTCGTCGCCGTGCTCGAATCGGACCGACAGCCGTTCCGGAGTACTCGAATCAAAGGCATGGAAATGGAATAGCCTGATCCGTTCACCGTTCGCCGAGTTGAGATAGCCATCGTCGTCCCGTGCAAGCGGACGCTCGGGCAGATTGGCCACCCCAATGTTGTAACCCGAGTGCCGAAGCGCGGCGGACCGAAACAGGGTACTGCCGATGTCCATCCATTTCTGATCGACGAACAAGCCTGCCAGCGGATCATAAAGGCACTCGACTTTCAGGTGGTCCCACCACCAGTCCAAGAACTCGCGAGCGCGTCGATCGACACCACAGAAACCGAGGTTATACACCCCCACCGTCAACATGTGACCTTCATTGATGCCGCGTTCAGTCGGCGTCGGCAGCAGGAAGTGCGGTGTCAGTAGGATGCCGCCTTCTGATGCGGCGAGCGCGCCTGCCAGTTCGACCATCGGCGACGTCAGATAGGTGTCCGGGTCCAGATAGAAGACTTGTTCGGTGTCGTCCAGGAGCGCTTTCAACAAAAGCGGCTTTACCGCCGTCGCGAACTCAACTAGGTCATAGCCCATCGCGAAGTCCAAAACCTCACGTTCGGTCAAACCCAACGAAGCTGTACTGCGGCAGGTCACCCCCGATAATTCGGGAAGGTCGTAATCGCTCGCGCAATCGGTAAAGAGGATCGTCAGCGACGCACCGTTCTCGTGGTGCCGCAAACTCTCCGCAAGCGCGAGCGCTTTCGGCAAATAGTTGCTCGACAGAATTGTGCAATAACCGACCGATGGCGCCATTGCTACGCATCCTTCTGGACGAAGATCATCAACGTAGCGGCCAGCCGCGGCGGTGTGAGGTAGTCGATGACCGTACCGATCCGCCATGCGGCTGCGGAGCGTCCGAAATACTGCGGTTCGCTTGTATGCCCATAAAGGAACACCGAATGCGGTGCGAACAATCGGCGCAGATCCGCTTTTGTGTTCATCTCGTAGCGTGTCGGGAACATGTCTTCTTCCTTGCGGCCGGGCTGCAACCGATTGAGAATCCGCACATGAAGCCGTTCGGGGATGGTCCTCGCACCGATCGCGATCATGCCCCATTTGTTCGGTGTGCGCGCAGCGAGCCAACCGCCTGGTTTAAGCACTCGCATGATGTCCGCTGCCAATTTAGGCGCGTCCTCACGATTGACATGTTCCAGCACGTAATCGGCGATCACGACATCAAACGAGGCCTCCTCGAATGGGAGCGGCGCACCGACCTCGACGACGTGGGCCGTATCCAGAGAGGGGTTAGTGAGCACGACTGGATCGACGTCGGTGCCGACGACTTCAGCGACACGGCCCCTCAGCCAACGCAGTTGTTTCGACATACGTGGCATCGGATCGACCGCCCAGTGCCCGCGCCCTGCCCCCAGATCAAGGACCCGGCTTTCATCGGACACGAGCGCGTTGATCCGCGTGTAGAACTCAATCTGCCCGTCCTTGCGCGAAAAACCACCTGCGGCGGCCTCCGGGTACAATCGCTTGAGCGTTGTATTAGGGACAAAATCGTCAGATGTCACGCATATCTCCTAGGCATTCGAGCGGCGGCAGGAGAAATTTCGCCCTCGGCCGCCGACAGCATCATTGCACGTCCGATGCACCGAACGTGCGCAATTTCGTATGATCAAACTCATCGTTCAAGTAGCCGATCAATCGCATCGGATACCACCGCCGGGCTGAGATCGATGTCGGCCTGAATCCGATTCATCGTCCGCTCCGGTCCATGCTTGCTAACATCGCCGGCCACCACATAGGCGTAGCGTGCGTCCGGGATGCTGTCGGTGATCGCCCAGAAGCAAGCCTTGACGAAGCTGGCCGGAAACAACTCCAGAACACGCACGCCTGGTCGTGCGAACACGAGGTTGGTCAGGGCCGCCCCGTGCGGAGCGACGATTAGGTCGGCAGCGGCAAAATGATCGATTTGGTCACGTACCGACATCCCCCCGGGGTCGATCCGCACGAAGCCACGCCGTTCCAACATCGCCCAAGTCGCTTCCTCTTGGACGAGCCGTCGAGTGTTGGGGGCAGTCCCTCTAGTCACATAGATGCGTTGGGGCAGCCCCCCAATATCGTGAGCCGGCAGCCGCGAACGCAGCCAGTCAACCGTCGCGCGCGGCGCGACTTCCTTCGGATTCGGCAGGCAAGGCACAACAAGATGATCGGCGCTCACAGCCCGATGTTTTCGGGTCTCGATTATCCGATGCCCGCCCAGGCCCACTAAATCCAGCAGATCGCGCTGCCACGTCGCGCCCGACGGCACATACAACGCATCGATGTGTCGTCCGGGCATTGTGTCCTCGAAGACGCCGAACCGAGGCAGGACATCGAGTAAGAAGTGGTAATAATTGTCGCTTCCACCCCGAGTTGCCAACGCCACAAGAGTGCCGTCAATGGATTCAATCGGCGGGAGTTTGCGGCGCAAATAGATCGGGTGTTCACGCCAATTCGAAATGCCGAAATAGTTGCTGGTCTCATAATCGAGAGTGCCATTAGGTGTGAGGTTTGCACCATAATCGCCAACCACGACACCATGTGCAATCTCAATCGAATACCTCGGCAAGACGTCAAATGTCTGCGCCGCTTCAAAGATCCAATGGCGCGCGGGCTCCCCCACTGCGAGTTCTCGACGAATGTGCTCGGTCTCGCCCCGCTCGTGAACAACCACAACATCGGGTTCGAGCGCGGCGGTCTGCGCCGACGAGTACGTCGCCCGTCGAGGCAGCGCCTGCGCGCCAACAAGACGAGAGGTCCGTCGGGTAACCAGACCGGTCAGCAATGCCGCCAATCGGTGCAGACGTTTGACCAGCGGCCATGCCGGTTGAAGTCGATTCGGAAGGCGAGTCATCCGGCAATTGGGTCTCTCGACAACCAAGCCATACCCAGGCGCGGCAAGAACTTCTCGCGATGAACGAGAGTTAAGCCAGCGCTGGTGAAAAATTCCTCGAGTTCCTCCCAGGAATGGCCTGGCAGATCGTGATACTCCAGCACGACCCGACGGACCTCGCGCCAGTCCTCGGGATCGGACCCGAGCACCATGTCGTATTCGCCACCCTCAGTGTCGATTTTCACAATGTCGGCGGACCGCCCGCTGACCTGCAATGCGTCGGCCATCGAGACGCTTCGGACCGACACCTTCGTCGAGTCCGTCGTCAGATGAAGTACGCCGTTATGCCCACTGGCAGCTCCGTTGTCCGCGAGTTCGAGAACCCCCGCGACGGCTTGGACCGCGAGATTGTTGCCATGTATCCGGGATTCAAGTCCGTTGTCAACGATATTGCGCTGAAGGTACGCGGCAGTCGACGGTGATGCTTCGTAGGCATCCACGCGCCCACCCGGATGTTGGCGCGCGAAGGCCACCGAAAAGCAGCCCACATGCGCACCGATGTCCAGCGCTACTGGCGACTCGCCGAGGTCGGCAGCGAACCAGGCGAGGCGGTACTCGTCCTCGACGAAAATTTCATAAACCGGAACTCTAGCTCCTGGCTTGTTCGGCACGGTGATCTGACCACCTGAACCGATTTCGAACACCAACTCTTCGGGCCGGCCGGTCACACTCTGTCGCGCCATTGCCAGCAGAAGTGCGGCGCCATTGTCGAATCCCGACACAGTTTGTCGGACCCGTCGTGCGGCCAAGGGGATGCTGCGAATCATGCTGGGTTCCTTATCTCGGAGAGGGCGGCACTAGGCTCACACTCAAAATTTCTCTGCGCCGTCACCATATTTTGAGGTCTGTTCACGTTGACTGCAATGGACAACGCGAGGACTGCCCAGATGAGACGATCCCACAAAGTATTGGTTAGCGGGCCGATTGCCACATATGCGAGCACTGGATAGGCCAACCGGTGCCCTATTCCGGGCCAGAAGAGCGGCCGAAGCGCGCTCCAGAGAATCAGCAGGTAGCCGAGCAGCCCGAAGACACCGACCGCGACTGCCACCTGGAGGTAAATATTATGCGACCCAATGCCACCATCGAAGCCGTTACCGAGCAATGGATGGTGTTGGAACTGCTTGATCGCGGTGGTAAATATCTGTGAACGTTCCGTGTCCGATCCGGTGGCGGTTCCGTTGCCGAGTAGCCGCCCCAGTGCGCTGTTGCCGTCGTCGTTCAGCAGTTGGCCGGAGAACATCAGGACCCCTGCCAATCCGAACAGAACCGCACCGCCAGCTTTGACCGAATTTTCAACGAATGGGTAGATGAGAGCCAACATAATCAGCACCACCAACGCGGCACGACTGCCGCTGATCCACACTCCGTAGGCACACACAAGACCCGCGCCCCAGAACAGCCACACCCACCGAGTCGCGACCTTGGCGACAACGTAGGGCACGAGGCTCGCCGCTAGGAGACAGGAAAGGCCGAGATAATTTGGGTGATAGGTGAACCCGATATATCGGGCGTCGCCGGCAACTGGACCTTGTACAAGGCCGTAGCCCACGCTGAACACGGTCCCGATAATGTATGCGGCCGCGAATCGTGTCACCCACTCTGAACTGGGCTGCCAAACCATGAAGAACACCGGTAGTGCGAAAGCACCCACCAGAAGTCGAGCCACCTGATTGCCACTGACAACCGGTATGGGACTCCCCACGCTAGCGATAACACCCATCGTGAACAACAACCCCAAGCCGAGCAGGAACAACCAGGGCATCTCGATTTTGTTGGCGAGGATCGTAGGCGTCAGAATCGCGAACCCAACGACAAAGACCACATCGGATAAAGTTACATACGACGAACCCAATCGAAGATCATTGAGCGGCGCAAGAAACATTGCCAGCAGCACGAGTAACGTGCCGGTTCGGGTTAAATCGAGACATACCAAGCATGCAATGACGATCGCTATACCCACGGCTGCGCCTGCGAATATCACCGACTGGGTACCCAGCATTACGAG
Organism: Aeromicrobium changchenzhani; assembly: GCF_057586615.1. Taxonomy (NCBI): domain Bacteria; kingdom Bacillati; phylum Actinomycetota; class Actinomycetes; order Propionibacteriales; family Nocardioidaceae; genus Aeromicrobium; species Aeromicrobium changchenzhani. The sequence continues at coordinate 372,191 of NZ_CM172480.1, read as the reverse complement.
CGGCACAAGCACGCCTACTGAAGCAATTCCAGCGCATGCCGCGCTTACTCTGCTCCGGTTCATGACCATTCTCATCCACACACGGCCGGTCAGGCTGCCCGAACTGTGTCGCGTCCGTCCACTCGCGCGATTGGAAAGCTCACCGCTTTCGCCCTGATGGCCCACGGCGATTGCCTTCGGGCCGAACTGCGCGTCGCGATGCCGGTGATAAACGATCGGCGCGGCCATCCCCAGCCGATTCACCGTAGCCATAGCCGTAACCGTAGCCGTAACCGAAAACTGTACGGCGGGGCGACATGTTGAGGACGACGCCAACTATTCGCGCTCCTACGCCCTCAAGGCGATCGGCCGCCTGCTGAACGAGTTCCTTGCTGGTCTTGCCGTAGCGAGTCACCATGAGCACCCCGTCCGTCATTGGCGCGATGATCGATGGATCGGCGACCGGAAGCAACGGCGGGGCGTCGATGATGACGATGTCGTAGTCCTCGCGAACAGTGGCAAGAACGTCCCGCATTGACTGCGTCTCGAGCACTTCGGCAGGATTGGGCGGCAACGGGCCGGTGGCGAGGAAATCAACACCGCTTTCATGCTGCTGAATGCAATCCTTCAGCGAGGCCCGACCAACCAGAACCGTGAGCAGACCCACTGCGTTCTCGAGTCCGAGAATGCGGGCGACCCGCGGTTTGCGGAAATCACAATCGAGAATCAGCACACGACGGCCAGTTTGTGCGAGCGCTATCGCCAAATTGGTGGCGGTTACGGTTTTCCCTTCATCGGGCACGGCGCTGGAGATCACTAGCATCTGGCGGTCTGAGTCCAGATCGACGAACTGCAAATTGGTCCGCAGCACACCAAACGCTTCAACCCGTTCCCGCGAGCCTTCATCGTCGCTAATCAACGGATGCTTTGGTACCGAAGAATCAAATGGGATGATCGCCATTAACGCCGCGTTCGTCACCTCAACTAGGTCCTCCGCAGATTTCACCGATGTGTCCAACATGTCACGCAGCACAGCGCCAGCAAATCCGATCAACATGCCAAGGATTGCACCAACAATGAGATTCAGCGCCAAGTTAGGGGCGACTGGATTGGCGTCGAAGGATGGGTCGCCCGCCAATTGTGCGGCGATCGGAGCCTTGGGGGTCTCACCTCGGACCGTGTTTTTCGGTGTTTCGAGAGTGGCGACAAGATCTACGATTGCTGCGGATTCGGCATGCGCAATACTGCGGGCAACTTGGGGATCTTCATCGGACACAGTCACCTGAAGGATGACTGTATTCGGCACGGCCTCGGTCGTGATCCGCGACGCCAAATCGGCTGTAGTGACGTCGAGACCGACCTTCTTGATCACGCGCTGCAGAACAGCTGGATCCGTAGCGAGGTCCGCATACGATGAGACCCGTTGGGCCGAATAAATACCCATGGAATAAGGGTCCAGCGTGGAAGAACTCGTCGTCGTCACATAGATCCGCGCAGTAGATTTGTAAGTCGGCGCAATGAACGAGGTCAAGACGCCTGCAGTCAGCAGCCCTAGAAGGAACACGATTACGACAAACTTCCACCGGCGCCCCAACGTACGAAGTAGTTGACGTAGTTCCACTCAGAATCCTCGTTCGGGTTTCGGCTCTGGCATGTTCGGGACTTCACGAGAGTATATGTTGCAATAACCGTGCTGCTGTGTTGCCCTGCCAACGCGTGTCGAAAGTCTTCATTGTTGCGATCGATTGGCAGTTTCGTAGCAAGTGTGCGTATTCCATGGTGTCCGAACCGGTTCAGGTTCAGCCCAGATAGTCAGCGGATTCATCGAGTCCCGAAACGATCCTTCGACGGTCGATCCCAACCATGGTGGCAATCAGGGCCTCAAATGATGTTGTCGCCGCCCAGCCGAGCTGTCGACGGGCCTTGGCGGCATCACCGCGGAGCGCCGACGCCTGCGTTGAGCTCCACAGGTGCGAGTCAAGCGCAACATATTGCATGGGATCCGCCATTCCGACCGCATCGAATGCGGCGACCAGCATCTGCCGGAGAGTGTGACTCGTACCGGTGGCTATTACGTAATCATCGGCCCGACCGTGGTCGAGCGCCCGCGCCATCGCGTCGACGTAGTCGGCAGCAGCCCCCCAGTCGCGTTCGATGTCAATGTTGCCCAAAGCGATCTCAGCGTGACCACCTTGGGCGATCTCGGCCGCGGCACGAGTGATCTTGCCGGCGATGAACTGTTGTCCCCGGAATGGGCTTTCATGATTGAAAAGAATTCCGTTGCACGCAAACAGGTCGTACTTCTCCCGATAGGCGACCACAAAGTGGTGGGCGGCGCTTTTCGCAATTGCGTACGGCGTACGTGGCCGATGTGGTGTGTTTTCATCAAGTGCACCGTCGACCTCCCCGCCGAACACCTCGGCCGTTGACGCCTGAAAGAAGCGGATCTCACGCGCGGTCTTGTCCCGATAGCGCAGCAGACTCTGCAACATGTCTTCCACAGCGAGAGCATTTGTCCGGGTGACGAGTCCCGGATCGTCCCAGCTTCGACCGACCGAACTGAACGCGGCAAGGTTATAGACCGCTTCAGGCGCGAATCGACTCAGCAAGTCGTCGAACCGCAGTGCATCGGTCAACTCGTGATCGACGATCTCGACATCACTCAAATATGGGGCCATCCGCGCAATCGACGAAATGCCTGGGCGCACCGTCCCAACCACATGCCAGCCCTTCGACCGCAGCAAGCGCGCCAGATACATACCGTCTTGTCCAGCGACGCCCGTGATCAGCGCAGTGCGATTGACCGTCACCGGAGCGGCTCAACCATCACGGTCGGCGGTACACGTCTCATGCCAAACCTCTGTCCAAATCGACCTCTGCAGCTACCCCGCGCGAACGGTTTTCATGATACCCACATGGCCGACGTCGCAGGGCCAAACGAAGCTGGCACGTCCAACGCTTGCCGTGTGTCTTTCGTGACCTAATGGAATCGCTATCCTTGGGCCATGAAAATGGCAAGACTTCGTGGCGCGATGATTCTAGTTGCGGCGGCGCTGTGTACCAGCTTCGTGGCTTCCTGCGGCAGCACCGATGTGACGGAAACCGCAAGCACGGCTCGGTATGTCGCACTCGGTGATTCGGCGGTCGCCGGTGCTGGCATCGGTCGCTCAAGCGGGCCATGTCAACGATCAGATCGCAACTGGCCTTCGTTGCTCGCCAAGGAGCTCCGCATCGGCCATTTTGTCGATCGAAGTTGTATCGGCGCCACGACCGCAGGAGTCCTGAGTAGTTCTAGAACACTGGATAATCAGGAAGTTCCCGCCCAGATCGAATCTGTCACCAAGAAAGCTGACATCGTGACCATCAGCATCGGCGGCAACGATGAACAGTTCATCCCATTATTATTTTCGTCCTGCTACATCCCTCCGGCGAACACCGCCGCGGCATGCCGATCGACATTGCGTCAACTCCCCTTGTCGCTTGGGACTATCCACAACAACATCGTCGAAGTGCTCGACCAGGTCCATTCGCGAGCGCCTGACGCGCTGGTTGTATTGGTCACCTATCTTCGGCTTATGCCGGACTCAGGCGCCTGCAGCACGGTGGCCATTGCACCGTCGGACCTGCATGCCGCCGCAATGGTTGAAGGCAAACTCGCCGACACGATGAGTTCGGCGGCGAAAGCCACCAACAGCATGGTCGTGTTCATGCGCTCACGGTCGAAAGGCCACGATGCGTGTGCGAGTCCCGACGACGCCTGGGTCAACGCGATGAACGTGACCAATGGCGACGGCACCTATTTCCATCCGCGGGTGAAGGGCGTCGAAGCGGTCGCTCGGGCCGTTCGCCCGGTCCTCGAGCGCAAGCTCGCCACAATCGGCAAATAAACACCCCAACCACGCGAATTCCGGTGCTAGGCTGTGACCCGTTTGGCTGGCTTGCCGACACGATGGAAGGCCACATCCGGCATCGAATTGACACTGACGGCAGGAAAACTATGACTCACGAGGAATACGATCCGGCCGCTCATTATGACCGGGTAACGGAAGCCTGGGGATTGCTGCTGGGCGACGAGCTCCACTATGGCGTGTTCAACTCCGGCGACGAGCCGCTCGAGCAGGCGACCAGTGAACTCACCTCGCTCATGATCCGTGCCGCGCGATTTGAGCCAGGACAACGAGTCCTCGATGTCGGCTGCGGATCGGGCGCGCCAGCGGTTCGGCTGGCAACCGAATTTGGTGTCGAGGTACTTGGCATCACGACAAGTGGGATCGGTGTCGTTGCTGCGACGGAACGGGCAGCTCAGGCCGGCGTCAAAGCGGCGACCTTTGAACAGCGTGACGGGACCGCAAACGGTCTCCCTGATGCGAGTTTTGAGCGAGTGTGGGTCCTTGAGTCATCCCACCTGATGCCAGATCGGCACGCCTTGCTGTCCGAGTGCGCGCGAGTTCTGAAGCCAGGCGGGCGGATGGTTTTGTGTGACATTATCCGGCGGCGTGAGATTCCTTTCGCGGAACTACGTGACCGTCGCGCAGATTTCGCTGTGCTCCGCGGCGCGTTCGGCGCGGCCCGGATGGATCAACTCGACACCTACGTGGCGAATGCCAAGGACGTTGGGCTTGTTGTCGACAAGGTCACCGATATCACGGCCGAGACCCTGCCAACGTTCGATCGGTGGCGAGCCACTGCTGTCGAACGACACACAGGTGTCGTTGAAATTCTAGGACCCGACGGTCTCGCCACGTTCGAAGCGTCGCTCGATATCCTCGAAGGTTTTTGGCGGGATGGAACTCTCGGGTACGGAATACTGTCTGCATACAAGCCCGCCTAGCCACAACGACCCCGATAACCTTTCGACGCGCGCATCGTTGGGTTGAGTGTCGCATTATTCCTACTAATTGGAGCACATATGAGCACCGAAAGCTCTCGGGGTTTGGCCACAGAAACGATTAACCGATTCTTGGTCAGGGCTAACAAAGAAACCGACGTGAATCCCCAAACATCGCTTTACGCCAAGGGCCTCGGCTTGGATTCACTCGAGACCGCGGAACTCTCATCAATGCTCGAAGATGATCTTGGCAGTGATCCATTCAGTGCCGGCATCATGGCCCAAACGGTTGGTCAAATACTCGACTTCTACGGCGCCGATACATCGCCCGCAGCGTGATCGAACTACTGCGGATCGCGGCCGCACAGTGCGCTGAGCAAGAAGCAGTCATCACCTCCCGCGGCACCACAACATTTGCGGAACTCCTGAAGAATGCCGAGGTGGTTGCGGCAAACTTAACCGCACGCGGCATCGACCGTTTCGCTATTCTCGACAACGAGCCGGCATCGGTCGTCACGCTTTTGGCGGGAGCATCACTCGCAGGGTCAGAATCATGCATTTATCCGATCGCGGCTACCGACGAGGCAATCGACGCCTTCCGATCCGAATTCCAGCATGAGCACCTTGTCACGACCCGCTCGAGCCTCCTAGGGGCTGGGATAATCAATCCCACCGAGCTGACGCAGGATAACGGTGCACAGGTTCCAAAAATTGCTCGACCTGATGCGCAGCTCATGGTGTTGACAACCGGGACAAGTGGCAGCCCGCAGGCCGCGCGGCACCGGTGGGACCGCGTGCTTTCGGTCACCGACCGGATCATGCCAGCGCGCGATCAGAGATGGCTTCTCGCTTATGGCCTGAATCAATTTGGTGGATTGCAGATCATGATCCATATCTTGGCCGCCCAAGCAACGCTCATCGCGGCGGACACATTTCAGCCACGCGACGGCCTCGCCGCCATGCGACGCTGGGATGTCACCCACGCCAGCGGCACACCAACCTTCTGGCGCTTTCTGCTGGCCGAATTACAAAGTGATGGCGGCCCGGTGCCGCCCCTTAAACAAATAACCCTGAGTGGCGAGGCAGTGCCATCCGCACTGCTACAAAGAATTTCCGACCGGTTTCCTGACACACGGGTGTCGCAAATTTATGGTGCCACAGAATTAGGGCAAACCGTGACCGTACGCGATGGCGTGGCAGGTCTGCCCGTCAGTCTGATGGACGAAGGCGGCGACGTCGTTTTCAAAGTCGTCGACGGCGAGTTATGGGTCAAGTCGAAAGCTTCCATGCTTGGCTACTATGGCAAGCAGCCAATCGACGCCAGCGCATGGCGCGCAACGGGCGATCTCGTCGAGATCGTGGAGGACCGTATCGAGTTCCGCGGGCGCAGCTCCGAGGTGATCAATGTCGGTGGAGTCAAAGTGCATCCATTGCCGATTGAAGATCGCATCGGTAGCGTGGCTGGGGTCGACCTAGTCCGCGTGTTCGGACGACCAAATGCCATGGTTGGCAGTATCGTCGCGGTTGAGATCGTCGCCGCAGCGGGCCACGACACCGATGCCATCGAAACTGAGATCCGCAAGGCGTGCGCCGATTTTCCACCGGCATCGCGACCACGCAATATTCGTTTCGTCGACAGTATGAATACGATCGGCAACAAACTCTTGAGAGGTGCGAAGGCATGACCGAGCAGCTGGTCCGCAATGTAATCGTGACCGGTGGTAGCCGAGGTCTCGGTGCCGGCATTGTCCAGGCATATCTCGACTCAGGCGACCGCGTGGCTACCTGCGCCCGTTCACGTACCCCTGCAATTGAACGCTGGGAGAATGATCCGGCATTAGCTGGTCGATTCCTCTTCCATGAAGTGGACTTGAGCAACCGCGATCAGACTTCGGGCTTCGTCAAGGATGTGGTCGAGCGCTGGCAGACCATCGACGTACTCGTCAACAATGCTGGTGTCGCTCGCGATGGCATTCTGAGCCTCGCAACCGATGACGACATCGACATTGTCATCGACCTGAATCTCAAGGGCACCTTGCAGATGAGTCGATTGGTGTCGCGACGCATGCTAGCTCGCGGCAGTGGAAGCATCGTAAATATCTCGTCAATCGTCGGTCTGTCCGGCTATCGCGGACTCGCGGTATACAGCGCCACCAAGGCGGCAATGGACGGGATGACACGCGCCCTGGCACGCGAGCTGGGTTCGCGCGGTATCACCGTCAATTCGGTAGCGCCAGGCTACCTTCGGACTGAGATGTCACACGGTCTTGATGAGGCACAACTTCAGCAGATTATTCGTCGCACACCAGCAGGACGTCTCGGCGAACCAGCCGACATCGCGCGGATAGTGCAGTTTTTGACTGCCCCCGAGAATAACTACATCACCGGACAGGTCATCGTGGCTGACGGCGGCCTGACCGCCTGAACGGCCGTGCCGGACCCTCATCGGCGAGCAGCGCATCTCGTGTCTGTCGCACTGAGTTAGTCCAAGAAAATTCCAGTCCCCGTGCCTCGGCCAGCGCTAATTGTTCTGACGACATCGCAGCAGCACGCTCCACGGCGTTGGCGAGCGCCGCCGGAGTCCAGTCCGCCATTACCTCGCTGTGGCCACCCGAAACTTCAACTGCAGCCTTGTCAGGTCCGATGACGACGGGCTTACCGAGAATCATTCCTTCGACAATTGGGAGCCCGAAACCTTCGAAGTCGGACGGGAACACAATCATGTTTGCCGCCGCGAAGATCGACCGGAAGCGATCTTCGGACACGAATGGTGCGAGTTCCACTACATCGTCAAGACCGCGGCCGACCACAATCTGCCGAAGCGTCTCCCGTAACGCGGCCGACAATCCCACGATGACGAGTGGCGGGGCCGCGCCGTCGCGCTGCGCTAACTCCGCCCAACCATCGATCACCAGATTTGGGTTCTTGTTGCTGTGATGGGCGAATGTCACCGCCGGTCCCTGCCGTGATGGTGTGCCCCAAACAAGCACGTGATCGGCACCATGGTGGACCACTGCGGCCGGTTTATTCCGCAACTCCGGATGGCAGGCATGAAGATCGTCGAGAGTTCTAGCCGAAACCGCGATAAACCGATCGGCCAACCGATAACTGCGCCGGTAGGACACGTAACGCAACACCCGCCGTAGCCGATCGAACTGGTCGGGCCGCAACTCGTGTCTGAGGTCGTGGACGACGACGATCAGCGGGCAACGCGGATGCCACAATGTCGTGGCCGGCATCGTAGCGAGGACAGCATCCGCGTTGATCCGCTTCACCAGCCGACGGATCAGCAACGTCTGTGCAAATGGTCGACCCACCATCGTGGGCGGCAACACCCGCACTTCGTGGCGGATGTGCGGTCCGATGGACACCGTCGACCCAACCGGAACGAGGACGTGCAATCGGTCATCAGGAAATACTTCCGCCCATCGGCCAAGCAACTGCTCGACATACGTACGGATGCCGCCGAAATCTGCACTCATCGCGTCGATGACGATCGTTGCCGGGGCGCCAACGGGTCGGGACCCCCGATGCTCCTCGCCGATCATCAAATTCTTCGCCTATGCACGACCTCAGCCTACTTCAGTCAGCACGCCAGCCGGTAAGGTCTGAACATCGAGAGGAGTCGAGCATGGCTGAGCAGCCCCACAAAGTGATCGATTCGCAGAACACTGCCCATGGCGTGGGTCACGACTACGTCAAGGGATCACCGCACCTACGGCACCCGCAATTGCGTTCGATGATTGAATCGCGTCTGCACTCACTGGTCAAGGCGACAGTGGAACGTCAAGGGATATGCCACGTCCTCGAGATCGGTGCCGGACACGGAACATTCACCGATTTTCTACTCGCCGCGGGTGCGCGGGTTACCGTCACCGAAGCCAGCGAAGCCAGCGCGACGATGCTGACCGCCAAATACGCCGACCGTGACGACGTCGAGATATTTTTCGACCATAGCGGCGAGGACGTCTTCACGAACACGGATCGTTATGACGCCGTGGTGTGCGCCTCTCTGCTGCACCACATCCCCGACTACGTGAATTTCGTTCGCCGCTTGAGCGTTTTGGTCCGTCCCGGCGGCTGGTTCTACTCGGTCCAGGATCCGATGTATTACTCTCGGCGCACGACGACGACCCACATCGCGAGTCGGGGCGCCTATTTCACCTGGCGGATCGGCCAAGGCAACTTCCGCCGTGGTCTTGCGACCCGAGTTCGGCGCGCGAAAGGTACCTACTCTGAGAGCGAACCGTCTGACCTTGTCGAATACCACGTCGTACGCAACGGCGTCGACGAGCGCGCGCTCGAGGCGGAGTTGACGAACCAGTTCGGGCTGGTCGAGGTTTTCACCTATTGGTCAACCCAAAGCCCACTGCTGCAACGGCTGTTGGCTAAGTCTGGATTGCGTTCCGATTTCGGCCTCGTCGCCACGGATCGGCTGCCGGTGCCACCCGATCCTGATGAGGGTTGAAGCGCTCTCAGCGCGCCAGCGGTGAGGCTTCCGCGCCACGCGCGAAGGCCTGTGACGCGTACATCAGCCATTGGTGCAGACCATTGGCGTCGCCGCGTCCATATGCGGCCAGCGCATGCGCATAACCCTCGGCTTCAACGGCATGGCCAGCCTCGGGGACGGTGAGCGACGCGGGGTCGACGCCCTTGGCGACCAGTACGAGACGCTCGACGGCTCGGGCAACGACGCCGTTGTGAGAAACGAACACTCCTGCAGAAGCGATTTCAGCGTGTACGAGGGCTGCCACAACGAGTCCGGGGGCCTTGGTGGGTTCGCCGACCAGTTGGCTGAGCAACGCGAGTCGCTCGACGCCGTCGGGATTGGCCGGCCGACCAAGATCAGCATCGGGCACCGAGCCGGCGGCCGCCAGGGCATGGATACGCGCGATCGCTTGCAATGGCGTGCGATTCCACACCGGCACGAGCCCAAGCAGTTCGGTCGACAACAGGACCGCGGCCCGTGCGGTCGGATCGCCCTCGCCGGAGCGGAGTTGCTCGGCGTCGTACTCACTGCCCTCGATCGCGGCCGTGGCCACCGCGCCGCGCAGCAGCGACTCAGCGGTGTCGTCGGGCGTACTTTTACGCAATCCACGGTCACGCAAGATTGAGTCGAAACCGTCGCGGGTGGCGGCGTATGCAGATGGAACGCCTTCGAGTTCGGCGGCGGCGATGAACGGATCACTTGACACGCCTGCAGCGTATCGGTCGCAATCACGGTGCTGCCGGTAGCCTTGAGGCAATGAACCTTCCGTATGCAGATCGCACCGCCAAGTGGCTTGTCGGCGGTCAACTTGCCTGCGTTCTTCACCTCGGTGACAATCCGTTGGCGTTCCAACTCGCCGATCAAGGTCACGAGGTTGTTGTCGTCGCTGAACAACTGAGCGGCGTTCGACACTCGGACATTTCCTATGTCCAAGCCGAGGGGCCGCGGTTGCCCTTCACCTCCGATTCCTTCGATGTGATCGTCGCCCCCGACATTCGGCGCCCAACGTCCGCGCTCGCCGACTTCGCACGGGTGCTGCGCACCGGTGGGCTGTTGTCGACGGTCGCACAGACCTATGACGACTCGATCCCATGGCTTCGCAAGATGCGCGAAATCATCGGCGAACGCACCGACACAACTGAACGAGTCGACACCCTGAGCGCATCGGGATTATTCGGCGAGCCCGAACGAAATGAGTTCGGTAGTTGGGAGCAGCTGGATCTCGATGGGCTGATGAAGTTCGCGCGGGCCACGATGGCGCCGGCCACGACCGAAACCGACCTCGGCCGGGTCCGTGAGCTCTTTGTTGATTACGGCGCCCGATCAGGAAGCCTTCGGTTGCGACACCAAACTCATTGCCTGCGCGCTCAGGTCGACAAGGAAGGCCTTCCGGTCGAACCCGAACCACCCGACACGATGCTGCTCGACTTTCGCTAGAACCGGCCGCGTGGCCAGGTCACGCTCATCGACCGGGCCGTCACGTTCACCGATTCGATGGACGTCTCGATCGTCTGATCCTCGGGCTAGGCTGGGCGGGTGAAGTTTCTGAATGATCTGCAGCCGCCATACGACCTGACCTACAACGATGTCTTCATGGTGCCGAGCCGTTCTGATGTCACGTCACGGTTCGATGTCGACTTGACGACTCCCGATGGGGTCGGCACCACGATCCCGCTTGTCGTCTCGAACATGACGGCCATCTCCGGCCGCCGTATGGCGGAGACAATCGCGCGCCGCGGCGGCATCGCGATCATCCCTCAGGACATCCCGCTCGACGTCGTCGCGAGCACATTTGTCCGAGTCAAGCGCGCACACACTGTGTATGACACCCCGGTCACCGTCGAGCCGAACAGCACGATCGGTGAGGCGATGAGCCTGCTGTCCAAGCGTGCCCATCGCGCCTTGTTGGTCGTCGATAATGACCTGCCAGTCGGCATCATCACCGAGCATGATGGCACCGAGGTCGACCGGTTCGCTCAGGTCCACGAAGTTATGAGCACCGAGGTTCAGACCCTCGATGCTGGTTCTGACGATATTGATCGAGCAACGCTCGCGAAGCGATTGTTTCAACAGCTTGCCGCCAAACATCTCGACTTCGCGCCGGTCATGCGCGACGGCACACTTCTCGGCGTCATCACCCGCAAGGGCGCCCTCCGTTCGACGATCTACCAGCCCGCAGTCGACGCCGAAGGACACCTCGTTGTTGGCGCCGCGATCGGTATCAACGGTGACGTCAAGGGCAAGGCCGAGTTCCTGGTCGACCTCGGTGTCGACGTTCTGGTCGTCGATACCGCGCATGGTCATCAGGGCAAGATGCTCGACGCGTTGCCGATCGTGGCCGCCGTACGTGATGCGCACGCCGCCACCGGTCGCCATATCCCGATTGCCGCGGGCAACGTCGTTTCGGCTGGTGGGGTCACCGATCTTGTCGCCGCGGGCGCTGACATCATCAAGGTCGGCGTCGGCCCAGGCGCCATGTGCACTACTCGCATGATGACTGGCGTTGGCCGGCCACAGTTCTCTGCCGTGCTCGAGTGCGCTGCCGAGGCAACTCGACTCGGTGCCACCGTGTGGGCCGATGGCGGTGTGCGTTATCCCCGTGACGTCGCGCTCGCCTTGGCAGCCGGTGCCGCCAGCGTCATGATCGGCTCGTGGTTTGCCGGCACGTATGAGAGCCCCGGCGATCTCAAGTTCGGCTCCGATGGACGCGCCTACAAGGAATCTTTTGGGATGGCATCCTCCCGCGCGGTGTCCAATCGGACCCGCGATGCGGCCGGTTTCGAACGTGCACGCATGGGCCTGTTCGAGGAGGGCATCAGCTCATCGCGAATGTACCTTGACCCGGAGCGTCCCGGCGTTGAGGACCTGGTCGATGCCATCACTGCCGGTGTCCGCTCCAGTGCAACCTACGCCGGCGCCCGAACGATCGGCGAATTCGCTGCCCGGGCGACAGTCGGCGTCCAGAGCAGTGCCGGTTATGAGGAAGGGCGACCGCTCAGCACGAGCTGGTGATCAGCGGGTGCTGAGTGTTTTTGCCCGTATGCCGTCGAGAATGATGCTGAGTCCCAATGCGAACGAGGCATCCTGATCCGTGCGCGGATCGTCATCAATCACGCCGACGCTGCCGGCTTGAAGATGCGTTTGTTCGTCGAGCACGTGGCCAAATACGAAGTGCAGCAGCGTCGCCGCCGCGACCGGAGCGAAGACCGCGTCGAAGCCAGCCCGCTCAAGCGTCGTGAGCAGCCGAGCGTACGGGACCTGCCCGCCGATGCCGAAGGCATGAACGGTCGCGATCAGTTCAGCCCCATCGCGATAGGCCAGCATCGCATCACGGAGCACACGGGCGTTGGTGGCAAGCCGCACATCCCAGTCGAGAGTCTCGTCTCCGGGCCATATTGCGCGCGACAGAATTTCATCGGCGACCGCCGCCAGCAGCTCCTGCTTGCTGACGAAATGGTGATAGAGCGCGCTGGGCTGAACGCCAAGATCGCCGGCGATCCGGCGCATCGATAGGTCGCCGAGGCCATAGTCGTCCAAGACCTTGATTGCCCGTTCGACGACGTCGCTGCGACGATTGCGCATTGCACTCTCCAGACTTTTTGGGCGACCGCCCTGATCCTAGTTTCCATCCTATCGGCTAACCTGAACACCGTTCACCTGACCATCGTTCAGTTACGGCTTCGGCCGTCGGCTGGCCTCGACCGCGGAAGCGATCACCATGAACACGACTCTGAACAAAACCCCCCGGTCGGCCAGCAGCACGACAGTCGACCTCGCCCTGATCGCGACCTTCGCCGCATTCATCGCAGTTTGCTCGGTTGCGGCCGCACTACCGTTCGGCGCCAATGGCGTCCCGATCACCCTGCAGATGTTCGCCATCTTCTTGGCCGGGGCTGTCCTCGGCGCCCGGCGCGGCTTCTTGGCAGCGCTGCTCTATCTCGCAGTTGGTGCCGCTGGGTTACCCGTGTTCGCCGGTGGCACCGGCGGTCTCGCCCCATTCAGCGGGCCAACCGCCGGCTATCTGATCGCGTTTCCATTTGCGGCGGCGATCATCGGCCTGATCGTCTCCCTGCTGCACCGCGGAAATGCTGCGATTACGGTCGGCATTGTGTTCGCTGGCGGCGTCGTTGCAGAGCTGTTCGACTGGGTCGTCGGAGCGTTCGGCATCGCCCTGTATGCCGACACACCCTATGGCTCGACCTTGAAGGCGGCGGCGGTCTACATACCCGCCGACTTGGTCAAGCTCGCGGTTGCGGCAATCATCGCGGCGGCGGTCCACCGGGCCTTCCCCGCACTGATCGCCAAGCATCGCTAGTCTGCTTTTGTGGCTCACATCGAGATCGACGCGGTCACCGTTACGGCTCCGGCCGCTGACGGTGACGTCACGATCCTGCACAACATCAGTGCCACGCTGACCGAGCATCGGATCGCGCTGATTGGGCCCAACGGCTCGGGCAAGTCCACACTCGCACGGCTCGTCAATGGGCTGGTCACGCCAGCATCTGGGCGAGTTATCGTCGATGGTCTCGATGTGGCCGACAAGGGCGCGGCCGTACGCCGCCGCGTTGGCTTCGTGTTCACCCAGCCGGCTGCGCAACTCGTCATGCCGACCGTGCTTGAGGACGTGTGCCTCTCCCTGCGGCGCTCGGTGCCGGACAAAGCTGCTCGTGAGCGGCGCGCTCATGAAGTCCTTGACACCTTCAATCTCGGCCACCGCGCCTCGGCCAGCGTCCATGCATTGTCCGGTGGGCAGCAACAGTTGCTTGCACTCGCCGGTGTCCTGGCCACCGAGCCGGCAATCATTATCGCGGATGAACCGACCACACTCCTGGATCTGCGCAACGCCAACACGATCGCCGAACGGCTCTTTGGCCTGCCCCAGCAACTATTGCTGGTGACCCACGACTTAGAACTCGCCACACGGTGCGATCGCGCCCTCGTCATCGACAACGGTGCGATCGCTTTCGACGGCGCCCCCACCGAAGCCGTCGCCGCCTACCGTGAACTGGTCGCCCTATCGTGAAGTCAATCCGGTGAAAAAATCTCTCCCGCTAGGTATCCATCAACCGGGTCATACCCTGATCCACCGCACGCCGGCCGGTATCAAACTGGCATTGATGTTCGCGTTCGGAATCGTGGTCGTCGCGCTCAGCGGGCCTTGGCTGCCACTCGGCGCCGTCGCCGTTGCACTTGCCTTGGCCACATACGCCCGGATCAAGCCCGGCACGCTGCTCCGCAGCTTGCGGCCGGTGCTAATCCTCATCGCGATCCTCGCCGCGTTCCAATGGTGGCAACGCGGCTGGCCGATGGCGGTCGAAATTGCCGCCACAACCGTCGCCCTCGTCATCGCCGCGACCGTCGTCACGGCCACAACTCCGACCGATTCAATGCTCGACGCGATCGCCCGGGGGCTCGGCCCATTCCGCCGACTCGGTGTGAATCCCGACAAAGTGGCGCTGTCGTTTGCTTTGATGATCGGCGCGATCCCGCGCATCTTCGAGATCCTCGGCGAAACTAGAGAAGCGGCTAAAGCCCGGGGTCTTGAGCGCAGCCCGCGTGCCCAACTCGCGCCGATGGCAATCCGCACCGTTGCGCATGCGCACGCGATGGGAGAGGCGTTGGCGGCGCGCGGCATCGGCGACGAATAGCTCCCTCATGCGTCGTTCCATTCACTGCGCGGCCCGAGTTTCAGCGCTCCGGTGGCCAGTGGATTAAACAAGGCCAGACTAATTAATACACTGATAACC
The DNA here is from genome assembly GCF_057586615.1 of Aeromicrobium changchenzhani. NCBI lineage: Bacteria > Bacillati > Actinomycetota > Actinomycetes > Propionibacteriales > Nocardioidaceae > Aeromicrobium > Aeromicrobium changchenzhani. Next base: position 357,148 of record NZ_CM172480.1, on the reverse strand, counting down.
GTGATAATTAAGTTGACCGGTACCGCCCCGCCAGTACTACGGCGTGCGGTCTTTCTTGTCCCCGGGATTATCGCGTTGCTTGCGGGCCTCGACGCGGCCCTGATCCTGCTCGGTGTCGGCGCACCGATCGTAACCGAGCGCCTGCCGGACGTGCACGGCATGCTGATGGTGTTCGGTTTCGTGGGCACCCTGATCTGCTTAGAACGCGCAGTTGCCCTCCGCAAGTCATTGGGTTTCGCCGCACCCGCATTGCTGGGCGCAAGCGGATTGCTGCTGATGTCGCCAGCACCTCTAGCGGTTGGCAAGACCGTGCAACTGGCTGGCATGCTGGGCTTCGTTGCGCTCTACATTCCACTGTGGCGCCGGCAGCGCGATGATGCCGTGCTCATCCAGGCATTCGGCGCCGTATTCGGTGCGTGCGCCTGCATCATGTGGGTTGGTGGCACCCCCATTGAGCTACTCATCCCGTGGCTAGCTGGCTTCGTCATATTCACCATCTGCGGCGAACGGCTCGAACTGGCCCGGCTGGCCATGGGGGCCCGCGCCGGTCGAGATTTGTTGTCGCTCAGCGCATTCTTCGTGCTCGGCGTTTGCGCCAGTTTGCTCTGGCCCGAAGTGGGCTACCCGCTCCTCGGGCTGGCCTTGCTCGCCATGGTCGCGTGGCTCATCATCCATGACGTCGCCCGCCACACCCTCACGTCGACCGGGCTGCCACGTTATATAGCCGGTTGTCTGTTGACGGGGTATTTCTGGCTTGTCGTGGCGGCAGTTATCTGGATCGTGGGCGGGCCGGCAACGACAGGTGTCCGGTATGACGCTGTCATTCACGCAGTGTTCCTCGGCTTCACCATCTCGATGATCATGGCGCACGCGCCGGTGATCCTGCCCGCAGTGCTGCGCGTGCCGCTCCCCTACCACCCGGCGTTGATCATTCCGGTCGGCTTACTGCATATCTCGCTATTGATTCGGCTGTGGCTGGGTGACGCCCATGGCAGTCATACTGCTTGGCAACTTGGTGGAATCCTCAACGCCACCGCGCTCCTGCTGTTCATTGTCACTGCAATCTGGTCAGCGGTGTTCGCAAAGCCAATAGCGTCCGCGCGGACGCCCACGAATTCATCACCCGTTCCGCCCAGTTCCAGTGGACTTGGCATTAGCACCCCCGAGACCAGACTGTGACCCGCGGCTTCCAGCCACTCCGTGATCTGCCGGCAATCCTGTGGCTCGGTGCGCTGGCCATAGCGATCATGACCGAGCCGTGGTTAGATACCCCGCGTTGGCTCATGATTCACCTGTTTCTGCTCGGTGCACTCAGCCATTCGATCTTCGTCTGGAGCCGCTATTTCGCCGATGCGCTGCTCAAAACCGCACCGAGCGCTGCGAATTTGCGCAATCAATCAATTCGTCTCATGGTGCTCAATGCTGGTGTGATTGCGGTCGTCACCGGCGTTCTCACCGATCTGTGGCCACTCACGGTCGCCGGCGCAACGGCCGTCGGGATTGCTGCACTGTGGCACGGTGCCGCATTCGCGCTGCTGATGCATCGCGCATTACCGGACCGATTTGCCGCAACTGTGCGTTATTACATTGCCGCAGCCGCTCTGCTCCCGATCGGCGCAGGCTTCGGCGCCGCGCTCGCTTATGGCCTGGGCGATCCGCTGCACGACCAATTCCTGCTCGCCCACACCTCGATCAACTTGTTGGGCTGGATGGGCCTGACGATTATCGGCACTCAAGTCACCTTCTGGCCGACCATGCTGCGGACCAAGATCGTGGACAATGCCGAATTGGCAACCCGCCGCGCCCTACCGATCTTCCTAGCCTCGATCGCACTGATCACCGGTGGCGCGCTGATCGGCTCACGACTCGTCGCGGTGGCCGGAATCATCGGCTACCTTGCCGGGCTCACGCTGGTGGCCCGACCGTTCCTGTCGACCGCACGCAACAAGACGCCTGCGTCTTACTCAACCTGGTCGGTCATGGCTGGGTTGGTCTGGTTCTTTGGCTGCCTCATCGCCATCGCGGTTGCCTTGGCCACTGCCTCGACCTGGCTCGCTGCTGGCCAACGACTGGCCTGGTTCACGCCGCTCATCGCAGTCGCCGTAGGCGCACAGGTGCTACTCGGTGCGATGACCTATCTGATTCCCATGGCACTCGGTGGCGGACCGTCGGCAGTGCGGGCGGCCAGCAAAGAGCTCGAACGCGCCGCAGCCTTTCGGGTCACCGCAGTCAATGCTGGCCTGCTCGTGTGCGCATTTCCTGCCCCTCACATTGTGCGTCTGCTGGCCGCCAGCGTGGTCGTTGCGACTCTAGCCGCATACCTCCCGCTCATGACCCGCGCGATGCTGGCATCGCGGCAGGCCAAAATCAGCTCAAAGAAGATGATCAGTGCGGGCATCCGGCAGCCGCGAATAGCTGCGGTCGTGCCGCCGAAGGGCCAACGGGCTGGCATGGTCGCCACGGGCCTTGCACTCGTCCTCGTTGCCGTTTCTGCTGGCATTGCGGTACGGCCGAGCGCCGCGCCGAACCCGGCGGCACCGAATCTCCAGACTGCGAAGGACGCCGCGGCCGCGGTCACTCCCACTGGAAAGGTGACCCGTGTCGCGGTAACTGCCAAAAATATGCGTTTTCATCCCGCCAAGGTCAGCGTGCCCGCCGGCAACCGGCTCGTAATCGCGGTGAAAAACACTGACAACAAGACCGTCCATGACCTCGTGTTGGCGAGCGGTGCAAACAGCGGCCGATTGTCACCCGGCCAGTCCACGACGCTCGACGTCGGCGTTGTCGGTGGCAGCATCGATGGCTGGTGCTCGGTCGTTGGTCACCGGCAAATGGGCATGGTGTTCAAGATCGTGGTGACCGGTGCCAGCGCCCGCGCCAACAGCCACAACATGAGCGATATGCCGGGCACGAAGCATTCGGCAGACGGTGCGGGCAGCGCCGCGGCCAACCTCGACTTCATGGCCAAACCGCCAAAGAGTTTCACCGCCCACAGCCCGGTGTTGCGTCCAGTACCGCCCGCGCGCATCCATCGCCATACGTTCCGCGTCAGCGAGACCAAGCGTGCTGTCGCGCCGGGGGTGACACAGCGGTTGTGGATGTTCGGCGGCTCGGCGCCCGGTCCGATCTTGCACGGCCGCATTGGCGACGTCTTCGAGATCACCCTCGTCAATGACGGCACGATCGGCCATTCGATCGACTTCCACGCTGGTTCGCTGGCACCAGACAAGCCGATGCGCACGATCGCGCCCGGGAAGTCACTCGTCTATCGATTCACCGCGACCAAAGCCGGAATTTGGATGTATCACTGCGCGAGCATGCCGATGTCGGCCCATATCGCCAACGGCATGTTTGGCGCCGTCATCATCGAACCGCCCGATCTTCCGAAAGTTGATCACAGCTACGTGCTGATCCAGTCGGAGTTCTATCTGGGGTCAGAGGGCGGCACAGTCGATGTCGACAAAATCAAGGCGGAAAAGCCCGATGCAGTCGTGTTCAACGGCTATGTCAATCAATATAATTTCCGTCCATTAACGGCGAAGGTTGGCGAACGAGTCCGCGTGTGGGTATTGGACGCTGGCCCGAACCGCGCCACGTCATTCCACGTCATCGGCAGCCAGTTCGACACGGTATATGCCGAGGGCAGGTATGTGTTGAAGCCCGGCAGCGGCGCGTCACAAGCCTTGGCGCTCGCCCCAGCCCAAGGCGGGTTCGTCGAAATGACATTCCCGCAGAAGGGCAACTACCCCTTCGTGTCACATGTGATGGTTGATGCTGAGCGCGGCGCCCACGGCATCTTCCACATTAACTGAGGGCGGTGCCTGAGCAACGTAATTGCGGCCGCGTTGGGTTGCTCAGCCACCGCCCAACACGGCATTACGTTGCTGATCCACCGCCCAAGCTGGGTTGTGCTCAGATCTCGGTGCGATGAAAATTGGCGAATGAACGCGAAGCCGTCGGACCGCGCTGACCTTGATAGCGCGAACCGTATTTGGCCGAGCCATAAGGATTCTCAGCTGGTGACGAGAGCCGGAAGAAGCAGAGCTGGCCGATCTTCATACCCGGATAAAGCTTAATCGGCAGGGTTGCAACGTTGGCGAGTTCCAGCGTGACATGGCCGGAGAAGCCCGGATCGATGAAGCCCGCCGTCGAGTGAGTCAGCAAGCCAAGCCGGCCGAGCGAAGATTTGCCTTCCAGCCGCGCCGCGACATCATCGGGCAGCGTCACCTGTTCATAGGTGGAACCGAGCACGAATTCACCCGGATGCAGGATGAACGTCTCGTCACCGCTGACCTCGACCGGACGCGTCAGGTCCGGCTGATCTGCGGCCGGATCGATGTGCGGATATTTGTGGTTGTCGAAGACCCGGAAGAACTTGTCCAGCCGCACGTCAATGCTCGACGGCTGGATCATGTCCCGGGCGAAGGGGTCGAGCTGCACGCGGGCGGCGTCGATCTCGGCGAGGATGTCACGATCAGATAGAAGCACGTGTCAAAAACTAACGCATGATGCAATAGTGTGGACCCTTGAGGCGTCCGCGTCTCATGCGGACGTAGTTCAATTGCAGAATAGCGACCTTCCAGGTCGAAGACGTTGGTTCAAATCCAGCCGTCCGCTCCACCCGTCATTACTGACCTCAGGCCTAGTCGGACTCAACCCGCCACAGTCGGTGTTCACCGTCGAGTCCTTTGAGTTCGAACACCCCCGCCTCGGCCAATTCGATGCCTTCGTCGAGCCGTTCGCGTACGTCGTTGGACACGAGTATCTCGCCACCATCAGCCACTGCCGCAACCCGCGCCGCCATCGCGACATTGCGCCCGAAGTAGTCGCCATCCTTCGCGATCACGGTGCCGGTATGCATACCGATGCGCACCCGGATCGGGTTGCGCTGCAACCGGCGGCCACGCCCAGCGCCGATAATTCGTTGGCTGCCGAGTGCCGCTGCCACCGCCAAGTCGGCGTCGCGGAAGACGATCATAAAGCCGTCGCCTTGGTACTTCACGATGTGTCCGGCGGCCTTCTCCACTTCAGCACGGACGATGCTGTCGTGCTTGGCGAGCAGCCCCACTCAAGCTTTGTCGCCGATCCGCTCATTCGTCGCGGTCGAGCTCTCAATGTCGGAGAAGAAGATTGTGACCGTGCCGTCGGCGCAGCCATCTTGACGATGCCGGAATGCGCCGGTGGTTGGCGAGCTCCGCGCGCAACTTCTCAGCCTCACGGCGCACCCGGCGGAGCCGCTGCTCGGTGACCCACAAGGCAATCAACGACACGATAAGCAGTCCGAGAACGACGAGGAACCCTAGTTCCTTGAGCATGCCGGTCACAACAGCCAACCTATCGCGGCCGCCGCGATACGTTGGCAGTATGACGGCCGCGGCGACAATTCAAGTGACGATCCCCTTCGATCCTTCCGCATTCGAGCCGGTCGACGGCGTCACGTATGTGAAGTGGCTCGAGGGCGACCCATGGGAGCACATAACCGCGACTGCCATGTGGGTTCCGCAGTACAGCGATCGAATGGACTTCGCCACAGCCATCGCCCATATGCCGGGGCTTCAGACGATTCAGACTCAGTCCGCTGGGGTCGACGGCATCATCACATTGGTTCCAGCCGGTGTCACGTTGTGCAATGCCCGCAGCGTCCACGATGCGGCAACCTCCGAGCTCGGAGTTGCGCTCATCCTCGCGTCGTTACGCGGATTACCCAGTTTCATTCACAGCCAGGACCGCGGCAAGTGGGATCAGGTTCTGAACCACACATCGCTGGCCGATCGAACGGTCATGATCATCGGCTACGGCAACATCGGCCAGGCACTCGAACGCCGCCTCGCCGGTTTCGAAGTCGACATCATCCGGGTCGCACGCACCGCCCGTGACGGCATCCACGCCGTCACCGAGTTGCCAACGCTGGTGCCCAAGGCCGATGTCATCGTGTTGCTGATGCCACTCACAAACGACACACTGCATCTGGTCGACCGTGACTTTTTAGCCCGTATGCATGATGATGCGCTGCTGGTGAACCTGTCCCGTGGTCCCGTGGTCGACACCGAAGCGTTGCTGGCTGAGAACGGCCGGATCATGGCGGCACTCGACGTCACCGATCCGGAGCCATTGCCGACCGGCCATCGGCTCTGGTCGGCGCCGGGCGTACTCATCACGCCCCATGTCGGCGGCGGCAGCACCGCGATGCGATCGCGAATCAACGCGCTGATCCAGGCGCAGGCGCGACGACTCGTCACCGGAGAACCGCTCTCCAATGTGATCCCTCACTAGCCCCACGCCGAGGAGTCACTCACGTGCGCTGAGGAGTCACGTACGTGACTCGTCAGCGCACGTGAGTGACTCGTCAGCGGGACGTGGTTTGGCGGTCACGACGACGCTTGGCGAGTTCGGCCAGCGCGGCGGGGAAAATTTCCGCCGGTGGCGTCACGAGTCCGGCGCCGACCTGACCGGTGCCGGCGACCTTGCCGGCCATGCCGGTGTTGATCTGCGGCAGGATTCCGGTCCGGCACACCTGACTGACATCGATTCCGGTCGCGGCACCGGCAAAGTCCAGCACCGGGATTGGCCAGCGTGGATTCGGCGCCAGCGTGATCTCGCGCATCCGCCGGGAGGTCGCTAGGGCATCCTTCACCGAGCCGCCGACGAACCGCACGATTGCCGGTGCGGTCGCCATCGCGAAGCCGCCGATACCGGCAGTTTCGGTGATCGCCGAGTCGCCGATGTCGGGGTTGGCATCCTCGGGACCGTAACCGCCAAGGAAGAGGCCATCAGGCACCAGCGCTGGTCCAGTGAACCAGTCGTCCCCGGTGCCGGCGGTCTGGATACCAAAATCCGTGCCATTGCGGGCCATCGCCACAACCATCGAGGAGCCCTCGATGTCACGGGCTGCATCCATCGCGAGCTTGCAGGCCGGCATACCGACATTGAGGAAGAAGTGCTCGTTGCCGCCGATGAAACGCAGCACCTCGGCAACGTCGCTTGAAGGGGCATCGGTCTCAACCATCGCTGGAGCGAAGTCGCGCAACAGCATCAGGGAGGCCGAACGGTTGCGGTTGTGCCCCTCATCGCCCATCTGCAACATCTGCGTGATGATCGCGGTGGCATTAATCGGTTCGGCACCGCGCACAGTCTTGGCCAATAGCGGGCCAAGCACCGCCGACATCCAACGCAACTTTTCGAGCACGGGCGGCGAGTAGGCACCGTAGCGGAGAACCTTGCCGAGGCCTTCGTTGAGCGAGCAGTATGCGCGCCGGCCGTCATTGGGATCCTCGAGGACATACATCCACATCGAAGACGAAACGACGCCGGCCATCGGACCAACAGTGCTGCGGTGATGGCATGGGCTGAAGCTGACGTTGTCACCCGTTGCGAACAGTGCGGCAGCGTCCTCAGGGTCGTCCACGAGCCCTTCGAGTGCGGCGGCGCCCATCAAAGCGCCCTTCATCGGACCCGAGGCACGATCCCATTCCAGCGGCGGGCCGGCGTGGAGGAACTCACCCTTTTGGAGCCCGAGAAGTTCGCTTGCCGGTGCAACGTCAACAAGCATTGCCTGGACGTCGAGCACGGCCTGCACAGCCCGCTGATTCGCTGCATGCCGTAGCGGGTCGAGGGCGACCGCGGCGATGTCGTTGCCAGTGCCCTCCATCGGCGGGCGCCAGTCGACTCGACTGACCGGCACGGCCTGAGCATCGAGCGCATCGGCAAACAGGCCGGCGCCGCTGGTGGCGATCCCCACAGGTGCTTCGCTCGGTTGATTGTTGGTCATCGTGCGCCTCCGATCAGGCTGACTGCTCGGCGTACTGCCTGAGCGTTGGAAAGGAAGACCTCGGCGCCGGCCGCTGCGAGCGCGGTGGCCTGACGGGTCAGATTTTGCGGGTCGGTTTCGGTGCCGACACAGGCGATCACGACCGGGAGGTCGCGGCCTGCTTCACCTGCTGTCGCGATCGCCTGGGCGACCGCCGGTGCGAGTGCTGCGGCCGGATCGGACTCCGAACCATGCCCGAGGACAACGTCCATGAGTATGACGGCAGTTTCCGGGTCCGCCGCAGCGCTGGTCAGATGCTCGAGTCGGATCGTTGGATCGATCATCGGATGGGCGCGTCCGACGGTGAGTGAGTCATCGCCGAAATCGATCATCAGGTGGGCCGCAGCAGTCATCGTCGAATCCAGCGCTAGGGATGGCTCGAGCGGGATGTTGCTGCGGATCGGGCCGAGTGTTTCCGACGCGATCAGCATTGACTCATCGCACAGCGTGCCGCCGACGAATAGCCCGCGCAGGAAGCCCTGCGGCGTCGTGCTGACCGGCGTACCCCAAGTCGGCCACGTCGGGACCGTCGTGCCGAGCGTCACGAGGACCGCCTCAGTTGCTGCGGTCAGGTCCGCCTGGCCGGCACCCAGGAGCGCGAATTCCACCGGGGTCGACAGACTTTCGGCGAAGGCACGAAGATCTGCAGCCACGGCATCGGCCGGCGGCTTGGACACCACGACGATGAGTTCGGTGGACGGATCCGCGTCGAGCCGGCGCATGGCCTGCTTCGCTGACCGACCGCCGACTTCGGCGCTGAGGTCACGGCCACCGACTCCGAGCGCGGCGCTGATGCCAACCCCTGCATTGTCGAGTAGGCACATGAGTTGTTGGCAACCCGTGCCAGAGGCGGCAACGATGCCGACCGACCCCTGTTGCCCGGTATTGGCGAAGCCCAGACCTACGCCGCCAACCATCGCGGTCCCGCAGTCGGGGCCCATGACCAACAGCCCGCGCTCTTCGGCGATCTGCTTGAGCGCGATCTCCTGATCGAGCGGAACGTTGTCGCTGAAGATCATGACGTCCTGACCCTGATCGAGCGCGTCCATCGCTTCAGCCGCGGCATATTCACCAGGCACCGAGATCAAAGCCATCGACGTATCGATGCGGGTCATAGCCGCGGTGGTGGTCCGCGGCGCGATGACTTCCTCCGCGCCGCCGCTGCGACGCGAAGTCGCCGCAAGGGCAGCTTCGACCGCCTGCAATGCAGCTGGAATCTGTTCCTCGGATTCAACCCGCAGCGCGACGACCATGTCATTGGTCGAGGATTCGGGGATGACAAATCCCATCTGCTCAAGCAACCCAAGATTCAGCGGTGTGGCCATGGCAACCTGCGCAGCGAGCACACCGGGGCTTGCAGCAACGTCCTTGCTCACCTGCAGGAGCGCAACCGAATCGGCATATGCGCCCTTGCGAATCTCGATGTGAATCACGCCGGTCAGGGTCGGTGGGCTGGTCATGGTGTTTGACTCCTTGGGTTGAGGTGATCGAAGGCGAGCAGGCAGCCAAGCAGCAGTCCCGCTCCCGAGGTGTGTCCAATGGCGAGCAGTCGATTCACATCGACGACAAGAGCCTCATCGCTCGTGTCACCGCTGCGCAGGGTGAGGAGCAAATGGCGAAATTCGGGCAGAACGTCGCCGTCGGTTGCCCGGTCAAGGAGCGTGGCCGACAACAGCGTCGTCGCGGCGGTGGAGAGTTCGGCGGCAGCAGTCGCGATCGCGCGTGAATCGGCTCGAGCCGCCCACATCGTGGCAAGCCAGCCGCATACGACGTCATCGCCAACCGGCGTGAGCCCGCTGCCACGACCGAGCAGCAGCGGTACGGCTGCCGGATCGGCGTGGGCCAGCATCGTGAGCGCCTCGGTCGGAAGTTCATTGCGTACGGCCACCAAACGATCAGCTAGGACTGCACGCAACTGCGCCGACATGGAGTCGGCGGCCGCCGGATCAAGCTGCGGTGCAGATAGATCTACGATTCGGCCGACACCCACATCGGCGGCCGTAAGTCGAAGCAACCCAGCACCGATGTTCAGGACGTCACCGGGCTGAACCGGACTTGGGCCACCCGTCAATGCGTCAAGATCCGCTGCCGTGGTGCGAAGGCCGCACGGAACAACCGAGCTGGTCGCGGACAGCAAACCAACACATCTGATGTCGTCCCCAACTGACACCGCGACATACAGGGCATGACGACCGGTGTGCACGACGACACATTCCTGCACCGGGCCGGCGAGACGATCGCGGACCCATTCCGGCGCAGCGGCGGCGACATACGTGCGGAGAGTCGTCATGACGCCTTTCGTGTCCTCGCAGGAATGAAATAACGGTGTTCGAAAATCACTGTGTTCTTGGACACTAACCCGCCCTGATACGATCTGCGAGGGCAACTGTTGCCAACGATCCGACCAAAGAGGTGCAAGGTTTGATGCCCGGCGTATACCGCGTTTCGCTGCGAGAGATCCTGCAAGTCGAGTGCCTAGCCGGTACGACCATCTTGGCTGGAAAGAACGGGCTCGACCGAATCGTCACCCGACTCAATGTCATGGAAGTCCCCGATGTCGTCGACTGGGTGAAACCGCATGAGTTGCTGGTCACGACGGGCTACCCACTCAAACCAGCCGACGATGATTCGGCGACCGATAGCGCTGAGTTCCTCCAACTGATCCGCGATCTCGACGAGCGCGAGACTACCGCGCTCGGCATCAAGGTCGGTCGTTATCTCGATGAGGTCCCCAGCGAAGTGCTCAAACTGGCCAACCGGCTGGATTTTCCGATCCTTGGACTCCCTGCCGAAATTGCTTTCGACGACTTGCTACAGCAGGTGCACGACCGGCTCTACGAAGTACACGCGAATGTGCTTGAACGCATTGATGCACTGCACGAAGCCCTCGCCAGATTGGTCTTGGAGGGTGGCGACCTAGAACACATCGCCGAAGAAGTAGCCCGGGTGATGTCAGTTGGTGTACTCCTCACTTCCACCGACGGACGGATCCAGGCCGAAGCGTTGACCGAGGCCATGCGCGAACGACTCGAAGCCGCCGAATTGTTCTCTCCCGAGGGCCGCTTCCGGGTCGAACGCGCGAGCCGGCTCCCACTCTCCGTCGGCGCCGGTCAGGTCCGATTGCAACCCGTCGTTGCCGGCGGCAGCGATCTTGCCCGGCTGGTCTGCTTCAATCCGGACCGCCGAATCTCCGACGATGACATGTATGCGCTTGAACGCGCCGCCACCGTCGCAGCACTACTGATAACCCGCCAACAGGCAGTCAGCGCCGTCGAAAGCAAATATCGCGGCGACTTCCTGCGTGATGTGTTCAGCGGCCGCGCCGGCGAAGCCGAATTCGTGCGCGAACACGCGGGCGGCTTGGGTTGGGACATGCGGCTCCCCGCGATTGTGATCTCGGCCGAGCTCGATCCGCCCGCCGCCGACGAGGGTCCCGTCCCCGGCCGGATCAGCCGCGATTGGCAGGGCCGCTTCTTCACCGCGTGGCGCCAAGTCATCCATTCGCACGACCGAACCGTGCCGACCGCCGACTTCTCCGCTGAGGTCGTGACGCTGCTACCTGTCCCGCAGAATTTCGAAGGATCGCTTGAGGATGCTCAAGCCGTGATCCGTAAGACCTTGAGCCGGCTCATCACGAGCGTATCGGGCGACCGTGGTGGCGGCCGCCGGTCCTTCGCAGTCGGGGTGAGCAGACTCGTCGAATCATTGGATGATCTGCCCGGCGCATACGCCCAAGCCCGCCGCGCAACTGAGGTCGGTCGCCGGGTCAACGGCAGTGGAAGCACAACCCATTTCGATGATCTGGGTATCCACCGACTGATCGGACTGATCCCAGATCAATCGGAATTGATGGCGTTCGCCCGCGACGTGCTCGGCGAACTCGCCGACGACACGAGCGAAGCAAGCGAACTGCGTACGACCCTCCAGGTGCTGCTCGACTGCAATCTCAATGTCGCCGAAGCGTCCCGAATTCAGTTCTTCCACTACAACACGATGCGCTATCGAATCAGTAAGCTCGAACGAATTCTGGGGCCATTCACCGCCGATCCGCACCTACGGCTGAACATCGCAGTCGCACTCCAAGTCAGGCAAATGCAGCCCTGATCCCGGCGATCGTGGCGGCAGAACTGACGCCCAGCAATGGGGGGTTGGGATTTTGTCCGGCGCCGCGTAGCACATCTCACGTTGAACGCTGCCCAACTAGTGCCAGTGTTATTGGCATTAGTTCGACAATTCTCGCCAGTGAGGGAATGTGATCCAGCGCACTAAAGTCAGGCCATCGGTACAAGACGGCCCGATGCACTCTCACCACCGAGGAGACACCAGCATGTCGACAATGTTCAGTTGGAAAGTTGTACATGACGGAAAGACGCCGCCCCCGGGTGAGGCCGTCGGACCTCATGAACGTATGAGTTGGGGCCGTACCGCAGGGATCGGCGCGCAGCACGTCGTCGCGATGTTCGGTGCGACTTTTGTCTTCCCGATTGTGATGGGTCTAGATCCGAACCTCGCGATCCTGTTCTCGGGCCTCTGCACGATCTTCTTCCTACTGGTCGTCAAGAACAACGTCCCCAGCTATCTCGGCACCAGCGCCGCCTTCGTTGCAAGCGTCGGCGCGATCCGCGCCCAAGGCGGCGACTCATCGCAGGTCACTGGCGCGATCCTCGTCGCCGGCCTCGTTCTAGCCGCAGTCGGCGTCGCCGTGCATTTTGCTGGCGCAGGCATGCTCAAGAAGGTGCTTCCGCCCGCCGTCACCGGTGGCGTGGTCATGCTCATTGGCTTCAACCTCGCGCCCGTCGTAGCGACGATCTACTGGCCACAAGATCAGTGGATTGCCATCCTCACGACGGTCTTCCTCGTACTCGTAGCCGTCCTCGCGCCTGGCTTCTGGTCCCGTATCGCGGTTGCACTCGCGCTCGTCTTCGGTTACCTCGCATCGTGGTTCGCCGATTCCGTGTTCGGTCAGATCACGTCGGTCACACCCACCAGTGGTGGCAAGGCGTTGCCGCACGATCGCATCAATCTTGCCGGTCTCGGCGACGCGTCCTGGTTCGGCCTACCGAGCGGCAAACTTGCCGATGGTGTCTCCGCCGTGCACGGCCCGAGCTTCTCGCTGACCTTCATCCTGCTGGTTCTGCCCGGCGTCATTGCGCTGATCGCTGAGAACACCGGCCACGTCCGTGCAGTCGCGGACATGACCAACACTGACCTCGATCCTTACATGGGTCGCGCCCTCGGTGCCGATGGTGTCGCCACGGCGTTCGCCAGCCTGTTCGGTGCTGCACCGACCACAACGTACGCCGAGAACATCGGTGTCATGTCGGCCACGCGGATCTACTCAACGGCGGCCTACTACTTCGCCGCGGCATTCGCCATCATCCTCGGTTTGTGTCCGAAGTTCGGCGTGATCATCGCGGCGATCCCCGGCGGCGTCCTCGGCGGCATCACCGTCGTCTTGTACGGCATGATCGGTCTGATCGGTGCCAAGATCTGGGTCGACAACCACGTGGACTTCGGCAACCCGGTCAACATGATCCCGCTCGCAGCTGGTCTCATCGCCGGTATCGGCAACGTCACGCTGAAGATCACCAATGACTTCGAGCTGAGTGGTATCGCCTTCGGCACCATCTTGCTCGTCGTGCTCTACCACCTGGTCAAGTTCAAGGAAGACGACCTCGGAAGCGGACCGACGATCTCGAGGAACCTTGCATGAAACCTGCTCCATTTGCCTTCCGGCGACCATCTTCCCTCGATGAGGCTCTGGCCGCGTATGCGGCCGAGCCCGAGGCGAAGATTCTCGCCGGCGGTCAGAGTTTGATCCCGTTGCTGTCGATGCGGCTACTGACCGTGTCAGAGTTGATCGATATCAACGGGATCAAGGAGTTGTCACTTATCACTACCGATGATGCGGGCGTCCGTTTCGGCGCCACCGTCCGCCATGCCGAACTCCATGAACATGCCGAAGCGCAGCGGATTCAACCGCTGCTGCACAAGGCACTCGGCTACGTCGCCCATCCGACGATCCGCAATCGCGGAACGACGGTGGGCTCGATCGTCCACGCGGATGCGTCAGCCGAGATGCCCGCAGTGCTCGTCCTGCTTGGTGGGACGGTCACTGCGGCCTCGGCCGCCGGCCGCCGGACGATCCCCGCCGATGAACTGTTCGTCGGCCCGATGCAATCGGCGCTCGAACATGGCGAGATCGCCATTGAGGCATTTGTCCCAGCGCTCACACCGTTGACCGGAATTGGCTATGACGAGGTAGCTCGCCGGCACGGCGACTACGCCCTGTGCGGAGTTGCCACCGAGGTAAAAATCGAAGAATCGGGCGCAATAGTCAGCGTTCGGACCAGCTACCTGTCGGTCTGTGAAGTTCCGACCGTTGTCGACCTCACCGCAGCATTTTCGGGCGGCGAAATCACCGACCAGGCGCTCGCGGATGCCGGCGAATTGGCATTGGCCGCGCTCGACCCCGAAACCGACATTCACGCCAGCGCGCAATATCGCGCTCAACTCACCCGAACCCTGACGGCACGAGTCGTCCGCCAAGGGCACATCGACGCCCTCGCTCGCCGATAGATGAGGAAGCATATTCGTGACCACCAGCAACTCCCACGTCGAAGAAACCCAACATGTACGACTGCGGATCAACTCCGTCGCCTACGACATTGATGTTCCACCACGACGTCTACTCAGCGACGCGCTTCGTCATGACATCGGCCTGACCGGCACCCACGTCGGTTGCGAGCACGGAGTCTGTGGCGCCTGCACGATTCTCGTCGATGGCAAGCCTGTGCGCGCCTGTCTGATGTTCGCTGTGTCGGCTGCCGATTATGAGCTGACCACCGTCGAAGGACTCACCAACTCTGACGGCTCACTCAGCCCGGTCCAGCAGGCCTTCAAAGACTGCCACGGCCTGCAGTGCGGCTTCTGCACACCCGGGTTTCTCACCACGATCACCGCTGGACTCAAGGAAAATCCCGATCCAACGGAGGACCAGGCGCGCGACATGATCGCGGGGAACCTGTGCCGCTGCACCGGCTATCAGAACATCACAAAATCAGTGATTCGCGCTGCCGAGATCACGCGTGGCGATTCCACGGAAGCGGGCACCACGGTCGCGTTGGATTTGGTCGAGGCCAGCTCAGCCGACGTCGATGCGGTGCTCGATGCCGTCGGAGCCTCGGAAGACGCAGTCAAGGCAGTCAAGCAGGACACGTCGATCGACGGAGACAAGTCATGACCACTCGGATGTTCGGTGAGCGCGTTGCCCGGGTCGAAGACGACCGCTTCCTACGTGGCAAGGGCCGTTACTCCGACGATCTAATGACCGATGCGCTTGAGGCCGCAGTGCTACGCAGTCCCCACGCACACGCGCGCATCCTCGACATCGACGTCGAAGCGGTCCTTGACATCGAGGGTGTCCATGCGGTCTTCACCTATGACGATCTCGCCGGTCCGATGGCCGATCCATTGCCGCTATTGATCCCCCATCCCAGTCTTACCCATGGCCGGACCCAGTACGCCCTGGCCAAGGATGAGGTCAACCATGTCGGCGAGGCAATCGCCTTCGTTGTGGCCGAGAATCGTTACATCGCCGAAGATGCAGTCGAACGCATCCGGGTCCGCTACGAAGTGCTCAAGCCCGTCGTCGGCATCGAAGCCGCCCGCAAGGCCGACAATCTCGTCCACGCGGATGTCCCCGGCAACATCGCCGGACACATGGAACAGTCATTTGGCAATGCCGCCGCGGCGATCAAGGCCGCGCCGCACACGTTGACGCTCGATCTGAAGGTCGAACGCAGCGCTTCGACGCCGCTCGAAGGCCGTGGCACCGTCGCGCGCTGGGACCTGGATTCGTCCCGTATGCAGGTTTGGTCCTCGACGCAGACCTCGACCGGCGTTCGGGCCGCCGTCGCCTCGAAACTCGAACTCGATCTGGAACAAGTCGACGTCATCACCCCCGATGTAGGCGGTGGCTTCGGCGCGAAGATCATGCACCCGTGGCCGGAGGAACTCCTTGTGCCGCTGGCCGCCCGCATCTTGGGTCGGCCGGTCAAGTTCACCGAGGACCGTCGCGAACACTTCATTTCCTCCGCACACGAACGCGCCCAGACCCACCACATTGAGGTCGGCTTCGACGATGACGGCAAGATCTCCGGCCTCGCGGTCGAGTTCTGGCATGACAACGGTGCCTACACGCCATACGGACTGATCGTCCCGATCATCACGTCGACCCAGTTGCTCGGGCCATATAAGCCACCGAACTATTCGGTGATCTTCGAAAGCCTCTACACGAACACTGTGATCGTGACGCCGTACCGCGGCGCTGGCCGGCCGCAAGGTGTCTTCGCGATGGAACGCACGATGGATGCAATCGCGGCCTATCTGGGCAAGGATCGCACTGCGGTCCGCGAGAACAACTTCATCCAGGTCGAAGACTTTCCCTATGACCAAGGCGGACTGCTGTTTCAGGATGGGCGTCCGCTGACCTATGACTCCGGCAACTACCAGGGGCTCATGGCGAAGGCCAAGAAGCTGATCGACTGGGACGATTTCGAGAAGACCCGTGCTTCGGCGCGCGCCGAAGGACGCACGGTTGGCATCGGCATCGCCTGCTATGTCGAGGGCACCGGGGTCGGTCCCTATGAAGGTGGCCACGTCCACATCGAGACCAGCGGCAAGGTCAAGGTCACGACCGGCCTAACAACTCAGGGCCAGGGCCATCAGACCGCATTCGCGCAGATCGTCGCCGATGAACTCGGCGTGCCGATGTCCGATATCGAGGTCGTCACCGGCGACACCCGGCGGATGCCTTATTCAGTCGGCACCTTTGCTTCGCGATCAGCGGTCATGGGCGGTTCAGCGATTGCGCTGGCCACCCGCAATGTGCGCGCCAAGGCACTACGCATCGCGGCCGAGGCGCTCGAGGCCAATGTCGAGGATCTGGAGATCGCCGGCGGCATCATCAGCGTTAAGGGTGCGCCGGACAGCTCGATCTCGCTCGGCACAATTGCGGTCCTATCGAATCCACTGCGTTATGCCTTCGACGAGGCGTCGAAGGCTGCGACCCAGTTCGTTGTCGGCGACCCCAACAAGCCGCCAGTTGATGAGGATGACGAACCCGGACTCGAAGGCAAGGATTTCTATTCGCCGTCACGATGCACGTTCGCCAGTGGCATCCATGCCGTCATCGTCGAGACCGATCCAGAGACCGCAGAAATCAAAATCCTGCGCTATGCCGTTGTGCATGACTGCGGCACCCTGATCAATCCGCAGATCGTCGATGGACAGATTCATGGCGGCGTCGCCCAAGGTGTCGGCGGTGCGCTGTACGAAAAGATGGAGTACGACGAGAACGGTCAGTTGCTGAACGCCTCGTTCATGGATTTCCTCATGCCGTACGTCACCGAAGTGCCCAAGCTGATCGAACTTGATCACCAAGAAACTCCCTCACCACTCAATCCACTCGGGCTCAAGGGTGCTGGTGAGGCCGGTGTGATCCCGTCCGCGGCGGTGTTCGCCTCCGCGATCGAGGACGCCGAAGGCTTCCCAATCACCAGCATGCCGATCTCCCCGTCCGAGTTGTATGACCTCCGACTCAGCCACGCCGCAGACGCATCTGCTGCCGGCAAGAAACTCACTAAAGGAAAACACCTATGAAAATTTCCGGCGACACTGTGCTCGATGCCTCGGCCGAACAGGTCTGGAACGCGATCCTCGATCCGCAGGTTTTGGTCCGTACGATTCCCGGTTGCGAACGGCTTGTTGCAGCCGGCGAGAACTCCTATGCGATGACTGTCACCGCTGGAGTTGCCTCGATCAAGGGCACCTACATGGGCGAGTGCGTCCTGAGTGATCTCAAGCCGCACGAGTCGCTGCTGATGCGCGCCGAGGGTTCGGGGGCGCCGGGAACGATTGGCGTCGATGTCGCGGTTCGCTTTGTCGACAACGGCAACGGCACCACCAACCTCTCCTATGAGGCTGATGCAGTCGTTGGCGGAATGGTCGGCGGAGTTGGCCAGCGCATGCTGACCTCGGTCAGTAAACGAATGGCCGGAACGTTTTTCAAGTCAATCAATGATGTCCTGACCGGCAATGAGGCTCCTGCTGCAATTGTTGTCGGTGCAGAAACGGGCACGCCAGGCGCAGTTGCCAGTGCACCGGCAGTTGGTCAAGCGTTCACTGCCCCGACGCGTACGGCGTCCGGTCCCATGGGGGATGAGTTCCTCAAGGGCGTGCTAGTCGGTGCTGGCCTCGTGCTGCTCGGTGTCGTCGCGGGGGCGCTCGCCAGTCGCCACCGCGGCTGATCGGCGGTTTGTCGTGACGATTGACTGTTTCAGCTCTGCCCGAGCGATGGTTGCGGCCGTGCGCAGCAAAGAAATCTCCGCGCGCGAGCTGATGGACCTGCACCTCGAACGCATCGAGGCGACCAATCCGGCGATCAATGCGATTGTCAGCTTGGACGAAGATCGAGCCCGGGCCGGCGCGCTCGCGGCCGATGAGAGTCTGGCGCGCGGCGATGAGATCGGCGCGTTGCACGGTCTGCCATTCGCCTTCAAGGACACCCATCAGGTCGGCGGGTGGCGCTCCACCTCCGGCTCGCCGCTGCGCGGGAACCACGTCCCCGAGCAGGACGAGTTGATGGTCGAACGCGTCCGCGGTGCGGGTGCGGTCACGATCGGCAAGACGAATGTGCCCGAATGGGCGGCCGGTTCGCATACCTTCAATCCGATCTTCGGCACGACCGTCAACCCCTATGACCAGTCCCGCTCAGCTGGCGGCTCCAGTGGAGGCGCCGCAGCAGCACTCGCGAGCGGCATGGTTCCGCTCGCCGACGGCAGCGATATGGGTGGTTCGCTGCGCAACCCTGCCTCGTTCTGCAATGTCGTGGGCCTTCGTCCCAGCCTCGGTCGGGTTCCCCAGTGGCCTGAGAGCAATGCTTGGCAGGCCACCTCCGTTCAAGGCCCGATGGCACGCAACGTCTCCGATGTCGCGCTGCTGCTGTCGGTCATGGCTGGCCCAACGTCGCGAGCGCCGCTGGCACGCGAGACGCCCGGGTCGGTCTTTGCCGAACCATTGACCGGCGACCTGCGTGGCCTCCGCGTGGCGCTGTCGGCCGATCTGGCGGGCGCCTTCGAGGTCGATCACGAGGTTGCCGAAGTCACCGCAGCCCAGCGCAACGTTTTCAGCACCGCCGGTGCAACCGTCGTCGACGCCGATCCCGATCTGAGCGAGGCCGAGGACACGTTCCGTACGCTGCGCGCCTGGGGCTTCCAAGCCACTTTCGGCGCAATGCTTGCGGAGCATCCGGACGAGTTCAAGGCATCGCTGGCCGACAATATTCGTGCCGGCGCTCCCCTGACCGGTGCTGATGTCGCCCGCGCATATGAACAACGTACGACGCTCAGCGAACGGATGCGGCTGTTCTTCACCGAACACGATGTCCTCGCGATGCCGGTCAGCCAGGTGCCGCCATTCAGCGCGGATGAGGAATATCCGCTGGCGATCAACGGTCGCGCTCAGGCCACCTATCTGGACTGGATGCGTTCGGCCTACTTCATCACGGTCACCGGCTGTCCAGCAATCTCGGTGCCGGCTGGCTTCACCGCTGACGGCCTGCCGATCGGCATCCAACTGGTCTGCGCACCGAATCAGGAACGCCGGTTGCTCGAGATCGCGTACGCCTTCGAGCAGCAGACCAAAGTGGGAGATCGCCGCCCGGCTCTCTGACGCCGAAGCCCCCGCGATTTGAAGCCTTTGTGACCTAAAACTGCCGCGTTTAGGTGACGAAGGCTTCAGATCGCGAATTCAAGGCATCAAGTCAGGGCACCAAGTCGGCCAACGGTATGGATGGATCGGCCAACTGGTTTGGATCGACCTGTGTCTTCTTGCGGATTAGCGTTTGCAACGGAACCATTCCTTCGTCGCGGCGATTGACGTGCATCGCTGCCACGACTCGATCGGCAACGAGCCAAAATGCCTGAAAGGCACGCTCGTTGAGATCGCCCCGGACCACAGCATCTGCCGAGTTTCCGGGCGCCAGCCAACCGGCATACTCCACGAAGAGGTCGTACTGATCGGTGAAAACGAACGGGAGGGGGTCGAAGTCCGAATCCAGGTCAAGCATTGATGAAGCGGCGATCTTCCCGCTCATGAGGGCGTTCGTCCAGTGTTCGCTGCGCAGCGGCACCCCATAAAACGGATTCGCGACGCTGGCGATATCGCCCGCTGCGAATATGTTCGGATCAGCGGTTCGCATCTGAATGTCGACGCTGACGCCACCATCAGCGGCCAGCAAGTCCGCATCGAGCAGGTTGGTTCGGGGTATTGCGCCGATTCCAACAACCACGCAGTCGGCCCGCAGCGTCTGCCCATCATCGAGGGTGACAACGCTCGTTTCGCCTTCGTCGGCGATCTCGACGGCTCGTGTGTTGAAGTGAAATTCGACGCCATGGGCGCGATGCACGTCCGTAAAAAAGCCGCCAACGGCCTCGCCCAAGGTCGACTCAAGTGACACTTTATGTGGGTCGACAATCGTGACATCGCAACCCTTGTCGGCGGCCACCGCCGCAACCTCAAGTCCGATCCAGCCGCCGCCGACGATCACGAGTCCGGTGTTGGCACGCAGTTGAGCACCCAATTTTTGAGAGTCTTCGAGAGTGCGCAAATAGAACACGCGCGGGCCGTCGGCGCCCGGGATAGTCAACGGCCGGGGACGCGATCCGGTGGCGATCAATAGTTTGTCGTAGTCAGCGCGGGTGCCGTCGTCGAGCGCGACATGGCGCTGCGCACGATCGATCCCGACCGCGGTACATCCCATCCGGAACGCAATGTCGTGTTCGGCATACCACTCCTCATGCGGCAGCAAATCATGGGAGCGGTACGGCTCACCGTTCAAGTAGGACTTCGACAGCGGCGGGCGTTCATACGGAATGTGCGGCTCGGACCCGATGAGTTCAATTGTTCCGGCGAAGCCGAGATTGCGCAGTTTTAGGGCTGCGGTGCCGCCGGCTTGACCAGCGCCAACGATGACAAATTTCGGGTCGGACATGTTCCAGTGTCCCACCTCGACGTCAGGAAACTGCTGGGGCAGCGCCTCGGAGGCGTGGTGGCTCAGCCACCGTGTCAGCCACGAACACGGTGGCTGAGTCACCACGCAACAGGGAAGACAGGGAAGACAGGCGAGTGTGATCCGGATCTTGGCAACTGTCAACAAGAATGATTCGATCCTACGGCCATGTATGCCGTGGTCTGGAACGCCTGACCACGGTGGAATTGAGCCATGACCCAGGAGGATCAAGTAGTGACTCAGGAACGCAGAATCAGGATCGGCATCGACACCGGAGGAACGTTCACCGACGTCGTCGCCTTCGATGAATCGACCGGGGAGATCTTCACCACGAAAACCCCGTCAACCCCAGCAAATCCCGCCGATGGCTTCATGGCCGGCGTCAACAAAGTGCTTGAGCAAGTGGGCTTGCCCGCTGACAGCGGTGCCGCCATCAGCGCGGTCAGTCACGGCACGACGGTCGCGACCAACCAACTTCTTGAGGGCAAAATCGAGCGCGTCGGCTTCATCACCAACGACGGCTACGAGTCGGTGCTCGAAATCGCCCGCCAGTCAGTCCCCGATGGCTATGGCAACTCCTACTTCTGGGTCAAGCCCAACCGCATCGTCCCCCGGGACTTGGTCAAGACCGTTATCGGCCGCCTCGACTTCCAGGGCAATGAGATCCGCCCGTTCGACGAAGAACAGGCGCGCGGCATCGCCCGTTGGTTCAAGGCCAAGAATGTCAATACGCTCGGCATCTGCTTGCTGCACTCATACGCCAATCCGTCGCACGAACAACGCATGCGCCAGATCGTCGCCGAAGAGCATCCTGACGCGATCGTCTCGGTCTCGTCGGAAGTTTTGCGGGAGTACCGCGAATATGAACGCTCGATGACAACGCTTGTTGACGCCTCGGTCAAGCCCAGCGTTTCGCGCTACATCGCCAACATCAAAGCGCGGCTCGACGCCTTCACCGGCACGATCCCGTTCTACGTCATGAAGTCCAATGGTGGCGTGCTCAGTGCCGACGAGGTCGTCAACCAACCGATCACGACGGTCCTGTCCGGCCCCGCAGCTGGCGCGCTCGGTGCTGCCCTGATTGCCCAGAACGCTGGCTTCGACCACGTACTCACCTGCGACGGCGGCGGCACCTCAACTGACGTATCAGTCGTCATCGACGGCGAACCCACGCTGACAACTGAAGGTTCGGTCGGCGTCTATCCGAGCAAGATCCCGATGATCGATGTCGTCACGGTCGGTGCTGGCGGCGGCTCGATCGCCTGGCTGTCCCCCGAGGGCGCGCTCAAAGTCGGACCGGCTTCGGCCGGCGCCGATCCGGGTCCGATCTGCTACGGCAAGGGCGGCACCGAAGTCACCATCACCGATGCCCATGTCATGCTCGGTCGCATCCCAGCGCACCTGCTCGGTGGCGAGATCGCTCTCGACGCCGACGCTGCTCGTACCGGTGTCGTCGAACTCGCTGCGACGTTGAACCTCAGCCCCGAAGAATGTGCCGCTGGCATCCTCGAGATCTCGGCGTGGAACCAGGCCAATGCACTCCGCCAGATCACCGTCAAACGTGGTCTTGACGTCCGCGACTTCACGCTCACGACATTCGGCGGCTCCGGCTCGTTGTTGTTGTGCCGCCTGATGGACATCCTCAACATCCCGACCGTTCTCGTCCCGCCGAATCCGGGCAACGTCTCGGCGTTCGGCCTGCTCACGGTCGATGTCAAGAACGACTACGTCCAGACCCACGTCACCCTGCACGAGAAGATCGAGGTGCCGATCCTGGCGAACTACTTCGACGAACTCACCGACCGTGCCCGCGAGGCACTCGACAAGGAAGGTTTCCCGGCCGAGCAACATCGCTTCGTGCGCACTGCCGACTTGCGCTACTTCGGACAAGCCTTCGAGGTACGTGTGCCGCTCGGCGAGGGACCGATTGACGAGGAACTGACCACCCGGACCGCACAACTCTTCCACGACGAGCACCGCGCGCTCTATGGCTACGACTTTGCCAACGACACCACGCAGCAGGTCGAATGGGTCAACCTGCGCGTTTCCGGCGTCGGCCCGATTCAACGACCCGATTTCCAGGCCGCCGCTGTCACGGAAGCCGCTGTCACGCCGACACCAACCAGTCGTCGCGCAGTTTGCTTCGACACCGCAGACGGCTACGTCGAAACCCCCGTTTACTGGCGTCCCGATCTGACCGCTGGCACCACGATCTCGGGCCCGCTCGTGATCGAGGAGTTCGGCTCGACCGTGCCGGTCCACCCAGGATTCGTCGCCAAGGTCGACAACTTCCTCAACATCATCGTCACTCGCGAAGGAGTCGCCCGATGACCACCTCCCAGAAAGCCCCTACCCAGTTCCCATTCGGCTCACTCACCGACGACGCCGGCGCCTCAGCTGATCCGGTGCTCGTCGAGATCGTCCAAGGCAGCCTTGCCTCGGTCGAAATGGAAGTCGAGACCGCCATCGCGCGCACGTCCCGGTCCCCCATGATTCGCGATGCGCACGATTTTCGCGCTGGCATCCACGACCGGTTGCTGCGCAAACTGACCGGGCGTTCGTACAGCGCCTTGGTTCATCCGATCGCGCGGGACTTCCCGCTCGAGGAGATGGTGCCCGGCGATGTGTTCTTCCACAACGACGTCTATCAGTCCGAAGGCGGCATCGGGCACCTTCCCGATCTGTGCGTCACGGTTCCGGTATTCCATACCGACGAGGCCACCGGCAAGCCCCAGGTAGTCGCATTCGTCCAGGCTTTCGGGCACCACGACGACATCGGCGGCGCGGTCCCCGGCTCGATGCCCAGCAACGCGACCTCAGTGTTCGAAGAGGGCCTCATGGTCCCCCCGATCAAGTTGTGGGATGCCGGTAAGCCGGTACGTTCCGCGCTCGCCATCATGACCCGCAACTCGCGTATGCCTGACGCACTCGCGGCCGATCTTGATGCCGAATGCTCCGCATGTCTCATGGGCGCGCGCCGCCTCGGTGAGTTGTTCGACCGCTACGGCCGTGAGGTCGTCGAGTCTTGCTTTGACGCGATAATCGACCGCACAACGCAGACGTATCGTCGTGAAATCCTCAGCCAAATCCCCGTCGGCGAATGGGTATGGGAAGACTACGCCGAGCACGATGGCGTCGACGATCCCAAACTGCATACCCAACGCATCACGCTGACCCGCACCTCGGCTGAGGACGAGGGTGGCGAACGACTAATCCTTGACTTTGCGGGCACATCGCCGCAGGCCAAGGGCCCCATCAACCACTGCGGCGATTACTCCGACGGTGTCTTCCTCAAGAAGTGGCTCGCTCCGATTCTGCGCAACCTCGCCGAATCACCCGAGCGTATGGCCGAACTCGATGTCAACGAGGGCATCGTGCCGCTGATCGAGATGCGGTTCCCGCCCAAGGGCACGCTACTCACGCCGATCTTCCCGGCGCCGACCAACGCGCGTACGTTCGTCATCCTGCGCCTGCTGGGCGTACTCGCCGGCGTCATCGCCAAGGCAGTCGACGGAAGGATGCCCGCCGATCAGGAGACGATCCGTTACACCGGCGTCTATGGCGAGGACATGGAAGGCCGTTCCTACCTGATGCGCGAAGTGCTCGGCGGGGGTGCCGGTGGTCGCTACTACGCCGATGGCGAAGACACCATCCACGTCGTTCCCGACTCGCGCAACCTGCCGACCGAGTTCACCGAATCGCGTTTCCCGTTCATCGTCGAGCGCCTCGGCCTCGCGATGGATTCAGGTGGAGCCGGTCAGTTCCGCGGCGGCCTCGGCTACGAGAAGCACATCCGGATGCTCAAGGATGCCAACTTCATGTCGATCGCGGACCGTTCAATCCTGGCTTGCTGGGGCGTCAAGGGCGGCAAGGCCGGCAAATCTTTCGAGGTTGTCATCAATCCCGGGACGCCGCAGGAACGCCATGTCGACGCGCTTGCTGATGCTGAGCCGATCCTGGCTGGCGAGACGCTGCGCATCCGTACGACCGGTGGCGGCGGTTGGGGCGATCCGCTTGATCGCGATCTCGACATGGTCGTTCGCGATGTCGTGTGGGGCAAGGTTTCGGCCGAGTCCGCGCGCACCGATTATGGCGTCGTACTGACCGGATCGCGGGACACCGACGACCTTGCGTATGACGCGGCAGCAACCAACACCGAACGCGACCGGATCCGCGGCGCCCGCGGCGAGGATGCGTTCTTCGATCGCGGTCCCGGTTACGCCCAGCTCAGCGGCGGCGCAACCTCGGCCGAGGTTGATTGGCTCTGAATTGGCACCAACGCAGGTGGCGGTGATCGGCGGGCACGGCAAGACCGGGCGCGCCGTCACCGCCGCACTGCGGCAGCACGATGTCGTGGTGCGTCCGCTCGGACGAGCCGAGCTCACCGATCCGGTCGCGGCGCTTCGAGGCAGTGACGCGGTCTACTTGATCGCACCCAATATGTATCCCGATGAGCCGACGTTCATAAGTGACCTGTTGGGCTCGCTGCTGGATGCTAACGTTCGCAAAGTTGTTTTCCACTCGGTCGCGATGCCCTATGCACCGACGATGCCGCACCACATGGGCAAGGCCATCGCCGAGGATCTCATCCGGCACCTGCCCATCGCCTGGACGATCCTTCAACCCGGTCCATATCTGCAGAATTTTCTGCCCGCGCTGCAGTCGACGCCGCCGACTCTCGACCAGCCCTACAGCGTGACCAAACCATTCAATTTCGTCGATCTGGCCGATGTTGCCGAAGCCGCCGCCAATGCAATCCTTGACCCGCGCCATGACGGGGCGACATACGAGCTTGGCGGGCCCGATCGTATGAGTATCGCCGACGTTGCCGCAGTTGCGCGGGGTGTGCTTGGGACGAATGTTTCGGCCAACCGCATCGATCCGGCCGATTGGATCGCCAACCAGGGTGCCGGTCTCGAGCCACGGATTCGCGACTGGCTGCTGTCAATGTTCGACTACTACGACCACTACGGGCTCCTCGTCGGATCGTTGCCGCTCGAGGCGATTTTGGGGCGCACCCCAACCGGCATCAAGGCCGCATTACAGCGCGAGCTTGGTGCCGGTTGAGCAGGCAATTGTTCTGACCGGCTCAGCTCGCCGCCAGTGCGATGGCCGCCTCCGGAGTCGCAGAGTAGAAACTGAACGACTCCTCCAGGTAGAGATAAACGTTGTCGCGGTCGTGGTGGCTGTATCCCACCGAAAGATCTTGGCCCGACTCGAATAGGAAGTCGCCGCCGCGCAGGCTCATCACGACGCCGCCAGCTACACCCGGGCTCCAGACGATCGGACCGCCGAGGACTTCGCGTAGGTGATCGAACAGCGGATAGCCGCCATGCTCGGTTGATTCCATGATGGCGGTGTGGTCGTCGGGACCGACCGCGAGCCCATACGGACCGCTGACCCCGCCCTTCAGCAGCGTCTCGACGGCCTGAGCAACCCGCTCGGGATAGTCGCGGAAGTCGGCAACCCGCGGCACTGCGTCATAGGGCGATGCATCCACAATGCCGACCATTGAGGCCTCCGGCCAGCCGTGGACGACGCATTTGTTCTCCATCGAGGCGATGCGGATCGCGGCCTCAGCAAGATCGGCGAGATCGGCGTCGGGCGCCCCGCGCTCGTTGTCACGCAACTCTTCGCGCGAAACGGCGAAGTCGGCGCGCACCTCGACGAGCGGCAGCACTCGGCGTTGCCGGGCCTCGATCCCATCGACCGGGGATTCTTGGAGCCGCGTGGTCCGACCCAGATTGGTCGCCGCATAACTCCATCCGTGTGGACCGGAAAAATCGACGAACCGGCGTGCTCCTAAAGCACCAACCAGACGCTCCTTGGCCTCCGAGTCGAGAAGTTCCCAACCAGCCTCGGTGATCGGTGCATGCTCACGAAGTAAATGATTGCCGCTCATACTGTGCCTTCCTTCAAACTGCCGATACCCAGTGACGCGGACGCTGATTGTTCGGGCGGGGCCTCCGCGTCGTCAGATCCAGCCGCTTCCTCCGATGCTTCGCCATTCTCGACGATGTCACCGTCTTGAAAGAGAATTCCTCGGGCGGTCTCACGCCACAATGGTTTCTGCCGCATCAGGAACTCCAGTTCCATGCTGAAGTGCTTAAACTCTTCGCCGAGCGAATTTTCCATGATGGCGCGAGAGACCGGATCTGGCTCAATCGACATCCGCTGTTCATACCAGCCGATTGCCTCGGCTTCTTCGGTCAAATTCGCGCACATGCGGGCAAATGTGCGCGTCTCAGCGGAAAGTTCCGCGGCCGGCTCGTGATATTGATCGAACCCCATGACAAACTCCTCAACCTCGGTTGTCGTCTATCGAGCATAGCGATGCGGCTCAATCAGCGTCGCCCCGAAGGGTGGTGACTCTGCCACGGTGTTGTTGCCAAACACGGTGGCTGAGCCACCACCCCAGGGGAGTACGTTTCCGGGCTTTTGGCACAACCTGCCGAAGACTGGCGAATGTGTTGGCTTGTCTTGACCGTGCGCCACAACACATCTCCGGCCTAAGTTTCAAGTATGCGCATTGTGATTGCCC
Source organism: Aeromicrobium changchenzhani (assembly GCF_057586615.1). Lineage (NCBI taxonomy): Bacteria > Bacillati > Actinomycetota > Actinomycetes > Propionibacteriales > Nocardioidaceae > Aeromicrobium > Aeromicrobium changchenzhani. The sequence continues at coordinate 329,728 of NZ_CM172480.1, read as the reverse complement.
TCGGCGGAAACGCCATGACCTCGGCTGACGGTCGGGCCCGCCCCGAGGACCAACGCGCCGCCATCGTGGCAGCAGCACCGCCAATCGCTGATCTGATTGCGGCTGGCCACGACATCCTGTTGACGCACGGCAACGGCCCCCAAGTCGGCAACCTCTTGGTCAAGAACGAACTATCGGCAAGCCAGGTCCCGCCGGTATCCCTCGATTGGTGCGGGGCCCAGACGCAGGCCACAATCGGCATGCTGCTGATGAATGCACTCGATGACGAGTTCACGGCACGCGGGCTTGATCGCCGTACCGCAACTCTTGTCTCCCGAACCCTCGTCTCGGTCGACGACCCCGGCTTCGCCAACCCAACCAAGCCGATCGGCCGCTATCTGCCCGCTGACGAGGCCCGCGTGATGATCGAGCACGGCCAGCGCTATATCGAGGTCGCGGACCGTGGTTGGCGCCGTGTCGTCGCCTCGCCCGAGCCGCTTGAATGCCTCGACGGCCCAGCCGCCGACGCAATGGTTGCAGCCGGCTACATCGTTATTTGCTCCGGCGGCGGCGGCATCCCTACGATCCGCACCGAGAGCGGCACCCTCGAAGGTGTCGAGGCGGTCATCGACAAAGACCTGACCGCGTCGCTCATTGCCCGCCAGATCAAGGCTGATCTGCTCGTTATTGCAACCGACGTAGACTCAGCCGTCACCGACTGGGGCACCGCATACGCCAAGCCGATCGGCGAAGTCACCGCCGACGAGATGCGTTGCATCGCGAAGGATCAAGGCTTCGCAGCCGGCTCAATGGGCCCCAAGATCGAGGCCGTGACCCGCTTCGCCGAGGCCGGTCACGGCACCGGAATCATCACCTCACTGCCACGCATCGCCCAAGCGATCGACGGCCATTTGGGCACGCGCGTCGTGCACAACTGAACCAGCACCACCACCCCCCAAGGAAGGATTCGTCAAGTGCCATCAGCTATTGAAGTCCGCAAAGTCCCGATCCATTCAGTTGCCGACGCAAGCGAGCTCGCCAAACTGATCGACGACGGCAGCATGGAAGCCGATCGCGTCATCGCCATCATCGGCAAAACCGAGGGCAACGGCGGTGTCAACGACTACACCCGCATCATCGCCGACCGTGCCTTCCGCGAGGTCCTGTTGGAGAAGGGCACCCGTTCATACGACGAGGTCCACCACATCCCGGTCGTATGGTCCGGCGGCACCGACGGTGTCATCAGCCCCCACGCCACGATTTTCGCGACGCTGCCCGAAGAGAAGACCATCAAGACCGATGAGCCGCGCCTAACCGTCGGCTTCGCCATGAGCGAGACGCTGCTGCCCGAAGATATCGGCCGCGTAGCCATGGTCGAAAAGGTCTCGGTTGCCGTCAAGGAAGCTATGGCTCAGGCCGGCATCACCGACCCGGCCGATGTGCACTACGTACAGACCAAAACACCGCTGCTCACGATCCACACGATCCAGGACGCCAAGAGCCGCGGCAAAACCGTATGGACCGAGCACACCCATGAGTCGATGGACCTGTCCAACGGCACCACAGCACTCGGAATCGCAGTCGCACTCGGCGAGATCGAGATGCCGACCGATGCTGACATCATGAAGGATCGCAGCCTGTTCTCGGCCGTCGCTTCGTGCTCCTCAGGAGTCGAACTCGACCAGGCACAGGTTGTCGTCGTGGGCAACGCCCGCGGCGTCGGCGGCCACTACCGTGTCGGCCACTCCGTCATGAAGGATGCGCTCGACACCGAGGGCATCTGGAATGCCATCAAGGATGCCGGTCTGGATCTGCCCGAGCGCCCGCTGTCCAGCGACCTCAACGGCAAGCTCGTCAACGTGTTCCTCAAGTGCGAGGTCAGCGAAGACGGCATGGTCCGCGGTCGCCGCAATGCGATGCTCGACGATTCCGATGTGCACTGGCACCGCCAGATCAAGTCCGCGGTCGGTGGCGTCGCAGCCTCCGTCACCGGCGATCCGGCCGTGTTTGTGTCAGTCTCGGCGGCCCACCAGGGTCCCGATGGCGGCGGGCCGGTCGCAGCAATCGTCGACCTGAGCTGATCGATACTCATCATGACTGAATCAACAAACGGTGGGCCTCTCGACGGGATCCTTGTCCTTGACCTGACGCGTGCACTCGCGGGACCCCATGCGGGCATGATGCTGGGTGACCTCGGCGCCCGCGTCATCAAGGTTGAAAGTCCGACCGGCGACGACAGTCGCGGTTGGGGGCCACCGTTTGTTGGTGATGGTGATGAGCGCGAGTCGACCTATTTCATGTCGGCCAACCGCAACAAAGAGTCAATCGTCCTCAACCTTAAGGACGAAGCTGACAAGGACGTCCTGACCCGGCTGGTCCGGCGCGCTGACGTCCTAATGGAGAACTTCCGGGTCGGCGTACTTGACCGGCTCGGCTTCAGCGTCGAAAAACTGCACGAACTCAATCCCCGCCTCGTGATCCTATCGATCACCGGTTTCGGCCACGACGGCCCCGAGGCGTCCCGGTCGGGTTACGACCAGATCGCCCAGGGCGAGGCTGGCCTCATGAGCGTTACGGGTTCCAACCCGGATGAGCCGACCAAGGTTGGGGTGCCGATCGCCGATCTGTTGGCCGGTATGAATGGCGCCTACGGTGTCGTCGCGGCCCTGTTTGAACGCTCCAACACCGGCAAGGGCCGCGTCGTCCGTACCTCGCTCATCGCCGGCATCATCGGCATTCACGCTTTCCAAGGCACCCGTTGGACCGTCGGCCATCAGGTCCCCGGCCCGTCGGGCAACCACCACCCATCGATCGCGCCATACGGGCTGTTCCATACTGCGACCGCTCCGATCCAACTCTCCTGCGGCTCCGAAGGCCTGTGGCAGAAGTTCGCGCCCGCGATCGGTGTTGCCGTCGATGACTCGCGCTTCGCAACCAATGGCGACCGGGTCGATCACAAGGATGAGTTAATTGCCTTGATCGAAGCGGTCTTCGCCGCCGAACCGGCTGAACACTGGCTGACAGTGCTCGACGAAATCGGCGTACCCGCGGGCAAGGTACGCACGATCGACGAGGTCTACGAATGGGAGCAGGTGAAGTCCCAGGGCCTGCTGATCGACGTCGAGCACGCGACCCAAGGTCAACTCAAGCTGCCGGGTCCGGTGTTGCGCTTGGACGACAATCCTTACGGTGGATCACGTCCGCAGAACATCGCGCCGCCGACGCTGGGACAGCACAACGAGTCGGTTCGAGCCTGGCTCGACGCCACTGAATAATCGTTCAACTCCGAGTCGTTCAATCCCGAGTGAAAGAGGCTTCATGGCCACCCGCCCGTCCGTACGCGAACTGATCGACATCGTCCTTGACGGACCGATTGAGTCTTGGGACGAGCCGATCGACATCTCGGCTCACCCCGAGGCTTATCAACGCGAACTCGAAGCCGCTGCCACCCGGTCCGGCTTCGACGAATCGGTACTCACCGGCCGTGGCCTCATGCACAGCCGGTCGGTCGCGATCATCGCCAACGAATTCCGTTTCCTCGGCGGGTCGATCGGCGTAGCCGCAGGCGACCGGATCAGTGCTGCGGTGCGCCGCGCGACAGCCGAGGGGCTACCGATCCTTGCCACGACCTCATCGGGTGGCACTCGTATGCAGGAGGGCACGCCCGCCTTCGTACGGATGATCGAGATCTCGCGGGCGATCATGGACCACAAAGCAGCCGGTCTCCCCTACCTCGTACACCTGCGCCATCCCACCACCGGCGGTGTCTTCGCTTCATGGGGATCGCTTGGTCACATCACGGTCGCCGAACCCGGTGCGCTGATCGGCTTTCTGGGCCCCAAGGTCTATGAATTGCTGACCGACCGCGCTTTCCCACCGGGCGTCCAACTGGCCGAGAACCTTGCGGCGAAGGGCATCATCGACGCTGTTGTCTCGACCGAGGACCTCGCCGAAGTGGTTGACCGCGCACTCAGTCTGCTGATTGACCCGGCCACGCCCGGAACACTGACACGACGTACCGATCCGCTGGCCGCACCTGAGTCTGCGTGGGCCTCAATCCTTACGACCCGCAGCCCAGACCGTCCGGGCGTTCGCGAAATCATCCGCTTCGGCGGCGCCGACACGATACGTCTGCAAGGCACCGACGAGGGCGAACGCGATAGTGCAATGTTGACCGTCCTCACCCGTTTGGACGGCCAACCGTGTGTCATCGTCGGCCAGGACCGTCGGACGCAGACGCCGGCCGAACCGATGGGACCGGCCGCATTGCGTGAAGCTCGTCGCGGCATGAAACTCGCCAACGAACTCGGACTTCCGCTCGTCTCCTTCATCGACACCGCCGGAGCCGACATTTCGCCGGCCGCTGAGGAGAAGTCGATCGCCGGTGAGATCGCCCGCTGCATCAGCACGATGGCGACTATGAAAGTGCCAACCGTGTCAGTGCTGCTCGGCGAAGGCTGTGGCGGCGGGGCGCTCGCGCTGCTGCCCGCGCACCGCATCATCGCGGCCGAACACTCCTGGCTCTCACCGCTACCGCCCGAGGGTGCTAGCGCGATTGTCTTCGGCGATGTCGACCACGCGCCGCAGATGGCCGAAAGTCAGAAGGTTCGGGCAGTCGATCTGCTCGCGGCCGGAACGATTCAGAGCATCGTCTCCGAGGGCGCTGGCGCGGATGTCGATCCCGAGGGGTTCGCCACTGCGATCGCAGCCGAGGTCGCCGCGCAGCTGCGCGAACTCCTCGCTGAACGCTAGGCGCGCTGCAAGACAGTCCAACTTCTCACAGGAAACTGTCGCCTCTCACACGTTGCAACCTGTGAGGAGTGACAGTTCCCGGGGTTATCGTGGGAAACTGTCACCGGCGGCGCGGCGGTTGTCAGGCGAGTTCGAGGAGTAGGTCGCCGCCTTGGACTTGGCCGGTTGAGGCGATGACGAGGCGGCCGACGGTTCCGGCGTTGGCGGATGTGATCGACGCTTCCATCTTCATCGCTTCGATTGTCGCGACGACCTGACCGGCGGTCACGGCATCGCCCTCGGCGACGATCGGAGTGACGACGCCGGCGAACGGCACGGCGATGTGCTTCGCATTGGCCGGATCTGCCTTCTCGGCCTGGGTCGCGGTGACGTCGACCGAACGATCACGTACGACGGTCGGGCGCAGTTGGCCGTTGATCGTGCCCATCAGCGTACGCATACCGCGGCTATCGGCCTCGCCGATCGCTTCGAGTCCGAACAGCAGCAGTTTGCCGGGTTCGAATTCGACTTCGGTTTCGGTGTCGGCGCGCAGGCCGTACCAGAATGCAGCGGTCGGCAGTTGCGAGATGTCGCCGTAGTCCTGTCGGGCTTGTTCGAAGGTCTTTGTCGGCTCAGGGAACAGGAGCCGGTTGAGGGTTTCACGCGGCGCGGTGGTCAGGCTCTCGTGATCCTCCTCCGACAACGTTTCGACAACCGGCTTGACCGTGCGGCCGGCGAGCGCCTTGGTGCGGAATGGTTCGGGCCAACCACCGGGCGGGTCACCGAGGTCACCGGCGAGGAAGCTGATGACTGACGCGGGAATGTCGAAGCGGCCCGGATCCTCAGCGAATTCAGCCGGGTCGGCGCCAACAGCAACAAGGTGCAGGGCGAGATCACCGACGACTTTGCTCGAGGGCGTCACCTTGATCAGATTGCCCAGGATGTCGTTGGCGGCGGCATACATGTCTTCGATCTGTTCAAACTTCTCGCCAAGACCCAGAGCGATGGCCTGCTGGCGCAAGTTGGACAGTTGGCCGCCGGGGATCTCGTGGGTGTAGACGCGGCCGGTCGGGGCTGGCAGTCCGGTCTCGAACGGCGCATATAGCCGGCGGGTGGCTTCCCAGAACGGTTCGAGATCGTTGACCGCGTCGATGTCCAGACCGGTCGATCGGGCGCTGAAATCGGTTGCCGCGACCAATGCGGACAGGGGCGGTTGGCTGGTCGTACCCGCCAATGCAGCAGAGGCGGCATCGACCGCGTCAACGCCTGCATCAATTGCCGCCACTAGTGTCGCGAGCTGTCCGCCGGCGGTGTCATGGGTATGCAGATGGACCGGCAGGTCAAAGCGTTCACGCAGCGCGGTCACCAAAGTCCGGGCCGCTGGCGCACGTAACAGCCCCGCCATGTCCTTGATCGCCAAAATGTGGGCGCCGGCGTCGACGATCTCTTCGGCTAGGCGCAGGTAGTAATCGAGCGTGTAAAGCTTCTCATCCGGATCGGACAGGTCGCCGGTATAACAGAGCGCGACTTCGGCGACTGCGCGGCCGGTCTCGCGTACGGCATCGATTGCCGGGCGCATCTGGTCGATGTCGTTGAGCGCGTCGAAGATGCGGAAGATGTCAACGCCCGTGCGCGCGGCCTCGGCGACGAACGTCTGGGTGACCTCGACTGGGTAGGGGGTGTAGCCGACCGTGTTCCGCCCGCGCAGCAACATCTGCAGACACACATTGGGGACCGCGGCGCGCAACTGTTCGAGCCGGCTCCACGGATCCTCCTTGAGGAAGCGCAATGCCACGTCGTAGGTCGCGCCGCCCCACGCCTCGATTGAGAACAACTGCGGCGTCATCCGAGCCACATAGGGGGCAACGTTGACGAGGTCGCGAGTACGCACGCGCGTCGCCAACAGCGACTGATGCGCATCACGGAACGTCGTGTCGGTGACACCGATCAGATTCTGCGCCCGCAGTGCGGCGGCGAAATCGCGCGGTCCGAGTTGTTCCAGCAGTTGGCGTGAGCCAGGCGCAGCGGGCGCCTTGAGATCAATCGGCGGCAGTTTCTCACGCGGATCCAAGGTGATGGGCGCGGTGCCGTTCGGATGATTCACGGTGATGTCGGCGAGGTAGTTGAGCAATTTTGCGCCCGGATCCCCCGTTGCATGGGCAGCCATCAGCCCCGGATGCTCCTCGATGAAGGTCGTACTGACCCGACCGGTTCGGAAGTCTTCGTCGGCCAGCAGCCCCTTGAGGAAATTAATATTGGTAGCAACGCCGCCCACCTTGAACTCATCGAGTGCACGGCTCGCACGCTCGACCGTCTCGGCGAAGTCACGACCCCGGCAGGTCAGCTTGGTCAGCAACGAATCGAAGTGCGCATTGATCACCGCCCCCGTGTAGGTCGTCCCGCCGTCAAGCCGGACGCCCGGCCCGCCAGGGGACCGATAGGTCGAGATCTGGCCGGTGTCGGGGCGGAACTCATTGGACGGGTCCTCAGTCGTGATCCGGCACTGCAGCGCCGCGCCGCGCAGCACAATCCGGTCCTGGGTCAACCCCAATTCGGGCAACGTCGCGCCGCTCGCGATGCTCATCTGCGCCTGCACCAGATCGACGTCGGTGACTTCCTCCGTCACGGTGTGCTCGACCTGAATCCGTGGATTCATCTCGATAAACACATGGCGACCCTGTTCATCGAGCAGGAACTCGACCGTGCCAGCGCACTCGTAGTTGATCGCATGCGCAAACTTGACCGCATCAGCACAGAGTCGATCACGGATTGCCGGATCGAGATTCGGTGCCGGTGCGAGCTCAACCACCTTCTGGTGGCGGCGCTGCACCGAGCAGTCGCGGTCATATAGATGAATCACATTGCCCGCGGAGTCGGCCAAGATCTGGACTTCGATGTGACGGGCGTTGACCACTGCCTCCTCGATGAAGCAGGTCGGGTCACCGAATGCCCCATCGGCCTCACGCATTGATGCATCGATCGCCGCCCGCAGTTTGGCCGGGTCATTGACCCGGCGCATGCCGCGCCCACCGCCACCGGCGACAGCTTTCACGAACAACGGATAGTTCAGCTGCTCCGATGCAGCAATCAATTCATCGGCATCACAGGAGGGCGGTACGGAGTTGAGTACCGGCACACCGGCCTCTCGGGCAGCGGTGATCGCGGTCGACTTGTTGCCAGTTAGTTCGAGGACATGCTTCCCCGGACCGATGAACGCGATTCCGGCGTCCGAGCATGCCTCGGCCAGATCCGGATTCTCACTCAAAAATCCATAGCCCGGATAGATTGCGTCAGCGCCGGCCTTGACCGCGGCCGCGACGATGATCTGCGGATCGAGATAGGCGCGGACCGGGTGGCCACGCTCGCCGATCTCATACGCCTCATCGGCCCGCACTCGGTGCTCGGAGCCTCGATCCTCATACGGGAAAACTGCGACCGTATGCGCGCCTAATTCATGGGCGGCACGGAAGGCACGGATGGCTATCTCGCCACGATTGGCGACAAGGATCTTCTGGAACAACGTGTGGTTCCGTTCGGTTAGTAGCAGCGGTGGCTACAACCTACCAATGCCGAGGAGTCGTTTGCATACGCTGAGTAGTCATTTATAAGTGACTCCTCAGCGCACGTGAGTGACTCCTCAGCGCACGTGAGTGACTCGTCAGCGACGCTTCTTACTCCAGACAGCGATCTGTTGGCTGGCGACCAGCGCTGGGAGGTTTTGCGTCGTACTCAACGCGTGATGCGCGGCGGCGAGTTCGACTTGGAGTTCGACGACGCGCTCGCGCAAGGCATAGACTTGGTGCTCAAGTTCGAGGACACGTTTGACGCCCTCTAGGCCGAGGCCTTCTGAGGTCAATTTGGCGACCGTGCGCAGCGCTTCAATGTCGCGGATCGAGTAGCGCCGCCCGCCGCCACCAGAACGTCCCGGCGCGACAAGTCCGAGCCGGTCGTAGGTGCGCAGTGTTTGCGGATGCAATCCCGAGAGCTCCGCGGCCACACTGATCACGAAGACCTTCGCCTCGGGCCCTGGCGGCTTAAATCCACCAATGGGATTGGCGGCGGTGAAACCACTCATGACGGCACCGTCCCGAATAATTCTGCCCGCGGATCGACATCGGCCTGCGCATCACGGAATACCTCGACCGCAGCGCGTGCGGCCTCGGACAGGTCAGCTGGAACATGAATGTCGACCGTTACCAGAAGATCGCCGACTGTCCCGCCCTTCCGCGGCGCGCCCTTGCCCCGAGCCCGGAACGTACGTCCATTGGGTGTGCCAGCCGGTATGCGGATCGTCACCGGAGCACCGCCAAGGGTCGGGACCTGGATTTGGGCGCCGAGCACGGCCTCATCAAACGCGATGGGAACCGTGATCGTTAGATTGTCCCCTTTGCGGGCGAAGATCCGGTCCGGTTTGACGTGGACGAGTAGCAGTAGATCGCCAGCAGGGCCACCGTTCTCACCTTTGCCGCCCTTGCCACGCAACCGGATTTTCTGCCCATCCTTGACCCCCGCTGGCACCTTGACCTGCATGGTCCGGCTGGATGGCGACCGGCCCGAGCCCCGACAGGTCTTGCACGAATGCTCGACCACCATGCCCCGTCCGCGACACTCCTCACACGGCTCCGTCATGGCGAAGAGCCCACCAGAAGTGCCGGTTTGCATACCGCTGCCTTGGCATTTGCCGCAGACCTTCGGCACGGTGCCTGGCTTGGCGCCGGTGCCGTTGCAGGTCGGACACGCTTCATCACTGGTCATCCGTAATGGCAGCGTGACTCCGCCGACCGCTTGCTCGAACGCAATAGTCGCCTCGGTCTCGACGTCGCCGCCGCGCCGTGCCTGCGGCCGTGCGCGTCGCCCCTGACTACCACGCGCGCCACCGAACAATCCGCCGAGCAGGTCGGAGATGTCGAAGTCCTGTTGACCTCCGACACCCCCGCCGCCACCCCCGCCGCCGCCGAATCCGCCGGGCTGGCGGAACTGTCCGAACATGCTGCGCTGCTCGTCGTACTCCTTGCGCTTGTCCACTGAGGACAACACTGAGTAGGCCTCGGATACTTCTTTGAAGCGTTCCTCGGCCTGCTTGTTATTCGGGTTGGAGTCGGGATGGTTGTCGCGCGCCAACGTGCGATAGGCCTTCTTGATTTCGGCCGCTGACGCGTCTTTCTTGACCCCAAGGGTCTTGTAAAAGTCCTTGGTCGCCCAATCACTGCTGCTCACGCGAACACCTCCCTACTTCGATTCGCCGTTGTCCTGCGCCGCTGGTTCAGCCATCGGCTCGCTGGCCGCATCGACGACGCTGACCTGCGCATGCCGTAGGACCTCTTCGCCGACGCGATAGCCGGTACGAATGATCGAATCGACCGTCGTCGTCGCGACTTCGGCCGACTCACCAGCGTGGAACAACGCCTCATGCAACCGCGGGTCGAATTCATCACCCTTGGCCCCGAAAATTTCGAGTTTGTGGCGTTTGAGCGCTCGTTGGAGCGAATCGGCAACGGCTTTGAAGCCGCCGACGAGCTCGCCGTGTTCGTCCGCACGACCAATGTCATCAAGCACCGTCAGGAGCGAACGAAGCACACTGGCCTCACCCTGCGCCTTGACCAACACCCGATCACGGTCGACGCGGCGCTTGTAGTTGACGTACTCGGCTTGCAGTCGTTGCAGGTCGGTAGTGCGCTCGGCGAGTTGTTCCTCAGCGGTCGGCACGGCCGGCTCTTCGGGAGCCGACGCCTCGGCCGAGGCGTCGGCGGCCGCAGGGGCCTCCGACTCCTCGACCGGCTCTACGACATCCGGATCCATCGGCTCATCGGCGGACATGGGCGGCTCCTGAGTAGCCCTCGAAAAACGAGGGGGCGTATCGAAGGGCGATCACTTAACTTCACCCTCATCATCGACGATCTCAGCATCGACGACATCATCGTCGTCGGCCGAGTCCGAACTCGAGGCACCATCTGCAGCCGGATTTGCTGCCTGCTCCGCAGCCGCCGCCTCATACATCGCGGTGCCCATCTTCTGGCTAGATTCGCCCAGCTTGGACACTGCGCCCTGGATGACTTCGAGATCCTCACCCTTGAGCGCTTCGCTCAGCGCTGCGGTGTCGGCCTCGACTTCATCCTTGAGCTCCGCACCGATCTTGTCGCCGTTCTCGGCCACGAACTTCTCGGTCGTATGGACAAGCGACTCGGCCTGGTTGCGGGTGTCGATCTCTTCGCGCTTCTTACGATCCTCTTCGGCGTATTCCTCCGCGTCCTTGACCATCTTGTCGATGTCGTCCTTGGACAGGGCCGAACCACCGCTGATCGTCATCGACTGCTCCTTGCCTGTGCCACGGTCCTTGGCGGACACGTGCACAATGCCGTCGGCGTCGATGTCGAAGGTGACCTCAATCTGCGGGACACCACGCGGCGCTGGCGGCAGGCCGGTCAGCTCAAAGGTGGCCAGCAACTGGTTGTTGGCCGCCATCTCGCGCTCACCTTGGTAAACCTGAATCGCGACGGAGGGCTGATTGTCGTCGGCGGTCGTGAAGACCTCCGAGCGCTTCGTCGGGATTGTCGTGTTGCGCTCGATGAGCTTGGTCATGACGCCGCCCTTGGTCTCGATGCCGAGGCTCAACGGCGTGACATCAAGCAGCAGAACATCCTTGACCTCGCCCTTGAGGACGCCGGCTTGGAGTGCCGCACCAACCGCGACAACCTCATCGGGGTTGACGCTCTTGTTGGGCTCCTTGCCACCGGTCAGTTTGCGGACCAGATCGGAGACTGCAGGCATACGAGTCGAGCCGCCGACGAGGACGACGCTACCGATACCATCGACGCTGATCCCAGCGTCCTTGATCACGTTGTGGAAAGGTTTCTTGGTGCGCTCGAGCAGATCAGCGCTGATCTTTTCGAACTCCGCGCGGGTCAGCGTCAAGTCGAGGAACACGGGGTTCTTTTCGGCGTCAACGGTGATGTACGGAAGGTTGATCGAGGTCGACTGCGAGCTGGACAGCTCGATCTTCGCGCGCTCGGCAGCCTCGCGGATGCGCGGCATCGCCATCTTGTCCTTGGTCAGATCGAGGCCGTTGCTGGCCTTGAACTTCTCAACGACCCACTCGACGATCTTCTGGTCCCAATCGTCACCACCGAGGTTGTTGTCACCGCTGGTGGCCTTGACCTCGACGACGCCGTCGCCAATTTCCAACAGTGAGACATCGAAGGTGCCGCCACCGAGGTCGAACACCAAGATGGTCTGCTCGTCGCCCTTGTCCAGGCCGTATGCGAGTGCGGCCGCGGTGGGCTCGTTGACGATACGGCTGACCGTGAGGCCCGCAATCTCGCCGGCTTCCTTGGTGGCCTGACGCTGGGCGTCATTGAAGTAGGCCGGGACTGTGATGACGGCATCGGTGACCGGCTCACCGAGGTAAGCCTCGGCGTCACGCTTGAGCTTCTGCAGCACAAAGGCCGAGATCTGCTGCGGCGTGAACGACTTGCCGTCGATGTCGACGTTCCAGTCGGTACCCATGTGACGCTTGACCGAACGGATCGTACGGTCGACGTTGGTAACGCCCTGACGCTTGGCGACTTCGCCAGCCAGAACTTCGCCGTTCTTGGCGAAGGCAACGACCGACGGGGTGGTGCGGGCGCCTTCGGCGTTGGCGATGACGGTGGGTTCTCCACCTTCGAGTACGGTAACGACCGAATTGGTCGTTCCGAGGTCAATTCCGACCGCTCGTGCCATGTTTCCTCCTACTGGATGTGATTGTGCAATGTCTGTGAGTAGTTGATTAACTCGCATCAACTGACTTGAGTCTAATGTTATCAACTCTCGAAGCAGAAGAAAAATTCCGGGTCGGTCCAAGCGAATTCAGTCACCAAGTTGCACCTACGACGTCCGCCCATAGAAATCAACGCACCCCGGTGACAGGTTGCGCAGAATAAGCAAGCGCTGCTTGTATCGACCGTATGAACTTCAACGGCATGTGGCTCGACGCCTCCGACGACCCGAGGGGAACAATCCCGACAGGTCGAGGTGAGAAGGCTGTCCTCACCGAGTACCTCGATCGCTACCGCATGACGTTCGAGCTCAAATGCGAGGGATTGACTGCCGAACAACTGGCGGCGCGCTCGGTACCGCCCTCGACGATGTCGCTATTGGGACTGATCCGCCACCTCGCCCGAGTCGAGCACTCCTGGACCCGCCGCGTGTTTGAGGGCCACCCAGAACTTCCCTTGCTGTACCGATCCAGCGACGATCCCGACCTAGACTTCCACCAAGCGGTCCCCGACGAAGTGGTCGTTGCCGACGCATGGACGTCTTGGCGCCACGAAGTCGCACACGCCCGCGAAGTATGCGCCTCCCTGGACCTAGACAAACTCGTCCAAGTCCACGGGAATGAAGTAGCAACCCGCGACATCATCGTGCACCTCATTGAGGAGTACGCACGTCACGTGGGCCACGCTGATCTTTTGCGTGAATGCATCGACGGTCGCACCGGTCAGTAAAACAGTTTCAGTGGGTCGTCGGCGCCGGACCCGTCAACGGGACTGCCCCGAAGTAACGGTGTGATCTAATCACTTGCCATGACGACACGGATGAAGATGTTCATCGCAGCGGCAGCCATCATCGCCATCGGCGTTCTGATGATCGTGTTGCAACCCGGGCCGCCGAAAGGTGAATGCGTTCCGCAGAACACGGCGAGTTCCGGGTTCGTCGATGAGAACAGTGGCTGCGCAATCTCGACGGAGAGCTACAACAAGATCCGTGAGTATGAGACTTCACCGAAGCTCTTTCGAATCGGTGGTCTGATCATCATTGTCGCGGGTATTGGTACCGGCGTCACGGCCGCAGTTCGCCGCAAACCACATGCGTCCGAAACAACGCACGAATAAGAGGATCGACGAACTACGTGACCGGCTCCGCCAAGCCGCGCAGGGAGGGACAATATCCATATGTCTCTCACTCTTGGTCCGAACCGCCCTCTGTCCAGCACCGGACCCGCCACAGTCAACTACCAAATCGACGGTCCGCAACACCGGTTGTTCTTCGATTCGTTTCCACGACGAATCCGCGCCTTTCTCGGCGGTGAGTTGGTCCTGGACTCGTTAGGCGCAATGTTGCTGCACGAGAGCAAGCTGATGGTGGCGCTCTATGTCCCCCGGGCAGATGTCCTCGCAAAGTTAACGCCGACCGAGCACCCAACACATTGCCCGTTTAAGGGCGACGCGTCGTATTGGGACGTCGAGGCCGGAGGTCAAACTGCGGAGAATGCCGTCTGGGGCTATCTCGAACCCCTGCCAGAGGCATCTTGGCTGGCGGGATACGTCGCCTTCTACTGGGATGCGATGAATGCGTGGTTCGACGAGGACGAGGAGACCCGAGGGCACCCGCGAGACCCTTACACCCGGATCGATGTGCGCCGCACTTCGCGGCCGGTCGAACTGCTTGTGCGTGGCGAAGTGATAGCCGAGACGCGCCGAGCGCTGGTGCTCTCCGAAGGGCACCTACCCAACCGTTTTTATGTCCCCCGCGAGGATGTCCCGGCAGGATTCTTGGAGGTCTCCCCAACCCACACGTACTGCCCCTACAAGGGTGAGGCCTCCTACCTTGACGTGGCAGGAGTCAAGGACGGCGCGTGGTACTACCCGAACCCATACGCCGGCGTCATGTCGATTCGGGACCACCTAGCTTTTCATGGCGACGGCCTGGCGGTTCGCGTTTCGGGTGAGCCGATCGACACCGGTATGCCGATCAGATCCTGAACGGGCCGCCCCCACATGGATCGCATGACGCGGCCGGAGGGTCGAGCAGCACTATTCCTTCAGAGTGTCGTCCTCGCCGTTCGCCCGCGTCTGTCCCTCGGCCGATTCCTCGAATTCAGGGCTGTCGAACACTTCCCCGCCGAGCGGATTGGTGCCGCTCGACGTTTCGGCAATGTCCCAGGCTCCAGTCGCCGGATCCATTTTGAGGGCCCCGCTGGACACTACGTGGATCGCGAACACCCCATGATTCGTACCGTCGCTATCCGCACGCGCCGCTGACGGGTCAAAGCCGGCCAGCGTAGCCGAAACATTGCGGTTTGAACGGCGCACCGGAGTCGCGGCACCGCTGACCGCATCGGGAGCGACAGGACGATGCACACGCACATATTGCGGCATCGTCTTGCGGCTCCCTCGAGGACCACCCAATAGACCTGCGTCAGCTTGCGCGGCTCAAGATTACCGCTGCTGGAGAGAACGGCGATGACCAGTGAACCCGAATCCGAGGACGTGGTGAAGAAGAAAACGGCCGTGCGAGTATGGCGCTGCCGTCGTCGCAGCGGCGAGTCAGAACAAATCTGAGCCACGTTCCCGGCGTTTCGTCAGCTGCCCGCGATGACTATCGGCACGATGACCGCGGTGATGATCGCTGCGTTCAAGCCGTCGATCGCCCGCTTGACCGCCGCCCCGACGGCGACCTCCTTGGACGCGTTTTCGATACGACGTTTGACGTCCTTCGCCGACATACCGTTTGACTCCTCGGCGAGCACCTTTTTGGCAACGCCGAGGCCCTGAAGGATCGCCAACAACGTCGCGTCAGTCGCCGACGGGCGACCACCGGCAAGGATGCTGCGCAAGCGGTCGCGGATCTCGCGTTCGGGTTGTGGGTCAAGGGTCGGGCGTTTCTCGGCAACCAAGCCAAGCATTCTTGAGGGCACAACGCCGACGACGCCCCTATCGACGAGCAGCTCGACGACTTCGGCTTCCGGATTGAGCTTCCGGTCTTGGACCAAGGCAGACAGCTTCGCACCATCCTTCTCGCCGACGCGGTTGAGCACCTTGTCGAGTGCTGCTCGACCGGTCGGCGTCGAGTCCGCGACATGCACTTTGGGATCCTTCTGATCCTCCAGAACGAGTCGTTCCTCGATCAAGAGATCTGCGATCGCCGCAGCACTCAGCGCCCACGCACTCTGCGTACCCCAACTTGCCGGGCCACCTTCGTCGTTCGTCAACAAGAGGAAGATCTCAGCGGCGGTGTCCATGCCCTCAGCATAGTGGCGAGCAGCTCGGCGACTGATGCGTTCCACGGCCAAGGTCGCAGGCGGCGGCGTAATCGCGCCGATCAGGAGCGGGCGCGACGCCCCACGACGACGATGCCAATCGCCGCGCTGAGCGCACCGACCGCCTCGCCAACCGCGCTGCAAGCCTTGGAACTGAACCAGATGGGTTCATACATTGCCGGGATCGGGCCGAAACCGCCGACATTCACATAGCGGTAGAACACGACTGCTGCAAAAGCACTCGCGGCGACGAGAAACGCGAGGATGAACGAGAGCCGGGAGCCAATGAGTAGGACGTAGCCAGCGACGCCGATCGCGACGATCGCCTCGATGCGGAAGATGTTGCCCTCCCCGATGCCGCCGGGCGCAGCCAGCTGATAATTGGACGCCTGCTGCAGATGCACGACTGCGTCGACGATGAGCATCACCGCGGTGAGAATGCGCAAACCCCACAGCGCCAGGGAGCTTGACGTCATCTGAGTGGCTTCACCTGTGCTCATTTGACCACCAAGGTTCCAGACATGTTGGGGTGGTAGGTGCACTTGATCTTGTAGGTGCCCGGTTGCTTCGGTGCGGTGAAGGTTGCGGTGCCACCCGCGTCAACCTTGGCGTCAAAGTCGCCTTTACCGTCCGCCGTCGCCGTGTGGGCCGCGGTGTCTTCGTTCTTAACGGTGATCGTGGCGCCAGGAGCAACCGATTTCGGTACTTTGTATTCGAAGTCCTTGATGACGATCGTGGTCGAGGTGCTGGCGTCCGAGCCGTCAGAGCTCGGCGCGGACGAGCTCGACTTCGGCGACGTTGATCCCGAATCCTGCTCTGATGAACCACAACCAGCGGTGCCGACCAAAAGTGCAACAGTTGCCAAACTTACGAATGCGGTCTTGAGCTTCACGGTGATCTCCAGATGAGATAGGGATTTGGGTTACGCCGCGTTAGCGGTCCCGACCGCCGGGCTCTGGGGCGATTCGTAGGGCCAATCGCATGGGTTTCGCGTATCTCGCAACTGTAAGTCGCGTACGGCAGTCCGCAACTTGAATTGACCGTTGCGCGGGTTCTTCCGTATGAGGTGGTGTCCCTTCCGCCGCGATGATCGCCACCGAAACAGTTAGTGCACAACCGACCCAACCGATCGAACACGAGGGTGCGGGCCGCTATCGTAAGGGCGGCAGTGATAGCGGGTGAGTGGTCCCGCCCGAATGACGTGTTCTACGATTCATCAGCTAAGTACATGATTCAGGGGGTCGATCTTGTCCAAGTTTTGGTGGTGGATCGTCGGTGCCGGTGTCGGTTTCATGGTGGTGCTGGCTGTTATCGCGTGGCAGGTTCGGGAGAACGATAGCGCCGCGCCGCTCGCTGCCACGCTGACCGACATCCAACTCCAGATCTATGACGACTACGCATTCCCGGTTTTCGAGACAGATGGCCGTACGTCAATCAAACTCGGCATCGAGCATGGACAAATGACGCTCGTCGATCCGATCGCGCGCGCAAAGTTCGCCAAGCAGAGCCTTGACGTAATGCTGCCCGGCGGCAAGAACGCCGAACCAGCCGCTGTCGCAACTCTGCCGGGCAGCCACGGAGCGCCGTGGGTTGCCGTCGCCACCACGCCCAAGAACGTCGACTTTGACGACCTCACCACGACGGAGCGTCCCCTGGCCTGGACCGGCTCGAAGTTGGCGCGCTCGAGCGACCGGATGCAGGCTGCCGATCCGATCAGGCTGCCGGTCGACCTACGCAGTAACGAGATTAATGGTGCTATCGGGACAGTCGACGCGGCGTTAGCACGCTTCGGCACGACCGATATTGCCGTCGTGACGACTCGCCAACGGGATCGAACCCACAAGCTCGACGAAGCGTCGCTTCTGCGGTGCGAGATCGACAACTGCCGGTGGAGCGATGGCGCCTTCCCGCAGAACACCGCTGTCGACGCCATCGGATCGACGGGCAGCGGTCTCGTCGCCGTCACTGGTGTCACGACTAAACGTGCCACTATTTGGTATGCCGACGATGCAGAGCTCCACTGGCGACGGATCGGATCGGGCCCGCCCAACACCTCGCTTTCTGCCCTACAAGACGGAGCAGGCGCAGCGACGCTCGTATGGGTGGGCCACGACACCGGCCAACACAATGCTGACCAAGTCGCCGTCCAAATCGTACGAGACAGGAAACTGCACACCGCCGTGCCACTGAGCGATGCCACCGGCAAGGTGTCATACGTGCCGACCGCGCTTAAGGTCGATGGACGTTGGTATCTCGGCGGCGGACGTCCGAACACCGCGAAGGTGTCACTGAAATACTCTGCACGCGAGCCGGTGCTGTGGGAGCTCCGCGACAAAATTTGGACGCCCGTCGCCGATAAGCTCCTCACCTATCAGCCCGACCAAGAACTCAAGACGTTGTTCGTCGACGCCGATGCAGACTTACGGGCGGTCAGTTCGTCCGCCGTTCAGGGCATCATGATGACCTGGCGGTTCACGCGCTCCTGACCGGGCCGACACAGGCCAGCGGGCGGCGTAGTGATGCGCACGGGTTCAGCCCACCGGCTGTAGCCCAGTTTCTTGGTCGAGGCCTTGCCCAAAACCGTGTCCTTCGTCGCCACCACCCATGTCTATCCTCGACCACGGTTTCTCGGACTTGGGAAGTCCCTTAATCCAACGTCCCGTTGCCCCGTTTTTCTTCGTCCGAGCCTAGCCGCCTTGGTCATCCACGTTGGACGCGTGCGCTCCCACAGGTAAGAGTGCCCGGCGTGCCGAAGCGGGCGTGAGAGAGTGTCTCGATGAGTGCTATTTGGCCCATCGTGCACGCGGAACGTATGGCCCTGACCAATGACCTCGCTAACCTCACCAATGATCAGTGGACTCACGCCTCACTATGCGCCGACTGGACTGTCCACGACGTCGCCGCTCACCTGATCGACAATGCCAACAGCACGCGTCTGAGTTTCATCCAGGGCTTGATTCGCGCACGATTCGACTTCGATCGGCAAAACGCGCAGGGCATCACCTACGAACGCGGTGCCACTCCACCCGAAACGCTCGAACGGCTTCGACGGGTCACAGCCCGAACATCGACGCCACCGGCGCCACTCGACAGCCGGCTCGTCGAGGAGGTCATTCACGGCGAGGACATCCGGCGACCACTTGGGATTAGGCGCCAGTATCCGTTGGCCGCGGTCGTCCAATCGCTTCGCTACCAAGCACGCACATCGGTCGCTCTTGGTGGTGCCAAGCAACGCATTGCTGCCGTCCGATTGCAAGCCACCGATACGGATCTCTCGATTGGTAGCGGCCCCGAAGTCAACGGCCCCGCATTGTCACTACTCCTCGCCATCTCGGGTCGTACCGTAGCGCTGAGTGATCTTGACGGACCTGGCGTGTCCACGCTGGAGTGAATTAGTGGCTGCCTCGCACTTGCCGCATTGTCCGCCTGAACGACCACCCGATCGCCGGCTCAAGCAAGCCACCGAAGTGGCGGAAGACTCGAGTTGCATTGTCAACGGTCACACTGGGTTTATTGCGTTGGACGCCGCGCACTAACGCTGCTGCGACGGAGCCGTGCACGTTGAGCTGCCATTGGGCGTCGAATTCGTTCACCGGAACATCCACGAAACGCCCTGGCAGCGCTGTGCCGGCGCAACAGACGAGGACATCGCAGGGCCCCGATCGTGATTCCAACGCTCGAATGGCCGTGCTGAGCGACTCGACATCCGTCACGTCGCAGGCCTGCCAGCAGACATCTGCCGCGATGGATTCCGCAGTGCTCCGGAGAGCTTCCGCGCCGCGTGCGATGAGCGAGATCCGGGCACCGCAAGCATTGGCTTCACCCGCAATCGTGGCACCGATGCCCCGTGAACCACCGGTAACGATCACGTGTTTATCCCGAAGATCGGTCATGACGTCGACTTTAGGGCCCGCGCAGGATCAGCCGCAGCATCGCGTCGCCGACCGCTCAGCTGAGGATGATCGGGAGCGATGCGTATCCGCTGGCTGGGTAGTGCGCGTTGATTGCTTCGGTGTCGGCGCCGAGCTTGATTTGCGTCGTTGCGGCGAGGAGTTCCTCAATAAACACCCGCAGTTCGAGCCGCGCAAGTGGAGCGCCCGGACAGTAGTGGACTCCCCTGCCATACAGGAGGTTTTGCGACGGGTCGCGATCGAGACGGAATGCATCGGGGTCGCCGAAAGCCGCTTCATCCCGATTTGCCGAAGCCCATACGACAAGCAGTCGCTCACCCTCAGGAATGTCGCGGCCGCCAAGTTTCACCGGACACGTCGTGCGCCGTCGATTCGCGATGAGCGGCGGATGGATACGCAGAATTTCATCGCTCGCTCGCTCCGCAAGACTCGGATCCGCACGCAGGAGAGCCTGCAGTGCGGGATGCTCAGCCAAATAACCGCCGATTATTCCGATGCTGGCGGCGATCGTCCCGAGCTCCCCGACAGTCCAGTTCCGCACGATTGAAACGATCTCCTCGTCCGTCAGGGCGCGACCCTCGACCGTCTCACGAAGCAGTGCTGTGGTCACGTCATCTGGTGCGGCTTGGCCCGCAGCGCGCCGCTCGTCGAGTTGCTCGCGAATGTAGGAGTCGAATTCCATCGCGACCGCTGACATCGCGGTGCGGTCTGCAGCGAGAGTCGCCCGATGGTTCTTCTTCGTCCACTCGCGCAGTGGCGCGCGCAGCCGATCCGGCCACCCCATGAACGCACACTGCAGTCGATTCGCGAAGGGCTCGGCGAACTCGGACATGAAGTCGACTTCGCGCACCCGCGGCAGCTCATCGATGAGTTCGGTGACGATTTGTCGGCAGGTTGGTTCGAACGCTACCATCGGCGCGGAGCGGTAATAGCGATCGACAATTCTGCGGAAAACGGTGTGCTCAGGTGGATCCATTCCATTCGGAACCGACAGGTGTTGCGACACCGAGTTGGAATACGTCACGGAATCATCGAGCACGGTCAGGGCATCGTCGTGCCGCAATACGGCCCAGTTCCCGCTCGAGCTAAATGGCACCGGACACCGGCCGCGCATCTCGTCGTATGCGGCGATTTGATCAGCCAACACGTCATCGGATCGCGGATCCCAGTCGACAGGACGATCAACCGTCACGGCCACCCCTCACTTCGCAGTCTCCATGGTAGTCCTCGACGTTGGTTCGCAACCGGGTACGGATACGAACCAGCCGACATAGCCGGATCGGTGGATCAGGCGGAGGTGAACTCCTTGTCCTGCACGGCCACCGACTCAAGCGCGAGCGACTCACCCTCGATGTCGAGATTGGGCAGTATGCGGTCCAGCCAGCGCGGCAACCACCACATCCGATCGCCCAACAACGCCATGAATGCCGGAACCAAAGTCATACGGACCAGGAAGGCATCGGCAAGGATGCCGATTGCAAGGCCGAAGCCGATTGACTTGACCACAGCATCATCGCCGAGCGCGAAGCTGCCGAACACACCAATCATGATCGCAGCGGCCGCAGTCACGACCCGCGCGCCATATTGGAAGCCGTAGACAACTGCTTCACCCGCAGATTTGCCGTGTACGTATTCCTCCCGCATCCGCGAAACCAGGAAGACCTCGTAGTCCATCGCAAGACCAAACAAGATGCCGGTCAGCAACAGCGGCAGCATGAACAGCACCGGCCCAGACTTGTCGATGCCGATGAGATTTGCGAACCAACCCCACTGGAACACCGCGACGGTCGCGCCGAGGGCAACTCCGACTGAAAGCAGGAAGCCCACGACAGCCTTGAGCGGCACCAGCAACGAACGGAACACGATCGTCAGCAGGAGGAAAGCGAAGCCCACCACGACAAGTAGATACTTCGGGAACGCGGTCGCAAGACTCTCCGAGATGTCGACACCCAACGCCGTTTGACCAGTCACCAGAGCACGCGCGCCGGTGTCGGCCTCCGTCCCCTTCACCGCCGAACGGATGTCATCGACCAACGCCTGCGTCTTCGCATCCGATGGACCACTCTTGGGAACCACCGTGACCATCGCATACTGCGCCTTATCGAGCTGATCCTGATAGGCCGTAACTGCCTTGCTGTCCTTCGGATCAGGCGCTGGCGAGACGACTGCGGCGACATCGGCCTTGATCCCCTTGACCTTCGCAACGACGCGGGTCACGGCCGCCTCCGGATCCGCTGCGTTCTTGGTGTCGACCACAACGAGCAGCGGGCCATTGGTGCCCGCACCAAAGTTTTCGGCGATCAAGTCGTATGCCTGTCGCGGACCGCTGTCCTTCGCGGCAGTGCCGTCATCGGGCAGCGCAAGTTGCATCGAGGCGACTGGAATGGCGACGACGCCTGCGACCAATAGACCGGTCACAAAGGTTGCCACCCGATGCCGGGTGATGAAGTC
Organism: Aeromicrobium changchenzhani; assembly: GCF_057586615.1. Classification (NCBI taxonomy): domain Bacteria; kingdom Bacillati; phylum Actinomycetota; class Actinomycetes; order Propionibacteriales; family Nocardioidaceae; genus Aeromicrobium; species Aeromicrobium changchenzhani. The sequence goes on along the minus strand of NZ_CM172480.1, from coordinate 307,639 downwards.
AGCCCAGCGACGGCCATTCGTAAGCGTGCCGCTCCCGTCCTCGGGGTCGCGCGCTTTGAGGAAGGGCAGTTTGCCCGAAGCAATCCGCCGCCCAGCAAAACCGAACAACGCCGGGAGCATTGTCAATGCAATTAATACCGCAACCGCAACCGTTCCGGCCGCCGCGAGACCCATCTCGGTCAAGAAGGAAATGTTGACCACTGACAGTCCGGCGAGGGCGATGATGACGGTAAGTCCCGCAAAGATGACTGCAGACCCGGCCGTGCCGACCGCGCGGCCAGCGGCTTCTTCGTAGTCTTTGCCAGTGCGTACCTCATGTCGATAGCGCGACACGATAAACAATGCGTAGTCGATACCGACAGCAAGACCAAGCATCGTCGCCAGAATCGGCGTGGTCGAGCCAAGATCGATGAAGCCGGTAAGCGTGGTAATCGTTGAAATGCCGATTCCAACCCCGATCAGAGCGGTCAGCAACGGCATACCGGCGACCAGCAAGGAGCCGAACGTGATGATCAGGACGACAATTGCGACTCCGATGCCGAGCAGTTCGGTCGTGCCACTCTCGGGCACCTGTTGCAGCGCATCGCCGCCGATAGCAACCTTCAAGCCAGCGGCACGAGCATCGGTCGGGGAGCTCTCAAGTGCCGAGCGGTCGGCGTCAGTCAGTTCGATTGAAGTCTTTGAGTAGGACACCGTCGCGTAAGCGGTGCGGCCGTCCTTCGAGACGGTGCCCAACGCGTACGGATCGGAGGTCGCCACGACATGATCGGTCTTAGTCGACGCGATTGCCGCCAGGACCGCCTTCTTATTGCCGGCTGTCTTCAGGCTCTGACCCTCCGGCGCCTGATAGACGATCCGTGCGGTGGCTCCGTCGGGAGCGGCGTCCGGCGTACGCGCCTTGATCAGATCGAAGGCTTGGGTGGACTCGATGCCGGGCAGGCTGAACTGATCGGATGTCTTGCCCGACAGTGTGGCCGAGCCGAGCCCCATCAGGACAAGCAGACAGAGCCAAAACGACACAACGATCCGGCGGTGACGGAACGACCAGCGTCCGAGGCGATAAAGGTGCCAAGCCATGGGGGTTCTCCTAGGAAATGGTGGGAAAAGGTCAGTGAATGCCGAGGGCAGGAAGGAGCACGCCCTCGAAGTAGCGGCGTATATATGCGGGATCGGGGTCGGTGCCGTCGATCAGAGCACTGAGCACGACTGGCGCCATTAGCAACAGGTTCACGAATGGCAGGGCCGGATTGTCGGCCGGGATCTCCCCTCGATCGACCGCCCGCCCGATCATGATCCCAACGCGCTCGAATGCCGGTCCGATGATCTCGGTACGGACCGCGTCGGCCAGTTCGAGGTTGTTCCCCATCGCATGCATGATCGCGATGATGAGGTCCGAATCGTTCTTGTTCTTGGTCGTGTCAGGATCGGCGAGCGCCAACAGATCTCCACGCAGTGTTCCGGTGTCAGGAATTTCTTCCTCGCCTGGACCGATGCACCGCATCGCTTCAACGACCAGCGTGGTCTTGTTCCCCCACTGCCGGTAGAGCGTTGCCTTGCTGCTCTTAGTCGCCTCGGCGATTTGGTCCATCGTGAGCTTGTCGTAGCCGTGCTCGGCGACCAACGCAAGCGTGCCTGAATACAGCTCATTCAGCCGCTCGACAGTCAGTCGACTCATGGATCCTCCAGCGATACGAAACAGTTTCGTTTCGACATTACGCGGGGTCGGAACCGCAGACAAATCAGAATTGAATGACCTGCGTCACATGCCTACCACCAGCTGGCTGTTGGGCGCCGTGCCGATAAAGTTAATGCCATGTTTCGACTTATCCGCGCAGCTGCCCCGGTAGCCGCACTAGCCCTTGCCCTCACTGCCTGCGGCGGCACAGACACCGCCAATCCCGACAAGACTGAGACGACAACAACCTCGACCGCCGCCGCGGCCACCGGCAAGTCTTTCTCGACCGACGACTTCTCCTATAAAGCGCCAAAGGGATGGACCGCACCGGATCAGAAGGTGCCATCAGTCGTCAGTCTCGCGGTCGACCGGACCGACGAAGACGGCTTCGCCGACAACGTCAACGTCGTCAAGGTCGAGCCGGCCAGCGTCACCGAGATCGACAAGTTCGAGGCGGCATTTGTAAAAGAACTCGAGGGCTCCAACGCGTCGAATATCAAAGTTCATCCGCGCCAGGACCTCGATGGGGAGACCGCCGCTCACGTTACGAGTGGAGCCAGCCAGAATGGCACAAAATATCTCGTCAACCAGTTCGGCGTCGTCCACAACAAGGCGAATTTCGTGATCACGTTCTCGTTCAGCCCCGATGTGAGCCTCGCAAAGCAAGAGTCGGTCAGCCAGGCAGTTATGGCGACCTGGCGTTGGGGTTCCTGAGACCCAGAGCCAGGAATCGCCCTCGGTCAGGTGTGCGCAGGGCACGCCGCGGGAGAATCGGCGGCGCAGCCGTCACAAACCACGAGCTGTTCCAGACAGGACTCGTCCACACAGTCCTCAACCCGGCTGGTCGGACCGCTGCAGCGATAGCAGTGGCCGACCACGGCTGCGTGATCGCTAAATGTCATGGTCCGGCGGCCGTCGAAAACATACAGCGAGCCCTCCCATAATCCGTCATCCTTGAACGCCTCGCCATAACGCACGATGCCGCCGTCAAGTTGGTAGACCTCGCTGAAGCCGCGGCTCTTCATGATCGGCGTCAGGACCTCGCAGCGAATCCCGCCGGTGCAATAAGTCACGACCGGCCGATCCTTCAAATGGTCGTACTTGCCGCTCTCGATCTCGGCGATGAACTCGCGCGTCGTGTCGACAGCGGGGATGATCGCGCCCTTGAACCGGCCCAACTCGGCTTCGAGCTTGTTGCGTCCGTCGAAGAACACGATGTCCTTCTCGGCCACGAGGGTATGCAGGTCCTGTGGGGAGAGCTTCGTACCGCCGCCAATGACACCGCCAGCATCGACCGACAACTCGTCGGGGACACCGAAGGTCACGATTTCCTTGCGAACTTTGACGCTGAGCCGTGGGAAGTCGGCGCTACGACCATCGGCGTCCGCATTGCCCTCGCTCCATTTGAAGTCGATGCCTTTGAACGGTAAATAGGCTTTGGTGCCTTTGATGTATTTCTTGAGCTGAGTGACATCGCCACCGAGCGTGCCGTTGATACCGTCCGCCGAAACAATGATGCGACCACGCAATCCGAGCGAGTCCGCGAGCGTGTGCTGCCACAGCTTGATCGCAGTCGGATCGGCAAGCGGGACGAACGCGTAATAGAGCAGTATCTTCGGGGTGGCCACGGGCCAATTCTAGTGGCCTGTCTTGCGCTGCTTCTTCCCTGCTGGTGAACTATGAGCATGGAAACGATCAGCATCATCGACCAGACCAACGCACTTCTCGAAAAGGCCAAGGATTCCTCCGCTGGGCGGGCCGCGAAGAAAGTCGCTGGCGGTCCCGAAACGCGCATGACGCAGACGATCGTTGCCTTGACTGCGGGCACCCGGCTCGACGATCACGAAAATCCTGGCGAGGCGACCGTCCAGGTCCTCGCGGGCAAGGTCAGTATCGGCACCACACACAAGCAGGTCTCGTTGGGTCTGGGCCAACTGCTCACAATCCCCGATATGCGGCACAACCTGGAAGCCTTGACCGACGCCGTCGTCCTGCTGACTGCGGTGAAGCGCGCCTGAGGCTGGCGGTCTCATGACTGAACTTCACGAACTGGACGCAACCGCTCAAGCCGAACTTCTGGCCGGCCACGACGTTTCCTCGGTCGAGCTCGTCCAGCATCACCTCGACCGCATCGGCTCATATGCCGCACAGCTTGGCGCCTTCATCACCGTAACCGCCGAACAAGCGCTCGAACGGGCGGCCACCGCCGATCAACGTAGGCGCACAGGCGCCGAGGTCCTCCAGTTCCTTGGCGTCCCAACCGCGTTCAAGGACCTCAATCCGACCGCTGGGGTGCGTACGACGTTCGGCTCGACCGTGATGCGCGAGTTCGTGCCACCGGCCAACGGCTGGGTCGTCGATCTTCTGGAGGACGCCGGACTCATTAGCCTCGGCAAGACCAATACGCCCGAGTTCGGGCTGTCCTCCTACACCGACAACGACCTCATCGGGCCCGCCCGTACGCCGTGGGACACCAGCCGGAATGCTGGTGGATCAAGCGGCGGGGCGGCCGCAGCGGTCGCGGCCGGACTCGTACCGTTCGCTCAGGGCAGTGACGGTGGCGGATCAATCCGGATCCCGTCGAGTTGTTGCGGCATTTTCGGCTTCAAGCCCAGTCGCGGCCGGCTCAGTGCCGGTCCGGGCAGCGGCGACATTTTCGGACTAGCAAGCGACGGACCGCTTGCCCGCACCGTACGGGATTCGGCAGCGCTGCTCGACCTGATGGCGGAACCAATGCCCGGCGACCAGCGGACGCTTTCGAGGTCGCCGCTCCGCTTCACCGATTGGCTGTCCCGCACCCCAAAGAAGCTACGCATCGCACGCTGGTCGGCCACTTACCTCGAAGGCATCGCGCCCGAGCCGGCTGCGATTGCCGCATGGGAGAAGGCGAGTCGTTTGCTCGAGTCGCTCGGCCACGACGTCGTCGACATCGCCAATCCGTTCCCGCAGGCACTAGAACCACAGTTCAATATCATCTGGTCGACCGGCATCGCGACCGCTCCCATACCGCCTGAGGCCGAACCAACGCTGCGCGCCAACACCCGCTACTGGCGCGAACGAGGACGCCGGACGACCGGTCCCGAATTGCTCGGCGCGATGCAGTTCATCCAGGAAACAACACGTCAGATCCTCGTCGACTTGGCCGATTATGACGTCTTTCTCACCCCGACGCTGGCGCGGCCACCACAGCCGGTGGACTGGTTCAACGAGTCCGGTGATCCGGCCGAAGACCACCATCGGGAGTTGCAGTTCACGCCCTACACGGCGCTCTACAACATGAGCGGCCAAACCGCAGCGAGTCTGCCGTTGCACTGGGAGGACGGTCTGCCGATTGGCGTCATGCTCGCCGGTAAGCCGGGCGCCGACGGCGAACTGTTCGCGCTGTGCGCCCAGATCGAGGCCGCTTCGCCTTGGGCAGATCGATGGCCGCAACTCGACCAGCCGATCGGTTGAAGCCGTCCTGCTCTACGAATTTTCGCACTGCAGGCCGCCCGCCCACCTGAAATAATGATGTCGTGACTGAAATCAGCTTCGAGTACTCCAATCTGAGCGGACGCCCTCCCGGTCCGATCGTGACACTCGCAGGCAAGGTGCTGCGTGGTGTTCGCACGGTCCAGGCTCAGATCGAGCCCTACGCTCACCGATGGGAGCAGCAAAATCGCGTGGCGCTCGCCGAATCCGGCCCGTTGTGGGTCGTTCTCGGTGACTCGATGGCGCAGAGCGTCGGCGCCAGCGGGTACGACCGCGGCTGGGCGGGACAGCTCGCCGAGCGGCTTCCCGAGCACCGATTGGTCAACCTGTCGTTCTACGGGGGCCGGGTCAATGACCTCCTCGAACGCCAGATTCCGATGATGGAGTCCCTCGACGTCCAGCCCGATCTAGTGACCGTCATCATTGGCAGCAACGACGTCCTCAATCGACGCTTCCGTCCCGCCCTGCCAAACTCGCTCCGGCAGCTCGTCGACAGGTTGCCGGCCGGCACCGTGATTGCCAACCAGCCGGGTCCGCAGGCTGCCGCACATGAGTTCAACCGAATCCTCGACAGGGCGGTCGAGGCGCGCGGACTCGTTTTGGCTGAGTGCCGCGATCCACGCACGCGCAAGTGGAAGGGCAAACTCTCCGCCGATCACTTCCACCCCAATGATCGGGGTTATGCCGGCATGGCCGAGATCATGGCTGAGGCGATCGCGCGACGCTAAGCAGGCTGAACCGCCCCGCGCAGCGGCCAGCTCTACTGCTCCAGTGATCTGCGGAAGCGCTGCATGCCGCTGATCCAGTGATCTTGATCTGCGGCTTTGTTGGTGTACATCGTGCCGACTTCGGGATGCGGTAATGCGAGGAAAGTGCCAGCCGCGATCGCTGCCAACAATGCGTCGGCGACATCGAGCGGGTCGAGCGTTCGACCGGCGCTGGTCACCGACTTCATCCCAAGTCGCGCGTCGTCGTCGGTGCTGGTCTCACCCTCAACGAGCATATTTGTTCGTACGCCCATCGGGCACAGACAGCAGACCTGTACGCCGCGGTCGCCATACGTCGCGGCAAGCCATTCGGCGAAGCCCACGGCCGCGTGCTTGGTGACCGAGTAGGTCGGCGAACCGAGTTGGGTCAGCAGGCCGGCGGCCGAGGCCGTGCTGACGAAACAGCCGCCGACCCGGTCGGTATCAGCAGAGTCTAACCACCCGGGAATGAGTGCGCGGGCCGCGAGCACGTGGCCCATAACATTGACGTCCCACGACAGCGCCCACTCGGCATCAGTTGCGTCAAGTCCAAAGCCCGTGAACACTCCGGCGTTAGCGACGAATAGATCGGCTGTTCCGGCGGCGTCGATCAACGCCGCCACGTGCTCCGCATCCGAAGCGTCGCCGGCGACAGCGGTGACCCGGCCCGGATGGTCGACGGCAAACCGGTCAGCAGTTGTCGCCAACTGGGTTGCATCGAGATCGCCGATTACGACCGACGCGCCGCGTTCGAGCAGGCGTTGCGCGATCGCCGCGCCGATTCCGCTTGCTGCACCGGTGACAATTGCGTTGGTCCCTGCATCGATCTGCAAGGGATCGGTCATGCTCGTCGCGCTTGGCGTTTGAGTTCATTGCGGGCAAGTGCATTCTTGTGCACCTCGTCCGGCCCGTCGGCGAAGCGCAGCGTGCGCATACCGGCGAACCATTCAGCCAACGGGAAGTCCTGACTGACGCCTGCTGCACCATGGGTTTGCATCGCCTTGTCGAGGATCCATTGGACCGTCTCGGGCGTCGCAATCTTGATCGCCTGAATCTCCGTGTGAGCGGCCTTGTTGCCTTGGCTGTCCATGAGCCAAGCCGCCTTGAGTGCCAGCAGTCGCAACTGTTCGACCTTGACCCGGGACTCGGCGATCCAGTCTCGGATGACGCCTTGCTCGGCCAACGGCTTGCCGAAGGCAATTCGTTCGGAGGCCCGAGCGCACATCAACTCGATGGCACGCTCGGCGATGCCAATTGAGCGCATGCAATGGTGGATTCGGCCGGGCCCGAGCCGCGCTTGGGCAATCGCGAAGCCTTCACCCGCGCCACCGATGAGATTGCTGGCCGGAACTCGTACGTTGTCGAAGTTGATCTCGGCGTGGCCGCCATGATCCCGGTCGTGATAGCCGAAGACATGCATTCCGCGCATGATCTCCAGGCCGGGGGTGTCGCGTTCGACCAGAATCATTGATTGCTGACGGTGTCGATCAGCGTCGGGGTCGGTCTTGCCCATGACGATGAAGATTTTGCACTCGGGGTTCATCGCGCCGGTGATCCACCACTTGCGGCCGTTGATGACATAGTCATCGCCATCGCGAATGATGCTGAGCTCGACATTGGTTGCATCCGACGACGCGACACGCGGCTCGGTCATCGCGAAGGCGGAGCGGATCGAGCCGGCCAGCAGCGGTTCCAACCACTTCTGCTTCTGCTCCTCGGTGCCGAACATCGTCAGCACTTCCATGTTGCCGGTGTCGGGTGCCGCGCAGTTGAACGCGGCGGGACCGAGTTGCGGGCTGCGACCGGTGATCTCCGCAATCGCGGCATATTGCACATTGGTCAGACCGGCGCTGCCATCGGCTCCCTGCGGCTGGAAGAAGTTCCACAGGCCGGCAGCCTTCGCCTTCGCCCGGACTTCCCCAATGATCGCAGGCCGGTCCCAGGAATCGGCTTTGATTGCCTGCTCAATCTGCTCGCTCAGGACCGCTTCGGCGGGATAGACCTCCGCGGCCATGAAGTCCTCGACGCGTGCGACAAGGGCAAGGGTCTTTGCGTCAAAACCGAAATCCATGGCTAGTTCGCCCCTGCCATCACGTAGACGACTTCGGCAATACAGACCGGCTTCTCGGTGCCCTCGCGTTCGACGGCAACCTGCAGGACGAATTGCGTACCAATCGCAATCGGCGTGGCCTCGAGCAGTTTCGCCGAGGCGCGGAGCCGCGAATTGACTGGCACCGGAGCGGGGAACCGGACCTTGTTGGCGCCATAGTTCATGCCCATCGCGACATTCTCGACGGAATAGGTTTGCTCGAGCAGCACCGGAAGCAGCGACAGCGTCAGGTAGCCGTGCGCGATTGTCGTGCCGAAAGGGCCAGTCGCAGCACGCTCGGGATCAACGTGGATCCACTGATGATCGCCGGTCGCATCTGCGAACAGGTTGATCTGTTCTTGGGTGACCGTCAACCAGTCGCTGGTGCCGATGTCTTCACCGACTGCGGCGGCAAAGGCCGCGACGCTCTCAAATGTGCGCATGAGTCCTCCGAAGGTTTGCTAAGCGCTTGCTTAGTTGCAGCCTACGGTACGGAACCTGCTTGCGCCAGACCCTTCGGTGACTATCGAGACTCTGCCAGAGCTGCTTCGGCTAGAGCGAGCGCAGCCGCGGTCGACAGACCCAGATCATGCATACGGAAAGCGAACTCGCGCGCCGCAATGCTCGCCGCCAGATCAGCCTGCGGCAGCGCCGATCGCACGACGGTGCCGCGCCGACCACGGGTTTCGACCGCACCAAGGCGTTCGAGTTCCCGGTAAGTCTTAGCGACGGTGTTCGGCGCCAGTCCAAGCTCTTCGGCAAGTCCACGCACCGTTGGCAATTTGGCTCCAGCAGCCAACTCTCCCGACGCAATCTGGGCCAGCAACTGCTCACGAAGCTGTTCATACGGGGGCGTCAGCGCATTCGGATCTATCCAAAAACTCACGGCAGGCTGCTCTCTACTTCGTCGAATTGCTCGCTCAAGCAAATCACTCGGTCCCAACTCGGACAACAATCATGAACTCCGTCAGCCCTGATCGCTCTTGACCACTTTCCAAGAGTCGCCGGCCGGGCGGACTTCGAGCCACATCTTGCTGCTGCCGTCATAGCCGGGCGCGAACGCGTACCTACGCCAGTAGGTCCAGGACAGATGACCTTCGAAGCCTTCATTGTTGGCGTAGACGCAGGCGCCCGATTTCGGTGGCGAGACCGGCACCGGGCCAACCGCCTGCCAAGACTTGCCGTCGGCTTTCTGCAGCGTCGTCGGCCAGCCACGGTGCGTACCATCGGCGTCGCCTATTCGGTATGCCGTACCACCGTTAGTCACGAAGAACGTGTCGCATGGACCGTCACCAGGACCCAACTTAGTTGCCTCGCCTGCCCCGACCAATCTGACCGGATTGCCGGGAATCAGCACGTACGAACCGTCGTCTGACCACACCGCCGAACGGGTGCCGAGCTCATAGTGATCCCAGTCAGAACCGTCACGACTGATCAGAATCATCCGACCGTCGTATGGCGCCGCGGAGCCGATATCACCCTTGACGTTCGGTCGGTAGGAACCGTTGACATGAGCCGTCGGGTAACAGGTGATCTCGAACCCGAAGACCGCACGGCGGTCGACGTTATCCAAGCCGAGGCTCGTACAGCCGGGAAATCCCCGGTCATATACGGTCGCCGGTTTGCGCCACCGCCCGGCGGCAGCGTCATAGGTCTGGACGTCAATGTGACGGCGGTCGGGCGAACCAATCGAGATCAGCGTGCCATCTGTGATCGCGAAGATCTCGGAGCTGATTGCGGTCTTCGGATTGTCCGAATAGTTCTTGAGCCCCGGGGCATTGACCGGTGCGATGTGTTTGACCGACCAGCGGTCGTTCTTGTCACGGGCCAACGTGAAGTCGTCGCCAGCGAGGCCACCTCCGGCCAGCACCGTGTTGGCATCCAACAGATCGAGAATGAGGTCGCTGCACTCGCCATACTTACCGGTCGGATCGAGGATGACTGAGGCACTGCTGGCGGCGTACTGGAACCTGAGCGTGCAATTCTTGGCCTTCGGATCGGCATCGGCGACGGCGATGCGCCCATCGTCATTGGCGATCACGAGGCCTGTGTTGTTACCGGTGTCCTTGATTGCGATCGGGGTGAAGCCAGCTGCGCTCCATCTCAGCGGGTGCCAATTACTGTCGGCGCTGAACACCGCGTACTTCCCTCGCGGTGACACCCCTACCCTGCCGGCCGATTCGCCGGCAAGAGTTTGACGATGCCACGTCCTAAGGTCGGTGCTGACGAGGGCGACGCTCTTCGTCGGCGCCTGATCCTCGGCGTAATCCACATCGCAGGAGAGCAGGACAGCAACGGTTTTACCACCCGTAGCGACCTCGACATCACCGCACTCACGAGCCACCGCGGTGTAAAGGAGGGCCGGCTTGGTCCATTTTCGTGCCGCCGCGGAGAAGCGCTGGATCATGGCCCGCTTCTTGTTCGGCAACACAACAGCCAACTTGTTTCCGTTGGCGAGCGTGACGACGGCGGACTTCAGACCAATCAGATCCGGCTTGTCCGCGGTGTAACCGGCATATGAGACCGAACTTTCCTGGCCGGGATCGGCCTTAGCGCCGCACGCGCCCAGTGTCAGGGCAAGAACAGTAATGCTGGTGAGAGCCCCTCGAATACGCATGCCGCCAGTGTCACAGAATCATCAGGACGGGGGCTACCGCGCCGAGGGCGAACGCGACGACCAGGCCAACCCGGTCGAGCCGGGCCCACAGCGCTGGCTCGGCCCAGGTCCGATGCTGGGCGGTTGCGAAGCCACGGGCGTCCATTGCGATCGCCGACTGGGATGCCCCCCGCAATGCGGAGACGAGCAAACCGAAGGACATGTTCGCGGCATAGCCTCCCGTAGCGATGGGATTGCGCGATGGCCCAAAACCGCGAATCCGACGTGCCCGATCGAGCTGTTGCCACGACGCGCCGAGACTTGCAAAACGCTGGAGCGCAGCGGAGAAGGCGGCAACAAAACGCGCCGGAAGGCGCAGCGTTTGGGCAAGGTAGTCGGCCAGCCTCGCCGCGTCGACAAATCCGAGCGCAACCGAGCCCGGCCAAGCAAGCACGACAATCCGAACGCCAGCAGTTACCGCCTCCCGCTCATCATGACCGCCGCCACGCCAGGTGGAGTAGACGACTGATAAGGCCGCGACTGACGTGAATGCCAAACACAGCAGGGGGTACTTCCACGACGGCAACAGCAGGACAGCCGCAACGACGTACACGCCGAGTGCGATGAGTGCGATCTGCAGATCGCGGATAGTGAATGATCCCAGCAGCGAGAACAATCCGATCGACATAAGTACGAGCGGGTTCACCCGCACGATCCATGACCTCATACGGCCCGGCCCGTCATTAGCTGGATCTCAACATCGCTCTCGATGAGGCCATCATGGGTCGCCACACCCGTCGCAGCTCCCCCGCGTGCGGCCGAACTCAACCAGCCAACGACCGCCGCCCAGGTATTGCGGTCCTGACCGACCGTCGGCTCGTCGAGGAGCACCACCCCTGGCCGATGCCCCAGTGCAGCAGCAAGGGCTAGCCGTCGCTGCTCACCGCCGGACAATCGATAGGGGCTGGACTGAGCCAGAGCGCTGAGGCCGAATACGTCGAGCAGCGCACCCGTATCAACTACGGTGCCGAGCCGCGCAGAGGTTTTTTCGACTTCCTCGGCGACTGTCCGTGCGAGGAATCCGTGCTCAGGATTTTGTGGGACCCAGCCGATTGCGCCGGCAAGTTTCGGTGATCGCCAAGCATTCACGCGGGGGGTGACGGTCCCCGATCGTGGTGTGAGCAGGCCTGCGAAAGTAGCCAGCGCCGTGGATTTGCCCGCGCCGCTCGGTCCTCTGAGCGCCGTGATTGCGCCCGGTTCGAGATCCGCGCTGAATGCGGTCAGCGCATGTGATGTCTCGGCACCGCGAAGAGTGCGCGTACGCAGATCGACGCTCACCTCACTCAGCGCGATGCGCAGCGGATCGGCGCGCGGTTGAACCAACGCTTGGGGAATCTCCAAGGGCGTTGGCGTCGGCAGCCCGGGCGCCCAGACACCGTCCGGAAGGTTCGCCGCCGTCAACGAGGTGGGTGGTCCATCGCTGACTATGCAGCCATCCTTGGAGAGCACGATGACCCGATCAACATGCTCCAGCCACGGGCCGATGTGATGTTCGACGACGATGAGGGTCGAATCGCCGGCAGCATCGATGATTGCCCGTCGTACGGCCGTCGCATTAATCTCATCAAGCATCGATGTCGGTTCATCAAGCAGCAACAACTGCGGCTCCATCGCGAGTACGCCGGCTAGCGCGAGCCGCTGGAGTTCCCCGCCGGACAGTGCCGTGGTGAAGTGATCTGCACGGTATGGGAGCCCGACCGCCGCAAGCGCAGCGGTCACTCGCCGGGCGATCTCAACTCGCGACAACCCGAGATTCTCTGGCCCGAATGCCACATCGCGTCCGATGCGCTCCGCGACGACGGCATCGCCGGGATTTTGCAATAGCAAGCCGATGCGGCCGTCCACCTCAACGTCACCGCTCTTGTCCCCGGCGATGGTGGTTCCCAGAGCGCCTGCAAGCGCATACAAAAGGGTCGATTTTCCGGCGCCACTCGGCCCGGTGATGAGGACGCGCTCGCCAGCTTCGATGGTGAGATCGAAGCCAGCGATCACTGGCTCACGACGACCGAGCGGCCGCCAGGAAAACCCGCAGAAACGAGCCCCGGCGGCCATGGACGTCACACCTCGGGACTGGCTTCGCGCCCCGGCCCGAAGGAATCAAGCACGCCAGCTCGGGCGAGCGCGCGCGTCAACGCCCAGCCACCCGCACCCGCGATGATGGCACCCGAGACAGCCAGGAAGCCCAGATGCGCAAACCGGTAGGGCCATTCCCAATCGGGGTAATAGGCCTGCCATTCATACGCGCCTTCGAAGGCCGCCGACAAGATGCCAGCAAGCGCCGCCGCAAAGATGCCGAAGCGTTTGTAGAGGAAAACCGCCAAAATCAATTCGGCGCCAAGGCCCTGCCAGAATCCCGAAACCAGCACGCTCATACCCCATTGGGTCCCGCCGGGAACCAATGCGGACACAGCAGCCGCGATGATCTCGGTCACGAGCGCCGCGCCGGCTCTGCGGACGATTAGACCGCCCACCACACCGGCCATCAGCCAGGGGCCAACCATGAGACCCGCCGATGGCGGATAGCTCAGGTTGAGCAGGTTGCTGATCGGCTCATACAGCTTCCCCCAGCCCCAGAAGATGACACCGAAGGCGACACCCAAGGTGGCGATGGTGACCAGATCGATGGTCCGATAAGAAAAGAACTCACGGACTTTGGAGGGTTGCACAGATGTTGTCATGCGGACTCCCTTCGCCGGTACTAACCGGAGCAGGTTCAAGGGTCTGCGGTGGATCCGCACTCTCAGCACCGTCTGCAAGGCGCTCCCCTGTCATGTGAGTCCAGCGTACCTCCTTCAAGCCAACCCGACCCGGCGGTGGCTGGGCAACCTTTCAGCCTGCCGAGTGTTGCCACGACCCTTGAACCCAAGCCGCCGATGCGGTTGCTCAGACACCGCCCAGCAGGTCCGTGCGATCGAACATCTCGGCTGCAGCCCGGCCCGAGGGCGTGCCTACATCGAGATCCGCATCCGCGGCGAGCAGCAGTGCGACAACTTCTTCGTCACCTTTAAACAATGCACCGGCGATCGGCGACTGGCCACGATCATTGATCGCATCAACGTTCGCACCGCGCTCGATAAGTGCTGCCAGGATCGACGTATGACCGTGATAGGCCGCCAGCATGAGCAGGGTGTTGCCCGCCGTATCGGTCAATTCGACCGGCACTCCCGCGTCCAAATAGGCCGTCAGGTGCTCGGCATTTCCCTCCCGCGCATCGTCGAGGAGTTGCTGCGCGAGAGCGATTGCGTCCGCATCGGGCGTTTCAGTCATGGGAAGAAACGTAGCAACTGCGAGAATGCGTTATGGCTTCTGTACGCACTCCCGATCCCAATCCCGGCTGGCTCTCCGACATCGCACTCGAGGAGACGCGATCACGAGTGCCGATTCTGTATGTCGAAGCGGTGCCCGTACGGATCGATGCACTCGGCCATGTCGAGCTAATCGGCATACTGCTGCGCGGATCGGCAACAACTGGCGAACTCACCCGAACGCTCGTTTCAGGCCGCGTCATGCACGGTGAATCAGTCCGCGACGCGCTGCTTCGAAACCTCGAGAAAGATCTCGGACCGACTGCCTTTCCGCAGTTGCCAGTCAGCACAGTGCCGTTCTCGGTGGCCGAATATTTCCCGCTGCCGGGCGTCACGCCGCTCCATGACCCGCGCCAGCATGCGGTTGCGCTCGCCTACGTCATCCCGGTCACCGGCGACTGCCAGCCCCGCCAGGATGCGCTCGAACTCACTTGGCTCACGCCGGAGGAGGCGCTGAGCACCGAAGTCCTGGACGATATGGAAGGTGGCAGAGGCGCGCTGCTGCGCGAGGCATTGGCCTCGGTCGGTACCTTCACCCGTTGAGCGGTGTCTCAGCAACCTCTCGACTCCCCCGGCGGTGTCTCAGCCACCTAATTGCGGCGGGATTAGGTTGCTGGGGCACCGCCCATGCGGAGGAATATGATGTCGCTTGATGATCGCTGAGCGCACGCCCAATCGATGGCTGATGCTGGCAGTCAGCATGGCCGGACAGATCGCTGGCACCGTGTTCATCAGCGCGGCACCATTCCTCATCCCGCTGCTCCACCTCGAACGCGGACTCTCGCTCGTTCACGCTGGTCTGATCGCTTCAGCCCCGCTCGTCGGTACGACGCTGACGCTGATCCTCTGGGGCGCGGTGGTCGACCGGATCGGTGAGCGGCGCTCGATGGCATACGGGATGACGCTCATCACCGTCTCGGCGTTCGCGGCGGCTTTCACCTCCCACTCGTACGCTGCGCTCGCCGTCTTCCTGTTCCTCGGCGGCATGGGCGGCGCCAGCGCCAGCTCAGCCAGCGGGCGCATCGTTGTCGGCTGGTTCCCCGCCGATCAGCGTGGCTTCGCGATGGGTATCCGCCAGACCGCACAACCGCTCGGCGTCGGACTCGCCGCATTGATCATCCCGGTGACCGCCAAAAATTTCGGCCTGTTCACCGCAATCCTGGTCCCGGCCTGCCTGTGTTTGATCGCGCTCTTGATCGGCCTGCTCATTGTCGATCCGCCGCGACCGACCCGGCAGCAAGCCGCCGATCTCGGTCATCTGGTGAATCCTTACCGCCGCGACGATCGTCTGTGGCGGATTCACGTGTCATCCATGTTGCTGGTCATCCCACAATTCACCGTGTGGACATATGCGGTTGTCTGGCTCATCAGCGATAAGGGATGGTCCGCGTTCGCCGCAGGCGCGCTCATCGCCGCGGTCCAACTGTTGGGTTCGGCCGGTCGGGTCGGCGCCGGCGTTTGGTCCGATCGAGTCGGCAGCAGATTGGGCCCGATGCGCATCGTTTCGGTCGCGGCGATGTTGTCAATGCTTGCCCTCGGCCTGCTCGAGGGAACTCCGCTTGCGATCACGTTGATGGTGATCGCGTCGATCATCACCGTTGCCGACAACGGCCTTGCGTTCACCTCGGTGGCCGAGATCGGTGGCCCGTACTGGTCGGGCCGAGCCCTCGGCACCCAGAACACCGGCCAATTCCTGACCTCCGCGGCCGTGCCGCCGTTGATCGGTGCCGCAATCACCGGGCACGGCTATGCCTTCGGTTTCGCGATCGTCGCACTGTTCCCGCTAATCGCGATACCGCTGATCCCCGTCAAGGGCGAACGCCCCTCCCGTTAAAACGTTTCCCAGGATATCCTGGGGAACTGTCACTCTTGACAGGTTGCAACCTGTGAGAAGTGACAGTTTTCTGTTAAGAGCAGCGCTCTATCGAGGTTGGAACAAACCGTCGGTATGGCATGCCTTAGTGCGCACAAACCGCTCCAACACACTACTGTTTTGTCGAACACGTCTCGTCCTAAGGAGATGACATGCGAACCTTCGCCATTGTGGTGTCGCTCATCCTGACCGCAGTCACCATCCCGGTGTTGGTGAAGGCGATCATCGATATGACCGCCGTCATTCGGGGTGGCCAACCGGCAATCGGCCGCACCGACAAGCCGACATCGCGCTCGCTGACGATGTTCAAGGAGACCGTCGGTCATACGCGCATGTTGCAGTGGACCGCGATCGGCATCATGCACTGGTTCGTGTTCGCCGCGTTCATCTTCTTGAGCACGGCCGTCGCATCGGCGTTCGTCCAAATCTTCGACGCCGAGTTCGTCTGGCCGCTAATCGGCCACTGGTACCCGTATGAATGGTTCAGCGAGATCATCGGGTTGCTCAGCACAATCGGCATCATCTACCTGATCATTTACCGTCAGGTCAAACACCCACGACGCTTGCAGCGCGGCAGCCGCTTCTATGGCTCGTCGTTCTGGCAGGCCTACTTCGTCGAGATCCTCGCGATGGTCGAGGGCGCGGCAATTCTTTTCATCCGCGGTGCCGAATTTAACCTCGGTCAGGCGCTAGGACACGACAGTGCGACACGCGCACATTTCCCGATCGCGTCCTGGATCGGCGACCTCTATCCGTCGTCGGCCGCGGCCAACGAGAACATCATTTACTTCGTCGCAATGTTCAAGATCGTGCTCGCGTTGGTTTGGCTGCTGGTCATCTCACGCAATCTCACGATGGGCATCGCTTGGCACCGTTTCCTTGCTTGGCCGAACATCTGGTTCAAGCGCGAATCCGACGGCGGCACCGCGCTCGGCGCCGCAACGCCCCTGTATGTCAAGGGCAAGCCGCTCGATCTCGAGGCGATGGACGACCTCGACGAAGAAGACTTCGAGAAGCTCGGCGTCGGGAAGGTCCAAGACTTCACGTGGAAGGGCATCCTCGACTTCTCCACCTGCACCGAGTGCGGCCGCTGTCAGAGCCAGTGTCCCGCGTGGGCGACTGAGAAGCCGCTCTCGCCGAAGTTGCTCATGATGGGCTTGCGCGATCACGCTTACGCCACGATTCCGCTGCTGGACATCTCCGAAGATCAACGCACCGAAGAACAGCAGGCTCAGCTGGATCGCCCGCTGATCGGCCTCGAAGAGATGTTCGGCGTCATCGATCCCGATGTTCTGTGGTCGTGCACCAACTGCGGTGCCTGCGTCCAGCAGTGCCCCGTCGACATCGAACACGTCGACCACATCATCGACATGCGCCGCTACCAGGTGCTCGTCGAGTCCAACTTCCCCAGCGAGCTCAACAACATTTTCAAGGGTCTTGAGCGCAAGGGCAATCCGTGGAACATGGATCCCAAGGGCCGGCTCGACTGGACCAAGGGCCTCGATTTCGAGATCAAACAGGTCGGTCGTGACATTGAGGATCTTGACTCGGTTGAATGGCTCTTCTGGGTCGGCTGCGCTGGCGCCTTCGAGGATCGTGCCAAGAAGACGACCCAGGCGGTTGCCGAACTGCTCAATACCGCGGGCGTCACGTTCGGCATCCTCGGCGACGGCGAGACGTGTACGGGTGATCCGGCGCGGCGTGCCGGCAACGAGATCGTGTTCCAGCAACTCGCGATGCAGAACGTCGAAACGTTCAAGGAGACGAAGGTCAAGAAGGTCGTCTCCACCTGCGCGCACTGCTTCAACACGCTCAAGAACGAATACTCCGAGCTCGGCATCGAGCTCGAAGTCGTTCACCATACGCAATTGCTCAACCGACTCGTGCGTGAAGGCAAGCTCACTCCGGTCGCACCGACCGCCGGAGCCGTCGAAGAGAAGACGATCACCTATCACGATCCATGCTTCCTCGGTCGCCACAATCAGGTGTATGAAGCTCCGCGCGAACTACTCGGCGCAATCCCGGGCGCGACGTTCAAGGAGATGCCGCGTAACAAGGAGAAGAGTTTCTGCTGTGGCGCCGGCGGCGCGCGGATGTGGATGGAAGAGACCATCGGCACTCGCATCAACGTCAATCGCACCGAAGAGGCCGTCGCCACCGGCGCCGACCAGATCGCGGTCGGTTGCCCGTTCTGTCGCGTCATGCTCTCCGATGGTTTGACCCTGCAGCAGTCCGAAGGCAATGCTCGCCCTGAAGTCGAGATTCTCGACGTCGCGCAGATGCTGCTTGCCTCGATCAAGCGCGCACCTGAACCAGCCGAAACTGCCGATGTCGTCGCCGAAGCCGAACAGGCGACTGCGACAGCGGCGGCAAGCGAAACCGAATCGGCCGCGGAGGACGACAGGGCCCCGGCTGACGACTCTGACGCCACTTCAGACGGCGCAACGCAGTCAGCATCCGAGAAGGAAGCCGCCGCCGAAGCCAACGTCGGACCAGTCAACACCGGCACCAGCGCGGCGCCGGAGACTGCTGAGCCCGAAAAGGCACCAGCGTCCGAGCCGGAGTCGGAGTCCGAACCCAGTTCGGCGGCTGAGGCCGAATCGGAGCCGAAGCCTGAGCCGGTCAAGGACGAAGAAGTTGTCGAGTCCGCTGCTGAGATCACCTCGGTCGAAGACGGCGCAACGCCCGATCCGGTGGCCGATGATGTCGCACCGTTGGAGAACGCATCCCCGACCGCGCAAGAAGTCAGTTCCGGGGCCGATAAGGCTGCGGCACACGAACAGTTGTCCTTCGATGATGCTGCTGCTGCTGACAGCGGATCTGACAATGACGGCCCCGACGAAACCCCCGAGCCTGCGGAGAAGCCGACCGTTGGCCGCGAATCCGATGTGGACACGCAGCAGGCCGAGGGCGACTTCGAGGGTGGCAAGTTCATGATCGCCGAGGGCGGCTCGCACGATCCGAGGCCGACATTGCCTGAGGATCCCGAAAAGGCCTGACCATAACCGATGCAACGGATCGCTGCCGGTGCCTGAGTGGCAACACTTTCGGCACGTGCTGTTATCCGTTACTGAGCGGCGAGCGGCGCGCCTCAACGGCTGAGCAACTCATGCGGTCCCGATTCACGGCCTTCGCTCTCGGCGACACCGCTTACCTGCTCAGCACCTGGCATCCACGTACCCGACCAGCGACACTCGAGCTCGACCTAGAGCGGCGGTGGTACCACCTCGACATCGATCGCACCGCCCGGGGCGGGATCTTCGACGATCAAGGCATCGTGGCGTTCCGCGCCTATTATCGCCATCCCGATGGCGCCGGCGAGCAGACTGAAGTCAGCCGATTCGCCCGCGCAGACGGAGCTTGGTTCTACCTCGACGCGGAGTAGTGCGCTAACTCACCGCCGAGACGAGCGGGACACCCGGACGGTAAGCGAGGTGTACGTAGGACGGTGCGTCGAGCACGACGTAATGGGCTTTTGCGCCAACTGACAGCCGGCCGATGTCACCACGCTGGAGCGATGCCGCACCGCCCATCGTGGCCGACCAGAGCGCCTCGCGCGGACTCATACCCATGTCTCGAACCGCGACAGCAATACAAAACGGCATTGAGGACGTGTAGGAACTGCCCGGATTGCAGTCGGTCGCCAGTGCCACCGTCACGCCGGCATCAAGAAGGCGCCGCGCATCAGGGTATGGCTGGCGGGTCGAGAACTCGACCCCCGGCAGCAGCCCTGCCACGACGCCCGCGTCGGCCAACGCGCTGATGTCGGCGTCGGTCAAATAGGTGCAATGATCGGCAGCGGCAGCGCCCACCTCTGCCGCGACCTGAGCACCTGGGCCAAACCCGAGTTGGTTCGCGTGGATCCGTGGGATCAGTCCGACCGCTTGGCCGGCTGACAACACCGTCCGCGCTTCATCGGCACCGAATGCGCCGTCCTCGCAGAACACGTCGACCCAGCGGGCATACGGCGCACATGCCTCGAGCATTGGACCAGTCACCAAATCGACGTAGGCGGCAACCTCGGTTCCGTCGGGCACCACGTGGGCGCCCAAAAATGTGGTTTCTGGCGTGAATTCCTTCGCGATCGCCAGCGATCGCGCTTCATCGCGCACGGTCAGACCGTAGCCGCTCTTGATCTCGACTGTTGTCGTACCCTGTGCTCGCATTTCGGCGAGATGCCGCGCGACATTGGCAGCCAATTGCTCATCGGTCGCAGCTCGGGTCGCAGCGACAGTCGTACGAATGCCGCCGGCGGCGTATGGCTCCCCCGTCATACGGGCCTCAAATTCAGCAGATCGTTCACCCGCGAAAACCAGGTGACTGTGTGAATCAACGAAGCCGGGTATGACCGCAGCTCCCCCAACGTCCTGAACCGCATCGGCCGGCGGGGCGCTCCGTCGCGGTCCAACCCAAACGATCCCGCCACGCTCGACGACGAACGCAGCGTCGTGAAGAATCGCTTCTTCGCCCCAGGTGACGAGCTCACCGATATTGGTGACGAGCAGGCTCATGCCCGACTCCAACATGCATCGATGGCCCGGCGCAAGTCTGCAGCGACAGCAGCCGCGTCGATATCAGCCACAACGTCGGCCGCGGTCGCCGCCCACAGCGGTTCGATGACGCCGGCCATACGAACCGAATCGGTTGAGATTTGGATCTGATCCCCGGCCGCGAATCCCAGCGACTGATAGCCCGTGAACGTGGCCGCCGCACTCAGTTCGCGCGCGTTCCAGGCGCCGCGGACGCCACTGGCGAGGCGCTGATTCATCTCAACCGCGCGGGCTTCATCAAACATGTCGATCACGGTATTGCTATCCGAACCTAGTGTCAGTCGTGCACCGGCAGCGCGCAGCGCGACGCTCGGACCGATCCCGTCTGCAAGTTCGCGCTCTGTGGTCGGACAGAAACATACGTAGGCATTCGCGGCACCGATCATTTCGATATCGCTGCTGTTCAGGTGGGTTGCGTGGACGGCAGTGGTGCGATTTGTCCAGACCCCGGCAGCGGCCAGTAGGTCGGTCGGCGTCTGGCCGGTCGCTGCCAGACATTCGTCGTTTTCGGCGGGCTGCTCGGATAGGTGTACGTGCAGCGGTGCGGCTGGCAATGCGGCCGTGACCGTCGCCAATTGCTCGGCTGGCACCGCCCGTACCGAGTGAATCGCGGCCCCGATCACAACATCATCAGCCGTCGCATAATGCGCCGCGAGATCCCCGACGCGCAACGCCCAGGCTTCGGCGCTGCCATCGCTGAAGCGTTGCTGGACCCCTTCCGGAGCACGCCCAAAGCCGGCCGCGAGATAGCACGTGTCGAGCAGACAGATCCGGATACCGGCGTCACGAGCCGCGGCAATCATCGCTTCGCCCATCGCATTCGGATCGTCGTATGGCATACCGTTCGGCCCGTGGTGGAGGTAGTGGAACTCGCCGACCACGCCGATCCCGGCCAGCCGCATCTCAGCGTAAGTCGCCCGGGCAAGATCGAACATCAGATCCGGGTCGAGCGTGGCCGCCAACGCATACATCTGATCGCGCCACTGCCAAAAAGTGTGTGGCGAAAACGAATCGGCACCGGTGATGCGTCCGCGCAGCGCTCGATGGAAGGCGTGGCTGTGGCAGTTGGCGAAGGCCGGCAGCGTGATCATTGCAGCGACTCGATCACGCGCACCAAGGCATCGACTCCGGCCCGGCAGTCGGCGTCCTCGGCGAACTCTTCGGGCGAGTGTGAGATCCCGGTCGGATTGCGGACGAACAACATCGCGGTGGGCAGGTGTTTGGACAGCACTCCCGCGTCGTGACCAGCACCGGTCGGCAACACAGGGGCGTCAAGCAGCGTGGCGAGCGAGTCGCGCAGCGGCACATCGAAGTCGACCGCGGGACTGCGGGATTCGGTCACCATCTCGAGGCTCGTGCGTTCGGAGGCTTCGTTGGCGGCAGCCACCAGCCCATCAACGATCGACTCCAAGGTCGTGTCATCGGCGGCACGCGCATCGAGCCACGCTGTGACGCGCGACGGTATGGCGTTGGTTCCACCCGGTTCGACCACAAGCTTGCCGAAGGTGGCACGCGCATCCGACTCGGTCGCCAACCGCTGCGCGGCGAGGACCGTAGCGGCATAGGCGATCATCGGATCACGCCGATCGGCCATCGCGGTCGTGCCGGCGTGATTGGCTTCGCCGCAAAAGTCGAAACGGAATCGGCCATGTGGCCAGATCGCGCTTGCGACACCAACCGCAGCACCGGAATCGATGAGTGATTTGCCCTGTTCGACGTGAAGTTCGACGAAGGTGCCGATGCTTGCCAGCAGGTCGGGGTCGGCCCCGACTGCCCGCGGATCGCGGCCGCGCGCCGTCAACGCCTCGGCCATCGTGATGCCATCGTGGTCCTTGAGGCTGAGCGCTCGTTCCGGGTCGAGCGCACCGGTTAACAGTTGCGAGCCGGCGCAGGCAATGCCGAAACGGGCACCCTCCTCATCGGCGAAGTTGCCGATGACGAGCGGCCGGTTGAGTTCGCCCACCCGGTCAAGTGCGGCGAAGGCCGACACGACGCCGAGCGGGCCGTCATACGCACCGCCATCGGGGACCGAATCGAGGTGTGAGCCGATCAGCAGAGCATTTTGGCCCTCGCCACGCCACACGCTGTTCTGTCGGTCGCCTGGCTGACGCCAGGCGAACTGATTGCCGTTGCCATCTTCGTGGACATCGAGCCCACGGGCCTCGGCCTGGGCGACGAACCATTCGCGCATTTCCATGTCGGCGCCAGTCCACGCATACCGCCGATAACCGCCGGTATGCGCATCCCGTCCGATCGATGCAATGTCGGAAAGCATCACACCATCCCCAAGATTTGGCCGATCTTGCGCCAAAATAGTCTAAACAACGGTGCATTTCCCGCCAAATCTTGGCGACTAGGCACCGCTTTCACCCTTCCAACATCGGGACACGGAGGCCCCGCTCACGCGCAACCTCCTCCGCCCGCTCGTAGCCCGCATCGACATGGCGCATCACGCCGGTGCCTGGGTCATTGGTCAGAACTCGCTCGATTTTCTGCGCAGCGAGATCGGTGCCATCGGCAACCGTGACTTGGCCGGCATGGATGGAGCGGCCGATCCCGACACCGCCGCCGTGGTGGATCGACACCCAGGTCGCGCCCGAGGCGGTGTTAAGCAACGCGTTGAGCAGCGGCCAGTCGGCGATTGCATCGGATCCATCTTTCATCGCCTCGGTCTCGCGGTATGGCGAGGCAACCGAACCCGAGTCGAGGTGGTCACGCCCTATGACAATGGGCGCGCTGATCTCACCGGAGCGAACCATCGCGTTGAACTTGAGGCCGGCGAGATGCCGTTCCTTGTAGCCGAGCCAACAGATACGCGCTGGCAGTCCTTCAAAGCGGACCTTCTCCTGTGCTTTCGTGATCCACCGCGCGAGGTGCTCGTCCGCGGGGAATAGTTCAAGAATCGCTCGGTCAGTCGCAGCTATGTCGGCCGGATCGCCCGACAACGCAGCCCAGCGGAATGGTCCCTTGCCCTCACAGAACAGCGGCCGTATGTAGGCGGGCACGAACCCCGGAAACTCGAAGGCCCGGTCGAAGCCCCCGAGACGAGCCTCTTCACGAATCGAATTCCCGTAGTCGAACACTTCGGCGCCACGATCCATGAAATCGACCATGGCCTTGACGTGCTTGGCCATCGAGGCGCGGGCTTTATCGGTGAAGCCTTCGGGATCGGCGGCAGCGTCCGTATGCCAATCCGCGACGCTGATGCCTTCGGGCAGATAGCTGAGCGGGTCGTGCGCGCTGGTCTGGTCAGTGACGATATCGATCGCCACCCCGCGGTCGAACAGCTCGGTGAACACAGTTGCGGCATTGCCCACAACGCCGACCGATCGTGGCTCGCGGGCGGCCTTTGCCTCGAGCGAGCGATCGATAGCGGTGTCCAGATCGGCCCAATACTCGTCGAGATAGCCATTTTTGACCCGCCGCTCGAGACGATCCTCATCAACATCGACGATCAACACAACGCCATCGTTCATCGTCACGGCGAGTGGTTGCGCTCCACCCATACCGCCACAACCCGCCGTCAGCGTCAAAGTGCCGGCGAGGGTTCCGTCGCTGTGCTCATGCCTGCCTTCGGCAGCGAGTTTCCGGGCCACCGCGCCGAAGGTCTCATACGTTCCCTGCAAGATGCCCTGCGTACCGATGTAGATCCACGAACCAGCAGTCATCTGGCCATACATCATCAGCCCTTCAGCCTCCAGCTTGCGGAACTCCGGCCAGGTCGCCCAATCGCCGACGAGATTGGAGTTGGCGATCAGCACGCGCGGCGCCCATTCATGCGTGCGGAAAACGCCGACCGGTTTGCCTGACTGGACCAGCAGCGTCTCGTCATCGGCGAGGGTCAGAAGCGTGCGCACGATCGCGTCATAACAATCCCAGTTTCGGGCCGCCTTGCCCGTGCCGCCATAAACAACGAGATCCTCCGGACGCTCGGCAACCTCAGGATCGAGATTGTTCATCAGCATCCGCATCGGCGCTTCGCTCTGCCACGAACGAGCGGTGATCGTGGTGCCGCGAGCCGCGCGGACGGTGGGGTGAGTGTCTGTCATGGCTGATCTCCTTGGACGCGGGCGGTGAAGGCGCCGCCGAGTACGAGTTGGGTTGCTTTTTCGATTTCGGGGGCCAAATGGCGATCGGGGCCGGGACCCTCAACGTGTTCGCGGAGCTTCCGAATGGCATCGCCAGTTATCTTCGACGGCTGCAGCGGCGCCCGCAGATCAATGCCGCGGGCGGCGGTCAGAATCTCGATCGCAAGGACCCGTCCGAGCCCATCGACGGACTTGCGCAGTTTGCGTGCCGCCGACCACCCCATCGAGACGTGGTCCTCCTGCATCGCGCTGGACGGGATCGAGTCGACGCTGGCCGGCGCGGCGAGCCGTTTGAGTTCGGAAACGATTGCGGCCTGTGTGTATTGCGCGATCATGTGGCCGGAATCAACGCCCGGATCATCGGCCAGGAACGGCGGCAGGCCCTGGCTGCGTGTGACATCGAGGAAACGGTCCGTACGTCGTTCACTCATGCTCGCCACATCGGCCACAGGAATCGCGAGGAAGTCCAAAACATAAGCAACCGGCGCACCGTGGAAGTTGCCATTGGACTCGACTCGACCGTCGTCGAGCACGGTTGGGTTGTCGATTGCTGCGGCGAGCTCGCGGCCGGCAACTGTCGCGGCGTAGTCGATCGTGTCGCGCGCTGCGCCATGAACCGGCGGGGAGCATCGCAGCGAGTAAGCATCTTGCACCCGGCCGTCGCCCTCACGGTGACTCGCGACGATCGGCGAGCACGCAAGAATTTCGCGCATATGCGCGGCGCTCGCGGCCTGTCCCGGATGCGGCCGAAGCGCTTGCAAATCAGCGGCCAAAACCCGGTCGGTGCCCATCAACCCTTCGATACTCATCGCGGCGGCAAGGTCGGCGGTGTCAAGCAAGTTGCGCAGATCGTGAAGCGCCATAACCAGCATTCCGAGCATCCCGTCGGTGCCGTTGATCAGAGCAAGGCCTTCCTTCTCGGCAAGCTCGATCGGCGTAATGCCATGGGCAGCAAGCGCTTCCGCACCGGTGGTCAGTCGTTCGCCACCAGCCTCATCAAGCACCGTGGCCCGTCCCTCGCCCATCAGCACCAACGCGCAATGCGCGAGCGGCGCGAGATCGCCCGAACAACCAAGACTGCCGTATTCATGGACAACCGGAGTGATCCCCGCATTGAGCATCGCTGCGTATGTCTGCGCAGTCTCGATACGTACACCGGTATGACCGGTGCACAACGTCGACAGTCGCAGCAGCATCAGGGCACGAACGACCTCCCGCTCAACATGGGGTCCGGCGCCCGCGGCGTGTGAGCGGATCAGGCTGCGCTGCAACTGGGTACGAAGTTCGGGGGCGATGTGGCGTTGTGCCAGGGCACCGAAGCCGGTCGAGACTCCATAGACCGGCACATCCGACGAAGCGAGGCGCTCGATGTGCGCCCGTGCACGGCCGATTGCAGCGATCGCGTCGGCACCGATCTCGACGGCGGCATCGTGGCGGGCAACGGCAACAACATCATCGGCAGATAGCGGGCCGACTCCAACAAGGACCATGACTCTATTGGACTCGCTCACGGTGGCCTCGCACCAGATCGATTCCCGATATAGTGTCTCGGATGCGAGACAGGGAGCGCCAATGACCAGACCGGTGCCGGCCGCCACAGCCACTTTGCAGATCCTGAAGTTCCTGTCCGGGCAACCCGCTCCCGTGTCGGCGGCCCATATCTCGCACGCACTGACCTTGCCTCGATCCTCGGCCTATCATCTGCTCGCCGCGATGGCCGCCGAGGATTTCGTCATCCACTATCCGGACGACCGGACCTGGGGGATTGGCGTCGCGGCCTGGGAGGTCGGTTACGGCTTTGCTCAACAGGAACCATTGGCTCGGCTGGCCCGCATACCGCTGGCCCAACTCGTTGATGCCATTGGCCAATCGGCGCACTTGGTCATGCTGTCCGATGCCGATGTTCTCTACATCATCGAGGAACGCGCTCCCGGCCGGCCGCCGCTCGTCACCGATGTCGGCGTACGCCTGCCCGCGCACCTGACCGCGTCGGGCCGCGCGATTCTGGCTACGCTTCCGGCCGCTCAGATCCGTGCGCTCTATCCCAATAAAGCGGCATTTGGCAGCCGTACCGGTAAGGGTCCGCAGTCACCGACCGAATTGCGGCGGATGTTGAGCGCCACCCGGCGGCGCGGCTATGCCACCGAGGATGGAGAGGTGACCCCCGGTTTCGCCTCGGTCGCAGCGCCGATCATGTCGACCGCGATTCGGGCGAGTGTCGCTGTCACGTGGGATGTGGAGCGCTCTGAGCCGGGCGAGCGGCTCGTGGACTCGACCAAGGCCACCGCCACCGAGATCTCCCGCCGCCTCGGCGCCCGCTAACCGCCCGCCGAGTGGCGGGGTGGGGGAATGCCAAAGGTCCGACCGGGAGGGAGCCACGGATCGGACCTTTTTCTGCTTGAGCAGGGGCAACCCGGCAGGAGGGAGTTTAGCCGGGTTCATAGGGATTAACGAGACGGAATCGGTGAGGTTACGGACCGCTTCAGATCAATTTTGATTCCCCTCCGTCGAGTGGCGCAAATCTGCCAGCGAATGGCGCAAATTCGGTCAAAAATGATCCAAAGAACCCCGAATCTGCGCCACTCGGCGGGGAAGGGCTGCGGGGTGAAGGGGAAGTACGAAGGCGGGACTGGTTTACGCTCACGGAGTGGACAGTGTTCGAACCGCCCTCGCCGTGATCGGGGTCCTCGCGGTCGTGATCGTCGTACCCCTGTGGTGGCTCGCCCGGCGGCGTGATCTCGGCAGCCAGGCCGACCGAACGACGTTCCGAATCTTGCACGCCGCCAACAGTGCGGCGCCACCCCTGCGCGACGGACTTAATCCGGCATCGGCTGCAAAAGCGCTCGGATCGCTCCATTCGTTGCTGTCGGCACCCGGACTCGTGCTCAGCAACCGACACGGGATCCTCGGCTGGGAGGGACGCGGCGAGCACCACCGCGAGGACGCATTGCGGGCCACCGCGGCTGTCGTGGCCGACGGCGCAACCCGTGTCGATCGGGTCGACTGCCCCATCGTCGACTGCGGAATGCGCTACGTCATCACAGCGCCGCTCACGATCGACGGTGAGGTGATCGGAACGCTCCAAGCACTGGTCCCGACGGCCGGTGCCAGCATCATCCGCGTCACGAATGAGGTGTCCGGCTGGGTCACCGGCCAGTTGGAACTGTCGGCAATGGATCAAGCGCGCTCGCGTCTGGCCGAGGCCGAACTGAAAGCTCTCCGCGCACAAATCTCACCGCACTTTATCTACAACTCCCTGTCGACGATCGCCTCCTTCGTACGAACTGACCCCAAGCAGGCGCGCGAACTGCTCATCGAATTCGCCGATTTCACCCGCTATTCCTTCCGGCGACACGGCGAATATGCGACCCTCGCCGAGGAACTCCGCTCGATCGAGCAATATCTGGCCCTCGAGCGAGCGCGGTTCGGCGACAAACTCCATGTGACGCTCCGCGTCGCTCCCGAGGCATTGCCGGTCAGCGTGCCCTACCTGTCGCTGCAACCACTTGTCGAGAATGCCGTCCAGCATGGTCTCGAGCCCAAGACCACACAGGGCCACCTCACAATCCTTGCCGAAGATGCCGGACCGGCGATCATCATCACGATCGAGGATGACGGCGTCGGCGAAGCACCAGACAAGGTCCAACGCGCCCTCAACGGCGACCCCAGCGCCGACTCCATCGGCCTAGGCAATGTCGACGAGCGCCTACGGAGCACTTTCGGTGATGAATACGGCCTGGTCGTCGAGACCGAGGCCGGTGCCGGCACCAAGGTCACAATGCGCGTACCCAAATTTGCTCCACGCGCACATCCGTCCGAAGCCGCGGGCTAACGTATCGTGACATCCATGCCGAATCCGGGTCTTCACGTACTTGTCGCCGATGACGAGGCGCCTGCCCGCAACGAACTAGGCTTCCTCCTCCGCGAGGACGAGCGGATCGCCTCGGTGATCGAGGTGGCATCTGGGGTCGAGGCCCTGCAGGCTTTGGAGGAGAAGCCCACCGACGCTGTATTTCTCGATATTGCCATGCCCGGCTTCTCCGGACTTGAGCTCGCCCGGGTGTTGTCGCGCTTCGAACAACCGCCAGCGATCGTGTTCGTGACCGCCCACTACCAGCACGCCGTCGAGGCGTTCGAGATCAATGTCGTCGATTACCTGCTCAAGCCGGTCCGATCCGAACGGGCCCGTGAGTCCGTTCGACGCATCCTTGCCAAGGACGATCTGCCCGTGACGACGGACGACGAAACGATAGCCGTCGAACTTGGCGGGGTCACCCGGTTCATCCAGCGCAGCGACGTCCGTTATGTCGAATCTCAGGGCGACTATGTACGTCTCCACACTGTGGAGGGCGGTCACCTGCTGCGGATTGCGCTGTCGACGCTCGCGGAACAATGGCGTGATGCTGGCTTCATCCGGATCCACCGCCGATTCCTCGTCGGCTCGCACAACATCAGCGAGGTTCGCCAGGAAGGTGGTCGCTGCACCGTCATCGTCGGGGGCGTCGAACTGGATGTAAGCCGGCGCCATACGCGAGACCTCAAAGACCTATTGATCCGCAATGCGAAGCCTGGGGTCGTGCCGTGAACGATGAGCCTCCCCAGCGCGCACGCCTCCAACGCCAAGACAGCGCCCGGAGCACCCAGCTCGACATGGCCGAGGAGATCGACGCACAGACCGCGCTCGGCGAAGCGCTCGTCGATTCGCTCGTGCGTGCCCAGTTGCGCCTAGCGATCGTCATCGTTCTGATGGTCGCGGCCACCCTGGGTTCGCTGCCGCTCGTATTCCGCTTGGTACCGGCGGTGTCTGCTGCGCATATCGCCGGCATTCCGTTGCCGTGGCTCCTGCTGGGATTTCTGGCCTATCCCCTATTGCTCGCGCTCGGCTGGTACTACGTAATACACGCCGAGCGGAATGAAGCGGCCTTCATCGATCTGCTGGATCAGCGGTGAACACCGCAGCGGGTTTGACCGCGGTCGTCGCCGTGTCGCTTGCGACCCTGGCGATTGGCTCGTTGGGGCTTCGCATCTCCCGCACCACGAGCGACTTCTACGTCGCTTCCCGTTCGGTACGACCGATCGTCAACGCGTCGGCGATCAGTGGCGAATACCTCTCCGCCGCATCCTTCCTTGGTGTCGCCGGCCTCGTCCTTGCCCATGGCGTCGACGCCCTATGGTTCCCGGTCGGGTGGACCGCCGGCTACCTGATACTTCTCGTGTTCGTGGCCGCCCCACTGCGCCGATCGGGCGCCTACACACTGGCCGACTTCGCCCAATTTCGGCTCGAGTCCCGGCCCGCGCGCCTGGTCGCAAGCTTCCTCGTTGTTTTAATCGGCGTGCTCTATCTGTTGCCGCAGTTCCAAGGGGCCGGCCTCACCCTGCGCACTATCATCGGCGCACCGACGTGGGTCGGCGGTGCTGCCGTCGCGGTCATCGTTTGCATCATCGTGTTGTCCGGTGGAATGCGATCGATCACGCTCGTCCAAGCGTTTCAGTATTGGCTCAAGTTCACGATGCTCCTCCTGCCCGTGTTCATCCTCCTCGGCCACTGGCACGGTGACGGGTCCCCGCGCGTATCCACGGTGCATCTGACTGACTGGGTCGACCCACTTTCTGGCCCGCACGCGATGTACCTGACCTATTCACTGATCCTCGCGACGTTCCTCGGCACGATGGGATTGCCGCATGTCGTCGTTCGCTTCTACACGAACACCGACGGCCGCGCGGCGCGTCGAACGACGCTCGGCGTGCTTGGCCTGCTCGGTATCTTCTATCTGCTTCCCACGGTGTATGGCGTCCTCGGGCGGATCTACACATATGACCTCGTACGCACCGGCCACACCGACTCGGTTGTGCTCGACCTGCCGGCAGCGTTGCTACACGGAGCTGCCGCCGATCTCGGTGTCGCAATGCTCGGGGCAGGGGCCTTCGCAGCGTTCCTGTCGACATCGTCAGGGCTCGTCGTGTCAATCGCCGGCGTCATCAGCCAAGACCTGCTCGGCGGGCGAATCGAGGGCGTCCGAGCGTTCCGCCTTGCCACGGGCCTAGCTGTCCTGGTGACGCTCGTCCTCGCGATTGCGACGAGTGGGCTACCCGTCGCCCGTGCGGTCGAACTCGCCTTCGCTGTCGCCGCGTCGACGTTCTTCCCGCTGCTACTACTCGGCATCTGGTGGCGCGGACTGACCGCCACCGGCGCGATTGCTGGCATGGTCGTCGGGGGTGTCCTATCAGCCGGCGCGGTCATCGCGACGCTAGTTGGATTCACCGCCACCAACTGGGCCGGCGCCCTCATCGCGCAGCCCGCGGCGTGGACCGTACCGCTTGCCCTAACCACGATGATCGGAGTCTCACTGGCGACGGCACGGCAGCGCCCGCCCAATGTCATTCGTGCGATGGTCCGTCTGCATACGCCCGAATATCTCGACGTCGATCGAGGCACCTACGATCCCGAGGCGATCCACCGGCGCCGACCGTTCGGCGCGTGACGACAGCCGTTCGTCGCATCTTCACACGCCTTCCGCCGATAATGTGACGCCGTTCACATACGGCACCGGTTTTGCCCTTCCCGACAGCGAATCTCCGGCGCCAGACTGAAGACGAAAGCGCCGCCTTGGCGCCCAGACCACCACTAGGAGATCTTATGTCTGTCGTCGACCGGCCCATACCCGGCTCCCATATCGCTGATCCCGGACCGCTCGGTCTTGCCGGCTTCGGTCTCACCACCTTCGTCCTCAGCCTCGTAAACTCGAATATTCTGCACGCACCGGTTGAACCGGTCGTCTTCGGTCTCGCGCTCGCCTACGGCGGTATCGCCCAGTTCGCCGCCGGGTTGTGGGAATTTGCCAAGGGCAACACCTTCGGCGCAACCGCGTTCTGCTCCTACGGCGCCTTCTGGGTGTCGTTCTGGTACCTGACCGGTCACACCGATCTCTCCGGTGCGGGCAAACAACTGCACCAGGGCATCGGCGCATTTCTTCTGGCCTGGGCAATCTTCACCGCCATCATGACGGTCGCCGCCACGCGCACGAACACCGTAATTTTATCCGTATTCGTGCTTCTGACAATCACCTTCTTCTTCCTCGCGTTCGGCGAGTTCTGGGAGCAGGAAACGCTGACCCACATCGGTGGCTACTTCGGTCTCGCAACCGCCGCGGCTGCTTGGTACGGCGTCCTCGCCGGGGTCACAAATGCGACCTTCGGCGAAACGAAAATTCCGGTCGGTCCACGTAACTGATCCACGAGTCGAAGCAAGCCATTCGCGGGGGGATGCGCTTGCTTCGGCCCGCGCAGGTGGAGCGACTCCCCTGCAACCCCGTGCCGCTCAAGATGTGGCGTGGGACACAATACAATTGAGACGTCCAACCCAGGAGTAATCATGACTGAAGACGCGATCAGCAATCTCGCGAATGAAACCCGCCGTTTCGATCCACCGGCAGAATTTGCCGCGAACGCGAACGTCAAGGCCGACGCCTATGCCGAAGCCGATGCCGACCGGCTCGGTTTCTGGAAGAAGCAGGCCGAACGGATCACCTGGACCGAGCCGTTCACCGAAGTGCTCGACTGGGAGAACGCCCCGTTCGCCAAATGGTATGTCGGCGGCAAGCTCAACGCCGCCTACAACTGTGTCGATCGGCACGTTGAGAATGGTCTTGGCGACCGGGTCGCCTACTACTTTGAGGGTGAGGGCGGCGACACTCGCACCATCACCTACAGCGACCTCAAGGACGAGGTTTGCAAGGCCACCAACGCGTTGATTGAGCTCGGAGTTAAGACTGGCGACCGCATCGCGATCTACCTACCGATGATTCCCGAAACTGTCATCGCCATGCTCGCATGTGCGCGGCTAGGGGCCCCGCACACCGTTGTCTTCGCCGGCTTCTCCTCCACTGCACTTCGCGACCGCATCATTGACTGCGACGCACGAATCGTCATCACCGCCGACGGCGCCTACCGCCGTGGCGCGGCGTCGGCGCTGAAGCCCGCCGTCGACGAAGCTCTTGAGGAATGCCCTGATGTGCGCAACGTCCTCGTCGTCAAGCGAACCGGCCAAGACACCGCTTGGACTGAAGGTCGAGACCTCTGGTGGGACGACGTTGTCGGCCGGCAGTCGACCGAGCACACCCCTGAATCCTTTGATGCCGAGCATCCGCTCTACGTCATGTACACCTCCGGCACGACTGGCAAGCCCAAGGGCATTTTGCACACCACCGGTGGCTACCTTGTCGGCTGCGCCTACACCCAGTGGGCGGTCTTCGACCTCAAGCCTGAGACAGACGTTTACTGGACTGCCGCCGACATCGGCTGGGTCACCGGCCACTCCTACATCGTCTACGGACCACTCGCGAATGCGACGACATCAATTATGTACGAGGGCACACCCGACACCCCGCACAAGGGCCGCTGGTGGGAGATCATCGCAAAGTACAAGGCGACGATCCTCTACTGTGCGCCGACAGCTATCCGTACGTTCATGAAGTGGGGCGCCGAGTTCCCCGCCGAACACGATCTCAGCTCACTGCGACTGCTGGGATCAGTGGGCGAGCCGATCAATCCGGAGGCATACATCTGGTACCGCGACACGATCGGTGGCGGTAAGACGCCAGTCGTCGACACTTGGTGGCAGACCGAGACCGGCCAGATCATGATCAGCCCGCTGCCCGGCGTCACTTCAGGCAAGCCCGGCTCAGCCATGAAGGCCATCCCCGGCATCAGCGCTGACGTCGTCGACGACGCCGGCAAGTCGGTCCCCAACGGAACTGGCGGCTACCTTGTGCTGACTGAGCCATGGCCGGCGATGTTGCGCACCATCTGGGGCGACGACGAGCGATACAAAGAGACCTACTGGTCCCGTTTCCCCGGCGTGTACTTCGCGGGCGACGGCGCCAAGAAGGACAGTGACGGCGACCTGTGGCTCCTGGGCCGTGTGGACGACGTCATGAATGTTTCCGGTCACCGCTTGTCCACGACCGAGATCGAATCCGCACTGGTGTCGCACCCGAAGGTTGCGGAGGCCGCCGTGGTCGGCGCGGCAGATCCGATGACTGGTCAATCACCCGTGGCTTTCGTGATCCTGCGGGAATCGGCCGGTGACGGTGGTGCCGATGTCGTCAAGGAACTTCGTGATCATGTCGCGAAGGAAATCGGCGCGATCGCCAAGCCCAAGTCGATCATGATCGTTCCCGAATTGCCCAAGACCCGATCGGGCAAAATCATGCGGCGACTACTACGCGATGTCGCCGAGAACCGCGAGGTCGGCGACGCCACCACCTTGGCCGACTCCGGGATCATGGATCTCATCAGCGCTGGCATGGCAACGTCGAAGGACGAGGACTGACCATCGGTCTGTCTCGGGGCGGTGAGCCGGCAACGAAGAAATCATCGATTAACGTTGCAGGCTCACCGCCCGAGCTTCGGGCAATACCGATAGGCTCGACTTCATGAGCAATAAGGACGAACCGACAATCGGCCGGCTGGTCGCCGATGCCAGCAGAGATATCTCTGCGCTGGTGCAATCGGAGATCGCGCTCGCCAAATCGGAAATCACGGTCAGTGCCAAGGCCGCCGGAATCGGTGCCGCACTGCTAGCTATTGCTGGCTTCTTCGGACTGCTGATCATCATTCTCGGCTCTTTCACGATCGCCTACTTCATCACGATGACCGGATTGCATCCCGCTTGGGCGTTCCTGATCGTGACCGGCGCCTACGTTGTGCTGGCGATACTGCTGATCCTGATCGGCATACGTAAGCTCAAAAAAATTCGTGCGCCGGAGAAGACGATCCGTTCAGCCAAGGCGATCCCGGCTGCGCTCAAGGGCCAGCACGTCAAGACCTCGACCGACCGCTGAACACTAGCCGAGCGACGGCGCCGACCACCACAGCTGCCGCGCCGACCCCGGCAAGGACCAACGTCCAGTGGCCGAATGAGGTGCGGCTCCGCTCGATCAACGCTCCCGTCATTGCCTGAGCGAACGATGATGTTGCGGTGTCGCGGCCGGCGATGAACGAGGCACCGCCGTAGAACGCCAGATAGGCAACGCCCGCCACTACGATGGTGCCTGCGCCGAGCCAGGCGAGCGCCACGCTCCGACGCCGCGCCGCAACCAGCGACAGGGCCGCTAACAGCCCCGTCACCAACAGCCCAGTACGTGACCAGTCGGGTGTCTTGCGGAGCTGTTCGATGACGTGGGTCTGCTGATCGCCACCGACCGTCACGATCAACTGTTGCGGTGCGGGCAGTCGAAATGGGATCTGTTGATTGACGATCTTGACCACGAACTGCGCCATCGGTCCGAAGTCCACAGCCAGTCGATTGCTGGCATCAAGTGCGGCAGGAAGATTGCGCTGATCGCCCAGCGTGATCTGATGCGACTGGCGCTGGGTGTCGTCCCACGCCTGAACCCAGCCCGGCTGCGCTGAAAGGTTCAGCAAAGCGGCCGCGGTCGCGTCTTGCGCCGGCTTACGGGTCACATCAGGCAAACCGGCCTTCTCGACGAGACCGGTGGCCAGCGCGTTTGCAATCGCCGTCTGAAAGCCGGGGTTGGTCGCCAACGGCTCGGTGAAGGCGACGTAACCATCTTCGTTGGCGATATTGTGGCCAACCCACGCGATTGGCAGCGTCACAAGTCCAGCGATCAACGCAAGAACGCCACAGAGAAATGCGACCGGTCCACGCATTAGGCACAATTTCCGGTCGAGACTTGGTCAGCGGCTCGGATGCCCGCCTTGGCCGCCGCATCGACTTGCTTCGCGGTCAAGGCATAGCCGGTTGATTTGTCAGTGATCGAGGCCGCAAAGATAACGCCGAGCACATTGCCATCATCAGAGACCAGCGGCCCGCCCGAGTTGCCCGACCGTACGAGGCTGCGAATCGCGAACGTACTGCGCACGTTCCGACCGTGATTGTAAATATCGGGGCTTTGCATGTTTTGCTGCATACGTATGCGCGCTGCACGTGCATCGAATGGGCCATTTTCGGGGAAGCCGAGGACCGCGGCGGACATACCGGCCCGTCCGTTCTCGTCGAAGGAGAGCGGGTTAAGGCCGAGGCCCGGAACTGCCAGAACAGCAACATCAAGACGCGGATCGAACAGCACGACGTCAGCCTGAACCCGCCGATTCCCCATGACCACGAACGGGTCTCGAACCCCGGCAACGACGTGCGCGTTGGTCATGATCCGATCGGTCGCATAGACAAAGCCTGAGCCCTCGATTCCCCGATTGCACACGGCGGCACCAAGTATCTTGACGACGCTCTTGCTCGCACGGACCACTGCTGGCAACGCGAGAACCTGGTCGTCCGGCGCCTCGATCGGCTTGATCTGCTCGTTCTCAAACGGCTCAAGGTAACGCGGGAACAGGTTGGTGTCGAGCACATGATTGAACGCATCAAGCACATCGGTCGCGCCGGTTGGCATGACGCCATTGACGGTTCGAAGAATTTCCGATCCGCGTGCGGCCTTCGAGATCACTGGGATCTGCGTTCCGCTGACCGCATAGCCCAGCGCCCAAGAAGCACACAGCACCGCGACGATGCTCAGCGCACTGCCACCGACCGCGTCGACCCAGCGCAATGGCTGCCACGAGATGTTGTCTTTGATATCGGTGCCGACGTACGTACCGATGCCCTGCCCGATCACCGCAACGCCCACGACAGCCGAGAGGGCGATGAGCGACGTCGTCACGGTAGGCACCGAATCGCCCATGACGTGGGGAACGATCGAGACGGCCAACAAGCCGCCGAAAATCAACCCGATTGAAGCGACGAGATTGATCACGAAGCCTTGGTAGTAGCCGGAAATCGAGTAGGCAACCAAAACCAGCAGGAGGATGATGTCGAGAACGTTCACCAAACCACCGGCAATTGTCGCTCGATCGAGTCGTCCCAGGGCTGTTCCCAGCCCACCGCAGCGAACAATCGGGCAACCACGCCGGCGGTGAATCCCCACAATGGAGTCTCGGTGACGACGTTGAACGCCGGCCCACGCCAACCGTTGGGATGAATCATCACGAACCGGTTGGCCGGGTCCATCAACTCGACGATCGGCGCACGGAACACCGTTTCGACTTCGGCCGCATCCACGGCCTGAAGTTCACGCGGGTTAGGCCAATAACCAAGAACTGTTGTCACCGCAAAGTTGCTGGGCGGCAACCACAACTTCGGTAGCGCACCGAATACTTCAACCTCGGCGGGTTTGATCCCGACTTCTTCATCGGCTTCGCGAAGCGCCGTCGCGACCGCATCAGCATCCTCAGCGTCGGACGATCCGCCCGGGAACGAGATCTGGCCGGCATGGTCCCGCAGCGTCGAAGCACGCAGTGTGAGCAGTACGTCTGGGCCGCGAGGGCCGTCGGCGAACAGCATGAGTACGGCGGCGCGGCGCGCGTCGGCGGGCGGATGCGGAAAGCGTGGTGCCAGTGTCTCGGCCTCAACGCCGGAGAGCTTGTGGACCAAGGGGTCGAGCCATTCAGGCAGCGGCGCCCGGGGCGCGGTCGGACCGGTCATGGTGTCACCCCCAGGTGAGAATCAAGAGCAGCACTCAGATCGGCGTACGAGTCGAAGGCTCTGCGTTCAGTTGCCACGATTGTGCCCTGCGCATCAACGAATACGGTCTGCGGCAAGCCGATAACCTTCAGATCTTTTCTCAATTTCGAGTCCGGATCGGCGAGCAATTGATAGGTGATGCCCGTTGTTTTCGCCAGTGCACGCGCACCTCGCTGATCCGGATCGGCGAAATCGATGCCGATGAAGGTGACCTGGTCGCCGAGCGTCCTATTGGCTCGGGCGAACACCGGCAACTCGGCCCGACACGGCCCACACCAGGTAGCGAACAGGTTGATGACCGCCGGCCCCGTCACTCTGGCCAGATCAACCGCGGCGCCGCCGTCGAGGTCAGCCAAGCTAATCGCGGGCAGGCGTGCGGCGGTGGTTTTGGTGGCAGGAACGTTGCTTTTGGTGGGCGGAGTCGCCGTCGGTGCGGCACCGCCGCAGGCCGTCATACTCAGCAGCAGAAACACGGCAAGCGTGGCCACCTTGTTCATGCCGGTCCCTGGGTCGTGACGAGCGCCGCCGCCTCGATCGGATCAGTCGGACCGATCCCATACGAGGGACACCATTGCGCGACCGGGCAGGCGCCGCAAGCCGGCTTTTTGGCATGACAGCGACGTCGGCCATGCCAGATCAGCAGGTGACTGAGCATCGTCCAATCCTTGCGCGGGAACAGCGCACCGACTGCGTGTTCGGTCTTGACCGGATCCTTGACAATGTCCGCGGCGACCCAGTCGAGCCGTCGCACAAGCCGGGCAAAATGCGTGTCAACCGTGATTCCTGGAACATCGAACGCATTGCCGAGGACAACATTCGCAGTCTTCCGGCCGACCCCTTTGAGCGTCACGAGCTCTTTGAGCGTGCCGGGCACCTGACCGTCATACCGCTCGACCAGCCCTGCGGCCAGCACCAACAAGCTGTCGCTCTTGGCCCGGAAGAATCCGGTCGGCCGAATGATTTCCTCCAGCGCCGTCCGGTCGGCGCCCGCGAGCGCATACGCATCGGGGTAGTGCTCGAACAGCATGGGAGTAATGGCATTGACGCGCCGATCGGTCGTTTGGGCGGACAGGACCGTGGCGACAAGAAGTTGGAACGGATCGGCGAAATCGAGCTCGCAGCCCGCGTCGGGATAGGTTTGGGCGAGTACCCGGTTGATCTTTCGGGCCCGGCGAACCAATGACACGTCCGGTTTGGGTGGACTGACAGTCTGGTTCGGCACGCGGTCAAGACTACGTGTGAGGAGAATTTCGCGAACCAATCGACCCTCGGTGTGGAAATGTGCTATCCCTTAGGACAGACTGTGACCGGAGTTACAAGCGATTAAGGATTCTCTGTGAACGACGATGTGCTGCGCCAGGCGCCACTCTTCTCGGGCCTAGACGACGAAGCGGCGGCTTCTCTCGATGCTTCGATGAATGCGATTACGATCAAACGCGGCGACGTTCTGTTCAATGAGGGCGACGAGGGCAATCAGCTCTACGTCGTGACCGACGGCAAGATCAAACTCGGTCGCACATCCTCAGACGGTCGCGAAAACTTGCTGGCGATACTCGGCCCAGGACAGATGTTCGGCGAGCTCTCGCTGTTCGATCCGGGTGCGCGTTCGGCCACCGCGACGGCAGTCACCGACTGCTCGATGAAGGCACTCAGCCACGACGCGCTACTCCCTCTGGTCGCCCAGCATCCCGATGTTGCCCGTGCGCTCCTGTTCCAGTTGGCCAGCCGGCTGCGCCGCTCGAATGAGGTCGTCGGCGATCTCGTGTTCTCCGACGTTCCCGGCCGCGTTGCCAAAGCGCTGCTAGATCTGGCCGGCCGCTTCGGTCGCCGTGCCGATGACGGTATCCACGTCAACCACGACCTCACTCAGGAAGAGTTGGCCCAGCTCGTCGGCGCCTCACGCGAAACGGTCAATAAAGCACTTGCCGACTTCGCTGCTCGCGGTTGGCTCCGCCTCGAACCTCGCTCCGTCGTCATCATGGATCTCGAACGACTCCAAAAGCGCGCCCGCTAGTCCCCGTCCCCAAGATTTGGCCGATTTCATCCCGTTTTTCTTCGGATAAGGCTGAGTTTTGGGATATTAACCGCCAAATCTTGGTCGGGGTCCGCGATAGCCACGTTGCGCCAACGCGGTATAGATTCGCCTCCGGTTCGGGTAAGCCGTATGTCAGAGCCACCCACCGGACATCCGACTCCCGAACCGACTCCACCCGGTCGCGGACAAATGGAGCAATCCTTCGCGCGTGCTCCACTCCATCAAGATGTGACATCACGGCGTACGCACGCAGGTCGAGGACGTCAGTATGGCCGCTCGAAACCAACCAATCCCCCGCACGAAGCAACTGCCTGTCGTCCAGCTGTGTCGCAGCGTCCACAAACGTACGATCTGGTCCCAGTATCGCGATCTCGCGGACAAGGTTGGAACTCAATCGACCTTGTCTCCGGTGAACCACAATCCCAGGACGTTCGACATGCAAACGCTGATTGGTGGAGAAATGCAGGGGCCATGCCGGCACCGCGTCATAATCGCGCCAACGCAAACTGGTGACGTGGCTGACCGCGGCATCCGGCGGGAGGACCAGCACGGCCGCGCGCACGCGCAAGTCGAAACAGTCGACCGTGTCTGCGGTCCGATGCACGCCTGAGAACACTTCGACGAACCGTCGCCCGGCCAACATCTTCGGCGTCACGCCATAGGCGGCAGCGTCTGCGCTGGTGAATGGCCGGCCGTAAAGCTCCTGCGGGATCGAGTGCATACGACGAGGGTGCTGCTACCGCAGGTAAAAGTCCTACCTCTTTAAGCACATCTGTGGAGAACCCAGACATCGTGATCGTCTGTGGAAAACCACGGAGGCGCTCATCGATCCCCAAGATTTGGCCGCTAAATGCCCAGAATCCAACAAAAATCTCATCAAAACGGCAGTACTTCGGCCAAATCTTGGGGACTAGTTGGTTTCGTTGAGGTAGTCGATCTGGGCGGCCACGGAGAGTTCGGCGGCGGCCCAGAGGACCGGATCGACATCTTGATAGACCAGCTCGACGACTTCACGAGGCGTGGAAGCCCCACCCTCAACCGCCTGCAAAACCTGATCGAGCCGTTCGGCCCGATGATCCAGATAGCCGTTGACGACAGCGCCCGGATCGTCAATGACCGGTCCGTGGCCCGGAAGAATGCGCTCGACGAGGCCTTCATCGGTGAACTGTCCGATCAGCGCCAAAGAATCAAGATATGGCCCGAGGGTTCCGTCGGGATAAGCGACGACCGTCGTCCCCCGACCGAGGATCGTGTCGCCGCTAAGCAGCGATGCCTCGTCCGACAATCGGAAACAAGTCGAGTCGGCGGTATGCCCCGGAGTTGCGAGCACGTTGATCACCAATCCGTCAACGACGATCTCCTCACCATTGACGAGGGGTTCGGCGCCCGAACAGAACTGCGGATCGGTCGAACGTACCGGCGCCCCACAAAGCTCGGTAAAGCGTGCGGCGCCCTCGGTATGGTCGAAATGCCGGTGCGTGATCAGCACGAGTCCGACCGGCGCGGCGGCGGCGAGGACCGACTGTAGATGCTGCTCCTCGAGCGGCCCCGGATCAACGACGACTGATTGAGCGGCACCGGGTTCACGCAAGATCCACGTATTGGTGCCCTCGAGTGTCATGATGCCCGGATTGTCGGCCAGCACGAACGAGGCTCGCTCGGTCACGATGATCGCGGCAGAATCAGCCATTGTGTTCTCCCAAGGGGTTTTGGAGGAAATAGTTGCCGTCAATCTCGACGAGTTCCGGCATGATCGGGAAAATCGATCGTTCGGCGGCCGCCGACAGCACCTGCACTCCGGACAACTCGGACAGTTCGCGGCAGGTGATGTGGGTCGGCGGCAGCATCGAAGCGTCCCCTGCATCGACAGCCACGAGAACGTCGGCCAACGGCACCCAGGACGCGTGGTCGGCTTCGCTGGGAAGATGTCCTACCGATTGACCTGCCGGCAGCAAAGCGACAAAGAACCGCGTGTCGAATCGCCGCGGCTCAAAGGTCGGCGTGATCCAATGCGACCATGCGCCGAGCAGATCGGTACGCAGTACGAGTTGGTGTGCGAGCAGGAATTCCACAAACGACAACTCATGCGCCTCCAGCGCCACCCGCGCGGCCTGCCATTGGGCACCGCTCGTGTCGGCCACGACCGATTCCGCATCGGGCCCAGCCAACAACACGCCGGACTCCTCGAATGTCTCGCGTACCGCCGCGCATACCAATCCGCGCGCGATCTCCTCGTTACAACCGAAACGCTCAGCCCATACCGACGGCGGATCACCCACCCACGGCACATCGGTGCGGGCATCTGCCGCGTCGACGCCGCCACCGGGAAACACATACATTCCCGGCGCAAATTTCATCGTCTGTTGGCGGCGAAGCAGGTATGCCTCAAGTCCCGCGACACCGTCACGGACCAACACGACCGTGGAAGCGTTGCGGGGCTCGGTAATAACTGCCCCGCTCCGCTTCTCGACGTGCACGGCGAGGGCGGGCGGAACCGGTATGAGCATTGTCAGCTGACCTCGACGATAAGTTCGACCTCGACGGGCGAATCCAAAGGCAACGTCGTTACACCGACCGCGCTGCGAGCATGCCGTCCCGCCTCTGCGAAGGCATTGCCGAACAGTTCGCTGGCGCCATTGGCGACTTTGGACTGCCCGGTGAAGTCCGGCGTACTCGCAACGAACACGACCGCCTTCACGATGCGAACAACCTTGTCGAGGTCACCGATCTCGGCCTTGACTGCGGCAATCGCATTGAGCGCGCACAACTGTGCACACTCGGCGGCTTGTTCGGGCGTCACATCAGCGCCGACCTTGCCGGTACGGGCCAGTTGCCCCTCCTGCATCGGCAGCTGGCCGGACGTGAAGATGTAATTGCCGGTGCGCACCGCCGGGACATAAGCAGCGACCGGAGCGGCCACACCGGGGACGGCCAGCCCAAGCTCACTCAGCCGATCTTCGACCGCGCTCATGCGACCACCGGTCGCTTGAAGTAGGCCACAAGATTCTCCGGATTTATGCCCGGGACCACCTGGACGAGTTCCCAGCCGTCCTGGCCGAAATTATCGAGGATCTGTTTGGTCACGTGCACTAGAACCGGTGCTGTCGTGTATTCCCATTGCGTCATGGCCTGACTCTATCTCGCCAGACTTATTACAAGACTATTCCCTGACGATAGGGTTTGTCCGTGGCTCTCTATTCGCAACTTCACATCGTGACCGGCAAGGGCGGCACCGGAAAGACGACGGTCGCCGCTGCCCTCGCGATGTCGCTCGCCGGCAAAGGCCGCAAGGTCCTCCTATGCGAGGTCGAGGGACGCCAAGGGATCGCCCAACTCTTCGACGTGGCCCCGCTGCCGTACGAAGAACGACGCATCGCGGTCGGGCTCGGCGGCGGCGACGTGTATGCGCTCGCGATCGACCCAGAGGCCGCGTTGCTCGAATATCTCGACATGTTCTACCGCCTCGGCCGGGCTGGCAAACTGCTAGACCGTTTCGGCATTATCGACTTCGCAACAACGATCGCGCCGGGCGTCCGCGACGTACTCCTGACGGGCAAGGTCTACGAGGCGGTCAGGCGCAAGACCGGCTCGAAGTTCACCTATGACGCAGTCATCCTCGACGCCCCGCCGACGGGCAGGATCACCCGATTCCTCAACGTCAATTCCGAGCTCGCCGGACTCGCCAAGATCGGGCCGATCAATCGCCAGGCCGATTCGATCATGCAGATGATGCGCGCCGCGTCCACCAAAATCCATCTCGTCACGGTGCTCGAAGAGATGCCGGTCCAGGAAACAATGGACGGAATTGTCGAGCTCACCGGCGAGCAACTCCCCGTCGGCCATGTCATCCTCAACCTCATCCGCGAATCATTGATCTCCGCATCCACGGCCACATCCCTTGCCAACGGAACACTGAACGCTGCCAAGGTCGGTGCCAGCCTCAACCGCGCCGGGCTTGAATCGGGTTCAGCGCCCGCCCTGATCGAACAAGGCCAAGCTCACCTCGAACGCCAGTTATTACAGGCCAATCAACGCACCCTGATCTCCGACGCTGCGACCAACTTGGCTGAGTTGCCATTCCTTCGTGATGGCGTCGATTTGGGTGCGTTATTCGAACTCGCCGAGCAGTTGAAGTCCGGAGGTGTCCTATGAGTAAGCCGGCCCAGACGGCGCCTCGAACACGTGGCAATCGGTCTGCGGTACGCGTTGGCGGTGGCCAATTGGCCGAAGC
Organism: Aeromicrobium changchenzhani; assembly: GCF_057586615.1. Lineage (NCBI taxonomy): Bacteria > Bacillati > Actinomycetota > Actinomycetes > Propionibacteriales > Nocardioidaceae > Aeromicrobium > Aeromicrobium changchenzhani. The sequence continues at coordinate 264,382 of NZ_CM172480.1, read as the reverse complement.
ACTCGACGTTGACGCGCTACTGGCCGACGCCAACACCCAGATCATCGTCTGCTGCGGATCGGGCGGCGTCGGCAAGACGACGACGTCGGCCGCGCTGGCGTTGCGCGCCGCCGAGCAGGGCCGCAAGGTATGTGTCCTGACGATCGACCCGGCCCGGCGACTCGCCCAGGCGATGGGGCTTACCGCACTCGACAACGTGCCCCGGCCGGTCGCTGGCACCGGCAGCAACGGCGGCTCGCTCGACGCCATGATGCTCGATATGAAGCGCACCTTCGATGATGTCGTGCTTGCACACGCCTCCGCCGAAAAGGCCGAACAGATTCTCAAGAATCCGTTCTATGTCGCTCTGTCGAGCTCATTTGCTGGCACGCAGGAATACATGGCGATGGAAAGATTGGGACAGCTCCACGCCGAGTCCGGCGCGGTCAGCGGGACCGGCTCACGGTGGGACCTAATCATCGTCGACACCCCGCCATCGCGGTCGGCCCTCGACTTCTTAGACGCGCCCGAACGACTGTCATCGCTGCTCGATGGCCGCTTCATCAAACTCATGTTGGCCCCGGCCAAGGGTCCCGCCCGAATCTTTAACGCTGGTTTCGGGATGGTGACGGGTGCGATCAACAAGATCATCGGCGCCCAGTTGCTCACCGATGTTCAAACTTTCATCGCTGCCTTCGACACGCTTTTCGGCGGCTTCCGCAGCCGGGCCGAGGAGACGTACGCGCTGCTCCAGGCATCGCATACGGCATTTTTGGTCATCGCTTCACCCGAACCCGATGCAATGCGCGAAGCGGCCTATTTCGTCGAACGGCTTGCCAACGAGAACATGCCGCTCGCCGGTCTCGTCGTCAATCGGGTGAGCGTCGTGGCCGCGCGCAATATCGGTCGCGCCGATGCCGAGTCAGCGGCAATGCGGTTGGCCGACGGCTCGGCCACAGACAAAGCCACGGCTGAACTCTTGAACGTGCATGCAGAACGCGCGACGATCGAAACCCGTGAAACACGGTTGAAGCGAAGCTTCACGGCATCGCACCCGTCGGTCCCCACTCGATCCGTCCCGGCCCTAGCCAGCGATGTCCATGACCTTGACGGGTTAAGAACGATCGGCCAGCTACTCGCCGCGAAATAGCTCAGAGCGAGTTTTGCAGCACCTTGCGCCAAGCGGTCACGTTGGGCTTGCGGCGCAGCAGCGCACGGCGCTCACGCTCAGTCATACCGCCCCAAACGCCCCATTCGATCTTGTTGTCGAGTGCTTCTGCGAGGCATTCGGCCCGCACGATGCACGATGCACAGCGCTGCTTGGCCCGATTCTGCTCGGCGCCACGAACGAACAATGCATCCGTGTCACCCTTGCAGGCCGCCTTAGCGGCCCAGTTGTCATTCCATGACATGTGGTTTTCCTCCCCGAGAACGGCCATTAAAATGTGACCAGTGTGACTCCTGCTAATAGCGTACGAAAGTGAGCCGGGTGTGGTAAGACCGCGATTGCTCATCTTCACGTAGTACTTTTGGGCCATACGGGCTCGCCGGCGAAGGATTGTGGCTCAGTCCCGTACGCTTAGCCCCATGTCTTGGGATTCATTTCGCTCCAGCCTGCGCACTCGTCTTCAAGACGAGCAGGAGCATTCCTCGCGAGGTTCAATCATCGCGGCGATGGCTCGACTCAGCTTAATCGCTGGCATCATGGTCGCGGCGCTCTTGATTCCTGCCACCACCTTCGTGGCGGTCACCGCCAACAACCTCAGTCAGGAAGCGCTCAGCCTTCCGCTTGAGTTGCGGCAGACTCCTAACCCCCAGACGACGCGTCTGTTGGCCTCCAACGGCGATTTGATCGCGTACTTCTACAAGGAAAATCGTCAGGATGTCCCGCTGAAGGACATCTCAATAAACATGCAGGACGCGCTGTTGTCGATCGAGGACAACCGTTTCTACGAACATGGCGCACTCGACCTCAAGGGCACATTGCGCGCGCTCGTCAACAATGCTTCGGACGGCCAGACCCAGGGTGGCTCCACGATCACGCAGCAGTTGGTCAAACTCACCCTCGTACAGCAGGCGACAACGCGGGCGCAGATTCGGGCCGCGACTGAGAAGTCCCCGTCGCGCAAGATCCGCGAACTCAAGTATGCGATCTCCTACGAGAAATCGCACACCAAAAAGGAGATTCTCGAGCGTTATCTCAACATCGCTTATTTCGGTGATGGTGCCTACGGCATCTCGGCCGCGGCCTACCACTATTTCTCGGTGAGCCCGGACAAACTCAGCGTCAAACAGGCAGCGACCATTGCTGGGCTGGTCAAGAACCCGGTCCAGCTCGACCCGAGGGTCTACCCCGAACGTGCGCTGCAGCGTCGCAACATCGTTCTTTCGGTGATGGGCAAGCTGGGCAAAATCAGCAGCGCTGACGCCGAGAAACTCATGGCTGAACCGTTGAGTCTCAAGATCACTAAATACCCCAACGGTTGTGTCGGCACAGTTGCCGCATTCTCCTGCGACTACGCTCGACGCGTCCTCATGGAAGATCCCGATCTCGGTGCCACGGAGGCCGCCCGCAGACAGAAACTGGAGAGCGGCGGCCTGACAATCAAGTCGAACATTGATCTGCGTATGCAAAAAGCCGCGAACTCGGCAGTCAAGAAGACCGTTGCTCCCAAGGACCGCGCGATCGGTGCGCTGGCAATGGTCGAACCAGGCACCGGCAAGGTTCGCGCTCTCGCCCAGTCACGCCCGATGGGCAGAGACAAGAAAAAGGGCGAGTCGTTCATCAACTTCACCGTGCCTCCTGCCTACGGCAATTCGCAAGGTTTCCAAGCCGGCTCAACATTCAAATACTTCACTGTCGCGGCCTCGCTCAAGAAGGGCATTCCGGTCAGCAAATCCTACAACTCACCCGGCTCGATGGTCATCCCGCCCGGCACCTATTTTGACTGTACAGGTGGCGGAACCAGCGCATTCCCGGTAAAAAACTCGACCGGCAACGGCACGTTCAACATGTACACGGGCACGCGGCGGTCGGTGAACACCTACTTTGCCCAGTTGGAGCGAGACGCCGGTCTGTGCAATGTCATCAAGGCGGCCAAATCCATGGGGATCAAAGTGCCCGCCAGCCAGGAAGTCCCCTCGTTCACCTTGGGTGTCGTTTCAGTAAGCCCGCTTGACATGGCCGCCGCCTATGCGACCGCAGCCTCCGGCGGCAAGTACTGCAAGCCCAATCCGATCGACGCGATCCTCGACGCCAACGGCAAGACAATCAAGAAATTCACTTCGCAATGCACGAAGATCATGTCGAAAGACGAAGCCGCCCAGATCAACGACATTCTCAAGGGACTTCAGCAGCCCGGCGGCTTCGGCTACTCCAATGGAACGGCGCTAAAGATCCCGTCGGCCGCCAAGACCGGCACGACCAATGACAACCTGTCGGTCTGGTACGTCGGCTACACGCCCGAACTCTCTACCGCCTCAATGATCGCCGGCGCCAAGCCCAATGGCGTACCGACGTCGCTGGCTGGCAGCACCCTGAACGGACGCTTCCTCAACTTCAATTCCGTTGGTGGTAGCTCACTGGCCGGCCCGATGTGGAAACTCGCGATGGGCGTAATCCAGAACTATCTGACGCCAACCAATTTTAACGCTCCGCCAGCAGGCCAACCAATCGCTGCCCCCCCACAGAAGGACAAGAAGAAGTCAGACAATAACGGCGACCAGGGAAAACCGGGAAAACCGGGAAAACCGGGCGGTAACAACGGCGGCTAAGCGCCGAGTTGTGCTTTGACCTCGGCGGCGATCACGCCGCCGTCAGCCTTGCCCTTGACCTGTGGCGTGACTACGCCCATGACCTTGCCCATGAATTTCATACCCTGTCCGGCCGCACCGACCGATTCAACCGCGGCGGTCACGATGGCCTGGATCTCATCGGCAGTCAGCTGTTCGGGTAGGTAGTGAGCCAAAATTTTGGCTTCATCGCGCTCTTTCTGTGCTAGCTCCAGCCGGTTGCCGGCGTCGAAGGCTTCGGCAGCCTCGCGTCGCTTCTTAGCTTCCGCGCCAAGGACCGTGATGACATCGTCGTCGGTGAGTTCGCGTGCCTGTTTGCCAGCCACCTCGGCGTTTGTGATTGCCGTGAGCACCATTCGCAGCGTCGAGGAGCGCAACGCGTCACGGCCTTTGATCGAGGCGGTGAGGTCGGTACGGAGTTGATCCTTGAGGGCTGACATACATCCAGTGTCGCAGTTTCATGCCCTATGACAGTGTTGGCCTGTGAATAAACTGCTCTGGCCGGTCGCGGCCGCCGCCACTGGATTGGCCTATTCCCTGTGGGAGGCGACAAACTTCGCACTACGTGAGTTCAGTGTGCCCGTGTTGCCAGCCGGATCGGACCCGCTGCGGGTTCTGCACCTGTCCGATGTTCATATGATGCCCGGCCAGGCGAAGAAGCAGGCCTGGCTGCACAGCCTCGCCGCGCTGGCGCCGGACCTCGTCATCAATACTGGCGACAACATCGCTGGCAAGGGTTCGGTGCCGTCAGTTCTGCGCGCGTATGGCGACCTGCTCGACCTGCCCGGCGTGTTCGTATTCGGCTCCAATGACTACATCTCGCCAAAGCCCAAGAATCCCGCAAGCTATCTGAGCAGCAGCAATGCCGAGCTTCTTGATGCGAACGGCAACATAAAACTGCCCCCCTTCGACCTGCCATGGCGTGAGCTGAGGGGGTCGTTCACCCGCCGCGGTTGGCATGACCTGACCAATCGGCATGCCGAACTAATGGTCAACGGCAAGCGGCTCGCCTTTGTCGGCGTCGACGACCCCCACCTCGGCCTGGACGAGCTCGACAACGAGCCGGCACGCACTGATGTCGATCTCGCGATCGGTGTGACCCACGCTCCCTACCTTCGGGTGCTCGATCGATGGAATGTTCTCGGCTACTCGCTGATTCTTGCCGGTCACACCCATGGCGGACAGCTATGCATACCCGGATATGGCGCACTGATCACCAACTGCGATCTGGACACCGCACGTGTCAAAGGCATCAGCCGGCACTCGGTCGACGGCAATAATCCATCGTGGCTGCATGTCTCCGCTGGGATCGGCACATCGCCATATCAGCCGGTACGATTCGCATGCCGCCCCGAGGCAACGCTGCTCACCCTTACTGGGATAGACTCACTCGGTCCTCATTAAACGGGGAAATCGGGCTGTGGCGCAGTTTGGTAGCGCGCGTCGTTCGGGACGACGAGGCCGCAGGTTCAAATCCTGTCAGCCCGACCATGAGTAGTTGGGGAAACTGCTCGAAGATATTGGGGAAACTCAAGACAAAAGGCGTTCACTTCGGTGGGCGTCTTTTGTTTGCCAGAAATGGCCCCTGCGGGGTCGATTTCGGGTCGTTAATGCAGGTTCAATCCCGGCATCGGGAACGCAAAAGGCCCTGACCTGTGTTTCAGGGCAGGGCTGTGTAGCTGGCCGTTCTGGTGAATGGTGGGGCGTGGCCGGCCAGCTAGGTTCGGGCGTTGGCTTTCACGTTGGCTTCTCGCTCGGAGTCGTTCATTGTCGAGTTCCCGAATGAGACCTCGGGTTGATCGAGGGCGTGAGTCGCTGATTTCTTCAGCCCGGCTTTGGTACTTTCGACGGTGTTGCGCATCGGGTAGAAGGCCCGCCACGGGGGTGACTGGTACGGATACTCCTGGGCATGTTTGAGCCCGGCTTCGAGCGGGATAGAGACCGACTGGACCTGACAGAATTTCGGGGCATGTGGGCGATTGGGGTCGCAGACCGAGGTGACCGTTGAGTTCGCCAAAGAGCAGCTCGTGTTCAAACCCGGAGCGAGCGACCCGTACGCCGAATTTCAGATGCACATTCTCGGCGCCTTCGCCCAACTCGAACGGTCAATCATCAGGGAGCGGCAAGCTGAAGGGATAGCGAAGGCAAAGGCAAAGGGCGTGTATAAGGGTCGCAAGCCCGCGTTGTCTGCCGAACAGGTCACCGAGGCTCAAGAACGCATTGCGGCCGGGGTGCCGAAAGCGGCGGTCGCCAGAGAACTCGGGGTCAGCCGCTCGACGCTATACAACGTGCTCACCGAACATCAGGAGAAAGCCGCGTGAGCGACGAAAGCAACGTCCTCGACCAAGCCATTGCACTCCTCGACCTCGACTTCTTCTTCCTCATCGTCATCTTCATGGACTTCTTGCTCCTGATCGTCGTCGTGATCGAGTCTTTGCGTACGAGCGTCAGCCCTATTCCAGGCCGCACCCAGGACGGCTTTGCGGCTTTGCTTTGAAGTTCCCCGCGTGAGTACCGGGTTTTGAGATGCCTCGACTTCTCTGATCGACAGGCGAAGCTACTTGGCTGTTGGCGATGATGGGCGGCCGAGTGCCGAGGACACGAAGGCGGTCGGGGCTGTCTGGCTCGTTGAAGGCGTTGGCTTCCGTTAGTTGCTGCTCGGCGAGCGCATAGTCCGTGAAGTCGATGCTCGCGGTGAAGTCGTGGGCGTACCGCATCGACTTGATGAATATGTCGGCTTCACCGCGCCGCGACAACAGCCGGAGGCCATCTAGGTAGTCTCCCCGATAGACGGTCGGGATGATGATTCGGCTCTGGCCGCCAGCAGTGAGTTCGGCGTTCATCATCGCTCGGGCCGTTCGCCCGTTCCCGTCAGCGAAAGGGTGGACTTCTGCCACGACAAACGCGGTGTAAACAGCCCGCTCCCAGGGCGTGTCCAGTCCATCGCGGTACCGGAAACCGGCGCGGAGCGTTCCCTCGACGCATTCGTGGTCGACGAAGAAGGTCTCGCCCACGCGGTTGTTGTCGAGCTTGAACTGGCCGGGGCCTTTGTCTTTGCGACCATTCATGATGGTGGCATTCCGAGACTTGACGAGCTCAACGAACTCGTCAACGTCGGCGCCGGTTCGCTTCATCCCTTCGGCGTCTTGGAGAAGCATGTAGGTGCCGAGGATGTCGTGGGCGTCTGCCGACCTCTGCGCGGGGACGTAACTCTCGAACACGATTCGGCGGGCTTCGTCCAGGGTGAACTCGGTCCCTTCGATGTAGTTGGAGAAGTACGCCTCGTAGAAGGGGAGGAACTGTCCGTACCCCGGCTGTCCGGGCACGGCACGCTCCGGATTGTTCTGCGGGGCGGATTTCCGCAACGTCTCTGCGAGTTCGCCGAAGAGCTTGACTCGTGCCTGGTCGACGGGGTGCCCCGCACGCCGGCTCGCAAGGTTCTTGGAGGTCTTGCTTGTCGCATCCTTGGTTCCGACCGCGACCCCAATCGCGGATCGCAGCTGGTCGAGGTGCTTCGCGCCAACGCCTAGCTGAGGGGCCAGTTCTTCGGCTTCTTTATGCCAGGCAATGAGTCGCTGCTCGCCTTCGGTTTGGCAGATGAAGTCAACCCAGTCCTCGAGCTCGACCTGGCTCAGCGTCCTCCGCGTTCCGCTTCTTGACCTGGAGGGGGCCGAGTTCTCCGCCAGGGCTCGGGGCTTGGATGCGATGTACGTGCCGCCAGGCAGCGGAATGTCGTCAGCTACTGGCCCGGTGCCGGCTCGCGCATTGACCGTGACCCCTGGCAGGTTGAGCTGCCTTGCACGACCTGGACGGGAGACGTAGAGAACTCCATCGACAGGGTTGCCTGACCTGGCGGACCTATCGGTGATGACTGAATCGGGCATGAGCTTGCCGACGATCTGGTGAAGGTTGCGCCGAACGACATCTTCAGGAGAATCTTGTAGGTTCGTCGTGTACACACCGGTCGCCAGTCGACGGATAGCGCCACGGCTGACCTGATCCGACAGAGTCGCCGCGGGCGCGTCATCGGTGAAGATGATCTCGTTAACCACAAAAACCTCCGACAGAGACGAACTTTTATGTACTTAGTGTACCAAGTTCCGAACTAATCTGTATTTAACAGCATTACTCCGTTCTAAGCGCGCACGGAGGAAACTAGGCGTTGGAGCCTTCGGTTTGACTAAGCCCGCAACCTCTCTCGACATCAAGACTTCTGGGAAGCGAGCCGGATAAGCCTGGGAAAGAGTCCAGGTACGGGCTACGTCAATGCAGGTCAGGGCAGTTTCCTAAACGACCCACCATTGTGAAAGGGTCCGCACCGTTCTTTGGTGCGGGCCCTTTCCACTGTGGTCGTACCCCACGATATGTTCAGATTCGACCCCCTGAACTCAAGCCACGGGTTCGGTCGCAATTCGAACAAATCTCGGGGTTGTGCGGATCGGCACCCTGACGTGACCGAATTGAAACCCGACTCCTAAGCCAAGCCACCGACTGTGTGGAAGACTTAGGCCATGGCCGACGAGCAGGAACCCGCACGCAAGGTTGCAAAACGGGTTGTCAAGAAGACCGTGGTGAAGCGACCAGCGGCACCTCCGTCGACCACGATTCGTTACGGACGCCCAAGCGCCACGCCGACTCCGTCCGCCCCACGCGCCGAAGCCCCCAAGTCGGCTAAAGCCACCAAGGCAACGAACTCGACCACAAAAGTTCGCCCCAGCCGGCCGCCGCTCGCGATCGGCAAGAAGGCCGGCGCGACCGGCAAAGCTGTCGGAACGCAGACTGCTCGGGCCGCCTCTGCAACACTTGGCGGCGTCAAGGATGCCACACGCCGCACCGGCGAAACCCTCTCAGACAGCATCTACTCACTTCGGCACTATTCACTGCCACGGATCGATCAGACCAAGGCAGCTGCCTCTGTCGGTGCCTTGGTCGGTGTCGCCGTGGTCGCTATCACCAGCCTGCTGCTGACAATGTTCAGTCACCTGCGCGGCGTCTCGACCGGCGGCGGCCGATGGGGCTCGCTGACCGTCGTGGTTGTCGCTTTCATCGCCTTCGCGCTGGGTGAATTCCTGCTCGCCAAATGGTATGTACGGCAGCCACGGATCACCAGTTTCCTCGCCCTGTGCCTCGAGCTGGTCATAATCATGGGATTCTTTCTCGGCGTCATCAACTCGGTATGGGCGTGGTTGATCATGCCCATACTTGGAGCTGCCGCGTTTGCGATCTCGCATCGCTTGATTGCTGTCGCCGACAGCAGCCCACGCGGGGTCTGAAAGACTGCCTCTATGGGCAGTATTCTGTGGACTCCGCCGGCCGATCAGCATTCACGGCTGGATGACTTTCTCGCTCAGGTTCGCTCCGAACACGGCCTGACTTTTGATGATTATGAAGCGCTCTGGCAGTGGTCGACGACCGATCTCGATGCCTTTTGGCAGTCGGTGTGGACCTTCTTCGACATACCCTCCGATGGCACGCCGACCGTGGCACTCGAACGCGCTTCGATGCCCGGCGCGAGCTGGTTCCCTGACGTCCGGCTGAACTATGCCGAGGCGATGCTGCGTATGCCCGGCCGGAACGACGATGACGTCGTTGTCGTCGCCCGCTCGCAGAGTCGTGCCGACGTATGCCTGACCGCCGCACAACTTCGTGATCAGGTTGCTCGGGCACGTGCCGGCCTCATCCGGGCGGGGGTGACCGCCGGTGATCGGGTAGCCGCCTATTCGCCCAATATCCCCGAAACCTTAGTTGTGCTCTTGGCCGCTGCCAGCCTTGGCGCGATCTTCTCCTCCTGTGCGCCAGAGTTCGGCACGCAAAGTGTCACCGATCGCTGGAAGCAGATTGCGCCCAAGGTTCTCGTCGTTGTCGACGGCTATCGCTATGGCAATAAGGACATCAACCGACGGGCCGAGGTTGACGCGATCCACGCTGCCCTGCCGAGTGTCGAGACGCTGGTCGAAATTCCTTATCTCGATCCAGACGCATCGGTCCGCGCTGGCGCGGTCGTCTGGTCCGAGTTCACTGCCGAGTCCGCGCCCTTGGAGTTTGAGCGGGTCGCTTTTGACGCTCCGCTCTACATCTTGTTCTCCTCCGGAACCACCGGACTGCCCAAGCCGATCATCCATGGCCACGGTGGCATCACCCTTGAGCACCTCAAATCACTCGCACTCCAGACCGATCTCGGCCCGCAGGATCGATTCTTCTGGTTCTCCACCACCGGCTGGATGATGTGGAATTTCCTCATCTCCGGGATCGGCGTTGGTTCCACGATCGTCATGTTCGACGGCCATCCGAGCTATCCAGACGCCTCGATGTTGTGGCACCTGGCCGATGAACTCAAGGTCACCTACTTCGGAACCAGCGCACCGTTCCTGCTGCAATGCCGCAAGGAAGGCCTCGTCCCCAAAGACATCGCGGATCTCTCGGCGTTACGCGGCGTCGGTTCGACCGGCGCCCCGCTTCCCGCCGAAGGCTTCCGCTGGGTGTATGACGCGGTCAGCCCCACGGTCCATCTCGGTTCATTATCCGGTGGTACCGATGTCTGCTCAGGCTTCGTTGGCTCAGCGCCCAATGTTCCGGTCTATGCCGGTGAGATCGCCTGCCGATGCCTCGGTGCGTCCGTCGAGGCGTATGACGTCAACGCCCAGCCGGTCATCGGGAGCCTTGGTGAACTCGTCATCACCGCACCGATGCCATCGATGCCAGTCGGCTTTTGGGGTGATACCGACGGGTCCCGCTATCGGGCCGCCTATTTCGAGGACATTCCCGGCGTCTGGCGACACGGCGATTGGATCACGATCACCGAACGCGGGACCTGCACGATCACCGGGCGTAGCGACGCGACCCTCAACCGCGGTGGAGTGCGCCTCGGAACGGCCGAGTTTTACACCGTCGTAGAGGCACTTCCCGAAGTCAGTGACAGCCTGGTCGTTCATCTCGAGGACGATGAAGGCGGCGCCGGTACGCTCATCTTGTTCGTGTCGCTTGGGGCCGATCGCACCCTCGACGACCAATTGCGCAAGGCGATCAACGGTGCCCTGCGCACCAATCTGTCACCCCGGCACGTTCCCGACATGATTCAACACGTCGAGGTACTCCCACATACGCTTTCGGGAAAGAAACTCGAGGTGCCAGCCAAGAAGATCCTGCAGGGCGTCCCAGTTGAGCGCGCCGTCGCTAAGGGCGCACTGACCAATCCTGAGGGAATCGATGCCTTCGTGGTTTTGCGCGATCAGCTGTGAAACGTTGAGCCTCAGACGAGCAGTTCAGCAATCTGTATGGTGTTGAGCGCGGCGCCCTTGCGCAGGTTGTCGCCGCTTACGAACAGCGCGAGGCCCCGCCCGTTGTCGACGCCCTCATCCTGACGGATTCGGCCGACGAGGCTGGGATCGGATCCCGCCGCCTGCAATGGCGTCGGCACGTCGACGAGTTTGACGCCCGGCGCACCGGCGAGCAACTCGGTCGCGCGCGCCACCGAAATCGGCCGGGCGAACTCCGCATTGATCGACAGCGAATGACCGCTGAACACCGGCACACGTACGCAAGTGCCGGACACACGCAGTTCAGGAATATGGAGAATTCTGCGGGTCTCGTTACGCAGCTTTTGTTCCTCGTCGGTCTCGAACGAGCCGTCATCGACAATTGAACCGGCCATCGCCACGACGTTGAAGGCGATCGGCGCAACATACTTCACCGGTGCGGGGAACTCGACCGCAGACCCATCGTGTGCGAGTTCATTGGCTTTGTCCACGACGGCCAGCGCCTGTGAATGCAACTCTTCGACACCGGCGACGCCCGAACCAGACACCGCCTGATAAGTGCTGACGGTCAGCCGCACGAGGCCGGCCTCGTCATGCAACGGCTTGAGCACCGGCATCGCCGCCATCGTCGTGCAGTTGGGGTTGGCGATAATGTGTCCGGCGGCCGTCGCGATGTCATCAGGGTTGACCTCACTGACGACTAGCGGGATGTCGGCATCCTTACGAAAGGCCGACGAGTTATCGATGACCGTGACGCCAGCCGCCGCGAACCGCGGTGCCTGCGCACGCGAAACCGTCGCGCCCGCGGAGAACAACGCGATGTCGAGTCCAGTCGGATCGGCAGTCGCGGCATCCTCGATGACAATCTGCTCACCCTTCCAGGGCAGCGTCTTGCCGGCCGAGCGCGCCGAGGCAAAGAAGCGGATCTCAGTGACCGGGAAATCCCGCTCCTCGAGCAGTTTGCGCATGACCATGCCGACTTGACCGGTCGCGCCAACCACACCAATGCGAGTCATCGTCCCGTACCTCCGTAAATTACCGCTTCCACGTCATCGGATCCCAGACCGAACGACTCATGCGCAGCGCGAACCGCGTCATCAACCTGATTCTCAACAACCACGACCGAGATGCGAATCTCTGAGGTCGAGATCATGTCGATGTTGACGCCAGCGTCAGCCAGTGACTGGAAGAATTTCGCCGTGACGCCCGGTGACGATCGCATACCGGCACCGATGATCGACACCTTGCCGATCGTGTCGTTGAACTGGAGTCGCTCATAGCCCACTTCTTCCTGCAACCGGGCAAGCGCGGTCATGGCCTTCTGCCCATCGGCCTGCGGGAGCGTGAATGAGATGTCGGTGAGCGCGGTCGTGGCGGCCGAGACATTCTGCACGACCATGTCGATATTGAGTTCGGCCTCGGCCAACACAGCAAAAATGCGGGCCGCTTCGCCGACTTTGTCAGGGACTCCAACAATCGTGATCTTGGCTTCACTGCGGTCATGCGCGATGCCGGAAATGATGGCTTGCTCCATGGTGGCCCCATTCTTGATCAACGTGGATTCGATCGCGTCGGCGTCAACAACCCACGTGCCCTGTTTATTCGAGAATGACGATCGTACGTGGATCGGCATGTTGTAGCGGCGCGCATACTCAACGCACCGCAGATGCAGGATCTTGGCACCATTGGCAGCCATTTCGAGCATCTCGTCATAGGAGATGCACGGGACCTGCTTGGCGCGCGGTTCGATCCGTGGGTCGGCGGTGAAGATGCCGTCGACATCGCTGTAAATCTCACAAACATCGGCGTCCAATGCGGCCGCCAGAGCAACCGCCGTCGTGTCCGACCCACCACGGCCGAGCGTCGTGATGTCCTTACTGGTCTGCGAAACGCCCTGAAAACCGGCAACGATCGCGATCGATCCCTCGGCCAGCGCGGCCTCGATCCGGCCGGGAGTGACATCGATGATCTTGGCGCGGCCATGCCGCGAGTCAGTGATGACTCCGGCCTGCGATCCGGTGAACGAGCGCGCTTCCTGGCCCAGATTGCCGATTGCCATCGCGAGCAACGCCATCGAGATCCGCTCGCCCGCGGTCAGCAGCATGTCGAGTTCGCGGCCCGGCGGCAACGGGGAGATCTCGTTGGCCAAATCCATCAGGTCGTCGGTCATATCGCCCATTGCCGATACGACGACGACGACGTCCGCACCGGTTTTCTTGGTCGCGACAATTCGTTGGGCGACCCTCTTGATACCGATTGCGTCGGCAACCGAGGAGCCGCCGTACTTCTGCACGACAATGCCCACAGGTTTTTCCTTGATGTTGAACTGCTTTAGCGCAGTAGAAAGTAACGGCCGGCGCGACGCTGCGCCAATCAAAGTCTACCGGGTGACGCAGGGTGCGGTCGATCAGCGTTCTTCTAATCAATCCGCGCCTGGGCAATCAGCGATGCAGCCGCGCCGCCTGTGACAGATAGAACTCGTTGGAATCCTTGCGCCACAACAGCACCACGATGACCGCGCCGAGGATCATGCTGACGACCGACAGCCCCGCAGAAACCGATGACGCCTCCGAACTGACGAAGCTGAAAAGGGTGAACAGGACGTTGAGGCCAGCCAACACCGTCGCAACGAACCTCGCCCAACTGCGACCTTGACCGTTCTTCCATGCCAGCCAAAGCCACAGCCCGATGCCGATCAGACCAATGACGATCCCAAACCCAATAGCGACCGCGTAAGAAGCATCGATGGTCGATTGCGCAACATTGGGATCGGTCTTGCGCAGCTCAGTTTGGATCTGGTCTTTCAACGAACCTAAGGTCACAACGGTCGCGATCAGCGACAGGCCGGCAAGAACGGCTCCGACCCGCATCAATTTGACCGCAAGTTGGATCGATTGGGGCTGATCGGCGCGCGTCGCCGGTTCGGGCATGGGCTGTTCGGGTGAACCGGGGTGCCGGGGAAGCCCGTCCGGGCCTGTCACATAGTCCTGAGGTTCTGGGGGGACGTTGCTCATATTGCTATCTCTCCTGCCGTAGGGCGATTTGGACAGGCTAACTAATTGCTCTGCGGCCTTCAAATGCACGGCCCAACGTGAGCTCATCGGCATACTCAAGATCGCCGCCGACCGGCAGACCGCTGGCAAGTTTGGTGACCTTGAGCCCCAGCGGTGTGAGCATCCGGATCAGATAGGTCGCGGTTGCCTCGCCCTCAAGGTTGGGGTCGGTCGCCAGGATGACTTCTTCGATCGCGTTATCGCTCAGCCGCTGAACGAGTTGTTTGATGCGCAATTGATCCGGCCCGATGCCGGCGATCGGCGAGATTGCGCCGCCCAGCACGTGATAGCGGCCACGGAACTCACGGGTTCGTTCGATCGCCACGACGTCCTTGGACTCTTCAACGACACAGAGGACCGTGGGATCACGGCGTGGATCGGTGCAGATGCGGCACTCCGGCTCCTGCGTGACGTTGCCGCACGTGCTGCAGAAATGCACCTTCGCCTTGACCTCGACGAGAACCGCAGCGAAGCGGCGTACGTCATCGGGATCGGCATCGAGCAGGTGAAAGGCGATGCGCTGAGCACTCTTGGGGCCGATGCCGGGCAGTTGGCCGAGCTCATCGATCAGATCCTGGATCACACCGTCATACATAAGGCGTTCAGTCTAGTTGGCGGCGATGGGGTCGGACCTCTGGCGCGCCCGGCTCGTAGAGGCGTTCACCGGCGAGGAGGCGTACGAGTTGATCGATGCGCTGGTTCTCCTGATCGGGGTGGGAGTGAACGGCAGCCATGATCGCCTCGCCGTCGAGGAGGTGGACGAGCGACAGCAGAACGGTATCGAGCTCTTCCTCAGGGATGTCGCCCGAGACCGGGAGCGCGCGGCCGAGCTCGAGGATCTCCCGGTGGAAGCGAGCCGCGAGGGGTTCGAGTCGTTCACGGAGCTCCGCATCGGTTCGGGCGGCGACCATAAGCTCATACCAAGCGGCGTTCATTGGGGCCCGACATGCCTTGCGCAGCAGGACGAGGCAGTCCTCGATCGTAATCTGCTCGAGCGCTGTGATCCCAATTCGGAACTGCTCGAATTGACGGTCGCGGACGGCGTCGGCGGCGGCGATGATCAGGTCGAGCCGCGAGTCGAAATGGCGGAACATTCCGCCCTGCGAGACACCAGCACGACGGCAAATCTCTCCGGCTGTCGTTTTGGCATACCCGATCTCACCGAGCGCGATCACCGCCGCATCAACGAGGGCAGCGATCGTGCCTTCGCGGCGTTCGGCCTGAGTTCGGCGTGGTCGTGTGGTGGTCACCGACGTTACTGTGCCACCTGGCGCTCAAAGCGCCGAACCGGTGTCACGGTTCCGCGGGATTCCTTGGCGCGCAGGAACCGGCCGGTGCCGAGCGACATGCCATAGCCGTCAGCAAACTCGCCGTCCTGCCAAACGACCTCTCCACTGACGATTGTCGCCGCGACGGCTTCGTCATTGCGGTTGACCATGCGACTCACCCCACCGAATTCGGGCATCACGGACTCGTAGTAACCGTCGACCGCATCGGTCAGCCCGGCCGGATCGATCACGACGATGTCGGCACGGTCGCCGACCGCAATCCGGCCGGCGTCGAGGTCATAGAAGTCGCCGAGCTCGCCGGTAAGCTTGTAGACGGCCTGCTCGACGGACATGAACGGCTTGTCCTTGCTCTGTGCCTGGTGTACGCGATTAAGCAGCCGGATGCCGAAGTTGTAGAACGCCATGTTACGAAGGTGCGCGCCGGCATCGGAGAAGCCGATCGTGACGCCGTATCGATTGATCAGGCTGTCCTGCACCTCCGGTCGGGCGTTGGCGATCTCTGTTTTCCAGCGCAACTTGGTGCCGTGCTCGACGACGAGATCGAGATAACAGTCGACGGGATGCAGCTCGCGCTCGCGGGCGACCTGACCGATGTGCTTGCCGACCAGCGACGCATCAGGGCACTCGGTGATCTCGGCGTCATCAAAGTCGCGGTGCCACACCCTTGGGGAGAACCGCTTGTCGAAGTCCCGGCGGAACCAGCGCCGATAGGCCTCATCGCTGAGCAGTTCGTTGCGGCCCATCTCCTCACGGAGATGGAGAGCTTCACGGCCTGAGCCGAACTCTTCGAATACGACCAGATCGATGCCATCGGCCCACACCCGGAACGTCGTCGGAAGGTGCTGCCAGGTGAACTTGCCTCGACCGATTCGGTTGGTCACCCATGCCAATGGTCCGAAAATGCGCCGGATCCACGGATCGGCCTTGGGGTCGGCGGCAGCGAGCATGGAGACTTTGAGCGGTTTGCGGAGCAGCCCGGTCGCCATCGCGAGGAAGAAGAGAATGTCGTAGCGTTTGTTGAGATTTGGGACAGCCTGAAGAACAGCGCCCCGCTTGCGCAGAACCTTGGCGAGCCGGCGAAATTCCTTCCAACTCGCGTAAGTCGTCGGGAGCGCACGGGATCGGTAGCGGTCGCCATCGATCTTGTCCCAAGGGTTGGTCATAGCCGAGATACCGAGAAAACCAGCATCGAGGGCGTCCCCGAGCCGGCGCTCGATCTCGATCATCTCTTCGGTCGTCGCCTTCTGCTTGGGGTCGGTCGATCGACCGAGTCCCATGACATCAGCGCGCACATCGGAGTGACCCAGGAAGGATGCGACGTGCGGCCCGAGCGGTAGCTGTTCGATCGCGTCGACCCATCCCTGCGGTGTCGACCATGTCTTCGCTCCTTCGATGGCCTTGAGGACGTGGGCGCGCGGGAGCGCTTCGACCCGGCTGAAAAGATCAGCGATATCGAGCGGCGTCGAGTAAATCGTGGAGAGCGAGCAGTTGCCGACCAGCACCGTCGTGACGCCGTGGCGTACGGACTCATTGAGGCCCGGCGCCACCTGGAGCTCGGCGTCGTAATGGGTGTGCACGTCGACGAATCCGGGCATGACCCAGTGGCCAGCGGCCTCGACGATCCGGGTTGCGGGACCGACAGCGATCGGGTCGGGGCTGATCGTGGCGACTCGCCCGTCGAGCACGCCGATATTGGTACGGACGCCCGGAGATCCGGTGCCGTCGAAGTAGGTACCGCCGTTGATGACTAGATCCATTTCCGTCATGGTCAACCTCCTGGAGTGGAGCCGACACTAACATAGCGAGTGACCCCTCGCTATGTTTCTGGCGAAGTCCGCAGAAAGTTTTGCAGCATCGCGTGGCCGGTCGGGGTGAGGATCGACTCGGGGTGCAGCTGAACCCCCTCAATCGGATAAGTTCGGTGCCGTACGCCCATGATCACACCGCTCGGCGTGGCCGCACTGACCTCAAGGCAATCGGGCAGCGTCGCGCGATCGATGACGAGCGAGTGATAGCGCGCCGCGACGAGTGGATCGGCAAGCCCGGCGAATATGCCTCGCCCGTCGTGATGGATCAGCGATGGCTTGCCGTGAACGATCTCGCTCGCCCGTACGACCGTCGCGCCGAACACCTGACCGATGGATTGGTGCCCCAGACACACGCCCAACGTCGGGATCAGCGGCCCGAGTTGAGCGATCGCGTCGTTGCTGATCCCTGAATCGGCTGGCGTGCCGGGGCCCGGCGACAGTACGAGGTGGGTGATCTCACCGCGTTGCTGAGCCGTTAACAACTCAGCGACAGAAATCTCATCATTGCGAACAACTGATGCGGCCGCGCCGAGCTCGCCAAAATACTGCGCCAAGTTGTGGACAAACGAGTCGTAATTGTCGATCAATAGGACCCGCGCCCCATTTGTACCTCCCGCCCCAGCGGGTGGTGCCTGAGCCACCGTATTTGACTGCTTTGAGGTGGCTGATCCACCACCCTCCCAGTGCGCGCGGAGCCATTGGGTGATTCGGCCAGTATTCCAGCGGCCGATTCCTTCACAGTCGAGAACCGGGACGGCACCGCGCAGCGAATTGGTCGCGAACACTTCCGTTGCATGCGAGAGATCGTCGGCCACGAGTCGTCGTTCGAAGACTGGTATGCCGGCCGCCACCAAGAATTCGATGATTCGGGCGCGCGCGGTGCCGGGCAGAATACGGCCATCGAGCGCCGGGGTGTGGACACCGTCATCGCCAACCACAAACACCGACGCCCGACCGGTTTCCATCACGGCGCCATCGGCGTCGACCAACAGCAGGTCTTGGTCAGGCCGGGACAGCCCGTCGAGACGTCGACGGTCGGCCCATTTATGGGCGCCAAGGCCACCATGAATCGTCCGCGGGATCAGCGTCCAGCTGTCGACATCGGCGCCCAGCGGTGCGGCGACGATCGTGGCATCGCCGCCCGACGACAGCGTCACCCGGAGCCGTTGTCTGCCCAGCAGTTGTTTCGCCGCTCGATCGATTGATTCGGCCAGATCGCTCGGGAGTTCCGCGCCGTAAACCGCCCGCAGGCTCGCCTCAAGTCGGGCCAGATGCCGATTGACCTCGATTACCTGCCCACTGAGTACCAACATTGTCTCGAAGATGCCGAGCGATGCATCCACCTCGCTCCCGATGTCAGCACCCGCCACGCCGGTGCTAGCCGTTTGCGCCAAAACATCAAGATCAGCAGTCAGCTCGAGCCGCCCCCCGATCGCTTCGATCAGCGGGCGCGCCTTCACCAGACACTCGGCATATTCACCGCTCGTGGTCGAATCGGCCACGATACCGCCGCCGACACCCAGCCAGACCCGGTCACCGGCAAACTCGAAGGTACGGATCACGACATTGAGCTCGAGCCCTGCGCAGGGACTGACATGGCCGATCGCACCGGTATAGGCCTCACGGCCAGTCGCCTCGAGGGTATTGATGATTGTCATCGCCCGAACCTTCGGCGCACCGGTCACCGAACCCGGCGGGAACGTCGCGCGCAATAATTCCGAATCCTTGACCTCAGGCCGCAGACGCCCACTCACATCTGAAACCAAATGCCATACGGCATGCTGCTCCACCCGGTTGATCGCCGGAACCTGCACGCTTCCGGGCACGCACACGCGGCCGAGGTCATTGCGCATCAGGTCAACGATCATGATGTTCTCGGCCCGATTCTTCGCCGAGGCCGCGAGCGTCTGCGCATCGACATCGAGCGGCGCGGTGCCCTTGATCGGCGAGGACAGCACATCGCGACCAGTCCGACGCAGAAACAGCTCAGGCGACATACTCACCAGCGCGCCGCCGTCAGCTCGAACGAACGCGGCGTATGCGGGTCGGAGCCGTTCAATTCCCCGGCAGAAAACGTCGAGCGGATCGCCGGAGAACGGCGCCGAAAGTCGCACGCAAAGATTGGCTTGGAAGATGTCGCCGGCGCGAATATGTTCAAGCGTCTTGGCGATGACGTCTTTGTGTGTGTCCGGCGATGGGGTCATGTCGAAGCTGCCAACGTCATACGGGACCGCGGCACGCACCGGACCGGCGAGCAACCCACAGAGGCGATCGAACTCCGCCTCGATTAGCGCGGCCCGCGATGGCGTGATCAGTGCTTCGAACCACCAGGCGCCGGCAGTATGGCGAAGGACATAGTCATAGAAACCGATTGAGAAGTCCGGGCGCGGGATCGGTCGGCGCGGTGGATCAGGAAGTCGCTCGAGTCGAGTGCCGAGCTGGTATCCCCATGCACCGATCCACCCACCGCCAAATGCACCGACGGCGTCGATCGGCTCCAGATCGACGGCGTCGAACGGATCCTCGGCAAAGCGCTCGGGATTGAAACCGATGAGCGCATCGCCCTGCTGCCAGGCCCCAATTAGTGCGACAAGATTTGGTTCGTCCCGGACCAGACGAAGGATGTCGACCGGCTCCAATAGCGTGTTGAGGCGCCGTCGGACCAGCTCAACGTCCGTCGGAGGCGATTTCTTCAATGATCTCAGCGCCCAACTCGCGAGCCACCAACTGCTCGGGGTCGATCTGTTCGGTATCGATCACTGGGTCATTGCGATTGGCTGCGGCATCGACATCCTCGTCGGCAACCGGCGCCTGTGGATGGGCAACAGCTTCGCGTACAGCGGCCGATGCACCGATCCCTTGAGATGCGACGGGCTCTGGCGGTGCTCCGGCTGGCGCGGTGGCAGTGTCAGCTTGCGGCTGAGCTGAGGGGTCGATGACCGTGTCGATCCGCCACGATGCGCCCAGGATCTGATGGACGGCCTGCTGCAACACCGAATCGGAACCACTCTTGAGGAATGAGTCACGAGCACCCGCGTTGATCAGCGAGATCGTCAACGTATCGCCGTCGAGCGACGTCACCTGGGCATTCTGGCTGAGCATGACCCAGGTGAATCGGCGCAGCCCCTTGACCGTCTCTAGGATGTCGGGCCACAACCGGCGTACGTCGGCGATCGCGATCGACGCACCCGCGTGAACCGTCACCGGTTCGGCGGCGTCGGGGGCTGAGGCTGGGGCGACTACTGGTTCGGGTACCGGCACCGACTCCGGCTCCGGCTCCTCAGCGGCCACGACTTCGGCGGCCGGCTCAGGTGTCGGTTGGTGCTCGACTATCGGCGCAGGGATCGGTGCAGGGGCCGGCACAGGATCGGGTGCAGGGGCAGTGCTAGCGGGCGGGGCAGGGGACGCCACCGGAGGCATCGGCGGCCCGGCGGCAACTGCTGCTGCAGGAGCAACCGGATCAATATCCAGTCGGCGTTCCAACCGATCGAGGCGGGCGTGGAAACCTTGGGCCGAGTCATCGGCGGCGGGCAACAAAATACGCGCACACATGAGCTCAAGCAGGAGCCGCGGGGCGGTCGCACCGCGAAACTCAAGCAGCCCGCTGGCGATCAGATCAGCAGCGCGGGTCAGATCCGATGGTCCGAAACGGGACGCTTGGCTGGTAAGCCGTTCGGCACGATCTCCGGGTACGTCGAGCAAACCACTTTGCAGCGCACCGGGAACAGCGGAGACGATAATCAGATCGCGGTGTCGCTGCAGCAGATCCTCAGCGAACCGGCGCGGATCTTGACCAGTCTCAATGACCTTGTCGACGACACCGAAAACGGTCGCGCCATCATGTGCGGCCAGCGCATCAATCGCCTCGTCGAGCAACGAATCGGGGGTGTAACCCAGCAGGGTGGACGCCAAGTCATACGTCACGCCATCGGGTCCGGCACCGCCCAACAGTTGATCAAGGACGCTGAGCGTGTCGCGTACGGAACCTGCTCCGGCGCGCACCACCAACGGAAGCGCTAGCGGGTCAAGGTTGACGTGTTCAGCGGCACACAACTGGTTGAGGTAGTCGCCCAGCACTTTTGGTGGCACCAAGCGGAACGGGTAGTGGTGGGTGCGCGAGCGGATCGTGCCGATGACCTTTTCCGGCTCGGTCGTCGCGAAAATGAACTTCAGGTGCGGCGGGGGCTCCTCCACCAGTTTGAGCAACGCATTGAAACCCTGCGGCGACACCATATGGGCCTCATCGATGATGTAGACCTTGTAGCGGCTGCTGACCGGCGCGAAGAACGCCCGTTCGCGCAGGTCACGGGCATCGTCGACACCGCCGTGGCTGGCGGCGTCGATCTCGATAACGTCCATACTGCCGGGGCCGCCGCGGGCCAGATCACGACAACTCTGGCATTCGCCGCAGGGATCAGCAATCGGCGCTTTCTCGCAGTTGAGGGCACGCGCGAGGATCCGGGCACTCGTCGTCTTGCCACAACCGCGCGGCCCGGAGAAGAGGTAGGCGTGGTTGACCTTGTTAGCCGCGAGCGCATGCCGAAGCGGCTCGGTGACATGGTCCTGACCGATGACCTCCGCGAATGTTTCGGGGCGATAACGACGATAAAGCGCAAGGGGTGCATCCACGACGCCAACCCTAACGACGCCAACCCACATTGACCATGGCGGAGGGTTGACTAATCGCTCGCACGGCTTAACGACACAATGGATTCATGCCCGAGTCGAAAGAGGTCTACAAGACTCTCGACTTCGCACTGCGCGTAGGCGAAATGCTGATGTCCAATGGCGCCGGTGCGCCCGATGTCAGCGCCACGATGGGCTCATTAGTCCACCATCTGGGGCTACGCGGCGCGGCGGTTGACGTGACGTTCACCGCACTGACAATCAGCTATCAGCCCACCAACGATGAGCCGGCGCTGTTCCAGACCCGACACGTGACTCAACGCGGCTTCGACTACGAGGATCTCACCATCGTGGATCATCTCGTCACAAAGTTGCTACTCAATGAGGTGACGCGTGATGAGGCACGTACGACGTTGGCGCAACTTGCCTCATCGGGTCACCGTCGGCCGAAATGGGCAATCACGCTCAGTTGGGGAGTCACCGGCGCTGGTGTCGCCCTGTTACTGGGCGGTGACTGGGTCGTCGTTGTCATCGCCGCCTTGGCTGCCATGGGCATCGAGATGATGCAGCGCTACCTGGCCCGGCAACGGTTCCCGTTCTTCTACCAGCAAGCTGCTGGCGGGTTGCTGGGCAGCATGTTCGCGATCGGCGTCGCGGCGACCAACATCAACGTCGATCCGTCGCTTGTCATCACCGCCAACATCGTCATGCTGTTGGCCGGGCTCGGCTTTATCGGTGCAGTGCAGGATGCGCTCACCGGCTTCTACATCACCGCAAGCGCGCGGCTGCTCGAAGTCATGATCGCCACGGCAGGCATCATCGTCGGCGTGAGTGGTGGGCTCTCGCTGGGCTCATTACTCGGCGTCGAAATCTTCCTCAGGCCAGGCGCAACTGAGTGGTCGCATCTGCCCCTCATGACCTTCGGCGCCGCTGTATGCGCGGCGGCATTCGCCTATTCGGTCCATGCTCCGCTGCGCGTACTTCTGCCGATCGCGGTCGTGAGCGGGACCGCAACCGGAGTTTATTTCCTTATGACGCAGAAGGACATCGGCCCCGCATGGGCAGCAGCAATTGCCGCGATCGGCATTGGCATCGTGAGCTATTCGGCCGCCGGCTGGGCCCGCGTACCGCCGCTGGTCATTGTCGTTTCGTGCATTGTCCCGCTGTTGCCCGGCTTGTCGATTTACCGTGCGCTCGCGCTGATGGCCGAGGGCGATAACGCCGGCGTCCTCGCTCTCGTCAACGCTGGTGCGATCGCGATCTCCTTGTCATCAGGCGTGATCTTGGGCGAGTATATTGCCCAGCCGCTCAAACGAGAGGCTCGTCGACTCGAACAGCGTCTGGCCGGTCCACGACTGGTCGGTCCGTTGCGGGCACGCTCAGTCAGGAAGAAAAAATAAGCAACCGCTTAGCAGGCCAGCGTACTCTGGTGATTCACTAGTAGTCCGATCATTCCGCGCACACCATCTGGAGTCGATTCATGAAGTTGCAATTGTCGGCCGAGGACACCGCATTCCGCGAAGAGATGCGTACGTTCTTCACCACCAAGTTTCCCCAGGACATTCGCGACCGGGTCGCGGCACGGCAGGAACTCACCAAAGACGACTTCGTCCGCTCCCAGCAGGTACTGAACGCTGCCGGGCTCGCCGTGCCGAACTGGCCGGTCGAATGGGGCGGCCGTGACTGGACCCCGCTGCAGCGGCACATCTGGCACGAGGAGATGCAACTCGCCTCCGTACCGATCCCGCTCGCCTTCAACGCTTCGATGGTCGGCCCGGTGATCGCTGCCTTCGGCTCGCAGGCAATCAAGGAACGATTCCTCGCCAAGACCGCCAATATCGATATCTGGTGGTCGCAAGGCTTCTCCGAGCCGGACGCCGGATCAGACCTCGCCTCATTGCGGACGACCGCGATCCGCGACGGCGATGAATACGTCGTCAACGGACAGAAGACGTGGACAACGCTGGGTCAGTACGGCGACTGGATCTTCTGCCTCGTACGCACAAACCCGCATGCCGAGAAGCGCCAGCAGGGAATCTCATTCCTGCTCATCGACATGACAACTCCCGGCCTTACGGTGCGCCCGATCGAACTGATCGACGGCGGCCACGAGGTCAACGAGGTCTTCTTCGACAACGTCCGCGTCCCGGTCGAGAATCTCGTCGGCGAGGAGAACAAGGGCTGGAGCTACGCCAAGTTCCTGCTCGGCAACGAACGCGTCGGTGTTGCGCCGGTCGGCTCAACCAAGCGGCAACTCGCCCAAGCCAAAGAGCACGCCAAGACTGCCGGCCCGCGCGGATCGTCGTTGCTGGACGATCCCATGGTGGCGACCCGGATCGCCGAACTCGAGAATGAACTCCTTGCCCTCGAACTGACCGCATTGCGCGTGGTGGCCCACTCCGCTGACGGCAAGCCGCACCCGGCCTCGTCGGTACTCAAGTTGCGCGGCACCGAACTCCAGCAGGCCGTCACCGAATTGTTCGTCGACCTCGCGGGGCCCGCTTCACTGGCCTCATTTGCCGGCGACGATTCAGATCTGCCCGATTGGACCAAGGTCTCGACGCCGCAATACCTCAACTTCCGCAAGGCCTCCATCTACGGCGGCTCGAATGAAGTGCAACGCACTATCATCGCCGGCTCTATCTTGGGACTCTGACATGGACTTCACACTTGATGCAGAACAAATTGCTCTTCGCGACGCGGTTCGCGGCCTCCTAAACGGTGTTTACGATTCATCAGAAACCCGTCGCGCGGTCGCCAATGACGGCCACGGCTGGACCGATGAGACGTGGCACAAACTCGCCGAGATGGGCGTCCTCGGACTTCCGTTCGCCGAAGCTGATGGCGGTATGGGCGCTGGCCCGATCGAAGTTTCGATCGTCGCCGAAGAAGTCGGCCGCGTACTCGCCCCTGAGCCATTCGTCGAAGCGATTGTGCTCGCCGGCGGCCTGATCGCATCAGTTGGCACCGATGAGCAGCGCGCTGCTCTGCTCGGCCCGATCGCCGAAGGAACGCTGGTTCCCGCCTTCGCAGGCAATGAGCCCGACGGCCGCTGGGAGCTCGCCGCGGTGTCGGTCGTTGCCTCCGGCGATGGCGACTCGTGGACGCTTTCTGGGGTTAAGGAGCCCGTCCTCGGTGGCGCTCGGGCTGACCTACTTGTCGTCTCGGCCGCAGTTGATGGCGGCACGGCGCTGTTCACTGTCGATGCCGACGCCACTGGTCTTTCACGTGACGGCTACAAGACGCATGACGGTGGCCGCGCCGCCCGGGTCAGGTTCGACAACACCCCGGCGACACCGCTTGGTGTGGCTGGCACGGATCAGAGTGCGGCTATCGCCGTCGCAGTCGCCCGCGCCCAGATCGCGTACTGCCACGAAGCCGTCGGCTCAATGGAAGTCGCGCTCAACACAACGACCGACTATCTCAAGACACGCAAGCAATTCGGCGTGACGCTGTCCAAGTTCCAGGCACTCACTTTCCGTGCCGCCGACATGTATGTGTCGCTCGAACTGGCCAAGAGCATGGTCACCTGGGCGACGCTTGTGCTCGACGCCGATGGCGATGCGATCACGGCAGCATCGCGCGCCAAGACCATCGTCAGTCGGACCGGTCGACATATTGGTCAAGAGGCGATCCAGTTGCACGGCGGCATCGGCATGACTGCGGAATATTCAGTTGGCCACTACATGAGCCATCTGACTGCGCTTGAGCACATGCTCGGCGACGGCCGCGAACACCTGGGACGCTTGGCCGCAACCGTCGAAGACCACGACGTCGTCGACGCCTTCGCCTGACCTTTAACGTCATCCCGAACGTAGGCCATACGGTCCGTTCGGGATGACGTTAATCGGTTTTGAGACGTAAGGACCCCCCACGCACCCGATAGAGCTAGCCGACCCTTGCTGCCTTCCGGCCCTGGGGGAGTTAAGCGAGATACCGCCGCGTGAGGGGCTGCGCCAATCCTAACGGGCCATCCCGATTGGTACGAATGGGGACCCGACCGGTAGCCTCGTGCGCGGAGGATTCGCATAGTGGCCTAGTGCGCTCGCTTGGAAAGCGGGTTGAGTGAAAGCTCTCAGGGGTTCGAATCCCCTATCCTCCGCCAATGCAAGTCGAGTGGCACGTACTTGGGCTCAAATCATCCCGATGAGCCTAGGTACGTGCCACTCGGCGTTTTGCTGCTACTTCACTTCGCCGAAGGACAGCGTCTTCGACCGCTTCTCCATGTTCGTCTTGTAAGTCGAGACCTTGACCGTCAGCGTCTTACCCTTGAGCGATTTCGGGATCTTGTAGGACTTCCCGGTTGCCTTCTTGATGGCTTTGCCGTTGGAGTACCACTGGTGGCTCGACTTGAGCTTCGCCTTCTTGCCCGACTTGCTGTAGGTCACCGACGACACTTTGACCGTCTTGCCGGTCTTGGCCGTCCCAGACTTCTTGCCAAAGGACTTCACCCAACTCGTCGGCTGCCCCGCAACAACAGGGAAGCCTGCCGGGATGTTTTCGAAGTTGAAACCCCAGGCGGCGCGATTTGCTTTGCTACCAACCACTGTGACAAACAGCGCCTTGCCCACCGCCGACTTCGGCAACACGAACGACGTCACAAGCGCGCCGTGCTGACTGACCAAGGTGGATGCTTTGGCGCCCTTAGGCAGCTTGTTCTTCCCCGAATAACCTGAGAAGAGGATCTTTTTACCTTTCGCCCCGGATACCAAACCAATACGCGTATCAAAGGCTGTGCCCGCCTCCCACTCCCCGTTGAACTTGATATAGACAGTCTTGCCGGCAACGAGCGGAGTGCCTTTGGTCCCATTAGGAGAAGGCTTCGAGCCTATCTTCGCATTCTTGTCGGGCGTTACCGTCGCGAGCTTGGGGGCTCCTACCGGGGTCGGAAAGTTCAGGGACAGCGGCGCGCTCACATCCAGGATCTCGTAGTCTTCATCGAACTCGTTGTAGGCTCCCTTTTCCAGATACACCGTAAACGGCCGGTCCGCTTTGCCTGGAAGACCCCACAGCCGCATCGTTCCCGAACCGTCTCCCACGTCATAGCCCACCTGTGGTGACTCTTTTTCGCCCACCTGCTCAGAGATTCGAAGAACTGAATAGTCCGCACCGTCGGGGTAACGATTTGCGTTGAGCGGTGGGGCCGTGTCTGCATACTTCAAAGTGAAATCGGTGCTCCAGAGCGGGCGCCACTTATCACCATAGACACTTGGCGTCGCCTTGACGTCGGGAGACGTGATCGTCAATTTCCCGGACGGTGATGGATCTTGGGCAGCGCTCGCCGGCACGGCAACAAAGGCGCTAGCCACCGCGATGCCGAGCCCAACCACGACAGCTGTACGAAATGACATGAAATTCTCGATTCTGATTAGGTTCCCGAACTACCCGCCCCAGTACCTTGACCCTCACAGCAGCGTTTGTCCTCAAAATCTCGAGCGTTTCGCATTCCCGGACATTCTCGGACAGCCATTGCGCCATGGAACGTGGGCCGATTTCGTCGCTTGACTAGCGCCGAGTAGGCCTGCTTTTGGATCGCTGACCCCGATCACAGCCTGTCTTGTACAAATATCTTATTTTTCTGAAAATCGCTCATCCTGAGGCTTCAGCGCCGGTACAATCTCGCAATAGAAGTACGGGCGTGGCTCTTGGCTACCGGCATCACGAAGTATTGGAGGACCGTTGTGACCAGCGATAACGGCTCCCCCGATGATCCCGTGGAGAGCCGGTGGGATCATCTGTCTGAGGAGCTTTACGCGCTGCGGCTGTCGGCCGGTGATCCATCGTTTGCCGAGATCGCGCGGAGGATCGCTGAACGGCGATTGGAACAAGGCGCCTCGGAGTATGCCGCACGCATAGCGCGTTCGAGCGTGCATGATGCCTTTCGGGCCGGGCGCTCCCGTATCAACATGCCGCTTTTGCGGGAGATAGCTCATGCGTTGGGTGCCGATGAATCGATACTCGAGGAATGGGTAGCACCCCGCCGCAACAAGTCAGATCGCCTCGTTCAAGCCGATCCTGTACAGAGGCCCACAGTGAAACAGAGCACCGTGTTGATGGTGTCTTGCGTCGCATTGAACCTGGTAGGCAGAGAATTCGTAGACTTCTTCAACTTCCCGATCTACCTCGACATGGTGGGAACGGCGATTGTTGCGATTGCCCTTGGCCCCTGGCACGGCGTAACTGTCGGTGCATCAACCAACATTATTGGCAGCATTGGCAGTGGCTGGATCTCGCTGCCGTTCGCGCTGGTGAACATCGCCGGCGCGTTGATCTGGGGTTACGGTGTTCGTCGCTGGGGAATGGGAAGATCACTCGCACGGTTCTTCGCCCTGAACGTCATCACCGCATTCGCCTGCTCACTCATCGCGGTGCCTATCATCGCCACCTTCCTCGGGCACGACCTTCGCGTAGGGCATGACGTCATCACTCAACTGATAGAAAATTCTCTTGACACTTTCGCCGTGGCACTCGGACTGTCCAATATTTTGACTTCGCTCGCTGACAAGCTCCTCAGCGGATTTGTGGCGCTTGTTGTTATCTCCGCACTGCCAATGAGCTTGCGCGCCGCTATCCCGCTGGTGTTTGCCGATCAAATGCGCGACGGCGCCATCGCGCGTACGACTCCGACCCGCAAGCGATAACGAGGGCTCGAACGTCACCGTAGGTCGGGAGAGCGCCGAGCCGGAACTCCGACGCTGAACCATCAGATCCTCGTGCGCAACCAACGGGCTTCGCTTCTCCCACGTCAATACGAGGAGCCAGCCAATCGCGACAACGGCCCAACCGGCCGCAGCGTCAAGGATCCAATGATTGGCCGTGCCGACGATGACAATTGTCGTAATCAACGCATAGATGACGCCGAGGTGCTGGAACAGCGGACGAACATTGGCCCGAATGAGCACAATCGCGCACCACAGCGCCCAGCCGGCATGCAGCGACGGGAAAGCCGCGAGTTCATTCGTCATCCCACCGAGTCCACGCGGCGCCGAGGCATCCGCGCCCCACCAACCGGCATGCGCGTGCTGACTGAGGATGTCGACGTAGCTTCCGTCAAGGAGCCGCGGCGGCGCGGTCGGCATGAGCAGATAGAAAACCAATCCAATAACTGTCGCGGCAACGAGCGCCCGCCGTGCAGTCACGTACTGCGCCGCGCCACGGTGATAGAGCCACAGCAGAATCGCCGCAGTGACGATGTAGTGCGTCGTGGCGTACCAGTAACTTCCGAACAGACCGACCAGATTGTTGTCGGCAAAGAATTCATCGAGGGGCTTCTCCAGCGCGACGCGCCACCCCGTCTCAAGAGAAAGCAGGCCTATTGCGTGCCCTCGCGCGGCAGAAAAATCATTCGAAGCCAGCAAGCGTGAAGCGCTGTAGCCGACATACAGGAAGGTCAGGAATGCCAGTTCGATGGCGCCACGTCGAACCTTGGCACCGGTGATCGTTGCGCTGACGGCCGCGAACTTACCCCGGACAAGCACCGATGGCGACGCATACATCTGTTGCCTCCATCCGTCACATTCCGCATCGATTGCCGACCTGCAATAACGACTCGTAACCCATCTTTCCGCACCTACTTAGTCTAAACAACACTTATGTGTCCGAAATTCTTCCCAGTTTCGAAATCGTGATGTTGGAAGAGGCCATACGCCGCCATACGCGCAAGGCAAGCGCCGGATTCACGTCTGCCTGTCTACACTGCGAGAGTGATCTTCAAGCGCGTAAACCCGGGTCGTCCATACCCGACTCATGGCTTAACTCAGGGCGCATGGGCCGAGATCGCGCCGACTCAGGTACGCCTCAACGATCTGGTAGCAACCAAGACCCAATTGGACCTCGATTACCTGTTGGATGAGGACTCGACATACTTTGGTGACTTGTTCGCGCACGTCGTGGCCTGGAACGGGGAACTCTTCCTCGAGGATGGTCTACATCGCGCGGTACGAGCCGCGCTGCAACAACGACAGACGATTCACGCACGAGTACTCACGATGGGCAGGACTGTATGAGCAAGGCACACCTCACACTGGTGATGGCCGTGATCGTATTCTTTGGGGGCAGCCTGTTCGGCGCCAAGTTGCTCTCAGCCAAGGCTGACTCAACTTCCGGTCCTACCTGTGAGAGCCGAACCATCGAGGCTGGCGAGAACGTCACGACCAATCTCGTCAGCGTCGATATCTACAACTCGAGCCAACGCTCCGGACTCGCCAACCGCGTCAGCATCAACCTGCAGCGCAATGGATTCCTTGCCGGCAAGATCGGCAACGCTAAAGATGTGGTTCCAGCCGGACAAGACGTCAAAAAGGTCGCGATTGTCACTGCTGACAAGAATGATCCACGGGTCAAACTGGTCGTCAAACAGTTCAAACAAAAGGTGACGTTCATTGCGCCGAACAAGGATCTCGGATCGGATGTCACAGTTGTGGTTGGCGATGGCTACAGCAAGTTGATACCGAAATCCGCTCGCAAGATCAAGTCCGATCGCACGCTCGAGTTTTGCCTACCGCTCGTTCCAGTCAGCTGACCGGACCAGGCGAGTCAGCGCCTCGCCCCCAGCCCGCCAGTCGCCCGCCCTTACCAACTGCATGGAGCCGTTGCTCAACTTTTTCGCGGAGTTGACGCGGTGCCACGATCAACAGGTCATCACCAAGACGTATGCGCCACGAGCCGCGCGGGACGCTGATCTCGCCATTTCGTACGACCAACGAAACCGAAGCGCCACGCGGTAGTCGCAGCTCCGAAACCTCGACGCCAGCCAGCCGCGAGCCCTCAGGCACATGGATCTGCAAAAGATCGGCCGAGATCTTCTCCAGGGGCGCGGCCTCGACCTCGACATCGCGCGGCGCGTCGGTGAGTACGCCTGTGCGCCGTGCCAGCCAGCCCAGTGTCGGTGCTTGGAGAAGCGTATAAATAATGACGAACACAAGCACGATGTTGAACAGATCGCGCGAGTCCTCGACGCCATTGGCTAGCGGGATTGTTGCCAGGATGATCGGCACTGCACCACGAAGGCCTGCCCAAGCGATGAAGATCTGCTCGCGTTTGCCGTAATGCTGGCTGATCGAACTGACCATGATCGACAGCGGCCGCGCGACAAACGTGAGGATCGCACCAGCCGCAACTGCGGTCCATACGTGCCACCAGCGGATCTCGCTCGGATTGGCCAGCAGCCCAAGCATGATGAATAGCCCGATTTGCGCCAGTGAGCCGATCCCTTCGGCAAATGACCGAGTCGCCGCCCGGTGCGGTAGATCAGCGTTGCCCAGGACGAGCGCCGCAATGTAGACGGCCGCGAATCCACTGGTGTGTAAGCTCCCGGCAACTCCATAGGCGAGTACTGACAGAGCAAGGATCGCAATCGGATACAGGCCCGATGCGGGCAGCGCGACGACGCGCAGGATGAGTGCGCCGAGTCGACCGATCAGGAAACCAAGCGCCGCGCCGACGACCAGCTCGAAGACGATGAGCGCGATGAATTCGAGTGGCGATGTGTCGGCGATGTTGCCCGCGCTGATCGCCACGACGAGTACGACAACCGGTGCATCATTGAGGCCCGACTCGTTCTCGAGGACGCCGGACACACGATGCTTCAGCGGGAATGCACGGAGCACCGAGAACACGGCAGCCGCGTCGGTCGGCGATGTCACGGCGGCCAGCAAGACGGCGATCTGCCAGTCGAGACCGAGGAGATAGTGCGAGCCCAGCGCAACGACAGCAACGCTGATAGTGACGCCGATTGTGGCCAGAATTGTCCCGAAGACCATGGATGAGCGTACGTTTTCCCACTTGGTCGTCACCCCGCCCTCGGCAAGGATGAGGACCAGCGCGGCAAGGCCGAGGGCAAGTGCGAGATCGGCGTTGGCGAAGTCGATGCCAATGCCGGAGCTCCCCAACACCAGACCAATGCCCAAGTAGAGCAACAGGCTGGGCAGGCCTGCCGAGGCGGAGATACGGACCGCGAGAATGGCCAAGACCAACACGCCCGAACCGACCAAAAGGTAGGTGTCGAGATCGTGCGAATTCACACTGCAGCTCCTGCCGAGTTCATCAGACTCCGATTCTACCGGTTCGACGGGCGCCTTCGGCCACCGCTTGCGCGCCTCGGGTGGCAGGCTGCCCGCACATCGGCTTTGCTGGGACTATGGACCGACGCCGCGCGATCATGCTCCTGGCGGCTGGCGCACTCGCGGCCTGTTCGCCGAAAGGAGGTCACACCGTGTCCGATCGCTCATCGCAGCCTCACAAAGTCCAAAAGATCAGCTACGGAAGTGGTCCCGCACAATTCGGTGAACTTACCCGTCCAACCGGCACGCCGCGTGGAGTAGTCGTCGTGATTCACGGTGGCTTCTGGAAGTCGGCATACGATCTGTCGCTCGGCCGGCCGCTCGCCGCGGACCTCGCTCAACGCGGCTGGATCGCGTGGAACATCGAGTACCGACGCGTTGGCGACGGTGGTGGCTGGCCCATGACCGGCGACGATGTTAGCAACGCGATCGACAAGTTGGGTTCGATGTCGGACGTGCCGACGGCCAACGTGATTTCCCTCGGGCATTCCGCAGGTGGCCAGCTGGCGGTATGGGCTGGCGCCCGACCCGAACCACAAGTCAAGCTGACCGGAGCCATCGCTCAGGCAGGTGTACTCGATCTTGTGACCGCAGCGGCCGAACATCTCGGTAGCGATGCCGTGCAGGCCTTTATGGGTGACGCGCCACTTGCCGCCGCCGATCCGATCCAGCAAGTCCCACTTGACCTTCCGGTGTGGTGCATCCACGGGAACCGGGACAACAACGTGCCGCTGCATCAGTCGACCCACTATGTCGCCGCCGCCAAAGCCGCCGGCGCCGAGGCCGAACTCATCAAGGTCGAGGGCGACCACTTCGCCCTCATCGATCCGAGCTCGGCCGCCTGGTCAAGGACTATTCGGATCCTCACTGCCGCCTGAGTGGTGGCTGAGCCACGGTACTCGGCAACAACATCGTGGCTGAGCCACCACCCCAGGGTTAGGCGAGGAGGTTGCGGGCCAGCAAAGCCTCTAGCGCGTGAAAATGACGTTCGTCAGCAACGTCGCTGTAGGACGAGGTGTCCGCCATCGTGAATCCGTGACTGGCGCCGGCATACACCTCGGAGGTATAGGACGACTCGGTCCGTTCGAGTTCGGCATCAAGCGTCGCAATCGCGGCGGCGGTCATCGAGCGGTCATTGCCAGCGTGACCGAAATAGAGCTCGGCACGTGCTTGGCCTACACCTAGATGTGGGCTGTCCTTGGCGCTACTGACAAGGCCACCGGCGTGGAAAGAACCCGACGCCACGATCGTGTCTGCATACACACAGGCAGCGAGCAACGAAAGCCGACCACCCATGCAATAGCCGGTGATTCCGACCGGGTTGCCGCTCCCGCCAGACAATTTTTGCAGCGCATTCAGGTATGGCTCGGTGTCGGCCATCGCACGGGGCACCGACAACGCCTTCATCCGCGGCATGCCAATCTCCAAGAACGCCCGACGATTTCCGGGGATCTTAAGGTCCGTGTCCGGTGCCAGCTCCGCAACCGGACCGGACCGGTAGAACAGATTCGGCACGAGCACGACATAGCCCCAACTGGCGATCCGGTCAGCCATCTCGCGGAGGCGTGGACGCAGCCCGAAGATGTCCATGAAGAACAGCACGCCCGGATAGTCCTCTGCGTCGGGCCGTGCGACATATGCCTCGGCAAGACCGTCGGCAGCTTCGATGTCAATCATCTTGGTGCTCCTCATCGAGTGGTCACTGTACGCGCGCACCGACGCTTTCATATCGCCGTCACGCGAATTGACGTGTAACTTAAAGTTACGCAATTGTTCACCGAGGGGACTTCATGCTGATCCGCCGTATCGCCACCGTTGCCGGAGCTCTCGTGCTCGGACTCGGAGTCCTGTCCGTCGCACCGGCCAACGCCGCAACGAAGCCGCTTCCGGTCCCCTATTCATTCCTGCCCTCGGCGGTGATCGCCGGTCTCGGCATTAACGCCGACCCGCCCGGCGCCAACGACTGGGCGTGCAAGCCATCCGCCGCGCACCCCAATCCGGTCGTGCTCGTTCATGGCCTAACTGGCAACAAGAGCACGAACTGGCAGACCTACGCCCCGCTCCTTGCCAACAACGACTACTGCGTCTTTGCACTCACCTATGGACAAGCGCCGCAGTTGCCCAATCCGGCCAACCAGGTGTTCGGCGGCTTCGGCCCCATGGAGCAGAGTGCCGCACAGCTCAAGACATTCATCGCTGAAGTCCTCAAGACCACCGGGGCCAAAAAGGTCGACATTGTTGGGCACTCCGAAGGCACTGTCATCCCGAACTATTACGCCAAATACCTCGATGGGGCGAAGTTCATCGACAAGTATGTGTCGCTCGCACCGATCTGGCACGGCACAAATGTCGCCGGATTAAACTCGGTGGTCGTCCATGGGACTCCATTCGGAGTGACCCCGCTCATCGTCAAGTCGCTCAACCCTTACTTCGCGTCGGGCCCACAACTGCTCACCAATTCGGCCTTCACCGCAAAGATGCGCGCTGGCGGCACGACCAAGGTTCCCGGCATCGCTTACACGAACATCGTGACCACGTACGACGAACTCGTCCAGCCTTACACCAGCGGCATCGAGCCCGGCGAGACCAATATCGTGTTGCAGAACGTATGCGCGCTGGATCTGAGCGAGCACTTCCAAATTGTTGCCTCACCGGTCGCGGCGGCGCTCGTGCTGAATGCGCTCAATCCGGCACATCCGATCAAGGTTCCGTGCCGGCTGGTCCTGCCGTTCGTCGGCACGCTCTGACCGCGAGCATTTAGCTGGCGGGCTTCCTCGCGACGCCAACTAGCGTGGGATCAAATCCGGGTGGTGGGCCCGGACAACATCGGGATGCGCGCGAAGACGGGGCTTCAGCATGTTGTCGCCATAGACACCCAAAATCGGATTGGCCGGGTCCTCGGTGATCCCGCGCGCCGCAGCCGCAAGCTCCGGTGGAAGGACGATTTTGGGGAAGGTCGCATGCAGCGAAGGGTTGTGGAAGTAAGGCACCGAGATTCGATCGGTGCCCGGGTCCGGCGCGATGACTCGGTGTTTGGTCGCCTTGAGGTAGCCGTCAGTAGCCAGTTCGAGCATTTCGCCGATGTTGACGATCAGAGCACCATCGATCGGCGGTGCATCCACGGCCTTACCTTCATGGTCGATTTGTAAGCCGGCTTTGCCCGACTCAACTAGGAGCAGCGTCAGTACGCCCGGGTCGTTATGCCAACCAACGCCCTGATCCGTCCCGCCTTCAACCCGGCCGGGATAGCGCACGATCTTAAGCAAGGTCGCCGGATCGTCGCCGAAGGCAGGCTCGAAGACAGCACGCTGTTGGCCGAGCGATTCGGCCCACTCGGCAAGCAACTGATCTGCCACACCTTTGAGGGCGTTCTGCCAGGTTTCGACGACCTCGCGGAGCCTGGGCAGCTCGGCTGGCCACTGATTCGGTCCTTCGAGAAGGTAATAGTCCGGGTCGCCCGCGCGGCGTTCCAGCGGTTCACGATCGGGGCCGATGTCGATCTGTTCGCGCCAGTCGACCTTGCCCTGGGTGAGCTCGCCGCCGACGCGGTTATAGCCACGAAAATATGGCGTGTTGACCATCTCGATCGCGAGCTTGGACTCATCGGGCAAAGCAAAGAATTCTCGCGACACCGTGACGATGTCGGCCATCAAGTCCGGATCGATGCCGTGCCCGATCAGATAGAAGAAGCCGACCTCGTGAGTCGCCCGTCGCAGCTGGTTGCGGAACTGGTCAGCGGTGGCTGGATCGCCGGCGAGACGAAGATCTAGGATCGGCATCGGTTGCATTGCACCATTGTGCCGGAGACCTTGCGTCATCATCGGTGCTGTCCGAGCGCCGAGATAATGCCCTAAGCCAGCGACAGAAACAGTTTCTCTAACTTTTTGGCGTTCAGGCTGTCGGTACCACCATCGGCGACGCATTGCTGCAGTCCGGCGGCGACGATGGCGAATCCCGCACGATCAAGCGCCTTCGATGCGGCTGCCAACTGAGTGACCACGTCTTCGCAATCACGACCTTCTTCGAGCATGCGTACGACGGCGTGAAGCACATCGCCGCTGGCAAGCTGCGCCATAAAGGCCGGATCGAACGCCTCCAACACTGTCGTTTCTTCGTCGATCGAGCGAACAACTACGTTGCACGGCAGTAGCGCCGTGATCGAAGGATCTGCCAACAGCGCTTGGTGAGCGAGCTCAGGACGGCACGCGCCCAAGATGAGTTGTGGCGGCAGGTCGACGCCGAGCTTGGTCTTGAGCGTGGCGCTCATATCGACCTCGGTGATGATGCCGAAGCCTTGCGCGGCCAACGTGTCTCGCACCTTCGCGACGGTCACGGGAAGTGTTTGACGGGATTAGCTATACCCCCTAGGGTATAAGTAACAACAATCGAAAGTGAGCTCCATGACCATCAACACCCATGGGCACGGCAAAGACGTGCTCGACGAACTCTCGCCCTTACATCGGGCACTTCGGCGGGCGATCCCCGAGGTTTACCAAGGGTTTGGTGAATTACACCGAGCATCGTTTGCGGCTGGCTCGCTGGAAGTGAAGACCAAAGAACTGATCGCGCTGGCTATCGGCGTTGTCGAGAGCTGCGACGGCTGCATCGCCTCACATGCGCAGGCTGCGGTCCGCGCCGGCGCCACCCGCCAGGAAGCGGCCGAGGCCATCGGCGTCACGTTTCTTATGAACGGCGGGCCTGCGACCATCTACGGCCCGCGCGCCTTCGATGCGTTCTGCGAATTCGCCGACGCGGCCGATCCTGCCGCCGAGTCGGTCTGAGGGGAGAAATATATGTGTAGGGCAGTTCGATGCCGCACCTGTAATAAGACCACCTGGGCCGGCTGCGGAAGCCACATCGCTCAGGTCCGAGCCAGAGTCGCAGCCGACCAGTGGTGCGCCGGGCACGTGGACGAGCCCGACACTTCTGAGTCCTGGCTTCGGCGCATCTTCGGTCGCACTCGGACGCCGTGATCGCCCTTGGCCGCCAGCCGCCACGCACCTACCAGCTGACTACAGGAAGAAGTCGACGACGCTCGGTTCGTGGCTTTGTCCAGGGTTAAAGCGACGACCGCTCAGCTCACTTGGGACGATCTCAATGTAGATGTACTTGAGGGTCGGCATCAATGAATGCACCGCCAATTCGTCAACCGCAGTGATCTCGGTGACCGTGTCGACGATGCGGGCAGTGCCTTTGGCGATGACGCTCCATGCCTCATCAGCACCCACATCGTCGATTTCGAACGCGACGTTGCTGTTGATTAAGAGTTCGACCAATTTTGTCCCCGGCGCAGTATGAATCAGAATCCGGCCGTCGACAGCGGCGAAGTTGACTGGAAATATCTCCGGCAGGTCCTGAACACTCACGGCAAGCCGACCAAGTGTTGCCGACGAAAGCAGCCGCCAGCATTCCTCGACGCTGAGAGATTCAACGGGCCCCGTCGCGCCCGTATGCGTGAGTTCCATGACGTTGTCTCCTCCCAACCGATTCAACTTAATCGCATCATATGTCGCTAGACTCCGCGAAAAAAGGGACGCTGACCCGTGACAAAGATCGTTGGTTTTCTCGACTCATTCTGAATCGAGCCACTAGCCTGAACCATGATCTATTGGACGCTGGAGCATATTCTCCGGCTCTTCAATCTGGTCCTGGGGCACCGGATGATCCGGATCGGCCCTCGGCGGCTCCCGGCTGCCGGTGGCGCAGTCATCGCGATCAACCACACCTCCTATCTCGACTTCACCTACATGGCCATGTCCGCAATCAAAGACGACAGGCGACACATCCGGTTCATGGGCAAGATCGAGCTCCGAAAGAACCCGATCCTGCGCTGGCTGATGTGGGGCTGTGGCGTCATCCTCGTCGACCGTTCCGCAGGGCACAATGCTTACGTCGCGGCGGTCCACGAGCTCAAGTCCGGCGAAGTCGTCGGGATCTATCCGGAGGCCACGATCAGCCGGAGCTATGAACTCAAGGAATTCAAATCCGGCATGGCCCGTATGGCACTTGAAGCCGGCGTCCCAATCATTCCGGCCATCGTCTGGGGTTCACAGCGGATTGCGCCGAAAGGCCATCCCAATGATTTCGGTCGCACCAAGACGCCCGTCGCGATCGGCGTCGGCGCACCGATACCTCCTGAAGGCGATGTTGAGACGTTGACCGCCGCGGTTCGTGCCGCGATGCAAGACCTCCTCAGGGAGGTGCAGACCACATACGGCGAAAACCCTGCGGGCGCACACTGGGTGCCCGCGCGCTTAGGTGGTGGCGCGCCAACACTCGAGGAGGCCACTGCGATCGAAGTCACCGAGAAGACCGCGAAGGGGACGGCCAAGTAAACCGGCCGGATCCAACAACTTCCCGTCACACTTAGACGAGCTGACGCAGCGCCGCATCCGAAGCCAGGAGTGCCTCCCGATCGTAGGTCGAAGTGGATGCCATGATCTCGTCGGCCCCAGTCCTCGTCACCAGTTCGTCGAGCTTATTGGCGACTGTTTCGGGGTTGCCGAGAACCGCCCGGTCGAGTGCGGATTCGATCCGGCTGCGCATCTGGCCGGTCCAGTCCTGCACCCGTATTGAGCTGGGCGACTCCAGCGGCGGGAACTCGCCGACCTGTTTCGCCCGCGCCATCGCCCAGGCCTCAGGCAACGCCAATTCACGGGCCGCCGGCTCATCGTCGGCCACGGTCACGTCGAGCGAAATCGTCACCGAGGATTCGGGGACCAGCGCCGTCGGACGGAAGTCCCGACGATAGCCGTCGAGCGTCTCGGGCAACGATTCCTGTTCGAGAATCGGGCCACCCACGACAATGGGCAGTCCTAACCGAGCGGCAATCGTCATGCCCCGGCCGGTCGCCAGAACGAACATCGGAATCGGTCTTGTCGATTGCGGCCGCGCCGTGACCGAGTTCGTTCCGCTGAGATAGCCACCTAGGGCGATTAAGTCGTCCTCCCAGGTGTCCGGTGCGTCCACGTCATATCTCAAGGCGTCGCGCACGGGCGCGGTAAAGCCGCGCGAACGGCCGAGGCCAAGATCAATCCGGCCGGGATAGAGCGCATCGAGCATGAGGAACTGTTCCGCGACAACGAGCGGCTGGTGATTGGGCAGCATCACGCCGCCTGAGCCCAATCGAATTTTTGTCGTATGGGCGCCGATCGCGGCCAACAGGACCGCCGGTGAACCGCTAACAATGCCGGGCACCGCATGATGCTCCGCAACCCAAAATCGGTCGTAGCCCAACGCCTCAGCATTGATCGCCCGCTCGACCGAACCGATCAGGCCTTCCGCATCTGGCCGTCCGGCTCGCGTTCGTGACCGATCGAGAATCGAGAGCTTCACACCTTAAACAACTCCAACCGGGCATCGATACTTCCCGACCCGACCCTGCCATCCGACAAGAGCAGGGGACGAGTCAGCCCTTCGAGATAAGTTGCGCGCGGATGCGGGCCTCGCGCTCGAGTCGGGCCAAGTCGCGCTGCCGGCGCGACGCCATAACCGCGGCGAGGAAGTCTCCCGGTGCGGTGCCCACCGGCGGTGGCGGGGCGACGCACTTCGCCACCTCATCGGCAAGTTTGCCAGCGATCAAAACGCCGGCGGCCGGGTCGACTGTCAACGAGCGGGAGAGAAACTGACGTACGGCCAGCACCAGCCCGGTCGGCAGCGCGGTCATGTCCGCATGGGCCGCCCACACCGCAAGGTGCGGCGGCATCGGCACCAGTGGAGCGAGTTGCAACTTGACCCGTTCGCGCACGACATACGTCCCGGCGGCGAAGTCCCCAAGCCGTTTGCCACGCGAACTGATCAGCGCGGAGAAGAATGCCGGCGTACCGCCGAGCGCGTAGATCTCGACAAAACCGATGAGGGCACGAACCAGCGCATGCTGAAAACTGATCGGCCCGGCGTCATCACGAACGGTCCGCAGCCCAAATGCCAACTTCCCCAGCGACTTGCCCCGGGTAAGCGTCTCGACGGTCGTGGGAACGACGATGAAGACGACGATCGTGGTACCGATCATCGCGGTCGCGAGCAAAGCTCCGTCAGCGCGAAGTGAGGCCACCAAAGCAATCACGACGATGATGACCAACAACACCATTGTGACTAGGTAGTCGATCAAGCCAGAGGCAATTCGCGAAGCCAGACCGGCAGGGGGCAGGTCGAGCGCAACTGCCTCGCCAGTGACGAGATCGTCGGTGGTGAGAGTCGCGAACTCCGGTGCGGTCATGATTCGCCTACGCTATCGGGTGTGGACCTCGATGCCTACGTAATCTCCCACTCAAGGGAGTGGTCGCGCCTCGAACAGTTGATTCATGCTGGCAGGCTCTCGGGGGCCGAAAGCGACGAACTCGTCGATCTCTACCAACAGATCGCCACCCACTTGTCGGTCGTGCGGACTTCGGCTCCCGACGCATCCGTGGTCGCCTATCTGTCCTCGCTGCTCGCCCGTGCCCGCAACAAGGCCGGTGGTGCCCATGTCACAACCTGGCGCGACCTGCTGGGCTTCTTTGTGACCCGATTCCCCGCGGCGCTCTATCGCCTGCGGCGGTGGTGGTTGGGCTGTGTGGCCGCCAATGTCGTCCTGGCCGCAGTAATGCTGCTGTGGTTGCTGGAGCATCCTCGGGTGGAACAGGGATTGCTCTCGCGCGCCGAGGTCGACAGATTGGTCAATGGCAAATTCGAGAACTACTACAGCGAATACGCGGCCAGCCACTTTGCAGCGCAGGTCTGGGTCAACAATGCCTGGGTCGCCGCGCTCTGCATCGCCCTGGGGATACTGGGAATCCCGGTCGTTCTGCTCCTGTTCAACAACATCTTGAATCTGGCTGTCATCGGCTCGATCATGATTCGACATGACCGGGGAGAACTGTTCTGGGGGCTCATCCTGCCGCACGGTCTCCTCGAACTGACGGCTGTCTTCGTCGCCGGAGGCGTCGGGTTGCGCTTGTTCTGGTCCTGGATCGAGCCGGGCGACCTGACTCGAACTGCCTCGATTGCCCGGGAGGGCCGCACCGCTGCCACCGTCACACTCGGGCTGATCGTGGTGTTGCTTGTCTCCGGCATCATCGAGGCCTTCGTGACACCGTCCGGCCTGCCGACCTGGGCTCGGATTGGGATCGGTGTCGCGGCGGAGCTTTGCTTCTTCGCGTATGTGTTTGTGCTTGGCCGCAATGCGTTCCGTCGAGGCCACACCGGCGACATCGACGCGTCCCGGCTTGAGGCCGGCGTCGCCTCACAGGCGTGATCAGGTCCTAGAGCAGGCCCTTGGCCTTGAGCGACAGGTAGTGGTCGGCCAACGCAGGTGGCAGCCGCTCGGCATCGACATCGATCACATCGACCCCCAATTTCTTGAGCAGCTCGGCCGTCCGCGCACGGTGGCGCAAGACCTGCTCTGCAGCGGCGGCGTCATACACCTCATCGATGGTGTCGCGGGCAGCCGCGAGTCGTTCGAGAGCTGGGTCCCGCACCGAGGCGATGACGACGCGATGGTGCCGGGTCAGCGCGGGAAGTATGGGGAGCAGACCGGCTTCGGTGGCCGATGGCTCCAACGGAGTGAGCAGGACGACGAGTGCCCGCTGACGGCCTAACCGCTGCACGGCGCTGGTCAGGGAACCCCAATCGGCCTCGGCGATTACGGGCTGGAGGCCGGCCATCGCATCCTGCAGCGTTGCGGCGATGTCACGGGCGCGGGCCGAGCGCACTCGCGCGCGTACCCGCCGGTCGCCGGCCACGAAGTCGACCCGGTCGCCAGCGCGTGCCGACAGTGCAGCGAGCAATAAGGCCGCATCCATCGCGGAGTCGAGGCGAGGCACGTCATCGACCCGGCCGGCCGATGTGCGCGACGTATCGAGGACCAGCACGACCCGACGGTCACGCTCGGGCTGCCACGTGCGGACCACCACTTGACTAGTTCGCGCCGAAGCACGCCAATCGATCGAGCGCACATCGTCGCCACGAACATACTCGCGCAGTGAGTCGAATTCGGTGCCTTGACCGCGCACCCGCGCCGCAGTACGGCCATCAAGTTCTTTCAGCCGTGCCAGGCGAGACGGCAGGTGTTTGCGTGACTCAAAGGGCGGCAGGGAACGAATGGCGCCGGGAAGGTCGAGAGTCCGCTGTCGGGCGATAAGACCGAGCGGCCCCGGGCACCGCACGGTCAGGCCGGAGGCCCGCAAGTCGCCTCGACGTCGCGGCAATAGCGGCGTCAGGAGGCGGGTTCGATCGCCCGGCATGAGTCGGACCCGATGACGGTTGCCACTGGCGCCGGCGGTCGGTTGCCACGCATCACGTATGAGCGCTCGGACGCGACGTCCGGAGGTGTTGTCGGCAACCAGAACCGATTGGGTCGGATAACCCAGCCGAACCGAGCCAACCGGCTCCCGCACGAAGCTCAACGATGAAGGGCGCGGAGCAAGCAACCAGTCGCCTAGGCAGACAAACAGCACCACAACGAGCCACAGCGCAACCGTGCTCCGAGCTGGCATCAGAACGACCGGGATCAAGCCCAGCAGGATCAGTAACGGCACGCGACCCGAGATGGCCATTAGGAAATCTCGGTCATCGAGGCACCGGCACCGAGCCAAGTGCCGAGGCGAGCACCTGCGCGACCTCCACACCTTCGAGCTCGGCCTCCGGGCGCAGGCCAAGCCGGTGCACGAGTGTGGCTTGAGCGAGCGATTTGACGTCGTCGGGCGTCACAAAATCACGCCCCACGAGCCATGCCCATGCCCTCGCCGAGCGCAGCAACGCGGTCGCACCGCGCGGGCTGACGCCCAACGACAACGACGGCGACTCACGGGTGGCGCGTGCGATGTCGACGATGTAACCGCTCACTTCAGCCGATACCTGCACCTTCTGGACGGCAATCTGCGCCGCTGCTATGTCGGCCGCGGACGCGACCGGCGTCACGCCTGCCCCGGCCACATCTCGTGGATCGAACCCGTTGGCGTGCCGGTTCAGAATCTCCAGCTCGTCCTGACGGCCGGGTATGGGGAGGACCACCTTGAGCAGGAATCGGTCGAGTTGTGCCTCCGGCAACGGGTAGGTGCCTTCGTACTCGATCGGGTTCTGCGTCGCGGCGACCAGGAATGGCCTAGGCAAGGGGCGGGAGATGCCGTCGACCGATACCTGTCCCTCTTCCATCGCCTCCAGCAGAGCGGCCTGAGTCTTGGGCGGTGTCCGGTTGATCTCGTCGGCCAGCAGGATGTTAGTGAAGACGGGCCCTTCGCGGAAGCTGAGTTCGCCCTGCTTGCCATCGATCACCATCGAGCCGGTGATATCGCCCGGCATCAGGTCC
Source organism: Aeromicrobium changchenzhani (assembly GCF_057586615.1). Classification (NCBI taxonomy): domain Bacteria; kingdom Bacillati; phylum Actinomycetota; class Actinomycetes; order Propionibacteriales; family Nocardioidaceae; genus Aeromicrobium; species Aeromicrobium changchenzhani. The sequence goes on along the minus strand of NZ_CM172480.1, from coordinate 221,231 downwards.
GGGGTGAACTGGACGCGTCGGACATCAACGGACAAGCTTGCCGCGATGGTGCGCACCAGCAACGTCTTGGCCGTGCCCGGCACTCCTTCCATCAGCACATGACCGCCGCACAACATTGCGACGAGCAGGCCGGAGACTGCGGCGTCCTGGCCAACGACGGCTTTCGCGACTTCCGTGCGGATCGCCAATAGTCGCTGCCGCAACCCCGGCTCATCGGAATCTTCGGAATCTTCGGCCAGCGTTGAAATGGTCTCGGTCATGTGATGCGTGCCTCTCGGTCGAGTTCTTTCAGGTCGCGGGCCAGTTGCATTAGATCGCGATCAGATGGGGGAGCTTCGGCGTCGGATCTGACAAGTGCCGCGATCTCCGCCACCGGCCGGCCGACATGGTTCGCCAGTTGACGGATCAGCGCATCCTGGTCATGGCTGGCAGGCAGGCCGAGTTGATGGGTTAGTCGGGCACGGGCAGCACTTCGCAAGGTCGTCGCGGCGTGCGATCGATCCTTGGCCTTGCGATACATGCGGCCCCGGCTCAGGGTCGTCTCAATGGCCTTGACGACGACGGGCAAGGGTTCGGTAGCCAAGGGTCCGAGCCGACGGGCGCGCCACAGGATCAGGAAGATAGCGGCGATCCCGGCCAGCCACAATCCGGGTTTGATCCAGCGCGGCAGTAGTGCGCCGACGCCGAACTGATCCCCGGCCGTCAGATCCTCGAATCGGGGGACATACCAGATCACGCGCTCACCCTGACCCAACAGACGCAGGGACACTGCCGCATTGGCGCCGCGCAGGATCTGGTCGTTCGTCATGGCTTGACCGCCGCCGAATAGCGTCACCTCGCCGCGTTCCTGCAGCACCGAGCTGTCCTGATCGTCGGCGAAGCATCCGTCACCGCCGCCGTAGAAGAGCGCGGAATCCACCTCCAAGGTGAGCCCTTTGGCAAGAGGATTGGCGCAGGCGGCGGCGAGGCCCTTTGTGACGGTAGCCCGTTTGACCTGCGTCGAGAGGCCGGCAACTCCGACCAACTCAGGCCCCGGGTCGACGAGTATGAGGTGGCTCCCGCGCACATGCTTCAACAATCGGTCGGCAGTGACCTGCCCGAGGTCTTCTGTCGAGGTCACGACCACGACGGTGTCCCGGTCGGCGCTGGTGCGATCCAGTTCGTCTGCCGAGCGTACGACCGCGACATCGATTCCTTGGTCGTCGAGCACGCGTGCCAGCGCTTGCGCTCCGCTGGGCCCCGCGTTGTCGGGATCGTAGCGCGCGGTTCGGCTCTCGCCGCCCGAGCCGAGCAGTGCAGCCACGATGACCGCGAGCAGGAAGGCACCCACGATGACCAACGTGGCGCCATGACGCCGCCAGCGGCTCGTAGCGGTCACCGTCGTCGTCATCGCGTGCTCCGGAGTTCATCGTCCAGCGCCAACACATCAACAGCCTGATCGTGGGTTGCCGGCCGATCGCCATACAGCACGGAGTCGAAAAGGGTGGCGGATCTGTTAACGCACGCTTCTTGCTGGGGGTACTCCCCCGAGAGCGATCGTGCGGTCTCTTGCGCCGTCGTCGCCGGGGTGTTGTCGAGACGACCGCGCTCGCTTTGGCGCGCCGCGAGCGCTCGGAAGCCTTCGACGAGGGCCTCCGCGTATCGTCCTTCGGCCACGGCTGTCTCGGCGCGGGCACGTAATTGGCCTGCGGTGACAGCCAGGTCGGTGAATTCAACTTCTTTGACGTTGAAGACTCGAGCGGAGTTGCGGACCCGGCTTACCAGCCATACCAGCGCTCCGAGCAGGAGAATCCCGATGAACATCGCGGCGAAAGTGGTCAGCGGGGAGAGACCATCTGTCGCAGATATGCCTCCATCAAGTATGCGTTGGAGCCAGTCCAGAAGACGTTGGAGCCAGTTGTCGTTGAAGTATTCGGGCTTCAACAACTCGTGCCGCAGCAACGACTCGGCCTCGCCCGGGGAAGGGTCGATTGGGCGGCCTACGGCGAACAGAATCACGAACCCGTAATCCCTGCACGGGCCATCAGTTCAACGTCGAACGCCTCCTTGCGCATGCGCTGATCGATGTATTGCAGGGATGTCACCGCTGCGGTAAACGGGGCGACGAATGCGGACGAGACGACCGAGGCGATCGCTTGGGTCAGCGCGAGTCCGAGCAGTGCGTACTCGGGGAAGGCCAAGGAGGCGAGTTGGCCAATCAGGGAGATGGGGCCGCTGAGCACGGAACCCGCGATCGTAGTGATGAGCACGGTCAAAAGGCCGATGCCGAAGATCCGCCAGAACTGTCGACGGGATAATCCATAGCCACGCTTGATCGCACCGAACACGCCTACTGGTTCAAGCATCAGGACTGGAGCCGGCAGGTAGTAGACGCGCACCCAGAACCAGATCATCCCGGCGATGAACGCCGGGACGCTGATCACGCCCCAAGCCACGATCGGCCACGGCGAATCCGAGACCACAACCACTAGGATCCATAGAGCGACATACATTGCGAAAGCCAGCGTCGTGGCGATGTTGACCACGAAGGTGAGGCCGAGGAGTTTCCACCGCTTCCCCCGCGTCGCCGCCCACGCCTCGCCGAGGGTCAAACGTCGTCCGATCGCCGCTGCGTATGTGACATGGGCGACCATTCCGGTGACGAAGATCAGCCCGAGCTGGAGCAAAACCGTACCGATCGCAAGGGAACCAAACGACACCACCGTTCCGACCAGATCACTCTGGCTGGTGTCCGAGGTGATCTCGCCATTCTCATCCAACGTGGCGCCCAAGGTGAAGGTGACGATTGCACTGACCAAGATCGGAATCATCATCGTGACAGCGGCCACCAGTACAGCCGAGCCGACTGTGGCTTTGGGATTGAATCGGATGATCCGGAACGCCGCGTTGTACATGTCACCCAGGCTGAGCGGGCGAAGCGGCATGGCCCCAGGTTTGTGTGCCGCGCCGAGCATTCCAGGCACAGGAGCCCACCCCGGCGGCGGGTTCGGGTTGGTCCACGTTTGGGGCGGCAGAGCCGGCTGTTCCCCTGGCGGCGGAAAAGCCTGCCCGTCTGACATGAAGATCTCCTAGCGTCGGCCTAATCCTGACAGATCCGGAGCGGCAGGCTCTGCCATACACGCGATTCATCGGATCGCTTCGAGTTCGGGGCGAAATAGTTGACATTCCTAGGACGGCGCGTGCGCCGAATCGAGGGCATCTCGCAGAAAATGTTGAGCCAAACGCTCCGCGGGCTCGAACGCGACGGACGTACCCGCGTCGCGGGAAGGGCGTAGTTGACGCCGAGGCCCAACCCCAACGCGGTGACGAGGTTGATCGCGAAGATGCTGACGTCAGTGACCCGGGTCAGCCCGTTGAGAATGGCGAGGGAGCCGATGATCGAGACGAGTGCGACGAACATCGGCAGGAGTGCGGCCACCGCCCAGCACGCTGGTCACACCGTCGCTGCTGTCGTTGTACTCATCCAGGATCTCACCGATCCTCTTCTCGCGGCTGTTCTCGGGACCGGTGGCCTGGGCCAAGATGAGAGCGTCGGCCCCGTTTTGTGAGCGCAAGGTCATGCGCGGACGTGTCTACCTCAACCACAAACAAGTCGACCAGTTCGCTCGCGAAGCAGGCGACTCATCCGGTGTTGTCCTGATCCTCGCATACACCGGTATCCGCTGGGGCGAGATGATCGCGCTCTGTGTCCGCGATGCCGCCTTTCGATCGAGCGCAACGCTGTCGAAGTCGGAACCGAGATCCATATCGGCTCACCCAAGAACCACGAACGCCGCTCAGTGCCATACCTCCAGATGCTCGACCCTGTCCTCGACAAAGCATGCGCCGACAAGCCGCCCGAAGGGCTGCTCTTCCCCGGACCCAACGGAGAATTTCGACGCCGTACCCGCACCGATGGTTCCTCCGGTGGATGGTTCGCCGGTGCTGTCCGCCGCGCCGGCATCCCCCGCCTCACACCCCACGACCTCCGCCACACCGCAGCGTCCCTTGCGATCTCATCAGGCGCCAACGCCAAAGCCGTCCAGAGAATGCTCGGCCACAAGTCCGCAGCCATGACGCTCGACGTCTACGCCGACCTCTTCGAGGACGACCTAGACGCCGTTGCCGTCGCGATGAATGAGTCTGCGGTTCGGGCTCTCGCGAAAACCTGAGATGCTCACCCTCGTGGAGACGAGTGCGGACCCCGTTCACCCGAAGCATTTGCGGTGGAAAGACGCAGGTCCGGTTTCGCGAGAGGGGCCGTCGCCCGGTGAACACGCGCAGCCGTGGCTACCCCGGGGCCACTCGCCAGTGTCGCGGCGGCTGCGCCGGTCGGCGATGGGTGGTCAGCGTGACGCCACCCAGGACCCCAAGAACGACCGCGACGGCTAACAGAACGACAATCTGCGACCAAAAGTCGAGGTTCCTCGTAAAGAACAGAGTGACGACGACCAAGACCACCATGAGCCGCGGTCCATATACGGTCGGCGGTGGTGCGGCCTCAACTCACCCTGACACGCAGGGTCAGGACGTCTACGAGACGAAAACCGCACGATGGCTACGCGAGTGGCCCACCCTCCTCGTGGAGCCATGGAATGAGGATCCTCGACACCCGTAGCGGAGCCTCATACAGTCGCAGTGCACTCGTAAGCCGATGGCGGTTTCTAGTGTTCGTCGCAACCAATGAACTGTATTCGGGGCGCCGTATCCACGAGCTCGAGAACGCTGCATCGGTGTCTCGCATCCCTACGGATATAAGACGTCTCGTCGGCGATCCGAATCCGCATCCTAAAACCGCATAGTTCCGGCCTCCGGCGATTCTCATAACTATGTGTCATAACCATGTGTTTGAATCTTTGTATTCACTACTAGACGGTATGTAGTGACCGCTTGGGTTTGCTGAGGGGTTGCGGGCCGGGACCTCACACACAAGACTCGTGGGTTACCGGACAGAGTTCCCTGCCCGGCCTATCCAACATTGTGGGAGGCCCCGGTGTTAAGAAATCGTACGAGTATTGGTTTGGATGTGCACGCTCGGTCGGTCGTTGGTTGTGCGCTCGACGGTCAGACTGGTGAGCTGTTTCGGCGAAAGTTGACCCCTGACAATGGCGAAATTCTGGCCTGGGTCCGATCTTTGCCGCAGCCGACGAGAGTGGTCTATGAGGCTGGCCCGACCGGGTTCGGGTTGGCGAGGTTTCTGCTTGCTGCCGATGTCGATTGCCTGGTAGCGGCGCCGTCGAAGTTGCAACGCCCCAGCGGTGATCGGGTCAAAACCGATGCCAGGGATGCCGAGCATCTGGCCCGGTTGATGCATTTGGGTGAGATCGTCGAAGTCACAATTCCAGGCGTCGAACAAGAAGCGGCCCGGGATCTGGTCCGTGCCCGTGAGGATGCCCGATCCGATTTGATGCGCACGAGGCATCGGCTTTCGAAGTTTCTGCTCCGCCAAGGGATCGTCTATTCAGGCGGCCAGGCCTGGACGGGCAAACACGACGCCTGGTTGCGTTCTCACACCTTCGCCGAGCCGGCCCGAGCGTTGACGTTCGACTCGGCTTATGAGGCGATGCTTTTGACCATTGAGCGTCGTCATCGACTCGACAACGCGATCGCCCAGATGGCCGCCGACAGTGAGTTCACCGATGTCGTTCGCCGGCTGGCTTGTCTGCGTGGCGTCTCGACGCTGACAGCGTTCGGTCTGGCTGTTGAGGTCGGCGACTGGAACCGGTTCACAGGTTCCACGATCGGCGCCTATCTGGGACTCGTGCCGACTGAGTATTCCTCTGGCGGTTCACGCTCCCAGGGGTCGATCACCAAGACCGGCAATACTCATGCGCGCAGGTTGCTGGTCGAGGCCGCCTGGCATCACCGCAAGACCTATCGCAATCCCGGCGCCACGATGCGCGCCCGATGGGACTTGGCACCAGCGCCGGCACGAGTCCGCGGACATGAAGGCAACCGACGGCTGAACCAACGGTGGCAAACCTTCACCGACCGCAAAAAGAAACCAGTGATCGCGAACGTCGCTATCGCACGTGAGCTCGCCGGCTGGTGCTGGTCCTTGGCCACCCTCGAATAAGGGCACACCCCACGAGTTCCGGGCCACGAGCAGAGGATGGCCGCAGCGCGTGGAACGACCCGCGACATAACTATGAGCAGCCGTCAATTCACAGTGCCGGTCACGCTCGATCTCTAGACCAGCGGAAGCGTTCCAGCCGAACAGTCCGTCCTGCGGTAACCAACCCGCGCATATTCCCCCGCAAGCGGGAGGTACCCCCTGTCTGACCGCGCGTCGCCAACGACACGCTGACCACTCCTCCAGACCTCCTGACCCGGTCACAAAGAAGCGGCCTCCCCGAAGCCATCAGGGAGGCCGCTTCACCATGCACACTTGACAAAAAGCACCACATATCAGTTATGAGACACCTGGAGCGTCGTGACGAGACTGATCGGATATGCACGCGTATCAACACGACCACAATCGGCCGATCGGCAAGAAGCCGACCTCATCGTTGCTGGCGTTCGACGCGATGACCTGTATGTCGACCATGGCGTTTCGGGGGCTCGTGCTTCGCGCCCACAGTTCGACCGCGCCCTCGACTCTCTGGAGGTTGGGGACACGCTCGTCATCGCAACGCTGGATCGGCTTGGACGATCGACACAAAACATGCTCGACTTCGCCCAAGAGCTCCGCGACCGGGGCGCGGGCCTGCGGGTGTTGAACCTCGGCGGCGGCGACGTCGACACATCAACACCGATGGGGTCGATGTTGTTCACGATCATGGCCGCTCTGGCGCAGATGGAACACGACATCAAACGCGAGCGGATCACCGACTCGATCAGCAAACGCCGCGACGCCGGCAAAGACCTGGGCGGGCGACCCCAACGGGTTACCGACAGCCAAATCCGCAGCGCCGTCCATCTGGTCGACGGCGGCGAACCGGCCGCACAAGTCGCCCGCGATCTGGGCACGTCGCGCGCCACCTTCTACAGAAGATCGCGCGCACTCCCGGTTGAGGCGTAGCGATCGCACAACGCTGCCGCGGCGAATACCGCTTATGGCGGGTGCACCAGCGGCCCGTTCTGTGGGTTATGCGCGCCGAGACAGCAGGCTGACCACGACGGTGTTCAGGCTTTGGTGTTCACGCTCGGCCCTCAGTGCCAGTTCGCGGTGGAGGCTGGTCGGTAGCCGCAGGTTGAACCTGCCTGAAAATGTGCGCTCACCGAACGGCTCCGGCACAGGCTCGCCAGTTTGCTCCATATCTGCGAGCACCTCCTCGACCAGGGCGACCAGGCCGTCTTCGGCTACTCGTCGCTCCTCGGCGATCCACGACAGCGACGGGAACTCAGCAACCGTAGCCACAAACCCATTGTCGTCGACTGAGTAGGAAACTGAGTAGGAAAACCGATCCACCAGACGCGGCTTATCTGCGACCTTGCTCATGGCTGCTTCCCTTCATCTTCCAACTTTTCAATCGCTGTCAAGACCTGACGGACTTGGTACGACTTTGCTTTGCCCTTGTCGTTCTGGATGTTGACCCTCGGGTCTCCAACCCAAGGCATCTTGAACACCGCGTGCGATCCACCGGTAGTGCGGGGTTCGCCAAAGTATTCAACACAGACCTTCAATAGATCTTGGTAATCCACATTCTTCGTACTTCGCCGCATCGCTTCGAGAATCTTGACGACGCTTGGCATACTTAATGGTACCGCCCACAGTACCAAGTGACAAGACAAGGGGTAGATCGTCTGGCTATCGCATGGTCTGTGAATCGTGAGCTGCGTCAATCTTGTACCCCAAGCGAACGGCGACTTCGACTACTTATTTGTCGCTCATCGTTCAGGGAGCATCCCCATGCGGAGTTCGGCACCGCCGACAGCCGGGAAGCCCGCGAACTATCAATACCCCTACTGAACGTCGATCCGCGGACCTGAGGTTCCGCCCTCTCCGACGAACCGAGCGACCAACCCCACGGAGCAGGGTGGCGGGGTAACCGACTTGATCGCATTGAAGATCCCGCACAAGTCGCACCAGGGCTACTTCTCGTTCAAGCCATCGAATCCGCCGCGAACTCCCTTCCACAGCGATGTCGATGAGAAGTTCTTGACGCTCGAGTACTTCGCCAGCCAGGAAAAACGCGAGGTCAATCGAACGATCGCGGCTCAGACCAGTGTGCTCGTTGCGTGGGTTGGTGCCATCAACAATGACATAGACCAGGCAAAGGTGCACGTGCGAACCGCAGTTCTCGAACGCCTTCGTTCGAGAGCTGCCGGTAGAAGGAGGTCGCGCGAGCTCATCAAGGCGCTGGAGATTCCTACCGCCCCGGTGCCACCTGACCGGGTCATGGAGATCCCGGCCAAGCCAAGGTCGGTCAGGATAACTAAACCGACTGTCGCGGCCGGAGGGTGGACGCTCGCAGACCACACGTACGAGCTTGTTCTCCGCACCGTCATCCGTTTTGGTAACGCTCTCGAGCACCGGTCACGTAGCGCCAAGCAATTGATCCTCCCCCGTTACTTTCTTTGTATCCCTTGATTGTGTGATTCTTTGAGGGTGTTGGCCTGCCAGGCTCGGCATGATTGTTACCCCCAGTCGTTCATGATCCGGGGGGTGTTGTCACCGGGCCTGGTTGGCAGTGAGTGATCGCTGATAGGGGCTCGACCCGGCATTCTGCCGAGGCCGTTCGTAACGTGGATGCCGAGACTCACCGCCGTGGTTCCGGGCCGACTTAATCGAACGGAGGACACGGTGGCAATCGAAAATTATGATCAGGTCGACGTCTTCATCGGGGTCGATGTTGGCAAGGGCGAGCATCACGCAGTCGCACTAGACCGGGCCGGGAAACAGCTTTATGACAAAGCTTTGCCCAATGATGAGGCGAAGCTGCGTGAGGTCATCGAGAAACTCAAACAGCACGGTCGAGTGCTCTTCGTCGTGGACCAACCCGCCACAATTGGGGCTCTCCCGATCGCCGTCGCCCAGGCCGAAGGCGTGCTGGTCGGTTATCTTCCCGGGTTAGCGATGCGCCGCATCGCGGACCTGCATGCGGGGGAAGCAAAGACCGACGCCCGGGACGCCGCGATTCCCCCTAGCACTGCGTGCAGGGAGGTGCCCCCATCGCCCAAGCAGCACGAACGTTGCCACATGCGTTGCGGTCAATTCAACTCGCTGACGAGCAGGTGGCTGAGCTCTCCATGCTTTGCGGTTTCGACGATGATCTCGTGGGCCAAACCACCGCCACCAGTAACCGGATTCGTGGTCTCCTCACCCAAATCCACCCCGCATTGGAGAGAGTTCTGGGACCTCGTCTCGATCACCCAGCAGTGCTGGATCTCCTGCAAAAATACCCATCACCCGCCGCGATGAAACAAGCCGGCACGACCCGACTTGGCAACCGTCTGAGCAAGCTTGCACCCCGCATGGGCCGTCGCCTCGCCGAAGCGATCACCCATGCCTTGAGCGAGCAGACTGTCGTCGTGGTGGGCACCAATGCTGCATCGATGGTGCTGCCGCGCCTGGCCGAACAGCTGGCCGCACTGCGCCGCCAACGCGCAGAGATCGCCATTGAAGTCGAGCGTCTCGTGGAGGCTCACCCTCTTCAACCCGTCCTGATGAGCATGCCCGGAGTCGGCGTCAGGACCGCAGCCAGACTCCTCACCGAGGTCTCCGGCAAGGACTTCGCCACCGCAGGCCACCTCGCCTCGTATGCCGGGCTCGCACCCGTCACCCGACGCTCCGGCTCCTCAATACGAGGTGAGCATCCCTCGCGCCGCGGCAACAAGATCTTGAAACGGACACTGTTCCTTTCCGCGTTCGCAGCTCTGCGCGACCCAACCTCACGCGCCTACTACGACCGCAAAATCACGCAAGGCAAACGCCACAACCAAGCACTCATCGCCCTCGCCAGACGACGCTGCGACGTCCTCTACGCCATGCTCCGCGACGGCACCCTCTACGAGTCCGAACACCAACTCGCCGCTTGACAAACCACATAGGGGCACCCCCCGAAGAGGCCCTCCGCGACTGGTTTGTCTTCATGCTCAACGCAAATTTTCAGCGAGAAGACGAGAGAGAAATGTTCGTCATCGGCGAGGGGGCGAACAACGCGGGGAAGGACTGACATTTTGATCCGTCAAGACGGAAAGAACGTCTTCATCGGCGAGTGCAAATTCTGGAAGGGTCCAGCCGCGTTCACGAGCGGCATCAATCAGCTCCTCAGCTATTTGGGGTGGCAGGACGTTAAGGCCGCGCTGATCCTGTTCATCAAGGCCAGGAACGCATCGGAGATCATCGAGAAGGCACATCACCAGATCTTGGGCCACCCGAATTTTCTGAGCGTGGCAGTTGCGAACACTAGTTCAGAACGGCGCAACTACTTGATGACGAGCGTTGCCGATGAGGCGATCACCGTGAGGCTCGCTTTCATCCCGATGGTTATGACGAGGGTTTGAGCTCGATCAAGTAACAGTGAAGTTTCTTCGATGAGATGGCGAACTCAACCCCGGCGACTATGCCAACTCAAGCGGGACCCACCGGGTCAATCCGACTCGGGCCCATCTCCGAGATGCGTCAACGCCGAATCGACCTCCTTAACAATTTTCCCGAACAACCGGTGATCACAAGATTCAGGGTGGCCGAATGCGCCATCGTCTGCCCGGTCGATCGAGACAACAACCGACTGGCGGTGTGCTTTTGTCGCGTTTCCGTCCGTTGTGCCCCGGGCGCTGCTAAAGTTCGTCAACGGTTGAGGCGCGGATTGGCTCCTCGCGGGATTCAGAGGATTACGACATGATGAAATTCGTCAATATTCCGCGGGTTGGCGGGCTTCTTCTGGTCGCCGCCCTGGTTGGCGTTTTTGCGGTCCCCGGCAGTCAGGAGCCTTCATCGCCGAGCTCGAATTCGACGCACGCCACGAATGTGACTCAAACCGACGCTGCCGCAGCCGAGACCCCAACTGTCCTCGAGCCAGATAATGGAAGTGTGACCGCTGATCAGGTTCAAACTCTGGTTGCTGACGAGCACCTTAAAGTCGAGGAAGTGACGACAGTGTTCGAGGGCAAAGATCTCGATCTGACCGTTGGCGTGAACGCCACTAGTGCCGGAGCGCTGGACGATCTCGACGGAGCAGTCATGGGAACTCTCATAGATATGTCGAATCTGAACGAGGGCGTGACCCACGATCCGGATCTCCAGTCGACACTAGAGAAAGCGACAACGGATGCGCACGACGGCGTCGAGTTCTCCCAGGTGATTCTTTCCGAGGCTCCTGCCGTGGTCCCAGAGGGCATGACGGCGGTCAAGAAGGACAACAGTGATCTTGCTCTGGTCTCAGATAGCGACTGTGGCAAGACTTGGTGACCGAACTGGGTGAAAGGCTCCTCCGGGGCATCCTCAGTTGCTGGTATGCGATACGGCCAAACGAACTTCGAGTGGACAACTAACTCGCGACTCACCGCCCTGAAATGCTACGACGACGTCACTTTCGAGCCGGACTTCACAACGTACAACTACGACGGCCTCCACTACTTCCACAACTCGATTGAAGCGTGGTCGACGACTATGCCGCACGGGTACAAAGACACCAAGTTTATGGATGGCGGTAATGAGCTGACTTTCACCGTTGGGACGTCCGACGCCCGGGATTTGAAGCCGGACAAGGAGTACAAGACGTATTTCCGCACCAAGAAGGGTAATTCCTCGACTGACAAAGCCAAGGTGTTCCTCCAGCGGGGCAACCGCACGCCGTCCGTCTGCCACTCAACGTGGTGCATCTTCGCGAAGGCCACGAACCAATACGTTCCGGCGTGGAAGCTCAGCATGCCGGGCAACGTTACAGTGTTCAAATGAGGTCCTCGATTAAAATCTTCCTCGCCATGGCGGTGCTTGCCGCTGCAGCGGTCTACTTTGTCGGACCACGACTCCTGGCCCCGCAGTCAGATGCTGCGAGCTCTGCATGCAGTACGAAATTCCCAGACGACAATGGCCAAACCCGATGGGACGCCGTCCCCGTTGCGGGGTGGCGTTGCGTCACTTCCAGTGGAGACCATTATATCGGTTGGTGGGCTTAGAACCAGTCAAACGTTTGGCCTATCTAGTCGATCCGTTCGTCAGCCATCAGGGACGCACTGCTGTCGGCAGAACTCGGTGCATACCATCTCGAGTTAGCGATGACCGACAAACAATGCGCGTTCTACGAGAACGCCGGGAACCACCGACATACTTCGGGGCGCACAGACGCGAAGCGTTTGCCTAGTTGACACGCCAAATGTAAGCCCTTCCCAAGGACCGGTCCGCTGGCGGAGTGGCCCAGACGCGTCAATCCGGGCTACTAGAAATTTCAGTCGCCCGCATGTCCGGGTGGGCTAAGGGAATCGTTGACTAGCCGAATCCAGCGGACGGTCTCTCTCCGTTGTCGCGGTCAGTTCTGCTAATCCGGCCAAGTTCAGCAACGAATCTTGCAGACCTGCGGTCGGTGATGCTCGACGCTACACGCGATTTCTTCGAGTGCTTGAACCGCGTCTCATCGTTCAGCATTCGAGCGTCGCCCTGGGCAACGGCTGTGGGCGATGTCGTGCTGGATGCACGCGACCTCGAGCCATTCGAGATCTCCATAGGTGGCTTCGAAGAACTTGTCCGTGCCGTATCGGCTCGGTTACTGGCCTGGTCAGCGTTGTGCTGGGTCATGATCGTGTCCCTCATCTCTTGGCGTCCGATGTATGCCGAGCGGCTGCTTTGCTGCCTACCCGATATGACGCTGGCGGCACCGCCGCGGGCGTCTATGCTCCCCCGGTCCAGCCTTTAGGCTTGCCCGTTTAGTCGGCAGCGGCGGCTGGTCCGTCGTGCCACAGTGTCGCTGCACCGCCGTGCCGGCCGGCACACTGGTTCTTGGTCGACTTCGTCGTTGAACTCTGTGCCCCACACGTCGCTGGGCTGGGCGTCCCCCAGTGCGCTGGCCCGGGCATCGAGCGCGGCAAGGGACTGTGGATTTAAAGGTGTTTCCGGGATAGTGCTTGGGCATAACAGACATCCTTCCAACGAAGACCGAAATCTTCACAGGGCAGGTCAAGGTGACCTGCCCTATGCATCAATCCCTTCCGACATAAATGTCGTCGTCATCGTTATCGAGTGTGGGGTGGGCATCGGGGCCGTAATGTGTCTGTGAATCGGCCAGACTGCGACGCAACCGACAGGCCTGCGCTTCCAACATCTGTCTAGCCTGCGCCAAGTCAATCGGGACTGATGCATGGTTTGGCAACAACTAGAGTTGCTGACCCTCGTGGTCTTTGCGATCTTGGTGATTCTCTTAACCATGGAAAGTACACTTGTGACACCGAGGGTCATGCACAGCACTTTCACTACCCCCCAACGTCAGACGGAAGTTTCGCAAAGTTGCACGCAAGGATTGAGGCGACAGACGCCGCGGCGTATGTGGTCGCGCCGATCATTCTCACTTCCGTCCCTGTGAGGTTTAGGTAGACACCCCGCCCATGCGTGATGCGAGGGTCTGCCACGATCCCATAGGCGTAGTCTCCGCCTTTGTGTTCTAGGGTCTGCGTCAGCGTGGTGCCGTTCACTTCGTAATGGGTCAGCACTGACGTGCCGTTGACGTCGTAGGCCCAGGGTGGCGTGATCTCGCCGTTCGCGTCACCGGCGTCGTTGTTGATGGTGACACTTCCGTCCTCGTTGAGGGCCAGTTCTGCGATGTCACCACCGAGGACGAAGTCGTATGATTCGGGGGCATCGGCTGCTTGAATATCAATCACAGTGCGGACGCCGCTGCCAGTTGGCTGGACAGCAATTGCAGAATCGTGTGCGGCTCCATCAAAAACGACCCGGACCCCGACCGGCGTGTTACTGACCCACGCTCCTAAGCCGATCTTCTTCGGCGGGAACCATCGATTGCACTGCGCCGCGTCGCCTGGCTCCCAGACCAACCGGTCCGCCGGATCGATCCTTCGATGCCCAGGCCGCAGCCGGCGCACGTTGTCGCGAAACCAGGTGATCGAGCCGTCCCAACCGACCCGTTCAGCGATCATCGTCGCCGGCATGTCCGGCGTCTCGACCAGCGGCGCACGAACCCTGGTCTCAAACGTCGTGAACGCTGTCTCAACCGGTTCTCGTTCGTATTTCGGCGGCCGATTTGAAGCCACCACACGGTCGATAGGTGCCCTGCCGATCATCAAGTCCCGTGCAACCTGCCGACGCGAAACCCCGTCCGCGACAAGCCGGCTGATCAACGCCCAACCTTTCACAGAAATCACTCATCCAATCTGTCTGAGTGGCTTCGTTTCGCATCGGCATTATGGCCTCATTTTCGAGCGTCGTCGACACCCCGGACGGACCAAACCGTCCGGAAAACTCGAGACAGGTCAAACGCTGCTGTCACGGGTTTAGCTTTCTTGTGGAGCCTCCATTGACCGATTGAGCATCGCTGTGGGAGCCTACGCGTAGCGACTAACCTGCAGCCACATTTAGTCTGAACTCATCGGGGGATGAATGAATATCAGTAAATCCATCGGCGCTGTTGCGGTGACCGCAACCCTTGCCTTGGTCGTGACCGCGTTTCCTTCCTACGCTGGCGAGCCTGCGGCCCCATCGGTTGGCGAATCGGCTGCTGCTCTGACTGGTCAGGGAGATCTGAAGGCCGAAACAGTTGCGTCCAAAGCAACCGAACTAGCGATCTCCAAAGATGCATCAACCGGCGTTGTTCTTAGCCCACAGTCGGCGGACGAGGTCTCGATCGGCTTGCCGGACGCAGCCAATCGCAAAGACGGCGTCACCGCCGGCGGGCTCAAGGTGTATCGAAGTCAATCGGACACCACATCGGTCATCGTGAATCCAACCGACACTGGGGTGCAATTAGCCGCCATTCTCGGATCGGCAGACGCACCGTCGCAGTACACCTACCCGATCAGCGGACCAACCGGGTCCCAGACCATCCTCGACGATGAGGGCGGGGCAAGCATCGTCGACACCGACGGCCAACCACTAGCCGCAATCGAAGCACCATGGGCACACGATGCGAACGGTAAGCCAGTCCCGACACGATTCGTACTCTCGGGCACAAACCAACTAACCCAAATAGTCGACCACACGGACGGGAACTACACCTATCCGATCACCGCCGATCCCAAAGTGTTTAACTGCGACTTTTACACCTCAACATGTGTGAAGTTCACCAAGAGCGAAACGAAAGCAATTGCGAAGAAAGCGCCCGCAGCGGGGGGCCCAATTACTGCGTTCGTGGCGACCTTTTGTGGCAAAATCCCACACGTGCTCGGAAGGGCCGCGTGCGGCGCGGTCGTCGTAGCATTTGCCTATTCACTTGGAAAGAGTTTTACGTCAGCGGCGAAGAAGGGCAAGTGCGTTGAAGTTCACTTCATGCGAACACCAATTTTCCCGTTTCATACCCTGCAACGATGGAAGACGGAGAAGTGCTGATGTACAACCTGACAGGGCTTGTCCAAGTCCTCACCGGCCTCTGGATCGGCGTGCTCTTCACACAGTTGGCAGTTGACGATTCTGGGAACCACTTGGGTAAGGCGCTCACGATTGGCGCTCTCGGCACTATCGGGTTTACCGCCGGTTACGCGATCCTGGGCTTCTATGACGCGCGCAAGAAGGCCGGTCAGCACGACAATGCTTGACTGACGTATTGACGTTGACAAGACGTCCAACCGCCGATCGACACACTGACCCATCGGAGTCTCTTGACATCAAATAGTCAGGGGAAACTCTGGATTTACCTGAGAACCGATCAAGTCGGGTGTTCTATCGGGGCAGGTCAGGGCAGTCGTGGTTGTCTTCTTGTTCGTGATCGTGATGTTCGCGGGTATCCTCGGGCTTGGCTATTGGCTCGTGGCTTCGGACCACGCCACTCTTACTTCTTCAAGCGCGACGTTAGGTCCGATCTCGACAATCGTTTGGTGGCCCAGTGATTTTTGCCATTGCGAATCGGTGGGCGCCTCTGTGAAAAGGTATGGCGCCGGGTCGTTGCCCGTTGGCCCCCATTGGCGGTAGAGGGCCGCGGCTTCGGCACCGATATGCCCTTCGCGGCTGAGCGCACAAAGATCGTAGAGATCGCGGGGTGTTTGGCGGCCCTGCCATGCCAACATTTTTGCTGCTGCGAAGGCGGCCGGTGTCAGCCCCCGTAGATTTGCTCGTGGCGCATCCAAGTAGCGCTGCTCAAGGGCGGCAATCTCGGTGGGCCAGTCTGGGTAGCCCACTGAGGACAGCAGTTGGATCTGTACCCGGATGGGGCCATCGACTTGAAGAACCGCTGGTTCTGCGCCCTTGGTTCGGGTAAGGGGCGTCAGCCATTCGATGTTGCCATGAGTTCGTGAGAGCCCAGACTCGAAAGCTTCGGTGATCGCCGAAGCCATCTGGGTCCGGTTGCCGGTTGCGATCAGGTCGATGTCTTCGCTGAGGCGCGAATTGGTCAGCAGTGTGCGAGAGAGCGCGGTCCCTCCAAAGAAGATCAAGTCCTCGCGTTCGGGCATCGTGCTTAGTGCCCCGAGCAGGTGCGAGATCAGATGGTCTCGCCTAACCTGGTCGGGACCGACACCGAACTGCTCTTGCACTCGGGCTAGATCATTCTGGCTGAGGCCGATCGACTGCGCGAGGGGTCTACCAGACCGCTGATGGACGCGCCCCGTGAACTGGCCGCCCTCTGAATTCGCGGCACCGTGTCGATCAGTCACCGCAAAGCCTCAATTTGCTCCAAGGCTGTCACGGCTCGTTGTTCGCGCGCTAGCCGTGCGAGCCGGTCCTCGTCGATTCGCGGCAGGAGATTCCGCATTGCTTCTCGGGCTTCGTTTACGTCGCCGCCGAGTTCGGGACGTTTAGCTAGATCAAGGAGAGTTTGTTCGACAGTAGTGACGAGCGCCTGGCCGGTCTCAAAGGTTTCAAGGCGTGCATCGAGGCCGTCGGTGTTGCGCGCAACGAAGAGAACCTGGCCCCCGTCTTCGAGCTCGACGGGGCGATGCTGACGAGGCACCGCAACGACCACGTTGCCGATTGCACGCGGGATGGCTTGATGGAAGCGGGCTGCGGAAACGCCCATGAGAACGACATTGCGTTGTCCGAAGATCGCTGCCGCGATCCCAGCGCCGGCGGCCTCAATCGTCGGCTTCCAACCGTGACCTTGGTCGTCTGGAGTTGCCACGACATAGCCATACGCGAGACGTTTGACAGCACCCGCGTCGATCATGCGAGCCATTTCGGCACGAGGGTTGACATACAGATCAGCCAAATCCTTGGGCCGCAGAGTGCGCAGAGGTGCTTGCGTTAGCGCCAGGGGTGGTCGAGTCATGATTCCTCCTTAGTATGTAAAGCGTAGCCTATATGACGACAGTTTGCATACTGATGCATTCATTGCGCGAGTCAGCGCGACGCCCACTCCTTCCACTCTTAATGCCGTCAGCCCATCGCTGGGCTTTGGCCGTCACCAAGGGCGCGCCCGGTGACCTAGGCGCCCTCGATCTGAACAAAGACGGCATCAGTCCCAGATTCGTAGTGATGACGAGTCATCTCATCTACTTCTAGTCGGCCTACTCGCTTGTCCAATAACAATCAATATGTCAAGTAAGCCTGACAGAAGCCTATCCCCTGCCAAGGTTTCATGACACAATAGCGGGTATGGGATGGATCAGCAACGACGGACAGCATGAGGGCTTCCTTGAGGCGGTTCTCGCCGATGGATCAGCGGCGTCGACCAGCAACGCTGACGGGCCAGTCGTTCACGTCCGTGACGATGCCGGGAACTACACCGGTCGCGATGAGCAACGCTCTGATGATGAGGTCGTGGGTTGGCGGCTGTGTTGTGACTGCGCGCCAGCTGCCGGTGCAGGCGCTGGGGCCGGCGATGGTTCTAGCTGGGTGGGCGAGGTGTGGCAGCGGGTACCGACTCCGATGCTCGAAGATATTGATTCCGGTCGCATCTATGCGGCGCCCGGCGAGCCGGCGAGTGCTATTGGCGAACGACCAGACGTCGCCGAGACTGCTCGCGCGCGCTGGCTCAGCATCCATCTCTCCCCCCTCGACGCCCTTGCCGCCATCCGGCACGCACAGGAGAACATTGCTGCCGAGGCCGAACGGCTCAACGAGGCCGTCGCCTACGCCCGAGCAGCCGGACAAACGTGGCAGACGATCGGCCACGCGGCTGGCATGAGCCGTCAGGCAGCACAGGAACGGTGGCGCTCCCCCACCAAGTGAATCGGGAGGGTTCGAGCGAGCCGACCATGGTCTGGTGTTGGCCCGATACGATGATCAGCGTGACTAAACCGGGTAATCTCGCGCTGCCGGAGGACTACACCGGGTTCTTGACGTCGCTCAAGAGCCGCGTGCAGCAGGCCCAATTGACGGCCCAGCGAACCGTCAACACCCAGCTCGTCGAGCTGTATTGGGACATCGGCAACAGAATCCTTGAACAGCAGCATCGAGAACAGTGGGGTGCTGGAGTCATCCGTCGGCTCGCTGAAGATCTGCGGGCAGAGTTCCCGCAGATGAAGGGGTTCTCACCCCGGAACCTTCAATACATGACCACGTTCGCACGCTCCTGGGATACCGAACCAATTGCGCAACAGGCTGTTGCGCAATTGCCCTGGGCCACATCACTGTGCTGTTGGACAAACTGGACACCGCCAGCGCACGCTCCTGGTACGCCGCCGCCGCCCTCGAATACGGTTGGTCTCGCAACGTTCTGATGAACATGATCATGAACAAAAGCCTTGAACGCACCGGCACCGCACCGTCAAACTTTGCCCGCCACCTTGCCGCCGAAGACTCAGAACTGGCCCAGCAGGTGTCCAAGAATCCCTATTCCTTTGAATTCCTCGGCCTCTCTGGCGCGGTAGCCGAGCGCGACCTTGAACAAGGACTCATGGACCGCATCACCGAAACTCTCCGCGAGTTAGGACACGGGTTCGCGTTCGTCGGCCGCCAAGTCCATTTCGAGGTCGACGGCGACGACTTCTATCTCGATCTGCTGTTCTTTCATGTCGAGCAACTGCGCTACTACGTTGTCGAGCTCAAAACCGGAAAGTTTCAACCCGAATACGCTGGCAAACTCAACTTCTACGTGGCCCTGGTCGATGACCGGCTCCGACGCCAAACCCATGGCGACACCATCGGGATCCTGATATGCGGCAGCAAGAACGAGCACACCGTCAGATATGCGTTGGCACGCTCCACCTCACCGATGGCTGTGGCCTCATACACCTTCGACCAGCTATCAGCGGCCGAACGTGACCTAGTTCCAGCCGAAGACAAATTCACCGCGGTCCTCGATTCGATACCCGTCGAGAGCGAACCCGACTCCACGTAAATGACTCTGCCACTCCCCCGCCGCCACCGCGGCAGCGACCACTAAATGGCAGCTATTTCCGCACGCTAAATGGCCCGGTACACCGTCGAGCGGGCGATGCCGAACAGTTCGGCGGTCGTGCGTTCGTCCGCCTCGTACCGGTCGACCACGTGCGCTCCTTGCTTCGGATTGAGTCTCGGCTTCTTGCCCTTAAGTCGGCCATCGCCTTTGGCGACCACGACGGTATCCCCCGCACGACAAGCCGCGAGCGCTTCGCGCAGTCCGGGTCGCTCGCGGTTCGTGCCAGTCAGTCCATGATCGACATAAATGCACTTCTCAGCCATGCCAAGATCTACAAATACTTTGCGTTGCGCGGTGAGGTTCTGTTCGCCGGCGGAACAACGGGCGTGCCCGATCACCCGTTCCGACATACTGCTGAGCGTCACCGTTTGGCCCCCGCTCATCGGAAATCCCACCGGGCGGGGCTTACGGGACGATTGGGACGCGAGCAGTGTTGAGCGCCAACGTGTGCGCGCGCAGTTCCTTCGCCGGGCTGGTTTCCCCTGACAGAACGCCCGGCCATGACTCAGCTCAAGGGAACGTGAGCGGTAAAGCAGTCGGGTTGGTTTCACACGCTGAATTCTCGAGAACGAGAACCAGAGCGAGTGCGAAGGGGGCGGCGAGGAGGAGTCGGGTGTTCATTTCACGCAGCCACCGGAGCCACTGACCGAAGCGATTCCATCGTCTTCCCACACGCGGGCGCCCATCGTGGTGGTGCCTTTGGTGAAGCTGATTTCTTCGTCTCCGGGTCCTGGATGGGGGGTCCAGCCCTTAGCTTGGAGGTTGTCGGCGATCTCTCCTCTGAGTCGGGCGAGGGTGCCGGGTTTGACTTTCACCCGCACGATGTAGATGAGGTCTTTGCCGGAATCATCACGGCCCGGCACACAGTCGCCGATGTCGTTTTGTCTGATTTCGGGGTCGGTGCCGACCTGCGCGGCGAGGGCATCGATGTCGGTTCGTGCGTGCGCGGCGACTTCGTTAATCTTCTTCATCTGGTTCTCCTTGCTATCGCCACAACCGGCGACGATGAGGGCGAATGCGATGACAAGGGCGACGAGGACGGCAGAAGGTTTCATGGGATGTCGATCCTTTCACCCGGTGTTTCCCACCCGGTCTGCACCCGGTGTGGAAAGGTCAAGGTTCCCAGATGGCCGGCCTCCCAATCGTAGGCCGGTTCACGATAACCAGTCGCCGTACCACCGATGAACACTTGACGCATGTCCTCCCACGCATCAGATTTCGGTTGGAACACTCCGCCGTGTGCGTCGGCACCAATGTTGGGTTCGTTAGAGCCGACCTTGTTGCCCGTGTCCAACCGTTGAGTGCCAGGGAACGTGTCGGGATCGGCGCCATGGCCGACATCGTCGCTAACCGGAACCTTGGTCGACTGTTCGACGATATCGGCCGCGTCCTCGCCGCGGCCCTGGCTGTAGCCGATCGGATCACCCGGCGCGGTCATCGAATAACGATCCACCCCGGCTTGCGAGGTGGGCAGATCGGCGGGGGTAGCGATGTCGTGGCCCATACCAGCGGACTCAACATGCATGACCCGGTCGGCGTCCAGCCCAGCCAATTCCGAACGTCCCACCACCGCACCGCCGTAGGAGTGTCCGGCGTAGGTGGTGTGGATCGTGTTGCTGGCGCCGGGAGACTGGTCGATTTCTTGGCGCACGTCGTTCGAGAAATTGGCCAACACGGGACCGAGATCACGCGAATAACTCGCGAACGGCGCATCCTTGGCAACACTGTCGGGCATATCGCCGCCCAACCACGAAATCATCGACAACTCACCAGGGCTGCTGGCATCGACGAACAGCTTGGATCGCGTCGCCGTGTCTTGGAAGTTAGCCATATCGGCGCCGGTGCCCGGAACGAGGACGCCCACATTCTTGGTGGTGGCGCCGATCGGGCCGTGGAGTTCGGCGATCGCCCCATCGCCGGCCGGGTCAAACACAATAATGTGACGGTCGTTCGCCAAGATCGACTCATACAATGTGATGCGATCTTCTGCGTCGCCGATCGGACCCCCAAGATCGTCGTTATTGCGCCCCAAAAAGTCCCCGTCGTGCTGATGGTGTTCGTGACGTGACTGCAGATCGGTGAGGCTGCCGCGTTCGCCATCGAGCGCCGCGATCACCGCCACCGTGTTCGCATCGGCCCGGTTCGCGAACGGCACCCCCGACAAATTGCCGACCGTGGCAGGGAACAACATCGCCAGCATCGACGCGCTGCCAGGGCCGAGGGACTCAAACAGCGCCCGCGCATCGTGGCGACGCCGCTCCATCACCTCACCCGCACCGCCCGGCGTGGTCACGAACGAGCCAACCAGGCCAGCCAGCGCCGATTCGGGCCAACCGTTACCCATCAACGGTTGGTGCTTCATCAGCGTGGTCGCCACATCGGGATGATCAATCAAATACTCCCGGAACTCAGGCGCACTCATGCCCTCCACACCGGCCGGCAGCGTTCCAGCCGCGATCATACGAATCACCATGGCCGCGACCGCAGCATCGAAGGCTTTGCGTTTATCGTCGCCGGTCAGGACGAGCGTCGGCCACAGCGAGGCCGCAGCCAACGAGATCAGACCGGCGCGAATGAGATCACGGACGTTTTCGTCGGTCGGACCCTGACTGAAGTCGGTAGCGATGGCGTCGGCATCCTCATCGAGGACGGCCTCGGACTTGAGATAACGGGACATGAGTTGCGCCTTGACCATCGACCCGATCGCGGGACGATCGATCGTGACGGTGCCCGCCTTGACATCCGGGTCGTGCTGTTCGGAGAACACTGCCGCATTAACCCTGCTGTGAAAGTCAACATTGATCCGATTGACACTGTCATCAAATGTGTCGACATGGCCGCCGAACCGATTGATCAAAGCAACCGCATACAAACCATTCGCGGCAAGCGTTCGCGCGGCGGCTCTGGCGGCTCGCGGATTCGCGACCACACCGGACACAATATCGCCCTCGACCGCCCCAGCGATCCGCTTCTCATCGATCTCAAGCTCACCGACCAAGGATTGGATCACACCAGCATTGTGGGCCGGTGCTTCGGCTGACGCACGAATCGCGTCGCCAGTGACCGGATGATAATCGAACGGCCCCGCGGTGCGTGCCACCACCTCAACACCCCCCAGCGCTTGATGCGCCCACCATAACGTGGCACCGCGACCGGACAGCCTCGCCTCGTTACCAACAATCCCCATCGCGGCATTGACATGACACTGATGCGATTCTTGTACCGGAATATTCAAGACAATCCTCGGCGAAACGTCAACCCATGCGGGCAGACATCGCAACACTAACGCCGCCGTGCGCACTGCCCACATACAGCGACAACAACACCAAACCCACAACGCAACCGATGAAGGATCCTGCCCCGGTTACAGATCCTCTTACGGGCGCCCGGCCAAGGCCCGGCTTGCGGGAATGCGGGCGGTAAAGCAGCCGATCTGGTTTCACAGATTGGGGTGTCCGGAGCTGGGGTTCGGCATACAGGACGGCAAAAGACCCAGAATCAGGCCCAGAGGCGCCTTACGATTAACAGTCATACGCGGCTACTAGACACTTGTTGAAGGATCGGTGTCGGGCCAGACTCGATCTAGGTGCCTGGCGAAACGCTCTCTTCTGGGCTGCCGAGAGTCGCGCGAGCACCTCTCAGCACAATGAAATGGCCCATTTCTCACCCACATCGGGCATCGTCAAAAAAGTGTGCCCAAAACCGATATTTGAGCAAAAAGAAAACCCCCCAGATTCGCCGGCATTCCGGGGAAAACTAGGGGTTTCTCTATGGCGGTGGCGGTGGGATTTGAACCCACGGTGGGCGATAAACCCACACAACATTTCGAGTGTTGCACCTTCGGCCGCTCGGACACGCCACCGCGAAAGAGATTACTAGACGTCGGCAGTGAACCCCCAATCGCGTCCGAATCCTGGGGACGGTTAGCCAAAGTCAGACGGCTGACGCCATACGGCGGACCGCCTCGGCAAGGATTTCCGGCGTCGTTCCATAGTTGAGGCGTACGTGACCTGCGCCGGGCGAACCAAAATCGGGACCTGGGATGAGTGCGACCCGGCCACGCTCAAGGAATACTGCCGCCGGGTCGTCGTCGAGGTCGAGAGCCCGGCAGTCGAGCCAAGCCAAATACGTGCCTGGATCTGAATGACATACGACCTCCGGCAACTGCTCGGCCAACAACGACGCGAGCAGCTTGCGGTTCTCTTCAAGGTCGACCTTGAGCGCATCGAGCCAGTCGCGCCCATCATTCAGCGCCGCCGAATGGGCGATGACACCCAAATGGCTGAGCCCATGCCAGACGATCTCGGGAATACGCGCCAGATCGTCGACCGTGCCCTCGCCGCCGACGATGACAGCACCTTTGACGCCGGCCAGATTCCACGCCTTCGACGCCGACATGACCGAGAACGAGTTTGCTGTGCCGGGGACGGACAAGTATGGCGTGAATGTCCCAACCGCCAATGGCGCATGGATCTCGTCGGCGACGACCCTGACCCCATACCGCGTGGCCAGTTCGGCAACCGAAGACAATTCTTCGAACGTATGGATGACGCCATTCGGGTTGTGCGGATTGCACAGTAGGTAGGTGACCTGAACCCCGCCGAACGTTGCCCGCTCGAAGGCCGTTTCAAGCGCGACCAGATCGAGCCGGCCGTCTTCCCCGAGCGGCGCCTCAACGATCGACCGCTCTGCGTGGGCGATGAAGCCGAAAAATGGCGGATAAACCGGCGGACTGATGACGACCGGATCGCCGGGCGCAGAGATGAGTCGGATCACCTCAGAGACCCCGACCATGACATCGGCGACCTGGGAGGTGCGTGCCGGATCGAGGCCGGTCCAACCCCAGCGGTCGGCAGCAAAGCTGGCGAGCGCCTTCGGATAGGGCACGAGGTCCGGATAACCGGTGTCGCTGTCACGCACTGCGCGGAGCAGCGCCTCCTTGACCGGTTCGGCGATGTTGACATCCAACTCTGCGATCCACAACGGCAACACATCGGGTTCGTAGAAACTCCACTTGATGCTGGTACGGCGGCGGAGTTGTTCAAGACTCAATTCGCGAAGTGGGTGCATGCCGCCATCTTGGCCCATCATTGGTTCGTCTGGGAATCAGCCGTCAAAACTTTCGCGTCGATCGCGAAGACCCACCGTTGTCCCGGCCACTCACACAGGCTCCAAAGCTCGCCCCGCCCAGGCCAAAACGTGATGTCCTCGGGGCCTGGCGGCAACACTCCACGGCGGATCGTGAATTCACCGGGTTGGCCGACCCAAAGGTCGCCGGGGTTCTCTTGACCACGGCTGGCGGTCAGCACCCAGGTCCCGTCGACCAGCGCGGCGCCCTGCATACGTTCGACCTGCCGATCGAACGCGCTCTCCGGACTGGCATGTCCTCGATGGTCGGTGTTAAGTAATTGGGTTTTGCGGTCCAGCGCGAAGCGCATCAGCCGGTGAGTCCCGCCCTTGCGCCCATATTCACCGGCAACAAGGTGGTCAACCGCACCGGTCCGATCCAGCGACATGAACGAATATGTCATCGGCGCTGCGTCGGGATCGTTCTGGGCCATGAACGACGTGAACTGCGGCAGAACATAACGATAGCCGCTAGTACGAGCACGGTTTTGGACTCGCACAATGTCATCAAGCCGAAATACCAGCACGCCCTTCTTGGTCCCGGCAACATAGAGATAACGGCCGTACCAAACGATGCCGCCAGCATGAACGCGTACGGGACGCAGCCAGTTGCTACCGAGAAGACGCCGCGGCGCCACCAGCAGCACGTGTCGGTAGCGCGGCGCATCCTCATCGGACAGGTCCAGCACCGAGATCCGGGAGCCGAGCAGCAGCCAGCCGAGCCGCCCGTGGCCATACCAACTCACGATGACAACGGGTCGCCCCTCGTAACGTCCCGCGTCAGTGTCGGCGCCATAGGCATCGGCCGACGTTGTGATGCCTTGTGGGTACCAGCGCTTCGTTTGGGCATCCGAACGCTGCCAAACCAGACCACTGCTGACCGCCTCGCCCGGTACGTCCGCCCGGGCCGCCAGCCGGTTGGTGTCGGCGAGTACGCCGCGCAAACCAACCCGATTGAAACGGCCAAAGAACCGGTCCGAAAGCGTCAGTCGCCGTGGCGCCTCCACCAGTCGGTATGCCTCTGCCTTCACTCGGACAGCGTACGACCCGCCTCGACCGGCGAAGATTCCTCCGCCTCAGGATCGGCTACTGGATCGGCCGCACGGCGCCGTCTTCGAGCGTGCACCAACGCCGAGGCGGTGCCCCAGATGCCCTTGCGGAACAGCAACACCGTCAGGATGAAGATCGAGCCGGTCACAATGCCATTGGCATCGACGCCGGCGGTGGCCAGAAAGTCTTCGAGTTGCACCACAATGCCAGCGCCGAGCAAACCTCCCCACAGCGTGCCCATACCGCCGAGGACGACCATCACGACAACCTTGCCCGACGTCGTCCAGTAGACCTCTTGCAGCGATGCGAAGCCATGGTTGGTCGAGAAGATGCCACCCGCGATGCCGGCGAGGAAAGCCGATAACACGAAAACGATGATCTTGTACTGGCCGATGCCGTAGCCGAGCGAGCGCGTACGGTCCGGATTTTCCCGGATCGCGACAATGACTCGGCCGAATGGCGAGTGCACGATCCGCCAGGCGACGAACACGCCGAGCATGATGACCGGCAAGGCCGCGTAGTAGAAAGTGAATGAGTCCGACAAGTCCACACCGAATAGATTGCGGGGTATGCCCTGCAGCCCGTTCTCGCCACCGGTCACAGCTCTCCACTGATTGGCCGTGTAATAGATCAGTTGAGCGAAGGCGAGTGTGACCATCGCGAAATAGATGCCCGACTGGCGCACCGAAAGATAGCCGATGGGGATGGCAATCAGTGCCGCCATGAGTCCGCCACCCAGCACGGACACGTAGAAGGGAACACCAAAATGGATGGAGATGATTCCGGTCGTATAGGCCGAAACGCCCCAGAACGCGGCGTGGCCGAACGAGAGCAGGCCGGTGTAGCCGAGCAGCAGGTCGAGGGCGACCGCGAACAGACCCCACGCGATGATGTCGGTCGCGACTGGCGGATAAATGAACCACGGCAGCGCCAAAGCGACGAGTACGCCGATCCCCAGCAACAGCCATTGTGTCGGCCGCGCCGATTGCATGAACCGCGAGATGATCACGAGACGCTCTCCTTAGCCCCGAACAGACCAGCCGGGCGCAACAGCAGCACGAGTGCCATCAGGACGAACACCAAACTCTGTGAGAGTGACGGGAAGTAGTAGTTGCCGATCGAGGTCAGCATGCCGATGAGATAGCCGGCCGCGACCGAGCCAAAGACCGAGCCGAGCCCGCCGATGACCACCACCGCAAACACGACGATGATCAGATCGGCACCCATACCGGAGTTGATCGCCCGCATCGGTGCCGCGAGGACTCCGGTAAGCCCGGCGAGCGCCACGCCAAAACCGAACACCGGCGTGATCCACCGTCCGACGTTGATGCCGAGCGCGCCGGTGAGCTCAGGTCGCTCGGTCGACGCCCGCACGATCATGCCGACCCGCGTTCGGGTCAGCACGACCCATACAAGGATCGACAGCGCGACGGAGAAGACCAGAACGAACACCTGGTAACGCGGATAGTCAAACAGCCCGAGATTGAACGATCCCTTGAGCGCATCCGGGCGGGAGTACGGCTGCGAGGAGACCCCGTATTTGAGGCGTACAAGATCCTGCAGAATCAGCGCGAGCCCAAACGTCAACAGGAAGTTGTACAGCGGGTCGAGCGCGGTGAGCCACTGGACCATGGTGCGCTCGATGACCATGCCGAACACCCCCAGGACAACTGGGACCAGCACAAGTGCGAGCCAGAAGTTGACGTGGAAGGTGTTCAGCGCGGTCAGCGCGCCGAATGCCCCCAGCATGTAGAACGCGCCGTGGGCGAAGTTGACCACACCGAGCATTCCGAAGATCACCGAGAGCCCGAGGGCGAGCAGGGCGTAGAAGCTGCCACTCACGAGTCCGGTGAAGATCTGCTGGAGCAATTCAGTCATCGGCGCGGTCAGCCCATCGAGCAGCCGCTGTCAGCGGCTGGTTGGAAGGCCTCGTCGGCCGGGATGGTCTTGACGAGTTCGGTGAAGTCCGAGGCTTCTTTCATGTCGGCCTTTTCCTTGACTTTCACGAGATAGGCGTCGTGTGACAGGTTGTGATCGCCGGCCTGGATGGTGCCGTTGCGCGCAAAGAAGTCATTGACTTTGTGACCGTTGAGCTCCTTGTTGACCTTGTCGGCGTTATCGGTCCCGGCCCGTTGCATCGCCTCGAGGTATTGGGTGGCCGCAGAGTAGTTGCCTGCGTGGTCGAAGGTCGGTCGGTCGCCGGTCTTCGCCTTGAACTTGTCGGCCCAGGCACGACTCTTATCGTCAAGGTTCCAGAACCAGGCGGTCGTGAATTGGGTGCCGGAAAGCGCATCCACCCCGATCGACGCGATGTCGGTGTCGAACATCAGCCCGACGGCAAGACCGACGCCCTTGGCCTTGAGCCCAAACTCGTTGTACTGCTTGACGACGTTGACGAGATCGCCGCCGGCCTGCATGGTTCCGAGTACGTCCGGCTTCGGGTTGAGCCCTGGCGCCTTCGTCATGAAGGTGGAGAAATTGTCATTGGGGAATGGCGTCGCATCGGACTTGACGACATTGCCGCCACCCTTCTTGATGGCCGCGACGAAGCTCTTGTTCATGTCCTGGCCGAAGGCGTAGTCGGGGTAGATGATGTACCAGTTCTTCGCACCTGCCTTCGTCAAGGCTGCACCCGTGCCGTGAGCAAGCATGTAGGTGTCGTAGCCGTAGTGATAGGTGTATGCATTGCACTGAGCACCGGTGAGCTCGGTGGTGCCCGCGCCAATGTCGAAGAACAGTTTCTTCTTCTGCTTGGCGATATTGGCGACTGCCAGTGCGGCCGACGACGTCGGCACATCGAAGATTGCATCCGCGCCGTCGCGGTCATACATCTGCTGCGCCTTGGTGTTGGCGATCTCTGGCTTGTTCTGGTGATCGGCCGACACCACCTTGATATTGTCGGTCACCGCCTTGTCGCCATACTTCTTCTTATAGTCGGCGACGGCCATCTCGACCGCCGCCACCGACTTCTCGCCAGCAAGTTCGGAATAAACGCCCGAGAGATCGGTGATGACGCCGAGCACTACCTTGTCCCCGCTGATCTTGTCCCCGGAGCCTCCGCCGGGACCGCCGCTGCCGCAGGCTGTCATCGCGCAAGCCATGGCCATGGTGGATGCGACGGCGGCGGCCTTCTGTAGTGTTTTCATGAACGATCCCTATCTGTTTGGTGAGATTCGGTTAGATGCCGAGGTATTCGAGGAGTTCGTGCTCGCGCTGCCTCACTTCGGAGTTCGCCAGTGCCTCGACGATGCGGCCATTGACAATCAGATGGTGACGGTCGGCCAAGGTGGTGGCGAAGTGCAGGTTCTGCTCGATCAGCAGGACCGTGACGCCGTTTTCCTTGACGCTGCGGAAGATGTCGCCGATCTGCTGGACAAGCAGTGGCGACAGGCCCTCGGTGGGCTCATCGGCAAGCAGCATCTTCGCGCCAGTACGCAGTACCCGAGCGATCGCCAGCATCTGCTGCTCACCGCCGGATAGATGGGTGCCGCTCTGGCGGCGACGCTCGGCTAGGACCGGGAACGTCTCGTAGATCTTGTCGATCGGCCAGCCACCCGACTTGCCAACCGGCGGTAGCAGCAAATTCTCCTCGACCGTGAGACTCGCGTAGATCCCCCGGTCATCGGGTACATAGCCCAGCCCGAGCCGTGCGCGTGCATGTGCGGGACGGTGCGAGATGTCGACTCCGTCGAACACGACTCGACCCGCCATCGAACGATGGATGCCCATCAAGCAGCGCAGGAGAGTGGTCTTGCCAGCGCCATTGCGGCCGACCAGGGTGGCGATCTCGCCCTGCTTGACCTCAAAAGAGATGTCCTCAAGCACTCGCGCCTCGCCGTATCGTGCGGAAACCCCACTGATCTCAAGCAACGGAGGCTCCTAGGTACGCAGTCACAACACGGGGATCAATGCGGACCTCGTCATAGCTTCCCGACGCCAAAACCTGGCCGAACTGAAGCACAGTGACCCGGTCTGCGAGGCTACCGACCACCTTCATGTTGTGCTCGACCATGACGATGGTGCGTCCTTCTCGGACCCGAGCGATCAGGTCGATCGTGCGTGCGATGTCCTCGATGCCCATGCCAGCGGTTGGCTCATCGAGTAGCAACAGTTTGGGTTTGAGCGCAAGCGCGAGGGCCAGCTCAAGTGCTCGTTTCTGTCCGTATGACAGCGTGCCTGCGGCACGGGCGGCATGCTCGTCGAGTCCCACCTGGCACAACAAATCATGGGCCTCATCGCCGTAGTCGCGCAGCCGCTTATCGGAGCGCCAGAACCGCATACCGTCACCGGCTCGACCCTGGATCGCTAACTCAACGTGCTCCATCAACGAGAGTTCAGCGAACAGGCTGGTGATCTGGAAGGAACGGGCCACGCCCGTTCTTGCGATCTGTTCTGGGGCCATCGACGTGACATCGATGTCGTCGATGACGATCTGTCCCTCGGACGGCTGAATGAAGCCGCTCAGCAAATTGAACAGCGTAGTCTTCCCCGCGCCGTTCGGCCCGACGAGCGCATGCATCGAGCCGGCCTTGACATCAAGGTCGACGCCGTCGACAGCCCGGAAGCCATGGAAATCCTTGGCAAGCGAGTGGGTGCTGATCATGGGTGGCGTCACCTGCTCAACGTTAGCGACGTACGTCACACCCTGATATGGGGTAACTATCCACAATTACCAGTATTTATATGGGTACTTAATCCACTACGTGGCGTCGACGTTCGCGATCTGATATAGGCGTAGCGCCACCTGCAGCTCGAGCTGACGCTCGGGTTGCTGCCAATCCGTGCCGATGAGCTGGCCGACTCGCTCAAGTCGCTGCGTGACGGTGTTGACGTGCAAGTGCAACAGCTTATGGGTGCGAGACAGGTTGCCACCAGCAACGAAATACGTACGCAACGTCCCCACGAGATCGCTGCCGCGACGGGTGTCGTAGTCGAAGAGCGGACCCAACATCGAGGTGATGAAGCTACGCACATCGGGCTCCTCGCCGAGAACGAGGCCGACGAACCCCAGTTCCGATGCACCCGAGCCATCGCCAGCTCGGCCTAGTGACCGGAGTGCACCGACACAGCGGATCGCCTCGGCATGGGCGGCGGTGATCGCTGCAAGTCCAGTCGCAGGTCCCGCTGCGCCGACCGTGACCGGATGTCCGAGGTTCTGCTTCAATTTCTGCGCCAGGTCACGTGCCATGTCACCCGGATCGGCGTTGGGGACGACGAGCACGATCCGGCCGCCATACAAACCTGACAGGCCAGCGTGTCGGCTGGCAATGCCCGCGACGGCGCGCGCGAGGCGCGGGCGATCGGCACCCTCGGGGTCGATGGCGAGGACGGTCTGGGGCAGTGAGAAGTCATTGCCGAGCCGGCGCGCACGCTCAGTCAGCCCCTCGATATCCGCAATTCCATGGCGAAGTATGTCCTCGAGCAGCTCGCCGCGCACCTTGTCTTCGGCCTCTACGCCTGAGCGCAGACTCAGCATCAGTAGGGCGGTCACGACCGCAGCACTCTCGAAGATGCGCTGGTCGGCGTCCTCGAAACCGTCGGTGCGTTGCAGCAGGAGCGCGCCCAGATGTTGCGGCCCGGCGCTGATGGCACACGACCACCAGGTCGCGTTGCCGCTGGTCAAACTTTTGGCGTGCCCGCTGGACTGCGATGCGGCGATGAGTTTGACGAGATCGGAGTTCGCGGGACGCTTCACGTCACCAATTTTGCTGAGCGTCCGACCTTCCTCGTCCAGCACTAGGAGCGGTCCCCCGATCACCTCGACAAGGGCCAGCGCGACATCCTCCACACCACCACCGCGCAGCACCAGCTGGGCCATCCTTTCGTGGGCTGCGGCGGCCCGTTCGACTGACTCACCGTGGTCACGGAGCAGCACGTTGACGTCGCGCAACTCCTGGAGCGCAATTCGGGTCTCCTCAAGCAACCGTGCCTTGTCGATAGCCGCTGAAGCATGAGCCGCCAGCGAGCCGAGCAACGCCACCTCGGCCTGGGAGAACGGTCTCTTGCTCCGGTTGGACGCATACAGTACGCCGATGACATGGCTGCCGAGCCTCAATGGGACGCCGAGGATGGCGACTAATCCCTCTTCCTTGACCGCGCTGTCGATGGCATGCGTGTGGTCGAAGCGCTCGTCCTCGAAATAGCTCGAGGTCGAGTAGGGCATCGCCTTTTGTGCCACACGGCCACCAAGGCCTTCGCCCATCGCGAGCCGGACCTGCTGAAATGCGGCCGAGGTGGAACCATCCGTGACCCGCATATAGGTGTCGCCACGCTCGGGATCGTTCATCGTGAGGTAAGCGAGGTCCGTCCCTAGGACCTGGCGGGCGCGGTGCACGATCGCTTCGAGGACCGAGTCAAGATCGGTCAATCGAGCTAGGTCGTTAGCGGTTTCATACAGGGCGGTGATCTCGTGGCCGCGGCGCTGCTGGGTCAGCAACTTGTCCCGAACCCGAAGCGCGATGGCCTTGCCGCGTTCGAGTTCTTCGATGTCCTCAGCAGATTCGCCACGCTCTCGGGCGGCAAGGACCGGGCCTTCGTACTCGATGGCGGCGGCGTCCACGGCGAGCAGTTCAAGATAGTCGGTCCACATGGCACCGATTGTCTCGTGTGCGGCCGACATACGTCGAGTAGGCGTTCGCTGCGTCAGTGGGCGGTCCATCCGCCATCCATGACCATGGAGGCCCCAGTCACAGCGGCCGCAGCGGAACTACATAGAAATGCCGCCATCTCAGCGACCTCCTCGGGCTCGAGCAGCCGCTTGATCGCCGACCGTTCCAACAACACGTGCTCGATGACGTCCTGCCCGCTCACTCCTCGGACCTTCGCTTGTGCGGCGATCTGGTTCTCGACGAGCGGCGTACGCACGTATCCCGGGTTGATGCAGTTGGAGGTGACCCCATGCTCGGCGGCCTCCAGCGCGGTTACCTTGGACAGCCCCTCCAGACCGTGTTTGGCCGCGACATAAGCGGACTTATAAGGCGACGCAACGAGCCCGTGGACAGAAGAAATGTTGATGATTCGGCCCCATCCGGCTGCGTACATATGTGGCAATGCATGGGCGATGACCCAGAACGGCGCCTCAAGCATGACGCGCAAGATCGCCGAGAATGTTTCCCGGGGAAACTCGGTCAATGCTTCTACGTGCTGGAACCCGGCGTTGTTGACCACAATGTCGATCGCCGGGTCGAGGCGGTCGATGAAGGCGGGGTCAGACATGTCGGCCACCAACGCTTCGCCCTGCACGGCACGTGCCACCTCGTGGATTCCGACTGAATTCCGGTCCACGACTGTCACGTGGGCGCCGGCGTCGGCCAGCCGTTGCGCACAGGCGCGGCCGATACCACTTGCCGCTCCGGTGACCAGCGCATGACGCCCAGCCAGATCCGGGTGCCGAGAGCCTGTCATGTCTGCGAATCTACTCAACCCGTCCGCGACGGTACACCGATGAATCCACTACATTCAATGGCGATCTCATGGCGGCCAACCACATATTTGGGCCGGCAACTCGGCCGCTACAAGACACGGTTCGGCGGCAGCGAACATACGGACGAGCCCGATGATCTCGGATGTCCGAAACACGCCCTAACTTCTCACAGAAAACTGTCTCCTCTAACAGGTTGCAACCTGTGAAGAGTGACGGTTTCCCACGATATCCTGGGAAACTGTCACCGGTGGGTGGCGAAGAACTCTTGCAGGAGCACGGTTGATTCGTCGGCGCGGACGCCGCTGATCACTTCGGGGCGGTGATTGAGTCGGCGGTCGCGCACGACATCCCACAAGGAGCCGACGGCCCCGGCTTTTTCGTCGAACGCGCCGAACACGAGGCGTTCGATGCGGGCGGCGACAATCGCGCCTGCGCACATCGTGCAGGGTTCAAGGGTGACGACGAGCGTGCAACCCTCAAGCCGCCACGAGCCACACGTCTCCGCCGCCGCGCGAATCGCATTGATTTCCGCATGACCGGTCGGGTCGCCGAGCTTCTCACGGGTGTTGAATCCAGTCCCGATGATCGCGCCGTCAGGATCGAGCACGATCGCGCCAACCGGAACATCACCGTGATCGGTGGCACTGCGGGCGAGACTGATCGCCTCAGCCATTGCTGCGACCCACGGAGTTGGTTTTCGTGTCACCCGATCAACGCCTCAAAGTCTTCGCCGAATCCGATGCGGCGCGCAATGTCCACGAGGATATCCTCGGGATAAAGATCGTGATCATCACACAAAACACCGAGCTCGATCGCCTGCATACCCAGATCACTGATGATGTCGAGATCGCCGGCCGGCTGCGGTTGGTCGTCATCCTCGGGATCGGGTACGTCGAGGAGATCGGCAACTCCGCTGGCGAGTGGCCAGTCAGTTACGGCGGTCACATCGGAGAGGAGCAGACGCACCTTCGATCCGATGACCCGCACGACAACGAAAAATTCGTCGCTTACCGACACCAGGCCGAGTACGCCCGACTCCGACGGGAAACGTCTAAGGACCGCCAACAGGTCATCGATGTCGCCGGCGAGGCCAGTATCGATCTCGGCGAGTTGCCAAACACCCTCGTCGCGATAGGCGGCAACGGCGAAGTCCACATCGTTCTCGTCCACGACGCCTCTTTCGATTGCCCTAGATGTTCCACCTGTGATGGTGCCAGAGGACCCAGACTTCACGCTAGGCTTCATGCCATGCAGGTTCACGTCGCCGATCATCCGCTGATCTCCCACAAACTTACGGTTCTGCGCGACAAGCGCACCGATTCGCCGACCTTCCGTCGGCTCGCCGAGGAGTTGGTGACGCTTCTGGCCTACGAAGCAACGCGCGACGTCCGGGTTGAGCCGGTCCAAGTCGAGACCCCCGTCGCAGCGACGTCGGGCGTTCGGTTGTCGAATCCGCATCCGCTCGTCGTACCGATCCTACGCGCCGGCCTCGGCATGCTCGAGGGTATGCAGCGGCTGTTGCCCACCGCCGAAGTCGGCTTCCTGGGCATGATTCGCAATGAGGAGACCCTCCTCGCCGAGACGTATGCTGAGCGGTTGCCCGATGATCTGGCCGGACGGCAGTGCTTTGTCCTTGATCCGATGCTGGCCACCGGCGGCACGCTCACGATGGCGATCCAGTTCTTGGTCGATCGCGGCGCCGATCACATCACCGCGGTATGTCTGATCGCGGCACCCGAAGGCATCGCCCGCGTCGAAAAAGAGCTCGAAGGCGTCAACATCCCCGTCCTGCTGGTCACTGCCGGTCTCGATGAGAAGCTCGACGAGAAGGGTTACATCGTCCCCGGACTGGGCGACGCCGGCGACCGCTTGTACGGTGTCGTTGATTAACTTCCACTTAACCCGCTGAGTTGGTGAGGTCAGCGGGTGGGTGACCGGCGATCAGAGGTCGCGGATGATTTCCTCGACACGTTCCTTCGCGTCACCGAACAACATCTGAGTGTTCTCGCGGAAGAACAACGGATTCTGCACGCCGGCATAGCCAGGTGCCATTGACCGCTTGAACACGATGACGTTCTCGGCCTCCCAGACCCGCAGCACCGGCATGCCAGCGATCGGGCTGGACGGATCTTCGGCAGCAGCCGGGTTGACCGTGTCATTCGCGCCGATGACCAGAACGACCGACGTCTCGGCGAAGTCCTCGTTGACCTCATCCATTTCGAGGACGATGTCATAGGGAACCTTCGCCTCGGCGAGGAGAACGTTCATGTGGCCGGGGAGACGACCGGCGACTGGGTGGACACCGAAACGGACGTCGATGCCACGATCACGAAGTTTGCGTACGAGATCAGCGACTGGGTATTGGGCCTGTGCGACCGCCATACCATAGCCGGGCGTGATGATGACCGATTTAGCATCCTTGAGCAGATCAGCCGTATCGACTGCGGTCGTCTCACGGTACTCGCCGTAGTCCTTCTCATCACCACTCTGGGCAACCGCACCGAAGCCGCCGGCGATAACCGAGATGAACGAGCGGTTCATCGCCTGGCACATGATGTAGGACAGGTAAGCACCGGAAGAGCCAACCAGCGCACCGGTGACGATCAGCAGGTCGTTGTTGAGCAGGAAGCCCGCAGCCGCAGCGGCCCAACCCGAATAACTGTTGAGCATCGACACGACAACCGGCATATCGCCGCCGCCGATCGACGCGACGAGGTGCCAACCAAGCGCCAACGCAACCGCGGTCACGGCGATGAGCAACCAGATGTTGGGGCTGATCACGAAAGCGACGGTCAGCGCCACGAAGGCGACGAGCGCACCGAGGTTAATGATGTTCTTGCCCGGCAGCACAAGCGGCGCGGACTTCATCTTGGCCGACAGTTTGAGGTTGGCAACGATCGAGCCGGTGAACGTGACGGCGCCGATGAACACGCCGATGAACACTTCGGCAAGATGGATGCCCTCGAGATTGGCTGGCACATGGCCGGGCTCAAGGTAGCCATTCCAGCCGACAAGCACGGCGGCCAGACCGACAAAGCTGTGCAGTAGCGCGATGAGTTCGGGCATACCGGTCATCTCGACCGTGCGGGAGAATTGCAGGCCGATCGTCGCGCCGATCAGCATCGCGATAATGAGAAGCGTGACGCCCAATGACTCGGCATGTTGGATCGCCAAGAAGATTGTCGCGGCGAGCGCGATCGTCATACCGACGATGCCGTAGACGACACCCTGGCGGGCGGATTCGTGTTTGGACAGGCCGGCGAGGCTCAGGATGAACAGCAGAGCAGCGACGATATAGGCCGCGCTGGCAACAGATACAGCGGTCATGTGTGAAAGATCAGCCCTTCGAGAACATCGCGAGCATGCGGCGAGTGACGGCGAAACCGCCAAAGATGTTGATGCTGGCCAACAGGATCGCCACAAAGGAGATGACCTGGGTTGTCACGTCGTCCTGCATCACTTGGATGACGGCGCCGACCACGATGATGCCGGAGATGGCATTGGTGACTGACATCAACGGCGTATGCAGCGCGTGGTGCACCTTGCCGATGATGTAGTAGCCGATGACAATCGACAGCACGAGCACCGTGAAGTGTTGCGGCAATGGCTGTGGTGCGAACGCGTTAACCAAGAACAGCGCCGCGATCCCGATGCCGATCAGCGTAAATTTGCGCGCTGCAGTCATGGGTTGTTTTTCTTCGGCCGGTTTGACTTCGACGGCTGACGCAGCTGGCGCGGCTGACACCTGAACCGGTGGCGGCGGCCATGTCTTCTCACCATTGCGTACGACCGTCATGCCGCGCTGGACGACATCGTCGAAGTCGAGGACGATCTGACCGTCCTTGCCCGGCGTGAGCAGTTTCATCAGGTTGACCAGGTTGGTGCCATAGAGCTGTGAGGCCTGTGTGGGGAGACGCCCGGCCAGATCGGTATAGCCGATGATCGTGACCCCGTTGTCGGTGACGACGACCTCGCCGGCCTTCGATCCAACAACGTTGCCGCCAAGCCCCGCAGCCATATCGACGATGACGCTGCCGGGCTTCATGCTCGCGACATCGTCAGCGGTGATGAGGATCGGTGCGGCGCGGCCGGGGATCAGCGCCGTGGTGATGATGATGTCGACCTCGGCGGCCTGCTCGGAGTAGATCTCCGCGGCCCGCCGGTCGTAATCCTCCGAGGTCGCTTTCGCATAGCCATCGGTGCTTTGTTCGGTCTCGACGTCGACGACAAGATATTCGCCGCCGATCGAGGCAACCTGATCAGCAACCTCTGCACGCGGATCGGTCGCTCGTACGATCGCGCCCAAGCTGCTGGCGGTGCCGATCGCGGCAAGACCCGCAACACCAACACCGGCAACGAGAACTTTGGCCGGCGGAACTTTGCCTGCCGCCGTGATCTGGCCGGTGAAGAAACGTCCGAAGACATGGGCCGCCTCAACAACCGCGCGATAGCCGGCGATGTTGGCCATCGAACTCAACACATCGAGCGATTGGGCGCGCGAGATGCGCGGTACGGCATCCATCGCAAGTGCTGTGATCGGCCGCTGCGCGAGTGCCTCAACCAGATCTGGGTCGAGTCTCGGGTTGAGCAAACTGATGAGCGTTGCGCCGTCGGCGAGGAGATCTAGCTCCGTGGTGCTCGGCGCATTGACCTTGAACACGATGTCGTTGTGCCACACCTCGGTGGTCGAACCGATCGTCGCGCCTGCTTCTGCATAGGCAGCATCGGTAAAACTCGCGGCCAAACCGGCTCCCGATTCGATCGATACCTCGTAGCCGAGGGTGATCAGTTGGCGTACGGTCGCCGGCGTCGCAGCGACACGGGTCTCACCCGGGCTTGACTCGGCGACGACACCCAGACGGGCCCCAGGGTGGGCCTGTTCTTCAGCGACAGTCTCCATCTGATGCACAGTATCGGCTCCGCAGAAGTCGGGCCACCCAGTGAGATCCACATCTCACGTGGTGGTCAACTTGACCTGGGCCGCGATCCCTCCACTCACGTCGGAAGCCGCGGCTCACTCCGGGCAATCTTCTTTGCCAATTGAGCGTCGGCCCGCGAAACGACGCACAATAATCGCGGTGACGATCAGGCTTGCCAGCCAGCCGGCAATCCAGCCGATCAGCTGGCCCACGCTCAGCACAACGAACCAGCCGGGCGCGACCGAGTCATTCAAAGGCGCGTAGGCGAACCAGCCGAACGAGTTGGAACTGTTTGCCGTCGTCACGAGCAGGACACCAGCGACGAGGAGTAGGCCAGCCACGATCAGCAAGTTTCGCGATGAGCGCATACAAACACTTTCGCATGCCCTGCTCGATAGGACGTGTACGTCGGTCAGATCAGTAGTAGTACGGGTATGGCGACCAGTCGGGTTTGCGCTTCTCGAGGAACGCATCACGACCCTCTTGGGCCTCATCAGTCATGTATGCCAACCGCGTAGTCTCGCCCAGCAGCACCTGCTGGCCGACCAATCCATCATCGATCAAGTTGAACGAATACTTGAGCATCCGCTGTGCGGTCGGGCTCTTGGAGTTGACCTTCGCGGCCCATTCCAGCGCAGTGCGCTCGAGATCGGCATGCGGGACGACCTTGTTGACCATACCCATGCGATAGGCATCATCGGCAGTGTATTCATCACCGAGGAAGAAGATCTCGCGAGCGAACTTCTGTCCGGTCTGACGGGCCAGATAGGCCGAACCAAAGCCACCATCGAAGCTGCCGACATCTGAATCGGTCTGCTTGAAGCGGGCATGTTCGGCCGAGGCGATCGTCAGGTCACATACGACGTGCAGGCTGTGGCCACCGCCGGCCGCCCAGCCGGGTACGACGGCGATGACAACCTTCGGCATGAACCGGATGATCCGTTGGCATTCCAGGATGTGCAGTCGTGCCAGCTTCGCCGGGTCAACCGAGTCGGCCGTCGTGCCCTCGGCATATTGATAGCCAGCCTTGCCGCGGATGCGCTGGTCACCACCGGAACAGAAGGCCCAGCCGCCGTCCTTGGCTGAGGGCCCATTGCCGGTCAGCAACACGGACCCGACATCCGAACTCATACGCGCATGCTCGAGCACGGCCAAAAGTTCATCGACAGTCTGCGGCCGGAATGCATTGCGGACTTCGGGGCGGTTGAACGCGATGCGTACGGTCCCCTGATCAACCGCACGGTGATAGGTCAGGTCGACTAGGTTTTCGAATCCGGGCACTACCCGCCAGGCTGACTCATCAAAGATGTCCGAAACGCTCATGCGCCGACCTTATCTGTGGGCGCAGACACGAGCCCATCGGACAGCGAATGAGATATCTGACACCGATAGTGGCGCATACCAGATACCGACGGTATCTTGATTCGTATGACGAAGCGTTTTGACGGAAAAGTTGCCCTGATCACTGGCGCCGCACGCGGGATCGGCGCGGGCGTCGCGCGCGAGTTCGCGGCCCGGGGTGGCAGCGTCGCGCTGGTCGGTCTCGAACCCGAACTGCTCGCCGAAGTGGCTGCCGCTATTGGCGATCGCGCCGCATGGTGGGAGGCTGATGTCCGCGATGCTGAGGCCGTCGCCACCGCGATCGACGCGGCCGCAGATCATTTCGGCCGTCTTGACTACGTCCTCGCCAATGCGGGCATCGCGTCCTACGGCACGGTTCGCCAGATCGACAACGAATCCTTCGAACGCGTTATCGACGTCAACGTAAACGGCGTCTACCGAACCCTACACTCGGCAATCCCGCACCTTGAAAAGACCAAGGGCTACGCGTTAGTCGTGGCTTCCCTCGCCGCCTTCACTCCGCTTGCGGGGCTCGCGTCCTACAACGCCAGCAAGGCTGGCGCCGAGGCGCTGGGACTCGCGACCAAGCAGGAGGTCGCCCATCTCGGAATCGGCGTCGGTGTTTGCCATCCGTCCTGGATCGACACC
Source organism: Aeromicrobium changchenzhani (assembly GCF_057586615.1). Classification (NCBI taxonomy): domain Bacteria; kingdom Bacillati; phylum Actinomycetota; class Actinomycetes; order Propionibacteriales; family Nocardioidaceae; genus Aeromicrobium; species Aeromicrobium changchenzhani. The sequence continues at coordinate 181,362 of NZ_CM172480.1, read as the reverse complement.
GACATCGTCCGAAATGCCGAGGCCGATCTGCCGTCATTCAAGGAGATCCGTAAGAAGTTGCCGTGGCCCGCCAACGGCACGACAACGGTCGACGATTGTGTCGAACTGATCATCGCCGGCTTCGCCAAACGCAAGTCACGCGTGTATGTCCCCAAGGGCGTGCTTGCCGCCAATTGGACCAAAGCGCTGACAGCTTCGCCCATCGTCTGGCCGCTGATGCGACGCATGGCAACGAAGACGGTGCCGCAGATGGAGAAGGAAGTTGCCGCCCTTGGCCGCAGCCACCACGCGCATACGCCGGTGACGCCCAAGCATTAGGCGCGCCGACAGGTCAAACGGTTTGGACGCTGGAAGCCAGACCGACCATGTGGGCCAAGCGAGCGAGCTCAGAGGTCAAAATGGCGGGCCCGCCATGACGGCCGACGAGCACGACGAAAGGTTCGTCGGCACGATCAACGCCAGGCACCGCCGCGACGATCATCGAGTCCCATTCGGCAATTTCGGGCAGCACTTTGGCTTTGCGAACGTCAAGCCACTGTGGCCCATCGGGAAGCGTGTCCGGTGCGGCCGCAGACCGATGCCGAATGACCGGCTTGCCGTCGACGGTGCGCAGCGTGAGCGCCCAATCCATCCGGAAAGTGTCAGGGAGTACCTCCACAAGCCGTTCGAGCGCGTGGCGCGGATTCTGAGTGAACGTGTCGACTGCCTCAAGATCCATGCGCAGATTGGCACCGGCGGCATAGCGCGAAACCCAGTGGACGAGCACGCGATCAAGTCGATGACAAGCTGTGACGAGCGCATCGGGCATGACATCCGGTGGGAGTTCGAGCAGCACGTCATCGACGGCAATACCATCCGAGCGATGCTCAACGATCTCAATCGCTTCGATGTCGGCGCCAGCGCCACCAAGTGCCGACGCAAGTGCCCCCAGCGATCCGGGAGTGTCGGGAAGTTCGACGCGGAGCAGGAATGCCATGGTCCTATTGTCGCCGCAATTCATGACATTGGTGTTACGTGGGTACGGTTGGACGCGTGACTCTAGCCGATATGACCTCTGCCCGTATGCGTTCGATCTTCCGCACTGTTGCGGTCGCCGAGGCTTTCTCGTGGGCGGGACTCCTGATCGCGATGTTTTTTAAGTACGTCGTTCAGGACGATCCGAACTCAGGAATCGAAGGCGGCGTGCCGGTGATGGGGATGATCCATGGCGTCATCTTCATCAGCTATGTCATCTCCTGCTTCCTCGCCCGCAAGACCTTCGACTGGAACCTCAAGACCACGGTTGTCGCGATCGGCTCAAGTATCCCGCCGTTCTGCACCTATCTGTTCGAGGTGCTCGCCGACAAGCGCGGCCTCATTGGCGCGCCGAGTCGCGTTACGTCATAACGCGCGAGGTCTATAGCCCTCGACTCTTATGACGTAAGCAAGTCAGCGCGGCTGCTGAATTTCGTATACAGCCAGCTGATGCCGACCAGCAGCACCGTGACGATGATCCCGCTGACGATCACGTATGCGGAGCCGTGCCGTTGGACGTCAAGGAAGTCGTAGGGCACATATGAGTGTTGCCCGTTCGCAATAACGAAGTCCGGCGTGCTGACACCGGCGCGGATCAAGGTGTAGCCCAACCACCAAAGCGGCCAAGCGATCCACACCATGTCGCTCCGAGCGAAGCGCGTCCGCGGCCGGAACAAGACGAATCCCAAGATTGCGGCGACCGGCACTGCATAGTGGAAGATCTTGTCGTACAACCATTCGACGCCGGTGAAGTCCGCGCTCCCAGCCAACACCGTCGCATAGACGATTCCAGTGACCGTGATGCCGGTAAGTCCGGCCAATCGTAGGACCGCAAACCACGGCTCATGCCGATCCGGCCGTATGGCGAGCAGAACCGACGCGATCAGAATCAGGAGATTCGATTCGATCGTGAAGAAACTGAACAAATTGATCAGGCTACGATCCCGGTCAGCTGTGAGCGCGATCTGTCCGACCAACGCGAACGAAACCAGCACCGCAAGAGCCCCATGCCACAGACGAATCATGATCGCTCCTACCGAGTGACGTTGCGTCGTCGTCGATCCTAGCGTCCTTGAAGTGCGCCCGGCGCAATCAGCACGGTTGCCCGCTCAGCGCAGCGGATTGAAGTACTGCATCACTGGCAGGGTCTCACCACGCGTGATCTGGTGGGCAAGCAGCCGGCCGCTGAGTGGGCCGAGCACGACCCCCCACATACCGTGACCGCCAGAGACGAAGACCCGCGGCGATTTCGTCGCACCGATGAGCGGCAGCCCGTCCGCAGTGCATGGCCGCGAACCGACCCATTCGTCAGTGCGCGCATCCCAGTCGACGCCGGTTAGCATCGGCGCGGTGGCATCGATGATGGCCTTGATCCGGCGCGGGTCCAGCGGATCACTTGGCTTGCGGAACTCCATCATTCCGGCGACCCGGAAACCGTCACCCAACGGCGTACAGGCGACGCGTTGAGCCGGGAAATAAACCGGGTTGACTGGCATATGGTCGGGCTGGACGGTGAAACTGTAGCCACGTCCGGCCTGGACGATTTTCTTCACACCGAACTCGCGAGCGAGTTTGCCCAGCCAGGTGCCGGTCGCAAGGACAACTGCATCGGCGTGCAGCGTTTCGCCGTCGGTGATGACATCAACACCGGCAGCGCCACGGTCCTTGACGTCAAGCACGGTGCGGCCTTCGATAATCTCGGCGCCGTGTTCGCGGACGGAGTCGGCGAGCGAGTGGACGAAGCGACCGGGGTTGATGAAACGTTGGCCGCGCAGCAGAATCCCGTGGGTCACACCGTCACCGAGCGCTGGCTCAAGCGCACGAGCCTCGGCGCCGGACAACAGTTCGTAATCGCTCTCCCCGCCGGCTTCCACAACATGGCGAAGCTCGGTGACGAGGCTGTCGCGGTCGGATTCAGAATTGAAACCGGCTAGGAATGGATCAGCATTCTTCGTCATCTCTTTGACGCCGCCATCGTGCAGTTCGTCATAGGCACTCAGCCCGAGTTTGTTGACCTCGCTGTAGACATCCATCGCCTGATTCCATTTGCCCGGTGTGCAGTGGCGGGCGAAGCCGATTAGGAATTTGATCAACCGCGGATTCAGCGTGAACGGAACATAGACTGGCGACGAGGGCTTCAGCGTCTCGCGGATACCGGTGGCGAGCACAGATGGGTCGGGCAGGGGCAAAGTTAGCGCCGGAGTCAGCCAACCGGCATTACCCCAAGACGAGCCAGCGGCAACGCCGACGCGATCGACAACGGTGATGTTGACGCCGTCTTCAAGAAGATGCCAGGCAGTGGCAAGGCCGACCATTCCGGCGCCGACAACGATGACATTCTTGGGTGCACTCATACTTCCATTCTGGCCTTTGATTTCGGGCCTGGGGATGACAATTCGGCCAGCGTTGTGACGTACGTCTTGTGCAATCGGCCAAGGCGCGTAGATTGCGGGTATGGAGCTCAACGATGGCGGGCTCGCAGCCATCGCCAACTCGATCGCCGAACTACTCGGCGCACCCGTAACAATCGAGGACCCCGACACCATCGTGATGGCTTATTCCGGCGGCGAACAAGCCGTCGACGAGGCTCGCATTGGCACGATTTTGTCGCGCCAAGTTCCGTTGAAGTTCCGCACCGCGCTGGCTGCGGCGGGCGTCTTCGACCGGCTCCAAGCCACCGATGACGTCGTCTACGTTGATCTGCCGGCGGCAAGCATGACGCCTCGTGCCGTCATCGCAGTTCGCCAGAACGGTATGTTGCTCGGCTCGATCTGGGCTGCGGTCCAACGGGCACCAACCGCCGAACAGGAAGCCGTGCTGCACTATGCGGCACCGATCGTGGGCCGGCTAATCGGCGAGGAACGCGAGCGCTCCGACGCATCATCGCGCGAACGCCGTGGGTTGGTGCTTCGGCTCTTGGCGGGCGGCACGCGAGCGGTCGAGGCCGCCCGCGAACTTGATCTGCAGGCCCCGTTGGTCGTCGCGGCCATTTCCGGCCCCGGCGAAGTGATCGAGTCAGGGTTGGCTCGGTCGGTGGCAATCCACCTCGGGGCCATGGCACCGCGTTCGATCACCGCCCACCTCGACGACGCGACGTATTCCGTGGTGGGCGCCAATCTGGAGCGAACCCAGAAAATCTTGACCGGCTTCCTAGCCCGCTCCCGACAAGGACGTCAACTAACCATTGGGTTGGGCCAACAAGTTGACGATCCCCAGCACATCAATGCCTCCCGCCGCGATGCCGACCTCGCATTAGGTGCGCTACTCGCCACTGGCAGTGTCGGCACAGTTGCAACCCTGCGCGAGCGGCTCGCCGACGTCATCGCGCTCCAGGCCGCGGGCTTCCTGGACACACACAACGAGCTGAGCCCGCTCACAGCTCTACGCGCCTACGACCGAACCCATGACACACGACTGGTTGAGGCGGCAGCGGCCTTCCTTGCTGCCGGCGGGGACTACGCCTCGGCCGCCAAAGCAATCCATGTTCATCCCAACACCATGCGCAATAGGCTGAAACGGGCGGCAAAGTCCTGCGCCGTGGATCTGGCCGATCCAAACACTCGGCTCATCCTCATGTTGCACCTGAAAGTTGTTGAGTTGGAGTCCGCGGACCGGCCCAGTTAGTCAGCGTTGCGTTTGGAACAGTCGAGTTCGCCGTCGGGGAAGACGAGGAAAAGGTTCTCACCCGCGCCAAGCAGTTGGAGCACACCGCACTTGGTCCAGGCGACGGCGTCCTCGGTGCTTCCGGACTTGAAGTGCGCCCGAAAAGTACCGTCGTTGAACTCGACCCGATCAGCCTTGGTGCCGGCCTTGATCGCGGTGCCCATGCCGCTCGAATCAACTCCGAACGCGCGATCACTATCGCCACTCGCAGCCTTGCCACTCGTGGACGAATCCGCAGAAGGCGTTGAATCACCCCCACAGGCAGTGAGGCCGACCATCAACACTGCAGCAGCGGCAGCGATCCAGATCTTCTTCGCGTATGAATGCATGTCGTCAACTCTTTCCACAGTCGGTACGAACTTCGGCTTCACCCAATTGCTTACCGGTGTCCTCGTAGGCCGACGCGATGATAATGACCCCACCCGCCGACAGCCGCGAAAGCAATCAACAAATTTCGAGCATTTGGCATGACAGACCGGTCCTTCAAGATTCAGGGCGAGAAACAGCCAACCCTAAGGACCCCGCTTTGAGTTTTGTTAAAGCCGCGGATTGCACGTCTGTGGTCTGCACAACAAAAAAAATCGCTCCTGCCAATAACGGCAGGAGCGACATGGTGCGCTCGAAGGGATTCGAACCCCCAACCTTCTGATCCGTAGTCAGATGCTCTATCCGTTGAGCTACGAGCGCGCGGCCCGAAGGCCTGCAAAAGTCTAGCGTGTCACACACTCCGAATGAAATCCGGTCAATCGTGACACCCCTCGACTGTCCAGCATGTGACCGATTCCACTGGCCCCCCAGCCCCACAGGACAACGATCGGGCGTACGCTCGAAGGGTCCGTAATCGATTTTTGACAGCCCCCCATATCCACATCAGCTACTCAGTTCGATGGCACAGATACTGAGAGTGCGAGTCAATGCGGTTGGCCCGCGATGCGCGAGAAGGAACGATAAAGAATGTCTGCAGATACAACTGAAACAACTTACCGTTCGACTCACACCAAGCTTCAGGCTTGGGTCGATGAGGTAGCCGCCCTCACCAAGCCGGACCGTATCCAATGGGTCGACGGCTCGGACGCCGAGTGGGACAAACTCACTGGCGACCTCGTTGAAGCCGGCACCTACGTCAAGCTTGACGAAGCCAAGAAGCCCAACTCTTTCTGGTGTGCCTCCGACCCTTCCGACGTTGCACGCGTCGAAGCTCGCACCTTCATCTGCAGTGTTGATGAGGCCGACGCCGGCCCGACCAACAACTGGATGGACCCGAGTGAGATGAAGGCGACGCTCAGGCCGCTCTTCGACGGTTCGATGACGGGCCGCACGATGTATGTGATCCCGTTCGTCATGGGTCACATCAATGCTGAATCCCCGATGTTCGGTGTCGAGATCACCGACTCCGCATACGTCGTCACCTCAATGCGCATCATGGCCCGAATCGGCGCCGAAGTCCTCAGCGCGATCGAATCGACGAACGCGGACTTCGTTCCTGCTCTTCACTCGGTCGGCATGCCGCTCGCTGATGGCCAGGCCGACATCTCTTGGCCGTGCAATGACACCAAGTACATCGTGCAGTTCCCCGAAGAGCGCACGATCTGGTCTTACGGCTCGGGTTACGGGGGAAACGCCCTGCTCGGCAAGAAGTGCTACGCGCTCCGCATCGCCTCGGCAATCGCGCACGACGAGGGCTGGATGGCCGAGCACATGCTCATCCTCAAGCTCACCAACCCCGAGGGCACCGTCAAGTACGTCGCTGCTGCGTTCCCCAGCGCCTGTGGCAAGACCAACCTTGCAATGATCACTCCGACGATCCCCGGCTGGACCGCCGAGATCGTCGGAGACGACATCGCTTGGATGCGGATCCGCAAGGACGGCCGTCTGTGGGCAGTCAACCCCGAGTTCGGCCTGTTCGGTGTTGCGCCTGGCACCGGTTACGGCACCAACCACAATGCGATGGAAACGATCGAAAAGGGCAACTCGATTTTCACCAACGTCGCCCTCACTGATGACGGCGACGTCTGGTGGGAGGGCATGACCGACGAGAAGCCGGCCCACCTGACCGATTGGAAGGGCCGCGATTGGACTCCTGACTCGGACGAACCGTCCTCGCACCCGAACAGCCGTTTCTGCACGCCGATCAAGCAGTGCCCGATTGTTGCGCCCGAATATGACGACCCCAATGGTGTCCCGATCGACGCAATCTTGTTCGGTGGCCGTCGCAAGACCACGATCCCGTTGATCACCGAGGCCCGCGATTGGGACCACGGCACGTTCATGGGCGCCACGCTCTCCTCGGAGACCACGGCCGCCGCGACCGGCGCGGTCGGCGTTGTTCGCCGCGATCCCATGGCGATGCTGCCGTTCATCGGCTACAACGCCGGTGACTACCTCAGCCACTGGATCGACATGGGCAAAAACAACGATGCCGCCAAGATGCCGAAAATCTTTTACGTGAACTGGTTCCGCCGTGACGAAGACGGTGGCTTCCTGTGGCCCGGCTTCGGCGAGAACAGCCGCGTTCTCAAGTACGTCGTGGATCGCCTCGAAGGCAAGGTTGAAGCCGTCGAGACCCCGATCGGCTACGTGCCCGCTCCCGGCGCCCTCGATGTCGACGGCCTCGATGTATCCGAAGATCAGTTGGCCAAGGCATCCGCCGTCGACACCGACGAGTGGAAGGCCGAGATCCCGCAAATCGATGAATGGTTCAAGAAGTTCGGCGACGACCTGCCGGCCGTTCTCTGGACCGAACTCGACGGCCTGAAGGCGCGCCTCAACGCCTGAGCATCAAAACAAGACAGCAAGGGGCCCCGCGCGTTTGCGCGGGGCCTCTTCTGCCTGTGCGTCACGCCAGTTGAGCGAGGACCTGCTCCATCGTGTCGAAGAAACCGTTGTAGCCGGCCACAGTCTGCGCAACCTGCTCGTCGGTGAAGTCCATGCCGGCCTGCGTCATGGCCATCTCGGTGCCAGCGTCAACTTCGGATAACAGCACAGTCACGAGGCCACGAGCTGGACCCGCAGGATTGTCAGTCATCGTGAATGCCAGCCGCGCTGGCGGATCGACGACCTCATACTCACCGACCCAGTCGATCGTGCTGCCGTCGGGCAGGTAGCATCACAGCGCTCCATGCACCGCCGGGCCGTACGTCCATCGTCAACGTCTTGAGCGGTACCTCAACGGCGGCGGTACCGAACCAAACCGAGAAATGCTCTGGTCGAGTCCAGGCGTCGAACACGAGCTCGCGGCTCGCGGCGAAGGTGCGGCTGATGCTCAATCCGTCAGTCGTATCGAGAAACCCTACGCGAAGGTCGGGGCCAGCTCATCTCGCTGTTCTGAGTCGCGCTGCATCAGCGTCCGGCGAGATCGTCAAGAATGCGCTTGTCGTGGGCGGGGAAGACCGTCACGCCGTCTTCGTTGTTGAGCCGCGCCAGCGTCGCATGATTGCCGGCGATCTTCTTACGATCGGCGGCCATGACTTTTTCGAAAGTTCGGATCAGACCCATTTTTGTAAGCGCTCGACCCGACGGCGACACATCCGCATACGAGCTGGCATCGAACACCGCATCGCCAGCGTGGATGAGAAGGCCGCGTTCGCCCGCATCGACCGCCACTGCGGCGTGCCCCTTCGTATGGCCAGGCATCGGCAGGTAGGTGATTCCAGGCAACACGTCGATGCCGCTCAGGCCAAAGCGCCACGCCTCACCGGGGCCCGCATGGGTCTTGATCGTCGGACCGTAAGCCCACTGCTGCGGAGAATAGCGCTGCTTCGACATAAAGTCCGGATTGACGACCGCGCAGTCGTACTCTTCGGTCGTCGTATGGACCGTTGCGGCGGGGAAGTCAGCGATACCGCCGATGTGATCAAAATCCATATGAGTCAGGACGATATGGCTGACATCGCCCGCTGAGAAGCCGAGTGCCTCGATCTGGTGTAGCGCCGTCTTGGCGTCATCGCGGGACGGCTGAAGCAAGAAACGGGCCGGCCCCATACGTTTTGGCATGGCGAAGTCGTGGACACCCAGGCCGCTGTCGACCAGCACCAGACCGTCGTCGCTCTCGCACAGCAGTACATGGCAGATGACTTCGGACATAAACGGTGGGTGCATGGACCCACAACTCAGGTGATGAACGCGCATACTGTGATCCTGTCGGAATTCTCCGCACAGGTCGACTCGAATGGACCATTCATGGAGACTGCTTTCGTCGGAACGTGGACCTTTTGGGCGCTACTGTCGGCTGTCTTTGCCGCGATGACGGCAATCTTCGCCAAGGTGGGCGTCGCGGGCGTCGACTCAGATGTCGCGACCTTCATCCGTACCGTGGTCATCTTATTCACGCTTGGGCTGATTCTCATGGCGCTGGGCAAATTTCACTCGCCCGGCGAGTTGTCGACCAAAACATGGATTTTCCTGATCCTGTCCGGCTTAGCCCCCGGGGCCTCGTGGATCTGCTATTTCCGGGCGCTCAAACTTGGCCCGGCGGCGCTCGTTGCTCCCGTCGACAAACTCAGCGTGATCCTGGTGGCGCTGTTCGGGGTGCTTCTACTCGGAGAACGCCTCGCGCCGTTGCAATGGCTCGGAGTCACACTGGTCGGCGCCGGAGCAGTCCTACTCGTACTGAACTCGGCCTGAGCCTGTTGGACCCGGTCCTTCCCGCCTCCGAAGGGTCCGCGCCTTACGGCGGAGCGAGTTCCGCCCTGCTCGCGTTGCCCAATAACTAGCAAAGGAGCAAGGCTAGTTTCCCGAGCCTTGCTCCTTGCTTTTACGGCGGAGTGAACTCCTAATTCCTACGGAACATGTTCACTTGCCTTACGGCGGAGGTGGCGAGATTTGAACTCGCGAGAGGTTTAAACCTCAACCCGCTTAGCAGGCGGGCGCACTAGGCCACTATGCGACACCTCCATGTCACTCCATCGGCCAAAAACACCAAAGCAGCAACTTGCATAGGCTACCCGGTCGAACTATCTCGAAGCCAATCGGGACACCTGCGACGCGATTTGAAGCCTTTGCGATCGAAACAGCACGATCATAGGTGCCCAAGGCTTCAAATCGTGGGGCCGAGAGCTAATTGATGCGCTTGTAGCCGTTGGCGACGTTCAACCGCGCATGGAAATCCTGCTGGAGATCATTGGCTCGACGTGGGACCAGCATCAGCGGCACGGCCCCGGTTGCACCACCGTCGAGAACGACAACCAGCTGGAGACCCGAAGGGCCCGCCTGACTGTCGACCTTCTCGACCGCGGACCAGTGCCCCGAGCGCATCTCACCGATCGCCACCCGGCCAAGTCTGAACCCCTGCGCGGTGAGCTTCGCGACGAGCGGCGGCCGCGCCATCGACCACACCGCAAGCAAGACGAAGCCGAACGTAAGTATGAGGAACGCCCAGCCGACTGTTCGGCCAAAGCCACCCAGTCCGAAACCGAGATAGGTGACTATCGCGCTGACGCCAGCCAACACCATGCGCCATCCAAAAAGTTGCAGGGCGAAGCGCCGATCAAGCCGGTAGGTCGTCGAAGCAGTCATCATTTCCATAGCGCAGAGGGGGCGGGATTCGAACCCGCGGTTGACGTTTCCGCCAACGACCGCTTTCAAGGCGGTTCCGATCGGCCACTCCGGCACCCCTCCAAGTCACCCGACCGAAACCGGGTGCCCTCAGCGATTGTTTCATTACTTCAGTGGCGCGATGCGAGGTGGTTCGATCCGCTCGATTTGTTCGATCGCACGGGCCGCCCTCGAAGAGCGTTCCTGGATGACAATGTGCCGCGCGATAAGGCCGACGACCAGTCCCAATACAGCCGAGTAAAGGGTCGACAGGGCGATATACGACGGCAGCGCGCTGGGCGTAACAAGCGACGTTGTCACCACCGAGGTGCCAATAACCGCGAACACCAGAATCCACCAGCCCTCGCGGCGTTTCGCGCGTACGCTGACGCCGACCAAAAGCGCCGGGAAACCGATCAACACCTCGACCGGGCGCGGTACGCCGCCGATGTTCTGCCGCAGCCAGACGACCATGTTGCCGATGGTATCGACGACGGACTGGGAGCCGTGCGCACGCACGAAGCTGCTGTAGGTGAACAAAATGACCAGCAAGATGGCGAAGCCGATCGGAATCAATAGCCCTTGTTTGCCGACGCCATGCAGGCCCGCGCCGAGGTTCCACATCATCGCGATCGCCAGAGTCAGAGCCCCACCGATAACGAAAAGGTTAAAGCGTTGATAGTTGACCGGCGCATTCCAGGCGGCAACGCCCACCGTACCGACCAACGCGACAATCAGCGCAATCACATATTCGCGGACTGCGGCCAGCAATGACCTCGCCGGGCGAGTGTTGACCACCGCGAGAACCGCGCCAAGAATCGCTGTCATGGCCGCCGAGGCCGCCAGCAAAATATTCGACTGGATGACCACGGTCGCCAGGCCGAGCACGGCGACCAGTGGCACCCAGAGCCGCATCCGGCCGCCGCCGCGATGGGTTAGTCCGATTGCAAAGGTGACCATGAGAACCAGTGCTGCCGGTCGCTCGATCCCCGCTGGCGCGCCAACCGCGACAACGGCCGTGGCGGCCGCAAGCGCGGCCAGAACCCACAGGACGAAAAGACCGAGGATGATCCGCCGGACGAGCGACCGTGATCCGATACGTGGTTCGCGGGTGGGCATGTCGTAGTCGGCAGGAACCGTCGTATCGAGTCGCCGGCGCCCACCAGGCGGGGTTCGACTCATCTAGGACTCCGGATCCGTCGGTTGGCCAACGAAGGATTCTGCTGGCGTACGCGCGCAATCTCGTCGAAATCGAGATCGCTGCGCAGGATGACGGGATCATCACCCGCCGCATCAATAATAGAACCCAAAGCATCAACAACCAATGAATTACCGACGTAGCGCGTGCCACACTGCGCGGCGGCCATCACGGCAACGGTGTTCTCGATTGCGCGCGCACGGAGCAGCGTCGTCCAGTGTTCGAGTTTGCCCTCGCCTTGAACCCAAGCCGCAGGAACTATGAACGCTTCCGCGCCGGCATCGACAAGCGCCCGGGCAAGCTCAGGGAACCGGAGGTCATAACAGGTCATGAGGCCGACCGTGTGCCCGGCGATGTTGAGCACCGCCGGGTCGATTGGGCCGGGACGCATCCGGTCAGATTCGCGATAACCAAATGAATCGTAGAGGTGAATCTTGCGGTAGGTCTGCACGAGCGCGCCATCATGTCCGAACGCGACGAGAGTGTTGTACGGCAATCCGTCGGTCGCCTCGAACATCCCACCCACGACAGTCGCACCCAATCGACGAGCGTGATCGGACAAGAGGGCGCTGAACGGGCCGTCGATCGGCTCGGCCGCGGCAGCTAGATCGTCGTCAGGGCGGCCGAAGTCAAACATCGCGGCTTCGGGCAGAACGACTAGATCGAGGCCGTCGTCGGCGCTCAATTCACCGAGCCGCTGATCGATCGTGGCCCGGTTGGCAGCCGTGTCGGTCACCGGACCGAACTGGATGAGAGCTACGCGCATACAACTATTATGTCAGCCCCCGCTGAGATTCCCGACTCGCACAAGCAGCGGCCATACAACTACGGTGTGGGGATGCGTGCAATTGTGGTCAACGAACCAGGTGGGGTCGATGCCCTCACTGTCGTCGACATCCCCATACCCGAGCCCGACTCCGGCGAAGTGCTCATCAAGGTTGTCGCGGCCGGCGTCAACCGAGCCGACCTGCTGCAGCGACAAGGCTTCTACGATCCACCGGCGGGTGCGACCCCCGTGCTCGGACTCGAATGCTCAGGCACGATCGAGGCCATGGGCGAAGGCGTGACGCATTTCCAAATCGGCCAACAGGTCTGCGCGCTGTTGTCCGGTGGCGCCTACGCCGAGTATGTAATCGCGCCGGCCGGTCAGGTCGCGGCCGTTCCGATCGGCGTCAATCTGGTCGATGCCGCCGGCCTCATGGAGGTCGCCTCGACGGTCTGGTCGAACGTTTTCATGATGGCCAAGTTGCAGCCGGGTGAGACGCTACTGGTCCACGGCGGCAGCAGCGGTATCGGCACGATGGCGATCCAACTCGCGAAGGCCTTCGGTGCGCGCGTCGTCGTCACTGCGGGCACTGCCGAGAAGCTCGCCTTCTGCCGCGATCTCGGCGCCGATCTGGCGATCAACTACCGCGAACAGGACTTCGCCCAAGTATTTGCCGACGAGGGCATCGCCGCGGACGTCATCCTCGACATCATCGGCGCAAAATATCTTGCCGCAAACATCTCGGTCCTCAACACGGCAGGGCGCCTAGTCGTCATCGGTTTGCAGGGCGGTATCAAGGCTGAACTTAATCTCAATTCACTCCTGCGTAAGCGCGCCGCGATCATGGCGACCTCGCTGCGCGCTCGACCAACCACGGAGAAAGCAGTAATCGTCGACAACATGGTCGGCCAAGTCTGGCCACTGCTTCGTGACGGCACGATCAAGCCCGTGATCCACCGGATCTTCGAGCTCGAGGAAGTCGCCGCTGCGCATCAGATGATTGAGGATTCCAGCCACATCGGCAAGGTGCTACTGAAAGTCTGAGCACCATAGTTTCCCAACTGGTTACTGTGGACATATGAGTGAGCAGGAGTCCCCGGTCATCGGACAGGACGGCAAGCCGATCCGCGTTGTCGACAAGGCATCGCCGATTGCCGATCTCGTTGAACAGCCAGCCAAAGTCATGCGTATCGGCGGAATGATCCGTCAGCTGCTCGAAGAAGTGAAGGCGGCCCCGCTCGATGAGGCCAGCCGCGTCCGGTTGCGTGATATTTATGACCAGTCGATCAAGGAACTCGAGGACGGCCTCGCGCCCGAACTCGTCGAAGAACTCGAGCGTCTGAGCCTGCCATTCGACTCCAAGGCACCGAGCGACTCCGAACTTCGTATCGCCCAGGCCCAGCTCGTCGGTTGGCTCGAAGGGCTCTTTCACGGCATTCAAGCCGCCCTGTATGCCCAGCAAGTCGCGGCCCAGTCGCAGCTGCAGAACATCCGGTTGGCCTTGCCGGGGTCTGCTCCCGATGGTGCGCCGGAAAATAACGATTCGACTACATCTGGCCGTTCTGATGCGGCAGGCGGAATGTACCTCTAGGCTTTTCCTTGGTGAGACGGGAAGAGGGAGCCCATGACCATCTTGGAAGAAACCTATGTGCCGCCATGCGCGCACACACCAGAGGTGTATCTCGACGAGAGATTGCAGAGTCCACCCACCAGGACTACTGCAACTCGAGCCGAATGGGATCACTTCGACCGACAACGAGCAGATGCGCATCGCAATTGCGCCGGCTGCCCGTTCCTTGTCGACTGTCTATATCGGGCGGTCGTTGAGGTCGACGTGTTCGGCTTTGCCGCATGTACGACCGAGGCCGACCGGATGTCGATCCGACGCAAGTTGGGGATCGAGATCATGCAACCGAACGCAGGGCCGCTGGCTGCACCACGTACGGGCTCAGGTCCGATCGACCACGAAGCGGTGCTGCTGGCGCGGAATGCGCACCCCGATGACACCTGCATCCAGTTGGCTCAACGCCTCGGCTGCTCGACCTCCACGGTCAAACGCCACCTGCGTCGGGCCCGGGGGTCTCAGGCGCCCGAGGCTGATCAGCCAATCCGGCGTACGCCAACGGTCGAAGAGGTCCTCGATTGCTTCGACGAGCTCGAGTCGAGTCGCCTCATTTAATCCCCGATCCCCGAAATTTGGCGACTAGAGGTATCGCGCGAGCTCGGCGACGAGGCCGTCGTCGTCGATTGTGCCGGTGACCGCGTCAGCCACCGCCTTGATCCGATCGGGGGCGTGGCCCATCGCGACACCACGGCCGGCCCATTCGAGCATTTCGTAGTCGTTGTGACCATCCCCGACGGCAAGGACATCGGCCCGTGCGATGCCTAGCCGTTCACAGACAAACTCGAGCCCGGAGGCCTTCGAGACGCCCTCGGGAGCCAGATCGAGCCAGGCCGAATAACCGATGTAGTAGGACGTCCCGGTCAAGCCGAGATCGTGCACCATTGCCGCAAACTCGTCGGTCGGCACCTCCGGGGCCCGAATGATGACGCGCGCAACCGGATGCGCAATGAGCTCATCGAGATCGTGCAACGTGATACTTCCGCTGATCTGGGTGTCCGGGAACGGTTTGTTGGCCCGATAGCCGACCCCAACGTCCTCAACCGCGACCATCGCCGTTGGTACCTGCTCCAGCACCATTCGCACCGCCGGACCTGCATCAAACGTCACCGACTGCAAGACGGTCGGCGGGTTGAACGAAAACACGACGGCGCCATTGCTGGCAATTGCGGTGCCCCCGGGGAGGTCAAGTAGGCCAACGGTGTCCATGACACCCGGCATTGAGCGACCGGTCGTGATGACCGTTTCGATACCGCGTGCACGGATCGCATGGACCGCGTCATGCACCGCCGGGCTCATGACGTTATCGCCATCGACGAGTGTCCCGTCAACGTCAAGCGCGATCAGCTTGGGTGAAAAGGTCAACTGACTGGCTCCAACGTTGCGCCCACCAACGGGACGAGTGCGGCTGGCATCCGTACCGATCCGTCGGCTTGCTGATGATTCTCTAGCAGCGCGACGATCGTACGAGTCATGGCACACAGCGTGCCGTTGAGCGTGGCGGCCGGAACGGTGCCCTCGTCCGTGCGCACCCGGATGTCGAGGCGCCGACTCTGGAACTGGGTGCAGTTGGAGGCCGAGGACACTTCGCGATACTTCTCCTGCGTCGGAATCCACGCCTCGCAGTCGAACTTACGGATCGCCGAAGCGCCGAGATCACCCGAAGCCACGTCGATGACGCGGTAAGGAAGTTCGAGCAAATCGAGCCATTCACGCTCAAAGGCAAGGAGCCGTTCATGCGTCGCGGCCGCATTCTCGAGGGTCGTGTAAACGAACATTTCAACCTTGTCGAACCAGTGCACGCGGAAAATGCCCTTGGTGTCTTTGCCGTATGAACCCGCCTCACGACGGAAACAGGGGCTGAACGCTGCGTAGTTAAGCGGCAATGTGTCGGCCTCAAGAATCTCGTCGGAGTGATAGGCCGCGAGCGGAACCTCACTCGTGCCCACAAGGTAGAGATCGTCTTTGGGCAGGTAGTAGACATCGTCGGCCGCTTGGCCGAGGAACCCGGTGCCCTCCATCGCACGGGGCTTGACCAGCGCCGGTGGAATCATGGGAATGAAACCCCATTCGGCTGCCTTGGCCATCGCGAGTTGGGTCAACGCGAACTCCAGCCGCGCGCCCGAACCAGTCAAGTAATAGAAGCGGGCGCCACTGACCTTGGCGCCGCGTTCGGTGTCGATCGCGCCGAGAATCTGGCCAAGCTCAAGATGATCTTTCGGCTTGAACCCTTCGGCCGCGAAATCACGCGGCGTTCCTACCGTGTCCAGTACGACGAAATCGTCCTCGCCACCAACCGGTGCCTCCGCTGAGGTGATGTTCGGCAGCGACCGCATCAGCACATCGAACTCAAGCGCCGCGGCGTCCTGCTCGACAGCCGCAGCCTTCACCTGGTCACTGAGCACCTTGGTCTGCGCCAACAGTTGCTGCTTCTCCTCGCCCTGCGCCTTGGGGATGAGCTTGCCGAGATTCTTCTGTTCACCGCGGACCGACTCAAACGCGGCGATCGAGGTTCGACGGCGTTCATCGGCGCTGACGAGTTGGTCGACGATCTCGTCGGACTCTCCGCGGCGACGTTGCGACAGGCGGATCGATTCGGGGTCATCGCGAAGGAGCTTGGGATCAATCACATACCAATCCTATCGGCGCGGCACTCATCGGCGCAGCGGCGTCCACTAACCTAGGACGACTGCACCATTACGCCAACCCGACCGAAGAGGAACGACTGTGCCGTTCGATTTGCGCCGCGCCCAGCCGACCCGGCCGGGGCTCGTTGGCACGTTTATCGGCGTCCTCGCGCTGATCTTCGTCACGGTTGCGACGCTCGTGGGCTCCGACCCATCATTCCTGCGCACTATCGACCGCAATGTCGCCCAAACGGCTTATGACATCAGCAGCGGCAACGACACCTGGGTGGCTTTCCTGAAGCATGTGGCCACCATCTTCAGTACGACAACACTGATCGTCGTCATGGCCGTCATTGCGGCGTATGCGTGGTGGCGCCATGAGCGCCGCATCACCGCATGGATCGTGCTTGCCACCGCGATCGAAGTGCCGGGCGCTGCATTGCTCAAACAGCTCTTCTCGCGCGATCGTCCGCACTGGTCGGAGCCGTTGTCAACAATCGGCGGCTATTCATTCCCGAGTGGTCATGCCACCGGCGCCGGGTTGTTCTGCACGGTCGCGATCCTGCTAACGATCATCCTGACCGGCCGCGGTTGGAAGCGGCGCCTGATCATCACCCTGTGGGTTCTGTTCGGCCTCGCGATCGCCGCCGATCGAATCTTCCTCGGCGTTCACTATCTCAGCGACGTGATCGCTGGCCTCAGTCTCGGCAGCTTCATTGTGCTCGCGCTGTGGGCGGTCATGATGGGCGATGCCGCCCGCCACCCGCATGCTTTGGCCGCGATCGTCGGCACCGGCCGCAAACGGGTCGCGGTCGTGTTCAATCCGATCAAAGTCGGCGACATCGAAATCTTCAAGGACCGCGTACGCGTAGCCGCCGCACGTGACGGCTGGCTTGAACCGACATTCTGGGAGACGACGATCGAGGACCCTGGCGCCGGCCAGGCGCAACAGGTTCTCGAGTCCGGCGTCGACATGATCGTTGCCGCCGGTGGCGACGGCACGATCCGCATTGTCTGCAATGAGATCGCCCGCACCGGTGTGGCCGTCGGGATCCTTCCACACGGCACCGGCAACCTGCTTGCCCGCAACCTCGGTATCCCGCTGAACGTCAAAGATGCGCTCGACGTCGTGTTCTCCGGGCAGGATCGTGCGATCGATCTGGCGACTTTCACGACCGATTCGACCGAAGAAAGCGTGTTCCTGGTCATGGCCGGGCTCGGTATGGATGCGGCGATCATGAACGGCGTCGATGACCAACTCAAGGCCAAGGTCGGTTGGGTCGCCTACTTCGTCGCAGGGGTCAAGGCCTTGCGCTTCGCGCCAGTACGGGTTTCGATCTCGGTCGACGACGGCGAATTCGTTAAGTTCCGCGCCCGTACGATCGTGGTCGGCAATGTCGGCTTTCTCCAGGGCGGTATTCCGCTGCTCCCCGACGCGGAGATTGACGACGGGTTGCTCGATGTCGTCGTCATCGCGCCCAAGCGGTTCCTCGGCTGGTTGGCGATTGTCATCCGTGTCATCAGCCGACAGAAGCGTACGAACGAAAAGCTCGACCGTATGACCGGCAAGAAGATCGTCATACGGGCTGAACGGCCGACGCCGATGCAGCTCGATGGTGATCCGGTCGGCGAAGGCAGCGAGATGACCGCACAGATTCAACCCGGAGTGCTGCTCATCCGCGTTCCGCTGGCCCCAGCCCCGTTGACCTGAGCACTGCTCGCCGAGACTCCGCGTCCCGCGAGTGGCGCAGATTTGTGCCCTGAGTGGCGCAGATTCGGGGTTTTTACCGATGGAGATCCCCGAATTTGCGCCACTCGGCGAAAGCGGCGCGGGGGGTGTTGACGGTTAGAGGCTTTGCCGTTCGACGACGGAGGGGCGCGCATCGAACGACACATTGACGTTGAGATAGAGGTCGTCGTCGATATAGAACTCGATGCTGTGTGCGTCGGCGGTCAGATTGTGGGCGGTGCCCTCATCGAGCCACACGGTCTCACCGGTGTCGATCAGCACGCCGACCGAGCAACCGTTGTCGCGCTGACCGCGGAAGACAACCGGGCCCGGGCCACTGTCGCGAATGATCAGCGCCGAACGGCTGACGTTGGTCGCATCGGTGCCAAGCGTGAATTTATCACTCTCAGCCCGACCGAAGATCCATTTCTGATCTCCGACAAGCTCGACAACGCCCTTCTCGCCCGAAGCGAGGTTCCACGACACGGTAATCACTGGTTCATCCTGCCAGTCCTCCGGATCAGTCGCAGGAATATCAGCTCGATGGCTTGGCATAGGAATCAATCTCCTCAAGGATGGCGTCCTTGCCCTCGGGATCGAGGAAGGACTGACGAACAGACGCGCGGGCCAGATCGGCAAGCCCACCGAAATCAAGGTCAAGCAGGTCAGCGGCAACCGCGTATTCCTGATTAAGCGTTGTGGCGAACATTGGCGGATCATCAGAATTGATCGACACCGGCACGCCATTGGCTACCAGTGTCGCCAGCGGATGCGCCTCGATCGACGGCACCGAACGCGTGCAGACGTTCGAGGTCGGACACACCTCCAGTGGTATGCCGGCCGCCGCGAGATGCGCCATGAGTTCGGGATCCTGTGCGGCGGCGATGCCGTGGCCGATACGTTCGGCGCCGAGCGAGCGGATTGAATCCCAAATTGTCTCCGACCCGGTTGATTCACCAGCATGTGGAACACTGTGCAGCCCAGCAGCGCGGGCACGCTCGAAGTGCGGCTGGAACTGCGGACGCGGGACACCGATCTCGGGGCCGCCAAGACCGAAGCTGACCAGCCCATCCGGGCGCTGCTTGAGCGCCACATCGATCGTCAGGTCGGCAGCTGGCAGACCCGATTCACCCGGGATGTCGAAGCACCAGCGCAGCTCGATGCCGT
The DNA here is from genome assembly GCF_057586615.1 of Aeromicrobium changchenzhani. Classification (NCBI taxonomy): domain Bacteria; kingdom Bacillati; phylum Actinomycetota; class Actinomycetes; order Propionibacteriales; family Nocardioidaceae; genus Aeromicrobium; species Aeromicrobium changchenzhani. The sequence continues at coordinate 162,045 of NZ_CM172480.1, read as the reverse complement.
GGTCCTTCGCAGCCCGCATCCGCGCATCCTCGACGGCCTCACAAAAGGCTTCCGGAGCGATGCCACGGATCACCGATGTGTAGGGCGTCAGCGTCAACTCGGCATACCGCACATTCTGTTTGGCCAGGTCACGGGCGACCTCATAGGTGAGCGTCCAGATGTCCTCGGGCGTGCGGATCAGATCGACGACCGAAAGATAGACGTCGATGAAGTGCGCAAAATCAGTGAAGGTGAAGAAATCTTTCAACCGTTCCGGGTCGGTAGGTACCGACGTTGCGCCAGCATGTCGCTGTGCCAGCTCCGCCACAATCGCCGGTGAGGCAGAGCCGACATGGTGAACGTGGAGCTCTGCCTTCGGCAGGCCAGCGATAAATTCTTCGCGCGTTGTCATAGCACCATACTGTCGCACGGCGCGCCGGTGGACTTGCCCGACAGCCCGTCGACAAAGCCCTTGCCGGTGGCCACCACGACGGCCGTGACATCCGGTTTGAACGGTCTACCGGGAGATTTTGACTGCAGTGTCATAGCGGTCGGCCCCTGCAAGAGAGTTGTTCGCCTGCGTCGGTTCCGTCGGCACTCCGTCCCAAACCCGCACGTAGTCAACCTGCGTCGTCGCGGGCAACGGCGTGGAGGCGGCGTTAAACGCATTGCCGCCGATGCCGAGAGCCTGGGTCAGCGCGAGGAAGAACGGCTAGTCAAAGGGACCGATCTTCGGATCCCCGGAATTCCAACGATTGTTCACACACGTCTTGCCGTCGATCTGGATCGTGATAGTGGACGGGGTCCATACCGTCGTGTAAGCGCCGGAGTTGTAGTGTAGATACGGGATGTTGACGGGCTGAATCAGTCTGCGCTCGGGACGGTCGCCTCGATGATCGTGCCATCGGCGCGGCGCGTGCCCCATGGTGGTTTGGGCTCGCCCTCAACCCGCGGACCTTGACCCTTCAGCTCGACTCGTGCGGGCTCGTCTGCGGTCACCGTGACGTTCTCCCCACGTATGACGAAGCTGGCCGCTCGACCGTCCTCGACGGTCAACTCGATCTGTTGAGCTGTCACTTCGACGCGTACCCGAGTGCCCTTGATCGTCACCCGATAAACCAGCGACGACCAATCGTCGGGCAATCGGGGGTCGATCGAGAACTCACCGCTCTGGTCACGGAAGCCGCCGAAACCGCATACGAGCGCACTCCACACTCCGCCGGTCGACGCGACATGGACGCCATCGGCGGTGTTCGCGTGCCGGTCGGCCAGATCGACGAACAGCGCGGCGTAGAAATAACGCAATGCGAGCTCGTGATAGCCCACCTCGGCCGCGATGATCGACTGCACGACCGCCGACAGCGTCGAATCACCGGTTGTGATCGGGTCGTAGTAGCTGAAATCATTGAATTTTTCCTCCGCGGTGAAGTGGTCCCCTTGCAGGAACAATGCCAACACGACATCGGTCTGCTTGATCACTTGGAGACGGTAGATGACCAGCGGATGGTAATTCAGCAGCAGCGGCCGCTTGTCCAGTGGCGTCTTCGGTAGGTCCCACACCTCGCGCTCGAGGAAGTGATCGTGTTGTGGATGCACGCCGATGTGGGCATCGAACGGGATCGCCATCGCATCGGCATATTTGCGCCATTCGACGATTTCACGCTCATCGAGCTCGAGTCGGCGGACCAGCAGCTCGTATGCGGCCGGGTCCGTTTCCTTGATTTTCTGGACCGAATGGGCCGCGTGCCGAAGGTTAAAGCGCGCCATGACATTTGTGAACAGATTGTCGTTGACGACGGTCGTGTATTCATCCGGACCGGTCACTCCGTGAATATGGAACGTGCCGTCTTCCCCTTCTCCCTCTTCCCGCCAGAACCCCAGATCGGCCCACATACGAGCGGTGCCAACCAAGATGTCGATGCCCTCACGTTTGAGGAAATCTTCGTCGCCGGTTGCGTTGACATATTGGCTCAACGCATAGGCGACATCCGCATCGATGTGATACTGCGCGGTGCCGGCAGCGTAATAGGCAGAAGCCTCCTCCCCATTTATCGTGCGCCAGGGAAACAGCACACCACGCAGGGAAAGTTGAACCGCGCGCTTACGTGCGGCGTCCAGCAGCCCGTAGCGAAAGCGCAATGCTGCTCGGGATACCTGCGGGGTCGTGTAAGTCAGGAACGGCAAGACATAGATCTCAGTGTCCCAGAAGTAGTGACCGCCATAGCCCGAACCAGTGACGCCCTTGGCCGGTATACCGTTGCCCTCGGCCCGAGCACTGGCCTGCGCAACCTGGAACAGATTCCAGCGCAGCGCCTGTTGAATCTCTGGTTGATCGGCGACCTCGACGTCCGAACGTTCCCAGAATCCGTCGAGCCAGATCTGCTGGCATTTGAACTGATGATCGATGCTTTCTTCCACGACGCGATCAAGCGTGCGATGACAGCGATCGATGAGCTCGCGGGACGGCACACCGCGTGAGGTGTGATAGGCCACAACCTTCGTGAGCGTGATCGGATGCCCCGGATAGGCGTCGATTCGGTAGGTCAATTTGCCGGTGTCTTCGCCGACCTGGATCTGCTTTGTGTAGTGATTGCTGGTCTCAATCGTGTGGTCAACTGCGACACCGAGCGTCATCTTCGATTGAGCGCAGCGATAGCCCAGCGTGATCCGATCGGTGTCTGCATTGAAATCGTGCTCCTGTGGCTCCAGCACACGACGCGGTATACGACCGGCCTTGCGCGGATCGACTCCTTCGCCCATCGCGGCCTCGCGGACGTGATATTCGTCCTCCCCGTCTTGCCGGTTAAGAATTTGCGAGGAGATCGCCACCGGGGCGCGCTCATCGAGCAGGGTGACCTCGAACGTCATGACCGCTAAGTGGCGCTGGGTGAAGGACACCATGCGTTTCGATCGGATCTGTACGCGTTTGCCCCCGGGCGTCCGCCACAGGATCTCGCGCTCAAGGACTCCGCTACGAAAATCGAGGGTCCGGCTGTAGTCAAGAAGATCGGCGACCGGGAGCAGCAGCGGTTCGTCATCGACATACAGCCGTATGACTTTGGCATCGGGTGCGTTGACGATCGTCTGCCCGACACGTGCGAAGCCGTATGCCTCCTCGGCGTGCTGGATCGGCCAGGTTTCGTGGAAACCATTGAGAAATGTGCCATGCGAATGGGTCTCGCGGCCCTCCTCGACATTGCCGCGCATTCCCAAATATCCGTTGCCGAGCGCGAACAGTGTCTCAGTGCGGCCTAGATCGGAATCGTCAAACTGCGCCTCGTGAAAGCGCCATTCATCGACCGGGAAACGCAACCGATCGAGATAATCTGCGACGGGTGGTGCGACATCGGGGGGTCCGTCTTCGCCCGGTTCGGGGCCGGTCGCATCAATGATCACTGCAGCTCCGCCAGATCGCTTACGACGACATCCGCGCCGGATTTGAGGAGTTCGTCCGCGCCTGCGCCGCGGTCCACGCCGACGACCAGGCCGAAGTTTCCGGCACGGCCAGCAGCAACCCCTGAGAGGGCATCTTCGAACACGACGGCGCGCTCTTTTGGCACGCCCAATCGCTCTGCGGCATACAGGAATGTGTCCGGCGCTGGCTTGCCCGCGAGTCCGGCGGCCTTGGCCTCCTTGCCGCCGACAACGAATTCGAAGTCCGCCTGGAGGCCCGCAGCAGCCAGCACATCAGCGGCGTTGGCCGAGCTCGACACGATCGCCATCGGCATACCGCGATCCTTGAGCAATTCGACCAAGCGCACCGAACCCGGGTAGGCGGTCACGCCCTCGGACTCAAGCAGCTCCGTGAACACGGCATTCTTGCGGTTGCCGAGGCCGCATACCGACTGCGTGCTGGGCGCATCGGTTGGCTCGCCTTCGGGCAACGTGATCGCGCGCGATTGCAACATCGAGCGCACGCCGTCGTAGCGCGGTTTGCCGTCGAGCTGGGCGAAATAATCTTCGGTCGTGTACTGCGGGGTGACCTCGTGGGTCGCAAAATATTCGGTGAACATCTGTTGCCAGGCACGCATATGTACCTCGGCGGTCGGTGTTATCACCCCATCGAGGTCGAACAGCGCAGCATCATATTCAGTCCAATCCACAACACGAGCGTATGCCCCGCCCGTGTCGAACCGCCACATCGCGTTTCGCCGTAGTGTGGAGACATGAGTTTTGGCGCGGACAGTGAGGTCGGACGACTCCGTAAAGTGATGCTGCATCGGCCGGGTCCCGAACTCGCCCGATTGACACCACACAACAACGATTCGCTGCTATTCGACGCCATTCCTTGGTTGGGTCGCGCGCAGGATGAACATGATGCATTCGCTGCGGCCCTGACCTCACATGACGTTGAGGTGTTGTATCTAATCGATCTACTGACCGAGACGCTCGGCCTTGAAGATGCGCGCAAACAGGCGATCGAGCAGGCCACCTCGGGCCTACATCTTGGTGACGGTTTGCGGCGGCATGTTGCCGCGATACTCGATGGCTTCGCTCCCGATCGACTGGCTCTGATGCTCACCTCAGGCGTACGCAATGACGAGGTCACAAACTTCCGCGGGATCGTGACGAGTCTATTGGCACCCGAGGACTTCATCATTGAGCCATTGCCCAATCTGCTGTTCACCCGTGACTCGTCGGTATGGCTGCGCGACCGCGTTGCGGTGACCTCATTGGCGATGCCTGCGCGTAGCCGTGAGACCCAGTTAACTGGACTGATCTATCAACACCATCCACTTTTCGCTGGATCTCCACAGGTCCACGGCGCGCATCGCGAACATCTCGAGGGCGGCGACGTCTTGCTGCTTGCACCCGGTGTCATCGCGGTTGGCGTTGGCGAACGCACCACCCCGGCCGGATTCGAGCGATTCGCCCGAGAGTCGCTGGCCGCTGGCCTCGCCCATACGTTGCTGGCCGTGCCGATCGCTCAGGAGCGCGCGACAATGCACCTCGACACGATCGTGACGATGGTCGATGTCGACACCGTGATCATGTATCCCAACATGGCAACGTCGCTACGTGCGCTCGCTGTCACCTGGGGTGACGACGACCTCGAGGTGGCTCCCGCCCGGCCGTTCTTCGAGGCCGCCGCTGACGCCATGGGCATCGACACCTTGCACCAGATCGACACCGGCCTCGACCCGGTCACGGCTGAGCGCGAGCAATGGGACGACGGCAACAACACCCTCGCGGTCGGGCCTCGGCTTGCGGTCGCCTATGAGCGCAATGAACAGACCAACGCACGTCTTGAGGCACATGGCATCGAGGTGCTCGCGATCAGCGGCTCCGAACTCGGTTCGGGACGCGGCGGCCCACGCTGCATGTCCTGCCCGATCGAGCGCGATCCGCTGTGACTCACGATCCCGCATAAGCATGTGACAGCGGTCGAACCGGTTGAAATCACGGTGGCATAGTCGAAGGTGAATCAACCAAGGAGAGCAATAATGCCACCAGCACGCATGAACCAACCCGCGATGGTCGTTCCAGGTGCCATGGACGCGATGATCCAGTTGAGCAAGGCGGCCCACAACGCAGCCGAGGGCAGCGCGTTGCCGCCGCTCGAACTGATCTATCTACGTGCGAGCCAGATCAATGGCTGCAGCTTCTGCGTTGACATGCATTCCCGCGACGCCAAGAAGGCCGGTGAATCCGATGAGCGCATCTGGTCGGTGGCTGCGTGGCGCGAGGCTCCTTACTTCACTGAGTCCGAATGCGCTGCGCTTGCGCTGACCGAGTGTGTCACCCGGATTGCTGATCAGCCCGACCCGGTGCCCGATGACGTGTGGGCCGAGGCGGCCAAGCATTTTAACGAGCAGGAGTTGGGCACGCTGGTCCTCGCGATCGCCGCGATCAACGTGTGGAATCGTTTCAACGTGGCAACCCGCCAGCCCGCCCAGCCGCAGTAACTCGCTCAGCGGGTTGGAGGGGTTAGCGGATCGTAAGTTGACGGCTCGCGAGTCCGCTACGGGCCGAACGTTCCTCGGCAGTCAATGCGGTCGTGTCGGCGAGCGCTTCATCAAGCCGTTGTTTAAAGTCGGCAGCCGGCTGCTCGACATCAGCAGCAGTAACGCCGGTGGGAAGCTCCCAGACCGGGACGAGCAGCGCGTGCGTGCGGAACATTCCGATCAGCCGGTTGCCCTCACCAAGTGATGACTCACCGCGTACGTGCAACCGGGCCAGCGCGTTAAGGATTTGATCCTCATCCTCGGGCATGACCCAACGAAGGAATGTACGTCCACCCATGACGGTCCAGTATGCGGCTTCGACGCTCGTCAACCGGGTGGTCGGATCGGCCGAATTATTGGCCGATTCGAGCAACGCTTCGGTGTCGTTGGTGCGCTCGGACTCAACCATCCAGAAGTCGAAACCGGCATGCACCTCGACTGCGAATGGCACCGAATCGTCGACCAGGTCCTGCAGTCGCGGGCCGACGCCGGGATCATCCATGACGACCGGATTGCCCGGCTCGATTTCGAGCGCCAACTCAACGACATGGGCAAGATCGCGGCTGATGTCGCCAAAGTTGTGGGTCACCTGCAGGCCAACCCAGATCTCCCCGTCGGGTCGGACGATGCCGGGCGTCGCGCCGGGAAGCAGCGAACACATCCGAATAACCCGATCGGAATCGCGGAGTTTGAGCGTTCCGGTCGCCGCCGGAACCATTTCGCGCAATGCGATCAGGTCGCATTCACCGGGCAGCCCCGCGAACGTCCGCACGACATACGGCATCTGTTCTTTGACGACTTTGACCTTGCGGCGTGATTTTTTACCCATGGGTGAGGACTCTAGTAGGCAAACCGACTTGGATGTCCTCGGCATACGCGCCCGGCGAATGATTGCTGCGCGATTGAGTGGCTAGCGGCGCGCGCTTAGCCCGAGTTCTGCGCTGACGCGGGTGCCGCCACTCATGTCGACCCACCAGCGATCGGCGACACGGTTGATGATCGAGAGGCCGCGACCGCTTAACGAGTCTTCATCGAAGTCAATCGGCTTAAGCGAGGCACCTTCGCCGGCATCAAAAACACTCAGTTCCAGCAGGCCGGAGTTGATCGTCCAGGAGATTTCGACTGTGCCGTCGGACGTGGGGAGCCCGTGGCTGACCGCATTGGCGATCATCTCGCTGATCACGATCAAGGCATCATCGATGACTTCTGGTGAGGCGCGATTAATGGTCAGGAAGCCCGCAAGCTTGGTGCGCGCAATGCTCGGCGTCGACATCTCAAATGGGAGTCGAATCGTGTCGGACGGCTTCACCTAAGGCCCCCGACGGCACCGTCAGGGATCGCGCCGGCGCACGCCGTATCGTTCCCGTTCCATTGCATAGCACCAAAAATACAGCTTCGGTGCCGTTCTTGGCGAATTGGGCCCAAATAACTAGTGCCGAATAGGTAAAGCGGATAGCTCTCATTCATAACCGCCCCCTGTCTGTCGCGGTCCGCGTCCGAACCGGCAGTATAGCTATATGAACGAGCAAGACATACCCACAGTTACTGTCGATGTCATCCCTAATCCGCTACCGGCAAATCTGCTGGTTCTTGACGTGCGCGAAGACCACGAGTGGGCCGACGGGCACATCGACGGCGCCACCCACATTCCGCTCGGCGAACTCGTCGATCGGCACGGCGAGCTTGACCCACAGGTCGAGACCCTCGTCATCTGCCATTCTGGCGGCCGATCAGCTCGCGCCACTGCATGGCTCGTCGCCAACGGTCATCACGCCAGCAACGTCGCCGGCGGCATGATCGCCTGGGAAGAAGCCAGCCGCCCGATCGTCTGAACACCGATCCGGACAACGCAGAAACGCCGCCGGAAGCCCGGCGGCGTTTCTGGGTTCTGCGGTGGTCTTACTTGGCAGCTGCCTTGAGCTTCGAGCCGGCGCTGACCTTGACGCCGAAGCCTTCAGGAATGTGAAGTGCTTCGCCGGTCGCGGGGTTGCGGCCGGTACGCGCCGAACGCTTGACGCGCTCAACCGAAAGAATGCCGGGGATCTGAACCTTTTCGCCCTTGCTCACGGCATCGATCAGGATTTCGCTGAATGCCGACAGGATCGAATCGGCTTCGGTCTTGCTGGTGTCTGCCTTGGCAGCGAGAGCTGCAACCAAGTCACTGCGATTGATAGCCACGGGTACTCCTCATAGATCTCGGGTCTAATACGGCACTAAGTGTATGGATTCCTGACGCAAAAACCCCGGACATACCCTGTGTTTTGGGTAAATTCCCTTGATTTATCGCCAAATTTGAGGAAATGGGGGTCCGATTCGGTCCTGAATGGCCGCCAAATAGCGGTCACGAGGCCATGTCGTGATGCCCAAGCTGGCCAAATGCGGGGTCTGCCATTGGACGTCGATGAGCCAATCGGCGGTGTCTTCGAGCAGGTCGACTAGCCCGACGAGTGCTGCTTTTGACGCATCGGTACGTCGATGGAACATCGATTCACCGGCGAATAATCGACCCAAACACAATCCATACAACCCGCCAACGAGCTCACCGGCGTCGTCCCGGGCTTCGACCGAATGCGCCCAACCGAGTCGGTGCAGACGCACATACGCGGTCCGTATGTCGCTGTCGATCCACGCTCCGGGACGCGATGAATCAGCACAGGCATCGATGACCGCTTCAAAATCCTGATCGGTCGTGATGGTGAAGTGTTTCATCGACTTACGCAGCGATCGCGTTATCCGAAGTGCGCCCGGTTCTAGGACGCCGCGGTGCAGCGGCGACCACCAGAGCAACAGGTCATCGCCCGGCATCGGGAAAGCGCCCTTGGAATAGGCGTGCAGGATCGTCGACGGTTCGAGATCAGCGCCGGCCGCAACGCAATCGTCGTGCGGCCATTGACTCGGCTCGAAGTTCCAACTGCTCGGCGGAACTGCCTGCGGCCTCATCCATGCCTCGGGTTCATCGGCGCCTCGAGCACATTGCGCAGATGGGACGCCGGGCTACCGCCCCACTGGATCAATTCCGCGGCGGACGCGCCATGCAGGGCGCGCCACCAGGTCGCGCTGCGATTGACTGCCTGCACGATTCCGGTTGCGCCCCACAATGCGTCGAACTCACGATCAGTGACCAGATCACGCCAGTGCTCCCGATACGCATCACGGACCGGCTCCCATTCGACCGTGTGCTTGTCTGCGATCCAGCCCCAAGGCACACTCAGTTCCTCCAAGGCGAAGGCCCATTGCGCATCACCGAAGTCGAACAGTTTGAGTTGTTCGCGCTCGATGAATACATTGCCCGGATGCAGATCACCTTGGACGAAAGTCGCGGGTATCGGAGCCTCGTCCAATCGTGTGGCCGCGTATTCGACTCGATCCTGGGCCAGCTCAAGGCGTACGATCTGGTTCCGGTTGAGATGGCTCGGATGCTCGGCAGGAAGACCGCCGAGGCGTTCGACCAGACCAATAAATCTCTCGACGACGGTCGACGGCGAATAGTTCGGTAAGCCGGTGGCCAATACGACCGGCGCCTCGTCCGCGAGCAGTCGCTGCATCTGCGCCGAATGCGAAACGATGCGCTGCCAGTCCGAGAGCGTCGGCTCATGCTGATCGCCGAGCGACGGGCCATGGTCGCGGGTCAACATCCAACCGCGGACGGGGTCAATCGCCAACGGAGTCGCGACGTTGCCATGGGTGAGTCCCGCGAGTACCTGCTGCAGCCGGGCTTCAAATCGGTTGGGCTGGCAGTTGGCCTTGAACCAGATCTGTCCGTCGTTGGTGGGGACGATCAGCTGGGTTGACCACGGCCGTATGCGTGGCTGCTCGATCCGGCCGGTAATTCTCAGTTGGTGATTGGCGAGGGCATCATGGATCCACTCCTGCGCCTCGCTGAGCCACTCCGGCGTACCGACGGACTCCGACCATGACTGTCCCACGCCTAGAAGCCTAACCATCGTCACAGGTCAGCACCTATGCTGAGCAGCATGGGAATCGGTAAGAGCGTCGCAGGGTCGGCGGGCACGAAGTTCGGGCCGAAGTTCGCGTCGAACTACATTCGAGCCCTATTGGATCACGCGATTGATGGCTATGGCCCGATGAAATCTGCCGCGCTATCGGCCAATGCCAAACTCGTCGCCCAGCGCGGTGATATCGAGAACGCAATCCGTAGCCTCATCCGGCTGCATACTGCGCTCGCCGGTGCTCAGGGTTTTGTCACCAATCTCGGTGGGGTCACCACCGCGACGATCGCTATACCGGCGAATGTTGTCGGTGTGACCCTGGTGCAGTGCCATCTCGTGGCCGGCATCGCGCACCTTCGTGGCTACGATTTGGAGGATCCGCGGGTCCGCAACGCGATCCTTGCGTGCATGCTCGGCAAAGACACGGTCGATGAATTGATCAAGGGCAAGAAGATTCCGTCCTCGCCGATGGCGCTGGCGACCTCACCGGTGCATGATCCTCAGTTGGATCGAAACATCGCCGCCGAGGTCACGACCGAACTCTTCGGCAAGGTCGCCGGTCGGCGCGCTGCCACGTTGATCGGCCGACGCATACCGCTGCTCGGTGGCGGAGTCGGCGCGGCCAGCGATGGCGCCTCGACCTATGGCATCGGCACCTACACAGCAGACCAGCTAAAAGATCGACGCTTCCGGAAGAAGTAGCCCCACCCCCGCGATCCCCACCCCGCGAGTGGCGCAGATTCGGGGTTTTCCGGGCCCAAAATCCCCGAATTTGCGCCTCTCGCTGACAGATCTGCGCCACTCGGCGACGGGTTAGGCGGTGAGGGCTCGTACGACGGCGCTGGGGCTGGGGCGACCGAGCTGGCTGGCCATCCAATGACTCGTCGTGGCCAACGATTCAAGGTCGACGCCGTGCTCGATGCCGAGGCCGGTCAGCATCCAGACGAGATCCTCGGTGGCGAGATTGCCAGTTGCGCTCTTCGCATATGGGCAGCCGCCCAGCCCGCCAGCCGAAGCGTCGAAAGTTGTGACGCCGTTGACGAGTCCGGCGTGGGCGTTGGCCAGCGCCTGGCCGTAGGTGTCATGGAAGTGCAGGGCCAACTTGTCGACGCCGACACCGGCCGCACCGAAGGCATCGAGCAGCGCGCCGACGTGGGCCGCCGTGGCGACGCCGATCGTGTCGCCGAGGGAGAGTTGGTATGCCCCCATCTCAAGCAACCGAAGCCCAGCGTTGACGACCTGATTAACCGGGACGGCGCCCTCCCACGGGTCGCCAAAACACATCGAGAGATAAGCGCGTACGTCCGCGCCGGCGGCCAATGCGCGGGTGACGACCGGCTCGAACATCGCATATTGATCGTCAAGGGTCGAGTTGAGGTTGCGGGCGGCGAAGGTCTCGGTGGCGCTACCGAACACCGCGACATGTGTGCAGCCCGCGTCGAGCGCCCGATCAAGGCCCCGCTCATTCGGCACCAGGACCGGCAGCTGCACCGGTCCATTGAGGTCGAGCCGCGACACCAGCTCGGCCGCATCGGCCAACTGGGGCACCCATTTGGGCGAAACAAAACTCGTGGCTTCGACGATCGATAATCCCGCGTCGATCAGCCGCGCAATGAATTCGGCCTTGACTTCCGTCGACACCGCCAGCGACTCATTCTGCAGTCCATCACGCGCGCCGACCTCGTAGATCGTGACCCGCGACGGCAGCGATGGATCAGGCACAACCATTGGCAAACTCATGCGGACACCTCGGCCACATCGACCGGATCCACGGTGAACAACACATGGCCCAATGGCACCTGCTCGCCGACGATCGCGCCGACATGAGCGATCAGGCCGTCATACGGAGCCTTGAGTGCAAGTTCCATCTTCATCGCCTCAACCATGCCAAGCGTCTGGCCCACGACGACTTCATCGCCAACCGCGACAGTGACCTCGAGGACGGTGCCGGGCATGGGCGAAAGGACATCAGCTTCGGTCGAGGCGAGGGCGGCGAGTTTGCGCATCGGATCGGGTAGGTCGAGCCGCCATGACTCACCTTGCCAAGCAATCGAGACGCCGCGTGGGTCAGCGACGACCAAATGTTCTATCGGCACAGCATCGTTGGTCGCGGCGTCAGCCTGCTCAAAGGAATAGTCCAGGAGTTCACCGCTGCCAGTCATGAGGCGCACGTGAATCTGGCCTGCGGGCCCACCTGAGCGCCAAGAATCACCCACGCCGAACGGATCTTCATCGGGAACGACCACGGTCTGCGCCCACCGGCGGGCGGCAGCCTCGGCCGCTTCGGCCGGGAGTTCGGGCTTGGTCCGGACCTCGATGGAGCCGTCGCTGTCAAGCCAGCCGGTATTAATGTCGCCGGCTGCGAACTCCTCGCCAGCCACGATGCGGCGCAGGAAACCGACATTTGTTGTCACGCCGAAAACGCCGGTGTGATCGAGTGCTTCGAGCATCGCGGTGCGCGCTTCGGCACGATTGGCGCGATGGACGATGATCTTGGCAAGCATCGGGTCGTAGGCGGTGGAAACGGTCTGGCCACTGCGGAACGCTTCTTCGACTCGAGCCTGATGAAGCGGCCAGAAAACCTCATGCGCGACGCCGCCCTGCGGAAGGAAACCGGTGTAAGGATCCTCCGCATAGATGCGGACCTCGATCGCATGCCCATCGACGCCAATCTCGTCCTGGGCCAGCGGCAACTCTTCGCCGGCGGCGACCGCAAACTGCCACTGCACCAGATCGACCCCCGTGATTGCCTCAGTGACGGGGTGCTCAACCTGCAGGCGGGTGTTCATCTCCAGGAAATAGGCGTCCTCGCCCTTGACGAGAAACTCGACGGTCCCCGCATTGGTGTAGCCGACCTCGCGGCACAGCGCGACCGACGACGTATGCAGCGTCTGCCGGACCGCGTCGAGGATCCCCTCGGCCGGCGCTTCCTCGATGACCTTTTGGTGCCGCCGCTGGACCGAGCAGTCCCGTTCGGCCAGGTGCAGCACGTGTCCGTGTTGGTCGGCAATGACCTGCACCTCGATGTGCCGCCCGCCCTCGACATAACGCTCGATCAGCAAGGTGTCGTCGCCGAAGGCCGAGGCAGCTTCGCGCCGAGCTGCGGCGATCGCCGCAGCCAACTCGTCGGCGGCCCGCACCACACGCATACCTTTGCCGCCACCGCCGGCCGCGGCCTTGACCAGCACCGGATAGGCGTCAGCCGGGACAGCAGCTTCGTCATACTGCGGGTTGACGGGTACGCCGGCCCGCTCGGCGATTGCCCGGGCGTGATCCTTGCGACCCATCTGGTCCATCACATCGGCATTCGGACCGATAAAAATGAGGCCTGCTTCGACTACCGCGCGGGCAAACTCGGGGCGTTCAGACAGGAAGCCATAACCCGGATGGATTGCTTCAGCGCCGGACGTACGAGCCGCTTCGAGAATTCGCTCGATGTTGAGATAGGACTCCGCAGCCGGAGTTGGACCAATTCGGACCGCCTCGTCGGCGAGTAGTACGTGTGGCGACGCGCTATCCGCATCGGAGCAAACCGCGATGCTGCGTAGACCCGCCTCGCGACAAGCCCGGATCACCCGGACCGCGATCTCGCCACGATTGGCAATGAGTACAGAAGAGAAATTCATGACCGTAACCAGCCTTACATTCTGAAGATGCCGAAATGCGGCTCGGGGATTGGTGTGTGCGCGGCCAGTTCGAGTCCCATGCCGAGCACGCGCCGGGTGTCGATCGGATCGATGATGCCGTCGTCCCAGAGCCGGGCGGTGGAATAGTAGGCCGAGCCTTGTTCGTCGAACTTGACGCGGATCGCGTCCTTCTCAGCGTTCTCTTCCTCCACGGGCCAGTCGCCGCCGCGCTTCTCGATACCATCACGCTTGACCTGGGCAAGGACCGAAGCAGCCTGTTCGCCGCCCATGACCGAAATACGAGCGTTGGGCCACATCCACATGAAGCGCGGATCGTAGGCGCGACCGCACATGCCATAGTTGCCGGCGCCGAACGAACCGCCGATCACGACAGTGAACTTGGGTACGACGCTGGAGGCGACCGCGGTGACGAGCTTGGCGCCATCCTTGGCGATGCCGCCGACCTCATACTCGCGACCCACCATGAAACCGCTGATGTTCTGCAGGAATACGAGTGGGATGCCGCGCTGATTGGCGAGTTCGATGAAGTGCGCGCCCTTGAGCGCGGATTCGGAGAACAGGATGCCGTTGTTTGCCACGATTGCAACCGGGTAGCCCCAGATTCGGGCAAAACCACAGACCAGCGTTTCGCCATAAAGCGGCTTGAATTCGTGCATCCGCGAGCCGTCGACAACTCGCCGAATGACTTCGCGTACGTCGTAGGGCCTGCGCGTATCCATCGGGACGACGTCATACAACCCTTCGGGGTCCTCGGCCGGCTCCTCGGTCTCATAGCGAGCCAAGCTCGGCGGCGTCTGGCGCTCGAGCGTACGGACAATCGAGCGAACGATTTGGAGTGCGTGCGTGTCGTCATCGGCAAGATGGTCCACGACACCGGACTGGCGCGCATGGACGTCGCCGCCACCGAGGTCCTCGGCCGTTACGATCTCGCCGGTCGCGGCCTTCACCAGCGGTGGGCCACCGAGGAAGATCGTTCCCTGATTACGGACAATCACGGTCTCATCGCTCATCGCCGGTACGTAGGCGCCGCCAGCCGTGCACGACCCCATGACCGCCGCGATCTGGGCAATGCCGCGGGCAGACATATTGGCCTGGTTGAAGAAGATGCGGCCGAAATGCTCCCGATCGGGGAACACCTCGTCCTGCATCGGTAGGTAGGCGCCGCCGGAATCGACGAGATAAATACAGGGCAAGTTGTTCTCGGCGGCGATCGTCTGGGCACGCAAATGCTTCTTGACCGTCATCGGATAGTAGGTGCCCCCCTTGACCGTCGCATCATTGGCGAGGATGACGCATTCGCGCCCTTCGACTCGCCCAATGCCAGCAATCAGGCCCGCGCTTGGGACGCTGTATTCGTCTTCGGGGCGGCCATACAGTCCGTATGCGGCCAGCGGCGATAACTCGAGGAACGGCGAGCCCGGATCGAGTAGGTGGTCGACGCGATCTCGTGGGAGAAGTTTGCCGCGGGACACGTGGCGGTCGCGCGACGCTTGGCTTCCGCCAAGGCGCACGGCGGCCAGTCGGTCATGGAGTTCGGAGACGAGTTCACGCATATTTTTAGGTTAACACTCATTAACCTAAATGGTCTACGCTGGCCACATGACCACGGCGCGCCAACAGCAAATCCTCGACATCGCCGCGAAACTGTTTGCCGAACGCGGTTTCCACGGCGTTTCGGTGCATGACATCGGCGCCGCCTGTGGCATCTCCGGCCCGGCGCTCTACAAACATTTCGACAGCAAGGACCAGATCTTGGCCAGCTCGCTGACCTCGATCAGCGAAACTTTGTTGGTCACCGGTCAAGCACGCTCCGCAGCCGCCGATGATTCCCGCGCCGCACTGAACGCGCTCATCGACTGGCATATCGAGTTCGCGCTTGACCATCCTGATCTCATCATCATTCAAGAACGCGAATGGGCCAATCTCGGCGAGATCGCACGCAAGGATGTGCGCGCACTCCAACTCGCCTACATCGACATTTGGGTGACAACGCTTCGGCAACTGCGCCCCGTTCTGGACAAGGCCGAAGCCCGCGCGGCGGCGCAGGCGACATTCGGCCTGATCAACTCGACTCCGTACAGCGCTCGAATCAATGCCGCGCGTATGCGCGAACTCCTCGCGAACATGGCGGCGAACGCACTGCTCGGGTCCTAGACTGAGCGGACATTTCTGGAAGGACGGGCACTATGGTCGATTTTGGCAAACTGTTAGGTACGGTCGACCCACGCAAACTCCCAGTCGTGGTCGACTTCGTTTGGGAAAGCAAGGACGATCTGATCGCCGCAGCCAAGTTCGCCCGGCAGTTGCCAGATCTCTTGACCACCCTGTCGACCGGGCTTAGTGAGGCTGCCACGCAGGCGCGAGCCGCGTCGGTCGCCCTCGTCGGCGAGGACGGCAACGGCGGAATGATGGTGTCGATGGCGCACGGCGCCGGATCACTCGGCGCAATGTCTAGCGGCTTCACTCACACTTCAGGACTGATCAACCGCGCGGCCGATGAGTTCGGCAAAGTACCACTGATGGGTGGTCCGGCCCGACAGTTAACCGGCGCCGCCGCCGGCCTAACCGACGTTGGTGCCGACCTGACCGGTTTCGGCCAAGACTTGCTCAATATGGCAGGCGTCCTCGCTCAGGTTGCTGCTGCCTTGGCCAAGCTCGGCGAAGCGCTGGACACCTCCGGTAGCAAGGCGCGAAGCCTCATTCCCACCTGATCCACCGAAACCACCGTGGACGAACAATGAGGGATTGATGTCGGTATGCGGTCCAAAACCCTCACCGTTGGTCCGAGGGGCGGGTCGAATCACTGGGCGGGCGTCACTACGCGTTCGTCGATGTGGACGGGGGCGAAGTCGTGCGCATTGGCCAGGTCCCAATCATGCGACCAACTCGTCGGCGGTGCCACCAACAGCTGATTGGGTTTAAGCCACTCATACAGATCCGCATAGGTCTGGGTGACATTCGGGTTTACGCGGCGAAATAGTTTACGTGGATTGAGCTGGTCGAATGAGTCGAGCCCCATCGACGCCACGATCTGCTTGGCGCTGCCCACCGTACCGGCCTGAAAGTTGCGTACACGGATCAATTTGTCCTCAACGACCAAGGCCCGAGCCCGCCCCGGGTCCTGCGTCGCAACACCCACCGGACAGCGATTGGTGTGGCACTTCTGCGCCTGGATACAGCCGATCGCGAACATCATCGCGCGCGCCGCCATCGTGAAATCGGCGCCCTGACAGAGTCGTTTGACGATGTCGATGCCGGAAGCGACTTTGCCACTGGCGCCGATCTTGATGTGCTGACGTACGCCCGAGCCAACGAGCGCGTTCTGGACGAACATCAGCCCCTCGGTCAGCGGCATACCGACGTTGTCCTCGAACTCGACCGGGCCGGCGCCAGTGCCGCCCTCGGAGCCATCCACAATGATGAAATCGGGGTACGACTCCAGCTCAACCATGGCCTTACAGATCGCGAGAAATTCCCGTTTTGAGCCGATGCACAGTTTGAAGCCGACCGGCTTCCCGCCACTGAGTTCACGCAGCTGCCCGATCCATTCGATCAGCCCGACTGGGGTCGAAAAGGTCGTATGAGTTGGCGGCGACACCACTGTCTTACCGACCGGAAGTTCACGGGTCGCCGCAATCTCCGCGGTGACCTTGGCACCGGGCAAGAGGCCACCCAAGCCCGGCTTAGCGCCCTGAGAGATCTTGATCGAGATGGCTTTGACCGTCGGCCGCTGCGCATTTGCGGCGAACCGTTCGGGATCGAAATGACCGTCTTCGGTCCGGCACCCGAAATAGCCCGAAGCAATTTCCCAGATCAGATCGCCACCATGTTTGAGGTGATAGGGGCTGATGGCACCCTCGCCGGTGTCATGGGCGAATCCGCCGAGCGCAGCACCACCGTTGAGCGCCTCGATCGCGTTGCCTGACAGAGCGCCGAAACTCATTGCCGACACATTGAGCAGCGCGATGTCATACGGCCGGGTGCATTCTGGACCACCGAGCGTGGCATGTGGGATCGCGTCGGTGGCCGGCTTCGCCCGCATCGAATGCGCGACGAACTCGTACCCGACGGCATTGACATCACGCTTGGTGCCGAACGGTTCCTCCCCCTTGGCACCCTTGGCGCGGTCATAGACGAGGTCACGTGTCTCGCGGTCAAAGGGGACACCATCGGTCGCTGTCTCGATGAAGTACTGCTGCATCTCGGGACGGATCGTCTCGAGCAAGAAACGCAGATGCCCGATGATCGGATAGCTCCGGGTGACGCTGTGACGGCGTTGCAGCAGATCGTAGATTCCGAGCAGCCCGAACGCCAACAGCACAACGGCAACGACCAGCCACCATGCGCTGAATGCGGCCGCGAGCACCGCAAATCCAACGCCGCCAAGGAACACTGCCAAGACCGCAATCCACCTGATCATGTGGTCATCGTGCCATCAAGACCATCGGCGAAGCACGTCATCGGCGAAATCTCGACGTCCCGGGCACCACCCAGTATTGGCTCAGTGAGTCGGTGCGGTCAGCTCAAGTGCGATGTTGTCGGTGACGGTGATCCGGATGTGGCTATAACCGCTGGCGGTAATGGGCACGTTGCACTCCAGACTCTCGATGACCGGCTGGCCACTTCCAACATACGTGCGCAGGCAACATACGTGCGCAGGCAACATCGGCTCAGTCGTCGCGCTGAACCCCTCGGAGCGCACGGTAGGACAGCACGGCCGCAGCCAACGCAATTAGGATCGCCACCGCGGACGACCGTTGGATACCCAGATCGAAGGCCAGCTGAGCCGAATGCGCCAAGTCCGAACCGATGACGTTGGGATAGTGCGCTGCCGCCTCCAACGTGCCACCGAGGGTCTGGAACTCGGACTGCCCATTGGCCCAGCGAGCCTCCATGGGGACCCGCAAATTGCCACGATAAGTCACCGTCAGGATGCTGCCAAGGACGGCGGTGCCGAGCACTGCGCCAATCTCGTATGCAGTCTCCGATATTGCCGACGCCGCCCCCGCCTTGTGCGGAGCGACGCTGGTGAGCATCAGATCGTTGGTGAGCGTTTCGGCGATTCCGATGCTCAGGCCGAGCACCGTGAACGCGATCATGATCGAGAGCATCGACGGAGTCCCGACGAAGGCCGCGATCGCATACCCGGTCGCTGACAGAACGAAGCTCGCGCTGACCAGCAGATGCACCGGTATGAAGCGAACCAGTCGTACGGCGAGAAAACCCGACGCCACCGTCACAATGAGCCCAGGCAGCAACGCCATGGCTGCTGCCAACGGGCGGAGACCGACGACGAGTTGGAGGAACTGCGCGGCAAAGAAGATGAAGCCGGCAAAGCCCATCAGGCTCAATAGGTTGGCCATGATCGCACCGCTGAAGACACGATTGCGGAACAGCGTGAGGTCGAGCATGGGCGTCGCGAGCCGGCCCTGCCGGCGGATGAACGCGCCGGCGCTCATGATCCCCAGCATGAATGATCCGACCGCTAGGTCGCTCGGACCGTTCTCGGCGAACTGCTTGATACCAAACACGATCGGTAGCATCGCGGTCATCGACAGACCGATGCTGAACCCGTCGACCCGGCCGGGGTTGGGGTCCTTCGACTCCGGCAGGAAGAAGTGCGCGAGCAGCAGGAACAGGACTATCAGCGGCACGTTGATGAGGAAGATCGAGCCCCACCAGTAATGCTCAAGCAGCCAGCCGCCGACGATCGGACCGAGCGCGGCACCGCCTGAGAACATCGCCGCCCAGGTCGCAATCGCGAGCCGGCGGTCGTGCCGATCGAGGAATACGTTGCGGATCAGCGAGAGGGTCGACGGCATCAGCGTCGCACCAAACACGCCGAGCATCGCGCGCGCCAGCAACAGCGAAGTGGCCGAGGGGCTGTAGGCCGCAAAGATCGACACGAGACCAAAACCAGCCGCGCCGATGACGAGCAGACGCCGGCGGCCAAAACGATCACCAAGGCTGCCCATCGGAATGAGCAGACCGGCCAGCATCAGCGGATAGATGTCGACCAGCCACAACAGTTGCGTGCCGGTCGGTTTGAGCGCGGTCGAAACCTGCGGCAGCGCAAAGCTCAGGACGGTGTTGTCGATCGACGTGAGCAGCACCGGAATCATGAGCACGGCTAGGGCGATCCATTCGCGTACGCCGGCCCGTACGCGCTGCGGCTCACCGCCTCGATAAGGGTGTGACAGATGCTCGATCGTGGTCATGATTCCTCCTCTCGTAGACGCAAACACAACCTGATTACTGTACCGGCTGGCCGGTACAGTCGCCAAACTGAAATGACGTGATCTACATCGCTAGACTGTCGACCATGACGGCACCGGAACGTTCGACCAGAGATCGCCTCCTCGATGCGTTTGAGGAACTCTTGGTGACCGAGGGGAGCCGCGCCGCAACGCTCGACGCCGTGGCGACGAAGGCGGAAACCTCCAAAGGCGGACTGCTCTATCACTTTCACAGCAAGGACGATCTGGTTGAGTCGATGCTCAACCGACTGCGCGAGCAGGGTGCCGTCGATGCCGACCGCATGCGCGCCGCCAAGCAGGGCCCGGTCGACTACTACCTGACCACTTCAGTCGACTCGGGCAGCGACTTTGACCGGGCACTGATCGCCGCCGGCCGGATCGCGCAGGAGAACGACTCCCGGGCGGCGCTCGCCCTCGCCGAGTTGCGCGATGCCTGGTTCACGATCCTCGCCGACGACCTCAATGATGAGTCGTTGGCACGCACGATTCAGTTGCTCGGCGATGGCCTCTACTTCCATGACACGACTGGCCTCGCCTCAAAATCATCGCTCAAACACGTACGCAACGTCTTGAAGCGACTCGACGTCCTGAAGTGATCATGGCTGTTCGTGGCCGCGACCGTTCACTCGAATGGGTACCGCGCGCGACCGGCCTGTTCCTGGGCGTGTGGGCGATCGCCTGTGCGGTCCTTGCGGTGATACCCCGATTGCGGCACGTAGCCGAACCGCTGATCGACTTCGTCGACAACTACATTTTGCTGTTCTCGCCCAACCTCGCATATGCGAGTTTCCTCGGCCTGTTGGCGGCGGCCGCCACAACCCGCAAACGCGCCGGTTGGTGGGCGCTCACCGTATTTCTGACGATCAATCTCGGGGCGACCGAGGGATTGCTGCGTACCTACAGCTTCAAGGGCGTGACCGCGACCGTCATTGCCGGTGCCGGATTGCTGCTGGTGCTGGTGGCGCGCAAACATTTCCGCACGCGCGTACGGAAGGCCTCGTTTCTGAAGGCGCTTACCGTGTTGGCCGCCAGCCTTGCCGTCAGCGTTATCGGTGGCTTCATGATCGTTGAGGCACTGCACGGCAGCCTCCCGGGCAGCCAACGCTTCGCGTGGACCGTCAACAAAGTTTTTGGTGGGCTGATTGAGAACTCCTCCTTCGACGGCAAGACCAAAGACTGGGTCAGCGACCTGCTCGGCTTCTTCGGCGCGATCTCCCTGCTGGGCGCCGTGGCGATTGTGTTCCAGTCACAGCGGATGCGTGCTGACTTGCGGCCGGCCGAGGAAGAAGCCATACGCGCGCTCCTTGCGACGTCCGGAGCGAGTGATTCGCTCGGCTATTTCGCGACCCGCCGCGACAAAGCCGTCGTGTTCGCGCCAAGTGGCAAAGCCGCAATTCTCTATCGCGTCGAGATCGGCGTATGCCTGGCCAGCGGTGACCCAATCGGCGATCCTCAGGCGTGGCCGCAGGCAATCGCCGCCTGGCAGGCGCTTGCCGATGAGTATGCCTGGACGCCCGCGGTCATGGGCGCCAGTGAGGCCGGCGCGCGTGCTTACGAAGCGGCCGGACTCAATGCCATCCAGCTCGGCGACGAGGCGATCATCGAAACCGGACCATTCTCGATCGAGGGCCGCGACATGCACGTCGTAGGCCAGGCCGTACGCCGGATCGAGCGACTCGGGATCACGATGCGGGTCCGCCGCCACCGCAAGGTTCCGGCCGAGGACATGCAATTGGTCACCGAATGTGCCGAGAAATGGCGTGGCGATGAGACCGAGCGTGGCTTTTCAATGGCGCTCGGCCGACTCGCCGATCCGGCCGATGGTGATTGCCTGCTGGTTGAGGCACTCGACCCCGACGGCCACCTGATTGCGCTCCTCTCATTCGTGCCGTGGGGAGCAAGCGGTGTATCACTGGACCTGATGCGCCGCGATCCGCAAGCGCCCAATGGCGTCATCGAATTCTTGGTCGCCGAGCTCGCCCGGCGCGGCCCAGCACTCTCGATCGCCCGCATTTCACTCAACTTCGCGGTCTTCCGCGCGGCATTCGAAGAGGGCAGCCGCATCGGCGCTGGACCAGTCCTTCGCGCCTGGCGTCGAGCGCTGATCCTGCTCTCACGGTGGTGGCAACTTGAGGCGCTGTACCGGTCCAACGTCAAATTCCGGCCGCACTGGAATCCACGTTTCCTCTGCTACGACGACGCCCGCATGCTGGTCCGTGTCGGCTTCGCCTCGGGGATCGCCGAGGGCTTCGTCAATATTCCTGATCGACTGCGCTCCCGGCGCGGAATTCAGCCGCCGCGATTGAGCGCCACCGAGTTGGCGGCGATCGTCCAACACCAGGCCGAAGAGCGCAGCCGGATGGTCGCCGAACGACCCGTGTCCGAGCAGATGCGGACCCGGTTGGACAAATTGGCTCGCGTCACCGAGCAGGGCGATGCAGCCTATCCGTCGGCGGCGACGATCACCCACAACGCTGTCGACGTGGCCGCGCTCAAGCCCGCCACCGCGGTCACGGTTTCGGGCCGGATCATGCGTATGCGCGATCACGGCGGCGTCATCTTCGTCGACCTGCGCGACTGGAGCGGAGACGCGCAGATCGTTCTCGATCAGGCCAGTCTCGGCATTCCTGCTCTGACCGGATTCGCTCGTCAATTCGACCTCGGCGATCTGGCGGACTTCAGCGGCACGACTGGTCATACCCAGACCGGCACTCCGTGCGTGCATGGCGCCGTGTGGCGGATGAGCGCCAAATGCCTGCATCCATTGCCCAATAAATGGCTCGGGCTGACCGATCCAGACAGCCGCGTGCGCCGGCGCTACGTCGACCTCGCGGTCAATCCAGACAGCCGTGATCTGGCCCGCCTGCGCAGCAATGTCCTCCGCCAGTTGCGCACCTCGCTGCACGAACAGGGCTTCCTCGAGGTCGAGACGCCCGTACTTCAGCCGGTCCACGGCGGCGCCAATGCGCGCCCATTCCTGACGCACATCAACGCTTATGACCTCGATCTCTATCTGCGCATCGCGCCCGAGCTCTATCTCAAAAGACTCTGCGTCGGTGGAATGGAACGAGTCTTTGAGATTGGCCGAACCTTCCGCAACGAGGGCGCCGATGGAACCCACAATCCCGAGTTCACGATGCTCGAGGCCTATCAGGCACACAGCGACTATCGCGGCATGCTCGACACCTGTCGCGAGCTCATTCAAGCGGCGGCGACCGCAGCGTACGGCACATCGATCGCGATGCGTCCGAATGATTCGGGTGGCTTCGACGCGGTCGACCTATCGGGGAAATGGGCCGTGGTCTCGGTGCATACGGCCGTGTCCAAGGCGCTTGGCACTCCGATCGATTCAGCCACGAGCATCGCCGAGCTGCAACAGCTCAGCGACGGCGTCGGAGTGCCCTGGCAGGACACCTGGGATGCCGGTCAGATCGTCCTCGAGCTTTATGAACAACTTGTCGAAGCGGCAACTGTCATGCCGACGTTCTACATCGACTTTCCAACCTCGGTGTCGCCGCTGACCCGGTCCCGCGACGACAATCCCGATCTCGTCGAACGATGGGATCTCGTCGCCTTCGGGATGGAGCTGGCGACCGCATACTCCGAACTGACCGATCCAATCGAGCAGCGTCGCCGGTTGCGCGCCCAGTCAGTCAAAGCCGCACACGGCGATATCGAAGCGATGGAACTCGACGAAGATTTCCTCGAGGCACTCGAATACGGCATGCCGCCGACCGGCGGCCTCGGTATGGGCGTCGACCGGCTCGTCATGCTGTTGACCGGTCGGAGCATCCGCGAGACGCTGCCGTTCCCATTGACCCGGCCGATCCGCCGAGGCGAACGGTGACCCGCCGGATCGCTGCCATCTCGATTGCGGTCGGCGGAATCTTGTATGCCGCCTGGTTCATTCAGTGGATCGTGCCAACCCATTTGAGTGCGGCCACGAGCTACATCAGCGAACTCTCCGCCGATGACCAGCCCAATCGATGGGTGTTCCGCGGGATCGATCTGGCGGCGGGAATCCTGCTCGTTATTGGCAGCATCGCCGCGTTGCGCTCAACGATCCGAACCCGCTGGGCAGTATTGGGTTGGGTGTCGTTGCTGTTGTTTGGGATTTCAACGATTTCGGACTCCCAATCACCGTTGCCGTGCGCCGCCACCGCCAAGGCGGCATGTGCCCGGTTGTCCGATCGCGGGCAACTCGGCTTCGCTGACACCCTGCACGCCGTCACCAGCGCCGGCGAGGATTTCTTCTTCGCCATGACAATGCTGTGCCTGCTCGTCGTAGCCTGGCAGATCGGCGCACCGGTCGTCTTGCGCCGGACCGCGTTGGTCGTCGCGGCTCTGATCGTGGTGGCTTGGGCCGGAACGGTCGGCGCCGCATTCGAGTTCGAACTGTTCTTGGTCAACGACCACCTCGGCGTGCCACAACGCATCGAGGTCACTTTGATGGGCGTGTGGCTTGTCCTCGTCTCGATCGCGCTACTCCGAATCCGCCGGATCCGCACCCCGCACGCCTAACCCGCGTCCCCAAGATTTGGCCGAAATCATCCCATTTTTCAAGCTTTTCTCGCGGGAAATGGTGGGAAATCGGCCAAATCTCGCAAAACCTCGACGGCTGCCCGCTCACCCGAACTGATGGCACCGTCGATATAGCCACACCAGCGCACCGCAGTCTCCGTGCCGGCCCAGTGAATCCTGCCGACAGGTGCCCGCAATGCCGCGCCGACCTGTGTCCACGCACCGGGTGGGAGGTGCGCTCCGTAGCAACCACGAGTCCATTCCTCCGCAGTCCAGTCTTTCTCGATGTACGCGAGTGGATTCCGTGCCTGCTCGCCGAACAGTCGGACCAACGCGCCGGTCACTGCAGCAGTGCGCTGCTCCGCTGTCCGCGACGACATTTTCAACCCATCAGCGCCTTCAATGAACGCCAGGAGTACGCCGGGCCCGTCAACACCGACTGGGGAGGCATCGAAAACCACCTTCACCGGCGAGGTGTCCGCAACCGCCTCACCGCTCAAATCCTCATCGCGCCAGAAGGGCCGTTGATAAACAGTGTGGGTCTTGATGACCGAACCATGCGGCATCCGTTGGGTCAGTGAGTCCCGCACCGGTGGCATCGGCGGATCGTAGGTGATGCGTCCGGCCAACGTTGGTGGGACTGCCACGATCACCTGGCTCGCCGAATAACTTCCCTCGGTCGTGCGCACGAGTACGTGCTCGGGGTCCTGGCCGATGAACTCCACCGGCTCACCGAGCCGAACCCGATTGCCGAGCTGCGCACCAAGTCGTTCGGCAACCTGCTGCATACCGCCATCCACCCGCGCATGTTGAGCACCGCCCTGAGTGCTCAACAAATGTTCGAAGCTGACACCCGACTTGCAATAGAACAGCGCATGCAGCAGGGAGAGATTGCCAGCCGTAGTGGCGAACACCGCCTCGCACCCGATCCGGAAGAACTGCCGGCCCTTGGGCGTCCGGCAGGTATGGCGAATCCACGTCTCGAACGTCTGGCTGTCGAGTCGCTCTGCATTCTGTGTTGCCCACGGCTGCTGCAGATCAATCCGAGCGGCAAGCCGGTTGAAACGCAACAGCGATTGGCCCACATCCGCCAACACCAGTGGCCCCAGGTTCGGCGTGCTTCCGGTGTAACGCGTCATCCGGCCACGAATGCTCAAGACGGTTTTACGTCCGTCGTTCTGCTCGACCGTCCGCAACCCGAACCGGTCTAACTCGCCCTGCAATGCGCGCTGATCCGGCCCGACCCATTGTCCGCCGGAGTCCACTCGCAGGCCAGGAAACCTCGGCACATCCTCGGTCAGGATGCGTCCTCCCACCCGATCGCGGGCCTCAAGAACGGTGACGTCGTGACCCGCAGTTACCAACCGGTCAGCAGCGACGAGACCCGCCATCCCGGCGCCGACCACCACATAAGAACTCTCCACGCCAACGGACGATACTGTATTTTTTGGCGATGCTCACCGAATCGGGTCCCCCAGCTTTGGCCGCAACCATCCCTTTTATCGACGTTCCGGCGTCAGAAACGGGAGGAAATCGGCCACCGCTCAGACGCAATCTGCCCATTCGTCGTCGATTTCAACGGCGGTCGCCGCACCTGAGGTAAAGGCCGCGAGCTTGTCATGGAAACCAATGACCTCGGTGACTGGCACAGCAACCATTAAAGTCGCCAGCTCGCCGTACGAGATGTCGCGAACCTGGACGATCGAACGAAGTTGGTTGTCGAGTCTGCCCACATCGGCGGCCGGAACTGTGACCTCGATCAATCGATGCATCGCCCGTTGACGGACACCGGCCTCGTCAAGCGCGGCCGAAACCGCATCGCCATACGCACGGACGAGTCCGCCCACGCCAAGTTGGGTGCCACCGTAATAACGTGTGACGACGGCGACCACGTCACTCAGCCCACGTCCGGTCAGCACGCCCAACATCGGCATACCTGCCGTGCCGGAAGGCTCACCGTCATCGTTACTGCGCTGGATTTGAGCGGTTGGTCCGAGCACGAATGCCGTGCAGTGATGGGTGGCGTCGCGGAACTGCCGCCGAATGTCCGCGATGAAATGACGCGCATCCCGATCGGTGTCGACCCGTGCCACATCGCAGCGAAAGCGCG
The DNA here is from genome assembly GCF_057586615.1 of Aeromicrobium changchenzhani. Classification (NCBI taxonomy): domain Bacteria; kingdom Bacillati; phylum Actinomycetota; class Actinomycetes; order Propionibacteriales; family Nocardioidaceae; genus Aeromicrobium; species Aeromicrobium changchenzhani. The sequence continues at coordinate 135,636 of NZ_CM172480.1, read as the reverse complement.
AGCGTTTGATCTCAAGCTCGGCGGTGGCGGCACGCGCGACAGTCGTGTAGGTCGATTCCACCACCCCAGTGAATCAGCACCCACGTCCAGCCCCCAAGATTTGGCCGAAATCATTCCGTTTTCTCGAACTTTTAACGTCGAAAATGGGCAAAATCGGCCAAATCTTGGGGAGGGCGGTTAGGCCTTGGTGAGCTTGAGGAAAATGCTGGGACCGAAGTTGTTCTTGGCGAGCCGCTTCTGGGTGACCTTCTCGACCGCCAGCATGACCTTGTGCGGGACGACCTTCTTGATCTTCTGGCTGCGCAGATTCGACACCGATAGCTTCTCGTCAAGCTCAAGCCCAGCGGTACGTAATTGGCCGAGCACCGTGTCGATGTTGTGATTGACGAACGCAATCGCATCGGCTTCATCGGAGGCAGACCGAATACTGACCGGCTCAGTCGGTAGCGGTTTCTTGGCCCGCTTGTGCTTCATCCGGTTGACGAAGTGCCCGTAGTTGGCGACCTCGATGATCGCCGTGCCGCCCGGCGCCAACACGCGCGCGATCTCAGCGAACTCTTCACTCGGCTCAGGTATGTGGTGCATAACGCGAACCATCGTGATCAGATCAAGCGATCCATCCTCGAATTTGAGGTCATCGGCCTGCATCTGGACCTGCTCGATGTCAGTCCCCTTCAACACATCCTTGGCCGCTTCGAGCTGACTAAGCGCCGGCTCGGCGAGCGTGACCCGATCGGCATACTCGCTCAGCAGCAGGCACAGCCGACCGAAGCCGCCGCCGATGTCGGCCGCGTGCCGGTAGCGACGCGTGCCAATTAGCCGACGGATCGCGATGCGCTCGGCATCGTTCTCGTAGTCGCGGTTGTTCCAATACTGCGTGTAGTCATAATCGCGCTCGTACTGATTGGCAACCTTCTTCGAAGGTTCGGGCTGCAGCTGGGGATCGGTCACGCAGTTAGCCTAACAACCACGACGTATGCGCTGCTCAGCCCTTAAAGTGCTCAGCCGTTGAAAGTCCGGGGACCGAACTCGGCAGCTTCCCGAGCAAAGCCGGCGCGACGCGCGATCTTGGTGTTCTTCGCGAGCAACATCGACAGCTGAAGAGCCCGCTCGATGTGGAAGGCGCGGCGCGGCCGGCTGCGCCGAGTTTCGTTGAGCAGTCTTTTGGAGGCTGCCACCGAGTCGGGCGAACGCGTCGACAATTGCTCGACGAGTTTGAGTGCATCCTTGAGTGGATCGGCGCTGGAACCGGTGACGAGGCCGATCTGTTTCGCGGCCTTGCCGGTGATGATTTCGCCGGTCATGGTCAGTCGTTTGGCCACATCGGCGGTGACGACTTCACTCAACGCGACCGTGCCGCTCATATCTGGCACAAGACCCCATTTGGCCTCCAGCACCGACCACTCACAATCCGGCGTCGTGAACCGGAAGTCAGCCGCCAGCGCCAATTGCAAACCGGCGCCGTAACAGCGGCCATGGGTCACGGCGATCACCGGAACTGGGAGCTCCCGCCAGACCCAGTTGGCCTGCTGGAAGAGATTAGTCCCGCGGATCGGATTGGCGACGAACGATCGCAGGACTTTGACTGGATCTTTGAGCACGCTCGCGAAATCGAGGCCAGCGCAGAACGCATCGCCGTTGCCCTGGATGATCACCGCGCGGACGTTTCGGTCCCGGCGGATCTTCTTGGCCGCAACGACCAAATCATGCAACACGGCAAGGTCAATGCCGTTGAGCTTGTCCGGCCGATTGAGCCACACATACGCCACTGGACCGTCGATTTCCAGCAGGACCCGAGAAGAAATCATGCGGCCAACGCTATCGGAGCATCCCGCCGGCCAGCGCCGCCGACCCTTGCGCGACGACCGAGAGCGTGGCACAAATAGAGGGTGACTACGAATTCCGATGGCTCCCAAACCGCGTTCCTAACCGACACGATCGACAGCAATCTGCGCCGCGCGGTCGCCGACTGGCCCCAACGCGAAGCCGTTGTCGATGTCGCCGGTGAGACCCGCTTCACCTATTCCGAGCTCGAGGATCGGGTTGACGAACTCGCCCGCGGCCTGCTGGCGATCGGCATCGAGAAGGGCGACCGGGTCGGGATCTGGGCACCGAACTGCGTGGGGTGGTTCCTGATCCAATATGCGACTGCGCGCATCGGCGCGATCTTGGTCAACATCAACCCTTCCTATCGGACCCACGAGCTCGCTTATGTCCTCAACCAATCGGGCATCAAATTGCTCGTGTCCGCTATCGAGTTCAAGACCAGCAATTATCGGGCCATGATCGAGGAGGTCCGCCCCGACATCACGACTCTCGAGGACGTCGTATTCATCGGTGACGGATCCTGGCAAGCGCTCATTGACGGAGCCGGCGACGTCGACACCCTGCCGATCTCCGTGGCGCTGTCAGCCGAGGAACCAATCAACATCCAATACACCTCCGGCACGACCGGGTTCCCCAAGGGCGCAACGCTCAGCCATCGCAACATTCTCAACAACGGCTATTTCGTCGGCGAAATATTGGGCTACTCCGAGCAAGACCGAATCTGCGTACCGGTGCCGTTCTACCACTGCTTCGGTATGGTTATGGGCAACCTCGCCTCCACCAGCCACGGCGCGTGCGTTGTCATACCGGCACCCGGATTCGACCCGGTTCTGACCCTTGAGGCGGTTCAGGCCGAGCGCTGCACATCGCTGTATGGCGTGCCGACCATGTTCATCGCCGAGCTCGCGGTGCCGGACTTCTCGTCCTACGACCTGACCTCCCTGCGTACCGGCATTATGGCCGGATCGCCCTGCCCCGCCGAGGTCATGAAACGTGTCATCGACGAGATGAACATGCCCGAGGTGACGATTGCCTACGGCATGACCGAGACGTCCCCGGTCTCGACTCAAACCCGTGTCGATGACACCTTCGACAAGCGGGTGTCAACCGTCGGAACCGCGCATCCGCACGTCGAGGTCAAAGTCGTTGACCCGTTCACCGACGAGGAATTGCCGGCCGGCGAGACCGGCGAATTCTGCACGAAAGGCTATTCAGTCATGCTCGGCTACTGGAATGACCCGGAGAAAACTGCCGAGGTCCTGCGCGATGGCTGGATGCATACCGGCGATCTCGCGATCAAAGACGCCGACGGCTACCTCTCGATCGTCGGCCGCATCAAAGACATGGTGATCCGCGGCGGTGAGAACATCTATCCGCGTGAAATCGAAGAATTCCTCTATACGCATCCGGACATTGTCGACGCGCAGGTGATCGGTGTTCCCGATGAGAAGTACGGCGAGGAACTCATGGCCTGGGTTCAACTCAAGGCCGGGGCGTCCTTGGATGCCGAGCTGCTGCGCGAGTTCTGCAGCGGCAAGCTCGCGCACTACAAGATCCCGCGTTATGTCCATGTCGTCGACGACTTCCCGATGACCGTGACCGGCAAGATCCGCAAGATCCAGATGCGCGACGAGTCAATTACGCTGCTGGGCGGTGCCTCAGCAACGTAATGACGACTCAATTAGGTTGCTCATCCACCGCCCACCAAGGGCGGGAGAAACTTGGGTGCGCGAGGGGGGATTCGAACCCCCACACCCTTTCGGACACTGGCACCTGAAGCCAGCGCGTCTACCATTCCGCCACTCGCGCGTCACCTGTATTGATCGATCCAACTGTCATGTCTGAACCGAGGCACAACTCTAACAGGCCAATTGCATCGTTAATTCGTCCGTACGGCTGCGCCGGATCACCAACGATTGACACCCGACCGATACGATTCAAAGGTATTCCAGTGACCACGAAGGGGTGATGTCCGATGGCGGGAGTGTTACAACGCTTTGAACAGCGCCTCGAAGGTGCTGTCACCGGCGCATTTGCGCGCGCCTTCCGCAGCGCTGTGCAGCCGGTCGAGATCGCCGCTGCGCTCCAGCGCGAGGTCGACAACTCTGCTCACATCTTGTCGCGGGAGCGCAAGCTCGTTCCCAATGATTTCGTCGTCGAGCTCTCGCTTCCCGACCACGAACGACTGACCCAGTTCGGTGACACCCTCGCACGCGAGCTCGCGACCCTCGTGCAGGAACATGTCAAGGAACAGCGCTACACGCTGTCCGGGCCAATTGCGATCAGTTTCAAACAGGCCGGCGACCTGGGCACCGGGCGCTTTCGGGTCAAAAGTTCGACCAATGCGTCAGTCACGCCGGTCGCCGGACAAAGTATGACCGACACCGCATTGACTCGTTCGGAGGTGATCCTTGAGGTCAACGGCATGAAGCATCCGCTCACCGCGCCCGGCGTTGTCATCGGCCGCGGCGCCGAAGCCGATCTCCGGATCGACGATCCGGGCATTTCACGGCGCCACGCTCAGATCAAGATCTACAACGTCGAGGGCGAAACCGCCGTCGCGATCATCGATCTGCAGTCGACCAACGGGGTCATCGTCAATGGTCGCCGAGTGTCCAATGCGGCAATCATCGACGGCTCCGAAATCCGTATGGGCAACACGACTCTCACGATCCGCATCGCCAAGAAGTCGGACCGCTGATGTCCGAACTCACCCTGACGCTGATCAAGCTCGGATTCCTCGCGGTGCTGTGGCTGTTCGTACTCTCCGCGGTGTCGGTGATCCGCTCCGACATCTTCGGCGCGAAGGCTCCCGCACCCGCGCGTGCGCCGAAAGCCAAACAGCGGCCAGCCGCAAAGACCAAACCGCGCAAGCCCGCACGTGGCACCCCGACCAAATTACAGATCATCTCCGGTCCCAATGCCGGTCAGAGTGTCCCGCTCGGCGACAAACCGATCCTGCTTGGTCGCGGCACCGATGCGGCCATACGACTTGATGATGATTATGTATCCACCCGCCACGCCCGTTTCGCCACCAACGGCGAGCAGTGGTTCGTCGAAGATCTCGGCTCGACGAACGGCACCTACCTCGGCAGCCAGCGCCTCACCGCCCCGACGCCGATCGGAATAGGCATCGCCGTGCGCCTGGGCAAAACCATCGTCGAACTACGGAAATAGCCCATGACTGAGCTGACGTACCGCTACGTAGCGCTGACCGATACCGGCCTGCGGCGCACGAACAACCAAGATTCCGGCTTCGCCAGCAACCGTCTTCTTGTCCTCGCCGACGGTATGGGCGGCGCCGCAGCAGGTGACCTTGCGTCCTCCGAGGCGATGCATGTCATCCGCAAACTGGACGGACCACTGGAAGGTGATTCGGTCGAGGTGCTCGCCGGCGCCGTACTCCGTGCCAACGACCGACTCGGCGAACTGATCGAGCAGGAACCGGCCGTCGAAGGCATGGGCACGACGCTCGATGCGTTGCTCTGGGACGGCAAGAAGTTCGCGATGGCGCACATCGGCGATTCCCGCACCTACCGGCTCCGTGACGGCGAACTCACACAAGTCAGCGACGACCATACGTTCGTGCAGAGCCTCGTCGACGAGGGCCGGATCACTCTCGCCGAGGCCCGCCACCATCCACATCGCTCGCTGATTCTACGCGCGCTGCTCGGCCGCGACGACAACGATCCGGACCTGAGCATCGTGGAGCCCGAGCTCGGCGACCGTTATCTGTTGTGCAGTGACGGCCTGCCCGACATGGTCGACAATGACCTCATTGCCACGGCCCTCGGCGCGGAGACGATCGACTTTGCCGCGACCGAATTGGTCCGACTCGCACTCGAAGGCGGCGGCCACGACAACATCACCGTTGTCATCGGCGAGATGGTTGCCGCCGACGACCCGATTGACGAGAGTCTGTCCTGCGCCAACGGTCAGCCGCAGCTTGTCGGTGCCGCCGCCGGCCAGCCACGGCCTCGCACCGGCGCTGACCTGGGCAAGGACAGTCCTCCCGTTCCGCTTGATCCGGAGGAAGCCCGCTACGCTCCGCGGCCACCCGCACGGCTTCGTTGGCTGAAGTGGTTGATCGGTCTCATCGTGCTCGCCGCGATCCTCGCCGGTGTCGGCAAGGTCGCCTACGACTGGAGCCAGAAGCAATACTTCGTCGCGTCAAACAATGGCTACGTCACGATCTACCGCGGCGTACAAGCCGACGTACCCGGCTTGGCTTTGCAGCATGTCAATACCGTGACCACGATCAAAACGTCGTCACTCTCAGATTTCCGCCAGAAGCAGATTCGCGCCGGCATCGAGGCATCCAGCCTCACGGACGCCCGCGAAATCGTCGCGAATCTCGAAGCCTTCTTGCCGCCGGCACCAACGCCAACACCGACCAACAAACCGAAACCGACTGATAAGCCGACCAAGAAAGCCACCACCAAGGCAACCCTCGGCCAGTTCGTGGAACGCCTATGAGCTCATCGGCCAACGCAACACCGACGTGGGTTCCGCGGAAACGACGCGGTGCCGAATTCTTCCTGACGATTCTCGCGGTCCTGATTGGGATCGGTGCCTACTGCGCGGTCGGTCTTGGCGTCGAAGGAACCATCCCGGCCGGCGTTTATAAGCTCACCGCTGGCTTGATTGCACTCGCAATCATCGCGCACGTCATCGTTCGCCGAGTCGCCCCGTATGCCGATCCGGTCTTGTTACCGCTGGTCATCTGCCTCAATGGCATCGGGCTGGCAATGATCTACCGCATCGACCTTGCACGCGGCGCGCGCGACCCGAATTGGTCGGCGCTGGCCAATCCCCAACTCATGTGGACCCTGCTGGGCCTCATCGCCTTCGCCGCAATTCTGATCATCGTCCGCGATCATCGGACCCTTCAAGCGTCGACCTACACCTTCGGTCTGGCCGCGATTGTCCTGCTGATCCTGCCGCTCATCCCCGGGATCGGTCGCACCGTCAATGGTTCACGCATCTGGATCCATGTCGGCCCCATGGGTTTCCAACCTGGTGAAGCGGCAAAGATCTGCCTCGCGATCTTTTTCGCGGGCTACCTCGTCGTCAAACGCGACGCCCTCGCACTGGCCGGTCGTCGGGTTCTTGGCATCGATCTGCCACGAGGTCGGGATCTCGGGCCGATCCTCGCTGGTTGGCTCGTGAGCCTGGGGATTCTTGTCTTCCAGCGCGATCTCGGCTCATCCCTGCTGTTCTTCGGCCTGTTCGTCGTACTTCTCTACATAGCCACCGAGCGTCCGGGCTGGCTGCTGGTCGGTGGCGCCCTTTTCCTTGCGGGATCCTATTTCGGCTACGCCTTCTTCGGACACGTGCAGGTACGCGTCGATGGCTGGCTCGACCCATTCGGCAATCTCGATCAGAACGGCCAACTGGTCAGCGGGCTCTACGGGCTCGCCCACGGCGGAGTGCTCGGACGCGGTTGGGGCCTCGGCAATCCCGACCTCACACCGTTCTCTTACTCAGACTTCATCGCCGACTCCCTTGGCGAGGAGATTGGCCTTGCCGGCCTCATGGCGATCCTGGTGATCTATGGCCTGATCGTCGAACGCGGCTTGCGCATCGCCCTGGTCTGCCGAGATGCCTTCGGCAAACTCTTGGCCGCAGGACTTGCGATCTCGCTCGCGATCCAAGTGTTCGTTGTGGTCGGCGGCGTCACCCGGCTGATCCCGCTCACCGGACTCACCACCCCATTTCTCTCATATGGCGGCTCCTCGATCCTGATGAATTGGGCCATTATTGCCCTTTTGCTGCGCATCAGCGATCAGACACGTCGCCCCGCGCCGGAGATCGAGACGTTCGACCGCGATGAACCCACTCAGGTGGTGAAGGCGATATGAACAAGCCAATCCGCGTCATGGCCATCACCTGCCTTGTCATGTTCTTGGCCCTTCTGCTCAACATCAATTACGTCCAGTTCGTCGACGCTGACAGTCTCAACGCGCATGACGGCAACCGGCGCGTCATCAACGAGGAGTTCTCACGCGATCGCGGCGCGATTCTCGTCGCGGGTGAGCCAATCGCCGAGAGCGTTTCCAGCAAGGATGAATACAAATTCCAGCGTCGCTATCCCAACGGCGAACTGTATGCGCCGATCACCGGCTTCTACTCCTACATTTACGGCCGATCGGGCCTCGAACGGTCACAAAACAGCGTCCTCTCGGGCAGCGACAATCGACTGTTCGTCAACCGCGTCGTCGACCTGTTGTCCAATAAGAAGCCCAAGGGCGGCAGCGTCGAACTGACGATCGATCCACTGGCACAGAAGACGGCCGCCGCCGGTCTCGCCGCGCTGGGCAAGAACGCCAAAGGGTCAGTCCTCGCCCTTGATCCGAGCACCGGTGCGATCTTGGCGATGGCCAATCAACCCAGCTACGATCCCAGCGTTCTCGCCAGCCACGACTTCAGCAAGGTCCAAAAAGCCTGGACCAAGCTCAATGCCGACAAGAACCAGCCGATGATCAATCGGTCAACGCAGCAGATTTTGCCGCCTGGTTCGACCTTCAAACTCGTCACCGCAGCCGCGGCGCTCGATAAACTCGGCGTGGATCCGGACACGAAGATCAAGGCCGGCGCGACGCTGTCATTCCCCGGCAAGCAATACAAACTCACGAATGAGAACAACAGCAATTGTGGCGGCAGCAAGATCACCTTCCAGCGGGCGCTTGAAGTGTCATGCAATGTGGCCTTCGGCAACTTGGCCTTGCGCGTCGGCCAAGACGATCTCGCCGCGCAGTCCGCCAAATTCGGTTTCGGCACTGATCCCCTCGACGGTCTGGCCGGCAGTGATAGTCACTTCACCAGCGGAGAGACGAAGCTCGAAGACACCCAATTGGCACAGAGCGGCATTGGGCAGTATGAAGTCGCCACCAGCCCCTTACAGATGGCCCTCGTCGCCGCTGGCATCGCCAATGACGGCGCCGTCATGAAGCCATACATTGTTAAAACCCTCCGCTCACCCAATCTCAAAGTTCTCGACCAGACCACCCCGTCCCGGCTCAGCCAGGCCATGAGTTCGAGCAACGCGGCGAAGCTCAGGCAAATGATGGTGAGTGTCGTCGACCGTGGGACCGCGACGGTGGCCCGCATCCCCGGCGTCGAGGTCGCTGCTAAGACCGGCACCGCCCAATCAACCCCATCACGTCCGCCCTACGCGTGGTTCGTAGCGTTCGCGCCCGCCAAGAATCCCAAGGTGGCCGTTGCGGTTCTGGTTGAATCAAGCAACACCGGCCGAAGCGAGATCGCCGGCGGCAAACTCGCCGGACCAATTGCGCGCGCAGTAATGGAGGCAGTGCTTAACAAGTGAGTATTTATTTGCGAGACCCCGAGTCAGCTTGGCGCCCGAACGCCGATGGGCGCGACCCACTTGGATCAATCCACACTTCCCTCAACCCCTTCGGAGAATGACACTATGACCGAAACCCCCGACGAGCCCATACGTTTAGGCGATCGCTACGAACTCGGTGGCCTGCTCGGACGCGGCGGCATGGCCGACGTACGAGTCGGCCGTGATCTCCGGCTGGGACGTACCGTCGCGGTCAAGCAACTGCGTTCGGACCTCGCGACCGATCCAACCTTCCAAGAACGCTTCCGCCGCGAGGCGCAATCGGCCGCTTCGCTCAATCATCCGGCCATTGTTGCCGTCTATGACACCGGCGAGGCGCTCGGCAAGGACGGCCACGTCGCGCCCTACATCGTCATGGAGTACGTCGAAGGGCAGACGTTGCGCGACGTCATGCGCGATGGTCGCAAGATCCTGCCCGAACGCGCGCTCGACATCACCGCCGATGTTCTGAGCGCCCTGGATTATTCGCACCGTTCGGGCATAGTCCACCGTGACATCAAGCCGGCCAATGTCATGCTGACCCCGGCCGGCCAGATCAAGGTGATGGATTTCGGGATCGCCCGCGCGATCGCCGACGCGTCCTCAGCGATGACCCAGACCGCCGCCGTGATCGGCACAGCACAATACCTCTCCCCGGAGCAGGCCCGCGGTGAAACCGTTGACGCGCGCAGCGACATCTATTCGACCGGCTGCCTGCTGTACGAACTCCTGACCGGTCGCCCACCGTTCGTCGGTGACAGCCCGGTGTCGGTCGCCTACCAACACGTACGCGAAGAAGCGCGCCCGCCGTCGCAACTCAATCCCGATGTCAGTGCGAGCATCGACGCCATTGTGGCCAAGGCGCTCGCCAAGCGCACCGATGATCGCTATCAGAGTGCCGCGGAGATGCGGATGGATATTGAACGGCTCAATGCCGGCCACGTGATCGAAGCGCCTGCCGCGGCCACTCAGGCGATGCCAGCGGCCACGACGACGATTCCAGCAGCGGTCCTGCCGCCGCCGACCGGAACGCTTCCGGTAACTCCCGACGACGATGACAATGACAAGAAGGGCAACGGGCGCTGGTGGGCCTGGGGTTTGGTTGCACTCATCTTGTTGGGCGGCGCGATCTTCGCGGTCATGCAGATGACCAAGGAGCCGCCACCGGTCATGGTCACGGTGCCGAATGTGGTTGGCAAGGACCTAGACACCGCCAAGCGGTCGCTGGAAAACAAGGGATTTGTCCTCGGTAACGTCGAGAAGCAGCCGTCCGCTGACGTCAAGGCAGACCTTGTGTCCGAGCAGAAGCCCAAAGCCGACGACTCAGCAGAGAAGGGCACCGCAATTGACCTGGTCGTCAGCACCGGTCCCGAAGCGGTGTCGATGCCTGATGTCCGGCAGCTGCAATACAAGGTCGCCAAACAGCAACTCGAGGCCGATCAATACAAATTCAAGGTCATCAAGAAGGAAGTCGACGATCCTGCACCCGCGGGTCAGGTGCTGAACAGTACGCCGCTGGCGGGCCAGTCGGTGCCCGTTGGCGGTTCGGTGACGCTTTTCGTGTCCAAGGGCCGGGTCACGGTCCCTGATCTCGCGGGCATGACCAAGGACGATGCGCTCGCAGCACTCAAGGACGCCAAGCTCAAGGGCACAGTGAAAGAAGATCCAGCCTCCACCGAACCGAAAGACACGGTGACCGCTCAGTCGATACCCGCAGGTCAAACGGCATCGCCGGGCGACACGGTCACGATTACTGTGTCGACCAATCCTGGATCTGAAACACCGCCCACCCCCGACGTACCGCCGACGGATGGCGCCGACGGCTAGCGGTCGCTAGCTCGCCGGGACGGCCGCATACTTTAATGCGACCGTTCCGGCATACGGCTTTGCGGTCATCGAGTCAAGCTTCTCCACCTTGAGTCCGAGATCGTAGGCCGCCACATATTTGCCATACGTCTCGACATCTGAGGAAGTGGACAGGGCGTAGTCGAGTGAAGACTCATCGCCGACCGCTTCGATGACATACGGCGGTGAATACGGCACACCGTCAAGAACGACCGTGTTGCCCACGCACTTGATTCCGGTGGTCGAGATCAGTCGCTCGCCCTGCAACGTGATTGCGCGGGCGCCACCTGACCACAATGCATTGACGAATGCTTGGATGTCTTGCTGATGGACCACGAGTGCATTGGGGTCAAGACCGGGCACCACGACGGACCGCGGAGCGTCGGTGAGAGTGACCCGCATTCCCGAGCCACTGATCTTCGTCAACCCGGTCGCCGCCCGAGCTTTGTCGGCGCGTTTCAACTGCCGTTTCAATGCTTTGTCGCTAACCGTCCCCGACAGCGCGTCAATCTCGGTGCGCAATTGGGCCGCCGTCTCACGACGTACATCAATGCGGTGCGCACGGGAGCTGAGTAGTGACGTCACGTCATCGCCGGCCGGTCGCAGATCGGAGCCACCTGCGGTCACAGCACTAGCAACGAAGAGAAAGCCGGTCACTGCAAATATCGTCAAGACGGCAAGCGGCCAATGGTCGCGAGCATGCGCTCCAACCCTACTCTTGGCCATACCGCACTCCTCACATCTGCTTCCGGCGACTACGCTAACCCAGAGCAGCAATCAATGTGGCCCCGACGCCACGTCCCGACATCAAGGAAGATCCGTGGCGAAGAGAATCCCGAAAATGCCCAAGCAACCCAAAGGTCCGCAGCCCAAGCGTGTCGGCAATCGCTGGGCTGGCCCGGCGATGATGGCGTCGGCTCTGATCGGTCTGGTCTGGATCGTCGTCTTCTACACAACCAACGGCATCGATGTGAACATCCCGTTGATCACCGGTCTCGGCAGTTGGAACCTCGTAATCGGTATGAGCTTCATCGTGGCATCGTTCGGCTTCGCCATGAAGTGGGAATGAGTTACACGACTGTCATTATCCACACTGTGGATAAACCCTGTGGGTAACCACAACCATGTAATTCACGTCCGTCCCCCGCCGAGTGGCGCAAGGATGACGAAACAAGCGTCAATTTCCGTCATCGCTGCGCCACTCGGCGGGTTCAGCTGGTTAGTTGGACGGTACGCAGAACCGTCGCGGCGATGATCGCGACCCACAACAGGACGAACATCGCGATCTGCACCTGCTGCCGCCTGGCCCGCGGTGCATAAGCGAAACCGGCACCCAGGATGAGGCCGGTAAGGAAGCCGCCAAGGTGGCCCTGCCAGCTGATATTGCCCTGCAGGCTGATGAACGCATTGATTGCCAACAGGACCAAGAGATAGCGGACATCCTGCTTGGCTTTGATTAAGAACACGAGTGCCATCGCGAACAGGCCAAAGATCGCGCCCGAGGCGCCGATCGTCAACCCGTGTTCAGCGGCCAGCCAGTAGACGAACGCTGACGACCCGATCGCCATCGTGAAGTATGAGGCCAGATAGCGGGTGATCCCCAGCGCGCGTTCGACCAATGGACCGAACAGATAGAGCGCATACATGTTGAAGGCGATATGCAGGATGCCTTCGTGCAGGAAGGCTGCAGTGAGCAATCGCCAGTAGCCGCCGTCGGCGACTCCGGTGAGCACATGGCCAGCCTGATCGGTCGAGGTGAGCGGCAGCATCGCGCCGTTCTCAAAGGGCAGGCTCGAGTTGCCGCCAGCGGCCAAGATCGCGATGAATACCGCGACATTGATACCGATCAACGCCATCGTCGCGACACCGTGTTGTGCGATGGTGCCGCCGAACGCGGTTCTGGGCGCGCGCACAGATTTCGCGCCTTCCTTCACACAGTCAGGACATTGGAATCCGACCGACGCGTCCCGCATACACTCGGGACAGATGTTGCGCCCGCAGCGCTGACAAACGATGTTGGCCTCGCGATCACGATGCCGGTAGCACCGCTGGTCAGCGGCTGCGGGTTCGGACATAATTCAGCTGCGCCGTTCGATCTGCACGGTCTCGATCACAATCGGCTCGACTGGCTGATCGCCACGACCGGTCGGCGCTGCCTCGATGGCGTCGACAATCTTACGGCTCTCATCGTCGAGCACCTCGCCGAAAATCGTGTGCTTGCGGTTGAGCCAGTCGGTCGGGATCGTCGTGATGAAGAACTGCGATCCGTTCGTGCCCGGTCCGGCATTCGCCATTGCCAGCAGATACGGACGATCGAACTGCAGGTCTGGGTGGAACTCATCGGCGAACTGAAATCCCGGTCCACCGGTTCCGGTGCCGATTGGGCAACCGCCCTGGAGCATAAAGTTCTTGATGACGCGGTGGAAGCCGAGGCCGTCATAGTACGGCCCGCTGCTTTTGCCGCCATCCGCGTGATATTCCTTCGTGCCTTCGGCGAGACCAACGAAGTTGTCGACGGTCTTCGGAGCTTGGTTCGGGAAAAGTTCGATCGCGATGTCGCCCTTGTTGGTTTTCAAGGTCGCAATAAGCTGTTCAGCCACGTTGTGGTCCTCTCAATCGGTTCGCACTATTCTCACATGTGCGGCCAAGTACTCTCATCGGGTGCACCGCCCCGGCCCGATTGGGCATTTGAAGGTAGGTTTGGATCATGTCCACGACACAGACAAAGAAGAAGCGCCACCTGCTTCGCAAGTTAATCCTGCTCGGCTCCGTTGTTGGAATTGCCGCGGCCGTTAAGAATGCGATCGCCGACAAGGGCGGTTCATACGAGGCCCCGGTTGTACCCGCGTCCAAGCCTGCCGCTGCGCCAGCACCGGTTACTGCTGAGCCGGTCGTCGAGGTCGCTGAGCCAGTCGCTGACCAACCCGAGCCTTTCCCTGCGCCATCGGCCACTCATATCCAGACCGCTGAGGAAGTTCTCGAGTCGGAACCGACCAAGGATCGGGTGAACCTCGCAGATCCGGTGGAAACACCGAAGGAAGCCACCAAGAAGATCGACCCGTTCGGTCTTCAGTGAGCATCGAGATCACCCGCACCGCCGATCATGTCGCGGTGCTGACTTTCAGTGCGCCCCCGGTCAATCTGTATTCGCTCGAACTCCACGACGATTTCGATAAAGCCCTCGATACGCTTGCCGAACAACCGCCGCGCGCGCTGATCATCCGCGCCGAGGGCAAGGTCGTCTCCGGCGGCGTCGACGTGTCACAGTTCCAAGCACGTACGTCGGTCGCCGACACCAAAGCGCTCTATGACCGGATGCTCGAACTGCCCGACCGGATCGCCGCGTTGAACTATCCGACAATCTTCGCTGCACATGGGCTCACTTTGACGTGGGCCTTCGAGGTTGCGTTGGCTTGCGACATCATCCTTGCGACCCCGAAGGCCAAATTCGGACTCGTCGAGCGCGTCATCGGTCTCACTCCGACGATGGGTGGCACCCAGCGGCTTGCCGGTCGTGCCGGCGTCGGCCGTGCCAAAGAGTTGGTGTTCACCGGGACTGCCTACGACGCAGTCGCGATGGAGTCATGGAATGTCGTCAACCGCATTCTGCCGGTCGAAGGATTCGAAGAAGCAACTATCGAGTTCGCGACCAATCTTGCGGTCGGACCGACGATGGCATTCGGCGCCGCCAAGGACATCCTTCGGCACTTCGAACACGGCGACATCCCCGAGGCCAACGCTCATACGACGACGATTGCATCTGCCCTGTTCGAGACCGAGGACCTGCGCAACGGCATGAAGTCATTCCTCGACGACGGACCCGGCAAGGCAGTCTTCACCGGCCGCTGACCCCTCCGGGGTGACGGGGGAAGTCAGACGAGTTCGGGGTTCGAGGCCTGCACGGCCTTGGTGGCGCGATGTTCGGCCCAGAAGCTGACGATCGGGACCGTTCCGGCGAGCAATGTCGTGACCGTGAACGGGATCGACCACTTGGACTTGCGGGCTAACAGCGCCGCCATGACCAAGAAGATCATGTAGAGCCAGCCGTGCGCGACGCCAAGGTACTGCGAAATCCATGAACCCACCTGCTGCGCATTGGTCCCTTCGGGGAACCAAGCTTCATTGAGCCGATGCAACTCATTGAGCGGGAGTCCGACGAGCACCAGGACGATGAGCAGGGTGCCGACGATATTGGCCATGACGCGGTAACGCAGAAGAGCTGCCCTGAAGTTGTTGTTTGGCACGTGGTCAGATTACCTTCTGCTTGGCTGCGGCCACGCTTTCGGTGCACATTCGCCACCACATCAGGACCGTGAACGCAGCGAACACCCACCACTGGAGCGCGTACATGAGGTTGCGCAGCCCGGCGGTCCACGGGACATCGGGAAGCGGTGGGGTGACCATCGTCAGGCCGCCGGCCGCGGCCGGCGTCGTACTGACCGCATAGCCCGAATACAGACCAAACGGCAGCGCATTGATCAGCGCCGGTAGGCGCACCGTTCCGATCACGTGATTCTCCAGCGGCGCGCCACTGCCCTCACCGGCTTCGAGTACGCCGCTGAGTTCGGTCAACGCCGGTACGTCAGGCAATGCGTCCGCGGTCGGCGACCAACCACGTACGACCATCAGGGCCTGATCGCCGCCGGCAACGATATATGGGGCGAGTAGCCAATAACCGGTACGCCCGGCCTCGATCTTGTCGGCAACCCACACCTGATCTTTGGCAGCCGCAAAACGTCCCTTCACCGTGACCGGACGGTGGTTGAGTTCAGGGGTGAACGCATCGTCGGCCCCCCACAATCCTTCAAGCGCGACCGTCGCCACCTGCTGCTTGTCGGCGCGCTCATGTTGCTGCCGGGAGTCATAGACACCCATCTGCCACAAGCCCGCGACGACGCAGACTGCAACTGCGACGATCGCGAAGGTATGAAGGCCGAGAAGCGTTGGGCGAAACCACAGGCGCCACGCTCGCGGAGAATTGGTCACTGCGTGAAGGGTTTGATTTCCGCGTAGAGCGGGAACCGCTCAGCCAGCACCGTCACGCGCTTGCGCAGCCCTGCGGTGTCGATGTCCCCGGGCTGAAGCGCCGCAGCAATGATCTCGGCGACCTCGGTGAACTCCTCGGCGCCGAAGCCACGGGTGGCCAAGGCCGGGGTGCCGATGCGCAGGCCCGAGGTCACCATCGGTGGCCGCGGGTCATTGGGAACGGCATTGCGGTTGACCGTGATGCCGACTTCGTGGAGCCGGTCCTCGGCCTGCTTGCCGTCAAGCTCGGAGGCCCGCAGGTCGACAAGCACAAGGTGCACGTCGGTGCCGCCGGTCAGGACGGTGACACCGGCATTGACCATGTCGTCGGCCATGAAGCGCGCGGCCAAAATCTTGGCGCCCTCGATGGTGCGCTGCTGCCGCTCCTTGAACGCTGGCTCGGCCGCCATCTTGAAGGCAACGGCTTTGGCCGCGATGACATGCTCAAGCGGTCCGCCCTGCTGGCCGGGGAACACGGCCGAACGGATGCGCTTGGCGACCGCTTCGTCGTTGGTCAAAATGGCGCCACCACGTGGTCCGCCGAGCGTCTTGTGCGTCGTCGTGGTGACAATGTGGGCGTATGGCAGCGGGCTCGGGTGGAGTCCGGCAGCGACGAGTCCGGCAAAGTGCGCCATGTCGACCATGAGCTTCGCACCGACCTCGTCGGCGATCTCACGGAACAATTTGAAGTCGAGGTGGCGCGGGTAGGCCGACCACCCAGCGATGATCAATTGCGGCTTGTGCTCGTGCGCCAACCGGCGCACCTCATCCATATCGACCAAGCCGGTATCAACGACGACGTGATAGGGCACGACCTTATAAAGCTTGCCGGAAAAGTTGAGCTTCATGCCGTGGGTGAGGTGACCACCATTGGCCAGATCCAGACCCAGAATCGTGTCGCCAGCGGAAATCGTGGCGTGCATCGCGGCCGCATTGGCCGTGGCGCCCGAGTGCGGCTGGACGTTGACATAGCTGGCATCGAACAGCTCTTTGAGCCGGTCGATCGCAATCGTCTCAACGACATCAACAAATTCACAGCCACCGTAATAACGTTTGCCGGGGTAGCCCTCGGCGTACTTATTGGTCAGGACACTGCCCTGCGCTTCGAGCGCGGCGACCGGGGCGAAGTTCTCCGATGCAATCATTTCGAGCGTCGTTTGCTGGCGGTTGAGCTCAGCATCGATCGCGGCCGCGATTTCAGGATCGAATGAGGCCAAATGTTCATTGTGGGTCATGGCGCCAAGACTACCGTCACGGATCCATCCGCCGACAGTCGCAAGGTAGTCAAATTGAAATATTTGGCGCCCCGAGGACTGCCAGTTTTAGGTGTAGCGTGCCCAAGACGACACTGTCCACTATTTGGACGCGGGTTCGGCCAAGCGGGCCAACTTTCCACGCCGCATGCTCGGCATGACAGTAGGAGAAGAATGAAACAGATCCGTCGGGGAGCAGTACTCCTCGCCAGCGCGGCGCTCGTGAGCATGGTGCTCTCAGCCTGTGGGTCCGGAACCAGCGACAAAGCGTCGGGTCTTATTGTCGGCACGACCGACCAAGTGATCTCGATCGATCCAGCTGGTTCATATGACAACGGTTCGATGACGGTTCAGACGCAGGTTTATCAATACCTCCTGAACTTTCCGGCCGGCAGCACCGAGTTGACGCCTGATGCGGCCTCCAAGTGCGCGTTCACGCAGCCGACCCAATACACCTGCACGATCAAAGACGGCCTCAAATTCGCCAATGGGAACGCGCTCACCGCCTCGGACGTTGCCTACTCGTTCAAGCGCATCGTCACCATCAACGCTGACAACGGTCCGTCCTCGCTGCTCGGCGCGATGAAATCGGTCGAGGCGAAAGATGACAAGACGGTCGTCTTCACGCTCAATGCGCCGAACGACCAGACCTTCCCGCAGATCCTGGTGACCTCGGCCGGTCCGATCGTCGATGAGGAGACCTATCCGGCGGACAAGGTGCTCGATGATGACGCCGCGATCAAGGCCAACGGCTTCTCCGGCCCGTACACGATTGCCAAGTACAACAAGAATCAGATCGCGGAGTTCAAGGCCAACCCGGACTATCAGGGCACCTATGGCAAGGCCAAAGAAGACACCATCACGATGCGCTACTACGCCAAGCCAGAGAACCTGAAGCTGGACATCAAGAACGGCGACATCGACGTGGCGTTCCGCTCGTTGACCCCGACCGACATCGCCGATCTGTCGAAGGCTAAGGGCGTCAAGGTGCACACCGGTGCCGGCGGCGAACTCCGCTACATCGTGTTCAACCTGAAGACAATGCCTGGCAAGGACAACACGCAGAAGCTGGCCATTCGGAAGGCCATCGCGTCGTCGGTCGATCGTTCGGAGTTGTCGACGCAGGTCTACAAGGACACCTTTACGCCGGCGTATTCGATGGTTCCGAAGGCCCAGGCCGGTGCTACTGAGCCGTTCAAGGATCTGTATGGCGACAAGCCCAATCTTGATGCGGCCAAGAAGTTCCTCGCCGATGCGGGCGTCAAGACCCCCGCCACGGTCCCGCTGGAATGGAACCCCGATCACTACGGTTCCAACTCCGATCAGGAATACCAGGCAGTCAAGCGTCAACTCGAAGCCACCGGGCTGTTCAAGATCAATCTCAGCTCTGATCCGTGGACTGAATACGCCAAGAATTATCCGAAGGACGCCTACCCGGTGTTCCAGCTCGGTTGGTTCCCGGACTTCCCCGACGCCGACAATTACCTGTCACCGTTCCTGTCGCCGTACGATGTTGCAGCGAAGAAGGGTGGCAACTTCACCCAGTCGCACTACAACGAGGACAAGACCGATTGGTCGGACCCGGCTATGACGAAGTTGCTCGACAGCGAGCGCACCAATGCCGACAAGCCCGCGCGTGAGAAGACGCTCGGTTTGGTTCAGCAGCGGGTCGCCGAGCAGATTCCTTATCTGCCGTTGCTGACCGGTTCGCAGGTTGCGATCGGTCGTAGCAACATCGACGGCCTCGACAAGACCTTGGACGCTTCGTTCAAGTTCCGCTTCACATCGCTGTCAAAGGGCTGATCAACCCATCACCAAGCGAGGAGGGACGGGTTCGGCACACGCCGAACCCGCCCCTCTTTCAACGCATCTGACAAGGTTTTTGCGTCATGGCAACTGCTGAAATACTCACCCCCACCGGGCCTCCCGCCAGTAGTTCACCCAAGCGGGGACGGCTGAGCCCACTCACCCGTTATCTGCTGGTGCGGCTGGCCCTGATCGCCCCGATGATCTGGATCTTGGTGACGCTCGTGTTTGTCCTGATGCGCGTCGTTGGTGATCCGATCACCGCCGCACTTGGCGGGCGGCTGAACCCTCAGCAGATCGCCGAGCGCAAACATGCGGCCGGCTTTGATCGACCGATTCTTACCCAGTATTGGGACTACATCACCAACATTCTGCACGGCGATTTCGGTCACACGCTCACCGACAATCGCGCCGTGTCAACGATTCTGAAGCAGAACGGCGCGGCCACCCTGGAGCTCGCAATCTGGTCGCTGCTGCTCGCTTTCATCATCGGCATCCCGCTCGGCCGGCTCGCGGCCCGTTATCGTGACCGGCTCCCCGATGTTGCGATTCGGCTGTTCTCGATTCTCGTGTATGCGGCACCGGTGTTCTTCGTCGGCCTGCTGCTCAAATTAGCCTTCACACCATTCGGCTGGCCGTCCTCGGGGCGAGCCTCCACCTTCACCGAGCTCGCACTCCAAGACGTTCATCCGCGAACCCACATCATGATTGTCGACGCACTCATCTCGGGCAATCCGGACTACATCCTCGATGTGCTCCAACATGCCGTGCTACCTGCAGTTGCGCTGGGTCTGCTAACTGCTGGGGTGTTCATCCGGCTGATTCGGATCAATCTGCTGCAGACCTCGCGGATGGATTATGTCACTGCGGCGCGGGCCCGCGGCATCTCTGAGCGACGGGTGCTCAACAAACACTCCTTCCGCAATGCGCTCGTCCCCGTCGTCACCGTGATGGGCATGCAGATCGCACTACTGCTTGGCGGGGCGATCCTGACCGAGACGACATTCGAGTGGAAGGGCCTGGGCTACGAGCTGTCCCAATACATGATCGCGAGCGACTTCCTAGCGGTCCAAGGCATCGTGACCGTCATCGCGGTCATCGTGTCGATCACGAGCTTCTTGATCGACGTGATTGTCGCGTTCGTCGACCCACGAGTGAGGTTCTGACATGTTTTCGCTCATTCGCTCGAGCCACGGACTGCAGCGCTTCATGTTGCTGTTCGGCTTCGTTCTCATGGCGCTGTTTGTCCTCATCGCGATCTTCGCGCCGTGGCTTGCCCCCTATCCGTTCAACGCCGACCGCGCCAATGGCGTCATCTTCGGAACCCAGCAGGCGCCATCGGCGGCACACTGGTTCGGAACGACCGTCGGCGGCACCGATGTGTTGTCCAGAGTCATCTACGGCAGCCGTACCGCGGTCGAAGTCATTGTCCTTGCGGTCGTGTTGTCTGGGGTCGTCGGCGTACCGCTTGGCCTGATCTCCGGCTTCCTCGGCGGCTGGCTCGACCGAGTGCTCTTGCTGATCATGGATGCGCTGTATGCGTTCCCGTCGCTGCTCCTCGCGATCGTCGTGTCGATCGTGTTGTCCGGTGGCAGCAGCGGTGCGCTCGCCGGAATCCTTGCGGCGGCCATCTCAATCACGGTGGTGTTTATCCCGCAGTATTACCGCGTCATCCGCAACGCCACAGTCGCGGTCAAGGTCGAGCCCTACGTCGATTCGGCCCGCGTCGTCGGCGTCCGTACGCCGCGCATCCTCTTCAAGCACATTTTCTCTAATGTCTCCCAGACGTTGCCGATCATCGGGACGCTCAATGCATCCGAGGCGATCCTGACGCTCGCGGGCTTGGGCTTCCTCGGCTTCGGCATCGAACCGTCCGCGGCCGCCGAATGGGGCTATGACCTCAACAAGGCGATGCCCGATGCGTCTTCGGGGATTTGGTGGACCGGCGTCTACCCAGGCCTCGCGATCGTCCTGATCGTGCTCGGCGCGACGCTTGTCGGTGAAAGTCTCAACGATATCGTCAACCCCTTGCTACGTACGCGTGGCGCGGAGACAACATCGGCTGATGAGCAGGAGATCGCCGATGAGTTCGACGCGATTGTCGCTGCCGAAGGGCCGTCAATCCCCGTCACCGCTGCCACCGACGATCGAGTAGGGCACTCAGCGTCCGTATCGAGATCCGCGTCGGGTGAAAAACGCGTTGCTGTCCTCTCGCTGTCCGACCTATCGGTGACATTCCAGACCGACTCCGGCTCCGTGCACGCCGTCAACGGCGTCAGCTTCGAGGTAGCGCCCGGCGAGGTCGTCGCGGTCGTCGGCGAGTCCGGCTCCGGTAAGTCAGTCAGTTCCCGGGCCGTACTCGGCCTCCTACCGCCCACCGCTCATGTCACGGGTTCGGCCAAACTCGAGGGCCGTGAACTCCTCGGCCTATCCAATCGGCAGTTGCGCCCAATTCGTGGCGACAAGGTGTCGATGATCTTCCAGGAGCCGTCGACCGCACTCAACCCGGTTTACTCAGTCGGCTGGCAGATCATCGAGAGTCTCCAGGCGCACAACGACAAGATGAGCAAGAAAGCCGCTCGTGCCCGCGCGATTGAACTGCTCGACCTGGTGGGATTGCCCGATCCGACCAAGCGAGTGGATTATTACCCGCACCAACTCTCCGGTGGGCAGAAGCAGCGCGTCGTGATTGCGATGGCGATCTGTTGCGATCCCGACGTCATCATCGCCGATGAGCCGACGACGGCACTCGACGTCACGGTCCAGGCCGCGATCCTTGAACTCCTGCTGTCTTTGCGTGACCGGTTGGGTACCGCGATCGTGCTGATTACCCACAACATGGGCGTCGTCGCAGACATTGCCGACCGGGTCGTGGTCATGTATCGCGGCAAGGTTGTCGAACAGGCTTCGGTCGATGCGATCTTCACCGCGCCGGAGCATCCTTACACGCGGTTGTTGCTCGATGCCGTGCCACACCTCGGCCAGGAAGATGGCCCCGGTCAGGTCAACGACAACGAGGTGGTTCTGGCCGTCGACGACCTCGTCGTGGAATTTGCCGGTAAGTTCGGGCAGCCAGCGTTCCGCGCCGTCGACCATGTGTCATTCGAGGTACGGCGCGGAGAAGTACTCGGTCTTGTCGGCGAATCCGGCTCCGGTAAGTCGACGATCGGCCGCACCACGGTCGGCCTGCAACAACCCACGAGTGGCCTGATCCGCGTCGGTGGCAAGGAAATCTCCGGACTCAGCGATCGCCAACTTCGGCCACTGCGTGCTCGGTTTGGCTTCGTGTTCCAGGACCCAGCGTCATCGCTCAATCCGCGGATGTCGATCGGCCAGAGCGTCGGCGAACCGCTACGCGTACAGAGTGAACTGCGCGGCAAGGAGCTTGATGCCAAAGTTCGCGCACTGCTCGAGAGCGTCGAACTTCCCGGCGCGTATGCCGAACGGTTTGCCCACGAGTTGTCCGGCGGCCAGCGGCAGCGGGTCAGCTTGGCCCGTGCGTTGGCGCTCGATCCGGATCTGTTGATCGCCGATGAGCCGACGTCGGCACTCGATGTGTCGGTTCAGGCCCGGGTCTTGGAACTGTTCAAGGAATTGCAGCAACGTCTGCAGTTTGCGTGCTTGTTCATCAGCCACGATCTGGCCGTCGTCGACTCACTGGCCAACCGGGTCGCGGTCATGCAGAACGGCAAGCTCGTCGAGATCGGTGGCCGTGAACAGGTGCTCGGCAATCCGCATGACGACTACACCCGCAAGCTGATCGCCGCCGTGCCCGTCCCCGATCCGGCCGAGCAGCGCCGTCGTCGGGCCGAACGCGGGAATCTGCTGACCGACCTCAGCTGACCAACGTACCCGCCCACCCCTTTCGCCACTCGGCAATCCCGCTGAATGGGGCCGAGTCAGAGTTCGATGCAGTCCGATTCGCAGCCGGTCGACGGTTCTGCCGCACCGTCGGGTCGAGGCGCCGGGCGGTGCAACACTGCGCGTGACGGTCGTATGCTCAGGCCCGCATCGTTGAGAGTGGCTTCGCCGTCAACGATCAACGAATAGCCATCTGTCTGCCTCGGCGGCCACACGAGAGTCGCGGCGGGATGGGCAGCGGCATTCGAACGGGTACGACGACCCAGATCGGTGAGTACGAGTGAGTCATCAACAAGCGTCGGGGTCACCGCTACAACATGAGACTCTGCTTCAGCAGACACCGTGATGAGATAGGCGAAGCCATAGCCTTGGAGCGCCTCACCCAGTTGTTCGGTTTTGACCTCAACGCTCATGCTGTCACCGTAGCCCCATTTTGGCCGTCCGGCGATGATCGATCAGTTGTCAGCGAGTAGTGCGACTGCTTCGGCGGCGGACACGATCGAGTCGATCCGTAATGCCGAGTTGCCGGCATAGAGGGGAGTGTTGTCGACCGTTGCCGCGCGCATTCCGGCGAGCGGCGGCGTCGGCGACAGTGCCGGGATGCGTGACTGTTGCAGTTTAGGCAGGATCTCGATCATCGAATCGGTGATGATGCGGGTTAACTTGGCACTCAAATTGTTGATGATCTCGGGCGCGCGGCGGAGGCTGCCGTCGGATTTACACCAGCGACGGGTCGCGGCGTTGGCGATCACGCGGTGGCGGGCTGGCCAGCCGAAACCGAACAGTGTCGTCTCGAAGGTCTCGGCCGCGCCGAGCACCCGTGATTGATACAGCGGATGTGCGCCGGACTCGTGGGTGAGCAGGAAGCGCGTGCCGGCCACGACCCCAGACGCACCGGCCGCCAATGCCGTATGCGTGTCCGCGGCGGTGGCGATCCCGCCAGCGACGAACACCGGTCGATCATCGGCAATGTCGCGAGCCGTTCCGAGGAAGTCGAGTGCCTGCTCCCGACCGAGCAGATGGCCGCCGGCCTCGATGCCTTGGGCAATCAATCCGTCGACGCCCCATCCGATTGCCGCCGATGCTTCGGCCGCAACGCCGACCTGGGCCATGACGAATACTCCGGCGGCCTGCAACTCACTCACCAGCTCAGCATCACCGCCATAAAACAGCACCGCCACGTCGATCCGCTGTTTCAGGCAGGCATCAATGTGGCGGCGATGGACGAACGGCATCAACAGGTTGACCGCGACCGCCCGATTCGGTGCCTGCTCGCGGATCATCTCGATACCGTCGATCAGTGTCGCCGGCGAGGCCAGCCCAAGGGTGCCCAGTCCACCGGCGGCAGCAACTGCGGCCGCGAGGGCACCACCGGAAACGCCACCACCCATACCCGCCTGCAGGATTGGTACATCGAGTTGCAAGCGATCAAGAACGTCCATACGAACCATCATGCCCCGCAACGACCAACCGCGTCGACCAACCGCCCTTGCGGCGAGTGGCACGAACCTCCCCGCCGGCCCGGATTCAGGCCAGTCCGGGAGCTTCCGCGCCGATCGTGGTGGAGTCGCCGTGGCCAGTGCGTACGACGGTCTCGGCCGGCAGGGTCAGGAGCTTCGTTCGGATCGAGTCGACGATCGTGTCGTAATCGCTGTAAGACCGGCCAGTTGCACCCGGTCCCCCGTTGAAGAGCGTGTCACCGGTGAACACGGTGCCGAGGCTCTCGGCATACAGGCAGGTCGATCCGGGCGAATGGCCCGGCGTCGCGATCGCGCGCAGCGTCGCGCCGGCAATCTCAAACTCGGTGCCGTCGATCAGATCATGCTGCGGCGCGACGGAGTGCACCTCGTCCCACAGCATCCGATCAGCCGGCGGGAACCATAGCGGCGCACCGGTCAGCTCGGCGAGTTCGACCGCCGCATTGATGTGGTCGTTGTGGCCGTGGGTCAGCACGATTGCCTTGACCGTACGGCCGTCAATCGCCTCGACAATCGGCGCCGCATGATGCGGCGCATCGATCACGAGCACCTCGGCCGCATCGCCGACGAGCCAGACATTGTTGTCGACATCCCAGCAGCCGCCGTCGAGGCAGAACTGCCCTGACGTGACTACGTTGTCGATCCGCGCGGTCATGACGACGCCCCGAGTTCGACGACCGAGCGCAGCACCTCGCCCTTGTGCATCTTGTCGAACGCCGCCTCGACATCGTCGATCGTGATGCGTTCAGTGATGAAAGCGTCCAGATCCAGCCGGCCCTGCTGATAGAGATCGACCAGCATCGGGAAGTCACGACTGGGCAAGCAGTCGCCATACCAACTGGACTTGAGCGAACCACCGTGCCCGAAGACGTCAAGCAACGGCATCTCGAGTTGCATGTCCGGAGTGGGTACGCCAACGAGGACGACGGTGCCAGCTAGGTCGCGGGCATAGAACGCCTGTTTCCACGTTTCGGGACGACCGACCGCGTCGATCACAACATCGGCACCAAAACCGCCAGTCAGCGCCTTGATTGCCTCGACAACGTCTCCGCTCGAGGCATCAATCGTGTCAGTGGCACCCATACCGCGGGCCCATTCAAGTTTGCGTGGATCGAGGTCGACCGCGATGATCTTGGCCGCATTCGCGAGCTTCGCACCCGCGATTGCGGCGCTTCCGACTCCGCCACAACCAATCACGGCAACGCTGTCGCCGCGGGCCACATTGCCGGTGTTGATCGCCGCACCGAGGCCAGCCATCACACCACAACCCAGCAGGCCTACAGCAGCAGCCGAAGCAGTTGGGTCGACCTTGGTGCACTGTCCCGCTGCCACGAGGGTCTTGTCGGAGAATGCGCCGATGCCCAGTGCGGGGGACAGCTCCGTGCCATCCTCGAGGGTCATCTTCTGTGTGGCGTTGTGGGTGTTGAAGCAATACCAGGGCCGGCCGCGCAAACAGGCGCGGCACTGCCCGCATACAGCACGCCAGTTGAGGATGACGAAGTCACCGACCGCGACCTCGGTGACGCCGGCGCCAATGGACTCCACTTTGCCAGCGGCCTCATGCCCGAGCAGGAATGGGAATTCGTCGTTGATGCCACCCTCGCGGTAATGCAGGTCGGTATGGCAGACGCCGCAGGCCTCGATGTCGACGACGACTTCGCCCGGCCCGGGATCGGGAATCACGATGTTCTCGACGGTGACGGGTGCTCCCTTGGCGCGCGCGATGACGCCTCGTACGATCTGCGGCATGAACTGCTCCTCATGGGCTTGAGAGTCTGGCGTTGAGTTCGAGGCTAGGCGTCAATTCGCTGCCTCGCAAGACCATGCTTCCCCACCATCAAGGCGGCTGGCTCAGAGGGTCAAGATGTTGCCAGTGCCCGGATCTGAAGTGCCTGACTGGACCTCGTGCCACACGCGCTGAAGTGATTCCGGTCCATCGCTGACGACAACATCGACCCAATCCTCGACCGCTGAGGCGAACGCCTGCCACGCCTCGGCCAACCGTGCCTCGAATCCGTCCTTGCCCCAGTCGGCGACGCGCTTGACCATCTGGTCGGGGGCGAAAAAGGCCACCGGACCCGGCTGCCCGCTCTTACCGGCTCGAGCCGGCTTCTGGCCGGTCACACCGATGATCACCTGATACGCAAGCGAGTCCTTGAGGTGGGCACGCAGTGCGGCGGAGAGCTCGGCATTGCCCAAGAAGTCGGCGTACAGAGTCGGCGACTGTTCAAGCTCGCCGATCGAGTCATAGGTCAGGACGGCCGAGTAGCAGCCAAGACTTCGAGTGAATTCGAGGTTTCGAGCCGAGGTCAGGCCGATAACGGGACGGCCCAACCTCTGCAATTCGAAGGCCGTGCCGTAGGCGGTCTTGCTCGATGCGGAGGAAAATACCGCGGTGCCGGCGCCGAAGTAGCCGTTGTCGTCGAGCCAATCGGCAAGCACATACGACGTCCAAAAAAGTGGGCGGTAGAGCGCCAACAGGTCTTCACGTTTCGCCTCGTAGGCGGTATCGCCGGTCGTCAACGCATACGCGTTGTATGGCGAGGGCAACGTCGACCGGTGTGGACTGCTGTCTCGGAAGCCCTGCGCGCCGATCCGATCGGGTCGCACCGTCAGATGGCTGGCGGACGGGAAATAGCCGTAGACCCGATCGCCCACCGATACCCCATCGGCACGCGACTCGACAACATCGGCGAAGCCCCACAGCGGCACGATGCCCCGGCCCGATGAGGCCGGAAAGAACTCCCAGTAACGGAACGGATCGACCGCGCCGAGGACCGCATACGTCACGTTGTTGGCGGTGACGCCGATCCGGTCGACCCGCAGTCGAGCTTCGCCAGCCTGCAGATCCGCGAGCGGAGCCTCAACCAGAAAGGTCTGCGAGATATCGCTCTTATCGATCTCGAGCGTCCAGGACGTCGCGGTGTAGCCAGCATCGGTCATGCCTCACCGTAACGGAACTCAATCCCGCAGCAGCGACCCAGATCAGCGGCCGTCGTCAGCTGCCGCGCAACAACCCGGTCTGCCTCGCCGCATTGACCGCGGCGGTGCGCGAACCAACGCCCAATTTCTCGAAAATATGGACCAGATGGGTTTTAACGGTGGTCTCGCCGACGAACAGTTCGGCCGCAACCTCGGCATTGGATTTGCCGTCGGCGACCAAGCTCAGGACATCGAGTTCGCGCGGACTCAGGCTGGTGGCTGGCTTGCGTACGCGTTCCAGTAGCCGCGACGTGACTGCTGGTGCGAGCGCGCTTTGGCCGGCGGCGGCAGCGCGTACGGCGGCAAGCAACTCATCGGGTGGGGCGTCCTTGAGCAGATAGCCGGAGGCACCGGCCTCGACCGCGCCGAGGATGTCCGCGTCGGTGTCGTAATTGGTCAGGATCAAGACATATGGTGCGTCCGCGGCGGTGCGGATCGCGCGGGTCGCATCAGCGCCGTCGAGTGCGCCGCCAAACTGTAGATCCATCAACACCAAGTCGGCTGGCGTTGCCGCGACAACTCGGATGGCGTCTTCAGCTGAGGTGGCCTCGGCGACTACTTCGATGTCCGGCTCAGTGGTCAGCAGCGCCTTGAGCCCCGCTCGTACGACGGGGTGATCGTCACAGAGAATCAGCCGAATCATGCAATGTCCTCGATCCTTGCAATGACTCTTGTCCCTCTGCCGACAGCGGACTCAACCGTCAGAG
Organism: Aeromicrobium changchenzhani; assembly: GCF_057586615.1. Lineage (NCBI taxonomy): Bacteria > Bacillati > Actinomycetota > Actinomycetes > Propionibacteriales > Nocardioidaceae > Aeromicrobium > Aeromicrobium changchenzhani. The sequence continues at coordinate 107,507 of NZ_CM172480.1, read as the reverse complement.
CACCACCCAAATCACCCATCCGTCGGCGCATGACGGCAAAGCCGAAGGAGTCCTCGGCCGCTTGGTCGCCGATTGCCGTCGGATCAAAGCCACATCCTTTGTCGGCGATCTCCATCCGAGCGCCAGCGCCGACGAACTCGAGCGTGATCGTCGCGGCGTCAGTCTCGGCATGCTTGTCAACATTGCCGAGTGCGCCCTGGGCGATCCGTAACAGCGCAGTCTCGACCGGCATCGGCAATGTCCGTACCGGTCCATTGATCGTGACGGTTGCGCGCACGACACCGGTACTGCCCAATCGGCGCAACGCACCGGGCAAGCCTGAATCGGCGAGCGTTGGCGGGGTGAGTTCGCGGACGAATCGACGGGCTTCGGCCAGATTGTCGGCGGCGGTCTCGCGGGCGAGCCGTATGTGCTCGATGCCCGGACCGTCGGGATTGGCACGCTCAGCGGCATGCAGCAACATCTGGATGCTGGAAAGGCCTTGTGCAACGGTGTCGTGGATCTCGCCAGCCAACCGGGTCCGCTCGTTGAGCACCCCTTTGTCGTGCTCACTGCTGGCAAGTTTGCGTTGTGCGTCGAGGAGCTCGTCGATCAGCCGCTGACGTTCACTGGATTCCAGATAGAGCGCGCGATAGCCGAGCCCAAGGGCGATCGCGACCAACGCCGCGACGATCGGTCCGACAACCCCGCCGACGGTGAAGCCGTCATGTGCGCCGATCGCGACGACCGCGAGGATTGCCGAGGCGATGACTGCGAGCGGACCAATCCGGCGCGGCAATACGTGCAGATAGAGGAAGAAGAGCGGGAAGACGAGATAGCCAGCCTCGGGGGTGAGCCAAACCAGACCGAACCACTCGAGGGTCAGAAGCAGCGGCCAGACCTCGGCCAATGAGCGCCGCAACAACAGGGGGCCCAATGCATATGTCGCCAGGAAGATGATCGCGAGGACGAGAACGACAACCGCATCGGGTTCGTCCACGACGAAGACCCGAACGATCGCCAACGCGGTCAATCCGACCAGCAGCAGATGAAGCCCGGTGCGCAATCCCACGAATGTGGCAGACGGCAGCGAGGCGGGCATCACCCCGCAACTCTAGCCCGCTACCGAGAGCGTCAGCATCCATCGAAAGGTGGAGCCGGGCATCCATCGGACCGCTACGGGGATCGGTCTCGTGCACGATGGATTCGACGCCCAAGTCGACGACAGTGGATATCTAAGAAATCCACCACCAAAGGATCCCCATGTTTGTTGCTTGGCGCGACATTCGCTTCGCCCGCGGCCGCTTCCTCCTGATCGGAGCAGTCGTCACTCTCATCACCATTTTGGTCGGCTTCCTCAGCGGATTGACCGGCGGCCTCGCGCAACAGAATATTTCTGCCGTCAACGGCTTTGACGCCGACCGGGTCGTGTTCTCCACGCCTGCCGCCGGAGCTCCGAAATCGTATGGCGATTCGGCCGTGACCTCTGCCGATGCCACCGCTTGGTCAAAGCAGACCGGTGTAACGGGCGTGCAACCGCTCGGCATTTCGCAAGGCAAGGCCACTGGTTCGACCTCCGCAAGCGTTGCGTTCTTCGGAGCCAAGGCCAACTACCGGAACCTCAATCTCAAACCAGGCACCGCGGTGTTGTCGACACCGGCAGCCAAAGCGCTCGCGGCCGAAACTGGTCAACAGATCACCATCGGCGGTAAGTCGATCCGAGTTTCTGCGGTTGAAGGCAACGACTGGTACAGCCACACTGCGGTCGTCTGGATGAATCTGAACGATTGGCAGGCGCAGGCCGCAGCAACTGGCCAGGCTGATGCCTTCGCGAGCGTGTTGCTGATCCAGGGTTCACCCCAGGGTGACGTCACCGGCACCGTTTCTTCGAGCGTTTTCGGCTCGCTGACCGCGATCGGTGCGTTCCGTTCCGAGATCGGTTCACTGCTGACGATGGTCGCCATGTTGTTCGGCATCTCGGCGCTGGTGATCGGCGCCTTCTTCACGGTGTGGACGATCCAACGCAAGGGCGACATCGCCGTACTCAAAGCACTCGGTGCCTCGAACCGGATGCTGATCCGAGATGCCCTCGGACAGGCGCTATTCATTCTGACCACCGGGGTGCTGATCGGCTTCGCCGTGACCGCCGCGCTCGGGGCCCTCGCCGGGCAAGCGCTGCCATTCGTACTCAGTCCGCTCACCACGGCGCTACCCGCCACGATTCTGATCGTGCTCGGCCTGGCTGGCGCCGCCTTCGCCCTGCGAACTGTCACCAAAGCCGACCCCCTCGCTGCCCTTGGGAGCAACCGATGATCGAACTGCACGATGTCACCCTCACCTTCCCTGACGGCGATCGCCGCATCACCGCGGTTGACCACGCCTCGCTGCGCGTCGAAGGCGGAACCGTCACGGCAATCACCGGACCGTCGGGTTCGGGAAAATCTAGTCTGCTGGCGGTCGCTTCGACGCTGATCACGCCCGACTCCGGCACAGTATGGATCAACGACGTCGACGTGACGGCGATGAATCCCACCGAAACTGCCGAACTGCGCCGGACGAAAATCGGCATCGTGTTCCAGCAGTCGAACTTGCTGCCATCTCTGACCTCGCTCGAACAGCTTCTGGTGATGAAGGAACTTGGGCAGGGCCATGGCGACCGCCAGGAGACGACGGTTCGTGCCGAGGCGCTACTGGTCTCGGTCGGCCTTGGCAACGACATGCACAAACGGCCGCACCAGTTGTCCGGCGGTGAACGTCAGCGCGTCAACATTGCTCGGGCGCTCATGAACGATCCCAGCGTTTTGATCGTCGACGAGCCGACCAGCGCGCTCGATCAGGAACGTGGCGCCGAGATCATCGATCTGATCCTCAAGCTGACCGTCGAACGGGAAACCGCGACGCTCCTCGTCACCCACGATCAGTCCCATTTGCCGCGGATGGATGCGGTCCGGACGATGGTCGACGGGACGTTGAGCTGATCGGTCAACGACTTTCAGCAAGGGGCGGAGCGATTATTCCCCGACCATATATTCCAGCGGAGGTATAAACTCGAAATATATGCACCATCGCGAAGTGCAGCCACCCAATAGTTTGATGCGATCAAACCTGCCTTGACCCGCTTCGCAGAAAGGGGATCCCATGTCCCAAACTATTAGATGGACCATCGGCATTGCCATCGTGGCATCTGCCGTGATCTTCGGAATCACCTGTCTCATGCTGGTCCGCTACGGCAGCCTGGACGCTAGGCCTTGGCAGACAATCGGTCTCGGTGTCGGCGCAACGGGCGGTCTGGGCGGATTCATCCTGTGCATCGTCGAATCGGCGGAAGTATCCATGCACGACGGGCCCGTCGTTGAAGATGCAGCCGGGGCGAAGCCGCCCGCCAAGATCAGCGCTTAGCCACGGGCCTAACGCCTGCAGCATTCGATAGGGTGGCAGTGGTCAGCAGACCGGCCGATGTAGCTCAGTGGTAGAGCGCTTGCTTCCCAAGCAAGATATGCGGGTTCGATTCCCGTCATCGGCTCCGAGGGTGGTTACCGTAATTAACGGGCAAGTGGAAATTAAGCCTGTTAATGCGCTGAGCTGCATGTATGCGTACTTTGGTGGTACATGCAGGTCGGTCCACGTGAATGGAGAAATTGACGGCATCCGCCCTGCTAATCGGGTTTATTGGGCACGAGTTCTGTGTCGCTTCAGGACTAGCGGATGCCCGATCCTTCAACAAATGTCTAGTAGCCCAGAATGGGACACCTGCGCCAGCGAGTTGGGACCGCCGGTCCGCGCTGTCGCAATTCAGCCCCATCCGCATCACCGACAGCCGGCAGACCTGTGCACCCGATCAACTTCGCACCATGTTTCAGGTGTCTCGTAACTAACGGTGAGTACCAAGATCCGGCCACATGGTTATGACACATAGTTATGAGAATCGTCGACCCTTGACAATCCAGCGGTTCGCGTGATGAGCCTCGTTTATCCCGGAGGCAGTCTCCTATCTCTAGGGTTACGAGACTACGATGCAGGTGTTCCCACGCACATGAGTACGACACGTCAAATCCAGATGATTTGTCCCGGGCCGCCGACCGTGGGAGATCACGCCACTCAATCTCGGTCCAGTAGCGGTAGGCGACCGATTCGACCATGGCGCTGCAGCAGCCAAAGCAGCGCCTTGCCCGGGTCGAGACGCGATCGAGGACCCTAGTTGCGCTGTACATCCTCTCCGGATCCCGGGACGTACTGGAGGATGTCGCCAGGCTGACAGCCGAGTTCACGGCAGATGGATTCAAGAGTGGAGAGCCTGACTGCCTTGGCCTTGCCAGTCTTAAGAATGGAGAGGTTCGCCACGGTGATTTGGACGCGTTCGGCGAGCTCTGTCAGAGTCATCTTGCGCTCGACCAGCTCCCGGTCGAGCCTGATCACGATGGGCATCAGACTGTCAGTTCCTGCTCGGCTTCTACCGCTGCGCCATGGCGGAACACTTCGGCGAGCAGAAGTATCAACCCGCCCAAAGCAACGGAAACGAACTCGATGCCACCGTTGCTCATCGGCGTGAGGTCGGGCCCGCCGCCAAAGGACTCGAATGAGTACCCGAGCTGAATAGCACTCGTGAAGACGCCCAGCAGTGGCTCGACCACACCGCCGACAATGAGCAACCAACCAATGGCTCGCACCTGCTTGACGGAGCGAGCGCTGAAAACAGCTCCTGTCGCTGAGGAAGCGAGCAGTCGCGAGATCAACAGCAGCACGCCGCTGATCACCGTCAAATCGATGGCTTCGCGGGCTACCGATGCTGCGACAAAGCCACTCCACCCTCCCGTCGTGGCGAGCTCAACCGTCCCCGTCAACTCCGCCGATGTGGGTCGGACATCTGCGTCTTGGACACGGCTCGGCCCCTTGCCTCCCGACCAGTTCGAGTCGTGCACGAAGAACCTCAGGCAGTCACCCGAGGCCTCCGGATCACGAACGCTGGCCGATTGGCACACGTCTTCCCCCAGTGCCACCGGCATCGAGACCACGTTGTTCATCGAGAACGGCCCCAGAGCGATATCTACGGGGTACGTCACACTTCCGAACAAGGCGAGGATCCCGATGACCGCCACGGCTGCCGCAGCAACAGCGCCGGCCATCAGGGCGGCCCAGCCGCCGATCCAAAAGGCCCTTCGAGTCATCAGGCAACATCCTTTTCACTGGGCAACACCAAGCATCCGCATCGATAAACAATGATTGCGCATCGAATATCAATATGTCAATGACTGTGTGCCCCTTAGAGATACAGCAACCAGAAGACGTCACCCACCGAGAACAGGGAGGCGTGGCATGCGACGCCACAAGCGGCCAAGGCAGCCGATGCCTACTGGCGACTACGAGTCACACGATCAAGACGAGATCGGACCGAGTCATACTGCCGCCACTTAGTCACGCCGACATCTTGGTCCGGAGGTACCAGCAGATCTGCCTCGCAACCTATGTGTCTCGAAACCCATAGGTTTCAAGGCAGCCTGAAGCCGATTTGCGGTGTCTGATCTCTTCTAACGAGCGCCCGACAAATCACCGCCACGATGAGGCGCCTCGCATTCCTAGGGAGACGGGACAGTAGTGAGCGGCTTCGTATGACGCCCCTGTCCCGGAATACCCCTCCGGACGGATCCAACGGGACGCGTAATCATCGCCGCATAACCTCAACTGCGCTGTCGCCGGATGTGGTTCGTCTTACGGGCGGACGAGACCGCTGAACGATCCGGTCATTTGTGACCACATGGCGGTGACCATACCCATTTGGTGGGCTCTTTGGTGCGTGAGGATGGCACCAAAGTCAGCTTCCATTTGGACTACAAGCGAGCGCCGCAGGTTTGCAAAGAGATTGGAGAAAGTTTGCCGGTTGGAGGCTGTCGCGGGTCGCGAGGTTGGTCGTTCTGCGCGATCGGACCGTGAAGCACTGCCGTCGCACGGGGCGACAGGACCGCGACATCGTTCGCAAGGATTTGCAGCGAGTCAGGCGCTGGGGTCTGGCGAACAACTACAACTTCACTTCAAACGCAAGGCTTCGACCGGCGGGGACGCTTCAATGCTTCACTCTGACGCCGTTGGAAAAACGTAGTTGCCGATATCAAAACGCCTGGACTCAGGGAGCGACCGGCACCTCGCGAAGAGATTCTCCGGCCAGTTCCCCGGCGAGATTCTGACCTACATTGAGACAATCTGTGGAGAACGAAATACTCATTCCGGCGGGATCGGTGACGGTTCCGGTGGGGGTCGCATCGATGGCAAATGAGTCCTTCTCGCCACGAATCACGCCGCCTTCGGTGTCGCGGCTGACAGTGATTCCGACCTTCTGCATGCTTGCCTTAATCAAGGTCGCCGCGCGCTCATTGTCGATCCCGTAGTAACTCACCATGCCGTCAACCACGTAGCCGACTTTGCCCGACTCAAATTTGCATACCCCGGTATGCCCCCGGCCCCACACATTGTCAACAGGGACCTCGGCATCGAGGGAAACCGTGATGGACGACATCGTGCGCTGCACCAAATCATCGAGCCTGTCTTGACGTTGGGTGAACTGGCTTCGGTCGAGTTGATGACCGCACGCTACGCATGTCGACATGACCAACAAAACTGCAATCAGGAACGTTCTGCTCGATCGGAGGGCACTACGTTGCCGGGCGGTGGCGCGCGATGGGTAGGTTTCAGACAGGCGCAATTTCTCTCCACCCTGGACGCTGAAGATGGTCGTCAATCTTTACGGTCGCCCTGTTGATTGAGAGATCATCGTCCACAATTTGCACCCCTCGATCGTAAGTACTGCCGCGTTCAGGAGAGTCGACCCTCGGTGGAGCGGGGCTCTCCATAGTGATCCGCTCTGCGCTTGCGGCAACCATTTGTACAGCAGGTGCCAGACACTATAGAGCGTCCATTCGGAGCAGCAGAACGAAACACGGCGCGCTGCCATCATGCCGCGACGCGTGCGATAGAGGATCCCCGCACGCCGATCCCCCAGCGGAGCAGATGAAACGGCAATTACGAAACCTCGGTGTCTCGAAACCTCGGTGTCTCGTAACCCATGGGATACGAGGCAGCTTGAAGCCGACGTGCTGCCATCGATCCGTGCTGCCGAGCCCCCGCCAGAAGCACTGCCGCGATGAGACGACTCGCATCACTAGGGTTGCGAGACTGTCTTGCCCGACTGCCCCAGAGGATCCAAAACAAGACGTCGGCCTAGCGAGCGCTGCATTCTAGTAGCCCACAATGACGCAAGCACCTCAAACTGCAGAGTTTGTCGACCCGGCGGCCGAGCAATCGTGTCAGCGATGCGTGGGCGGTGGTCGGCATTGGAGATCCGTCGTTTCAGGCAGCGCATCGCTTTCATGCCAGCGTTGCCTGCGGCGAGCTGCATCGGTATTACGACCGACCGGGCCTGTTGAGCCGGATTTGGGTCGTCAAGGCGATCTGGATCGTACAGTTCAACCGACGGCTCCGGCAGATCAGCAATTGACAGAAATTAGGCGCAACTCATGAAGACCGATTGGGCACGATTGACGCCGTCACCACAGGAAGGCTCATACTGCCCTCCGTCATCAGCCACAAGATCCGAACGGAGCCTCATGAACTACTGGCGCATGTCGGACGAGCTACGACGGGTCACCACCGGGGTCATGGCCGTTTTTGTGCTCGGTGGAGCGATTGCGGGGTGTGGCGGCAAGCCCATCGAGGCCGGCAGCTCGACCGTGCTGGTCGGCGAGCGTTCGGCCGGCGGCGATGGCGCACTCGGTGGCGGGCGTGACTGTGCCAGCGAAGTGCGCAGAGCATGACATCTTCGTGGCGACTCGCGGCGACTGACGTCCCATCAAGGCCTGCGCGCGCTAAATCTGGCCGGTCGATTGCGGGGGAGGGCTAAGAGGCCGCAGCCGCCGGCCCCACTGACCAGCGACACAGTGCGGGGCACGTAAGGCGATGCGACGCTCCTATGGTTCGTCAAGCACTGGTCGGACCGTTTTCGAGTAGGCGATAGAGGTCGCAGGCGATGTAGCGCGAGAGGCATCGTTTGATCTTGCGGCCGGTCTTGCCCTCGGTGGTGAGGCGGGCCACGTAGTCCTGGGCCGGCCCGTCGTAGCGGATCCGGGATTGGACGATGATGTGCAGGGCTCGGTTGAGTTGGCGGTCGCCGTAGCGGTTGAGCCGGTAGCGGTTGGTCACCTGGCCGCTGCTAGCAGGGATCGGCGCGACGCCAGCGAGCATCGCGAACGCGGCCTCGGAGTGGATCCGGCCGGGATGGGACCAGGCACACAGCACCGCGGCGGCCACGATCGCACCGACACCGAACTCCTCGAGCAGGTCGGGCCGCCAAGACCTGACGATGAGTTTACGGCGACTTGAACCACTAGCCGACCTGATGGGCCGCACGCAACCGAGATCTGACCGGGCTGACGGGTGTGCCTTTTCTCTACGCGTTCAACGCGGTTGGAAAGGCGCGGAAACCATCCATCGATGGGCGGCGCCGACCCACATCGAAGTTCCATACTCGAGAATGGTTATCATTCTCGAGTGATGACAGATCCCCTCGCCTCGCCCGCTTCGGCTGCGCGCGTCCATCGCGCCGGAGTGCGCCGCAGAAGACTTGCAGTGAGCGCGATGCTGATCGCACTGATGGTCGTCTCCGTCGTCAGCATCGGCATCGGTCCGGTCGGCGTCAGCCCGGGCACGACGCTGCGGATCCTCTGGGCGCATGTCGCGCCCGGTTCCACGACTGCCACATGGCCGCAGGTCGAGGATCAGATCGTGTGGGCGTTCCGGGTACCACGCGTACTTCTTGCAGCGCTCGTTGGAGCTGCGCTCGCAGTCGTAGGAGCGATCCTGCAGGCCATCATCCGCAATCCTCTCGCCGACCCGTATGTCCTCGGGGCTTCATCGGGTGCCGCTCTTGGGGCAGTCGGCGCTCTGGCGCTCGGTGCCTCCGTGCCGAGTCTGTTGGTTACCGGCTCGGCGTTCAGCGGAGCGGCGGCGGCAGGTGTTGCGGTCTACCTGCTGACGGTGCGCGGACAACGTCTCGAGCCGCTGCGCTTGGTCCTCGCCGGGGTCGCACTGTCTTACCTGTTCAGCGCCGTGACGGGTTGGATCACCGTGACCGCCGATCATGGCAAGCTGCCGAGCCTGCTGTTCTTCCTGCTCGGCAGTATCAGCTCTGCGTCATGGAGTCTGCTGGTAATCCCCGCGGCGGCGCTCGTGCTCGGCGTCGCCTACGCCGTGTGGAGGGCCGACCACCTCGACGCGGCCATGACAGGCGAGGAGACCGCGACCTCACTCGGAGTCGACATGACCCGATTGCGACTCGAGACCCTCGTGGTCACGTCGCTGCTGACCGGAGCCGTCGTGGCGGTCGCAGGGGGCATCGGATTCGTCGGGATGGTCGTGCCGCACGTGTGCCGCCTCATGATCGGTGCTGGGCATCGCGCGCTCATCCCGTTGTCTGCGGTCACAGGCGCCGTGCTGCTCGTGGTCGTCGACACAATCGCTCGCACCGCTGCGTCGCCCCGCGAGATTCCGCTCGGTGTGGTGACGGCCTTGGTCGGTGCACCCTTCTTCCTGTGGCTGATGCACCGCCGACCGATGGGACACGAACGATGATCGACGACCTCATCGTCGAGGAAGTATCAGTTGTCATCAACGGCACACCCATCTTGACCGACGTCAGCCTCACGGCTCGACGCGGTGAGGTGCTCGGCCTGCTCGGTCCCAACGGCAGCGGCAAATCGACACTGCTGCGCACAATCTGCGGCATCCTCCCCGCCGCCCGAGGGCACATCACTCTCGACGACCTCGACGTCGCGTCCGCCAGTCGGGCCACCATTGCGCGACGCTGCGCCGTGCTGTCGCAGGACCATGCGACGGACATTGAGTTGTTGGTACTGGACGTCGTGCTGCTGGGACGGATCCCTCACCGGCGTACGTCCGGGGGTATATCCGACCTCGACCTCGCCACACAGAGCCTGCGCCGGGCGGATGCTGAGCACTTGTCCGGTCGATCGTTCCCGACGCTGTCTGGGGGCGAGCGCCAGCGCGTCCTGCTGGCCAGAGCACTGTGCCAGCAGCCTCAGGTACTGCTCCTCGACGAGCCCACTAACCACCTTGACGTCTCGCACCAGCTCGGACTCCTCGAGCTCGTCTCCTCCCTGGGCATCACGTGCGTCGTTGCCTTGCACGACCTGACCCTTGCAGGCGCGTACTGCGACCGCGTCGCTCTGCTGCGCGGCGGGCGTCTCGAGGCCATCGGGACCCCCGGCGAGGTACTGACGACTGAGCGGATCGAAGACGTCTACGACGTCGACTGTGATCTGCTCGCCCACCCCCGGACGGGGCGGCCCGTGGTCGCCCTTACCCACAGACGCGGGCACACTGCCCGCGTCACGACCCCTCGAAGCACAGGAGAACTATGAAGACCCCCGCCCCCACCCGATGGCGTGCTCTCGGCGCCACCGTGCTCCTCGCCACCCTCACCGCCTGCGGCACTGTCACTGCTGACGAAAACACGGAGTCGACCGCGTCAGGCGACGCAGGACCGGTGACCGTCACGAACTGCGGTCGTGAGGTCACGATCTCCGCCCGACCTGAGCGCGTCGTGAGCATGCACCCCAGCATCACCGAGCTGCTCATCCAGCTTGGTCTCGGCGACAAGGTCGTGGCCCAGGCACAGGACGCCTTGGGTGAGCCCTCGCCAGCCATGGCCGCGCAGGTCGAGGCGATTCCGTCGCTGAGCTCGGATACCCCGCCGACTCGCGAAGTGCTGCTGACAAAGACGCCCGACCTCGTGCTGAGCGGCACTGAGTACGAGTTCTCGAGCGAGATGGGATTTGCGAGCTACGCCAACCTCGAGGATGCCGGAGCGCAGTCCTACGTTGCCACGGCGGGGTGCAAGGACCGCAGAGCGGCTGGCACCGTCGAGGACACGTTCAGTGATCTAGCGTTCCTCGGAAGGGTCTTCGGTGTCCAGGACCGCGCAGCTGTCGTCGAGAAGGAGGCGCGAACCGAGCTCGCCGAGGTTGCAGACATCATCGGTGATGATGCACCTGTGCGGGCCGCGCAGGTCTACGTCGAGGGTGGCAAGCTGTACGCGATCGGCGGCGCCGTCGAGATCGACGTGTTGCGGCTCGGTGGTGGCGAGAACCTCTTCGCAGGCGACGGGCGCTTCGCCGACTTCTTCACCGCCGAAGTCAACCCCGAGGTCGTGCTCGGCAAGGCGCCGGACGCGATTGTCTTCTCGGTCAACGACGAGAAGCACGAGGCGGAGACCCGCGCCTATCTGGCCACGAACCTGGCCGGCACTCCTGCGGTGAAGACGGGCCGGCTCGTCGCAGTCGACAACACGTACGTCCAGCCCGGCACGCTGTCGGCGATCGAAGGCGCGCGCATCGTCGCCGAAGGCCTGCACGGGTGAGCTCTGGCGGCCTGGGGCCTGACTTTCGTTGGTTCTGGGCCGCTCGGATGGTGGCCGTCATAGGCTCGGGACTCACGGCCGTCGCACTCCCGGTCATCGTCTACGACCTGACAAGGTCTGCCTCCCTCACGTCGGCGGTCACGGCGCTACAGGTTGCCCCCTACCTCGTGTTCGGCCTGCTGGCCGGGGCAACGGCCGACCGGGTGCCTCGACGTCGAGTGATGCTTGGCGCCCAGGCGCTGGCGGCGGTGGCGTTGCTCAGCGTGCCGGCCGCGCACCAGCTCGGATTCCTCCATGTCTTCCACATCCTTGTCGTGACAGTTGTCGTGTCGTCCGCCTTTGTGTGGTTCGATGCTGCGGCGTTCGGCGCCCTACCGGCAATCGTTGGTCGGGCGGACATCTCACGCGCGAACAGCGCGCTATGGACCGCATCAACCCTGGTCGGCATCGGAGGTCCAGCCCTTGGTGGCCTGCTGGTTGCAGCCTTTAGTGCGCAAGACGTGCTCGCGATCGACGCCGTGTGCTATTTCCTCGCAGGTGGCTGCCTCCTGGCCGTCGTCAGACCTATGGGCCCGTTCGCCGCCGGCACTCCTGCTATGCGGCCCAGCGTGGGGTCCGACATCGCCGAGGGGGTTGCGTTCTTGTGGCAGCATGACGTCATCCGTCCGCTCACCCTCTTAGGGGTTGCTAATTCTGTTGCTGCCGGTGGCGTTACCGGGCTCCTCCTGGTGCTCGCGGTCGAGCAACTAGGCGTGTCATCCGACGGTGGCGCCCTTGGAGGTCTCCTCGCCGTCGTCGCGGCCGGTGGGTTCGTCGCGGCCGGCACGCTTCCCCACCTGACCCGCCGCGTCCCGCTCGGCTGGATCACCTTGGGAGGTCTCGGCGCTGGCATCCCTGCGGTGCTGCTGCTGGCCGCTTCAACGTCGCTCGTTGCGTCTGGGGCATGCCTGCTGGTCTGGAGCGCCGGCAACACCATCGTAGTCCTCAACGGAATCAATCTTCGCCAACAGTTGACGCCCGACACTCTGCAGGCCAGGGTCAACACCACCGGCCGCATGGTCGCCTGGGGCGGCACACCAATCGGTGCGGTCGGGTGCGGCGCCCTTGCCCAGTCCGCCGGGGTCAGCATCGGGGTCGCCGCCTCCGCGATGGTGCTGCTTGCGGGCCTGGCCTACGGAGCGGCCGCCGGCATGTCTCGACGTGACTTCGGAGACGCCGTCATGCCCGGCTGACGCCTTCGTGGACTGATGAGCTCTCCGCGTGGTCAATTCGCGATCCGGCTCCGTCGTTGGTTTGCTGGGCCGGCAGTCGCGACCCCGCGCCCAGGATGCTAGCCGTTTCGGAGATGCAGACGAGGTCTGCGACTGTCAACGCGACAATGGTTGTCGGGCGTCGAGCCCGCTGCGTCACGGACATTCGCATTCACACAGGCAGCTGCGTTCAACGACGCCGTTCAGTCCTGACGGTCGGCGAGGGAGCAGGCCTGGCACAGGCCGAAGATCTCAACCTCGTGGCTGACCTGGGTGTACCCGTGGTCGGTTGCGGTCTGAGCGACCCACTGCTCGACCGCATCCCCAGCAAGCTCCTCGGCCCGGCCGCATCGCCGGCAGACCAAGTGATGATGGTGCAGTCGGCCACACTGTCGGTACAGCATCTCGCCGTCTTGGTTGCGGATGAAGTCGACCTCGCCGGCGTCGGCCATCACCTGCAGGTTGCGGTAGACGGTGGCCAGTCCGACCGACTCGCCTTGGGCCTTCATCCGATCGTGCACAGCTTGGGTGCTGGAAAAACGGTCCAACCCGTCAATGGCGCGAGCCACGGCACGACGCTGGCGGGTGGACCGCGGTGCGCTGGTGGCACTAGGCGCGGTGTCAGACTCCATGGGTCAAGTGTATGTGACTTGCCAGCGTCGACCTAGGCGTCGCCAGTACCAGCGGTGTCCCGGTCCGGCTGCTGGCAATGACGCTTACCTTGGTCTCGATGGTTGGCGGCACCTTCCTCGCCCTCGGCGCGACGACCCCGCCCAGCTCCTAGGTCACGACCGCTTCGTTCCTGATCTACCTGACCTGCCGGGTAGAGCAGTGGCGGCGCGACCAGGCGCTCACTCGGCAGCCCGGGCGCTCCGCCAATGCCCTCCTCACCAGCTCGACTTCGTGACTCCCGGCAGGTGCCCGTCGTGGGCAGCCTGACGGAACCTGATTCGCGACAGCCCAGCTTGGCGAAGGTAGCCGCGCGGCCTCCCGTCGACCTGGTCACGGTTGCGCACTCGGACAGCTGCGGAGTCCCGCGGCAGCTTCGCCAGCGCCCGGCCGGCAGCCAGGCGCTCCTCGAGAGTGAGGGACTCGTGCTTGGACGCCCTGCGCAATTTGTCGCGCCGCTCGGCATGCCGTTCGACAATCACCTTGCGCCGCTCGTTCGCGACGATCTTGCTCTTCCTCGCCATATCAGCGCTCCTCGCGGAACTCGACGTGCCGGCGGACCACTCGGTCGTATTTGCGCATCGAGAGACGATCAGGATCGTTGCGACGGTTCTTGCGCGTGACGTAGGTAGACCCAGTTCCCGCCGTGGACCGCAGCTTCACTACTGGCCTGATGTTACTGGACTTACCGGCCATCAGACCTTCCCTCCGCGCCGTGCGATGCCGGCCACGACAGCGTCAATGCCGCGAACGTCGATGGTCTTGATCCCGCGGGCACTTACCCGCAGCGTCACTTTTCGTCCAAAGCTCGGTACCCAGTAGCTCCTCCGCTGAATGTTGGCGTCGAAACGCCGGTTCGTCCTTCGGTGGGAGTGCGAAACGTGATGGCCGAACCCCACTTCCGCCCCAGTAACCTGACACACGCGTGACATCGTCCGCTCCTTATGTATAATGATTATCGTTCTTATTAAGACTACCCCATGAGGAGCTACTTCGTGAAGAAGGGCATTCACCCCACCTACGCGCCCGTCGTATTTCGCGACCGATCGGGAGGACTGCTGGTCGTCACCAAGTCCACCGCAACGAGCGTCGACACCGTCGAAGTGGACGGCGTGATCTACCCGGTCATCGACGTCGACGTGTCGACTGCGAGCCACCCGTTCTGGACCGGCAAGGGGCGAGTCCTCGACGCGGAGGGCCGTGTCCAGAGGTTCGAGCGTCGCTACGGGTCGACCGCATGAGCACGCCGCTGCTGCTGCTGACCGGCATCGAGAAGGACTCCATGGCTGACGCCATGATGAGCATGCAGTGGGACGTCCGTCACGCCGTGGCCGTCCGGCACGCGATCGACGTGCAGGCGCAAGTGCTCACCCGCGTCGTCAGTGACATCACCGGCGTTGTCGAACGCGAGGAGATCAACCTCGATCACGCGTGCGTCAGTTGCGCGCTCCGTGAGGACGTCATGCCGACCCTCGAGCGATTGGCCGACGACGGGCGGTGGGCCTCGATCATCGTCCATCTACCTGTCGCAGCCGACGCCACCCAGGTCTGCCGCATCCTGTCCTACGACAACCACTTGGGCTCCAAGATGCACGTCGCCGCAGTGCTCGCCGTCGTCGATGGACCGAACGCCAGGCAGGACTTGCTGGGCGATGAGTTGCTGTGCAACCGGGGTCTGGAGACGTCCGAGGGTGATCGTCGCGGGATCGCAGAGACTAACGCGGCGATGATCGAATACGCCGACGCCGTGGTCGTGGTGGGCGACATCAGCAGCACCGACTGTGACCTGTTGACCATGCTGACCCGCCCAGATGCGCCCGTGCACACCGACCACCTGACCGTTGATGCCGGCGCGCTCGCGGCCGGTCGACGAGACCAGGAGGCGGGCGAGGACTGGGTCGACCCGCAGAACTCACGTCGCATCGAGCGCAGCAGGATCGGCAACGTGTGGACCGTGGAACTCAGGTCAGACCGCCCGTTCCACCCGGACCGCCTTCGCGAGAACATCGAAGGCATCGGCGGAGGCCAGCGCCGCTCCCGGGGATGCTTCTGGCTACCCACCCGACCCGATTCGATGTGCGAGTGGGACGGCGCGGGCGGCCAGCTCAGTGTCGGCATCTGCCAGCACGGCCTGACCAACCGGCCCCACACCCGGATCCTCGTGACCGGCATCGGCACTGGTCGTCGCCAGATCGCTGCACTGTTCAAGCACTGCCTCCTCACCGATGAGGAGCTCGCTGAGCGGGGCCCGTACTGGGAAGCCAGCACCGATGGATTCGAGGACTGGCTCGGCCCGGTCAGACACGCCGCCTGACTCCACACGAAGAGAGAGGCCAACCATGGCTGTACCGAAACGCAAGATGTCCCGGAGCAATACCAGGCACAGACGCTCCTCCTGGAAAGTCACACCTACCCAGCTCGTGCCCATCACCGTTGCCGGCGTCGAGTACCGCGTCCCCCGCCGCCTCGTGCGCGCCGTACACGCGGGACTCGTCGACCCCACCACAGGAAGGCCCACCCCATGAAGGTCCGCAATTCACTTCGCTCGCTCAAGGACAAGCCAGGCGCACAGGTAGTCCGCCGCCGGGGACGCACCTTCGTGATCAACAAACAGAACCCCCGGTACAAGGGCCGACAGGGTTGATCGTCCACCGGACACCGTTGACCGGATGGTCACCCGCAGTACCCCAGCGCGCCGACGAGGCCGCCTAGCGTCAGAGACGTCCGTCCAACAGCCCTGGGGAGAACTGCAATGACCGTTGAAGCCGACCACCGCCGCAACCTGCCCACGGCAGGTCTGACCTGCGGTAGCCGCAGCGCCGTGACCTGCCACCTTCGATGCGGCGACGCCTGCGCGCAGGTCGTTCCGAACACGACGGACACCAGCCACTTCCGCGATGTGGCCTCCGGCGCGTCCGCGAGTTCGGCGTCCCCGTCGGATGGGAGAACTCGCCCGTCATCCGTTGGGGGGACCCCATCCTGAAGGGTGCGCCGGCCCTCGATCCGGATGCACAGTCGGCCCGTGCCCAGGCGGGGGCAGTTCGGCTACAACAATGACTACCTCGACATCATCGAGCCCAACCGCAGCGGCACCCGCGGGCTGCTGGTCAGCAACCACGAGTAAACCAACGAGGCAATCATGTTCCCGCCCGACATGGACGCCGAGGACCGCATCCGAACGGTCTGGGCCGCAACAGCCGTGTCAGCGTCGGCAAGTTCTCTTACAGGCCCGCGGGCAAACACATCTACCAGATCTGGCAGATCGGCAACGTCCGCTCAGCGAGCTGACCGGACGCAACTGGCGTGACACGGCATTCCACCCACGATGACGCGGGTCCTCTGACGAGCACGGTCTTTTTTGGCAGGTGCAGTGTCTCGGAGCCCGAGGGCTGCTGTGCGCCGAGGCGCTTCTTGAGATCGTGCGAGAGGGAGGGGGTCCTCGCGAGCGTACGTTCATCTGTGGCCTCACTTGTGCCGGGCTGCCTTGAACAGGCGGATGACGTCGTTCCGCTGCGCGGGTTCGAGACGCACGAAGCTTCGCAGGCCGTAGCCGCAAGTCGCGATCGCAATGATCAGGACGAGTGTTGGCCGGTTGGGCCACAACGCGCAAGCGGTTTGGAAAGCGACAGTCAGCATGGATGCCTCCGGGCATGACAAAGGCCCGCTTGTTGGAGCGGGCCTGGGTGGTCGGTTGAGGGCAGGGCTGTGGCTAGGGAGGGCTCATGGTTGACCTCCCTGGGGTGAGGGTTGACCTACGTCCGGCGTCGGTGGCGGCTGGTCCCGGCGAGGGCAAAGACGTCGCCGACGCGTACTGCCACGCGCCCGGCAGACGATGTCTGGGCGCCAAGGCATCCCCGGTGGACCCAGGAACGGATGGTGGATGGCGCGACACCGACCGCGGCTGCCGCCAGTTGGCAGGAGACGTATCGGACGTGATGTCTGGGCAGGATGTTCGCGCGCATTCCCAGTGGCGCGTTTGTCCGCCGGCTGATGGTACGGCCCGCACTTATGGCGTCGGCTGAGGAGAAGATGTGGGTGCGTTCTTGTGTGCGAACCGGCATGAGGTAACCGCGCTTCACCCACTGGCGGACAGCTGCGGTGCTGATGCTGAAGTAGAACGCCACGTCACGGGTGGACCATTCGCGTGCGTATTCAAAGTCGCGGTACGTGTCGTAATAGTCGTCGTCGAAGTCAGGACTGAACGAGAGCGGTTTCGGGCCAGGACGCCGCTTCATCGTCCCCCAGCGCGGGAGGGACGGCCTGTCCGACGCAGGGTGTTGCGCCCGAAGGTCAGCTTCGACGTTGGGGGCAAGCGTCGACAAATGCGACCCCAGACCAGAGGAGCGCATCAAGAGCAGTGAGGGGATCTGCCGCTCTCTGGCGGGTTGGTATAGGCGCACGAACAGAGGTTATCTCCGTAACAGTGCAACGTGTGGGTGTGCAGATGCAGAGGCCACTACCGTCAGGGCAGTAAAAACCCGAGCCGTTGATCGGCCTCGGGCTGTTCAGGACATAGTCGTCCATCAAGGAAACTTTAAACGTTGAAAATGCGGCAGTCAATCACCGCCTGCCGGCGGGTCAGTCACGCGACCGCGGCACGTCGTTCCGCCGCCAAAGGGCCACATGGGGACGTTGGTCGAAACAATCGGCGCATGTGTCTCGTAACTAATCTGCCTCGTAACCGGCGGATTCAGGTGATGTCTGCAACACCGGTTTGATTTGTTGGGTTTGACATTAGCGTGGCGAGGACTTCTGCGGGGGTGCGGTAGCCGTGGCGTTTCCGGGGTCGGCGGTGTCGCGACCTCCCGGCTGATCGTCGACGGCGCCCGACCCAGCGCAGCAGCGATGCGACGCACCCTCTGACCCTGCGCGAGCTGGAAGCCGATCTCCTCTCGCTCATGCAACGACAAAAGCCCCGCGCGGGGCACACTGAAATCCTGAACCGGTGGTGACAACACCTTCCGATGGTCGCTCAACCACCGGTACGCGGTCGGACGCGACACCGCCGCCGCCTGCGCCGCGACGGCCACCGATAACCCCGCGTCCAACCCTTCCCAGAACGCTAGACGAACACTCAATGGCGACCATGGTCGACCCATCGACAACACCCCACAGAACTCAAGGTGTTGCGCTCACCACCTGAACTCGCCACCCATAGGTTGCGAGACACCGAACTGCTGCGATCGTCGCTTCACGTACCCGTTAGAAGATCGGCGGGCTCAATCAG
Source organism: Aeromicrobium changchenzhani (assembly GCF_057586615.1). Lineage (NCBI taxonomy): Bacteria > Bacillati > Actinomycetota > Actinomycetes > Propionibacteriales > Nocardioidaceae > Aeromicrobium > Aeromicrobium changchenzhani. Next base: position 88,960 of record NZ_CM172480.1, on the reverse strand, counting down.
TCAGACGTGGTCGGGTGCGGTTTGCGTCCGGCGGTTTTGGCCAGGACGCAGAAGTCAGGAGTCGCCTCGCTCGTCAGCCACGACCTGCTGTCGTAGCAGCACCAGCGAACTCAGCGCCGAGCTGTACAGCTCAACGCTGCCCTTGCTGTAGGTATCGACTGCACTCTTCAGCTCGCCGAATGTCTTCACGATCAGTTCGTCGACCTCGCCACTGTCGATGTTCTCCATGGTCCGCCATCCCGCCCGTATTGATCGTTCGTTTGCCGACAGGGCAGACGATAGCCCACAGCGTTGCGGAGCAGCCACGGCGACACAGTACGACTGACTACCAGCGCGCTGGAGAGGCCAACCTGGCCCGGATAAGTGGGATGTGCGCGCGGTATATGGTCGCTTACATGACGGTGGACCCTCAACGTTTGGCGGACATGGTGGCCAAGGTTCAACGGATGCCGTACGCATGGCCTGGCCCGCCGACCGCATTGAGTGCCAGGACGACTGGGCGCGGAACGTGCGCAGCAAAGCACGCTCTGCTGCGCGAGGACATCGAGGTCGTCGGTCTAGGGTGCGAACGGCTTATGGTCGTGGGACTGTTGGTTCCGAGTTTGTGGCCCGATCTGCGCGAAGCCGGTGGCGACCTGTTGGAGGTCCACGAGTGCCTGACTGTCGCGACGCCATGGGCCGGGCCCCTCCTCGTCGACGTCACCTGGCATCCCGCAGCCGTGCGAGCAGGTCTGCCGGGCACCTTGGACTGGGATGGCGCGAGCGGCATGACCTGTGCCGTCCGGCCGATCGGTTCCTACGCCGTCACGGACAACTTCCGCGACCAGAAGGAGAAGTTGCGCTCGAGGCTCTACTCATCGGCCGAGCGCAACAAGCGTGATCAGATCCTTGCGGAGATTGCCGCGCGCGCCGCAGAACTGCAGTGAACACGACCCCCGCAGCGGAAAACGTCAAGACTGGATCCCCCGACCTGTCCACAGTCTCGTATTCCTAGGGTTGCGAGACACCGATGCAGCATTCTCGAGCTCGTGGGCAAGGCGCCCCGGATACAGTTCATTGGTTGCGACGACCACTAGAAACTGCCATCGACGGACGAGTGCACTGTGACCGTATGAGGATCGGGCGTCGGAACGCGCTCTGTTGGTGGCACGCGGTCGACAAAGCGCTGTGTGCCGACGCATCAAGAGTGAGCAGGCGGCGCTTCGTCGATCGGTGGTTAGACATCGTGCGACCGCAAACAGGTCAGTTAAGGCTTGTCGGACTGGTGGGCCTTCGTACGTGGGTCACATGAACCCATGATCCCGCAGGCGGCCGTCAGCCGGACGATGGCGGCTTTAGTCACCGACGTCTGCTTCCTCGACAAACTTTACGCAGGTCGAGCCATAGAAATCGCAACGGAACACGTTCGGGTTGGCCCTGACTCGATAGGTGTAATCCTCACACGATGATCGCTACATCACGATTCGGAACCGCCCCGACGTCGAACCAAGTTCCTAGCCAACGCCACTGTCGCGACCAACATCATCGGAATGAAAACCAACACCCAGTAGGAAAACAGCCGCGGATGAGTACCACCGTCCAGCTTCCCGGCCGAGACACCGGCCACAATCATCAACGCGAACAGACCGAGGCGAAGCCAAATTGTGTTGTAACTTCTCGCCTCGTGGTCCGACCCCGCCCAAAGGTCCTGGAACAAGAGCATGACCGCGACCGCGGCGACAACCGTGACCAACACCAACAGAACAATCAGCGCTGGCATCTAGAAGACCTCCTTCACAATATTCCAACAACTGCCCGAGACAAGGCCGAACCATCCTGCTCCGCCGTACTTCATGAGATCCTTGATGACTTTACGATCCTTTGCGCTCTTAGAAATGAAAGATCTAATTTTAGCAATCTTGCTGACGGCAAACGGGCCGGCGAACGAAGCGAGGCCGGCTGTGCATTTTGCGATATTCGCGGTCCACCACCAAAAACTCGGGTCGGCGGTGATTCCGTAGGCCCATTTCCCGCCGTGGTGGTCGACGACTTAGGTGAGTGTGGTGCCGCTGATTTCGTAGTGAGTGGGAACTTTTAATCCGTTGGCGTCTCGCGCCCACGGGGCATCATCACCCATTGCTAGGAGTTCACCATCTAGAGGTGTAGGCGCTGACCCCCCGTCATCGTCCAACTCAAGATCAGCGACATCTCCAGAAAGTTTGAGATCGAACGTCTTCTGGTATGACCAGATCTGGGTTCTCGACAGACGGCGCGACACCTTGCTCGTCGACTGCTTGTTGCATGGTTTGCATGACAGACCCATGGACAGAATTGTTGGCAGGTTCCTGAGCCATCGCTGGCAGGCCTGCGAATGTCAAGATTGCCGTCGTTGACACGATCACGATCGTTAGCCAACGACTGACGAGCAAACATATTTTCGCCGAGCACCGACGAAATGAAATGGCCACGAACCTGACCTCAGCATCCCTGTTAAGGGTGGCCGACCAGCAGAAGATCCCGCACGATGAGGGGATTACCTCGTCAATCAGTTCACGAAGACAGTCGTCCGCCTGAATTCGCCGATTTTCTAATGGGCACGTGAATCGACAATCGCGGCCGCTCGGTGTCGCATAACCTATGTGCCTCAAATCCCATAGGTTCCGACGCAGCTAGACGCCAAAACGTCGCGGTCGAACGATATCGGGTCATTGCCCGGCACATACGGTCGCGATCAGACACTTCGGATGCCTAGGGTTGCGAGACAGTCCGAACCGAGGGTGGATTCATCATCTGATCCGAATCCATGCATCATCAGGCCTGAGACGCTTCACTTGTCCAGCGCTCGTGGAGTCTGTCTGGACGAGCCACTACATTTTGTTTATGGCCGAAATAGTTCTGTTGCCAATCGGGTCCGTGTCGTCGCCAAGGATCGAAGCCTTAGACGACGATTGGGACAGCATTACGTCGACGATCACTCTTGATGCCGGGCAGTTTGGCGAGGAGGTGCTTCGAGGACTCCAAGACTTCTCCCACATCGAAGTCGTTTACTTCTTCGACCAGGTTGACGCTGACAAGGTGCAGACCGGCGCTCGTCACCCCAGAGGGAACAGCGAATGGCCCGAGGTCGGCATCTTCGCGCAGCGCGCAAAGGCCCGTCCCAACCGCCTCGGGGTCACCGTGTGTCGACTTCTCGGGGTCTACGGTCTCACCTTGACCGTCAATGGGCTCGACGCCATCGACGGCAGCCCGGTCCTGGACATCAAGCCGTACATGTCTGAGTTCGCAGCCCGCGGCGAAGTCAGGCAGCCCGACTGGACGCACGAGCTTATGGCTTCATACTGGAGCGACAGATAGGTCGACGGCCCTGAGCGTAAGCCGACTAGCCCAAGCCAGCACCGCCCACGTGGCCCCGGTTCTAAACTGGAAACCAGCGGAATACCGCGTGCGAGCAGACTCATTGCGCCAGTATTCGTTGCGCCAATGAGTGGGTACATGCAGCTCGATTTGACCCGGGCGCTGCAACGCGAGATTTGTGATTCTGGCGCATGAAATCAACCGATGAGATAGTTTCTATCGCCCCCGGTGAGACGCCTCATATCCATGGGTTTCAAGGCAGCTTGAAGCCGATCTGCCGTGCTTGATCTGTCCCTCCGAGCCCTTGGCAAAGCACTGCGCCCTATCCGAGGACGGGGCTGGTGCGTTCGTCGATCCTGGAGGTCCCTCCGGGTCAGCTTGGGGAGCGGCGTGCCGACCACTCGCTACCGATGATCGACATCATCACCTCGTCGTACCATCTGCCGTCGTGCCAGACCGCCTCGCGGCGGCGGCCCTCCTCCACGAACCCGGCCTTTTCGTAGGCGCGGATTCCTGCTGGATTGTACGGCGCCACGGAGAGCTGGATGCAGTGCAGACCCAACTCCCGGAATCCTCAAACCGATCCGTACCCAGCCGGACAGTATGAGATTCGCCGGTCGTCAGCGGCCACCGACAACCCGCTGAACACACACTACAAAAACTTCGTGGAGCCGGTGAAGTCTGTGGAACATTGCAAACAAGTCTGTAGCAGCTACAGGACAGGCCTCAAATAACCCCGGAACCGCAACGAAACCCGAACTTCTTTAACCACCCTCCGAGGGCAGCGAGAACCGATGACGGGGATCGAGTGGGCCTCTTACTCGCGGCGAAGCCGGGCCGTAGACACCTGACCACAGTCAGCCCATTACTCGCATTTGGTAGTAGCCGTGCGTGCGGGCCACGACCGTCCCGGATTCGTCGACGACCTCGCTGGTCAGCTCATAGTTCGACTTGCCATTGGCAATGGCCTCTGCCTGAACCCGGACAACCTCCTCTTCCGACAGCGTGGTCCTCGCCGTGACTGCGGTCATTGCCGGTCGGGTGAAGTCGATCTCGAGCCGCCTGACCAGCGGCACACCGCCAGGCACGTCCATAAACCCAGCCATCAGCCCGCCGAGCACCTCCGCCACCGTGAACAGGCAGCCCGCATACATCGCGCCGAAGTGATTGCCGTTCGGCTCGGCGGGGATCCGCGCAGCCGCACTATGCGGAGTTACCTCGAGCACCTCAAGGCCCATAGCGCCCAAAATTGGGATCATTGCACGGGCATCGGCAGTCAGCTGAGGAAGGGGAGTTGGTTCGGTCATGGTCGAAATCTAGCCTTTGAGCTAGCGGAGAACCGCGAAGGGCCCCAGCCAAATCCCAACCTGGCCACCACACGAACCGTCCGGCGGGCGCAGAATTGAGGATGACTGTCGCAGTTTCCTGTGAGGGCCTTGAACTGGTAGCGGGGACAGTATTGGAAAAGTGCGCCGTTTGGGGCCGCTGGAAACCTTCTGAGCGTGAAGTTGATGGTTGCAGTGGCAGATGCCACCTTCGCTATGGGACTCTAATCGGCACCGCCAACTTGTACGCGGGCCCTCCGCGGCACCAGCCGACAGCGACTACCTTCAGGGAAGACTATTGGCGACGTCGATGCGAGCAGGCTCGCTAACGCGCTCGTAAGCACGTGGTCAAAAGAACCGGAGCGGGCGTGGCGCCAACTCACCATCACTACTTAGGAGACGAATTGATTCTCATCACCGTCAAGACGAAGTTGAAGCCGGGCAGCGCTGAGGCCTACCTCGCGGCAAACCGCCCCTTCCTCGAGGCAACGCGCCAAGAGCCGGGAAACAAGTGGTACGAGCAATTTCGCAGCGTCGACGACCCCGACACCATCCTCACCCTTGAGGCATTCGACGACGCAGCGGCTGGCGAGGCTCACGTCAGGTCAGACCACTTTCAGCAGTTTCTCGCCACCCAAGAGACCAAGCCGTTCGTCACCGAGGTTCCAGACATCATCTACGTCGACCTCCCGGAGCAAGAGGGCTGGGATAAAATGGCTGAATTCTGAATGACTCATCAGGCAGGAAGGGCAGCATACGCGCGAGATCTGCTCGTCGTACCCCTCCTTGATGCTGGTCACGGCTGCGCTGGAATCGCATCGCTGGCCGTCACACATCTATCGACAGAATGCGCGAAAGTGCTGTCGTTCTCGTACAACCGAACAACCGAACAACAGTGTTCACGTGAACATCAAGCACTCCGCCTGTGACTTGGCACGGACCCAGCGAAGCTACCGACCTGGGACGTCTTGTCCACCCCAACCTGGTGCGGACCAGCACTGAGTGCGTCTTTCTCGACGATGAATGCCTTTAGCCCACCACCGCACCCGCGTCATCGTGCCACGTAGAGACGCCCGGTCACCTTGAGGCGTGATGCCCCTCAAGGTGACCCGAGTCTTGGGCAGTTGAATTGCAATCGGGGCAAAGTAGGCTGATTTGCGCATACCGCACGGATGGAGAATCCACATGTCAAAAACTCCTAACGGCGCTCCAACCGCTTCTGGGCGAATACGGAGACGGTTGCCATCTGGTTCTTTGTGGTCGGTAGCCTCGGGATGCTCACCGGATCCATTGGCGAAGTGGTTGTCCGGATCGAGAAACATCGTCGTGGCGAAGAGCAACGTTGCACCCGATTTCTTCGAGCGCTCGAACTGCGCCCCCTGAAGCCTGCCCCGCGCGTGTGGAAGCATCGGCGGGACAACCCGAGGAGTTCTTGTGGCCCAGCTCGATACCCCGCTGACCCTGCCCAGCGGACTGGTCCTGCCGCATCGGATCGTGAAGGCGGCGATGACCGAGAACTTCTCTGACGCCGACAACCAGCCGACGTCCCGCCACGAGACGCTCTACCGTCGTTGGGCGCAGGCTCCGAATGGCAGCAAACTCATCTCCGGTCATCGCTCAACTGAACCACCCGGGCCGGCAGACCAACCGATTCCTCTCCGCGACACCGGTGGCACCCAGCACCAGCGCGGCTGTGCCGATGATGGGCATGTTCGCGCGACCGCGCGCTTTGGGCTCAGCCGAGATCGAAGCAATCGTCGCCGCGTTCGGCACTGCCGCTGCGCTTTGTCAGCACGCCGGTCTCGACGGCGTACAAGTGCACGCGGCCCACGGGTACCTGTTGGCGCAGTCCCTCTCACATCACGTGAACCAGCGCACCGATGCCTGGGGCGGCGAGGTCGCCGGTCGCTCGCGTGCCCTGCTCGAGGCGGTGCGGGCAGCACGGACAAGCACCGGGTCTGGCTTCACTGTTGGGGTGAAGCTGAACTCTTCGGACTTCAGGCACGGCGGTTTCACCGAGATCTCCGGTGGAACCTATGAGAATCCGGCATTGTTCGGCGAGGTGGCCGAACTCGGCGGAGGTTTGAACGCCAAGGAGGCCTACTTCGCAGCGTCCGTCCGACGTGCGCGCACCGCGGCTGCCGGAGTCCCGATCATGCTCACCGGCGGGATCCGGACGCGCTCGGTGATGGAGTCCTTGCTCATCGACGGGGGGTCGACCTGATCGGCCTGGGCCGTCCAATGGCCACCGATCCAGATCTCCCAGCAAAACTGCTGGCTGGTGCTGCCGGCAGCGCCCTCCCCCGCTACACGCTGCCCACGGCGATCGGGTTCGCAGGAGAGTCGGAATGGTACGATTCCCAGATCGGTCGGATGGGCGCGGGACTTGACGTCAAGCCGAGCCTTAACGCCGCGGTTGCCGCGACTGGATTCGTCGCCGGAGAGCTGGGCCGCAGGCTCAGCGCTCGGCGCCGGCGCACACGCTTGGTGAAGAGCCTGCAGCCCTAGCGGGAATCAGTCAATACGGACGCTGCCACCAGAACGTTGCTTGGTGGCCACACACCGCCGTGGCCATCACATCGGCGAAGCGTCGACCGCGTCCGTTCCGTGTCCCCGGCGCTCGACCTCGGCCCGGGCGCGGTCGATACCGCCGTGTTCGAGGGCGGCAAGGTTCGACTCACCTTCCCAGACGACCCGGCCCCAGCGACGGACCGTGACCCGCATGGTCGCACCGAGGTGCTCGATTGCGCCGGGAACGTTACGTCGCTCCGCAGGCAGAGGGACCGGCAGCACATGGGCCGTGGCCAAACTCCCCGATCCCTCGATCTCGACACTCCATTGGGCGCTGCGGCCGTGCAGAGACCAACGCTCGTCGCTGACCTCGGCATGGACCGCTGATACCAACGGGTCGCCCAGGCGGATGAGTTTGCCGTCGGGCAGCAGCACGACGACGGCAGTCACCGTGGTGCGGATCGGCCCAGCGCTGACCTCGCCGCCTGCGAACGCGACACACACCGACGGGTCGGCGAAGCCTTGTGCTTGCCCCCACCACCACGATTCGGGGAAGCCACCCTTGCCCCAATTCTTTTCAGCGTAAACCGACCATCCATTGATGTCCCAGGTCTCATCTCCGACGACAGCATGACCGTGTGCCGATCCACCCAGGAGCCACGGGTGCCAGTACTGATTCAGGCCAGGAATCGCCTGAAAGACGCTCGAACCGCCGAAGCCCTTACGCGCCCACGGAACCGGATTGGTGATGGTGACATCGAGTCGTGCGTCCGGCGCGAGATCGACTCGCAGGCGATCGGCGGTGCCGTGGAAGGCATCTCCGGCAAATGCGCCTAGTCCGTCTATGGAAGCAGAGCCCGTCGGGCTGGCCGAGGTGTGCAAGAAGCCATGGGGATGCGCCGCAAGGCCGAGGGTCGACCAGGTCCCGTCGTCCGCGCGGTTCACTCCGTTGAGAGCAATCACGACGCGTCCGGTCGCTGGGTCAGTGAGCCGCCAAAAATAGCCCTCCATCGCCACGCCGTGTGCAGGAAGAGGGTTGCCAAATGGTCGGTCCGCACCGCTCGCGCGGTATGCCCGTCCTACCGCTGCAGCGGCTCTGCGCCCCAAGGAAGTCATCCCGACACTATGACAGGCGGGGTCGGACACCTGGCGTACGGTCGCGACCACTGGCAGCGGCTGCTGGCCGGCTAGGTCCAACACCGTAATGGAATTCACTGCGCGTTGCGAGGCGTCGGGGCGTGACCAGTGACTCCTGGATCGCGGTTGGGCTCTGAGCCTGAGCCGGATAACATGAACTTGCCCGGTCCAACGACCATTTCGAGGATGACCACCATGGCGCGCATCGCACCAAGCAAGGTCGTGCTCCACAGTCACGACCTCTCCTATATCGACAGTGGCTCTGGCCCCGTCGTGCTTTTCATCCACGGGATCCTCGGGTCCCGACGGCAGTGGGCCCACCTCGTCGACAAGATGGATGACAACCACCGGGTGATCGTGCCCGACCTCTTCGGTCACGGCGAATCGGCAAAGCCCCTGGGAGATTACTCGCTCAGCTCGCACGCCGCGACCATGCGCGATCTCCTTGACCACCTCGGGATCGAGCGGGTCACGCTCGTCGGGCACTCGCTCGGTGGCGGCATTGCAATGCAGTTTTTCTACCTCTTCCCCGAACGGGTCGATCGCCTCGTACTGGTTGCCAGTGGCGGCCTGGGCCGTGAGGTGAATTTGGTCTTACGCTCTGCGACCCTGCCCGGCGCCGCGCAGGTGCTCAGCGTCCTCGCCTCCGCACCTGTCCTCGCGCGGGTGGAGGCACTGGGTCGTGGCGCGTCGAAGGTTGGCTGGCGGCCTGGCTCAGACATCAGCGCGATCTGGCGGGGGTTCAGTTCACTCGGGGACCGTGAGAGCAGGCACGCCTTCCTCGCCACCACCCGTGCCGTCATCGACATCGGCGGGCAGAGCATCAGCGCCCACGACTACCTGGGGGGCGTGCAACCAGTCCCGACCCTGATCGTGTGGGGCACGAAGGATCGGATGATCCCGGCATCGCACGCGCTCAGCGTGGAGGCTGAGCTCCCCGACTGCCGCGTCGAACTGTTCGAGGGCGCGGGCCACTTCCCGCACCTTGACGACCCGGACCGCTTCGCGCGACTGCTCCGCGAGTTCATCGCCGCCGACGCGACGTAGAAGCACCCGACCGCAGCCGAGTCCTGGCCCCCTCCGCGGATGTCCGGCTCCCTCGCGTGCACAACGGCCGGTAGAGCGTAGCCGTGCAGGAGGTCAGCGGTTGTGCATCATCCACATTCCCCATCCGTCCGCGCCAGAATGCCCGTCCATCCACGTCACCATGTCGTCACAGGTCGACGCGGCCCGGTCGCCGGACTGGGCGGGGTTGTCGTCGGCCCATTGCCGACACGCTGCGCGCATCTGGTCCGGTCCGGCCATCATGCCCGAACCCATCATCGTGTGACCCATGCGGCCGCCCATCCAGTCGGCCATCCCCGAACACCAGGCATCCGACGGACCGTTCGGCGCGGCTGATGCGGCCCAGTCGTCGCACCCACCCCTCACCGACGCCAGCTCGGCCATCGAGCTTCGCGTGGGCGTGGCGTCCTCGTGATTGCGCAGTGCATACCCGGCCCCGAACGCGGTAGCCGCCACCAGCACGACCACGATCACGAGGACCCAAGGCCGCCGCGCGCTGCGTGTGGACATCCTTGCTTCGGGGTTAATGGCCATGATTTCAGACTGATACACCCGTCGGCGTCTGGACAGGGACCGAAGACCTGCCGATGAATCCAAACGTCCTGATGATCACCGCTCACCGTTTCGAGTGCGACGTATGCCCCTGCTTGGCGATGCCACCGGACTGCGTGGTGTGCACCTGCAGTCCCCATCGGCACCGACACCCTGTCGCTGGTGAGGCTTGGCGCCCGAATGACCGGACTCGACTTCAGCCCTGCCGCAATAGCCGCGGCACGACAACTCGCCGGCGCACTCGGCTGGCTGCCCGACATCCGGCGATGGGCGGCTGTGGTGGCGGGTCTCCTCGACCCGACGGGATTATCGCCATCGAATATCCGTACTTCGAGCGCGAAGAACCCTCTATCTGGGACGAAGGAGGAACGTACGTCGATACCGCTGCGGAATTTCAGCACACCGTCACCCACGAGCGGAATCACGGACTCGGCGAGATCGTTTCGGCCTTGCTCGACGTGGGGCTGAACATCACCGGTCTGGTTGAACACTACGGCGTCCCGTTTGTCGCCCTCTCTTCGCGGTTTTCGACGAAGGCTCGAAGCTGTTCAAGCGCCTTGGTATGGCCGTTACGGTGCCCGTCGATCATGCCGGCACCAACGAACGAGGTCACCTGATCTGTGAGTCGAATGAGAGTTGCATCCTCGTGGGTGTGGAACTGCCACGTCAGGAGCGCAACGGCAAGTAGCTGATCTTCGACTCGTACGGTGTCCGTGTGCACGATGAGCGATTCCGGAACGATCTGGACGTAGTCCACCGCGCCGTGGAACTCAAGCGTTTGTGGTGGTCCGCAGCGGTACCTGTCTTGACCCCCGACCTGAAAGTTGGACTCGTCGAATATCTGCGCATCACCGGCTGGAACGCCCCATACGAGGCGCTGAGTCGAGTCCGCATAGGCCGCCCATACCGCGGACAACGGAGCATTGATCGACTGCGTAAACGTCAAAGTGTCGTGGACAACGGAGACCATAACCGGCGCTTCCCTCCCAGTCCACTCACGGCAGACCGGCATGCGGGACATCGACCCGCACGGTGCGGATCTCTGCCTCGCGAACCGCGCTGCGTGCGTGTTCGTCGAAATCGGGGGCGCAACTGAGGAAGAGGATGCGCCCATCACTGCCACCAAGCATGCAGGCAAACACGCCGCCGCCCGGCGCGATCTCTTCAAGAATCTCGCCGCCTTCAGCGATCCGGCAGACGCGGCCGCCGACCGCATCGGCAACCCAGAGGGAGCCTTCAGCGTCGAGGCAACAGCCATCGGCAGCGAGGACGGATTGCGGCACCACCTCGGCGACTACGCGACTGGTCGGGAGGTCACCGAAACGGGCCCAGTCGCGACGTTCGCCGAGACTGCCATCCGGCTGGATCGCAAACGCGCTAATGCGGTTGCCGAACGTCTCATCGACGATGAGGGTGCCACCGTCGGGGGTGATCACGCTGCCATTGGGAAACCACAGATCCTGCGCCACTTCGGTAACCGAGCCATCGAGATCGATCCGCAGCAGATTTGCAGTCTCCAAATCTGCCCCGCCCATGAGGTCGAAGCCGAAGTTGCCCAACCAACAACGGCCCTCAGCGTCCACCACCATGTCGTTCGGATGCCCGGTAACCGCATCGGTGACGTCGGCATGGACCACAATGCTGCCGTCGGACTCGCGGCGCATCACCTTGCGATCTTTCATCGACACGAACACCAGTCGGCCATCGGGCAGCCAGCCCAGGCCAGATGGCTGGGCGGGAACGTCAAGCTCAGTCCGCAAATCCTCACCCGACTCGGTCATCGAATAGATCGCGTACGTATAGAAATCAGCGAACCACAGGCGACCCTCATGCCATCGTGGGCATTCGGTGTAGGACATGCCAGACATCACGCTGTGAACCGCTCGCTCAACCATGTCCCGACCCTAACAGTCAGTGTGACCTGCAACACTTCGTCGGAGTCGCCCAGCACCATCAGATGAAAGTCATCCTTGGACCCTGTCCTACGCTTTTGACATGAGTGATCAGACGATGGCAGGCCGTACGGTCTTGGTGACCGGAGCAAGCGACGGAATCGGGGCCGAGAGCGCCAAGGCTTTGGCCGCGAAGGGCGCAACGGTACTGGTAACCGGACGTTCAGCCGACAAACTCCGTCCCATCGCCGAGGCAGCCGGCACTGAACCGCTCATCGCCGACTTCTCCAGGCTCGACGACGTCCGCCGACTCGCCGAGAAGGTTGGCGAGCGCGTTGACACACTCGACCTCCTGATGAATAACGCCGGCGGCACGTTCGCTCCCTCGAAGAAGACTCACGATGGCCACGAGCCGAACTTCCAGATCAATCACTTGGCGCCGTTCCTGCTTACCAACCTGCTCCGCCCCAAGCTCGCCGCCGCCGGAACGTCACTAGTCGTCAACACCTCCAGCGTCGGCAACCTAGCGGGCAAAATCGTGCTCGACGACCTCGACTACGAGCACCGGCGGGCGACCGAGCTCCGGGCTTACGGCACCGGCAAGCTGATGAACATCATCTTCACTCGTGGCATCAGCCAGCGCTGGTCTGACGACGGAATCGTCGCTGCTGCGGTCCACCCGGGACCGGTCGGCAGCTCGTTCGGCCGCGACTCGTGGTTTGTCGGGCTCATCTACCGGTCACCGCTCAAGCGTCTCGCCACCATCAGCGTCGCCGACGGCGCGGCGCCGCTGATCGCTCTGGCCGAGCGCGGCCCCGACCCAGAGATCAACGGACATTACTTCAGCCGGTTCACGATCGACGGCCGCGAGAACAAACAGGCTCACGACCAATCAATCATCGACGGCCTGTGGGAGCGCTCAGAAACGCTGGTCGGACTGTCCTAGGTTGACGAGCGAACCACGCGCCTTCCAATAACAGCGGCGGAAAATCGCTGGCGCTCGGCACTGTGGCGCTATTCTTCGTGCTCATGGTCGGCCTCGTAGTTCTGGCCGAGGTACCCGCCGTGGTGTTGGCAGCGTACGAGTCATCTCTCCTGCTGCGCTGATGAAGTGAAGTCAGGGCCTACGCGTGAACGGCAACCGCTGCGCATAGACGCGGTCCGAGTTACTTACGTACGACCGGCTGCGCCTCTTCATCGCCCGGTGTAGCGTCAGTGTCATCCACGTCACACTTTGCGGAGGCACCGATGCGCAGCACCATGCAAGACATTCCGTTGGCCATCAGCAGCATTCTGGTGCACGGCTCGACGATTCACGCCGACGCCGAAGTCGTCACGGCCACTGCAGACGGGACACGTCGGGCCAGCTTCGCCGACATCGGCAAACGCAGCGCACAGTTGGCCCATGGGCTGCACGATTTGGGCATCTCGATCGATGATCGCGTCGCCACCTTTCAGTGGAACAACCAGGAGCATCTGGAGGCCTACCTCGCGATTCCGTCGATGGGCGCCATTTTGCATACGTTGAACCTTCGCCTGTTCCCCGAACAGGTCACCTACATCGCCAATCACGCCGAGGACAAGATCGTCATCGTCGATGATTCGCTCGTCGACCTCTTCGCACCGCTACTGCCGACTTTCGACACCGTGACCCACGTGTTAGTCGCCGGCCCAGACGCGGCAACCGCGGACCTCGACTCGCTGCGCAGCAGTGGCAAACAAATCCTCCTGTATGAAAACGTGCTTGCCGGACAACCCGAGTCCTATGAGTGGCCGGCCGTGGACGAGCGCGATGCTGCCGCGATGTGTTACACCAGCGGAACGACCGGCAATCCGAAAGGCGTTGTCTACAGCCACCGATCGGTCTATCTGCATTCAATGGCCGTCGCGATGGGCACCAACGCCGGCCTCACCCCACTCGACCGCGTCCTTCCGGTCGTACCGATGTTCCACGCCAACGCCTGGGGATTGGCCTACTCGGCGTTCATGGTTGGTTCATCGCTGCTGATGCCGGACCGCTGGCTGCAGGCCAAGCCACTTATCCGATTCATGGAGGAGACCCGACCGACCGTCTCGGGCGCGGTGCCGACGATCTGGAACGACGTACTTCGTCAACTCGATGAGCATGAGCACGACCTGTCGTCACTTCGTCTGGTGCTTTGTGGCGGCTCGGCCGTTCCGTTATCCCTGCAACAAGCAGCAGCCAACAATCACGGCATCAACATCATCCAAGCCTGGGGAATGACTGAAACCTCTCCCATCGCGTCGACCGCGCGACCGCCCATCGGCGTTGAAGGCGAGGACATCTGGCACTACCGAGGCAGCCAAGGCCGGCTCGTTCCCGGCATCGAGGGCCGCATCGTCGGCGAGACCGGCGACCCGCTGCCGTGTGATGGCGAGTCGGTCGGCGAGCTTGAGGTTCGCGGCAACTGGGTCACCGCCTCCTATTACAAGGACGATGATCCCGAAAAGTTTGACAATGGCTGGTTGCGCACCGGCGACGTCGGCACACTCGATGCGCTTGGCTTCATCACCTTGACCGACCGCGCCAAGGACGTCATCAAATCCGGCGGCGAATGGATCTCATCGGTCGCGCTTGAGAACGCCCTGATGGCGCATCCCGATGTCTTTGAGGCCGCCGTCGTCGGCATCCCCGACGAAAAATGGCAGGAACGACCGTTGGCCTCGGTCGTCCTACGCGAAGGCTCAACGGTGACTCCGGACGACCTCCGCGAGTTCTTGGCGCATTCCGTCGCAAAATGGCAACTGCCTGATGCCTGGGCCTTCATTGAAGCCGTGCCGCGTACCTCGGTCGGCAAATTCAACAAGAAGGAATTGCGGAAGTCTTACGGCGAGGGCGAACTCACTGTCGAGATGACGACGCTCTAACCACCGGGCAACGCTCAGTTCGCCGAAAACGTTGCCTTGACCGGCACCGCATTGCCTAGGTTGTCCAGCACTGGGCAGTGCTTTTCGACCGCTGCGACGAGGTCGGCATACCGATCGGCCGATTCAGGACCGGTAAGGCTGACATTGACATCGATCGACGCAAATCCCGGTCGTACGGTGTCATCGAGGCCGAAGAATCCGCGCAGGTCGAGGTCGCCGGCCAGGGTGATGTCGAGCGTGTCGATCGAGACGCCGAGTTTTTCTGCCCAGACCTGAAAAGTGATGACCTGGCAGGCGCCCAACGCGGACAGGAGTATCTCGACTGGGTTGGGTCCCGTGTCCGTGCCACCCAATGATTCGGGTTCATCGATCGTCCAGTCATGATCGCGGGCCTGCACCCGCACCTGAGTGGCCGTCCCCGACACCAAGGACGTGCGGACCTCGGGCCGAATCAGTTGCGGCTCAGTCGCGGGAACAGTTTCGTTCTGAGTGATAGTCATCATTTCCTCTTCATCAATTCTGTGTCGTGGACCAGCCGGTCCGCTGGGCAGCAATCTTGCCGGTGCTGACAGTTGTCGCCGCACCACTTTCGGCCACTGAGATGACGCCGCAAAGCGATCACGACGGCGTATGCTGCGCGGCCGATCCCAGCGGGCCGCGTTTTCATTGCCCTATGCAATAGTTGCTGTATGCCTGTATCTCGCCAACCCCAACCGTCCGACGACGACGGGTTGGACACAGGTCCCTTAATCGATCCGGTGATCGACGCGGTTCTGCATGCAAGCCGCGCACTGGTTGCGGTTGCTGCACGCTCCATCGCGTCGGCCGCCGAGGGTGTCACGTTGCCGCAATATCGGCTGCTGGTGCTGCTCGCCGGTTACAGTCCGCAAGGAGTCGCAGCGCTGGCCGCCTCGATCGACGTGAGCCCGTCGACCGTGACCCGTATGTGTGACCGGTTGGTTGGCAAAGGGTTAGTACGCCGGCGAGTCTCACCAACCGATCGGCGGCAGGTGCAATTGGGGCTCACCGCGGAAGGACGCGAGGTGGTCCAGCAGGTGACTGACCATCGGCGTACCGAGATCGCCCGGATCGTGCAATCACTCTCAGCGGCCCAAAGCAGTCAGCTCGTTGACGCGCTGGAGACGTTCGCCGATTCCGCCGGCGAGTTGTCCGACCAGGATTGGACGGTCGGATGGGAGCTGTGAGCGCGATTGGTGCGACAGCACCGTGGCGGTCCCGCGGACGCGCGTGGACGGCCTGGGCCGGCCGGCACATTCGTACCGGCTCGTACCTGCGCAAATGGCTGATCCTCGGTTGCCTTCTGGGTGTGGTGGCGGGCTTGGGTGCGGTCTTGTTCTATGAGTGCCTCACGCTGGCGACCCATCTGTTCTTGGGTGAACTCGCCGGCTATCAGATCCCAACGGTTGCCAGCGAAGGCTTCCACGCGGGATCGTCAAGTTTTGCTCGCCCTTGGTCGATCCCGTTGATTGTGGCGTTGGGCGGCTTACTTTCGGGCGGAATCGTCTATCTGCTGGCCCCAGAAGCCGAAGGGCATGGCACGGATGCCGCGATTGACGCCGTACACCACAATCCGCGCGGCGTTCGGATGATGGCGGTATGGGTCAAAATCATCGCATCGGCGATCACCATCGGCTCGGGTGGTTCGGGCGGACGCGAAGGCCCAACCGCGCAAATCAGCTCTGGTTTTGGGTCCTACCTTGCGCGCGCATTTGACCTGTCGCCGTCGGATGGACGCATCGCAGTCGCCGCTGGCATCGGAGCGGGGATCGGGTCGATTTTTGGCGCACCGCTTGGCGGCGCGTTGCTGTCCGCGGAGATCATCTACCGCGACGACATCGAGGTAGAGGCGATCATCCCGGCGATGATTTCCTCCATCATCGGATATACCGTCTCGGCCGCGTTCTTGGGTTTCCAACCATTGTTCGGCTTCGCTTCGGACGGCTTCCCATTCTTCGACCCAAGAACGCTCGGCTGGTTCGCGCTGCTCGGGGTGGTCAGCGGATTCATGGGACTCGCCTATGCAAAGGGTTTCTACGGCATCGCCGGGTTCTTCGAGCAGATGCCGATTCCCCGTTACCTGCGCCCGGCCGTCGGCGGTCTTCTCGTTGGCCTGATCGCGCTCGTCCTGCCGCAGGTCCTCGGCACCGGCTATGGCTGGGTTCAGATTGGACTTGGCGACCGGCTACTCGGCCTGCCGTTGTGGGTGGTGCTGGCCCTTCCCTTCGCCAAGATTTTGGCGACCTCGTTGTCGATCGGATCAGGTGGTTCGGGCGGGATCTTCGGGCCCGGTATGGTCATCGGCGCATTCACCGGGGCCGCGATGTGGCGCCTGCTGGAACCCATCGCACCGGCTATTCCCGGCGGCCCAGCACCATTCGTCATTGTCGGCATGATGGCCACATTCGGGGCAATTTGCCGTTCGCCGTTATCCGTAATGCTGATGGTTGCGGAGATGACCGGATCGTTGTCGGCTTTAGCGCCCGCCATGATCGCGGTCGGTATCGCGACCTTGATCGTGCGGCGCTTCGACGCCACTATTTATCGCAGCCAATTGAAGAATCGTGCGGATTCTCCCGCCCACCGTCTGCAACGCAGCATGCCCTTGTTGGGGTCCTTGGACGTAACACAATTCAGTTCCCCGCCGCGCCTTGTATTGCCGGGCACGGATACCGTCGCAAGCGCTATCGAGCAGTTGGCCGCGCTGAATCTGCCCGGTGCCCCCGTCGTCGATGAGCGCGGCGCGTTGATTGGGGTGGTGCGACGCAAACTGCTTCCACCGGACATCGAAGAAGGAGCCACGATCGGCCGATTCGCCGACCTCACCGCGCTGACCACCAATCAAGCCGATCAACTCGATTCGGCTCTGGAAGCGTTGATCCTCAGCCGGACCAACTGGATTCCAGTTCTTGATGACGGCCGACGCGTTACTGGAATTCTGAGCATCGCCGACGTCGTGCGTGCCTACCGTGGCAGCCTGCATTCCCATCTGCGTCAGGTCTCGCAGATAGCGCCGAACACGGAATCGATTGATGCCCGGATCGCCGATGGCTCACCGCTGGTCGGCAGGTCGATCCGTGGGTCTGGATTTCCCGCTGGCACGATCGTGATGGTCCTCCAACGCGATGGGGACCTGATCCCGTGCGGCCCGGACACGATCCTGCAAACCGGCGACCAACTCGGGATCCTCGCCCAATCGGAGGACGTTGAGCAGATCACGACAATGTGTCTGGCGACTGATCATCCTGGGACGGCCGACAGCGAAATTTCCCCTCGCGGCTAGGGTGCAGATGTGCGTGGTGAATACAAAGTTTCCGGTGGCAAGTTAGTCGTAGTCGAACTCGAAATCAAGGCCGATCGACTCGACCAAGTGCAGGTGTCCGGCGACTTCTTCCTCGAACCAGACTCGGCCTTGGCCGATATCAACGCCGCACTGACCGATATGCCGATCAGCGCCTCGGCGTCGCAACTCGCCGCCGCGATCGAGACCCGCCTCGGCGACTCGGCATCAATGATCGGATTCGATGCCGAAGCCGTCGCGATCGCCGTACGCCGGGCGCTCGGCAAGGCGACCGGTTGGGCGGATCACACCTTCGATGTGATCCCCGCCGTCGCTCTCGACCCGGCCCTGCATGTTGCCTTGGATGAGGTCATCGCGGCCGAGGTTGCCGCGGGGCAGCGTCCCCCGACCTTCCGGCTCTGGGACTGGGATACCCCGCTGGTGGTCATCGGATCATTCCAATCCATCCGCAATGAGATTGACCCCGACGGTGCTGCGCGGCAGGGCATCCAGGTCGTACGGCGGGTCTCCGGTGGCGGCGCAATGTTTATGGAGCCGGGCAACTGCATCACCTATTCGTTGGTCGTTCCACCGTCGTTGGTCGAGGGTCTGAGTTTCGAACAGTCCTATGCCTTCCTCGACGATTGGGTACTCGGTGCATTAGCCGAAGTGGGGATCAATGCGCGCTACGTGCCGCTGAACGACATCGCCTCGGATAAGGGGAAGATCGGCGGCGCCGCACAGAAGCGATTCGCTGCCGGCGCCGTGCTGCACCATGTGACGATGGCCTACAACATCGACGCCGACAAGATGCTTGAGGTGCTGCGGATTGGCCGCGAAAAACTGTCCGCCAAAGGCACCAAGAGCGCACAGAAGCGGGTCGATCCGATGCGTTCGCAGACGGGTATGACGCGCGAGGCGATCATGACGTCATTCCTGAACTATTTCCGCAGTCGCTATGACACACACGACAGCACCTATACCGAGTCCGAGTTGGCGCAGGCCGCCGAGCTCGTACGCACGAAATTTTCGACGCCCGAATGGACTTATCGCGTCCCCTGATCGGTGCAGCACAGCGAGCCTAAACTCAAACCATGAACGCTTTCCTTGAGTTGCACCATGGTCCGGCGCCACTGCTCCTGCCCAATGCCTGGGATATCGGCTCGGCCCGGTTAATGGAGTCGATGGGCTATGCCGCGATCGCCTCGACGAGCAGTGGCTTTGCCGCATCGATCGGACGCCTCGACGGCAACATCAGTCGCAGCGAAGCGCTCGAGCACCTCGAAATGTTGGCGGCAGCGACGTCGCTGCCCGTCAACGCAGACTTTGAACGCGGCTTCGCCGATGAGCCGGCTGGCGTGGCCGAATCCGTAACGCTGGCGGCGGCGACCGGCATCGCGGGGTTGTCGATCGAGGACTTCACCGGCAACCACGACGCCCCGATCTTTGAGTTCGAGTTGGCGACCGAACGCCTCCGCGCCGCCGCTGAGGCCGCCCACGCCGCAGACCTAGTGTTGGTCGGTCGGGCTGAGAACTTCCTGCACGGTCATCCCGATCTGGCCGACACGATCGCGCGCCTGCAGTCCTATCAGGAGGCGGGCGCCGATGTTCTGTACGCGCCAGGTCTCAAGACGATCGCCGATATCCGCGCAGTGGTGACTGCGGTCGACCGGCCGGTCAACGTTCTGGCGATGGCCGGATGCCCGTCGGTCGCAGAATTAGCCGAGGCCGGCGTTGCCCGAATCTCGGTCGGCGGCGCGTTTGCCTTCGCCGGATTGGGCGCTGTTGCCACGGCCGCGCAGGAGTTCCTCACCCAGGGGACGTATGAATATCTGTCGCAGTCCGCACTCGGCAAGGAGGCGGCGGTCAGGAGTTTTGGCGAGGACTGAGAGCCACACGCCGGTCGAGTGTTTGCGCGGCACGAGCAAATGTATCGAGACCAGCGAGGGCTATGCGACGCCGATGTCTTCGTTCCAGAGCAACGGCTCCGCGGCGATAAACGATGCCATCATCTCGATGCACTCAGCGTCATCAAGAACGACGACCTCAACGCCACGCGACTTCAACAACTCTTCACCGCCGACAAAGTTCCGGTTTTCACCGATGATCACGCGCGGGATCCCATACAACAGAATCGCACCCGTGCACATGTCACACGGCGACAGCGTCGTCACCATCGTCGAGTTGGCATAGACCGCGGCTGGCAACCGCCCGATGCGTTCGAGACAATCGGTTTCGCCGTGCCGGATGGCGCTGTTTTCCTGCACGCGACGGTTGTGGCCGCCGCCCAGAATCACACCATCCTGCGCGAGAATCGCGCCGATCGGGATGCCGCCTTCAGCGAGACCAGCACGCGCCTGCACGACAGCTTCGGCCAAGAGTTCAGCGTCATTCATCGGTTTCTCCATTCATTGGGTTCATGTCATCGCGTTCATGCACGTCGATAGGCCTTGAGGTATGACGTTGGGTAGCGCACCTTGCGTCCCCAGATCGCCAATGCCAGGATGACGGCCAGATAAGGGAGCGCGAGCATCAGTTCGCGCGGAATTGAGCTGAACGTCGGGGTGATCGCCAACTGAAGTTGGAGCGCATTCGTGACCGCGAAGATCAACGCCCCGGCAACGGTCTGCCAGATCCGCCAACGCGCAAAGATCACCAGCGCGATAGCCACCCAGCCGCGGCCACTGATGATGTCGAGGGTGAACGTCCCGAGCACGGCAAGGGTCAGGAACGCACCGCCGATCGCCATCAGCGCACTGCCGACCATGAGCGCGCCATAACGCGTACGGTTCACCGAAATGCCGGCGACTTCGGCCGCTTCGAAACTCTCACCGACGGCATGGAGTCGGAAGCCGATACCCGTCGAATGCATCGTCCACCAGGCCAGCGGGGCCAACACCAAGAAGGCGACATAGGTCAGCCAGTGTTGATTGATGACCGAGGTTCCGGAAAACAAGATGTTGAATTTGTGCTCAAGAACCGGGCGCTGACCGGCATACATAAGCCGGAAGGTGAACTCGCACGCCGCAATCAGGAACAGCGTGAGGCCGAGCCCCGACACATGTTGATTGAGCCCCAAGGTCACGGTCAGCACGGCCATGAGGAAGCCGGCAATGATTCCTGCAACGATTGCCGCGATGAGTCCAACCCATGGTGATCCGGTTCGGTAGGCGGTGAGGAAGCCGACGAACGCACCGGCATACATGGTGCCTTCGATGCCGAGGTTCAAGATGCCCGTACGCTCGACGATCGCTTCGCCGATGCCAGCCCACACGAGCGGGGTGGCGATCGTCAGCGTCGCACCAATTAGGGCCAAAAGGTTGAGGCTCATTGGCTGGACCTCCATCGAACTCGGTAGCGTCGCCAGGTCATCATCGACAAGACCATCAAGAGCAGCAGCGCACCGAAGATGTCGCCCAATTGTTCGGGCACCTGCAGGACCAGCGATACGTTCTGCGCACCGACCGAGATGTCACCGAGCAGCCCCGCCACCAGGAACACACCGACCGCGCCGAGCCCGGCGAGGGTTGCCACGATGACGCCGGTGTAGCCATAATTATTGCTGATCCCGGCGGTGAGCTGGTGTTGAACACCCATCACCTGGGAGGCGCCACCAAGTCCGGCGATCGCGCCCGAAACAAGCGCGCAGCGCCACTGCAGGACGGGTACCCGGATGCCACTGAATGCCGCAGCTTGGGGCGACTGGCCTGAGGCCTTGATCTTGACGCCCAGCCCGGTACGGGCAAAGACGACCCAGGTCAGCGCGATCACGACAACCGCGACGCCGAAGCCCCAATGCACTCGCGTGCCCGGGATCATTGCCGGCAGGTCATAGCCGGAACCGACGCGTTGCGAATCGGTGAACCCGGTCTTCGGGTTGCGCCACGGGCCGTTCAACATGCCTTGCACGAGCAACAGCGCAACCGGGTTGAGCAGCAGCGTTGTCACGACTTCGTCGATGCCACCGTGTCGTTTGAGCCAGGCCGGCAACGTCGCCCAGATCAGGCCACCGACCGCACCAGCAAGGAAGCCGAGCGGAAGTGCGATGACCGGGGGGAGGCCCGGGAAGCTGATGCCGACTGCCGTCGTACCGATTGCACCCGCGAGGAATTGGCCCTCGGCGCCGATATTCCAATAGCCAGCGCGGAAGGCGATCGCCACCGCAATGCCGGTGAACAACAACGGCGTCGCGGTCAGCATGACTTCGTACAGACCGGATGTGGAGGACAACGGCGTGATCAGATAGCGCTGGAAAGCCGCGGTCGGATTGGCGCCAGCGAGTCGGATCGGAATTGCCGTCAGGGCAATTGTCAGCATGACGGCAACACCGATCGAGGCCGGTGCCACCCAGCGGGGTTCGCTGTCGCGCAGTATGAGTCTCATGCGTCCGCCATTTCGCCGGTCATCATGACGCCGAGGCGTTCATTGCTGGCTTCAGCCACCGGCAGCGTCCCCATGATCTGGCCGCGGAACAGCACCGCGATCCGGCTGCACAATCCGCGCAGCTCGTCGAGATCCTCGGAGATGACAAGTACGCCGGCGCCGTGATCACGTAGTTCTTGAAGTTGGCTGTGGACATAGCCGTACGCGCCGATATCAAGACCGCGGGTCGGCTGGGCAACCACCAGGGCCTTCGGATTGCGCGCCAATGAGCGAGCCAACAGGACTTTCTGGATATTGCCGCCCGACAGCGTCCCCATCGGATCGAACGGCCGCGCACGGATTGCGAAGCGTTCGATCATCGCCTCCGCATGGGCGCGCACGGCGGACCGGTTGAGCAGCCCATAACGGGTGAAAGATTTGAGATCCTCCATGACGAGGTTATGTTCAACGCTCATCTGCGGAATGACGCTGCCGCGACGGTCCTCGGTCAGGCGACCAAGTCCGGCGCTCAGCCGATCGGCCACATCGCGGCCGGTCAGATCCTGGCCCGCAACGATGATTGACCCGGCGTGCGGCCGTTCGACCCCTGACAGGGCATCCATCAGATCGGTCTGTCCGTTGCCCGAGATACCGGCGACCCCGACAATTTCTCCAGCCGCGACATCAAGGTCAACTGAGTCGAGGACGGTACGCCCGTCACGTACGACAGTCAGACCTGTGACACGGAGAACTGTCGCACGGTCAGCCTCTACCGCAACGACTTCACTCCCCACGATCGGCGCCGCCATACCAGTTGCAGCTGCTTCAATACTGTCCTTTGGTATGACGTCGTGCTCCGACACGGTGCCCATCATGAGCCCCGCGAGCGCCCCGGCATTGACCTCCGCAGTCTTGCGATCGCCGACAAGCTTGCCGCGTCGCAGCACCACCACGCGTTGGGAGATCTCGGCGACCTCGCGCAATTTGTGCGACACGAACAGTACGCCGAGGCCGCCGCCGCGCAACCGTTCGATTGTTGTGAACAGAGCACGTACGTCCTGCGGGGTCAAAACCGCCGTTGGTTCGTCCAGTATCAGCACTCGGCAATCGTGGAACAACGCCTTGACGATCTCGACCCGCTGGCGTTCACCGATCGACAATGTCGAGATGAGCCGGTCCGGGTCGATGCTGACTCCGACTCGTTCCATCGCGGCGAGCACCTCGCGGCGAACCGCGCGTACGTCGATCGGACCGAAGCCAACACCGGAGAGGGCAACGTTCTCGGTCACCGTCATGGTGTCCACCAACGAGAACTCCTGGGTCACCATGCCGATCCCGGCCGCCATCGCATCCCGGGGGGAGCGGATGTCCAGCCGCTCCCCATCGATGCATACCGATCCGGAATCGGCGCGCACCAATCCGTACACAATCTTCATCAGCGTCGACTTACCGGCGCCGTTTTCGCCCAGCATGGCCACCACCTCACCGGCGTTGACAGCCATCGTGACGTTGTCGTTGGCGGTCAGCCCACCAAATTTCTTGGTGATGCAATCCAGTTGGAGAAGTGGTTGATCAGCGGTCACTTCTTCTTCGAGGCGTCGATCGAACCGGCAGGCGCCGACTCATCAACTTTGGTCGTCACCGTACCGGCCATGATTTCCTTCTTCTTGGCCTCGATCTTGGCGGCCAACGCGTCAGGAATTCCGCCGACGACGTCCATATTGAGTGGGGCAAGCTCGCTGCCGTTGTCCTTCATGAAGGAGTACTTCCCGAGGTCGACACCCTGCGCGCCATTGATGGCCTGCTGGATGACCGCGTCGATCGTCGGGCGGGTGTGCCACATGAGCGAGGTAGCCACATAGTCGGGCGCCTCGGACTTCTGATCGACCATCATGCCAATGACCGGGATCTTGGCTTCTTTGGCCGCGGCGATCACGCCATCACGCTCGGCGAAGAGGACATCGGCCTTGGCCGAAACCTGAGCCTGCGCTGCCTGCTTGGCCGCTGCCGGATCGAAGAAACTGTTGATGAACGAAACCTTCACTGTCACATCCGGGTTGACCGACTTAGCGCCATCGACGAACGCGTTGACGATGCGGTTGACCTCGGGGATCGGCATGGCGCCAACAATCCCGATCACATTGGTCTTGGTCATACCGCCGGCCAACATCCCGGCTAGGTAAGCGGGATCCTGCAGCCAGTTATCGAACACGCTCATATTGGGGGCGACTGGTTTTTCGCCCGAGCCGAAGGCGAACGGAATCTTGGGGAATTCGGCGGCGACTTTGCGCACAGCCTCTTCGGCGGCGAAGGCATCGCCGACGATCGCGGCCGGCTTCTCATTTGTCGCGATGTCACGCAGCGAACGCTCCATGGCATCGGACGTGTTCAAGTTGTCGACGTGTTTGTATTGAATCTTGCCATCGGCCGCCGCTTCAGTCAGCGCCTTGTGCAAAGCACCGTCCCACGGCTCCTCGAGCGGGGTCGCGAACACACCGTAGATCAGCGGCTTCGCCGAATCGTTGGATCCGCTGTTGCTGCTTGATTCATTGCCGGTGGCTCCACCGCAGGCGGTGGCCAGCATCAGCACGACGGCGCTGGCGAAAACCGCGAGGACTCGCGGCAAATGACTGTGACGGTTCTGATGGCGGTGCATGGCATCCTCCGGAGGCAGTGGCTTCTGTATGAGCATTCAATCGGGAGGTGACGTGGGCCACAAGGGACAGAATGTCACTTCTTTGGACTAGTTTCTGGACAAGTCGTCCCATCGCCATGATTTTTGGTACATGCTGGTCGCCATGACCTTCAGCGTTCAGGATTTCCTTGATCTGCCGATGATGAAACCCGCGCGGACCGAGGTGGTGGCCAGTCAGAATCTGGCGTCGCGGGACGTCCGGTGGGTTCACACCTCGGAGATTTTCGAGATCTCGCCGCTGTTGAAGGGCGGCGAGGTGCTGCTGACGACAGGCCTTGGTTTGGTCGGTATGCCCACCGGCTCGATCAATGACTACGTTCGTTCGCTGGCCCGTCGCAATGTCGCTGCGCTCGTTTTTGAGCTCGGCCGTACGTTCACCCGCGCACCCGACGAGCTCCGTGCGGCTGCAATCCAACACGAGATGCCATTGATCCTCTTACACGGTGTCGTCCCGTTCATCGAAATCACCGAAATCGTGCATCCACTGTTGATCGAGAATGAGATTGAACATCTACGCAGGCTCGATTACGCGTCCACCGAACTCAATCGTGCGCTGGTCACCGGCCGCGGCATCAAGCATCTGGTTGCCACGGTCAGCGCAATATGTGAAGCCCCGGCCGGGCTCTATTCACCCGATAACCACCTATTGGCGGGCGACGGGGTCAAGGATCATCTGGATCCGTCGACCGAGCTCATCGAGATCGAAGTCGGTGCCGGTCCGTGGGCCATACTCGCGGTGCAGGCAGCAGATGATCCTCATACCCGCCGGCTTGTCGAGATGAGCGCCACCTCGCTCGGAATCTATGTCGCTCAGACTGCCCAAGCGAGCCCTACCCGCCGGCTGGCTGGTGCCGATCTGTTGCGCGACATCGCCGAGGGCCGCTATGTCTCAGGCGCCGAACTTACGTCTCGAGCCGGCGCCGTCGGCTTCGCGGTACGAGAGGGCAGCCGCGCGGTAGGTATTGCCGTGGAGACATCGACTCTGACGGCAACACCGTCGGGACTAATCGCGACCGCAGAGGCCGCACGCAAGTCTTTTGGACCATGCCTCGTCGCCGAGGTGGACGATCAAGTCCTCGTTGCGGCGTCAATACATGCGGGTGAGTTGCGTACCCGGCTCGCCGAGTTCGGTGACGCCGTCGACACTGAGCTCCGAGCCACGTCCGGCGGCAGCCTGGTGCGCCTGATCGCCGGTCCGTTGGTCAACGATGTTGCTGGCCTGGCGCGTTCCATTCCTAACGCGCGCGAAGCCGCACAGCTGGCACGCAAACTAACGCTCGGTTCGCGCATCATGCTTGCCGCCGACCTCGGCGTCTTCCATCTATTATCGGGCATCGCGGACGACGCGATTCTGGAACGATTCGTCGAGGAGCAGTTGGGTCCGCTACTAGAACACGATGCACGTACCGGATCGGATCTCGTCTTAACGCTCGACATGTATCTTGAGGCGGGCCTGTCCAAGACACGTGCCGCCGATTCACTCCACATCCGGCGGCAGACTATGTATGGCCGGCTGGAACGGATCGCCCGACTGCTCGGCGGGCTCGACTTCAATGATCGGCAACGGTTGACTGCTCTCGATCTTGCCCTGACGGCGTGGCGGATGCGCACCTCAGCAGCAACCCGTTGACCCCACCGCCGGTTGGGTAGTCCGAGGCACGAGGACGTATCGAAACCAAGAGCACGTCACGCCCCTAAGATGACCGATATGGCACCAAAGGTTCTTGCCGCGGCAATCCAACTGGATGCACGCCTGGGCGATGTTGAGCACAACCTGACGCAATGCGAAGAACTCGCCGATCAAGCCGGAGCCGCTGGCGCACGATTGATTGCGCTGCCGGAGTTCTTCACGACAGGCGTTGGATTTGATCCGGCGGTGCCGCTGCCCTCGCTCCCAGCCAACAGCGCCGCAACCGAACTCCTTCTTCGCGTTGCCCGCCGCCACCAAGCGATCGTGGGCGGTTCCTTCCTGTGTCGAGACGCAGACGGCGAGGTACGAAACGCGTACTTCCTAGCCAGCCCTGATGGTCTACTCGGGCGTCACGACAAGGATCTGCCGACGATGTGGGAGAACGCGCTTTATATCGGCGGTTCCGACGATGGCCGCATCGACGCGCATACCATTGACGGTTCAGCTTTCACGGTCGGCGCCGCAGTCTGCTGGGAGCTGATGCGCACCGGTACGGCAACCCGATTGCGCGGCAAGGTCGATCTGATGATGACCGGATCGGGCTGGTGGTCAATTCCGCGCTGGCTGCCCGGCCCACTTTTTGACCGGTTGGAAAAGAACAACAGCCGCACGGCACGAGCGGCGGCGGCCGAATTCGCCAGTTTCGTCGGCGCACCGATGGTCCATGCTGCGCATTGCGGTCCGCTTGATTGCGCGATGCCGTGGCTACCGATGCGCTATCGCGGGCACCTGGAGGGGTCGTCGATGATCACCGATGCCGACGGCACCGTGCTGGCCGAACGCTCCTCGAGCGAGGGTCCCGGAGTGGTACTCGCCGAGATCACGATCGGCCGCACCGATCCGGTGCGACCAATTCCTGATCGCTACTGGTTGCATCGGCGCGGAGCGCTGCCCACGATGACCTGGAACTATCAGCGTTGGCACGGTCGCCGCTGGTATCGCGAGCACGTGCAGGAACCGGTTGACTAACCCCGGTTGGCCGCACAGCGCCCGCGATCAGCCGATCAAATCATTCGACGACGGCGACCCTGTGTCAGTGCGAACATTCCGCCGATTGTCAGCAGCAGACCCGCCAGCAACATTGATGCGTCTACGGCACTTCCCGTAGCCGGCGGGTCCGTCAGATCGGTCACCGACTCGGTAGCATTTTCACCTTCCAACACAGTTTGATCTGCAGGCGGGGTGGAGCCCTGACCATTTGAATCGAACCTCACCACGGATGGCCGTTGACTGGTATTCCGCCCACTCCGGGGAGGTGAAACCACCGCCGTTGGTCACAACTTGAGCCCACGGGTAACTGATTTCAATTTCCGGGGTGTTAATCGGGAGCGACCGAGTACTGGGAATCATTGGGACCACTGTCGTTGCAGGTCCGGCGAAAATGACCGACACCAGATCCGGGTTCTCGACAAAGGTCGATGCGTCGATCGACGTGACCGAAGCACCTATGTTAAGACTGGCAATCTGGTTGTCATAGAAAGCCTGTAAGCCAATCGTCTTGACGTTATTGCCGATCGTGACAGCCATGACGCCCTTGTTTTGGAAGGCCTGGTCACCGATCGCGACGACGGCGTAATCATTGCCGTTGATTTCGATTGTGTCGGGAATCGACACTGCACCGGAACCGGTGAAGCTGGTCACCGTTGCGCCATCGCCGACGGCAGTGTCATCAGCCGTGTAGGTGATTCCTGCGTCTACCACGCTTACCGATGCCGCTGAGGCAGGTAAGGCGGTGAAGACTCCGCTGGCCATGATCAAAAAGAAAGCACACACAAGGTAGCGGCCGCAGGCCAGAATCATGTCATCCCAATCCAAATACGCTCACACGTGCAACGCGAACGCCCCGAAGTCAATGGCAAACCCGAACCAATAGGAAGGAACACTGAGGAAGTCAGCTAGGCCGAATGTTCAGCGTCGTGTTCCGCCAAACGGTCAGATTGAAATAGGACGAGATGTCGGTGGTGGGAGTTCGGCTTGGAGCTGGGTTTCAGATGGAACGAACCCGGCGGCCCGGTAGAGATCGATGGCGAAATAATTCGGGTCGGCGACCATGACCAAGGTGTGCGCGCCGAGCTCGTCGAATCCGTACTGACTCACCTGGTAAACAAGCGATCCGGCCAACCCCCGACGCCGATGGCTCGGATCTGTCTCGACCGACTGGAACCGGGCGATGCTAGGTTCAGCGAGAATCAATCCCATCTGAGCGACAAGTTGGTCATCGAGAAACGCGCCGAACCACCCGCCACGACCGCACTCTAGGAGAGCTCGATTCGTCTGGGCCTTGACCGTTGCATAACTACGGTAGGAGTTGGGTTCGAGCGTTGGATCCTGGCACCGCATTCTCAACTCAACACTCTGTGCCCAGTCTTCGTCCGAGGCAAGTTGGCGGTAGATCGCTTCGGTGTTCACATTTGCGGGTTCGTGAACAGCGGCGGCGGTCATTACGGTGTCAGCTTCTACGTCGAAGCCATGCTCGTTGAACCAGCCAACGTCGCTGGCGCTGTCATCCCTGCCGTCGAATCCGAAAGCGACGTGCTCTGCGTCCGGGAACTCCGCAGCGAAGCGATCCAGCCACAACCCGCCCTTACCGTCGGCAGGAACCTCGGCCAACACCAAAAAGTTACCCCACCAGTGGCTCGGATTGTGCGGACTGCGAACAACGAGATAGTCACCTTTGTCCTCGACGTGCGTGCCGCCAAGCCGCAGAAGAGCCAGATCAGTTCGATACCCCAGGGAAGTCAACTCCACAGCACCAGAATGCACGACACCAATCGGTACACGAACCGCCGGTCGCAGATCCACTATGGGACGAACTTGTCGACGAGCCAGCATCGGAGATCTAGCCGTTATCCCTGATTCACCCGGACCGCCCGTTGTCCGAGGACGATGCTCACTGCGACGACTACGGCAACGGTGGCAAGTTGTTGGGCGGTTCCCCAATACAGCCCCGCGAGGATCGTGGCGACATTTGCACTCGCTGCGGCCGCACGCGGCCAGGTAGGTCCGACCTGCATCGCCCACCGGAACAGCCCAGTCGCAGCCAGGTAAACAGCCGCGCCACCACCGACCAACCATGCGGCCACTGGAGACGCCGGCGCAAACAGGTCGACCAGCCCGAGCCGGGTCCCGGCAGCGACTCCGATGATTCCGATGATCATCACCAGATGCGAAACGTCGTAGCCGACGCGTGCCATCCACGACTGACGCGCGCCCTGAGCTGCCGCGAGGTGCTCGGCGGCGATTTCGTCGTCCGCGACGAAATATGCCCACCACATGGCGGTGATGGCCAACACGCCCAGCAAACTACCGCCGATGAGGTGGAGGCTAAGGTTCTCGGCCTGCGCCGCAGTCGCGACGCTGATGATCGACTCGCCAAGCACGATACTGATCATTAGACCGTGCCGCTCAGCGAAATGTCCGGGACGGATCTCTAACCGGTGGTGGGCTGAGTCCAGGTGGGACGAAGCGAACAGCGGCATGGCCACATCTCCTCGCTGAGGACTCAGCCACAAGAATCCCGCCAGGTGCAGCAGGGTCAGAGCCAAAAAGACGTCGCCCAGAACGATGCCATCGTCTCCGAATGCGTGCGGCACGGCTTGGGAGCACACAAACAGCGCCGCCATGCCCGCCAATATGATCACGCGTTGCGCTGTGCCATCAGCCCCCATGGCATTGGTGAGCCACGTGTAACCCCCATACATCCAAAACAGAACAGCCAGGATCAAGATCCCTTGCACAATCCCGACAGCATCGGACCGACGATCAATGACCAGGGTTACCTGCGTGATAGTGAAGACGAAGACCAGATCGAAGAAGAGCTCGACCGTCGAGACGCCTGCCGAGTCCGATTCAGCGCCGTCGTGAGCCGACATATGGCGCCCTCCATCTAGTCATTCCGATTGGTCGCGCATACGGAGTCCGATTTCGTGGAGTGAACCGAGTTCGATACGCACCGATCCCGCTGGTGTAGGGATATTGGTGAGCGTTAGAGGGTGCCGCTGTCTCGGTGGACTGATGACGGCCCCGGTCTATTGCCGAGATCGGCTGGACCTCAACGAGTGACCCGTGACGCCGGGTGTTCCTGTGGGAGCATTGCTTGCGAAAGCATGGCTACGAGGGGTTGGTGTTGTCGTGGATCTGGAACAGGATCCGGAGCGGGCGTCGCAGTTGTGCGGTGAAGCCCAGACTCGCTTGCAGCACCGCGTACGGCGGCTAACGACCACCGACGTCAGATCACAGAGCCGTTTGCCCGACTGGACCGTCGGCCATGTCCTGACTCACTTGGCTCGCAACGCTGACGCCCACGCAACCCGCCTCTCGGGCGCGCTCGACGGACACGATGTTCCGAAGTACGCGAGCGGCGACGAGCAACGCCATAGCGAGATCGCGGACGGCGCCGGACGGACGGCAGGTGAGATTATTGCCGACCTCGAAACCAGCCAGCTACATCTCGAGGACGTCTTCGCTCGCTGTAGGCAGGCGGGTTGGCCTAATGGCCACTTCCTCGGCGGAGGCCACTACGGAGCGGCCGCCTGCCCAGCTCACCGGCTACGCGAAGTAGAGATGCACCACGTTGATCTCGGACGTGGCTACACCCCGTCGGAGTGGTCCGACGACTACATAGCGTGGGACCTACCGGTCCTGCTCGCCACCGTCCCCGAGCGGCTCTCTTCGCCCAGTCAGCAGCGATCGTTGATGGCCTGGCTTGCGGGCCGTGGACCGTTGGACGCGTCGACAACGCTGGCCCCGTGGTAACTATGAGCCTGCAGTTCATCGAGCCGCGAAGCTGACCTTGACCTCGCGTTGCGTGAGATCTTCCACGTTGTTGGCTGCGGCATGCAGTGGCTTGCCCAAGCAATCGAGCTTGGCGACAACCAAGGGGTCCCCCGCGCGGGAGGCCGCGAGTGCTTCGCGCAGGCTCGAGCGTTCTCGGTTCGTACCGGTCAGACCGTGATCGCCATAGATCCGATGAGCCTCCGCGTCATCGAACGTGTGTAGCGTTCAACCCGTTACTTTCTTTGTATCCCTTGATTGTGTGATTCTTTGAGGGTGTTGGCCTGCCAGGCTCGGCATGATTGTTACCCCCAGTCGTTCATGATCCGGGGGGTGTTGTCACCGGGCCTGGTTGGCAGTGAGTGATCGCTGATAGGGGCTCGACCCGGCATTCTGCCGAGGCCGTTCGTAACGTGGATGCCGAGACTCACCGCCGTGGTTCCGGGCCGACTTAATCGAACGGAGGACACGGTGGCAATCGAAAATTATGATCAGGTCGACGTCTTCATCGGGGTCGATGTTGGCAAGGGCGAGCATCACGCGGTCGCACTAGACCGGGCCGGGAAACAGCTTTATGACAAAGCTTTGCCCAATGATGAGGCGAAGCTGCGTGAGGTCATCGAGAAACTCAAACAGCACGGTCGAGTGCTCTTCGTCGTGGACCAACCCGCCACAATTGGGGCTCTCCCGATCGCCGTCGCCCAGGCCGAAGGCGTGCTGGTCGGTTATCTTCCCGGGTTAGCGATGCGCCGCATCGCGGACCTGCATGCGGGGGAAGCAAAGACCGACGCCCGGGACGCCGCGATTCCCCCTAGCACTGCGTGCAGGGAGGTGCCCCCATCGCCCAAGCAGCACGAACGTTGCCACATGCGTTGCGGTCAATTCAACTCGCTGACGAGCAGGTGGCTGAGCTCTCCATGCTTTGCGGTTTCGACGATGATCTCGTGGGCCAAACCACCGCCACCAGTAACCGGATTCGTGGTCTCCTCACCCAAATCCACCCCGCATTGGAGAGAGTTCTGGGGCCTCGTCTCGATCACCCAGCAGTGCTGGATCTCCTGCAAAAATACCCATCACCCGCCGCGATGAAACAAGCCGGCACGACCCGACTTGGCAACCGTCTGAGCAAGCTTGCACCCCGCATGGGCCGTCGCCTCGCCGAAGCGATCACCCATGCCTTGAGCGAGCAGACTGTCGTCGTGGTGGGCACCAATGCTGCATCGATGGTGCTGCCGCGCCTGGCCGAACAGCTGGCCGCACTGCGCCGCCAACGCGCAGAGATCGCCATTGAAGTCGAGCGTCTCGTGGAGGCTCACCCTCTTCAACCCGTCCTGATGAGCATGCCCGGAGTCGGCGTCAGGACCGCAGCCAGACTCCTCACCGAGGTCTCCGGCAAGGACTTCGCCACCGCAGGCCACCTCGCCTCGTATGCCGGGCTCGCACCCGTCACCCGACGCTCCGGCTCCTCAATACGAGGTGAGCATCCCTCGCGCCGCGGCAACAAGATCTTGAAACGGACACTGTTCCTTTCCGCGTTCGCAGCTCTGCGCGACCCAACCTCACGCGCCTACTACGACCGCAAAATCACGCAAGGCAAACGCCACAACCAAGCACTCATCGCCCTCGCCAGACGACGCTGCGACGTCCTCTACGCCATGCTCCGCGACGGCACCCTCTACGAGTCCGAACACCAACTCGCCGCTTGACAAACCACATAGGGGCACCCCCCGCGTTCACCGGGCATTTCACCGGGCGGGGCTCACGGGACTCCGCGATGCCGGGGATTTCGGCAAATTTCCATCGCTGCTAAACACGTCGGCCTTGTCCCGGTGGAGGTTCGGCTTAAAGGATTACCGCATAGCAGCCGGATTGCGACGCTTGACAGGATGGCTTGCTAGTTTCACGCTGATGCACAATTGTCCGGTATGGGCCGACGTGCGCCAGAGGTCCAGATGCCGACCAAAGTCTGGCCACCGTCGGGATTCGATCGTCGACGGCGCGGCGGTTTCGCGCTGACCGGAGTGTCATGCTGAGGTCACCCGCGCGCTGAGCCCCTAACCCGCTAGCGTGACGACCACCGGTGACCACTTTATCGACATGCGCCGGTTAACCATTCACAAGTAGGCGCTATCAAGGGGGCCATGTGAACCATTCACGTAGCCGAGCGCGAGCCGGTAGGGCTGCTGGCGTTGTCGCTGCAGTTGCTCTCTGCTTGACAGCACTTCAAGTGCCCGCATCCGCCGATGAGACCGGTGTCGCCACGGAGATTTCGGGGCGGATTGTCAATGCCGCGGCCCTCGCAGGTGAACCCGCGGCAGCCGCAAATCCAGACGTAGCCATCCCCGCCAGCGGCGCTTCGAAAGTAACCGTCTCCGGTGACGACGAGACTGGAACGCTCAGCATCCCTGCTAACGGACCCGGTGCAGCAGCCGCGGATGGCACGGTCGTTTTTGATGGCGGCGCGAATGATTCTGCGATTGCTGTCCAGCCAACTGACAGCGGCGTCCGCGCTGTGATTGATATTCAATCAGCCTACGCACCTGAGTCGTATGACTTCGTCCTCGGTGGTGACATCGCAGAATTGGCCCTCAACGAGGACGGAAGTGTCACCATCAACAACGACGCCGGTGACGCGACCGGCGAGATCGCGACCCCTTGGGCCTACGACGCCAACGGCACGTCAGTGCCGACCCATTACGAAGTGAACGGCACCACGCTGACGCAGATCGTAGAACACAAGGGCGGAGACTACGCCTATGGGATCGTGGCTGACCCTCGCATCACGTATGGGCGGGGTGTCTACTTAAACCTCACAGGGACGGAAGTGAGAATGATCGGCGCGGCGACATACTCCGCGGCGTCTGTCGCCTCAATCGTTACGTGCAACTTTGCGAAACTTACGCCTGCCATAGGGATGATAGTGAAAGTGCTGTGCATGACCCTCGGTGGCGCAAGTGTACTTTCCATGGTTAAGGGAATCAGCAAGATCGCAAAGACCACGAGGGTCAGCAACTCTAGTTGTTACCAAACCAAAATCATTCCGCAGAACCATAAGTTCAAAAAAGTTTCCAAAAAGAACTGTCCGGGATGAGGAGCGACATGGGGGCACTGAAGTCGACACTCTACATGCTCGTGGCTTGTTTCACCGGTGGGTTGGTGGCCTACTTTAACGATCTGGGGTACTGGCAGGCCGGCGCAATCGCACTAGCAGCCTACGGGCTGGTGATGCTCATCGATTGGTCGGTGACCAAGCGGTTCCGACACCACAAAAGCAAACAAACCTGAGACCTGCAGTTCACCTAGGCACCCAGCCCCGGGTGCTGGCCGCAATCGGGAGTCAAGGCCAAGACATGTAGACATCTAGCTAGCCGTTGTACCGATCGAAGGTGGCTCCCGGCTTCGCCAGATCCAGAACTGCTCCAGAACGCGAGAACACTACTTCAGCGTGTCCCCAGGATTCACGATCGTCATCATTGGCGAGTTCGATGCCCGCGCACGCTATCTCGGCGACCTTATCGCCACTCTCGTGGACAGCACACTCATCACGATGCACGAGGAAGCACCTGCCCGTCCCGCAGCCCGACCCTTTTACGGACGCCCGGTCAAGGCACGGGGAATCTGAGCGGTAGAGCCGTCGATTCAGTTTCACGGGTACAGGTGTCCATAGCTGGGGTTCGGCTTACGGGACGATTGGGACGCGAGCAGTGTTGAGCGCCAACGTGTGCGCGCGCAGTTCCTTCGCCGGGCTGGTTTCCCCTGACAGAACGCCCGGCCAAGACTCAGCTCAAGGCAACGTGAGCGGTAAAGCAATCGAGTTGGTTTCACACGCTGAATTCTCGAGAACGAGAACCAGAGTGAGTGCGAAGGATGATGCGGGTGTTCATTTCACGCAGCCACCTGAGCCACTGACCGCCGCGATTCCATCGTCTTCCCACACCGTGGCGCCCATCGTGGCGGCACCTTTGGCGAAGTTGACCCCTTCGGGATCGATTTTGCGGTTGGCAGTCCAGCCTTTAGCTTCGAAGTTGTCGGCGATTTCTCCTCTGAGTCGGGCGAGGGTGCCCGGTGTGACCTTCACATGCACGAGGTAGACGAATTCTTTGCCGGAGTCATCACGGCCCGGGACACAGTTGGTGATCACGTCGTCTTTGACTACCGGGTCGGTGCCGACCTGCGCGGCGAGGGCATCGATGTCGGTTCGTGCGTGCGCGGCGACTTCGTCGATCTTCTTCATCTGGTTCTCCTTGGTATTGCCACAGCCGGCGAGGATGAGGGCGAATGCGATGACAAGGGCGACGAGGACGGTGGAAGGTTTCATGGGATGTCGATCTTTTCACCTGGTGTTTCCCACCCGGTCTGTACCCGGTGTGGGAAGGTCAAGGTTCCCAGATGGCCGGCCTCCCAGTCGTAGGCCGGTTCACGATAACCAGTCGCCGTACCACCGATGAACACTTGACGCATGTCCTCCCACGCATCAGATTTCGGTTGGAACACTCCGCCGTGTGCGTCGGCACCAATGTTGGGTTCGTTAGAGCCGACCTTGTTGCCCGTGTCCAACCGTTGAGTGCCAGGGAACGTGTCGGGATCGGCGCCATGGCCGACATCGTCGCTAACCGGAACCTTGGTCGACTGTTCGACGATATCGGCCGCGTCCTCGCCGCGGCCCTGGCTGTAGCCGATCGGATCACCCGGCGCGGTCATCGAATAACGATCCACCCCGGCTTGCGAGGCGGGCAGATCGGCGAGGGTAGCGATGTCGTGGCCCATACCAGCGGACTCAACATGCATGACCCGGTCGGCGTCCAGCCCAGCCAATTCCGAACGTCCCACCACCGCACCGCCGTAGGAGTGTCCGGCGTAGGTGGTGTGGATCGTGTTGCTGGCGCCGGGAGACTGGTCGATTTCTTGGCGCACGTCGTTCGAGAAATTGGCCAACAACGGACCGAGGTCACGCGAATAACTCGCGAACGGTGCATCCTTGGCAACACTGTCGGGCATATCGCCGCCCAACCACGAAATCATCGACAACTCACCAGGGCTGCTGGCATCGACGAACAGCTTGGATCGCGTCGCCGTGTCTTGGAAGTTAGCCATATCGGTGCCGGTGCCCGGAACGAGGACGCCCACATTCTTGGTGGTGGCGCTGATCGGGCCGTGGAGTTCGGCGATCGCCCCATCGCCGGCCGGGTCAAACACAATAATGTGGCGGTCGTTGGCCAGGATCGATTCATACAATCTGATGCGATCTTGTGCGTCGCCGATCGGACCCTCAAGATCGTCGTTGTTGCGTCCTAGGAAGTCCCCGTCGTGTTGGTGGTGTTCGTGACGTGACTGCAGATCGGTGAGGCTGCCGTGTTCGGTATCGAGCGCCGCGATCACCGCCACGGTGTTCGCATCGGCACGGTTCGCGAACGGCACCCCAGACAGGTTGCCGACCGTGGCAGGGAACAACATCGCCAGCATCGACGCGCTGCCAGGGCCAAGGGACTCAAACAGCGCCCGCGCATCGTGGCGACGCCGCTCCATCACCTCACCCGCACCATCGGGCGCCGTCACGAACGGGCCAACCAGGCCAGCCAACGCCGATTCGGGCCAACCGCCACCCCTCAACGGTTGGTGCTTCATCAGCGTGGTCGCCACATCGGGATGATCAATCAAATACTCCCGGAACTCAGGCGCACTCATGCCCTCCACTTCGGCCGGCAGCGTTCCAGCCGCGATCAGACGAATCACCATGGCCGCGACCGCAGCATCGAAGGCTTTGCGTTTATCGTCGCCGGTCAGGACGAGCGTCGGCCACAGCGAGGCCGCAGCCAACGAGATCAGACCGGCACGGATGAGATCACGGACGTTTTCGTCGGTCGGACCCTGACTGAAGTCGGTAGCGACGGCGTCGGCATCCTCCTCGAGGACGGCCTCGGACTTGAGATAACGGGACATGAGTTGCGCCTTGACCATCGACCCGATCGCGGGACGATCGATCGTGACGGTGCCCGCCTTGACATCCGGGTCGTGCGGTTCGGAGAACACTGCCGCATTAACCCTGCTGTGAAAGTCGAGGTTGATCCGATTGACACTGTCATCAAATGTGTCGACATGGCCGCCGAACCGATTGATCAAAGCGACCGCATACAAACCATTCGCGGCAAGCGTTCGCGCGGCGGCTCTGGCGGCTCGCGGATTCGCGACCACACCGGACATAATATCGCCCTCGACCGCCCCAGCGATCCGCTTCTCATCGATCTCAAGCTCACCGCCCAAGGATTGGATCACACCAGCATTGTGGGCCGGTGCTTCGGCTGACGCACGAATCGCGTCGCCAGTGACCGGATAATAATCGAACGGCCCCGCAGTACGTGCCACCACCTCAACACCCCCCAGCGCTTGATGCGCCCACCATAACGTGGCACCGCGACCGGACAGCCTCGCCTCGTTACCAACAATCCCCATCGCGGCATTGACATGACACTGATGCGATTCTTGTACCGGAATATTCAAGACAATCCTCGGCGAGAACGTCAACCCATGCGGGCAGACATCGCAACACTAACGCCGCCGTGCGCACTGCCCACATGCAGCGACAACAACACCAAACCCACAACGCAACCGATGAAGGATCCTGCCCCGGTTACGGATCCTCTTACGGGCGCCCGGCCAAGGCCCGGCTTGCGGGAATGCGGGCGGTAAAGCAGCCGAATTGGTTTCACACTCACGAGCATCCACAGCTGGGGTTCCCCTACGGGATCCCCACTGATCACCCCGCTTGCGGGACTCGGCCGGACATGTTCTCAGGCTTGGTGCCGATGACCATCGGTCCGGCAATGACCGAAGTCTCGACAAGTCAAGACGTCACGTCGACGCGTAGGTGACACCGGGCATCCGGCGAAGCCGTCTTGCGCCTAACCATCCGGAAATTCCGGCAACCGCTGCCACCACGACAAGCTGAACGATCAGGCTAATCTGGGCCGATTTTGGAAGGAAATCCAGACCATTGGGGATCGCCAGTGCCGCGATGGTTGTGGCCCGCAGGACGAATGCTGCTGTGGAAAACAGGCACAGCCCGAGGTAAGCCTGTACGCGTTGGTGGTCATCCCAATTCCGCCTCAGCGCCAGAACCACGACTGCACCAACAACAGCGGCATCACTCCAAAGTCCGATGTCGTCCACAAACAACCAGACACCGATGCCAGGCACGATGAAACCTGTGCCGATGACGCCGATAGCCACCGCGGCCGAAATCAACCACGGTCGAGGGCGCAATGGCGCCGCCTCACGGTGAAACGCAGCCAAGCCGAGCAGAACACTCGCGTCGATTATCAGCAAGATCCATCCTGAGGCAACCGAGAAGATCTGACCCGCATCGGCGAATCCCACAGTTTGAGCGGTTTGGGAGATCATCCTGACTGCCAACGGAACGGCTGCCACCACCCCAAGCAGTTGTGCGGCTTGTCGGCGCCCTTGCACGAGCGCGACAAACGCAGGTATCCACAGCAGCCCCGCATAGGCCTGCAACCAGGACCAGGAAGACTCAGGCCCAAACGATGCAGCGTCCCACGCAGCGACACCAGGCACTATGCCCGATATCCACAGCAGGCTCAAAAGAAATGACGCCGCCCAGACAGCCTGGATCAGCAGGACGGCTGCAACGAACCAGCGGACCGCTCCCCCTTGCATCTGGTAGCGCACCGGCCCTTGGTAATCGCCGAAGCGCAGCCGCAAGGTCAGGCCGGCAACGCTGAGGCCCTCGGACCACGAGGGGTAGGCAGTCAATTGGAAGATCGCGTCTGCCTCTGCTTCTTCCTGTCGCATGCTGAGCAGGAAGGTGTCAACCATCTCCTCCTCACGCAGCGAACGGTAGGCGGGCGGGAGCAGTCGCAGCAGCCGTCGATAGCGCAACTCGAGCGGGCTCATGCCGGAGCCCCAAACTGGCCGAAGGGTTTTGGTTCGAGTCGGTTCAGTGCGGTGCGGGCGTTGGCAGCCTGCCGCGCAGCGTCACGGGCCAAGGCGTTGCGGCCGTCCTCGCTGAGCCGATAGTACCTACGTGCCCTGCCTTGAACGATGATCTCCTGGTCCAGTTCAATCAGTTTTTCAGATGCCAACCGGTCGAGCACTCCGTAGAGCGTTCCCACCCGCGCGTGGAGCCGCCCGTCGGAAAGTTCAACCATCGTCTGCATGATCGCGTATCCATGTAACGGCCCATCAAGCAGCGCAGTGAGCACGAAGAACGCCTGCTCCGTCATCGATCTCGATGTCATACAACGCAGCATAGTCAGTAAAACAGAGTATGTCATCCCCGTCGGTCAACTCCTGCTCCACTCAAAGGTGAAGATGACATATTTGACACCGTTGAGCAGCCCGAGCTGGTTTCATATGGCAAAGCACCCGAAGCTGAGATTCGGTCCTCAGCGAAGTCGGAGTATGAGGAGTTCTTTTGTCCTACCTCGCGATATGGGCAGGCCCAGTATGGCCTGTGGTGCCTCCCCACGCTGCAAGGCCGATGATCTGGACCGCGAGGACCGCGACGCCGAGACCGACCAGACCCCATCGAATCCGCGCCGGACTGTTCCGAAGCCGACTGAACGCCAACACCAGAGCCAAGACAATCCCCAGACCAGGTAACAAGAACCCGGCGACAACCACCCCGACCGCCCAGAGCGTCACTTCCCGCCTGGACGCGATGGGTGGTTTCGAGGTCGAAATACTGCTCATGACTGCTCCCAGCGTCAAATCTATTCTCAACGTCCACAAAACAATTCCGACGAACTAACCAATTGTTAGACCTACTGCAAGCCCGAGGTCAATGAACGTTGCACAATCAACTAGAGAGAAGAATCTTCCTAGCCGGACCGCACATCCTGAGCAACCCTCGGCCCGGCCTCGACCACCCTACGGTTGTGATCCTCTCTTCGCCGTGGACGACCGACACCACAGACATGGACCGCGAGCAACCCGTTCTTAGCACTGCTTTGGATGACCTCGCGTATCGCCAGCCAAGGTGCCACTTACGGAACGCCCGGTCAAGGCACCGCGAATTCAGGCGGTCGTTGCAACGGCGGGAGTTTTTGGGTCAAATAATAGACGTAATAGGCCATCAGCCGGTGTGACTCAACTTTTGACTGACGCCCATAAAGGCTGTTCTTAAAATGATCAGTCCGCCAGCCGGCGGCCAGCACCAAGCGTGTTGTCCAGCCGGACATGACTTCATATGAGCCTGCTCCAGAGGCCCCCTCACCGTCCTGTCTGCCCGACTGGACAACACGAGCCCACACTGTTGCTTCACCGGTTTCAGAGGAACTCCATCCATTACGGCAAACGAGCAATTCAAAGTCATCGCCGGCATCGACACCCACGCCGACGCCCACCACGTAGCATTGGTCACCGACTACGGGAAACGGCTTGGGGACCGCAAGTTCTTGGCCGTCGGTCCGGGTACCGGGAGATCGCCGCCTACCTGACCACCTTCGGTCCCGTCACCGCAGTTGGCATCGAGGGAACGGGCTCCTACGGAGCCGAACTCGCCCGGGTGTTGGTCGACCAAGGATTCACCGCCCGGGAGATAAACAGGCCCAACCGGGCCGAGCGCCGCTTGCGCGGGAAATCAGACCCGCTTGACGCCTACCAGGCTGCTGAATCCGTGCCGGCGGACCGTGGCACCTCCACCCCCAAAACACGCGACGGATACGTCGAGGCGTTGCGCGTGCTGCCGCACCGCCCGCACCAGCGCGATCAAGGCCCGCACGGCTTTGCTGAACCAAGTATGCGGTGCCCTCACCTCCGCTACGGATGAGGTCAGAGCCAAATACCGAGGCATGACAAGCGAAGCGCGGGTCAAGCCATGGCCGCTAGCAGGCCCTCCGGGGACCCGTCTGATCCGGTCGTTGCGACCCTCATGACGCTCAAGCGGCTGAGTTCCCGTTACCGGTTCCTGACCGAGGAAATCAACGAGACCGATGCCGAACTGTCACTGATCGTTTCCGCCCACACCCCTGAGCTGCTGGACGTCAAAGGCGTGGGATCCGTGGTTGCCTCCCAGCTGCTGGTGACCTTCGGCGACAACCCGGAACAGCTGGAGAGTGAGGCAGCTTTCGCGGCCCTGGCCGGCGTCGCGCCGGTCCCCGCGTCCTCCGGGAAAACAAACCGCCATCGACTAAGCAAGGGTGGTGACAGACAGGCCAATTCATCGCTCTACCGCATTGTCATGGTGCGCATGGCCACGGATGCCAGGACGCGTGAGTGTGCGTGGCCAAGCGCACCGAAGACGGCCTGAGCAAGAAGGAAGTCGTGCGCTGCCTGAAACGCTATATTGCCCGGGAAATCTATCGGATCATGAAGAACCCTAGGTCTGTCCCGCTAACCAACGACCTACGTCCGCTACGCCTCTCATTGGGTCTTACCTAGGTGGTGGTGGCGGCAGTAGCGCTGGGCGTCTGGCCGACGGCGATTTCGCGAATTGAGCTTGGAAAATCCCGAGACGTCGAGACCATTATGCGATACCGAACCTGGATCGAAACGCAGGCCCAAAAAGGCAATTGACAAAGATAAGAGCATCAGCCATGGCAGTCGCCTTCGGAAAATGACACCAACAACTGCCGATTACTGCAGGACTAGTACGTCTCTCGAAAACGTCTCGATACCCATCTGTTGCAAGACAAGCAGGTGCACTTGGTCAGCTCAAGTTCTTGTACTTCGTCTGACCTTGGCATTCGGGTTCGTCTCTGGCGGTGGGGTCGAAACCTTATGCGCTCGCGATGACAGGAACGCCAAGAAGACACTAGATAGAAACATGATATAAGTAGAA
Source organism: Aeromicrobium changchenzhani (assembly GCF_057586615.1). NCBI lineage: Bacteria > Bacillati > Actinomycetota > Actinomycetes > Propionibacteriales > Nocardioidaceae > Aeromicrobium > Aeromicrobium changchenzhani. Next base: position 46,640 of record NZ_CM172480.1, on the reverse strand, counting down.
ACGTGATGCAAATTCGCAATGTTGACCAGGCACCCGCCGTTGACGGCACAAGCGCGACAACTGCCCGCTGGCCCGGCGGTTGGGTGAGGGCACTTCTTCCAACTGCGATCCTCGCTTGCCTGGACCAGGAACCTCTACACGGGTACGCCATCGCCCAGGCACTGGGGGAACTGGGCTTCGGCATACCGAGGGGAGGCGCGCTGTACCCGGTCCTTGCACGCCTAGAGGACGCCGGCGAGGTGGAAGCACGGTGGACTCCTGGAACCTCGGGCCCCGCGCGGCGCCGATACACCCTCACCACGCGTGGCAGTGACCGGCTTGGCGCCGATCGCCTACGCCTTGAAGCGCTGGGTGCCGCCATCAGCAAGCCACCTGGCCGCACCGTCAACAATGACGAAAGGAACCCTACGTGAACGAGGACAGCACCAATCGATCGTTGCCCGAAGCTTCCGCAGGTGTGGAGCTCACCCGGGTGAAGAAAGCATTTCGCGGCGCCCGCACTGTCGAGGCGGACACCGGATGGGCGGAGGACGCCTTCGTTCGATTGGTTCTCCTTGATGTGAAGGTTGGTGTTGTGGAATCCGTGCTCACCGAGGCCGCATCGGTCGTTGATGAGTCGCGGGCATCCCCGGCAGAGCTTTTCGGACCTGCGCGTGAATGGGCCGAGACCCAAGTGGCCGAACTCAAGCGGGAGGGAATCGATGCCCTGGAAAAGCCACTGCGCCTGAGCTTGCGCGAGATGCTCGTCTATTCACTGTTTAGTGCCGCGGTGGTCAGTGTGCTTCTGTGCGGCGCATTGCTGTTGAACCTCGATGGCGGTGCCGATTCGCCTCACTTCACCATCGGGCTGGCCATTATGCCGTGGCTGATTTCACTGATCACGATGGTCCTGATCAACGTATATACGCTTGCTTCGGAGCGCTTTTCCTTCGCAAAAGCTGTTTTGATCTCGGTGGGCCTGATCGTCATCGGCGCGACGGCGGTCGCGGGCATCATTGTGCCTCTGGGCCAACACGGCCCGGAAGGAAACGTCTTCTGGACTGCGGCACTTATTCCGGGGTACGCACTGTTGTGCTTCTTCGTCTCGAAGTTGTGGCGCGAGCCCCAGGCAAGCCTGGGTACAGCAGCCGAAGAAGTCGTTACTGCCGACGGCGTCCCGGATGACCAGTGGCTTGCCCGGGCCCGGACGGCCCTGCGCGGTCGAGGGGATCTGGGGGAGCACCGAATTTCAGAGGTCATGGCCGAGATCTCCGTGCATGCTAGTGAGCAGGGAAGCAGCCTTGTCAGTGAGTTTGGCAAACCGGAGGGTTACGCGCAGTCCTTGCCAGGGAATCCCCGGGTACAGCCACGCCGCCTCGCGCTCTTGTACACAGTCCTGGCCTTGGTGTGGCTAATCGTCGGTCTGGTGACACTGGCCGACCACCAATGGATTCCCGGCTGGTCTCTGACGGGATACTTCGTCCTCGTGGTTCTGTGCCTATGCCAAGTCGTGAGGTATGTGCGCCGGACAAGGAGTGCTGTCTCAAATGCATAGTCGTGCAATCGATGCCAGTTGGCACCTGTTCCTTTCTTGCCCAGTAGGCGATGAGTGGCCTACCAGCGAACGATCTTGAATGCCTTGACTTTGTGGTTCGTGCTCACGAGCTGGGCCGGAGTCCTGCACCACCAAGAGACAGGGCCATGAGCTCAAATTCTTTTCCGTACAATCTCCTCCAGTACCTATGCACCCTCCGACACTTGAAGTGCTAAGGCCCTATCACCGGTATGCCCAGACTGGGAATTTTCAAGCAAACTAACGAAAGTGGAGTGTCCCGCCTTCGGCCTACGGTGCTTGTGCGTTCGCAGGTGAGCAAGACAGACTGAGACCATGATCTTGGTGGGGGTGCTACTGCTCGTCGTCTCTGGTCTATCGGCGACCTGCGCGGTCGCGATGCAGTGCCGGGCGAATCCGGACACTGCCATGCCGTTGTTGTTTGGCAGAGCAGCGCGGGTCTCGCGGCCGTGGCGGGTAAGAACCCTGTATGGTCTGGCCGGCGCAACTGGCGCGCTCGGCATGGTTTCACTGTCCGACGCACTCGGATACTGGGCATTCCCGACGATCTTCATAGCCTGGGCGCCCGGCTTCGTTATTCAATACAGTCACAACCGATCCGTCAGCCTGCAACGAAACTAAACAGTCCCCGTTGGCTGATCATCTTAGGGGCATATTTGACGCTGTCGAGAAGTTTGATCCGGTTTCACGCGCTGGGGCGTCCAGAGCTGGGATTCGGTCAACGACGACGTTGAGATGGTGACAGCCGAACCGAAAATGTTCGCATGCGCAGACTACGAGTGCCTGAGGGTTTTAAGGCAGGAGAGCCGGCGAGAAAGCGTAGGCTGGCACAGGTTTTCAGTCCGTAAGCGTGAATGAACTTGCATACTGATGCGATTTTGAAAGGTTTCTGATGCCAGTTCAGATCGAGGTGTTCTTTCGGGCCCTGCCGTGGGCGCTCCCCACGGCAGGGCTACTGAGCGTGGTCGGGTTGTGCTTCGTCGGTCCGCTCGGACGACGGCTGAGAACGTCCCCGTGGATGGTTGCGGCGAACGTGGTGGCGTTGTCGTTCTTTATTGGTGTCACCTGCACTCCTGTCCATGGCGGCGGGCTGTGGGACAGCCCCCACATCGGCTCCTTGGCATTCTCGCTACCGCACCTCTCCGAATGGAGTGAGGTCACCTCCGATGGGCTGAATCTGTGGTCCGGAGTCATGATCGGCGCACCCGCCATGGTCCTTGCCCTGGCCACACGTCGCCTCTGGCCAGTATTCGCCGTGTTCCTCGTCCCCCTCTTTGCCGAATCTTTCCAGGGCCTCCTCCCAGTCTTAGGGCGCGACGGCTTCAGCATGAACGACATCGCGCGGGACTTCTCGGGAATCATCGCCGGCTGCATCGTCGGCATAGCGTTCTTCTTTTCTGTTGGTTCTCGCCAGCTACGGTCCTTCACACCTAATGATCCACACCATGCAACTCCGCCCGGTGAATGACGCAACACAGTAAGCCGCCCCGCCGCCGAAGGGCTCGCCGAGATAGCTGGCTGCACGAGACACCTCGATGAAACCGAGTGCGACGTGGAGGCCGATCGAAGCCTTATTGTGTGCGTTGGTGAAGAACCACGCCGGCTGTCCGTGTGACCAGATCCATGACATACGTATGCGGGTCAACTCGGCACCAATACCGCAGCGGCGCCACGCCGAATCCACGACCAGCCCAGTCAGGTAATAACCCGCTGGCGCTTGGTCTTCAGCATTGATGGGTTCACAACTGCTGGTCTTGCCGTAACCGACCACCACCCCACAGCAGCGGGCCACCACGAGCAAGCTGTTCTCTCGCGATAGGGACCGCGAGATCCCGCAGCGCCACTCCCCCACATTGCCGCCGTAGACACCCTGCGCCAAGCGTGCGATGTCCTCGACGTCGTCGAAACCGCCAGTGCGGTAATCGACGCGCCCGCCAGGCGTCCCGAGATCGGGCGCGAACGATTCTTCTTCGTGTGGTGTTGTCACCACGCCATTGTCTCCCCGGGGCCCCACGACCGGATCCCGATCCGATCACCGACCCCCTTACGGAACGCCCGGTCAAGGCTAACGGGAAGGTAAGCGGTAAAGCAGTCATTACGGCTTCACGCATTGAGGTGTCCGGAGCTGGGGTTCGGTTAACGAGAGTGACCTCGGGGGCTCAGCAGGATCTTACAATTGTTGCTGTCTAGTTGGCGGGCTGTTCAGATGATCTGGGCTGTCTCGATGCGTTGGAGGTATGCGGCGCCTCTGCCCGTGAGCGCGTATATGTGACGTTGTGCACCGGTACGGTGTCCCGGTTGTTCGTCGACGGTGAGGAGTCCGAGCCCGCGTAAGCGTCGCAGGGTGCGATAGAGCCCGCGTTCGGTGAGTTCCCATCCGGTGCGATGGGCAAGCGTGTCGGCAATGGTCAAGGTGGCGACTGGGGCGGCATCGGCGATGGCGCGCAGTAGTACCCGGGTGGTTGCGCTCTTCTTGTACACCTCCACCCACGCGCGGACGAGCTCGTCGAGGAGTTCGGCCTCTTCGCTGTCAGGCATGCAGATCCTCGAAACCGCGGAAGGTGATGCTGGCCGTGAGATGAATAAGCAGACCCAAACCCCAGATGACGAACATGCCAAACAGGACTCCGAACCACTGGTCGTCGATTGGGAAATTCGCATCGCCGCGGATGGCCCCATTGTTAGTGATGATAAGCACCGCTGCATGGAGGTGGAACCCGAGGTTGACGGTGATGAAACCGCACAGGTGAGCCACGAGACTTCCGAAGCGGATCTGAGACAACGATGCCCGATGGGTCCAGTGGTACGCCGCGTAGACGACGGCGACAGCGGCAGTGAGCAGGTATGAGGTGATGCCAATCTTGTTTCCGGCGAAGGCGATCCCGATCTGAAGGATGACGTTCAACACCACCATTGTCGCGAGGTAGGGCAGAATCACCCGCCGGCTGTTGAGCTCTATTTCAGACATAATCAACCCTTCTGGATGGCAGTGTACCAAAGGTACAGCACCAATCGATAGAGATTGGCCGTGTTGGGGTAACTGGATCTGGGCTTGAGCGAAATTGGCGAGATCTTGAATCAGCAGCGCGACCGGGTGCAAGCACTACGTAACCACTACGAGATGTTGCTACACGAACGCGACCTTCTCGACGTGGTAGCTCGAACCGTCGCCCGCACCATCGATGAACTCGAAAGCACCGAAGAGGCAGCAAACACGGCAAAAGACGGGAACACAACCGGGGTGTTCCCTATCGATTCGGCCAAGTCTCTCGACATTCGGGGATCGAACACGCTGACAAGGAATCCGATGTACGTCCGGATGGCCGGATTGCTGATCGCGCATGCGATCCTGCGGCGTTCTGCCGTCGCACTGCTGCCGGTGACCGCATTCGTCCTGGTGATCGACGACGCTCAGATCCCTGTGAACCAGGATGCGTTGAGTTCGATGTTCGGAGATGACATCGAGCGCTACCGCAGGTCAGCGCCGCGCTGGTCGGACCAACACTCAATGATGTTTTTCTTCGGTGCGCGAGACGGCGGTGACAGTCACGTCACTAAAACGCGCCAACCTCACCGCGCCCGAGCACCGCCACGCCACGCCTAATTTCGGCGTGACGTGGCGGTGCTTGATCTCGGTTGCAGCTACTTCTTGAACGAAAATTTTACCGGGAACGAGTCGGTGACGAGACCTGTGGCCTTCACCTTTTTGGACGTGACCCGTTTGTGGTTCTTGGTTCGGTAACTCAGTTGGCCGTACATGTAGTCTTCGCGAGGTTCGGATTTGATGGCCTGAATCAGTGCGTCGAACGACTCCGGCTCGTTCCCTTCGAACGTGCCCTCGTCGTCGAAGAAGAAATCGTCAGTGGAGACTGAGGCGAGACCATCGAAACGCAAGCGGGCGCTGCCTCGGGCGTACTTGGATGTCTTCCATGGCACGTCGATGGTCGCCGGTTTCACATGGCTGCCCGCGGCGGCGGTAAGCTTGAGCCGGAGTTTGACGGTCGAGCCCGGCTTGACTTTGATCGAGCCGCTGTGTTTCACGTTCTTGTAGGTCTTGCCCGACTTGTATTGCACACCGGCAATTTTGAACAGCCGATAATCGGGCTGCAATACCGCTGTGACGTCAACCTTCTGGACTGTGATGTTCTCGAATGAGTTGGTCTGCAGCCTTTCGACATCACTCGCGACTGCGTCGCCAACTTCGTTAGGGAAGAAGGAGTCCGTCGAGTAGCGTTGGGTCCGGTTCAACGTCTCCTGCTGACCGCTTTCGCGCGTGAAACTGATCTTCCAGGAGACGAGCGCATCGCCAGCGCCGTCCTTTTTGAAGGCATTGTAAGCATCGTTGCCAAGCTGAGAGTAGGCAACCATGGGCAGAGCATAAGGTGTGCTGACGTGCGACACACGATCTGCGGTGGCGCCATTGGCCTTTGTGTGGGTAATCACTTCGATCGACTGCGGAACTGTGCCGAGCGTGCCGCTGATTCCGTTGGCGTTGTCTGACTTCAGCGATCCCGCCGGGGTGGTATCGAGATTGACCATCTTGTAGGAGCCGGGACCGTCGCTGACGATGCTGGTTGTCTCTGCTTTGAGAATCGTCTTGGTCGAACGACCGTTGTTATCATCCGGGTGGCCAAAGGCGTAGACCTTGTCGCCGCAGACAGCAGTCACCGTGCCCACCGAGGCGATCGTGATTTGGCCCCAGGAATAGGACGTAGCGATGTTGCTGCCTGCTTCGATTGGCGCAGAGATGTTGGTCAGCCCGGCGCTCCCCAGAGTCACGTTCTTATGGCCGGACTTGCGTGCAAGTTGGCGCGACTTCTTGGCCGCCGCGGTGGCACGTGCGGCATCCTTCGCGCTGCCCACGACGACGCGCGGCAGCCGCAGGTGCTCGGCCGTTTGCAGACGGGCCGCTCCTTCAACGCCGGCCGCCTTGAGCGACAACCGGTCCGCCTTGTTCAATCGGATGATCGGCGACGCCGCGGTCGGGTCCGCGTTGATGACGTTCTCGGCAGGTGTGATGCCCGCAAGCGTGCTTCCCTCATTGCCAGTGAAACTGTAAGAAACCGAACCGACAAGGTTGTCTTCCGAGTCATACACCGGCGAGCCCGAGATTCCCGCCCAGATGCCAGCTGGACCTTGGCCGCCGCTGCCGTTGGTGATGCGGCTCCCACTGAGGTCGAACAAGTAGATGTCGTTCCCGTAGTTATCCCGGATCGTGTCGACGTACGCGCCCTGGAAATCGTCGATGGTGCTGCCCTTGACCGTGGTCTTCCCGTGGAATTGCTTGCCCTCATCGGCGGAGGTGAATCCACCGGTCCAGACCGGGGTTCCCGGGCAAAGGTTCGTGTCGACAGGGCTCTGTACAGATGTGGGTGCGGCAGACACTGGAAGCGCAGTGACGGCGATGCCCGCGGTGATCATCGAAATGGTGGCGGTGAGGCCGGCGAGTGTTCGTAGCGGATGAGGTGACAAGGCAGGCCTATTCCAGTCGTAGAAACGTGTGAGGACAAACATAGGGCATTTGCTGCTGTTGCGCGATGAGATTCGAACGTCACTCGAATCTCAAGGCGAGACCATCGCTACTGCCGCGAGTGCGTCGACATGCTTGGGCAGTTAGGCCTAGAACGCTTCGGCTTTTCGCTTCCTCCGGCCGTGTCGGATTCATTGCCGGCTGGCGTGATCGGGGGAACGCGCGGCGCACCTCGCCATAGGCCTCGGTGAGCGCTGTGGCCACCGCTTCGGCCGCGTCACGATCACACACGGTGATGCGAAGATTTCCCATCGTGAAGGACGCCTGCCCGCAAAAATCGCTAGCGGCACGAAGATCCAAAACCGAAAGTCTTTGTGTGCCGACGAGTTCGATCAACGCTGTCATCGCGTTCTCATGATCCCGGCCGGGAAAATGGCGGCGAGCGTAGCTGTATCCCGATCGCGGCGCGAGGTCGGCGAGCAAGATTGCGGCCCGGGCAATCGAGACCGCGGCCTGTCGGCTGTTGTTCTGCTGCGGGCTCATGATCGTGCCCTTCTCGGTGTCCGTGTGGGCCGGGGGTTGCTTTGCAGCCTGCCCGCTATGGCGCTAGGCAAGGACGTCGAAGGTGCAACCACAGCCCAGCCAAAGGCTGGCCCACCAGATCCCTACGCGCCTATCTGCCGTGGGTCGCCCGTGGCAGTGCTTGGCTACGAGGCGGTCTTCTGTCGCCGCTATATGACGGCTCACCTGGTTCAGGGTGATGCCCGACGGTGTCGCCTAGTCCGAGCGGCCGGCGGGCATGTCGTTGAGGCCATCGTGGGACGTTTCGCGAAACTGTGACCGCGGTGTGGATCTCGGGACCAGGCTGCCGAGCGATGTGGTTTCACAAGACGATCCGGCTGCGGGATATGAGCGGTAAAGCCGTCGAATTGGTTTCACGCGCTGATGTGCCCGGAGCTGGGGTTCCTCCTACGACGACGGCTAGCTGGTGACATTCGGACTGAAAATGTGGCGATGTGCAGACTATAAGGTCCTGAGGCAGGAACGCCAGCGCGGAAGAGTGAATTGGTGCAGGCTGGACGAGCAGGCCTACAACGAAGATGTTTGCATGCTGAACTAGGTTCAAAAGGATTCCGATGCCAGCTCAGATTGAGGTGTTCTTTCGGGCCAGCGGCTGGACGGACTTCGACGTGACTGCCAGCCCGGTGCAACCGTGCACAGTAGTACCCAACACGGCCAACTGAGGGCCGCCGTTACGGTCTTACCGGTCCCCGAAACTCAGGCACGGTTCAGCGAGAACGCCACCGAACCAACTCACCGACACCCGCCAGCCGGTGCCCGATCACGGTTCGGCTTGCGCGACGAACCGGCTCGAAGCTTTGGATGACCTCGCGCATCATCTGCGACGCCTTGCGCGTGTGGACCTTTTTAATGCAGCACCTGTTAGAGCGTTTCTACCGTGCGAGTTGCCTCAACCAGCGACAACGCTGGATCCTTACGGCGAAGTTCGCGCACTGCTGCGACCCGGCCGTCGCGCTCACGGACCTCACGTACTCGATTTAAATCGACGGAACCTCGTTCGATCGCGACTGCCCGCCGTGCCCGGACCCAGTGGACCGCCAAGCCACCGATGTAAAACAACACCACGGCGACACACAACGTCAGCACCCAGTCCCAAGCGGAAAAGCCCTCAGCGGACGCGTCAATAAGATCCTCGACCTCGCTGATCATCACGACGCCCAGCGCTAGTGCCCAAAGCACGTATCCAATCCGGCGCCACGTCAAGTTCCGCATGTTCCTGCCCATGAGAGTCATATTGTTCTGAGTTCGTTGGCACGCGCAAACGCGCGCGGTCATTTCGCAAGTTCAAGTCCGTCCCGATCGTGACTGTCAATCATGTCGCCGTGACAGCGGCGCCCGGGAAGCCGGCTCCCCGGTATCGGGCAGAGGAACCAGTTTCGGACACTTGTCGGTTGCTGAGCAGGAAGCCCACAATAGGGTCATGGTGTTATTCGGGGTGGTCCTGCTTTTGGTGTGTGCCGCATCGGCAACGCGCGGTGCCGTGATGTTGTGCCGCGCGAACCCTCACACGGCCCTACCGTTACTTCGCAGGCCACCGCGACCTTCCCGGCAGGCAAGCGCCATGTCCGGACTGGCTGGCGGAACCGCTGTGCTTGGCGGGCTACTACTCTCCGACAGACTGGGATACTGGGCGTTCCTCATCATGTTCGGAGCGTGGAGCGGCGCCTTTCTTGTTCAATACAAACACAACCAAAAAGCGACCCATTAACAAAACCAACCGCCAGCAAAGAGAAATGAAATAGTCGAATACGTGGTACTCGTGTCAACGAAGGAAGAAAAGTGCTAACCAATACTCCAATCTGGCTCAAGATTGTCTTGTTTGCCGCTCTTGGCTTCGCTATCGGCTGCGTTATTCAACGAAGCGAGACAGGGTCGTGGTTCGGGCTGTACTCAGCGCTATTCGCGATTGTTGGTGGCGGCGGCGTCGTTTCGGAGTTTTTGTACAAGCGATCGGCGGCTCGTAAAAGAAACCTATGGTCTCCGCATAACCCCTCCGCGAAGTAGAAGTCGAAGAAGCTCGTCCTTTTGGAAAGGCCGTGTGTGCCGCACTGGTCGCAACTTGTGCCTATTCGCTTGGAAAGAGTTTCATGTCGGCGACAAAGAATGGAAGCTGCGTTGAGTTGCATTTTTCGACCAACCCGGTCATGGCATTTATTCATTGGAAGACGGTGAAATGCTGATGACCAAACCGCACGTGCTTGTTCAAGTTCTCACCGCCTTCTGGATGGGTGTGCTCTTCACGCAGCTGGCAGTTGACGATTTTGGCAAGCATCTGGGAGCGGCGCTCACTATTGGTGCTCTCGGACCGTCGGGTATATGGCCGCCTACGCGATCATGGGCTTCTTTGACACACCCGTAAAAAGGCTCGCCAACCCGACAAGTCTCAACGGACGTATGTGCGTTGGCAAGACAACTAACCAGCCGATCGACAAAGCCTTCCCTGCCCATACTTGATGAGTCGGCACCCGCGGCCTTGCAGGTCGCGCAGTACCAACAAACGTGCTCCGGTGACCGCCCCGCTTACGGAACGCCCGGTCAACGCACCACTTAGCGGAATGTGAGCGGCAATGCAGTCGATTTGGTTTCACGCGTTGGTGCGTCCGTAGCTGGGGTTCGGCGCACGAGCATAGACCCGCGTGGATCAGTAGGGTGTTGATCGCCGGCGCATGAGGTACAGGTCGGTGCGGTATGGGATCACAATGTTGTCCACGTTGTGTACCGCCACTCTGACCTCATCGAGGACGGTCGTGCGTTGACGGTCGTCGAGGTTTGCGATCCAGCTCCAGGACGCCACCTGCGCTAGGAAACCGTCACGGTCCAGCGTCTGGGTGTGGGTCGCTTCGATGTGTGTCGGTCGTTCGAATAGTCCGGTCTTTTCGAGCGGTTCTTGCCATGAGCGTTCGCCGGCTGGATAGCTGCCCGCGGCGGCTCTGTGGTGGGCGACGATGCGGCGAAATTCATCGAGCCACGGGGTCTTTTCGGCAGTCCAAGTCGGCGTGTTCCAGAGCAACGCCACGCCGCCGAAGGGGGCCAACACACGAGCGATCTCTGCAGCAGCCGTGACCGTGGAGAACCAATGAAAAGCCTCGCCAACCACGACCGCATCAACGGCAGCGTCTTCAATGGGGATGGCTTCGGCCGTGCCGTCTACCACCTGCACGTTGGGGAGATCAGCGACAATTTTCGCGCGCATTGTTGCCACCGGTTCGACCGCGATCATTTGTCCGGCCCGCCGATGCAGAAGCCGCGAGAGCTGGCCGGTTCCCGCAGCAAGGTCCAGAACGCTGCTGGTGTCATCAAGGTTCAGCGACGTCATGATCTGATCGATCATCTCCGCTGGATAGCTCGGGCGACCTCGCTGATAGACATCGGCCACCGCCGCGAAACCGGGTACGGCACGAGGGTCTACGTTCACAATTTCACCGCATCCGAAGAGCACGCGCCGCCGTCCCGGAGCGCACGGGGCCTCTGGAAGTGACCCCTGATCCGAGACGGTTTGCCTCGGCCGGTTAATGCTGGGCACGTGAGGTCGTTTTGGGTTCTCGGCGGAATAGTTGGACCGATCCGAGTGGAACGAAACTTGCCGCCAGCAGCAGTCGCAGACTGGCGGCATTCCCAGGTGCCACCGCGGCCAGTAGCACCCGGTCTGAGGGCACAGCGGTTAGCGCGGCTTCTAGCAGCGCCCTCCCGGATCCGATTCCGCGCCGTTCAGGCTCCAGCTCGAAGCTGGCCTCAACCATCCCGGCGAACGCCACGACGGCTTCCAAGCCCGCGATCCAAGGCGCGGCCCGCGACCAACTTCCGTCCACCTGCGGATATTGCCCGCACGCAACGCCGGTAATCACATCCGCGAGTGAATGTCTTTCCGCCGTCTGCTGCTGCACGGCACCAAGTTAACACTCGTCCGCACAAAGACCCGGGGCGAAAACACGTCCGTTGAGCCGATCGCCTTGCACGTTCTTTCGTCGCTCATTTGGAGGCGCTGTGGGCGTCAACCAGCGGTTACTCTGAGTCATGATTGTGCTTCGCGAGTTTTCGGTCAGTGACATACCGATCCTGCGCAGCTGGATCGAAAGTCCGGTTGACCTGTTGACCTGGACCGCCATGCAAATGAGCCAAACGCGACAACACTTGCCGGCACAGCCACGGTGTCGGTGACGTCGAAAAGCTACGCACCCGCGGGCGCCCCACCATCGGCAACGGACCCAGCACCGTCATACCCGTGCGAATGGACGCCGAACTGCTGGCAGCATTGACTAACCGCGCCCAAGAAGCACATGTTTCCCGGTCCGAGGCGATCCGAGAAGCCGTACGTGCTTGGTCGCACGTCGCGTGAAAGTCCACAAAACCGCACTCAAACACGGCTCCTAGAAATCGTCGTCCTGCGCTTCGACAGCGGCAACCAACTCCTCATCCACGCTATGAAAGCCCGCCCGCATTACCTCAACCTCCTGCAATCAATCGCGATCGTCATTGACGACAGTGAAAACCAGCAGTGTCGGCGCGATCGACCCAGGACTTTCGATCGATCGTTTTGGCGTTGTGGCACGTAGCCTTGCCGTCGTGGCTTGCCGACAATTTCTAGGGACTGTGACCCGATGAGCATCGATGAGTACCGCCAAATGTTGGCCGAGGCAACCCGGCACGGATGGGGTTTCCTAGCGGCATACGGGCTCACTTGGCTCATCTGCGCCGGGATCTGGCGCCGTTGGTCTGCCAGAGTGGGCGCATACTGCACCTTGTTTCAAGGCATGGTGGCGTTGCCGTTGGCGCTGCTATTCACGGCCGTTACGCCTGGACCCGAGCGACCGACGATGGCAGGCATGGACAACGTGGCCGTCTTATTGTCTCTCGGCCAACTCCTCGGCTTGCCCATCGTCATCTACCTCGTGATGCGACACCAATTCACCCAAGTTCCCTTAGCCATGGTCATGCTGGTGGTGGTGCACTTCGCCCCCTATTCCTGGCTCTACGCGACGCCGTTGTATTTCATAGCGGGAGGCGCAATTTCCATCGCTGCACTCATCGCTCATGCCACATCACCTCGCGAAGCGACCACAACCGCAGCTCGCGAGACCGAAGGTGCGGGCCGTGTGTGCCTGTCGACCGGAGTCATCATGCTCCTCAGCGCCGGCATCGCCTGGGCGATCTAGCCACCATCGATGAGAGCAACGCCCATCGACGCTGTACTGGGTTCTGCGTCGCTCCTGCAAGGTGGGTGTCGACCGGTGCGCCAAACTGTTGGAAGGCCTCCTAGACTCGCGGGAACTTCGAGTGGACCAAGACGCCGTCATACGAGCGCGCTCACCGCCAACCGCAGTGGCCTTGACTTCGCGGAGGCGATCATCGCTGAACTGGGCCGAGCTGCCGGCTGCGACCACACGGTTACGTTCGACCAGCGCACGGCGCGAGACGGTGCCACGCAACTTCTTCGACCCCAGCAACTGTCCGACTTGTGATGGTTGAGAAAGCACAATCGAGTCCTTCCACGGCAAGCGATGAACACGGCATCTTCGTCTACTCGACGTCATCCATGGATGACGGTGTGTGGTCCGCCAAATGTACTGACTCTAGACTTGAAACGCTGGCTGTCTCTCGAGCCACATCTCGAGTCCAGTTCCGATGCGTGGCATATTTTTTGCCGATTGCCATTCCTTTCTTGTTCGTCTTGGGGTTGGCAGTACGTCGGAGCGGCGCACGCATCAATGGTGAACATGTCCCTCGGAAGCGAAAGTGAGAAATATGCTCAAAGCAAACCTCAAGGCGGTGATTGTCGCTCTTGCCCTGTTCACCGTCGTGGCGTGCGGATCATCGGGTACGAATGAGAATGCGGTGCCCGACGGTCAAATAATCAAGCCTGCCTCGGGGAACAAGTCCTGGGAGACCACGGACGTGAATGGCGTGAAGATTTCGGTTCCGTCGGAATGGGAGACGACAGGCCCATCGCCGCTGGTTGACGATGCTGTCGGTTACCAATTCCAAACGGCGGTCAACGATTTCGGTACTCGCGGATTCGCCCAGGTGACGGTGTTGCCGAAACTCAAGACGCCTGCCAAAGAATTAGTCAAAACGATCGCCAATCAGGTCAGAGCGGTCGTCGGTGCCAAGAACAGCAAGACAACGCATATCGTGTGGCCCGGAGCCAAAGACGCCTGGTATCTGAGTTATGTGGCCTACCCTCCGAACAAAGATAAAAAAACGGCCCCGCACCCCTCCCAAGTTATCGTGGCGGACCTGGCGGGCGGCGGACAGACGCAGGTGACGGTGAGTGCGTTAAAGAAGGAGTTCCGATCAGAGCACATACGCGAAGTGCTCCAGACGCTCAAAATTAGCGAATCCGCCGGTGGAAAGTAGTCTTGACAGTCGCAACATCGCACGGAACATCCGGACATGCGGGGGAGCGGGCGTTACCTGCTTGGTCTGCTGCCGCACGAACGGCGTGTCGTCTACTTGCTGCACAATGCGCCACACCGTGGCTACCGGCTGACCACTAGTCTTCGATCATGAGCGTCCAATTGCGTGTCATTACTGAGGACGACTGGGCAGTCTTTCGGTCGCTGAGGCTGCGTGCGCTAGCCGACTCACCGGATGCTTTCGCCGTCACAAGGGCGGAGGCGGATCAGGAGTCCGAAGCGTTCTGGCGCGAACGATCGAGCGGGCCGCACCCCGTAGTCCTTGCCTTCAGCGGCGATCGAGCGATTGCAATGGGCGGTGTCTATGCGCCGGACGACACTGCCGACGCTTTCATTTGGGGTATGTGGGTCGAACCCGAATCGCGTGGCAAGGGGCTCGGGTCTCGGATAGTTCGCGAACTTGTCGCGTACGTAGACGGACTCCGGCGCGATGCGGTCCTCCACGTCTCAGAAGACAATGCTGCTCGCAGCCTCTACGAAGCGAGCGGCTTCGTCTCAACCGGAGAGTGGGAGCCGTTGCGCGACGGTTCGGACCTTCGCATGGAACTCATGCGGCGGGTGGTCGCGGATTGGAGCTGAGCAGTTCGAGCGCTGCCTGTATCCGGCGACGGACTTGCGGGTCGAACTTTCGTAGCTGGCGTGCCGCCGCACGACTCCTGCACATCACCGCCCTAGCCACCATGCGCCAACCGTGAAACGTCCTTAGGGTGTTTGGTTTTCTACTGCTTGGCCGGCTCGTTTGAGGGCCTGGATCACGCGGCGTGTGGCCAGTCGTTCGGCACGATCTGGTCGCATGGTGGCGAAGACGAACCGACCGGTGGGGATCTGTGTGAGTGGTCGCAAAAGAATTTGTGAGTTCGTCCCGGTGGTGAATCGAGGCAGGACGGCGATCCCGTGACCGGCGGCGACGAATGCCTCGACGAGACGGTTGTCGCGCAGGCGCTGGACCACGTTCAGGGGGTGATTGGTGTGGCGCTCGATCTCCCGGAGCACGGTGTCGAACGGGAAGCCCGGTGGTACCCCTATCCAGTTCTCCTCGACGAGTTGTTCGGGGTTCAGGGTCGACTGAGCAGCCAGCCGATGGCCAACTGGCAAGGCGATATCGAGTGGCTCGCGTACCAGCCGTGCGGTGCGCAAACCCCATGCCGTTGACGGTGCCGTTTTGGTGAGGCTGTGGGCGAGGACGATGTCGTAGTCGGCGGTCAGTGCCGGGAACTCATCCTCGGAAATGTCGACGTCGTCACAGTGGATGTCGATGGAGCTCAGGGCAAGTTCAGTGATTGCCTGCGGCAGGAGGTAGGCCGCAGCGCTAGGGAGCGCCGCGATGGTGACCGTGCCGGTGGGCGCTGAGCGGAAGGCGTCCAGACCTGCCTGGACCTTCTCGATGGCCACGGCCACCTCAATGCCGCCATTCGCCAGCAGATGGCCGGCCGGCGTCAGACGCAAGCCTCGCCCGTCGGCTTCGGTCAACGGGATCCCGAACGCTCGTGCTGCGGTCTTGAGTTGCTGGGACACCGCTGACGGGGTGCGGTGCGTGGCGGTCGCGACCGCACTCACGCTTCCCCGTTCGGCGAACTCACGCAAAATCTCAAGGTGACGCACATCCATGTAGGCACCCTACATTCTCATTGCATTAAATTTCGCTAGTCCTTCACTGTTCCATCGGGCACGCTGAACCTATGCCGATCAGACACCGCCTTCTTGCTGCGAGTGTTGCCGTAATGTGGGGGCTGAACTTTTTGGCAATCCACCTGTCGCTGGAGCACTATCCGCCCTTCTTCCTCGCTGCGCTCCGTTTCGCGCTCATCGCCATCCCGACCATCGCACTCGTACCCCGCCCAGACGTGGCGTTGCGATGGCTGATCGGCTACGGACTGGGCTTTGGGACGTTTCAGTTTCTGTTTCTCTACTGGGGGATGTCTGCGGGGATGCCCACCGGGCTGGCTTCACTGGTACTGCAGTCTTCGGCCCCGTTCACTCTCATCCTCGGTGCCACCTTGTTGCGCGAGCGCGTCTCCGGCGCCCAGATCGTCGGGATCCTTCTCGCCGTCGGCGGTCTGTCTTTGGTCGGTGTGCACCGCGCGGAGGTCGCCAGCGTGGTCCCGTTCATGCTCACCCTCGCCGGGGCAATGGGGTGGGCAATCGGCAATCTGTGCGTCCGGCAGGCTGCGCCGGCCAGGCCGCTGCACCTGACGCTGTGGATGTCCGTCGTCCCGCCGATCCCCATGCTCCTACTGTCTTTGGCGATCGAAGGTCCAGCACGTATTAGTCATAGCCTCACCACCACGTTCACGATCCAGGCTCTGCCGGCACTGCTCGGTCTGGCATACACGATCCTCATCGGCACGGTCGCCGGCTCCGGGATTTGGGTCTGGCTGATGGCCCGTCATCCCGCCGGAGTCGTCGCGCCGTTCTCGCTCCTAGTGCCAGTAGTAGGTATGTCAGCCTCCTGGCTACTCCTCGACGAACAACTCACCAGCTATGACCTCATCGGAGCCGGGATCGTCGTTGCCGGCGTCCTCCTCGGCAGCTCCAAACGACGATCGACAACCTTTGCTCAGGCAGGCCCTCCGGACGTCTTTCCAACACCAGTCCCGACACTGAATCAGAACGACCACGACACCACGGCCAGCAGTGATGACGTGGCCGTCGGCAGGTAAGCCGATGGCGACCCGTCGGTCGTAGTTCTTCGATAGAAGGCGGATGATTGGGCGACGGCATCGGGTGACCACCGTTGCATGCGTGCAAGCACGAAGAGCTGCAACCGGTGCAGCGTAACTAAGCAGAGTGGCGAAAATCTTTCGATGCCCCACGCCCGGGAGAACCCTTACAAACCAAAGCCGGCTGAGTACCGGCCGTAGGTTACGTACGTAACGACAAAATTGGGTGTAGGCCAGCTGTGCAACGAGGGTGTACGTCGTCCAACTGCTCCTTCTCTGGCAGAATTCCGAGCATGAGCTTCAGTTCAAACTGTTCACTGCCGCATAGCGATCGTATGAAGAATTCTTCGGCTATTCTCGCCATGACGGGCGCTATCGCAGTCAGTATGTCTCTGGTCGGGTGTTCGTCAGCTGACGAACCAACGCCACCAGCGTCCATCGTGAAGCACGTTCCTAAGACGTCTGAGTTCGGCACAACGATCAACGAGACCTTGGTCGTACGCGAGGAAACCGGAAACTTCACCGACAAAACGGTCATCTTTGGCTTCAAGAAGGACTCGAAACGAGTTCTTCGTATCGACTGTCTTTCCGCCGGAGTCAAGTGGGTGGATATCCGCTTCGACTCCACCTCGTGGAGCATCAACTGTCGGGCCGAGGGCGCCACCAAGATCAATATCGACCAGCAGAACAACAAAGATAATGAGGAACCCGGCAGCGACCTTCCAGGTGACAAAAAGGGCCACGTAGAGATGTCGCTAACGATGCTCGGTAAGCAACTGGACCTGCAACCGAAAGTTGACGCGGACGACAAGGACCGTTTTAAGCCAGCGCCTGCAGGTTCCAAAGTCGCTTGGTCGCTTTCGTACGCAGAGTGAAGATGAGCAGACAGCCTTCTGCTCGGCGGGTTCTGCCGAATTACTGATCTGCATCGTCGAAGAAGATCAGTCTGGGTGCCGTTTTGGAATCAAAGGTGAATTCGCTGTCGTCTTTCACTGCGGGGGCACGGAGGGTGAACGTATAGGTGCCGTCGTCGCGCCCGATGAGGCTGACGATCTCAAACCCGGCAGGCGAAAGGGTGATCGGTTTGCCGTTCGTTTCCGAGAGGAAATCCTGAAGGAGCGCGTCACGACGGGTCTTGTTGACTTTGACTTGGGACTCGTAGATGAGGGCGTCGTGGGTCGTTACCTTAATGTTAGGGACAGCGAATCCGACGGCGGCGGTTTTGCCGGTCTTGCTGTCGTAGGTGACCTTGTTGCCGGGGATCGCCTTGGTGTTGGTCAGGGTGAACGTGTAGGACGGGTTGCCCTTCCCGTCCTTAGCCAGGGTGTACTGGACGACCTTCACGCTGTTTGACAGCACGCCCAGACTGTCCCTCGCAGCGGTGATCGCGCCGTCTAGGTCGGTGGGGTAATCCCCGTGATAATCGGCGGCATGGGACTTAAGCCCTGTAGCGAAATCCTTCGCATCGGAGATAGTGTCGCCTCGCAACTCCTCATCGCCAGAAGGTTTATAGTCCGCGATGAATGCCTTAAGGTCCGCAAGATCATCACGCGGCCCGGCCGCAGAGGTCGTGGTGGGCTCTGATGAGGTGCCGCTGCTCGCGCAGCCGACAATAGGCAGGACGCCGAATAAAATGACGGCGGCAGTGGTGACGATTCTTTTAATTGCGTATGGGCTCTTTCCGTCCAGGAAATTTGACTGCATTCTATATCGGCAGGAGCGGGATGATGTGTCGCGCGAACCCTCGCACGGCCTTACCGTTGCTTCGCAGGTCACGGCGATCATCCCGGCAGGCAACCGTCCGTGCCACAAACCTAGGCAGCCGTTTGAGGCATGATGATCGCGTGACCTCCAGACTCTTTCCGCTGTCGACCGTGATCTCCGAGGCGAGTGCGGACCAGCGGGAGGAGATCTACCGCGCCCGGCACGGGGTGTACGCGGTGGAGTTGGGTCAGCATCAGCCGAACGTGGAACGCCGACTGACCGATCGGCTTGACGACGTAAACCGATACATCGTCGCGACGCGAGATGGATCGGTTGCAGCGTTCGTGAGCATCACCCCGCCAGGGCCGCACGGGTACTCGATCGACAAATACTTCGACCGCTCGACGTTGCCGTTCGAGCTGGACTAGGGAACGTACGAAGTTCGACTGCTGACTGTTGAGGCTGCGCCCAAACAGCACTCTCTGTGGTTTCACGCGCTCGAGTTACACGGAGTTCGGGTCGTCCGCTGGAACTGATCAAGCACCTCACCTTCGTCGAGCTGCGGTGGCTCGAGTGGGGCTTCGCCGGACGCACTGTCGAGATAAGTGGATCCCCTAACGGAACTTCCGGTCAAGACCCGACTTGCAGGAACATGAGCGATAAAGCAGTCGATTTGGTTTCACCCGTTGGGGCGTCCGGAGCTGGGGTTCGGCTTATGGGATTGCCCGCAGACCTCACGTCCTGCGGGCAATCGAAGATCTCGGTGACAATAAGTCCTGCGTCGGTGGGCTCCAGCCTCGGAGTTGCTCTTAGACCTGCCGACCGAGAAAAGCCGCGAGCCGGTCGGCGACTGGACGAGTTGGATCACACGGTTGCTCGTGACCGAACGGGCGCCCTTCGCCACGCAATGCCGGAGTCAGCACGGGAGCGGTTGCGGCAAAGATCTCCTCGCCGAGTTCGTGATCGAGGTCGCTGTCACCATCGATCGCTCTCGCCAGATCCCAGGCGTGGGTGTAGACGTCGCCAGAGCGAATACTCACGAACACCGGGGCGGGCACTGTTCCGAACGGAAGTTCCACCAGTTGTTCGCGCCAGCTTGGCTCACGCAGCGCAGCATTCGCCTGCTCAGCCATGGCCGCGTGAACGGCGTTGCGGTCACCGCTGGGGAACTTGGGTGTCGTCCTACCGATTCGTGCTGCGGTGGTCTGGTTGCCCTGAACGACATGGTCGATCAGGTCAGCCACGGTCCAATCGCTGCACGGTGTGGTCTTGTCGAGGTCTTCGTCGCTGACCTGTCGTAATACGTCAGCGAACACAATTTGGGCACGCTCATGCATCTCGGTCACATCCATGACGTCAAGTCTCGCACGCCCGATTCACGTATCCTTGGAATACCTCATCGATGTCACCTGCAGCACATGCACTCCCGTGGAGGAGACCATGGAAAGTTACGGCATTAAGAAGGCGTTCCCAGCGCTGTACGCCCCCAACTCGGGAGACTTCCAAGTTGTCGAGGTTCCCCAGCTGTCATTCCTGATGATTGATGGACACGGCGACCCAAACGACTCACCTGCCTACGCCGCGGCAGTCGAAGCGCTGTTTTCCCTCTCATATGGCGTTCGTGCGATCGCGAAGACCGATCTCGAACGGGTCCATACCGTCGGGCCACTCGAGGGGTTGTGGAGCGCCGACGACCCCGCCGTGTTCGTGGCTCGAGACAAAAGTGCGTGGGACTGGACGATGATGATCTCCCAACCGGCCTGGATCACCCCGGGCATCGTCGCCGAAGCGATCACGAAGACGCAGAAGAAGAAGCAGAAGAAGAAGCAACTCTCGGCGCTGGAACGGATGCGCTTTGAGCCGTACACCGAAGGCAGCAGTGTCCAGATACTGCACGTCGGCTCATATGACTCCGAAGCGCCGGTGCTCGCTCGGCTCCACGACGAGTACCTCCCCGACAACGGCCTCAGGTTCAACGGTAAACACCACGAGATTTACCTGTCCGATCCACGCCGCACCGAGCCTGCGAAGCTACGAAGCTACGAAGCTACGAACAATCCTTCGCCAACCGGTCACCGCAGTTTCCTAAATGTTGACGCGTCTGCTTCAACCGATACTGATCCGCTCCGTGGACGCCGAACAGCCAGTCGACAACGCCGACGACGGCTTCCCGCCCGATTCCCTGTCGCTGCCAAGCCGGAGCAATCGTGACGCCGAGTTCGTAAGTGTCGGGCTGGTCCATCCAGGTGTGCACGGCCACATCGCCGACTAGCTGGTCGGAGTCACGAGGGTGCGCCGCCACTGTAGCCAAATGCCAAGGGGCAATGCAGGAACGCTTCGACACTAATCAGCCACCGGACCGCTGGCAGCCGTTACGCAACCATTGATACTCGGCGCACTTACGTGATCTCATTGCCGTCGTCGATAACCTTGCGTCATCAGACTGGGCGACGTGGCGTGCGACAAGGGAAGGTGCCTGAGTGGACGACAAGACCAGTGGACGACCCTCGATACTGATGAGACCCCTGGGGCTCGCGGACGAGAAGCAGGCCTTGCAGGCACATGAGGAACTCGCCCACGATGGCTTCGAGTTCCTGTTCGATCTGGACCCGGAAGCACCATGGTCGACGTACTGTGCGCGGCTGGAGAACCAACGCTTCGACGTAGACCTACCTGATGGCCTGGTGCCAGCGACGTTTCTTGTGGCTGAGGTTGAAGGGCAGATCATTGGCCGGGTTTCGATCCGGCACGCGCTCAACACCTATCTCGCCGAGGTTGGGGGTCACATCGGTTTCGGGGTTCGTCCCGGCTTTCGTCGCCGGGGTTATGCCACCGCGATACTGCGCCAGGCCCTTGTGATCGCGTCGTCGATTGGTCTTGAGCGTGTGCTGGTGACCTGCGATGCCGACAACATGGGCTCCGCCAAGGTAATCGAGAACTGCGGTGGCGTCTTCGAGAACGTCACGGCGGGCCTTGACGGGTCGGTGCCCAAGCGCCGCTACTGGATCGAGACCGGCGCGTAACGCTGGCCGACGACCGGGTAACCATCCGCTGCGGGACGGTCACGGCCGAGCGTCGGTTGTCGATGGGGCTGCGGCGTGACACGGTCTACATCTAGGAGTCATCCATTGACGAAGGAGCGACTATGAGCGAAGCGACTGCGTTCGACCCCGCGCCCCATGAGAAGTTGGCAGCATTTCTGGGCGACTGGCACGCACAAGGGACTTCGTACGGTGGAGATCACCAGTCACCAGACAATCCGCACGCCGATCCCACACCCTGGAGCAGCATCCACTCGGCGCGTTGGCACTCGGGCAATTACTTCGTGGTGCAAGACGAGCGGGCAAAAGGCCCGTTCGACACTCTGAGCCTGATGGGTTGGGACGCCGAAGCCGGGCGTTACTTCGCTCGTACGATCGAGAACCACGGCTTCGCCCGCGACTACACGATGACCGTTGATGACCGCAGCTGGACGCTCACCGGCGAGCACGAGCGCGCCACCCACACGTTCAGCGAAGACGGATGCACCCAAGACATTTCATGGGAATGGAAACCCGGCCAACAATGGCTTCCACTATGCAACCGAACTGCCCATCGCATCGACTGACGCACGACCAATCTGCCAATCGGTTATACGACGGCCCTATGCCGATAGCCGGCCTGTCGGGTCATGGTCTTTGGTTGCGCGGATGGTTCTTGGCGACGCGCTTGTTCCCGCGCTTATAGTTGCCCGTCACCCGAGCCATCAGCGCCTGTGAATCGCCGACCTCCACGGCGGCCAAGAACCAGTCAGCAGCGGCGCCGCGGAGCGTTGTTGCACGGCGACCGTTGTGACTGATCTCCACATCATTGCCAACCCTCTTGAAGGCAAAGCCGCTGGGTCGATTTCCCATAGGTTCAGCATGCCACGTCTCGATTTCCAAGCGCCCATCCAGACCGCGGTCCCGCAGCCGTCCCGTCAGGCGGAGTCGGCTGTCCCATCGGGCACGACCACAACGGGT
Source organism: Aeromicrobium changchenzhani (assembly GCF_057586615.1). Taxonomy (NCBI): domain Bacteria; kingdom Bacillati; phylum Actinomycetota; class Actinomycetes; order Propionibacteriales; family Nocardioidaceae; genus Aeromicrobium; species Aeromicrobium changchenzhani. The sequence continues at coordinate 24,258 of NZ_CM172480.1, read as the reverse complement.
CGGGTGGTGTTGCCCGCGAGGAGGTGGTATTCGGTGGAGCCACCGAGCATTCGGGCCACGGTGGCGCCGAACCCGTGGCCGTGCGCCCCGATGACGACCATCAGCGCGTCGGTTTGCTCAGCGACATCGCTCAACAGACGCACCGGGTCTCCGTGGGTCGCGTGGAACGACCAGTGCCCCGAGAAACCGGCCAACAGTTCGCCGATGGCTCGTTCCTCACCACGCAGAGTCTCGCGCGCCTCCCCCTCCCAGTTGTCAGCGTCCGGGTCTAACGGATAGTCGCTGAGGTTGATTGCATGGACAACGTGAAGATCGCCGCCAAGACGTACAGCAAGGTCCGCGGCGAAAGCCAGCGCCGACGGCGCCGCGTCGTGACGGTCGTAGCCGACCACAAGTCGACATTCTGGTGTTGCTGAGGTGTCATCTCTGACGGTGACATGAAGCGGCTCTGCGTGGTTCATGATTCGTTCCTCCTAGAGGTTGCGGTTCGGTCGTCGGTCACCCGGCGAGGTGGACGACGATGCCGAACCGGCGCGGGCCAAGATCAGCACCACGTACGTCACGGCGTGCTCCGATCTCGCATCAGATAGGAACCGTTGGCAGTCATTACTGCAGTTGCCGTCGAGCCCCACCACCGTCTGTTTCAGAGTAGCGCCGCCGACCCGCCGCTCCTGAAACCACTCCACCGGTGGGGTACGAGGACTCAGGTCCCTTCTTAGTCTTATGCGACCGGGGGCAGACTGGACGTATCCCGCCAACCGTCCTTGGAGTCCCATGAGTATTCGCATCGAGTCCGTGCACGCCGTCGAGATCCTCGACTCGCGAGGTCGACCAACCCTCTCGGTATGCCTCAAGACTCCCAACGGGATCACCCGCGCCGGCGTCCCTTCCGGTGCATCCACAGGGAGCGGCGAGGCAGTCGAGCTACGCGACGACGACCTGGCGCGATTCAAGGGAAAAGGCACCCTGACGGCAGTCGGCCACGTCAACGTCGACATCAGCGCGGCGCTCAGTGGTCGCGACTTTTCGGACCTGGCCGCGCTGGATCGTCACCTGATCGAACTGGACGGGACGGCGAACAAACACCGTCTTGGAGCTAACGCGCTCGTCGGGGTCTCGATGGCTGCCGCGCGCGCCTTCGCAGACTCCGAAGGCCTTGCGTTATGGCAGTACCTCACACCTCCCGGCGTTCAGGCAATGCTGCCAGTGCCACACTTCAACGTTCTTAACGGCGGCGCGCACGCACCGAACTCGCTCGACTTCCAAGAGTTCATGATCGCGCCGGTCGGTGCGCCTAGTTTTGCCGAGGCCGTGCGTGCTGGAGCCGAGGTGTATGCCGCCTTGAAGGCGCGCCTGACAGCGGAAGGTTTCGCGACGGGCCTGGGCGACGAGGGAGGATTCGCCCCAGACATCGCCGAGCCCGAGAACGTGCTTGCGACGATCGTCGCAGCGATCAAGGATGCGGGGAACACCCCTGGACCTGATGGAGTAGCAATCGCGTTGGACCCCGCTGCTAACGAGTTTCATCACGATGGCCACTACGTCGTGGCAGGGGAAACGCTCAGCACATCCGCGCTGATTGACTACTACGTGGACCTCCTAGGCCGCTTTCCGATCTGGAGTATCGAGGACGGGCTGGCAGAGGCGGACTGGGACGGCTGGGTGCAGCTCACGGCGCGCATCGGTGCGACGACGCAGGTTGTCGGGGACGACATCTTCGTCACGAACCCCGCGATTATCCGCGATGCCATTACACGCAAGGTCGGCAACGCCGCGCTGATCAAGGTCAACCAGATCGGGACGGTCACCGAGACCCTCGAGGCACTGCAGGTGTGTCGAGAGGCCGGATACGCTGCCATGATTTCCCACCGCTCCGGCGAGACCGACGACCCATTCATCGCTGACCTCGCAATCGGGTCGGGCTGTGGCCAACTCAAGTCGGGCGCTCCCGCACGCGGCGAGCGAATCGCAAAGTACAACCGGATCCTCGAAGTGGCCGATGCCCATCCGGACTTGGCGATGGCCTCAATCAAAGCTGCGCCGACCCGACCCGCCGACCCGTCTCACTAGTCGCCAACGGCGCGTCGTCGAAGGCGTCCGTCCTAGTGGGCAGAAAAGGGCGGACTGCTCAGCTGTTGGAAGTGGGTGTCATTCGTTCATGCGGAGTGTCGCTTGGCGGGCGTGATACTCATCGGCGTCGATTTCTCCGCGAGCGAAGCGTTCACGGAGAATGTCCTGGGGATCTAGGTGAGGAGTTCTGGCCTCTTGTTTGCCTTCACCTGTTCTGCCGACGACGGCGATCAGTCCGAAGATCACCAGCGCCCAGAAGGCCACCATCATCACAGCCATAGCGGCCCAGCCGCCCCAACCCATCCCGTCGTGCCACCACATCATGGCCACTCAACTCCTTTTGTTGTCGTCCACATCTCTGACCAAACAACCCGTTGCGAGCGGAAAGCTCGTGAATGTGGGGTAGCAATCATTCTCACCGGTGTTGCTTCTCCGATTCAGTAGCAAAGGGCCCCTCCTGTCGGGGCCGAGGTCCTGACCGGAAAAGCCAGCTGGCCCTTGCGTTGAGTATACCCCTAGGGGGTAATGTAGGTGGCGCAGGAAATGATCCGGACAGAGAACACCCGATGGACACGCCCGGCTATGTGGACAACAAAGAAGGCTCAACCATGACAAACAATGCAGGGACCGGCCAGAAGACGACCGACAGTGCCGTAGGCACCGTGAAGGATCCGGTCTGCGGCATGGACGTCGATCCGCACAATACTGCTTTTCATTCCGAGCATGGCGAGCATCCCTACTACTTCTGCTCTGAGCACTGCAAGGCGAGTTTCGACGCGAACCCTGAAAAGTACACCAGCGCTGCCGCCGCCTCGACGCCTACAGCGACTGCTGCGAGCGAGACGGCCGAGTACACCTGTCCGATGCACCCTGAGATCCGTCAGTCAGGGCCCGGCGCTTGCCCGATCTGCGGTATGGCGTTGGAACCTGTGGAGGTATCAGCCGACAGCGGACCCAATGCGGAGCTCGCGGACATGAGCCGGCGTTTCTGGATTGGGCTGGTGTTCGCACTGCCGGTGTTCGTGCTGGAGATGGGCGGCCACCTGTTCCCCGCAATGCATGATGTGATTTCTCCGAAGACGTCCATTTGGATCCAGTTCGTGTTGGCAACTCCGGTCGTCCTGTGGGCTGGCTGGCCGTTCTTCGTGCGCGGCTGGATCTCGCTACGCACGATGAAGCTCAACATGTTCACGCTGATCGCGATGGGCACTGGCGTGGCCTGGCTTTTCAGCGTGGTCGCCACGCTGGCGCCGGGCATCTTCCCCGCTTCCTTCAGGTCGATGGATGGGACGGTCGACGTCTACTTCGAGGCCGCAGCCGTCATCACCGTCTTGGTGCTGCTCGGCCAGGTGTTGGAGTTGCGTGCCCACGAACAAACCTCTGGCGCGATCAAAGCGCTGCTGGATTTGACGCCGAAGACTGCTCGCAGGATCGACGCTGACGGCAGCGAGAACGAAGTGCCGCTGGATGAGGTGCGGCTGGGCGACCGGATCCGCGTACGACCCGGTGAAAAGATCCCCGTCGACGGCCAGGTCGAAGAGGGCCGTTCCTCGATCGACGAGTCGCTCGTCACTGGCGAGTCGATGCCGGTCACCAGGACCAGCGGTGACGCGGTCATCGCGGGAACGGTGAACCAGACCGGCAGCCTGATCATCGTTGCCCAGAAGGTGGGCCGCGAGACGATGCTGGCTCAGATCGTGTCCATGGTGGCCGACGCCCAGCGATCACGGGCTCCCATCCAGGGTCTTGCCGACCGGGTCGCGGCGCTGTTCGTCCCCACCGTCATCAGCATCGCCGTCATTGCCTTTGTCATCTGGTCACTGGTCGGACCCGACCCGCGGCTCGCTCACGCTCTGATCGTGGCGGTCGCTGTCCTGATCATCGCCTGCCCCTGTGCTCTCGGCCTGGCAACACCGATGTCGATCATGGTCGGCGTCGGCCGCGGCGCAGGACTCGGCGTCCTAATCAAGAACGCCGAAGCCCTGGAGCGTATGGAAAAGGTCGACACACTCGTGGTCGACAAGACCGGAACACTAACCGAAGGCCGCCCCTCGGTCACCCACATTGAGACAATGAGCGGTTTCGACAACGATCACGTGCTCGCCGTGGCAGCGAGCGTCGAACGTGCCTCCGAACATCCGTTGGGTCGAGCGATTGTCGAAGCAGCAGAAACAGCTGGCCTAGATATCGCTGACGTCACCGATTTCGACTCACCCGTCGGCAAGGGCGTAATAGGAACTGTTGCAGGCGAACACATCGTCATCGGCAACGCCGACTTCCTGAACGACGCTGGCGTCGACACCACCGAATTGGCAGCTCGAGCCGATGAACTTCGCCGCGAAGGTGCTACCGCCATCTTCACGGGTATCGACGGCCACTTGGCCGCGGTGTTCGCCATCGCTGATCCGATTAAGCCGACAACCGCCGACGCCATCGCTGCTCTGCACGAGGATGGCATTCGCGTCATCATGCTGACCGGTGACAATCGCACGTCCGCAGAAGCCGTCGCACGTCAGCTCGGCATTGACGAGGTCGAGGCCGAAGTTCTTCCCGACCAGAAAAGCGCGGTGGTAGAACGGCTTCGCGGTGAAGGAAGAATCATCGCCATGGCCGGCGACGGCGTTAACGACGCACCCGCCCTCGCCGCGGCCGACGTCGGTATCGCGATGGGAACGGGCACCGACGTGGCCATCGAGAGCGCCGGAATCACCCTCCTCAAGGGCGACCTCACCGGCATCGTCCGCGCCCGCAAACTGTCGGAAGCGACGATGTCCAACATCCGGCAAAACCTCGTCTTCGCCTTCGCCTACAACACCGCCGGAATTCCCATCGCCGCGGGCGTCTTGTATCCGTTCTTCGGGTTGCTGCTTTCCCCGATCATCGCGGCCGCCGCGATGTCCTTTTCCTCGGTCAGCGTCATCGGCAACGCCCTAAGACTGCGCACACAAAAACTCTGACGATACGGCGACTGCGCGTCGGCTATCACCACGATGTGCACTGGGGAGCGGGAAGAACTCAGGTAGCTGCCAGATGGGGCGTGGAGCAGACACCCAGCAAGACACCGTCGGGTGACTGAAAGCGCGTGATGACTTGCCCCCACGGCTCAGTGCGGACCGGGTGGACGAGACGGTAGCCCTTGCCGCGCAACTCTGCCGCCGCCGCCTCTACGTCGTCCACCTCGAACTCGATCGTGGCCTGCGGCACTGGATGCGTCGCGGGCCACTCCGGCGTACCGAAACAGGCGCTTGCCGCCTCCGACAGCGGCCAAATCCCGAAGTGCTTGACGCCTTCGATGTGTTCGGAATACCGATACTCCGAATTTGGAACACTGGCTGGCGGCCGGAGCGCAAGGCCCAACGTGTCGACGAGGAGACTGATGTCCTGCACCGGTTTACTGCTGATGACGGCAAACCCAGCGACAAAAAGAACTTTCATGCGATGAGTCTTCCATCCCCGTCACGACGCGGTTCACCGTCTCGGCCCGCGATCGATCACCGGACACGGTCCTCTATCTGGTGATCGCGGAGAGGATTCGCAGCAATTCCTTCTCTTCGTTGTCGGTGAGGCCGGCACCGTGCGGCCCTTGGTCCCGGCGGCTTTCTTCCCAGGCGAGGGTGTCGGCCAGCGTGTCCTCGAGCGGCCGAGTCGTCAAACCGGCGGCCCGGGCGCGGTCGGTGCTTCGGGCGTTGAAGCCGTACCAGTCCGGGTCATCGATCCACAGTGGCAGCGATCGCGGACCCATCCACATTTGGACCTCGTGCTCGCTGAGCCAGCCCGGTGTGGCTGCGACCAGCGGGCCGGAGTGACCGGCGACGGTACGGGCGACGATCAGGTGATCCGCCAATCGACACAGCTCCCCGGCTGCGTTGTACGTCCCCGATGTGCCAGCCTCAGCACAGGCCACCAGCCACAGCGCCAGATCACGGGCGTCGATCACGCTGGTCGGTAGATCGGGACCGTCGGGCACAAGTACCTCTTGATTGTGATTCGAGGGGTGGGCGAAGCGCCACGGCCAGTAGCTCGACCGCCCGAATTCATCGCCGGGCCCACCGATGAGCCCAGCCCGGGCAATCAAGGCGCGGTCCGGCCCGAATCCGTTGAGCACAGCCTCCTCGCAAGCGGACTTGGCCTCGCCGTAGAACTCCATCGACTCCATCACGTCCGAGGACAGTGGCGGCAGCAATGGGGCATCCTCGTCTTGACCGAGCTCGCGTTGGCTGGCGTAGACGTTTCCGCTGGAGACGAACAGAAACCGCCGGGCCATCGGTTGCAATGCGGTGACCGCTCGACGCACGTGGCCGGGCTGACGCCCAACATCAACCACAGCGTCCCACGATTGGCCGGTTACGGCGTCATAGGCATCCGGGTTGTCGCGGTTGCCGATCACCGATCGGCACCCTTCAGCGAACTGCCCGGACTGCCCGCGAGCCAGGCACGTCACCGCGTGACCCCGCGCGACCGCTACCGCGGCTATTTCGCGACCCAGCCATGCCGTACCGCCCAGAACAAGAAGATCCATGCCGCATGACATCACGACGCCCAGCCGACAAGAAAGGGATTTCGCTCACGGCGTAGGTGCAGCTCTCCCAGCGACGTTGCAACAACCGATTGAACTCGTATTTCCCAAGGCCTGATCCCTCAACTGGTGACGGTTCGCTCGCTCGCGTACAAACGGAACAACAGGTATGCCGCGACGGCCCCCAAAAGATGCCAGGCCGCGTGGCCCTGGATGAGTGAGTCCGGGTCGCACCAGCCGTGCTGGGACAGGTTCCAGATCGTGAATGCGACGAGCATCGACGTCAGTGCGGCGGCGCCGTACCTCAGATCGGCCCGCGCGCGACCACCCCGCCACAGCATCGTCTCCACGACCACGGCGACCACGAGCAAAAACGCGAACGCCACGTTGCCGGCGAAGTGCACCACCGGGAGGACCGGCCCCCAGATACCGATCAGCTCGCATGCGGCAACGAGCAGCAAGAACACCGACCAGAAGAACCTCGAATTTCGACGCCGCCAGCGGGTCACGGCGTATGCCGCCGCGAAGCTTGCGACGAGGTACATCGAGGTCAGGTCCAACAGCCCGCCCAGCGACGACTGGGTTGCGTGCATGGCAGCACTCGCCGGGCCCAGGATCACCACGAGGCACGCGTAGCCGGTCGCGAGTCCGGGGAACCGCGGCAACGTGTCGCCCAGGCGCTCCGGGAAGCGAGCCCGCCAACCGATCGTCAGTCCGGCGACGACGAACCCCAGGTTGGAGAACGCGTTGGCCGGCTGCTTGACCCAGCCGGCGCGAGCGGCCTCGCAAAAATTGGCCCCGCGGCCGGTGTCGGCGCCGAGCCAGCCGAAGCGCACGGCCAAGGCCAGCAGGCCGATCGACACAGTCGCCGTCACGACCGTCGCGACGACGGGACGAAGGTCGCGGACAGTGGGCACGTCGTTAATCTAGCGGAGTTCGGCGGTCATACTCTTGGTTCGTTGCTGATCAACTCGAGTTGCAGGGCAGCGACCGAGCAGACGTTGTTCTTCAACATCTCAAGTCGGTGCGAGCCAGCGGATCAGATCGTTGGAGAGGTTCACTTCGTACGCAAGACTTCGTAGGTCTTCCGCAGTCGCATCGATGCCACGGAACCAAGCTAGGCCGGCCTCTGTTATTGCCAAGCCCGCACATTCCCGATACATCTTGTCGACTGAATGTCAACAACTTGGTCGTTCGCCCGCCCATCTCAGAATTTAATGCGCCGAGTCGCAAGTGCTAATGCCGAAGCGACGACGAACAAACCCACGGCAACCAAGATGTCAGTCAGTGTCGAGAAGTTTTGTGACACCGAGCCCTCATCTTTGTGGGTCGCGCTCACGATGCTCCCGACTCCAACAACGGCGGCATTGAGCGATAGCGACGCGAGGACGCCGAAAGCGAGGCGACGGCGGCGAGGTGGATAGGGCGAGTGCGTGAGCGGTACTGCGAGTGACATGCAGCCAGCGACCGACGCGAAAAGTCCGATCAGGATCAAGAACACGGCGTGATCAGCGACGTCCACCGAATCTTGGAAGCCGTACGCGAACAGGAAAGCGACGAAATACGCAGGGACGCCGGTGACACTGACGATAAGTAGGGATCCGAGTGCGTGCCGTCTGCGCATGACCTGATGTTGCCACCACTCGAATGCTGCTCGACTGCGGCCCGCCGATATTTCGTCGGCCTCCCCTCAATGCACAACCGCGCGCCCAGCGCCGCCAAGCCCACCGGGGTATCCCTAGTCGGCTTTGCACGTTTTGATCGAAAAGGTAGCCGGGTCCGTTCTGCACCGTGCAGGGGACCCGAGGGAGTTCTCATGCCTTGTCTTAAAAATGTTGTTGGCCCGGACCAACGCACGGTCCGGGCCAACATTATTTGTGGGTTGACTACGAAACTCGATTTCGCCCGCCGTTAGAGGCCTCCTTTCAATGTAGCTTCAGGCTTTCATACGGTTCCGGGCAAATCTTCATATTTCATGCCGCCTCACGCTGCGACCCGTGGTCTGAACTGAATCCATGCCTGGGGCGCTCGCTAACCTCGAACGTGGCCGGCGATCGACACCCTTGACCTCCCCACGATGGAGCCAAGCCATGAAAGCAAAGCAATGTTGCGCGGATGTACTGCACGGTTTAGTGGATAGCCTGACCCGCTCCACCGGCTGCGAGGAAGCATTCGCACTCGTGACCCCCGTGGCGCCCGAGCACGGGTTGACCCCTGAACAGGCCCTATCATTGTTCGATACCGCTACCCAAGGCGTGCTCAACTAATAAAGATCCGACGGTGTTCCAATCGCACCTAACTAAATGACTGGGTTTGCAGGCCTAGACAGCTGGCGGTGTCGGAGTGAAGCGCAGCCAGGTCGACGCTTGACATGTCGGCGATCCGGGACCGGCCGGTGATCCGGCTGTAGTCAGTGATCATGGTCGTGGCGGCGGTCAAGAAGGTAAACAGCCGCTGCGCGGAGACATCGGGATCGAGTCGTGCTCGCAGCTCTGCGTTCTGGGTCGCGATCCCGACTGGGCAGGTACCGCGATGGCAGGCACGATATTGCTGGCAGCCGATCGCAATCATTGAAGCGGTGGCCAGGGCAACCGCGTCGGCACCCAGCGCCAAAACCTTGGCCATCTCGGCGGGAGTGCGATAGCCGCCGGTAGCGACTAGCTGAATGTCATGGATGCCATGGTTGTCCAGCCATACTCGGGCGCGGCGCAACCCGATAAATCCAGGCAACCCCACGTGATCCTTGACATGTACCGCAGCGGCACCGGTCCCGCCGCCAAACCCGTCGATCGTGATCCAATCGGCCCCGGCCTCCACGGCCGCAGCAACATCGGCCTCAACGTTCCCAGTGGCAAATTTGATTCCGATCGGGATGCCCGGCTTGATCGAGCGGATCCAGTCGATCCTGCGTGCTAGGTCACCGATTGAATTGAGGTCAGGGAACCGGGAAGGGGAGTGCGCTGCTGTGCCCGCTTCGATACCTCGCACGGCGGCGATGTCTTCGGTCACTTTGGCCCCGGGCAGCAGTCCGCCTTGCCCGGGCTTGGCGCCCTGGCTGATTTTAACCTCGACAGCATCAGCCTGCGCGATGGCTTCTTCGGTCCAACCGAAGTATCCCGACGCCATTTCCAAAATATAGGCACCGGCCTCGGCACGTTCGCGCGGATGCATGCCGCCCTCGCCGCTGCCGATCGCCGTTCCCGCCCGGCGTGCCCCCGCAGCCAGTGCCACTTTCGCCTCAACCGACAACGCACCGAAACTCATGTGGCTGACTAGCAAGGGAATCTCAAGTCGAAGTGGGCTAGCCACCCGGGATCCCAGCACAACGCCGGTATCTATTGGTTTGTCGCCGAGCAACGGCAGGCGGTCAAGTTGGGCGGGAATGAAGACCAGATCGTCCAGCGAGGCGTATCTGCGCCCGCGGTCCTGGTCGGCTTCTAAACGTTGCGAGCCCATGGCCTCAACTGGCGCTTTTCCGCTGGTGGAGAGCTGCTGGATCAGTTCCATTCCCCGGTCGGTGGCGCCGAGGCGAAGCCACGGACCCAAATACATCTCCGGCCGGCCGGGTCCCCAAGGTACTGAGTCTGCATCAATCTGGACTATCTGGTCGACCACTCGGGACTGGTAGGTCGGCAGTGAGTCGGCTGGGTTGAACGGCGAGATCCCTGAGCGCAGGTCGAAGTCCCACATGTGCAGCGGACATACGGCTGTGTGCCCGACGATTGTCCCGTCTGCGATCGGACCGCCTAGGTGCGGACAGACTCCGCCTAAAGCGTAGACGTCTTGATCGTTGCGCATCAACGCGATCTGTGTGCCCTTGAGCATCAACGCCCGCCCCCGCCCGTCAACGATGTCCTCAACCTGGCACACGTCCTGCCACCCCGACGGCTCACCGGATATAGACAGGCCCCCCGCAGCACTCCACGCGTCGTCTTGTGCAACCGGTTGATCGATCATTTTGTTGTCCCTTACGCTCCGCGGGCCTGTTACCTGTAGCCACAGCCTAACCGGCGGCGGCAGGTCACGCCGGCAACAGCATCCACCGTGAGAACACCGAAAGTCAGAGTTATACGACCCATGGTGTTCCACCACTCCGCGAGACGAAGTTGAAGACCGCCGAGGATGCGTTCTACGCCAACGGCGATGATATCGCGGTCGCTATGAAAATCGTTTCGACGAACCTGCGCACTATCAAAGCGTTCCTGCAACGAACCCCCGCCGAGTCAGCGGCAATAGAGCGCAAACGAATCAAACGATATGCCGGCACCAAGCATGAACGGTTTTATGAGGAAAAGCCTACTTAGCCCAATACCTTGAATTGGCCGGCCAGGTAGCCAGCGCCACCACACCCGCACAGGCACGACCCCAGGAATCGTCGCGCCCAAAAACAGCTCAAAACACGATCAACCGATCAAACCGCACCCAGAACGGCCGATCGACAGACCGGCCGCACCGATCACGCGTCTCAAACCACCAGAAACATCAACGCGAACAGCACTTCGCGGAGTTTCGTAGTCTAGGTACCCACAGTTTCGTAGATAACCCATTTGTGGAGCCACGGGGACTCGAACCCCGAACCCCCTGCTTGCAAAGCAGGTGCGCTACCAATTGCGCCATGGCCCCAGATGAAATTTTCTCTTGTGAATCAGAGCTTGTCGGTGCCTGCAGCCCATTCATCGGTGGAAGGTTTTGAACCAGCCTTTTTCACTGACCAAACTGCCACTGCGGCGGCTACGGCTAGTGCGATGAGCTTCTTCATACGACCCTCCCAAGGGTAATTTCAGTGGGCGTACGAGGACTTGAACCTCGGACCTCTTCCTTATCAGGGAAGCGCTCTAACCAAGCTGAGCTATACGCCCCTCACCAGCGTTGAAGATTACCGCATCAACCCGTGTGACCCCAAAACGGGTAGGTACTAGCCCCGTAGATCGACGTCGCGGAGTTCAATCCGATCGCACCTCAACCGGCACAAGGTCCCAATGTTTTGCGGTTCTACCGTCGCCCGATGAACGCCCGGTGAACCGACGGCGCAACCACGGAACGAAGAATGACACCAACCAACGAGTCTCAACAGCCGCCCGACGCGGAACACCCTGATGCGGTGGCGCGGGCAACAGGGACGACAATTCATCGCCCACATGCGCCACGCCCAGCGTCTCGGCAACGGCAGCTGCGATACGCCGGTGGCCCAGCGGCGTGGCGTGCAACCGATCCGCACTCCAAGTCTGCGGGTCATACATGAAGGGGTATGTCGACCCGTCCACGATCGTGACGTCATGACGCAGAGCGGCCTGTTCGATCCGGCGATTGAAGCTCATGATGCGCTTACGCAACGGCCGAGCAAGCGGAATCAGCCGACTCACATCGGGCAACAACAGCGTCACGACATGAGCGCCACTGGCATTGAGTGCTTCGAACATCGCCTCGATCTCACGACCGACAATATCTGCGTCGAACTTGATCCGAATCAAATCGTTGACCCCGGCGACGACGGTCACCAGATCCGGCTTGAGCTCGAGGGCCCGGGCGAGTTGGGCGGCACGGATATCGCCGGCGCACAACCCACGCAGCGCCAGGTTGGCATAACGAACCTCGGGATTGGCTACTGCGAGATCGACCGCCAAGCGGTCGGCCCAGCCGCGATAACCGCCGCTGTCGTCCCCGTCGTTGAGGCCCTCGGTCATGCTGTCGCCGATGGCCACGAAACGCGAGACAGGCATCCGCCGGGTCAGTCCTCCTCAGCCAACGTGACGTCGAGTCCGCCGACGAGCTGGGCTGCAAGATTGTAGAGGTAAGCGCCAATCGTGGCGACCGCCGTGGTGATGACGACATTGATCGCCGACAGGATCAGCGTCAGTCCGACGACCCGCCCGAAGCCGAGATAATGAGTGATGTCGAAACTGCTCGAATCATCGCTCAACACGGTCGTGACACTCGAGTTGATCTGGTCCCAGACGCCGGCAAAGGACAGCACGACCCAAAGAATCGTCACGGCAACTACGGCCACGATCATCATCGCGACGGTCAGCGCGAACACGACTTTGGACACCGACCAAGGATCGACGTGAGTGACCTTGAGACTTGCCTGCCGAGTCGTTGTTCCTGATTTGGACTTCTGCGCTGGCTCATCCCTGACCACCGGGATCACCGCAGTGTTGTCTGGCGAATTCGAGGTCGTACGGGCATAGTCGCCCGCGGTCACCGGCGACTTAGCTTTGGTCGCATCTGCGGCATTCGGTCCACCAGGCCGTTTGACCGGTTCGGTCTTGACCACCGGCTTGCGTGGCTGGACCGGCGGGCCAGCATTCGATGCGGTGGCAGGCGTGGATTTCGGCTTGTTCGAAGGGTTGCTCTGCGACTTGCCTTGCGGCTTGTTCGAAGGGTTGCCCGAAGGTTTGCCCGGGGGTTTGGCCGGTCCCGCACCCTTCGTCTCAGGAGTCTTGTCGGTCACTGCTCTCCACTCTCGTCGTTCTGGCCGTCAATTGTGGCTGTCGCGTCCTCGGTCACGCCTTCGTCCTCGGTCACGCCTTCGTCATCGAGGTGTTCGGCATTACGAGCAATCGTCACGACGTGGTCCTTGCCTTTGAACTTCACAAAGCTCACACCCATCGTGCCACGACCAGTGGCATTGACCCCAGAAACGAGGCTGCGAGTCACCTGACCTTTTGCGGTGACCGAGATGACGTCATCGGAGTCGTGCAAAACCAACCCGCCAACAAGTTCGCCGCGCGCATCAGTGATCTGCATGGCCTTGATGCCGATACCGCCACGTCCCTGAAGTCGATATTCTTCGACGCGAGTCTTCTTGGCGAAACCACCGTTAGTGACGGTGAAGACATACTGCTGGCCCGCCCCTTCACCACGTTCACTCTCGCGTATGACCGACAGCGACAACACTTGGTCATCACCGCGGAACTTCATGCCGGTGACGCCCGAAGTGGCACGTCCCATTGGTCGAAGCTGCTCGTCATCGGCACGGAAACGGATCGCCTGAGCCTTGCGCGAAATCAACATCAGGTCATCGTCGGAGGTGATGGCCTTTGCGCCGATCAACTCATCGTCCTCATCGCGGAAGTTGATGGCGATGATGCCGGACTGACGTGGGCTGTTGTAGTCGGCGAGCTTGGTCTTCTTGATCAGGCCCTTCTTGGTGGCAAGCACCAGATAGGGGTATTCGTCATAGTCGCGGATCGCCAAAACCTGCGCGATTTCCTCATCGGGCTGGAATGACAACAGCCCGGCGACATGTCCGCCCTTAGCATCGCGCCCGGCCTCGGGCAGGTGATAAGCCTTTGACCGATAGACGCGGCCGGCGGTTGTGAAGAACAAAATCCAGTGGTGACTCGTAGTCGGGAACATGTGCTCGACGACGTCATCCATGCGGAGGTGCGCACCGCGTACGCCCTTGCCGCCGCGATTTTGTACACGATAAAGGTCAGTCTTGGTGCGCTTCGCATAACCGCCGCGGGTGATCGTCACGACGACTTCTTCGTCGGGGATCAGATCCTCCATCGAAATGTCGCCATCGGCGGCGACAATCTGGCTGCGGCGATCATCGCCGAACTTCTCTGCGATCGCAGCAACTTCCTCGGACACGATCGAGCGCTGGCGTTCGGGTCGGGCGAGGATGTCCTGGTAGTCGGCGATCAGCCGTTCAAATTCAGCAAGATCGTCAAGAATCTTCTGGCGCTCCAACGCAGCCAGCTTGCGCAGCTGCATGTCGAGGATCGCGTTTGCCTGCAACTCATCGATGCCGAGCAACGTGATCAGGCCGCCACGCGCTTCTTCGGCCGATGGGCTCCGGCGGATCAGTGCAATGACTTCATCGAGCGCGTCAAGAGCCTTGGACAGACCGCGCAGAATATGCGCGCGTTCTTCAGCCCGACGCAGCCGGTATGCCGTACGTCGCTGGATGACTTCAATCTGATGGGTGACCCAGTTGGAGATGAAGGCGTCGAGGGTAAGGGTGCGCGGCACCTCATCGACCAACGCCAACATGTTGGCGGAGAAGTTCGACTGGAGCTCAGTGTGTTTGTAGAGATTGTTGAGCACAACCCGGGCGACGGCATCGCGCTTGAGCACGATGACGAGGCGGCGGCCGGTGCGCGATGACGAGTCATCGCGCAGATCAGCTATGCCTTGGACCTTGCCGGAGTTATGCAGCTCAGCAATCTTTTGCGCCAAGTTATCCGGGTTGACCTGATAGGGCAACTCGGTGACGACCAAGCACATACGGCCCTTGTTGTCTTCTTCGATCGAGACGACCGCGCGCATCGGGACCGAGCCGCGACCGGTGCGATACATGTCCTCGATGCCCTTGGTGCCGACGATCAGACCATTGGTCGGGAAGTCGGGACCCTTGATGCGCTGCATCAATGCTTCGAGTAGTTCTTCCTTGCTGGCTTCGGGATTTTCCAACGCCCACTGGACGCCGGCGACAACTTCGCGCAGATTGTGCGGCGGAATGTTGGTCGCCATGCCGACCGCGATACCGGCCGAACCGTTGACTAAAAGATTGGGGAAACGCGCCGGCAAGACCGTCGGTTCCATCGAACGACCATCGTAATTGGGCCGGAAGTCGACAGTGTCCTCATCGATGTCACGAACCATTTCCATCGCGATCGGCGCGAGCCGGCACTCGGTATAACGCATCGCAGCAGCGCCATCATTGCCCGGCGAGCCAAAGTTGCCTTGCCCCGAGACCATCGGTGCGCGCATGACCCACGGCTGAGCCAGTCGAACCAAAGTGTCATAGATCGCGGTGTCGCCATGTGGGTGGTACTGACCCATGACGTCACCGACGATGCGGCTGCACTTGGAGAAACCCTTGTCCGGGCGGTAGCCGCCGTCATACATCGCATACAAAACGCGACGGTGTACGGGCTTGAGCCCGTCACGTACGTCGGGGAGCGCGCGCGACACGATGACGCTCATCGCGTAATCGATGTAGGAGCGTTTCATCTCGTCCTGCAACTCGACGTGTTCGATCCGGTCGTGCTGCGGCGGTTGTATTTCAGTCACGGTGTTGTCCTCAGGTGCAGGGGCTATAGGTACGTGGGCGAGACGGTCGGGGGCGGGCTCGGACTAGATGTCGAGGAACCGGACATCTTTGGCATTCTGCTGGATGAAGGTGCGACGTTGTTCGACGTCCTCACCCATGAGAATCGTGAAGATCTCATCGGCGTTCGCGGCATCATCCAACGTCACCTGGCGCAGGATTCTGGACGCCGGATCCATCGTCGTGTCCCACAGTTCGCTGTCATTCATTTCGCCAAGACCCTTGTAGCGCTGGATCGGCGCATCCTTGGCAAGTCGGCGGCCGGCGGCCGCACCGGCTTCAAGCAGAACATCGCGCTCACGTTCGGAGTAGGCGAGCTCGTGCGGAGCGTTGGTCCACTTGATCTTGAACAGCGGCGGCTGGGCGAGATAGACGTGGCCGGCATCAATCAGGGGTCGCATAAAGCGGAACAGCAACGTCAACAGCAGGGTCGAGATGTGCTGACCGTCTACGTCAGCATCGGCCATCAGGACGACTTTGTGATAGCGCAACTTATCAATGTTGAACTCATCGTGGACGCCGGTGCCGAGCGCCGAAATGATCGCCTGCACTTCAGTGTTTTGCAGGATGCGGTCGATCCGAGCCTTCTCGACATTGAGGATCTTGCCGCGCAACGGCAAGATCGCCTGGGTGCGCGGATCGCGCCCGCCCTTTGCTGAGCCACCGGCGGAGTTGCCCTCGACGATGAAAACTTCACATTCTTCAGGATTGGTCGACTGGCAATCCGAGAGCTTGCCGGGCAACCCACCGCCGCCAAGCAGACCCTTGCGACGGGTGAGGTCACGCGCCTTGCGCGCCGCCATACGGGCGGTCGCGGCATCGATGCTCTTGCGGACAATGACCTTGCCCTCACTTGGATTCTGTTCGAACCAGGCGCCGAGTTCATCGTTAAGAATTTTTTGGACGAAGCCCTTAGCCTCAGTGTTGCCGAGTTTGGTTTTGGTCTGACCCTCGAACTGTGGCTCTTCGAGCTTGATCGAAATAATCGCGGTCAAACCCTCGCGGATGTCATCCCCTGAGAGTTCGTCCTTGCCCTTCATCAGATTCTGCGCCTCGGCGAAGCGCTTAACCGTGTTGGTGAGCGCAGCGCGGAAGCCTTCTTCGTGGGTGCCACCCTCATGAGTGTTGATCGTGTTGGCGAAGGTGTGAACCGATTCGGTGTAGCTCGTGTTCCACTGCATCGCGAGCTCGAGCGACATGCCCGCTTTCTCGTCCTCGCGGTCGAAGGCGATGATGTCGCGGTGAATGGGTGCCTTCCCACCGACGTTGATGTGGTTGACGTAATCGATCAGACCACCGTCGAAGCGGAACGTGTCCTCACGTTTGGTCTCCTCATCATCGCCTTCCAGCACCCGCTCGTCGTGGAGCCGAATCTCAAGACCCTTGTTGAGGAACGCCATCTCGCGGAACCGAGTGCGCAGCGTGTCGTAGGTGTAGACCGTAGTTTCGAAAATGTCCTTGCTGGCATAGAACGTCGTCGTGGTGCCGGTCGCATCCGATTCCTCTTCACGCTTGAGCGGAGCGTCCGGATCACCGTAAGTGAATGATTGCGTCCACCGATAGCCATCGCGTTTGACGTCGACATACAACTTGGTCGACAACGCATTGACCACCGAAACGCCGACGCCGTGCAAGCCGCCGGAAACTTTGTAGCCGCCACCGCCAAACTTGCCGCCCGCATGGAGCGACGTGAGTACGAGAGTCACGGCCGGGACCTTCTCGATCGGATGCTCATCGACTGGGATGCCGCGGCCGTCGTCAATCACCCGAACGCCACCATCGGCGAGGATCGTCACATCGATGTGGCTTGCGTATCCGGCCAGCGCTTCATCGACTGAGTTGTCGACAACTTCGTAAACCAAATGGTGGAGTCCACGTTCGCCGGTCGAACCGATATACATACCGGGGCGTTTGCGTACTGCCTCCAGTCCTTCGAGAACTTGAATGTCACTTGCATCGTACGTATGCGAAGAATCTGGAGTTTGGCTCACAAATCGATTATAGCGGCTGTTAGGGGCCTTACACGAGATATCCACTGTTGATCGGGCGCTTAATCGTTCAGGAAGTACCTCAGAGAGCCACAGGAGACACTCTTGGAACGCTTGAGAGGCACGTGTTTGGTGCCCAGTATGGGTTGAGGCGCTCAAAACCGCTCTGAGCGGCGTTTCCGATTGGGTCGGTCAGCGCCCAGTTGGAGCGTTCAGGCATCGTTGAGTCGTGAATCAGACCATCGAGCGCCGCGGAAGTTTACTCTCCGCTGTCGCACTCTTCTTCCTAGCGGTGGTCGCGGTATTTGTACTCGAGCGGTTCTTCGTCGCGACCGCATATGGTCAGCGGGTCGATGACTCGGCAATGCATACGGTGTCGGCCGGATCAGTGGCGCTGCAACAGCTGCACAGTTATCTGGGCAACATCACCGTCGGGACCACGGCTGTCGTGTTGGCGGCCTGTGTGGTCTTCGCGCTGTTGCGCCGGCGCTTCGCAATCGCGGCGGGGGCCATCGCCATCGTTGCCGGCGCCAACATCACCACCCAGTTTCTAAAGAAAGTCTATTTCGATCGACCTGACTTCGACCTAGCAACGATCAACAGTTTTCCCAGTGGGCACACAACGGTGGCGATCTCGGCCGTACTTGCTGCCGTGCTGGTCGCCCCGCCGTTGGTTCGCCCGCTGGTCGTTGCTCTTGGTTCGTTCGCGGCAACGCTCGTCGGAACGTCAACTATCGTCGGCGGCTGGCATCGCCCCAGTGATGTTGTTGGTGCGCTTGCCGTAGCACTCGCCTGGGGAACGGCCGTTGCGATCGTGGTCGGCACGATCCACCGACCCCAGAGCGACGGACTAATTCGATCAATCGTGCTAGCACTATTCGGTGCCGCCGCGGCAGGAATCCTCTTGATTGCCATCGGCGTACGCCCAGCCAATGGCATTGCGGGGTTGCTTGAGGCCGCTGGAATCCTCGGTCTGGTTGGTGTCGCGACCGCACTAACGATTGGCGTCTTTGCGCGTTTGGTCCCGCGCTAACCGTAGGTATCGCGCGGTCCGCGCGCGCCGCGAATCGTCCGCTTGCCTTTTGTCCAACTCGGCTTCTGTGGTCCATGGATCTGCAAGCGCACGACCGATCCTTGGCCGAGTTCGGCATTGAGTTTGGCCACAATGCGTGGCGCCAGCAACCGGAGTTGAGTTGCCCATGCCGTTGAATCGGCCTCCACCTCGACCTGACCATCAACATGACCAACTACGTGACAGTGTTGGGCAACTTCCGTGCCGACGATTGCTGGCCAGTCGGAGAACACCCGCTGCGCGGAAAGGCTGTCCTCCCAGCCCTGCTGCTCGATCAGTTTGCCAACAAATCGTGATAACGGCTCCGCGTCATCACGATGCGCACGCTTGGTGGTGATGTCCTGTTCCCCGCGGCGTTGGGTGGGACGTCTGCGCGATGGTACGCCGCCGCGATAACCATCGGCGATGTCACGGGCGAGTTCGAGGCCATCTTTGGGCACCGGCGAATCAGTCGGTTCATTCGGTGTTTCAGTCACGGGTCACCATGCCGTCCTTAACGCGAAACCGGTGACCGTTGAGACCCTCGGGCACATCGGTGTCGACGGCCGCCGTGACCAGAACCTGTTCCGCACCAGCGACCATCGCTGCCAATTGATCGCGCCGCCCAACATCGAGCTCCGCAAACACATCGTCGAGAATCAACACCGGGTCGTCGCCGTCCTCGCGTAGCAGTTCGAAGGATGCAAGCTTGAGCGCGAGCGCAAATGACCAAGATTCGCCATGGCTCGCATAACCCTTGGCCGGCAGATCGCCGAGCGTGAGCGTCACTTCATCGCGATGCGGGCCGACCAGACTGATGCCACGATCGAGTTCGTCGCGTCGGCGCCGGGCAACTTCGTCGAGTAGTGCTTGGCGCAGGGATTCGATGTCGTGCGCGTCTGGTTCCACGTGAAACGAAGGTTTGTAGATCGCGGTGGCGCTACGCCGGTTCTCGGCAGCGTCGGCGGCGACCTGGACATACGCGGCCGCCAAGTGTGGTGCGAGTGCATTGAGTAGGGCATAACGCGCGGCCATCAATTCGCCACCAACCCGCGCCAAATTTTCGTCCCAAATGTCGAGCGTTGGAAGTTCGACATCGCGGCGCCGACCCGCGGTCTTCAGGAGGGTGTTGCGCTGGCGAAGAATGCGGTCATAGTCGGCCTTCACGCCAGCCAGTCGCGGAATCTGAAGACTCAGCAGCGCATCAAGGAAATGTCGTCGATCGCTCGGATCCCCTTTGATCAATTTCAAGTCTTCGGGTGAGAACAACACGGTCCGCAGAATGCCGACAATGTCCCGATTACGCGGCAACGGTGATTTGTTGATGCGAGCACGATTGGCTTTGCCCGGCGTGATCTCGACTTCGAGCAACGCGGTTCGATCGCCACGCACGACGGTGGCGCGGGCGACCGCATGGTCGGTGCCAGCGCGTACGAGCGGCGCGTCCTGAGCGACCCGATGCGAGCCGAGGGTAGCGATGTAGTCGATCGCCTCGATCAGATTAGTCTTACCCTGCCCGTTAGCACCGATAAACGCTGTCGATCCGGGTTCAAGATCGAATTCGACGGTCTCGTACGACCGGAAGTTGTGCAGCGAAAGGTGCGCGACGTGCATACCGTCCTATTTTTCGGACTTGACCGCGTGGCCGCCGAATTGATTGCGCATCGCGGCAATGGCCTTCATCGACGGCGAGTCATCCTGGCGGGACGAGAAACGTGCGAACAAGGAGGCCGCAATTGCTGGCACTGGCACCGCGTTGTCAATCGCTGCCTCAACAGTCCAGCGACCCTCACCCGAATCATCGGCGTAGCCGGCAATTTTGGCCAAGCCTGGATCATCTTGTAACGCCTTGACCAATAGGTCTAGCAACCAAGACCGAATCACGGTGCCTTCACGCCAAGAGTCAAACACTTCGGTGACGTTCTCCACCATGTCCACTTTGTCGAGCAGTTCATAGCCTTCGGCGTATGCCTGCATCACGGCGTATTCGATGCCGTTGTGCACCATCTTGGAGAAATGGCCCGAGCTGACCTTGCCGGCATGGACGAAACCCGATGGTCCTGGGGGCTTGAGCGCATCAAAGGCAGGCTGAACTTTGGCAACATCCTCAGTCGATCCGCCGACCATGAGCGCGTAGCCGTTTTCTAGTCCCCAGACGCCGCCGCTGACGCCCGCATCGACAAAGCCAACCCTCTTCTCCGCCAGCAGTGCGGCGTGTTTGAGATCGTCGGTCCAGCGGGAATTGCCGCCGTCAACAACGACATCCCCAGCGTCAAGCAAATCACCGAGTTCGGTGACGGTCGAGGTGGTGGGATCACCAGCGGGGACCATGACCCAGACGACCTTCGGTGCGGGAAGTTGAGCGACAAGTTCCTCGAGGGAGGCCACGTCGCTGACCTCAGCGTTGCGGTCATAACCAATAACCGTGATATCCGCATTGCGCATCCGTTCGCGCATATTGCCACCCATTTTACCGAGGCCGACGAGTCCGATATGCATCGTGTTGCGCTCCTTCTTCTGTTCTAACTATGCAACCTCACCGGCATGATCAGGTAGCGGAACGCGAAGTCAGGTTCGGCGCCCACTTCCTGGACGCCGGCGAGTGCCGCGGGCTTAGTGTGCTGGGTGAATGACAGGTGCACGACCGGATCGGTCATGACTGCAAGACCCTCAAGTAGGTAACTCGGATTGAAGCCAATCGAGATGTCCGGCCCATTGATGGCAGCTTCGATCGATTCGGATGCCTGTGCTTCGTCGCCGCTGCCAGCTTCGAGGAGAAGCTGGCCATCAGCGAAGGTGAGGCGCACTGGCGTATTGCGTTCGGCAACTAAGGCGACACGCTTGACCGAGTCCACGAAAGCATGGGTGTCGACATAGGCAACGGTCTCGGCCTGGGTTTGAAACAACTGGCGTACGCGGGGGAAATCGCCTTCGAGTAAGCGGGTTGTCGTGCGACGCGTTCCACTGCCGACTGTCCCCTCGAAGCCGATGAGACCCTCGCCGCTGTCACCGCTGGCGATTGCGACCGTGATGTCGCCACCTGAAACCAGCGAACGTGCGGTCTCAGATAGAACCCGCGCTGGAACCAACGCTTGAGCGGTGTTGTTGGACTGTTCGGGAACCCATTCGAGGTCGCGAAGACTCGCACGGAAGCGGTCGGTTGCCATCAGCGAGATGGTCGAGCCGTCCATTTCGAGACGAACGCCGGTCAGCAGTGGCAACATTTCATCACGGCCAGCAGCAGCTGCAGCCTGGCTGACGGCGCCGGCGAATGCGTCGGCTTTGATTGAACCGGAAGCCGATGGCATCTGTGGAAGTTGTGGATATTCCTCAACCGGCATCGTCTGCAGGCTGAAGCGCGCACTGCCGCATACGACTGAAACTTTGCTGCCGACGAGTTCAATGTCGACGGGCTTATTGGGCAGCGACTTAACGATCTCGGCTAGCAACCGGCCTGATACCAAAGCACTACCGTCATTCGACACGTCCGCAGGCAATGTTGCGCGCGTCGACGTTTCATAATCGAAGCCCGAAAGTGTGAGGCCCTCGTCGCCGGCTTCGATGAGGAGCCCTGCCAGGACCGGAACGCTCGGACGGTTTGGGAGGCTGCGTGCGGTCCACGCGACAGCGTCGGCCAAGGTGTCGCGTTCGATGCGGAACTTCACGTCGGTGTCCTCCATAGACTTTTGTACGTGTCGGTAATCCTGCCACGGCTGAGTAGGTCAGCGGTAGTGAGGTGATTTGGCGTGCGGTTATGCACACTTTGAGTGCTCGGTAACTACTTCGAAGTCTTTGTATGTATATCCCTGTAGTAGTCGTAGTAGCCACTGTGGAAACCGTGGACAACCTGAATTCCCACTGAGTTCCTCGTAATTCGTGCTGTGCATAACCTGTGGGTTGAACGCCGGTCAAACTACAGGAACCTGTGGGTATCTTCCTGTTGGCCACAGGCTGTTCACATTTTAAGGCGATGTGTCCACGAGTATTTTGCTGTTACCCACAGGTTCATCCCCAGATGTGCAACCGATGACTGCCCAGTCAGGACTGACGTGCCTGCTGCTTGATGCGGTTGGTGAGTTCGGTGACTTGGTTGTAGACCGAGTGCCTTTCGGCCATGAGTTTGCGGATCTTGCGATCAGCGTGCATAACGGTCGTATGGTCGCGACCGCCGAACTCTTGACCAATCTTTGGCAGTGACATTTCGGTGAGTTCGCGACACAGATACATCGCGATCTGCCGGGCAAGTACCAGATTTCGGCTTCGGTTGGTACTGCACAGATCGTCGAGAGTGAGCTCGGAATAGGCCGCGGTCTGCGCCATGATCAAGCCGACCGAGATGTCCGGCTCGCCACCTTCGGCGACTAGATCCTTCAACACAATCTGTGCGAGTTGGAGATCGACGGTCTGGTTGTTGAGATTGGCGAATGCGGTGGCACGGATGAGGGCGCCCTCGAGTTCACGGATGTTGGTCTGCACCTTGCTGGCAATGAACTCAAGAACATCGGCTGGCGCGGTGAGTTTCTCGGTCATGGCTTTCCGGCGCAGGATCGCAATGCGGGTCTCAAGATCAGGGGGCAGCATTTCGGTCTGCAGACCCCACTCGAACCGGTTGCGTAGTCGTTCCTCCAGCGTCTTGAGCAATTTCGGTGAGCGATCGGAGGTCATCACGATCTGCTTGTTCTCGTTGTGTAGCGCATTAAAAGTGTGAAAGAACTCAGTTTGAGTTGATTCCTTGCCCTCAAGGAACTGAATATCGTCGACAAGCAGGACATCAATCTCGCGATATTTGCGCTTGAGCGCTGCGGTGCGATTCTCCCGAATCGAGTTGATGACGTCGTTGGTGAATTCCTCGCTGTTGACGTAGCGAACGCGTGAGCTGGGATATAGATTCAAGACGTAGTGACCGATAGCGTGCAGCAGGTGCGTCTTGCCTAGGCCGGACTCGCCGTGAATCACCAGTGGGTTGTAGGCCTTGCCCGGCGCTTCGGCTACCGCGACCGACGCGGCATGGGCGAAGCGGTTTGATTGGCCGATGACGAAGTTTTCGAACAGGTAGCGCGGATTGAGTCGGGCCTCGGCAACGCTGCCGCGACGGGGCGCTTCGGTGTTGCGTTTAGCGGCCCAGCTGGGGACGAACTCGTCGTCGTCGTCTTCATCCTCATCAACATCATCAATTGTCGACAAATCGTCTTGTTTATTTATTCCGGTAGGTAGTGTCGGGTCAACGGTGACGCCCAGGCGGATCTCGGTGCCATAGGCCTCACTCAGCGCTTCCTCAAGTCGGGGCCGAACGCGTGACTCAAGCTGGGTGCGGGTGAGGTCATCGGGTACCGCAACGATCAAGGTTGTGCCGTGAAGGGTCAGCGGATGTGCCGAATGGGTCCAGACCCGCATACCGGGTGACAATGAATCGACCGAGGACTTCCAAGCTGTGGATAAATCGATCGCTTGGGCCGAATCCGCACCGTCAGTCATCCAAAGCCTCCCAAGCCATCCACATGGTTTTCCACATACTGTGAATCATTCCGTTGAAAATGCGGAGTGCTTGTGGAAAAGTCGATTACGGCGCTGACGC